>CBDFIN010000011.1:707500-799157 GCA_965248135.1 Rhizobiaceae bacterium | reverse complement strand
CCTCAATCAGAAAAACAAAATCAATGAAGCTGAATCAGTACTCGGCAAACATGTCAAATTAAAAGAAGCGAGGCACTACCTGACCACCACACTCCAGGCAATACTCAATGGCCACAAGCAAAGCCAGATCGAGCAACTCCTGCCATGGAACTATGCCGCAACCGTGTGATCGGTGCATCGCTTACACATCAATAAACTTCTCCATCCGTCTTTCCTGTAACCATGAAGTCCGGTTCATCAAACACCCTCCTTTTGAGAGCATCCTAAAACCGGACAAATCACGTGCTACATAAAGCGGACAACTGATGTGCTACTGACATGGTTATCTTAGGTTGTAGACATATTCCTCGTACACATATAACATAGTATCAGAGTTTGCCATGCAACCGAATGTATTATGTTGGGAGTTGATACCCACTAGAGTTGCCTCGTTAAGAAGCTCAGAAACGCTCGATAAAGAGCGGTCTCCATTGCCTAGCTCCATGTGCTACCATATGGACAACAACCGTCTTGTTGGCTTCGTCGATATCGTAGACCACAATGTAATTTTCAAACGGAAAAAAAACGCGCTCCGAGGAACTCGGCTCCACCTTTTGGAGCAGTTCCAAGAGCCTTTACCGCTCTGTCACGGAGATTTTCTACAAAACGAATTGCGTTTGTAGGACTATCCTGGGCGATGTAATCTATGATTTCATCGATATCTTGCTCGGCAAGCTCGGTAAAGTGGACTTTGTAATCGTTCATAGAGCAGAATTAAACGGAGTGTTTTTCGCGGATTCCCGCTATTTTATTATCGAAAAATTCTGCGTTAGCGACACGTGATTTTCCTTCGGTGTACTGAACTCGTGAAAGGTCTAAACGACGAACGAGCTGACGTTCCATATCCCCAAGTTTTTTTGTACGCAGGGCTTCGCGAACGACTTCACTGGCTGAGCTAAACAGACCAGAATCTACTTGTGTTTTCACATAAGCTTCAAGCTCTTCTGTGAGTGATATATTCATAGTTTCCTCGTTAATGGGTAACATGGAGTAGTATATGAAAATATCCAAAAATGTCAAAGTTTGTTATTTTTGGATTGAAATTGTTCAGTAAACTCCTCCCGCCAACACTCTCAGCCTATCGACATGCTCACTTCAGACTAAGGGCTACGCCCTGCTTCACTTCGTTACACCCCTTCGGGTGACTTCCGCTGTGCGTGACGATATTCTGATATTGTCGGCTCCGAGGGAATTGGGAAATATCGTGCTGCTGTTATTCTTCTTCCCCTGCTTTTCAGTCATAGTAATTTCGGATAAGAGCATATGCTGTCTCGGCACGTTTGAGGGCTGAGTGTTGTATGTTTCAGTTTTCATCGCACACCCCAGCCTTTAGATAACCTTTCTTGCGTTTGCCGTTTCTAAATCGGTCATATTTTCCGTAAATTACCGCTTCAAAGTCCTGCATCGGAATAGGATCAAAGAGGTTTCCCGTTTCAAGTAAGTTGAAGAATTGAATCAGTCCTGTGAGTTGTTCGACAGTTAGTAGGTCAACTAAAACCCTATTCTTAAATGACAGCTTCTCCAAAATAGGATATTTTCATAAATTCTCATTTATATGCTCATACAATAGCCATTCAATACTCTGTTTGTTGAGTGCTTTCCCAACACCTGTATCACGCATCACATACAGAAGTTTTTTTACGTGTTCGTCTTGCATCCTGAGCATATCTCGATAATTCTTCAATAGAATTTCTCGTGTATCTGCGCTGAGAGTTTCAGGTTGATATCCGTCTTGTCTGAGACGGTGGAGAATATACTCATCTTCAGCTTTGCGAAATTTATCGGCGTTATTATCTGAATTTCATTGAGGTGTAGGCGTGGACTTTTTTTGCTTTTTTCGTGGGGTCATGAAGCTCCAATTAGAGAGGTATATGTTTCATAAATGATATAAATTTTTTGGAATTTTCAAAAAAAGAAACCCTCACTTCCGTCTGAGGCTATTTGAATTTGCTGAGATTTTGCCAACGCGTTGTAAAAATACTTGCAAGTAAGTGTACTTCTTCTCAGAAATTTGTGGTGTCCTTTGCGTAATGCTTTGCAAGTATTTTCCAATAGGATTGACGTATAAAGGCGTATTCATCCAGAGATAGCTCTCCAGCCATATAGGATTGCTTGATAGTTTGTAAATTCAGCTCAATTCAACGCACTACGTTGTCCGTTTTTCTGTTTTCTTTATTCATAAAATGTTGGTTTGGAATACTTTTTTTACAAGGCAAACGTGTTTACCCTTCAATTGAAATTGCTGGCTTTCTCAAATTTTCCATGGCTTGGATTTTATCGAAGCCTCTCGTGTCGTGCCATACTCCGAATTGTTGCATGAAACTCTTGAGTTCTGCATCGGTTTTTTGTTGGGTGTCTGGATTGAGGATTGCCTGTTCGATTGAAAATCCGACAAGCTTGCCGTTTTCATCTCGTCCTTCGGGATCGCCTGTAATTCCCTTGTTGACGAAGCGGTAGACGTTCTCTACGAACCTATCGAGGCTGTTTGTGACTCCGCGAGATTCTCCGAAATTTTGTTTTGCTGGGTCGATGTTGCCTATATCAAATGGCTTTCCAATGTCGGGAATGAGGAGACCTCAGGTTATTTGGGCAAGGAAATAGTCGATATCCCACAGATCGAATCCTGCATTTTTGAAGATTTTGAGGGTTTGTTTGATTTTTTCATCGGCTTCTTTTTGAGCTTCTTGGTGGGCTTCCTGATACTCTGCAAGGGCAGTATGATATGCTTGTTTCTTGTCTTCAATTTGTTTTTCGAGTTCTCGTTTACGAGTTGAGTATTGTCCTGCTGAGATATAGTTTTGAAGTTCTGCTCCTGAGGAGAAACTTCTACCAAAAACATCAGCAAGGGTCATGGCTATGGGGAGGATTCCGTCATTTTTGAGAATAAGCTCGATAGAGCGAATGGTTTCGTTGGCGATATCTTCGCCAGTAAGGGCTTTCTCTATATTCTCCATGATTTTGAGTGTTGAGGTGTTTTCCTTGCTGGTGGTTTCGTATTCCAATCATTCCTTGGAAACGGCTTTATAAAAATCTCAAACTTGTGTAAGCGCTGTTCCGTCCCCACCTTCCATTTATCATTTTGGTCGGTTATTTTCCCTGACATGTTGATCTGTCAGTGGAGGTTTTTGTGGGAGTACAAAGTGATGTCCGTTTGGAGTACATTGATCGGATGGAGGTTTTGGCTGACCCGACTGGTCGACGCATATGGCGCGATGCAGTAAAGGGGCGACTTGTTGCTGAAACTATGGTTCCTGGGGTCAGTGTTCGCGAGGTAGCTGAGCGTAATGCCTTGCGGCCCAACCGTCTGTCGACGTGGCGCAGTTTGGCAAAACAGGGCAAGCTGGTGGTTCCTGATCTGGCCGGTGCTGATTTTGCATCAGAATTTGCCCTGGCAACAAAAATGGCACCAAAGAGTGTGGATTTCGCAGAAGTTGTTTTGGATGATGGCGGATCGACCACAACTGATCTTAAACCTATTGAGATGGAAACGGGCGGCGTGAAGCTGCGCCTTGATGCCAATACCGGTGCCCACCGGATTGCCGAACTTGTTTGTGCTCTGAAGGCTCACTTGTGATTTTCCCTACCAACGGCGTGCGTATTGTTGTGGCCACCGCACCTGTAGATTTTCGCAAGGGTCATGACGGACTTGCGGCATTGGTATCAAATGAATTGGACAAGAACCCGTTTACGGGCACGGTATTTATATTCCGGGCCAAACGCCCGGATCGTTTGAAACTATTGTACTGGGATGGCTCGGGCCTGGTGATGGCCTACAAGCGGCTAGAAGATCATGTGTTTGCCTGGCCTGCCATTCGTGATGGTTTGATGAAGCTGAACCATGCCCAGTTTGAGGCTCTGTTTGCTGGCCTCGACTGGCGCAAAGTACGGGCTGTCAACACGCGGGTACCAACTGCGGCAGAGTGAATCAGGGCGGCATTCGAGCGCGTAAATCAGGGGTGGTTCTGCTATAAATCAACGATGATTGATTTGGCCGACCTACCCAATGATGTGGATGCATTAAAAACGATTATTGCTGGGCACGATGAACGTATTGCGCAGTTGGAAGTGCTGATTAAGGCCTTCAAACAAGCGATGTTCGGTCGTAAATCCGAGAAGCTCAATGCCGATCAGTTTGAATTTGCACTGGAAGATATCGAGACGGCAATTGAGGCTGTGAAAGCCGAACAAGATGCCAGTGAGTTTACTTCTGGGTCCAGGACCAAAAAACCCCGAGCGGCAAACCGCGGGTCTTTACCCAAACATCTGCCACGCATCGAAGAGATTATAGAGCTCGAGGATAAGGGTTGCTCTTGTGGCGGTCAGATGCATGTGATTGGCGAGGATGTATCAGAGCGTCTGGATGTGATCCCTGCTCAGTTCAGGGTCATTGTCACCCGCCGTCCCAAATATGCCTGCCGCTCATGCGAAAACGGCATTACCCAGATGCCAGCCCCGGCGCATCTGGTCGAGGGTGGTCTACCTACTGAAGCTCTGGTTGCCCATGTACTTGTCTCCAAATATGCGGATCATTTGCCGCTCTATCGTCAGGCTCAGATTTACAACCGCCAGGGCATTGATCTGGATCGCTCGACGCTGGCAAACTGGGTGGGCAAAGCAGCTTTTGAGTTAAAGCCCGTGTTTGAATGCCTGATGGCCGATTTGAAGCAATCCACCAAACTCTATATGGATGAAACCCGCGCCCCGGTTCTTGACCCGGGCAGGCGCAAAACCAAAACCGGTTACTTTTGGGCACTGGCGCGTGATGACAGGCCGTGGTGCGGCGATGATCCACCAGGTGTTGCCTATTGCTATGCACCCGGACGCAGTGGGAAATATGCGGAAGCTATCTTGCAGGGCTTCAGCGGCGTTTTGCAGGTTGATGGCTATGCCGGTTACAACCGCCTACTCAAGCGAACTGACAGGCAAATTCAGCTGGCCTATTGCTGGGCTCATGCACGGCGCAAACTGCATGAGGTTGCTAAAAACAGCACCGCACCCATTGCCGAGGAAGGGCTCAAACGCATTGGCGAACTCTATCGTATTGAGGTTGACATCCGTGGTCAAAGTTCTGATGAACGCCTTGCTGCGCGACAGAAACGAACCGTCCCGCGAATAGAAGCATTTGAACTATGGCTCACCGGGCAGCGCGCTCGCGTCTCAGGCAAATCTCCCTTGGGCGAGGCGTTACGTTATATTGCGAGATTTTGGCAGGGGTTAATCCTGTTCACCAGTGATGGCCGCATCGAGATCGATAACAACGCAGTCGAACGCACTATGCGACCGATCGCGCTTAATCGCAAAAACGCGCTATTTGCCGGTCATGATGCCGGTGCTAAAAACTGGGGCATTATCTCATCCCTGATAGAAACTGCCAAACTCAATAAAATTGAGCCGCATGCCTACCTGACCACCACACTCCAGGCAATACTCAATGGCCACAAGCAAAGCCAGATCGAGCAACTCCTGCCATGGAACTATGCCGCAACCGTGTGATCGGTGCATCGCTTACAAACTTGTACGGGAGCATTGAGTTGGTAGGGACTTCCTGCAAGTCCTAAGTGCCTGCTGGGTGGAACATCTGCCATATTGGTCGTGGTAGTGAAGTCGCCGTTTCGTGATTCGAGAAATTGTCCGAATTTCCTCACGTCGCCATTCCCATGAGCGGAACGAACCTGAGCTTGAAAGAGTGGACTTTCGATATCAGGTGCATTCTTGTCAGCGTAGGATTCAAAAGCTTTGAGGCGTGAGACAAAGCCATAGTTCCCTGACTTGTCGAGATTTCCGAGATAACTACGGAATTGGGTGTAGGTTTCTGACTGGAGCGGATCGGCTCATGTTTTTTGTGCCTCATTGTAAATGGTCTGGGCTATTTTCTCGACTCCTTTGGGAGCGGAAAAGAAAGCTATAAACTGCTTGGTTACGGCTTCGATATCATTGATTGGGGAATCTTCAGTTACGCTGCCAAGTTTGGTTAGGAGTTTCTGAAACTCGGGAATCTTTGCAAACATCTCGTTTCTTCATTTGAACATTTCAATATGCTGTTGAAATTGTTGTCTGATTTTTTCTTCGTTTTGATTTTCTTGCTCTGTTTCTATAAGTTCCGATTCTGCTTTGCTTTTTCTTGCTTCTGCCGTTGTGTCCCTTTCTGTTGATTTTGCTGTATCTGATTTTCCGAACTGGGCTTCAAAGACTTTTTGAGTGTCTGGATTGATAATGAATCCGTTTTCGAAAATGAAGTCACTTAAATCCTCAGACTCGATTGTGCGAAGAATTGCAAAAATTTGTTCGGACTGGTCTTTATTTTCAGCAAGGTATGTCTGGAATTTTTGATATTCTTCTTGTTGGTTTCCCTTGTCGTTATTCCAGTCCGCACCCAGGAGTTTTTCGCCTATGTCCTTTGGAATTTCAGCAGGTTTCTGCACATCTTGATGCTCACGGGTTGTGTCTGGCTTGGTCTTTGAATCAACCAGCTTCTCCGCTTGAGCGGATTTGGGAGCATCATATCAGGAAGGAGCGTGTTCCAAAGACATAAAAAAGATATAGGAAATATATCCTATATCTTATCATATTTAGTGGAATTCTGTCAAAAATTGCTATGTAGAATTTTCTGCAAGGAGTGCAATGAGTCGTTTGAGGGCTTCTTGGCGTTCGCGTGAGGCTTGTTGTAAAGCATTCTGTTCGGATATAATCGTGTCATATTTGGCAATATGGTGTTCTTTTTCCAATTCTCCTGCCAGTGGAAAGTCATTGGCAAAAGCTAGTATGTAGCTGGTGAAGTCTGGGGAACGGGTGACAAATCTTCCAAGTGATCCGTTGTCGTTTCCTGTTATAAAACTGTTGAACTGGCTATCAAAATAGCCTGTGGCTTTCTCTGCTTTCCAGTTGTCAGGCTTGCTTGCGTATCGTCCTTGAACAAATTTTTCTTCCTGTAGCACGTTACTCACATACTCATCTTTCCCGATAGGAATAGCATCGGCATGTTTTTTCATGATTTCGTCAGGAGAAAGGTGTGTTTTTGTCTCGGTGCTAATAGGTGTCGCTTGGATATCCTGAGCCAGAGCGTTTTGAGCGAGTCCTGTGGTGTTGATGACTGTTGCTGCGGTAATTACCGCAAGTCCTTTTGTGATAAAAGAACGTCTATCGAGTTTTTCTCCGCTTCCCTCGATAGTTGGACGCTTTGTATTATCCATAACCACTTGATTATATGACAAAATATACCCTCCAATTCTACTCGGATGGTTCGTTTTGTCAAACGTGGCACTGCGTAGGGCAGGGCAATCGCATTTCAAAAGTTGTTTAGGAGTGAAAGCAGGAAATCATCATTCCAGCCAGCGCGTTTGAATTTTACGCGGTTTGATCCCTTGTCCTGATTTGCCTTTATGATGTTTAGTGCGATACGTCTGAGGGCTGCAAAATTGATCGGTGCGTTGTCTTTGCGAGCGCGATGGAGATCATCATTCATAATGACATCAAGCGACCAGTGAAGGCTGTTTTCAATTTGCCAATGCCCCCGAATAATGGTTGCAGCTTCCTGCGCTTGTGGGGGTTTTGACATGAGATAAACGCGTTCGCAGCGGCTTGATTTTCCGTTCATTTCACGTGTTGAAGTGACATGGACGAAGGTCTTGAGGCTTGGCCATTTGTGTGTGTCGTCAAGATATTGCGTAGTGCTGTAGACATGGTAACATCGCTCTTCAATGCGGCCATGGTTGGCGTCAGTTGAGATATATTCGTCAATATAATCAGTCTCTTGATCATCAATGAAGGCCCGCACATCCGCCTGCATATCGCCCTGATTGCCCTTCAGTTGCACACAGTAATCGCCGCCTTCACGCACGATCAACTCACAGGTCTCGCGTTGGCAATGCAGCGCGTCAGCAGTGATCGTCATGCCCTTGATGTCGAGCATTTTGATCAACTCACGTAGGGCCAAAATCTCGCCACCACCCTTGGCACTTTCGATAATACCGAGGCTCAAACGAGCCCCATGCGCAAAGGCGGTCACCACGTTCAGGCCGGATTGATTGGCGGCCCTGTCAAAGGTGCGACGCATCTCTTTGCCGTCAATGGCGATGGCGGGTTGGGCATCGCGTGCCTGGGCAAAATCAGCACGGAACTTCTCAAACAGGCGTTGAAAGCTTGCGGGCTTAAGCAACCGAAACAGCCGTGAAAACGTGTCGTGACACGGCGTGCCATTCGGCAATTCGAGAAAATCGCGCAGAAATTCTTCCTTCGCATGGCCAAAATCGGCCATATCCACCGCAGTTTCGCCGCCACACAAGGCACATAAAAGGCTGATTGTCATGATGTCACAAAACTTGTGACGGCAGGCATTGCCCGTGCGTGGATCGTCTATATCATTGAAATAGCTTATGATTGTTGACATCTTGAGGCTCCATATCGTGATGGAACCTCAAGAATCTATTCAGGCATATTTGTCAAACCCCAAATGCGATTCCCCTGCTGCGTAGGGATAAAACCCGTACACAATGAGTGAACAAGCGGTTTGAGGGATTTCGGGTCATTTGTGTCTGATTCTTTCAGCGAGTGAAATGTCCGCACACTCTGTTCGGGGAAACAGCAATGTTGTGGATGGAGCAAGCAAGTGTTGTTGCACTCTTTACCTTTGCAACATGCCGACAACGTTCACAGTTTTCTTGGTGAGTCCCCTTGGCTAATCCCATTTGTTCAGCATTGTTGTCAGCCATCTTTGCTCTCGCACTTCGGAATAGTCCCATTTCAGTCTTCTCCTTTATTCACACTATAGTACATAATTTGATACCATAGTTCATATTCACGAACAAGCCTTATTGCTTGCCTTCAAGGGCGTTCAGGATTTTCTCAATGGGAGGTTCGGAAGTTGCTCGTAGTTGCTCTGAGGAAAGCTCGTTGAGCATTTTTGGGGTATAGAGTTGGAGGTCTTCGATATCAACGTCCTGAAGATTGCCAGTTAGGAATCGTGGAAAGATATCCTGTACCCAAACTTCGCCTGCATCATCGCCGTAGGTGTCAGGTGCGTTTTGTAACCACTCCTGTTCGCCACGAGCGAGGGGGCAGATAAGAAGCTCAGGCACATATCTCGCGTACTCGATACCGAGTTCACTCTCAGGGGTATCTCAGGGGCTATTCATAGCTAAAATAACTTACGAAGTAAGTCCCTGAGTGTTATCTATTGTAGAGGATTTTTCTTGAATTCAAGAAGTTCTGGCAAATTGGGATTGCCGATTGAGTGAGGTATTTTCTGCTGAAAAAACCTCGGAAATCACTTCTTGTTCAATATGTTATGCACCTTCTGTGAGGTGCTGTCCGACGCTTTGGTTACAGGAGAAGTTCCTGATGATGAAGCACTGCCTCCCTTGTTTTCTGAACTACGACTGGTACTCGTATTCACTGAGCTTTTTCCTTGCTTGTCAATCGACATTTGTAGGTTCCTTCCTTGTCTTGCTGTAATTAAATTTTTTCTGTTCTTGGAGATACAACTCACACATGCAAAAATTGAATGGAAGCAACCAATCCACCAAGGGACATCCCCCATGATTTTCACACGATAGTTCATTAATTCATACTATAGTTCATAGCACGATGCAAGCGGTTCCTTGAGGGTGGTCTCAGGAAAGGAACCCTCGATATGGAGAATGCCCAAGCAGATATTGTCAGGGAAATTTTTGGAAAGATTTTGAGACGTAAGCGAAAAGAAAAAAACTGGTCACAAGAGGAGCTGGCTTTTCGGGCTGGAATTGCTATGCGTTATGTTTCGCTCCTTGAATGCAACAAACGTCAGCCGACCATTTCAACAATTTATGCTGTCTGTGCGGCACTGAATATTTCGATGTCGGATTTTATGGCAGAGATAGAATTTGAGCTTCCTGAAAAACTGAGGCAGGCTGGATAAAGGTTTTGTAAAAAAAACGGCTCCGAAGAACCGTTATTTTTAGTTTGAGAAGTATGAAAGCCTGTTTATACAAGCTCCCATTTTGAGGCGATTCAATACGCCACTTCCTCAAAGGCAAACCAAGCGAATGAATTTTTGAGGTCACCTTTGATTTCGGGTGCCTGTCATACGCTATCCTCCCATTCTTCGCGAATTTCTTCGATTTCGTAATAATGACGATCATAGAATGCGTGGGTATCGTCATAGTAGATAAGTCAACCTACCATTCCACAGATACAACCGTTAAAAATCACGTCTGTGAAAAAATCTTCTGCTCTATCACAATCGAGTGCTTTTTGAGCGTAAGCGCTGTTCCGTCCCCACCTTCCATTTATCATTTTGGTCGGTTATTTTCCCTGACATGTTGATCTGTCAGTGGAGGTTTTTGTGGGAGTACAAAGTGATGTCCGTTTGGAGTACATTGATCGGATGGAGGTTTTGGCTGACCCGACTGGTCGACGCATATGGCGCGATGCAGTAAAGGGGCGACTTGTTGCTGAAACTATGGTTCCTGGGGTCAGTGTTCGCGAGGTAGCTGAGCGTAATGCCTTGCGGCCCAACCGTCTGTCGACGTGGCGCAGTTTGGCAAAACAGGGCAAGCTGGTGGTTCCTGATCTGGCCGGTGCTGATTTTGCATCAGAATTTGCCCTGGCAACAAAAATGGCACCAAAGAGTGTGGATTTCGCAGAAGTTGTTTTGGATGATGGCGGATCGACCACAACTGATCTTAAACCTATTGAGATGGAAACGGGCGGCGTGAAGCTGCGCCTTGATGCCAATACCGGTGCCCACCGGATTGCCGAACTTGTTTGTGCTCTGAAGGCTCACTTGTGATTTTCCCTACCAACGGCGTGCGTATTGTTGTGGCCACCGCACCTGTAGATTTTCGCAAGGGTCATGACGGACTTGCGGCATTGGTATCAAATGAATTGGACAAGAACCCGTTTACGGGCACGGTATTTATATTCCGGGCCAAACGCCCGGATCGTTTGAAACTATTGTACTGGGATGGCTCGGGCCTGGTGATGGCCTACAAGCGGCTAGAAGATCATGTGTTTGCCTGGCCTGCCATTCGTGATGGTTTGATGAAGCTGAACCATGCCCAGTTTGAGGCTCTGTTTGCTGGCCTCGACTGGCGCAAAGTACGGGCTGTCAACACGCGGGTACCAACTGCGGCAGAGTGAATCAGGGCGGCATTCGAGCGCGTAAATCAGGGGTGGTTCTGCTATAAATCAACGATGATTGATTTGGCCGACCTACCCAATGATGTGGATGCATTAAAAACGATTATTGCTGGGCACGATGAACGTATTGCGCAGTTGGAAGTGCTGATTAAGGCCTTCAAACAAGCGATGTTCGGTCGTAAATCCGAGAAGCTCAATGCCGATCAGTTTGAATTTGCACTGGAAGATATCGAGACGGCAATTGAGGCTGTGAAAGCCGAACAAGATGCCAGTGAGTTTACTTCTGGGTCCAGGACCAAAAAACCCCGAGCGGCAAACCGCGGGTCTTTACCCAAACATCTGCCACGCATCGAAGAGATTATAGAGCTCGAGGATAAGGGTTGCTCTTGTGGCGGTCAGATGCATGTGATTGGCGAGGATGTATCAGAGCGTCTGGATGTGATCCCTGCTCAGTTCAGGGTCATTGTCACCCGCCGTCCCAAATATGCCTGCCGCTCATGCGAAAACGGCATTACCCAGATGCCAGCCCCGGCGCATCTGGTCGAGGGTGGTCTACCTACTGAAGCTCTGGTTGCCCATGTACTTGTCTCCAAATATGCGGATCATTTGCCGCTCTATCGTCAGGCTCAGATTTACAACCGCCAGGGCATTGATCTGGATCGCTCGACGCTGGCAAACTGGGTGGGCAAAGCAGCTTTTGAGTTAAAGCCCGTGTTTGAATGCCTGATGGCCGATTTGAAGCAATCCACCAAACTCTATATGGATGAAACCCGCGCCCCGGTTCTTGACCCAGGCAGGCGCAAAACCAAAACCGGTTACTTTTGGGCACTGGCGCGTGATGACAGGCCGTGGTGCGGCGATGATCCACCAGGTGTTGCCTATTGCTATGCACCCGGACGCAGTGGGAAATATGCGGAAGCTATCTTGCAGGGCTTCAGCGGCGTTTTGCAGGTTGATGGCTATGCCGGTTACAACCGCCTACTCAAGCGAACTGACAGGCAAATTCAGCTGGCCTATTGCTGGGCTCATGCACGGCGCAAACTGCATGAGGTTGCTAAAAACAGCACCGCACCCATTGCCGAGGAAGGGCTCAAACGCATTGGCGAACTCTATCGTATTGAGGTTGACATCCGTGGTCAAAGTTCTGATGAACGCCTTGCTGCGCGACAGAAACGAACCGTCCCGCGAATAGAAGCATTTGAACTATGGCTCACCGGGCAGCGCGCTCGCGTCTCAGGCAAATCTCCCTTGGGCGAGGCGTTACGTTATATTGCGAGATTTTGGCAGGGGTTAATCCTGTTCACCAGTGATGGCCGCATCGAGATCGATAACAACGCAGTCGAACGCACTATGCGACCGATCGCGCTTAATCGCAAAAACGCGCTATTTGCCGGTCATGATGCCGGTGCTAAAAACTGGGGCATTATCTCATCCCTGATAGAAACTGCCAAACTCAATAAAATTGAGCCGCATGCCTACCTGACCACCACACTCCAGGCAATACTCAATGGCCACAAGCAAAGCCAGATCGAGCAACTCCTGCCATGGAACTATGCCGCAACCGTGTGATCGGTGCATCGCTTACTTTTGAGCAACTTCTGCTGCGATATCATTCCCTTGAGATTTTTCTCTCAGGAATTCCTGAAATTCCACATTTCAAGGTAATGGATGCTCACTGTTTGTTTCCATAATTCAACAATTAAAAAATAAATTGCCTCATATCTGAGACACTTTTTTCAAACCGTGTACTCCGTGAAACTGTCAAGAATCCGTTCACTCGGAATATTTTGTTCCCACCCTGCCGAGGGCGGTTCTTGATAGTGAGTGGTAGCGGTACACTTGAGTGGCTTTGATTGAATTGATACGTTCCGTACCACCCAGATTTAATCAACAAAATTTGCCGTTCATTTTTGTGATTATAGTTTTCTGCCACGCTTGGGAGATTGAGACTTTCGCTTCAGTTTCAAATTTTTCTCAAGTTTCTGTTTTTCTTTCAGTTGAGAAAATTCTTGAGCTTGTTCTTCGCTCATCAAGTCTTGCTCAATAGCTTCTTTTAATTCTTTTCGTTCTATCCTGCTGGTGGCACGTACCAAGCTTCGCTTGAGGATTTTTTTGGCTTCCAGGATATCCTTTTCATCCCCGAGTGTTTCTCCCCATTCCTTGTCATTCGCCCAAAACGTAGCAACTCTGGCATTGTCCAAATTTTTCAACGTTTTCAGATATTCGCCTACGCGATCACGAAGAGAGTTATCGCCTTTTCGAAAAGTGTGAGCGGTTTCGTTCATAGGGTGCTACAAGGAATTGAAATTACTGTCTCAAGAGATTCTTCTGCTTGTAGCATACCACGAACTTTGAACACAAGATATGCGAAAACCTCTTCCCGATAACTATAAGGAAATAGCAGATAGCATGGGAATTACCCTGTATCAGCGGTTTTCTCTCAACGAGGCATCGCTCTTTCTGCGTTGTCAGGTTTCTGAAGTGGAAGGGCTAGTTGCTGATGGCAAGCTCGGATTCATCAACGTAACGGATACGGAAAATCAGTTTTTTGGATACCAGCTCCTTGAACATCTATTGGAAAATGTCACAGAAAATCGTGTGCCGTCTGTCTCACTCGACAACGTTCCAGAGCGTATCATTCGTGCCAACGAAATCGTAGAAATGACGGGACTTTCTCGTACCACCATTTGGAGAATGGAGAAAAATGGTTCGTTTCCAAGACGTGTGAGTTTGGGAGTCGGGAGCGTTGGGTGGCGATTCAGTGAAGTTAGGGAGTGGATGAGGGAGCGAGAGGGTGTTCTATAGATTTTATTTGAGAATTAGGATGTCTACTATTTATCGAATTTGCTCTTAAGGAGGGTTGAGATGTTATCGTCAGATTGTGGTCCAGGCATTTCTTACCTGTAAAATCCAAACGACTTTTTAAGATTCCCCGGTTCAACTCCGAAACGCAACATTTGTTTGCTGATGGAATATGATTTTTGTTTGCGGATTTGGTGGGCGGGGTCAAGGGCATTGTCGCGTAGCGATGCGCAGCACCCTTGAGGCCGACCGGAAAATCCGCAAAACTCGTCAAACCATTCCATTATGCCTTTGATTATTTAGCCAGATGGCTGCAATCCTCGTATGGGACACCACATCTCACGGAGGATATTATGCCCAAAGGACATCACCATCTGGCCTATGATCAAAGATGCCAGATTTACACACTTTTGCAAACCGGTCTCTGCCGCGCCCAAATTGCCCGCCAGATTGGCGTTGAGCGTTCGACTATCACCCGAGAGTTGCAGCGCAACAAGGGCAAATGTGGTTATCGCTTTAAACAAGCGCATGACAAGGCGTGTGAGCGGCGCAAAAAGGCCTCTTGTGTGCCGCGTAAAATGACCGTTGAGCGCGTCGAACTCATTGAAAGCCTGCTGACGAAATGGCAGTGGAGCCCCGATCAGATCAGCGGCTGGCTGGCTCGAAACGGGCTCTTCGTCTCACACGAGTGGATTTACCGCCACATCTGGGCGGACAAAAAAAAGGGTGGCAAATTATGGACTTGCCTGCGCCATCGCGGCAAAAAATACAATCGACGCGGCACGAAAACAGCCGGTCGCGGCCTCATTCCAGGGCGGGTTGACATTGAGGAACGTCCCGAAATCGTCGAAACCAAAAGCCGTGTTGGCGACTGGGAGGGCGATACTATCATCGGCAAAAACCACAAGGGTGCCATTCTTTCTCATGTCGATCGAAAATCAAAATACACCAAGCTGGTTCTGTTACGCGACAAATCAAAGGACAGCGTGCAAAAGGCCTGCGGCAAGACGCTTTCAAAGCTCAAAGCGTTCATCAAAACCATCACGTATGACAATGGCAAAGAATTCGCCGGGCACAAAAAGATCGCCAAAATATTGCAATGCGACATCTATTTCGCCAAGCCCTATCACTCATGGCAGCGCGGCCTCAACGAACATACCAACGGTCTTGTTCGCCAATACTTCCCAAAGGGTACCGATTTCACTAAGCTGACAAAAGCCGAAGTTCAGATCGTCGAAGACAAGCTGAACCAACGTCCAAGAAAATGTCTCGAATACAAAACCCCATATGAGGCCTTTTCAAAGGAATGTGAGCAAAATGTTGCATTTCAATGTTGAAGGGGCGATTGATAAAGATTAAGGCTCAAAATTTCAAAAGAAGCCTGAATCTATGAGCAGAAAATTACACGCACCCGAAATTTGTCTGTCCATGAATGAATAAGCCCTGCCAAAATTGACAGGGCTTATTCATTCATGGACATCCAGTATCCCATCTAAATCACACCATACCAGTGTGCTATATAGAGCGCCACGATCGCGGCATACAGCATAGCAACTAATGGATAAAACATTTTAACCTCCATCATTTAGCAAATAAATTGTACTTGAAAAACAAGATAATACAAGAAAAATAACTTGCAGTTCAATGTTTCTGATATATTTCTGTTTTGTATCGATGTTGTTCCTATAATAATAAAATATCATTCAATATTTGGAATAATATGGTATTGATGTCGTCGACAATAGGCGATATAGTCTTTTCGAGACTTCAAATATATCCTCAAAGAGAATCAATATGAATCCAATTGTTCCAGAATTTGGCGCGAAAGTTCGCTGGCTTCTCACATCTATGAAAAGTGAGGTGCGGCATTTATTGAAAAGCTTTCCAGAGGAGCTTCCTGAAACGCAGGCTCATCTCGCAAGAGAACTTCATATCAGCATTTCGAGGCTCAGTAATTGGATGTCTAGTAGCGTCGATGGCACCACAAATCCAGATCCCAAAATCGTAGAGACCATTCTGTCAATGTATGGGATTGGTAGTGACGGGCTCAGACAAGGAGACCCAAGCCTGGTGACCCTAATTGAACGATGCCGTAACACATGGCGTAGTACCGATAGGACTGGATATAATGAGACTTACGAAGACAGTTTGGAGGATTTTGTCGACGCTTACGTCACGGCTGCAAAAAATAGCGCACTGATATTTTCCGCATCACCCAATAATGGATTTCGGTCTCGAGAATCAACAAAGCAATCTCCTTTGGTGCGAGCGCGAGGTAGAGAGCTTTTTTCTATCATGGAGCAATTGTATTTCGATCCGCTTGAACAAAACTTTGAATTAAAGGAATCGATTAAGAATTACGTATCAAATAAAAATAATTTTGATCGACCCAATACAAATAGCATATTGAAATTTGAACTAGACATATTGCAAAAAGTAAATTCTCGAGCAGCATTTCTCTGTCTATATTTTTTGTTCTTAGATCGGAATAAAATTGATTCTCTTTCGTTAATTAACGAATTTTGTTCGCCCGATTATCCAACTCTTGTGTTGGTTCCAGAGGGAAGATTTTCTATGGGCGCGTCCAGCGAAAACAAAATGTCATTTCCAAATGAGAATCCTGTTCATACTGTTACTATAGATTATAAATTGGCTGTTTCTCAAACTCAAATTACCTTTAGACAATATGATAAATTCGTACATGAGAACGGATTGCCAGAACCATTGGACAATGGCTATGGTCGTGGGGAAAAGCCCGTCATTAATGTTTCTTGGCACGAAGCTGTCCAATATACAATTTGGCTTTCCTCCAAATCAGGTGGACAATACAGATTGCTCAGCGAAAGCGAATGGGAATATTGCTGTCGATCAGGAAGTGAAACGGACTTCTGTTGGGGTAAAGAGGCAAAAATGGAATATGCCAATCACAACGGTCACATTGGTATGACGACAGAAATACGTTCCTATGATCCAAATAACTGGGGACTGTATGATATGCACGGAAACGTTTGGGAGTGGGTGCAAGATTCTTGGCACGACTCCTATCACGGTGCACCTGTCGATGGGGGCGCATGGGAAGATAATTGTGATCCTAGACGGGTTATGCGTGGGGGGTCATGGCAAGATGGTCCAATTGATATTCGTTGCTCTAACAGGTCAAGGATCAAGCCAGAGGGTAGAAACAGCGATATCGGATTTCGCGTTGCAAGGTTACTCTGAATCTCTAGAAATAGGCGGAGAAAGCAGCAAACGAATATTAAATCCGGTGGGAAGGAAAATTTTCAGAGCTTCAAGTGTTTGCCCCGAGCACATAGTACCAATCAACAAAACTTTGGAATTAAGGTGAAATTTTGAGCTAAATCGGACACTAGAAGGTATGTGTAAACTTCTCTACCTCCCCATCCAGAAAATCAGCCCACCATTGCATCATCTCACGACGGTCATCCAAAAAGTGAGCATGGTGCATATAGGCAGAACGGACTTTGTTACGTTCGATATGTGACAATTGCCGCTCGATGGCATCGGCATTGAAGCCCTTTTCGTTGAGAATGGACGAGGCATTGGCACGAAAGCCATGCGGTGTTGCCCGTGATTTGTCTTTGGTATTGCCGTCATAGCCCAGTTTGAAAATTGCTCGCCTGAGGGTGTTGTTGGATATGGGTTCGTTCCTGTTTCGCTCGGACGGAAACACGAGTTCATATTGACTGGTTATTGGTTCGGCTTCTCTGAGTATGGCAATAGCTTGGGTGGAAAGTGGCACAAGGTGTGTGGTTTTCATTTTCATGCGTTCGGCTGGAATTCTCCAGAGCTGGTCATCAAAATCAAATTCCTCCCATCTCGCCCCATACACTTCCCCAGGACGAACAAAGGTCAGGAGTAACAATTCCAAGGCAAGTTGGGTCAGGAGCCGTCCTCTGGTCTTGTATTGACGGACATCGCAGAGATATTGCCCAAGCTCGGTGGTTGGTAAGGAAGCTCGGTGCTTGCTCTGTCGGGCTTTCACTACCCCTGTAAGGTCTGAGGCTGGGTTATATGTGAGTCTGCCTGTCTGGACGGCATACCGAAATACCCTGCGAATATCTTGCAAGGTTCGTGCAGCGACATCGAGAGCATCACGTTCTTCGATTTTCCGAACGGTTTCGAGAATATCCTGAGGTCTGATTTTGTGAAGAGGTCGTTTGTCAAGTTCAGCAAAGCTGTTGACTTCTAGGCGGTTCCATAGTCGTTGAGCATGACCTGCATCCCATGTGCCTTTTTGATGTTCGAACCATTCGTGTGCCAGTGTGGAGAATGCTTCGCCTCCCTCAAGAGCCTCCTCACGCTTCAAGCGTTGTTTTTCTTCGTTGGGGTCAATTCCTTCGTAAGCGCTGTTCCGTCCCCACCTTCCATTTATCATTTTGGTCGGTTATTTTCCCTGACATGTTGATCTGTCAGTGGAGGTTTTTGTGGGAGTACAAAGTGATGTCCGTTTGGAGTACATTGATCGGATGGAGGTTTTGGCTGACCCGACTGGTCGACGCATATGGCGCGATGCAGTAAAGGGGCGACTTGTTGCTGAAACTATGGTTCCTGGGGTCAGTGTTCGCGAGGTAGCTGAGCGTAATGCCTTGCGGCCCAACCGTCTGTCGACGTGGCGCAGTTTGGCAAAACAGGGCAAGCTGGTGGTTCCTGATCTGGCCGGTGCTGATTTTGCATCAGAATTTGCCCTGGCAACAAAAATGGCACCAAAGAGTGTGGATTTCGCAGAAGTTGTTTTGGATGATGGCGGATCGACCACAACTGATCTTAAACCTATTGAGATGGAAACGGGCGGCGTGAAGCTGCGCCTTGATGCCAATACCGGTGCCCACCGGATTGCCGAACTTGTTTGTGCTCTGAAGGCTCACTTGTGATTTTCCCTACCAACGGCGTGCGTATTGTTGTGGCCACCGCACCTGTAGATTTTCGCAAGGGTCATGACGGACTTGCGGCATTGGTATCAAATGAATTGGACAAGAACCCGTTTACGGGCACGGTATTTATATTCCGGGCCAAACGCCCGGATCGTTTGAAACTATTGTACTGGGATGGCTCGGGCCTGGTGATGGCCTACAAGCGGCTAGAAGATCATGTGTTTGCCTGGCCTGCCATTCGTGATGGTTTGATGAAGCTGAACCATGCCCAGTTTGAGGCTCTGTTTGCTGGCCTCGACTGGCGCAAAGTACGGGCTGTCAACACGCGGGTACCAACTGCGGCAGAGTGAATCAGGGCGGCATTCGAGCGCGTAAATCAGGGGTGGTTCTGCTATAAATCAACGATGATTGATTTGGCCGACCTACCCAATGATGTGGATGCATTAAAAACGATTATTGCTGGGCACGATGAACGTATTGCGCAGTTGGAAGTGCTGATTAAGGCCTTCAAACAAGCGATGTTCGGTCGTAAATCCGAGAAGCTCAATGCCGATCAGTTTGAATTTGCACTGGAAGATATCGAGACGGCAATTGAGGCTGTGAAAGCCGAACAAGATGCCAGTGAGTTTACTTCTGGGTCCAGGACCAAAAAACCCCGAGCGGCAAACCGCGGGTCTTTACCCAAACATCTGCCACGCATCGAAGAGATTATAGAGCTCGAGGATAAGGGTTGCTCTTGTGGCGGTCAGATGCATGTGATTGGCGAGGATGTATCAGAGCGTCTGGATGTGATCCCTGCTCAGTTCAGGGTCATTGTCACCCGCCGTCCCAAATATGCCTGCCGCTCATGCGAAAACGGCATTACCCAGATGCCAGCCCCGGCGCATCTGGTCGAGGGTGGTCTACCTACTGAAGCTCTGGTTGCCCATGTACTTGTCTCCAAATATGCGGATCATTTGCCGCTCTATCGTCAGGCTCAGATTTACAACCGCCAGGGCATTGATCTGGATCGCTCGACGCTGGCAAACTGGGTGGGCAAAGCAGCTTTTGAGTTAAAGCCCGTGTTTGAATGCCTGATGGCCGATTTGAAGCAATCCACCAAACTCTATATGGATGAAACCCGCGCCCCGGTTCTTGACCCGGGCAGGCGCAAAACCAAAACCGGTTACTTTTGGGCACTGGCGCGTGATGACAGGCCGTGGTGCGGCGATGATCCACCAGGTGTTGCCTATTGCTATGCACCCGGACGCAGTGGGAAATATGCGGAAGCTATCTTGCAGGGCTTCAGCGGCGTTTTGCAGGTTGATGGCTATGCCGGTTACAACCGCCTACTCAAGCGAACTGACAGGCAAATTCAGCTGGCCTATTGCTGGGCTCATGCACGGCGCAAACTGCATGAGGTTGCTAAAAACAGCACCGCACCCATTGCCGAGGAAGGGCTCAAACGCATTGGCGAACTCTATCGTATTGAGGTTGACATCCGTGGTCAAAGTTCTGATGAACGCCTTGCTGCGCGACAGAAACGAACCGTCCCGCGAATAGAAGCATTTGAACTATGGCTCACCGGGCAGCGCGCTCGCGTCTCAGGCAAATCTCCCTTGGGCGAGGCGTTACGTTATATTGCGAGATTTTGGCAGGGGTTAATCCTGTTCACCAGTGATGGCCGCATCGAGATCGATAACAACGCAGTCGAACGCACTATGCGACCGATCGCGCTTAATCGCAAAAACGCGCTATTTGCCGGTCATGATGCCGGTGCTAAAAACTGGGGCATTATCTCATCCCTGATAGAAACTGCCAAACTCAATAAAATTGAGCCGCATGCCTACCTGACCACCACACTCCAGGCAATACTCAATGGCCACAAGCAAAGCCAGATCGAGCAACTCCTGCCATGGAACTATGCCGCAACCGTGTGATCGGTGCATCGCTTACATTCCTTCTGAGAGCTGAATGCGTGCTTTATCCCGAGCAAGACGTGCGTCCTTGAGACCGACATCAGGAAAAACACCCAAAGCGAGGGTTTTCTGTTTGCCCTCGAATCGGTATTTCATCCGCCAATATCGCGAACCATTTGATTTTATAAGGAGTCTCAGTCCTTTTTCATCGCTCAGCCAATAGTCACTGGTGCGAGGCAAAGAACGCTGTATTTGCATAGTGGTTAGGGTCATTTTGGTGCTACATATCTAAATTGAACTGATATAGCACCAGAAGTAGCACCACAATACGTGCAAAACAATGGTATGGGGTGAAATGAATTGAAACAGAAATATCCCAAAACCCCTTGTTAATTAAGGAGTTTTGAAACTATTTGAACTGTCTTGAAACGTTGTTTTGGTTGCGGGGGTAGGATTTGAACCTACGACCTTCAGGTTATGAGCCTGACGAGCTACCGGACTGCTCCACCCCGCGCCAAGCGGACAATCTGCTGTGCAAGTGCAAGTTTGAACGCCAACCGGAGGGTCATATAGACCGGCAAGCTCGAAATATAAAGATGCAAATTCAATAATTGGCCCCGAATACGGTTTTTTTTTGTTTTCAGCGCTACTATAGCGGGATTGCTTTGTCATGATCCCGCTATCAGGAGCTATTGAAGCCCGATGCACAAATTAATGGAATCAATTTGCGGGCGGAACCGACCGGCGTTTGCGCGCCACCCCCGCGGAGGCCTCGCGTAGCCCGGATTGGCCGTGAGCGAAAAAGCAAATGCTGAAATCATGTTTGGCTCGTTTAGCTATTTCAATGGGCGGCGTTTTCTCCAGAATATATTTTTGCCCAGCCGGGCAGCTTGGCAATAGAAGTTAGCGGTTCGCATATTTTTTGTTAAGCCTTGGCCACACCATAGATGCGCTGCGCATTGCCGCTGGAGATAGCGGTTGCTTCATCGGGGCTGAAATTGGTTATCAGTTGCCGGAAAATATCTATCCAGTCGGGCAAATTGGATGTCAGATTGACCACCGGCCAGTCACTGCCCCAAACAAGGCGATCTGTGCCGAAGCTTTCTATGATGTGCCCGACATAGGGTTCGATGGTTTCAAGCCCTGCGTTCTCTGCACTGCAATAGGCCAATATTCCCGAAATTTTGCAATTGACATGCGGTAATGCTGCCAAGGCCGAAATGCCCTTGCGCCAATGGTCGATCTCACCGCCGGCTATATCGGGCACGCCGCAATGATCAAGCACCAGGTTCATTTCATCACAAGCTGCTGCAAAGTCCCGTGCGATTGGCAACTGGTCGGCGCGGAAAACCATGTCAAAGACGTGTCCGTGTTTACCGATTTTACCGACATTGGCGCGAAAGGTTTGGTCTTGTGACATGTCGTCGGCCACCTCATGCAGGATGCGGCGAAATCCCACCACCGGCAAACCGGCACATTCATCCATCCAGTCATCAAATCCCGCATCCGTTTCCGGCCGGCACGAGGCAATGAGGCCGAGGATCTGATTATCGGGATCGGCAGCCAGGTTCGAGATCAAGCGGGCCTCCTTGCGATAATCATCGGCATCCACTTCCATAAAGATGGTTCCAGCGACATCGCGTCCTTCGGTTAGCTGTTGATAATCGGCAACTGAAAAATCATCACCTGAAAGCGGTGGCAAAGCTTCCGCCCATGCATAGCGAAGCTGATCGTGATAGAGTAGGTGCTGGTGCGTATCGATTAGCTGTGTCACGGTCAGGTCCTCTTGTTATCTATGCGGGCAGTTTTTGCAATGCTTTATGGCGTCGGCGCATCTTCGCGCATCAGCCCTTGCGATTTCAAATCGGCCCACAGTGCATCTGGAATTTCTGTAGCGATATTGCCACTGTTATTGTCCACCTCGTCGACCGATTGAGCCCCCGGCACGGTGGTTATTACACAAGGATGATGCAAGGGAAAACGCAGCGCGGCCTCAATCAACCTCACGCCATGATTGCTGCAAATGGCTTCGATCCGGTTCACCCTGGCGATGATATCTGCTGGAGCCGGGTCATAATTATACCACGCGCCGGGTTTTGCACCTGTTGCCAAAATGCCCGAATTGTAGGGGCCGCCCAGTACGATGCCAACACCGCGTTTTTGACAAAGCGGCAGGAAACTGTCCAGCGCTTCCTGCTCCAACAGTGTATAACGCCCGGCCAGCAGAAAAATATCCAGATCACATTGTTCCAGCAATCTTTGAGCGGGCCGACATTCATTAATACCGGCACCAATGGCCTTGACGACGCCCTGATCGCGCAGTGACAGCATGGCGCGATAGCCGGAGGCGATAAAATCCGCCATTCGCACTTCCATCACTTCCTTACTGCCATGATTAAAGACATCGATGTCATGGGCGAACAGTATATCGATACGGTCGACGCCCAGCCGCTCCAGTGAAAACTCGAATGACCGCATGATGCCGTTATAGGAATAGTCGAACATCTCACGGCGGTTTGGCGTTTCAAAGAACTTGCCGATGCCGGTGCGATCTTCCGGCTTGCAAACCTCCATCAGCCGCCCGGCTTTGGTCGACAGAACATATTGATCGCGATCCTTGCCGCGCAAAAAACGGTTAACCCGGGTTTCCGCCAGTCCTAGCCCGTATAACGGCGCTGTATCAAAATAGCGACAACCGATTTGCCAGGCTTTTTCCAGAGCGGCATTGGCCTCATCGTCGCTGATGGCTTTGTAGAGATTACCCAGTGCGGCTGTGCCCATGCCGAGTTCGGTGAAGGAGAGGCCTCCATTTTCGTTGCGCTGCCAAAAGTTGGTTTTCATCCACCTGCTCACCCGATGATGCCGGTTGCATTATGCCTGTTTCGGGGTCATCTTGACAAGAGATAAACACACAAGGCGTAGCAACAAAATCGGCCGGCGCCGGGTATTGCAGCGACAATGGAGCACCAATGGGGAGCAATTTCAAAACTGTTTTTGGCACGGTCAAACCGGCAATTGCCATGGTTCACCTCGGCGCGTTGCCGGGCACTCCGCTATATGAGGCGGAACTTGGTATCAGTGGCATAATCAACAATGCAAAGGCGGATTTGGATGCCCTGCAATATGCCGGCTTTGATGCTGTGATGTTCGGTAACGAAAACGACCGCCCCTACGAAATGGATGTCGATATCGCTTCAACTGCGGCCATGGCGCATGTGATTGGCGCCTTGCGCAGCGAAATTTCGGTGCCGTTCGGGGTCAATGTGCTTTGGGACCCGATGGCGACCATGGCCCTGGCGGCGGCTACCGAAGCCGCTTTCGTGCGCGAAATTTTTACCGGCGTCTATGCCTCCGATATGGGCGTATGGGCGCCCAATGCCGGCAAGGCCATGCGCTACCGCAACCGGCTGGAGCGAAAAGATCTTGCCGTTCTTTTCAACATCTCGGCCGAATTTGCCGCATCCATGGATAGTCGCTCAATTGCCGAGCGGGCCCGCAGCACGGTGTTTTCAAGCCTGCCCGATGCGGTGCTGGTTTCGGGTCAGATCACTGGCGAGGCCGCAAATATGAAGGAGCTTGAAGCGGTTAAAGCAATACTGCCCGATACACCGGTGCTGGCCAATACCGGGGTAAAACATGAAACCGTTGACGCCACCTTTGGCGTTGCCGATGGTTGTATTGTCGGTTCCTGTCTCAAGATCGATGGCGATACCTGGAACGCGGTTGATCCCGACCGGGCAACCGATTTCATGACCCGGGTGAGAAAGGCGCGCGGTGAATAAGAAAATGGCGTCCAGAAAGAATATCGAGCGCGACCTGCGGGATTTGATGCTGGTTCCGGGTCTTTGCGGCTATGAGGGCCGGGTTCGTAAGATGATCAAAAAGTCGCTTGACCAAATCGGGCTGGAGCCCCGGACCGACAGATTGGGCAATCTCATTGCAACCATCAAAGGCGACGGGGGCGCGCCTTCGGTCATGGTTTTTACCCATATGGATCAACTTGGATTTGTTGTTCGCAGAATTGAGAAAGACGGCTTTGTGCGCATTGAACGGGTTGGCGGGGTGCCGGAGCGGGCGTTGTTGTCACAGCCGGTGCTTTTCCAGATTGGTGAAGGTCGCGACCGCCACGGTGTAATCGCCAACAAGAGCCATCATGCAACCAGGCCGGATGAGAAATATAGCGTCGTTCCCTGTCATGACCTCTATATCGATGCGGGCTTTAACAGTGCAGATGCAGTGCGGGCGGCGGGAATCGAGATTGGCACGCCGGTTGTTTATAAACCACACTGCGTGTCGCTTGGTGAAGACCGCGTTGCCGGCACGGCGGTTGATGACCGGGCCGGATGTGCTGTGCTCGTGGAACTGGCTCGCCTTATTGCCGAAACGAAAAATCTCCCGACTTTACATATCGTATTTTCCGTGCAGGAAGAATTCAATTTACGTGGTGCGCTCACCGCTGCTCAGGCGCTAAAACCGGATATCGCCATTCAGCTTGATCTGTTGCTGACCGGCGATACGCCGGACATGGCTGATCGCACGGAAGTCACTTTGGGTGGCGGCCCGGGTATCTCCCTTTACTCGTTTCACGGACGGGGAACCTTGAACGGAACCATACCGCACCCCGCCTTGCCGATGCTTTTTCAGCAGGCGGCCGATAAAGCCAAATTACCATTGCAGCGCAGCGCCCAGTCTGGCGTGTTGACCGAAACTTCCTATGTTCAATTGGTCTCTAAAGGCGTTGCTGCCATCGATGTCGGTTTTCCCTGCCGCTATACCCATTCATCGCTTGAGGTGTGTGATTTAAACGACCTTGTTGGCCTGGCCGATCTGCTTTCCACAGCCATTGCGATGATAGGTGCCGATTTTTCACTCGACCGGGATGATTTTGACCAATGAGCTATACGCTTGGCATTGATATTGGCACGTTTGAATCAAAGGGGGTTCTGGTCGATTCCGGTGGTGAGATTATTGCTCAAGCTGCCCGTCCTCATGAGATGATAGTGCCCCGCCCCGGCTGGGCGGAGCATGATGCGGACAATGACTGGTGGGGTGATTTCTGCCATATTTCAAAATCCCTGTTGTGCAAAAGTGGCATTGATCCGCGTGACATTAGGGCCGTTGGATGCAGTGCAATTGGCCCGTGCATGTTGCCGGTCGATGGTAACGGTAATGCGCTGATGAACGGGGTGCTCTACGGTGTCGATAATCGGGCTTCAGCCGAGGTTGAGGAACTGACAGCGGCAATCGGCGAAGACGTATTGATGCAACGCTGTGGCAACGCGCTTACCTCGCAATCGGTCGGGCCAAAAATCCTGTGGCTGAAGCGCAACCGCCCGCAGATATTTGCCCGCACGGCGAAGATCCACACATCCACCACCTATATTGTCAACAAGCTCACCGGGCGTGCGGTGATCGATCACTATACGGCGGCGAATTTCAGTCCGCTCTACGATGTCGATAAACAAGACTGGACATTGGCATTAACCAGCAAGATCGTCGACCGGGATTTGCTGCCGGAAATATTATGGTCATCACAGATCGCCGGCGAAGTAACCAAAAAAGCGGTAGGTGAAACCGGGTTGACGGCAGGAACGCCCGTTCTCACCGGCACGATTGATGCTGCCGCAGAAGCAATCAGTGTTGGGGTATTATCACCCGGCGAGATGATGATGATGTATGGTTCGACCATCTTTATCATCATGCCGACCGCAAACCGGGTGAGCGACCCGCGGCTTTGGTATGCGCCATGGCTGTTTGAAGGCCAGCACGCATCGATGGCCGGGCTTGCGACCAGTGGAACGCTGACCCACTGGTTCCGCGATCAGTTCGCCAGGGAGCTTTCGCGCAAAGAGGCCTTCATCACCCTTGCTGAAGAGGCCGAAAGTTCCCCTCCCGGCGCCAATGGTCTGATTGTTCTTCCCTATTTTTCGGGCGAGCGCACACCAATCCATGACCCCCAAGCCAAGGGTACGGTGTTCGGGTTGAGCCTGACCCACACGAGAGGTGATATCTACCGAGCATTTCTGGAAGGCATAGCGCTCGGCACCGGCCACGTGATCGAAACCTATATCGAAGCGGGTGCTGCACCGGAAAAATTGTTTGCCGTCGGTGGCGGAACAAAAAACAAGGTCTGGTCCAAGGCAACCTCCGATATCTGCAACATGCCGCAGATTTTGCGCCAAAAGAGCATCGGCGCCTCCTATGGAGATGCGTTTTTGGCGGCAATTGCAATTGGAGCGGCAAAGCCCGGCGATATTGATCAATGGAACCCGGTCACAGGCACCATTCAGCCCGACCCGGCCTGGCGGACAATTTATCAAAAAAAGAATCGGATTTTCCGCAACCTTTACGAAAACACCAAAGAGCTGATGGGTGAGATTGGCGAGGCGGAGCAGTGATACCAAGGGAAGCTAATATTGGTCCATATGAGTCAATATTAAATTCTCCTGGGACAATTTTCAGCCTACTTCACCGCGCCGGCGGTCATGCCCGTGATAATGTGTTTTTCAAGCAATACGCCGATGAACACCAGTGGCATGATACCGGCCGCCGACAGGGCCGCCATCGACCACCAGTTGATCCCCTGGCTGCCGGTCTGGCTGGCGATCATCACCGGCAAGGTTTTTGCATCGGTCGCAGTCAACAAAGCGGCAAAGAAATATTCGTTCCAGCATAATACCAGCGACAAGATAAACGCCGCAACCATGCCCGGCAGCACCAGTGGAACAACGATGCGTATGAAAGCACCCCAGATCGACAGACCATCCACCAGTGCCGCTTCCTCCAGTTCGATCGGTACCGAGGCAAACTGGTCACGCATGATCCAGATGACAATGGGCAGTACTGTCAGCGTATAGATCGCGATCATGCCTATCCTTGTATCGAGCAGCACCAGTTCCTTGTAGAGCACCAGAAACGGCAGCGCCAGAACCACCGGTGGCAGGATAAGTTGTGACAGGAAGAAGAACGAAATATCCGAATTGCGCATAAATCCGAAGCGATAGGAAAATCGCGATAGCCCATAGGCGGCAAGCGAACCCAACATCACCGCAAGCGCCGATGCCGAGACAGAAATAATCGTGCTGTTGAGGAACCGTTTCATGAATTCCTCCCGCACCGTGGAGATGTTAAATATAGTATCCGGCGATAATCCCAACGACTTCCAGCCGCGCCATCGGGGCACAAAGTCATACCATGGCACCATGTTGCCCTTCATCACGTCGGGCGCCATTTTGAACGATGTCGTCAAGGTCCAGTAAATCGGGAACAGGCAGATGATTGCCCAGAATATCAACAGCGCGTAGATCGCTATTCGCATGCTCCACCAGCGCATGCGCTGTTGCCGGTCATAATCCTTAAGGCTCGATGCTGCCATTATCCTATTCCTGTCACACGGCGCACCAGCCGGTCAGATATTTTGAGCAGCACGGTCATGAAAATGACGATGATGACGAGATAGACGATGGCCAGAAGCGTGCCATAGCCGACATTCGACCGGTCCCTGTATTCGCGAAAAATGAAACTCGTTACCGAATCCGTTGCCCCGCCTGGGCCACCGGAAGTGACATTGATAATGATATCGGCCAGCTTCAGTTTGAAGATAATGCGGATCATGACAGCGGTGATCGACACCGGCAGCATTAGCGGGAAAGTTACCTCCCAAAAGCGCTGCCAGGGTGTCGCGCCATCCACCTCGGCGGCCTCCAGCACCTCTTTCGGCATCGCCTGCAAACCAGCCAGGATCATGATCATCATGAAGGGAATGAAGGTCCAGGCATCCATGATCATGATCGTCAGTTTGGCGATTTCAGGAGAGCCGAAAAACGATGGCTGTTCCCAACCGAGAAATCTGGCCAGGCGGGATATCGGGCCAAAGCGTATTTCAAGCATCGATTTGCCGACCATCCAGCTTAACGCAACAGGTGAAAGCATCAACGGTAACAAAAACGTCACCCGCCAGAATTTTCGCACCCTGATATCGGCGTTCAACAGCATCGCAAGGCCAAAGGCGACCGTATATTCAACCAAAATGACCAGCGTATAGATCACCATGTTATAGAGCGCATTCCAGTAAAACGGATCGCTGATCATCTGACGAACATTGTCGAGACCGTTGAATTTTCTGCCGGTCAGCGAGGCAAGATTCCAGTCGGAAAACGAAATCCATAGGGCAAAAACCAGCGGAAACACCACCATCGAAATGACAAAAAGTGCCGCCGGAAGAACAAACAACGCCTTCTTGCCCTGCTCGCCATAGATCAATACGCGGGAAACACAAAGCGCAACTGCCCAGGCTGTGTAGGCGTAAAGCACTGGACGCCAGTTATCAAAACCCCAGCTTGTCTTGCCTGCCTCAAACAGTGCCTGCACCGCAAATACGCCGAAAAGCAAAACAACCGAGGTCCATAATAAACTCTTGCCCGCCAGAATTCTGCGGTCGGAAATATTGTCAGCATCCACGGTGTGGAGAAGATCGCCCTTAGTTGCGCTCATGCCGGTCGTTATTGCTCCAAGTTCACTTTTTCACGGGTGAATTGACTGCCTTCGGCGGGAAAATGGCCGGACCCTGAATCAAGATCCGGCCAATTGTTACTTCAACAACAATCAGATTCCGAGGCTCGCTTTGTAGAGCGCAATCTGGCTTTCTCGCCCGATCTGGTCGGTAATCTTCTCCCAGGCCGCCGCGATTGCATCGGCGCCTTCCTGAGCAGAACCGTACTGGCCGGCATAAATTTTCGCCAACTCGTCCTCTGCAACGGAATAGTACTGGAAGATACCCGGAATGCGCGGTTCGATTGCCGCATTCGGGTGGTTGTAGGAATCGGCCTCCGACGACAGATAGTCATTAATAAAGGCCTCATCGTAGCCAGCGCCAACCCATTCTGCGATGTTGAAGTGCGACTGGCGATAGGGCTGGAAGCCGGACGGATAGGCCGAACACCAAAGCGACAGATCCTTGCCACCCAGATGGGCCGCAGCAGACCATGCGGCCCGCTTTTTCTTGTCGTCGCTGTCGACGCGGGCCATCACATAGACGCCCCAACCGATATAGGCCATGTTTGGCGCATAGTTCGGGCCACTGGAAAGTGTTTCCCATTTGCCTTCACCGTGGTTCCAAACATCATCCGAACCTGGCAATATCGAAAA
Organism: Rhizobiaceae bacterium; assembly: GCA_965248135.1. Classification (GTDB taxonomy): domain Bacteria; phylum Pseudomonadota; class Alphaproteobacteria; order Rhizobiales; family Rhizobiaceae; genus SZUA-100. The sequence continues at coordinate 769,264 of CBDFIN010000011.1, read as the reverse complement.
GCCGGTGACATCACCCACCACAGAGGTGTCGGACGTTTTGGCGCTTGAACCAACATCACCCCACCAGGAGACCATGGATCCGGTTCCGGCGAGAAATTGCTGGAATGCCGTGGTGCCGGGGTCGGCGTTTATCTGATCGGCAGGCTGGGCGTCCTGAACATCAAGCACATCCTGAATGGCCCGCACCCAGGCGGCGTTGTTTACCCGTGGTTTCATTGTATCAGGATCAAACAACCATGCAGGATCGTTCGGGTGCTTGGCATAGGCGGTTGCCCGCGAACCTAGGAAATAGAAGGCAAAACCACCCCAACCCTTCATCGGATCCAGATAACCATGGGCATCCAGCCCGGTCAGCGGATCCTTCTTGCCTTTCAGGAATAGAGTGTGAGCCTGAACCTCCTGCCAGGTTTTCGGGGGCGCCCATTCAGATGAATTGCCGGCATCCTTCCATGCTTTGGCAAAGTCTGCATTGTCATAATAATCAGTACGATAGTTAAAGTTATGACAATCACCGTCTATCGAAATACGATAGGTTTTGCCGGCCCAGGTGCCAACCGGAGCCTTCAGGTAGCCGACATAGTCGTCCATATCAATTTGGGCTTTTACCCAGTCCGGCATTTCAGAGGCAAGGCCCTTGCCGCAAACATCGCCTTCAAACGGCGCACCCATTTCAGCTATATCGAAATCTACGGTTCCGGTCGCAATAGCTTGCTGCAGACGAGCATTATAGTCGGCCTGGGCAAGGTCGATCCATTCGATCTTGGCTCCGGTATAGGCTTCCCACGGTTTCAGGAATCCGCGGAACAGGAAGTTATGCAGATTCTGGTTGTTCAGCCCCATGAAGGTCAGTTCAATACCGGCAAACTCGCCCTCCCTGACATTGGCCCTGGTTGCGCCAAGGCACATTTCGCCGACCTTTTGCCAGTCAGCATCGGTTGGTGAGCCGGCACCGACGCCCGGGATTTTAAGAATTGCAGCACGCACTCCGCCATGACTATCGGCGTGGGCTTTTGTTGGCATGCCCGCAAGCATGGTTGATGAACCAAGTGCGGCAACAGCCGCAGCGGTGCCCTTGAGCATGTCACGCCGGCTGGCATGTTTGGCCATAAGATTCTTATGGATGTGAACTTTCATGATAATCTGCCTCCGTTTGGATTGAGCGGGCTCGATGATGGCAACCCTATTGCGATTGCCCGCTGGTCGGCGCAACAATTTTTAGTTTCTTATAGTCGGCGCACAAGACAGCACCAGCTATGCTCTCTTCCATTTACCCTGCGAGAGAGGCGTACACTTTAGGTTTGAAAAATCTTGCGAGTCAACCAGTTCAATTTGTTTTGCTGCAGAGAGCTAGACAGGCGGCGATAATTCGATAGTCTAAATTGCTTAGGCGATAATTCTGGACCATGTATGGCCGAAGTAACAGTATCCAATGCTCGAAAATCCTATGGCGATGTCGAGGTTCTTCACGGTATCGATATCAACATTGCAGACGGCGAGTTTGTTGTGCTGGTCGGACCGTCCGGTTGTGGAAAATCCACCCTGTTGCGAATGACCGCCGGACTTGAAAGCATCACTGAAGGCACAATTGCCATTGGTGAGCGGGTAGTCAACAATGTTCCGCCGAAAGACCGCGATATCGCCATGGTGTTTCAAAGCTATGCGCTTTATCCCCACAAAACGGTAGCCGACAACATGGCATTCGCGCTCAAGCTGCGCAAGATCGACCCGAAAATTGTCAAAGAGCGGTTGGACGCCGCGGCCGAGATCCTCGGCCTCACGCCCTATCTGAAACGCTATCCCCGGCAACTGTCGGGTGGCCAGCGTCAGCGTGTGGCGATGGGCAGGGCGATCGTCAGAGACCCGCAGGTATTTTTGTTCGATGAACCGCTGTCTAATTTGGACGCCAAATTGCGTGTGCAGATGCGCAAAGAAATCAAAGAGTTACACCAAAGACTGAAAACCACAACGATTTTTGTCACCCATGATCAGGTCGAAGCGATGACCATGGCCGACAAGATCGTGGTTCTCAATGATGGCAATGTAGAGCAGATCGGCACACCGCTTGAACTCTATGATCATCCTCAAAACCTGTTCGTCGCTACTTTTATTGGCTCGCCTTCGATGAATTTGATAAACGGTACCTATAGCAGGCAGGAAAATGAGTTTGTGGCTCAAAGCGGTGAACGGCTGGCATTGACGCAAATCCCGCTGGTCGACGATGGGGCGGGGCTGATCCTCGGTATTCGTCCGGAAAATTTTGACATGGCAGAAACGGGCATATCGGCGACCATATCGGTGATTGAACCTACCGGGTCGGAAACCCTGGTTTTTTTGCGTTCTGGCGCAGAGGAAATTGTCGTGGTTTTTCATGAGCGACACGATTTCAGGCCCGATCAGCAGATCAATCTCGCGCCGCAAAAAGATGCCATTCATCTGTTTGATCCCAACACCGGGGCACGGATCGAGACTGGATGATGATAAACATTTGCAGAGCGGCCATTATTTTGAGCGAGTGCAGACACCGGTTTCGCAATGTTAGGCGACCGTCATCGGAGGCTTAAGACAGGGATTAGCGCAAGCTCTATGCAGCGGAATGCAAATTATTTTAAAACAGTGCTTGCGATGTGCAAAGCCAAAGTTATCCGAACAGGAGAAAAGACATGTTAAAGGGGATCAATCCGTTATTAAACGCAGATGTATTACAGGTCTTGCGCGCCATGGGACATGGCGATGATCTGATTATCGCTGATACCAATTTCCCCAGTGACTCGGTTGCCGCACAGACCGTTTATGGCGATCTGTTGCGTATCGACCGATCCGCTGCGGAAGTGGCAGAAGCAGTGCTATCGGTTTACCCGCTCGATACATTTGTCGACGACGCTGCGGCGCGAATGGAAATCGTCGGAGCGCCGGATGAGGTCACGCCGGTTCAACTGGAAGTGCAGGCTGTGGTGGATAAAGCCAATGGTGAACCGTTGAAGATGATCGGGGTTGAACGTTATGCCTTTTATGAGCGGGCGAAATCAGCCTACGCCGTAATCCAGACCCATGAGCGCCGGTTCTATGGCTGTTTTGCCTTCCGTAAGGGCGTCATTCCACCGGAAGAAGCGTAGGAGACCGCATGGGCAAGTCACAATTAATTACCGTACTTGGGGTGTTTGTCGCCGATACCGCCTATCGGGCCGAGCGGGCACCGCGGATGGGCGAGACAATCTTGGGAAATTCATTTGCTCTTGGTCCTGGCGGCAAAGGCTCCAATCAGGCTGTTGCTGCGGCCAAGCTTGGCGGCGATGTTTCGATTATCACCAGGCTGGGCGACGACAATTTCGCCGATATGGCGCTCGATATATGGGCCGATGCGGGTGTCAAAAATGTCGCCATTAAAGATCCGGAAAGTTATACCGGGGCAGCTTATGTGTTTATTGAAGAGGCAACGGGCGATAATGCGATCATCGTTTGCCCCGGTGCAGCCGGCGACATCGCCGTTGCCGATATTGATGCCAATGCTGCACTGATCCGGTCATCCGCCGTTTTCATCACACAGCTCGAGCAACCGATTATCGCCGCCTGTCATGCGCTGGAAATCGCCCGGCAGTCGGGTGTTGCAACGATCCTCAACCCGGCACCAGCAGCGCCACTTGATGATGCGGTATTTGCACTTTGTGATTACATCACCCCCAATGAAACCGAGACGGGGGAACTGACAGGCATGAAAGTCGAAACACCGAACGACGCCCGCAATGCCGCCGATGCGCTAGTTGCCAGGGGTTGTGGAGCCGCCATTATTACCCTTGGAGAGCAAGGGGCATTGCTGCACACCGGCGAGCGATCCGAACACGTTATGGCATTTGATGCCGGAGCCGTGGTCGAAACCACCGGTGCAGGAGATGCCTTCAATGGCGGGTTTGCTGTCGGTATTGCCCAGGGAATGGATGCGCTGGAAGCGGTTAAATTCGGTTGCGCCACCGCCGCGATATCCGTCACCCGGCCGGGAACAGCGAAGTCGATGCCATCGCTTGACGAGGTTATGGCGCTGATGTCGAACAATAACGGAAAATTAAACGAGTAAACGGTGATCGGGATAGTACGCACAGTGAGATTGCCCTGATCCCTGAAATACAATTTTGTTGCGCGCTTTGAGAATAGCATGATCATTTTAAAATGACCATGCTATCAGGAGCGTAGAGCGACCGGCGCTGATGCGCCGCCCCAGCGGAGGCCCGGGCGCAGCCCGTAACAGCCGTGAGCGAATAGACTACAGACTGAATCAAATTGTGATGCTCAGGCTATATATTTGTCAATTCCAGCAAGTTTATGCGTGCTGCTACGGTTGTGCAACTGCTTTCATGTCCGGAATTTTGCGCCACTCAGTTGCTTTTGCAGAATGCTGGATAGTTTCGACGAGGGTCTGGATGCGCGCGCCGGCCTCGAAGCCGAATGGTTCTGGCTGATGGCCCGCGATGGCGTTCAGGAACCCGTTTATTTCGATTGCCTTGAGGTCATTAAAGCCAAGCTGATGGCCTGGAGCGACGCAAAAACGCTCGTATGGGGGGTGCTCGGGCCCGGCGTAAATAGTTCTAAAACCTGAAGTTCGTCCACCGTCATCGGTGTAAAGCTGCAGCTCATTGATCCGCTCGCAAGTTAAGCGCAAGGCTCCTTTAGAGCCCGAAACCTCAAAGTCATGCTGCATCTTGCGGCCCTGGGCGATCCAGTTTGCTTCAATCGAGCCGCTGGCACCACTGGCAAATCGCAGGAAGGCGCGGGCGATGTCGTCGACTTCGATCCTGCGCCTGTCTGGTCCAAAGGGTCGCTCATCAATGGCGGTGACACAATCGCCTAACACCCGTTCAATGGGGCCCATCAAAAACTCTGCGGTGGCCAGCGCATGACTGCCAAGATCAGCCAGCACGCCGCCACCAACGGGATCGTGACGCCAGGTGCAGGGAGAGTTTTTAGACGCCATATAGTCTTCCGCGTGGATGCCGCGATAGCTGCGGATTTCTCCCAGTTCCCCGGAGACGACAAGATCGCGGGCCAGGATCAACATCGGGTTGCATAGATAATTAAATCCGACCTGGGTTGTCACCTTTTTGTTTCGGGCCGCCATCGTCATTTCCACCGCATCTATGGCCAATGGAGCCAGCGGCTTTTCACAATAGACATGCTTACCGGCGGCAATCGCTGCCAATGCCATCTCTTTGTGCAGGGCGTTGGGCGCGGTGATATCGACCATATCAATGTGCGGATTATCGACAAGCTGCCGCCAGTCGGATGTTGATGACAAAAAGCCGAAGTCACGCCGGGCGGCCTCGGCCAATTCTGGCGTTGCATCTGCCAGGCAGGTAAATTCCAGCTGATATGGGAGATCAAAAACACGCTCTGCGGTTGCGAAACCAAACACATGGGTTTTGCCCATGAAACCGGAGCCGATAAGACCAATACTCAGTTTTGGTTTACTTGGCATCACCAAGCACTCCATTTACCACAGCTGCGGGCTTAAGTCTTTCGCCACAGTCGGCTTCACACCAACGGCGATCGATGACGAGGCCATATATTGCGCAAAGGCTCATTCGAGTTCGTCCACACGCACAGTCCGGCTTTCGGCAATAGATCTGTAAGCCGCTTCCGCCAGCAACAATGCGCGCCGGCCATCCTCAAACCCGACTTCAACTGAAGTCCCGCTCTCAACAGCGCTGATGAAGGACGACAATTCGGCAATAAACGCTTCCGCATACCGCTCAATGAAAAAAAACTGATAGGCCGAGGCGACTTCTGTCGCAGTGGCTGAATAATGCTTCACTTCATTATTTCGCCGGTTGTCGCTTAGAACCATTCCCCCGGTTCCAAGCAACTCAACCCGCTGATCATAGCCATAGACCGCGGTCCGTGAATTATTAATATGGCATTGCTTGCCATCGGCTGTCCGCATGACAATCATCGCTGTGTCATGATCATTGAGCTCGTTCATCAATTCAGGGTCGATCATGCCCCCGGCCATGGCCATCACTTCGACGGGCTCGTCACCAAGCATGTACCGGGCCAAATCGAAATCGTGGATGGTCATGTCTCGAAGAAAACCGCCAGCCTCCTCGTAGTAGCTGCGAGGCGGCATTTCCGGGTCACGTGATGTGATGATAACCTGGTGCAGATCGCCAATCTCGCCCGAGTGCGCAACATCTCTTGCGTGCTTGTGGCCGGGATCAAAGCGACGGTTGAAGCCCAGCTGGATGGCAACATTGCTGCCTTTGATGCGTTCTGCACATTGATTAACCCGGTCAAGGCTCAAGTCGATGGGTTTTTCACAAAGAACCGGTTTATTGGCTGCAACCGCCATCTCTACATAGTCGGCGTGAGTAGGTGTGGCCGTGGCGATCAATATTGCATCGATACTATCTGAGGCAAAAATTTCTTCAGCGGTATCGGCTGCTTGAATGTTGTGACTGGATGCCACGTCGTTTGCGGACGGCATATGAAGGTCGAACACCGTCGCCAACTCGGCATCACGGTGGTTCGAGATGTTGTTGGCATGCATACGACCAATGCGGCCACAGCCTAGTACTGCAATTCGGATCATGCGGCAAACTTCCTAATCTTCTGGTTTTTCAATAGTCATTGCAATCAATGCATTTTGTCAATAATTACTAAAAAATAGTTGAAACTGCATTGCTATGGGAGCTTGACAATAGCCGAAGGTACTCGACGATTGACAATGGCACAGGCGCTGGTGCGCCATCAGTGCAACCAATTCACGATTATTGATGGTGAGCAAGTCCCTTTGTTTGCCGGTATTTTTGGTATCTTCGGGCATGGCAATAGACTGCCTGCATTATTGCTTTTTGGTGACGTATTTGCCAATCGGCGTCCCGATCCGGTGCTGCAGCAGGTTGAACATTTCGGAAATCCGACCATATCGGTAACGGGAGTTTGAATATGGAGGCCAAACTCGGCATTGCGCCGATTGCCTGGTCGAACGATGATCTGCCGGAACTGGGTGGCAAGACCACACTTGAGACCTGCTTGTCGGAAGCCAGAGAGGCCGGTTTCACAGGCATCGAGACCGGTGGGAAATTTCCTCGCGATCCTCTTGAATTAGGGCCCATTCTTGAGGCCCACGATATCGGTCTGTGTGGTGGCTGGTATTCTGGCACTTTGCTGACCAATGATATTGAGGCCGAGAAGGATCAAATTAGGCCGCAGATGGCGTTGTTTATTGCAATGGATGCGCCATGTTTGGTTTACGGTGAAGTTTCGGCATCGATACAAGGCGATAAAACAGCACCTTTGGCCTCCCGAATACGGCTCGACGAAGATCAGATCCGCACCTATGCCCACAAGCTGACCGCATTTGGTGAATGGTGTGCTGAGCAGGGCATGCCGATTGCATATCACCATCACATGGCTGCGGTGATCGAAGAAGAACGCGATCTCGATCTGTTGATGAACCATTCGGGCGAGGGGCTGCCGCTGCTCTATGATCCTGGACATATGGGCTTTGCCGGTGGCGACGTTTTGCGCGTGATCGACAACCACGCCCCCAGGATCAGTCATTTCCATGCAAAAGACATTCGCGCCAACGTGATCAACAAGCTTGATCGCCGCCGCGCAAGTTTTCTCGATGCGGTATTGAAGGGCGCCTTTACCGTGCCGGGCGATGGGTCGCTGGACTTTGCAGCCCTGATCCAGCGAATGGCCGATAACGGATATAAGGGCTGGTTTGTGGTCGAGGCGGAGCAAGACCCGGTCAAGGCGCCACCGTTGGAATATGCAAAAATTGGTCACAAGGAACTGGTGCGCGTGTTGTCGCAAGCAGGCTACGCCATCGTGGAGAGATGAGATGTACAGGCTAGAGCAACCTGCGTTCATATTGAGCCATTCTGACGGAGTGAATTTATGACTAGATCAAGTGAAGTTTCGATGGCCATATCCTGATACGGTCGAGAAACTTTGCGCCGATATTGGCGCAAATACACCCGTCTCCCCAACCGGGATGTTTCCCGGTTTGGATTGTTGGGATTAGACGGGGCGGAAACATCCGCCCCCTCAAACCGGGATGTTTCCCGGTTTGGATTGTTGGGATTAGACGGGGCGGAAACATCCGCCCCCTCAAACCGGGATGTTTCCCGGTTTGGATTGTTGGGATTAGACGGGGCGGAAACATTCGCCCCGTGGGGGTTTCCGATTGGCGGACATTCAAAGTCGATCCGGGCTTGCCCGGTATTGCACTTCGCCCGCCTCAACTCCGATCTATCTCGCCAATCGAGAAACAGGATTGACTCAATATGAGCGCAGATTGCTCTAATGTTGCGGATTTGTTAAAACTTTCCGACAAGGGACGGTTGATGGTCGGCAAGGACGCTGACATTGTGGTGCTGAACGATCACTGGTAAATACAACATGTCATGGCCCGTGGGCGTTGGCACGTTCGCGATGGTGGGGCAACCGTGCTGGGGACTTACGAATGAGTTTGAGTAATTGCCGCCATTGTTGTTTTCGGCCAGGAAGTTAAGTTCCCTATGTCCCCTGCACCTGTAAAGAGTCACCATGACCGAGGTTTTATCATCCCCATCGGTGGGGGAGAGGACCGCGTCAAGGAAATGCTTATTCACCGCAAGTTCGTCGAGCTTGCCGGCGGTGGCGATGGCGATATCGTTGTCATTCCCACCGCCTCCCAGTTGAAACGCACCGGCCCTGATTATAACGAGATTTTTCGTGATCTTGGCGCCGGCAAGGTCGAATTTCTGCCAATTACCAGTCGCCGGGATTGTGAAAATCCAACTTTTGCAGATATGCTGGATCGCGCCACCGGTATTTTTATTACCGGTGGTAATCAGCTTAGACTGTCGACCATTCTCGGGGGGACACTGGTGGCGCAAAAAATTCGCCGGCGCAATGCGGCAGGCATACCCGTTGCGGGCACATCAGCCGGTGCCTCGATTATGTCGGAGCACATGGTGGCCGGCGGCCGCAGCAATGGCGTTCCCAAGGGCGGCAGCATCAACATGGCCCCCGGGCTCGGGTTAACCAATGCGGTGATCATTGACCAGCATTTCACCCAGCGAAACCGGCTCGGGCGCTTGCTTTCCGCCTCTTCGTATAATCCATTTTTGATAGGTCTTGGCATTGACGAGGACACGGCTGCATTCATTGGACCGGACAACGTGTTTGAAGTTGTTGGCAGCGGCACGGCCACCGTTGTCGATGCCGGTGATTTGACCTACTCTTCGATGTGGCAGGCAAAACCGGGCGAGGCATTGACATTGCTCGGTTTGAAAATTGATGTAATGGGCCAGGGTTGCCGTTACGATCTGACCAGCCGGCATGCCTATCCACCAGACGACAATGCCGCATTCTGCAGCGTTCCAGGCGACGCCGCGATAGCAGGCAACCAATGATCTGTCGTGTAGTCGCCGACAAATTAACAGCGAGGGTAAGTTAGCATGAAAATTGTTTCCACTAATGTATTCGTTGGACCAAATGTCTGGGCGAGTTTTCCGGTTATTCGCCATATCGTTGATTTAGGTGTTCTTGAGGACTGGCCGTCGGCGAAAATCGGGACGAAATTCATTGATGGATTGGTCGAAGCGCTGCCGGGACTGGCAGAACACGGCTGTTCTTATCGCCAGCCGGGCGGATTCATACGCCGGTTGCGAGAGGACGAAGGAACCTGGCTTGGCCATGTGATGGAACATTGCGCGCTCGAAATCCAGGGCGTTGCCGGTACCGACGTTACTTTCGGGCGAACCCGTTCCACCGGTGAAGTGGGTCACTACAACATGGTCTTCGCCTACCGGCAAAAAGAGGTCGGACTGGATGCCGGCAAACTTGCCATGCGCTTGTTGATGCATCTGTTGCCAGATCAGTTGCAGAAACAGGTTGATTATCCATTTGATGATGACTTTGATTGGGAAGAAGAACTGAAGGAATTTGTGCTGGATGCCCAACGGCGGGAATTTGGCCCCTCGACGGGATCGCTGGTCAAGGCTGCAGAAGAGCGGGATATTCCCTGGATACGGCTGAACAGTAATTCGCTGGTGCAATTTGGTCATGGCAAATATCAACAACGCATACAGGCCACCATTACCAGTGAAACGCGCCATATCGCGGTGGAGATTTCCTGCGACAAGGAAGACACCCATAATCTGCTGAATGATCTTGGCCTACCGGTTCCCCAACAGCGAATGATCTACAACCCAAGGGCGGCGGTACGGGCAGCGCGCCGTATCGGCTATCCGGTCGTGGTCAAACCGCTCAACGCAAATCATGGACGCGGTGTATCGATTAATCTGACCGAAGACAATCAGGTCGAAACGGCCTTCGCCGAGGCGCGTGAACACGGCACCAGCCGTGCCGTTCTGGTGGAAAAATTCATCACCGGTTTTGATCATCGCATGCTGGTAGTAAACAGCGAACTTGTGGCGGCGGCAAAACGGGTTCCCGGACACGTGATTGGCGATGGTGAAATGAACATCGCCGAATTGATCGATGAGGTAAATGACGATCCTCGCCGTGGTATCGGGCACGAAAAAGTATTGACCAATCTGGAGTTGGACAATCAGGCCCACCGTTTGATGGAGGAAGCCGGACTTACGGAGGCTTCGATCTTGCCGAGGGGAGAAATACTTTATCTGCGCTCGACAGCAAATCTTTCGACCGGCGGCACGGCCCTTGATATGACCGACGTGGTTCACCCCGACAATCGGGACATGGCAGAACGGGCGATCAAAGCGGTGGGACTGGATGTCGGCGGCGTTGATTTCCTGATCGATGACATCTCCAAATCCTACAAGGAAACCGGTGGTGCGATTGTCGAGGTGAACGCCGCCCCGGGCTTTCGCATGCATGTGGCGCCAAGTGAGGGCGAATCGAGAGATGTGTCTGGCAGGGTCATGGACATGCTGTTTCCGACCGACTCTTCGACCCGCATTCCGATCGCGGCAATTACCGGCACAAACGGCAAAACCACCACTTCAAGGATGCTTGGCCATATCATGAAAACCAGCGGCAAGATCGTCGGCATGACCTCGACCGATGGGGTTTATGTGGATGGCAAGCTCAGCGTTAAGGGTGATATGACCGGGCCAACCTCAGCCCAGATTGTTCTGCGTGATCCCTATGTCGATTTCGCCGTCATGGAGACCGCGCGCGGTGGGCTGGTGCGCAGCGGGCTTGGTTATCAACGTTCGGATGTTGCCGCCTGTTTGAATGTCACCTCCGATCATCTTGGTTTGGGCGGGGTAAACACAGTCGAGGAACTGGCCGTGGTCAAGCGGGTGGTGGTTGAATCTGCCGGTGATACGGTCGTTCTTAATGCCGATGACATTCACTGTTTGCGCATGGCCGATTTTGCCCAGGCCAAGACCATTTGCTACGTGACCATGAATTCTGAGCATTCTTTGGTGAAGGAACACATTCGGGCCGGTGGCCGCGCGGTGGTGCTCGAAAAAGCCATGAACGGCGATATGATCACCATTTATGACAACGGTACCCATATGCCGGTTCTGTGGTCCCATTTGATCCCCGCAACTCTGGAAGGCAAGGCGATGCACAATGTAGAAAACGCCATGTTTGCAGCGGCGATGGCATTTAGCTTTGGCATCGATCTGGACAATATACGACACGGCCTGCGCACCTTTGACACAAGCTTTTTCCAGGCACCCGGGCGTACCAACGTATTTGACGAACATCCCTTCAAGGTCATTCTCGATTATGCCCACAACCCGGCAGCCTTCCGCGTCATAACCGATCTGGCGGACAGGCTGGAAGTAACAGGACGCCGCATCGTGGTCGTGGCGGTGCCAGGCAACAGGCGCGATGAGGATGTTATTGAAGCCACCGAAATTCTTGCCGGGCACTTCGATCATTACATCTGTAAAGCCGACGATAACCGGCGTAATCGCGGCTTTGATGAGATACCAAAAATGCTGCAGCAAGGACTGCTTGATCAAGGTGTTGCAGCTGATGCGATCAGCGTTATCCCTTCCGAAGTCGAAGCGGTTGATCACGCGCTTGACATGGCCGGTGAGGGCGATCTTGTAATAGTCTTTGGCGACGACAGTCCGCGTTGCTGGAAACAGATTATCTATTTCCGCCACGAAAATCAGATGCCGGAGGAGACGGCAAAAATCGAAGAGAGCGCTGATGATTTGGGGCTGGAAGATCTTGTCGATGGTGGTGAGCTATTGATACGGGACGAGCGCGGGGTAAGGCTGGCGCGTGAAACCAACGAGGAGAGCGACTGAGGAATATTGAATATGGTCGAGGACGTAGCAACTATCGAAACTGCACTATCTATTCCCATTGTCAGCGCCGATCATTTGATCGCCGAAGATTGCCGTCGGCTGACGGGGCCGAACATTTTATGGAAACGTGCCGGCGCGGTGTTGGATGTTTTTTTCACCGGCTTTGATCCGCTGCAAGTGATAGCGCTGTGGCGACGCCATTGCCGCCGGGTGCTGGATGCGGTTGGCTGGAGCGATCAACAGATGATCGAGCGGCAATTTGAGGGCGGTGTCAATCTCGCCATCTCGGCTCCTATGGACCAGTTATATTCAGCAATATTTGTCGCTCAGACCGCATGGCATTTCTGTGCCGGTGAGCTGCTTGAAGAGCCTTGCGCCGATTTTGAAGAAATGGTTGTCGATTTGAAATCGGTGATGGCTCGGGAGGCCAATGCGCCGCTGATCGCCCTGATCGATGCGGCGCAAAAACACGGTGTTGATGTTTTGAGCGATGACGATGAACTGTCACTCGGCCACGGCACGGGGTCTCGAACCTGGTCAGTCACACAATTGCCCTCGCCTGACGATGTCGAATGGGACAAATTGCACAACGTGCCGGTGGCGCTGATAACGGGAACCAATGGCAAGACCACTACGACGCGGCTGTGTTCGGCGATTGCCAGGGCAGGCGGCATGGTTTCTGGTCTGACCTCGACCGAGTTTGTGCGCGTTGGCGATGATATTCTCGATCGGGGCGACTATTCGGGACCAGGCGGCGGGCGGATGCTTTTGCGCGACAAGCGGCTAGAGATCGCTCACCTTGAGGTAGCGCGCGGCGGCATCTTGCGCCGTGGGTTGCCGGTGCGCCGGGCAGCGGTTGCCTTGGTGCTCAATGTTGCCGCCGATCACCTTGGTCAATATGGCGTCAACACGGTAGCAGAACTGGCAGAGGCAAAATTTGCGGTCCACCGGGCACTCGCTGACGATGGTATTCTGGTTCTCAACGCCGACGACCCTATTGTGGTCGCGGAAGCAGCCCGAACAAAAGCCAATATCTGGTGGATATCGCTCGATCCAAAATCACCTCAGATCGAAGCTGCTCGATCAGCCGCTATTCCCTGCGCCTGGCTTGAGGGCGATGCGCTTGTTTTCTTCAATGGCCGGAAGGAGGTATCCGTTATCGATGTTGTGGATATTCCCATCACCATGGCCGGTGCAGCCCGCTACAACATTTTAAATGCGTTGGGAGCTTTGTGTATCTCCAGAGCAATGGGAATTGACAACGACCCAATCCATGCCGGGCTTTCCCGGTTTCACAGCTCTCCAACTGATAACCCTGGCAGATGCAACGAATTTTCGGTCAAGGGCGCCCGCGTCTTTGTCGACTTTGCCCACAATCCCCATTCAATCGCCGCCGTTACCTCGGCGATGGCAACAATACCCGCCCGCCGGCGATTTGTGCTGCTCAGCCATGCGGGCGACCGCTCTGATCAGGATATCCGTGATGTCACCACAAGTGCCTTCGCGCTCAACCCGGATTTTGTGTTTGCAGCCGAAATTGCCAATTATCTCAGGGGGCGGGAACTGGGTGAAATTACCGGGCTTATTTGCGACACGGCTGTCGAAAACGGCATGAAACCGGAGTGCGTTTTTGTTGTGCCATCACCGACATTCGGTGTGGAAAAAATTATTGAAATGCTGGAACCGGATGACCTTGCACTGCTGTTGGTGCTGTCGCAGCGTGAAGAGGTATTTAAGATACTTGAGCAATGATCACCGTGGTGGCCACCCGGCTTTAGCCGACCGCCCGTTTTTTCGACACATCCAGGCGGCTTATTTTGGCCGAATGCGCGCGGTTGCTCAAGTCTATCGGGTTATTGTCTGCGATCTGTCGCAAATAATCTGTCGCATCGGCAAATGTCATCGGCTTTCCATAGTGGTACCCCTGACCGATTTCGCATCCCATCGCCAGAAGAATATTGTGGTGCTCCCGGTTCTCGATGCCTTCAGCTACGACTGAGAGTCCCAGTGAATTACCAAGATTGATCATGGCATGAACAATCGACCGGTTCGAAGCATCCGAATTCAGGTCGTTAACGAATGATCGATCGAGTTTGATTTCATCGACGGGAAGAATTTTCAGATGCGTGAGTGAGGCATAACCCGTGCCAAAATCATCGAGAGAAATCTTGAAATTTTGTTCGCGCAACATTTTGAGCGTATCGGGAACATCATCGGTACCGCGCCCAATAAAGCACTCCTCGGTGATTTCAAGAATGATTTTTTCCGGCTGCAAGGACGAGTTTATCATTCTCTTTGACAATTGCCGCATCCGGCGCTGGTCTCTCATTTGGACCGGATGAATATTAATTGAAAGACTGCCCGGATCGAGGTTCATATTCTGCCAAACGCCCATGTCTTTCGCCGCAATATCCAGGACAATATCGGAAATCGGCAACATCAGTCCACGTTCTTCTGCAACCGAAAAGAAGTGAGCGGGGGACACAAATTTTCCATCCGGCCGGCGCCATCTCAACAGACTTTCAAAGCCACGCAATTTTCCCGTATTGATATCCACTTTTGGCTGGTAGAACAGTTCGAATTGCTGGTTATTCAGGGCGTTACGCAGATCAATTTCAAGTGCCGAATCGGTCAATAACTTGGAGCGCAAAGCCTGGTCAAAAAACCAATATTGGCCGCGCGAGGTCTTTTTCCCATGTTGCATGGCCATGTCTGCATGGGAGAGCAAGCCTTCTCTTGTTTTTGCATCTTCTGGAAAAGAAGAAATTCCGATGCTGATACCAGGGTCTATTTTGCTTCCAGCGACATCAACTCGTGCATTTATGTTTTTCAGCAATTTTTTAAGAATTACTTTAGTATCATTTTTTGTCTTTTGACTTTTTATGACAATTGAAAATTCATCTCCACCGATACGAGAAACAAAATCGACGGAACTCATGCTTTGTCGAAGACGATCAGCAACAATCTTGAGCAATTCGTCGCCTGCCGCATGTCCCAGTACATCATTTATATATTTGAAATTGTCCAGATCACATACAACGAGGAAGAAATTGCTATCCGTATCGCAAGCCTTTGAAATGGAACTGTCAAGGTGATGATTGAAAAACCGTCGGTTGGGCAAGCCCGTAAGTTCGTCGAGGGTTGCAAGTTTTTCCAGCGTATCGTTCATTTCGTCGAGTTGAACAACTTTGGATCTGGTATCACGCAAGGCGCTGGAACGTTCGACCGAATTCCTTGCGGTGCTGGCAATAATTGATATCAGGTAGAACACATAGGAGCAGCTCAACACAGCCAGAAGATAATATTCAGCTCCACCCAAGACCAAGCTTTTGATGAAAACCGGGACAAGTATGGTAGCCAAATAGGACAATGCGGCTGGGTATATGCCTGCAAGTTGGACACTTCCAGCGGCCGCAAGTCCGGCAACCGCTACTCCCAACAGCAATTCTTGATGGTGCGGAAGATTTCCCAGATACAAAATGACAAGCAATGACCAGGGCAATGCATACAAAAAACCGGAGACCACTGCCCGCGGCAGCGATTTTCTTGACAGGTGTGTTATTGTGCGGTGGCGGTTTTTGCGCCATCGCGCCAATGTCCACATGCTTACTACAAGATTTATTATCCACCATCCGCTGATGATCATGGTGTCGGCAACGGTCCAAAGGGCGACAGCCATAATCGTAGCATTCACCAACTGACATGTTATCGCCAGTGGTGTGCTCTTGAATAATTCCGAAAACTGATCAGCCCCTATCAGCTCCCGTGACGGCATGCCAAGCATAGGGTTTCTCCTGCTACCCACTACAACTGAAACGCAAAATATCGACAACCACTTGCTAATCTGAAAATTGACAACGAATATTGAATTCATGCTCAACAATGGGTTAATTGCAGATGAATTTATGTATGTTGATTGAAATTTACTGTGTGTTTGGATGGATAATTTTACAACAAAATTTTTAGACAAAAAATTGTGCCAATTCAAAAATATTATGAATTGGTCACCAAGGTGATAATTTGGTCGCAAAGCTGGCAGGCTGGTCCAAAACCCGTGGAAGCTCAATTCATATGGGTCAAAATTAATTTTCCTTGGTATCAGGCCTTGGCGTAGGCGGTAACACCGTTGATCCACACCCGGCAGACATTGTGGCTTTCATCAAGGTGACAAAAATTTGCCACCGCCCCTGGTTGCAGATGGCCTTGGTGGTTGTCGATACCCATGCATTGGGCCGGATAGAGCGAGGCCATGCGGATAGCTTCCTCATAGCCTGTCCCTACCGTTTTCGCCATATAATGAACTGCTGAAATCATGTCCAGATCGGCGCCGGCAAGGGTGCCGTCCTCCAAAGTCAGCCGGCCATCCGAGCGCCGTATTGTCCTGCCGTTCAGTGTGAAGGATTTCATATCGGTGCCGATCGTCGACATTGCATCGCTCACCAGATAAATTTTTCCGGGTCCGTTTTTTGACCTGAGCGCGATGGAAATCGCGGTGGGATCGACATGAAACCCGTCGGCGATCAGACCCGCGAATAAAGCACCATTTTCCAGTGCGGCACCGACAAGGCCGGCATCGCGGTGGGTGAGGGGGCTCATGGCATTGTAAATATGGGTCACCGAGCGGGCGCCTGCTTGGGCTGCCTTTCCTGCCTGCTCAAAACTGGTGTTGCTGTGGCCGAGACTGACTATTATGCCGGCCTGGGCCAGAGTTTCGATCTGGCGACACGAAACCACTTCCGGCGCGACTGTTACCAAAAGGTTTTCCAGCGCGCTTTTTGCCTCGACAATGAATGACACGTCTTGTGCGCCCATGGGCCGAATGAGTGCCGCCTCATGGGCACCTTTTTTTGCGATGGCGAGATGCGGTCCCTCAAGATGCAGGCCAAGAAAGCCGGGAATACGCCGTTCTGCCGCCTTGCTGGCGGCCTCAACAGCCAGTCTTGCCACATCTGGCCGGTCGGTAATGAGGGTCGCCAACAGCGCCGTTGTGCCGAACCGGCAATGGGTCGTGCAGATTGTACCTATCGTCTCAACGTCGGGAAAATCGTTTAACATAACACCGCCGCCACCATTGACCTGCAAGTCGATGAAGCCCGGTATAATCAATCCGCCTTCAAGCGCTATATGCTCACCTGTCGCCGGCGCTTCATCTTCACGCACAATACCCTTGATGCTGCCGTTTTCGATCAGCAGAGCGGATCGCACGTGGCGGCTGTAACCGTCAAAAACATCGGCTCCCGAAAGTATTGTGAGGCCGCTCATAGGGTTTTGGTAACCTTTTGCAGGTTTGGCGGGTTGTCGGCATCAAGGCCGCGCTTGCGGGCCAGACGTTCAATGAAACCGTAGAATGAAACAATCAGCAACAACGGATCTGTGAGCCTGTGGCCGGTCGAAACAAACGGCAGTTTCGTCGCCGATTTGCCGAGGTCCGAGGTAATGAATACATCTGCACCCCGGTCTGCCAGATCATCGGCAACGGCCAAAACCGCCTCCTCCGCAGCATCGCGGGCAACAAGCGCAAGAATCGGAAAACCGGCGTCAATCAGCGAAACCGGCCCATGGAGAACCTCCGCAGAACTGTAGGACTGGGCGTAGATCTGGCAGGTCTCCTTGAATTTCAGCGCCGCTTCCTCAGCGATTGCCATCGAAGGCCCGCGCCCGAGAATTAGCAACGATTGCTCGTCCTTCAACCGATGCAAAAGAGGTGACCAGTCGCAATTGACGGCTTTTCGGCATTGACCGGGGAACTTCTCAAGCGCTGCTGCAAGAGCGTCGTCGTTTTGCCATCGTGCCAGTAACATCAGTCCGGCAACAATTGAGGTGACAAAGGTCTTGGTGGCGGCGACGCTTTTTTCCGGTCCGGCGCAAATATCGATCGGATGATGGCTTGATTGAGCAAGAGGCGAATTGGTGTCATTTGTCAGCGCCAGCGTAAAGGCGCCAGTTTTTGCAGCACTTTTCGTGGCGTGGACAATATCGGGGCTTCTGCCTGATTGTGAAATGGCCACCACCGCAGAATTTCCCAGTTTGAGTGATGCGCCATAGATTGAGGAAACCGATGGCCCAATAGATGCCACGGGAATTTTTGCCGTAAGTTCGACGGCATATTTCAGATAAGTGGCGGCATGATCGGACGAACCTCTGGCAATCGTGCATATAAGATCAGGATCGCGAAGCCGGATTTGCTCGGCGGCTTCGAAGATTGATTGTTGCGACCGGTCGAGCAGCCGCTCAACTGATTGGGCAATCTGGCCGACCTCATCGGCCATTTTGGTCGCGCCGCTGATCATCTCAGTTTCAATTCCTTTCAGTGCCGATAGTTAATTCGGCAACGAAATCATAAGCATCGCCCCGGTAAATGGAACGTGTGAATTCCACCACTTTCCCCGATTTCAAGTAGGAGATGCGCTCAATGTTCAAGCTTGCCGACCCTTCCGGCACGTCGAGCAACTCGGCATCACCGTAAGCAAGGTTGCTGGCCGATATGCGCTGGATGGCACGAACCGGTTTATAGCCGCGCTGATCAAGCAAGGCGTATAGAGATTGGTCGACAAGTTCCGGGTCGGGCAGGTGTTCCGGCGACAGGGAGGCGCGCTCGATGGCCAGCGGCACGTTGTCGGCGATGCGCAATCTTGAAACCCGCGATACCAGACTGTCCGGTGAAAGTGCCAGAACCATGGTTTCCTGAGGGGAGGGTGGAAACAGACCTTTTTCCAGCCAGGTCGAGCGCGCTTTCACACCGCGCCTGACCATGTCTTCGCTAAACGATGTCAGCGTTGACAACGACTGCTGAACCCGGTTGAGCTGTGGCGCCACCGAGGTTCCCGATCCGTGTTTTTGTACCACCAACCCGTCCTGCACCAGCTTGCCGACAGCCTTCCTGACGGTGACGCGCGAGATATCGGCAATCGTGGCGATTTCCCTTTCCGATGGCAGGGGGTCGCCGGCCTGAAGCTGGCCTTTGGCGATGGCGTTTTCCAGATATTGACTGAGCTGAATATATAAAGGCCCGCTGTTTTCGCGTACCCAGTTTTCATGCAGCAGCAGCGTATCCATCGCTTCAGACATTTGCGCCACCGAAGGTTTTTACCGCCAGAGCAATGGCGCCTGATGCCGCATCTCCTATGGGTTCGTGCATGAGGCTGCGATAACGCTGACTAAGCAATTTCTTATATATTTTTCCCAACCCACCCAACATACAAATGCGCTGGTCTTTGATGTTGAACAGCAATGCATTGAGTGTCTCTTCGATATCAGTCACTGCTTTGGCGACTATATTCACCGCTATCGGGTCGTGCTTTTTTGCGTATTCAAAAACCATCGGGGCGAAACTGCCGAACTCCCCCGGTCTGGCGGTGTGGGCATATTCAACGATGGTTCCAGGGTCATCGCGAAATTTTGCCAGTACGGCGGATGTCAACGCGGTAGCGTCGCGTACACCATCATAGGCTAATAAAGTCTCTTGAAGAAGCGATCGTCCCAAACGTGAGCCACTGCCCAGATCGCCGACCATAAAGCCCCATCCGCCAACTATATCAACCGCATCGCTGCATTTTGAGACAAAGACCGAGCCGGTGCCGATAATCGCCACCGCGCCGTCATTGTCGCCTATCGCCCCTTCAAGCGAGATGATTGCATCGGTTCCTATCTGACATCTTAAAAACGGCAATCGCCGGGCAAAGCGCTCAGCGCAATCGCCGATATTCGAGCCGGCCAGGCCGAGATAGGCACTGGCTTGCGCCAGCACCGTTACTGGCAGAGCCGCATCCTTGCAGGCAATTTTCGCAGCCTCAACGACATTGACATGAGCGCTGTCGAAATTGGTCAGGATGTTGGCGGGGCCGGCACTGCCCTTTCCCAGCGGATTGCCGGCGAGCGTGCTAATGATAACCCGACATCCGGTTCCGCCGCCATCAACTCCAATCAAATAGGCCATCAACTTCTCCTATTTGCATAGTACCAATAAAATACCATTAACCAAGTAAATATTTCCAAAAATTTATTTTTCATAATAACTGATTGAAATTATTGAAGAAATAACAAATTTGCAATTTCCACGCAGAAGTATGGTTAATTTTTCGTGGACAATTGGTATTTCTTTGGCATTATGTACGAAGGGAAGGAACAGGCAATGCCACCACTCAATACAGAGGCGCAAAATGGTTTTGCCGCTGGGCTGGACTTGAAACCGCCGCGAAAGGTTCTGGCGATATTGCATGCCGCGCAAATTGCGGCGGCTGAATGTGTTAAGGGGGCGATACCGCAGATTGAAAAGGCCGCTGCAATTGTCGCCCGGACCTTGGCATCGGGCGGCAAGCTTGTTTACGCGGCCGCCGGCAGTTCCGGTCTGATGGCGCTGGCCGATGGGCTCGAACTTCCCGGCACGTTCGGCATTGCTAACCATCAAATCATTATTCTTCTGGCCGGTGGCAAAGAAAGCCTGAGCGATCTTGCCGGTGGCCCCGAAGACGATGCGGCGCAGGCGGAAGGTGATGTGCGCTCTGCCGGATTGGCAAAGGGTGACTGTCTGATCAGCCTTTCGGCCAGCGGCACAACACTCTATGCGCTCAGCGCGGCGCAGACGGCAAAGGAACTGGGCGCAACGACCATCGGCATTGCCAATAATGACCAGACGGAGCTTTTGCAGCAATCGGATGTGGCAATCCTGCTGCAAACACCCGCGGAAATCATTGCCGGCTCGACCAGAATGGGCGCTGCGACCGCGCAAAAAATCACCCTCAATATGATCTCTACCCTGGCGGCCATTCATTTGGGTCATGTCCATGACGGTCACATGGTCAATGTGTATGCCGATAATATCAAACTGAAACACCGCGCCCGGGGGATAGTCTCTGCCATTAGCGACTGCGGGGAGGAAGAGGCCGCGCGCTATCTTGAAAATGCCGGCGGATCGGTCAAGATGGCGATATTGCTAGGCGCTGGTGCGAAGGATATCGATCACGCAACCCAACTACTTGAAAGCACGGCGAAAAAATTACGGCCCGCACTTTCAATAATCGAAGGGACCAAAGGGTCCTAAATTCAATGCGTTGAAAAACGCGCACAAAGGGAGAAAAAAATGTTGTCCAAATCCATCAAAAGACTACTGCTTGCCACGACCATCGTGGCCTCAGCCGGCATCGCCCAGGCCGAAGATGTCACGCTCATCATCGAAAGCTGGCGCAATGACGATCTTGTCATCTGGCAGGAGAAAATAATTCCGGCCTTTGAGGCCAAACATGCTGGCATCAAGATCAAGTTTACCCCATCGGCGCCGGCTGAATATAACGCGGTTTTGAATTCCAAGCTTGATGCAGGTTCCGCCGGCGATTTGATCACCTGCCGCCCGTTTGATACTTCACTTGCACTTTATGACAAAGGTCATCTGGCAACGTTGAAAGACCTTGAGGGGATGAGCAATTTTTCAGGCGTGGCCAAATCCGCCTGGATTACCGACGATGGCCAAAATCCTTTCTGTGTGCCAATGGCATCAGTCATCCACGGCTTTATCTACAATAAAGACGCCTTTGCCGAGGTTGGTGTGGAGGTGCCCACCACAGAAGCCGAGTTCTTCGCAGCGCTTGACAAGATCAAGGCAAACGGCAGTTACACGCCGATGGCCATGGGCACCAACGACCAGTGGGAAGCCGCGACCATGGGGTATCAGAATATCGGCCCCAACTACTGGAAGGGTGAAGCGGGCCGCTCAGCACTGATCAAGGGCGAACAAAAGCTCACCGATGATCAGTGGATTGCTCCCTATCGTCAGCTGGCCAAATGGAAAGACTATCTTGGCGATGGCTTTGAGGCCCAGAGCTACCCGGATAGCCAGAATATCTTTACCCTTGGACGGGCCGCCATCTATCCGGCAGGTTCGTGGGAGATTGCCGGATTTAATGCCCAGGCCGAGTTCAAGATGGGTGCCTTCTACCCGCCAGTGGCCAATGCCGGCGATGATTGCTACATCTCAGACCATACCGACATTGCCATCGGCATGAACACCAAGACCAAAAACCCCGAAGCGGCAAAAGCCTTCCTCAACTGGGTGGGTTCGGCCGAATTTGCCGTCCTTTATGCCAATTCGCTGCCGGGCTTCTTCTCCCTTTCCAGCCATCAGATTTCGATGGAAGATCCGCTGGCGCAGGAATTTGTTTCCTGGCGCGGCAAGTGCAAGTCGACCATCCGTTCGACCTATCAGATCCTGTCGCGCGGTACGCCCAATCTGGAAAATGAAACCTGGAACGCTTCTGCCAACGTGATCAAGGGCACTGAAGCTCCCGAGGCCGCCGGCAAGCGCCTGCAGGACGGTTTGGCGAGCTGGTACAAGCCGCAACAGTAAAAGATAAACAGCGCCGGGCGGCTGGTTGCTGCCCGGCGCAATCTTAAGAAACCGGTGTGATTATGGCCAATAGCAGCACTGCAAAAAGACCCGTGCGATGGCATATCGCGGTGTTTCTGGCGCCGGCCTTGCTGATCTACACGGCGATCATGATCCTGCCGCTGTTCGGCACGTTGCAATTGTCGCTTTTTCGTGAGGTTGATGGCAATCAGACATTTGTCGGTCTGGCCAATTTCCAAACCCTGTTTGGTGATGCACGCTGGTCAGATAGTTTCTGGAATGCACTGAAAAACAACGGCTGGTTTTTTGTCGTGCACATGTTTGTGCAAAATCCGATCGGCATTTTGCTGGCGGCACTTTTATCCAGTCCCCGATTGAGAATGAGCGCCTTCTATCGCACAGCGATATTTATTCCGACCATCTTGTCCTTCGTTATCGTTGGCTTTGCCTGGAAGCTGATCTTGAGCCCGATCTGGGGCATTGCGCCCGATTTGCTCAACATGGTTGGTCTGAAAAGCCTTTTCGCGCCCTGGCTGGGTAAAGAGGCCTATGCGTTGACGACGCTCAGCCTCATTTCCGTCTGGCAGTTTGTCGGCATCCCGATGATGCTGATCTATGCGGCACTGCTTTCCATTCCCGATGAGGTTCTGGAGGCGGCTGAATGCGATGGTATTACCGGCATGTCACAGTTCTGGAAAATCAAGCTGCCGCTCATCCTGCCTTCCATCGGTATCATCTCAATCCTGACATTTGTCGCAAACTTCAACGCCTTCGATCTGATCTACTCGGCGCAAGGAGCGCTGGCGGGACCGGACTATTCCACTGATATTCTGGGCACTTTCCTTTACCGCACGTTCTTTGGCTTCCAGCTGCAACTGGGCGATCCCAATATGGGCTCAGCCATCGCAACGGCCATGTTCTTCATCATTCTGGCCGGCGTTTCGATCTATCTCTTCGCTATCCAGACCCGGCTTCGCCGGTATCAGTTTTAGACCGGGAGATGATGATATGAACGCCGCCAGACATTCAACCGCCCGCTCGATCGCCGCCCATGCTGTGCTCGCAACCTACACTGTTATTGCCCTGTTCCCGGTTTTTGTCATTGTCATCAATTCGTTCAAATCGCGCCGTGCGATTTTTCGTGACCCTCTCGCTTTGCCCGACGAAAAGAGTTTTAGCCTGATCGGTTATGAAACCGTGCTCAAACAGGGCGATTTTTTCCTGTATTTTCAAAACAGCCTGATAGTCACGGTGGTCTCGCTGAGCCTGGTGCTGCTGCTCGGCGCCATGGCGGCCTATGCACTGGCGGAGTACCGGTTTAGGGGCAATCTGCTGATGGGGCTTTATCTGGCGCTCGGCATCATGATCCCGATCCGCCTCGGCACAGTGGCCATTCTGCAGTTGATGGTGGCAAGCGGTCTGGTCAACACCTTGACGGCGCTGATCCTGGTCTATACGGCCCAGGGGCTACCGCTGGCCGTGTTTATCCTGTCGGAGTTTATGCGCCAGGTCTCTGATGATCTGAAGAACGCCGGCCGCATTGATGGCCTGAGCGAATACCGGATTTTCTTTCTGCTGGTGTTGCCGTTGGTGCGCCCGGCCATGGCAACGGTCGCCGTGTTCACCATGATCCCGATCTGGAACGATCTGTGGTTCCCGCTTATTCTGGCGCCGGCTGAAGAAACCAAGACCGTGACGCTTGGTGCCCAGGTGTTCATCGGCCAGTTTGTCACCAACTGGAATGCGGTTTTGGCCGCACTTAGCCTGGCCATCGTGCCGGTGTTGATCCTCTATCTTATTTTCTCGCGACAACTAATCCGCGGCATTACTTCAGGAGCGGTTAAATGACGGCCAAACCCATTCGTGTGCTCGTGGCCGGGCTGGGCAATATGGGCTGCAGCCACGCGCTGGCCTATCACAAGGACAGCGGCTACGAAATAGTCGGTCTGGTCAATCGCTCAAAGGTCGATTTGCCGGAAGAGCTGAGTTCCTATCCGCATTTTAAAAACTACCAACAGGCTTTGAGCGCCACAATGCCCGACCTTGCCGCCATCTGCACCTATTCCGACAGCCATGCCGAATATGCCATCGCGGCAATGCAACAGGGTGCCCATGTGTTTTTGGAAAAGCCCATTGCTACAAATGTCGAAGATGCCGAACGGGTGGTGAAAACCGCCAGGAGCACGGGCCGAAAACTGGTTGTTGGCTATATTCTGCGCCACCACCCCTCGTGGATACGATTGATTGAGGAAGCGCGCAATCTCGGTGGACCCTATGTCTTTAGACTAAATCTCAATCAGCAATCTTCCGGCGCTACCTGGGATACCCACAAAAACCTGATGCAGACCACCTCGCCGATTGTCGATTGCGGTGTGCATTATGTTGATGTGATGTGCCAGATCACCGATGCGAAGCCGGTTAAGGTCGCTGGCATGGGCCTGCGATTGTCGGATGAAGTCGCGCCTAAGATGTATAATTACGGCCATTTTCAAGTGACCTTCGATGATGGTTCGGTCGGCTGGTACGAGGCCGGCTGGGGGCCGATGATGTCGGAGACCGCGTTCTTTGTGAAAGATATCATTTCCCCCAATGGCAGCGTCTCTATCATCATGGATGAAGGCGCCAAATCAGACGATATCGACACCCATACGAAAACTTCGGTTATTCGCATCCATCGGGCCGAGACCGGTAAAGATGGCCGGTTTAGCCACGAAGATGAGGACCTTTCGATGGCCGAGGAACCGGACCATCAGGCGCTGTGCGACCGCGAGCAGGCGTTCATGCAAAAAGCCATTCGCGAGGATATGGACCTTGCCCGTCACCAGCAGGATGCGGTGATGTCGCTGCAGATATGCCTGGCGGCTGATCACAGTATCCGCAGCGGTTGTGAAATAAAACTATAGCTCTGGAGAATTTTTTGTGGGATCGCTGGTATTAAAGAATTTGAAAAAATCATTCGGCACGGTCGAAGTGATCAAGGGGGTCGACCTTGAAGTCAGCGACGGAGAGTTTGTTATCTTTGTCGGGCCATCGGGTTGCGGAAAGTCAACCCTTTTACGCATGATAGCCGGGCTTGAAGACGCAACCGAAGGGGAGGTCATCATTGATGGCGCACCGGTTAATCTCAAGCCCCCGTCCCAGCGTGGGATTGCGATGGTGTTCCAGACCTATGCGCTTTATCCGCATTTAACCGTGCGAGACAATATGAGCCTCGGTCTGAAACAGGCAAAGGCTCCGGCAGACGAGATCGTCGAGCGGGTCAAATTTGCCTCGACCATGTTGTCGCTGGATGAATATCTCGACCGGCGACCGGCGGAACTTTCCGGTGGCCAGCGCCAGCGGGTCGCTATCGGTCGCGCCGTGGTGCGTGAACCAAAACTGTTCCTGTTCGACGAGCCGCTGTCTAATCTTGATGCAGCGTTGCGGGTCAACACCCGGCTGGAGATCGCCCGCCTGCACCGCCAGCTCGAGGCGACGATGATTTACGTCACCCACGACCAGACCGAGGCCATGACCCTGGCGGACCGCATTGTTGTTTTGAACGAAGGGCGCATCGAGCAGGTCGGCTCACCAATGGAGCTTTACAACAACCCGGTGAATAAATTCGTCGCCGGCTTTATCGGCTCGCCACAGATGAATTTTATTGATGCCGGCAAAGTGCAGCGCGATGATGCTGTTACCATCGGCATTCGGCCCGAACACATAACGGTCGAAAAAAGTGCTGGCGATCTTGAGGGCCGGGTCTCCCATGTGGAGCATCTGGGCGCCGATACCAATCTGTTTCTTGATTGCGGTGGTGCCGGCTTGATTGCCATTCGTCTCCACGGCGAGCAGGATTTTGCTGTTGGTTCAACCGTGTTTACCAAATTCGACGCTGAACGAACCTATCGTTTTGACGGCAATGGCCACACAATCATTGCCGACCCGGATTAGCCTCGTTGCACTGGTGGAATGAATTTGACATTTGGTACCCATTTGCAGCTTCATTCTTTTTCAAATGTCAAATTCAAAATTCCACTAGATTCAATATCTTGCTAGTGGTTCTTTTGAATCCAACATTTGCAAAGATGGGTGCTGCAGGGGATGCAAATGTTGGTACAGAACCACTAGTGGAATGAATTTGACATTTGGTAGCCATTTGCAACATCATTCTTTTTCAAATGTCAAATTCAAAATTCCACTAGATTCAACAACTTGCTAGTGGTTCTTTTGATTCCAACATTTGCAAAGATGGGTGCTGCAGGGGATGCAAATGTTGGTACAGAACCACTAGTATTGACCCGTATGATGGCTCGATATTAACTTCCCTTGGCATGAGACAGGGTGGCAATGGTTAGAATTGACAATTTGCAATATGCAAACTGGTCGGAAAAAATCTTCCGGCAAATGCGCAAGGGCAAGGTTGACGCCGTCCATGTGACGATTGCCTATCACGAGAATTTTCGCCAGATGATTGCCAATCTGGCAGCCTGGAACCGCTGGTTTGAACGGTTCCCCGACCTGATATTTCAGGGCCATATGGGTGATGATGTTCGCCGTGCCCACAAAGAAGGGCGGACGGCGATATTCTTTGGTTTTCAAAATCCTTCGCCGATTGAAGATGATATCGCGCTGGTGGAAATCTGTCACATGCTTGGTGCCCGGTTTATGCAGCTTAGCTACAACAACCAGTCGCTGCTGGCGAGCGGATGCTATGAACGCGAAGATACCGGCATTACCCGCATGGGAAGACAGGTCATCAAGGAAATGAACCGGGTAGGCCTGGTGATCGACATGAGCCATTCGGCCGAACGCTCAACCCTTGAGGCGATCGATATATCCGAACGCCCGATTGCGATAACCCATGCAAATCCGGTGTTCTGGCATCCGGCGTTGAGAAACAAATCTGACGAGGTGCTGAAGGCACTTGGCCAGTCCGGTGGTATGCTTGGGTTTTCGATTTATCCCCATCACCTGAAGGACAAGTCAGATTGCACGCTGGAGAGTTTTTGTTCCATGATTGCCGATACGGCTGAACTTGTGGGAGTGGAAAATATCGGCATCGGCACGGACCTGTGTCAGGATCAGCCCGACAGCGTGGTCGAGTGGATGCGGGCGGGGCGCTGGTCAAAAGAGATCGACTATGGTGAGGGTACTGCAAAAGATGCCGGCTTCCCGCCGATGCCCAACTGGTTTAACGACAACAGGGATTTTGACAATATCGAAAAGGGTCTTCGCACCGTCGGGTTTTGTGATGCTGAAACTGCCGGAATTATGGGGGGAAACTGGCTTAGGTTCTATGATCAAAATTTTGTGCCCGAATAATCCGGTGGAAAAAGGAAAGTAGCCACAAATGGATCGAAGGGGAAATCCGGCGCCAAACCAGACTGTTGCATTGCGCGATCCCGATATTGTCATGCGGTTGCAGCGCATGGGTACGTTTCACCAAACCCGCCTTGGCTTCATGCGCTCGTTGCTGCGTAGGTTGAAGCAGCAACGCTGGTCATTCTCGCGCCCGCTCTGGCGCATTGATGAAAAGGGCGTTGGCGTTGCGGTTTACACCGCAAAGGGGCCGGTTCGCAGCTACAGTCTGGTGTGTTTTTCCCATGATCTCGACCCGGCAAAGCGAACAGACAGGTCGATTGCGATCGAGTGGGACGCAACTTTTGCACTGTTCGACGGCGTGCCCGGTGATGATGATATTGATCGCCTTTCGAAACAGGTTCCAAAGCAAGAGGCCGGCCGGGTTTCGGACCAGGAACTGAGCCTTTCGCGGGCCAACAAATCGGCCCGGCTATTTGAACATGTTGTCGAGCGCTTGGCCGCTGGCCGGCAGCCGGATATGGAAAAACTTGATGCGGTCGGCTATTTGATGCGGACCACGGCAGTCTATGGATCGGGAAAATTTGGTACTGCCGCCCGGGACAAGATTGCCGGGCGGGCAGAGGTCAATCAGCCGTTTCAAATAGAGATGCTGTCGGTGTATTTTACCCGCGCCTTCACCGTGGATTTGGCCGAATATCTGGCCCAGAGCCGGTCGGCTGAAACAGCAATCGTAATAGACCCTGACTTGCGACGGCGAATAGGCGTTGGCAATTCTACAGGACTTGGCATGGCGCCGTTTCTTGTGACCCACCCGGTGCTCCTCAACAACTGGATGACGGCGCGGGAAACCGCATTGGCCCGTGTCCGTTCCGTGCTGGCCGCCGGTGATGACCGCAAGACCGCCTTTACGCATTACCTTGCCCGCGCGTTGGCTGATTGCCGGCGATGGAACACCCGCGATCAAAGACAATCGGCAAGAATTGTCGAATTGCTGGCCGATCTCACCCGCCTGCAGCGCCATGTGATCGGTGGTGTGCTGGAACAGGATCAACCCTGGGACCGGCTTTATTACTGGGCGAACCAACATCTGGGAGCCGAAGCGCAGGAATTGATCGTGACCTTGATTATCGAACCCTATGGCGATCTGGTTGATGATCTGTTGGATACCATGAGCGCAAACGAGCGCGAGCATTTCCCAATTGACGGTTCAATGACCATTGGTGCATTGGTGGAAATTGTATCAAGGGTCTATCGATGGGCGATAGAAATTGACTTTGATATGCCCGGAAGTCAGGTCAAATTCTGGTATACTTCCAAAAACAAAGGCGAACCGCGGCTGGGAGAGCGAAAAGACCTTGAAGAGGCGCATTTTTTGGAAATGCCCCTGGCAATTGGCCGTGATGTCAAGACGATGATGGCCGATCTTGCTGAATGGCCAGCTGCAAAACCCATCGCCCATTTCCTGCTTCGCCATCCTGAACATCGTCACACCGCCAGAAGGGTTCAGATTGCCGCGAAGCTTCCTTATAGCGAAATTCGCGATAATCTTCTTTCTGCCGAGGTGCTTCCGCTCGACATGCTGAGGTGCAAGCTATCCTTTTTTGGGGCAACCAAATTCGATCCCAGATCTGACCGGTGGACCCGTATCACGATGTTTCAAAACGCGCCGTTTCCGCATGAATTACAATCGCTGGATGCGGATGATTGGTCCTACATTGTGGACGAGGCGGCACAATGATTGACCTTTCAACGCGAGAGATGGAAGTACTCGCTCTTAAGGCGGCACGCGGTGCGGGCCTGCCATGGGGCCTGGCAGAAGAGGCGGGTTATGCCACTTCATGGCTTGCGCAAAGCGGATTGTCGGATCTTAGCTGCATAAGCAAACTGCTGCGCGAGAATGAGAAACGGTCTGCTGGCGAATTGGGGCCTGGCGAACTGGAGGGCATTTGGTTGTCACCCGAGCGCGTGCTTTGCCCAATAACCACCGGTGCGCTTTTATCTGATTGTTCGGATATGATCGTAGATCGCGAGGTGATCGATATTCGCGGGCTGGCCTATCCAATTATCCTGCTGCCATTTGCAGCCGCGGCTGCGGCCAGAATCAATCGTTGCATCAAAGTCAGCTGGAGTGGTTTTAAGGCGATCGTTTCGGCCAATAATATTGTCATCACACAAGGCCAAGACGAGATAGATATTTGTCTTGCGGAAAAGGTGGCAGTCACCATTGCGACTATACAGCCAACATCAAACCTACAGCGAATTGGCCGCATCGAACTGGCGGATGATGTTTTTGCAACCCTTGTCGCCTTTGCTGGAAAAACCCATGTGCCGGAGACCGAACAATTAAAAAATTCAGGTGCCGGCGGCGACAGGGTGGACGATGAGTGACGGCCAGAAAGAATATCCAGGCTTGGTCTTGTCAATCAAACCGCTCCAATTTGACCGATACAGACTGCTGGCTTGCTGCTCCATTGCAGATTAGCATTTTGCGCTACACGACGGCGTGAAGAAAAAATTCCTGGGAATATTTGACTCTTCGACGAGAACAAAATAGGAACATATGCATAAGTTTTGAGGAAAAAGGCTATGCTTGACCAGTTGCGGAAAAAAATTGCGCGTATCGAACGCCGCCCTGTGCTGTTTCAGCCGATGGCCGGGGACCGGTGCAAGACGGGTTGGCGGCTTGGGTGCGACGCCATTGATACGGCCTTGCCGGGCGGGCGGCTCGGGCAAGGCGACTTGCACGATTTTTGCGTTGCCCAAACAAGGCACATACCGGCGATGGACCGCTTTGTACTGGCCTTGCTGCAGCTTTTGCCCCGGGCGGCAGAAACGGGTGGGCCAATTATCTGGTGTCAAACGGGCCGCAGCGTGCGCGAATATGGCCATCCCTACGCCCCGGGCCTGAAGGCCGCCGGCCTTGCGCCGGAACGGCTGGTACATGTTGTGCTGCGCAAGCAACGCGATCTTGCCTTTGTCATGGAAGAAAGTCTGCGCTCCGGTGCCGTGGCGGCGATTATCGGCGAAGGGGCGCCGGTGGGTTTTACCGCAACAAGGCGGCTTTCACTTGCCTGTCTGGAAATGGCCATCCCGTGCCTTTTTCTCAACGTCACCGGCACTCGCGAGGCTAGTGCCGCAACCACCCGCTGGCGCATTGCACCAGCCATTGGCCCACCCGATGAAAATGACCCGCTCGGCCCCGGCCCCACCGTGTGGTCGGTGCAATTGACACGCGCTCGCGGCGGGCGGGCGGGCCCCGGCTCCTGGAAAGTCTACTGGAACGATGAGACGCATTCTTTCAATCTGGTTTCCGCGCCTGGCGATGCAGCGCTGGCAGATAGCCGACAGGCGCGCCCGGCGCTTCGCATCACCCGAGGCGAACGAAAGACCGGCTGATCAACCCCTCGTGCTGGTTGAAAGCGGCGTCAAGGGCACCCGCATTACCGCCACCAGCATAGCGGCGGAAAAGGCCGGCGCTGCCATCGGCCAGATGCTCAATGATGCCCGCGCCGGCTGCCCGGAAATCTACGTCGAACAGGCGGCGGCGAACCTGGACCAGATTTTTCTGCAGCGCCTCGGCCACTGGGCCATGCGTTACAGCCCGGTTGTGGCGCTTGACGGCGATGACGGGTTGCTGATCGACACCTATGGCTGTGATCATTTATTTGGCGGCGAAGAAGGGCTGATGCGCGATGCGCTGGCACGGTTTGCCAGGATCGGCCTTACCGCCCGTGCCGCCATTGCTGATACGAAAGGTGCTGCCTGGGCGCTGGCACGGTTTGGCCTTAATATGGAAATCATGCATCACACGGCTTGTTTGTCTGAAGAGGAAAGCCGCTCTGCCTTTATCATCGCGCCGCCCGGTGAGGCCGTTATCACAACTGCGGCCCTGCCGGTCGATGGGCTAAGGCTTGATGACAATGTGCTTTTGCTGCTGCGGCGGCTGGGGCTGAAACAGATAAGCGCCCTGCGGGCGATACCGCGTTCTGCCCTGGAACGGCGGTTTCATTCACGCCAGGCGGCATGGTCGGTGCGGTTGAGGCTTGACCAGATGGCGGGCGAAATTAGCGAGCCACTGACACCGCTGAAAGAAGTTGCGCCCTGTCGCGAGACCCTGGGTCTGGCCGAACCGGCGATTGACGAAATGGCCATCGCCATGGCGCTTGATCATCTGTTGCAGCGCATAAAAACTCGGCTGGAACGGGACGGGCTTGGCGTTCGCGCGCTAACCCTTGCCGCCTGCCACAGCGATGGCGGCCATGATGCGCTGACCATCCGCCTTGGCCGCGCTTCCCGTGATCCCGACCATATCGCCCGGCTGTTTAAGGACCGGCTGGCGGAAATCGATCCCGGCTACGGCATCGACATGTTTATTCTTGCCGCTGACAGGGTGGAACCAATCGCCGAGGAACAAAAAAGCCTTACCGCCCATTCACAAGGTGAGGGTGGCGATATTGTGCTTTTGATCGACAAGCTGATGAACCGGCTGGGGGCGGCACACATTACCCGGCTTGTGCCGGTTGCAAGCCATCTGCCGGAACAGGCCCAACGCATTGTCTTGGCCGGCATGGCAGAACCCGCTGCCGCATGGCATGGGCCGGTGCCCACCGCACGGCCCTTCCGGCTGTTTGAAAGGCCGGAGGAAATCGAGACCCTGGCCGAGGTACCGGACGGACCGCCGCTGCGCTTTACCTGGCGCCGGCTGACCCGCAAGATTATTCGTGCCCGCGGGCCGGAGCGCATCGCACCGCAATGGTGGCGGGAGATCGAAGACGCCAATGGCCGCGAGCTGTTTTTTCGCACCAATGCACGCGATTATTATGAAGTGGAGGATGAAGAGGGCCTGCGCTACTGGCTTTTCCGTGCCGGGCTTTATGGCGAGACGCGCCATGGTGCTGCGCCGCAATGGTTCATCCACGGGCTGTTCGGATGATGCACCACCAACACGCCTATGCCGAACTGCAATGTGTCACTAATTTTTCTTTCCTGCGCGGCGGCTCACACCCGCATGAACTGGTCGAGGAGGCGGCAAAACTTGGCCATTTTGCCATCGGTATTGCCGACCGCAATTCCCTTGCCGGCGTTGTCCGGGCCCATATCGCGGCAAAAAAGGCCGGTATCAAGCTGCTGGTGGGCTGCCGCTTTGATGTTTTGGAGGAAGATAGTTTTTTGTGTTTTCCACAAAACCGCGCCGCCTATGGCCGCCTTTGCCGGTTGTTGAGCCGTGGCAAGCTCGCCGCCCCCAAGGGCGAATGTCATTTGAGCCTTAACGAGGTTTTGTCGGAACTTGCCGATTGTTGTGTCATTGTCTTGCCGCAGGAGGATGCGAAGGAAATCAAAGTTTCCACTTCCCCGCAAAAGATGCCAGTTGAAACTTTTCTTGCCAAACTCAAGCAGGCGGTGCCGGACAATCTGTGGCTTGCCGCCCACTATCTTTACCGGGGCGATGACCGCCGCCGGTTGCGCCAACTGGCCGGGCTGGCGCGGCGTCTCGACATTCCGCTGATCGCCACCAATGATGTCCATTACCATGCAGCAGACCGCCGCCCGCTGCAGGATGTGCTTACCTGTATCCGCGAAAAATGCACTATTGACGAGGCCGGTTTTCGCCTTGCCGCCAACAGTGAACGGCAGCTGAAAAAACCACAGGAGATGGCGCGGCTTTTTAGCGATTATCCCGAGGCAATCGCCAACATCGCCACCCTGGTCGAGCGCTGCAATTTCAGCCTCGATGAACTGTCGTATAATTATCCCAACGAACCGGTGCCAAAGGGCAGGACATCACAACAGCATCTGGAGGAGCTGACCTGGCAGGGGGCAAAATTCTACTATCCCGACGGTATTCCCGACCGGGTGAAGGTGTTGATCCTGAAAGAGTTCGGGCTGATCAAGAAGCTCAAATACGCGCCCTATTTCCTCACCGTTCACGACATTGTCGCCTTTGCCCGCAGCAAGGATATCCTGTGCCAGGGGCGCGGTTCAGCGGCCAATTCGGCCGTTTGTTATTGCCTTGGCATTACTGCGGTCGACCCTTCCACCACCCAGCTATTGTTCGAGCGCTTCCTGTCAGAATCACGCAAGGAACCACCGGATATCGATGTCGATTTCGAACATGAGCGGCGTGAGGAGGTGATCCAGTATATCTATCAGCGCTATGGCCGCCACCGGGCCGGCATTGCCGCCACCATCATCACCTACCGCCCGCGCAGTGCGGTGCGCGAGGTCGGCAAGGTGATGGGGCTAACGGAGGACATCACCTCGGCACTGGCTCGCTCGGTCTGGGGCTCGTGGGGGGCAGAAATGCCGGAAAGCCACGTCAAAGAGGCGGGGCTGGACCTGAACGATCCGCATTTGCGCCGCACCATCTTCTTGACCCGGCAATTGCTCGGCTTCCCCCGCCATCTTTCCCAGCATGTGGGCGGCTTTGTTTTGACCGAGGACCCGCTCGAAGAAATGGTGCCGATCGGCAATGCGGCGATGGACGATCGCACCTTCATCGAATGGGACAAGGACGACATCGACGCGCTGAAAATCCTCAAGATCGATGTGCTGGCGCTCGGTATGTTGACCTGCATCCGCAAATGCTTTGACATGATCGATAGTCACTACGGCAAACGCTACACGCTGGCCTCAATGCCGAAGGAAGATGGCCGCGTCTATCAGATGCTGCAAAAGGCCGATGCGGTCGGTGTTTTTCAGGTAGAAAGCCGGGCCCAGCTCAACATGCTGCCACGGTTGAAGCCGGAGAAATTCTATGACCTGGTGATCGAGGTGGCGATTGTCCGGCCCGGCCCGATCCAGGGCGATATGGTGCACCCTTATCTGCGCCGCCGCGACGGTATCGACAAGGTGGAATATCCCTCGCCCTTGCCTGAGCACGGTTCCCCCAAGGAACTGGAAAACATTCTTGGCCGCACCCTTGGGGTGCCGCTGTTTCAGGAACAGGCAATGCAGATCGCCATTGATGCGGCGAAATTTTCGCCCGACGAGGCCAACGAGTTGCGCCGCGCCATGGCCACATTCCGCCGCATGGGCACCATTCACACGCTGGAAGAAAAGATGGTCTCAAGGATGATTGCCCGCGGTTATGATGCCGATTTTGCCCAGCGCTGTTTCAACCAGATCAAGGGTTTTGGCGAATATGGTTTTCCCGAAAGCCATGCGGCGAGCTTCGCCCTGCTGGTCTATGCCTCTTCCTGGATCAAGTGCCATTACCCGGATGTGTTTTGTACCGGATTGTTGAACTCCCAGCCGATGGGGTTTTACGCCCCGGCACAGATTGTCCGCGATGCCCGCCAGCATGATATTGACGTGCTGCCCGTCGATGTTAATTTCAGCGAATGGGACAACAGGCTGGAGCAAGGAAAAGAGGGTTCTTATGGTGTCCGCCTCGGCTTTCGCCAGGTCGACGGGCTGCGCAAGGAGGTGATGGAGGGTTTTGTCGATGAGCGAATGCAATTGCTGGCGGAGAAAAACGATGGCCAGGTGCTGCCTGTAGCACAGGGCGAACCTCCCCCCGGTGGGGAGGTCGAACGCTGCAAAGCAGGGTTCGGGTGGGGGGATTACCGACAACAAATCCAGAATTCTGTAATTGCTGATGATATTACCCGAAGCCGATTGACATCGTCTTCGACACCAGGAAGAGGTGGCAGAGAAAGGCCGCCCCCCTTCACCACTATCGAGCAGCTTCGCCGCACTCTTTCCATCGCCGTGCTGGAACGGCTGGCGGCGGCCGATTGTTTCCGCTCCATCGGGCTCGACCGTCGCCAGGCCCTGTGGAAGGTGCGCGGGCTTGTCAGTGACGCGCAATTGCCGCTGTTTGAAGCCGCCAATACCGATACGCTGGGGCCGGACGCCGATGTGCAACTGCCAAAAATGCCGCTAAGCGAGCATGTGGTCGCCGACTACCAGACCCATCGTTTATCACTAAAGGCGCACCCGGTTTCCTTTCTGCGGGAGGAATATCGCAAACGGCGGATCATTAGTGCGGCTGATCTTCTGGCCACCAGAAACAACCAATATGTGGAAATTGCCGGGGTGGTGCTGGTGCGGCAAAAGCCGGGCACCGCCAAGGGCGTCGTGTTCATGACACTGGAAGATGAAACCGGCACCGCCAATATTATCGTCTGGCGCAAAATCATGCAGCGCTATCGCAAGGTGGTGATGCGCTCAAGGCTGGTGCTGGTGCGCGGCCAGATTCAGCGCCAGGGGGCGATCATTCACGTCATTACCCGCTCGCTTGTCGACCTTTCGGCTGATCTCAACCGGCTTGGTGACGAGAGCCTGCCGCCGGCGCTGGCACGGGCCGATGAGGTTAAAACCCAGCCGGTGGAGCGGCCGTTTTTGGGCCGCACCCCGCGTGCCGGCCACCCACGCAATGTGCGCATTATCCCGAAAAGCCGGGACTTTCACTGAGCTGGATGCAATCCTGCGCAGGGAGTTTCAATCCTAAAATAGCTGGCTTGGAAGATAGGTCGCGATTTGCGGGAAATTGATGATCAAAATCATTCCTATCAGCATAATAATCCAATAGGGCGTTGCACTCTTGAATATCACGATGACGCTCATGTTTGGGTCGATTTCCTGGATAGATGATTTCACGGTATATACCAATAGTCCGAAGGGTGGCGTCAGCAATCCGGCCTCTATTGCAATAATGCCGATGATCGCAAAGGCGATCGGGTCATAACCGATTGCGACAGCTATCGGTGCAAATATGGCCGCGGTTAGCAACATGATGGAAATCGAATCGATAATCATCCCGAGCAAAAACCAGATCAGAACCATGGTACTCATGATCATCCAGGGCTCCATGCCGGAGCCGAGGAAAACGCCTTCGATTGCGTTGGCCAGACCGGTCATGGCAAGAGTTCTGGAGTAGAGTGATGCGGCCACCAGCAGCAACAGGATCGGCGCGGAGGTTCGGCCCACCAATAAAATAGAATCGATTATATCGCGGAAGCGCATGCCCTTGATAATACCCAAAATCAACCCGATAAGGACGCCAGCACCAGCACCTTCGGTTGGGGTAAAAATCCCGAACCAGATACCGCCCAAAACCGCAACAATGACAATGATGATACCGGTCAGGCTGATTAAAAACTGGGTATTGGAGACATAATCCTCATCGCTCGACCCGTTTGCATTGGCATTGCCGGAAGTTTCTGCAGCCGGCGCACCCTCACCGACGGCCGCTGGCCGCAATATAGCAAAAACGATTACGTAGAGGATAAATAATCCCGCCAATAGCAGGCCGGGAAAGATGCCGGCGGCGAAAATCTGGCCAATTGACTGCTCGGTAAGAATGCCCCAGACGATCATCAGCACGGAAGGCGGAATCAACATGCCGAGGCAACTAGAGCCCGCGACCGTGCCCAACGCGAAACCCTTGTGATAGCCATATCTTTTCATTTCCGGGTAAGCGATGCGTGAAAAGGCGGCGGCAGAGGCTATGCTGACACCAGTGACGAACGAGAACAGCGCGTTGCCAATGATGGTGGCAATGGCTAACCGGCCAGGCAAACGGCGCAGCAGCCGGTTGATGCCACGGTAAACATCGGTGACCACGCCCGACTTGCCGATAAATTCGCCCATCAGCATAAACAGCGGGATCACCGCAAAAACATAGGCGCGGATCGCTTCGTAGGCGGTCGCGGCTAACATGCGTTGAACCGTATCGAAGGCGTAGGCATCTGCGCCGGTTACCAAAAAAATTCCAAGCGCACTGGTTATGCCGAGTGCGATAGCTATGTGGACTCCAATCGCCACCAGGACCACCAGGCTGACAATCAACAAAACGGCAGTATTGAGTTCGAACAATAGACTATTCTCTTTCGCTACAGATCCTGCTCAGACGGGGGTGGCACCCGCATCCATTTCAGAATTTTGCCGTTTCGGCATAAATACATCGATATAGGCCAAAACCAGGTAATTGACCGTGGCCAGAGCGCTGCCGATCAGCACAGTCCAGCGAGCTGGCCACGAAGGCACCCGCAATGCACCTTCACCTTCGAACTCGCCTTCCACATAGGAAAGGACACTTTCATCCCAACCACCGGTAATAATCATCAGGAAGAATGTAGCCCCTAATAGATAACCAATGGCCAGTAATATCCGTTGGATAATGTCCGGCAAAAGGACCAGAAGGAAATCGGCCTTAAGCATAGAGCGGCTGCGAATGGCGTAGCCTGCCTGCAAATATACGATGATTACGATGGAGGCAGCGACGATTTCGGCGGTGCCGTATATCGGTGAATCAAACACAGACCGGCCAATGATATTGGCCATCACCAGCAACGCCAGACCAAATGCCCACGCGGCGGCTGCAACCATCAGGAACCTGGACAAGCGATCACTCAACGTGATGAGCCACATCATGTTTTCCTTTTCAACGGTGGTCCTAATTTGAAGTTAAAAAATTTACCGGCTGAAACCCGTGGCAATCGAACTTCGGCCGGTAACACTTGGATCAGGTATAGTACGCGCTCAGCGCTATCTATTTGATTACATAACGAACTGGCCATTCGTACCCAAGTTTTTCCGCTTCATCCAGTGTCGCGTTGAGAATAGCCTTGGCCGGGAAACCCTTGGCCTCAAGTTCGTTGGCATATTCTTGCGGCCAATTCTTAAGTCTCTTGGCCCAATCAAGGCGGACGGAAGCAGGCAAATCACTCACGGTGATATTTTTGCGCAACCAATCCATATCCTTCTTGTAACCGATTTTATTGAAAACGCCGGTTTGGATTGAATAACGGCCGGCTACTTCCTTCATAATTGGCTTAACCTCAGGTGGCAGGCGGTTCCAGAATCTGTTGTTGACGTTGAGGGCATGCCAGGTAATGGATCCGAATCCGATGGTGGTGTAGTACTTTCCAACTTCATGAAGTTTAAATACCGGTCCCCAGGCGCTGGGGAACATGATGCCACCTTCTGCAAGCCCGGTTTTGATTTTCTGGTACCAACCCGGCAGCCCGTCAGTCACCGGAATAATGCCGATGCCCGCCTTCTTCATCCAGTTCAAATTGAGACCAGCACCGAGAATCTTGTGGCCCTTAAGGTCAGATACTTCCTTCCACGGAAAGTTAGTACCGAGATTATAACCACCATCACCAATGCGCGCGAGCATGGTCTGGTTATACTTTTGGAAGGTCTTCTCCAGACTGGGGAACTTTTGGTAGATTGAGTTGGCAATGGCAACGCTTTGCTCCGGATCCATGGTGCCAAAGGGCAGCATAATCTGAAATGCGTGCATCGGCAGCTTGGAAGCTTCAAAGCAGAAACAAAAACCACCGATATCGAGGACACCGTTCTCAATACCTTCAAAAGTATCAAATACCTTGGTAATCGAACCGCTATATCCCTCGATGAACTTTACCGTGTGGTCGGTTTGAGATTCGATCGCCTTTTTCAGTTCAGGCTGAAAGAAATTTTTCATCAGGCCGGCATAAACAACTGTCGGCGGATGGCCAGAGCCGATACGAATGACAATTTCCCTGGCCGAAGAAATGGATGCAAATCCCAGTGATCCAGCTGCAATCAAACCCGTCGCAATCGCGACAGATCTCAGACTTTTAACTCCCAACATGATATATCTCCCCACTAAACCGTAGATTTTTATTGATGATACAGGCGATTGATAGTGTCCGGGGATATTGTTGATATGTCAACAGCACATTGCGTTGACGGCTTGGCATGATGTTCAATTCTTGCTTGTTTTTCGCGCGTTTTCACTAATGATTACAATGCTGTGCCATTTTCGCATATTACTATTCCAAATTTGCACGAAAAAATTCAATGGCTATGATAATCGGGCATGATTTCAGCCGTGGCAGCCACACTGCTGGTGAAGGTTTTCACCAGCAGTTTAGTCGCATGATTACTTTGAAGTGATCATAGCTTCTGATAGCGGGACCATAAGAAAGTAATCCCGCTATATCGGCAGCCAATTGCAAATGCAGTAATCTGATGCGACAATGATGTTCTGCTCAGCAAGCTTAGGGAGAAAGCCATGGGCTCCAACCGGAACACGGTTTTGCTGATACGCTGCGGTGTCGTCATATTGTTGATCGTTGCCAGCATTGCCACCGCGACAACGTTTTGTGGGATCACACCGGCTTATGCCGAAACATTGGAGGATACTGCTTGTTATGTCTTTGGCGGCCATGAGAAATGCCGAACGGTAAAAGTCTTTGATGCTGAAGAATGCATCATCAAGGTGCATCCGCAACCGTTGCCATCGTCATATCACCCTGTCCGGGCATTTTTACGGGATGGTACTGCTGTTGGCCAACAACGCCCAGTTTAGTTCCTGGCTGCAAGCCGTGCGCGACGCGGTCAGCGAAGGAGTGGTATTGCCAACAGCACTGCAGCGCAAACTGGCCCGGGCCGAAGACGCTGATATTTTGAGTAAACTGGATCCGGCTGAAAACGAAATCGTCCATTTGACCGATGTCGAACGCGATGCCTTCAAAAAAGCCGTCGGGCCATTATTGGCTGAACAACGAAAAATCCTGGGTGAAGCCCTATTCGCCCATGTTGAATGATCAATCCAAGAGAGGAACCTATTTATGACCATGACCATCGGTGTTATCGGCCTTGGCCCCATGGGGGGCAATATCGCCAGGCTTTTACTGGGTAAGCAATTCAGGGTATGGGGGTTCGATCTGGATCCAGATTGTATTGCAGCTCTGGATGACGCGGGTCTGGATGCGGCGGCATCGATCGCGCAAGTCGCGGCCAATGCTGACGTGTTGATCACGTCACTGCCGAGCATTGGTGCCTTAAACGCTGTGATCGACGGCATTGAGGAACATGATCGGGTGGGGCAGATTGTTGTTGAATGCAGCACATTGACGGTGGATCAAAAAATTGCCGCCCATGACCGGCTGGCCGTCTCGGGCAAGATCATGCTGGACAGCCCGATTAGCGCCACACCCGCCATGCTGGCAAAAATGATGGCATCAATCCATATCAGTGGTGATGAAGCAGCCTACAAAGAATGCATTCCCGTATTCGAAGGATTTACGGCCAGCAATTTCTATGTCGGCGTTGTCGGCAACGGTAGCCGGATGAAAATTCTGGCCAATTACCTTGTCCATGTAAACACGACGGCAGCTGCTGAATGTATGACCCTTGGCCAAAAGGCCGGTCTCGACCCGGACATGATTTACGAAGTGCTGTGCAAAAGCGCCGGCACATCAAAAATGCTGGAAATCAGGGGTGCCATGATGGCCAAGTCCGACTACCGCGAGGGCGGCGGCACGATGTTTGCAATTTATGAAAAAGACAGCGCCATCATCACCGAATTTGCCGCCCAAATGAAGTCACCGATCGATCTTTATGTTTCCTCGCGCCAGAAAATGAATTCTGCGATGGCTCAGGGCCTGGGCCATCTTGACACGTCGGCGGTTTGCAAAGTGATTGAAAATGCCGCCGGCATTGACCGGAAACTGGTCGAATAGGTTCAGCTGATAAGGTCGTGAAGCCGGGCTGTTCGCTTAACGCAATCGCCCAATTCCTGCATCACGTTCCAGTAGCTAAGAAAATGCGGCGTTTTTCGATGCGAGGCCAAGGCATCTGCGTCGGTATAGACTTCGTAAAACAGAAAAGTGTTTTCATCGTCCTGGCTTACGATCACGTCAAATTGCAGGCAGCCCTCTTCTTTTACCGAATTGGCAGCGTTTTCCAGCATCGCCGGTTTGAGGTATTCGGTGTGTTCGGGAGCGACCGTAACATTTACGACGAGAACCAGGTTAGCCATGAGTTTTCCTTGGTATGAGTTTTTGTGTGAGTTTTAGTAGCACACAGCGATCCCAGCGCAACCTGGACGTATATAGCTGGACACCTTCAAAATGTTCGATCAATACTCTCTTCGCTCACGGCGGGCTACGCGGGGCGGCGTAGAGGTGCCGGTCGCTGTGCGCTCATGATGAGCCACGATACCAGACGCAGTTGATCTCGCGTCACCAAAAAACCAAACGTCATTGGCTGGCTTGACCGGACAACCTTGAGCCACAAGTCCCAATTGTTCTGCTCAAGATCCGCCGATCAGGTCGGCGGATGACGATGGCATTGGTTGATCTTTGTTGCAGTTGGTATGATCACTTTAAAGTAATCATGCTATACCAAGGGAAGAATGTCCGCTTCTTTAATGAAAAAACAAAGCAATTCCTCAAGAAAACGGGGAAGGAGGCCGTGCCCTCATCGCCACTTGTGCGGTTCGATAATTCGCATCTCAGGATGCATTTTCATTCAGATTGAATTGATAGGTCGCGGGTTGAAATTTAAATCCTGAGTTATGCCTGTCAACAAATCCCAGTGAGGGAAACGGCAGGTGAAAACCAATTACCGGAATTTGCGTGTCGGCGGCCATATTAAGGATTCTCCTCCTGGAGAGGCTCGCGGTTTCCTGGTCATCATCCATGAAAAAATGCCAATCGGGATTTGCGAATGAGGCGACGTAATGTGGTGTGGCATCATTGAGAAACAGCAATTGCTGCGAGGCGCTCTCGAAATGAAACGCCATATGGCCGGCTGAGTGGCCAAATGCATCAATGGCAGTGAGACCTTCAGCAATAATTTCGTCGGGTTCCACGAAACGTGCAATTTCTGCCAGCGGCAGCGCGACCTTGTTGAACACAGCCAAGGTAGGTTGACGCAGGTCGGAAATATTTTCACCGCGCCTCCAATAATCAAATTCCGTGCGTCCAAAAACTATCTCCGCATTGGCAAACACCGGCCGACCATTATGTGCCAGATTACCGATATGGTCGGGGTGACAATGGCTGATCAAAACCATATCGACATCGTCGGCATTATAGCCGGCAACCGCCAAACCATCCATATACCAACCGGTTGTCGCGACGGGCGCGGCTCCACCAAAACCCGGATCAAGTGCAATCAATTTGTTCGGCATTTCGATCAGGGTCGCAACGAAATTCAGTTCCATAGCCGGGAACGGCAAGTGATGGATTTGTGCCAGTGCTTCAACATCTTTGATTTCGGCGTTGGTGGCGATGAACGGATGCATGTCGTTGCGATGAATATAGCCGTCCAGAATGTTGGTGATTATGGCATCGCCGAAAGCAAACTGGTAGACCTTGGGGCGTATCAGAGTTTTTTTCTGCAATGTTGCCGCCATCAGTTTCCCTCAACCAGAATCAGCTCAACTTCACCTGCTCCATTTCGCCGGTGTGATGAAGCATCGACATAGGCATCTGATTTCCAGCATGCTTCGGCTTTTTCAAGCGAGGGAAATTCAATCACGATAAAGCGGTGATATTTATCGCTTCCTTCCAAAACCTTGAATTTACCGCCACGCGCCAGCACTTTGCCGCCATATTGCTCGATGATTTGCGGCACCTTGTCAGTGTATCGTTTATACGCAACGGGATGGTTTATTCTGGATCTGGCTACCCAATATGCGGTCACAGTAACTACCTCCTTAAAGCGCGTGATCAAAACATAGGATCACGCAATTGGTCGGCGATGTCGCCAATGGCAGCGATAGAAATGAACCCGACAAGCGGCGGATCCAATTGACGATCAGGCTGCGTCTCGCCGCTGCCCTAAAACACCCGACATGGGTTCGAGTTCTTCAAGATCGCTACGCAATTCTTCGACTTGTTGTTTGGTGAGAACGACCTGTGGTGGAAAAACCGGCAGCCAGGAATCATCACCGGTGCGCCACGCTTCGATTTGTTTTAGAGCCGCGCTCAACGGTTGTTTTGAAATAGCTACCCGAACTGCAGTAAGCGTCTCTTGGAGCTTGTTTGCTTCTTCACCGGAAGCAGAAAGGGTTTGGCGTGCAAGAGAAGCAGAAGCATTTGTCGTTGCCGAAATGATGCCGCCGCAGCCCTTTGCGATGGCTTCGAGCAATGCTCCCTCATTGGACGGGAACACATCAAAATCATCGCTGGCTGCGACAAACTCCAGTGTACCGGAAAAATCGCCTGAACTGTCTTTCAGGCCGGCGATTATCGGGCCATATTGTCTCTTCAACCGCTGGATAAGCGGGATGCTGATTGGCGTCATAGACATTTGCGGGAAGTGATAGAGGTAGACGCGCAAATTGTTGTCGCGCACGCTGTCGATGAGCCGGGCGTAATAGCCGTAAATGCCTTCGTCCGATACATTTTTGAAGTAAAATGGCGGCAGCACCAGCACATTGTTATAGTCGGCGCCGATAGCGGCCTTTGTTGCCGCAATTGCATCTCCTGCAGCGCAGGAACCGGTACCGAAAATCACCTGGTTTGAGGCAAAACCTGCTTTGGCAAACGCCTCCGGCAACGCCGTACGAAAACTCAATGGCAAAGAGTTGCCTTCACCGGTAGTGCCCAATGGAGCAACGCCATCGAGCCCCTGATCAATGTTCCAGCGACAATATTGCACCAGTTTTTCAGCATCCGGCTCGCCATTAGCTCCAACCGGTGTGAGCGATGCCGCGTAAACGCCTCTT
This sequence comes from Rhizobiaceae bacterium, assembly GCA_965248135.1. Classification (GTDB taxonomy): domain Bacteria; phylum Pseudomonadota; class Alphaproteobacteria; order Rhizobiales; family Rhizobiaceae; genus SZUA-100. Next base: position 724,926 of record CBDFIN010000011.1, on the reverse strand, counting down.
TTCGCTTTTGTCATTTTATTCCGCTGCCTTTAGTTGAGAACCTGCACCTTTAGCTTTCACCACCACTTTAATGGCATCTTCCACTCTTTCACGGGCGTAGCGCAGTGCTTCGGGCAGATCGCCCAGTGCAAATGTATGAGTGTGGATCAGCGAGGCGTCAAACCTTTTTTCAGCCATGAACGCCATCGCCCGATGGGTTGCGCTACGGCCTTCACCCCTTATTCCGTAGAGGTAAATATTGTTCTTTACCACATGTGGAAGGTCCACCGTCGCCGGATCATGCGGGAACGCAGCAAGACATATTTTGCCACCCCTGTTGGTCATGTGAATGGCGTCGTTTATCGCAACTTCTGTGCCCGCGCATTCGACCACATAATCGGCCCCTCGCACGCCGACAATTTCTCGCACCGTCTCAACGCAATTCTGCTCGCGTACGTTAATGGTATGATCTGCGCCGAGTTGCTTGCCGATTGAAAGGCGGGCGTCACGGGTTCCCGTCAATATAACCGGCGAGGCACCAAGTGATTTTGCTACTGCGACAGCAAGAAGGCCGATCGGGCCGGGACCTGTCACGACCACACTTTCACCGGCTACAAGTCCGCCAAGTTCGGTCAATCCGTACATTGAAGTACCGGCTGTTACAACCAGCGTGGCCTCCTCGTCCGACATTGTATCCGGCACCGGTATTACCGTGTTGATGTTGTTGACCGCATATTCGGCAAATCCGCCATCCGTGGTAAAACCGTTAGCGCGGTGCCCTTTATTTACATCGCCATAGTTAAGGCCATAATTCAGACACGATGTATACATGCCCTGGCGACAACGCTTGCACTGACCGCATCCGGAATGGATTTCGACTGTCACACGTTCGCCGATGGTAAACTCATCGACACCAGGTCCCAACGCAGCAACGGTGCCCATATATTCATGACCGGGAGTGAAGTTCTTGTTAAACGGTGGTCCTCCGCCGATCAGCGCAGGGGTGCCGTAATGAATAATCTCCAGATCAGTGGCACAAATGGCGACCGCGTCAATGCGGACCAAAATCTCCGCCCTTTCAGGCATAGGCACCGGCTTGTCGACAAGCATCAATTCATCGGGATCGCCAATGATCCAGGCCTTCATCCTATCGGGAATGGGCATATCGGGTGAGGTGCTGATTTTATTTGCTTTGGTCATCAAATATCCGCGGGCAGGCAACGCAGTTGTTGAGCGGATAATTGCAGCAGTGCAAAAATTTGTCAATTATTATCGATAATCGATATTTCGCCGACTCTGAAAATGTTGTATGGGTGAACCCACAGGGTGATTGGTGCGGCATATTGTGTGTTTTGATAATCACCAAAATTCAACCAATGTAGAGATGATCCGTAATTGTATTCGTGGGAAAAACGCCTGACACAGCCACTTTCCAGACTTTCATTGTCTCAGCAAATCAGAGACCGGCTATTAGATAATATCGTGAACGGTACTCTAATGCCCGGCGACCGATTGATCGAACTGAAAATTGCAAAAGACATGGCCACAAGCCAGGCACCGGTTCGCGAGGCTTTGCGGGAATTGGAAGCTATTGGGGTTGTTGAGGCCCATCACAACAAGGGAGCGCGCGTTCGGGTTATAACCAATGAGGAGTTGAGGCAAATTTATGATGTGCGTGCACAACTGGAAGCCTATGCGGCGCTTTTGGTAACCGCATCGAAGACGATGATCGAAGACAAGCTGCGGGCAAGCATAATGCAGATGACCAGGGCAGCGGAAAAGAAAGACTCACGGGCCTTTGCTGATCATAATACGGAGTTCCATCGAGAAATTCTTAAAGGCTCGCAAAACGCTGTTCTTGTCGATCTATGGGAATCGCTCAACGTTAGAATGCGCACCATGATCAATGTTTCGCGCAGCAGAAAGAATTTGCCGGAATTGGCGCAATCGCATGTCCAGCTTGTCGAGGCCATTTTAACCGGCAATCAGGAATTAGCATTTGAAACCGCTCGCGACCATGTATTGATCAACAAGCCAGAGCCCGATGATGAAAAGGAATAAGCTGCTCTTTTAGCAATTTCGAGGCAGAAAAATAACAGATTGGACGATGATGAAGGATCAGATATCACATATTCCGACAGAAGTTTATATCGGTTTTCTTGGCAGAACCATTGATGTTCACTGGGGTTATCATGCTTTGTTGATGGTTGGCATCTGGGTGATACTGGTTCCACTTTGCATTATCACCATCAGATTTGGAAAACCCAGGCCAAAACCTAATGGCATAACCGAACAGGTAAAACTGACCAATTTGGTCTGGTGGTGGTTTAGCGTTCACAAATATGGGCTTTATCTGGCAATCGGCCTGTCGTTTGTCGGGCTGGTCATCGCCCTGGTGGTTAGTTCCGGCTTTAACGGTTCTGTTCATTCGATGTTTGGACTGGCGACAATAATATTGGGATGTCTGCAGGTTATCGCAGGCTGGCTCAGGGGAAAACATGGCGGAAGATATTACTACACCGCCGATCCAGATGACCCGTCAACCTGGCGTGGCGATCATTTCGATATGACTACACGGCGACGGATTTTCGAGGCCTATCATAAAACCGCCGGATATTTCGCCGGCTTCTTTGCTGTTGGCGCGGTGGCTTCCGGCTTGATGCAATATCCCATGCCGGTTCTGGCAGGTGCCGTCATTGTTGCTGTTTTTGTTATCCTGGGACTGTGCATTGTGCTGGAATTTAAAGGTCTTCGCTACGATGGATACCGTGCAGCCCATGGCAACAATCCCGATCATCCACACAATTTGGCCCGAAAAGATTTGTGATGAGGTTTTTGACCGCGACTTGAAACCGAAACGATAATCATTTCTACACATTCGCTATCACTGCCAAAGCAAAACGGCTTCTTATACGGGCACAATATCTTGGAAAGTAAAACACCATGACAGACGTTGTAATATCCGAGTTTATGGAGGAGGGGGCTGCCGCCGGGCTAGTGGCAGAATATGATGCGCACTGGGATCCGGAACTTTGGAACAAGCGCGATGAACTCATCGCCAAAATCGCCGATGCCCGTGCCATTATAGTTCGCAACGCCACGCAGGTTGATGCCGAACTGATTGCCGCGGCCCCCAGATTGAAAGTTGTTGCGCGCATGGGGGTCGGTCTTGACAATATTGATCTGGAAACTTGCAAGTCCCGTGGCATTGAGGTCTGTCCTGCAATTGGCGCCAATGCGGCATCGGTGGCCGAATATGTCATCGCTACCGGACTTATTTTACTGCGCGGACAAGCGTTTTTGTCTACACGGGAAGTGGTCGGTGGCGCTTGGGATCGACAAAGATTTGCCGGCGGCGTTGAATTGGCGGGTTGCACTTTGGGCATAGTGGGGTTTGGTTCCATCGGCCAGGTTGTGGCGAGCAAAGCGAAGGCGATGGAAATGAAAATCATGGCCTATGACGCGGTGATAGCCGAAGATTCTGCGGTGTGGCGCGGCGTAACACGCTCCAATCTTGAAGACCTGATCGCTCAATGTGACATTATCTCACTGCACTGCCCGCTGTTGCCTGAAACCCGCAGTATGATCGGGTCGACACAATTTACGCAAATGAAGCGTGGCACAATTTTGATCAATTCGGCCCGCGGTGGCATTGTTGACGAAGCTGCTTGTGCGGCAGCGCTGAAATCCGGTCATCTGGGTGGTGCGGCACTCGATACCCTGGAAACCGAGCCGATAGATGCTGCAACAGGCGCATTATTTGCAGGTATCGAAAACCTCGTTCTCACGCCACATATCGCCGGTGTTACGAAAAACTCCAACAAACGTATCGCCGATGTTGCAGTGGCAAATGTACGGCGTGTGTTGAAAGCACGCTTGTGAGCCAATTATGATTTTCATGTGAAATACGCCAAACGCAAGCTTTGCTCAACCGAGTGAGTTTTGTTTCCTCGTGACATCAGGAGCGACACCAATGTCCAGTCAAGATTTACCCAAACCGGAATTTGCCAAGAACATGAAATTGATCGGATATTCCGATCAAGGTGGTCGTCCAGATGGCGTGCAATTGATGGTGAACAAGGGCTACGCCTTTACCGGCCATATGTTTTCCAAGGGGTTTACGGTCATTGACGTGCGCAATCCGCGTGACCCCAAGCCGGTAAACTATTTTCAGGCCCCGGCAAATACCTGGAATATCCACCTGCAGACCCACGGCGATCTGCTGTTGGTGATCAACGCCAGAGATATGTTCGCTGTGGCTGAATTTCAGGACGAAAGGAACTATTATAAGGGTGCGTTGGGCAAGAAGGTCGGAACGGCAGATGGTGTGCAGGCCCAGCAACGCAACTGGACCGCGGGCATGTCTGTCTATGACATTTCAAGCCCGCAGGAACCGCGTCAGATCGGCTTCATGCCGGTTGAAGGCGGCGGCATTCACCGCATCTGGTATGTTGGTGGCCGCTGGGCTTATGCCTCGGTGTTGCTCGACGGTTTTACCGACTATATCTTCATGACCATCGACCTGGCGGATCCTGCCCAACCAAAGGAAGCCGGTCGCTACTGGCTGCCCGGCATGAATACGGCCGCGGGCGAAACACCCGACTGGGAGGCGACCCGGCGCAACGGGCTTCACCACGCCATTGTCCATGGGGATACCGCTTATGGTGCCTGGCGCGATGCGGGCCTGGTGATAATGGATGTTTCCGACCGGTCCGCGCCAAGTCTCATAACCCATCGCAACTGGTCGCCACCGTTTGGCGGCGGCACCCACAATTGTCTGCCATTGCCTGATCGCGAGTTGATGGTGGTAGCCGATGAATCAGTCCTGGATAATTGTGAAGACGGGATCAAATACATCTGGATGTTCGACATTCGTGAACCCTCAAATCCGGTGAGTATTTCAACCTTCCCGACCCCCGATGAGGCCGATTATGCCAACAAGGGTGCCCATTTCGGTCCGCACAATATCCATGAAAACCGCCCGGACGGCATGGTCAGCTCAGATACTATTTTTGCCACCTATCAAAATGCCGGTATCCGTGTTTTCGACATCAGCAATGCCTTCCGTCCAGACGAGATTGCGGCTTTTGTTCCACCCGCACCCAAGCGTATGGTTGACCATCGCCCCAACCGGCCAAGAGTGATCCAGTCCTGCGACGTGTGGGTATCGGCCGACGGGCTGATTTATAGCAATGATTACAACGGCGGAATGTTCATTCTGGAATATGATGGATAGGGTGCTGAGAAGGCCTGCGAGGCGGCGAAATTATGGCTGCAAACGGTCAATACCAGACGCAGCTGATCTCGAATCACCAAAAAAATCGAGCGTCACTGGCCGGCTTGACCGGTCAACCGCAGGCCACAAGTCCCAGTTGTTCTGCTCAAGGCCCGCCGATCAGGTCGGCGGATGACGATGGCATAGGCTAATCTTTGATGCAGTTGGTATTAATGCGCAGTTATACTGCTTGTGCCAGCACGTACAGTCGTGGAAATTGTCCGTAAGCGGGGCGATCCGGCCAGCTGCATATAACGAGCACGGCGATCGCTTGAAAGAAAGTTTATCCGCATGGCGCCCGAATGGAGGGATTTTTTCAAAGAAAAATCTCGGGAATTCGGGTCAGCCCTGAGCATTGCTCATGTGAGGACGGTGATTGAGGCGCTGAAAGCGCCGCAAAGAACCGCCCGCAGCGGAGCAAACTAACAAAATACGTGCAAATCGCTTTCAAGCGATTGCCGTGATATAACGAGTTCAGCGCCGCAAACGTTTCACATGTCTGGTACGATTGAACCCGAGGGAAGTAAACAACGACCGCCATTCGTTTCGTCGTGTATGAATTGTTGCTGTGCGGGCTATTCAGGCATTCGCCAAAAACATCGCTGCGGCTGCGTTAGGGGGTTGTGGGTATTCAGCTTTTCAAAATCGACTTTAATGGAGCGCCTTAAAGCAGACTTCGCGGCAATCGATTCATGGACGGCAGTCGTGCTTTCCAATTTTTTTCATCGAGTTATGCGTTATGTTTGATCGACTTATGTTGCCTAATCTGACTTGATGTCAGTCCAAACCATCCGACTAGTGGAATGAATTTGACATTTGAAAAAGAATGAAGCTGCAAGTGGGACTCAAATGTTAAATTCATTCCACTAGACTGGTACTTATTGCTGTCGGTTAGCTCCACTAATTCATAGGAAACTTCATTTTGGGGAATTTGCAAACACGAACTGCGGAGATGAAGTATTGTATACTGGCAGAGCTGTTCCCTCGTCTTGCATTGGTACAATTTTTATGCGTCCCATTTCCTGTCCTCCCAGCCTTCAAAGTTTATTTGCATTTCGGTTCCTGTCGAGGTAACGGGTTGCGCGTTTGGTAGTTGTTGTTGAGTTTGCACTATTCGCACTGTACCCTTTGTGTTCAATGCGGTCGACCCGACGGCGGCGCTCTCGATCACAGCTCTTTGGCATTCAAAGCCGCTTTGATGAGGATGGAAAGGAAAGGAGGTGTGAAAGCCAACAGGCCGCGTGAACCCTTTCAACGCCAAAGCGTTGATGGTCAAGCCTCCAGTCGCTTGACACTCCTTACAACTTGCCCATCAACGCTTAAAACAGAAGCGGACAATTACAATGGAACATAAACCGGTCAATTCAGTTTGTTCTCGACAGATCACCATTTCAACCTCAGGTACCGGCGGTCTTTGGCAGGAATTGGCCTTGATCGGTTCAGGCAATGACACCCTCAGCTCAAGCCGCTACTGATATTATACCAAGGGACGTTGGTATGAGCCCGTCTTAAACCATAATCTGGAGAGCAACTGACAATGATCGATCTTTATACCTGGACGACCCCCAACGGCCGCAAGATTTCTATTATGCTGGATGAGCTTGGGCTGGAGTATAATGTTCATCCTATCCACATTGGACAAGGCGATCAGCACAAACCCGAATTCTTGAAAATCAGTCCAAATAACAAGATTCCGGCAATTGTCGATCACGATACCGGTGTACAACTGTTTGAATCCGGCGCAATCTTGATCTATCTGGCGGAAAAGGCTGGAAGATTTATGCCCGGTGATGACAAAGCCCGATGGGCAACGCTGGAGTGGTTGATGTGGCAAATGGGAGGTGTCGGCCCGATATTGGGTCAAGTGCATCACTTTACCAAATATAATCCCGGCATCGCTCCTTATGCAGAGGATCGATATTTGACGGAAGGCAAACGGCTATATCGTGTCATGAACGAGCGCCTTAGCACCAATGAATATTTGAACGGCGAAGGATATTCAATTGCTGATATCGCCACCTGGCCGTGGATTGCGCGACACGACTGGCAGACCATTGATCTCACCGATTATCCAAATGTCGCGCGCTGGTATAAAGCAATCGCCAGTCGTCCGGCAGTGCAAAAAGGCTGGAATGTACCGCCATCGGATCAAAAAATCCCGATGCCTGCATAATACAGCTGGACACCTTTAAAAATGATTCTATTCACTACTCTCTTCGCTCACGGCGGCGTTGCCCGGGCCTCCGCGGGGGCGACGCAAAGGTGCCGGTTGGTTTTGCCGGCAAATTGATTTCATCAATTTGTACATCGGGCTTCAATCGCTCCTGATGTGCCATGATCACTTTAAAGTAATCATGCTATACCAGGGGAAGCTTGTGCCGCTGCCGCCTGGCGTATGTTTTCAGCGGTGAACGGAAGTTTGCGTAATCTGATCCCCGTGGCGCTGTAGACTGCATTTCCTATAGCGGCAGCGGTTGGGCCCTGGGTGGCTTCACCAGCTCCGAGGAACGGCTGATCTGGCCTGTCGATCAAAACCGTATCAATCACCGGCGCTTCAGTGAACTTCAATATGGGGTAGCTTTCCCAATCGCGGCTGGTGATCCCGCTGCTATCGAAAGTCACCTGTTCCTTAAGGGTCCAGCTGGCCGATTGAACCACCCCCCCTTCAAGTTGGCTTGATAGGCCCTCGGGGTCGACGACCTGGCCTGCGTCTGCGGCAATCACTGCCCGATGGAGCTGGATTTGGCCAAATTCGTCGACACTCAAATCTATGGCAACGGCCGCATAGGCTTTCTGGTTTTTGTACCTGGCAATGGCGATACCCAGGCCGTGATCTTCGATTTTGGGTGGATACCCGGCTTTTTCAATCGCCGCTTTCAGCACCGTGCGGGCACGCTCATCGGTTAAATAGGCCATACGAAATTCAAACGGGTCCAGGCCATGATGATGGGCCAACTCATCGACAAACGATTCCAGCGCAAATATGTTGCCGTATGCCCCCAGCGAGCGCAATGCTGAAACCCGAAGCGGCAAATCACCTACCAGATGCTTGACAATGCGTTTGTTGGGGAAGGCGTAAATCGGTTCGGCATTGCGGTGAATTCCGGCATGGGCTGCCCTGGCAGGAGTGGCATTGGGTTGCTCACGAGGCTGGGCTAAATGCCAGGCCGCAAGCAGTTGTGATAACTCGCCATGCGCTGCGGGGCGGGCAACTTGGGTGTCGGAGTAGGTCTCATGACTCCATTGATTGATCTGGCCATTGTCATCGAGACTGGCCTCAACTTCGATCCGCATTGCCGACCCATAGGGTTCCCACGCGTGCTCATCTTCACGTTCCCATTTTAATAATACAGGGCGACCTTTGATGGCGCGGGCAACCAGGGCCGCATCAAGCGCTACATCGTCAGCACCATTGTGCCCATAACTTCCCGGCCCTTGCACATGGGTGACATTTATGAAGTCTTCCGGCAATTCCAGCACATCGGCAAGGGCGCTGCGAAGAGGGTACACCCCTTGAGCATGGCTCCACACGCTCAGCCCGTTTTCCTGATGCCAGGCCATTGCTGCCGAAGGACCGATAGAACCATGCATCTGGTAGGGACGCAAATAGGTTGCTTTGAGAGTTGTCGTTGCATCCGCAGGAACAGAAATAACCGGAACCGGGCCATCTTGGGGTAGACCCTCTACCACAGACAGGCTCTGGCGGGGTTTGGACAAAAGTTGCTCAAAAATACCGGCCGATGCGTCTAGGCGATTACTCTCATCCCAACAGGTCAGGGATTTTAGCTTGGCGGCAGCCGCAACGGCTTGTTCTTCACGTTCGCCAGCCACAGCCAGAAAACTGCCATCGCGAATGACATCGATAACACCTTTCATGGCCAGCACAGGCGCATCATCCAATTCGACCAGCCGGGCCAAATAATTCGGCGGGCGGATGACCCGCGCATGTATCATATTTTGGAGTTCCATATCTTGGACGAAGACGGGTGCTCCGGTCACCAAAGCTTCAAATCCGCTCCCTGGAACAGGTTTTCCGATCAATCGATATCGGTCTGGTGATTTGGCGGTGACATCATCTGTGATATCGCAATTAAAATGTTTGCCGCCCATCAGGCTCCAATAGGTGACACGCAAGTCATTTGAACGGCCACGAATCTCACCATCGTCAATGATCAGATCCTCGGTTGGCTCGTTTAAAAAATCAGCAGCCATGTCAAGCATGATTTTTCGGGCCTGGGCCGATGCCTGACGAACGGCCGTGCCGCTTTCTTCCATGGAAGCGCTTCCGCCGGTGTAACGCTCATCCGGAGTAACAGCGGTACTGGCGGTCTGAACGGTGATCCGCTCAGGCTCGACGTCCAGTTCTTCAGCCGCAATCACGGCAATAGCGGTTGTTATTTTTTGCCCCAGTTCTGCCTTTCCGGTACAAATGACGATTTGTCCATCACCGTGGATTTTTATCCAGGCATCGAGGCTTGGCGTTCGAATGAGACTGGAGGACAGGGTCACGGGCGCATATCCTTGGCAGCCCGAAGCACGGCTTTGATGATGGAAGCGTGAGTTCCGCAGCGGCAAAGGTGGCCTGAAAGGGCTTCTTTGATTTGTTGGTCGGTGGGATCGGGGTTATTATCCAGCAGCGCTTTGGTTGAGACTATTATGCCTGGAATGCAATAGCCGCATTGTGCTGCTCGCTCGGTGATGAAGGCCTTTTGGATGGGGTGTAATTGATCAACTGTGCCAATTCCTTCAATGGTGGTTATCGCTTTACCGGCGAATGCGGCAACCGGGGTTGAGCATGAATATGCAGCTTTGCCATCAACCATCACCATGCAGGCGCCGCATTGCTCCAATCCACATCCAAACTTGGCCCCCTTGAGCTTCAAGTCATTGCGCAGCACATAAATCAACGGTGTTTGCGGATCCACATCCACAACCTGTTCGCGGCCATTAATTGTTAATGCATATTGCGTCATGAGTACTCCAAATCCTGATACGTAACAGCCCCTAGTGGTCTGGCCGAAACGCTTGAATCCCTTTTCAGCACGTTCTTTTTCAAGCGTTTTGGCCACAAAGACCACTAGCAACTTATTGAATTCTAGTGGTTCTTATGATTCCAACATTTGCCATAAGTACGAGCCGCTGGCGGATGCAAATGTTGGTACAGAACCACTAGAGACCCAGCAGACATTTAGCGTTACCGCTCATGATTGATTGCCGGTCCGCATCACTTAATCCTGGATGTTGATAACGACTTCGACCGGGTCCTGGTACGACATATCAAAACAAAAATCGCTGCCAAGCATCACCCGATCCGCACCAACCAGTGAAATCAGACAGTCAAGTGCCGGGTAAGAATGGGTGACGGTGTCATAATAAAATCGGCGCAAATAGTCGTTTGGCGGGGTTTTCAGATGTTTGCATTCATCGCGTACACCCCGGCCATGGGTAATGCGGTCGATCAAATAAGGGAATGTGCCGCCGCCATGGGGGAGGCAAAAGGTCAAGTTCGGGAACGTGTCGAGAACTTCACCAAAGATCACTTGGGAAGCGGCAATGGCCGATTCTGCCGGATTACCGATAAAGTTGTTCAGATAGAATTGCTGCAAACGTTGCGGATCAACGACATTCACCGGATGCAAAAAGATCGTCAGGCCCAAGTCTTCAATTGCTTGATAAATCGGCAAAAATGCCCGGTCAGACAATTCCTTGTCACCAATCCGGGTTGCCATATATATTCCACGCATGCCGGGCAGGGCTGTTGCACGCTTCAGCTCCGCCAGCGCCATCGAAACATCAAGTATCGGCAGCATTGCCAACCCCAGATAGCGATCAGGGTATGCAATATGGGCAGCAGCGCAGGCAACATTATAAGCTTCAGAAAGCCGGCGGGACAAGTCGGCAGGCGCCCAATAAACCATGGGCTGGTTCAACGACAGGGCCTGAACATCAACCTTCTTTTCATCCATTGAGGTGATGCGGGCGTCGATATCGAAATAGGTGATATCAAGCGGTGGTGTTTTGGTGTCGTGTGTATCAATAACGGGATTTTCAAATGAACAGCTGACCCCGTGAGGCTCGCCTTCTCGTTCAACTATCTTCAAATAGGCCTCTGGATAAAAATGCGCGTGAATATCGATGCTGTGCAAGTTCTCCATATGATTTAACATTTCCCGTTTAGTTCCGCTTTGTTCAATCCATTGCGACTGTAACACCGAATCGGGAAACGAAAGAAGGGGAATGGGCCAATCAATTGTCGGATCTTAAAAGCGGAAATCTTGGGTCAAAGCCATTTGTTTTTCATTTCTGTGCTCGTCGCAGAAATCCACTCTTCACAACTTGCCCAAAAAGACAATCTACCGTGAATCCAGGCACGGCGATCGCTTGAAAGAAAGTTTATCCGCATGGTGCCCGAATGGTGGGATTTTTTCAAAGAAAAATCTCGGGAATTCGGGTCAGCGCTGAGCACTGCTCATGTGAGGACGGTGATTGAGGCGCTGAAAGCGCTGCAAAGAACCGCCCGCAGTGGAGCAAACTAACAAAATACGTGCAAATCGCTCTCAAGCGATTGCCGTGTGAATCCAGACCGGGCCAAACCGGATGCAATCAACGATTAGAAAATACGCCTATAAGTCCGCAAGCTGAAACAATTCATTGCCAAACAGAACGCGCGCATCAGCATGTTGTGGTTCAACTGCGGAGTGAAATGCTGTTTGCGCTGTTGTATCCAGTTCAACGATTTCGCATCCTTTTTCCGTAATTGTTTCTCTTGCATCGGTGGCTTCCTGCTCGGACAGGCCGCGTTGATATTCAATCGATGCCCGAACCGCTTCATACATTGCTGCCTGCAGGTTTTTCGGCCAGCTTTCGACGCTTTCGCGATGCGCGAATATTGGTCGCGATATATAGCAATGATTCGAAAGTGTGTGGTAGCGATGGAATTTGTGAATTCCGTAGGTTACGGTATTTGCGAGCGAATTTTCCTGCGCATCTAACGATCCCTCGCCAATTCTTTTGATAGCATCCGACAAGTCCATTTTTAGGGGTATTGCGCCAAGCAACGCGAACGTTCTGGCTTGCACATCACTTGGAAGGACGCGGATTTTCATACCCTCCAGATCCCCAGGTTTGTTAACCGGGCGAATACGGTTTGAAATGTGCCGGAAGCCGTTTTCATAATATCCCATTATCCGATAATTGATCTGTTCCTCGATTTTTCGGGTGAGATGCTCTCCCAATGCGCCGTCAATTGCCGAGCGAGCTTGCTCATTGTCGTGAAACAAAAACGGCAGATCCAAAAACCCCAGTTCCGGTACACGGTCTGTCAAATAGCTGCTTGATTGGTACCCAAGGGTCAAAACACCGCTTTCGACCAGCCATAATATATCTTCGCCGCGATATCCCAGGTCCATGATATTCCAGATATATTTTACTTCGATATCATCACCGAAATCCGCCCTAAGCCGATCACCAATGAATTTCAGTGCTTTGCTAAAAGCGGTGGTCGGTGGGCCGTATCCTCCCATCCGGATTTGTATGGGCCTGCTCAAAATCGCCTCACATAATGACTGCGATTGCAGTTGTTACATATAGCATGATTACTTTAAAGTGATCATGGCTCATCAGGAGCGATTGAAGCCCGATGTACAAATTGATGAAATCAGTTTGCGGGGTGGAACCGACCGGCGCCTTTGCGCCGCCCCGGTGGAGGCCCGGGTGTAGCCCAAAATGGCCGTGAGCGAAGAGAGTACTGATCGAATCATTTTTAAAGGTGTTCAGCTATAGGGTGCGCCAGAACCCGCCGCCTCTATTGCTGCTGCTCTTTCATCGCTACAACAAACACATAAACTCGCCCGCGGAGGGATCATTCGCTGCCCAACACGCGTGGGCAAATCAACCCGCTCTGCACAGGACGGGCCGCGCGCCATTAGCGCAATGGCCGGCCAACGCACGGAATTTTACAAGAAAAGCACCAGGTCCCTGGCTGTTGAGATTTGGTTTTTGCAAACCTATATCAGAAACATAAGTGGTTTGCCGAATAAGCGGGAACCTTTCCTTGTTGGTATTGATCCATGCCTGATGGGTGGATTGACGATTTGGAGTTATTGTCATGAATGTTGAAAAATACACAGAACGGGCGCGCGGTTTTATCCAATCGGCCCAATCCAAGGCGCTGGCTGATGGGCACCAGCAATTTGTTGCAGAACATCTGTTGAAAGTACTGCTTGATGACGCGCAGGGGTTGGCGGCCGGTTTGATCGACCGGGCCGGAGGCCGGTCAAAGGATGCGCAGCTTGCCACCGAAGCGGCCATCAGCAAATTGCCCAAGGTTTCCGGCGGCAATGGCCAGCTATATTTGAGCCAGGCGGTAGCCAAGGTGTTTGCAACGGCTGAAAAAATCGCCGACAAGGCCGGTGACAGTTTTGTTACGGTCGAACGGTTGTTGCTGGCGCTGGCGATGGAAAAAGAAGCGTCAACCGCGGCAATTCTGACCAAGGCGGGGGTCACTCCGACAGCGCTCAATCAGGCGATTGAGGCGGTCCGCAAGGGGCGCACGGCTGATACAGCCTCGGCCGAAGACAGCTATGACGCGCTAAAAAAATATACCAGGGATTTAACCAAAGACGCCCGCGAGGGAAGGCTTGACCCGGTGATCGGCCGGGATGAGGAAATTCGCCGTGCGGTGCAGGTTCTTTCGCGGCGGACAAAGAACAATCCGGTGTTGATTGGTGAGCCGGGCGTCGGCAAGACGGCGATTGCCGAAGGGTTGGCGCTGCGCATCATCAACGGTGACGTGCCGGAAAGCCTGCGCGATAAAAGCCTGTTGTCACTTGACATGGGTTCGTTGATTGCCGGGGCGAAATATCGTGGCGAATTCGAAGAACGGCTGAAATCGGTATTGTCGGAAGTGCAGTCTGCCGAGGGTGGCATAGTTTTGTTCATTGATGAGATGCACACGCTGGTCGGTGCCGGCAAGGCAGATGGCGCGATGGATGCCTCTAATCTGTTGAAACCGGCATTGGCACGGGGCGAATTACACTGTGTCGGGGCAACCACATTGGATGAATATCGCAAACATGTGGAAAAGGATGCGGCCCTTGCCCGTCGCTTCCAGCCGGTATTCATTAGTGAACCGACCGTGGAGGATACCATCTCCATTCTGCGCGGCATTAAGGAGAAGTATGAATTACATCACGGTGTGCGGATAACTGATTCGGCACTGGTATCTGCGGCCGGTCTTTCAAACCGCTATATCTCGGACCGCTTTTTGCCCGATAAGGCGATTGATTTGATGGATGAGGCGGCTTCAAGGCTGCGCATGCAGGTCGATTCCAAGCCGGAAGAACTGGATGAACTGGACCGCCGGATTATCCAGCTGAAAATCGAACGCGAGGCTTTGTTGAAAGAAGAGGACAAGGCGTCGAAAGACCGGTTGATGAAGCTTGAAAAGGATCTGGCTGATCTGGAAGAAAAGTCGGCGGCACTTTCATCCCGCTGGCTGGCCGAAAAAGAACGCCTGTCGGACACCCGCGATCTTAAGGAGCAGCTGGATATTGCCCGCAGTGATCTGGAAAAGGCCCAGCGCGAGGGAAATCTGGCCAAGGCTGGCGAACTTTCCTATGGTGTTATTCCCGGTCTTGAACAGCGTATCGCCGAGGCGGAAAGCGATCAGGATGATGACACCAAATCGATGGTCGATGAGGCGGTGACGCCCGACGATATTGCCCATGTGGTGTCACGCTGGACCGGCATTCCGGTCGACAAGATGATGGAAGGCGAGCGCGAAAAACTGTTGCGCATGGAAGAAGAACTGGCCGAGCGCGTGGTTGGCCAGCAAGATGCGGTATTGGCCATATCCAAATCGGTTCGCCGGGCGCGGGCCGGATTGCAAGACCCGAACCGGCCGATGGGTTCGTTCATCTTTCTCGGGCCAACCGGGGTCGGCAAGACCGAGCTAACGAAGGCGCTTGCTGATTATCTGTTTGACGATGATGGCGCCATGGTGCGGCTCGATATGTCGGAATATATGGAAAAGCACTCGGTCGCCCGGATGATCGGCGCACCTCCCGGCTATGTTGGCTATGAAGAGGGCGGGGCACTGACCGAAGCGGTGCGCCGCAGGCCCTATCAGGTGGTGCTGTTCGATGAAATCGAAAAGGCCCATGGTGATGTCTTCAACATATTGCTGCAGGTACTGGACGATGGCAGACTGACCGATGGCCAGGGTCGCACGGTCGATTTTCGCAATACGCTGATTATCATGACGTCAAATATCGGATCGGAATTTCTTGTCTCGCTGAACGAGGACGAGGACGTTGATCTGGTGCGAGATCAGGTGATGGATGTGGTTCGCTCGTCCTTCCGGCCGGAATTTCTCAACCGGGTGGACGAGACGATCCTGTTCCACCGGCTCAAACGTAGCGACATGAGCAGAATTGTTGCCATTCAGTTGCAGCGGCTTGAGCAATTGCTGGAAGAACGCAAGATCACGCTTAACCTGGACGACGACGCGGTCGAATGGCTGGCTGGTAAAGGCTATGATCCCGCCTATGGCGCCAGACCGTTGAAGCGGGCGATCCAAACCTATTTGCAGGATCCGCTGGCGGAAAAACTGCTTGCAGGTGAGATTGACGATGGCGCAACGGTGCGGGTGACAGCGAGTGACAATCAACTTGTCATCACACCGTTTTCGGACGCCTCTTCGTCCGACGTTGCTGCATAGCCCGGTGATATAGCTGAACGAGCCAAACATGATTCCACCATTTGTTTTTTCGCTCACGGCCATTTTGGGCTATGCCCGGGCCTCCGCGGGGGCGGCGCGTGAGCGCCGGTCGGTTCCGCCCGCAAATTGATTTCATCAATTTGTACATCTGGCTTCAATCGCTCCTGTTAGCGGGATCATAATAAAGTAATCCCGCTATACAAGAACGCGAATTGGCCGGCCACCATGTGTGGCCGGTTTGCCATCAAACTGAATTTTTGAAATTACCCTATCTTAGCGCCAGCCTGGTGCCGGATTCCCTTTTTCGTTCGATCAGGGCATCAATGCGGTCGCGTTCGCGTTCAAATGCCGCCAGTGCAGGGCCTTTTAGTACCCGGCCCTTGGGCAACCGAATACTCATCGGGTTGACTTTGTTGCCATTAACGATGACCTCGTAATGCAGGTGCGGGCCGGTGGAAAGACCGGTCGAACCGACCGCTCCGATGACCTGTCCCTGGCGCACCCTGGCGCCGGCCTTAACCGATTTTGCGATCCGGCTCTGGTGTGAATAAGAGGTCTTGTAGCCATTGGCGTGCCGGATGATTGTTTGCTTGCCATAGCCGCCGCCGCTCCACCCGGCCTTTTCGACAATGCCGTTTCCCGCCGCCAAAATTTTGGTGCCGCGTGCTGCTGACCAGTCGACGCCTGTATGCATTTTTCTAAACCGCGTAACTGGATGTCTTCGCATGCCAAATGGCGAGCGAAATTTGCCATTTGGAACCGGTTTTCGAAGCAGGAATTTTTTGGCGCTTTTGCCGAACGCGTCATAATAGTCGACGACGCCATCATCAGGAGTGCGGAAGCGATAGTATTTGCGTACCACATCGTTGAGGCCAATCGAAGTGTACAATATTTCGGAACTGCCGGAAATCTGCTTCGTCGCCGAATCAAGCGAACAAAACACTTCCAGTGTATCGTTTGGTGAAATTCGGGTCTGGAAGTCCACATCAAAAGCGAATATCCTGACCAATTGCCGGGCGAGCGAGTTGCTCAGATTCTGTGAAAGTGCCGCCCGATAGATGCCGTTATAGACCGATGGCAGTTGTTTGCGGCTTACCACCGAATAGGCGTTGGGATCTTTTCGATCAGCAATCGCAGGAATCGGTGCCGGCGCCGGCGCGTAAATATATTGCCCATCATCGCGGCGCGCCACACTGCTGATGTGATTGCCGCGGTTATAGACGCTTACCCGGCGGATTGTTGCCGAAGCCGATTGCGGGTCGGTTTCCAGAGCAATACGCAGCTTGTATCCGGATTTTATGGTTGCGCCGCCCAGTCGACTTGCCAATGCTTTGCCAACAATCTTGTTGGCTGCCTTGTCATTGGCAACATCGGCTAAGGCAAACTCAATCGACTGATTCCTGCGAATGTTGATGACAGTCTCGTGATAATATTTGGCATCTTCCGGCAAGT
>CBDFIN010000011.1:0-702500 GCA_965248135.1 Rhizobiaceae bacterium | reverse complement strand
ACGCACTGGAGGACCGAACCCACTAACGTTGCAATGTTAGGGGATGACCTGTGGCTAGGGGTGAAAGGCCAATCAAACTCGGAAATAGCTGGTTCTCTGCGAAATCTATTTAGGTAGAGCGTTGGATGAATACTTGCGGGGGTAGAGCACTGAATGGGCTAGGGGGGCTTACCGCCTTACCAAACCTAATCAAACTCCGAATACCGCAAAGTACTATCCAGCAGACACACAGCGGGTGCTAACGTCCGTTGTGGAGAGGGAAACAACCCTGACCGCCAATTAAGGTCCCCAAGTTATGGCTAAGTGGGAAAGGAAGTGAAGTTCCCAAAACAACCAGGATGTTGGCTTAGAAGCAGCCATCATTTAAAGAAAGCGTAACAGCTCACTGGTCTAATTAAGGAACTTTGCGCCGAAGATGTAACGGGTCTAAAGCCATACACCGAAATTGCGGATTCAGAAGTCTGTAACCAGAAACCGGAAACCTGAACTCTATATGGAGAGTTGGAGATGTCTGAAAATAAAAACAGGAATTTCGTCAAGGATTTTGGCGATTTGATTGTTTATCAAAAAGCCTATGAGCTATCGTTGGATATCCACCGATATTCTCTCAAGCTGCCAAGAATGGAACAATATGGGCTGGGTGATCAAGTTCGCCGGTCCAGCAAGTCGATATGCGCAAATGTTGCTGAAGGATTTGGCAAGCAGCGCGCGTCTTCGCCGGAATTTCGTCGATTCCTAAGCATGGCCATAGGGTCTGCTGATGAAATGAAGGTTTGGCTTGGTTATTGTCGTGATCTTGGCTATCTGGATGTCGAACAGCAGAAATTGTGGCACGCGGAATACAGTGTTATTGCCCGCATGCTCAATGGACTGCGCGACAAATGGAAATAATTTATAGAATTCAGGCTTCTGGTTTCTGATTTCAGGCTTCTGGGTGGTAGCAGAGCGTTCTGTAAGCCTGTGAAGGGATATCCGTGAGGAATCCTGGAGGTATCAGAAGTGCGAATGTTGACATGAGTAACGATAAAGGGGGTGAGAGACCCCCTCGCCGAAAGTCCAAGGTTTCCTGCTTAAAGTTAATCTGAGCAGGGTTAGTCGGCCCCTAAGGCGAGGCAGAAATGCGTAGTCGATGGGAATGAGGTTAATATTCCTCAACCTGGCGGTAGTGACGGATCTCGTAAGTTGTCCATCCTTATTGGATTGGATGGGCTTCCATGAGGTTCCAGGAAATAGCTCCGCCATATAGACCGTACCCCAAACCGACACAGGTGGACAGGTAGAGTATACTAAGGCGCTTGAGAGAACTATGTTGAAGGAACTCGGCAAATTGCATGCGTAACTTCGGGATAAGCATGACCTCACTTTGGGCAACCAGGGTGGGGTGGCACAGACCAGGGGGTTGCGACTGTTTATCAAAAACACAGGGCTCTGCGAAGCCGCAAGGCGACGTATAGGGTCTGACGCCTGCCCGGTGCCGGAAGGTTAAAAGGAGAGGTGCAAGCCTTGAATTGAAGCCCCGGTAAACGGCGGCCGTAACTATAACGGTCCTAAGGTAGCGAAATTCCTTGTCGGGTAAGTTCCGACCTGCACGAATGGCGTAACGACTTCCCCGCTGTCTCCAACATAGACTCAGTGAAATTGAATTCCCCGTGAAGATGCGGGGTTCCTGCGGTTAGACGGAAAGACCCCGTGCACCTTTACTACAGCTTTACACTGGCATTAGTCATGACATGTGTAGGATAGGTGGTAGACTTTGAAGCGTGGGCGCCAGCTTGCGTGGAGTCACCCTTGAAATACCACCCTTATCATCATTGATGTCTAACCGCGGCCCGTTATCCGGGTCCGGGACATTGTATGGCGGGTAGTTTGACTGGGGCGGTCGCCTCCCAAAGAGTAACGGAGGCGCGCGATGGTTGGCTCAGTCCGGTCGGAAATCGGACGTCGAGTGCAATGGCATAAGCCAGCCTGACTGCGAGACTGACAAGTCGAGCAGAGACGAAAGTCGGTCATAGTGATCCGGTGGTCCCGCGTGGAAGGGCCATCGCTCAACGGATAAAAGGTACGCCGGGGATAACAGGCTGATGACCCCCAAGAGTCCATATCGACGGGGTTGTTTGGCACCTCGATGTCGGCTCATCTCATCCTGGGGCTGAAGCATGTCCCAAGGGTTTGGCTGTTCGCCAATTAAAGAGGTACGTGAGCTGGGTTCAGAACGTCGTGAGACAGTTCGGTCCCTATCTGCCGTGGGTGTAGGAAAATTGACAGGATCTGTCCCTAGTACGAGAGGACCGGGATGGACATATCACTGGTGGACCTGTTGTGGCGCCAGCCGCATTGCAGGGTAGCTATATATGGACGGGATAACCGCTGAAGGCATCTAAGCGGGAAACCCACCTGGAAACTAGTTTTCCCTATCAGAACCGTGGAAGACTACCACGTTGATAGGCCGGGTGTGGAAGTGCGGCAACGCATGAAGCTTACCGGTACTAATAGTTCGACCGGCTTGATTGTTCTCATTATTCATGACCATCTTTAACTCCGCCGTCAGCTCTTCGGGCCTTCTCCGGACCCCCGCCGATTGGTGTTTCCAAATTGGCTTCGGAGTTGCGGCACGGCGAGCGAAGAGCGAGCCGATGCATATGCGTCGCGCCATCGCAGGGCCCAATGCGCCAGCATTGGACTGGCCCGTGAGATAAGGTAACAAAGACCAGTATTCTGTTTTTTGCCGACTTGGTGGTTATCGCGAAGTGGCTGCACCCGATCCCATCCCGAACTCGGCCGTGAAACGCTTCAGCGCCGATGGTACTTTGTCTTAAGGCACGGGAGAGTAGGTCGCTGCCAGGTCTGCCAAAAACAGTTTTCACGATTATTCTCTTGACCTATTTTTTATACCGCCCTCGTGTTGCGTCATTGCAATCCAGGGCGGTTTTTTTGTGCGCTCGAAAAATACTTGCAATTATGCACCATATATCGCGGGATTACTTTAAAATGATCATGGCTCATCAGGAGCGATTGAAGCCCGATGTACAAATTGATGAAATCAATTTTGCCGGCGGAACCGACCGGCGCTTGCGTGTCGCCCCAGCGGAGGCTCGGGCGAGGATCCGTCCTGTCGACTGTTGTAACATTCTCGAGAAGAACGGAAAGCCTCCGGCGAGCCCTACCATTCCGCGACTGGAAACGGCAGCTTTACTATCTTTGCGGCATATTGCTTTGGCATCCGCTCGTTCAGCCGGTAATCTTGTGGGCAGTAAAACGATCCAGCCAGTCCCTCACGCCCGGATAGAACTGGACGACGTGACGAATGTTTGGGACTGGCAAATCGCTTTGTCCCTTGTTTGAGCACGGCGTGTGTGTGGTATTATCGCTTCGAATAACGGCACAATCTACTTGCTAACTTTCGAAACACTCACTGTATATGCCCCATGTTCGCGGGCCGTATAAATATTTTGCATGGTTATTCGATTGCCCCTAATTACAACGCTGCCGCGTGAGCCTAGACTGCATGAATATTCCACTTTTCCCGATTTTTCTTTATACCGACAATGATTGAAACGCCGGTCCGGCAGCTTCCAGGTCACGCGACAGTTCTTGATAGTCATCGTCGTCTTTCCCCCTATCACGCCACGCATTTTTCCCGACCACTTTCCATTTAATAGCTTACAGTCCAATTTTGCAGATGCCATTTCGGGGAATAGAACCAAGCCGAACACAGAAGCAAGTAATACGCATTTCACTGTCAAAAAATACTTCATGATTATTGTAAACCTTATTCTCGAGAAAACCTCACCTAAACATATTCCTAAATATTACGATAAGCTATGAATAATATCAAAATTGTCATAGTTATCAAATCGACGTCAGCCACCAATTTGCCATTGGTATTATTACCATCATATGAGAAAATGGATTCTCAAAAAGTGCAGTCGGACTATTCGACTTCCTTGCGATTTTTCTTCCAAGAGCCACTGGCTTTGACTGCACGCACCACAGTTATAGGAACGAGTTCTCAACAACCATTGCCCAGATAAGCCAGCTTCTTTGGTATGTATGGCTTGACACCTGTAAAGGGATTCGATCAGCGCATTTTTTCATTCTCGGCCGATCCAGGCTCTGCCCGGACCTGCGCGAGGGTGGCGGAAGGTTGCGTTTGGTGCCCCGACGCGTGGTATCACATCTCGCGGGTCAACATGATGTTCATCTCAGCAAAGCCCCTGTCGCGTATTGGCACGAGAGCGGCGTAGTCTTTGGACTTGAACATCCCTTCAATCGCTTCCGCTGAGTCAAAATCCATCACCAGTACCATGCCACTGGGCTTTCCATGGATTACCTGATCGACCTTCACCCGCTTTACCAATTTGCCCCCGGCGCCCATGAGCAGCGGTAGAACACCTTGCAGGTACCCCTGCACCGACGCCATTTCGTTCGGGTTTGGAACCGCGCTAACCACCAGTGTTGTCTTGTCGTTCATTTGTCGCAACCTTTATCTTGTATTTAACTGAATGATCGTTTAGTTATAGATAATAAAGAGGATTGTCAAACAGGAATCCCAGATGGGGCGTCGAAAAACCTACGATCGAGACGTCTTGATCACCAAGGCAATGGAGATATTCCGTAACCACGGGTTCGTCGGCACATCGGCAGAGATGCTGGTCGAGGGTCTCGGCGTAAATCGCTATAGTCTCTACACTGAGTTTGGCAGCAAACAGGCACTGTTCGATCTTGCGCTGCGGCGTTACAACGAAGAGGTGGTTGGGCGAAATTTCGGCCGTCTGGAAACTGCCGGGGCGGGCATTGATGAGGTTCGCGCGCTGCTGGAATTCTACGGATCGGCAGGTCGGGGAGGTGCCTCTGGTCGCGGCTGTTTATTGTGCAACACGGCGGTCGAGTTTGGTCCAAATGACCCCAACGGTGCCGGATTCATCGAGAAATATTTCGATCGCTTGTCCGGCGCGTTCTATGCGGCGCTAAATAACGCCCTTGAACGGGGCCAACTGCGCCAAATAGCCGACCCGCGCAATGAGGCAAATTTCTTCACCGCCACGGTACTCGGCCTGTTTGTGATGCTCAGGGCGAAAGCTCCAGCGACGGTTATAGAAAGTGCCGCACGCGTCGCGATTGAACATCTTGAGGCACTTTGCGCCGACGAGGGGGCATGGCGGGGATAAGATGAAGCAATTGGACGAACTTGTACTGTGGCGATAGACTTATAGCTAAACGACCTAAACATGTTTCCATCATTTGTTTTTTTCGCTCACGGCCATAATGGGCTACGCTCATGCTTGCGCGGGCGCGGCGCACAAGCGCCGGTCGGCTCCGCCCGCAAATTGACTTCATCAATTTGTACATCAGGCGCAAGGGGAGTAACACCATGAAGATAAGGCGCGAAGTCAGACGCTTTTTTGCCGAAGAAATCCGCGCTGCGGGTGCGCTGAAGAATGGTCATGCCACCGAACGTGTTTTGGATGCATTTGCAGCGGTACCGCGTGAGGACCATTCTGGCGATGGACCCTGGTTGTTGCGCTCTCCGCATTTTGGATTGGCGTCTCGGCGAACACCTGATGCGGATCCGATGCATCTTTATCACAATGTCCTCATCGCGCTCGACGAGACACAAGGCATCAATATTGGCGAACCATCCCTGTGGGCCCGATTTTTCTCGCAAGCAGCCATTGCACAGGGCGCATCCATTCTTCAAATCGGGGCGGGGAGCGGTTATTACAGCGCCATTCTTGCCGAACTTGCGGGCGAGAAAGGCAGGGTTCTGGCCACCGAAACCGATGCGGCATTGGCGGATATGGCATCATCGGCCCTGAGCAGTCGGACCAATGTTACGGTTCGCCACGCCAATGGTGCGACCGACCTTGCGGCCGATGATGGGCCATTCGATTTGATAGTCGGGTTTGCCGGGGTTACGCATGCCGTGCCGGCTTGGACGTTGCGCCTGAAACCCAAAGGCCGCATGTTGCTCCCGATAACCGGAGAAAACTGGTGGGGTGCAATGGTGCTGGCTGAAAAGGAGGGGGACGAATTTGCCGCCAGGACACTCGGCCGATGCGGTTTTTTCCCCTGTGTTGGCGCCCGTGATGACGAGACGGCAAAGCGGGTGGATAAATTGTGGTCCGACCCTTCAAGGTTACAGGATAAAGAGATGCGGATGCGGTTTTACAATGAACAGGTTTGCTATGAGGTTGATGGCTGCGTGTTTTAACGTGCCCGTTCAATAATGTGAACATTTGCTTCAGGCCGCTCACTTTTGACACCACCAGTAAAGAGAAAAACATGCTATCCGTCAAAAGCTATAGCGTATCGATATTTGTCCTGAAGTTTCAGCAAAAAGAGGCAAAAGTTTTGCTCCTTCGCCGTACGAGGCATCTTTCAGGACTTTGGTGTCAGGTGGCGGGCGGGATCGAACCTGGAGAGAAAGCTTGGCAAACGGCACTCCGCGAAGTTCAGGAAGAGACGGGGCTTGTGCTTTCAGAGCTTTGGTCGGCTGATATCTGTGAGCAATTCTACGAGGTGGACAAGGAATGTATCACGCTTGTGCCAGTATTCGTCGGAATTGTATCGCCCAATGCGAACATAGGTCTTAATAACGAACATGATGCATACAGGTGGGTCGGCTTTGATGAAGCAAACGCCATGTTGAGCTTTCCCGGCCAACGCAAAACGCTCGCTGCTGTGAAAGATGAATTTGTCGATGGCCAGCCCAACCCGCAACTGAGAATCGATATAGCGGGATCATAATAAAGTAATCCCGCTACAGGTTACAGCGCGAAGCGATTTGGAGATCGCGCCGCGCTGCAGCTTGTTAATATGCTAATCACCGTTGGTATTAGTTAGTCGACTAGGCGCTTTCGACTTGCTGTTCCAGTGCCGGGTCGACGGTCAGCTCGATGGCTTCGACCTCGTCGTTGATCGACTGGCCCTGGCCGGCGAACCATACATCCTCGCTGAGGATTTTTTCACCATCAGAAGTTTTCGCCGAAGACTGCATCAATTCGCGACCCTCTTTGTCATGGTGGATTTCCATCTGCGTCGATATTTCGACAATATCATGATCATCAAGGGTCTGGATTTCGCCCTCCTCGACAATTGCATCGCCATCATCGACCCAAAGTTCCAGGCCGGCAAGCTCTTCGCCATTAAGGACGCCATCGTCATTTTCATCGAGCGCGGCAAGCTTGTCATAGCCATTGGCATATTTGCCGCCCTCATCACCAAACAGACGTGAACCATCCATATCGGTCGCCGCATTGCCATCGCGGTTGTCGATCAAAATGCCGTCGCCGGAACCGTCAAACCACTCAATATTGTCCAGTTTTCCGTCGGCATCGATATCAAACTCGACGGTCTGGCCAATTTCGGCATTCGCATCCTTTTCATGCGATGAGGTTTCACCGGTGACACCGATCTCGCCGTCGCCATTGAGGTCAAGCGCGATCGGGGTCCGCAGGTTGATATTGTGATGTGCAAACGTTGTGTCGAAAAGTCCATCGACTTCGTAAATCTTATACGCTTGCTTGTCACCTCTGGCGGTAATGTTGCCATCGGCGTCTTCGATCGCACCACCGCCTTGTGCTGAAGCGCCCGTATCACCGTTGCGGGCGATGCCGTCGCCATCGGCTGTTTGGCCCCAGATACCGTGTGGCAAGACACCATCGGCGGCAACATTGTCGCTTGCAAAGTCGAAGTTGAGATAGGTGCCGATACTACCGGACTTGATGTACATGGTAATATCGTACTCGTCGGTGGACACCGTAACCGAATTGCCTTTCTTGACCACGCTGCCGTCAAGATAGCTGCCGTCTTTCGAGGTCGTTTCACCGTCAATATAAAGCTGACCCGCACGATTGAACGCGATTTCTTCGCCATCAACCACAAGGCCGAACTCGCTCATGATGGTCGCGCCGTTGTTGCCCCAATTGCCAAATCTGGCATTCACCTGCAGGCCTGAGTCAGACAAGATATTGTAGTATTTGCCATGCTCGCCATGGACGTCGAATTTGCCGCCATCGGCGCCGACGAAATGGGGATCGCCCCATATAGTGCCGTCGGCATGAACTATCGGGCCGAGCAGACCGGCGTCAACCGTGAGATTTTGTTCGTTTTCGCCAAGCGTAATCACATCGGTCATGCCGGTGGTGACATTGACATCGCTGTCGATGGTGTCGGCGTTATTGCCAAATGCATTCTGCTCGGTAAACTGGGCCCCGTCTGGTGCTACAAAACCAACCGAATAGTCGCCGGCTTCAAGATTGTCGAACAGATAGGAGCCATCTACCGCAGTGACCTGGCTGTCAAGAACGTTGTTGTCACCATCTTTCAATTGCACGGTGATATCGCCAACGCCCATTTCATCGGCGTCCTGGACACCATTCTTGTTGGCATCAAACCATACCTTGTCGCCCAGCGAACTGGTGGCAACCGGTATTTCGACCAGACCACCATCGATGGTCGGATCGTTTTCGCCGCCGGCAAGCGAAACCTGATGGCTCATGCCGGTGGTAGCGTCGATATCACTGTCGAGGATGTCGATACCATTGTTGAGCGCGTCCTGGCCGGTAAAATCGAACCCGTCCGGCGCAACAACACCAACCGAATAGGTGCCATCGTCGAGATTATCGAACTGATAGGAGCCATCGGCCGCAGTGACAGTGTTTTCCAACACCATACCGTTTTGGTCCTTCAACTGGACGCTAACCCCGCCAATGCCGGCTTCACCCGCCTCCTGAATACCGTTCTTGTTTTCATCAAGCCAGATATAATCGCCAAGTGAATTCTTCGGACCCGGTTCCTCTACCAGGCCGGCGTCGATGGTAAGATTGGTTTCATTCTCACCCAGAACGACGTTCTGGCTCATGCCGGTGGTCACATTGATATCACTGTCGAGGGTGTCGATACCATTATTGAGCGCGTCCTGGCCGGTAAAATCGAACCCGTCAGGCGCAACCACACCGACCGAATAGGTGCCGGCGGCAAGATTGGTGAATAGATAATCGCCGTTAGCATCGGTCTGCTGGGTGGAAATGACCGCACCATTGGCGTCTTTTAGCTGCACGGTAACACCGCCAACACCGGCTTCACCGGTTTCCTGCAGGCCGTTCTTGTTAGCATCCAGCCACACCCGGTCGCCGATCGCGGAATTATTCCCCGTACCAGGAGGGCAATAATGGGGGGCTTCGGCAAGCTCGATCGTGTTGTCGGTGAATTTTATACACTCAACACCCCATAAAATGTCATGCTCGCCAGTGGCGACATTCCAGATCACGGTGCCCGTGCCGTCCACGGTCGGGTTCCAGTTATATTCCTGCTGCTTGCCATTGATGACAAAGGTGTCCTTGTCGGTGGTACCATTAATAAATTGAGTGCCCGCCTCATTATAAATCAAATTGGCATCATCACCGCCCGACGGGTCCTGGTGGGAACTGGGCTGTGCGGCCAGATCGATCACACCATCGTTGAACTGAATGCACTCCACATCCCATAAAATATCAGGTTCGCCGGAGGCGATATTCCACACCACGGTTCCCGTGCCATCCTCGGTCTTGCTCCAGCTATAGTCGCTGGAATTGCCGTTAATGACAAAATCATCCTTGCCGGCGGTGCCGTGAACATACTGAGTTCCCGCCTCATCATGGATCTTGTTGGAGCCCTGCGGATCCTGCATGGTATCCCCATCGATTTCATTGACGAACGAGAAGGTGCCATTATCGTTGGCCTTAACATAGCCATCGGAAAAGGCGATATAATCGATGTTCCACAAAATGTCAGGTTCTTTGGTAGCATTGTCCCACACAACAATGCCGGTACCGTCTTCGGACTTGGACCAGCTATAATCGCTCGACTGACTGGAGATGACAAAAATATTGGAAACATCAGGATCCACCAGACCGTTGACGTATTGTGTGCCGCTGGTGTCTAAAATTTTGTTTATGGACATGATAAACTCCCGTTTTATGTGATAAACCGCTTCGCCAATGCGAAAATGTGCTATCGATCCAGTAGGCTTCAAGAACTAACGAATTAAGAATTTATTCATTAAAGTTTTAACGATTTAACGGTGAAGAAATCGTTGAATTGGGCCTATCCAGCCTTGAGCGTTGACAAAGTGACAGGCTTGAGAGCGCCGTGATCAGCACAATGCGCTATCCGGTCAGTTCAAAACCCAATGGGGTAAATTAAAACCAATACTGACAATGCGTTATCAGATATTCACCCAACCTGAGGTTGATCGGTAACGGACCCAAAACCAGGACAATTATCACGTCAACAGAGCTATTCCACCGCCCCAATTTGCCCTCAGCGAACTTGTTGACACATGTTAACCCTAACAAATGGAAATCATATTTTCGACAAATACACCCCAATGCCAGGCCGCGATGTTAATAATTGATTAATCAATGGCAAACCACGCTGAGGCAGAATATTACGGAACCGCAGGTATGAAACCGCATGATAAACGGGGAGAATATAGCATGATTACTTTTAAGTGATCATGGCTCATCAGGAGCGATTGAAGCCCGATGTACAAATTGATGAAACAAATTTGCGGGCGGAACCGGCCGGCGCCTTTGCGCCGCCCCCGCAGAGGCCCGGGCAGCGCCCGCCGTGAGCGAAGAGAATAGTGAATAGAATAATTTTGAAGGTGTCCAGCTATATAGTGACAGAACCAAATAATGTACTTACCCAGGCGGTAGAGGCGCAAGACCTACCTTTTATCGTCGCCATGGCCGCAAGTGCCGATGGCAGCAGCACCACCACGACCATTGTCAGTGCGGGCCCGGTCAGGTTGCAATGCCAAAAGCCTCAACCTAACCACCACGCGGCGCCAAAATCAGGCCACCGCGTATCTATTCCGCCGCAAGTGGTTTGGTGGATTTTGCCTCGGCGATAATTTTGGCCTGTTGTTCAATCCTGGCCACTTCTTCAAAACCGCCACGGGTTTCGTTAAACATCGCCAGTTCCTGCAACTCGTCATCATTTGCCGGCGTTAACGCAAGATCGCAATAGTCATAGCGTGAGGGGTCACGTTTCAGCTTTCTGCGCACCCGCATCAACCGCCAGACCAGCGGAATAACGCTCACATGTTTGAAGAAAATCTGCCAGGCATATTTTGGATAAAACACCAGCGGATTTTCAATTGGCAGTCCGGATCGGCGTTCCTTGCGTTTTTTGATGCGAAAATAGCCGCCATCAACCGGATGAACACGCTCCACTGCATAGCTCAGATACGACCACAGCATTATAAACATGGTGTTGCCGACACTCAAACCCGTCGCTATCGCCCGGCGCATGACAGTTTCGATATGCTCGGGGGTATAATAGGCGTGCCACATCGCTTCATAGGCTTTCATGAATTCATCGTGTTTCATCTTGGGATGCTTCATGACCCAGTGATTGAGATCGTATTTGTTCATGTCCGGGTCCATCCAGACCCCGGTCTCGGTATAATGCCTGTGGTCGGCAGAGCCTGGAAGTGGCGTTAATATGTTGAACTCGATCATATCAACCGCAAGTTCGTTCTGCAGGATCTCGACATCCTTTAACAGCGATTGGGGCGTATCATTGGGAAATCCCAATATATAGCCGATATAGGTTGTTACCCCGTGCGCTTTCCATTGTTGCAGCATGTCGCGGTACTCGGTGATCTTGTTCTGTTTCTTTTGCATCACGGCAAGATTGTCGGCATTGACATTCTCAAGACCGATAAACACCCGCCTGACCCCGGCTTTGACCGCCTTTTCAATGAACCGGGGAATTTTGTGACACAAGGTATCGACCTGGATGACAAATTTGAAACTCATGTCCTCGTTTTCTTGCAACTCGATCAACCGGTCGAACATCGGTTCCCATTCGCGATTGCGGGCAAAATTGTCATCGGTAATGAAAAACCGGTCGATTCCTTGCGCCAGATTAGCCCGGATCATTTTTTCCATATCATCAGGCGAGCGATAACGGCTCTTTCGACCCTGCACATTGATGATAGTGCAAAACGAACATTGATAAGGGCAGCCGCGTCCCAAATCTACGCTGGACTGCGAACCGGCCGTTCGCTTGAGGTGCTCAGCAGGAAGAAACGGGGTCGGTTGATCGGCCAGTGAAGGCAGGTCGCTCATATGGTTGTAGAGCGGCTTCAACTGGCCAAGATAGGCATCCCTCAAGACTTCATCCAGCCGTCCATCTTCCGCCTCTCCGGCGAAAAAGGATATGCCGATACTTTGGGCGTGCTGAAGGTCCGCCGGCATGTCCTTCAACATTGCAATGCACCCGGAGACATGAAATCCACCGATACACACGGGCAGTCCGGCATCCAAATAAGGTTGCGCAAGATCGAGCGCACGGGGGAACTGGTTTGACTGAACACCTACCAGACCGATCAAGGCCTTACCGCCATCGCGCCTGATCGTGTCGATGATTTTATTGGTTGGTATCCTGGTGTTGGTTTCGTCATAGGCGTGCAGCTTGATGTCAACATCAAAACCCAAGACTTGACGTTCCCGGCAGTCGTAAGCCAAGCCATTGAGAACGGCCAGCGTGTTGGAGGGAATGGCCGATGTGAACCACTGGATTGGGTAGCCATCATCGTCATAATGGGTGGGCTTGATCAGAACCAGATTAAAGATTTCTCGCGCCGGTGAGGCCGAATATTTCACAATAATATTCCCTTAAATAATGTCCTTTTCGTTGATCAAATACCCGTCATGATTATATCAATATTTTTCCATTTGCAAAACGTCTTGGCTGCAAGTGCTCACATGACTTGAAATCAACGTCGTGATTATCACACTACACTATTTTAGCGCGGTTTGGAACGCCGATATTCACAGCAAGTTCGACGGCACCGTTTCACTCGTAAAATGATGCGATGCGCCTTCGGTTGTTCTGATCACAAAAATGCACCCATAAATCATAAAGCGGGATTAGTTTATTATGATTATGGCTCATCAGGAGCGGATAGCGACCGGCGCTTGCGCGCCGCCCCAGCGGAGGCCCGGGCGCAGCCCGAATTGGCCGTGAGCGAAAAACAAATGGTGGAATCATGTTTAGGTCGTTTAGTTATAATGTGCTGATGTTGTTTGATAGGGTTTTTCCTGTTTGGTTGTAATTCTGGTTGAATTCCAACAAGTTCCGCCGGTTTGCGGCACCGGCCAATCCGCATCTTTGCATCCTAACTTACTGTAACGACACGGGGGGCCTTTGCTGCAAGTGGACCAATAATGACCAATACTGCCAATCTCAATCTACCGTATATTTTACCTAGTCAGGCGCAAAAGCATCTCACCCATAACGAGGCGCTAGTAAAACTTGATATATTAGTGCAGGCGCGCGTTCTTGACCGTGATTTGACGACGCCGCCCGGAACTCCGGTGGAAGGAGATTGTTACATCCCGGCCACCACCGCGACTGGTGACTGGACAGCTCATGAAGACAAGCTGGCAGTATGGCATTCTGGTGAGTGGGTGTTTCATGAGGCAAAATCCGGATGGTTTGTCTTTGCTGTGGACGAGGGTAAACTTCTTTTGTTTGACGGCAGCATATGGGGTGATTTTGGCGAGGCCATAGGAGCCCTGCAGAACTATTCGCAGCTAGGTGTTAATACAACCGCAGACGCTACCAACAAGCTTGCCGTTTCTTCCGATGCGGTGCTGTTCAACCATGCGGGCAATGGCGTCCAAACCAAGCTGAACAAGAATGTTGCCGGCGACACGGCCTCGCTTCTTTTTCAGACAAATTGGTCGGGTCGGGCCGAAATGGGCACCACCGGCGATGATGATTTTCATTTCAAGGTCTCGCCGGACGGTAGTACCTGGTTTGAGGGCCTGACCATCGACAAGGACGATGGTGCAGTTAATATTTCCAAATTCAACTCAACCGGCATTACCGACAATGCGACCAGCACCGCGATTACGATTAATGCGAGCAAAAAAGTTGGCATAGGCACGACGGCTCCCGATGGAACAACACATGTTTTCTCTGGATCAGCAGGAACATTCACACCATCAAGTACTTATGACGATGTGGTTGTGGAGAATAGTTCAAATGCCGGAATTACAGTTGTTTCGCCCGATGCAAATGTTGCAGGCCTTATATTAACAGGTATTTCAGGAAATTCAAATCAAGGGTCAAGTATAGTTTGGTCGCAATCTGCTGACGAATTATCCATTCGTACAAATGAAACAGCAGGCAAGATTCTCATCAAAACCGGTTCTTTAGCAGAGTGTGCGCGTTTCACATCCCAAGGTTATATCAAAATAACCAATAATGGAACTTATATTGGTTCAACAGGAGCCTATCACGAATTTAATCAGGCCGCCAATTCCGAGGCGGTCATCCTTTCGTCGGGACACGCATCATTAAGCAGAACTACATTTGAGATGCGCGCAACAAGGGCTGCAAGTTCTTCCTACAGCTTGTTTTCCGGCTATTCCAGCGGCGGTGGCGATCTCGAGTTTAGATTATATGGCGATGGCAACGGTAAATGTGACGGTGCATGGACCGGTGGTGGCGCTGACTATGCTGAATTCTTTGAATGGGAAGACGGCAATCCCAATAAAGAGGATCGCCGTGGGGTGAGTGTGGTTCTTGTTGGTGACAAGATAAGACCGGCCAAAAAAGGCGAGAGACCCATTGGCGTCATTTCCGGCAACCCTTCCGTTGTTGGCGATGCGGCATGGAATAAATGGTCGGGCAAATATCTCAGGGATGATTTCGGCACCTATGTTCAGGAGGACTATGAGGTTGTTGAATGGACAGCAACTGAAAAATATGAGATCGAGCCTGCGACGAAAGCGGTCGGCAAGGTTATCGGAAAAAGTGGCAGGGTTATTGAGCCGGCAGTTAAAGCCAAAGGCGCAGTTAGAGGCAGCAGGCAACTAAATCGCTCTTTTTCGGCTGATGAAGTGCCTGATGGAATCAAAGTCCCCAGGGGTGCTAAACGCACCATTCAGCAGCGGCGCAAACTCAACCCGGCCTATGATCCTGCGAAAGCCAAAGACTATATCCCCCGTGAAGATCGCCCGGAATGGGACGCGGTTGGCCTGATGGGAAAATTGCGTATCCGCAAAGGCCAGCCGGTCAATGATCGTTGGGTTAAAATGCGCGCTGTGTCGACTAGGATCGACGAATGGCTGATCGGGATTTGACGCAAAGACCGTATCAAGCCCAAATAAAAATTTTCTGCAGGCTCAATTCCGACAAAACCACAGGTGAACACAATCCCCGCACCGTCTGCAGCAACCCAAAGGTTGCGATCTATCAGTCGAGCTTGTGGTGAATTTCCTCGACAAAGGTTTGGTCTTCCATTGGCGGGCGAACATAACCGCGCTGTTCTGGCCGTTCCTCCAGTATAATCGGTTCCGGTGTTAAATCCTCATAGGGAATTTGCTGCAGCAGATGGCTGATGCAGTTGATCCGCGCGTGTTTTTTGATATCCGATTTGACCACATACCAGGGCGCCTGTTTGATATCGGTGTGGGAGAACATATCATCCTTGGCTTTCGAATAGGCCAGCCAGCGATTGCGTGATTCAAGATCCATCGGGCTGAGTTTCCAGCGCTTGGTCGGTGTTTCCAACCGTTTTTGGAAGCGGCGCTCTTGCTCTTCGTCACTGACCGAGAACCAGTACTTTATCAGCTTGATGCCGGAGCGAACAAGCATGCGTTCAAATTCCGGACAGCTGCGCAGGAATTCGCGATATTCGTCATCGCTGCAAAAATTCATCACCCGCTCAACACCGGCCCGGTTATACCAGGAGCGGTCGAGGATAACCATTTCACCCTTGGTTGGCAGATGGGCCACATAGCGCTGAAAATACCATTGGCCCTGTTCGCGCTCGGTTGGCGCGGGCAAGGCGACGACGCGACAAATCCGTGGGCTTAGCGGCTCGGTAATGCGCTTGATCGTGCCACCCTTGCCAGCAGCATCGCGGCCTTCAAAAATCACGACGGCCTTGAGGCCCTCATTCTTGATCCATTCCTGCATTTTGACCAATTCGATCTGCATTCTGGAGAGTTCGGCCTCGTACAGCCTGTTGGGCATTTTTTTGTTCGCATCGCGTTTTTTTCCCTTGGCTCCATTGCCGGCTTGTGGCGCTTCCTTTTTGTCAGTCATTTTCTTCCTCCCGGTTTATGAATTTGCTGGCCAATAAAATAGAGCATATGGCAAAGTTCCACCAAGGTCGATCAATTCCTGTGCAGTCAGGGCAATCGAACGAAGTTACATGACTTTGTGAATAATGATCAGCCTTGATCCTTGCGGTCGCAGCTTTGACACAGCAGCCAGATCTACCATCGCAACCCATAGCGGACCGCCTCATAAATGGCGGCGTGGATGTTGCGGGCGGCAACGGCATCGCCAATACGATAGAGCGCAAAACTGCCATGCTCATTGCGAACGGGAAAGATATCACCTTGGTCCGAGAGATTGTTGTAGTCCACCGCGCCAAGATTGGTGGAGTGCGGTTTGAGTTCAAAATATAGTGCATCCATCGGCGAAGTGGCGTGTTCGACCACCACCTGGTCAACCCGGCGTTCTTCGCGCCAATCATCGGAAAAATCTGACCCCAGCACCGCGCAAAGGCTATTGCCGTCGCGGATGACCGACCGTAGCCTGGTATTGATGGTTATCCGCGTGCCCTTTTTATGAAAGGTTTTCATATAAGGCACATGATTCATGCCGCCCATATCAGGGGCAAAAAAGCGCTCCGGTGACACCAGTTCCAGCTTTGATCCGCTATTTGCAATCATTTCTGCGGCGGTCATGCCCTGATGCGCCCCGGAATCGTCAAAAACCAGCACGTCAGCAGCAGGTTTGGCCGTGCCGGCAATGATATCCCACGATGAGGTGACCAGATCGTCACCCTCTTCGAGCGGTGGGTTTTGGGGCACACCACCGGTGGCAATCACCACCATATCGGGGCTAAGCGCCAGCACATCGTCCTTTTCTGCAAACACATTGTAGCGAATTTCAACACCAAGCCGTTCCAGTTCCGAAAGCCGCCAGTCAATAATGCCGATCATCTCTTTGCGGCGCGGATTTTGGCTCAGCAAATTGACCTGCCCACCGGCCCGGTCTGCGGCTTCCATAACGGTTACCTGATGACCGCGTTCAGCCGCTACCCGGGCGGCCTCCAGTCCCGCCGGTCCGGCGCCCACAACAATTGCACGTTTTATTGCTCCCCTGGTCATTGGAATGATCTGTGGAATGGTCGCTTCACGCCCGGTCGCCGCATTGTGGATGCAAAGCGCCTCACCACCCTCGTAGATACGATCGAGACAATAGGTCGCGCCGACGCACGGGCGAATTCGATCCTCAATGCCCTTAGCCACCTTGTTGGCGATATGCGGATCGGCCATGTGGGCGCGGGTCATGCCGACCATGTCAAGCTTGCCTTCGGCGATAGCGTGGCGGGCGGTGGCGACATCGGCGATGCGGGCGGCATGAAAAACCGGAAACCTGGTCTCACTGCGCACTTCGCCGGCAAAATCAAGATGCGGGGCAGAGGCCATGCCCTGAATGGGGATTGCCTTAATCAGCGCCGCGTCGGTTTCCAGATGACCACGGATGATATTGAGAAAATCGATTTTACCTGAGTTGGCAAGTTTTCGGGCAATATCCACACCTTCCTCACGCGAAAGACCCTTTTCCCAATCCTCATCGGCAACCATGCGAATACCGACAATAAAATCGGGCCCGACCTCGGCCCGTACGGCGTCAATCACTTGGTTGGTGAAGCGCAGGCGGTTTTCCAGTGAACCGCCATATTCATCGTCGCGAAAATTGGTGGCGGGCGACCAGAAACTGTCCATCAAATGGCCATAGGATTCAAACTCGATGCCGTCGAGGCCGGCCTCCTTCATGCGTGCTGCGGCCGATGCATAGTCGGCGATAATGCGGTCGATGTCCCAGTCCTCGGCCGTCTTGGGGAACGAACGGTGGGCTGCTTCACGCACCGGTGAGGCGGAAAGCACCGGCAACCAGTCGGCAGTATTCCAGCCGGTGCGGCGGCCCAGATGGGTCAACTGGATCATCACCACGCAGTCGTGCTCGTGGCATTCGTCGGTCATTTCCCGAAGCCATGGCACAATGGCGTCGTCATAGGCATGAAGATTGCCGAATGAGGCCGGGCTGTCGCGTGACACCAGGGCTGAGCCGGCGGTCATGGTCATGGCGATGCCGCCCCTGGCCTTTTCCGCGTGATAGAGCCGGTAGCGCTTTTTCGGCATACCGTCTTCGGCATAGGCCGGCTCGTGGGCCGTCGACATCAACCGGTTTTTAAGGGTCAGATGCTTGAGCTGATAAGGCTGAAGAAGAGGATCGTTTTTCATCTTTAACGTTCTTAAATCAATTCAGTGGCAAGCGGCGGTAGCGACCTGGATTGGCCGGGTCATGGAAATGGTTCATCGGCCCGTTTTCAGCAAAATCGGCAGCCCAGCGCTTCATTGCCGCAGGATCAAGCTCGACCCCAAGGCCCGCACCCTCAGGCACCCGCACGCAATCGTTGGTCTGGAGGAAGGGCCCGTCTTTGATGACGTCACCAACCTGCCAGCGGAACAATGATTGCGAGGCTTCGGTGATCCACGGGGTAGCCGCAACCACATGCAGGTATGCCGCCGTCATGATGCCGAGATCATTTGAATAACACCAAAAACCCTTGCCCATGGTTTCGCAGGCGCCGATAAACTTAAGGGTGTTGGAAAGCCCGCCAAGGGCAGCAAAATTGCAGACGAAAAAATCCGGAGCCCCCAGCGCAACGGCGCGTGGCAGGTCAGGAACATGGGTCGAAAACGGGATGATGGTGTGTTGGCGCAGCGCCGCCATTTCCTCAAATGTTGCAACCGGGTCCTCGTAGTTGCGGATATTATTGGGTTCGATCTCGCGCATGACCCAACGCGCGGTGGTGAGCGAATATTGCATATTGGAATCAAGCTTGATCTGCGCTTCATCGCCGAGCGCCTGGCGCAAAAGACGCACGGTTTTGATTTCCAGCTGAGGATCACCTAAAATGAGCTTGCCTTCGAAGATCGATGCGCCGTGCTCTTCCTGCATTTTGAGGCAATAATCGACAATTGCCTCCGCACTCATTTCACCACCGGCACCTTGGTGCTTTGGGCGAAAGGAAAAATACTCAGAAAACGGGATATCCTTGCGCACCGCACCACCAAGCAGCTTGTAGAGTGGCATATCAAATACTTTGCCGCGGATATCCCAAAGCGCCAGTTCCACCGCGCCAAAGGCAACGGAAACGGCATTTTCTCCGGTATTGGCGGTAATTTGCCAGGGCGGCACACAACGGCTTTCGCAAGCGGCGATATCGAGCGGGTCAGCGCCGATCAGTGCCGGAGCGATTTCTTCCTCGATCACCCGGCCAAAATGCCACCAGGGCGCTTCACCAAGACCGACCACGCCCTCGTCAGTCTCGACCTCGATAATCGATTTCGAAGCGCCACCATAAAGCCCTGCGGTCCACCAAAACGGTGCGTCAAACGGCACATTGACATTGGTGATCCGAATGTTGGTGATTTTCATTGTGCGCTCTCCCGGTGCAATTTCTGCCGTATACTCAGTGCCAGGCATCTTCCATCGAAGCCTTGCGTTTGGCAATAAACTCACAAAGGGCCTCGTCGATCGCCACATCAAGTGGTGGTTTTTGATAATCTTCAAGCCGTTGCTTCCACAGGGTGTTGGCGCGGCCGGCGGCATCGGTTGAACCTTCGTCCAGCCATTTTTCAAAGGGTTCATTGTCCGCCATATCGGAATCCCAAAACGCCGTCTGGTAATTCTTCATGGTGTGATTACAGCCGAAGAAATGATTGCCGGGCCCGACTTCGCGAAAAGCTTCCATTGCCAGCGAATTATCGTCAACCGTAATACCTTCAAGATAGGTGTGCAGTGCGCCGCACATGTCGGTATCCATGACAAATTTTTCATAGGACATTGAAAGCAGACCGTCGAGAAAACCGGCCGAATGAAGAATAAAATTGGCGCCGCAATGGATGGCCGCAAGCATCGACATGGTGCTCTCGGCCATCGCCTGGGCATCGGGCAGTTTTGAAGTGGTGAAGCTGCCGGAACAGCGTAATGGTAATTTAAGACGCCGCGCCAGCTGGCCGATGACCAACGATCCGAGCGCCGGCTCGGGCGTGCCAAAGGTCGGCGACCCCGATTTTAGTGACATGGATGACAGGAAATTGCCGAAAACCACCGGCGCTCCGGGCCGTTCCAACTGGGTGAGGGCACATCCGGCAATGGCTTCGGCCAGCGCCTGGGCAATAGCACCGGCATTGGTGACAGGCCCCATGGCGCCACCAAGAATGAACGGCACGATCACCGAACCCTGATTGGCACGGGCGTAGGCGCGGATCACCTTTGTCGCCTCGCCGTCCCACACCAGCGGTGAATTGACATTAACGTTGCCCATGATGGTGCAGTGGTTGTCGACCACGTCGGCACCATGCAGGATGCGGCACATTTCGATTGAATCTTCGGCCCGTGACCGGGTGATAATGGAGCCGAGAAACGGTCGGTCTGAATAGCGGATATGGGCATAGACCATATCGAGATGGCGCTTGTTGACGGGGATATCGACCGGCTCACAAATGGTGCCACCCGAGTGGTGGAACCAGGGAGATGCCTGTGCCAATTTGATGAAATTTTCAAAATCCTGCAGCGTGCCGTAGCGCCGGCCTTCATCCAGATCCATAACAAAGGGAGAACCATAAGCGGGCGCAAAGACCACATTGCCGCCGCCGATTTCAACATTATTGGCGGGATTGCGGGCAAGTTTGGTAAATTGCGCCGGCGCGGTTTGCAAAATTTCGCGCAACATGCCGGGTTCGCACTTGACCAGTTCACCTTCGACTTTGGCACCCGCAGTACGCCACAGCGCCAGACTTTCATCATCATCGCGAAACTCTATGCCGATTTCTGCCAGAATGCGGTCGGCAGTCTTTTCAATGCGTTCAAGGTTTTCCTGTGACAGCAATTCATAGGTCGGGATGTTGCGCTTGATATAGGCAATACCGGCAACAGTGCCGCCACCGGCGCGGTCCTTGCGCCGGGCTGAGCGGCCAGCCCGCTTTACCGTTGTCTTTACAGGGTCTGCTGTCGACATTCCTTCCATCCCGACTGATTGCAACAATTTGATATTGGGCAACAAATGCCGGTCGGTAAAGCTGGAAAAGTAAAATTATTCAAACAAGATCAGCTTATTCAAAGCCATCGAAAGCCTATGCCTTCCACTGGCCGGCTGATGATGACAAGGACCAGACCAGGAGAAGTCTGTATTACCTTCCCGTGGTATTATTTACCCGAACAGCCCTGCAGACGATCAAGGTCAGGGATGACAAAATGCCGATTGTGATCGATTTCGACAATACCGGCCTTGCGCAATTTGGTCAGCTGGCGTGATACGGTCTCAATGGTCAATCCAAGGAAGTCGGCAATATCAGCGCGGCTTAAGGGCAGATCGAAGCTGATCGAATTATCACTGTCGGGTTGTTCTTCGGGGTCTATATGGCTGGCGATCATATAAACGAAACTGGCCACTTTCTCGCCAGCCGTTTTGCGTCCAAGGGTCAGCATCCATTCACGTGCCTCGTCCAGTTCGGCCAAAGTCTGCACCAGCATTCGCTGTTTCAACGGGGCCGATGCCTTTAACATGTTTTCGATAGTCAATTTGGGGAAGGTACAAAGTTCGACATTGGATGCAGCTTCAGCACCGACATGGCTTTCCTCGTGGAAAGGACGGCCAAGAAAATCCGGCG
The DNA here is from genome assembly GCA_965248135.1 of Rhizobiaceae bacterium. Taxonomy (GTDB): domain Bacteria; phylum Pseudomonadota; class Alphaproteobacteria; order Rhizobiales; family Rhizobiaceae; genus SZUA-100. The sequence goes on along the minus strand of CBDFIN010000011.1, from coordinate 680,733 downwards.
CAAACTGAAGGCCGACAATCTGCTCCCTGCCATCGCTCATCGCCTTGGTCAGCTTGACGACACCACGCAGCACATTCGAATAGTTGTGAATTTCTTCGGCGTCACCAATCAGTTCGGCACCGCAAGGATGTTGCTTGCGGACTGCCACTTTGCTCAGGTTTTTCAGCTGAGTGGAATCAAGCGCACCGCAAATACCACGGTGTCTTGCCTCGCAAGATTTGCACAATTCGGGAATATCCGAATTGTGGATGTCTTTTCGCTTAATGCTCATGACAATTAGGCGCAATTGTTGTGGCGATATGCTAAGTCCCCGGATAGCGCCTCATCGGGATCACCCGTCAGGTGATGGAATTTGATCTATGTCAATTTACATAGGAGTTATTGGAAACAAGCTCAAGCCCCGTTTGACGTGTCGTCAATATGGGCTTGGATAATCTGATCAAAGCTTGTTTCACACCTGAACCCCAATTGAATGGCCCGGCTTGTGTCAAATTCCCGGGGCCAGTTACGTACGATGCTGATAATGGCCTCATCAGGCTGTTCGCTGATCAATGAAAGGATATCGCTGCCAGCAATGCGGACAAGTGCCTCCAGCATGCCACCCACGGTGATGGCAATACCCGGAAGGGTAATATTGCGCCGTGGGCCGATCTCTTCACCATCAAGCTCGGCGGCATCTATGCAAAATCCCGCGGCCGAGCGCGGGCTGGCCATCCAGTGTTTAACATCACGGCTCACCGGCAGCACGGTTTTCTTGCCGGCAAGCGGCTCTCGGATGATGTTGGAAAAAAAGCCAGATGCGGCCAGATTGGGCTTGCCCGGTCTGACAACGATGGTCGGGAACCGCAGACCAATGCCATCGAAAAACCCTTTGCGCGTATAGTCAGCGAGAAGCAACTCACCGATGGCTTTGTGGGCGCCATAGGAAGTCAAAGGCGTCAAATGAAAATCGTCGCGGATCGGATCGTCAAAAGGTGCGCCAAAAACAGCAATCGACGACGCATAGACGACGCGGGGCCTGTAGGCATGTTGGCGTATCGCCTCAAACAACTGCTGCACCGCCGCCAGATTGACCCGGTAACCCTTGTCGAAATCAGTCTCCGCCTCACCCGAGACTATCGCTGCTAAATGAAATATGACATTGGGCCTGGTAGAAACCAGTTTGCTTGATACGGCAGCGTCGGAAATATCACCGGCAATGCCGGTTATATTTATGGTGGCATCGGTGTCATAGCTTGGCACCACGATATCATGGGCAATGATCGATGTGATCTTTTGGCCGCGCAAACTGCCCTTGGCCAACAGCGCAGCCACAAGTTTGCGCCCGATCATGCCGCCGGCACCGATAATCAAAATCTGCAAAGGCCCTATCCCCTCAATTGTTCCAGCTGGTTGATCTGATTGCCCGCGTGGTCGAAATTATCCGGTGCCAACCAGGCTTCGAAACCGGCCTTTAGTTGCGGCCATTCGCTGTCGATTATCGAATACCAGGCCGTATCGCGGTTGCGCTGTTTGACCACCAGCGCCTGGCGGAAAATGCCTTCAAATTTGAAGCCAAACCGATCTGCCGCCCGCCTGGAGGCTTTGTTTGCCGCATCGCATTTCCACTCAAAGCGGCGATAACCCAATTGGTCGAAAATGCGCTTGCCAAAAAGGTAGATAACCTCGGTGGTCATCGCGGTTCGCTGGACGGCAGGTCCATAACAGATATGGCCGGTCTCGATCACCCCATGGGCTTGATTGATGCGCATCAGGCTGGCGACACCCAGTGCCTTGCCGGATTGCAGTTCGACCAGGGCATGAAACATTGGGTCTTCGCCAAGGTAGGTGGCGGTCGCGAAGGCCAGAAAATCGTCCTTATTTTCAAACGGCCCATAGGGCAAATAGTGCCAGATCGAACCCGATTTGTCGGCTGAGTAGGTGTGCCACAAATCGTCAAAGTGTCGCCCGTCTGTGATCGGCTCAAGACTGATCCATTGGCCCTTCATCGCTGAACTGGGTGGTGTTGCACACGGTTGCCAAAGGCTCAGATCTCTCATCGGCTCGAAACAATTCAGTAGCGGGAATGATTGAACTCGCTCACAAAATCAGACAAGCTGGGAAAAATCAATTGCCGGATGCAATCTATGCTTAAAACTATCTCAGGCTTCGATCGGATTGGCGAGGAAAACGCCTTTGCCGTGTTGGCGCGAGCGTCAGCGCTGACGGCCCAGGGCCGCGATATTATCAACCTTGGCATCGGCCAGCCGGATTTTGCCACCCCGGACCATATTGTTGAGGCCGCCGTTAAGGCCTTAAGGGACGGCCATCACGGCTACACACCGGCAACCGGCATATTGCCGCTGCGCGAGGCGGTGGTGCGGCGCACTTTGTTGACCACAGGCGTCGAGGTTTCACCTGAACAGGTGGTGATCGTGCCCGGTGGCAAGGTGACAATGTTTGCGGCAATGTTGATGTTTGGCGAACCGGGTGCCGAGATCATGTATCCCGATCCCGGCTTTCCGATCTATCGTTCGATGATCGAATTTACCGGGGCAAAACCGGTTCCCATTGCGGTGCGTGAAGAAGACCAGTTCGCTTTTTCGGCCGAAGAGACGCTGGCGCTGATCAACCCAAGCACCAGACTGCTAATCATCAATTCACCGGCCAACCCGACCGGCGGGGTGACACCAGGAAGTGAGATTGAAAAGCTGGTGCGGGGGCTTGAACTTCATCCCGACGTGGCGCTGCTTTCAGACGAAATCTACGATGCCATGACCTATGATGGCGAAACCCATACTTCGCTCCTGACATTTGAAGCAATCCGCGACCGGCTGATCGTGCTTAATGGCTGGTCAAAGACCTGGGCGATGACGGGCTGGCGGCTGGGCTGGTCGATATGGCCGGAAGGGCTCTATGAAAATATCCGCAAGCTGGCGGTCAACGGCTGGTCGTGCGTCAACGCGCCGGCACAATATGCCGGTATCGCCGCTATTGACGGCCCACAACATGAGGTGGCCAAGATGATGGCGGCATTCGACCGCCGTCGCAAACTGGTGGTGGCGCGGATGGAGGCAATCGACAATGTAAGCTGCATCACGCCAAAGGGCGCGTTTTATGCCTTTCCCAATATTACCGCGACAGGCTGGAAGGCCAAAGAACTCGCAACCGCCCTGCTGGAGGAGGCGGGAGTAGCCTCTATCGGCGGGCCGGATTTCGGCATTCTGGGCGAAGGATATCTCAGGCTTTCCTATGCCAATTCGGAAGAAAACATCAACCGCGCCATCGACCGCATTGAAGCGTTTTTGCAACATTGATCATGGCGTTTTCTGATTACCCTCTTGCGATACCATGCGGCGGTTGATCGAGATGCTTTTAATCAGCGCAAATACCTGCATTTGCGGTTTGAGCTGAAGCAGATCGACCGAGCGCCGGGTAACGCGGGCGCGCAAAAACTGGTGCCCAAGCCGCAACAGCAACTCGCCATAGGGCCCGTCATCGACCAGCATCTGCTCAATCACACAGGAAAGAATATTGCGGGCGCTGGTATTGTCAGGTTTTTCCAGCGCAATGATAATGTCACGCGCCTTGATGCGCAGCCGCAGCCGGGTGCCGGGTTCCCCCGGTTCACTGGCGAGATAGACGCTTTCACCCTCGATGGCGATTTCGCTCAACCCATAGGACGGATCGTTGCCGATAATCGTGCCGGTCAACAGACTGCCGGCCTGGTCGCGTCCCATCATCGGGCCGAGATCAAGGCGAGCCAGGACTTCGGCAACCGGGCCGGTGGCGACAACTTTCCCCTTGTCCATCAGCACGATCGTATCTGCCAGCCGGGCGACCTCTTCTATCGCGTGGCTGACATAGATAATCGGTATGCCGGCAGCATCACGCATTCGCTCCAGCCAAGGCATGATTTCCTGCTGGCGGGCTGAATCAAGAGCCGAAAGCGGTTCGTCCAAAAGTAGCACCGACGGGTCTGAAAGCAGAGCCCGGCCAATTGCCACACGTTGTTTTTCCCCACCTGAAAGTGTTGCAGGATAGCGGTCGAGCAGCGGCTCTATGCCGAGCATTTCAACGATCTGAGCAAGGGTATCAACGTTCATCGGGCGCTTTCCGGCCCATGAGGCGAAGGTGAGATTACGCTTGATGCTCATGTGCGGAAAAAGCCGCGGTTCCTGAAAAACCACGCCGACCCGGCGCTGGGCCGGGGTCAGGCAAATGCCGTTGGCGGTATCGAAAAGGATACGGGAATTGGTGCGTATGGTGCCCTCATCCGGATTGGATAGGCCGGCGATCATATTGACCAGCGTAGATTTGCCGCAACCGGAACGGCCAAATACCGCAGTCACTCCTGAAGCTGCAGAAAATGCCACATCCAGATCGAAACTTCCCGCATGTCCTTTAATATCGATATCCATGGCGCCTATCCCAACCGTCTTTTTTGACTGCGGTGGGCAATCCACTCTGACGCAATGATGGCGGTCAATGAAATAGCCAGGGACAAGAGGATCAGCTTAACCGCATCGCTGTCGCCCGAGGGCGATTGCAGAAAAGAATAGATCGCCAGCGAAAGGGTGCGGGTCTCGCCGGGGATGTTGGAAACGAAGGTGATGGTGGCGCCGAATTCGCCCATGGCCTTGGCAAACCCAAGCACCGCACCGGCAATCAGACCGGGAAGCGCCAATGGCAGTGAGATAGTGGCAAAAATCATCATGCGACCGGCACCAAGTGTACGGGCTGCGGGCTCAAGACCGGGATCGATCGATTCGAAAGCAAGACGCAACGGGCGTACCATCAAGGGAAAGGCCATTACCGCCGCCGCCAGGGCCGCGCCCGACCAGCGAAAGGCGACACCGGTTCCAAACAACGCTTCAAGCAATGAACCTATTGGGCCTCTGCGACCAAACAATACCAAGAGACCATAGCCGGTGACCACCGGTGGCAGCACCAGCGGCAGATGTGCCAGGGCATTGACCAGCCCTTTGAAGGGAGAATTGCTGCGCGCCAGCCACCAGGCAATGATCACCGCCAGCGGCAGGGCAAACAGCACCGCCACCAGCGCGACCTTAAGCGACAATAGTACAATGGTGCCATTATCCATGGCGATGTTATTGCCTAATTTGCTGCCGGTTGAAAGCCGTGTTTGGCGAATATTGCCTGCGCTTTGGGTTCGCTCAGAAACGCCAGCGCTTCGGTCGCACCATTTGCTGCGATGCTTGTTAGAGCTGCCGGATAGGCAATTTTACTATGGGTCTGCGGGGCAAAATAATAGGCCGCGCGAACTTGTGGCTCGGCATTGACATCGGAGGCATAGACAATGGCCGCCTCCACTTCTCCGCGGACCAATAACGCCAGCGCCAGGCGGACATTTTCGGTGCTGACTGCACGTTTCGATACTTGCTGCCATTTGCCCATGCCGGAAAGTGCCTGTTTGGCATAGCGGCCTGCCGGAATTGCATCTGTATCAGCAATTGCCGCAAGACCATCGGTAAGCATTTTTATCGGGCCGGCCCAGTTTTCCACTTCCCGGCGTACCGCGATGACCAGCCGGTTGCCGGCGATACTTATGCGGCTGTCGGGCTTTATAAGGCTGCGCTCAGCCAGCCAATCCATCCATTGTTCGTCGGCGGAAATGACAATATCGGCAGGAGCGCCATGGTCGATCTGCCGCGCCAGCTTGGAAGTGCCGGCAAGAGACAGAACGAGCGTATTGCCGGTGTCTACCCGGTAGCTTGTGGCGATTTCCTCCAGCGCATCTTTCATCGAGGCGGCAGCGAAGATGAGATATTTTTCCGTGGCTATTGCCGGCGATGCACCAATCAGCCATGTCAAAAGCAAAACTGTAATCACATGCACCGACAGCATCTCGTCAAACCAGAATACTTTAAAAAATGTAGAGAGATTACTATCAACAAAATGCTCGCTCGACAATCAACGCCGCATTGGAGCACGGTGATCGCTTGAAAGAAAGTTTATCCGCATGGCGCCCGAATGGAGGGATTTTTTCAAAGAAAAATATCGGGAATTCGGGTCAGCCTTGAGCATTGCTCATGTGAGGACGGTGATTGAGGCGCAAAAAGCGCCGCAAAGAACCGCCCGCAGCGGAGCAAACTAACAAAATACGTGCAAATCGCTTTCAAGCGATTGCCGTGCGCATTGGAGTTGTGGTGCCAATATTTGTTGGGTTACGAAGCAGGTTGACCAAGCAAACTTGCCTGGCGGGCGAGATGGGTAATGCCATCCCAGTCACCGGCCTCAACCAGTTTTCTTGGCGCGACCCACGACCCGCCAACACAGATAACGTTAGGCAAACCCAGATAGCTGGTGGCGTTTTCGGCGGTTATTCCCCCGGTCGGGCAGAAACTGATATGAGGCAGGGGTGAAGAAAGCGCCGTTAGATAATTTGCCCCGCCGGCGGGTTCGGCTGGAAAGAACTTTAATGCCTGAAACCCTTCCTCAGAAAGGCCCATGGCTTCGCTGGCCGTGGCGACGCCCGGCAGCAATGGCACGTTGGTGCGTTTTGAAGCATCGATCAGTTCCTGTGTGGCGCCGGGGCTGACCAGAAATTGGGCGCCTGCGTCAATCGCCTGATCGACATGGATTTGATTGAGAACCGTACCGGCACCGGGAAGTGCGCCTTCGACCTCCTTGGCGATGGCACGAATGCAATCGAGCGCTGCCGGCGTTCGCAATGTCACCTCAATAGCCGGCAAGCCACCCGCTACCAACGCCCGGGCGACCTCGACGCCCTGTGCCACTTCATCTATACTCAGCACCGGAATGACCGGCGCCAGTTTCATGATATCGATGATTCGCTGATTGCTGTTTTTCATGCCTGATAGTTAACCGATGCGCTGATTCGGGTCAAAGGTTGAATAGGCGGTATCAAAATCGCGCCAATCGTGAATGAAGAAGGCCAGATAGGTGTTAGATTTCAGGGGTGTAGCCAGCAAGAACACTTTTATAAAGCGACATATCAATGTTTCCGCCAGTGAGGATGACGGCGACCTTTTTGCCTCTCATGCGATCATTTTCCTGCAACAGCGCAGCAAGGCTTGCTGCACCTGCGCCCTCGGCCAGATTGTGGGTATCGGTGTAATATATGCGCATCGCCTGCGCCACTTCATCATCGCTGATCTGGACAATGCGGTCGACACCGTTGGATATCACCTCAAGTGCCAGCGGGTCGGGCGCTCGCACCGCAACACCATCGGCAAAAGTTTTGGCAGAATTGGTGGCGACCGGCTTGCCGCTTTCAACCGAGCGCGCATAGGTGTTGGCATTGGCGGAGACGACGCCGACTATTTTGGTTTTCAGTCCGATCAAATCGCGCAGGGTGATCACCGAACAGATGCCCGAGCCAAGACCGATGGGAACATAGACGGTATCCAGCGGATCACCTGATTTGCTCACCGCTTCAAACAGTTCGCGACCATAGGTCGAAACACCCAAAGCCAGATCGGGCAAGAAGGAAGGCATCATGTCGAGGCCGTGCTCTTCGGCATGGCTGCGCGCCAGACCGGCCGCTTCATCAAAATCCTCTCCGGCCTCAATCAGTTCGGCATCTTGCGCCCGCATGGCGGCGTTCTTTTCGATACTGTTGCCGCGCGGTGCAAAAATAGTAACGGGTATGCCTTCGATGCGGCCTGCCGTTGCCAGGCTCTGGCCATGATTGCCTCTCGTGGCCGAGACAATGCCGCTGGTATTGCCGCTCTCCTTGCGCCGACGCATATAGACCAGGCCACCGCGCAACTTAAAGGCGCCCGTGGGGGTGTGGTTTTCGTGCTTGACCCAGACTTCGCAGCCGGTGCGTTGCGCCAGCAACGGCCAGACATTCTGCAAGGTTGGTTGCATCGACCGGTAGACTATTTCGGCAGCTTGGTCGAAGTCCTGTTGATTGAAGAGCCGGGTCATGTTGTCATATACCTTTCACTACAATATTTCCCGACAAACTGGCGCCTTTCTACAATGGGCTGAATTGGTCGCTAGCCCATGGTCGGAATGGAAAAATCCGCTCCCTCCTTGATGCCCGAGGGCCAGCGCGACGTGACCGTTTTGGTGCGGGTGTAAAACCGGAATGCATCCGGCCCGTGCTGGTTAAGATCGCCAAAGCCCGAACGTTTCCAGCCGCCAAAAGTGTAATAGGCTAACGGAACAGGGATCGGCACGTTAATGCCGACCATGCCGATATTAATGCGGCTGGCAAAGTTGCGGGCCGTATCACCATCGCGGGTGAACATGGCGACGCCATTGCCGTATTCATGGCTCATGGCAAGGTCAAGCGCTTCTTCATAATTTTCGGTGCGCGCCACCGAAAGCACCGGGCCGAAAATCTCGGTTTTGTAAATATCCATGTCTTTGGTGACATTGTCGAACAGACAGCCACCAATGAAATAGCCGTCCTCATAGCCTTGCATGGTGAAATCTCGACCATCGACGACAAGGGATGCGCCCTCTTCGACGCCCCGGTCAACCAGACCCTTGACCCGCTCGTGCGCCTCTTTGGTCACCAGCGGTCCAAAATCGGCATCATCGCCGGCCGTGTAGGGCGCGATCTTGAGCGATTCAACCCGTGGTGTGAGCTTTTCAACCAGCCGGTTTGCGGTGTCTTCACCGACCGGAACGGCCACCGATATCGCCATACAACGTTCACCTGCAGCACCATAACCAGCACCAATCAACGCATCGACAGCCTGGTCCATATCGGCGTCCGGCATGATGATCATGTGATTCTTGGCGCCACCAAAACACTGCACCCGTTTGCCGGCCTTGCAGCCACGGGCATAGACATATTCGGCGATTGCAGTCGATCCGACAAAGCCGACACCGGCGATGTCGGGGTGGCTAAGAATGCCGTCGACGGCTTCCTTGTCACCATTGACCACATTGAGAATACCGGCGGGAAGACCGGCTTCAAACATCAGTTCGGCCAGCATCAAGGGGACGGAAGGGTCGCGCTCGGACGGTTTTAGGATAAAGGCATTGCCGCAGGCAATGGCTGGACAAAACTTCCACATCGGGATCATCGCCGGGAAGTTGAACGGCGTGATGCCGGCGGCGACACCGACCGGCTGCCTGATTGAATACATATCGATGCCGGGGCCGGCGCCTTCAGAATATTCACCTTTCAGCATTTGAGGTGCACCAATGCAAAATTCAGCCACCTCAAGGCCGCGGATAACATCGCCCTTGGCATCCGGTATGGTCTTGCCGTGTTCACGCGACAGCGCCTCGGCCAGTTTGTCCATATCGCGGTGAAGCAATTCGACAAATTTCATCATTACCCGGCCACGTTTTTGCGGGTTGGTGGCGCCCCAACCGGGCTGGGCGGCCTTGGCATTGGCAATCGCTGCATCCAGTTCTTCCTTGCTGGCGAGCGGCACCTTCTTTTCAATTTCACCGATGGCAGGATTGTAGACGTCGGCATACCGGCCCGATTTGCCGTTAACCCGTTCTCCGCCGATGAAATGATAGAGTTCCTGCATAATTGTTCTCCGCAAATAAATCCTGACCAAATGGTCATAATCTGGATTGTGATGATTGAAAAGGTATTATTACGACGACAGGGCCAAGTGTCAGTACCAAAACCAGCCTATGCAGAGTGCCAGAATGGTATTGGCGTCATACGCATCTTGTTGGAATCTTAGTTTTCGTTTGATGCGAGCGAGCGGATCATCGGGTAGATATATTCATTTTCAAAAGCTATGTGGCGGCGCAGCCCCTCAAAAAAGCCGCGCAGCATATAGCCGGTCTTCTCCGAATCACGCTTGGTTTTACCCTGCGCCAGATCCATCAATTCTTCGGTCAGTTCCTGGCAATAGGCTTCATCTTCCCAGTGCTCATAGCGCAGGCGCTCGAGGCTGGCGTCAAGCGAGGCATCCTTTTTGATGTGGGCGGCGAGAGCCGGAAATAGTTGCCCCTCCTCAAATTCGTGGGCAGATTTGACCGCCGGATAGAGCGCCCGTGCCACATACAGACAATGCTGAATGTCAACCTCGTTGGGTAGTGAATCGGCAATGCTCTCCAGATTGTCACAAAGCGCCAATTGCTTTTGACAGTATTTTCCCATGCCTTCGGCTAAATCTGACATTGAGTTGGAGTAGGTCAACAGGTGGGTTCCTCTACACCCGTTTATCACACCAGCTGAAGCGGGTGTTTATTCAAGCAGCTGGTCGCCCGCCTGTTCGGATTCGTTCAACCCTAGTATTTTACCGGTCGCACGCATTGATTCAGATCAAAATGGGAGGGTGGATATGAGTTGACAGAAAGCCGCATGGAACTTTCGAATATTTTGATCTACATCAATGAATGCTCAGGTGAAGGAGCATAAGGCACGTGACAGATTTTCGCCAACAAATAAATTTGGCGTGACCGGTTCGACAGCAAGGGGTAACCCATGAAATACATGACTGAAACGATAATTTTGGGTGTCGGTGCTCTGCTTGCTCTGCTAGGGGCAGCTTTTGCGCAAGATAACCTGTTCCAGGCTCACGCTTATGTGCTGTTTTTCGTTTTGCTTGCCAGCACTGTATTAATGATGCGCAAGGTACGGGTTACGGCTTCCGACGGGGCGGAGGCGGATAGTTCGGGATATATGGATGACGTTATCCGCTATGGCATCATCGCCACCTTGTTCTGGGGTATTGCCGGGTTTTTGGTCGGGGTTATTATTGCCTCACAACTGGCATATCCGTGGTTGAATTTTGAGCCATGGCTCAATTTCGGCCGGTTGCGGCCACTGCACACATCGGCGGTGATTTTTGCCTTTGGCGGCAACGCCCTGATTGCCACCAGTTTCTATATTGTCCAGCGAACGTCGCGGGCGCGGTTGTTCGGTGGCAATCTGGGCTGGTTTGTGTTCTGGGGCTATCAGCTGTTTATCGTCATGGCGGCGACCGGCTATCTTTTGGGAATCACCCAATCGAAAGAATATGCCGAACCGGAATGGTATGTCGATATCTGGCTCACCATTGTCTGGGTGGCCTATCTAATCGCGTTTCTCGGTACAATCATCAGGCGCAAGGAGCCGCATATTTATGTGGCCAACTGGTTTTTACTGTCCTTCATTATCACAGTCGCCATGTTGCACCTGGTCAACAATCTGGCAATTCCCGCGTCGTTCCTCGGGGCTAAAAGTGTTGCTGTGTTCTCCGGTGTGCAGGATGCACTGACTCAATGGTGGTATGGCCATAATGCGGTCGGCTTTTTTCTGACCGCCGGATTCCTCGGCATGATGTACTATTTCATGCCCAAACAAACCGGCCGGCCGATCTATTCCTACCGGCTGTCGGTCATCCACTTTTGGGCGTTGATCTTCATGTATATCTGGGCCGGGCCGCATCATCTGCACTATACCGCGCTGCCCGACTGGGCCCAGACGCTCGGCATGGTGTTTTCCATCATGTTGTGGATGCCCTCATGGGGCGGCATGATCAACGGTCTGATGACCCTTTCGGGTGCCTGGGACAAGCTGCGCACTGATCCTATCATTCGCATGATGGTGATCTCGATCGCCTTCTATGGCATGTCGACATTTGAGGGTCCGATGATGTCGATCAAATCGGTCAATTCGCTGTCGCATTATACCGACTGGACCATTGGTCATGTGCATTCGGGCGCTCTCGGCTGGAATGGTATGATCACCTTTGGGGCGATCTATTATCTGGTGCCAAGACTGTGGCAACGGGATCGGTTATATTCGCTCAGAATGGTCAATTGGCACCTGTGGCTGGCAACACTTGGTATCGTTGTCTATGCCTCGGTGATGTGGGTGTCGGGCATTACCCAGGGTTTGATGTGGCGTGAATATGATGACCAGGGCTATCTGGTTTATTCATTCGCCGAAACCGTGGCGGCTCTGCATCCCTATTATGTGCTTCGCACCATAGGGGGGCTGATGTATCTTGGCGGCGCACTGCTGATGGCCTACAATATTTACAAAACCATTCGCGGTGATGTCCGGGAAGAGGCGCCGATGGGCGCCCCGGCCCAGGCTGTGGCGGCAGAGTGAGGAGACGATCATGTCATTACTCGAAAAACACGGTATAATCGAACGTAGCCCCATGCTGCTGTTCCTGTTCTCACTTATTGCGGTGGTCATTGGCGGTATCGTCGAAATCGTACCCTTGTTTTACTTGCAAAACACCATTGAAAAGGTCGAGGGAATGCGGCCTTATACGCCGCTCGAACTGGCCGGCCGCAACATCTATATTCGTGAGGGCTGTTATGTTTGCCACAGCCAAATGATCAGGCCATTCCGCGATGAAGTGGAACGCTATGGCCATTATTCACTGGCCGCCGAAAGCATGTATGACCACCCGTTCCAATGGGGTTCAAAACGAACCGGACCGGACCTGGCCCGGGTCGGCGGACGCTATTCTGACGAATGGCATGTGGGCCATCTGATCGACCCCAAAGAGGTGGTGCCAGAATCGATTATGCCGACCTACGCCTTCTTGCAGAATGCGGAGCTTGAAATTGGTACGATTACCAATGTCATGAAGGCAAATGCGGTTGTCGGTGTACCCTATTCGCCGGCGATGATCGAAAATGCCGAGGCCGATCTCAGGGCTCAGCTTGATGCGGATTCCGACGATGCCGAGGGGCTGCAGGAGCGCTATGGCGAAAAGCTCAACATACGCGCCTTTGATGGTGAAACCAGCATGGTCAGCGAAATGGATGCGCTGGTGGCCTATCTCCAGATGCTTGGTACGCTGGTTGATCTTAACGCCTATCAGGCCAACCCCACATTGCGATAGGAGATGATCATGGATTATGAATCCTTACGTCAAATGGCTGACAGCTGGGGCCTGCTCTATCTGTTCGTCGTCTTCGTTATCGTTGTTATCTACACATTCCGGCCCGGCACGAAAAAGCACTATGAAGACGTGGCCAATATTCCAATGAGAGAGGACAAATAAATGTCCAGCAGGGAAATAGACGAATTGAGTGGCATCGAAACGACGGGTCACGATTGGGATGGCATCAAAGAACTGAATAACCCCTTGCCGCGGTGGTGGCTTTGGACAATGTATGCGACAATTGTCTTTTCGATTGGCTATGTGATTTATTATCCGGCGTTTCCGCTGATCAGCGAGGCGACAAGCGGTGTTTCGGGTAAAACCAACCGCTCGGAACTTGCCGTTCAACTGGCGGCGGTACAGGCGTCACGGGCTGATTTGGTTACCAGGGTCGAGCAGGCATCTATCGGCGAAATTGCCGCCGATGAAGCTTTGCTCAGATTTTCGATTGCCGGTGGGGGATCATTGTTCAAAGTTAATTGCGTTCAGTGCCATGGTTCCGGTGCTCAAGGTGCTCCGGGCTATCCAAACCTGAACGACGATGACTGGTTGTGGGGTGGAGATCTCGAAGCGATCTACACATCTATCGCGCATGGCGTGCGTTATCAACAGGACGACGATACACGGATTTCCGATATGCCGGCTTTCGGTGCTGACGAATTGCTCGAAAATGAGCAGATCGGCGATGTCGCTGAGCACGTGCTGAAAATTTCGGGCTTTGAGCATGATGTGGCCAAGGCTGAAAACGGTGCGGCCTTGTTTGAGGAAAATTGTGCTTCCTGCCATGGTGAAGAGGGTAAGGGCGGCCGAGAGTTTGGCGCTCCAAACCTTGCCGATGCGTTGTTTTTATATGCCGGCAAGCGGGCTGACCTGGTTGCCCAGATGAACGCGCCCAAACACGGTGAAATGCCTGCCTGGAAAGCGCGATTGGGCGACGTTGCCGTCAAGCAGTTGGCGATCTATGTGCACAATCTTGGCGGCGGCGAGAAAGCCGTCGAATAAATCAAACCGATGGCGAAAGTTGGTTTGGGAGGACCGGCTGTTTAAAACGACAGCCGGTCTTTGTCGCTCAAATGGATGTCAAATTGACAGGGCCCCGCCCCGAAGGCAATCTAGTTACCATGGCCGATCAAATCCAGACAGTTGAAACCTATGACGCTGAAGCGGTTAATGCCAAGCTCAACCGGTCGCTCTATGCGGTGCGTAAAAAGGTGTTTCCCAAGCGCGCCTTCGGCACTTTCAGAACCCTGAAATGGTGGGTGATGGCGATCACTGTCGGCATTTACTACATCACCCCGTGGCTGCGCTGGGACCGGGGAGAATTCGCGCCGGATCAGGCGGTGCTGGTCGATCTTGCCCATCGCCGCTTCTATTTCTTCTTCATCGAAATCTGGCCGCAGGAATTCTACTATGTCGCCGGCCTCTTGGTGATGGCCGGTATCGGCCTGTTTTTGATCACCTCCACCATTGGCCGCGCCTGGTGCGGTTATTCATGCTGGCAAACCGTCTGGGTCGATCTTTTCCTGGTAGTCGAGCGCTTTTTCGAGGGCGACCGTAACGCCCGGATCAAACTCGACAAAGCGCCCTGGAGCCCGGCAAAATTCGTCAAGCGGGCGAGTAAACACATAACATGGCTGCTGATCGCGTTTGCCACCGGTGGCGCGTGGATATTCTATTTTGCTGACGCGCCGACACTGTTGGTCGATTTCTTCACCGGCAATGCGCTGTTTGTCGCCTATGCCACAGTGGCGGTTTTGGCCTTCACCACCTACACATTCGGCGGCATCATGCGCGAACAGGTATGCACCTATATGTGCCCCTGGCCACGCATTCAGGCGGCGATGCTGGACGAAGATTCGCTGACCGTGACCTATAATGACTGGCGGGGCGAACCTCGTACCCGCAGGGCTAAAAAAGCCAGGGCGGAAGGCAAAATGGCAGGCGATTGCGTTGACTGCAATGCCTGCGTGGCGGTCTGTCCGATGGGCATTGATATCCGCCAGGGCCAGCAGCTCGAATGCATCACCTGTGCACTGTGTATCGATGCCTGTGATGCGGTGATGCAAAAACTTGGCAAGGCCAGGGGGCTTATTGCCTATGCCACTTTGCGTGACTATAACGCCAACATGGCACTGGCGACCAATGGCAGCGGCAAGTTCGAAGATATCCGCCCGGTCGAGGTAATCGACATCAAGGATATGGCGGCGGCAAAAGCCTCAAATGAAGACCACAAAATCGCCGCTGCCGAGATTGCCCATACGACCTGGCGCTCGGTCGCCCGGCCGCGCACCATATTATATACTTCGGTGCTTGGCACTATTGCGCTGGTTCTCTTGCTGGTGCTGGTTACCCGTTCACGTCTCGATATCAATGTTATTCACGACCGCAATCCGGTTTTTGTCAAACTGAGTGATGGTTCCATTCGCAATGGATTTGAAATCAAGGTATTGAATATGATCGCCCAGCCGCGCAAATTCAATGTCGCGGTCGAGGGACTGCCGGGCGTGACAATTTCTTTTGCCGGGGCGCAAGAAAGCTATCAGGGTTCGTTTGATTTTGATGTCGAACCGGACAAGTTGCGGGCGCAGAAGATATTTCTTACCCTGCCAAAGGACAAGGTTTCTGCCACCAATACTGATTTCAGGTTTGTGGTCAGGGAAATCGACGGCGACGAAAATTCTTCTTACGATGCCAAGTTCAAGGCACCGGGTTGATGCCGCCATTGTTGCTATGAGCGAAAGCTGATGAGTGAAAGCTGATGACGATAGACAATATGCATAAGGGCAAGTTTACCGGCAAGCACATGCTAGTGATCATGATTGCCTTTTTCGCAGTCATCGTGGCAGTCAACCTTACCATGGCCATGCTGGCAAGCCGGTCGTGGACCGGGCTGGTGGTTAAAAATTCCTATGTTGAAAGCCAGAAATTCAATACAAAGTTGGCGCAATCTCGGCAGCAATCGAAACTTGGATGGCGCGGCAAATTGATGTCGACGGCCGGGGGTGTCAGCGCTGCGCTGACGGATGGCGATGGCAACGCCGTTTCACTGGAGGAACTGGCAATTGTCTTTGGTCGTCCGGTAAGTGAAGTGCAGGATGTGAAGGTGCTGCTTGAGCGTTCTTTTGGCGGCAGCTATTTCGGCCGGGTAGAACTGCCAGCAGGCTATTGGAATGCGGAATTGGTGGCACGCCATTCCGGCACCGGCAGCTGGCGGATGAATTACCGCATTCTGGTGCGGGCGGATGGCACATTCGATACGGTCTCTAACCAAGTGGAGGCGGTAAGATGACCTGCCCTGAAGCGCCGATCAAAGAAGCGCCGATCAAAATTGCCAAACCGGTTTCAGGCCCCAATGCTGGCTATCCTGCACGTGAAGAAATGCTGCAGGCGGCCAGGGAACTGGGCGGCAATATGGTCCAGAGTGATCTGGTGGTCGATGATGTTCATTGCGGTGGCTGTATCCGCAAAATCGAAAAGGGCCTTGGCGCGCTCGATAGTATTGTCGGTTCAAGGCTCAATCTTTCCACCGGCTGGCTGCAGGTGCAATGGTCGAGGGATGATGTTGACCCGGCGCTATTATTTTCCACCCTTAAACGACTTGGCTATGACGCCCATCTTGCGCCCGAGCAGGTGAGCGAGGCTGATCCGGCCCTGAAAGAGTTGCTCTTATCGCTCGGTGTAGCCGGATTTGCCGCCGCCAATATCATGTTGTTATCGATCTCTGTGTGGTCGGGGGCGCAAGACACGACGCGCGATTTGTTCCACTGGATTTCGGCTCTTCTGGCGGTACCGGCTGTCGGTTTTGCCGGGCGGCCGTTTTTTCGTCCGGCATGGCGCGCGGTTCGTGCCCGCCATCTCAACATGGATGTGCCGATTTCACTTGCCGTCATTCTTGCCTTGTTGATGAGCATCTATGAAACCGCTAATCACGGTGAGCACGCCTATTTCGACGCTTCCGTATCGCTGTTGTTCTTTTTGCTGATCGGACGGACGCTGGATCATGTCATGCGCGCCCGGGCGCGGGGAGCGGTCAGAACCCTGTTGCGGATGATGCCGCGCGGTGCCGTTGTCGCCGGCAGGAACGGTGAGCGACAATATATGCGGCTTGAGGCGATTGAGCCGGGCATGAGGATCATCGTTCCGCTGGGCGAGCGTATTGTGGTGGATGGCCAGGTGATCAGCGGCAGCAGCGATCTGGACTGTTCGATTGTCAATGGTGAAAGCGCGCCCGTGGGCGTTAAAGCCGGCGATACGGTGCAGGCCGGAACCTTGAACCTTTCAGCACCGCTTGAAATTGAGGCCGCAGCGTCAGCTGAAAATTCCTTTGTTGCCGAAATTACTGCTATGATGGAACAGGCCGAATCCGGCAAACAGAAATATCGCCGTATCGCCGACCGGGCGGCGGCGATCTATGCCCCGGCCGTGCATCTGCTGGCCTTTGCCACTTTTCTCGGCTGGCTGGTCATCGGCGGCGGCTGGCACCAGGCAGCCTATGCGGCGGTCGCGGTGTTGATCATCACCTGTCCCTGCGCCCTTGGTCTGGCCGTACCGATTGTGCAGGTTGTGGCGGCGGGCCGGTTGTTTGCCGATGGTATCATGGTCAAAGATGGAGTGGCACTGGAAAAGCTTGCCGAGGCCGACTATGCGGTTTTTGACAAAACCGGCACGCTGACCCTTGGTCAACCGGTGCTTGTCGATCAAGAGGCGCATCAGTATCGGGCCATGCAACTGGCCTCGTCTCTTGCCGGCTACAGCCATCACCCATATGCGCAGGCAATTGCCGACCATGGCCGGATTTCGGCTATCAAACCGCTAGCATTCAGCCACCTTTCGGAAGTTGCTGGATGCGGTGTAGAGGGTGAAATCGGCAACCACCAATACCGGCTGGGCAAAGCCGGCTGGGCGCTTGATGTGGCCGATGAAACCCGGTCCGGTGTGGTTTTATCGCGTGACCGCAAACTGATCGATGCATTCTTGTTTGCCGATCAATTGCGTCCCGATGCGGCATCGGCTCTCGGTGTTTTGAAAGAACAGGGATTGGGCGTTGAAATTCTCTCCGGTGACCACCGGCAAAATGTTGAAGACCTGGCCGCTAAGATTGGGCAGATCGATTACACCGCCGAAGTGAGCCCGGCTGATAAAGTCGCCAGAATTCGGGCGTTGGGTGCAAAGGGCCATATGGTGCTGATGGCCGGTGATGGCATTAATGATGCGCCGGCACTTGCCAGTGCCCATGTATCGATTGCGCCGGCAAGTGCCGCCGATGTGGGCCGGTCTGCTGCCGACCTCGTGTTCCTGCGCGACGGTCTTGGCGCCGTGCCGCGGGCTATCGCAATTGCCAAAAAAGCTCGCACCCTGATCCACCAAAATTTCGCCCTGGCAATAGCCTATAACATCATCGCGGTGCCGTTGGCGGTGACCGGCTATGCAACACCTCTGGTTGCAGCTCTTGCCATGTCGTCTTCATCGATACTGGTGACCCTCAATGCCTTGCGATTGAAAATCGATTGGCCACAAGGTGGCATAGTTTCGGCCCTGTTTACGTCCAATGACGAGACGACCCGGCCGGCAAGACATCACTCAGCCACAATCGGGCCGAGCGCATGAACAATCTGATCTATATTATTCCGGTAGCACTGTTGCTTGGCGGTCTTGGGCTGGCAGCGTTTATCTGGTCGCTAAAGAGTGGCCAATATGATGATCTTGAAGGCGCTTCCTGGCGGGTGCTTGAAGACGAAGATCCCGAATAGGCAATACGGTCGGCAAATATCAGTCTATTGCTTCAAGCACATCGGCCAGAAATTCGCCGATATCACGGGTGGTGAAATCGATTGCCTCGGCCTCGTGGCCCTCATGCTCCCATTTCTCGGCGCTGAATTGGGTGCCGTGTTGCGGCAGCACCAAAACGGTTGCCATGCCCATTTCTTTTGGCACCTCAAGATTGCGCGGCATGTCCTCGAACATCGCAGCACGTTCGGCATCGACACCATGGGCATCGATAAAAATCTCGTAGGGACGCCAATCGGGTTTGGGGATCATATCTGCGGCGACAATGTCAAATATATGGTCAAAATGTTCGGTAATGCCGAGTTTTTCTATCGTCCGCTCGGCGTGGGTGATATCGGCATTGGTAAAAATATGTTTGCGGCCGGGCAGGGCGGCGATCATTTGTCCCAGCACCGGGTTGGGTTCGACCATCGAATAGTCGATATTGTGCACCGCATGAAGGAAATCATGCGGGTCGATGTGATAGCGGTCCATCAGTCCGCGCAAGGTTGTGCCATAGTCGCGGTAAAGCTCTTTTTGCACCAGGCGGGCGGCCTCACGCTCCAGATCAAGAAGTTCGGCCACATAGGCCGTCATATTGATGTCGATCTGGGCAAACAGGTTACAATGGCGCGGATAGAGCGTGTTATCGAGGTCAAACACCCAATCGGTGACATGGGAAAGGGCGTCTTTCATTTCTTCATGCATAGGGTCATCTCACGGAACAATGATCGTGCCGGCGCCGTGGCTGGTGAACAGCTCGAGCAGCACCGCGTGGGGGATCTTGCCATTGACGATTACCACCGCCTCAACGCCCAGTTCCAGTGCGGCGATGCAGGTTTCAACCTTGGGGATCATGCCACCAGAAATCGTGCCGTCCTTGACCAGTCTTTTTGCCTCGCCAATTGTCAGTTCCTCTATCAGTTCACCGCTCTTGTCCAGCACACCAGGCACATCGGTCAAAAACAACAACCGCTCGGCATCCAGTGCCCCGGCTATTGCCCCCGAAAACGTATCGGCATTGACATTATAGGTCTCGCCGTCATCGCCAAATGCCACCGGCGCAATAACAGGAATAAGACCCGAACCGGCCAGCATGTGGAGCACCTGTGGGTCAACGTCTTTCGGTTCGCCGACAAAGCCAAAATCAATGATGCTCTCGATATTGCTGTCGGGGTCGCGGTGGGTGCGGCGCAGCTTGGATACCCGCATCATATTGCCATCCTTGCCACAAAGGCCGATGGCGCGGGCGCCTTGTGAATTGAAATCAGCAACGATGCGTTTGTTGATTGATCCGGCAAGCACCATTTCGACGACCTCCACCGTGGCGCGGTCGGTAACCCGCAGGCCGGCGCGAAACTCGCTTTCAATGCCAACGCGCTTCAACATGGCGCCGATTTGAGGACCACCGCCATGCACCACAATCGGGTCGGCGCCCGATTGCCGCATCAATGCGACATCGCGGGCAAAAGCCACTCCCAGTGCCTTGTCACCCATGGCGTGGCCACCGTATTTGACGACAATACTCTTGCCTTCATATTTTTGCATAAACGGCAATGCATCCGACAACAACGCTGCCTGCGTCTCGCCGTCAATGTTGACATTGGCAAAGCCGGGATTGTCGTGGTCACCCATCTGTTTACCTGTTCAGCGCCCTTCTTTCAGATTAGCTTTCTAGCGCCAAACCGGGCAAGGGGAAAGGGCTGATTAAATCGGCAGTGGATCGACAGCGGGCCAAACAGTTTTCACTGTATGATTCCTCCAATAAAACTCTACGGGCAAGAGTGAATTTGCCGCCCAGTGGCTGGTCATTTCACCAGAGTTCTTGCAAAAAGTGGCCGAAATTCAACCCGCCCGAAGGGTTTGACCCATTTTGCCTGCTTGTCGCACCGTCTCTTTCTTGCGAAAGGCGGCCTGCCTGTGCGGCGAAAGACACCTGGATTTCAAACAAAATGGATGAAATCAAAATCACCAGAACTTTCGAGGCAGGCTCTCAGGCGGTGGATTTATTGCAACAAACCTGTGGCGAGCAAAAAAAACTGCATGTTGACGGTGAGATATTGTCAAATGGCGGATTCAACCTATTGAGGCAAACGCAGTGATGATCTAAGAGACTGATGTGTTTGGCTGGCATGTCCGGCTATTTGAATTAAGAACAAAGCTCTGTTGAGTTGTTGGGGAGTGACTGGATGAAACTGTTCGTCCCAAGGGAAATTGATACTAATGAGGGCCGGGTCGCTGCGTCACCTGAAACGGCGAAAAAACTGGCTGCACTTGGCTTTTCGGTTTTTGTTGAAGACGGAGCCGGGACAGAGTCTCGTATTTTGAACACTGATTACGAGGACGCTGGCGCAGAAATAGGCGGTGTGGCAGACGGCAGAGATGCCGATGTTGTATTGAAGGTGCGCAGGCCAACCCCGTATGAGGCGTTAGCATACAAGAATGGCGCCGTGGTTATCGCCACCATGGATCCGTTCGGCAATGAAGAGGATATCGCAGCGCTTGCCGAGGCAGGAGCTTCTTCATTTGCGATGGAGTTTATGCCGCGCATCACCCGTGCCCAGTCGATGGATGTGCTTTCTTCGCAGGCTAATCTCGCCGGTTATCAAGCGGTGATTGAAGGCGCCTCGGTCTATGACCGCGCTTTGCCGATGATGATGACAGCTGCCGGCACCGTGCCGGCTGCCAAGGTGTTCGTCATGGGGGTCGGAGTGGCCGGTCTTCAAGCGATTGCAACAGCCCGCCGTCTTGGCGCAATAGTCACCGCCACCGACGTGCGGCCCGCAACCAAAGAGCAGGTCGAATCGCTTGGTGCCAAGTTTGTCGCCGTGGAAGACGAGGAATTCCGTTCCGCCGAAACCGCGGGCGGTTATGCCAAGGAAATGTCGCAAGAATATCAAGCCAAGCAGGCGGAGCTTGTCGCTTCCCATATTGCCAAGCAGGATATCGTCATTACCACGGCGCTCATTCCTGGCCGTCCGGCGCCGAAGCTGGTCAGCCGCGAAATGATCTCAGCCATGCGGGCCGGTTCTGTGTTGGTTGATCTTGCGGTCGAACGCGGCGGCAATGTCGAAGGTGCAACGGCTGGAACGATTATGAAAAGTGGCGATGTTTCGATAGTCGGTCATCTTAACATGCCCGGGCGCATCGCGGCCACGGCTTCGTTGTTGTATTCCAAAAACCTGCTCAATTTTGTTGAAACGATGGTCGACAAGGAAGCAAAAACTCTTGCCATCGACTGGCAGGACGAACTGGTCGCCGCCACCTGTTTGACCCGTGATGGCAAGATTGTGCATTCGGCTTTCGCCGATGACGAACCGGAAACGGTTGAGGCAGAACCTGCACCGACCGAGCTCGGCCAGGAAACGATTAAAGAAGAAACGTCGACCGAAGTGGCAGAACCGGAAATTGAGCTGAAGACCGAAAATATCTCTGACGGCGACGACGATCTGACCCGCATCAAGGGCATCGGCAAACAAAATCGCGATAAGCTGAGAGCAATCGGCATTGAGACTTTCGCCGACGTGGCCAGGCTGAGCGCGGAAGAACAGCAGGAAATTGGCGAAAAACTGGCTTTTTCCGGACGTATCGAGCGCGAGGAGTGGGTCAGACAGGCGAAGGATATTATCGCCGCTGAGAAAAACGAAAAGGGAGACGCGTGATGGCGACTACGGCTCTTGAAAAGGCGCTGGATGGGCTGGAGACGGCGGTTGAAGCGGTTGAAGATGCAGTTGAAAACCTGCCGGCAATGGCAGACGGCACTGCGGACGCTGTTGCCAGTGCAGCTCACGGTGTTTCTGGTGGAGCAATCGACCCGTTTGTGTTCCGCTTTGCCATTTTCGTCTTGGCGATATTCGTTGGCTATTTTGTCGTTTGGTCGGTTACGCCGGCGCTGCACACGCCGCTAATGGCGGTAACCAATGCGATTTCCTCGGTCATTGTCGTCGGCGCATTGTTGTCGGTCGCTGTGGCTGCCACAGGCGTGCTTGCCTCGACCTTCGGCTTTATCGGGCTGGTGCTGGCGTCAGTAAATATTTTCGGCGGGTTTTTGGTGACCCAGCGCATGCTTGCCATGTATAAAAAGAAGGAACGCTAGAGCATGTCGGCCAATTTTGCTTCCCTGTTTTACCTGATTTCAGGTGTTCTCTTCATTCTGGCGTTGAAGGGGCTTTCGCATCCAGAATCCTCACGCCGCGGCAATATTTACGGCATGGTCGGCATGGCGATTGCCATTGTTACCACGCTGTTGATCGCCAGCCCCGGTTTCGGTGGTCTGGCACTGGTGATCATTGGTCTCGCGGCCGGTGGTGGCGTCGGCGCGGTGGTTGCCCAGCGCATCAAAATGACTGCCATGCCACAACTTGTGGCCGCCTTCCACTCGCTGGTCGGCATGGCCGCTGTTATGGTGGCGGCAGCAGCGCTTTATGCGCCCGATGCCTTCGGTATCGGCACAATCGGCCATATTCACGGCGCCAGCCTTGTCGAAATGAGCTTTGGTGCCGCCATTGGCGCGATTACGTTTTCCGGTTCCGTCATTGCCTTTTTGAAACTCGACGGGCGCATGTCAGGTGCACCGATCATGCTACCCAGACGGCATTTGATCAATATCGGGATTTTTGCGGCAATCGTAATTCTGGTTTTCGTCCTGGTCGCAACCGAAAGCCATTTCGTTTTCTGGTTGATCGTGCTCTTGTCCTTCCTGTTCGGCGTGTTGATCATCATCCCCATTGGCGGTGCCGACATGCCGGTGGTGGTTTCGATGCTCAATTCCTATTCCGGTTGGGCGGCAGCGGGTATTGGCTTTACCCTCGGCAATCTGGCGCTGATCATAACCGGTGCGTTGGTCGGTTCTTCCGGTGCGATCCTTTCCTACATCATGTGCAAGGGCATGAACCGCTCCTTCATTTCGGTTATTCTTGGTGGTTTCGGTGGCGAGGACATCGTTGCCGCCGGTGGCGGAACAGAAGAACGTCCGGTCAAACAGGGGGCAGCCGATGACGCCGCCTTCCTGATGAAAAACGCTTCCAAGGTCATCATTGTGCCTGGTTATGGCATGGCGGTGGCGCAAGCCCAGCATGCGTTGCGCGAAATGGCCGACAAGCTAAAAGCCGAAGGGGTCGATGTATCCTATGCCATCCATCCGGTGGCCGGTCGTATGCCTGGTCACATGAACGTACTGTTGGCAGAGGCCAATGTGCCATACGATGAGGTGTTCGAGCTGGAAGACATCAATTCTGAATTTGCCCAGACCGATGTGGCTTTTGTCATCGGGGCTAATGATGTGACTAATCCGGCTGCCCGTGATGATCCGCAATCGCCGATCTATGGCATGCCTATACTGGACGTCGACAAGGCGGCAACATGTCTCTTTGTCAAGCGCTCGATGAGTTCGGGTTATGCCGGCATTCAGAACGAACTGTTCTTCAAGGACAACACTATGATGCTGTTTTCTGATGCCAAAAAGATGGTGGAGAACATCATCAAGGCGCTGGATTAGGGATAAACCGGTATTGGTGACCGTCGGTCGCTTGATCAATGTATCAAGTGCCCGGTTAGCCATCGGTAAAGGCTGCGTCAATATCGAATGTACTGATTTCCTCGATCAGTTGGAGGAGGCCGTTGACAGCCTGATCAAGCAGGGACCTGCCCTTTTGCGGCGTTGCGGCTGCGGCATTGCCGGTGACGCCCTGCGCATTGAGATCGCTCATTTTCCAGCCAAACGCGTGCGGTCCGTAGGCGCGCAGATATTTGTTCCTGTCGATCAACGATTGCTGCAACGAGGAAAAATCGGCAGCTTTATCCATGTCGACAAGATCGGGTCTGAGTGCCAGCATGACCGAGGTTTCAATCTCGCCGCCATGAATGCCAATGGCGTGCTCACGGGCGGCAATCAGTGGACTGTCCTTGATGAACCGGGTCCAGCTTGTGGCAACGGCCAACATGTTATGGCGCACCCGCAATTCCTGTGCGACGATTGTCATTAACGGCGAATTGCCACCATGGGCATTGAGCATCACAAACTTGTTGATGCCGCGACGATGGGCGTCGGCGCCCAGTCCGATCCAGCGATCAATCGCTTGGTCATAAGAAAGCGTTTTGGTGCCGGCAAAATCCATGTGCTCACGCGAATAACCTACCGGTTCGGCTGCAAGAAACTCCACGTCGAGATCGGGCGGAAGTTGACGCGCCACCATTGCGGCAATGCCTGCGGCGACAATGGTGTCGGTTTCCACCGGCAGGTGGGGGCCGTGCTGCTCGGTGGCACCGAGCGGCAATACGGCAATTGATGCCGCATTATCTGCAGCTTTCGCCATGCCTAGATATTCTCCAAAAAGGCCTTCGCCACCTCACCGTGGGCGTGGCGCAACTCGCCAATATCGAGGCTGACGGGCAGCGCGTCTTCGATTTGCCATTTACCGGCGACCATCACTCGGTCGGCGGCATGCGCGCCACATAAAACCAATGCCGCCAGCGGGTCGCCGGCACCCGAAAAGCGCAATTCGTCCAGTTTATACATGGCGATATCGGCCTGCATGCCGGTGGCGATTTCGCCGATATCACTGCGATTGAGGCATTTGGCCGAGCCTTTGGTTGCCCAGCGCAGGGCATCAAGATGGGTGATGGAAGCCGCATCATAGGTCAAGCGATTGATCATCAAGGCGTGGCGCACGCCCTCCATCAAATTGGAATTATCGTTCGAGGCGGAACCATCAACACCAAGCCCAACTGGTGATCCGGCACTTTCCAGCTCCTTCGTCCGGCACTGGCCCGAGGCAAGGGTCATGTTAGAGGTCGGACAATGGCACACACCGACCCCGGCGCTGCCAAGGCGGCCAACCTCCTCGTCGTTGAAGTGAATGCCGTGGGCCAGCCACACCCTTTTATTCATCCAGCCCAATTCCTCCATATAGTCGACCGGGCGGCAGCCAAAATGTTCAAGACAATAATCATCTTCATCAAGGGTTTCGCCGAGATGGGTATGACAGGTGCAATCATGGCGATGGGCAAGTTCCATGGTCTCAACCATCAGCCGTTTCGACACCGTAAAAGGTGCACACGGGGCCAGCGCCACCTGCAGCATGGAACCCTCGGAGCGGTCGTGATAGAGCCCCAATACCCGCTCACAGTCAGCCAAGATATCATCATCGCTTTGAACAATTGAATCTGGTGGCAGGCCGCCATCTTTCTCGCTGAGCGACATTGAGCCGCGGGTCACGGTCATGCGTATGCCGAGACTGGTCGCCTCTTCGACCTGAATATCCATGGCGTTTTCTAGCCCGCGCGGAAAGAGATACTGGTGGTCTGAAACGGTGGTGCAACCCGACATCAACAATTCCGTCAACGCCAGCCTGGTGGCAAGGCGAAATGAGTCTGGATTAACATGACGCGCCCAGATCGGATACAGCGCCTTCAGCCAGGGAAACAGCTCCTTGTTGATCGCCGCCGGGTGGGCACGGGTCAAAGTTTGAAAAAAATGATGATGGGTGTTGATCAGGCCCGGAATAATGACGTGCTTGGAAGCATCAGCAATTTGGTCCACCGGGCGCAATGGCGCACCGCCAATTGCCACCAGTTCGGCGATTTTTCCGTTTTCCACCACCAGCCCACCGCCGGCATCTTCTGCCAGAATCGCCAGGGGATTCCTGATCCACAATCGCATGATACGCCTCAAAAGCTGATGAAAAGAAATGCAACCGCGACCTTAGAGCAGGAGCGGGCAAGATTGAAGCAAAATTATCGGCATGCTGCCAGCGGCTATGGTCAGTGGTTGCTCCAGCCTGCGGTAGAATCAAATTCAAGGGCAAAAAGCCAACTTTGTCCTGATCGGTTGCAATTGCCGCCGTCTCCATGCTTTAAATAACGCTATAGGGCATTAATACGCCAACCGGCGAAACAACGAGGGGTCGCGCTAATTTGGCAGACAAGATCACCCTTTCCACCATAGCCGAGGAGTTGGGGATATCGACGGCAACCGTGTCGCTGGCATTACGCGACAGCCCGCTTGTTGCCGACGTCACTCGCGAAAAAATCAAGACCTGGGCACGCGAGGTGGGCTATATTTATAACCGGCGAGCGGCGGCGCTTCGAACCTCGCGCTCCGATATTGTCGGGGTTATTGTCCGTGACATTATCAATCCGTTTTTTGCCGAGATACTGGGTTCGATAGAGGCCGAGCTCGGCAGCAACCGGCAGACTTTTCTTTTGTGCAATCACGAAGATGATCTGGAGATGCAAAACGACTTTATCTCAACCTTGATGCAATTTGGCGCAGATGGGGTGATCATGTCACCGTCGATTGGCACGACGGTAAAAGATATTGAACAGATTGAGGCCAATGGCCTGCCTGTAACTATGGTGGCGCGCTCGGTGGAAGGTGCTGATGTGCCGACGTTTCTCGGCGACGACAAAGAGGGATTTAAGTTGATAACCAGCTATCTGCTGGATCTTGGCCATCGCAACATTGCCATTATCGGCGGTACCAGCAAAACCTCTACCGGCCGTGATCGACGCGCTGGATATCTCGCGGCTTACCATCAGCACAACATCGACCCAGTTACCATGATAGACATCGAAACGCCCTATGACCGCAAGGCCGGTTACGAAGTGGTACAGCAAATTCTTGGCACCGATAATCCGCCAACCGCAATCGCCTGCTGCAGCGACACCGTTGCCATCGGCGTGATGAACGGTTTGCGCCGGCTTGGGTTGGAGCCGGGCATTGATATCTCGGTTACCGGATATGACGATATCGACGAGGCGGCGATATGCGCGCCACCGCTAACCACCGTAAACGACGGCCATCACGAAATCGGCCATCAGGCCGCGCGCGCGCTTTACGGCAAAATACGCGGCGAGGAGCAACCTGGCGAGACGGTTTACATACCGCCGAAACTGAAAATCCGTCAGTCGGCACGCAAGCCGGAGATGCGAAATTGAGCACGCTGAAATCAGTTTCCCTTTTCGTAACGGGTGCCCTGCACGGACCGACGCTTGAAGAGACACATAGCTAAACGAGAAAAAAACAGATTCCACCATTTGCAAATATGGGTGCTGCAACGGGATGCAAATGTGTTAGTAGCTAATAGAGTTGTCCGGTTTTGGTAGCACACTAATTGTCCGCTTCTGTTTTAAGCATTGATGGGCAAGCTGTAAGGAGCCGGAGGCGACTGGAGGCTTGTTCATCAATGCTTTCGCGCCGAAAAGGTTCACGCTGCTTTTTGGGTTTTCTGCCTGGTGATAATCTCTCCTTGTTTTGAATATGTAGCAATTTTGCCGGGGCCATGGAAGATAGCCATTGTGTCATCTGAGTATTCATGCACCCGCACCCTGGCCTTGACATAGTGATGACGGATGAGGCTCTGCGGCAGTTGCAGGACCAAATTGTTGTACGAAACTGTATTGTCCCTGCGCACGATGCGCCCGCTCTGCACGCACATAATATCGCGTAAGACTGCCGGGACAGCGACCGGCACAAAAGCACTTGTCTCGTCTTCAGCCGCAACGCTAAAGCGAGCATTGTGATCCGGCAGGTAGATTTCCGTGATATAGCGGTTGGCCACGGCCATATCGGTGATGTCATGGAGCTTCAATTCATTGACGAGGCGATCCTGGAAGGTCTGAAAGGCGCGCTCCGATCGGCCACGGGCTTCCGGCGAATAGGCGGCGATATGCTCAATGCCCAACTGATGAAAGGCGCGGCCCACTTGGGTAAGCCGGGTTTTATCGACCTTCTCACCGGCCTTGGGCGTGTGAAAATAGTGACTGCCGCGATCCGTATAGATTGAACAGGGCAGGCCGTGACACTCAAACACATCCAAAAAACCGCGAAAGCTGGACATTGTTCCTTCTTCCTCAACCAGAAAGGCCGAATAAACCTTTGATGTCGCATCATCCATGGTCACAATCAGGTCAAGCTTAGGTTTGCCCTCAAGCCATTCATGGGTCGAACCATCCTGATGCAACATCATACCGGTACATGGCCTGCGCGGCCTCTTGCGCCGGTGAATGCCGCGCCCGCAGACCGCAATCACCAACCCTGAGCGCTGCAACCGGGTCTTCGTCCAGGTGTAACCCCAGTTGAAATTATGATGCTTGACCAGATGATCATGAAAATGCTTCACATTCCAGCCCATATAGCGCGTCTCATATTGCTCAAGCATCCATGAGGTTTCGTCGGCAGGCACCGCACGCACCGACTTCTTGCCCAACCGGCGGTCATTGAGCCCATCAGAACCGCAATCCTCATAGCGCCTGCGATAACGGCGGAATGTCCGCTCCGACATCCCTAAAATCTCTGCCGCATCATGTCCCGAAAGCCGCTTTTCTTCATATCGAGATAACACATCAATAAACTTCTCCATCCGTCTTTCCTGTAACCATGAAGTCCGGTTCATCAAACACCCTCCTTTTGAGAGCATCCTAAAACCGGACAAATCACGTGCTACATAAAGCGGACAACTGATGTGCTACTGACACAACGGGATGCAAATGTTGGCACAGAACCACCAGTGTGATAGATTTGAAATCCCCAAACCACACTAGCAATCAAGAACATCAAAT
Organism: Rhizobiaceae bacterium; assembly: GCA_965248135.1. GTDB lineage: Bacteria > Pseudomonadota > Alphaproteobacteria > Rhizobiales > Rhizobiaceae > SZUA-100. The sequence continues at coordinate 651,625 of CBDFIN010000011.1, read as the reverse complement.
ATCGGCCGGTTGTGAAGTGAGGCGGGAATGGCACCGCGGCGCAGATCAATCGCCAGCGCCGGAATTGTCGTTACCGGCACATCGCCAATACGGTCGTGGGCTCTCCGGTGGCTGTGACCGCAATAGACCGCCTTCACCTGTGGAAACTTGCCAACAATATCGGCGAATCGTGCCACCGTCTCGCGGCTGTCGAATTGAAACGGTTCCGGCGCGTCGACCACATCGAAAGGTGGATGGTGCATGAAGACAATTGCCGGTCTACGTGTATCTTTCTTCAACATCGCGACAAGGTTTTCCTGGCGTTGTTGGCAAAAGACGCCGAGCCGGTCATTTTCGTTTAGGGTATCGAGCATGATCAACCTTGTTGACCATCGTTCTAGTGCATATTGAATAAAGCCATTGCGGTCGGTTCCTCCGCAAGCATCGCCAAAAACCTCAATCATCGTTGCGCGCCTATCCCGGTTGCCAGGGATGACGAAATAAGGCGCGTTCAGCCGTTGCAGTAACCGATGGGCTTGCCGGTACTCCTCCTTGCGGTCATCGTGGACAACATCACCGGTGTGGATTACCACATCGGCTGCGGGGTTAAGCCGGTTAATCTCGCTCACCGCCTGCTCGAGTTGGTCTAGCCTGGCGCTTGCGTGCGGTTCAAGCGTCGAAATATGGGTGTCTGAGATATGGGCGATGATCATCGATAATAATGCTGGCTGACTGGTGAATGGGTGAACCTATAGCGCGGCTGGTGCTAGCGGATGCTTTCTATTATTGTCGCAATTACCAATTTGCAAATAAGAGGCCCCATTGTCACTTTCAATCAAAACCGATCTGCGCAGTTTGAAAGCTGCCATCCGCGAATTTGTTGAGCGTCAGTCTTCTGATCTGGGTAGCGCGCGATCCTATCTTGAGGCGCAGAAAATCGAATTCGACAAATGGCGGTTGATACATAAATTGGTGCACGCCACACCGTTTCGCACCCGCAAACACCTGGCCCGGTCGCAACAATGGCGTGAGGTGGTGCCCTATGCCCGAAGCATTGGCGAAATCGAGGTGCTCGAGTGGATTATTCTGCAGGTGGAAGTGGCACAAAATCTTGAACGTGGCATTCAGGATCTGCGCCCCCGCAAAAACGGGCCGTGCCACGGGTTGCTGCTTGAATATGTCGCCGACCGCAAGCGCAAGGCCCATGCGGTGCTGCATTTTGCCATCGCCGAAGATGAAAAAGGAGCGCTGGTTACCTCTGAGCGCTTTCGTTCCTACGCCGACCAGTCTATTGACAGTTATTCAGGCAAGTTCCGGGCTGAAGACAACGATGTTAATGCCCAAAATGAAATTAAAAAAACTGAGTGATGAATTTCGCACCGGCCAGACCAAAGGGCAATGATATGCACAAACCCAGCGATCCGGTAAACGGCTATTGCGATTACGATCCGGTGACGGTTGGCCATGCATCGTCCGGCCCTCTTGCCGGACTGACGCTGGCGGTCAAAGATATATATGCGGTCAAGGGCTATCCCAGTGGCTGGGGCAGCCCGACCAGATTGGCCGAGGCGGAGGCCGAGAATATTACCGCGCCGGCCATCCAGCAACTCCTTGACGCTGGTGCGCGATGCACCGGCAAGTCCCATTGTGATGAACTGTGCTATTCGCTCAATGGCATCAATGCCCACTATGGCGCGCCGATAAATCACGCCGCGCCAGCTCGTATTACAGGCGGTTCCTCGTGCGGGTCGGCGGCTCTGGTGGCCGCAGGCGCTGTGGATATTGCCACCGGGTCTGATACCGGCGGCTCGGTCAGGGCGCCGGCCTCCTATTGCGGCCTCATTGGCCTGCGCACCACCCATGGCCGTATTTTGCTGGACAAGACCATGCCGCTTGCCCCTTCCTTAGATGTGTTTGGCTGGTTTGCGCGCAGCATGGAAATCTACCAAAGGGTGGGCGATGTGCTGTTGAATAAGGACGCTTCGGATACACCATTTTCACGGCCTATTGTGATCACCACACTGAATGATTGCCTGCTGGGAGAAGCGGAACGACTGGCATATCAACCCGCCTTCGACCGGGTTGCCGGTCTGTTGGGCGAGGCCGAGGTGGTGCCGGGGTTCAATAAATCGCTCGACGACTGGTATTGGAGCATGCGCTATCTGCAGGCATATGAGGCCTGGCAGCAACATGGTGACTGGATAAGGAAGTCAAAACCGGATCTTGGCCCGGGTGTTAAGGACCGGTTCGAGTTTGGCATCGGTATATCGGCTGACGAATATGCCGATCACAGCGAAAGACGCCGCGTATTTCGCAAAGAACTTGTGGCAATTCTGGGGGAGGACGGGGTGTTGATCATGCCGACGGCACCAAGTGCGGCGCCTCTCAAGAATGCCAGCCATGATAGCTTGCAGGAATTTCGCGAAAATGCCCTGCATCTGCTTTGCGTCTCCGGTCTGAGCGGGTTTCCCCAGATCACACTGCCCCTTGCGAGCGTTTATGATGCGCCCTTCGGCCTGTCGCTACTGGGTCCGGCGGGATCAGACCAGCGGCTAATTGCACTTGCCGCCAGGATCATGGGCAGTTAAAGCTATCTACCGGCCAGAGGGTCAGCGTCCAGCCTTATGGGTGAACCATGGGGTGTGCTACCCTGTTCCACTGGCTCATTTCTCGCAAAGTTCTGACCCCTCGCCGTGATGGTGATCAGCCGCCATGCTATTCCGCCGCCCGGGCAATGGTGGTCCGGCGGGATTCATAACCTCGCGCCGCAACGCCGAACGCCTTGAATATTTTTGCCGAGGGAGCATCGCTGGTGGCCCAGTATTCGGGGTGCCACTGGACGCCCAGGGCGAAATTCCCGGCCATATCCACCGAAACGGCTTCAATCGTGCCGTCATCGGTCTTCGCATTGACCGTCAATCCTTGGGCCAACCGGGATATTGCCTGTCGATGCAGCGAGTTTACCGCCACATCATCGTTGCCCAGAATATCGGCCAGCAAGGTGCCCGCGACAATGTGGATCTGGTGATCAATCGCAAAACGCACATCATTGTCTTTGCTGTCGGCGGCCCGGTGGTCGCGCCGGCCTTCTTCTTCCTGGATTTCAGTTGCCAGCGAGCCGCCAAACGCCACATTCAAGTCTTGAAGACCCCGGCAAATAGCCAATAGCGGAATGCCACGTTCAAGGCTCATTTGGGCAAGCCTCATCGATGTCGCATCACGAGCCTGGTCAAAAGGCTCATCAGCCTCGCGTGCTACCCCACCATATAATGGCGGATATAGATTGGAGCGCGAGCCGGTCAATAATACGCCATCGACCCGATCGAGTACCGCACCAATAGCCGCCTCATTTTCAAGCGACGGTACAATCAGCGGTGTAGCTTTTGCCACGTTTATTACTGCGTTGACATAGATATGCGGCGTAGCGTGCCAATTATAGATATCGATAAATTTATTGTCGGATGTGAGAGCGATTAAGGCCATGGAAAACCGGTTGTTGATGTCAGACACTGCAAGAACATCCTACTTGCGACAGGATAAACTGCACCTTGGTAAACTTCAGGATTTCGACGCAAATTTCAAGGATATTTGGTGCGATTTGAGAAATTGTCTTGAATTTTGCCATTAATCCTGCTGTATCCGTTGCAGTGTTTGCGTCCGGTGCCCGGGCTTAGGCCAGACTTAGGCGTTGCGCAATGTTGCGCGTGATGCTGAAAAGACCGGACGGAACCAGAATTCAAGTGGCGTGGTTCACCATGCCGCCCAAACTGACTAACGCTGTCAAGCGGATTGACGCAATATAGGGAGAAACATTCATGGATCGTCGTTCATTTTTGAAAAAGGCAGGTGTTGCCGGTTCCGTCGGGACCGTGGCACTCGCTACACCGGCCCTTTCGCAAGGCCGCGAAAAGCTGACAATGGTTACCGCGTGGGGCCGTGGCCTCGCCGGCGTGTTTGATGCCGCTCAGCGGTTTGCCGACTCTGTCAACGCCATGTCCGGCGGCACTCTGGAAGTAGAAATCAAGGCGCAAGGCGAACTGGTTTCCGGACTTGGACCGGTATTTGACGCCGTGACCTCCGGTCAGGCCGATATGTATCATGCGGCTGACTACTATTATGTTGGCCAGCATCCGGCATTCGGTTTCTTTACTGCCGTGCCTTTCGGCATGGTGCCGAGTGAAATGCACAACTGGTACTATCACATGGGTGGCCACGAACTGCACCTGGAACTTGGTGAAGAATTTGGCCTGGTATCATTCCTGTGTGGCAACACCGGTCCACAGGCTGGTGGCTGGTTCCGCAAGGAAATCAGCTCGGCTGAAGATTTTAACGGCCTGAAATTCCGTATGCCTGGCCTTGGCGGCAAGGCGCTTGGCAAGCTTGGCGCTTCTGTACAAACATTGCCCGGTTCAGAAGTCTATCAGGCGCTGGCTTCCGGTGCGATTGACGGTACCGAATGGATTGGCCCATGGGCCGACGAAAAAGCCGGCTTCCAGGAAATCACCAAGTTCTTCTACACCTCCGGTTTCCATGAGCCCGGCGCTGCCTTGTCGCTTGCAACCAACGCCGATCGTTTTAACGGCCTGAGCAAAGAACACCAGAAGATGATCGAAATTGCTTCCGGTGAATGTGAGTTGTGGTCGCTTGCTCAGTTCCTGTCGAACAATTCAGAAGCACTTGAGCGCTTGAAGGCCGGGGGCGTCAAAACGCTTGAGTTCCCGGATGATGTGTGGGATGCGTTCGGCAAGGCTTCGCTGGAAGTGATGGAAGAAAGCATGGGCGATCCGTTGTTCAAGAAAGTGTTCGAATCGGTTCAAAATGCGATGAAACTGTCGGCTGAATGGGACGATTTGTCCGCCGGTGCCTACACCCGCCAGCGCACCCGCGTGCTTGGTTGAGTACGATAGGCGATTAATCGGAAACCGGGCCTGAGGGCCCGGTTTCACCAATTACTAAAACAAATCCGTACAGGATCAAATTGTCGGTTGCCCGCAATCGAACGGTGTTATCGCCGCGAGGAAAAAGAACAAGATGCCGGGCACGGTGAGGTTGACTGGAATGGTGCCGGGCCTGACTATCTTCCAGGTAGTCAGGAGATTGTACGCAACCGGTGTTCATGAGCAGATAGCGGCCACCACAATTTGACCCACAAGCGGTGCTGATCGGGAAGAGATGGCATGGAAGCGGTGACGAGTATTGTACTCAATTTCGCTATGGGATTTGTCAATCTGCTGATCCTGCCATGGCATATCTACAGGTGGCTCAGCCTGGAAACGATCAAGCTGAAAATGAATGTCCTGCTGCTTGCCGGGATGTCGCGGGAGTTCTTTTTCCTCATTGTGGCGCTGGTTCTAATTCTCATCGCCGCCGGGGTGTATAATCGTACATTTTTGCGCCGCACTATATTTGGACTGGAGCAGTTTAACGGCAAGATCGGTCAGTTTGCTGCCTGGTTCGCGCTATTGATGATGCTGCAACAGGTGCTGATTATCGCCATGGGACAAATTTTCCGCGGCAATGATTTAATATTCTCGCCGTTCGGAACAATCCTGATTAACGAAGAACTGCAGTGGCTTTCCGGTCAACTGAAGTTTTACAACGCTATTCTTATCGCCCTTGCCTCGGCCTACACCTTTATTGAAGGCGGTCATGTGCGTGTCGATCTTGTTTATAGTGCGGTCAGAAGACGCACCCAGCGGTGGATCGATTTTCTGGGTACTTTATTGTTGTTTGTTCCCTCAACCATATTTTTGTGGTGGTTTTCATGGCCCATTGCGATGAATTCGCTGTTTGCCCAGCGACCGATGAACATCTGGTCGAGCAAGGCGAGCTGGCGCGGCATGCGGTTTGAGGCATCGGGGACGGCGGAATTTTCCTGGGTGTGGGCGTTTAAAATACTGATTCCGTTTTTTGCTGCGTTGATGTTCATCTGCGCCGTCGGCTTTTTGTTGCGCAATCTGCTGGCGCTGTTGGAAAAGAACCAGGATGTGCCAACGCACTATTCCTTTGAAAACACATCGTCCCCGTCGCTACCGGTTCACGTCACGCTGGGTGATTTGGATAGCGACGGGCACACCCCTGACAATCGACCGGGCGCAGGCGACCCCGTCGGTGAAACCAATTGAGCGGAGCGTAGCAGTCGATGTTGTTTGGTCTTACCGGCGTTGAACTTTCGCTGATTATCGTCGCCATCTGCCTGTTCGGTGGCATCCTTTCTGGTTATCCGGTCGCCTATGCCATATCCGGCTCGGCGTTTTTGAGTTTTTTCATCATTGCGGTACTAAGCGAAGCCGGGATGCTTTATGTGATGGAGGAATATAACGGTGCCATAAATAAAGTGCCGGTGCTGTCGCAGGGCTGGGAAAAGGCGCTGTTGTCTACCGAGTCCACCTGGGCGCAAGGGGTGTTTTCACGCGCTTTCGGCGGCAATGTCGAAACCTTGCTTGCCGTGCCGCTTTTCGTCTTGATGGGCATTGCGCTTGAACGCTCCAACATTGCCGAAGACCTGTTGACGACCATGGCCAGATTATTTGGCACCTTGCCGGGTGGTCTTGCCATTGCGGTTGTCGTGGTCGGCACGCTGCTTGCCGCCTCGACCGGCATCGTCGGCGCAACCGTGGTCACCATGGGCCTGATTGCCTTGCCAACTATGTTGCGCCATGGCTATTCAAAGTCACTGGCCACCGGGGTGATTGCCACGTCGGGCACCCTGGGGCAGATCATCCCGCCCTCAATTGTCATCGTGCTGCTTGGCTCGATCGTTGGCGATATGTACTCGATCGGGCAGGAAAGCCGGGCCAAGGAACTTGGCATGACGGTGCTTGAGATGCTGGGCGAACCGGCGGTTTTATCAACCGGAACGCTGTTTAAGGCGGCCTTTATTCCCGGCATCGTGCTGGCGACACTTTATGGCATTTATGCATTCGGCTTTGCCATGCTCAACCGTGATCAGGCTCCGCCGATCAAGCTGGGCGAACCTGATCCCTACCGGCTTGGTTCATACTACAACAATAACCCATTGCTGATGAGCGCTGCAATGCTTGGCCCGTTGCTGTTGATGGCAGTGTTGTGGATCGGCTTGGCATCGCTCGGGCTGATCGGATCGGTCACTGAAAACGACATCACCACTTTCAACCCGCTGTCGCATGGGGTGATGGCGGTACTTGTGCTAACCGGATTTTTGGTGGCGCTCGCCTGGGCGGTCCGCCCGAGTTATCCGCGTCTGCCGATCTATGCCGGTATCGCGGGGATAGTCATCGCGCTCATTGTTGATTGGCTGTTTGTTTCGGGCGACGCAGGCGGCGGTATCAAGACACTTTATTACTTCGTTCCCGGCCTATTGATTGTCTATGGCATGAAACACGCCATCCCCCGGTTGATGGAGATCGATGCCTTGCGCGTGGTATCGCCGCCGGTGATCCTGATCGTCGCTGTGCTCGGTTCGATTTTGGGTGGCGTGACCAACCCAACCGCCGCCGCCTCGCTTGGCGCCGCCGGCGCGATCATGCTTTCTGCCAGCCGCAAACTTCGGGATACGGGACAGTCAAGCAGGGTCATTATCTGGGGGGCGCTGGCGGTGATTGTGCTGTTGTTATTGCGTGCCAATTTCGATTTGCGCATGACATTGGACCGGACGGCAACGGATAACCAGATCGCCATCTGGGTTGGCCTTTTAGCCTTTCATGTGGCCATTTTCAGTTTGCTTTATTCCTGCTGGATATTGATCCGCGAGAAAATCATGACCGGGGTGGTTAACGAGACCACCAAGGTAACGTCGATGGTGTTCGTCATCCTCATCGGGTCGCTGTTTTTAAGCCTGACTATCCGTTCTTTCGGCGGCGAGCACTATATTCAGGAGTTTCTGAAATCCTTTGACGATCCGCGCACGTTGCTGATCGTGGTCATGGTGGTGCTGTTCCTGCTAGGATTTGTGCTCGACTTCATCGAGATCATTTTCATTGTTATACCGATTGTCGGACCGGTTATCTATGCGGCTGATCCCAACCTCATGCCGCCGGCCTGGATTACCATCCTGATTGCGGTGAATTTGCAGACATCGTTCATCACGCCGCCTTTCGGTTTTGCGTTGTTTTATCTAAGGGGCGTGGCGCCGAAAGAGGTTACCACGTTCGATATTTACAAGGGTGTCATTCCGTTTGTGATCATTCAGGTGATCGGCCTGACTCTGTTGTGGTTCTTCCCGGTGATCACAACCTTCCTGCCATCGCTGTTACCGGCCAATTGAACGAACTGATCTTTGGCAATAGACTGGCACAATGATAGTCAAGGGACTTTTGTTAATCGAGAGAACCAACCGGCAATTGGCCAGAGTGGCGGCCTGGCTGATGCTTGCCATGGTGCTGGTGCAATTTGTCATTGTCGCTGGCCGCTATGTGTTCGGGCTGAATTCGCTCATCATGCAAGAGACGGTAATTATTGTCCACGGGCTGGTGTTCATGCTGGCGGCAGCACAAGTATTGCAAGACGACAAGCATGTCCGGGTTGATATATTTTATGCCGGCGCATCAAAGCGCAAGCAAGGGGCCATCAATCTGGCCGGAACGATTTTCCTGCTGCTGCCTTTTGCTGTGATAGTGCTATGGCATTCGATGCCCTATGTGGTGCAATCATGGAAAATTCTGGAGGGTTCGCCCGATATGGATGGCCTCCACCTGCGCTATCTGCAAAAGACCGCCATTTTGGTGTTTGCGGCAACCTTGGGGTTGCAGGGGCTGGCGATGATTGTCCGCGCGCTCCGCGCAATCAGGTCGCGCTAAGGCCATGAACACCGGTCTTCCGCTCGATCTTTTGTTGATTGTGATGGTCTTTGCCTTGCTGCTGAGCGGATATCCGGCAGCGCTGGTGCTGGCCGGTGTCGGATTGCTGTTTGCCGGCATTGGCTTTGTGTTCGGCCAATTTGACCTTTCGTTGCTGGCCGCACTTGCCCCGCGGCTTTTCGGCATCATGACTAACCAGGTGCTGATCGCGGTGCCGTTATTCATTTTTATGGGTGTCACACTGGAACGTTCAAAGGTCGGCGAAGAACTTCTGGAAACATTTGCCCAACTGTTTTCGCGTGTTTCCGGCGGGCTCGGCCTTTCCGTCATGTTTGTCGGCATGCTGCTTGCCGCTTCAACCGGCATTGTTGGCGCCACCGTAGTGACGATGGGGCTATTGTCGTTGCCGGCGATGTTGCACGCCGGCTATTCACCACGCCTGGCAAGCGGGGTGATCGCCGCTTCTGGCACTCTGGGTCAAATCATTCCGCCGTCAATTGTGCTTATCGTCCTTGCCGACCAGATATCCAATGCCTGGCAGAAAGCGCAGTTCGAGCAAGGCGCATTTTCGCCCGATACGGTGTCGGTGGGTGATCTGTTTGCCGGCGCTTTGGTGCCCGGCCTTCTGCTGGTCCTGCTCTACATGATTTATTTGTATGCGAACGCGAAATTCGGCCCTGTTGGCGCCAAACAGGGAGAGGCCGTAGCGCCCTTGTCAACGCGGCGATTATTGTGGGCGCTGGTCCCGCCATTGGTATTGATCATCGCCGTGCTGGGTTCAATTCTGGCCGGCATTGCAACGCCGACCGAAGCCGCATCGCTAGGAGCGGTCGGGTCCATATTGCTTGGCGCGGCCCGGTTGACACAACACATGAACCGTATCTGCCTTGTTTCGGGTCTGGCCCTTTTTCTGCTATTTTTGCTGGCCGGGGTAGTGGACTTGCGGGTAGCGCGTGAAACGATTTCACCGGTTGAATGGGTGGCCATTGTGCTAGCTGCGGGGTTGCTGGTAGTTGCGGCGTGGGGCCTTGGCGTGGCGCTGGTAACGCTTTATCGCCAAAAAATCCTCAGCGACATACTCAACTCTGCGGCCAGTATTACCACCATGATATTCACCATCCTGATAGGCGCATCGGTGTTTTCGCTGGTGTTTCGCGGGCTTGGTGGCGACGACAGTATTCGCGCCCTTTTGACTTCGCTGCCCGGCGGTACCCTTGGTGCCTTGCTGGTGACCATGGCATTGATGTTTGTGCTCGGCTTTTTTCTCGACTTTCTCGAGATCGTATTTGTTGTCGTACCGTTGATGGCGCCGGTATTGCTGCAACTGCCGATGGCTAATGGTGATATGATGAACCCGGTATGGCTTGGTGTTTTGTTGGCGGTTATTCTGCAGACATCGTTTTTGACGCCGCCATTTGGCGTGGCACTGTTTTATCTGCGCGGTGTGGCCGGCGATAATGTGTGTACCGGTGATATATATCTCGGTGTTATTCCCTTTGTCCTGATCCAGCTGGTTGTGGTTTTTCTGCTGCTGTTTTTTCCGGCAATGGCGACCGAACTGCCTGCGTTGATCTTCAAATAACAATCAGCTCGGACTGAGATTCGGCATTGTTTTGGCTGGTGAATAATTTGGTCGATTTTGCAAATCAGCTGATTAAATTGCTTAAGTTCACGAAAGTGGTGGCAATCGTTGCTTTGTTGGCCGGGTAACCTGCATTTGTATTGACGTTAAATCACCTGATGTGAAAAATTGCCGCATGAATCGGTATGACGAGCCGCAATCGCGGCAGGAGGGTTCCATGGATTTCCGCAAGACGGATTTAGACAAAGTGTCGCTCGGCGACAAATATGATCTTTCCAAGGACAAGGTTTTTATTTCCGGCAGTCAGGCGGCGGTTCGCCTGGTGTTGACGCAAAAGGAATTTGACCGGCGACAGGGACTTGATACCGCCGGCTATGTGACAGGCTATCGCGGCTCTCCAATCAGCGGGCTGGATCATGCGATGTGGCGCGCCGAAAAAGAACTGAGCGATAATGACATCGTCTTTACACCGGGTCTCAACGAGGATCTTGCCGCCACAGCGCTGTGGGGCACCCAGCAGGCAGAAATGCGCGGCGAAGGAAAATTTGATGGTGTTTTCGGCATCTGGTATGGTAAGGGACCGGGGGTCGACCGATGTGGCGATGTGTTTCGTCATGCCAATCTGGCCGGCACTTCGAAATATGGCGGTGTGCTGGCGTTGATGGGCGATGATCATATCGGCGAATCGTCCACCACCGCCCATCAGTCCGAGTTCCATTTTCTCGATGTGCAAATCCCGGTTCTCAACCCGGCCGGGGTGCAGGAACTTCTTGATTACGGCCTGTATGGCTATGCTTTGTCGCGCTATGCCGGTGTCTGGGTCGGGCTGAAATGCGTTAAGGACACGATCGAATCAACCGCCGTGGTCGAAAGCAGCCTCGACCGGATAAACATCGTTACGCCGAAGAAATTCAAACTGCCGCCCGACGGGCTGAATATCCGGCGAACCGATCACCGGGTACTCCAGGAAGCCCGGATGCATGACTACAAGCGCGACGCCGTATTGGCCTTCGTCAAGGCCAACAAGATCAACCGGATGATTACCAGCGGCGGCAAGACGCCAAGAATTGGCGTGATTACCACCGGCAAGAGCTATCTCGATGTGCGGCTGGCGCTGGATGATCTCGGCATCGACGAGGTTCGTGCCAATGACCTCGGCCTGCGGCTGTTCAAAATCGGTTGCGTTTATCCGATTGGCGGCGATGAACTTGCCGCATTCGCCAAGGGTCTTGATCTCATCATCGTGGTGGAGGAAAAACGTTCGCTCATCGAAGTGCAGGTGCGTGAAGAACTTTATGGCACCAAGAACCAGCCCGTATGTATTGGCAAAAAGGATGAAAAAGGCCGCTGGCTTTTCCCTATCAAGGGAGCGCTTGATTCCAACAATATCGCAATTGCGATCGGTGAACGGCTGTTGAAATTTAGTTCAGATAAGGCAATCAAGAAAAAGATTTCAGAACTGAAAAAGGCGCAACGGGTGCTGGCCAATTCAGAAAGTGTGGCCGAACGCATCCCGTATTTTTGTGCTGGCTGCCCCCATTCGACTTCGACCAATATTCCCGAAGGCGGGCGTGCCTATGCCGGCATTGGTTGCCACTACATGGCCATATGGATGGACCGCGGCACCGAGGGCTGCACCCAGATGGGTGGCGAAGGCGCCAACTGGGTGGGCGAGCACCATTTTTCCAAACGCGGCCATATTTTCCAAAATCTTGGCGATGGCACCTACAATCACTCCGGCTATCTTGCCATCCGGGCGGCGGTCGCCACCAATACAACGATGACCTACAAGATCCTTTTTAATGACGCAGTGGCGATGACCGGCGGTCAGCCGATTGAAGGTGGGCTCACTGTCGATCAAATCGCCAATCAGGTTGCAGCGGTGGGTGTTAAACGGCTTGCGGTGGTAACTGATGAACCGGAAAAATATCCCGCAACAATCAACTGGCCGCTTGGCACCACTATTCACCACCGTTCTGAATTGATCCCCGTGCAGGAGGAGCTTTCGAAGATCGCCGGCGTGTCCGCGATGATTTATGACCAGACCTGCGGCACCGAAAAACGCCGCCGCCGCAAGCGCGGCGCCTTTCCCGACCCCGACAAGCGGGTGGTGATCAATGAACTGGTGTGCGAGGGGTGCGGTGATTGCGGCGTGCAATCGAACTGTGTTGCCATCAGTGCGGTGGCGACCGAATTTGGCCGCAAACGGCAGATCGATCAATCGGCCTGCAATAAGGATTTCTCCTGCGTCAACGGTTTTTGTCCGAGCTTCGTCATGGTCCATGGTGCCAAGGTCAAAAAGGGCAAGGGTGTTGCTACGAGCGAAATGCCGGTCGACCTGCCGGAACCAGAAATCGCCAGGATCGAGGGAACATATGGCGCCATCATCACCGGTGTTGGTGGCACCGGCGTGGTGACCATCGGTGCGATCATCGGCATGGCGGCGCATCTTGAGGGTAAGGGCTGCGGTGTTATCGACATGGCCGGTCTGGCGCAAAAGGGCGGGGAGGTGGCAAGCCATATCCGCATCGCCAACAGCCCGGAAGACATCAACTCCATCCGCATCGCCGCAAGCGGAGCCGATCTGGTGCTTGGCTGCGACATGGTGACAGTCGGTTCCGCCAAGGTGCTGGCCTCCATCGATCCGGGTAGCACTACAGTGGTGGTAAACAGCCATGAAAAATTGTCCGGGGCCTTTACCCATGACGTCGATTTTTGCTTTCCCACCAAGAAAATCATCAAAACTGTCAAGGCGCGGGCAGGTGACGCCAAGGTGGCCGTTGTCGAAGCGGAAAGGTTGGCGACCGCGCTGTTGGGTGATGCGATCGCGACCAACATGTTTATGCTCGGATTTGCCTGGCAAAATGGCGGCCTACCGCTTTCGCGCGGTGCCATCCGCAAGGCAATCAAAATGAACGGCGTTGCGGTCGAGATGAACCTTGCCGCTTTTGAATGGGGCCGAATGGCGGCCCATGACATTATGGACCTGCCGGCTTCTGAAAATGGCAGGGCAGAGGTGCTCGACCATCGCCGGTTATCTGAAAACCTTGATGAGATAATCGAGCGGCGTGTCAGCTGGCTGACTGACTATCAAGATGCTGCTTATGCGCAACGATACAAGGATGCGGTTGGATCGATCATCCATTCGGAAGCCTCATGTGGCGACAAGACCGGGCTGCGCGAACAGGTGGCGCGCAATCTGTTCAAGCTGATGGCGATCAAGGATGAATACGAGGTTGGCCGGCTTTATGCAAATGGTGCCTTTGCCCGACAAATGAAGAGCCAGTTCGACGACTGGAAGCGGCTTGAATTTCATCTTGCCCCACCATTATTCGGCAAGCGCGATGAAAAAGGGCACTTGATCAAGAAGATCTATGGCCCGTGGATGATGCGGGGCTTTTCCTGGCTTTCCAAGGCACGAAAATGGCGCGGCACATTGGTAGATCCGTTCAGCTATACCAAAGAACGTCGGCTCGAACGCCGATTGCTGGCGGACTATGAGGCGGTGCTTGCGGTGATCAAAGATAATTTGACGGCCAAAAACCACGACGCGGCGATTGCTCTTGCCAATTATCCCGAACGCATTCGCGGCTATGGTCATGTCAAGGAAGCATCAATGGAACGGGCCGACCATGAGCGGCGCCAGTTGTGGGCGGCATTTGTTAATCAGCAATCCGAACTGCTGCAGGCGGCTGAGTAGATTATCGGTTACGAGCGCCATCTGCGAGCCCTGCATGAGACAAAAGAAACACTTGATCTCGCGGGCATTCATAATAGACTGCTCAAAACCACAGAAATCCGGCAAACGGACATTGGGGAGGTTGAGTTCGGCGCATGTCAGTCAATGCATCTGCAGCCAGTGGGGCTGCGCTCACGTTCCCACAATGTTTGATTGAAAACGCCTCCCGGTTTGGCAATCGTCCAGCCATGCGCCACAAGGAATTTGGCATTTGGCAAAGCTGGTCTTGGGCCGAGATGCTGGATGAAATCCGCACATATTCTATGGGATTGGCGGAACTCGGGCTGAAACCGGGTGAAAAGGTCGCCATTGTCGGCGCCAACAGGCCTCGTTTATATTGGACATTTTGTGCGGTTCAAGCGCTCGGTTGCATACCGGTGCCGGTCTACTCGGACTCGGTCGCCGAAGAGATGGTTTTCGTGCTTAATCACGCCGAAGTCACCTTCATCGTTTGTCAGGATCAGGAACAGGTCGACAAGGTATTGTCGATGGGTGATGAACTCGCCCAACTGGAAAAGATCATCTATGACGAACCGCGCGGCCTGCGCGACTATGATCATGGCAACCTGCACTCCATCAACCAGGTGCAAAAGCTCGGACAGGCCAGGAAGGAGCGTGATGGTGATGACGCCTGGCGTGCCACAATCGACGGCTTGAAAAGCGATGATGTGGCGGTGATCTTGTACACCTCCGGCACCACCGGCAAGCCCAAGGGGGTTATGCTTACCTTTCACAATCTGGTGGAATCGGCACGCAATGCCAACAGTTTCGATCACTTCGATGAAAACGAAGAGATCATCGCCTACCTGCCACTTGCCTGGGTTGGCGATCATGTATTTTCCTATGCCCAGTCCTATACCGCCGGCTATTGCGTGTGTTGTCCGGAAAGCCCGGAGACGGCCGATGTGGACCGGCGGGAAATTGCACCGAGCTATTTTTTCGCGCCACCGCGGGTGTTTGAGGTCATGTTGACGGCAATCATGGTGGGGATGGAAGACGCGGGCCGGCTGAAACAGAAGATGTTCAAGTATTTTATGGCCCATGCCCGCAAGGTGGGCGAGCGTATTTTGAACGGTGAACGGGTCGGCGCATGGGATCGGCTGAAATATGGTTTGGGGGAACTGCTGGTTTATGGGCCGTTGAAAAACCGCCTTGGCATGACGCGCATGAAGGTTGGCTATACCGCGGGCGAGGCCATTGGACCGGAAATTTTCCGGTTTTATCGCTCGCTTGGGCTCAATCTCAAGCAGCTTTACGGACAGACCGAGGCGAGCGTCTATATCACCGCCCAGCCGGATGGTGAAATCAGCGCCGACACGGTCGGCAAACCGTCGCCGGGAGTCGAAATCGACATCGCCGACAGTGGCGAGGTGATGTATCGTTCGCCGGGCGTATTCAAGGGTTATTTCAAAAACGACGAAGCCACCAAATCGACCAAAACCGAAGAGGGGTGGGTGCATACCGGTGATGCGGGTTTTATCGATTCAGACGGCCATTTGCGGATAATTGACCGGGCCAAGGATGTTGGAAAACTGAATAATGGCGGCATGTTTGCGCCCAAATATATCGAAAACAAACTGAAATTCTTCCCCAATATCAAGGAGGCGGTGAGTTTTGGTGATGGCAGAGATTTCTGCGCCGCTTTTGTCAATATTGACCTGACATCGGTCGGCAACTGGGCCGAACGCAACAATATTGCCTATGCCAGCTATCAGGAACTGGCCGCCCATCCCGAAGTCTACCGGATGATACAGGAGCATGTGGAAGAGGTGAACGCTGATCTGGCCACCGAAGAGAAGATGGCGCGCAGCCAGATCACCCGGTTTTTGGTGTTGCACAAGGAATTGGACGCCGATGATGGCGAATTGACCCGCACCTTGAAAGTGCGGCGTTCATTTATCGCCGAGCGCTATGGTGAATTGATCGA
Source organism: Rhizobiaceae bacterium (assembly GCA_965248135.1). Lineage (GTDB taxonomy): Bacteria > Pseudomonadota > Alphaproteobacteria > Rhizobiales > Rhizobiaceae > SZUA-100. Next base: position 635,621 of record CBDFIN010000011.1, on the reverse strand, counting down.
TGCGCTTTATGATGGCTCAAACGAACGCTATGTCGAAACCGAGGTGGTTTTTGAGGACGGCCGCAAAGGCAAAATCTCGGCGACTATCGAGATCAGGAAAGCCAAGACCTTCAAACCGGTACATGCAATGAAGGAGGCGGCTGAATGAGCGTCGCTGAATTGGATGCCGTCGATGGCAATGGCGCCTTCAAGCTGGCGGCGCGGGATGATGGTGTTGCGCCTGGAGCCGAATTGTTGAGCGTCGATGATGTTTCGCTTTCATTCGGTGGTGTGAAGGCCATTCAAAACGTCTCATTCAACGTCAACAAGGGCGAAATCCGTGCCATCATCGGTCCCAACGGGGCCGGCAAGACGTCGATGCTGAATGTCATCAACGGTTTTTACCATCCCCAGCAGGGCACCATCACTTTCATGGGCCAGCATCGCCGCAAGATGCGCCCCCATATGGCCGCCAGCCAGGGCATCTCGCGCACTTTCCAGAACGTCGCGCTTTTTACCGGCATGTCAACGCTCGACAACATCATGGCCGGTCGATTATTGAAAATGAATAAAAACTTCTTCTGGCAAATGCTACGTTTTGGACCGGCCATGAATGAGGAGATTGAACATCGCCGCGCAGTCGAGCAGATTGTCGATTTCCTTGAAATCGAGGCGATCCGCAAGACCCCGGTGGGCCAATTGCCCTATGGTTTGAAAAAACGGGTAGAACTGGGGCGGGCGCTTGCCGCCGAACCGACGCTGCTGTTGCTTGATGAACCGATGGCCGGGATGAATCTGGAAGAAAAAGAGGACATGAGCCGTTTTATTTTGGATGTAAATCAGCAATTCGGCACGACCATAGCCCTGATTGAACATGACATGGGTGTGGTAATGGATCTGGCGGACCGGGTGGTGGTGCTCGATTACGGCAAGAAAATCGCCGATGGCCTGCCTTCCGAAGTGCAGGCCGATCAGGCTGTTATCGATGCTTATCTGGGAGTGGCACACTGATGGAGCTGCTCTATGGCATATTCGTGGACCCGTTTGTGCAGATGGTGCAATTGCCGGACTTTTTGCTGCAAGTGCTGTGGGAGGGCTTTGTCGCCGGCACGCTCTATGCGTTGATCGCACTGGGTTTTGTGTTGATCTTCAAGGCCTCCGGCGTATTCAATTTTGCCCAGGGCATCATGGTGGTGTTTGCCGCCCTTTCGCTGGTCGGGCTTTATTCGCTGGGTATTCCGGCCTATGTGGCGCTGTTTTTGGCGCTGGCCATCATGGGTGCTCTCGCCTGGACGGTGGAGCGGGTGGTGTTGCGCCATCTGGTCAACCAGCCGGACATTATCCTGTTCATGGCCACCATTGGCTTGACCTATTTCCTCATCGGTTTTGGTGAGCTGATCTTTGGCGGTGAACCGAAATCGATGATAACCGAGCAATTGGGATTGCCCACGGGTTCGACCGATTTTGAAGTATTTGGCGGCATTGTCATCCTTCAGCATATTGATATCGCTGCAGCGATTATTGCCGCGATCATGGTTGTGGGGTTGGCGATTTTCTTTTCCAAGACGAGGATTGGCCGCGCCTTGCGGGCGGTGGCGGACGACCACCAGGCGGCGCTTTCGGTCGGCATTTCGCTCAACCAGATCTGGGTTATCGTGTGGTTTGCCGCCGGCATTGTGGCGCTTGCCACAGGCATTATGTGGGGTGCGCGTTCCGATGTTTCCTTCGCCTTGCAAATTGTCGCGCTGAAAGCTTTGCCGGTGCTGATCCTGGGTGGTTTTACTTCGGTGCCAGGCGCCATTATCGGCGGCTTGATCATCGGTTTTGGCGAAAAGATATTCGAGGTCTATTGGGGCGGGCTTTTGGGTGGCGGCGTCGAGGGTTGGTTTGCCTATGTGGTTGCGCTTATCTTTTTGCTGTTCAGGCCGCAGGGCCTGTTCGGCGAAAAAATTATCGAGAGAGTTTGAGGCGTTATGTTTTACCGCGAGGCCGGCCAGTTCAAGACCAACTACAAGGACGATCAGGCGATCTTTCCGATCCTCCAGGACCGAATCGCCATCGGTATTTTCCTGGTTATTGCTTTCGTCGCCATTCCGCTTTTCGGCAATGATTTTTTTCTCAATTCGATGATGATCCCGTTTCTGATCTTTTCGCTGGCGGCAATCGGTTTAAACATTCTGACCGGCTATACCGGGCAGATTTCGCTCGGCACCGGGGCCTTCATGGGTGTCGGTGCCTATGCATGTTACAAGATGACGTCGATTTTTCCGGATGTGAATATCATCTTTTTGATCGTCGCCTCGGGCATTTTTTCCGCCGGCATCGGCATGGTCTTCGGCCTGCCATCGCTGAGGATCAAAGGTTTCTATCTGATAGTAACGACACTGGCAGCGCAATTTTTTCTCGAGTGGTGCTTTATCCGCATTCCATGGCTCTATAATTACAACGATTCAGGCGCTATCGAAGTACCGCAGCGCGAGGCGCTGGGTATTATTGTCACCGGCGCTTCGGCCACCCCGACGACCCGCTATCTTGTCGTGCTGTCGATTGTCGTTGCCATGACGTGGATTGCCTCGAACATCATCCATGGTCGTATTGGCCGCTCGTGGATGATGATCCGCGATATGGATATTGCCGCCGAACTGATGGGTGTCCGCCCGCTGCAGGCAAAACTGTCGGCCTTTGCGGTATCGTCGTTCTATTGCGGTGTGGCCGGCGCGATGATGGTGTTTTTCTGGCTTGGTGCTGCCGAGGTGGAAAGTTTTGACGTCAATCATTCATTTTTGATCCTGTTCATGGTGGTGCTAGGCGGGCTGGGCAGTTTGCTTGGTTCGTTCATGGGAGCGGCGTTTATCTGGCTGCTGCCCATTGTTATTCGGGCAGCGCCGGGGCTGATAGGTTTGGATATCAGTGCAGCCACGGTGGAACATATCAACTTTATGATTGTCGGTGGGTTGATTATCTTTTTCCTGATTGTTGAGCCACACGGATTGGCGCGGCTTTGGGCGATTGGCAAACAAAAATTGCTTACCTGGCCATTTCCCTACTAAGATGGTTGCATGTATTGTCCGCGCAGGCTCGCGGAGCAAAGGCAAATATCCGACCGGCCGTGGAACCGGGTCTGTTGGATACTAACATCAGGTTTCAATTGACCGGGTGGCGCGCGCATTGCAGCCGCCTTAACAGCAAGGAGGAACATTTATGTTCAAAAAACTAATATTGGGAGCAGCAGCCGTCGCAATGGTGAGCGGCGTGCAGGCGACGACCGCCAGCGCGGAGGATGTGCTTTATGTACCATCGCTGAGCTATCGCACCGGTGCATATGCCGGTGGTGGTATTCCGATCGCCAACGGTTTTGCCGACTACATGAACATGCTTAATGCCCGCGATGGCGGCATCGGTGGTGTTAAGTTGGTGGTGGAAGAATGCGAGACCGGCTATAATGCACAAAAAGGCGTCGAGTGCTATGAAGCCACCAAAGGCAAGGGCGCGCTGGTTTACAATCCTTATTCGACCGGTATTACTTTGCAGCTGATCCCCAAAGCGCCTGTTGATGAAATTCCGGTTTTCTCGATGGGATACGGTCTTTCTGCAGCGGCCATTGGTGAAAAATTTCCATGGACATTTAACTATCCGACCAGTTATTGGAGCCAGCTATCTGCGATATTGAAGCACATTGATGCCAATGGTGGTATCAAGGGCAAGAAAATTGGCTACATCTATCTTGATGTGGGTTATGGCAAAGAGCCTATCCCGTTGCTCGAAAAACTGGCCGCATCAATGGGCTTTACAGTTGCCAAATTTCCGGTTGCCGGTAAGGAAATGCAGAGCCAGTCTTCCCATTGGCTGAACGTGCGTAAGGAACGCCCGGACTGGATGATTATGTGGGGCTGGGGTGCAATGAATTCCACCGCGATCAAGGAAGCAGCTAAAATCCGCTTCCCGCTCGATAAATTCATTGGCAACTGGTGGTCTGGCGCCAATGCCGATCTCGATCCGGTTGGTGCTGTTGGTAAAGGCTATCTTGCTGCCAACTTCTCCGGTATCGGTACTGACTTCCCGGCGCTGCAGGACGTGATCAAGCATGTTGTCGATGCTGGAAACAGCCAGGTAAAAGACAAGAGCGAAGTGGGCAACGTGCTTTACAATCGTGGTCTCTTCAACGCCGTAATCGTGGCGGAAGCAATTGCTGCAGCACAAAAGGCAAGCGGCAAAAAAGCCATAACCGGCGCCGATATGCGGGTTGGACTTGAAACCTTCGATCTTTCTGCAGATCGGATGAAGGAGCTCGGTCTTGAGGGCTTTGCTGCTCCGATCAAAGCATCGTGCAAGGACCACGAAGGCGCTGGCGGCGTGTTCATTCAGCAATGGAATGGTTCAGCGTGGGAAAAGATTACTGACCCCATCGCGCCGATGAATGATGTGGTTCGTCCGTTGCTTGAAGCTGCAGCTGCCAAGTACATTTCCGACAAGCCCGGCTGGAAAACCCAGTCCTGCAATTAATCAGCAGTTCGCAATACCGCTGATTTGACTGCATCAAAAACGACCGGCCCCAAGTCGATGGGGCTGGTCAACAATACTGGCTACTATCCGGATTTTCACCCATGAGCCTTGCCGAACAAACCGAACCGCAGCCTGAAATTCTTTCGGTAAACAATATCGAGGTGATCTATAATCACGTCATTTTGGTGCTCAAGGGTGTTTCACTCAATGTGCCTAAGGGCGGTATTGTCGCCATTCTTGGCGCCAACGGAGCCGGCAAGACGACGACGCTGAAGGCTGTTTCCAATTTGCTGCATGGAGAACGCGGCGAGGTAACCAAAGGCAATATCGTGTTTAACGGAGACGAGGTGCAGGCGCTGTCGCCGAACGAACTGGTGCGCCGCGGATGTATTCAGGTGATGGAAGGCCGGCACTGTTTCGGCCATTTGACCATCGAGGAGAACCTTCTCACCGGTGCTTTCACCCGCAAGGACGGCAATGCGGCAATCAAACGCCATCTTGATCTGGTCTATGATTATTTCCCGCGCCTACGCGAACGTCGTAGCTCTCTTGCCGGTTATACATCCGGCGGTGAACAGCAAATGTGCGCCATTGGAAGGGCGCTGATGTCGAAGCCGTCGATGATCCTGCTTGATGAGCCCTCGATGGGCCTGGCACCTCAACTGGTGCAGGAAATTTTCGAAATCGTTCGAGATCTCAATGTCAAGGAAGGGGTTTCCTTCCTGCTGGCTGAGCAAAACACCAATATCGCGCTCAAATTTGCAACCTATGGCTATATTCTGGAATCCGGCCGGGTGGTGATGGACGGTATTGCTTCCGAGCTCAGCGAGAATGAGGATGTCAAGGAATTCTATCTCGGCATCGGCGGTGATGAGCGCAAATCATTCCGCAATGTGAAACACTATAAACGTCGTAAAAGATGGCTGGCCTGAATGGCTGCGACCGGCTGAAAGCGGCACAGGGCGGCTAAATTGCATCAGTTCCGCTATTCCCGTTCGCGTTTTTACACCATGGTTTTTGCATCCCTGGCGTTGACTGCAGCAATTACCTTTACCACCTATGCGGTGCTTGGTTCACTCGGTGTGCCGCACTACAGGATTATCACCTACGGTACCGGATCGTTTTTCTTCGCCTTTTTATCGGCTCGGATGATCTATCATTTTCTGCGCAACGAGGTTGTGCTTTCCGTCCACCACGGCGGAATTGCCGATCTGCGTCACTCTAACCGGGTGATTGGCTGGGAAAATATTCGTACAGTCAAACTCGAATTTATCGAGCAGGAGGTTCGCTTGCGTATTGTCACCTGGCAGCGTGGAGAAGGCGGGAGCATGAATGAAACCAACGGATTTGTGGTTGACCTTTCGTTGCTCGATGCCGACACTGAAACCATCGTCCGTTCAATCGAGCGGTATTTTCCGGTCACACAAGCCCTGTCGGAGGACTGGCGATGAGCACTTACTACGATGCACTGGAAACTGCTGATCCGCAAGCGCGTGAGGCCGCGCTGTTTGCTCGCCTGCCGGATTTTCTTGATCGGGCGGTAGCAGTTTCCAACGGACTGGCCAACCATCTTGCGGGTGTTGATCTAGCCACCATCACGGGCAGGGCAGCACTTGGCCAACTGCCGGTGCTGCGCAAATCGGCGTTGATGGCGGCGCAGGCAAAAAGCCCGCCCTTTGGTGGATTTGTCAATATGGCGGCGCTCAATGGTCAACGGGTGTTCATGTCTCCCGGTCCGATCTGGGAGCCGCAAGGATTGGGCGTTGATCCGTGGCAGGCGGCTCGTTCTCTTTATGCCGCCGGTCTGCGGCCTGGTGATATCGTGCAGAACGTGCTCGCCTATCACATGACCCCGGGTGGATTTATTCTGGATGAGGGCGCACGCGCGCTTGGCTGCATCTTGTTTCCGGCCGGCATCGGCAATACTGAAATGCAGGTTGAGGCGGCCAAGGCCCTGCAGCCGAGTGCCTATGTCGGGACGCCGGATTATCTGAAAGTTATCCTCGACAAGGCTGCCGAGCTGGGTGTCGATCTTTCCTGTATCGACAAGGCACTGGTTTCAGGCGGCGCGCTGTTTCCTTCAATGCGTGCCGACTATCAGGCCCGAGGCATTTCGGTTTTGCAGGCCTACGCGACCGCCGATCTCGGTATAATCGCCTATGAGAGCCTGCAGGACGGCAAGCCCTGTGAGGGCATGATAGTTAACGAAAACCTGATCGTCGAGATCGTCCGCCCCGGCACCGACGATCCGGTGGCCGATGGCGAGGTTGGTGAGTTGGTGGTGACCAATTTCAATCTCACCTATCCGCTGGTACGCTTTGGTACGGGCGATCTTTCTGCCGTATTGCCGGGCCGCTCGCCCTGTGGCCGCACCAATATGCGTATTGCCGGATGGATGGGCCGCGCCGACCAGCGCACCAAGGTCAAGGGCATGTTTGTCGATCCCAAGCAGGTGGCCCAGATCGTCAAAGAGCATGGTGATGTTTCCGGCGCCAGGCTGAGGGTCGGTCGCAATGGCGGCCACGACACGATGACATTGATGGTCACCGCTGCCCGGGGGGCCACCCTTGATCTTGATTCTATTGCCGCCTCGATGCGCCATATCACCAAACTAAAAGGCGCGGTCGAACTGACCGAAACGCTGCCCAATGACGGCAAGGTGATTGCCGATGAACGGAACTATGAAGGATAGGCGGTCGAACTGGGCCAGCTGCTACAGCGCCGCTTGATCGAATTTATCCTGCCGCTGTCTCCTGTGGCCGATAAAGATCGCTTATCACCTTCACGGTTGCCAGTTTTACCGGCTCTATTGTGGGTGAAAGTAGCGCATTTCTATCAAATATCTCCGCCTGTTCGCTGATCGATTTACGCAACGCCTGGCCAAAAGCCATGCGCAGTTCGGTGCCGATATTAAACTTGCAGACACGGCTTTCGGCGGCAAGTTTCTTTCGCCTATCAGTCGGAATACCGCTGCCGCCATGCAGCACCAACGGCAAATGGGTCACCGCCTCAATCGCCGCAAGCGCCTGTTCATCGATGCCGGCTGTTTTTTTTGTTTGCAAATGAACATTGCCGACTGATACGGCAAGCGCATCTGCTCCCGTCTCCCGGTCAAAGCGCGCCGCCTCATCCGGTGCAGTGGCGGCTGAAACCGCCCCATCGGCGTAGCCGACGAACCCGACTTCCCCTTCGACAGAAACATCGGCGGTCCGCGCCAGCTCGACAATGCGGGCGGTGATTTCGATATTTTCGCTGATCGGTAATCTGGAGCCGTCGAACATTACCGAGGTGAAGCCAAGGTCAATCGCCTCACGGCATTCATCAATTGTGTAGCCGTGATCGAGGTGACAAACCACCGGCACCGAAGCCTGCTCGGCCAGATGGCGGAACATCTTGGCAAGGATCGCGATGGGAGTGTGCTTTCGGCACGCCGGCCCGGCCTGCAGGATAATCGGAATAGCGGTTTCTTCAGCCGCTTCCACATAGGCGCGGGCGTCCTCCCAGCCCAGCACCACCAAGCCGGCAATGGCATAGCCATTTTCCTTTGCTGGCAAAAGTACATCATCGAGAGATGCGGCGGTCATTTGAATTTGGCGATCATATCTTTGATGCCCGGAATGGTTTCGATCTGCCAGGCGTGATCGGGCTGAAAATACTGCACCAGCGGGCGCTGCGACTCGCCACCAAGAATGGTGAAATAGTACATTTCATAACCCGGTGCGACGACACAGGGGTGATAGCCCTTTTCAAGCCTGATGGTCGAGCCATCGACGATATGATAGGCATCGCCGGGCTGGCCATCGTGGCGCTGCACCAGCTGCATACCGAAACCCCTGGCCGGGCGGAAGCGGAAATTATAGGTCTCGTCATGGTGGCTTTCGTCAGGCAGCCGGTCGGTGTCGTGTTTGTGTGGCGGAAAGCCCGACCAGCCGCCCTGGCCGACGGTATACAATTCGGAGACCAATAGCCGACCCACCTGGTCATGCTGTTTCTGGCCGAGGATATGTTTGATCTTGCGGTGGGTCTTGGTGTCGTCGGAGCCGTACTGAACCAGGTCGATTTCATCTTTTGTGATAGCGAATGGCTCAAGGGTTTGATCATATCTGGCGCCGGCGACAAATATTTCCGCCCTTGGCGAAGTACACACCAAAGTGGCCGAAGCACCGGACGGAACATATACACCTTCCGGCTCGCCATCCCACACATCACTGCCACGATTGCCGATTGCGGCAAATTTAGCCCCTTCGACTTCGATATCAATTGTGCCCGTCGCCGGTACAATGCAGGTCTCGTATCCCGGCACAGCATAGTGAAACGCTTCATCCATTTGCAGCTTGACGATGTTGAAATAGTTTAGCGGCACCTGCCGGTCATCGGCATCAACAATTGGCCGGTTGTGGTTGTCAAAAGGCGGGGTATGCATATCAATTCCTTCCCTCAGGCGACTGAAAGACCATTATGCACGGCGATAAATTGATCGATCTCGCTTGCCGACGGCATGGCGGGCGCGCAGCCAACCTTGGAAACGACCATTGCTGCTGCCGCCGAACCGCGGATCACACACTGGTCGACCTCAAGCCCGTCCGCCATTGCCGAAACAAAAGCGCCAAGGAACGAATCGCCGGCTCCGGTCGGCTTTAGCGCCGTAACGGAAAAAATGCCCGTTTCAATGCGCTGCGGTGTAAATGTAATGGATCCCCGTTCTCCCATCTTGTAGACAACGACGGCAGCCGATGTTCGGGCGAGATGCTCGGCCAGTTCCAGCCCCTTTTCACGGCTGCCAGCCATAATGGCGAATTCGTCGTCATTGCCGATTACAATGTCGCAGTATTTACCAGCTCTGGTGTATATCGCCGCCGCCTCCTCGTCCGACTGCCAGGAATAGGGCCTGTAGTCGATATCGAAAATAATCGGCAGGCCGGCATTGGCCGCCAGTTCAAAAGCATCAAAACAGGCGGAACGAGAGGGCTCGGCGGCCAAAACCGTGCCGGTTGTGACAAGCGCACCATAGGCGCCATAGTCTGCCGCCCGAACATCCTCTTTAGACATCTGAAAATCAGCCGCATTGTTGCGGTAGATTACCGATTGATGATCTTCCACCCGGCTTTCGATCACCGCCAGCGAATTGCGGGCCTCACCACCAACGCTCTTAACATGGCTGCGATCAACACCATATTTGTCAAGTTCATTGAGGCAAAATCGCCCGACAGCGTCATCTGCAACCGAAGTCAGTAAGGAAGCCATGCCGCCGAGTTTGGTTATGGCCACCGCAATATTGGCGGACGAGCCGCCTAGACAGGCTAAAAACTGGTTGGCCTCTTCGGTCTTTGTGCCCGGTGGATCGGCATAAATATCCATACCCGCCCGGCCAATGATCAAAAACCGGTTCTGCTTTATCATTCCAGGGCGTTCGCTCATATGCCCGACCTCTGGCGGCTGCGGCCTTTTTCCTGTTCCTCATGTGCCCGGTGGACGTCGGCTTGTTCAGAAACCTCGGGCGTTCCTACTTCCCACCACGTGTGTCCCTCGTCGGTCCAGCCCTCGTGAGCATCAACCTGCATGGTAATGACATAGGTTTTATTGGCATTCTGGGCGCGACCAAAGGCTCGTTTTAACTGTTCAATCGAATGTACGGTTTCCGCCAGTGCGCCCATTGAGGCCGCGTGGGCAGTAAAATCGACCGCAAAGGGTTCGACGGCGATATTGCAATCGGCAATCAAATTGTTGAACGAGGCATTGCCGGTATTGTTCTGCAATTTGTTGATGACCGCAAAGCCGCCATTGTCGCAGACCAGGATAATCAGCTTTTTGTCAGTGAGAACCGAGGAATAGACATCAGAATTGAGCATCATGTAAGAGCCATCGCCAATGAACACGATGGTGTTGTGCTGCGGCTCATCCTCGCTTTGGCCAATGCGCGCTCCCCAGGCGCCGGAAATTTCGTATCCCATGCAGGAAAAGCCGAATTCGACATCGACCGAGCCGACGGATTTGGTGCGCCAGTTGGCGCAGACTTCGGCTGGCAAACCACCGGCAGCAGCAACGATGCGGTCCTCTGGTTGACACAATTGGTTTATTGTCCCGACCACCTGGGCATAGGACATTGGCCGGTTCTTGCCATGGTCATCCACCGGACTGATATTATTGTCGACGTAACGGTCCCAGTTGAGGGTCTCTTCGCGAGCCAGATCGTTCCATTTCTGGGGCGCGTGATAGTCGCCAAGCCTTCCGGAAAGCGCCTCAAGGCCAAGTTTTGCATCACCCACAAGCGCCAGTGCCGAGTGCTTGTTGGCATCATGGCGGGCAACGTTAAGACAGACCAGTCGGGCATCACCGTCAAATGCGGTCCACGAACCGGTGGTGAAATCCTGCAGCCTGGTGCCAACCGCAAAGATCACATCGGCCTTTGCCGCCAGATTGTTGGCACTGTTGGAGCCGGTAACGCCAATTGGGCCGCAATTTTGCCGATCACCGTGGGCTAGATTGGCCCTTCCGGCGATGGTTTCGACAACCGGTACATCATGGTGTTCGGCAAATGCTGCCAATGTACCGGTTGCCAGGGAGTATTGTACGCCACCGCCGGCGATGATCAGCGGCTTTTTGGCCGAGCCAAGAACTTTGACGGCAGCCTCAAGCTCTCGCTCGTCCGGCATCTGGCGAGGGATGATGTGGGTCTTTTCGTCAAAAAATGCTGCCGGATAATCATATGACCAGCCCTGAACATCCTGTGGCAGGCCGAGGAAGGCGGGGCCGCAGTTCGCCGGGTCGAGCATCATGTTTATGGCTGCGGGCAATGACTGGATAATTTGCGCCGGATGGGTAATGCGATCCCAATAGCGGCTTACGGATTTAAACGCATCATTGACCGAGATGGAGGGATTGTTGAAATGCTCGACCTGCTGCAACACCGGATCGGGTAGCCGGGTAAGGAAAGTGTCACCGCACAGCAACAAAAGTGGCAACCGGTTAGTGTGGGCGGTGCCAGCGGCGGTCAGCAAATTGGTGGTGCCCGGGCCAGCGGAACTGGTGGCGAACATAAACCGGCGACGCAGTTTTTGCTTGGCATAACCGATTGCCGCCATTGCCATAGATTGTTCGTTCTGGCCACGGTAGAGAGGTAATTCCTGTCGCTGCTGGTACAATGCTTCACCCAGACAAGTGACATTGCCATGGCCAAAAATAGCAAAGCCACCGGCGCACAGACGCTGGCGGTGGCCATCGATTTCAATATATTGTGCGGCCAGATGACGAACCAATGCCTGGGCCATGGTTAATTCAATTGTTTTGTCAGCCGTCGACATGGTTATGCACCTTTTCATTCAAATTGGCGCACAGATGCGCCGCAAAGAGTAATTACTCTTGACCTTGAAGCCTAATTCGGGCTTAGATAATTTGCAACCGGTTGCAAAAAATTCTTTTAAAAAGGCACCAATTATGAAAATTGGGATCGGCATTGTCGGTGCGGGCTATATGGGCAAGGCTCATGCGGTTGCCCTTAAGGCGGTGGGTGCGGTGTTCAACACCCGGCTTCGCCCGGTCTGTGAGATGATTTGCACAACCACCCAGAAGGGCGCTGCCGCCAAGGCAGCCGAATTAGGCTTCAATCGCTCAACCGACGACTGGCGGGCGCTGGTTGGTGATGAAAAAGTCGAGGCCGTGATAATTGCAACACCGCCTGAAACCCATCTGCCGATCGCCAAAATGGCAGCAACCTGCGGCAAACCGTTATTGTGCGAAAAACCGCTGGCGGAAAATGTCACCGACGCGCGTACCATGGTCAAACTGGTTGAGGATGCCGGCATCGCCAATATGACCGGCTTCAACTATATCCGCACGCCGGCCTCGCAACTGGCGCGCCAAATCATCGCTGCCGGCGAGATCGGCGATGTGACCACTTTTCGCGGTGAACATACCGAAGATTTTTACGCCGACCCATCGCTGCCGGCCAACTGGCGGGCAAGCGGCCGGGCCAATGGCACCATGGGCGATCTGGCGCCACACATGATCAATGCGGCGCTAACCCTGGTGAGTGGTATTGACGAACTGGTTGCCGATGTGCGCACGGTCGTTGCGAAGCGGCCAAAAGAGGGTGATCGTGGCCTCACCAGTGCCGTTGATAATGATGATTTTGGCCAGTTGCTATGCCGGTTTGACAACGGTGCCAGCGGGCAGTTGATGTTCTCACGCGTCGCCCACGGTCGCAAAATGGGCTATATCTACGAGATTACCGGTACAAAGGGTGCTCTGCGTTTTAGCCAGGAAGACCAGAATTCGCTGTGGCTTTATGATGCTTCACAGTCGCCAGAACGATCCGGGTTCCGCCAAATTCTAACCGGACCGGAACATCCTGACTACGTTAATTTCTGCCTCGGGCCGGGCCATGGCACCGGCTATCAGGACCAGATTATCATCGAAGCGCGGGACTTTCTGCAAGCGATAGAAACAGCAGAACCGGTTTTCCCGACTTTCCGCGACGGCCTGGCGGTAAGCCAGGTGGTCGAGGCGGCAATGCGATCCCACGCAGAGCGGCGCTGGGTGCGGGTGGACGAGGTTTAGCAGTTCGGGATTGTGTGAAGAGGCAAGAAACCGTGGCAATTGAAATTGGAAATGCCCCCTGTTCGTGGGGTGTTGAATTTGCTGATAACCCGCGTAACCCGCCCTGGACAAGGGTGCTGGATGAATGTGTGGAAGCAGGCTATCGCGGCATCGAACTCGGCCCGGTCGGCTATATGCCGGAAGAGCCTGAGGTGCTTGGCGAGGCACTGGCAGAACGTCAGCTCACATTGATCGGCGGGGTGGTTTTCCGCCCCTTCCATGACCCGGACCAATGGGACGACGTGATTGATGGGGCGGTGCGCACCTGCAAGGCGCTCAAAGCCCATGGTGCAGAGCAACTGGTGTTGATCGATGCAATTTCGCCACGTCGTGCACCAACTGCCGGGCGGGCAGACGAGGCCGAACAGATGGATACGGCCGAGTGGAACAGCTTTCGTGATCGTATCCAGACCGTTGCCAAAATGGCTAGCCAGGAATATGGCCTGACCGTAGGCATGCATGCCCATGCGGCCGGGTTTATCGATTTCGAACCCGAACTGGAGCGGTTGCTGGAAGAGGTCGACGAAGATATTCTCAAGATCTGCTTCGATACTGGCCATCACTGCTATGCCGGCTATGATCCGGTGGCCTTCATGCGTCGTCATATCGCTCGCATCAGCTACATGCATTTTAAGGATACGGATCCGCTGATCAAGCAAAGGGTGGTTGAAAACCGCACCGGTTTTTATGAGGCCTGCGCCGAAGGCATATTCTGCAATCTGGGTGACGGTGAGGTCGACTTTCCCGCCGTGTGCAATGTTCTTGTCGAAGCCGGTTTTGATGGCTGGTGCACCGTTGAGCAGGACTGCGATCCACAAGGCAATACCAGACCGGTTGCCGATGCTGTTGCCAACCGCACCTATCTCAATTCTCTCGGGTTTTAGATCACTGTCCTCAACAGTATAACAATTTGAAACAGAATCACGCCAGATGCCCAATAGCCTGTCTTCAAATAGAAATTTGGCCCGTGTCTGGTCAGGCGTCAGGCAAGTTACGATCAAATGCTGAGGCAATTGATCAAAGTTTAGTTTGCAACCGGTTGCAAAGATCAATAATCTGTGGTTACCTAGATCATTGCCAGATGGTATCCATTTGGCCTGTATTTTTGCACACCTTGGGAGGAATAGAAAATGAAACAACTGCTTAGGAAACTGGTTGTTGCTGCGAGTGTGGCGTTGATGCCATTGGCAGCCGCCGTGGATGCTGCGTGGGCCGATGGCGAGAAAATCATTCTTGTCAGCCATGCTCCGGATTCAGATTCATGGTGGAATACCATCAAGAACGGTCTGACGCTTGCTGGCAAGCAAATGGGCGTGGATGTTGAATACCGCAATCCCGCCACCGGTGATATCGCTGATATGGCCCGCATCATCGAACAGGCATCGGCCTCCAATCCCGATGGTATTATCACCACGCTGGCCGATCCGGATGTGTTGAGTGGCCCGATCAGCAAAGCCGTGGCAAAGGGCATACCGGTCATAATTATTAACTCGGGAACACCTGAACAGGCGGCCGAAGTTGGTGCGCTGATGTATATCGGTCAACCCGAATATGATGCGGGTCTTGCGGCCGGTCAGCGGGCCAAGCGCGATGGCGTCGGTTCGTTCTTGTGCGTCAACCACGTGATCTCCAATCCGGTAGTCGGTGAGCGCTGCCGAGGATTTGCTGATGGTCTTGGTGTTGAACTTGGCAGCTCTATGATTGACTCCGGCCAGGATCCGGGTGAAATCAAAAACAAGGTCAAGGCCTATCTTTCGGCCAATCCGAAGACCGATGCCATATTGACGCTGGGGCCAACATCTGCCGACCCGACCATTGAAGCGCTGAAGGAAAATGGCATGGCCGGTCAGATCTACTTCGGTACGTTCGATCTCGGTACGGAAATCGTCAAAGCGATCAAGGATGGCACAATCAAGTGGGGTATCGACCAGCAGCCATTCCTGCAGGCCTATCTTCCGGTTATCATCATCGCCAATTACAAACGTTTTGGCGTCTTGCCCGGCAATAACATCAATTCCGGACCTGGCTTCATCACCAAGGATGCTTTGGCCAAGGTCGAAGAATTCGCCGGCGAATACCGCTAACAATTATGACGCCCGGGCCAATCGTCCGGGCGTCATGTATCTGACTATCTTGATCAGACCAGCCTGAAACACTGCGGGGCAATGCCCGGTTCGGCGCTGGTGCGGGTTGAAACGATGGCAGGTGGAGGAACAGGCATGTCCGACAATATCACGGCAACACCCGACAAAGATGAGCGAGTTAAAGAGATATCCGGATTTCGCAAGGCGATGATCCGGCCCGAACTGGGTTCGATCGCCGGCACCATCTTGGTGTTTGTATTCTTTCTATTGGTGGCGCGCGATTCAGGCATGTTCTCGGCTGAAGGTGTGTTGAACTGGAGTGTCGTCTCGGCCCAGTTTATTATCATCGCGGTCGGCGCCTGCTTGTTAATGATTGCCGGAGAGTTCGATCTTTCGGTTGGCTCGATGATCGGGTTTTCGGGAATAGTTATCGCTTTGATGTCGGTGACCCTTGGGTTTCCGATGTGGATTGCGATTCTAACGGCATTTGCTGTCGCCTTGACGATTGGCTTCCTCAATGGCTATTTGGTCATCAAAACCGGCCTTCCATCCTTCATCGTCACCCTGGCGTTTCTCTATATCTTGCGTGGGTTGACAATCTTTGTTGCGATCACCACCACCAACAAGACCATTATTGGCGGCGTGCGCGACGCGGCAAAGGGTGACTGGCTGGCCGGAATTTTTGGTGGCAAAATCTTAAACGGCCTGTTCGTCTGGCTCGCCGACCAGGGCATAATCGGCAAGTTCATTGCCGGCAATCGCGCCGGTCAACCGGTGATCGATGGCATTCCGATGTTGATTGTCTGGGCAATCATCCTGGTTATATTCGCCCATATTCTGCTCACTCGCACCCAATTCGGTAACTGGATTTTTGCCGCCGGCGGCAATGCCCAGGCGGCCAGCTATTCTGGTGTTCCGGTAAAGCGGGTAAAAATCCTGATGTTCATGTTCACGGCGTTCTGCGCCACCGTATTTGCCACCTGTCAGGTGATGGAATTCGGTTCTGCTGCCGCAGACCGCGGGTTGCTTAAGGAGTTTGAGGCGATCATCTCGGTGGTAATCGGCGGCGCGCTGTTAACTGGCGGCTATGGCTCGGTAATTGGTGCTGCGCTTGGTGCACTGATTTTTGGCGTGGTGCAGCAGGGATTGTTTTTCGCCGGTGTCGAAAGCTCGTTGTTCCGGGTGTTCCTGGGGGGCATTTTATTACTCGCAGTGATCCTCAATACCTATATCCGACGTATTATCACAGGAGAGCACTAAAATGAGCGAACCGCTGATAGAACTGCGCGACATTGAAAAACACTTTGGTTCCGTTATTGCTCTTGCTGGCGTGTCGCTGACGGTTAATGCCGGCGAGTGCCACTGTCTTCTCGGTGACAACGGTGCCGGTAAATCCACCTTCATCAAAACCATGTCCGGTGTTCACAAGCCGACCAGCGGAACCATCAGCATGGATGGTAAGGAAGTCGCTTTCGTCAATGCACGTGACGCCATCGAAGCCGGCATCGCCACGGTTTATCAGGATCTCGCCATGATCCCGCTGATGTCGGTTACTCGCAATTTCTGGATGGGACGGGAGCCACGAAAGAGCTTTGGCCCGTTGAAATTGATGGACTTTGACAAGGCCAACGGTGTGGCCATGGAGCAGATGGCGCGCATGGGCATTAACCTGCGTGAACCCGAACAGGCCGTTGGCACCTTGTCGGGCGGCGAACGGCAGACGGTGGCAATTGCGCGTGCGGTCTATTTTGGCGCCAAGGTGCTCATCCTTGATGAACCGACGTCAGCACTTGGAGTGCGCCAGACTTCCAATGTGCTGGCCACAGTCGACAAGGTGCGCGCCAAGGGTATTGGCGTTGTTTTTATCTCGCACAATGTGCGCCATGCCATGGCCGTTGGCGACCGTTTTACCGTGCTCAATCGCGGCAAGACCCTGGGCACTGCCAAGCGCGGCGAGATCTCGCCGGAAGAGTTGCAAGAGATGATGGCCGGTGGTCAGGAACTGGCGGAACTGGAAGGCTCGCTTGGCGGTACGGTATAAATATCCGACCGGAAAATCACAAGCAAAAAAAATCGCGGCAATGTCGATCAAAACACTGCCGCGATTTGTGTTTCTACCCCGTAAAGGCCGATGGTTACATGCCCTTGATGCGGCCTTCGATCTTCGGTGCGACCGAACCCTGCTTGCGAATATAGGCCATCACATCGTTGGCCAATAGCTTGGCGGAAAGGCCGCCGATCAGCACTTTGGCTTTCCTGAACATCTTATAGCCATCGCCGCCACCGGCAGCATAGTCGTTGGTGGCAAGCTTGTAGGTTGCGGCCATATCGAGTGGCGCATCGCCTATCATGATGTTGCTGACCCGTTCACCGGCTGGCTTGGATTTGTCAAAGCTAAATGACATGCCGGAGACATGGGGGAAGCGACCGGCGGTTTTTTCAACCTGGCTGACACCGTTTTCCAACGCTGCCTTGACCGTAGCGCCATCAACTTCGATCAGGATATTGAGGTTGCCAAAAGGCAGCTCGGTCAGGATATCGCGCCTGGTCAGTTCGGTGCCGGCATCATAGATCTTGTTACCGCGAATACCACCGCCATTAGCCATTGCGATATCGGCACCAACGGCTGCTTTTTGGGCATCGGCGATAAGATTGCCAATAGCCGTCTCACCGGAACGAACGGAGGGCTTTCTGGAATCCAGTTCGGTTGAGGTGGTTCCAACGGCGACATCAAGCTCTTTCGACAATGTCGCCTGATAGCTTTGCACCTTTGCCAGCGATTCCGGGTCGGGTGCGACAGTGGCGGAATCGATAATGCGGAAATTGGGCCACCACTTGACCCGGCGTTTGCCGCGTTTTTCACCGATCGAGAATTTCACGTCCAGCGCGACAACAAGATCACCCTCAGAACGGGATTCCGCCATTACCGTGCGGCCATTATAGTTGACGGTCAAATCGTGATCATGGCCGGTGAGGACAAAATCAAACGTCCCATTGCCATAGAGTTTGCGGTCGGTTGCGATATCTTCATGCAAAATGGCGACTAGAATGTCCGCGCCCTGTTTCTTCAACGCCTTGGCACTGGCCATCGCCGTATCAATCGAGTTGGCGAATTTAAGATCTCCGGGGCTTGATAACACGGGCGAATCCTCAAGCGTCAAACCGACAATTCCGACCTTGATGCTTTTCATCGGGTCGGATGCATCGCCAAAACTCATCATCATGGTGTCGTCAATGCCGGGAACCTTGGTGCCGTCGGCCCGGCGCAAATTGGCTGACAGGATTTTGGAGTTCAACTCACCCATGCGCTTGAGGAAGGCTTCCTTGCCGAAATCAAATTCATGATTGCCAGGAACGACAATATCCGGCGGCGCAAGGTTGGTGAGTTCAACCACGTGCTCGCCCTTGTCAAAACCGGAAAGCAGCGACGGTGAAATGAAATCGCCGGCATGGGCATAAATCAAATTGCCGCCCTTGGCCCGCTCGGCTTTGGCGATGGCGTTGACACGGGCAAAGCCGCCGCGTTTGGACTTTGCGCTGGCCATCTCGTAAATATCGCTGATCAGCAAAAAGGTTACATCCACATCATCGGCAAGCGCTGATGAGATGGGTTGAAAGGCCAGGCCGGCTGCAAGCGCCAGTGACCCTAATAGCTTTTTCATAATGTTTCTCCTCTGTTTGACACTGTTGGGTTTATTATTGAGACAGTTTTGCAGGTATGCGACATCACGTCACTTAATTTTTCGCCGAACTCGCTCTTTTTACATTGATTGTAAACCGAATTTTTGATAGTACTTGCAAGTCGTTCTTAATAGCACTAAATACGATCAGGCCGCCTACACCGAAATGGTGTGATATTAACGGAAATCTGACATCATCGGTTTGGCGTTAATGTTGGTAGCCAGTTGTGGAGTGCAACAATGACTGAATTGGTATTGAATGCAGGTCGCATGTTGGGCCAGACCGCCACCGACAGAATTTTCCCAAATCGCTGGCGGCTTGGTGTTCTGACGCTGATTGTTGTGCTGTTCTTTGCCAGCCCTGCCACCAACGAAGCCACGCTCATCGCCATGCGGGATGCGTTTTTACAGGTTTCCGTATTTGTTGCTGCCACGCTGGCATTGGTCTACTGGTTTGAAAAGACATTCAGTTTTGACCTTGGTGAAGTCATGGCTGACAATATCCGCTGGCAGCCGATCATCGCTGCATTGCTTGGTGCGTTGCCGGGCTGTGGCGGGGCGATCATTGTTGTCACCCAGTTCACCCGCGGTTATGCAAGCTTTGGCGCCTTTATCGCCGTATTGGTATCGACCATGGGCGACGCCGCCTTTCTGCTGTTGGCGCGGGAGCCGTATACTGCAGCATTAGTGATATCGATCAGCATCGTCGCTGGCTCAATTACCGGCATCATTGTCGATCGCATTCACGGCCGGGATTTTCTGGCGACCAAAAACAAGTTCGATGATCAAGATGAAATCGGCTGCAGGGCTGGTGAAAGGCCCGATACCGGCGAAAGGTTCAACAAATTGTGGATTGCGCTGGTGGCAATTGGCATGGTCTTCGGCATCATGGTCGCTTTCCAGGCCGATCCCGAATTGCTGTTCGGCTCCCATGCGCATCTGGAACCGGTTAAGTGGTTCGCCTTTATTGGCGCTTCGCTATCACTGTTCATGTGGGCGACCGCGCGCAACCAGCACAGCCAGATTGGCGCTGATTCTGTCCCCGGCCAGCCATTGTTGACCCGTGTGGTGAAGGATACCAACTTTGTCACCAGCTGGGTGGTAGTGGCTTTTCTCGGTTTTGAAATCTGTGTCACGGTATTTGGCTTTGATATCGCCTCAATGTTCAAATCGGTGGCGATTATTGTGCCAGCGATTGCCATTCTTGTCGGTTTTATTCCCGGTTGCGGCCCGCAAATTGTCGTGACTTCGCTCTATCTGAGCGGTGTAGTGCCGTTTTCGGCGCAAATTTCCAACGCCATCGCCAATGATGGTGATGCGTTATTTCCGGCACTGGCGCTGGCGCCGAAAGCGGCTGTTCTGGCAACGCTTTACAGCGCTATTCCTGCCGTGTTGATCGGCTATACATTCTATTTTGCCGGCATGTAAGGCCTTCAATTCGCTGTCATTAATAACTATGTAGAAATTGATATTGCATCGGGCCGCCTTTCCTTGTGGTGACCGGTGTTCAAACAAAGTGATCGCGGCTGAAAGCCTCGATCAAATCGATGGACTAGCCCTTGACCAGCAAACCGGAAAACCATCCTGCCATCGCCCACGGCAAGATCGGCGTGCTATTGGTCAATCTCGGCACACCGGACGGGACTGATAAAAAGTCGATGCGGCGCTACCTGAAAGAATTCCTGTCGGATCGCCGGGTGATCGAGACGCCACGCATCATCTGGTGGCCGCTGCTTAACGGCATCATTCTCAACACCAGACCGCAGAAATCCGGCGCTCTTTATGCCTCGATCTGGAACAATGAGAGAAACGAATCACCTTTGCGCACCTTTACCCGTTCGCAAGGGCAAAAACTGGGCGAGGCGTTTGGTGATCTGGATAATGTGATTGTCGATTGGGCCATGCGTTACGGCAATCCTTCGATTGCCCTAAAACTGGATGCCCTGTTGCAGCAGGGATGTGAGCGCATTCTGGCTTTCCCGCTCTATCCCCAATATAGTGCGGCAACCACCGCGACGGTCAACGACAAGGTATTTGACGAACTTAAAACCATGCGCTGGCAACCGGCGCTACGCACCGTTCCTCCCTATTTTGACGATGCGGTCTATATCGATGCGCTGGCCGTATCGATCGAAAACCATCTGTCGACACTTGATTTCGTGCCGCAAAAGGTCATTGCCTCCTATCACGGCATTCCGAAATCCTATTTTGACAAGGGCGATCCCTATTACTGCCACTGTATGAAAACCTCACGATTATTGGTCGAACGTTTGGGGTGGGAAGATGATCGCCTCATTTCCACCTTCCAGTCGCGGTTTGGACCGCAGGAATGGCTACAACCCTATACCGACAAGACCGTCGAGCAACTGGCTGCTGACGGGGTGGAAGACATTGCCGTTTTTAATCCGGGATTTGTCAGCGATTGTCTTGAAACGCTTGAGGAAATCGCCGGCGAGGTGGCCGATGCATTCCGCGAACATGGCGGCAAGCATTTTGGCCATATTCCCTGCCTGAATGACAAACCGCAAGGCATGCGGGTAATAGAAAGCGTGGTGCGCCATCAATTACAGGGTTGGGTATAGGCCCTCTATTGGTTAGACTATAAACACGGGGAATCGGTCTGACCAAACACGGCCATTTGCACATTGTCGAAACTTTTAGCCTGAAGGAAACCTGAGATGCCTATTGCTGGTCTGGACATTGTCGTCATTGCCATTGCCATATTGATTGTTTTGATCCTGTTCGCCGGGGTTAAACAGGTAACCCAGGGTTTTAATTTCACAGTCGAGCGGTTTGGCCGTTATACCCGCACGCTCAAACCGGGACTGAACATCATCATTCCGTTTCTTGACCGCATTGGCGCCAGGATAAACATGATGGAACAGGTGCTTGACGTGCCAACCCAGGAAGTGATCACCCGCGACAATGCAACGGTCGCGGTGGACGGCGTGACGTTTTACCAGATCCTCAATGCGGCACAGGCCGCCTATGAGGTCAGTGGACTGGAAAATGCGGTGCTTAATCTTACCATGACCAATATCCGAACGGTTATGGGGTCGATGGATCTGGATGAACTGTTGTCCAAGCGTGACGAGATTAACGAGCGCATCTTGCGCGTTGTGGATGAGGCGGTGGCGCCCTGGGGATTGAAAATCACCCGTATCGAGATCAAGGACATCAATCCGCCGCGCGATCTGGTGGAAAGCATGGGCCGCCAGATGAAGGCAGAGCGGGAGAAGCGAGCCCAGGTGCTGGAAGCCGAAGGGGTGAAGCAAAGTGACATTCTTCGCGCTGAGGGCGAAAAACAGGCGGTGATCCTGGAAGCTGAAGCACTGAAGGAAGCAGCCTTCCGCGAGGCAGAGGCGCGCGAGCGCCAGGCCGAAGCCGAGGCCAAGGCGACACAAATGGTTTCTGATGCGATTTCGGCAGGCAACACCCAGGCGATCAACTATTTTGTCGCACAAAAATATGTTGAGGCGCTGGGCAAGATAGCTTCGGCAGATAATCAAAAGGTGATCATGCTGCCGATTGAAGCAACCTCATTGCTTGGTTCGCTGGGCGGTATCGGAGAAATCTCAAAGGATATTTTCGGTGGCGGCGCAGGTGGTAATGCAGCTTCTTCGCCTGATCGCGGCGCTGCGCCTGCAAAACCGGCGTCGGGCGCGCGGTCAGTGCAAGGTCAATTGCCGCCGGGCTTCGGCACACGGGATGATGGTCGCGATTAGGGCGCTGGTTGTTTTGACGAACCGCATATATGTGGCGTTCAGTCGGCCTAAATTGAGCAAAAAGGACTTGTAGTGATGATTGCATCGATAGTCGGCGAACTTGGTTCCTGGACGTGGTGGATTATCGGCCTCGTTTTGCTGATATTCGAGATTGTCCTGCCGGGCGTGTTTATGTTGTGGTTCGGCATCGCGGCAATGATTGTCGGCACCATCAGCCTGATGGTGGGTGAGGCTTCGTGGTGGTCGTGGCAGATACAGATTGTCGCTTTTGCGGTGCTGTCGCTTGGTTCTGCCATTATTGGGCGGAAATACTGGTATAACGTCCATCCCGACACGGACGAACCGAACCTCAACGCACGCAGCGACCGAATGGTGGGACAGACATCGGTGCTGATCGAGGCGATGAAAGATGGTTCTGGACGGATTAAGCTGGGTGATACCACCTGGCGGGTCGAGGGACCCGATCTTCCTGCCGGCAGCCGGGTGAAGGTGGTAGACAGCCAGTCGAGCACCCTTAAGGTTGAAGCGGTGGAAGAATAGGTTGGGTTAAATCACCCCGAGCCGCAGCAGATCATGAAAATGCACGATACCAACGGGTTTGCCGGCTTCAGCAACCATCAGCGCAGAGATGGTCGAACTATCAAGTATCTCCATTGCTGCAATTGCCAGCATGTCCGGTTCAATGGTTTTCGGGTTGGCGGTCATAACACTGTCGACACGTTCGCCCAATAGATCTTTCTTCAAATTGCGCCGCAGATCACCATCGGTAATGATGCCGATAAGCTTACCGCCTTCGCCCGTAATTCCGACACAGCCAAAACCTTTTTTCGAAATCTGCATGATAGCTTCGGTCATTAATGTTCCGCTGGCAACCAGCGGAATCTGCTCACCGATATGCATAATGTCGCGAATATGGGTGAGGTTTGCACCCAACTGTCCGCCTGGATGGAGGTTGCGAAAATCACCGACCGTAAATCCGCGATTTTCAAGCAGCGCGATGGCCAGGGCGTCACCAAGCGCCAATTGCATTATCGCCGATGTGGTGGGTGCCAGATTGTGCGGGCAAGCCTCGGGCTGACGCGGCAACGCCAGAACAATATCTGCCTCCTTGCCCAGCGTTGAATGAGCTTTGGAAGTGATGGCGATTAACGGGATGTTGAAGCGCTTGGAATAGGCCAGAACACCGGAAAGCTCGGTGGTTTCGCCAGACCATGACAGGGCAAGTATCACATCATCACGGGCAATCATGCCAAGGTCACCGTGATTGGCCTCGGATGAATGAACGAAAAATGCAGGGGTGCCGGTCGAGGCCAGCGTAGCGGCGATTTTGACACCGATGTGGCCGCTCTTGCCTACTCCGCTGACGATAACCCGACCGCTGATGGCGCGTACGGCTTCGACGGCTTTGACAAATTCATCGGTGAGCGGCGGCTTAAAGATCTTGGCAATCGCTTCAAGGCCCGCCTGCTCGATTTTCAAGGTTTTTCTGGCTGAGGCAATGATGGTTTGGGCAGGCATAAATGTTCCCTTCTTTGCGACCTTGTCTAACAGTTTTCTGCCACATTGGAAGCAACATCAAATGGTCCGTTTGAAAGAAAGCGTTAACCACATGTGTTTACCATTCGCTAACCCTTGGCCGAATCTGGTTTTTGGCCGTGTTGGATGTTGCGTGAAAATTGAAACAGGTTGCCTTAAACCACCCTATGCGGACCAGCAGTCGATGGCCGGCTTGCCGGCTGGCGGTGATTGCCCTTGTCGTCACTGCTGCTGCGCCTTGTTCTGTGCCAGCTGAGGCACAAGAAAGCCCCCGGGTGTTACGACAGAGCGTGGATGTCGGTGACAACCAGAATGGCGATGCGGCATTGCGGTCCGTCGAGACCGACGAAGGGGCAATACAAACTCTCGAACCCGGCCAAGCACGCCGGGCGACTGATAGCTTTGATAACGCGCCATACCGTATGGACGATGCGAATGATCCGACGGGCCCGCCAGTATTCAGTTCACCGCTTGCGGACAATGCGTCAACCACACGGCCAGCTGGTGCGTCTCAAGCCGCGATGCCGACAACCAGGCCAGCAGCCGGCAACGCACCCACCAATGCCACCGGGTCAGTTTTGCCAACTGCATCGCGCAGCAACACCAGTCAACGGGCGCGAAACACGCTGCCTCAAAGCCAGGTGGGTGAACTCGATGCCCAAGGCCTGATAAATCCGCGCAGCAACCCGAAGGTCGCGCCGATAGAAGGAGGAGCACGGCCCGCTGAAACCGATCCATATGCAGCGATTGGTCTCAGGCTGGGGACACTCGATGTGTTTCCAACCTTGCAACAAAGTGTCGGCTACACGACCAATGCAGACTATTCCCAAAATGGCAGTGGTGCCGGATTTACCGAAACCAATGCCGGGCTCACAGTCCAGTCCAACTGGACCCGTCATGCTGCTCAGGCCCAACTGTCAGCCACTTACCAGAATTTTTTCAGTAGTGATGCAGACAATCTGGCAACGGCCGGCGCCAATGCTAGCCTGCGCCTTGATCTTGACAGCGAACACCAGTTCACCCTTCGTGGTGGCTATGACTTTTCCACCGAAAGCCTGACCAGCACCAATCTCACATCTGGTGGCACGGCAACGGTTGTCGAGCGCCCGGGCATTCATGTGGTTTCTGCTTCGGCAGAATTAGCTAAAACCGCTGGCCGACTGGGTTTCTCGATACGCGGGTCTCTTGACCAAGCATACCACGAAGACGCCAGTCTGAGCGATGGAACAACGTTGATACAGACCGACAGAGACAGTATGCTTGCCCAAGTCACCGGTCGACTGTCCTACCAGGCTTCACCGGCAATCTCGCCGTTTATTGAAGTAAGCGTTGGGCAACGAATTTATGACTTGGGAATAGACAGCAACGGCAATCGCCGCGACAGTAATGTTTATGCATTGCGCGGTGGACTGGCGCTCGATATGGGTGAGAAACTAACCGGCCAGCTTGCGGCAGGCTACGCGGTCGAGGAATTTGACGATCCAAATATTGACGCGTTGGAGGCCTTCACTATTGATGGATCGCTCAACTGGTCTCCGATGCGTTTGACCAGCATTACCGCAGCTGCTTCGACAAGCCTTTCACCTTCGGCCAATATCAATGATAACGGATCGGTCATCTATAATGGCAGCCTGGGTATTTCCCGGCGGATGCGGCCAAGTCTGACCCTTGATGCCAACTTAACCGTGGCACTGCAAAACTATGACACATCCAATCGCCGTGATTTCACTGTTGGGGCGAACGCTGGATATGTTTATTCGCTCAATCGATTTGCTGCAGCAACCGGGCGGATCAGCTATCAAACTACAGATAGCAGCGCGGCAGGTTCATCCTACGATGTTGGTTCGATCCGCTTTGGCCTCAGGTTACAGCGGTGAGCATTGTCCCATTAGCCACGACGGCGTTCATCAGACCGGCGCTCAAGTGGTGTGACCTCTGACATTAGTTTGGTAATTTCCCGGCGCACCTCTTCCGACATGTCGGGCCGCCACAGGGAAAACGCCACATTTGCGGCGATGAATCCTTCCTTCGACCCGCAATCGAAGGTGCGGCCGCGATGGTGAAAGCCATTAAAATCACTTTGAGTGGCCAAACGCAGCATCGCATCTGTTAATTGAATTTCGCCACCGGCGCCTTTTTGCTGGTTCTCTAGCAGCGAAAATATCTCTGGTTGGAGGATATAACGACCACTGATTATTAAATTGGATGGCTCTGTACCGGTGACTGGTTTTTCAACCATCCCCTCAATTCGAAATCCGGTGGCGATATCTTCCCCCCGCTTCACAACACCATATTTATGGGCATCTGCTGGATCACATTCTTCGACCGCGACGATGTTGCCGCCGGTTTGCTGATAGAGGTCCACCATAGAAGCAAGGCAACTCCTTGCCGACTGCATAATCATATCGGGAAGCAACAGGGCAAAGGGTTCATCGCCGACGATATCACGCGCGCACCATACCGCATGACCAAGGCCAAGCGGTGCCTGCTGGCGGGTAAAGCTTGTCTGGCCCGGTTTAGGCTGAAGACTTTCCAATTGCCGGATTTCGGCTATTTTGCCGCGGCTTGCCAGGGTATTGTTGAGTTCCACCTGCAAATCAAAATGATCTTCAATGACGCCCTTGTTGCGGCCAGTGACAAATACAAAATGTTCAATACCGGCCTCGCGAGCCTCATCCACCACATATTGGATAACCGGACGGTCAACGACCGTCAGCATTTCCTTGGGAATAGCCTTGGTAGCCGGAAGAAACCGGGTTCCAAGACCGGCCACCGGAAATACCGCTTTGCGGATCTTTTTTCGGTCGGTCATTGGACTTATCCTTAATCCTGTCAAATTGCTGGCGAATATCGTTGGCCATGATGGTTTACGAACATTCGATGCCCGTCAATGCGGTTGAGTGGAATCGTCTGAAATGGCGCTGCCACGAATAAGATTTATGGTTAACGAATTATTGACGCCTGTTCAGTCATTTAGGGTCTGTGGAGTTTTTGAATTTGCTTCAGATTTGCAACCTTCGGTTTGGCTGGTTTTAAATCTCTAAGCCATAATAGTAGAAAACTGCGTTGGAGCAAACTTTACCTGAAGCGGATGCTGGAGTTTTTTGATGTCTTTCAAATTGCACACCAAGTGGATGCCTGTCACGTTGATGGTGCTAGCCGGCGCTTTGCTGATGGCGTTTTATGCACCGGTGCGCGAAGCCGCAGCCGCTTCCAAGTTTGAAAATTGGATCAACGGTTTTTACGATTATGCCCGCTCCAAAGGCATCTCCAAAAAAACCTACAGGTCGGCTTTCAGGGGGATCACCAGTCCTGACCCGGAAATATTGCCACTGACCCGCTACCAGCCCGAGTTTACGCAAAAGATGTGGATGTATTTTGATCCGCGAGTGAACGAAAAATCGGTTGCCGAGGGCAAGGTGATGAAGGCCAAATGGAGCCGCTGGCTTAGCCGAATTGAAAAGAAATTCGGGGTAAGTCGGCATATTATTCTGGCCATTTGGTCGATGGAGACTTCCTACGGTAAGGCACTTGAAAAACCCAAATCCCTGCGAAATGTTTTCCGTTCTCTTGCTACGCTTGCCTATGCCGACAAAAGGCGGCGCAAATTTGCCCGCAACCAGCTGATTCATGCGCTGAAAATTGTTCAATCCGGCAAGATGCCGGCTCACCGGCTCACCGGTTCCTGGGCAGGTGCCATGGGGCACACCCAGTTCATCCCGTCGAGCTATAATGCCTGGGCAGTAGACATGGATGGCGATGGAAAGCGTGATATCTGGAACTCAGTGCCGGATGCGTTGGCAACTGCAGCCAATCTATTGCGAAAAAATGGCTGGAAAACCGGCAAAACATGGGGTTATGAAGTGTCGCTGCCGAGGGGCTTCAAACGGGGTAATATCGGCAAAACCAAATCACTTGCCCAGTGGCGTAAACTCGGCATCAAACGCGCCAAGGGAGGTAATTTCCCGCATCCCGACACCAAAGCGGTGCTCAAACAGTTTGCCGGATCGAAGGGACCCTCCATGCTGGTTTTGAGGAATTTCTACATCCTAAAACGTTATAACAATGCCGATAAATATGCCCTGGCGGTTGGCCATCTTGCCGATCGTATCGCCGGATTTGGCCGGTTCAAGCGTGATTGGCCACGGAAATATCCGCGCATGAGTGAAATAGAGCGCATGGAAATCCAGAAATACCTGGCGAAAAAGGGCTATTATGACGGTGAAATTGACGGTAATATTGGTAGCGGATCACGCCAGGCCATTCGCAAGGTTCAAGAAAGTTTTGGCATGGTACCGGACGGATATGCCTCCAAGAAACTGCTGGCAAAATTGCGGCGGGGATAGGGCGGAATCAACAGGGCGTTGTGGAATTGTTTGGAATCTATAATTCTCTTTTGGCGCAATTCAGTCGATATTTGCTGTTACTGGTTTTTTGTCGCGGCGTGCTGTGTTGTGCTGCGGCACAAATCGATGATTGATGGTCATGCGCACGGTTCGTCTCTTATTCACACTATTTCTGGCTTTGGCATTTCTTCTGACCATGGAAGGGCTGGTCGGTCCGCGGTTTTTTGCCGGTGTTGAAATCGCCCAGGCACAAAGTGCCAAGCGAGTGAAGAAAAAGAAGCGTCCTTCCCTGTTGCAGATCCTGTTTGGGGGCAAGCGCAAGAAAAAAGGGCGCGTTAAATCTCGCCGGCGTCAGATTAAGAAAAAACAGCGAAAAAACAGACGCAGGAAAGCAGCATCCCCTGTTGCGAAGATTGCGGTGGTAAAAAAACTGGAGAATGCGAAGAAGATTCTTGTTGTCGGTGACTTCTTCGCTAGCGGGTTGGCCAAGGGTCTGAAGCGCACATTCAAGCAATCTCCAGGCGTGCAGATTGTTGCAAAAAACCGGGGATCTTCGGGCTTCATACGGCTTGATTATTATGACTGGACAGCAAAAATTGGCGCGTTGCTGGAAAAAACCAAGCCTGCGGTAGTTATCGCGATGATTGGTGCCAATGATCGTCAACTTATGCGGCAGGACGGTGTCAAATTGCAAAAACGCAGTGAACCATGGGATGCCGCCTATAAGCACAGGGTCGAGGCATTTACCAAGGCTGCGATGGCACAAGGAACACCGCTGATCTGGGTTGGGCTGCCGCCCGTGCGGTTCAACAATATGAACCGTGACTTTCTGTTTTTCAATCAGGTCTATCGCTCGAAAACGGAAAAGGCGGGTGGGCAATTCATAGATATTTGGGATGGTTTTACCAACGCTGAAGGGAATTTCGTAACCTCGGGCCCAAGTGTCAGTGGCCAAATTGTGCGGTTGCGCTCCAAGGACGGTATTAAAGTCACAAAATCGGGTCAGGACAAACTGGCATTTTATGTGGAAAAGGCGGTCAAACGTTCTATTGGCAAAGGGACAGGCGAACTTATTGCTGGTCTTCCATCTACCGAGCCGCGAGCGATAATGTCACAACCGGGATATGATCCGGCAAAGACCGGTCGGACGGTTGTCATCCGGCTGAATGATCCAGGCATTGATGGGGGAGGGGTGCTTGCAGGAGCTGTGCCTGCGAAGATTCCAGCCACCAAATCAGCGGAAAAAGAAGGTTCGACCAAAGTCCCGGAAAAGGAATTTATCGTCGGGCGGGCAGACGATTATTCCTGGCCACCAAGGGAGTTCGAGCCACCCCTGATGAAGAAAGAGGAAAATATGGCCGGCCGGACCGAACTTTCAGGCAGGAAATAGAATATCATTTTTGCTGTTATCGCGGCAGGGTGGAAGTGCCCATCAGTTCAAGATCAACCGAGCGCGCTGCCTGGCGCCCCTCGCGAATGGCCCACACCACCAGCGATTGGCCACGGCGCATGTCGCCGGCGGCGAATATATTTTCCTTGCTGGTGCGGTAGTCTGCGGTGTCGGCTTGAACGTTTCCCCGCCAGTCGAGTTTGACATCCAATGCCTCTATCAGGCCCTTGTGCACTGGCGAAACAAAGCCCATGGCAAGCAGCACCAGATCGGCCTTTAGTTCGAATTCAGTACCCCTTATAGGCTGGAATTTCTCATCGACCCGGATGCAGTTGAGTTTCTTGACCTGGCCGTCCTTGCCTTTAAAGCTCGTGGTCATAACCGCAAATTCGCGTTCCGCACCTTCCTCGTGGCTGGATGAAGTGCGCAGTTTTAGCGGCCATTCAGGCCAGCTGAGCTGCTTGTCTTCTTTTTCCGGTGGCTGTGGCATGATTTCAAGTTGGGTTACCGAAAGCGCACCTTGACGCACCGACGTGCCGATGCAGTCGGAGCCGGTATCGCCACCGCCAATGACAACGACATGTTTGCCATTGGCCAGAATGGGTTCCACCTGACCGACCGGTTCTGCTGACACACGGCGGTTTTGCTGCGGCAGAAACTCCATGGCAAAATGAATACCGCTCAAATTGCGGCCTTCTGCAGCAATATCCCTGGGCAATTCGGCGCCACCGGTAACGACAATTGCATCGCACTCACCAACCAACCTATTGGCATCCACATCAACACCCACATTCACATTGAAATGAAAATCTACCCCTTCCTTCTTCATTTGCTCCACCCGCCGGTCGATGTGGTGTTTTTCCATTTTGAAATCGGGAATGCCATAGCGCAGCAGCCCGCCGGCCTTGGCGTGTTTTTCATATAAATGCACATCATGTCCGACCCGGGCCAATTGTTGTGCGCAGGCCATGCCGGCTGGTCCGGCCCCGATGACGGCAATTTTTTTGCCGGTTCTGCTTGCCACAATTTCCGGCTTGATCCAACCCTTGCTCCAGGCGCGGTCAACAATGGCGCATTCAATCGACTTGATGGTGACCGGCTGGTCAATAATATTGAGAGTGCAGGAGGCCTCGCACGGTGCCGGACAGATACGCCCGGTGAATTCGGGAAAATTGTTGGTGGAATGCAGATTAATCGACGCCTTTTGCCATTGACGATGAAAGACAAGATCATTCCAGTCGGGGATCTGATTGTTCACCGGGCAACCACGCAGGCGTTCTGAATCATGGCAATAGGGAATGCCGCAATCCATACAACGCGCTGCCTGATCGCGCAGTTCCTTCTGGCTCGGCGCGATGACAAATTCACGATAGTTGCGCACCCGGTCCGAAGCCGTGCGATAATTCCGGTCCTGCCGGTCGATTTCAAGAAATCCGGTAACTTTACCCATTTTGAGTGTCCCTTACTCCGCCGCCGCATGGGCGCGTGTATGCGCCTGTTCGATTTCCATCAGCGCGCGGCGATATTCAACCGGCATCACCTTGACAAATTTTGGACGGTAGTCCTCCCACGCATCAAGGATGTTCCGGGCCCTCGTCGAACCGGTGTAATGATGGTGATTGGTGATAAGCTGATAGAGCCGCTCATCATCGTAGCGGGTCATGTCGGCTGATACATCGACCCGGCCATGATGCTCGATATCGCCGGCACGGTGATGGTGTTGTTCCATCATATCATCTTCTTCCGGCATCGGTTCAAGCTCAACCATGGCATGATTGCAGCGGGCGGCAAAAGTGCCATCCTCATCGAACACATAGGCGATGCCACCAGACATGCCGGCGGCAAAATTCCGGCCCGTCGGTCCGAGCACGGCAACAACACCGCCGGTCATGTATTCGCAGCCATGATCGCCGACGCCTTCGACCACCGCAATAGCGCCGGAGTTACGAACCGCAAACCGCTCACCCGCCACACCACGGAAATAGCACTCGCCTTCAATCGCCCCATAGAGCACGGTGTTTCCGACAATTATCGATTCCTCCGCCACAATTTGTTTGGTTTTCCTGGACGGATAGATGATCAACCGTCCACCCGAAAGGCCCTTGCCGACATAGTCGTTGGCTTCACCCTCCAGTTCCATCGTCACGCCATGGGCTAACCAGGCGCCGAAGGATTGGCCAGCCGTTCCACTGAGCTTGATATGGATCGTATCGTCCGGCAGCCCCTCACGGCCGTACTTCCTGACCAGTTCGCCGGATAGCATCGCACCGGTCGTGCGGTTAATATTGGTAATTGCAGTCTCAAACTTGACCGTCTCACCTTTGGCAATAGCCGGCTCGGCCCGGCTGATCAGCTTACGGTCAAGCACTTCCTTAAGGTGGTGATCCTGACTTTCGGAGTGATATATACCGACGTCGCTATCGACGTCTGGTTTATGGAACAACCGGGAAAAATCGAGACCATTGGCCTTCCAATGGTCAATCGCCTCACGTCGGTCAAGAACATCGATTTGTCCGACCACTTGCTTGAAGGTTCTAAAGCCCAGTTCGGCCATCAATTCGCGCACTTCTTCTGCGACGAAGAAGAAATAGTTGATAATGTGTTCGGGCGTGCCGGTGAAGCGGCGGCGAAGTACCGGGTCCTGGGTGGCGATCCCTACCGGACAGGTATTAAGGTGGCACTTGCGCATCATGATACAGCCGGCGGCGATGAGCGGTGCAGTCGAAAAACCGAACTCGTCGGCTCCCAAAAGCGCGCCGATAATCACATCCCGCCCGGTGCGCAAACCGCCATCGACCTGTACGGCGATGCGGCTTCGAAGCTTGTTTTTCACCAATGTCTGATGGGTTTCGGCAAGACCGATTTCCCACGGGCTACCGGCGTGTTTGATCGAGGTCAGCGGGCTGGCGCCGGTGCCGCCTTCAAAACCCGAAATGGTGACATGATCAGCCCGCGCCTTGGCAACACCTGCCGCCACAGTGCCAACACCGACCTCGGAGACCAGTTTGACCGAGATATCCGATGTCGGACTGACGTTTTTAAGATCATAGATCAGCTGGGCCAGATCCTCGATGGAGTAAATGTCGTGGTGCGGCGGTGGCGATATCAGTCCGACCCCTTGAGTCGAATGGCGTACCTTGGCGATAACCGCATCGACCTTGTGGCCAGGCAATTGGCCGCCTTCTCCAGGCTTGGCACCTTGCGCCATTTTAATCTGGATCATGTCGGAATTGACCAGATATTCGGTGGTGACACCAAATCTGCCGGAGGCCACCTGTTTGATGGCCGAGCGCATGGAATCGCCATTTTTCTTTGGCGTAAACCGATCCGGTTCCTCCCCGCCCTCGCCGGTATTGGACTTGCCGCCAATACGGTTCATCGCGATCGCCAGCGTGGTGTGCGCTTCGCGGCTGATTGAACCGAACGACATCGCGCCAGTGGCGAAACGTTTGATGATTTCCGTCGCCGGCTCGACCTCAGCAAGCGGCACGGGCTTGCGGCCCAGTTCCTTTGCGGTGCGAATTCCAAACAGACCACGAATGGTCAGCAACGATTCCGACTGCTGGTTAATTGCCTTGGCGAATTCACGGTAATGGTCCTGGCTTTTGCTGCGCACTGCATGTTGCAGATTGGAAACGCCCTTGGCATTCCACGCATGGGCCTCGCCGCGCGAGCGCAGGGCATATTCGCCACCGACTTCCAGCGCGTGGCGCATGAACGGAACATCGTCAAAAGCCTTGTCGTGCCGGTGGACCGTTTCCAGTGCAACTTCATCAAGACCGACGCCTTCAATCGACGTTGTCGTGCCGGTGAAGAATTCATCGACGAAATTGGAGGCCAGGCCCACGGCATCGAAAATCTGGGCGCCGCAATAGGACTGGTAAGTGGAAATGCCCATTTTCGACATTACCTTCAAAAGGCCCTTGTCGATCGCCTTGATATAGCGGCTGACCACCTCTTGCGCATCGACCTCTTCCGGCATGTCGCCTTCGGCGTGCTTGTTCAACAAGGTGTCAAAAGCAAGATAGGGATTGATGGCTTCTGCGCCATAACCGGCAAGTGCTGCGAAGTGGTGAACCTCACGCGGCTCGCCTGATTCAACCACCAGCCCGACCGAGGTGCGCAACCCCTTGCGAATAAGATGATGGTGAACGGCGGCGGTCGCCAATAATGCAGGCACCGCGATGCGCTCGGCTGCCATGTGCCGGTCGGACAAAACGATGATATTGTATCCTTCGCCGACGGCTTTTTCGGCCCGGGCGCAAACCCGGTCGACCGCGCCGCGCATGCCCTCAGCCCGCTTACGCGCCTCATAGGTGATATCGAGCGTGATGGTCTGGAACTGGTTATCGGCGATGTCGCCGATTGCCCTGATTTTTTCCAGATCCTCGTTGGTCAGGATCGGTTGGCGCACCTCCAGCCGCTTGTGGCCGGCAACGCCTTCAAGATCGAACAGGTTGGGGCGTGGTCCGATGAAGGAGACCAGGCTCATTACCGATTCTTCGCGGATCGGGTCAATTGGCGGATTGGTGACCTGGGCAAAATTTTGCTTGAAATAGGTATAGAGCAGTTTGGATTTAGACGAAATCGCGGAAATTGGCGTATCGGTGCCCATCGAGCCGAGACCTTCCTGGCCGGTGACAGCCATCGGTATCATTAAATGCTTGACGTCTTCCTGGCTGTATCCAAAGGCCTGCTGCAGGTCGAGCAGGGTATCGGTCGGCGTAATCGCTGGCCTGCGCCGCGGGCGCGGCATGTCTTCGAGCACGATCTGGGTGCGGGCAAGCCATTCGGCATAAGGGTTGGCGCTGGCAAGCTCCTTCTTGATTTCTGCATCGGAAATGATGGCGCCCTTTTCCATGTCGATCAACAGCATCTTGCCGGGTTGTAGCCGCCACTTGGAAACCACCTTCGCTTCGTCAATTGGCAGAACACCGGCTTCCGACGACATGATTACGATACCATCGTCGAGCACCACATAGCGGGCCGGTCGCAAGCCGTTGCGGTCGAGCGTCGCACCAATCTGCCTGCCATCGGTAAAGGCAACTGCGGCGGGTCCATCCCAGGGCTCCATCAAGGCGGCATGGTACTCGTAAAATGCCTTGCGCCGTTCGCTCATCAAAGGGTTACTGGTCCAGGCCTCGGGGATCAGCATCATCACCGCGTGGGCCATCGAGTAACCGCCGCGCATGAGAAATTCCAGCGCATTGTCGAAACAGGCGGTGTCCGACTGTCCCTCATAGGATATCGGCCACAGCTTTTCGATGTCATCTCCAAACAACGGCGAAGCGACAGAAGCCTGGCGTGCCGCCATCCAGTTGACATTACCACGAAGCGTGTTGATCTCGCCGTTATGGGCCACCATCCGATAGGGATGCGCCAGTTTCCAGGATGGAAACGTGTTGGTGGAAAACCGCTGGTGCACCAAAGCAAGGGCTGACTCGAAACGAGGATCAGTCAAATCCTTGTAATAGGCGCCAAGCTGATAAGCCAGAAACATGCCCTTGTAGACGATTGTACGGCAGGAGAGCGACACCATATAAAAGTCGGGCATGCGGCCAACCTTTTCAATCGCCAGGTTGGAAATCACCTTGCGCAAAATGAATAGCCGGCGCTCGAATTCGTCCTCGGTCCTGATATTGGCGTTGCGGGCGATAAACAATTGGCGATGCCGGGGTTCTGAGGCGGCAATGTCAGGGGCAGTAGAAAGGCTCGAATTGTCCACCGGAACGTCTCGCCAACCCAGCAATTGCTGGCCTTCGGCCTTTATCACCTTTTCGATAATTGCCTGAAAACTGGCGCTGGTTTGATCATCCTTCGGCATGAAAATACTGGCAACACCGTAATGACCGGGTTGCGGCAGGGAAAATCCTGCCTTTTGACATTCTTCGGCCAGCAGCTTGTGGGGAATTTGGGCCAACATGCCGGCACCGTCGCCCATCAACGGGTCAGCGCCAACCGCACCGCGATGTTCCAGGTTTTCAAGAATCTGTAGCCCGTTCTTGATGATCGCGTGGGATTTTTTGCCTTTCATGTCAGCGATAAAACCAACGCCGCAGGCATCGTGTTCATGGCGGGGGTCATAAAGACCGTCTCTGGCGTTTTCGGCGCGAAATTCCTGCGGCGCAGAAGAGTTGCCTGCAGAAATGATGTTAGTTGCTGATCCGATGTCCGTCATTCCCGTCTCCGCCCTTTCCGCCGATGCGGCAGGTCTCTTGATGCCGCAAAATGCGGCGCTAGTTCATTTGCCGGGTCGCATTGAATTTGCGGCTCGTTGAGCTTTCCGGTTTTCACCGCGCCCGGAATTGATTTATGAGCGAAGTGGCGCAATGGCCAAAATATTCCGCCTCATTAGGTCTGGCAGGCGTTTGCCAGACCGGTGTCAACAATTGTTATCCCAAGCCTATTTTGGCATTGGTACACAGGCGTGACAAGCCGAACCATTCGCGCTGTCGACAATAGCGGCCAGGCTCCGCAATTTGAAATAGGACAGGATAGCTGTCCTATTCAGCCGAACTTTGCCAGATTTCTCCATCAAGGGCAAGCTTCTGACAGATATTTTGCGTGATCGGTTTGAACAGGACCAGATTTGCTCCGCTGCTGACGATTGAGGTGTTACACATCCCATTGTCCTTCAAACGAGCGGTCACCCGCGGTAATTTGGAGCGGCAGGAAAACCAACAGACCCTAATCTCGGTCCAAAAGAGGTGTTTTTATACGCAATGACCTTTTCTCACAAAAGATTTATAACACATTACTTCAGCTTGATTTCCAATTATTCGCATTCTCATCCATGTTCTGCCCAACCTGGGATCACCGGGTAAACCTATCTAACCGGAGAAATTTTATGTCAGTCAAAAAAATTGCCACTTCCGCAATCGTTGCCGGTGCTGTTGCCACCGCCATGTCTGCTGTATCCATCAACACCGCTTCTGCTGCTTCTGAAAAGTGCTTCGGCGTAGCTCTTGCCGGTCAAAACGACTGCAAGGCAGGCGCAGGCACCACTTGTGCTGGCACTTCCAAGCTTGACTACCAGGGCAATGCCTGGAAAATGGTCAACAAAGGCACTTGCGTGGCCATGAAAGTTCCTGGTGATCGTATAGGCTCGTTGGAGGAACTGGAACGCGACATTCCGTCATAATAAAGGCCGTATAAATCTGGATGAATCAAGAGGCCCCGAAGCAGATGCAAAAATCTATCACCGGTGCTCCGGGGCCTTTTTCTGCTGAAGTCCACGTACCTGCCAGAGCCGGTGCGGGCTTGAAGGCAGAGCACGTGGCCGAGATTCTCGCCAGCAAGGCCGATATCGGCTTCTTTGAGGTGCACGCGGAAAACTATATGGGTGATGGTGGTGTCCCGCATCGCCAGCTTAGCGATATCCGGGAAAAATACCCTCTTTCACTACATGGTGTCGGTCTTTCAATTGGTGGTGAAAACTCCCTTGACGAGGCCCATTTGCAGCGGTTGGCGGGCCTCAACAATCGCTATCGGCCCGGGCTGTTTTCAGAGCACCTTGCCTGGTCGAGCCATGACGGCGTTTACTACAATGATCTTTTGCCGGCGCCCTACAATGAGGCGACCTTAAATCGGGTCTGCGATCATATCGACCGGCTGCAAGAGGTGGTCAAACGCCAGATGCTGCTGGAAAATCCATCGACATATGTGGCATTTGAACAGTCAACCATGAGCGAGATCGAATTTATCTCAACCGTGGCCTCGCGCACCGGCTGTGGCTTGTTGCTCGATGTCAACAATATCTATGTGTCAGCGAAAAATCACCAGTACTCGCCGGAAGCCTATGCTGATGCTTTTCCGGTCGAATATGTGCAGGAGATTCATCTTGCCGGTCACGCTCCCGATGAGGATGAAAATGGCCGGCCGCTGTTGATCGATGCCCATGACCGCGAAGTTGATAGCGCGGTGTGGAAACTCTATGAGCGGGTTATTGCCCGCACCGGGGCGATGCCGACCTTGATCGAATGGGACAATGACATTCCTGCGTGGCATCGTCTACTGCATGAAGCGCAGACTGCCGAAAAAATTATGGCTCAAGTCTTAGAGGGCGGACTGCAT
Organism: Rhizobiaceae bacterium; assembly: GCA_965248135.1. GTDB lineage: Bacteria > Pseudomonadota > Alphaproteobacteria > Rhizobiales > Rhizobiaceae > SZUA-100. Next base: position 597,710 of record CBDFIN010000011.1, on the reverse strand, counting down.
GCGGTCGCCGGCTGAACAGCAAAATGATTTGCAATTGCGGGATTTTTCCGCCGCCCTTCGCTCAATGGAACCCGAGGTGCCGAAAGGTATTGTGGGGCCGGATGGACAACCATCGCAAAAGCGTTTTTCGGTCTATCGCAACAATGTCATGGTCAGTTTAATTGATGCTCTTGCGGCCAATTTTCCGGTTATTCAGCGGCTATTGGGTGAAGAATTCTTCGCCGGCGCGGCGCGGGTTTTTATTACCGAACGACCGCCAGTAATTCCCATGCTCTTTCTTTATGGAGAGGATTTCGCTGAATTTCTGGCGAGTTTCGAGCCGGTGGCGGAGTATCCCTACCTCGCCGACGTCGCACGATACGAATATGCCTGGCTACAAAGCTATCACGCCAAAGACGCGGCAATTCTCGATGGTAACGAGCTTGCTGCAATTGCTCCGGAATTGGTGGGCCAAACCCGTTTTGTTATCCATCCGGCAAGTTGTCTATTGCGTTCATCCTGGCCGGCAGCAACCATTGTTGAGCGCAATCGTGCGGCCCAAGACTGCTCAAATATCGATCTATCGGTTGGTGAGGACATGGTGATTACCCGGCCATTTCTCGATGTTCATACCAACGTGTTTGCAATTGGCGGTTATGAATTCTTGGCAACTCTTCGTGACGGCGCTACGCTTGAACAGGCGGCAAATGCCGCGTTTGCCGAAGATGCCGAATTCGATTTGCCGTTGCAGATCACCGTTATGCTGGAACTCGGCGTGTTTATGGCGATCAACACCAACCAGCCGCATTTGGAACCAATAGAAAGGGAATACACATGAGCGCCAGCGATTTCACCGGTGCATCTGGCCACCATTCAAGTGGTGGCATCATTGGAAAAATCTGGCGAATTCATACGGTGGTATTCGGCGCACTGGAACGGGCGCTGGATGGTTGGTTTATCGGCCTTGCGGCGCGACTTGTTTTCGCCAGCACATTGTTGCTTTACTATCTCAATTCAGGCATGCTCAAACTGGGCGATGGGATGTTCGGTTTTCTTTTTCCTTCCGTTGGCGCCTTCGCGCAGATACTGCCACCGGTGATGGAGGAGTACGGATTTGATGCTTCTGCAATTCCCTATTTCCCCTACCATTTGATTGTATTGCTGGGAACTTGGGCAGAGATTATTTTACCGGTAATGATCGTGGCGGGGTTGCTGACCCGCATCAGCGCGTTGAGTATGATCATCTTTATTGCTGTTCAATCCTATGTGGATATTGTTTTTCACGGCCTTGAGCCTAGGTTTGTTGGCGCCATGTTTGATCGTATTCCCGACGCGATTATTTATGATCAACGCCTGTTGTGGTTGTTTCCACTGGTCGTGCTGGTGGTCAAAGGCAGCGGTATGTTATCATTGGATTATCTGTTGCTGCGCCGGCGTTGACCACGTATTATTATAGCCGGACACCTTCAAAATAATTCTATTCACTACTCTCTTCGCTCACGGCGTGCGCTGCCCTGGTCTCCGCGGGGGCGGCGCAAAGGCGCCGGTCGGTTCCGCCCGCAAATTGATTTCATCAATTTGTACACCGGGCTTCAATCGCTCCTGATGAGTCGTGATCACTTTAAAGTAATCATGCCATACCAAGGGGGATAATATTTCCGTCCAATTGAAAAAGACGCCGCCAGCGGCAGCGCCTTTCAATCAAGCGGTCTGAGAAACCCTATTTGGCGGCTGCTTTTGCCTTGGTTTCTATTTGTTTTGGGGATCTTGAGTTGATGGAAATCTTGCGGGCCTTCATGGCCTCAGGAATTTCCCGGACCAGATCAATATGCAGCAGCCCGTTTTCAAGCTTGGCATCACGAACTTCTACATGATCGGCCAGCTGGAACCGGCGCTCGAAGGCGCGCGAGGCGATGCCGCGAAACAGCACTTCAACATCCTGATCTTCATCAGCGGTCTGATCACCCTTAACGGTCAGCACATTCTGTTTGGCCTCAATGGAAAGATCATCTTCCGAGAAACCGGCCACGGCCATGGAAATACGGTAGCTGTTCTCACCGGTCCGTTCGATATTGTAAGGCGGATAGCTGGGCGCCGACTGGTCCGGCTGGCCGAGCGAATCGAGCAGCGAAAACAGACGGTCAAAGCCGACAGTGGAACGATAGAGTGGGGAATAGTCGAAATTGCGCATAGGAAAGTCCTCCTGTTGAGCGACTTGATTTGCTTGTTTTGGCGGCACCCCTTGTGGGCGGCTCCACCATTGATGTGGACCCAATCGGCATCCACTGCATTAATATGGTGGTGATTTAAGTGAATTCAAGATCATCAAATTGGCACGATGCTGTGGGTAATATGAACGGAAGATGAACGGGTGCTTCGGGCTCGGTTCACAGACAAAGTATTAATTTCATCCTCAACGATTACTTCCTGCCTGAGAGCAGATACAAGGAGAATACGATGCGAGCGAAAACAACTTTGGTAATCGGAATGATTTCCGGATTACTGTTAACGGCTACAACCAGTATCACACCGGCGTCGCAAGTTGATGCGGAGCCAATGCTTGACCAGCTGTTGTTGGACGAGGAAAGTTATATCGGCCAGGACGGTGATGAACTCTATTATGAAACTGGCGTTTCCACCCACGCCTCTGGTTTGCGAGGCGGAGGTCGCTACGGCCGGGTTGAAAAGACTGTCGTGCGTAAACTACGCCGGCGTGGCCTTGTTCCTGTAACCGATTTTCGGATCATAAAAGGTCGCTTGATCATCTGGGCGGAAGACGACAATGATCTGCGCTACAAGGTTACTGCCAACCGCCGGACGGGTAACATTATCAAAATTGCACGGGTGCGCGGTGAGCATCGTTATCGGGCGGAAACGTACGATGACTGGTACGATCCCTATTGGAACGGCTCGCCCAGCATTCTGCCCAGACGGCGGATCCAAAGGCATGATTACCGTGTGCCAAGAAAATACAGAAAAGATCGTCGCCGCCACTACGGCAATGCAGGCAAGCGGGCAAATCGCAAAAACCGGAACGTGAATAAACAGCTAAACCGCCAAAACCGCAAAGCGCACAAGCGTGCAAACAAATCGACAAATCGCGTTAACCGACATAAATCACGCGATCACCGGTATCGATTGCATGGTCACTCCGGCTCGGGGCGGAGTGCGCAACAACGAGAAATGTGGCTCTACGGCTCTGGCAGATAAAAATCAGGCGTTCGATCACAAGAAAATCAATGGATGCAGCCGGTATTGAATCCCCTTCCATTGCCGGCAGCTATCGGCCGGTGGCAGAAATGTCACCGGTCGTTGATTTGATGATGTTTTGCTTGAGACGGCGCGCCGGATTGGCTACAGGACAAACATAGTCCTGCTGAGCTTCTGCCCGTTATGCAACTTTATGAAACCGAGAAGAACCCGAAACCGGCTGGTGCCCATGTCGGGCGTATTGAAACGCCGGATGGCGTATTTCTAAGGTACGCACGCTGGAAATCGGTCAAACGGCCCTCACGGGGCACGGTAATCCTCCTTACCGGTCGCACCGAGTTCATCGAGAAATATTATGAAACAATCTTTGAGCTTCGCGACAGGGGGTTGGGTGTTCTGGCTTTTGACTGGCGCGGACAGGGTGCCTCGTCACGGCTGCTTGACAACCCGAAGAAGGGTTATGTCGAAGATTTTGACGAGTACGCGATCGATTTCAATGCGATACTTGAGCAAATCGCCCTGCCGGACTGCACGCCACCGTATTTTGTTTTGGGTCATTCCACCGGATCGCTGGTGGCATTGCTGGCAACACCGGCGGAGAAAAACCGCATTCAGCGGATGGTGCTCACATCACCCCTGTTGGCGCTAGATAGCCTGCCCTTCAACCAAACCACCTTGAAATATATGTGCGGTGCAGCAATGGCTGTCGGGCTTGGCGAATCCTACATCGAACAGGGTCAAGAAACGATGGAAAACCGGCCGTTTGGCTCAAACCGGCTGACATCGGATTCAGAGCGATTTCAACGCAATCGTGAATTTGCTGTCGCCTGGCCCGACCTTGTTGTGGGGGGTGCCACGATTACCTGGATATATGCTGCCTGCAAGGCAATGGACAGGTTGGAAGATCCAGATTTGCGGGTCAAACTGACCGTGCCGACTTTATTGATAGGCGCAGGCGGTGATCAGGTCGTGTCATGCCGGGCGGCAGAAGAACTTGGTGCCAGTGTTCATGCGGCCAGCTGTCTGGTAATTGACGGTGCCAAGCACGAGCAATTTCAGGAGCGGGATATTTACCGCGAACAAATGTGGGCGGCTTTTGACGCCTTCATTCCGGGCAATCAATAGAGACTTTCCTCGCTAAATGGCTTTGTTCAACAACTCCATGGCCTGGGCGTGAATTTTTTTGCATCCTGCAGCGAGAATTTGTCCCCTGTCAATATTCATGACATCGATCGGCGCGCCCTGCCAGTCTGTCACCATGCCTCCAGCATGTTCGATAATCGGAATAAGCGCGGCAATGTCATAGGCGTTTAGACCGGCCTCAATTACCACATCGATATGACCGGCCGCCAGCATGCAATAGGCATAGCTGTCGCAACCATAGCGGGCCATCCGCACGGCGTCCTCGACCCGCTCAAAAGCTTCGGCATCATTCGGATTGAAGATTTTCGGGCTGGTGGTCATCATTATCGCATCGTCAAGCGATGCTGTTGCCCGGGTTTTTAGTGCGGCGCGTCTTTTGACCCCCGGACCGAAATACCAGCTCGACTGGCCGTCGCTAAAAAAGCGTTCACCGGTAAACGGCTGATGCATGATGCCGTGTTTGGGTTTGCTCTCGTGGGCAAGGCAAATCAACGTGGCCCACACAGGAATGCCGGAGATATAGGCGCGGGTGCCATCAATCGGATCAATGATCCAGACATGTTTTGCATCAAGGTTTTCACGCCCGAATTCCTCGCCGAAAATACCATGATCGGGGTGGGTTTTATTGATCATTGCCCGAATGGTTTTTTCCGCTTCACGGTCAGCCTCGGTGACCGGATCAAAGGCCTTGTCCAATTTGTTGCTGACCGGCGTGCCAGTGCGAAACCGCGGCAATGTCTCGTTTTGAGCTGCGTCGCACAACAGGTGCATAAAAGCTGTCAGATCATCCATCGTTCCGCTCCATATTCGACATCTGAGATTTTAGATCACCATTCTTGCCGTGGGTCTTCAGCCTGGTAATGCCTATTCGGCCGCCTGTTGCTCGGGGTAAAATGTTATATCGGGTATGCTGCACAGGGCTTTGGTGAAACGACCAATAATATCGCGAACCTCATCGAAGCCGGAGGTCAGTGTAAGCTGCTTCTCGTCCATATACAGACCGCGGTTGATTTCGACCTGCACCGCGTGTAGCCCGCGTAGCGGACGACCATAGTGCTCGGTGATAAAACCGCCAGCATAGGGTTTATTGCGCGAGATATTCATCCCCAGATCCTGGAATATCTCACATACAGCTTGGCCAAGCTCAGGAGCACAGCTCTTCCCGTAACGATCACCAATGATGATATCGGGACCTGTTCTGCCTTTTTTCTTGATCATAGTTGATGGCATGGAATGGCAATCCACCAGCACCGAATAGCCGAACTTCACATGGGTGCGCGCCAGCAATCGGCGTAGCGCGGCGTGATAGGGGCGGTAAAAGGTATCAATGCGTCCCATCGCTTCATCCAGCGATGGTGGGCGGTGGTAAATCTCGCGCGATTCAGCAACAACACGGGCTATCGTTCCAAGACCGCAGGCAACGCGCACCGAATGCCGGTTCGAGAAAGGTGGAATTTTCTCGTCGAACAGTTTTTGGTCCAGCTCGTAGGGCTCGCGATTGACATCGACAAAGGCGCGCGGGAAATGAGCTTGCATCAATGGAGCGCCGATAGCCACCACATCTTCAAACAATGCCTCGACATAAAAATCTTCCGAACCGCGAATTTGGTCGGCATCGAGCTTTGAATCGGCCAGGAAGGAAGGCGGATACACCCTGCCGCTGTGGGGCGAATTAAAAACAAAAGGCACGCGTTGTCGCGCAGGTGCCGATATCGAAAACGGGGGCTGATCGTCGTCAAATTCTTCAACAATCACGCTTAGTTTCCCCAGAATCATGCCAGCAATAGGAGTATGACGCATGTTGCCAGTTCAAATTCGGGCTGTCCAGTATTTGTCGACGGGAAATCGGCTTGAATCCCGGCATGTTCACCTGATATTTACCTCATTGAACTCCTAATGGCTCTGGCATATTGTGAGAGTTGAGGCTTTAATGCCCGACTGTGACCCTGAAACATAGCGGCTATATATATATGAACTCGGAAGATATCATGAATAAAATTCTGCTGGCCGAAGATGACAATGATATGCGTCGCTTTTTGGCCAAAGCCCTGGCAAATGCTGGTTATGATGTCATCTCGTTCGACAATGGCGCCAGCGCCTATGAGCGGTTGCGTGAGGAACCTTTTTCCCTCTTGCTCACCGATATCGTCATGCCGGAGATGGACGGTATTGAGCTTGCCCGACGGGCAACGGAGCTGGACCCCGAGCTTAAGGTGATGTTTATCACCGGCTTTGCCGCCGTTGCTCTCAATCCGGAATCCAATGCGCCAAAGGAAGCCAAGGTTTTGTCCAAGCCGTTTCACCTGAAGGATCTGGTGAACGAGGTTGAAAAAATGCTGGCGGCGGCTTGAGAAAGTGAGCTTGCTTTTTCCGGGCGCTGAAACTTCTATTCCGTGTTGATCAATTGAATTGCTATTGACCTTGCGCGCCATTTTGTGGTCTATCGCTTGCGGTGGCCGAAAGGCCGCTTCCCGGTTGGTGTCACACGTGGTGATACGCCGTTTTGACGGGCGATTAGCTCAGCGGGAGAGCACTGCATTGACATTGCAGGGGTCACTGGTTCAATCCCAGTATCGCCCACCATCACCCTTCAAGACAATGCAATGATTTAAGTCTTCTTTTTCGGTGTAAGCGGCTATTTAATCACGATTGGAATATCGGCCTTATCCGCGATATCTTGCGGCAGGCTATTTTTGTGTAGCCGCAATGGCTTGCGGATTTCCATTGGCAATGCACCGTCCAAAAATACCAGTTTTGCCGGTTCCCGAAAAAACACGCGCTGGCGAGGTTGCAAAATGGCCTGCAAGTCGGACAGTTTTCGATGAACGACAACAACATCAATCATTGATATTTTCTCCCAGATAATCACATCGGAGCCGTGATCTATTTGTATGCGGAGAATTGTTGTATAAAATAGAGTCCAATAAAGAATTAAAATAATTGAAAACAGTGGAATAATTCTATTTGCCATTATCAACATAGTTGTTTCATATAGGTTAAATGGTGTGCTCTGTGATTCAAAAATTACATTAAAAATATACATTACTATCACCCACATTGGAACGAATAAAATCCAGGCTGCCACGTGATAAACAAAATTTGAATCCCAAATTAACAACTTATCGTCAAATCTTTCCGACTTATAGAAATTATTTATACACTCTCCTCCAATGGCTTTCATATTTTCGGCGTCCAATATTGGGGAATTCCGGCAACCTGCCCTGAATATAGTAACTCGCTGACAGATGTGGCAGTATGCAAAAATTTAGTATGTGCCGCAACCCAATTCGCGCAACTGCCAACCCACAGTTGAATCTCGGTTGTTGGCAGCACGGCAATCAATCGATTTTGCTGGCGCGTTTCCAATTCTCCTATAGTCTATTCTTCAATGCAGGCATCATTCTTCGCAGACGTGCCAAATGTGGTACTATATCAACTTCCGTTGGTATTAGCCACGATTGGCATACCGGTCATATCCGCAATATTTTGCGGTAGGTCATTTTTGCGCAGCCGCACGGGTTTGCGGATTTCCAGTGGCAGTACACCGTCCAAAAATATGAGTTTTGCCGGCTTCCGGAAAAATGGGGATTGGCGAGGTTGCAAAATGGCTTGCAGATCTGATAGTTTACGATGAACGATGGTTGTATTTAGTAACGACAATTCCTCCCACAAAATCACTCCGGAGGCCTGATCTATTTGTATGCGAAGAATTGTTGAATTAACGATAGTAAAAACAAGAATTGGAATAACCAAAAAAATTGGAAATATTTGATATACTATCAGCAGTTCTATGGTGCTGAAATAATCATATGTCAGATTATCACTATATATAAAATCTTTAAGAAAAAATACAAAAAACATGATAATTGGTGTAGAGGTCAGCCAAAATAAAAAGTGATATACAATATTGGAGTCCCAAAAAACAAGGTCACTGTCAAAAAAATTTGATCTTTTTGGGAAGATTAATCGTTGTCCTTCTATAGTTTCCATATTTACTTTTATCCAACGAAGGGAGATTGCAGCCAAAAGACATTAGCTCAACATCATCGCCATTACAATTTCATTGAAGTGACGAAATATCAAGCGACCGGACAGCCAGAAATCTAGAACATGAACTGAGTTGGCGGATGCGGCAGTATGCGAAGATTTTGAAAATGCCGCAACCTGTTTCGTAGTATTTCAACTGGTGATTGAATCGCAGTTGTTTGCGACATAGTGGGCTCGCAAAATTCGTAAAGTGTTTTCCAGGCTCTCCGCCTGACTTTTGAGCCGCTCGATTTCTCGTAATATCTCAGCTATTCCGTTTTGGGCACTTGCTGCGCTGCTCAAGCCGAGTACAGCTGCTGCTAATCCTCCTATAACCGGATAAGCGTAAATAGATTAATCGATATCGGCTGGTTTCGACTACCGGCGCGTGCGATAGACCGCAGCGTTTTAACGGCAAGAACAGCCACCTTTAGGGCAGGAACTAAAGCCGTGACAACTCCGATTCCTACGGCGCGCAAGGCCAAATCCCTATTACTTTTCAAGTTCTCCACCTGGCGTAGGGCGGAAGCGACATCGCGTTCCAGATTGGAGAGGCGGATTTCCGCATCACCCGGATCGGAATAAAGGTGTTGGCATACTTGTTGCTGCCGGTTTTTTTGTTCAAAGGGTCTGTCGGTTGCAGCCTTTATGGCCGACGAGACATCCCTGCCAATAACGTCAATTAACATTTGTATAGCTTACTGTGAGTTGAGAGAAACACCATAATAACGTCGTAATATAGGCTGGCGATAAGTTACTAGGAGGAAATACCTATCGGTACAAATCCAACACTTGCATTCCCGGGCGCCACCCTACTATGCAAATTCTGGAATCGATATGATCACTAGAAAGCTGTCGAAATTGGTATCTAATTTTGTCCAATTACTTGAGAATTAATGATGTTGCCTCAGGGACTTAAACATCAAATTCATTCCACTGGGCCAAAGTCTCCAGCTTGCCTGTAACATGGGAGTATCTGATGACACAAGCAAGTACCAAGTCGAAAGGCACTGGTGCGGTATTGCAAATAATATTCAGAGTTATCTACGGGGCGCTGGTTTTTGCGTCATTTGTCCTGATCGGCGTCGGCTGGGGTGCCACGTTGGCCGCCGGCCAGATTGCCTGGGGTGGCGACGAGATTGCAACCAATTATCACACCAGCGCACCCGATCAGCGCTGGGCCTGTGACATTGTTGTCGAGCCGGCCTTCTATAACAAAAAGCGCCTCGATGCCTATGGCTGTTTTGCGTAAACAATTGTTTCCCCGGCTGACGGGCTGGTTGCTGTGGCGCGCGATGGTGCCGATGACCATCTGCCGACCAGCAAGCCGCAGCTTGACAATCCGCTCGCTAATCATGTGGTCATAAAACTGGCTGAAACCGGCACCTATATCATCATTGCGCATTTGATGAAATCGAGCATCGAAGTCAAACAAGGCGATCAGCTCAAGGCTGGTCTAAGAATTGCTTCTTGTGGCAATTCCGGGCACAGCAGCGAACCGAATGTACACATCCACCACCAACGCCAGCATCCAGCCAAACTTCTGGTCGAATTTTGCTGAAGGGTTGCCACTGTACTTCAAAAGCCCAGCCGGGCCAATCATGCCGACGAGTGGTTTTGACGAAACGGCCGACCTCTGGGCGCTATTGTCAGGCCTCACGCGCCGTGATCATTTGCCGGTAATGCGCGCCAGCCCGTTGCCGTTGGCCACCTGTTCGATTGGTTGATCAGGCAAGCGGATTTCAAATGTCGCACCCGGATTTTTGGTATTGATCAAATTGATGTCACCGCCATGAGCACGGACAATTTCGGCGGCTATCGCCAGGCCAAGCCCGGTGCCGCCTGGCCGGGTGGAACCGGAAAAGGCCTCAAACAGGCGCGCTTGCGCTTTTTCGCTCACGCCTGGCCCCGTATCCGACACGGTGATTGATACGGTGGCGTTATCGCGGCTTGCAGCAATTTTCAGCCGGCTGACATGCGCCGGGTCACTTTTTTGTTCCATCGCCTGCACGGCGTTACGGCCAAGATTGAGTAACACACGAAAAATCTGTTCCGCATCAGCGTTGATTTCCAGTTCCTTGGGTACCTGATTTGAAAAATCCACATCGCCAGTACGCTCCAGCGCCAATAATTCGCTAACATCGTCGACCAACCGCCGCAGCGCCACCAGCCGTTTTTCCGGTGGAGGCTCAACCGCCTTGCCGTAGGACAGGACGGACTGGGTATAGGAGACCGCCCGGTCGATAGTGCGGATAAGTTTTGGGGCAAGACGCTGAACCATCGGGTCGGGCAGGGCGGTCAGCCGGTCGGAAAACAGTTGCGCGGAGGCCAGTATGTTGCGCAGGTCGTGATTGATCTTCGACACCGCCAGACCAAGGTTGGCCAGGCGCTTTTGGCCGTGCAACGTGGCCTGCAATTCGTGCTGCATGCCCGCCAGTTGCTGCTCCGCCATGCCAATTTCATCTTTTCTGTTTGACGGATCAATTATCTTGCCGGTATTTTCCGGATCCTCTGAAAACCCTAACATGTTGCCGGTCATGCGCTGGATTGGCCGAATTAGCAGCCAGCGGATCGATAAAAACACCAAAAAAGCGGTCATCAGCGAGATCACCAGTGACAATAACATAACGTTGCGGGCATAAATCAACATTGCCTTGAGCAAGGGGCCGTCTTTCATCACCACTTCAATGTCGCCCTCACCATTGCCGAGGGCGGAGACGACCCGAATGGCACGATCACCACCGAAAAACAGGGTATCAACGGCGTCCGTGATCGACTGTACCGGGCCGGTCATCGAATTGTCGTTGAGGTGGACGTGGCGGGCAACATCCGACGGCATGGTATCAATGGCGATCAGCCTGCGGGCGCCGACGGTGTTAAGTGCTATTGCTTCGGCCTGGGTCGCCTTCAGCAGTTCATCCTGGACAATTCTTGGCAGGTTGATATCGCGATTATTTTGAAACACCACACTGACCGCCTCTGCCGTGTGCAGCCGTTCGTTCAGCCAGGAAAGACGAAAATTGGCAATTGAGGGCACGAAAATCAGCACTTCGGCCATCATCACGAAAAGCACAGTCAACAACAGTAATTTGCCCGAAAGGCCGGACAAGAAAGGCAAGCGGCCCTCAGGCCTCGCCTGCCAGTCGGTGACGGCGTGTGCTACAACCGGCCGGTCTGAATGTTCATCCGGTTCGTTCAAGTAATCATCCTTGAAGTCTCAACCAAAATTTTGCAGGAATCCGATCAATTTTCGCACCATTGGTTTGCGGGTGCTGGGTGTATAATAGGACGTTGCGGCGCGTTTGCCTATCTCTGTCATGGTTGGATATGGCGACACATAGCCGGCAATATCCTTTACTTTCATTTTTTTCGAAATCGCCAGCGCCCAGAAATTGATCATCTCGCCGGCATTATGGCCAACAATAGATACACCTACGATCTTGCCATTGCTGCGGGTTACCAGCTTGATCAGACCCGTGGTCTTGCGCTCGCTTTGTGCCCGGTCGTTTTCGGCATAGGGCCAGCGCAGCACGTTAATGTGCTCAAATTTGTCTTTCGCCGCCTCCGCGTCAAGGCCGACATGGGCAATCTCGGGATCGACATAGGTGCACCAGGGTATGATGTCCCTATTCTCCCGCGCCGGCAAACGAAACAGCAAGGCGCGTATTACCAGACCCGCATGGTAGCCGGCCACATGGGTAAATTGCAGCCCGCCGGTGACATCGCCGATGGCATAAGTCCGTCGGCTGGTAGTACGTAGCTTGTCGGTGACCTTGATACCGGTTCGGTCAAATTCGACACCGGCCTTGTCAAGCCCGAGATTGCCGGTATTGGCAGTTCGTCCGGTAGCCACCAGCAGGTGGGTGCCATCAATCGTGTTGGCACCGTTGTCGCCATCCACATGCACCCTGACACCGGCCTTGCCGCGTTTTTCAACGCTGGTCACCATTGTTTGCTCATAAAGCACCACGCCATCTTCCCTGATCTTGTCAAGCGCGATAGCGGTCAATTCAGGATCATCATTGCCGAGCGCCTTTAACCCCTCGACCACGGTCACCTCGGCGCCAAGACGGCAATGGGCCTGCGCCAGCTCCATTCCGATCGGCCCGCCGCCAATGATGATCAGATGGCCGGGCTTGCGAGTCTGGTCAAATATGGTTTCATTGGTGAGATAATCTACTTTGTCCAGGCCGGGTATTGGCGGCACGAAGGGTGACGATCCCGTGGCGATGACATATCGCCGGGCGATGATTTCGTAATCGCCGGCAATAACGGTTTTTTCATCGCGGAAACTCGCCGCCGTTTCAATCACCTTGACACCCATGGCGGTGAACCGCTCGACCGAATCATTTGGCGCTATTTGGGCAATGACACGATGAACATGGTCGTGGACGCGCCGGAAATTGACTTGTGGTGTATCTGCGGCAATGCCAAACTTTGCCGCCTGACCGATAGCATGGGCCTGTTTGCTGGCCGCTATCAGCGCCTTGGACGGCACGCAACCGTAATTCAGGCAATCGCCACCCATTTTGCCCTTTTCGATCAGGACAACCGAGACACCAAAAGCAGCAGCAGCGGCGGCAACACTCAAGCCGCCAGATCCGCCGCCGATGACGCAAATGTCAGGTGTTAGAATTTCGCTCATTGGTCAGCAGATCCCGCTCGTAATGTTGCAGACTTCCTCCACCGTTTGACCACAATCGGTATGGCAGACACAAGCGCTAAAAGCCCAAGTGCGGCAACAAGTGTAGGTGTAACAAGTGATCCGTCGCTATCCAGGGTAGTTCCCAGACCTTGTCCCAGATAGGCATAGGCAAATGTGCCGGGAATGATTCCGATGAATGTGGCGACCACATAAGGGAGAAATTTCATACCGAAAAGGGCCGGCGCCAGATTAATAATCCAGAAAGGAAATACCGGCGCCAGACGAATGACCAGCAGATAATTGAAGGCATCTTTTTGAAACCCTTCGGACAGCTTCGCCAGCCGCTTGCCGGCTTTTTGTTGCAACAACGTTCCAAATGATGTGCGGGCCGCCAGAAAGATTATCGAAGCGCCCAACGTGGCGGCAAAAATCGTCGTCAGTCCGCCAGCAAACCATCCGAACAAAAAGCCGCTGACGATGGTGATCAGGCTGGCGCCGGGAAAGGACACCGCAACGGCGATGGTATAGAAAAGGCAATAGCCAGCGAGAGCCAGGACACGGTTTTGCTCAACAAAATCCATCAGAATCTGACGGTTCTTGGAGATGAACTCAAGTGTGAGATACCGGTTCAGCCCGCTCAGATAAACCCCGGCGAGAACCGTGATAATGACGATCACCGGTGCCCAGCGTTTCACCGTGGCTAACATTCCAGCGGCCGATGTCTGATCTTTGCTGCCCATCATTTCCGTTACTTCTGAGATTGGAGTTTCGGCTTGATTTATCACTGATTTCAGCCCTCTCCAACTAATTCTGTGATGTTACACAAATTAGGTTTTCATATAATGACTGCCAATGAACTTTTTTCGCATTTCCACACGTGCCGTTGATCAGTAACGCCTTGAAACTCACGAAAGTGTGAACTTCGCCGGCGCTGATCCCCGGGCGGGCGAAACCTGGAGAATTGATATTTGACTTGATCACCACTTCTGCCTATAAGCGCCGCACGATCGGGTTCACTTCGTCCGGCGGTGTGGTTTTGTGGGCAATCGCCTAGTTTGACGGGTTAAATCAAGCTTCACTCCGCGGCAAGCGTGCGCAGCCGCTTCGATAGATTTACCAACAAGAGGTCCGCTGCAAACGGCGGTAAAGCGCTATGAAACGTACTTATCAACCAAGCCGGCTGGTCAGAAAACGACGCCATGGCTACCGTTCCCGCATGGCTACCGCTGGAGGCCGCAAAGTTGTTGCCCGCCGCCGCGCCCATGGGCGCAAGAAACTGTCTGCCTAGACTAATACCGCGCTTTATCTGGCTCCGCATCAGTTGCGCCTGGGCCTGTTGAGTTTCAGCATTTGGAACATGGCATGCGTCACAATCGCACCGAACTAGTGGCTGGGTTACGCCAGGGGCGAGGTATTACAGCATTACGCACCCGATGGGGTGAATTCGGCTCTTTTGCGGGCAATCTGCGGTGCCTTCATCGGCATAAATTCTATTCATTTCAATTTCTGCAGTCGACAGGCTGATACGATGGAAATACGAGAAGCGGTTGATTTGGAACGGCTTAAACGACGCACGGATTTTCTTGCCACCAAAAAAGGGGCTCGCGTACATGGCCGCGCTTTTGTTTTGCAGGCAATAAGACGCCCTGAAACCAAGCTGTCATCGACCACAAATGCACCTGCCCGGTTTGGCATCACCGTGACCAAGAGAGTGGGCAATTCGGTGGTTCGCAATCGCATAAAGCGGCGCCTGCGGGAAGTGATCCGGTTACACAGCGCAAAACATGCCCAAAACGGCACCGACTATGTTTTGATTGCCCGCCACAGCGCCCGTCAAGCTCCTTTTTTTGAACTGGTTGATGAATTTCACACCGGGCTCAAGCAGATAAGGCAAATTAACCGTTCAAGAAATCACTAAGGTGTCCTATATCAAGTCACGCGATGCTATTCAGCAAGTCAGATAAATCCAATTCATGCGGGCAGACCAAATCGCTGCTGGCTGTTAATTGACCGGGTAAAAAACCTAATGGAAAACAACAAGAATTTCATTCTTGCGATGGCACTTTCCCTGGCCGTGTTGATCGGTTGGCAATATTTCGTGGTTGCCCCGCGCATCGCGGCCGAGCGCAAGGCGGCCGAGATTGAAGCAAGCCGCCAGGTAAAGGCCGACGGTGAGCAACCAAAATCGTTAGACAGCGCCGACAGTGCCATCCCCGCTCCAACAAGTCAGACCCCCGGAGCAACGAGCAGCAACATCCCCGGCCAACAAGCCCCGGCAGACACAGCCGCACCAGCAGACCGCAACACGGCGCTAAACACCAACCCGCGCATCAAAATCGACAGCGCCCGGCTCTCCGGTTCGATCAATCTGAAGGGGGGCCGGATAGATGACCTTCGATTGAAAAACTACCGGGAATCAATCGACAAGACCAGCGCGACCATTGTGCTGCTTTCTCCCAGTGCCTCACCTGAAGGTGCCTATTTTGCCGAATTCGGCTGGGTAGGCAGCGAAGGCAGCGGCCGCGTGCCGCAATCCAATACCCTGTGGCAGGTCAGAAACGGCGAGGTTCTGTCACCCGGTTCGCCGGTTGAGCTATTCTGGAACAATGACAAAGGTCTTACTTTTCATCGCGTCATCTCGCTTGATGCCAATTACATGTTCAAGATCAAGGATCATGTCGACAACGCCACCAAGAACAATGTCTCGTTGCAGTCCTATGGCCGTATAGCCCGCTTCGGTAAACCGAAAACTCAAGGCATCTTTGTGCTGCATGAGGGCTTGATCGGCGACATTGGCGAAGATGGCCTAAAGGAGATCGATTATGACGAGATCGAGGAAGATCTGGCTGTCAACATTCCAATATCCAAGACCGGCTGGCTTGGCATAACCGACAAATACTGGGCGACCGCGCTTGTTCCTGGCAGCAGTTTTGCTGGACGGTTTGCCTATTTCAGCAAAGGCCGTCCACAATATCAGGCCGACTATATCGGTGATCCGGTGACGGTGCTTGCCGGTGGCTCGAAAGAAGTTGAAAACCGGCTTTTCGCCGGTGCCAAAAAGGTTGATATTCTGGATTCCTATGAGCGTGATTTGAAGATTCAAAATTTCTCCAATCTGATCGACTGGGGCTGGTTCTATTTCATCACCAAGCCGCTGTTTAAATTCATGAACTACATTTACGGCGCGATCGGCAATTTCGGTGTTGCCATATTGCTGGTTACCGTGGCGCTAAAAATCGTTTTCTTCCCGCTGGCCAACAAGTCCTATGTCTCGATGGCCAATATGAAGAAAATGCAGCCGGCGATGACATCTATCCGCGAGCGCTTTGCTGACGATAAGGTCAAGCAGCAGCAGGAAATGATGGCCCTTTATAAGAAGGAAAAGATCAACCCGGCCGCTGGCTGTTGGCCGATGCTGATCCAGATTCCGGTGTTTTTTGCCCTTTACAAGGTGCTCTATGTGACCATCGAAATGCGCCACGCACCGTTTTTCGGCTGGATCCAGGATCTGGCGGCACCCGACCCGACCTCGGTGTTTAACCTGTTTGGCCTGCTGCCGTTTGACGTGCCGCAGTTCTTGATGGTGGGTGTGTGGCCGCTTGCCATGGGCATCACCATGTTTTTGCAGATGCGCATGAACCCGACTCCGCCAGACCCGACCCAGGCGATGATCTTCACCTGGATGCCGATCGTCTTTACTTTCATGCTGGCAAGCTTTCCGGCCGGTCTGGTGATTTACTGGGCCTGGAACAATTTTCTTTCGATCCTTCAACAGGGCACGATCATGAAACGCCAGGGCGCGAAGATCGAATTGTGGGACAATCTGAAAGGGCTGTTCGACCGAAAACCGAAGGAAGAATAGGCGCAGCACGGTGTCGAGGCGGCAGATATGAGCCACAACGGCCCGCACCAATCACAAGTTCCGGCAAAAAAGCTTTTCGCCAGGCCTTGGATATTCATTCGCGGCGTGCCGGAAATGAAGTTTCTGCCGCCAGAAGGGCCGGTCGAAATCGCTTTTGCCGGTCGCTCCAATGTGGGCAAATCCTCGTTGATCAACGCCCTTACCGGCCAAAAAGGGCTCGCCAGAACATCAAATACGCCCGGACGTACGCAGGAACTCAATTACTTCATTCCCGACGGCGAGTGGGTTGAAAGTGGCGCGGCCCCACCAGGTGCAATTGTCGATATGCCCGGCTATGGCTTTGCCAAGGCGCCGAAGGCCCGGGTGGAGCGCTGGACCCGGCTCATTTTTACCTATCTTCGCGGCCGCTCGACATTGAGGCGGGTATTCGTGTTGATTGATGCCCGCCACGGTATCAAGCCGAATGATGCGACGGTGCTTGATCTGCTCGACAAAGCCGCCGTGGCCTACCAGATTGTGCTTACCAAGGCCGACAAAATCAAACCGCCTGCTCTGGAAAAACTGATAGAACTGACACTAGAAAAAATCAGAAAGCGTCCGGCGGCCCACCCGATTGTGCTGGCAACCTCGTCGGAAAAAAGACAGGGGCTGGATGACCTTCGAGACGAGATTGCGACGTTGTTGGCATAGCCTGCGATGCCCAAGCATATCAATGCGATTGCTTATCAATCTGACTAACAGTCTTCGGAATTTGTCCTGTTTGTTATTTGGCGAAAACCGGTTACGCTCTTTGGCCCGAACACGTGTTTTCAAGTTGGTGTTCAAACTGCAACCAAAGAGGCGGATGGCCGATGCACGTAAAATCTTTGACGGCAGAAATCCTGGTTCGCGCCGCTGGATCAGCGCGCTTCATCACCGCCATTTGCGGGCCACCCGGCGCTGGCAAGTCAACCCTTGCCGCAGCAGTTGCAAATGAGCTTGCAAAGGAGGGGCAAAGTGCTGTGGTGGTGCCGATGGATGGTTTTCATCTTGATGATGAAATTCTCGTCGACCGGGGTTTGCGGGCGAAGAAAGGTGCGCCGGAAACCTTTGATGCAGCGGGTTTTTCGGCGACAATGCAGCGCATTGGCGACCGCTTTGAGGACGTTTATATACCTGTGTTCGACCGTTCGCTGGAACTTTCGCGCGCCGCTGCCAGGCTGGTTGCCAGCTCCGACAGGCTGATCTTGGTGGAAGGCAACTATCTGCTGCTTGATCAACCGCCATGGTCGGGGCTGAAACCGCTTTTCGATTTTACCATATTGCTCAAGGTTGATGCGCAGGAACTGGAACGTCGTTCCATTGCCCGGTGGCTTCACCACGGGTATCGGTCCAGTGAGGCCGGGGAAAAAACACAGAACAATGATATGACAAACGCCCGCACCGTCATCAAGAATTCGACCAGGCCCGATATTGTTTTAGTCAACCAGGAAAACCCGAATGTTATCTGAGGCCGCCATCAAATGTCCGCCGGTTTTGCTCGATATGACCCGTGGAATGCCACCGGTCAGGACAGCCATTGTCAGCGCCGGCTCCCAAACGGTTATGGCAAGCGCCAGGGCGGCGACCGATGCCGGGCTAATAGAGCCGGTTTTTTTTGGAAAAGAAGCCGTTGTTAGAGATCATGCAGCCGAACTCGAATGGGATATTGCCGATTTCACCATCGTTGACGCAACCAGCGAAGAGGCAGCGGCGGAACGAGCGGCTGAAATGGCCGGTGGCGGTGGCGTTTCATCATTGATGAAGGGTGACATTCATACCGACATTTTTTTACGCAAGCTGCTCGACCGGCATTGGGGCTTGCGCACCACCCAACGCCTTACCCATATTTTTCATATGACCACGCCTGCATGTGCCCGTGCCCTGCTGATCACCGATGCGGCGGTCAATGTGAAGCCTGATTTTGAAACCCAAAAATCAATCGTCATCAATGCCGTCACGCTGGCGCACGCGCTTGGCATCCAAACTCCAAAAGCCGCCTTGTTGTCGGCGACCGAAGTGCCGTCCATTTCCATCCCTTCGAGTATGGAAATGGCAAGGCTTTCGGATTGGGCGGTTGACGCTATTGAAAATGCCCGGGTGTTCGGACCTCTTGCCTTCGATCTGGCAATCTCTCCGACGGCGGCAAAGATAAAAAGGGTGACAAGCCCGGTGGCGGGTGATGCGGATATTATCGTGGTGCCTGATATCGTCACCGGCAATGCGCTGTTCAAGATGATGGTGTATTTCATCGGCGCGTGTGCGGCCGGTATCGTGCTCGGTGCCAAGGTGCCGATCGTCCTGACCAGCCGGGCTGATCCACCCGAGGCTCGTCTCGCATCTGTTGCCCTTGCAGCGATTGCCGCAGCGCGTCACCGCGATTGAGCGTCACTAAAGGGCTCTATCTGTCAAAGTGCTTGTCGAGCCAGCGGGCAAAATCGGTCATCACCTGATCGCGGTTGATCTCGTTCAGGCTCTCGTGGCGGGTATTTTCTAAAACTGTGACGGTGACATCACCCATATCCGCATGGCTAAGCCGGCAAGCGATGGCCTCAACGCCCTTGCCGTGTTCAGAACAGGGGTCGGCACCGCCGCCTAGCAAATGCACCGGCAGGTTCTTTGGCAAATTAGCGAGATTGGCGTTGTCGGCGTTGAAATAAATCCCCTCAAGCACATCTAGCCAAAGCCCGATTGTCACCGGAAAACCGCACAGCGGGTCATCGACATATTTGTCGACCTCCGCCTCGTCGCGCGACAGCCAGTCGAAATCGGTTCTGTTGGGTTTGAATTTCGCGTTCCAGGCGTCAAATGTGAGTTTTTGGGTAAGGGCGCTGGGCACGTCCGAGCCCTTGAAAAAGCGCTCGGTTTTAAGAATGATTTTTCCGACAGCAGCAAGCGCGCCCGCGTTGAAACCGGCGTTCCAGCAGGCCAGCGCATCAATGGCATCACCATGACGTAACGCATAGTTAAAGGCGATAATCGAACCCATGGAATGACCAAAGCAGATAATTGGCAAGCCGGCATGGTGTTCCTTGATATGTCTGTTGACTGCCGCTACGTCGGCAATAACTTTGCTCCAACCGTTTTTTGCCGCAAAACTGCCAAGCGGGGCGTCTGCCGCCGTCGTTGCGCCATGGCCGCGGTGGTCATGGGCATAGACGTGATAGCCGTGCGTATTGAGAAATTCGGCAAAGCGCTGGTAGCGGGCTGCGTGTTCCCCCATGCCGTGATTAATCTGCACTACGGCCTTGGCAGTTTTAGCCGTTAACGCTGAATAGAGTTGCAGGTTTGCGCCGGTGGGGCTTTCAAGTTTCGAATGGGTCCAGTTGGTCATCAATCTCTTTCTTTCCGGTGATGATCACAGAATGGCCAATTGACCAGCCAACCGCAAGATGGCGGGCGCAAAACATTGTTACCACTGCCATTGCGGTTTTGGTATTTCTGGCATAGACACCGGCTGATCAAATTCCCGTAAAATTCCGACTTTGGAGAAATGCCCGATGGCACGCCAGTTTATCTACCATATGCAGGGCCTGACCAAACAATATACCGGTGGTAAAAAGGTGCTCGAAGATATGCACCTATCCTTCTATCCCGACGCCAAGATCGGGGTGCTCGGCCCTAACGGTGCTGGAAAATCGAGCCTGTTAAAAATCATGGCCGGCATCGATACCGATTTTGCCGGCGAGGCTTGGGCCGCTCAGGGTGCAACTGTCGGCTATCTGGCTCAGGAACCGCATCTGGACGAGGCCAAGGACGTGCGCGGCAATGTTATGGACGGGGTCGCTGATAAGCAGGCGATCCTCGACCGTTATAATGAATTGATGATGAACTATTCCGACGAGACCGCCGATGAGGGCGCAAAGCTGCAAGACCAGATCGATGCCGAAGGTCTGTGGGATCTCGATGCCAAAGTGGAGATGGCGATGAATGCGTTGCGTTGTCCGCCGGGCAAGGCTCCGGTCGGTCCGCTTTCAGGTGGTGAACGGCGGCGGGTGGCGCTCTGCCGGTTACTCCTGTCCGAACCGGACCTTTTGTTGCTTGATGAACCGACCAACCATCTTGATGCTGAAACCGTCGCCTGGCTTGAAAAACACCTGAGGGAATTCAAGGGCGCGGTGATGATCATCACCCATGACCGCTATTTTTTAGACAATGTGACCGGCTGGATTCTTGAGCTCGATAGAGGTCGAGGTATCCCGTATGAGGGCAATTATTCAGCCTATCTGGAGCAGAAGAAGAAGCGGCTTATTCAAGAGGGCCGCGAGAACGATGCCCGCACCCGCCAGTTGCAGCACGAACAACAATGGATCGCCTCGAGCCCCCGGGCACGGCAGACCAAATCGAAAGCGCGTATCACCGCCTATCACGAATTGCTCGAACGCAACGAGGCGCGCCGCCCGAGCGACCAGCAAATTTCCATTCCGGTCGGCGAACGGCTTGGAAATGTGGTGATTGAAGCGGAAAACCTTTCCAAGGGATTTACAGATAAGCAGTTGATCGAAAAGCTGTCCTTCAAGCTGCCGGCTGGTGGTATTGTCGGTGTCATCGGTCCCAACGGTGCCGGCAAATCGACCCTGTTCAAGATGATTACCGGGCAGGAGCCGCCCGACTCTGGCGAAATCCGCATCGGCGACACTGTGCATCTGGGCTATGTCGACCAGAGCCGCGATTCGCTGAACAGTGACAAAACCGTTTGGGAGGAAATTTCCGGCGGCAACGATGTAATCAAGCTCGGCAAGCACGAGATCAATTCCCGCGCCTATGTGGGGTCCTTCAACTTCCGCAAAGGCGACCAGCAGCAAAAGGTCGGCACCCTTTCGGGCGGTCAGCGCAACCGGGTGCATCTGGCCAAAATGCTGAAGAGCGGCGCCAATGTGCTATTGCTCGATGAACCGACGAACGATCTTGATACCGAAACCCTGTCATCGCTGGAGGATGCTCTGGAAGATTTTGCCGGTTGCGCCGTCATTATTTCCCATGACCGCATGTTCCTCGACCGGCTGGCCACCCATATGCTGGCGTTTGAGGGCAACAGCCACGTGGAATGGTTCGAGGGCAATTTTGAAGACTATGAGAAAGACAAGGTGCAGCGGCTGGGTGAAAATGCGCTGACCCCCAAACGCATCCATTTCAAGCCACTGGGTCGGTAGCGTCCTAACCCGATATCACCCCGTGGTGTGCAAGGTCCTGTTGCATTTTTTCAGCGTCTGTAAACAATTCCGCCTGCCAGCCTGCGGCATGGGCGCCTTGGACATTTTTTTCGCTATCGTCAAAAAACAATGTGGTGGCGGGCTCCAGGTCGAATTCGGAAACGTGGTGATCGAAGATCGCCCTGTCAGGTTTAATTATACCTAATTCACCCGAAACGGTTCTGCCGCGCGGCAAATCGAGAAACGGGTATTTGGCTAAGGCTTCCTTAAACGTATCCTGATTGAAATTTGTCAGCAATGTAACGTCCTTGCCGGCATCAATCAGCGTCTTCATTATGGCAACTGTTCCCTCCAGCGCATGGGGCACCATTTCGATCCAATTGGTACGATAGGCGCGGATTAATGATGCTTCCTTCGGGTGCTGCCGGATAAGCAGATCTTCAGCCTCGGTCCAGTCGCGGCCAAGATCCTGTTCAACGTTCCAGGCACCGCTGCAAACTTCGGTAAGGAACCAGCGGCGATTTTCAGCATCCGGGATCAAGCGGCGATAAAGAATATCCGGATCCCAATGGATCAGCACCATCCCGATGTCGAATACGATATGTTTGATTGTGCTCATGTCGGCCCTAAATTTCACTTTGCTTATGCGATTCAATCGCCATAGCTACTATCTGATTGAAAACCGCTGGCGCGCCGGCGATCACCCGCCCGCCATTTACCAGCATCTCATCGGCGTTTTGTTTTTCGATTATGCCACCGGCCTCCTTAATCAGCAATTGGCCGGCAAGACAGTCCCAGGGATGCATGTGCGGCTCGAAAAAGCCGTTGATCCGGCCTGCGGCCACATAGGCAAGCGAAATAGCGCCCGAGGCAATGCGCAGGAATGCGCCGCCCCTGTCGAAAAGCATGGTGATAAAGTTGACAACGAATTTCTTGTTGGTCGCCTGATTGAAGCTGATGGCAACCGCGCCATCATGCAGTCCTTCGGTTTCGGCAACCCTGATCGGTTCACCATTGAGAAAGGCGCCATGGCCTGCAACGGCGGTAAATATCTCGTCATGGACGGGATCATAGATTACCCCAATCTTGACCTGCGCTTCATGCACAACAGCGATCACCACGCACCATGCAGGGATGCCGCGAACGAAATTCGCTGTGCCGTCAATCGGATCGATTACCCAGGTATAGCCGGATGAGCCTTGCAGATTGTCGTGTTCCTCACCGACAATGCCATCATCCGGAAAACTTTTGGAAATGGCATCGCGGATCAGAATCTCGACATTCCGGTCGGCCTCGGAAACCAGATCCTGAGGGCCTTTTTGTTCGACGGTGAGACTATCCAGTGAACGGTAATAGCGGTGCGCCTCGCCACCCGCCTCGACAATCAGAGTTTTGGCAGCTTCCAGCCGTGCATTCAATTCTTGATCCACAATTATCTCCATTCTGGCCGGATTCAGACGGTTGGTACAACAAAATCCGGCACGATTCCGCAGGCTTCAATATAGGGCGCGGTTTTGCTGCCCCTAAACAGGCCGTGATTTTCGACCAGAGCGGTTTTGAACCCGGCCGCCGCACCACCCAGAATATCGGTATGCAGCGTGTCGCCAACCATCACGATGCGCTCTGGCGGTGTCTTGTTGCCCTCACTTTCAAGCCGGGCTTTTAGCATATCGAATGCGTTGGCGAACGGTTTGCCGAAAAACACCGGCTCAATGCCAGTCTGGTCAGCGATTTCATGGGCATAGTATCCAGGCTCAATCGAAAAGCAGTCATCGCGCGGAGCGATCACGTCCGGATTGCCAACATAAAGCGGCCGGGGGTTTGTTTTTAGCGAGTGCAGCATTTTTTCATGCAGTTCCATGTTCCAGTTGAGACTGGATAGCAGGATAAAGCCATCGGCCCCGTCATAGGCACCATCATCTTCGCCGAGCAGATGAAAATTGGCGCCAAATTCCGCAAGATTAGCTTCCTGAATGGCCGCTACGCCCCAGTTTAACTCTGGAACGTGCCCACGCAAACTCGCAGCCAGCACATTTCGGCTTGCGACCACATCGCACAGGGCAAAATCATAACCGAAACCGGCATATTTCTGCAGGGATTTTGTCAGTTTAAATGTTGCTCCATTGGTCAATACCATGACCCGCTTGCCTGCCTGCTGCAGGGAGGCGATCCTTTCCGGTGCTCCACGCACTGCTCCATCGCCCTCATTGAGAACGCCAAATGCATCAAGCACAAAGACATCAAATTCATCGGCAATCTCGTCCAGATTTGCTGCCCGCTGATATTCTTGCGGAAAACCTGCCTTCGGCAACCGATGCCGGCAGTTTTCATAGAAAGAAAATGCCCAATTCGTATCGATGGTGGCCGTAAGTGGGTTCATTGCAGGTTCTTTCAATAGTGGTTCAATCCGGCGTAATCACGCGGATGCAAGATCGAATTCAATAATTTGACAATTGTCTGGTTGGGCACCGGTCAGGGCGCGAATGAAATTCCCATGGCTGACAACTGCAGTCGAGTGGGCTCGTATTTGCTTGAGATAGCCTACGAATTCTGCCGCCCGCTGATGCAAAACATGCTCTGGTTCTACTGAAATGCCGCGATGATCTTTTTCCTCGTCATGCCACCAGCATTGTTGCAGATTGCTAAAATCGTGATGGGGAAATTCGCCGGTCAATTGTTCAGGCGTCCGGCCGACATCACAGCTGTGTGATAATTGTTCTCGCACCGTTGCATTGACTTCCACTGGGAATTTCTGCCCAAATATCAGATCTGCGGTCTGCAGGGTTCGGGTCAAGGGAGAGACGATGATACGGGCTAATTCAAGATGCCGAATTTGTTCACGGGCATTTGTCGCCTGCGATTTTCCTAATTCGGTAATTGGTGCGTCAAAAATCATCGGGTCGGGTTTGTCCTGGTCAAACACCGCGTTAAATTGAGATTGGGCATGCCGAATAAGATAGATTGTCATGATGAGGGCTTGATTTGAATCGTAGATGTCTGAATTAGCGACTGGATGCGCTTGTGTCCATGCTGATTGTCGCAGCCGGGTAACAATAGGCGTTTAAGTGTGGACACCTTGTGGTACTTATGTAGTATGGTTTCACTTACTTTCGAAAAATTTCGCATCAATAAAACGACGATAAGGAAAACAGTTATGTCAATCAAGAAAACCACGATTTTGAGCACCGCAGCAGCAGTGTTGGTATCTACCATGTCAACGATCGCCTATGCGGCATCCGAAGTTCAGTGGTGGCATGCCATGGGCGGCGTTAACGGTGAGCGGGTCAATAAAATCGCTGCCGACTTCAACGCGACCCAGAGTGACTACAAGGTTGTGCCGGTCTACAAGGGCAATTACACCGAAACCATGACCGCCGCAGTTGCCGCTTTCCGGGCTAAGAAACAGCCCCATATCGTGCAGGTGTTTGAAGTTGGCACAGCCACCATGATGGCCGCCAAAGGCGCCGTCTATCCGATCGAAGACGTGATGGCCGATTCTGGCGAGCCATTTGATAAAGCAGACTATGTGCCAGGCGTAATTTCCTACTATCAGGCTTCCGATGGCAAACTGCTTTCGATGCCATTCAATTCCTCAACGCCGGTCCTTTGGTACAATAAGGACGCGTTTAAAAAGGCCGGTATCGACAAGGTTCCCGCCACCTGGGACGAGATGGATGCGGCCGCCAAAAAGCTGCTCGCTTCGGGCATGAAATGCGGCTACTCGTTTGGCTGGCAATCCTGGGTGATGATCGAGAATTATTCGACCTGGCACAATCAGGCTATCGGTTCGAAGGAAAACGGCTTTGCCGGCACCGATACCGAGCTGACTTTCAACACCGATGCGTTGAAAAACCGTTTTGCCAAAATAGCGGCAGCTCAAAAAGACGGCAGTTTTGTCTATGGCGGTCGCCGGGGCGATTCACTGCCCAAGTTTACCAATGGCGAATGTGGCATGTGGATGAATTCATCTGCCTATTTTGGTTCGATCAAGGGCCAGGCCAAATTTGAATTTGGCCAATCGATGTTGCCGATTGATACCGCCGTTTCCGAAAAACCGCAAAACTCGATCATCGGTGGCGCCACTTTATGGGTGCTTAAGGGTCATGACCAAGATGATTACAAAGGTGTGGCCAAGTTTATGACCTACCTTTCCACTGCGCCGGTTCAGGCCTGGTGGCACCAGGAAACAGGCTATGTGCCGATTACCATGGCGGCGAGCAAGCTTTCGAAAGAGCAGGGGTTCTATGAAAAAAATCCGGGTACCGACACGGCTGCCAAGCAGTTGGGTTTAAACCCGCCAACGCCCAATTCCAGGGGCCTGCGTTTTGGTAACTTCGTGCAGATCCGCGACGTCATCAATGAAGAGATGGAAGCAATCTGGGGCGGCACGAAGTCGGCTTCCGATGGTCTTGATGCAGCTGTAGAGCGCGGCAACAAACTGCTTCGCAAATTCGAAAAAGTAAACTAGGCTGCGCCTGAATCAAATTTCGCCCCTGCCTTTTTAGGTGGGGGCGATTTAATACCATATGAGGCAAGGCTCTAATGCTAAAGCGCGTCCATTTTGGCCCATCCTGGTTGCCGTTTGCTCTCGTGGCGCCGCAAATTATCATTACGCTGGTGTTCTTCATGTGGCCTGCCGGACAGGCCATTTTTCAATCATTTCTGGTGGAAGATGCTTTTGGCCTTTCCACCGAATTTGTCTGGCTCGATAATTTTTACGAATTGTTCGACGACGAGCACTATATCGATACCTTTGGTCGAACGGCGTTTTTCTCGGTGATGGTTGCTGTTCTGTCGCTTTCTATCGCTCTGGTATTGGCCGGCATGGCCGACCGGGTCATCAAGGCGGCAACCGCTTACCGGACATTGTTGATCTGGCCATACGCGGTCGCACCGGTACTGGCGGGCGCCCTGTGGGTGTTCATGTTTAACCCAACACTCGGCATTGTCTCCTATACACTCGACCAGTTGGGCTATAACTGGAACCACAAGCTCAATGGCGGACAGGCGATGGCACTGATCATCATGGCCGCCACCTGGAAACAGATAAGCTACAACTTCCTGTTCTTTCTGGCAGCCATGCAGTCAATTCCAAAGTCACTGATCGAAGCCGCAGCCATCGACGGTGCGGGACCGGCCAGACGGTTCTGGACGATAATTTTCCCGCTGATTACCCCGACCACTTTCTTTTTGCTGGTAGTCAACATCGTTTATGCATTTTTCGATACCTTTGGCATTGTTCATGCGGTAACCGAAGGCGGTCCTGCCGGCTCCACCACCATTCTGGTTTACAAGGTTTATAATGACGGATTCATTGGTCTTGATCTTGGTGGTTCAGCCGCCCAGTCGGTCATTCTTATGGCCATTGTCATTGTCATTACAGTGATCCAGTTCCGCTATATCGAAAAGAAGGTGGAATACTGATGATCGAAAATCGTCCGATTACGACCTTCCTGTCACATGTGTTCATTATTGCCGGCATCATAATCGTTGCCTTTCCGGTATGGATCACCTTTGTCGCAGCAAGCCACGATGCCGTTCGCATGACCCAGGCGCCGATCCCGATTTTGCCCGGCGACCAGTTCTGGATCAATCTTAAGGATACGCTGTGGAGAGGGGTCAGTGAGGCTGATACCAGACCAATCAGCCTGATGCTGCTCAATTCGTTTGTCATGGCGATGGGCATCGCCCTTGGCAAAATTGCCATATCGCTGCTTTCGGCCTTTGCCATCGTCTATTTCCGCTTCCCCTTCCGCATGGTTTTTTTCTGGATGATATTTCTCACCTTGATGCTGCCGGTGGAAGTGCGCATCCTGCCGACCTTCGAGGTGGTTGCTGATCTTGGCCTGTTAAATTCCTATAGCGGGCTGATCTTGCCGTTGATCGCCAGCGCCACGGCTACCTTTATGTTCCGCCAGGTGTTTTTGACTGTGCCCGACGAATTGCTTGAGGCGGCCCGTATCGATGGCGCCGGACCGATGCGGTTTTTCTTTGATATTCTGCTGCCGATCTCGCGGACCAATATCGCTGCGTTGTTCGTTATCTTGTTCATCTATGGCTGGAACCAATATTTATGGCCGCTGATGATCACCACCGACCAATCGATGATGACGGTGGTTACCGGCATTAAGGAAATGCTTGAAACAGCCGAACAGACACCGGTGTGGAACCGCATTATGATGACCACTTTGCTGGCCATGCTGCCGCCGATCCTGGTGGTCGTCGGTATGCAAAAAATGTTCGTCAAGGGGCTGACGGAAACGGAGAAATAATTATGGCTGGCGTTAATATTCAAAATATCAAAAAATCATACGGCACAATTGAAGTGCTGCACGGCATAAATGTGGATATTGATGATGGTGAGTTTATCGTCATTGTCGGCGCTTCCGGCTGTGGCAAGTCGACCTTGTTGCGCATGGTGGCCGGGCTCGAGACCATTACCTCCGGCGACATTTCAATCGGCGACCGCATTGTCAACAATGTGGAGCCGAAAGACCGTGACATCGCCATGGTGTTCCAAAACTACGCGCTCTACCCACACATGAGCGTTTACAACAACATGGCCTATGGCCTGAAGCTGATGAACCTTGCAAAAGACGACATCAAGGCCAGGGTCGACAAAGCGGCCGACATGCTGCAGATCGGCGAATATCTCGACCGCAAGCCGCGACAGCTTTCCGGTGGACAGCGCCAGCGGGTCGCCATGGGCCGGGCCATCGTGCGCGAGCCTGCAGTGTTTTTATTCGACGAGCCGCTTTCCAATCTTGATGCCAAATTGCGGGTCACCATGCGGCTTGAAATCCGTGCTTTGCAGCGCCGGCTCGGGGTCACCAGCCTTTATGTTACCCATGATCAGGTGGAGGCAATGACGCTCGCTGACCGGTTGATCGTATTGAATGATGGTTATGCGGAACAGATCGACACGCCGCTCAATGTTTATGAAAACCCGGCAAGCGAGTTTGTCGGTGGCTTTATCGGCTCACCGCCAATGAATTTCTTTTCAGGCACAGTTACCGGCGATGGCAGCAAAGTTGAACTGGATTCCGGTTCAACTCTTACGGCCGGCAAATATGCCACCGATGATATTGCAGGTAAAAAAGTGCGGGTGGGAATTCGGGCGGAAAAACTCATTCCCTGCTCGAAGGAAGATGCCGAACTTGTGTTAAACGTGGTCGCCATCGAAACGCTTGGCGCTGAAACACTTGCCCATGGTCTGATGGAAAATGGCGATACGGTAGTCGGCCTGGCCGAAAGCATCGTCGTCAAATTGCCCGGCGATGTGCGCCCCAAGGTCGGTGAGGAACTGGCGCTGCGTGTGGCTGAAGATGGCTTGCATCTGTTCGATGCGGAAAGTGGGAAGCGGATTTAGCTGTGCTATCTTCCTTGTAATATCAGTCGAAGCCTGGCAGCCAGATTCTTAAGAACTATCAGTAGCTCCTCATCGTTAGACTGCTTGATTATGGTAGCGCCAAGGCCAACGATATCCCTGGCAACAAGCCCGGTACCGGCAAGAATACCCAATAACGGCAGAATTATTGGACCGGAGCCAAGAGTAACGACGCCGATGGCCACAGATCCTGCACCTATGCCTGTTGTCGCAAGTCGGGCAGGACTATCGTCGTGCGCATAAATGACTTTTTCAAGCAGCTTTCTTGCTTCAACGACACGGCGTAAAAGAGCGACAAGATCCTCGTCCTCAAGCTCATCCAGATCGGCAAAAACGGAAATATAGCGCAGCTCTTTGCACTCTTTGTCGAGCGCCTTTTCAAGTTTGCGGCGCTCCCGCCATTTGCGGTTCCAGATCAACCACCACCCGTTGAAGCAGGATCTGGGGGATCATTTTTCGCGGCGGAAGACGGTATCGATATTCCTGCATTCTTTGAAAATAACTCGATCGCCGCCAGATCATCCGCTTGATCCTGCCTTAATCTTTTCAGCAGATCCGCTTTCTTTATCTTCACATCAAAATACAAATTAAAAAATGCCTGGAACACAATAATTGCGAATGTGCAACTGACAAACAGCAAACCAATCCGCCACTCTTCCAGTTGCCCCAACAATCCGACATTTTCGTTATTATCGACAGAAACTGCGGAATACACAGACGCCGCAACAATGGCGACGATTGCCAAAATCAGCGCTGGTCGAAGAATTTGCTGTGCTCCGTTCCTTGCTTTATCTTCACTGGATTCCTGTATCGTCATACCGGTAAATTAGGCCGTGTCAGCAGATGAATCAAGTCTGGGACTTTCACCAGTCTTTCGCCGGGTTGACAACGTCGTCCCTATCCCTTCGCCATTTTCTCCAGTTTTTCAGAGCGAATGGTATTGCGCTGGAGGGCTGCGTCTTTATTGGCGTCCATGCCAAAGGCGACCGCCATCAACTGGCTGTAGAACACCACCGGTATCTGATAGTTGGTGCCATATTCCTTGTTGATTGCATCCTGATACATTTCGACATTGGTCTGGCAAAGCGGGCAGGGGGTGGCGATCACATCTGCTCCGGCCTCATCGGCAGCGGCGACAATGTCCTTGATCAGGTGCAAGGTGCGGTCCGGGCTCATCACCGCGACAGAACCGCCACAGCACGATGTTTTGGGATCAAACTCAACGGCTTCGGCACCGCAGGCCTCGGCAAAATCGTCAAGAAAATCAGGGTCCTCATAGGTGTCGTAATTGCCACCGCCATCGGTGCTGGCAAAGGGCCGCACGGTCTGACAACCGACATAACCGGCGACCTTTAGTCCATCGAGCGGATTTGTGACCCTTTCCTTCACTTTGTCCATACCAACTTCGGTGACCAGAACTTCGCACACATGACGCACCTTAAGATCGGCATCATAGGACATGCCACCTGCGTCCAGCGCCTCGTTGATGGCCCGGCGCTGGTTGACGTCTTGCTTGATTTTCTCGTTGCCGGCATGGGTGTTGAGATAACAGGCAGCGCACCCGGTAACCACATCCTGGCCGCCCTGGGTCTCGGCTTTGGCAAGATTACGGCCGGTCAGCGCCAAATTTGGCAAAGCGCTACCGCCAACCACACCCACCGAAGCGCCACAGCAGTTCCAGTCGTCGATTTCTTCCAGTTCGATATCGAGCGCTGGCGCAATGGCACGGATCGATTCGTCGAGATGCCTGCCCGAACCTTCTGAAGAACAACCGGGATAATAGGTGAACTTGCTCATGTCTCTTTTCCCTTGCGGCTTTCGATCTCGATGGCCTTGGCCAGTATCGCTTGCAATCCCTTCTTGTCCTTGATCTTGTAGGGCATACCAATATGCATGCGGCCTGCCTTGATCATGGCGAAAGCGATTTTCAGATTGTCGAGGCCGCGGCGGATACCCTCCTTGATGCCGAATGAAAAATAGTATTTCGCCGTCACCAATCGCTCGTCCGTGCGGCCAAAGGTTTTAGCACTCCACCAGAAGGCCTTGGAAAAGGTGACATTCTCGCGCTTGTCGGCATAGCCAAGTTCAACCGCCTTCGATCCAAGGGAATGGAGGATATAAGTTACCGGCACATCGCGTGGACAGCGCACCACACAGCGATAGCACGAGGTGCAGTTCCACATGGTGTTGGAGGAAAGTACTTCCTCCTTCATGCCGGCGCGGATCATCATAAACAGTTTGCGCGGGCCGTAGTCCATCTCGGCGCCAATCGGGCAGGAACCCGAACAAACACCGCATTGCATACACATCGACAGCTTGTCGCCACCGTTGATATTGTCGCGCACCCAGCGGGCAAAACTGTGATCATATTTGCGACCTGCTGTCGCCGGCAGTGGTTCGGACATATCAAAATCCCTTCATCGGGCTTGGATCCATCTTCTCAATCATGGTGGAGAAGGTATTCAACACATTGACGATCCTGCCGGAGTCTGCAATCGACACTTCTTCCAAAGTGACCCGCTCTTCCTCAAGCATCATGGTTTTCAACGTTTCGCCAACCTTGCTCATGCGTTCCTCGGCAATGCCCGAACCCTTGACGAAATGGCACTGATAGTCATCGCCAGACTTGCAACCCATCAACATGACACCATCATAGCCCGATTCAATCGCCGTCGAGACCCATAGATTAGTCACCGATCCAAGACAACGCACCGGAATGGTGCGGATATAGGAGGTGACGCCCTTACGGTTGATACCCGCCATGTCGAGCGCCGGATAGGCGTCGTTTTCGCAGGCCAGAACCAGAATGCGTGGCTTTTCCTCAAATTCGTCCGGCACCTCGACCGCTTTAATCATGTCGGAAACCATCGCCACGTTGTAATTTTTAAAGCTGATCGTGCGCACCGGGCAGGCGCCCATGCAGGTACCGCAGCGCCGGCAGCGGCTGGCATTTAGTTGCGGATAGCCATTTTCAAGCTCATCAATGGCGCCGAATGGGCACTCCACCGTGCAGCGGCGACATTTGGTGCAAATATCGAGACCAAATTCCGGGAATGACAGATCGCCGACCCGCGGGTGCATGGATTTCGCGTTATTGGCCGTGTTCATCGCCTGAATAGCTTTCAGCACCGCCCCTTGCGCATCCTCCACTGCTTCCGCCATGGTCATTGGCCGACGCACCGGCCCACAGGTATAGATGCCGGTGCGGCGGGTTTCATAGGGAAAGCAGATATAGTGCGAATCGGTAAAACCGTTGGCCAGGATCGGCAGATGCGGCCCCTGCCGATATTGCAGATTGAGGATCGGTCCGCCCGGAAGCGCCGGTGTGGCCTCTTCTTCTGTCGCAATGGTTCTGGCCGCATCATTGCCATTGGCCAACTGGCCGGAAATGGTTATCGGCACCCGAGGGTTGATGTCATCTTTGAGCAGTTCGGCACCGCGCTCGCTGGCGTCAATGTCGATATTGGTCGAATTTGGCACCATGCCGGTGGAAAGCACCACCAGATCAAGCCCGCCCAGCGGGATTTCTTCGCCAAGCAGGTCGTCGTCGACGGTGACGGTAAGATCGGAAGCAACAGACTTTACCGTACCCTTTTGAAATATCACCCCGGCTTCCTGCGCCTGGCGGTAAAATTCCTCTGCCATGCCATGGGAGCGTAGATCCTCATAGATCACATTAATCATCACACCGGGGATCATCTCGGTTAGTTGCAGCGCCTGTTTGATGGCAATCTTGTCGCTGACACCGGAAGAATAAGGCATGCGCGCCGGATCGCCGGAAATGATGAAAGCAACATTTTGCGGCTGGGTGCCATCTGACTGACGCTTGGCGCCGTCGCTTAGCATGGCTTCGCATTCAATATCGGTAATGATGTCTGAGGAAGAACCGTAGCCGAGATTTTCGAGGCTTTGCGGATCGAGTGGCCGCCAGCCGGTGGCAACAACAATGGCACCAATCATCTCGGTGCTTTCGCTGCCTCCGTGGTTCAGGGTCACAAAAAATGCACCGGGACCACCCGAGGTGCGATGAACAATCGTGTCGGTCATCACCGTAATTGCATCATTTTCCTGAACCTCGTTAATCAGCGTGTCAACGGGGTTTTCCATAAGACCGCGATAGGGCGGACGGTGGGGAATGGTTTTCGACCATTGGCGCGACCAGCCACCCAGCCTGTCGGTCTTTTCCACCAAAATGACATCGACCCCGGTTTTTGCAGCCTCCAACGCCGCCGTCAGCCCGCTCACGCCACCGCCAACCACCAGCAAGGTGGCGCTGACCACGCCTTGCCAATGGGCTTCGGGTGGATCGATTTTCAAGGCCTGGGCTGCCGCCATGCGCAGATTGTCTGCCGCCAGCATCTGGGTGTTTTCTTCGCCTGCCGGTTGGGTCCAGGCGACCTGCTCACGCAAATTGGCTCTCACTGTTTGAGCACCTTCGAAAGTGAACTTGTCGGCCATCACCCGGTGCGAGCAGGCGGCGATAATCGGCTGGTTGGTTTCGCCGGCTTTTACGTCCTTTGCAATCACCGCGATGCCCTCGTCGCTGCAAAACGCGGCATGGCGCTGGCAATTGGCAATGCCCAGTTCGGTGGTGGCGGTGTTTGCAAGTTCATCCATTGATATGGCGTCGGCGATGCCGCAGCCCTCACAAAGATAGATACCAGGTTTTTTATCTTCCACGCTTTCTACCTCCTCGAGCCTATGCTGCCCGAATGGCCTGAATGGCCTTTAGTGCTGCTGCGGTGCCTGACTGGGTTGAAAGCGCGACGTCAACCGGCCCGGCCGCAACCCCGGCGGAAAATTGTCCGCCATCATCGACAACTGCCGGAATGACAAAGCCATATTCGTCGGTTTCAAGGTCTTGCGGCGCGGTTATGCCATTGCGTGATGGCTGCATGCCGGTCGCCAGCACCACCAGATCGTATGGGTTTCGATAAATTTTCCGGTCGATAGTGCGCTCACCGCAAACCAGGGGTCTGCCATCTTCGCCAACGATAATGCTGCCCGGTTTCGACTTGATGAAATTGATTTTCGGATCGTTCTTCACCCGGTCGTAGAACGACGACATTTTATCATGGGCCCGGATATCGATATAATAGATGTCGACCTCGGCATCCTCATATTGTTCACGTACATAGACCGCGTGCTTGAGTGAGGCCAGGCAACAAATCATCGAACAATAGGGCAAATGGTTATGATCGCGTGAGCCTGCGCACTGGATCATCGCCACTTTTTTGACCGGCTCGCCATCCGATGGCCGTACCACCTTGCCACCGGTCGGTCCGTC
Organism: Rhizobiaceae bacterium; assembly: GCA_965248135.1. Classification (GTDB taxonomy): domain Bacteria; phylum Pseudomonadota; class Alphaproteobacteria; order Rhizobiales; family Rhizobiaceae; genus SZUA-100. Next base: position 563,000 of record CBDFIN010000011.1, on the reverse strand, counting down.
GTGATTGGCAAGCCGCTCCATCTCCACATTGTTGATGATGTCGGCGCTTTTCGAATAGGAATAGACTTCGATCTTGTTAGCATCGTAAGGACGCCAGCCCGTGGCCCAGATAATGGCACCGGCATTCAGTTCGAACACTGATTCTTGTTCATCAAAATCAACGGCGTCATATTTGCACGCCGCCTTGATGGCATCTGCTTCTGAAGTGCCAATCACTTCGCCCGCCACCACATAGCGCATGGGAAATGCATGTTCATGCGGCAAATAGGCTGCCTTAACCTTGTCAAGGCCATAGTTGAACGCGTTCGGCACTTCGGTTTTTGCCGCCTCGCCACAGGCACCGCAGGCCGTGCATTTGGCGTTGACGTGACGCGGAATGGATTTGACTTTGATTTTGTAGTCGCCACGCGAACCGGCAACACCGGTAACTTCGCACATGGTCAACAGCTTGAGATGCGGGTTTTTTTTGATGCGCTGATAATTGATTTCCAGCCCGCAGGTCGGATGACAAAGCTTGGGGAAATAGCGGTTCAGCCTGGTGACCCGTCCGCCAAGGGCTGGCCCCTTTTCAAGCAACACCACATCATAGCCTGTCTCGGCGGCCTCCACTGCCGCAGTTATGCCGGCGATGCCGCCGCCTATCACCACAATTGTCTGCGATTTGACGCCTTCGCCATGGGTCATAATAGCGGCCATCTTTTCAGCTGCTATCTTGCGGGCAGCGCCGATTTCGGCCTCGCTGAACTCTTCGCCTACGCTGTCTTGGCCGGCAGACGCATCGCCGGCATCTGTCTTGGAAGGGGTGTCGGCAGGCGCCGTTGGCGCGGCGGTTTCAGCTGCCGCCTCGGTGCCGGCGGCGCCGCCGCCCATGCGCCCTGCTGCCGCTGCAGCAGCTTCCCTCGCCTCACGCTCAAATGCGGCAAATTCATCTTCTTCATCATCCTCAGCGTCATCGGAAGATGCTTCGACTTTTATACCGGCTGCACGGGCAGTTGCTTCTTTTGCCTCTCGTTCAAAGGCGGCAAACTCATCTTCCTCGTCGATTTCGTCCGGCTTGTCTGATTTTTTGTCGTCGTTGGCCATTACTCAAGCCTCTCCTTGGCGCTCGCATAAGCCCGGTAAGATACACGTATGACCCAGGCTAGATCAATGCATCAATTTTCTCTATATTTATTTATTCGATTATGTATATATACCTTGTTGAAATCCACCCGTGAAGGGGACGATAATCAGTTTTCGCTATTTTCGCACTATGAAGTTATAACAATTGAAGTTGATACCAGATCAGCCATCGGGAAGGAAACCATGACCGACATCGTTAAACCGCACGGCTCAAAGACGCTTAATGCGCTGTACGTCTATGACAGCGCTGAAAACGATAAGCTACAAAAAAATGCCGTAGAGCTTCCCTCCATCATTGTCAGTTCGGCGACTGCAGCTAACGCGGTGATGCTTGGCGGCGGTTATTTCAACCCGCTGACCGGCTATATGACCAAGGCTGATGCGTTGGGTGTTGCCAAAAACATGCACACGGCTTCCGGCTTGTTCTGGCCGACGCCGGTGCTCAATCTGGTAGAAAATGCAGCGGAAATCACTGTCGGCGATCGCATTGCCCTGAACGACCCGAATGTCGAGGGCAACCCGTTGCTCGCCGTCATGGAGGTTGAAGGGATAGATGAATTTTCCGACGCTGAAATGGCGATGATGACCGAAAAAGTATACGGCACCATCGACATCAACCATCCTGGCGTTGAGGCGTTTAACAGCCAGGGCAAGGTGGCGCTTTCAGGCCCGATCAAGGTGCTGAATTTCTCCTATTTCCAATCGGAGTTTCCAGATACGTTTCGCACCGCCGTTGAAATCAGAAATGAAATTAAAGAGCATGGCTGGTCGAAGGTCGTGGCATTCCAGACCCGCAATCCGATGCACCGGGCACATGAGGAACTGTGCCACATGGCCATGGACCGGCTCAATGCGGATGGCCTGGTTATCCACATGCTGTTGGGGAAACTGAAGCCTGGAGATATTCCTGCCCCGGTGCGGGATGCCTCTATCCGAAAAATGGTTGAGGACTATTTTCCAGCCAATTCGGCGATGATCACCGGCTACGGATTCGATATGTTATACGCTGGACCACGCGAAGCCGTGTTGCATGCAATATTCCGCCAGAATATGGGCGCCAGCCATCTGATCGTCGGGCGTGATCATGCAGGTGTCGGCGACTATTACGGTGCTTTTGATGCCCAGACCGTGTTCCACGATTTACCGAAAGGCGCGTTGGAAATCGAGATTTTCGAGGCTGACCACACGGCCTATTCGACCAAGCTTGACAAGGTGGTGATGATGCGCGAAGCGCCCGATCATGTGAAAGAGGATTTTGTTCTTCTTTCCGGCACCCGGGTGCGGGAAATGCTTACCAATGGACAAGCACCTCCACCTGAATTTTCCCGTCCCGAAGTTGCCAAAATCCTGATGGACTATTACCAGGGCGTGAACTAGTGGTTCGATTCCAACATTTGCATCCCCTGCAGCACCCATCTTTGCAAATGGGTACCAAATGTCAAATTCATTCCACTAGCTTTGTCGCCTGAATTTAGGAGCAAATCATGACATATCATTTTTCCAAAATCGTCGAGGGTGAATTCGACCCCATCGTCGAGCGCGCCATCGACGTTCTGCAGGACAACGGTTTTGGTGTTCTCACCACGATTGACGTCAAGGCCACATTGAAGGCCAAAATTGGCGTTGACTTTCGCAATTATGTCATTTTGGGCTCCTGCAATCCCGGCTTTGCCCACAAGGCGCTGTTGGCGGAAGACAAGATCGGCACCATGTTGCCCTGCAATGTCATAGTGCAGCAACATGAAGATGGCAGCATCGAGGTTTCCGCAGTCGACCCGATGGCTTCGATGCAGGCGATCGAAAATGAGGCGCTGGGCGAAATCGCCGGCGATGTGCGGGCATTGCTGCAAAAAGTTGTGGATACTATCTAGCACGTTCATGGGTTAGATGAACCATGTGCGAGCTGATCTTCAGACCGCACATGAAATGCCACTATCCCCCACACGGTGGAGTAATCTGGTCAGAACTTGAACTGATGGTCACGTTATGAGCCGCGAATTCCGCTTTTATGCTCGTTCACCGGACGGTGGAGCGATTTTCGGTTTCGATACTGTGGAGGGCGCGACTACCGCCGCACTTGCTTATGGCGAGGGTGCATTTGTCGTCGACACCAGAGCACAGGCCTACAACCCGATGCTGCATTCGGTGCGCAACGGCGCGTTGAAGATCGCAGGTTTCGGCGGTTGGGGGGCCGGGCGCATGGGCCTTGATCGCGATTTCATCGAGGCGATCAAGAAGGGCCACGTGGCTATCGTTCACGCTTTTATTGCCAGGGGTGCAAATATCAATGCCCGTGATAGTAATGGCGGCCCGGCGCTACACTGGGCCGTGGGTGGCGGCAAGGAAGATATCGTCCGCTTGTTGCTTGTTCACGGGGCCGACCCGCGCGCCATCGACAGCCACGGACTTTCTTCATGTGAATTGGCGAAACGGCGGGGACGATTGGAAATAGAAAAATTGTTGCGGCGCTGAAAAACTCAGTTGGCCCACAAAGTACCGAGCAAAAACGGTACTTCGCCGAAAGGCACGGCGGCAATCTCATCATTATCGGCACAGGCTTGCAGCAAAAGCCACTGGCCATCCTTCAACTCGAAGGCTTCCAATATCCGTGCATCAGGGTCGACATGCCACAGATGAGTGATGGAAAAATCGGCGCAGATATCGCGTTTTGCACCGCGGTCCAAATGGGCGGTTGACGGTGATATCACCTCGCAAACCCAGTCTGGCGGCAATTCAAACCAGGCACTATCCGGAATTGCCGGCATTCGGCTTCGCCGCCATCCGGCAATATCGGGAACAATAATATGGTCACCCAGATGCAATTCCGGTTCGTCAAGGATCCACCAGCCACCCGGACCACCGGATCCCTTGTGATAAGGTCCACCCAGATTGAAGCCCAGTGATGATGCGGCAACCGCGTGCTTGGGGGCCGGGCGCGGATGAGTGTGCAGAACACCGTGGATGATTTCGCCGACAATTTGCGGCGGAATATCCAAAAGGTCATTATAAGTAGCAAGTTTGTTTGCCGGTTGGCCCATATTTCCAGTCCATTGACGTATTATCCATCGAATACTAGCAAATTCTGCGGCAACGGCAAACCGGCAGAATTTGGTGTTATTTTTGCCGGCAATAGGAATGGAGCGATCTGACGAGGCGGACGAACAAAAGTTGTGCCACCAGAAGAAAAGCTAAAGACGGGTATATTTGCTGGCGCTGCCTTTGGCTTTTTCAACCGGGTATTTTTCGCCGTTGCGCTTGACCTTGTGCGAGGCCACCTGCAGCAGGTCGATATCGGCCCGCTCACAGATCAAGAGCAGGTAAAGAAACACATCTGCACATTCTTCTTCCAGCCGTTTTTTCACCGAAGGATCAAGAACGGTCGCATCAAACTGGCTCGCATCTTGCCATTGGGTAAGTTCCAACAGCTCTGCAGCCTCAAGATTAAGCGACAGGATCAATTCTTTTAGCGAATGGAACTGCCGCCAGTCACGTTCGTCGCGAAAAGCGATCAGTTTTTTGGTCAGTTGCTTGATTGTCACATCACTCATTTTAGCATTCCGTCAAACCGCATTGACCGGTATTTTCTGTTTTACCGATCTGGACCTATTGAATTTGATCCGTTTGCAAAGGCTACCGGTAACTGGAACTGTTGTTATTTCAAGTAATTTATTTCAAAAGGAGGTGCTGTTTGTTTGCAGCATTTGGTCGCAGATGTTGGACACACTTCAACAAATTTAGCTATGAGAATATGTTTAGGCTTGACTGGACTGTCAACAGATGATTGATAATCGTCACAGTGCCACGCCCGATCTGCAAAAGTGTGTTGTTATCATTACGATGACGGTATACCAACTTCGAAACACTAGGTTGGCTTGATGTGGCAAACCGGAGAAATCAAAAAGTGAGGAACTGAATGCCTACCTTTGTATATACTGACAAATGCGATGGCTGTAAGGGCGGGGAGGTCACTGCTTGCATGTATATTTGCCCAAACGACCTCATGAAGCTCGATACCGACCGGATGAAGGCCTTCAATCAGGAACCCGAGCAATGCTGGGAATGCCAATGCTGCGTTAAAGCTTGCCCGCAGCAGGCAATCGAGGTTCGAGCCTTTGCCGACTGGGTGCCGATGGGTGGCGCGGCCATTCCGCTTCGCACCGATAATGCAATCATGTGGACCATCAAATTTCGCGATGGCGCTGTCGACCGTTACAAATTTCCGGTTCGCACCACGCCTGTCGGTTCGATTGACCCCTATGGCAACAAGCCGGAGCCCGGTGACATTGCCGGTCAGAACCTGTTTACCGAACAGGGCGAACTGCCCACACTCGGCTAATCACCCGACAGCCGGACATCGGTTGGCCGGCATGGCAAATCAAATTACGGCGGCATGACAAGGGGCGTCATGTGAGCCTTTCAAAACGCGAGGTATATAAAATGGCTGGTTCTTTTGGCGATCCTGAAATCGTAGAACTGGAAACAGACATATTGATTGTTGGCGGTGGAATGGCCGCATGTGGTGCAGCCTTCGAGGCAAAACGATGGGCCGGTGACAACGTCAAGATCACACTGGTTGACAAGGCTGCAATGGACCGCTCCGGCGCCGTTGCCATGGGTCTTTCAGCAATCAACACCTATCTTGATGGCAAAACACCGGAAGATTATTGCCGGTATGTTTCTGCCGATCTGATGGGCATAACCCGGGATGATCTAGTTTATGACGTTGGTCGCCACGTCAATGACAGTGTCCACTTGTTCGAGGAATGGGGTCTTCCGATCTGGAAAGAGCTTGAAGATGGCAAGCGCGTCGATGGTGCCAGCTGGCAAAAGCAGGGCGGCAAATTGCTCAAGGATGGTGGCAAGCCCGTCCACTCCGGTGGCTGGCAGATCATGATCAACGGCGAAGGCTACAAGACCATCGTTGCCGAAGCTGCCAAAAAAGCGCTTGGTATGGAAAACATCTATGAGCGTGTCTTTATCGTCAAATATCTGGTCGATAAAAACGACCCAAACCGCATCGCTGGCGCGGTCGGCTTTTCTAACCGTGAAAACAAAATCTATGTATTTAAGGCCAAGGCTATCCTCAATGTTTGCGGCGGCGCCGTAAACGTGTTCCGCCCGCGCACCACCGGCGAAGGCATGGGGCGCGTGTGGTATCCGGTCTGGAACGCTGGCTCGACCTACGCCATGGCGGCCGAAGTTGGGGCCGAACTCACAATGATGGAAAACCGTTTCGTGCCGACCCGTTTTAAGGATGGATACGGACCGGTGGGCGCCTGGTTCCTGTTGTTTAAATCGAAAGCCACCAACGGTTTCGGTGAGGACTATATGACCAAGAATGCCAGCATGCTGGAACAATATGCGCCTTACGACAAGGCTATGGTGGTGCCCGCATGCCTGCGAAACCATGCCATGTTGAAGGAAATGAAAGAGGGTCGTGGCCCGATCTTCATGGATACACCTGCTGCACTTGGCAAACTTTCAGCGGAAATGGATCCGAAGGAATACAAACACCTGATCGCCGAAGCATGGGAAGACTTTCTCGACATGTGCATCGGTCAGGCCGGGGTTTGGGCCGGCCTCAACATTCGTCCTGAGGTCGATAAATCCGAACTGATGCCGACCGAACCCTATCTGCTTGGTTCACACTCCGGTTGCTGTGGCATCTGGGTATCCGGTCCAAAAGATATCGCGCCAGCAGAGTGGCAATGGGGTTACAACCGCATGACCACGGTAAACGGTCTGTTCACTGCCGGCGACGGGGTAGGGGCATCGGGGCACAAATTTTCCTCCGGCAGCCATGCTGAAGGCCGTATTGCCGGCAAGGAGATGGTGCGTTATTGCCTTGATAATCCGGGACTTAAACCTGAGCTTGAAGGTGAGGCTTCGCAGTTTGCCGAAGAAATCTACAAGCCGGTGCGCAATTATCTGGAGCACAAGGACAAGACCACCGCCGAGGATATCAACCCGTTCTACATCACCCCGCGCATGTTTCAGATGCGATTGCAGAAGATCATGGATGAGTATGTGGCCGGTGTTGCGACCTACTATCAGACCAATGGCATTATGCTTGAGGAAGGTCTGAAATATATCGGCATGCTGAAGGAAGATTCCGTCAACATGCGCGCCAAGGACCTGCACGAACTGATGCGGGCATGGGAAAACTATCATCGTGTGTGGGCCGGCGAAGCGCATTTACGCCACATCCTGTTCCGTAAGGAATCACGCTATCCAGGTTTCTACTATCGTGCCGACTATCTCGACATCGACGAGGAGAACTGGAAGTGCTTCGTCAATTCCAGATTTGATCCGAAGACCAAAGAGTGGGAATTGAAGAAGGTACCGCATATCGATCTGGTGGAAAAACACTACGGCTAAGCGAGCAAGCCGGCCCGTTAAAATGGAATACAAAGTAAGAGTTTGCATGGGGCGTCGGTTGACCGGCGCCCCTCGCTTTTTCAATACGCTGCTATGATATTGATGTACCGCGCATTTGACTGGAGAATGATGATGGTCAGAAAAACCGATAATACCGGGCAGCAGGGCGAGGAAGAAATTTCGCCGCTGGAGGCCCGCCGGCTAATGGAAGAGGAAGAGGCCAAGCGTCGGGCGGAAAAGGATCTCGACGTCGAAGTTGATATCTTCGACAGCATCCGCGGCAAGGATAATAATCCGGTCGAACCGGTGCGTCTGAAAGGCACCGACAAGTTTTGTTTTTCCTGCCACAAGGGTGTGTCTTGCTGGAATGAATGCTGCTATGGCCCGGATATCACCCTCACACCGCTCGATATTCTGCGTCTTGCCAAGCACTGGAACGTGCGTCCGGCCGAGTTCTTGAAGGTCTTTACGGTCCCTGCCATGTGGCATGGTGCCAATATGCCCGTCGCAAAGCTGCGGGTAAAGGGTGATGATGGCTCGGGGCCATGCGTGTTTTTGGATACTGAAAAGGGCTGCACGGTCTATGAAAACCGCCCCGCCAATTGCCGCTATTACCCGCTAGGCATGGCCTCGGTGAAGCTGAAGGAATATGAGCAGCCCGACAATTTTCATTTCCTGGTCCGCGAAAGCCATTGCAAGGGGCATGATGAAAATAGGGAACAAACGGTCGACGAATATCGCCAGGAGCAGGGTCTGGAGGACTATGACGCGATTAATCGCGGTTGGGTCGATATCCTGATGAAACTGGCTTCCTGGAAGGTGGTTGGCGGCCCGGGAGGCAAGGAGATTGACGAACGCACCAAGCAGATGTTTTTCATGGCGACCACCGATGTCGACATGTTTCGCCGGTTTGTGTTTGAATCGAAATTTCTCGAGACCTATGACATCGATGCCGAAATGGTGGAACGGTTGCGCCAGGATGATGAACTTTTGTTGATGCTCGGCTTCGACTGGTTGAAAAACGTTATTTTCAACGAACCATCCATCCAGATGCACCAGCACGTTCTCAACGCGGCCGTCGCCAAGGCAAGAGAAGGTTCAAGTGGCCGGGAGGACGAGGCGAAGTGAGATATGGTACCAACTGCAACAAAGATCAACCTATGCCATCGTCATCCGCCGACTTGATCGGCGGATCTTGAGCAGAACAATTGGGACTTGTGGCTCAAGGTTGGCCGGTCAGGCCGGCCAATGACGCCCGGTTTTTTGGTAAGTTGACCCTGCGGTTGTTCTTCTTTCACAAATATCACAACCGCCGCTATTTTGCTTCGCCTTCCCGGGCCGATTCAGCAACTTCGCTGGCGGCCGCTGAGATCGCCTGTTTTTGCTCGCTACTCAGTTCCGTCTGCTCATTTAGACCCGGTATCTGCACCCGCACTTCCTTGCGTGCAAATTCGATGCCGTTGGCCTCAAATACACTCTGGATGCGGGTGTAAACATCCTTGCGGATAATCCACTGGGTGCCGGGCTTGGCCATGAATTTGCCGCGAATGACAACCCCGACATCATCGACATCATAAACCCCTTGCGACTTGAATGTCTGGATCAGATCACCAGCATATGGGGCTTGCAGCATTTCAGCGCCAATCACCTTAAACAGCTTCTTGATCTTGTTGACATCGGTACCAAAGGGCACAGTGAATTTGATTTTGACGATCACCCAATCGCGGGAATTATTGGTGACTTGCGGTATTTCACCATATGGAATGGTGTGAACCGGCCCCTTGTGATGGCGCAATTGCAGAGAACGCAGGGATATTTTTTCAACCGTACCCACTGTCGTACCGATGACCAGATATTCACCGACGCGGAAAGCGTCGTCGATCAAAAAGAAAATGCCTGCAACCACATCACGAACCAGCGCCTGTGCACCAAAGCCGATGGCCAGTCCGGCGATACCGGCACCGGCCAGCAATGGGGTCGTATCAATGCCCATATTGCCGAGCGCGATCAGGATTGTCATCACGGCTATGCCCACTTGCGCGATAAATCGTATCATCGGCAGAACGGTCGAAAGGCGGGAACCACCCTGTCCGCCACCTTCACCGCCGCCGGGTTCATCGGCATTAAGATCAAAGCCTTCGGCGGTTTGTTCTGCAGCAAGTTTACGGTTTAGCAACACGGTGACAACTTCCCAGACCAGATAGCCCGCCGCAAGGATCATCAATACATCGATAAACCGGACTGCGAATTTGACCCCAAGCCCGGCAGAAGCGATATTGGCAAAATCGATGCCCCAAAAACCGGCAACCAGCACAACAACCATGGCAAACACAACAACCCGGCCAATGCGAATATAGCTACGCTTGGTCGAATAGTAGGCGCTTTCGGCAAGCAGTCCCTCACCCTGCATCGGCGGCACCAGATGGCGCACCAGCCCGCGTATTGTCGTGTCCATTGCTGGAACAAACGTCAAAACAAACATCATTTTGTAGTGCGGCGCGGTTTGCAGTAATTCGAACTGCCCAAATCCAACCAGGATATTGACCAATATCCACGTGAAGGCTGATACGCATATAGCATAAACAGGAAACGCCCGGGCAACACGCTCCTCGATTGGAGTGACATCAGGATCCGATCCACGCATCATCATCACCAGCCCGTCCCAGGCTTTCCAGATCAACACGATCAGATAGAGATGCACCGCCAGATTGAGCCAGAAACCCAACCGCGACTGACCCATCGAAACGCCGTTCATGTCGTTAAAATTTACGATGGCGATGGAAATTCCCATGGTGATAAAGATGCCGATCTGATGACGATATAAGAAGCGGGCCGAGGCATCGTCGGTGTTCATCAATCGAAACTGTGGCTTGGTCGGTGCCAGTATAAATCGGATAAACGCTGCGCCAACGCGCGGCAGAACCATAAGGTTGACCATGATCACCTGAGCCAGGGTTTCTAGTTCGGGCGGCATCAGCCACACTGCCATTGCGCGGGTAACAATAAAGAAGGCGATCAGGCCATAAACATCGTTGAGCAAGCGAATAGACAAAAATCTGAGCGTTTCCTTTAAGGTGTCTGGACGCTCTTGCTCAAGTGATGTGGTGTGCCAGCGCCGGGTTATGCGATTGACAATCTGTTCCGCCACCAATCCGGCGGCAATTGCCAGCAACAGCGAACCAAACAGCGTAGCAATCCCTTTCCAGCCCAAACGCTGGTGAAAATTGATGAAACTTTGCCGCTGACTGGCCCACAAATTCGGCAGTCGTTGCACGGCGGTAGAGATAGAACCCCAGGCGCCGGTTGCCGCCCGCTCGACGAACTCTGCAACGCCCATCGAGGTTTTTTGCTCTTCAGCTTTTTGTACAACCGCATCTAACCGTTCTAACAACAGTTGGCGAACCTGCTTCTCACTTAAAGTCGATAGCAGATCCCTGACATTTTCCTTGGTCAAAGGGCTTGGCAGCTGCACTTCCTGGCTGGCCGGCTCGCTGGAACCCTCAATCATCGACATCTGGGCGTGAGCAACAATTGAAGCCTGGCTCATGAACACCATGACCAGCAGTTGAATCATCAATTTCAAGATTTTTCCTCCCAAAGAAATGCCCTATTGTGTTTTAGATTAAGCCAACATGCAATGGACAAATTGCTATGGGTTTGCCCTTGACCAGGGTAAAAAATTCAGGCTTAGGTGACTTTGCAACCGGTTGCAATGAAATTGTTGAGCAGAACACGAATGGTATTGGGCGGTGTTAAAAATACGCCTTTGATCCTGTCGTGTAAAAAATAACCGTGTCGGAGAAACAGATAATGCAACGACGGCAATGGGTGACAATTATGACCCTGGCTGCAGCAGAAGGATCAACGGTTTGAGGAAATTGCGTTGGGGTATGATCGGTGGTGGAGAAGGTAGCCAGATCGGCCCGGCTCACCGGTTGGGCGCTGGTCTGGATGGCTGTTTTGCCCTGGTCGCCGGCGCTCTCGATATCGATGCCAGAGCGGGCAGGCAATTCGCCCGTCAACTGGGCATCGTGCCGGATCGCGCCTATGGCGATTGGCGAGAGATGCTGGCCGGCGAGACCGGTCGCGATGACCGGCTTGATCTGGTCACTGTGGCAACCCCCAACGCCACCCATTTTGAAATCACCAAAGCCTTTCTTGAGGCGGGTTTTAATGTGCTGTGCGAAAAGCCGATGACCATGACGGTGGAAGAGGGTCGGGAGATCAGTCGGTTGACGAAGAAAACCGGCAATATTTGCGCCGTTAATTACGGCTATAGCGGCTACTCCCTGGTACGGCACATGCGGGCGATGGTTGAGCGTGGCGATCTTGGTAATATCCGGCTAATCAAGGCTGAGTTTGCCCATGGCTTCCATGCTGATGCCGCTGATGCCGACAATCCGCGGGTCCGCTGGCGCTATGACCCTGAACAGGCCGGCATATCGGCCCAGTTTGCCGACTGTGGTATTCATGCCCTGCACATGGCAAGTTTCATTTCGGGCCAGGAGGCGGCGCAGCTTTCGGCCGATTTCCAGTCCTGCGTCGACGGCAGGCAGCTGGAGGACGACGCCCAGGTCAATATTAAAATGGACGGCGGCGCCATTTGCCGATTGTGGACAAGTTCGGTGGCGGTTGGCCGCATGCACGGGCTGAATATCCAGCTATTCGGTGAAAAAGGTGGCCTCAAATGGGCCCAGGAATGGCCCAACCAGCTCTACTGGACACCGCTCAATGGCCGCACCGAAATCGTCGAGCGCGGCGGCGAGGGTCTTTCCTACGAGGCTGATCGCGCCTCAAGAGTAACTATTGGTCACGCCGAGGGCATGCCGCTTGCTTTCGCCAATATTTATCGCGATCTGGCTGAGGTGATCAATGCCCGCAACGAGGGCCGCAAGGCCGATCCGGCGGCCACCCACTATCCCAGCGCCGATGACGGGTTGCGTTCCATGGCGGCGATCTTCGCGGCGGTTCGCTCGGCTGCCAAAAACGGAAAATGGGTCAGTGCAGTGCCCGATGATCAGTGAGCAATAATACCAGACGCAGTTGATCTCGCTTCACCAAAAAAATCCGGGCGTCATTGGCCGGCTTGACTGGCCAACCTTGAGCCACAAATTCCTAACGTTCCGCTCAAGATCCGCCGATTAAGTCGGCGGATGACGATGGCATAGTTTGATCTTTGTTGCAGTTGGTAAAATTAGCTATTTTGCCAATGGCCTTAAGGTGCCGCGCTCGACCACAGAACAGGGAAATATCCGGACTTCCATTGCCCGCTGCGGTTCTTCCACCAGCGCGACAACCAGTTCAATCGAACTTTTGATGATATCCCTGGTCGGCTGGCGAACCGTGGTCAGATCATAGCTGGACCATTGGGCCATCGCCATATCGTTAAATCCGATGAAGCCGATGTCGTCGGGAACCCCTATGCCTGATTGCCGTGCCTCGTCCATGGCGCCCATGCAAATCAGATCATCACCACAAAACACCGCCTCGACCCGCTTTTCATCAAGCAGCCCGCGCATCGCGTTGCGACCGGCCTGATACCCATATGCGTTGGCATAGCGGACATCGGCAACCTTTGCGTTCTCCTGTTCGAGCAGGCCCAGAAAGCCGGTCGCTCGATCCTGGGTAGAAGTCGCCGTTTCCGGCCCACCCAGAAAGGCGATTTCTTGATAGCCGTGTTTCAAAAGTGCCTTTGCTGCCATCTCGCCGCAGGCCTGGTTATCGATACCGACCACATGCACACCCGAGCCGGCCTCAAACCGGCCAAAAGCATGAACAACCGGCATCTGAGCATCCTTGAACGCCCGGGCGAAATGCGGCGGCAGGGTGGATGTGGCGATTATGACACCATCGACATTATATTGACGCAACATTTGAACCGAGTTTTCAGGGTCGGTCTCGTTGGTCAAATTGACCAGAAGCGGCCGCAATCCACGCGCCTGCAGGGCCTGGGTATAAAGATCAAACACCTCAAGAAATATCGGATTTTGGAAATTATTGGCGATCAGGCCGATGAGTTTGGTGCGGTTTGTTGCCAGACTGCGAGCAATCAAACTGGGCCGATAGCCCAGTTCACGGGCGGCTTTTTCAACCTTTTTGCGTGTGATGTGCGATATGCTGGCGCCGTCGGTATAGGCGCGTGAAACCGCCGAGCGAGATACGCCCGCTCTTTGTGCCACCTCTTTCAGCGTTATCGCCATCATAAAGTCCTGAAATGCAATGAAGCCTGATCAATCTGCTGTTAAGAAACGAGTTTAGAATTCCTGTGGCTTCTTTGCAACCGGTTGCAAATCTGATTTGGTGATTTGTCACCGGACGGTTTTTTTGTGATTTGATCGCCCGCTCAATTGCACATGGTTGATCCGGCCCATCAAACGGCATTACTACGCCGGCACCATCATTCGCTCTTGAGCAAAACCGGGCCGGAATCTTCAAAGCTCAGGTAAACGCTCTGGCCGACCTCCAGTGGCTTATCGACGGCGTTTGACACGGCAAATAGCTCACCAAAATCGGCCGCCACAACATATTCCATATGATTGCCGACATAGACCGCCTTCTTCACCAAAACTTCCTGGCTGTTTTTGCTGCCATCAACCGACAGGGCAATGCGGCTTGGGCGCACGGCCAGCTTCGCCGGGCCTTCGCTCAGCCCGCGGGCATCAAGGTCGAGCGTGATCGAGCCGATAACAATCTTCGCCCGTCCATCGGTCATTTCGTTGATCTGACAGTCAAGCAAATTGGCCTCGCCGATAAAATCGGCAACAAAAGCATCCGCCGGCGCCTCATAAAGCTCGCGCGGCGTACCCGACTGGGCGATCCCGGCATTGCGCATGACAATGATGCGGTCGGAAACCGCCAGGGCTTCCTCCTGATCGTGGGTGACATAGACTACCGTCAAACCGAGCTTTTGCTGAATTTCTCGAATTTCCTCCCGCACCTGACGACGCAGTTTGGCATCAAGATTGGATAGCGGCTCATCGAACAACAAAACCTGCGGTTCAAGCACCAAAGCCCGGGCCACCGCCACCCTTTGCTGCTGGCCGCCGGAAAGCTCGCTCGGCAGCCGTTTGTCATAACCCTCAAGGCCGACCAGCGCCAACCCTGCGAGCATGCGCCGGCGGGTTTCTTCCTTGCCGTGGCCCGAAAGCTTCAGCCCGTAGGAGACATTTTCACTGACACTCATGTGCGGAAACAGGGCGTAGGACTGAAACACCATCGACACATCACGGTCGGTTGCCGGCAATTTGGTCACATCCTGATCACCGATGAGAATTCGGCCCGAGGTCACCATCTCCAGACCGGCGATCATCCTCAGCGTCGTGGTCTTGCCGCAGCCGGAAGGCCCAAGCAGGGTGACCAGCGTGCCCGGTTCAATGTGCAGCGAAACATCATCCACCGCCATGACCGTGCCGCCATAGACCTTGGTGACATTTTCGAAAGTTACCGCCGCCGCGTTGCTCTTAATTGCCACGTCGCTCATCAGTTCTGCCTTTCCTGGCAATTATCATGGCGCATCGCTTAGTCTCCTGTTGCCACCACGTAAGATCAATAATTGCAGCAGCGCCACTGCCGCCAGCATGACGAAGATCAATACAGTCGAATAGGCAATCGCCAACCCGTAGTCGTTGTTCTCCACCCGGCCGATAATATAGCTGGTCGCCATGTTGTATTCGGCGCTGACCAGAAAAATCACCGCGCTTATTGCTGTCATGGCGCGAACGAAAGAATAGACCATGGCGGCAAGAATGGCCGGCCGCAACAGTGGCAGGATGACAGAGCGGAAGGTTTGCCAGGCATTGGCCCCAAGCGTTAGCGAGGCCTCGTCCAGGCTTTTATCAAGCTGCGCCATAGAGGCCACACCGGCCCGCACACCAACGGGCATATTGCGGAAAATAAAACTCAAGACAAGAATAGCGCCAGTGCCGGTAAGTTCAATCGGCGGCACGTTGAAAGCGATAATATAGCTTACACCAATCACCGTGCCGGGAATGGCGAAGGAAAGCATGGTGCCGAATTCAAAGGCGCTCTTGCCGGAAAAACTCTGCCGCACCAACAGATAGGCCGTCACCAGCCCCAGCATAGCGGTCAGCGGTGCGGCAATTGCCGCAATCTCCAGCGTCGTCCAGAACGAGTTCCATGCAGAGCCTTCCCATAGCAACCCATGCTCGGTCCATTTGACCGAAAAGGCGTCGCCATAGTGACGAAGGGTGAGGGTGTTATCGAGCCCCCACAATTCAACAAAGCCGCCATAAAAAATCATGCAATAGATGACGATCGTCATTACCACCCAAAATGCGGCAACCGTATATACCGGCCATTTCAGCCGGCGTGGCATTAAGGGATGCGCCCCGCCATCACCCTTGCCGGTGGTTGTGGCATAGGATTTTTTACCAAGCCAGCGACGCTGGGCAAAGAAAGCGCCAAGCGTGAAGGTCAACAAAACGATGGCCAGAACGGCAGCGCGGCCCTGGTCGTTTTGTGCCCCGACGATGGAGAAGAATATTTCGGTTGACAATACATCATAATTGCCGCCAAGCACCAGCGGATTGCCGAAATCCGCCATGCTTTCGATGAAACCGAGCAAAAATGCATTGGCAAGACCAGGGCGCATCAAGGGCCAGGTCACGGTTCGAAAAGTTGTCCAGCGGTCGGCCCGAAGTGTCTGCGCCGCCTCCTCCATCGAAGGGCTCACGCCCTCGACAACGCCAATCAACACCAAGAAGGCAATCGGCGTATAGGCGAGCATCTGGGCGATCATGATGCCGAGAAGGCCGTAAATCCATCTTGTCGGCTGGATGCCGAACAGATCGGAGACATATTGGGTAACGGAGCCCGACAGGCCGAACAGCAGTATAATCGCAAGCCCAATAACAAAAGGCGGAGTGATGATAGGTAATACGGTCATGGCCCGCAATAACCGGCCATATTTGAAGCCCGATCGGGTTGCGACCAGCGCAAACACCAGGCCAAGGGTGGTTGTTGCTGCGCCAACACAAATGCCGAGAAAGAGTGAATTCCAGGCAACACCACAATTGGTATTGTTGATAATGCAGCCAAGGCCCCAGATCTTGCGATCAAAGAACTTCTCGAAAAAAACAAAAATCGAATAGACGCCATCATTGTCGCGCAAGGCACCGGCGAGCATCTGGATTATCGGAAAGAAAATGAAGATGCCAACGATGGCGATGATAAAACCGATGGAGCTTACGACAAAAACATCACCATTGACCGCACCGCGCGCCGCCGCACCGATGGTGATCATGAACAGGAAATAGGTGGCTATTAAAAGGGCGCCATAGCCGAGGCCAAATTGCCTGTCGCCCAACGGCCCGAACAAAGTTTCAAGGAAACCGAATTGCCAACCCTGAATGCCGATGGCAAAACCCTGAAGAAGCAGCCAGAACAGGCCGCCGATGCCGGAAATCAACAAGATAGTAGCAAATATGGGTTCTGTTTTGCGCCGGCCCAAAGCCGCTATTGGCAAAAGCAAGAACACCACAAGAGGCCACAGCCACGGTTTTAGCCCTTGCGCCAACAAGAAGGCTGCCGGCGCATAATCGCTGTCAAACGGATAGCCGTCAAACAGCCACTCAAAACTCCACAGGCCGTCTTCCTGCACATACCACGGCAGCAATACAAAGCCTGCCAATCCGGCGGTCAGCCACAATAAGACAACCCTGTTGGTGGAAGATCCAGCCACCCGCAAGGGCGGCTGGAAGGTTGTATCAGACAAGAATCAAAGCCACTTTTACTGCGGCAGAACCTTGACCTCATCATCCCACTTTTTCAACAGGCGCTTGCGCTCGTCGGATGAGCCATACTTCTCGAAATCATAATCAATCAGCTTGATGGTCGAAAGATCAGGCGCCTTGGGAGAGCTTTTCGCCCCTTTGTTGGACATCACCTGATAGGCCTTTACTTCCAGCGACCGCGATTGCACATCGGCGCTCAATGCCCAGTCGTAGAATTTTTTGGCATTTTCAAGATTGCGGGCACCCTTGACGATGCTCATCGAGCCGATTTCATAGCCGGTACCTTCACAAGGTGCTACAACCTTGATCGGAAAACCCGAAACGGCCTGCTTGACCGCATCATGCATAAAGACGATGCCGATGGTATTTTCACCGCGGGCGGCAGCCTTGATCGGAGCCGAACCGGATTTGGTGTAATTGTTGATGTTCTTGTGCAGCCCTTTCATGAATTCGAAACCCTCGTCCTCGCCAAACAATTGCACGATGGTTGCAAGCGTGGTGTAGGCGGTACCGGAAGAATTCGGATTGGCCATTTGCACATGACCCTTGAATTCAGGCTTCAACAGATCTTTCCAGCAGGCTGGCACTGGCAGGTTGTTCTTTTTCAGCAAGTCTTCATTGTAGCCATAGCCAAGCGCACCTGAATAAATGCCGATGGTCCGGTTTCCGGCCGATTCAGACTGCGAAATTGCCCAGTCGTTGAGTTTGCCACGCATGGCGGATTCATAAGGTTCGGTCAGGCCCTCTTCGGCCGCCTGAAGATGCGGATCACCGGTGCCGCCCCACCATACGTCACCTTTGGGATTACTGGCTTCGGCCTTGATTTGAGCAAAGGTTTCGCCGGAACTTTTGCGGGTCATATTGACCTTGATGCCGGTGGCCTCCTTTAGCCATCAACTGACACCAGTTCAAAGCCTTTAGCCATCAACTGACACCAGTCCTCCTGGGCGCTGCAATAGTAGGTCAGCTTTTCCGCCGCCATCGCGCCTGACGATGCAAGGGCACCAAGGGCAACGCTTGCTGCCAAAGCTACAACATTAATTTTCATCATTTTTCTCCCAAAGTATTCTCGTTGAAATCAACGGATTCAATTCGACAGTGAACAAAGTCAGCGAAAAAATCAATGCGTCTGTCAAACTTTGTTGGTTATGGTAATATGGATTTTCGGGCAGATGGTGCTTCCAATAGCGAAAGCACCAAACAAATGCGTTATGGCCAAGCTGTTCACGCCGCCTTCTTGCCCGGGTCAAAGCGGTGATAAAATGTCTCGCCGGATTTTGCCATTTCCTTGATCAATGGCGTTGGCGCGAAATGATCGCCATAATTCTTAGCCAGTTTCTTCGCCCGTTTGGCAAAGGCCTTCACGCCCATGCCGTCGATAAAGGAAATAGGCCCGCCGGAATAGGGGGCAAAGCCAAAGCCGATAATCGCACCGACATCGGCCTCTCGAATATCGGTGACCACTCCTTCCTCAATTGTGCGGGCGGCTTCCATCGCCATGGTATAGAGAAAGCGGTCCTGCAGATCACCAACGCTGATTTCTTCTGCATCCTGTTGCGGGTAAAGGGTTTTCAGTTCCGGCCATAGGTGTTTCTTGGCCGGCTTGGCGGGATAGTCGTAAAAACCCTTGCCGTTCTTGCGGCCAAGACGGCCGTTTTTCTCGACCATGGTATCAACGAGTTCCAGATAGCGCGGATCGACCGAACCTTCACCCAAGTCCTTGACCGTCTGGCGCAACACTTTCTGCGACAAATCGATAGCGACTTCGTCATTGAGCGACAATGGACCCACCGGCATGCCGGCCATGCGGGCGGCGTTTTCAATCATCGCCGGCGGCACGCCCTCTAGCAGCATGTTGTAGGATTCGTTGAGGTAGCGGAAGACACAGCGATTGGCATAAAAGCCCCGCGTATCGTTGACCACAATCGGTGTCTTCTTGATCGCCAGCACATAGTCGATTGCCATGGCAAGTGCGGCGTTGCCGGTTTCCTCGCCCATAATGATTTCAACCAGCAACATACGGTCGACCGGCGAGAAGAAGTGAATGCCGATGAAATTGCCGGCCCGCTTTGAGGCCTTGGCCAGGCTGGAGATCGGGATGGTCGAGGTATTGGACGCGTAGATGGCATTTTCGCCAATTGCCGCTTCGACGTTGTTGGTCACATCGGCCTTGATTGCCGCATCTTCAAATACCGCCTCGACCACCAGATCGCAGTCTTTCAGCGCATCATAGTCGGTGGTCGCGGTGATCAGGCCAAGCAGGTTTTCCTTGTCGTCCGCGGTCGCCCGGCGTCGTTTGATGGCCTTGTCCATCAGATCGGCGGAATGGGCCTTGCCTTTTTCCGCATAGTCCTGATCACGATCGATCAGCACCACTTCGATACCCGCCTTGGCGGTAACGAAACCGATGCCGGCACCCATGAAGCCGGCACCAATGATGCCGACCTTCTTGACCTTGTTTGCCGGTATATCGGCGGGGCGGCGTGCTCCCTTGTTCAATTCTTGCATCGAAACAAACAGCGAGCGGATCATCGAGGCCGCTTCGGTGGTCTGCAATGTACTGGCGAAATAGCGGGTCTCGATTTTCAGCGCCGTATCAAACGGTACCAACAGGCCCTCATAGACGCATTTCATGATATTGCGCGCACCGGGGTAATTATCAAAGGTCTCCTTGCGGTAGATGGCATTGGCGGCCGGAAAAAGCTGCGCACCGGCGACAGAATAGACCTTGCCGCCCGGCAGACGGAAGCCCTTTTTATCCCAAGGTTGTTCAGCCTTAAGACCGTCGCGGATCAGGTCTTTGGCCTTGTCGATCAGTTCATCTGCCGCTACCACCTCATTAACCAGCCCCAGCGATTTCGCCTTGGCAGCTGGATGGGCTTTGCCCTGCAGCAGCATTTGCAGCGCATCCTGGGTGTTGATCAAACGCGGCACACGCTGGGTGCCGCCGGCACCCGGCAGCAAGCCAACCTTGACTTCCGGCAAGCCAACGCGAAGCTTGGGATCGTCGCTGGCCACACGGGCGTGACAGGCAAGAGCAATCTCAAAACAGCCGCCCATCGCCAGGCCATTAAGGGCCGCGACCCAGGGCTTGTCGCCGGATTCCAGTTTGCGCAGGGTAAGGTTGAGCCGGTAAGCGTTATCAAACAGGGTCTGCGTCGCCGCATCCTTGTCGGAGGTCGCCAGTTTTTGATATTCACCCAACATGCCCTGTAACATGGTGAGATCGGCGCCGGCGCCAAAGGCTTTTTTGCCGGAGGTAATTACCGCGCCCTTTATCGCATCAGTGTCCGCAACCTCATCAATCAATTGCTCAAGTTCGTCCATCACCGAAGCGTCGATGACATTCATTGATTTACCGGGCATGTCCCAGGTGATCAGGGCGATACCATCGCTGTCGGTCGTAAGCGTGAAGTTCTTGTAAGTCATATAAACTGGTTCCTATTGATAAGGTGCTTTATCTTTGTGCAAAAATTGAAAACCCGAGGGGCTCTTTTCTGCAAATAAATCATCGTCGGGATAATGCGCCCGTTCTTTTGGCGCACGTGTGCCGATCTCCAGATAAACCGCGTCACCATCGCCGCGGTTGATCAGGTGATGGCCATTGGCAACGCCAGCCTTGAAACCGGCGGCCTCGCCCGGGTTTAGCAGGGTTTCACCATCATCTTCGACCAACACAACTTCGCCCTCGAGGACAAAGACAAATTCGTCTTCCCGCTCATGCCAGTGGCGCAGGGCAGAGGCGGATCCCGGTGCAAGCCGGGTCAAATTGACGCCAAACTGATCGAGGCCAACGACATCGCCCAGGCGCTTTCGAGCGCGACCCTCGCAAATTTGCTGAAACGGTTGCGGATAACCGGAACCGGTTTCCCATGTCATCTTTTCCAGGTCGATTTTGGGCATCAATTACGCCCTTTCGATGATCGTAGCAGTGCCCATGCCGGCACCGATGCAAAGCGTTACCAATGCTGTATTGAGATCGCGGCGCTCAAGCTCATCCAGAACCGTACCAAGGATCATCGCGCCGGTCGCGCCAAGCGGATGGCCCATCGCAATTGCTCCGCCATTAACGTTGATCTTGTCATGGGAGATGTCAAAAG
This sequence comes from Rhizobiaceae bacterium, assembly GCA_965248135.1. GTDB lineage: Bacteria > Pseudomonadota > Alphaproteobacteria > Rhizobiales > Rhizobiaceae > SZUA-100. The sequence continues at coordinate 541,648 of CBDFIN010000011.1, read as the reverse complement.
CCTGCATGTAGCGCAACACGACGGAGGCAAAAGCCTCGTTCAATTCAAACAGATCAATATCATCGATATTCATCTTTGACCGCTTGAGCAGTTTTTTGGTCACATCCACCGGGCCGGTTAGCATCAATGCCGGATCGGAGCCGATATTGGCGAATGCACGGATTTTTGCCCGCGGTTTAAGGCCAAGCGACTTGCCGCCCTTTTTGGAGCCCATCAACACAGCAGCAGCGCCATCGACAATGCCGGAGGAATTGCCGGCGTGATGCACATGCTGCACGGCCTCGACATCGGGGTGAGCCTGTACGGCCACATAGTCGAAACCGCCCATTTCGCCCATCATCACAAACGCCGGGTTGAGCGAGGCAAGCGATTGCATGTCGGTGCCGGGGCGCATGTGCTCGTCCTTGTCGAGAATGGTCAATCCATTAATGTCTTTCACCGCCACGACCGAATTGTCGAACCTTCCGTCTTGCCAGGATTGGGCAGACCGTTTCTGACTTTCCACCGCATAGGCGTCCACATCATCGCGGGAGAAGCCGTATTTGGTGGCAATAAGGTCAGCGGAAATGCCCTGGGGCATGAAATAGGAGGGAATGGCGATGCTCGGGTCCATCGGCCAGGCGCCACCGGAAGCGCCGATACCAACCCGGCTCATTGATTCGACCCCGCCGGCGATAACAATATCATCAGCACCGCTTTCGATTTTGCCGGCCGCCATATTGACCGCATCAAGTCCAGAGGCACAAAACCGGTTGATCTGCATACCAGGCACGCTGTTGTCGTATTCTGCTTCAAAAATTGCCGCGCGCGCGATGTCGCTGCCGGCCTCGCCAACCGGATCGACACAACCGAGAATAACGTCATCAACCGTTTTGGTGTTAATGCCATTGCGGTCACGCAACGAATTTAGCGTATGCGCCGCCAGCCGAACCGCCGGCACTTCGTGTAGCGAACCATCATTCTTGCCGCGCCCGCGCGGGGTTCTCATGTGGTCGTAAATAAAGGCGTTAGACATGATTTCTCCTTGGATTTCGGTTTGAGGCGTATTACGCCACGCCCTCAATTATGGTTATTCCTGTATCCGATGCGACAAGCCGGGCAGTGAATACACTCTATCCTGAATTCCCGTCTGATTTGGGTTTTTGAACATCTTTTGACAAGGGCAAAAGCCGCGCACTGGTGGTCGAGCGTGCGGCAAGTCTTCCCTCACAATCATAAAGCTTGCTCTCCATAAACGCGATAGATTTTCCGGTTTTGGTGACCTGCGCCTCGACAATTATCTGTCCCATCGGTACCGGTCGCATGAAATGACTATGAAGGTCGATGGAGGCCATGCCGGTTTTCATGCCAAGATGAATGAAAGCGTTAAAACCCATGGTATCGTCCATCATCGCGGCAAGAAAGCCGCCCTGGATGACGCCATTGAAATTGAGCAATTCCGGCTTGGGCTCAAATGAAACCTTCACGAACCCCTTCTTGGCGTCGATCTCAATCAGCGCCATACCGAGAAATACCGCGCTAGGTGGTGCGGCATCGGGAGGGAAGGAAAGATTGGTCATTTCCTATAGGCTCCGCGCGATCAGCAATTTCATGATCTCGTTGGTGCCGCCATAAATGCGTTGCACCCGGGCGTCACGGAACATTCGGGCAATCGGATATTCATTCATATAACCATAGCCGCCATGCAATTGCACACACTCATCCATCACCTTGCATTGCAGATCGGAGGTCCAGTATTTGGCCATCGAAGCGGTGGTCTGGTCAAGTTCACCTTTCAGATGGCGGGTCACACAATCATCGACAAATACCCGGGCGATGGTTGCTTCGGTTTTTAACTCCGCCAGCTTGAACTGGGTATTTTGAAAATCGATCACCGCCTTGCCGAAAGCCTTGCGCTCCTTGACATAATCGATGGTCAGCGCCAGCGCCCGTTCAATGGCGCTGATCGCCTGATTGGCTATCATCAGTCGTTCCTGCGGCAGTTCCTGCATTAGCTGGATAAAACCCAGGCCTTCTTCTGTGCCCAGAAGATTGGCGGTGGCAATGCGCATATCGTCAAAGAAAAGCTCGGAGGTATCATTGGCCTTCATGCCGACCTTGTCGAGATTGCGGCCCCGGCGGAACCCCTCAAGCCCGTCGGTCTCAATCACCATCAACGAGGTGCCCCTGGCGCCCTTGGTCGGGTCAGTCTTGGTCACAACGATGATTAAATTGGCCATCTGGCCGTTGGTGATAAAGGTTTTGGAACCGTTGATACGGTAGTGATTACCGTCCTTGACGGCGCTGGTTTTAATCCCTTGCAGGTCGGAACCGGCGCCCGGCTCGGTCATGGCGATGGCGCCGATCAATTCGCCGGTTGCCAGTCTCGGCAGCCAGCGCTTTTTTTGCTCTTCTGAACCATGGTTGAGAATATAGGGCGCGACGATGGAATTATGCAGGCCAATGCCAAAGCCATCGACCCCGACATGGCCGATCGCCTCTATAATCACCGCCTCATGGGCAAATGTGCCGCCGGCGCCGCCATATTCCTCCGGCACCGAGGCGCATAAAAGCCCCGCTTCGCCGGCCTGTTCCCAGGCGCTGCGGTCAGAAATCTCGTTCTTTTCCCAGGTATCATAATGGGGCAACACTTCTGCGGTGAAATACCGATTGGCCATATCTTCAAGCATAGCGACATCGCCGGTGCGCCATTCAGGTATCGCGGTTTGGAGAACTTCCGATGGCAGGGTCATGTTTTCATTCCTGTATGTGGCCTTTGCGTTTGTTCGATGTCATGGCCTGAGGTCCGCCGGCTTGACCGGCGAACCTCAACCGGCAACTTAATGCTTAAAACGCTTCCGCTTCGAGCGCCATCATTGTTTCGCATCCGGTGGAAATTCGGGCCAGATGAGCGGCTGTTTCCGGCATGATGCGCTGCATGAAAAATTGGCCGGTTAGTAGTTTGCGCTGCATAAATTCATCGTCTGGCTGTTCAAGCGCCTGTTTGGCCATCAGCCCCCACATATAACCCATCGCCACCAGGCCAAACAGGTGCATATAGTCGGTCGAGGCGGCACCGGCATTGTCCGGTTTCTTCATGGCGTTCTGCATAAGCCACATGGTCGCTTCTTGCAGGTGAGTGAGGCCCTTTGACAGCGGCTTGGCATAGGGTGCCATCTTTTCATCGTCCTTGTTGGCCGACAGAAATTTTCCGATTTCCTTAAAGAAAGCCTGCACCGCACGACCACCCTTTGCCGGCAGTTTGCGGCCAACCAGATCGAGCGCCTGCACCCCGTTGGCGCCCTCATAGATCATCGCAATGCGGGCATCGCGGACAAACTGTTCCATGCCCCATTCGGCGATATAGCCGTGGCCGCCATAGACCTGTTGCGCCATCACCGTATTGTCAAAACCCTTGTCGGTGATCACCCCTTTGATGATTGGCGTCAGCAATCCCATATAATCTTCCGCCAGCTCTTTTTCGTCACCCTTTTCGGCCTTGCGGGCAATGTCGCCTTTTAGCGCAGTCCACAATATCAGCGCTCTTGAGGCCTCGTTAAAGGCACGAATGGTCATCAGGATACGGCGGATATCGGGGTGGACGATAATCGGATCGGCACTCTTTTCCGGCTCCTTGACACCGGAGATCGAACGGCCCTGCAGTCGTTCCCTGGCGTAAACGACAGCGTTTTGATAGGCCACTTCAGAAATCGCCAACCCTTGCATGCCGACGCCGAGCCTGGCCTCGTTCATCATCGTGAACATCGCCTTCAGACCCTTGTTTTTCTTGCCGAGCAACCAGCCCTGCGCCTCGTCATAGTTCATCACACAGGTCGAATTGCCATGCAGGCCCATTTTCTCTTCAATCGAGCCGCAAGAAACGCCATTATTATCACCTGACGTCTCGTCGTCATTGATGCAATTGCGCGGTACGATGAACAGCGAAATACCCTTGGTGCCCTCCGGCGCACCTTCTATCCGCGCCAGCACCAGATGGATAATGTTTGCAGAAAGGTCATGCTCGCCGGCGGAAATGAAAATCTTCTGGCCGGAAATCTTGTAGGAACCATCGCCGTTGGGCACGGCCTTGGTACGCAACAGCCCAAGATCAGTGCCGCAATGGGGCTCCGTCAGGTTCATTGTGCCGGTCCATTTGCCGGCCATCATGTTGGGCAGGTATTTTTCCTTTTGCTCTTGCGTGCCATGGATGGTCAAAGTCGCTGCAGCGCCCGAGGTAAGGCCCGGATACATGGCAAATGACATATTTGAGCTGGAGGCATATTCGGCAATCGCCTGGGCCAAGGTCGCCGGCAGGCCCTGACCACCGAATTCCGGTTCAAACGGCAAAGTGCCCCAACCGGCATCGCAATAGGCTTTATAAGCCTCGTCGAAGCCGGTGGGCGTGGTAACACTTCCGTCGTCGTGACGGGTGCAACCTTCCTGGTCGCCGACCCGGTTCAGCGGTTGCAAAATCTCTTCTGAAAATTTTGCTGCCTCACCCATGATCGCCTCGATCATGTCGGGTGAGGCTTCCTCGAATCCAGGCAGATTGTGATAGCGCTCAAGGCCAAGCAAGTTGTTAAGAATGAAAAGACTGTCTTCGACGGGCGCATGATAGGTGGGCATGAAAGGCACTCCAAAAGGGCATGATTTCTCGAGTTGTGATGACACTATCAAATATTGACGTTTTCGTAAACGTCAATATTTTGTGAATTGAAAATTTATTGCGACAGTCTTTGCGCCTTTTTGAGGCCAAAATCGTCCAAACCAACAACAAGACTGACAGGCAAAGCGCAATAGTCACCCCAAGCGGGGAAAATTGCTCAATTACCTTGCTTTGCGCATAGCGGTCTTTCAAGCTTTGACCCAAGGAAACAATATAGCTGGACACCTTCAAAATGATTCGATCAGTATTCTCTTCGTTCACGGCGGGCGTTGCCCGGGCCTCCGCTGGGGCGGCGCAAAGGCGCCGGTCGCTGTGCGCTCCTGATGAGCCATGATCACTTTAAGGTAATCATGCTATATACCGTCAGGAAGGATACGCAAATGCCAATAAGAAATCGTTATGCAGACCTGCATCAGGAGATTACCGAATGGCGGCGCGATTTTCACACTCATCCAGAATTGTTGTTTGAGGTTCATCGCACCGCCGCCAAGGTGGCAGAGCTGTTGCGTGCATTTGGTTGCGATGAGGTGGTTGAGGGAATTGGGCGCACCGGCGTGGTCGGGGTGATCAAGGGGCAAACTACGGCCAGCGGCAAGGTGATTGGCCTGCGTGCCGACATGGATGCGCTGCCCATTCACGAAATCACCGGGCTTGATTATGCTTCCAATACTCCTGGAGTGATGCACGCCTGCGGTCACGACGGACACACGGCGATGCTGTTGGGGGCGGCAAAATATCTTACCGAAACCCGGGCCTTTGACGGCACGGCAGTGGTTGTTTTTCAGCCCGCCGAAGAGGGCGGCGGTGGTGGACTGGAGATGTGCCGAGACGGGTTGATGGAGCGGTTTGGCATTGAAGAGATTTACGGTATGCATAACACGCCCGGATTGCCTGTTGGCCAGTTCGCCATTAGGCCAGGCGCTTTGTTAGCATCATCCGACGGGTTTGACATTGTGGTCACCGGCAAGGGTGGCCATGCCGCCTCACCGCATGAGGCGGTGGACACGACGCTGGTGGCTGCACAAATATTGCTGTCACTGCAAACGGTCGTGTCACGTAATGTCGATCCACTTAAAAGAGTGGTGGTAACGGTCGGCACATTTGTCACCGACAGCGAGGCGAGCAATATAATTGCCCACCAGGTCCGTATGCGGGGGACGGTCCGCACACTGGACGCAGAATATCGGAAGATTGCCCAAGAGCGCATTAACGAGATTGCCATGGGCACCGCTTTGGCGCTTGGTGCAAGTGCGCAACTGACGTGGGAAGCGGGTTATCCGGTTACCGTAAATAACCCCGAAAACACCGTTTATGCCGCTGAAGTCGCCCGATCCATCGCTGGTGAAGTGGACACAGATGTTGATCCGATCATGCCGTCGGAAGATTTCAGTTACATGTTAGAAGAACGACCGGGCGCTTACATATTCCTCGGCAACGGCGATACGGCCATGTGCCACCACCCGAAATTTAATTTCGATGATGAGGCAATCCCCTATGGCTCAAGCTGGTATTCCGGCATGATCGAGGCAAGAATGCCGGTTGCCTGAGCTTTCGCCTGCGGGCCTGCGCTACAGCATGACCGTGAAGGAGACAGAGATAATCAGCACAACCGCGAAAACGATATTGATGGCCCGACTCAAACGCTCGTGATGAAGCAGCTGTGTGAGGGCAGAACCAACAGCAAGCCAGCAAATGTTGACGACAATGATTGTCATCATCAATACGAACGCCTTGACCAGACCATCGGCCAGATGATCCCCCGCCACTAGCACAAAATTGGAAAACAGCGCCGCCATTGCGGCATAGGCTTTGGGATTGACCAGCGACAAAAATGTGCCCTCATACCATTTCGGCTTACCTGCCGGCCGACTTTTCGAGTTCAATGGAGGCGCGGTGGCAATTTTGTAGGCGAGATAGAGAAAGTACGCTGCAGCCATTAGTGTTATCACCGGTTTGGCACCGGGCAGGGCGAGCAACAGACCTGATATGCCCGTACCGACAATCAAGATCACGAGTGCCATGCCGAAACTTAACCCGGCCATATAGCGAACCCCGCCAAGCCGGCCAAAGGCTGCTCCAACCGCCGCCAGGCTGAGCGTGTTGGGCCCGGGACTGCCGGTTAATGCCAGTGCTGCAAGGATGAAAGTTCCCGATGATTCCAATTTATTCTCCGTGTTGCCGGTAGTGTGGGTTATTGTTTGAGTCGATATTATATTCCCTTGGTCTACCCCTGGTGGTTTTGTCCCAACATTTGTAAATAACGGTGCTGCAGGGGGATGCAAATGTTGGAATCGAACCACTAGGACGCGGAGTACCGATCCATGTGATCGTCGATAATGGCAGCACACTCTTTCGGGTGGGTCGATATCAGAAAATGACCGGAACCGGCAACCACCCGCAGCAGGCTGTTCTTGATATTTTGATTGATCCCAGCGGAAATCTCGTAACATCGGCAATGCTGTTCTGGCTACATAAAACCAATCCGGGTTTACTGCCCAATCTTTGCCCCGAGCCCGCTCATCAAACCGGTAAATTCTGGAAAACTGGTGGCGATGATCGAACTATCATCAACGGTAACCGGTTTTTGGGCGGCCAGGCCCATGATCAAAAAGCTCATGGCGATGCGGTGATCGAGGTGCGTTTCAACTATGCCGCCACCTGGCACAACACCCTCGCCGTTGACCGCAAGCCAGTCGTCACCCTCGACACACCTAACACCATTTTGGCGCATTGCAGCAGCCGTAACCGCCAGCCGGTCGCATTCCTTGACCCGTAATTCGGCCAGTCCGCGCATCACTGTCTCGCCTTTGGCAAAGCTGGCGGCAACCGCCAATACCGGGTATTCGTCGATCATCGAGGGTGCCCGGTGCGCCGGCACTTCAACGCCTTTTAGAGTACTCGTGCGCACGTGAATGTCGCCAATCTGTTCGCCGCCGCTTTCACGTTCATTATCAATGGTAAGATCAGCACCCATTTCGCGCAGGGTGGAGAACAGGCCGGTGCGGGTGGGGTTGAGCAACACATTTTCAACGGTGATATCAGAAGCCGGTACAAGCAGACCTGCCACTATCAAGAAGGAGGCAGAAGAAGGGTCGCCCGGCACGATGATTTCCTGCGCCGTCAGTTCGCCCTGGCCGGTTAGCCTGATATGGCGTGTGCCGTCACTTTCAGTTGTCACATCAATATCGGCGCCAAAACCGGCCAGCATCCGCTCGGTATGGTCGCGGGTCATTACCGGTTCAATCACCGTTGTTTCGCCGGCAATACTTAACCCCGCCAGCAGCACTGCAGATTTAACCTGGGCCGAAGGAACCGGCACCCGATAGCTGATCGGCGCCATATGGCGGGCGCCGCGGATAGTCAGGGGCAGCCGGTCACCTTCTGCGCTTTCGATCACCTGCAAACCCATTTGCCGCAAGGGTTCAAGAATGCGCCCCATCGGCCGGGCTGAAAGCGAAGCATCGCCGCAAAAAGTTGTGGCGAAATCATAGGGCGCGACCAGACCCATCGCCAGGCGGGCGCCGGTGCCTGAATTGCCAAAATCGAGCGGTGCTTCGGGTTCAAGCAATACGCCATTGCCTGCACCGGTTACCAGCCAGTCATTGCCATTGCGCGAAACCGTTGCGCCAAGTGCCGCGATCGCCCTGGCGGTATTGAGCACGTCATCAGATTCAAGCAGACCCGAGATACGTGTTTTGCCCCGCGCGATGCCACCAAAAAGCAGCGCCCGGTGAGAAATTGATTTGTCGCCGGGAACCTGCACGTTGCCCTGAAGTCCCTCGGCGGGAACGGCTGTCACTGGTTTTTTGCTCGTACCATGGCCCATATCTTCAAAACATCCCTGATTAACGTGCCCGGTGCCGGTCCTTGCCTGTGCCTATCACAGGCGGAATTCAAGGTCATCTGCTTATGGATTTTAAAATCGCTGTTGCAGGGGTCTGATGGCAACATTTACAAGCCCTTGCGGCAGCCGAATTCGCAGATAACTGAATCAAAAGAACCATTGACCGAAAAATATCTGCCAATATTCACCCAATGGCGAGATTTGCTTTTGACAGGCCAATATAACGGGGTTAATTGGTTCGCAACCTGCAAGGCCTACATCTTCAGCACAAGCCCGTCGGGCAAAAAATTCAGAGGCAATCAATTTAGAGGCAATCAAATTGGCTAGACCAGAACTTGGCGAAAAACGACGCTGTCTTTCATGTGAATCGAAATTTTATGATCTGAAAAAAGATCCGGTCATTTGTCCCTCCTGCGACGCTGTCTTTGAACTCGTGGCGCTCGAAAAGCCGATCCCGGAAGTCAAGGCTAAAGTTGAAAAAACAGACAAAAGCGACGATGTCGTGGTCAAGGCCGATCCTGATACGATCTCGCTTGAGGATGCCGAAGAAGATGATGGCGACACCGTTGATGATGATAACGAGATTCCTAGCGACATTCCAGACATCGAGGTGGAGGATGACGACGACGACGATGACGGGCCGTTCCTGGAAGACGATGATGACGATGATGACGATGTTTCCGATATTATTCACGTTACCAAGGATGACAAGGAAGATACCTGAATACGGTCGCACGGAAAGCAAAACTGCCGGTGGCCAATACGGTAATTGTCGGTATTTTTATCTTGAATTGCCCGGGCACTGCCAGTAGAACAACCACCGCTGGACCGTTTTCGGCGATAAGGACAAAACCCTCACGCTGCAAATAATTGCGGCATTGTTGATGGGGCTATAGCTCAGCTGGGAGAGCGCTTGCATGGCATGCAAGAGGTCAGCGGTTCGAACCCGCTTAGCTCCACCAATAATTTCAATAGGTTAGACCAAGTATCACTTTTGCCTATTTGAGCCGAGCTACCAAATAGCTACCACGCGAACGGAGATTTTTGCTCCCATTTCTTGCGAGCTGTGGAAAACCGGTGCGCGTCGCTACTCCCCTCTTGGTACTATGTTGGTATGAATTTGACCGACACCTACCATGGGGACGAAGATCGCACAGCTGCCGAAGTACCTGAAAAATCCGCTGGAGAAGTATCTGGGCTACTTTTTGACGCTGGCGGCTATAGCGACGCCAAGACGGCGCATGACGCCAGCACAACAAAGCCGCCTGAGAACCTCGTGGAAACACCGAGCGACACCTTAGCAACAGGCGACGCCATGTCGGAAGATGGCGGTGGCTTTGTTGAGCAGGGCGAACAGGAACCGGCGCCGCCAAGCGCCGCCAGTATATCAATAGACGACAATCCACTCACCATCCCGGAAGCACTGGTAGATTCAATCGCGAAGTGCAACATTTGGGTGGAATGAGATATTCGCATTAGTTCCGATTTCTTTCAAGATGGCCTGGATTGGCGTTTTGAATCCAAGACATTTTCTTGGGGTCAGGTTGTGATTGAGAACGATATCATTGAACTCTTCATCTGAGATTTTGTCCAAATCGGTGCCTCTGGGCAGATCCCTCCTCAGTCGTTTGTTGATGTTCTCAACCGCTCCTTGAACCGCCCCGGGTTTACCGGAGAGTAAAACTCTCTAAGGATGGACCCTATGACACAGAAGAAACACACACCGACCTACACGGCTGAATTTCGCGCACGCGGCGTTGGGCTTTTCAAAGAGAACCGCGCGAATTACCCCAGCGATAATGCGGCTTACAAGGCGATAGCTTCCAAGCTTGGCTGCTCCCCCGATAGTTTGCGGGCTTGGTGTCAGCAGGCAGAACGTGATGCCGGGATACGCAATGGATTGACCAGTGAAGATAAGGCACGCCTCAAAGCTCTGGAGCGCGGGCGGTCAAGGCATTGCCCAATGGCAACCTTCGACGCCTTCTCGCGTAACATTCGGGCCAGCTCAACCCTTTCGTGATAACTCAAATGCTTGTATTGTGACATCTGCAACACCTCTCTTTTGATCGCAAAATCGACGGACTATCATGATAGTCCGTGAGGTGTTGCACTTCTCTGTCAATCGCTGCTCATGCCCACCAAAAAGATGGCCCGCCATCCTTCTTCCACCGCCGTCGCTCACCCAAACTGGGTGAGGCGAGCGACGGCGGTTTCGAAAGGATGGCTATTCAAACCAAAAACATGCGCACTTCAATCTTGAGAGCGCCACGGGTATGCATGCGCCTTCCATCACCAAGAATGCAGGCAACGGCGACGGCACTGTTGTTTACAATGCTACTAATAACATTTGAATCTTATTCAAGATATTCCGTCGATGTACAAACATAATCGCGGAATGCATCGGCTTGGTTCAGCAGGGATTCAGTTTTATAATCCAAACAAATTATTTACCCAATGTTCAAAATTTTCTGCTAAAAGAAAGTTTAAAGCATATTGAGGTCGTTCCTGTTGCATCCTTTGGGTTGACCACTTCAAAAAAATTAGAATGGATGAGGAATTGAATATTGAAAAACAGAGTTGATAAAAACGTATTTGATAGACGCCGGGATCACGATGTTAAGCGAGAAGCAGTTTTGCGGATTGCCGCTGAGATGTTCAATAAAAGGGGGTATGCCGCAACTTCTCTGGATGAAATTGCCCAGCATTTCGGCATCTCAAAGACCGCTCTTTATTATTATGTAAAGAGCAAACCAGTCTTGCTTCAAATGTGTTATGAGTTGACACTCAACCTTTGTGAAGAGGTTATGGTCGAGGTATTGCAGAGCAATGCTTCAGGTATAGAGAAAGTCGAAACATACTTTCGCGGAGTTATTGGTGGAATTTTGAAAACCGGACCGGTTGCAATTGTCCATGAATTTGCAATCCTTCCAAAGGATGCATTTGACAACATTCACGGCCGTGCTCGCTTGTTGGATAGCAATCTTGCCGATATCATTGAGGCAGGCATTGCTGATGGTTCAATTGCTGAAGTTCCCCCAAAATTGACTGAATTAATATTGATGGGTGCAAATAACTGGATTCAGCGCTGGTACAATCCTGATGGAGATAAAACGTTAGAAGAGGTGGCGGATTGTTTTATTTTCCTATTTGTGAATGGGCTAAAATCCCGTGCTAATGTGGCAGGTTGACCGACTGTTGGTCTCCCTATTTACAACAATGCCTGAACGACCAGTATGCAGGGCTAGCACAATGAATAACACAAGATAAATTGTCATTGACACGGTCGTTTCTCGTCGGTATCATTATTTACTCGGAAGTAAGATAAGGCCTAAGTGAGATAGATGGGAACTTATTCAGGAAGCTGAATTGAGTGAAATTCTAGCCGATATGAATGGAAGCTGGTTTGAATGAGTCATCTAATCCCTTTCAATCGAATGGGCACCTATCTCAGCAAAGCTGGGGTAAAGGGTGGTCCGGCTCAGTTGTTCAAACATTGCCAAAATTGTTATCCGTAAATCAACATCCACTTGAATATATTGTTCTCGGCATAACCCTGACTATCATTATTGTGTTCACTATTTTTATTGACGGTTTTGCAACTCTTGGGAATCTCACGATAGTTGCGCAAAATTCGACAGCGCTTGCGATATTAAGTTGCGGTATGGCGGTGGTCATCATCACCCGCGGATTGGATTTATCGCAAATCGCAGTCATGATTGCAGTCTCATCGGTATTTGGACTGATGCTAAGCAATGGCACGGATTATACTGTCGCAATGATTGCAGCTATATTCCTCGCCCTTGTTTTGGGGTTACTTAATGGCTGGCTGATTGCGTTTATTGAAATCCCCGCACTGCTGAGTACCCTTGCAACAGCTATGCTGATTGCAGGCGTTTGTCGTTGGGCTATCTTGCAAGGCGAGTTTCTTGTTCTGATCCCCAAAAGTTTGCCAATCATCGCATATCTATCCACCGGCAAGATATCAGGCATCCCGGTGTCGGTCGTCATTGGAATTCTGGTTCTGATTGCCACTTCCTTCCTTTTGAAAAGGACGGTGCTGGGGCGAATATGTTATGCGATGGGCGATAACTATATGGCTGCCCAATTAACCGGCCTTTCCGTTCGGATGGCAACGATCTGGGTCTATGTGTTTTCTGCAATCACCGCATTGATCGCGGGGATCATTGTTTCCAGCGCCAGTGGCACTGTCGATTTCCGCATCGTGACAAATGGAACATTACTGTTCGAAGTGATCATGGTGGTTGTGCTTGGTGGCATACGTTTGCGTGGCGGGCGCGGCGGTGTTGTCAATCTAATTGTCGGCCTATTGCTAATCAGCGTTTTACGCAATGGAATGACGCTTATGAATTTGTCTGGTCAGGTTCAGGATCTGATCAAGGGGTTGGTTCTTGTCTCAGCTATCGTGATCGATAACTACATTAACCCCAGAGATACCGAGACAGACACTCAGGGTGACCTGTGAATGAATGTAAGCATTTAATTGAAAAGGAGAGAGAAAATGCTAAAATCTTTGAAACGAATGGCTAGTTTAGGCATGGTAGCAATGCTAATGGCGGGCGTGATTTTTGCCCCACAAAATGCCTCAGCTGCATCTGCGTATGAAGGAAAGAAGGTCATCTTCATTCCGATCGCTATGGGCATAACGCTGACTGAAGGTTGGGCCCGGCGTATGGCAGACCAGGCGAAATTGCACGGCTTCGATTTCGAAGTGCGTGATGCCGCCTTCAATATGAAGGCAATGTCAGAAATCTTTGCCAAAGCAATCAATGATAAGCCCGATATTATTGTTGCTCACAATCCAACGGTTCAGTTGCTAGCCCGACAAATCAGGCAAGCCGAATCAAAGGGCATTAAGGTGCTACAAATCAATTTGCAATCCAACCAGAAATCGACTGCATTTGTTGGCGCGAACTGGTCACGCATCGGCAATGATGTTGCAGAAGATATTGTAGCCGCATGTGGCAAGGGTAGTGGTAAATCCGGTAAAGTTGCAATTGTGCCTGGACAACTAACTGCCGCAGACAGCGTGCTGATGAATAAAGCGACGATGGCAGTGTTTGCCAAGCATCCAGAAATTGAAGTGGTATCTAATCAGGCATCAAACTGGGAGCCTGAAAAAGCGCGTCAGATCACAGCAACAGTTCTGCAGCAAAATCCTGATCTTTGTGCCGTATTCGGCCATTGGGGAATTCACACCATCGGCGCCGGCAATGCCGTAAAAGATGCAGGGAAAGCTGATAGTGTTCTGGTATACGCCACCGGTGGTGGTAATCGCCTGATCTGCAAAAATATTGAGGATGGAGTAATTGACCGCTACTGGAGCTACAATGCTGATGGTCAGGGCCGTGATGCCGGAGCAATGTTGCGCTTGATTCTGCAAGGAGCAGTTCCCGCAAAAGGAGAAATGCTGGAAACTGAATCTCCTTTGATTGTTATAAAGAAAGAAAGTTATTCACCACAACAATGTTGGGACTTGCCAGCAAAATAATGAAGCAAAATGGGTTTCTTAAAGTTCGGAAGCCTCAAAAGCCGGGTGCATTAACATGTACCTGGCAATTTTTGTGGTAGGAACAATTAGATGAGTTTGGAGGAAAACAACAGTTTCCTGAGTGGGCGACCAAGGGTCCAAAAACAAAGGGCAGTTTTGTCTTTTCGACGGATTGTTTCGGATTTGCTCAATCGAAATTGGATCGAAGGTGCCATACCTTTCATTACCTTCTTCGTACTTGTGACCGTAATTTTGATTACCACAAATGGATATTTTGCGCCGTCCAATTTAAATACCCTCGCGCAATATTCATCAGATGCTGCAATTGTCACACTTGCGATGCTGTTGGTTGTAGCGATTGGCGGCATTGATTTGTCCGTTGGCTCGTCGTTTGCCCTTTGTGCGTTTGTAGCCCTCTATCTTTTTCATATTGCTGAACTACCAATCTATCTGGCCTTCATACTCACAATTTTTTGTGGGACATTGATCGGGTTCATCAATGGATTTCTCACGGGCATATTGGGTTGCGGCGCATTACTTGCGACCCTTGGAACGATGATCACGGTACGTGGAATTTTTGTTATCGCATCGCAAGCCTATCTAGTCGAAATATCCAGCAGTGCGCGGTTCAATGAGGTATGGGAATATATCGGATATGATAACTTCGTAGGCGTACCTGTCAGTTTTTGGGTGCTGATTGCGGTCACTATCGTCATCTATTTGATGTTTAAATATACTCGGTTTGGTTGGCACATTCTGGCTGTTGGCGGCAACCGTAAAGCAGCCCGTCACGCAGGCATTGATCTGAAACGGGTTATTCTCCTTTCATATATGTTGGGAGGGACGCTGGTTGGTCTGGCGGCATTTCTGTTTGCGGCACGTCAAAACAGCGCTGGTTCTGACACAGGCGTAGGGCTTGAGTTTTTTGTCCTGACGGGCCTGGTTCTTGGCCTTGGAGGGTTTGTCCCGGGGCGGGGTAGTGTATTCAGCACCTTGCTCGGATTTGCAACCATATACATCCTGGGCAATGTTTTGATCAATGCCGGGTTTCGCGGTGATTTTATCAACGGCGCGATGGGATTTATCCTGATTGCGGTTTTGGCCATTGATATGAAGTATCGCAAGGAGCGCCACCGTATTTTGGCACGGGCCTATCTGGATCCGACAACCATGAAAATTGACCCGGTTATAGACATGGGAAATCTGGCTCCAGAATCTTACGTAACGAAACTGGATGGTGCCACCTTGTTGGGCGTTGGAGAGGTCGATGGCCCAGAAGATGTGATTCTTGATCGCGAAGGAAATCTCTATTGCGGCACCAGAGATGGCCGGATAATAAAACTATTCGCGCCAGATCATAAGCGGGTTGAAACTTTCGCCAAAACCGGCGGCAGGCCATTGGGCTTGGCGTTTGACCCAGATGAAAATCTGATCGTTTGTATCGCGGGCATGGGACTTTACAAGGTTTCAGGCCCCGAACAGATTGAGCGTTTAACAAGCCAGACATCAAGAAGTTGGACTTCCATTGAAGACGATCGGCAAATCCGTATGGCAGATGATCTGGATATTGCACCTGATGGGCGGATCTATTTCACCGATGCGACCAAACGCTATGAGATGGAAACGTGGGGTCTCGATCTGCTGGAAGGCCGCCCCAACGGGCGCCTGTTATGTTATGATCCTACTCATGACACCACAAAAACTGTTTGTGACAATATGGTATTCCCCAATGGTGTGTGTGTTACCCATGATGGTCGCCATTTGCTTGTTGCTAGCACCTGGACTTGCTCGATATTGATATTTGATCTGGATCGGATGCAGGATGGACCAAGATATTTCGCGCGCGGATTACCTGGATATCCAGACAACATCAACCGAACTTCCGATGGAGGATATTGGATTGCGCTTGCAGGGATGCGTTCACCAGTCCTTGATTTAATCATGGAAGTTCCCGGGTTTCGACTGCGCATGGCCAAAAGTGTTCCACCGACGAATTGGTTGTTCGGCAATCTGAATATTGGTGGCGTGCTGAAATCGGATGCAAATGGCGAGATTGTTGATGCTTACTGGGATAAATCCGACGGCCCACTATATATGATCACTTCAATGCGTGAGCATCAGGGCTCGCTATTTCTTGGAGGTGTTACAAACAATAAGATCGGGCGGATTGACCTTGAGGATGCAGACAAGGACTGGAATGGCCCTGACAGCTATTGGCTGACGGAGAATTGACCGCCATGTTTGGATTGAGAAAAAAAGCACCTGCTAGAATTTCATTGTTGGATGGTCCGCTTTGCCCCAATGATTTGCTCGAACAAGCGATATCCCTTCAGGTTGATAACCCGGATGATGTATGCATTGCTCCGGATGGTTCGTTACTTGTAAGCAGTGGTAATTCTATCCTGCGCCTAAGCGACTGGGGCAAAGGCGCATTTGATTTGGTAGCGGAATTTGATCATGAAGTTAGCGCATTGGCCTGTCGCGAAGACGGCCTGATTGCTGTTGGCTTTGCGGGTGCAGGCGTGCAGGTGATTACCCCGCAAGGTAAAGCCAGCCCCGGTTGGGACGGACTTGAAAAATCAACGGCAGAGGTTCGGGCCTGTGCATTTGCCAAAGATGGTACGCTTTTAATTGCAGACGCCGGTGCTGCAGACGGTAGGGCAACCGGTATGCAGGATCTCTACAATAAAACAGGAAATGGCCAGGTTATTAAATTCTCAGAAATTGGCGAAAGTATCGTCCTCTCAGAGGGCCTAAGGTTTCCCTACGGCGTTGTTGAAACAGACGCAGGAGAGGTGATGGTTTGCGAAAGTTGGTCTGCCCGCATTTGCCAGTTGCAAAACGGCGCTGCATCCAAATTCGTTCTGCAGGATGCACCAGGATATCCTGCTCGCATCCACCCACTATCTGGCGGTGGCTATATTCTATCGTTATTTTCACGCCGTGATCCACTGATTGAGTTTATCATAACCGAGCCAGAATTCATCGAGCGCATGAAAGCTGAAATTGACCCCGAACACTGGATCGTGCCACGCCTGGCTGCCACTGCTGATTACCGCGTACCGATCCAGATGGGCGCAACTCGCCTGTTTGGCGAGATCAAACCATGGGCTCCTTCGTTGTCCTATGGCCTGATAATCATCCTAGATAAACACTTCACTCCTTTGGCAAGCGCACAATCGCGGGCCAATGGAAAACGTCACGGCATCACATCGGCAATCGCATGGCAGGGCGACCTGATCGCTGTCAGCAAGGGAAGTAATGAATTGTTGAACGTCACGGCAATGGATCAATTGATATGACGGAATCATCTTTTCTTCGCGTACAAAATGCCACTAAACTCTATAGCGGTTTTCCGGCCATTGACGCGGTTGATTTTGACTTGCGTCCCGGTGAAATTCACGCGCTGGTTGGTGAAAACGGTGCTGGAAAATCTACACTATGTAAGGCCATTGCCGGGGTTGTTACCCTCGATCGAGGTGCTCTCACTTTCGAAGATGAACCCTTTGATCTGAAATCGCCACGCGATGCTTTTGATAAAGGTATTTCCATGGTGTTTCAGGAGACGAGCTTGGTGCCACAGCTTTCAGTAGCGCAGAATATGGCGCTGGGCCGCGAACGGCTCTTCAATTCCGCCCGTTCGCTTCGTAATGAAGCGCGCCAGTTACTGCGCTCACTTAATTTTAATATTGACCCGGCTAAGAAAGCCGGCGCTTTAAGTGCGGCGCAACGGCAAATGGTTGAGATTGCTCGCGCTGTCTACAACAAGTCACGTATTGTCATTCTGGACGAGCCGACGGCAGCACTGACGCCCGAAGAAACGGATCATCTTTTCTATCTGATGAACGATCTTCGCCAAAAAGGCGTCGCGATGATTTTTATATCTCA
Source organism: Rhizobiaceae bacterium (assembly GCA_965248135.1). Classification (GTDB taxonomy): domain Bacteria; phylum Pseudomonadota; class Alphaproteobacteria; order Rhizobiales; family Rhizobiaceae; genus SZUA-100. The sequence goes on along the minus strand of CBDFIN010000011.1, from coordinate 523,762 downwards.
CGCGCTTGAAGAAGCACTGAATCATGCGGACCGCATCACCGTTTTGCGCAACGGAAAGAAAATTACTACAGGAGATGCCAACGCCTTTAATCGCGCGAGCTTGATCAACCACATGGTTGGGCAAGCTATTTCAAGAGATGCTCCTGCAAAGCCCACAACGCTTGCCAAAACTCGTGCACGCAAACCGGTGTTGAGGGTTGAAGATGTGCGAATGGGCAATATGGTCAATAATATGTCGTTTTCAGTTTACCCCGGTGAGGTCACTGGAATCGCCGGGCTGATTGGATCGGGGCGAAGCGAAATTGCTAAAGTGATTGTTGGGCAAATCAAACGCAATTTTGGTGGCGGCCGTATCTATCTTAATGAAAAGGAGATTCGTTACAAACTTCCCGCACAAGCCATTCAGGACGGCATAGCGTATGTAACCGAGGATCGGAAAATTGATGGATTTTTCGAAACTATGAGTGTTGTTGAAAACGTGTCATTGGGCTGGTTAGCGAAATGGGCGAAGAGCAGCTTTTTGGTTAATCGAAACTCACTGAAACCAAAGGTTTTAGCGTTGCAAGAAAAGCTATCAATCAGAGGCATTGGTAAACATCAAACTGTACAAAAACTGTCCGGTGGCAATCAGCAAAAAGTGGTGATCGCCAAGACGCTTATTCAGGCACCCGAGCTTGTCATATTTGATGAGCCTACACGGGGAGTTGATGTTGGTACGATAGCTGAAATTCGCGATATCATTAGGAATATTGCTGACAGCGGCGCTGGCGTTGTGGTGATTTCCTCTTATTTGCCTGAAATCCTAGATGTATCAGACCGCATTCTGGTGGCAAAAGGAGGGACAATTGTTGCAGAATTTTCCCGCTACGAAGCCTCTGCTGAGAAAATATTGCAAGCTGCAATTCACTAACTATGGCGATTGCTGCGTGGACAATTTGATTTGTTATCCATAATACCTACGCAGGGGAATCGCATTTGGGGTTTGACAAATATGCCTGAATAGATTCTTGAGGTTCCATCACGATATGGAGCCTCAAGATGTCAACAATCATAAGCTATTTCAATGATATAGACGATCCACGCACGGGCAATGCCTGCCGTCACAAGTTTTGTGACATCATGACAATCAGCCTTTTATGTGCCTTGTGTGGCGGCGAAACTGCGGTGGATATGGCCGATTTTGGCCATGCGAAGGAAGAATTTCTGCGCGATTTTCTCGAATTGCCGAATGGCACGCCGTGTCACGACACGTTTTCACGGCTGTTTCGGTTGCTTAAGCCCGCAAGCTTTCAACGCCTGTTTGAGAAGTTCCGTGCTGATTTTGCCCAGGCACGCGATGCCCAACCCGCCATCGCCATTGACGGCAAAGAGATGCGTCGCACCTTTGACAGGGCCGCCAATCAATCCGGCCTGAACGTGGTGACCGCCTTTGCGCATGGGGCTCGTTTGAGCCTCGGTATTATCGAAAGTGCCAAGGGTGGTGGCGAGATTTTGGCCCTACGTGAGTTGATCAAAATGCTCGACATCAAGGGCATGACGATCACTGCTGACGCGCTGCATTGCCAACGCGAGACCTGTGAGTTGATCGTGCGTGAAGGCGGCGATTACTGTGTGCAACTGAAGGGCAATCAGGGCGATATGCAGGCGGATGTGCGGGCCTTCATTGATGATCAAGAGACTGATTATATTGACGAATATATCTCAACTGACGCCAACCATGGCCGCATTGAAGAGCGATGTTACCATGTCTACAGCACTACGCAATATCTTGACGACACACACAAATGGCCAAGCCTCAAGACCTTCGTCCATGTCACTTCAACACGTGAAATGAACGGAAAATCAAGCCGCTACGAACGCGTTTATCTCATGTCAAAACCCCCACAAGCGCAGGAAGCTGCAACCATTATTCGGGGGCATTGGCAAATTGAAAACAGCCTTCACTGGTCGCTTGATGTCATTATGAATGATGATCTCCATCGCGCTCGCAAAGACAACGCACCGATCAATTTTGCAGCCCTCAGACGTATCGCACTAAACATCATAAAGGCAAATCAGGACAAGGGATCAAACCGCGTAAAATTCAAACGCGCTGGCTGGAATGATGATTTCCTGCTTTCACTCCTAAACAACTTTTGAAATGCGATTGCCCTGAATACCTACGAGTAAAACTTGAACTGTAATAAGAGCAAGGATATCATTACCCCGGTTCAACTCCGAAACGCAACATTTGTTTGCTGATGGAATATGATTTTGGTTTGCGGATTTGGTGGGCGGGGTCAAGGGCATTGTCGCGTAGCGATGCGCAGCACCCTTGAGGCCGACCGGAAAATCCGCAAAACTCGTCAAACCATTCCATTATGCCTTTGATTATTTAGCCAGATGGCTGCAATCCTCGTATGGGACACCACATCTCACGGAGGATATTATGCCCAAAGGACATCACCATCTGGCCTATGATCAAAGATGCCAGATTTACACACTTTTGCAAACCGGTCTCTGCCGCGCCCAAATTGCCCGCCAGATTGGCGTTGAGCGTTCGACTATCACCCGAGAGTTGCAGCGCAACAAGGGCAAATGTGGTTATCGCTTTAAACAAGCGCATGACAAGGCGTGTGAGCGGCGCAAAAAGGCCTCTTGTGTGCCGCGTAAAATGACCGTTGAGCGCGTCGAACTCATTGAAAGCCTGCTGACGAAATGGCAGTGGAGCCCCGATCAGATCAGCGGCTGGCTGGCTCGAAACGGGCTCTTCGTCTCACACGAGTGGATTTACCGCCACATCTGGGCGGACAAAAAAAAGGGTGGCAAATTATGGACTTGCCTGCGCCATCGCGGCAAAAAATACAATCGACGCGGCACGAAAACAGCCGGTCGCGGCCTCATTCCAGGGCGGGTTGACATTGAGGAACGTCCCGAAATCGTCGAAACCAAAAGCCGTGTTGGCGACTGGGAGGGCGATACTATCATCGGCAAAAACCACAAGGGTGCCATTCTTTCTCATGTCGATCGAAAATCAAAATACACCAAGCTGGTTCTGTTGCGCGACAAATCAAAGGACAGCGTGCAAAAGGCCTGCGGCAAGACGCTTTCAAAGCTCAAAGCGTTCATCAAAACCATCACGTATGACAATGGCAAAGAATTCGCCGGGCACAAAAAGATCGCCAAAATATTGCAATGCGACATCTATTTCGCCAAGCCCTATCACTCATGGCAGCGCGGCCTCAACGAACATACCAACGGTCTTGTTCGCCAATACTTCCCAAAGGGTACCGATTTCACTAAGCTGACAAAAGCCGAAGTTCAGATCGTCGAAGACAAGCTGAACCAACGTCCAAGAAAATGTCTCGAATACAAAACCCCATATGAGGCCTTTTCAAAGGAATGTGAGCAAAATGTTGCATTTCAATGTTGAAGGGGCGTTAGATAAAGGCGTATTCGTTGTCTTGTCTTCACGCTGATCAGTTCATGGTTTTTTGGGTTACTTACGTCGAATTCAAGCCATCGTACGTTTTTCTCTATTTTAAATTTCTCTTAGTTGGCTCTCGAATCAATCCAGTGTCGGGCCACGGTATCGGTGGCGGTGACGTTTTTGTTGTTTTCGCTGCTCTATTGTAAGCGATGCACCGATCACACGGTTGCGGCATAGTTCCATGGCAGGAGTTGCTCGATCTGGCTTTGCTTGTGGCCATTGAGTATTGCCTGGAGTGTGGTGGTCAGGTAGGCATGCGGCTCAATTTTATTGAGTTGTTAGTAGCTAATAGAGTTGGCCGGTTTTGGTAGCACACTAATTGTCCGCTTCTGTTTTAAGCATTGATGGGCAAGCTGTAAGGAGCCGGAGGCGACTGGAGGCTTGTTCATCAATGCTTTCGCGCCGAAAAGGTTCACGCTGCTTTTTGGGTTTTCTGCCTGGTGATAATCTCTCCTTGTTTTGAATATGTAGCAATTTTGCCGGGGCCATGGAAGATAGCCATTGTGTCATCTGAGTATTCATGCACCCGCACCCTGGCCTTGACATAGTGATGACGGATGAGGCTCTGCGGCAGTTGCAGGACCAAATTGTTGTACGAAACTGTATTGTCCCTGCGCACGATGCGCCCGCTCTGCACGCACATAATATCGCGTAAGACTGCCGGGACAGCGACCGGCACAAAAGCACTTGTCTCGTCTTCAGCCGCAACGCTAAAGCGAGCATTGTGATCCGGCAGGTAGATTTCCGTGATATAGCGGTTGGCCACGGCCATATCGGTGATGTCATGGAGCTTCAATTCATTGACGAGGCGATCCTGGAAGGTCTGAAAGGCGCGCTCCGATCGGCCACGGGCTTCCGGCGAATAGGCGGCGATATGCTCAATGCCCAACTGATGAAAGGCGCGGCCCACTTGGGTAAGCCGGGTTTTATCGACCTTCTCACCGGCCTTGGGCGTGTGAAAATAGTGACTGCCGCGATCCGTATAGATTGAACAGGGCAGGCCGTGACACTCAAACACATCCAAAAACCCGCGAAAGCTGGACATTGTTCCTTCTTCCTCAACCAGAAAGGCCGAATAAACCTTTGATGTCGCATCATCCATGGTCACAATCAGGTCAAGCTTAGGTTTGCCCTCAAGCCATTCATGGGTCGAACCATCCTGATGCAACATCATACCGGTACATGGCCTGCGCGGCCTCTTGCGCCGGTGAATGCCGCGCCCGCAGACCGCAATCACCAACCCTGAGCGCTGCAACCGGGTCTTCGTCCAGGTGTAACCCCAGTTGAAATTATGATGCTTGACCAGATGATCATGAAAATGCTTCACATTCCAGCCCATATAGCGCGTCTCATATTGCTCAAGCATCCATGAGGTTTCGTCGGCAGGCACCGCACGCACCGACTTCTTGCCCAACCGGCGGTCATTGAGCCCATCAGAACCGCAATCCTCATAGCGCCTGCGATAACGGCGGAATGTCCGCTCCGACATCCCTAAAATCTCTGCCGCATCATGTCCCGAAAGCCGCTTTTCTTCATATCGAGATAACACATCAATAAACTTCTCCATCCGTCTTTCCTGTAACCATGAAGTCCGGTTCATCAAACACCCTCCTTTTGAGAGCATCCTAAAACCGGACAAATCACGTGCTACATAAAGCGGACAACTGATGTGCTACTGACACTCAATTTTATTGAGTTTGGCAGTTTCTATCAGGGATGAGATAATGCCCCAGTTTTTAGCACCGGCATCATGACCGGCAAATAGCGCGTTTTTGCGATTAAGCGCGATCGGTCGCATAGTGCGTTCGACTGCGTTGTTATCGATCTCGATGCGGCCATCACTGGTGAACAGGATTAACCCCTGCCAAAATCTCGCAATATAACGTAACGCCTCGCCCAAGGGAGATTTGCCTGAGACGCGAGCGCGCTGCCCGGTGAGCCATAGTTCAAATGCTTCTATTCGCGGGACGGTTCGTTTCTGTCGCGCAGCAAGGCGTTCATCAGAACTTTGACCACGGATGTCAACCTCAATACGATAGAGTTCGCCAATGCGTTTGAGCCCTTCCTCGGCAATGGGTGCGGTGCTGTTTTTAGCAACCTCATGCAGTTTGCGCCGTGCATGAGCCCAGCAATAGGCCAGCTGAATTTGCCTGTCAGTTCGCTTGAGTAGGCGGTTGTAACCGGCATAGCCATCAACCTGCAAAACGCCGCTGAAGCCCTGCAAGATAGCTTCCGCATATTTCCCACTGCGTCCGGGTGCATAGCAATAGGCAACACCTGGTGGATCATCGCCGCACCACGGCCTGTCATCACGCGCCAGTGCCCAAAAGTAACCGGTTTTGGTTTTGCGCCTGCCCGGGTCAAGAACCGGGGCGCGGGTTTCATCCATATAGAGTTTGGTGGATTGCTTCAAATCGGCCATCAGGCATTCAAACACGGGCTTTAACTCAAAAGCTGCTTTGCCCACCCAGTTTGCCAGCGTCGAGCGATCCAGATCAATGCCCTGGCGGTTGTAAATCTGAGCCTGACGATAGAGCGGCAAATGATCCGCATATTTGGAGACAAGTACATGGGCAACCAGAGCTTCAGTAGGTAGACCACCCTCGACCAGATGCGCCGGGGCTGGCATCTGGGTAATGCCGTTTTCGCATGAGCGGCAGGCATATTTGGGACGGCGGGTGACAATGACCCTGAACTGAGCAGGGATCACATCCAGACGCTCTGATACATCCTCGCCAATCACATGCATCTGACCGCCACAAGAGCAACCCTTATCCTCGAGCTCTATAATCTTTTCGATGCGTGGCAGATGTTTGGGTAAAGACCCGCGGTTTGCCGCTCGGGGTTTTTTGGTCCTGGACCCAGAAGTAAACTCACTGGCATCTTGTTCGGCTTTCACAGCCTCAATTGCCGTCTCGATATCTTCCAGTGCAAATTCAAACTGATCGGCATTGAGCTTCTCGGATTTACGACCGAACATCGCTTGTTTGAAGGCCTTAATCAGCACTTCCAACTGCGCAATACGTTCATCGTGCCCAGCAATAATCGTTTTTAATGCATCCACATCATTGGGTAGGTCGGCCAAATCAATCATCGTTGATTTATAGCAGAACCACCCCTGATTTACGCGCTCGAATGCCGCCCTGATTCACTCTGCCGCAGTTGGTACCCGCGTGTTGACAGCCCGTACTTTGCGCCAGTCGAGGCCAGCAAACAGAGCCTCAAACTGGGCATGGTTCAGCTTCATCAAACCATCACGAATGGCAGGCCAGGCAAACACATGATCTTCTAGCCGCTTGTAGGCCATCACCAGGCCCGAGCCATCCCAGTACAATAGTTTCAAACGATCCGGGCGTTTGGCCCGGAATATAAATACCGTGCCCGTAAACGGGTTCTTGTCCAATTCATTTGATACCAATGCCGCAAGTCCGTCATGACCCTTGCGAAAATCTACAGGTGCGGTGGCCACAACAATACGCACGCCGTTGGTAGGGAAAATCACAAGTGAGCCTTCAGAGCACAAACAAGTTCGGCAATCCGGTGGGCACCGGTATTGGCATCAAGGCGCAGCTTCACGCCGCCCGTTTCCATCTCAATAGGTTTAAGATCAGTTGTGGTCGATCCGCCATCATCCAAAACAACTTCTGCGAAATCCACACTCTTTGGTGCCATTTTTGTTGCCAGGGCAAATTCTGATGCAAAATCAGCACCGGCCAGATCAGGAACCACCAGCTTGCCCTGTTTTGCCAAACTGCGCCACGTCGACAGACGGTTGGGCCGCAAGGCATTACGCTCAGCTACCTCGCGAACACTGACCCCAGGAACCATAGTTTCAGCAACAAGTCGCCCCTTTACTGCATCGCGCCATATGCGTCGACCAGTCGGGTCAGCCAAAACCTCCATCCGATCAATGTACTCCAAACGGACATCACTTTGTACTCCCACAAAAACCTCCACTGACAGATCAACATGTCAGGGAAAATAACCGACCAAAATGATAAATGGAAGGTGGGGACGGAACAGCGCTTACGCTCTATTTGCTGGATTGCAACATCCTTTTGCACTGACGAAAGTTTCACGAATGTCGCCATATCGCAGTTGAGTTTTTTGATGCCGAGAACATGACGAAAACGCATTGACCGTACCTCGTGTTGAAGCTGTTGCCGATCAAGCTGCTGACGATTTATAAGAGTCTGTAATTGTAAATCCCGGAGCAATAATGGATCACAGAAACGGTCGAATTCTCTGATCGTCGCGGAGTAAAATTCCGCCACCCTAAGGCTTTTCGTTTACAGAGAGTCGGGGGATGTATTCTGTGGATTTATATGTGCGTGTTAGGCGGTCTTGCCATGTTGAAGGCGTGAGTGAACGTGAAACTGCTCGTCGATTTGGAATAGACCGTAAGACAGTTTCGAAGATTTTGAAGCAACGCCTACCACCGGGTTATCGTCGAGATAGAGCCCCTGCACGTCCCAAGCTTGATGCATTTGTTGGTATCATCGATCAAATTCTCAATGAAGATAAGAACCGGATCAAGAAGCGGCGCCACACGGCGAAGCGGATTTACGAACGGATTCGTGACGAGCATGGTTTTACCGGTGGCATTACGATTGTGACGGATTACGTGCGGGAGGCCAAGCGTCGGAATCGGGAAGTATTTGTACCTCTGTCACATGCCCTGGCCATGCCCAGGTTGATTTTGGCGAGACACTTGGGTTTATCGGCGGTGTGGAATGTGCAGTGGAGTGCAAGCTTCATTATTTTGCGATGACCTTGCCCCATTCAGACGCGGTTTTTGCCAAGGCATACAGCACTGCGCATTCCGGAATACGCACAGCACTACGCAATATCTTGACGACACCCGCAAATGGCCAGGCCTCAAGGCCTTCGTCCATGTCATTTCGACGCGCGAGATGGGTGGAAAATCAAGCCGCTGCGAGCGCGTTTGTCTCATGTCAAAACGCCCACAAGCGCGGGAAGCTGCAACCATTATCCAAGGTCATTGGGCAATCGAAAACAGCCTCCACTGGTCGCTTGATATCATTATGAACGATGACCGATATCGCGCTCGCAAAGACAACGCACCAATCAACTTTGCAGCCCTCAGACGCATCGCATTAAACATCATAAAGGCAAATCAGGACAAGGGATCAAACCGCGTCAAATTCAAGCGCGCAGGATAAAACGACGAATTCCTGCGGTCACTCCCAAGCAACTTTTGAAATGCGATTGCCGTGGCAGATGGCTGAAGGTGTTATTGTGTGCCACGCCGGAACGGACCCGGTTGCGATTGGATGTGCGGGGTGCAGATATTTGGAGGACTGTGACGTTGCAATGGAAGACAATATCAAGTTGTTCGTCGAGCGGTATTTCCCGGGCGCATAACCAAACGTTGCAAAGCGACTGGCGGGCGGCGTTATCACTTTAAAGTAATCATGCTATACATGCGATGGTGCCAATATGCTGAATTCAAGGAGCGTTTCCAATTGAGCCTTTTCAATGCAAAAACGCTAGCGCGACACCGGGGCACAACTACCGCCATTCCCCGGGCGCATATCGAGATTGTGGAAAATTGGGCCGAGCTGATCAGCAGCGGGCGGATCTTGAAGCAAACAGAGATCGCCCTTCACAGTGAATTCAATTCACTGATCGTGCAAGGCTTATTGGGTTACAAAGGCTTTGCAGCCGACGAGGCTTATACCGTTGCATCGGAAAAAGCAGTCTTGCGGGGTTCCGTCGATTTGGCGTTGGGTCATTTTTCGGCAGAAAATTCTGAGATTATCGCGCCGTTGGAATTGAAGGGTGCGAAGACCAAAGACCTCGATGCCATCATGTCGGGTCGGGCAAAAAGCCCTGTTCAGCAGGCGTGGGAATATGCGACCGCGGTGCCTGGGGTGAAATGGGTGTTGGTATCCAATATGGTCGAACTGCGGCTTTACGGGTTCGGCGAAGGCACCGCCGTGTATGAGCGCTTCGATCTGGCGAAGCTCACCGACCCTAAGGAATATGCTCGCTTCATATTGTTGCTGGGCGCGCAAAACCTGCTGTCTGGCAAAACCGCGGATTTGTTGAAGGAAAGCAGGCGAGAAGACAAGGATATCACCGATGCGCTTTATGCCGACTACAAAACCTTGCGTGGTATTTTGATATTTGCCATCCGCCGGCAATTGCCTGATCTCGATCCGCTGGAGACCATCGCCGGTGCGCAGACCGTGCTGGATAGAGTGTTGTTTACCGCATTTGCCGAGGATACCGGCCTGTTGCCGGACCGCATTCTGGAAAAGGCCTTCGAGCATTCCGATCCATTCAATCCGCGCAGCATCTGGGAAAACTTCCGGGGCCTTTTCCTGGCCATCAACTTGGGTAACAGGGCGTTAAATGTACCTCCCTATAATGGCGGCCTGTTCGCGCCCGACCCGGTAGTCGACAGGCTCGAAATTCCCGACGAAGTCTGCGAGAAGTTCAAGGACATTGGCGCCTATGATTTTGCGTCCGAGATATCGGTGACCGTGCTTGGCCACATTTTCGAGCAATCCATTGCCGATGTTGAACGTCTGCAGGCGGCAGCGCGCGGCGAAGAGGTGGAGCCGGCAAAGAAAACCGGCACAACCGGTCGGCGCAAGCGCGATGGTGTGGTTTACACACCCGACTATATCGCCCGTTTTATCGTCGACCAGACGCTCGGCGTCCATTTGAGAGAAATCTTTGACGGCATCGTTTGCGACTTCGCCAAAAAGGGTGCCAGTGCGGTCGACTATGAGGCGATCAGGTGGCAACGAAAATCGGCAGAGCTGGAAGCCTGGCAAGCCTATCGCGACCGGCTAAAGACCCTGCGCATCGTCGATCCGGCCTGTGGCTCCGGTGTCTTCCTCGTCATGGCTTTCGATCACATGAAGGCGGAACTTACGCGGGTGAACGACAAGATCGCCGATCTTAAAGGTGGCCATTTGGGTGACTTATTTGACCCCGACAGCGAAATCCTCACCAACAATCTCTTCGGTGTCGATGTCAATGCCGAGAGCATCGAGATCGCCAAACTGTCGTTGTGGGTGAAGACGGCGCGGCGCGGCAAGCCGCTTGACAGTTTGGACACGAACCTGAAGGTCGGCGACAGCCTGATTGAAGATTCAAATTTCGCCTATCTTTCTCACGGCTTCACCTGGAACACGGCCTTTCCGCAAATCTTCGCCGATGGCGGCTTCGACATCGTGCTGGGCAACCCGCCCTATGTGCGCATGGAACTTTTGAAAACAATGAAACCCTATTTGGAGAAACGGTTTGAAGTGGTTTCCGATAGAGCTGATCTATATGCTTATTTCTTTGAACGCGGATTGAAACTGTTAAAGCCAAGCGGAAGGCTCGGCTACATCTCGTCCTCGACCTTTTTTAAGACTGGTTCGGGCAAGCCATTACGCAATTTCCTGCGTGCCAAAGCAACAATCGAGACGGTGGTCGATTTCGGCGATCTGCAAGTATTTGAAGGTGTGACCACCTATCCGGCAATCCTTACCATGCGGCGGCAAGCACCAGACAAGGACCACGCGATACGTTTCTGGAAGATCGAGACTTTGCCTGAAACCAACTTCCGTGCAAGCTTCGAAAAGAAAGCCGAGACATATCTACAAGCCGCGCTCACCTCCGGTTCCTGGGAACTGGAAAGCCCGGCTTTGAGAGCCCTGCGTAACAAGATTAGGCTCGGGCGGAAGACACTGAAGGATGTCTATGGCGATCCCTATGCTGGCATCAAAACTGGTTTGAATGAGGCATTTATTATCGATCTTACCAAGAGAAACCGATTAATTGCGACAGATCCAAAATCGAAAGATCTCCTTAAACCAATCGTCTTCGGAAATGAGTTGGATCAATGGCACATCGCTAGCACGAACAGATATATAATCTACATCCCGAAATCTGCAGTTAAAATCACTGATTACCCTGCTATTGAGGAGTGGCTTGCTACATTTGAAGAGCGCTTGGAAAACCGAGCAACGAAACAGAAATGGTTCGAACTGCAACAAGCGCAAAACGCTTTTGCTTCCACATTCGAAGACACCAAACTAGTGTATCGAGACATTACTAATCGTCCGAGTTTCTCGGTGGATAGCGGAAGCTACATAGATATGACGTGTTTCTGCTTGAAGGGTGCGTCTTACTTTGAGGCAGCGCTTCTTGGCTCCAATACCTTGTGGTTTGCGATTACAAGCGAGACTACAATTGCTCGTGGCGGCTATTTTCGAATGAAGAGCCAGTATTTAAAGCCGCTCCCCATCCCCTCTGCCACCGAAAGCCAGAAAACTCAACTCGCTACGCTCGCCAAAACCTGCCAGAAAGCGGCCGAGCAACGCTACAAGCTCCAGCAGGGGTTAACCCGGCGCATTCCTGATCTTGCACCTTCTGGAACCACGCCAAAACTTTCCACCAGGCTCAAGAAATGGTGGGAGTTGCCCGATTTCACCGCCTTCCGTGCGGAAGTGAAAAAATGCCTCAAGACTGAAATCCCGCTTAAAGAACGCAATGACTGGGAAGACTGGATTGCTCGCGACCACGCCGAAATCGCCCGCCTTACTGCCGAGATCAAAGCCAGCGAAGACCGCATTAACACCATCGTCTACGAACTATTTGAATTAACGACAAACGAAATTGAATTGCTGGAGGCAAACATATGACGCGCAGCTTTATCATTGAAGAAAACAGCTTTCCGGATTTGCCCCGGTTAATGCTGGCGACCCTTGAAGCCCTAAAGGCGATATATAGCTAAACGACTTAAACATGTTTTCACCATTTGTTTCTTCGCTCACGGCGGGCTACGCCCGGGCCTGTGCAGGGGCGGCGCGTAAGCGCTGGTCGCTGCCAGCTCCCGATAGCGGGATCATTTTAAAGTGATTATGCTATAGCAGGACACCTTCAAAATGGTGCGCTTTTAAACCGGCGTTGACAACAATCGCATTGCTCGACTTTGAACCAGCCAAGGCCCTATCGCAGCGCCGCTTCGATATTGCCTCCATCAACGGTTAAAACATGCGCTGTGGTACGTTCAAGCAAGGCCAGCGCCACGAAGGCTTCACCCACGTGGCGGGCTTCAACTTCCCGCTTGATCAAATTGCCTGCCATATAGGTCGCCTCGTCGATGCCGCGGGCCTTGGCCCGCTCGGCGATAAAGGCATCATCGAGCAGGCCGGAACGGATACGGTCGGCATTGATGCCGTTGACGCGCACATTTTGCGGACCGAGTTCAAGCGCCAGCTGGCGTAACAGGAAAAATGTTGTCGCTTTGGGCATGCCGTAGGCGCCGAAATTTTTACCCGGATTGACCGCTTGTTTGGAGACATTAAAGAGCATCTGGCCGCCCCGCCCCTGCATTTCAAACAGCTTGGCCGCTGCTTTGGAGAAATTATAGTGGGCAAAAAAGTTAAGTTCAAAACTCTTGCGCATCAACGCCTCATCAAGGTCTGCGATTGCGCCGGACCATGCGGCGCCTGCATTTGAAACCAGAATATCCAACCCGCCAAATTGCGCTGAACAGGCATCCATCGCTTCTTGCGCGGCTCCATCTGCGGTCACATCCAGAGCCAGCCCGGCGTGAAAACTACCCAATTCTGCCAACGCCGCATCAAGCGCAGATTGCTCCAGATCAACAAGGAAAATATTGGCACCAAGGGCGGCAAAGGCTTTTGCTGTCGCCAAACCTATGGCGCCGCCGCCACCGGTAATCATCACCACCCTGCCGTGCAATTTGGACGGACTGGCGCGGTTGAGCTTGGCCTGTTCCAGCGGCCAGTATTCCATCTCGAACAATTCTTCTTCACCCAAGGGATGAAAACCACCGCATTGCTGCGCCCAGCTCATGGCAACAATGTTTTGTTCGGCCAGATCAGCAGCGGCGGAGGCAGCTTTGCCATCGGCGGAAATGCCGACAACACCAACGCCCTCAATCCAGGCAAGATTTGGGGTCGGGCTGAGCATGGTTTTGATGGTGCCTGGATCGTCGGCAAAACGGGCAACGTTGTCTTCGAAATATCCGGTGTAGTGTGAAATGAATTCATCAACCGCCTTTGCAATGGCCCTGGTGCCGCCAGCCAATGTCTCGCGGGTCAACAAAAGCGGATAGTTTTTTGTGCGGATCACGTGGTCCGGTGTGGCAATGCCGCATCCGGAAAGTTCGGCCAGATCGGGCCGGGCGAGAAATTCCTGCACATTTTTGCCTGCCCTCAATTCCATCACCGGCATGGCCTGATCGCGGTCGCCGGTAAATATCGCGATATGATCGCCAATGATGCCGCGCAAAACGGGCAACACCTGTGCCGCTTTCGCCACCATTTGCCGGTCAGCGAAGCCTGAGTTTTCGGCCAGTGCACCACCTTTTTCTTCAAGCCATTTCTCCACCTTGCCGGTGTGTTCGACCAACCGGTCGTAAGACTGTTTTGCCGTTTCACCAAAGGCAAAATGCCCGTGGTTCAGCAATAACAACCCCTCGATGTCGGGGTCGGCGTCATAGATTTGTGCAGCCGCCCTGGCGAGTTTGAAGCCGGGCATGATAAACGGCACAACAGCCAAAGTATCACCGAATATCTCTTTGACAATCAAGCGAGCGTCGCGAAGGTTGGCCAGCGCCAGCATTGCCTCGCCATGGCTGTGGTCGACAAATTTGTGCGGTAAAAACGCATGCAGCAAAGTTTCGATAGACGTGTTGGGAGCGGTTGAATCAAGCAGGTTTTGGCGCAGGAAACTGACCATATCCTCATCGCTCAATGTTTCGAGTTGACGCAGCCGCTTGAGCGGGTCAATGCGCAACGCCGGCAGACCGGCCGCTTCAATGGTGCCAAGGTCCCAACCGCTGGCCTTTACGTGCAGCACATCAATTTCATTGCCGAAAATGTCTTGCCGCCTTGTTTTGCAGGAAGTATTACCACCGCCATGCATGGTCAGCCGACGATCCTGTCCGATCAAACGTGAAGAATATACACGCAAAGCCAAGTCTTGATCCGCCGGTTCTTGACCAGCATTTTTTAAGCATTTCTTCGCCTCAGCATCGTCCCAGTTATTGCGAACCATTGCCAGAACTCCTTTCACTGCGATCACTTTTGTAATAAGCACATTAATTGACAATTGTCAGCTTGTAGTGTCAATTACCTAAAAAGGGAAGATTGTGGCCATCACCCGAAGAAGAGCCGCTGAACAGATAAGCGGTGAAAGCGTCGTTATCGAGGCTGCATGGATGTATTATCACGACGGTCTTAACCAGACCGACATCGCCAGTGAACTGAAGGTTTCCCGCGCCACGATTGTCAACTATCTACAGGAAGCGCGCGAGCGTGGCTACATCCGTATCTCGCTTGCCCCGGAAGCATTTACCAGCCACCGAATAGCCGAAGAAACCCGCCGGCGATTTGGATTGCAGGCCGCATTCATTTTGCCTGACGGTGTATGCGACGAAGAAGAGCGGTTTTTGCGGGTTGCGCGCGGTGCTGCCGGGTGGCTCCCCAGTTTGCTGGAGGCTGGCGACAGGCTGGGAGTTTCGTGGGGGCGCACTGTTTATGAAGTTGCCGAGGCGCTTGAACAAACTAAAACGACGGATGTCACGGTTTCGCAACTTGTCGGCTCGATGGCCACGCCCTATGGCTTTACTGCCGAAATCTGTTCGGCCCATATGGCGCAGCGGTTGGGCGCCAATTGCATTAACCTTCATGCCCCGGCCGTGCTCAGCGATCCGGAGCTGGCCGGGCGTTTGCGCAACGAACCGATTATCAGCGCGCAGCTCGATGCTCTTAGCCATTGTAACAAGGCAATATTTGCCGCCGGATCATGCCAACCTGACAGCCATATTGTCAGCTCTGGTGTTGCAAGTTCAAGCGACCTTGAATGGTATCTTGCCCATGGCGCCACAGGAGTTTTGTGCGGACGCTTTATCGATAATCAAGGAAAACCGATACCGGGCGACCTCGATGATAAGATGATTGGGGTTACACTCGACAAGCTGCTTGGGCTGGATATAGGCCTGCTCGTTTCAGACGGTGCAGACAAGGCGGTTCCCATGCTGGCTGCCATTGCCGGCGGCTATGTAACCCATCTGGTGACCAGCACCTCGACTGCCCGCCAGATGCTGGATATCGCCGGGTAGGTTGTTTTCGTTGACGGCAACCAATCAGCCTTTAGATTTTTCCGGAAACAGTGCGGCCAGGCCTTGTGGTGATGCTTCGCATACCCCGCGCTCGGTAATCAAACCGGTGACCAATCGGCGTGGGGTGACGTCAAATGCCGGATTGCCGCCTTCGGTAGCATCAGGCGATATCTGCACCTGAGCTACCGTACCGTCTTCCAGTTTGCCCCACACTTTGGTCACCTCTTCGCCATCGCGCTGCTCGATGGGGATTTCCTCCACTCCGTCATTAACTGTCCAGTCCACCGTCGGCGAAGGCAGGGCAACATAGAATGGCACCCCATTATCCTTAGCCGCCAACGCCTTCAAATAGGTGCCGATTTTGTTGCAAACATCACCGCTGGCGGTGGTTCGATCGGTACCGACAATCACCATATCGACTTCACCATGCTGCATCAGGTGACCACCGGCATTATCGACGATCAGGTGGTGGGGCACATTGTGGCCGACCATTTCCCAACTGGTCAGCAGCGCCCCCTGATTGCGCGGCCGGGTCTCATCGACCCATATATGTATCGCAATGCCTGCTTCCACCGCGTGATACATCGGCGAAGTCGCGGTTCCCCAGTCTACCGTCGCCAGCCAGCCGGCGTTGCAATGGGTGAGGATATTTACCGGTTCACCTGGTTTCTTGGAGGCAGCAATTTGCTTGATGATCTCCAGCCCGTTGAGCCCAATTTGGCGATTGCACTCAACATCTTCGTCACAAATTTCCGCAGCACGTTTATAGGCGGCTTCCGCCCTTTGATCTTCGCTCAGCGGTTTGAGCAGATCCCTCATCTCATTTAAGGCCCAGCGAAGATTGATCGCCGTCGGTCGCGTTGCATGCAAAAACTCCCAGGTTTCATCAAGCGAGGCATCCGACGGATCGAGCTTCATCTGCACCGCTACCCCATAAGCTGCCGTAGCGCCAATCAATGGTGCACCGCGCACCCACATATCGGCGATTGCGGTGGCAAAAGCCTGTCGGTCCTCAAGTTCTTCAATTTTGAATTCATGTGGTAACCAGCGCTGGTCGATAATCTTGACCGCACCGTCGGCCTCATCAAACCAAATCGAACGAAAGGGCTTTCCATCGACTTTCATATTCATCCATCCCTGTTTGGTATCTAGATTATTGCGCAATTATACCGGCCAGATCGTTTACCGCCCGCACTGTCGTAAAGCGCTTGCGGTAAACAATTATCTGACGACCAAATTCAAGCCCGCGCCGTTCACAGTCAGCGCGTAAATCCTCATCTTCAATTGTTTCAAAATCGGCATTGTGCGCCAGGCTCAATGTGCGGCGGTGTATCTCGATGCCGGCGAAACCAAGCATGTCATGCCAGATGGCGGCCAAGCGGTCACTCAATGCCTTTTCACTGGCCTGGTCGTGACCCTGATCTTCAAAAAGAGTTTTTTGATAAAGGATGCCGGTTCGCTCGGTACGCCACAGATTGGAGAATTCGTCGCTGAACACATCCCAAATCTCGTTGACCACCGCCAAAATCCAATGCTGATAATCCTCGCGCTCGTCCTTGTCTTCCAGATGACCCGGCTGGGCAAAGTAGGCGATCCAGAAATTGGCCAGGAGCATACCGATATCAAAACCCATCGGACCATATAGGACAAATTCCGGATCAATGATTTTGGTCTCGCTATCGCTGACCATGATGGAACCGGTATGCAAATCGCCGTGAAGCATGGTTTCTGCGTTGTTGCAAAAGGCTGCCTTCAGGTGTTGGGTCTCGACTTTAAGATCGGTATCGGAACGCAGCCGGGCAACCGATTCATCAAGTTGCGGTGTTGTGTGATGATTTCTTTCAGCTTCGAAATAGGGGTCGGAAAACACCAGATTCTCGGTGATGTCACACAGTTCGACATTGCCGCAAAACAACGCCACATCGGTCTTTCGTCTGGCCGCGTCCATCGACAGGTCCGAGCCGCGAAACAGCGTGCGGGCACAGAAATTCCCCATAACCTTGGCCAGCCCGTGATGTTTTCTCCCCGCCATCAGGCTGCGGCGCAAAATTATATGCGGAGTAAGAAACTCCATGACGATCATCGCCTGCTCCTCGTCAAAATGATAAATTTCAGGAACGCTGCCGGCATCGCGTTCGGCCTGACGTGTCAGTGCGTGATATTCGAAGAACGCCCGGGTCAAGGGCAAGGGCCAACTGTCACCGACAAGCCGGACATAGGGCAAAGCCTGCTTGACAACCAAGGCACCAAGATCGCTTTTGACAATAAAGACCAGATTGAGATTGCCGTCACCAACCTCATCGACCTGCCAGGTTGAAGTTTTACTGCCAAGCCGACTGGAAACAGCTTCTACCGCAACCAGGCGCTGGCTCAGGGTTTCAACGGTCAAGGGTTGATAGTTCATTCTCGCGTCACTCATCTCCAGCCTCCCCTATTATGTTCGCATTTTGGAGAAACCCAAGCTTGTTATAAAGTCAATAATCAAATTAAAACCGGCAATTGTCAATACTTGTTGACAATTGACTGGTAGGGCAGCTAATCTTTCCGGACCCTGGGAGAGTGGCGTGCAAAAACCGGCTTTGGAGACTATTGGAATTACCAAATCGTTTGGTATGAATAATGTGTTGCGCGGCATTAATCTTAAGCTATATCCCGGTCAGGTCGCGGTTTTAATGGGCGCAAATGGTGCCGGAAAATCGACGCTCGTCAAGGTGATTTGTGGTGTTTACAAGCAAAATGGCGGTAGTATCCGGCTTTGTGGCGAGGATTTCGATCCAACGACACCGTCGCAAGCTATCAAAGCCGGAGTGGTCACTGTTCACCAGAGCATTAATGACGGGGTAATCGCTGATCTCGATATCGTCTCCAACCTGATGCTTGACCGTTTGAGCGAGCCGTCAGCCGGGTTTTTCCTCAAACGTGGTAAGCTGAAAAAACAGGCGCGCGAGGTCGCGGCGGCTATTGGCCTTGATGTCGATGTATCACTTTCGGTAAACGAACTTGATCTGGCCGACCGTCAATTGGTGGCCATCGCCCGGGCCATGGCGCATCAGCCAAAGCTGCTGATCCTTGATGAGCCGACATCCTCCCTTTCATCGAACGAAGCTTCGCGCCTGTTTGGCCTGATCGACCGATTGCGAGAAAATGGTGTGGCGATCTTGTATATCTCCCATCGCATGTCTGATATCCGACGTACCGCCGACCGGATTATTTCAATGCGTGACGGGGAAATTTCGGGTGTCTTTGAAGGCGACGAACTGGACTATGAAGGTGCTGTGCAAGCCATGCTCGGCCACCGGATGAGTGATGTCGATATCGACATTGGCCAAACTGGTGCAACGGTACTTGAGTTAAAGGACATCTATCTTTCGCAAACACAAACACCTTTTGACTTCACGCTTAAAACTAACGAAGTAGTCGCCGTTACCGGCTTGGTAGGCAGTGGAAAGAGTGAACTGGCCTCGGTATTGTTTGGCCTGACAAAGCCGCAAGCGGGCTCGATTGAATTACATGGGAAATCTTATGCGCCCAATTCGGCCAGACAGGCGATTGAAAACGGGGTGTTTCTTTGCCCCAAGGACCGGGCCAGCAATTCGGTGGTACAGGGCTTTAACATTTCTAAAAACCTCACCATTCCGTTTCTAAGCCGCCATTCGGCGCTTTCTTTTCTCAGGCGCGGCAGTGAGCGCAGAACCACCGCAAGGATGATCGACGAGATGTCGATTATCTGTCAATCGCAATCGGATGACATCGATACGCTTTCGGGCGGCAACCAGCAAAAAGTAATGATTGGGCGCTGGCTTGCAGAAACCTCGAAGTTGCTGGTGCTTGACGAACCGTTTCAAGGGGTCGACATCAAAGCGCGGCGTGATATCGGTGCAAAAATCCGCCGCACGGCGGGTGAGCGGGCAACGGTGGTATTTGTTGCGGAAATGGATGAGGCGCTGGAAATTGCCGACCGGATTGTGATTATGGCTGATCATACAATTGTTGGTGAACACAAAAATCACAATGTCGATCTCAACAAAATTCTGGCGCAGGTGGCCGGACAAAAAAACAATAGCGCCGCGCTGGCGCAGTAAAAAGAGAACAGAAGTTGGAAACAAAAGACCAGACTGCGAGCGGACAAACGGCAGTCAGAGCAAAGTCAACCTTAACGGATGTTGCCATCCGCTATGGTTTTCTGGCGTTGCTGGTTGGCCTGGTGGTATTTTTTTCCATCGCCGCTGAAGGCTTTGCCGGGCCACATTCGGCTGTGTTCATTTTTCAATCCGTCGCCATTACCGGCATATTGGCCCTTGGCGTTACCGCAACATTGGTCGTTGACGGGTTTGATCTGTCGATAGGTTCGGTGGCGACCACGGCGTTGATGTTGTCGGCCTATGTTATGGTGGTCTGGGAAATGAATGCCTTCATGGCGGTGATGGCGTGCCTGATGATGGGCGCTTTTGTCGGCTTCATCAATGGCCTGCTGATTGTCAAAATGCGGGTGCCCGATCTGTTGGCAACGCTTGGTATGATGTTCTTGTTGATCGGCCTGCAGCGCATTCCCACCGAGGGGCGCTCGATTGCCACCGGGATGACCCTGCCCGTCGGCGAAACAGCGAACGGCACGTTTTCTGCGCTATTCCTGGCTCTCGGTCGTCACCGGTTTGATTTTTTTATCGATAGACTAATTCCCGTGTCGGTAGTTTTTCTGCTGATTATCGCCGTTTTGATTTGGGGATTTCTCGAACTTACCCGGCATGGCCGGTTGATGTATGCAATCGGTTCAAACGAACGCGCAGCAGCCCTTGCCGGCACTAGTGTCAACAAATACAAGATCCTGGCCTATGTAATTTCAGGCGTTACCGCCTCAATCGGCGGTATTTTGCTGGCGGCAAGGCTGGGGCGCGGCGACCTGGCTTCGGGAAATAATCTGTTGCTCGATTCAGTTGCCGCTGCACTGATCGGATTTGCGGTTTTGGGCGCTGCCAAGCCCAACGCATTTGGCACCGTCATCGGAGCGTTGTTTGTCGGCATCCTGTTGCAGGGACTGACCATGATGAACGCGCCTTACTATACCCAGGACTTCGTTAAGGGCGCCGTTTTGGTGGTTGCTCTTGTCTTCACTTTTGCCCTGTCTCACAGGCGCGGAGGTGGTCACACCTAACAACTAATTCATTGATCCAACAAAAAAGGAGGACAAAACAATGAAACTATCTCGTCGTTTATTTGTGTCACTGGCCGGGGGCTTTGCTGCACTGTCAGCGGGCTTTACTGCACCATCGATGGCGGCCGAAATGCCGGCCCCGTTTGATGATCCGGGCAAAGTGAAAATCGCGCTCGTTCGGTATCTTTCCACCGGGGACTTTTTCCAGGCTTACCTTTCAGGTGTGCAGGCCCAGGCCAAGGCGCTGGGGGTTGATCTTCGGGTCTTTGATTCACGCCAGGATGCGGCCCTTCAGGCCGATATGGTCGATCAGGCCATTGCGCTTGGGGTCAATGGTATTGTCGTTCAGCATGGTTTGACTGAATCGATGCAGGCCGCGGTCCAACGGGCGCTTGATGCCGGCATCAAGGTGGTGGCTTTTGATGTCAATGTCAAAAACCCCGAAGTGCCACAGATTGAACAATCCGACCGCGACCTTGCCCGTTTGGCGCTGGAACAGGCGGTCAAAGACAATGGCGAAGCATTTAACGCCGGTTATGTTTATGTGGCCGGAATTGCACCGCTCGACCGCCGCGATGAGACCTGGAAAATCTTCAAGGACAAATATGCAGGCATCAATGAAAAAGCCATGTTCGGCACGCTTGACAACCCGATCGCCAATTCGGTCGCCAACCAGGCCCGTTCGGTTCTGCAGGCTAACAAGGACATCACCGTGATGTTTGCACCTTATGATGAGTTCGCTAAAGGTGTGAAAATTGCCGTCGATGAAGCCGGCATGAACAAGCAGATCAAGATCTATTCTGCCGACGTTTCAACCGCCGATATCTCGGCCATGCGCGAAGCTGACAGCGCCTGGGCGGCGACGGCTGCCACCAATCCGGCGGTTGTTGGGGAAGTCTCGCTGCGGGCGCTTGCCATGTTGCTGGCGGGTCAGGACCCAGGCCACAATGTGATCATCCCGCCAACCTTGATCACCCAAAAGACGCTGAATGACAGCGACATAAAAAACATGCAGGATCTGTCGGTCAAAATGCCACAATTTGCCCATGCAGATGTCGCGGTTCCAGATTGGATGCCTTTGCCACCGCGCAAATAGGGTTTTCTGTGAGCTGACGGTAAATTGGCCATGAGGTTTTGCCGCATGGCCTTTTTGCTTGAAGGGAAAATTGGCAATGTTAGATGGACGTTACCCGTGCATCTTGAATACGGATCGCATTCAGCCGGATGACGGCACCGAAACATCCGATTTCATCTTGCAATCGACCAGCCAGACATCATAGATCGGGTGTTCAACCGCATTCAGCCCGGGGCTGTCGGCAAACATCCAGCCGGTAAAAATGCGGCGGATTTTGCGTTCGAGCGTAATTTCGTCGACTTCGATAAAGGAGGTCGTTTTCGGCGCTTCGCTCGACGGGCGGGAATAACATATCCTTGGCGTTACCTGCAAAGCGCCAAACTGAACCGTTTCATCGACATAGACGTCAAAGGTGATAATGCGTCCGGTGATTTTATCGATGCCCGAAAACACCGCCACGCGGTTGCGGATTTTCTTGGCTTCAACGCCGGACAGGGTGAAAAATGCCCCGCCGGCAAGCACCATCAAAGCCAACATCAAATGCCGCAGCAATGGTGCCAAAGATGCAATTTTCGCGATCATGCCCGATTGCCTGTCCGATTCGTGGCAGAAATTCATCAGCTGTCGTTACCAAGGCGTCCACCGGGTGTCTAGGGCGTGTCGCGCCTAATCAGAAACATTTGACCCATTTTTTCGCGTTTGCTGGCGAGGCACGGTTCACGCCGTGATCTGGCCGACCACAAGTGGAACGTAACAACGTCCACAAAGCGCTAAAAACCGGCCTTCGGTGGCCCGCATCAGCCCGGCAATTCGGCGGCAAAGCGCAGCCTGACATAGTCGGCGTACCAAGTGCCGGTATCGTCGCAAAGCGAGGGTTTCAGCGCTACTATCACCCGCTCGTAGGCGAGTTCGATGTCCGAACCAAACTGCTCAAAAAACGGTGCCCGCATGGTCTCAAGCCACCCCCTGATTGCCGGCAACGGTGTCGGGCGATAGAAGGCATTGATATAGCTAACCTCCATGCCGGCCCGGTTGAGCAGCTTGGCATAGTGTTCGTTGGTTGGAAAAAACCAGGGCCCGGCCAGCGAAAGATCACCGCCCATCGCCGCGCCAACGGCATTCATTGCCGTCGATATCGCCGCCACATTGCCAAAGCCGCCAAACTCGCCAACAAACCGGCCACCCGGTTTCAGCGCTCGCACGACGCCGGCAATCACCTTTTCCGGTTCCAGCATCCAGTGTAGGGCTGCGTTGGAAAATACAGCGTCGAATTCATTTTCGAAGGTTAGATGGTGACCATCCATTTGACGGGCATTTAAGCCAATCGACCTTGCTGTTTCGACAAAATTATCGCTGCCATCAACACCGACCACATCAGCGCCCCGGTCGCGGATTAGTTTGGTCAACACGCCGTCGCCACAGCCAAGATCGAGAATGCGTTCACCCGATTGCGGCTTCAATAACTCAACGACACCTTCGCCCAGGGTGCTAACAAAACGGGCATTTTTGCCATACTGATCAGAATTCCACTCCTGTTTGGACGAATCTTTGCGCCCGGACAGTGGTGTTACGGTGCCCATGCCTCATAATCCCCCGTTACACGCTGACGTTTTTCGCCGGAAGCCATAGCGCCCTTGGGGTGGTAAGCGCGAGAGGTGCCGGTCATGTTGGCCTGATGCGGTCGTTCCCATTCCCATGGCTGATAGCCATCTTCGCCGGGCGGCGTGTCGGTGCGATAGTGCATCCAGCCGTGCCAACCCGGGCCAATCGCTGTCGCATCGGCCAATCCATTGTAAATGACCCAACGTCGACCGTCCTTGCCTCGATAATAGACATTGCCAAATTCATCTTCGCCCACCCTTTCGCCCTTGCGCCAGGTATAAAAGCGCGTGCCAAGGGTTTGTCCATTCCACCAGGTGAAAATCTGCAGGAAAAAATTCTTCATAAACATTTGTCCCTGTTCTGCGCGTGAACGAATTTCACTTATTCAACGATCTAGAATCACAATCAAGCGCTGTTTTGTCAAAATTGTGATTTTAAGCTGCAATGTGACATTGCAAACCCGAATGCCTGGACGGCGCATTTAGCGCGCCAGTTTTGATATGGCACGATACAGCACACCCCCGGTCACCGGTGTCCTACAGCCCGTTGTGGCAGGAAATGTCAGCGGCAGTTGTTTTACCGAGCGCACCGCAAGATAAGCAAATGCCTCGGCTTCCATGGCATCGCCATCAAATCCGGCCTCTTCGGCCGAGATTATTCTGGCATTTCTGTTGCCGGCAAGTTCTTTCAAATCCGCCATGATCATCCGGTTTTTTCGCCCGCCACCACAGATGATCCAGAGTTCCGGAAATTCTGATAAATGCTCCGCCGCTTTGATGATCGAACCAGCGGTCAGGCGCGCAAGTGTTCTTGCGCCATCCGACAATTCAGCCTCATTCGCCGAAGGAGGTAAAAAATCATTTCGATCCAACGATTTCGGCGGCTTGGCCTGAAAATAGGGTGATGCGAGATAATGTTGTAACAGAGCTGCAACAACGCCCCCCTCGGCTGCGATATTACCTCCCTGATCGAATGGAATGCCGCCAACTTTCTGCATCCATTGATCCAGCAGCGCGTTGCCCGGCCCGGTGTCGAAGGCGATCAGATCACCATTGCCCGGAATGAACGTGATGTTTGAGATGCCGCCGATATTGACGAAAGCAATCGGCTTTTTTTGGTCAACAAAATCTGGCAAATTACCAGCTAACGCCTGATGATAGACTGGCACCAGTGGTGCGCCCTCGCCACCCGCCGCCATATCGCTTGCACGCATGTCGCAAACCACCTCAATGCCGGTCTGCTCTGCCAGCAACTTCCCGTCACCCAACTGAACAGTCAGTCCGTCTTGTGGTCGGTGCAGCACCGTTTGCCCGTGAAAACCAATAAGGTCGACATCTTGCGGATCGATAGAGTTGTCAGAAAGGAATGTGTTGACAGCACCGGCATGCAATTCGCTCAAGCGTTTTTCCAGCCTTTCAAGGTTGCCTGGTCGTGCGGTCCGGTCTTCTTCAATCTGGTGTGCGTCCACCAGTCCCTGCTCAATTTGTTTGCGGGTTTCAATATCGTAAGTGAATTCGGCTCCCGGTCCGCGCCGAACCTCAAACAGCCCGTCGGTTTCAATCATCGCCACGTCAATGCCATCCATTGACGTACCACTCATCAGACCAATTGCCCTTACAAGCGTCAATTAGATTTCCTCTTGCAGCCGGTTGGCGATAAAACAGGTGAATTTCTTTGTTGATGCTGTTAGAGCATCCTGCGTCGCCGTAATCAACAATATGCCACTTATCGGAACCCAACTTGTGAATTATAAATCAGATTTTCTTCGCATCCTGAGCGAACGCGGATTTATTCATCAAACCTCTGATGATGCGGGCCTTGACGCACTTTTCCAAAAGGAAATCGTATCGGCCTATATCGGTTTTGATGCAACCGCGCCGAGCTTGCATGCGGGTTCGCTGGTGCAGATTATGATGCTGCATTGGCTGCAAAAAACCGGCCATCGCCCGGTAGCGTTGATGGGCAGCGGCACAACGATGGTCGGCGATCCTTCCGGCAAGGATGAAAGCCGTAAAATGCTCACCGTCGACGATATCCAGACCAACAAGAAAAGCATCAAGAAAATTTTCGATCATTT
The DNA here is from genome assembly GCA_965248135.1 of Rhizobiaceae bacterium. Lineage (GTDB taxonomy): Bacteria > Pseudomonadota > Alphaproteobacteria > Rhizobiales > Rhizobiaceae > SZUA-100. Next base: position 498,269 of record CBDFIN010000011.1, on the reverse strand, counting down.
TCTGACATTCGGCGACGGGGAACGCGATGCAATAATGCCAGACAATGCCGACTGGCTCTTGAAAATCAACTACATCGAATTCTTGCGCGACTATGGCAAGAATTTTTCCGTCAATGCGATGCTGGCGCGGGATTCGGTTAAGCTGCGACTTGAGCGCGAGCAGCATCTTTCCTTTCTCGAATTCAATTACATGATTTTGCAGGCCTATGATTTTGTCGAATTATACCGCCGCTATGATTGCCGCATGCAGATGGGAGGTTCGGATCAATGGGGCAATATTATCTCAGGCGTAGATCTTGGTCGACGCTGCGGTACGGCGGAATTATTTGCATTGACAACGCCGCTTCTTGCCACCTCGTCCGGGGCCAAAATGGGAAAATCGGCCACAGGTGCGGTCTGGCTCAACCCGGATATGCTCTCAGCCTATGATTTCTGGCAATATTGGCGCAATACCGAAGATGCCGATGTCGGTCGTTTTTTGAGATTGTTCACCACGCTGGCGATGGACGAGATCGCTCGTCTTGAAAAACTGGAAGGCGTGGAACTGAACGAGGCGAAGAAAATTCTGGCTACCGAAACCACCGCCCTGGTGCACAACCGGGTCGAAGCTGAACAGGCGGCAGAGACCGCGCGAAAAACCTTTGAGGAAGGAACTTTGTCGGCCGATCTGCCAACTATTTCACTCCCCTTGTCCGAATTGGACAGAGGCATCGGTATACTTTCGTTGTTGGTTCAGGCCGGACTTGCCGCATCAAATGGCGAGGCGCGAAGGCACATCAAGGGCGGTGCGGTGCGCATAAATGACGTGCAGGTATCTAACGAGCGTAGCGTGATCACCGGTGGTTCGCTATCCAGTGATGGCGTTATCAAGCTCAGCGTCGGCAAAAAGCGCCATGTTCTGGTAGCCCCGCAATAGCGCCGATAACCGCGATGCACTCACTTGAACTCGAAAACCTTGCGGAAGATCCCGGGCGCTATCACCGAAATGGGATTGACCGAGATTTTGGGATTTTTGGACTTGCCCCGCAGCCGGTAGGTAATGCCCATAAAACCTCTCTTGGTACCATTGCCAAAGGCCAGATTCACAATCGGAATTTTAGAGGCTATCCTATTGAGACCGTAACCGGGCAAATAAGTGCCCTTCAAATTCATGTTTCCTGCCGCGTCATAGATATTGCCGGAAAAGCTTGATCCCACATCTCCCGCAACCAGCACACCGTTGCGGATTGTCAGTGACTTGTCGTCCTTGACTATCTCCCCCGAAGCGATACTGACTTTCAGGTCATCCGGATTCGTCTTTGGCATCTTTCCGCCGGGTGATTTCACGCTGCCTCTGCCTTCGCCCTTGCTGGCATTTTTCGACAACAGGCGTTTCAACCGGGGTTCGCCACGAAGATGGAATTTCCTCACTGCAACCTTACCCACATGCGGTCCGCGACCCTTCTGTCTGAGTTTGGCAGAAAGTGCCCCGCCTAACATGCGTGGATAGATATCGAGAAACCGCAATGCAGCGCCCGCATCGCCACTGGTTAACGTCGTCACTGTTGAACCTTTTTCGGATTTGATAGTAAAGGCGGTCTTGGAAGTGCGGCGAGCTAAACCTTTCAGCCGGGCACTGCCAAGTCGTCCATTTTTCTGGTTAAGCCGCAATGTGACCGCAGAAATGATTTCACCGCCAAAACCGGTAACCTTATCGATTTTGGCGTCCAGATAAATCGGCGCACTGCGCGTAACTTTCGAGTTCGGTGTACCCTGATTGAGAACCTGATTGATAATACCGCGCGCGTCATAGGCTTTGCCATTGGCATTGATTTGATATCCGCCTTTCGCCCGTTGCACTTTGACACTAAGATTATCTCCTTTATTCAGGATAATATTAGTGAATTTTGCACGGCGCAGACCGGCCTTATCTAAAACCAGGTCTCCATCAATTCGGAATCCTGCGCCGCGCAGCTGAAAATCCCGAACAATGGTCTGGTCTCCCCGATCATTAATCTTGAATTCCGCAGTTGCCGAGATGCCCTTGCCCTTACTCCAGCTAACCCAGGGTAATCGCAAGGTGGCATGGCGCAAATTAACCACAACTTTTTTAGTGGTTGCGTCCTCGGTATTTTTAACGCTTGCGGTCACCACACCATCCAATATCCCGTCAAGATCAACACCCAATTTCTTTCTTGCCGCAGCATTCAACACAAGTTTAACGTCGTGAACTGCCCGGCCTTTTGAATTGCTGCCAAACGGTTCGTGAAGGGAAATTTTTGACGGAATGCCATCCAAATTGACCTCACCGGCGACATTCAAGATTCCCGGTTGCGCTTTGATCGTCACATCTGCGTTGGAAACCCGCCGGCCTTCAAGCGGCCTCTTCAAACTCGCCCCGCGAAGTTTAATCTCGGCTGACCAATCCACGTGGTTTTGCAGATAAGCTGCCTGAAGAGGAAAGCCGGCATTGACGCGCACCTGTGCTTTGCCTGAAATATCTTCAGGGTTGATCTTCACCACTTCGACAACACGCAGCGGTTTTTGGCCGCCTATCCACAGAACATCCGAGGCATTTCCTTTAAGGTCAACTGTCACCCTCGACAGGGTGGGGATTGCCTCGAAATCACCAATTTTCATTTCACCATTTGAAACTTCGACGGATCGTCCGTTTGCCAAATCAATTCTTCCGCTTTCTAGCACTATGTCCGTCTCCATACCCTGGACAACCACTTTGCCGCGAGCCCGTGAAATTGTTGGCAATTCGTCCGGCAACTTGATAGATGTCTCGGCGACATCAAGTTGTATATGAAGATGTTCAGGAGCGAATTTCTTGCCCTCATTTGCCCTTTGAAAAATCCCGGGAGGGACGGCTGCATCGATACGGGCATTGGTGATTTTGCCCCCGCTCATATTGTCAAGCACCCACCGTCGTGCTTCCGCTGCAATGAATATCGGCCAAAGCTGCTTGAGGGCGGTGACACTGATAGTAGGAATGCGCAATGCCAGCGCCAGCGACGGGGTTTCTCCACCGAAACCCATGCTGCCAGCGCCCTGGAGGTCTCCGCCAGCGCTCCACAATCTAATTTCGTGCAATTCAATTAACTTTTCTTCGGCATTGATTTCGCCTGCAAATTTAAGGCTTGCAGCAACCGGCTGTTCGCTGGAATCGGACGGTTTGGCAACAATCTTGTTGGCGATCAGCTCGAATATTGGCGATTGAAGTACCGCGGCATTATTGTCCTTGAGTTTAGAACCCGAAGAAGCAAGTGCGGCAATCTTGTTCGCCTTAGGAAGCGGAAAGCGAATGCCTCCGGTTAGTTCCGCTTCAGTTTCACCAAATCGAACCGGTGATTTTTCCAGTTCGATCTGGTTCTTTTCCGGAATTAGGCGCAAGTTGAGTTGCCCGTTTGAAAGCGATGCCATGTGCGCGCGGTCAAAGCGCAGCAATCCCTTGCCCAAGTCTATACGCGCTGTCGACTGACGCGGCTCTAATTGCAGATCATAGGAATGAAAATAATCTATCTTTACCGGAGCGCTGAGTCCGATCAGACCCTCGCTCCTGTTTGTAGCACTTGGCAACAGGTCGCCGGCATCGAGCCCATCGACTTTCAGTCGCAAAGCATAGCCGTCATTGTCGGCCAGCCAGTCGCCCTTTAGATGCACTGTCCGCCCGTCGATGGAAGCACTTGCTTCGATGACAAGATTTCCGGAATTTTCTTCGCGGCCAACAGAGACTTTTGTAACCACCAGATCTTTCTGCCGGTCTGAATAGAGGTCAAATCCGTGAATACGCAGATTTTTCCAGATCACTTTTTCCAGACCGGCCCGGGCCAACTCACCAGATATCCGTTGCAATTGCTCGGCCGGCAGTTTCATCATTTTTTCGATGTGTAGAGCATCCGGCCAGGCACTCGTTTGCCTATCATCTTCAACCAGCAGCGGCGTAACATCCACCGAAGCGTCATGCAGATGTATCGACTGCACCTGATAGCTGCCCTTTAGTAACGGCAGTATTTTCAAACCGATCTGAACCCGACCGGCATTGCCGAGCCTGACGCCAGTCGATTTTCGGGAGATATTCACCCTATCTGCACCGACAGACAGCACACCACCATTGCCGATTGACACATGTGCCTCAGAAATTGCCACTTCAAAGCTCGGTCCCAACAGACTTGTCAAGGTGGTGACAATTTGTTGCCGCAACTGTTCGTTCGACACCGGTCCGCTGGAGAGATAGAAATAGAGCCCAGTAATGCCGATGCCGGCCACCATAATAAGCAGAATCAAGCTCCGCACCAGCCAGCGCAAAAACCCAAATCGCCGTGGCATCCTCAGCGGAGCGGTGTCCTGTGCCATCGCCGAAGGATAGCGGGCCAGTGGTTTATGATCGCTGTTTCTTGCCATGAGGCTTTCCGACCGTGGAATGATTTCTGCGCTTAGCCATGATTGAAGTCGCAGCATAGGACACAAATGATATCAGATTCTGACGAGTAGCGAACTTTTGATCAATATATGAAAGAGTTTTATTGGCTTTCAGGAGATATCGCGCGCTAAACACAGATTTGGTGCGGTTTTCGAGATTTATCTGAGCCAGATCGAATTTGTACGAAACGGGCTCGGTAAATCACAAGCGTCAATTTCCCCGCATGGTAGAAATTGCAATCGCCGCACTTTGTGGGCGCTTGATCGACTTCCCTCCTGTCTTAACTATCCAGTCGGTGGTAACCGCATTGTGGCGTTTCACAAGCGGTGGATACTCCGCTAGAACCACCCGTGATTTTGCCTTGCTAACGCATAATTTCGACAAAATTTTGTTTGCCTGGACTTCAAGAATTAAGGAACACGGAGATCAAGGCTTTTATAGAATTCTATGGCAAATTCAAAGTAATTCTCGTGGTTTAGCTCAATGCATATATTAAATTTACCATCAATTAAGTTCAATTGATTATTTTGTAAATATATTTCTGTGTAATTATTGTAACATAATTACGTTAAAACTCTGATACATTTCTTAGTTTGACTACAAAACTTAGTCAATTCATGATATTATCAAAAATATTTTCTATCAACTGAAAAGCCGTTCGAAAAATTTGGACACCTCCTACTGCCAACCGGCTGATTTTTTCGATATTTCTCGTGTGCAAATATTTGTTAACCATAAAAGACGACACTTGGCGATGTCCGGATTTGACCCGGCATTGTTAAACGAGTGAGTCTGATATTGGTATGAATAACAGCAGTGTAAAAAGTAGCAGTATGCCATTTGGTCGCCGAAAAGTACCTCATACGGTCACAATTTCAAACGGCAAGAATACCCGCCGTTTCAGCATCCATCCGATGCAGTTCGCGATCGTGTCCAGTATTGTCGGTTTGTTTTTGTTCGGATATTTGGGGGCGACCGGTTATTTGATCATACGCGATGATCTGATTGGTGCCACGCTGGCAAGACAATCGCGCATTCAGCATCAGTATGAAGACCGGATTGCTGCTCTTCGCTCGCGATTGGACCTGATCACCAGTCAGCAACTGATCGAACAACAGGCCATGGAAACGCGGGTTAACGAACTGGTCAAGCGGCAGTTGAAACTGGGTTCGCGTTCAGGAATGCTCTCCAGCGCCATACGCAATGCGGCAAATGTCGGACTTGTGCCAGCAAAGGCAACGGTGCCAAAATCAAAGCCGATCAATCGGCGAGCCTTGCAAGATGAAACCATAACCACCGGCTCAGTCCAGCGGGAGGAAAAGCTGCGACTGGGGTCTCTGGCAGGAACGAATTCTCCGTTTGCCGGTTCTATTATCGATTTGAAGGATTCAAAACCGGATAAAAGCGGCTCGACCGTGTCTATTGCCTATGCCCGCGATCCAGATGGCGTATTCGCCAGTGTTGAGACAGCGTTGAATGATGTTGAGGAACAGCAGCTATCGACTTTGATTAAATTGCGGTCAGAGGCTGTGGTAAAAACGAATAAAATCACCGGCATTTTGAAAAAACTCGGTGTTAAAGTTGCGCTGAACAAACCAGCAAACCTCGGTGGACCGTTTGTTGAATATGATGGTTCCAAGCAATTCAAACAGTACATTACCGCGCTCGACCGCTCTCTGGCAGATTTAAAATTGGCAAGGTCCAAAGTCGCCCGCTTTCCCCTTGGAAGCCCGGTTCCCGGCAAAAGCATTTCAAGCGGCTACGGACGCCGCATCGACCCGATCCGCCACCGTCCGGCCATGCATAACGGCATCGATTTCAAATCGGGCTACGGTAAACCGGTGCTAGCAACCGGCGGTGGCAAGGTCGTCAAGGCGGGTTATAGTGGTGGCTATGGCAGGATGGTCGAAATCCATCATGGCAACGGTCTTGCCACCCGCTATGCCCATCTAAGCCGGATCAGCGTCAAAGTCGGCCAAACTGTTGGCGCGGGCAAGATAGTCGGCAAGATTGGCAGTACCGGTCGCTCCACCGGCCCTCATTTACACTATGAAGTGCGTTACAATGGCAAAGCGCAGAACCCGACCCGATATGTGCGTGCCGGTGCTAAGCTGAAATCGCTACTCTAAGGCAACCCCAGTTATGGATAAGCGACACTGGTCATTTTGGCCTTGTTGTTTTGAGTTGACCGGCATGCATGGCAGGATACGAGCCATTGTGTTGGTTGACGGTTTCGTTTCCGAGATTTTAGTTGCGCGCTTGCAACGACAATACATCAATGGACGATCGAATTGATGCCGATACATATGAATCACAACAGCAATTCGCTCACACAAGACCGGTGGCGCATGGGTCGACTGTAGCTCAATGGTCTGATACCAAGGGACATCAATATTGGCTCACAGGAACCAATACTGACTTCCCTTGGCATTACCCTGAACAACAAGGAGCTCTGCATGCCAAATTCGGTGTTCAAGATGTATCCGCTGTCATCTGACACGACCCACTACCGGATACTGTCCAGCGATTTCATAAGTTTGGGCGAATTTGACGGGCAAAAAATACTCAAGATTGATGCCGAGGGCCTTAGACTGCTATCAGAGACGGCATTTTCAGAGATTAATCATCTGCTCCGCCCCAGCCATCTAAAACAGCTCGCCGCGATCCTCAACGACCCAGAGGCCACCGAAAATGACAGGTTTGTTGCCTTCGATCTGATGAAGAACGCCAACATTGCTGCTGCCGGCGTATTGCCGATGTGCCAGGATACCGGCACCGCAATTATCGTCGGCAAGAAAGGCCGGCTTGTCTGGACAGACGGCAGTGATCAGGCCGCGTTGTCCAGGGGCGTGCTCGATTCCTATCAGCGAAAGAACCTTCGTTATTCGCAACTGGCACCGCTTACCATGTTCGAGGAGGTCAATACGAAAAACAACCTTCCAGCCCAGATCGACCTTTACGCCGAGGGCGAAGACACTTACGAATTTTTGTTCATGGCAAAGGGTGGCGGATCAGCGAACAAGACCTTTTTGTACCAGGGCACCCCCTCCCTTTTAAGCCACGACAGAATGCTGGACTTCCTGCACGAGAAAATTCTCACTCTTGGAACGGCCGCCTGCCCTCCCTATCACCTTGCGGTGGTGATTGGCGGCACATCGGCTGAACAGAACCTGAAAACGGTGAAACTTGCTTCGGCCCACTATCTTGATGGCTTGCCGCATGCGGGGTCTAATTCGGGCCACGCATTCCGCGATACGGCAATCGAAGAAGAAATCCACGCCATGACCCGCTCGATGGGAATTGGTGCGCAGTTTGGCGGCAAATATTTTTGCCACGATGTCAGGGTCATTCGACTGCCGCGCCATGGTGCCTCGCTGCCGATCGGAATAGGCGTTTCCTGTTCCGCCGACCGGCAGGCGCTCGGCAAAATAACCAGTGAAGGTATATTCCTTGAGCAACTAGAGACCGATCCTTCAAAATATATGCCTGATATCGATGAACAGGGACTGTCGGATGGTGTGGTTGAAATTGATCTCAATAAGCCAATGCCGGAGATTTTGAAAGAACTGACCAAACACCCGATAAAAACCAGACTTTCGCTTTCAGGTCCACTCATCGTTGCACGCGATCTGGCGCATGCCAAAATACGTGCAAGGCTTGAGGCCGGAGACGAAATGCCAGCTTATTTAAAAAACCACCCGGTCTATTACGCGGGACCGGCAAAAACCCCGAAAGGCTATGCCTCAGGTTCGTTTGGTCCGACAACCGCAGGCCGGATGGATGCTTATGTCGATCAGTTTCAGTCGTTCGGCGGCTCAATGGTCATGTTGGCGAAGGGTAACCGCTCACGGCAGGTGCGTGATGCCTGCAAGCGGCATGGAGGATTTTATCTGGGCTCGATTGGAGGGCCTGCCGCTCGGCTGGCCCAGGACTGCATAAAGAAGGTCGAAGTGCTGGAATATCCCGAGCTCGGGATGGAGGCAATCTGGAAGATCGAGGTTGAAAACTTTCCCGCCTTCACGGTGATTGACGACAAGGGGAATGATTTTTTCCAGTCGCTTAATCTGAGTTGATGCGAAAAGATCGAATGACTTGCCACTTTGTATTGGTTTATTGACACAATCGTGTTCAAACGGGTGCTTGAATTGTTAAATTATCATGTGCCAGAATACGGATTTGAGGCAACCGATTCGTTTATGCTGTTAACAGGCTGGGGAGACCAATGCTGTCAAGAAATTTCTTTGTTCCATTCGCTCTTGTTCTACTAACCGCGGTAATTATTGCGCCGCAGGATGCGCAGGCAAAACGCAAGGTCTATGGGGAACGCTATTATGACTACAGCGATGGTGTGTGGAGAATCTGGAAAGGCCGCAGCCGGCCCCGATATTCCGATAAATCTCCCATTCCACGAAGAAAGGTGCGGTTTTCTGAAAAACATGCACCTGGCACGATCGTTGTCAAAACTTCTGAGCACCGGCTTTATTATGTCCTCGGCAACAATCGAGCCATTCGCTATGGCATAGGTGTTGGCCGCGACGGATTTACCTGGACAGGCAGACACAAATTGTCGCGCAAAGCCGAATGGCCAGGTTGGACGCCACCAAAAGTGATGATCCGGCGTGAAGCGCGTAAGGGAAGAAAATTACCTGCCTATATGCCAGGCGGACCTAACAACCCGCTTGGTGCGCGCGCGCTCTATATCGGTTCAACGATTTATCGCATACACGGCACCAATCAACCCTGGACCATCGGCCAGTCGATGTCATCCGGCTGCATCAGGCTGGCCAATGAAGACATCACCGATCTCTATAATCGGGCGAAGATTGGTACCCGCATTGTGGTCTCTCGCTGATAACCAGCCCACTGAAATCGAACAAAGCTAATTGACCGGCTCCCGCTATAGCAGGAGCCGGTCTTTTGTTGTAAATGGATGCGCCTGAAATGATCGGCTAATACCAGACGCAGTTGATCTCGACACACCAAAAAACCGAGCGTCATTGGCTGGCTTGACCGGCCAACCCCAGGCCACAAGTCCTAATTGTTCTGCTCAAGGTCCGCCGATCAAGTCGGCGGATGACGATGGCATTAGGTTGATCTTTGTTGCACTTGGTATAAGAGCATCGGTCATTCGATGGTGATCTTTGGCCCTTTTGCCGTGGCACTTTGGTTCGATTGCGAAAGCGCGTTCCAGGTTTTTTCAGCAATGTCACGATAGATTGCCGCGTGCGGCCCATCCGGCTCGCTGGCAACAACCGGTCTGCCATCGTCACTGGTGGTGCGGATATCCATATGCAGCGGCACTGCCCCTAAAAAAGGAACACCGATTTTATCTGCTTCGTTCTGGGCCCCGCCATGACCAAATATGTCCGACCTCGCGCCACAGGATGGGCAGACAAAATAGCTCATGTTCTCGATAATACCCAGGATCGGCACGCTGACCTGTTTGAACATGGCAAGGCCCTTGCGGGCGTCGATCAAGGCGAGATCCTGCGGCGTTGAAACAATTACTGCACCGGCCAGCGGCACCTGTTGTGCCATGGTCAATTGCGCATCGCCCGTACCAGGCGGCATATCGACCACCAAAACATCAAGCTCACCCCACGAGACTTCGCGGATCATCTGCATCAGCGCCTGTTGCACCATCGGACCGCGCCAGATCATTGCGGTACCTTCGTCGACCAGAAAACCCATCGACATGGTGCTCAGGCCATAGGCCTGCATCGGTAGCAATTTGTTACCGCCATCGGTTTCGGGATTGCCGGAAAGCCCCAGCAGCCGTTGCAACGAAGGTCCATAGACATCCGCATCCAAAATACCGACCTTCAGGCCCAATCCCTGTAATCCCAGCGCCAGATTAACGGCCGTGGTTGATTTGCCGACACCACCCTTACCCGACGCCACGGCGATAATATTGGCTATACCGGGCACAATTGGCCCCTGCGGTGCCGGCGCTTGTGCCCTGCGCGATTTTTTCGCCGGCTCTGATTGTGGTGGTGTGGCTGGGCCTGATCCCGGCCGCCGCTCGGCCGTCAAAGCGACCATGGCGCCGGCCGCGTTGGGCAGCGCGGCGACCACCTCTTGCGCCTGTTTGCGAACAGGCTCGAAGGTCTGAGCGTCGTTAGCATCGACACTCATGGAGAATATCGCCTTGTCCTTGTCGATAAATATCTCGGATATGATGCCGGCATCGACGATGTTTTGCCCGCTGCCAAGCAATACCGTCCTCAATGCATCAAGAACCTGTTCTTTTGTCAGACCTGACATCTCACCCTCACTGTGTACATCGCATTGTTGCCATATGCGAATTATCGAATTTGAGGCAATGTAGGTAAGAATGTGCCGCTGTCAATCAAAGAAATGCCGGTTTTTCGGCCATCGCCAGATCGTGACCAAAGCAAGAGTCCATTTCGCATAAATTGAGCCAGGGTCGGTTGCAGGGTTTTGATGCGTAAGCCTGCGACCACATCCAACTAGAGTCTGTTGAGTATCAGGATTAGGAATGTGGTTCTGCACCAACATTTGCATCCCTTTGCAGCACCCTGATGAGCCATGATCACTTTAGACTGGCCGGTAAAAAGTCGAAAATCATTTGTCTGATGTTATATTATTCAATGGGTTGGCGGTCGGGAATCAACATTATTTGGACTTTTCACCGGCCCGTCACTTTAAAGCAATCATGCCATATTACCCAGGCATTGATATTGCTTTGCGCATTACGTGGCCCTTGGGATCGTAAGCAGGGATTAAAGTGACACGACCGCGAAATAACTCACCAGCAATATCACTTTCCACCACAGCATTTTCCGTACGAGCTGCAGCGCTATTGATATTCGCGATTGCGACAGGTTTGCCTATTCGGTAGCCAAAAGCGGCGGAGGTTGTTTTGCCAACAATCTCTCCCTCAAAATAGACAGGCTCGTTGCCAAGAGGAACGGCGTTTTCATCGTCCAGTATAATTGTCACAATGCGGCAGGCTTCGCACAATTCGTGTTGCTTCAACAAAGCTTCCTTGCCGATGAAATCGGTTTCCCAGGCGATGGCAAATCCCAAACCCGCCTGGAGCGGAGAAATATCCGTATCAAGATCATGGCCATAGGCCAAAAATCCCTTTTCGATGCGCATGGCGCTTTGCGCGAAAATGCCTGCTGGACGAGCACCTTGTGCAAAAATTGCATCATAAACCTTGCCGGCATTTTCAGTCTTGCAGGTAATTTCCCACCCTGCTTCGCCCACATAGGAAAGGCGCACGGCGCGCACATGGGCACCGGCAATGTGGGCTGAAGCTGCTTCGAAATATCTCAGCCCGTTAAGTTCACCCGCTCCAATTTTTTCGGCGATCGCAGATGAATAAGGGCCCATCAGGCCGATGACAGCAAACTCTTCCGTGCTGTCGCGCATGGTTACGTCTTCTTCCTCAAGGTGGCGTTGAAGCCATGCCATGTCGCGGCGAATGGCGGTGGTAGCGACGAACAGCCGGAAATGATCTTCCGCAATGCGAATAGCGGTCAGGTCGCTTTCGATGCCACCTTGCTGGTTGAGCATTGCGGTATAGATCGCCCGTCCGGGATTGCGATCCATGTTGTTGGCGCAAATTCTATTGAGAAAACGCGCCGCATCCTTTCCCTCTACCTCAATCTTGCCAAAGGTTGACTGGTCGAAAATGGCTGCTTTTTCATGTGCCAATGCCACTTCGCGGCCAACCTGATCAAACCAGTCCGGCTTGTCAAAGGTCATATTTGGTTCTTTGGTTTTGCCAAAATAGAGCGGCCGCTCCCAACCATAGAACTGGCCAAAATGAGCCTTGGCTTGCAACCATTCTTGGTGCAGCGGGGTTTTTCGCAAATATCGGCTGGTTGCCAACTGACGACCGGGAAAGGCGATTTCATAATGGGTGCCCAGAACTTCCGGCACACGCTGGCAAAGCGCTTCAACTGAATTAAAACAATCAGGAAAGCGTTTGGGGTCAGCCTCGTGCAGGTCTGAAGGGGTGTGGCCGTCGATTATACAATGGGCAAGCGCCATGCCCGCTCCACCGCCCGTGGCAACACCGACCGAGTTCATGCCGCAACCAAGAAACAATCCTGTGGTTTCAGCGGATTCACCCAGTAGAAAGGAGCCATCGGGTGTAAAACTCTCCGGGCCGTTGAGTAGCATTTTTACCTGTGCCGTTTCCAGCGCAGGCAATCGGTGCAGGGCGTTTAGCATCATTGGCTCAAAATGATCCCAGTCCTCGTCCAGAAGCTGAAAAGCAAAATCATCGCCAAGCCGCTCTGGATCAATTGCCTTGCCCAGCGGTTCAAAGCATCCTACCAAAAGCCCGCCACTGTCATCACGAATGTAGAGATGCCCGTCGTGGTCGGACAATGTCGGCATATTGCCGGTTATGCCGTCAATCGGCTTTGTGAGAAGATAAAAATGCTCGCACGGCCAAACCGGAATGTGCACGCCCGCCATGGCTGCAACTGATTTGCTCCACAGCCCTGCGCACACAGCAATGGCATCGCATTTGACGAGCCCCTTGTCGGTTTCCACGCCAGCAATCTTTCCATCCTCCGTCAGGATGCCGGTAATTGCGGTGTCTTCAAATATTTTGGTACCGCGCGACCTGGCACCCTTGACCAAGGCAGCACACAGGTCCGATGGGCTAACACGCCCGTCTTCGGGAGACCAGACAGCGCCGATAACATCATCAGCATTCATCAACGGCCAGCGCTCGAGTGCTTCATCGCGCGAAATCGATTGGGCCGGAACGCCGTAGAGATTGGCCAGCGATTCCTGCCGTTTAATATGACACATTCTTTCTTCATTTGTCGCAATTGACAGTGAACCCTTGCTGATCCAGCCGGTTGCCTGACCTGTTTCTTCCTCAAGGCTGGAATAGAGTGATACTGAATAGCGAATGAGATCGGTCAAATTGCGGGTTGAACGCAACGCACGAACCTGTGCTGCCGAGTGCCAGGTTGTGCCGGACGTTAACTGGTTGCGCTCCAGCAAAATCGCATCGCTAACCCCCTCTTTTGCAAGGTGGTAAAGGGTTGAACAACCCATAACCCCACCGCCGATTACGATGACTGAAGCATGGGACGGCAGTGAAGAACTCATGATCAGACACTCACTTGCTAATTATCCATTGCAAAATACCGTTACATATGTTTCACTGGATTTGCAATAAAATTACAAACGTAATATCGGCATATCGATTTGATGCAGGCATTCGCTCTGAAAGAACATCTGGCTCGACATTTTTCAGAGCTCAGTCCACAGCTGCAGCGGGCGGCGCGTTATGTGTCGGATCATCCAGAAGATGTCGCTATGCGCTCGTTGAGGCAAGTTGCCCACAAAAGCGGTTTATCACCGCCAACCTATTCAAGACTTGCCCGGGCAATTGGCTTTGATCAATATGAGGAGCTTCGCGATAGTTGTCGCAATGAGATGCGGCAGACACAGCTTAGTTTGGCAGATCGCGCAGCATTGCTAAATGATTCAAATGACAACGGTTTGAGAAAAGGACGCGGATCATTCGCCACAAAACACGCCCTGACAGCGGTTTCTGGAATTCAAGAGCTTTTAACTGATCTGGATACAGATCTGCTGGCTGATGCGGCTGATCACCTTGCCCAGGCCGATAGAGTTTTTCTCATTGGATCAATGAGCAGCCGGACAATGATTGAGTACCTGGCCTATATGGCACACATGGCAACCACAAATTGGCAAGTTGTTGGGCAAGGAGCCTCTTCTGCACCGGCAATGCTTGCAGGTATTGGCAAAAATGATGCTGTATTGGCAATTGCTGTCTCCCCATATGCGAACGATACTGTCAAAACCGTTCAATTCGCTGTCACGGCCGGTGCCAGTGCAACCATAATCACAGATGATTTGCTTTCACCGATATTGAAGCATGCAAAATTTGGTTTCCTGACACCGACAAAAAGCCCACAATTCTTCCCTTCCTATGTTGCAATTCTCACTCTTTTGGAGATTCTCGCCGGAATGGTTGTGCGACGCCTGGGGAAAGAGGGGCAAAAGAGAATTAATGCCGTGGAAAGGACCAGCCACGCCATTGGTGACTATTGGCAACAATAGAAAACGTAACAAAGTAAAATCCAGGGAGGATACAATGCTCAAAAACATTATCAAGACCGGCATCACAATGAGTGTTGTTGCAGGATTTGCAACAACCAGCGCTTTTGCAGCCCAGTGCACCAACGATGTTTGGAAAAAAGTCATGTCGAGCGGCAAGATGGTTGTTGGTGTGAAAGCCGACTATAAGCCATGGGGCTTTCGTGATAGTTCCGGCAAAATTGTCGGCATGGAGATTGATGTCGCGCAGGCAGCTGCTGATGCCATGGGCGTGGAGCTTGAGGTTGTTGCCGTGCAGTCATCAAACCGTATGCAGTTTCTCGAGCAAGGCAAAATCAGTTTGATGATCGCCACCATGTCTGATCGTGCCGATCGACGTAAAATTGTTGGCATCGTTCAGCCCAACCACTACACATCAGGCACCAACATCATGGCGCCAAAGGCCTTGAAATTTACCGATTGGGAACAGCTGCGCGGTAAACCCGTTTGCGGTAAACAGGGCGCATTTTACAATCAGGTCGTAACCAAGAGATATGGTGTGAATATCATTGCATTTACCGGCAATGCAGAAGCCAAACAGGCGCTGCTTGGTAAAAAATGTGTCGCATGGGTGTATGATGATTCATCGATCGGCTCGGACCTTTCATCGGGAAACTTTGATGAGTTTGAAATGCCATTGGCTTCTGAAGACGATAACCCATGGGGTATTGCCGTACCGCTGGCAGAAAAGGACTGTGCGTTTGGCAACTTCATGTCGGGTTTGATCTTCAACATGCACCAGTCGGGTGAATTGATCGCACTTGAAAAGAAATGGGGTATCAAGCCGACCCAATACCTTGTTGACCAGAGCGCTAAATACTCTGACTGGCTGGCTGCCAAATAATTTGTCATCACGAAAACGGGTGTCCGTATCCATGGGCAGCCGTTTACCGGTGACAACTGGTTTGGGAGGCTGAATGCTGGAGATTTTTACAGATTTTTTCCGCCAGATTGCGGAAGATTATCCACGTTGGAATTTTGTCTTTTTCCACGATCCGTACGAATGGAGACGCATCGCAAGCGGTTTTAAATACACGGTACTGTTGTCGGTAGTCTGCGTTATTTTTTCCGTTATCATCGGTGTTGTCGGAGCCTGGCTGCAGGGAGCCTCAAATCTTTGGGTGCGTCGTTCAGTACAGGGATACATTCAGTTTTTTCGCAACACGCCGCCTTTCGTGCAATTGCTTTTCTTCTATTTTGCCCTGGGCCAGTTTACCCCGACCATTTTAGGCGCCGATGGCTGGACCGAAACACCGATAATCTCCAATGTCGGCTGGGCTATCATCTCAATGTCGTTTTTTGCCGGCGCATTTAATGTGGAAATTTTCAGGGCTGGTATCGAGGCCGTGCCGGAATCGACACAGGAAGCCGCGAGTGCACTTGGTTTCAGCAGATTTCAAATCTACAAGGAAATTGTTCTGCCACTGGCTTTTCGTGTATCGCTGCCATCGCTCAACAACAATCTTGTTAATCTGGTCAAAACAACAACCCAGGCAATAGGTATCGCTGTGCCCGAGCTTCTTTATGAAAGTGTCGGCATCTGGAATGATTATCCAAGCGCACTTTACCCAACCATGCTGTTTTTGTTCCTTAGTTTTGTATTTCTGGTCGGCATTCTTGTTTACGGTATGCACCGGTGGGAAAAATCGATGCGCATTCCAGGATACGGCGCATGAGACAGGCAAATAAATCGAAAATTCCGGGTATCAATGCTCGCCCGACAACCGACTTGCCCGTACTTTTTCCGTTGGATCCGATCAGAACCCGTGTCGATGATCCTGTTGGATTTTCGCGATGGCTGGCATCGTTGCCTTTGTGGAGTTTCGCACTGCTCGCAGCCATCGTGGTTTTGTGGCCAGGTGTGACTTTCGCCGCTGGAAAGTACACCTATTCTGATGCGGTCGGTGCATTGTTCAAATGGATGCCCTTTATCGTTGGCAGCGGTTTTCTTTATAATGTGATAATTTCGATATTCACCATGGCCATTGGAACCGTGTCTGGCGTGATACTGGGCCTTGCTCAGATTTCCCCAAACCCGGCAATCCGATACCCAGCCAAGATTATCACCCAGCTATTTCGAAATTCGCCATGGCTGGTGCTGTTGTTTATCGTCCTATTGGCACTTCCGTTTGAAGTGACCATTGGAGCGGTGACAATTCCCATACCGGACTGGGTAAAAGCCGTATTTGGCCTTTCGCTGCCCATCATGGCTAATATTGCTGAAGTTGTGCGCGGTGCCATCAATTCTGTTCCAAGCGGCCAGTGGGAGGCTGCAGATTCGTTGGCTTACACACGCCATCAAACCCTTTGGAAAATCATTCTGCCGCAATGTTTCAAGCGTATGATTCCGCCATGGATGAATTGGTATGCGATCTTGACCATGGCCACGCCGCTTTGTTCCTTGCTTGGGGTTGAGGAATTGATCACGCTTAGCCGTCAGGCGATTGAAGCGGAAAACAATCTGCCGGAATTGCTTGTACCGTTCTACGGTTTCGCCCTTTTGATTTTCTTTGCCTATTGCTATCCGATTGCCCGGTTCACCATCCGGCTGGAACGCAAATTCCAGGTTAAACTGTGAGAGAGACCGTTATGGCACAAACAAACTGGACCAAAGACCAACCTATCGTCTCCATTACAGACGTGCATAAATCATTCGGCGCTCTGGAAGTACTCAAAGGCATTTCATTGGACATCATGAGGGGCGAGGTGATCTGCATCATCGGTCCTTCGGGATCCGGGAAATCAACTCTAATTCGCTGCATCAACGCACTTAACGATATTCAGGCGGGTTCAATCACCGTTGAGGGACAAGAGGTGCATGATCCTGACCTCGACAAACTGGCGCTACGCCAAAAAGTTGGCATGGTATTTCAGCAATATAATCTTTTTCCCCACAAAACAGCACTTGAAAATATCATGATGGCGCCAATCCTTGTGCTGAAAGAAAACAGGGATGAGGTTGAAAAGCGTGCCCGCAATCTGATTGCAAAAGTACGATTGGAAGGTAAGGAAGATAGTTATCCAGGAGAATTGTCCGGTGGTCAGCAACAACGTGTTGCCATTGCCCGCTCGCTCGCCATGAACCCGGATGTCATGTTATTTGACGAAGTGACAGCCGCCCTTGACCCTGAAACGGTGAACGAGGTTCTGATCACAATCAAGGAACTTGCAGCTGACGGCATGACCTGCATTTTGGTGACACACGAAATGGGCTTTGCCCGTGAGGTGGCTGACCACATATATTTCACTGATAGAGGTATTATTGTTGAGCATGGTGCGCCTGCGACTTTCTTTGATGAGGCTAAAGACCCGCGCACCAAAGAGTTCCTCAGTCAGATTTTGTGATGGGGAAAATTACCTGTTCACAATGACCGGATGGGGTTGGAAAAAACATGGACCGGGTTGAGGCAATCAATCTTCCGCGACGTTGGCTTCCTCGATGGAAAAACTGAGCAAGTTCCAGCTCTGTTGCATATGCTGGGGGAGTTCGGCGCTTACGTCAATCGTGCCGCCATCTGGATGGGGGATCTTGATGTTGCGGGCGTGCAGATGCAGCTTCTTTTGCACACCGCCGGGCGGTTCCCAGTTCAAAATATCAAAATATTTGGCATCGCCAATAATCGGGTGGCCGATCGACTGGGCATGAACACGCAGTTGATGCGTGCGTCCGGTTACCGGCTTGAACTCCACCCATGAAACACTTCGCGGGCTGGCGTCGATGATGCGTAAATGCGTAACCGCATGGTCGGCGCCCCTTTCGCCATGATTGGCAACCCGCATACGGTCGCCCTGTGGCGTTTGTTCCTTGATCAGATGGGTGGAAATTCGGCTATCGCTTTTTCTCGGCACGCCAAAAACCAGCGCCCAGTAGGTTTTTTCTGTATCCCGATGGCGAAAACTTGCCGTCAGCGCTGCGGCTGCACCTCGCGTGCGCGCCACAATCAACACACCGGATGTGTCACGGTCCAACCGGTGCACCAGCCGTGGTTTCTGGCCCTTTGGATCGCGAAAACTTTCAAGCATCGAATCAACGCTTCGATTGACACCCGAACCACCCTGCACCGCCAGTCCGGCCGGTTTGTTGAACGCGATTACCTTCTTGTCCTGATAAAGGATCATATCGTTCAACACATCATAATCGTGCCGGTCGCGGATCGTGTTGGTGGTCAGCGGTTTGGCCGCCCTGCCCGCATCAAGATTAGGAGGGATGCGTACGGTTTGGCCAGAAACCAACCGGTGATTGGCCTTTACCCGGCCACCGTCGACCCTGATCTGCCCGGAACGCAAAAGCTTTTGCAGCCGGCCGAAAGCAAGGCCCGGATAATGCTGCTTGAACCAGCGGTCGAGCCGCATGGTGGCTTCGTCATCCGCAACCACTTTTTGGCTAACACCACTCATACTACACCACCACGCGCATCAGCCACAGGCCGGCGAAGACAGCAAGAATTGAAAATACCACGCTGGCCACCACATAGGCAAAAACAGTAGCGACATCGCCGCGTTGCCACATGACCGCGACATCAAGCGAAAAGGCCGAAAAAGTGGTGAACCCGCCGAGAAAACCGGTGGCGACCAACAGCCTGATTTCGTTGGTCGCCTGTAGCTTGCGTGCCATCAAGCCGATAAACAATCCCATCAGCAGCGAACCCAAAATATTGACGATCAGTGTACCCCAGGGGAACGCAGGTCCCAGCAGGCGCAAAGCGGCAAGTCCGGTTAAATGGCGCATTCCTGCACCAAGGCCGCCGCCAAGGAAGATTATTAGAAAATGGGTCAATATTACCTTCCCTTGGTTAAATTCATCCAGTGGAGCTTGATCAACAACAATACCATTGGCCAGCTGTGCCAGAACACATCGAAAATGTCGATTGGCCGGCTGAGGTTGCCGGACATCAGCATTTTGATCTTCTCAACCAGGTGCGGTTCAGGAAACAACGGTGCGAGCCCCAAAAAAACGGTGAACAGCGCCACATGTACCAGCGGTATCCGATCGATTAAACCAATCACAGCCCAAACTCTCCAATTGCACGATCAAAAGACGCATCTAAAGGAATTCAGGCTTCACGTCACCCCAGATTCTTCTTTGCATCACCGCTTGGGCTTGATTTAATACCACACGCAGCTGATCTCGCTTCACCAAAAAACCGAGCGTCACTGGCCGGCTTGACCGGCCAACCTTGAGCCACAAGCCCCAATTGTTCTGCTCAAGGTACGTCGATCAAGTCGGCGGATGACGATGGCATAGGTTGATCTTTGTTGCATTGGGTATAATACCAAGGGAAGCACCGGTCATATGAGTCAATAGTAATTTCCCTTGGTATAAGTTAGCGGTGCCGATCTGACAGCGCGCATGGCGCAGATACTTATTCGGCCTCAACACACGACAATTTGGCATGGCCTGATGGCAAATTTTTCTGCCGGATCAATCTTGCTTGCATCGAACTGGCGTCCATCACGGCACTGGGCGCGTGCATCATAGGTGTTCCAGCCGCCAAGTTTGCCTTCCCGAACATTGACATAATAGTCAACCTGGCATTGCTTTTCGGCCGCCAGTTGATGGCTCAGATTTTCCAGCCAGGCCGGGTTGCTTGATTGAGGGACCGCTGCTGATACGGCGGCAGTCAAAATGGCACCCGCCAGCACCGTACGGAGAAACGGTATTTTGAGAATAATCATAAAACCCTCCAATGTGTTGCCCCATCTTAGCCAGGCTCAAGGGAACTGCATTGACCCTTGTCAAGCCGATGAGCTCGCGACACGGTCACTGTTGATCTGATTTCTCCGCCCTTAGCTTTTGCCAATACTCCAGTCGCTTACAAATTTCACGTTCAAAACCACGTTGCGCCGGCTGATAGAAATCCAACCGCCCGAGATCATCAGGGAAATAATTCTGCCCGGAAAAGGATTCAGGCTGATCGTGATCATAAAGATAGCCATCACCATAGCCTTCCGACTTCATCAATTTGGTCGGCGCGTTCAATATATGCTTTGGCGGTGGCAGTGAGCCGTGGTCGCGCGCGGCGCGCATGGCCGACTTGAAGGCGGTATAAAGGGCATTCGATTTGGGCGCGGTTGCAAGATAGACGCAGGCCTGTGCCAGCGCCAATTCACCTTCCGGCGAACCAAGATAATCATAGGCGTCTTTGGCAGCATTGGCGATGATGAGTGCCTGCGGGTCGGCAAGACCGATATCTTCCGACGCCATGCGCACCAGCCGGCGTCCGAGATAGAGAGGCGCCTCTCCCGCGTCAAACATTCGGGCAAGATAATAAAGTGCTGCATCGGGATCAGACCCACGCACCGCCTTGTGCAGCGCCGAGATCAAATTGTAGTGCCCGTCCTGCGATTTATCATAGACCGGCGCACGCCGCTGCAACACGCTTTGGATGGAGGTGGCATCAAATATTTCATCGCTGCGGGCAGCCCGCCATACTTCTTCTGCCAGCGACAATATAGAACGCCCGTCACCATCGGCCATGCGCAGCAGCACCTGTCGCGCATCCTCATCGATTGGCAGTTTCTTGCCCTCAGCCGCCTCAGCCCGGCTTAACAGTTGTTCCAGCGACGAGGCCTTGTGCGGTTTGAAGGTCAACACCCGCGCTCGCGACAACAAGGCGGCATTGAGCTCGAATGAGGGATTTTCGGTTGTCGCGCCAACCAGGATAATAGTACCGTCTTCCATCACCGGTAAAAACGAATCCTGTTGCGCTCGGTTGAAACGGTGGATTTCGTCGACAAATAATAGTGTTGCCCGGTTTTTTTGTCTTCTCAACCGCGCCATTTCAAAACACTTTTTCAACTCACCCACACCGGAAAAAATGGCCGAAATCTGTTCGAAGGCAAGGTCTGTATCATGCGCCAGCAGTCGCGCGATGGTGGTCTTGCCGGTACCGGGCGGGCCCCAGAAAATCGTGCTGGCCAACGCGCCGGCGTCAATCATCCGGGTGATGGCGCCCTCGGCTCCCAATAAATGATCTTGGCCCACCACCTGGTCCAGCCGTTCCGGGCGCAGCCGGTCAGCCAGAGGCCGATAGCCGGTGGCACTCCTGGTGTCTTCTGCCGCATTATTTTCAAACAGATCGCTCAATCTATTGCCCATAGCTGAATTGAATTATTGCGTCCTATTTTTTTAGCCACCGCAAGATGGCCGGCTCAACGAACGGCCTGGCGAATAATCCTGTTGCCACGCTCTAAAGTATATCGCCAGCGCGCAGGACGGCTTGCTACGATTTCAGCCAGTTGCCGGGTTGACTTGACTATTTCTCCATTCACCTCGCGGACAATATCGCGCGGCTGCAAACCAAATCGAGATGCCAATGACCCCCGTCGAATATTAAGAACAACGACCCCCTTGTCCTTACCTCGCAGACCGATTTCAGCAGCAATTGCCGGCGAGAGATTGGCAACATCTGCCCCCGAGAAAGGTGATCGGCCCTTAATTTCGCGTTGGTCGCGCGGCACCGTCTCGGGTGGCGTTGAAAGCGTTATTGTGACCGTCTTTCTCCGTTCTCGCGACAGAATTTCAAATGTCGCCTTGCGACCAATCCCGATGGTCGAAAGCCAATAACCCAAGGCATCCACATGGGGGATTGCATTGCCGTTAACCTTTAAAATGACATCGCCAACCTGCAGACCTGCTTTCTTGCCAGGACCGTTCGCACGTAATCCTGCAACCAGAGCGCCCACCGGCTGGCGCATACCCAGGCTTTCAGCAATATCCGCGGTAAGGCTTTGAAATTCAGCCCCGATCCAGGGCCTGATGACCCGGTTGCTGCCGGCAGCCGCCGAACGCAGCACCACCTCAACCATTTTCGAAGGGATGGCAAATCCGATGCCGATGGAGCCACCCGAACGGGAGTAAATTGCCGTATTAATGCCGATTACCCGTCCATTCATGTCAACCAGCGCTCCACCCGAATTTCCTGGGTTGATCGATGCGTCGGTCTGAATGAAGAATCCAAAATCGCCTTTGCCAAGGCTGGGTCTTGCCAATGCCGAAATGATGCCGCTGGTAACGGTTTGGCCAACACCAAACGGATTACCGATCGCCAGCACGATATCACCTACTTCCAGTGCTTCAGAATCGCCCAGCTCGGCTTTCGGAAATTGCCGCTCGGCCAGGATGCGCAGCACCGCCAGATCAGACCTTTCGTCATTGAGCAGGACCTCAGATTCGAATTCCTGACCATCGGCCAGAGCCACTTTGATCTCGGTAGCGTCTTTGATGACATGATAATTGGTAACCACAATGCCCTTGGAACCGACGATGACACCGGAACCAAGCGAGCGCTGAACCCGCTTTTTGGGCCTGCGCCCATCAAGCCCGCCTCTACCGAAGAACCGTTCGAAGAACGGGTCACCCTCGAAGGGAGATCGGCGTGCGACTTTTCTGGCGGCATAAATATTCACCACCGCCGGAGCCACCTGCTTGACCAGTGGCGCAAAGGAAAAACGCAATTCCTCTCCGGTTCGAGGCGCCACAAGGCGTCGGCTCTCAACCGGCATGACGTTCGATTCGACCGATAATGCCGGTCTGGCCCAGTTATAGAGGTTTGTGGCGTGGCTGGCCGATTGAGCAAATAAACAAACGGCTATTGCCGCAATAATTGATATTTTTCTTGTTCTCATCGTCGTCGCCTGGTTGCTTGCTGCCTGATTGTCGTAAGCACACAGGAGATAGAATTCGTGTGCACGCATTTGGCATTGATAGCAGACTTCCTTTCACTGCGAAAAAGGAATCACAACATCATCGAGAATTGTGTTAGTACTCGGGCATTGGAGTCCGTTGAGTATCAGAATTTTCTGTCACCAAAAACAAACTCACCGAACGATTGGTGCAAAAAGGTCTGGTCCACCCTATTGATGCGACCAGTCGTTTGGATCATCGGAATTATTTGGTGACAGACCGATAATATCGCCCTCAGTCGAACAACCCAAGCCGAGTACAGTACGATTGGCGTAACTGAAATAGGCGCTCACCTGATTGATCTCCAGTATGTGGCCATCGTCATAGCCGGCCTGGCGCAATCCATCGACGGTTTCCCTGGTCAGCTCAAATGGCGCCCGGGTTAAGGTTTCAGCATAGGCCAAAGCCAGTTTTTCTCTGTCGTCGAGCGGTGCTGCGGCGAGGTTTTCCGATTTGATTGCGGCAAGCAGTTTTTCAGCACGTACCTTATCGTCAAGCAGCCGTTTCAGCCCGGCGAAGTGATGTTGAACGCAATAGTCGCACCGGTTGAGCCAGCTCACCCACACGCCGATTGTTTCGAGAAACCACTTGGGAATTGTGTTGGCCGAATGGTGAAGGACATACTTATAGACCGCCATATGGCCTTCCATCGTATGGGGGCGCAGCGAATGCATCATCATGATGTTGTCGACATTATTGTCCGGCCCCTTCACCCGATCGTACAATTTTTTCAATCGCGGACTGGCGTCTTCATAGGATATTGTATCGATCCAGGGCATGGCAGTTTCTCCTCGGTGTACGGTGGCAACGGCTTCATCTTTTTAGCTTGAAACCCCAGGATGCAATCGGCTGATGAAACGAATATTTTTTGAAAATAGACCGGTTGTTGGTCGGGTGCATGGGTCCTTGCATGGATCTCAAAATAGTCGCCTCCGGCCTTTAGGTCAAAAGGATCAGCAATTGAACGATCGAGTTTTACAGTACTTACCCGATGACTGGCGCTTTTGGTGGGTTGACCCAGGGTTTTTTCCAGATAGGTGCGGATATTCGCCATCTGTAATTTGGTCTCATCAATCGAACCAAGGGCTGACGCGGTGGCGGGTTGGTGTGGTTTGCAACAATGACGGTCAAAAGGGCCGCCCCGAGCCAGCTATCCTGGCCGTTCCATCTTTGCACCTATGGTGGTTGACCTGCTTCTTGACCGGTAACAACGACCGTGATGCGATATTTGAGGCACAACCCCGTCGCCGCCATTACGGTATAGCATGATTACTTTAAAGTGATCATGGTTCATCAGGAGCGCACAGCGACCGGCGCCTTTGCGCCGCCCCACGCGGAAGCCCGGGCAGAGCCTGCCTGTGAGCGAAGAGAATACAGATCGAATCATTTTGAAGGTGTCCAGTTATACCACCGGTTATGGAACCCCGGTGCGCTTTTCGAACAACGCGGTTCTGATACGGTTATTTGGAAAACTGTCACGACCGGCAATTTCATGGGATTTGACGCCTGGATTACCAACGGCGAAACGGGCCGGTTGTCTATCACCGCCAACCATGGCGCGCTGTCGCTCGATATAGCCGATATTGGCTTTGACGACACTGTGCTCGAGGCGGGCGGCCTGGAGCGGAAACTCACTATTTTGGGTCTTCCAGGTGAGCGACTAGATAGAGAGCTTGCATTTATCAAAACGGTGTCTTTGCATTCCAATGGCGATAATCCGATTTGGATTCGCGTGACGACCGAAGACGGCTATCAGGCCTGGTCGAACCCGATTTTTCTGTTTCAATGAACGCAATCTTGGCAAAGCGAAGCTGAACAGACCCTAATCCAATTTCTCAATTATCGTAACTTACCTTTTACCCTATCCGTGTACGATTGGTTCACTTGTTTTAATTAGGTTTTGGATACCGGGCAGCACGTCTAAAACTGAATTTGAACCGAACACCTGCGTGCAGCAGAATTGATGTTTTGTTCATGAGGAGTGACATTGAATGTCTACAAATCTGCGTTCATTTCCACATGGAGATGTCCTCATAGACAACCTGCCAGATACCAATTTTATTGTTGACGGTAAAGGCAGAATTTTAAGAATTGATGGTGATTTCCTAAACATGTTCGGTTATCAGCAAGCCGAGCTATTGGGTCAATCAATGGAATTATTAATTCCCGAACGGTCTCGTGCAAAGCACGACAATCATTTTAGGAGCTACCAGACCGCACCACGAACACGGTCAATGAATTCGGCGTCTGACTGTAATATGTTTGCGTTGCGCAAGGATGGCACCGAATTTCCAATAGACATCATGCTGAGCCCGATCACAACGGAATCTCAAACGCTGGTCGTGGTCGTTCTCAGAGACATTACCAATCAATTCAAAACCAAAGAGAAGCTGAAAAAACTTGCCTATCGCGATCAGTTGACGGGGCTGCCAAATTGGATCTGTCTGTTGGAGGATCTTGATAGTCATTTCGACCAGAATGATAGCACGTCGTTGCAACCGATGTCGCTGGTGATAATGAAATTGGATGGTCTTGACGATGTCAATATTTCCCTTGGGCATGTCAATGGTGATCATTTGATCAACGAAATTGCCGAACGCATGCTCAATGTCTCAAGACGCAATGCGCAGCTTTATCGCACTGGTGGTTGTGAATTTACCGTTTTGATATCAGACTGCGGTGATCCACTGATCGTAGGTGAGATGGTTGATCGACTGCTGGATCAATTGGCGGTTCCTTTTGATGTTGAGAATAATCGGGTCCATATGCAAGCCCATGGCGGACTGGCAATCTCTCCCACCCACGGCTCTGACTCAGAGAGTTTGGTTTCCAATGCCCGCCTTGCTCTCAACTCGGTGAGCAAAAACGGCCTGCAACGATTTTGCATTTATAACCCGGCCCTGCGGGCTCGTGCCAAGGCTCAGCGCGAGCTAGAGGCAGGGCTTAGAAGAGCCTTTTCAAACAATGATTTCGAGCTGTTTTTTCAACCTCAAGTATGTCTGTCCAGTGGCAAAGTATTGGGAGCGGAAGCCTTACTTCGCTGGCGGCATTCGGAGCGGGGCATAATCAGCCCAACAACGTTTATCGACACATTGGCTGTCAGCCCCATTGCCTATGATCTGGGTAATTGGATCCTTAGATCAGCATGCGAAAAGGCGGCCGCATGGCGAGTAGCGGGCCTGCCACCTATTCGCATTGGTGTGAACTTGTTTTCGGCTCAATTTGTTGGCGGAACGCTTGTCAGAGACGTGGAAAACACCTTGGCGGAGACCGGATTGCCGGCAGAATTCCTGGAACTCGAGATTACCGAAAACACAGCCCTTAGCCGGGATGATTCAATCGTCGAATCACTTCAGGTATTGCGAGATAAAGGCGTCAGTATTGCTTTTGACGATTTTGGCACCGGTTACGCATCTTTGAGCTATCTTTCCAACTACCCACTCTCGCGTATCAAGATCGACAGAAGTTTCATGCAAGACATTCCCGCAAACTCTGAGCAAACTGCCATCACGCGGGCGCTTATCACCATGGCCCACAGCCTGGATCTCCTGGTTACCGCCGAAGGTGTTGAAACGCCTGATCAAGTATCATTTTTGCGGTCAAAGGGATGCGAAGAAGCGCAAGGCTTTCTCTATGCAAAGCCGATGCCTGATCATGAATTTATTGAACATATCAACAATTACGGCGCAGCAACACCATTAAAATACGCAACGGAAGTCTGAACAGGTTGGCGTTCAGATGCCGGTTGAATGAAATCGGTATTTGGAACCGACTGCACGGTTTTATGGCCTGGCTGTCAGTGATGTTGGAAACAATTAACGGAATGAGAGTATCGTCTCATCGAAACTTGTTGGGGAATTAACCTGGCATGGAGATTTGTTATTAAAGGTGAGCAATGAGATTTCTGATTGTTTATGGAGAGAGCGAGGGAAAGCCGCAAAAAACTGCGAAATTTGCCCGCACATTGATCAACAAGAGCGAAAACGTTGTTGAGCTGCTGGACTGTGGCCGCTTTTCGTTGGTTGTAAGTGTCCCTTCATTTGATGCGGTGATAATCGTCGGCATGGTGCAGGCGGGGATCCACCAAGAGCCGATTGTGGACTTCATCCTTAAATATCGAGACGTGCTTCAAAATTTGCCTGTCATGTTAATCTCCATAAATCCTTCATTGGCTACAGATGCAGATAAGTTGGCCGCCAGAAGTAGTATCAATGAGTTAATTGATGATACCGAATTTGCACCAACCAAAACTCTGCTGACAGCAGGAGCCATTCAAACCGACGACGTTAACCGACAGACTACCCCGGTTGAGAATCTTGATGGTCTGGAGAATGGAGTAGTCGTTGCCGGAAACGACGATCTCACTGATTGGGTGCAACTTAGCAATGATATCAAAGCCTTTGTTAGGGTAGTGACCGGTAGTGGTGACCGGAAGAAGATAATTGAACCAACATCCTTGAGAATTACAGATCCGCTTTATGATCATTTTCAGACAGCTCCGATTGCGTCGGTGGGACGCCGAAAACTAAGACTGAACTATGGTGCGGAAATCTCGGTTTCCGTCTCTGATCTATTTGAAGATTGCATCGTCAACAACACATCATATGTTCCAATCAACTTGCCCGATTGGTTGAAAATTGATTTTAAAAATGGGCTGATCACAGGAACAGTCCCGGATGACGGCAGTGATCCCCTTCCCGTAGAGTGTATTATTTACGCCGTTGATTATGACGGAAACTCAGCCAAGGCGGCTTTGTTGTTGGAGGGGCATCGATCCATTTCTGCTGCAGATCACCGGCAATGCAAACAGGACTTCACTGAAGGCAGTTCGGTTTCAATTGAAACGGTGAGCATGTTTGTTGAGTCCGGATTGGATACAAATGGTTTGGAATTCTCGGCAGCCGGGCTTCCAGATGGACTTTCAATTGACAGCAGCGATGGTATGATCCGTGGAAAGCTGGAAGACGGTAGTGCCCAGAGCGACCCTTACGAAATCACCGTGACGGCGGCCGACAAAGATACCGATAGCGCCAGTATCAGCATGCTGTTTCCTTTCAAGGTGATCAAAATTCTAGAGACCGCTTGAGAATACAGCCTGCTTTGTTGCCTGGAACATAATCATCATAGATGCGTGTTTGGGCTGGGAGCAGGAACCGGTTTTCGGGGAATTTTGAAATTGACACCTGCCCAGGGACAAGGTCGCATCGGGCATCAAAAATCGAGTTCTTTCCACTATGGCTTGTCACACTAAATCAGATTCATTTGACCCTGGATTCACAAACGCTAGTGCCGCACCTGCTATAGCCGGACACCTTCAAAATGATTCGATCAGTACTCTCTTCGCTGACGGCGGGCGTTGCCCGGGCCTCCGCTCAGTCTCGTCGCGAGATGGTGCAAAACGCTCATCCTTCAGCCAGTTGAATATCTGGTTTGCATTCATCGCATAACGTCGTGCAAACTGTGAGACCGATTCCCCTGGGTGCCAAGGTCTGCAAACAGACCGAGCGCTTCTCTTCATCACTCCAAGAACGCCGTACCCGCTTCTTGGCCAATTTTTGCACACCGCAATATGGTGAACAGATAGTTATTCCGTCAGGTTGTATGCTCACAATATTTTGTTCTTGTTTTATTCCAATATTTGTTCTAGTTTCGTTCTCTAGCCGGAGGACAACATGCTGCACGCCACGCCACAAGCCGAGAATTCCCCACCGATACCTGCGCCATATGGCGCGAATCCCGTTATATCATCCTGTATTACCAGAAAGATACCGGGCGATGACAGCATGCTGCTGCCATCAATTGCTGAAACTGCCGGCCTTGGCCGATTTGTCTATCTGCTTGGTCGCTCAAAGCAGCGCTATGTTTTTTCCGCCATTGGTGAAAACCAGATTTCACTTTATCACCAAGCCATATTTGCACTGGTTGATAGGGCTGGAAAAAAAATTCTGTGGGTGGGTGGTTATAGCAGCATTATCAGTAAGCTTTTTGCATCGAATGGGGCAGGGAACGCACAGGTATTTGTTCATCTGCTTGCTCAAGGTGATAGAGCGCATTCTGCTGCAATTACAGACATCTCAGCAATGGTGACGACGAATTTCAACACCATAGCAAGATGATAGTGACTCAGGGCAAACCCATTAATCTTTAGGAATTGGTAAACCATAGTCGGTTCCAAGGAGTGCATCCGCTTTTTTGCAGGAGGCTCTTTGTGGAACAGAGAAAAGATTTTGTTACGTGGATGAGCGTTATACCCGAGCCGCGTGGTCCCGGCATGGTGATATAGCCGCTTCCTGAATTGTTGCTTGCTGCGCTGGTTGGTTGCTTGTGCCGACTGGATGTAATTACTCAGCCCGCTCTTGCCAAATCTGCGGTGTTCTGAATCTATAGGGGAATGGATCGGGATGATTTGGCACGGTTGAGCAAGTAAGAGCTGGTTGATTTGGCGCTTCAGGCACGGTTGCAGCACCCGGCGAAAACCTCAAGGACATCATCAAAACCACCTTCAACTGATAAGAAAGCTCGTCGCGAACATGCCAAACCGGGTGGAGCCAAGCCTGGACATGAAGGCCACAACCGCGCTTTGCATGAGAACCCGGACAAGAGAACCCGGACAAGACCGTCGACCACCGGCCAGATATCTGCCCTGAATGACATGGTCATCTGGATACTGATCTGGCCGGCGATCTGATTGGTGAATATGACGAGACCGAGGTGCCACCGATCCGGCCATTTGTGCGACGCCCCAAGTCACGTAAAAGTGGCGGCTATGCGCCGTTGCGACCGGTTTATCCGGGTGATGATCTTTATGCCCGCCAGCCGGTTGTTGAATCAATCCAGTCGGTTGGCGGTGATTTCATCTTCACCGCCAAACCGACTTCACACAAAAACTTGTACGAATGGCTGGACGGTGCGGATATCAATGTCATCGAGCACCGGGTCAAAAAAGGCCACAAGGTTTTCATTTGCCGCTACGCGACAACAAGGTCGCGGCCAGTGTCAGCCGGTTCGAGATCATCAATACCAGGGGCAAGAGGACTTATAGCTGGAAACCTTAAAAATGATTCGATCAGTATTCTTTTCGCTCACGGCGGGCTTTGCCCGGGCCTCCGCGGTGGCTGCGCAAAGGCGCCAGTCGCTGTACGCTCCTGATGAGCCATGATCACTTTTAGGTAATCATGCTATTCCGCTGAAGCGCGCCGCAACACTAGCCTCAAATTACCTGTTCAACCTATGCGACATAAACCAGCTCGTCAAACCGCCCGATAAGCAAACACGGCAATCGCTTGAAAGCGATTTGCACGTATTTTGTTAGTTTGCTTCGCTGCGGGCGGTTCTTTGCGGCGCTTTCAGCGCCTCAATCACCGTCCTCACATGAGCAATGCTCAGGGCTGACCCGAATTCCCGAGATTTTTCTTTGAAAAAATCCCTCCATTCGGGCGCCATGCGGATAAACTTTCTTTCACGCGATCGCCGTGGATAAGCAAACCATCCCAAAACACCAAAATCAGCTAACCCTCAATATTCCAGGGCAGCAGTGTCCCTTGGTATCAGGCTGAATTCATCACCGGGTTTATCAGAAATCCGGGAAGATGTTGTGACGATCAGGTGCTGGTGCCACCAATGGTAATGCCATCGATACGCACGGTCGGCTGACCCACACCTACCGGCACCCCCTGGCCGTTCTTGCCGCACATGCCAATGCCTGGATCGAGCGCCATATCATTGGCCAGCAGGCGCACGCGTTTCATATCAGCAGGCCCGTTGCCGATCATCATTGCACCTTTTAGCGGTGCTCCGATTTTGCCGTTTTCCAAGCGATAGGCCTCGGTGCAGCCAAAAACATATTTTCCTGAAGTGATATCCACCTGGCCGCCGCCGAACGATACCGCGTAGATGCCATCCTTGAGCGAAGAAATGACCTCGTCGGGTTCACAATCACCGCCCAGCATATAGGTGTTGGTCATGCGCGGCATTGGAATATGGGCATAGGACTGGCGGCGGCCGTTGCCGGTCGGTTGCATGTCCATCAAACGGGCATTTTGCCGGTCCTGCATATAACCAACCAGAATACCGTCTTCAATCAGCATGGTGTTTTGTGTCGGCGTGCCCTCGTCATCGATGGTCAGCGAACCGCGCCGTGCCGCAATACTGCCATCGTCGACCACAAAAACGCCCTTTGCCGCCACCTGCTCACCCAGCAATCCGGCAAAGGCAGAAGTGCCCTTGCGATTAAAGTCACCCTCAAGCCCGTGGCCAACCGCCTCGTGTAGCATCACCCCCGGCCAGCCAGCAGCCAGCACCACGTCGAACGTGCCGGCAGGTGCGGGTATCGCCTCAAGATTGACCAGCGCCTGGCGCAGGGCCTCGTCGGCACAGTTCTTCCACGATGTTTCGGTGATAAACTTGCCAAAGTTACTTCGCCCACCCACACCATAGGAGCCGGTTTCCTGGCGCTCAGCCTGGCCAACGACAATCGACACATTTAGCCGCACAAGCGGACGGATATCGCGCACAAGCTCGCCATCGGCCCGCAAAATTTCCACCACCTGCCACGATGCGGCGATTGAAGCGGTCACCTGCCTAACCTTGCTGTCGGCTGCCCGCGCATAGGCATCGATATTCTGCAGCAGGGCGACCTTTTCTTCAAATGAAGGCGCTCCGATAGGATTTTCCGGGCCGTAAAGCTGGTTATTGGTGCGTCGTGGTGCCGCCTCATAGTGGCCAGAATGGCCGCTTGATATCGATTTCACCGCATCGCCAGCTCGTTTTAGTGCTACCTGCGACAACTCGCCAGCCTGCGCGTATGCGGCCGCTTCGCCGGCAACCGCCCTTAGACCAAAACCCTGACGGGTATCGAAATTGCCGATCTTCAGCTTGCCATTGTCAAAG
The DNA here is from genome assembly GCA_965248135.1 of Rhizobiaceae bacterium. Taxonomy (GTDB): domain Bacteria; phylum Pseudomonadota; class Alphaproteobacteria; order Rhizobiales; family Rhizobiaceae; genus SZUA-100. The sequence goes on along the minus strand of CBDFIN010000011.1, from coordinate 466,170 downwards.
ACAAGACCCTCCGACTGGCTATATTCAACAAACAGCTCGCCATCATCGGCACCGGTGAGAGCTGCGCGCACGAGCCGTTGCACTGTGCTGCTGTCACAATCGAATGAACTGATAAGATCGGGGTTGTCCTGCATGATCTTATATTTCCGCTCTTGCCGGTGCCTATCGGATTTCATGCCGTAGCTTCCACAGGGCCTGAAGGTAAATCACAAGCTGGTATGCCGAGGCCTTTGTCAAGGCAAACTGGCGTAGCCGTCACTGAAGCCGGTCAGGTCGACCGGAATGCCTATGCCTTCCTCCGGCGACTGAAAAACAATGAATGTTGCGGTCTTGCCGCTCTTCAGGGTCTTGAGCAGCTTTTCTTCCAATATCACTTCGGCAAAACAGCCGTCGCGAAGGCAACGCACGAAATAGGCCCTGCCAATATCCTTGCCATCGACATTAAGACCAAGGCCATTTGGCAAAAGCACCCCGAGCGGTGCCAGCACCCGCAGAATCTCAGCCTTCTTGTCGGCAGTTTTTAACACAACCACAGAAAGGCCAACTTCAGCGCGGTCCTCCGCCACGACATTTTGCATCAACGCGCACTGCTCGCTCGATGCGCCGGCCGGAGTATCGCAGAAGATCGACCAGACCCCGTGTTTAGACCTTATCTTGCCGCTTTTTTGTGCAGCCGCCGGAACGGCAAGGCATAAAACCGCGCAAAACCCGGCCAAAATGCCGTAACGAAGAAGCTTAAACATACGCATTTTCCGAATCGCCTTGAATATTTGCCATGATGCATGAGAGTGTATGGAAACAAAACCGATAAATTAGCCGGTAGATACCGATCTCTCCACATGAGATTAAGCGGCATTGTCATCTAAATCTGGTTAGAATTGTGGCGGTGAAACCAACAACGCAATGTTGCCGGAAAGCCCGGACAACCAACGATACCGAAATAAATCGTGCTACATATTGGCGCGACCCCATGCCTACTAATTTGATCTAGGTCAAATTTGTCGCATCTTTGCGACCCGGTTCCTATTGCAGCGACGGTAACAATATGGTTGAAAACAGGTTGGAATTTGACAGTTGGTGGCAGACGGCAGAAATTGCGCATTGTCTGGCTGTAGTGGTGTTGCGACAACAGACAATAGGTGTTGTGGTCGTTTGAATTTGGAAACCCGGGTCTGCGACCCAGGAATTGGAGGTAGTAACGTGATCAAGAATATCACGGCAATGGCGGTTTTGGCAGCCGCGGCATTTGGTCTGGCAGGCGTTTCGCAAGCCGCCCAGCCGATTGACTGGCAGTTATGGCATCAGCCGGCGGCGACCGACATCATGCGCCAAATCGAGGCGTTTGATATCTACACGCTGTGGTTTATCGGTCCGATCACGATTATTGTGATGGGCCTGTTAGCGATTGTGATGCTGCGATTTAATGCAAGGGCCAACCCAACCCCTTCAAAAACCAGCCACAATTCGTTGATCGAGGTAATCTGGACCTTGGGTCCGGTGATTGTGCTGATTGCCCTGGCCTTGCCTTCCTTCAAATTGCTGACAGCGCAATACACGCCGCCCACAGCTCCCGACATTACTGTTAAGGCAACTGGTTATCAGTGGTACTGGGGCTACGAATATCACGGTGATAAAGAGCTCTCTTTCGATTCGGTCCTGATCGGTCGTGATGACGGCAGCGAACAGTCGAAAGCCGAGGCATCCAAAGAGCGGGAAGAATACGGTAAATCGGACCTGGCGATGTATCCCCGACTTCTAGCGGTGGACAACGAGCTTGTTGTCCCCGTCAACAAACATGTTCGCGTATTGGTGACGGCGGCTGATGTTATCCACAACTTCGCCATACCAGCATTTGGGCTTAAAACCGACGCAGTGCCCGGACGGCTCAACGAGACCTGGTTCATCGCCGAAAAAGAGGGCATTTATTACGGCCAGTGCTCTGAACTGTGTGGCAAAGATCATGCATTCATGCCCCTGGCCATCCGGGTTGTTACCCAACAGCAGTTCGATACATGGAAAAATGCCGCGATCGAGGATGTGGATGCGGCCAACAAGGCGCTGGTGGCGTCGGTGGCATTACAAAACCAGACCATTCAGGTTGCCGGCAGGTTGCCGGCAAATAGGCCGCCTCGGGATCAAGAAATTAAACGGGAGCGTGAGGCAAAATGACAGCCGCAGCACATGCAACGCATGACGATCATAAACCAGGCTTCTTCAAGCGCTGGTGCTATTCGACCAACCACAAGGACATCGGAACATTATATCTGACGTTCGCGATAGTTTCGGGCATTGTTGGCGGTGCTCTTTCCGTTGTCATGCGCATGGAATTGCAAGAACCGGGTATCCAGATTTTTGGCGACCCGAACATATTCAACGTGTTCACCACGGCGCACGGGTTGATCATGGTGTTTTTCATGGTAATGCCGGCTCTGATTGGCGGTTTTGCCAACTGGATGGTGCCAATCATGATTGGCGCACCGGATATGGCATTTCCCCGGATGAACAACATTTCCTTCTGGTTATTGCCGCCGGCGCTGATATTGCTGGTGATCTCGCTGTTCATGCCTGGCCCTGCCGGCAGCACCGGTGTTGGTGCGGGCTGGACCGTCTATGCGCCGTTATCGACCACGGGTATCCCGGGTCCGGCGATGGATTTCGCCATTCTGGCGCTGCATCTTGCCGGCGCATCGTCGATCCTTGGCGCCATCAACTTCATTACCACCATCTTCAACATGCGGGCGCCGGGCATGACCTTGCACAAAATGCCGCTGTTCGCCTGGTCGGTGCTGGTGACTGCATTTCTGCTGCTATTGTCGCTGCCGGTGTTGGCCGGGGCCATCACCATGTTGTTGACCGACCGTAATTTCGGCACCACATTCTTCTCCCCCGAAGGTGGTGGCGATCCGTTGCTGTTCCAGCATCTGTTCTGGTTCTTTGGCCATCCGGAAGTCTACATTTTGATCCTGCCTGGTTTCGGACTGATCTCTCACATCGTTTCGACCTTCTCACGCAAGCCGATTTTCGGCTATGTGGGCATGGCTTATGCGATGGTGGCGATCGGTTTCGTCGGCTTTATCGTTTGGGCGCATCACATGTACACCACCGGCATGTCGCTTGATTCTCAGCGCTACTTTGTCTTTGCCACGATGGTGATTGCGGTACCGACCGGGGTGAAGATATTTTCCTGGATTGCCACCATGTGGGGCGGATCGATCACCTTCCGGACACCGATGATATGGGCCATTGGCTTTGTCTTCCTGTTCACGGTTGGTGGCGTAACCGGGGTGCAACTGGCCAATGCCGGTCTCGACCGGGCATTCCATGATACCTATTTTGTTGTCGCCCATTTCCACTACACCATGTCCGTGGGCGCCACTTTCGCAATCTTTGCCGGCTGGTACTACTGGTTTCCCAAGATGACCGGTTACATGTATAATTCCTTCCTTGCCAAAACCCATTTCTGGCTCGCCTTTATTGGTGTTAACATGGTGTTCATCCCGCAGCATTTTCTTGGCCTGGCCGGCATGCCGCGGCGCTATGTCGACTACCCGGACGCATATTGGGGCTGGAACTATGTCTCTTCCATCGGGTCCTACATTTCAACCCTTGCCATCGTCGTGTTCGTCGTCTGCATTATCGAGGCATTTGTGAAAAAACGCGAGGCGGGCAACAACCCGTGGGGCGAAGGCGCGACTACGCTCGAATGGCAATTGTCGTCACCACCGCCATATCACCAGTGGGAGCAACTGCCGCGCATCAAGTAATCGAAAACTCGGGCCGGACCGGATTTTCCTGCCCGGTCGTAACAACGGATCAAGACCATGTCTATTGCGGATGATCACGACGTCATTGGCGTCAGAATATCCACCGCGACACCGCGGGACTTCTTTGCGCTGCTCAAGCCACGGGTGATGTCGCTGGTGGTTTTTACCGCATTTGCTGGATTGATGGTGGCGCCCGGTTCGCTTGATCCTATTTTGGGCGCGGTGGCGATTTTTTGCATTGCCGTGGGCGCCGGCGCATCCGGCGCGCTAAACATGTGGTATGACGCCGATATCGACGCGTTGATGAGCCGCACCGCTTCACGGCCTATTCCTGCTGGAATTATCAGCCGTGAGGAAGCGCTCAGTTTCGGCCTGATGCTGTCGGTGTTTTCGGTCTCTACCCTGGGGCTTGCCACCAACTGGCTGGCCGCCGCGTTGCTGGCATTCACCATTTTCTTCTACGTGGTTATTTATTCGATGTGGTTGAAACGCTCGACACCTCAAAACATCGTCATCGGCGGTGCGGCGGGTGCTTTTCCACCGATGATTGGCTGGGCCGTGGTCACCGGCTCTGTGAGTATGGAAAGCATTTTGCTGTTTGCCATCATCTTCATGTGGACACCGCCGCATTTTTGGTCTTTGGCACTGTTCAGGTCGGCAGACTATGAGCGTGCGGCGGTCCCGATGATGCCCAATGTGGCTGGCGTTGCGTCGACCAAACAGCAGATTTTTGCCTATTCACTGGTAGTCGCACCGCTTGGCACGGCTCCTTGGCTAGTGGGCATTGCCAGTCCGGCTTATGGAGTGATTGCTGCGATATTCGGGCTTGTGTTCATTTGGTTTGCCTCCCGTGTATTGTTGATGAAAGACGACGACAAGGCGATGGTGCCGGCAAAGCGGATGTTTGGATTTTCCATACTCTATCTTTTCGTCATCTATGCATCATTGTTGATCGAAGCTGGCGTGCCGATAGCATTTCGAATTGCGGGGTTGAATTGATTGTGGTGGAAGAGCTGGATCGAATTGTACTGACCGAAGAGCAGGTTAAATCCAGGCGCAGCCGCAACGTGGCAATCGCCTTGATTTGTGCCGGCATGGTGGTGCTGTTTTATCTGGTGACGGTGGTGAAAATCGGCCCGGCAATTTTAGGCCGGTCGATGTGAGATCAATCGGGCGTAAGGACTGAAGACTGGAACGAGATGATTAAAAGGCAACAACCGACTGAATTACCGGCCAAATTAGAGGCAACCATTGGTGATCGCAAAGCCCGCGTCAACGCGGTCGTGGCGGTGGTTTGCCTTGCGGTGGTTGGCGGCATGGTTGGTGTTTCCTATGCGGCCGTGCCACTTTACCGGATATTTTGCCAGGTGACCGGCTATGGCGGCACCACCCAAAGGGCCGATGCCTTCACCGGCGAGATTTCGGACCGGGTCATCAAGGTGAGTTTCGATGCCAATGTGGGGTCCAACCTGGACTGGCGTTTCAAACCGAAAACCCGGGCAATCGACGTTCGTTTGGGACAGAAAGCGACGGCCATTTATCTTGCCTCGAACACCGGCGAGAATGTCTCTACCGGTGAAGCGACATTCAACGTTTCGCCGCAGGCCGCCGGGCAGTATTTCAACAAGATCGAGTGCTTCTGCTTTACCGAGCAAAAATTGGCGCCGGGGCAGTCTGTTGAAATGCCGGTACTGTTTTTTGTCGATCCCGACGTTCAAAATGACCCGTTATTGAAATCAACCACAACCATCACATTGTCTTACACTTTTTATGCACTGAACGAGGACGACACGGCGCAACCAAGCGACGCGGCGGCGACCAAAAAATCGCGTCGCAAACAAACTAGAGTGAGCAAACTGTAATTAATTCGTCGAACCGGAAATTCCGGCAGGCGTAGTCGAACACACCAGGATTGGGAACTGAACATGGCCGACGCCCATAGCAAAAACCACGATTACCATATCGTTGATCCGAGTCCGTGGCCATTCACGGGAGGCATTGGTGCCTTACTCATGGCAATAGGCGGTATCGCCTGGATGCGTGCCATGAACGAAGACGAACTGGTGTTTTTTGGCATCGATGTTGCCGGTCCCTGGATATTCTTTCTTGGGTTGCTGGTGGTTTTATACACCATGTTTGCCTGGTGGAGCGATACCATCCGCGAAGCCCATGGCGGCGACCACACCAAGGTGGTTTCGCTGCATTTGCGCTATGGGATGATTATGTTCATCGCCTCTGAGGTGATGTTCTTTGTTGCCTGGTTCTGGGCTTTTTTTGACGCCAGTCTGTTTGCCGGCGAGGTCGGGCAGGTCGCCCGGGTGGAACATACCGGCGGTGTGTGGCCACCGGCAGGCTTGCATGTGCTCGATCCGCTGCATTTGCCTCTTTTCAACACCATCACGCTATTGTTGTCCGGCACCACAGTGACATGGGCGCACCATGCGTTGATGAATAACGATCGAAAAGGCCTGATTGCCGGCCTGTCGCTGACCATTATTCTCGGCATTATTTTCACCAGCGTGCAGGCCTATGAATACGCCATGGCACCTTTTGACTTTGCCGGCTCAATTTACGGTTCGACATTTTTCATGGCCACCGGCTTTCACGGCTTCCATGTTCTCATCGGCACGATATTCCTGATTGTCTGTCTGGTTCGCTCGATGATGGGTCATTTTACCCCCCAGCAGCATTTTGGTTTTGAAGCCGCGGCATGGTATTGGCACTTCGTTGATGTGGTCTGGCTGTTCCTGTTTTTCGCAGTCTATGTCTGGGCATCGTGGGGTGCTTCTTTCGCTCACTGATATAGATATCCATTAACATTGGGCGGCCTTGTCTTTGGGGCCGCCCTTTTTTGTTGAATTGTCGAGGCGAGAAGACATGACTAATCCTGTTGAAATCGGCGAATATCCTGCGGTCCCGGCCATCAAGGTTGGTGTTTCGGGCTGCTGCCCGCGTTGCGGTGAGGGCCGGCTTTATGATGGCCTGCTGCAGCCCGCCAAGGGCTGCAAGGCCTGTCGGCTCGATTATGTTTTCATCGATGCCGGCGACGGGCCGACCGTGTTTGTTATCATGTTTTTGGGCTTTGTGGTGCTTGGGTTGGCGTTGTTCGTCGATAGCGCCTGGTCACCGCCGGTATGGGTGCATATCATCTTGTGGTTACCGTTGATCGCCATTCTCGGCATATTTGCCATGCGGGTGGTCAAGGGAATGCTGATCGCCCAGCAATATGTCCACAATGCCCACCAGGGCGAACTGGATGGCTGAAATGTCCAATCGCTCGGGCCAGCAACACAAGGCAGCCTGGAGGCGTCTTATCCTGCCGCTGTGCATCCTGGCGGGGTTGGTGGTGCTCGCCAACCTTGGAAGCTGGCAACTAAAACGGCTAACTTGGAAGAACAAAATGACCGCGCGGGTTGAACAAAACCTCAACCAACCGCCGTCGACAATTGCGCACATTGAGGCTTTGATGAAAGGTGGTCAAGATATTGAATACCGTCCGGTGACGCTCCATGGTGTTTTTCACCATGACAAGGAACAACACTATTTCGCCACCTACAAGCGTCAGCAGGGTTGGTTTATCTATACACCGCTTGGTCTTGAGGATGACACTATCCTGTTCGTCAATCGCGGCTTTGTGCCAGCAGAATACAGGAGCGTGGCAAGGAGAAAGGGCGGTCAGGTCGATGGTGTCGTGAAAATTACCGGGCTGGCGCGTTCCGCACCTGAAAGAAAGCCCAATATGTTTGTGCCGGATAATGATCTGGCAAAAAATATCTATTACTGGAAGAGCATCAGTCAAATGAAGGACCGGGCTGGCTTTGAGGAAACGCGTCCCATTGCACCGCTTTTTGTTGACGCAGATAACACGGCCAACCCCGGCGGATTGCCGGTTGGTGGCGTTACTCGCATTCAATTTGTCAACAATCATCTGCAATACGCAGTGACATGGTTTGGTCTTGCCGGCGCTTTGCTTGTTGTCGGCACGCTTTTTATGTTTAAAAGGCGTGTTAAAGCCGATTACTCCACCACCGCATAGGGACTGATGCATGGCGCCAGGTGAAGCAAAAAACATGACCGTTTTGCTGTGCGGACCACGGGGGTTTTGTGCCGGGGTCGACCGGGCGATCCAGATTGTTGTGTTGGCGCTGAAGAAGTATGGCGCGCCGGTCTATGTTCGCCATGAAATCGTGCACAATCGCTATGTTGTGGAAGGACTGGAAGCAAAGGGCGCGATTTTTGTCGAGCATCTTTCACAAGTGCCGGATACCGAACAGCCGGTGATATTTTCCGCCCACGGAGTGCCCAAATCCGTGCCGCAGGAGGCGAGGCGACGGAACCTTTTCTATCTCGACGCCACCTGTCCGCTGGTGTCGAAGGTACACAAGCAAGCATTGCGTTTGACCCGGTTGGGCAAGCACGTTCTCTTGATCGGCCATGAGGGCCACCCCGAGGTCGTCGGCACCATGGGTCAATTGCCGGACGGCACCGTCAGCCTGATCAAATCAGTTGCGGACGCGGCTGATTTTGAAAACACTGACGAGCGCGAGTTGGGCTTCGTCACCCAGACCACCTTGTCGGTGGACGACACGCGCAAGATTATCGTGGCACTTCGGCAGAAATTTCCGACCATTGCGACACCGGCGGCCGAATCGATCTGCTATGCCACAACCAATCGCCAGGATGCGGTTAAGGCGGCGGCTCCCCATTGCGATTTCTTCTTCGTGGTGGGCGCGTCGAACTCATCAAATTCAAGGCGGTTGGTGGAGGTTGCTCAGCGCGCCGGCGCATCGCGGGCTGCGTTGGTGCGTGATCACCAAGATATCCCTTGGGGTGAACTGCACGACGGCAATCGGGTCGGGTTATCGGCAGGCGCATCGGCACCTGAAGTGCTGGTTGACGCCATTATTCAACAGTTTAAAGAGCGATTTGATGCCAGGATTGAATTGGCCGAGACTACTATTGAAACGGAAAAATTCCTCGTCATGAGTGCGCTTCGCGAGCAGCAACTGTCGCGCGATGACATGGCTTTTGTGAACGGAGCTCGTTGACATGGCCGTTTATACCAATATCGAAAATGACGAGCTGGATGAGTTTCTCAACGGCTATGATATCGGCCCGCTGCTTTCATACAAGGGTATTGCGGAAGGGGTCGAGAACAGCAATTTCCTGCTCCACACCGGCGCCGGCTTTTATATTCTGACCTTGTACGAAAAGCGGGTGAATGCCCAGGACCTTCCCTTCTTCATCGATTTGATGGACCATCTCTTCCATTACGGCATTACTTGCCCCGAGCCGGTGCGCCGCCGCAACGGCGAAGTACTTGGTACGTTGGCCGGGCGTCCGGCTGCAATTGTGACGTTTCTTGATGGTGTGCCGGTGAACAACCCGGACAAAGCGCATTGTGAGTTGCTGGGTGAAATGATGGCGAGAATGCACCTTGCTGGCCGCAAGTTTAAAGGCCATCGCGTCAATGCGCTTTCCGTTGATGCCTGGCGGCCAATGATGGAACAGCAACACTTTGATTTCGATTCCATCGAAAAGGGGCTTGAGGCGCTGATACATGCCGAACTTGATTTCCTCGAACCCAACTGGCCGCGCGACCTGCCCACGGGGGTTATTCACGGCGATCTGTTCCCCGATAATGTGTTTTTTCTTCAGGGCAAACTTTCAGGATTCATCGATTTCTATTTCTCCTGCAACGACATGCTGGCCTTTGATGTGGCGATCTGCCTCAACGCCTGGTGTTTTGACAATGGGTGGAATTATCACAGCGAACGGGGGAGAAAACTGTTGAGGGGTTATCAAAAAATAAGACCGTTCAGCGATGATGAAAAAAAACTTTTTCCGATTCTTGCTCGGGGCTCGGCAATCAGGTTTTTAATCACCAGAGCCATTGATTGGTTGAGCGTGCCGGGCGACGCCATCGTCGTTCCAAAAGATCCAAAGGAATATATTCCAAAACTAAAATTTCATCAAAAAATGAATGAATATAAGCAATATGGATTTGAGAGAGTTGCATCGCAGAGGGCGAAATGAAGCGCAAATTAGTTGAAATCTGGACCGATGGCTCGTGCTCTCCCAATCCCGGTCCCGGTGGTTGGGGCGTGTTGTTGTGCAGCGGTGAACACGAAAAAGAATTGTTTGGTGGTGAAGCAGATACCACCAATAACCGCATGGAATTGAGGGCGGCAATCGAAGGGCTGGAAGCGCTCAAGTACAGCTGCAAGGTCGAACTTTTTACCGACTCGCAATATGTCCGCGGAGGAATTCTGGGCTGGATTAACAAATGGAAGAACAATAACTGGAAAACATCGGCCAAAAAGCCGGTAAAAAATATCGATCTATGGCAGGCGCTGGACAGCGCTATCGAGCGCCATGATATTGTCTGGCACTGGGTTAAGGGCCATGGCGGCAACATCAGCAATGAACGCGCCGATGAACTGGCCCGCAAGGGCATGGAGCCGTACAAGTCCGCAGCAAGTACCGGACCTGCCGACGGTCTTGATCACGACATAGCATGATTACTTTAAAGTGATCATGGCTCATCAGGAGTGTACAGCGACCGGCGCCATTGCGCCGCCCCCGCGGAGGCCCGGGCAGAGCCCGCCGTGAGCGAAGAGAGTAGTGAATAGAATCATTTTGAAGGTGTCCGGCCATATTGCCTGATCAATTGATGTGATGATCGCTAGTGGTTCTGTACCAACATTTGCATCCCGTTGCAGCACCCATATTTGCAAATGTTGGAATCAAAAGAACCACTAGCAAGTTGTTGAATCTAGTGGAATTTTTGAATTTGACATTTGAAAATGAATGAAGCTGCAAGTGGGCACCAAATGTCAAATTCATTCCACTAGTCAGTTGTGGCTTCACAATTGCGCCAGCAGATGTGCTGCAGATGAAATATCGGCAACACCGGGTTGCTGCTCGACATTGAGCTGCATCACCACACCGTCCTTCACCAACATGGCGTATCTTCGCGAGCGTACACCCATGCCAGCGATGGCCAGATCGACGTCGAGGCCAATGGCCCGGGCAAAATCACCATTGCCGTCGGCAAGATAGGCAAGCTTTCCTTCGCCACCTGATACCTTGGCCCAATGCCCCATGACATGGACGTCATTGACGGCAACGACAGCGACCTCGTCGACGCCTTTTTCCTTCAGGACTTGCAGATTGTCGAGAAAGCCCGGAATGTGATGATTGTGACAGGTCGGGGTAAATGCGCCCGGCACCGCAACCAGCACGACCGTGCGCCCGCCAAAAAGCTCGTCGGTGGTCACCACCTCTTGTCCGCTCGATGTCATTACTTGAAAGGATGCCGATGGAATCGGATCGCCAATTTTTGTACTCATGCCAAGTTTTCTCCTGATATCCCGCCCCGTGACCAGGAAAATTCAAGTATTCCGAGTTTTATGGTTTGGGAACTTGTTTAGGCTTCAAAATTTGCTCGACCCCCTGTCCGTCACTCACCAGGGTAAATTTCAAGCTGGCGTCGGCCGGAACTGCATCCCGCGGAATATCGGAAATATCAAGCACAAAATGAGATTCAGTTCCATTTTTGACCTGCAATCTTGCTGGCAATAAAAACCAGTCTTCGGGTCCTTCCACATGGAGATGAACATTCTCGGTTCCCACCGGCACGACCCCTTTGACCAATAGTTCCGTCGGTTTTTCGGCCTGCCAGGTCGCGGAAACTATCCGGAAACTTTCGGTTGGCTCAAATGGCACAGAACCGGTCGCCTCCCGCAACAGCCGGGATACCTCGAAGGTCGGGCTGCCGGTGCCCTGTTCGGTGACGTTAAGGTTGGCCTTAACCGGTACGCAAATCTCGGCGCAGACACCAATAAGTGCGTTGAGATTAAGCTCCACAGGTTGCGCAGGGTTAGAGGTTATAACCGCAATTGGAAAGATAACGTGGTCTTTATAACCAACGATTTCGGTATCCCGGTCCTTGATATAAGTGGGTGTCGGGTAGCGCACCTCAACGCGTTTTACGTTGATCGATTTGGCGAAAGAAAATTGTGGCGGAATGCCGGACTGGCCGGGCGAACGCCAATAGGTTTTCCAACCCTTCTTGAGCCTGATTTCCAGTGCCGCATCTATTGTGCCGACGTTATCCGCACGCGCAGCCGTTAACAAACGCATCTCTCCGCCCGGCATCTTGAACCAATTGCTGGTAGCACCGATGGCTGAAAATGCGCCGACGCCAAGATACACAGCAACAAAGACCGGGATTAACATGAGAAAACGTGCCATGCACTTGCTTACCGGTTTTCGCCAAAATTGACAAAGAAAACATCCGATCCGGTTATCATATTGATGTGACGATGGCGTGAGCCGTGTTCAACCCGGCAATAGCTGGACACCTTCAAAATGATTCTATTCACTACTCTCTTCGCTCACAGCCAATCCGGGCACTGCCCGGGCCTCCGCGGGGCGGCGCAATGGCGCCGGTCGCTGAGCGCTCCTGATGAGCCATGATCACTTTAAAGTAGTCATGCTGTATTGGCCCAATAGGGCCATTGGATTCAAATGATGCGGCAATGTGAATAAAGATTGCGGTTTCCTTCGAGCCACAACTGCATTAGCCTAATGCCATGAGTGATAATGACGTCTACTTCCAGGGGCAGTTTTTAATCGCTATGCCGGGCATGGGCGACCCGCGTTTTGAACGCAGCGTTGTGTTTGTTTGCACCCATTCTGAATCCGGTGCCATGGGATTGGTCATTAATAAGCCACTAAACGACATAACATTCGCAGACGTGGTTGAAGAGGTAATCCACGAGCCGCATGAAGAAGCGGCCTACCAAACGGCCTCATTACAGCAGCAGGTCTGGTTTGGTGGTCCGGTGGAAAAAGCCCGTGGCCTCGTTCTGCACACAGCCGACTACCAGCTGGAAACATCGTTACCCATTGGCTCTGATATTCTGCTCACCGCTTCGGTCGATATCCTGAAGGATATCGTACAGTCGAAAGGGCCGAAGAAAACGCTGTTTGCTCTTGGCTATGCCGGGTGGGGTGGTGGGCAGCTGGATTCCGAAATAGCATCTAACAGCTGGCTGACCTGCAAGGTTTCCCACGATATTCTGTTTGATCGCGATGGCGATGCCAAATATAACCGCGCCCTGGCCTTGCTGGGGATCGACCCAGCACTTCTTTCGGCACAAGCCGGACATGCCTGATCATACCTTTAATATTGCTTCAAAAGCGGATGGTCCTGGGCCAACGCCAGTAGTACCATGTGGTCTTTCAGCGGTTGCCCAAACACAAATCCTTGCGCATATTCACAACCCAATTGATACAGATCGAGCACATCCGTCTCCGTCTCGGCGCCTTCGGCCACCACATCCATTCCCAGATCATGGGCCATTGCAACGATTGAGCGCAATATCACCGGCCGACCCGTGCTGTCGGGCGCCTGGACGAGCGACTTGTCGATTTTGATTGTGTCAAAGGGAAACTTGAGCAAATAGGCGAGCGATGAATGACCCGTACCAAAATCGTCGAGTGACAGTCCGGCTCCCAGTGCTTTGACCCGGCGCAACACTTTCGACATCCCTTCGGGGTTTTCCATTACCAGTGATTCCGTCAATTCAAGTTTGAGGGTGCCCGGCAGCAAGCCTGACTTGCTGAGAACTGACTTGATATCGTTGACTAATTCGTGACGCAGCAATTGCCGGCTGGAAATGTTGACACTGACAAAAATCGGCACATCGCCGAGCTTGTGCTGCCATCCTGCCAGGGCCCGGGCAGCGGTGTTCAACGCATATAGACCGAGCGGTACGATAAGCCCGGTCCGCTCGGCTATCGGGATAAACTCGATTGGTGGTATGGTGCCGCGTTTGGGATGATTCCAGCGCATCAGCGCCTCAAACCCGGCGATTGTCTTTGAGTCCAGCGCCATGATCGGTTGATACACAATGTCAATTTCATCGCGATCGAGCGCCTTTTTAAGATCGGCCTCCAGATGCACCAGACCGCTGTGATTAGAACGGAAGGCCGGTCGGAAAGGTTCTATGCGATTGCCGCCAAACCGTTTGGCATGGAACATGGCGATCTCGGCGTCTTTTAGCATTTCAATAGGCAGGGTTTGCTCATGTGACCAACTGACAATGCCAATCGACGCCGTCATCAATATGGTTTGAGAGGAAAAGCTAATGGGATCACGCAATGTCGATTTGATCGAATCGGCAAATTGGGCAATCTCGTCCGGTTCGCTGTTTGATATCAGCAGCAACGCGAACTGGTCAGCACCAAGCCGCGCCAAAGCATCCATCGGCTGGAGTAATCTGGAAAGTCTCCTGGCCACCGTAAGCAAAACAGAATCGCCAACCGACAAACTGTGCTCACTGTTTATTTTAGCAAACCGGTCTATATCTATCACCATCACCGTCGGCTTAATGTCATTGCCGGCCTCGGCCAGTTTCATCATTGTGTTCAACCGATCAAGAAACAACTCGCGGTTTGGCAGGCCGGTCAGATTGTCATGCACCGCATCGTGCAACAGTCTTTCTTCAGCATTTTTAGCGTCGGTAATATCTCGCACCGTGCCGACGCATCGAATAACCTCACCATCTGAACCGAGCACCGGACGGGCCTTGAGCGAAAACCAGTGATAGTAATTGTCATTGCCGTGCAGGCGAAATTCCAGGGATATCTGACCACGGCGGTGGTCGACAACGAAGTCAAGTGTGGTCTTGAACTGGTCGCGGTCCTCTGGATGCAAAAGCGAAAGCCAATTACGGGCCGCGCCGTTTAATTCCTCGCGTGAAACACCGAGGATTAACGAGGCTTCGCTGCCAGTGAATATATAGTCCTGCTCAACGTCCCAATCCCACACGATATCGCCGGCGCCGGTCAATGCCAGCGCATGCCGTTCGATATCGCTGACCAGGCCTTGCAGCACACCACCGGCAAATGCGTGTTGCATAATGGTGAACGAGATCAGCAAAACGATCAGTACCAGTCCACCACCCAGGGCCGGCTGAACAATATCATTGACTAATTGCCCCGATACGGTCAACCAGCCGCCAAATAACCAAATCAGAATCAACAGCCATGCCGGGATCAACAGGATTGCGCGGTCGAATTTGCGAAGGGCCAGAAAGATTATTAACGCCATTCCAAGTACCGCCGTCAGAGCGAGAGAAATTCGAGCAACACCAGCGGCAATGGGTGGATTGGTTATCGATACGCCGAATAAGATAACCAGACCAAGCAACCAGGCAAGGGTCAGATAGCTATAGCGACTGTGCCAGCGATTGAGATGAAGATAGGCGTATAAAAACACCACCAGACTGGCGGCAAGAAAAACCTCGGCGCTGGCACGCCAGGTCTGTCCGTCCCCCGGGGACAGCGAGATCACCTTGTTGAGAAAACCGAAATCGACGCATATATAGGCCAAAACCGCCCAGGCAAGGGCAGCCGTCGCCGGAAACATCGCCGAACCCTTGACCACGAACAATATGGTGAGAAAGACCGCCAACAGTCCGGATATGCCCAGCACAATGCCGCGATAAAGGGTGTAGCTGTTTTCGGTGTCCTTATAGGCATTGGGTTCCCATAGCGTGAGTTGCGGCAAACCGGTCGCATGCAGTTCGGCGACAAAGGTAATTATCGCCCCGGGATCAAGGGTCAATAGGAAAATATCTGAATTGTCACTCGGCTGGCGGTCGAGCGAGAAACCCTCGCTTGGGGTGATGGAATCAATCCGCGATGAACCCAAATCCGGCCAAATCATGCCCGACGCTGCCAACCTGAAATGACGGGCGACAATCAACCGGTTGAGTTGTTCGTCAGAGGTATTGGCCAGTGAAAAAACCGCCCAGCTCTGGCCTGGCTTGTCACTTTTTGCCCGCACCTCGATGCGGCGGACAATACCATCGGCCGCAGCAGCTGTAGAAACCTGCAGGCGCGGGCCCACATCCAGATAGAATTCAAGTGCATTGGTCAGATCCACCGCCACAGAATCCCGCGATAATTCGACCGGCTCGATGGCATGTACCGACCGTACACCAAAACCGCCTAGCACGATCACCAGCACAGCAAAGTAAAAAAAGTCGCGTATCAGTCTGGTTAATCGCAAGACAGTGTGTTTCCCCGTAGCAAAATTAAGATATTAACTGTCCTTATTCATTGTCGCCATCTAACACAAGGTCAATGAAAATGAGCGTGCATTACAATGGCAAAGTCAACCGGCAATAATCCCATCCTGCCAGGGATCATCAGCCAGCATGGCGTAAAGTCGATGGTCCTGCCAAACACCGTTGATCTTGAGGTATTTGCGCACAATACCCTCGAATTTGAAACCGCATTTTTCCAGCAGCATGATTGAGCGAAGATTTTTTTCAATCGCTGCCGCCTCGAGGCGGTGCAGTTTCAGATCGACGAAAACATATCTGATTGCCAGCTTTGCCGCCTGCTTCATGATGCCCCTACCGGCATAAGGTTCACCCATCCAGTAACCAAGTGTGCAAGATTGCGCAACGCCGCGCCTGATATTTGCCAGCGTCAATCCACCCACCAGCACAGCGCCATTGTCGGTAAACAGGAACAGGCTGACAGACCGTCCGCTCTTAAGCTCGGCTTGATAGCGCTTGATCCGTTGCCGGAAAGAGGCTTTGCTATAGTCTGCCGGGCTCCATAGCGGCTCCCAGGGTTGCAGGAATTCCTTGCTTTGCTGACGCAGTGACTGCCATTGGTCGAAATCATCCATTTGCGGCATGCGCATGACCAAATTGTCGCCGCAGAGTTTCCCCGGGTCTTGCAATGTTGAGTGAAACTTCAACAATCTCATCGGTAAGCAAACTCACTGCGCTGCAGCAGGCAAGCCGATATTCATGACATCGGCCACTTCTGCGCGGCTCATCATGCCATCAATCGGCCCGATTGATGCGACTGTTGGCGCAGAACCGGAAAACAGGCGGCAAGACAAATCGGACAAACGATTGGGGGTGATGGCGTTCAGCCGCTCAAGCAATTCCCCGTTTGGAATTGGCCGACCAAACAACAATACCTGGCCGGCTATCTGGCCGGCTCGTGATACGGGGTTCTCCAGACCCATCAACAATCCCGCGGAGATTTGAGCCCGTGCCCGGTCAACTTCCTGTTGCTCGATTTTCTCACCCGCCTGCCGCAATTGTTCTAAAATGACCGGCGTCAACTGCTGTAGATCTTCCTTTCCGGTAGCCGCATGAACCCCAAACACGCCGGTATCGGAAAAGCCCCAATGAAAAGCGTGGATCGAATAGCAAAGGCCACGTTTTTCCCGCACTTCCTGAAATAGTCTTGACGACATGCCACCGCCCAAAAGGGTGGCGAGAAACTGCGATGCATAAAAATCCTTGGCGTGGTAGGCGCGGCCTTCAAATCCGATCAGGAACTGCGCTTCCATGAGATCGCGTTTTGCCCGGTACTCTCCACCGGTGTAGTTTCCTTGCAGCGGGTCAGTTGCCAGTTCGCCGGAAAAGGAAGAAAATCTTTCGTCGCATAGTTTTACAAGTTCGTCATGGTCGACATTTCCAGCCGCCGAAAGCACCATGTTAGGTGCATGATAATGGCGTGCCAGATAGGCGCGCAGATCTTGTGAGGTAAAACCACCAACGGTTTCAGGCGTGCCGAGAATGGCTCTGCCGATTGCCTGACCTTCAAACGCGGTTTCCTGAAACCGGTCAACCACCAGATCCTCCGGGGAATCGAGTGACGCACCAATTTCCTGCAGGATTACATGTTGCTCACGTTTGAGTTCCTGTTCGTCAAATACCGATCTGGTCAGAATATCGGCCAGGATATCGATTGCCAGAGGAACATTATCCTTCAGTATACGGGCATAAAAGGCCGTGGTTTCAACACTTGTGGCCGCGTTCACATCGCCACCGACACTTTCAATTTCCTCGGCAATCTGTCGGGCAGTACGGCTTGTTGTACCCTTAAATGCCATGTGTTCGAGAAAATGAGCAATGCCGTGCTGATCTTCGGCTTCATCCCGCGCACCCGCTTTAACCCAGACACCAAGTGCAGCACTTTCCAGATGTGGCATGTTTTCGCTGACGACCGTCATGCCGTTGGAAAGTACCGATACATTGACTGTCATGTTAGGTTGCGCCTTTGCTCGAAATATTCATCGTTCGTTTGCCGGCTCTTGAGCGGGCTTCAATATGATGTTCAACAGCTTTGATATCATTGTCAATGACCGCAAAGCGCTCTTGCCGGTCCATCAAGTCGCCCTGCCAGCCAGGTAACTCAGGCGTATGGCCGCAGGCTTTGGCAACTGAGGCTGGAAATTTCGCCGGATGTGCCGTTGCCAGGGTGATCATTGGCGATGCGTCATCTGTGTGCTCGCGGGCGACATGAAGACCCACCGCAGTGTGGGGATCAAGTAGATAACCGGCTTTTTCCCAGGTGTTTTCGATGGTGTGGTGGCACTGATCTTCGTTGCAGCTTCCTGCGGAAAATTCGCTTTGAATATTTTTCAGTGCCTGATCGGGAATAGTAAATGCGCCGGATTGAGAAAGCCCCGCCATGCAGCGTTTTACCTCGCTGCCTTGGCGGTCGAGCGCCTCGAACAACAGTCGCTCAAAATTTGACGATACCTGGATATCCATGCTTGGCGAGGCCGTCGCGGTGACGCCGCCAACCTCGTAGCGACCGGATTTCAGCGCACGGGCGAGAATATCGTTGGTGTTGGTGGCAATTACCAGTTGATCGACAGGTAGTCCCATTTTCTTGGCCGCATAGCCGGCGAAAATATCGCCAAAATTGCCGGTAGGTACGGTAAACGACACCTTCCGATCTGGCGCACCAAGCGCGGTTGCGGCAGCAAAATAATAAACGATCTGGGCCATAACCCGGCCCCAGTTGATCGAGTTGACACCCGAAAGTGAAAGTGCATCGCGGAAGGGGTGATTGTTGAACATCGCCTTGAGCAACGCCTGGCAGTCGTCAAAATTGCCCCGCACCGCCAGGGCATGAACATTTTTGTCCTTGACCGTCGTCATTTGCCGCTGCTGAACCGCCGATACCTTTCCTTGCGGGAAAAGAATAAAAATATCGACATTTTCACGGCCACGGAAAGCCTCTATCGCCGCCCCGCCAGTGTCGCCCGAAGTGGCGCCGACAATTGTTGCACGTTCATTTCTTTCGACCAAAACATGATCCATCATGCGGCTCAGCAATTGCATCGCCACATCCTTGAAAGCCATGGTCGGACCGTGAAAAAGCTCCACAATCCACTCGTTGGAGCCGGTTTGCACCAGTGGGGTTACCGCCGGGTGACGAAAGTTTGCGTAAGCATCATCGATCATTGCCGAAAATGCCCTGTCGTCCAGTTCTCCCTCGACAAATGGCGCCAGCACTATCCTTGCAATATCGGCATAGGATCGGCCTTGCATCGAACGAATTAAATTCAAATCCAGTTGCGGCCATGACGCCGGTACGTATAGACCGCCATCGCGGGCAAGAGCGGTCAGCATGGCATCGCGAAAGCCTAGTTCCGGTGCATCACCGCGTGTACTTATAAATTTCAAGATCCATTACTCTTTTGCAAAAATAGTATTGCCAGGCCGGAACCTAAACATGCCGCATGCGAACAGCAAGCGTTGGCACCAGATTCGTTCAATAATTCGTATAAGCAACTCGCAAAAGCCGTTTTGGACTGCTATAGAGCCTCAAACGGCGGTAGAATACGAGTGAACCTGTGTCTGTGAAACTGTTTAAGAAGTGCGTTGCAATTATAGGCCTTGTTGCCCTGGCGGGTGTCGCGGGCTGTACCTCCTCAGGCGAAAACAGCGTGCTCGGCAGCGCGACCAAGCCGGGCTCCCACAACGATCCTGAAAATCCCACGCAGCGCACCAGGCTTGCAAATACACGTACCGAACTGACCGACTATTGTCCCAAGGTGACACTGCGCGAGGGAACTGGCACTTACCGCATCTACAAAAAACGGGCCAGCCGGGAAAATACCGATGGCCTGCGTTATCAGGCGACAATACTGAAAGTGGCACGCGACTGCACCTATGCTCAAGGCCAGTTGAATATGAAAATCGGGGTTTCGGGCCGCGTCATAAATGGTCCCTCCGGAGAGACTGGCAGATTTAAAATGCCCCTGCGCGTGGCGATCAAGGTCGCCGGCGAGCTGGTCTATTCGAAGCTTCACAAACCTGAAGGATCAATTACACCGGGAGCCAATAACGGGCAATTCATTTTTGTCGATGACCAGATATCGTTTCCCGCACCGCCGCGACGCAATGTCCGCATATTCGTCGGATTTGACGAGGGGCCGTACAAAACGCCCTAACTAATTATTGCCGCTATTGACTGCAGCATTGTTGAGCAGCCTTTATGCGGGCAATCCGTCCCATTTGCTGAACGCCTCAACCACCGGTCTCACATCAAACAGGTTTTTTATCACGGTCTCAGCACCCGCATCGATTAATTGTTCGCCATGGCCGGCGCGCGAATGGCTGCCGCCGGTGTAACCGATGACCCGCATGCCGGCAGATACCGCGCTGGTGACACCATGAACAGAATCCTCAACCACCACACAGGCTCCCGGGTTGGTTTGAAGCTCACGCGCTGCATAAAGGAAAATGTCGGGGGCCGGTTTAGCGGCAATGCCCGGCAATGAGTGGGCAGAAAACACATAAGGCCGAAACCGGTCCCAAAGACCGGTTTTGGTTAGCGTGATTTTCAACCGCTCATCGCTTGAGTTCGAACAGATGCAACGGGGCTGGTCTAGTTCGTCCAAAACGGCACTGCTTCCTGGCAAAGCATTTACATCGCGCCAAAGTCGGCTGTCCAGTTCCGCTTCGAAACGTTCGGCAAGATCGTCAGGGAAGGCGCGTCCTGTCTCATCTTCAAGCAGTTTTAGGGTTTGGCTGAAATTGAGACCAGTGAAGCGACGGTAGTGCTCCTCCTCGCCTATTTCGACATCGTGCTCGTTGAGAAACTCGCGTTCGAGTTTTGCAGCGATTACTTCAGAATCGACCAGTACGCCATCGCAGTCGAAAATTATCAGGGCAGGTTGGGGCATCTTGAAACCACGCAATGTTAACCGAGGAAACGCCATAGGCAATATTGTCTCCCAGTTCAATGTCAAATCAATTTGATTGTCGGGTGATAAGGCCCTTTACAGATGTATGTATAGCATGATTGCGTTAAAGTGATCATGGCTCATCAGGAACGATTGACGCCCGATGTACAAATTGATGAAATCAATTTGCGGGCGGAACCTACCGGCGCCTTTGCGCCGCCCCGGCGGAGGCCCGGGCAGAGCCCGCCGTGAGCGAAGAGAGTAGTGAATAGAATCATTTTGAACGTGTCCAGCCATAATAGCAATTATCGACCGCCTTAAGCAATTGTTCACAACGTTGGGTAACCATGTCTGCGAGATTAGTTTTGCGTACTCACCTGGTGTTCCTTATGCGTGTAATGACCCTGGCGGAAGTTGGCTCCGCTACCCGCTCTTCTACCAAAAATTCAACATCCGATTGGACCAACTCGATCATCAAAGGTGATTGTGTGGCAGCACTTGAACGGTTGCCCAAAAACTCCATCGATGTAATCTTTGCCGACCCGCCCTATAATCTGCAGCTCGATGGCGACCTGCGTCGGCCTGACCAATCAAAGGTCGACGCGGTTGATGATCACTGGGACCAGTTTGACACTTTTCGGGCATATGATGATTTCACCCGCGCCTGGCTGCTGGCGGCGCGCCGTGTGTTAAAGCCTAATGGCACGATTTGGGTCATCGGTTCCTATCATAATATTTTTCGCGTTGGCACGATGCTGCAGGATCATGGCTTCTGGATCCTTAATGATATTGTCTGGCGCAAGTCCAACCCGATGCCGAATTTTCGCGGGCGCCGGTTCACCAATGCACATGAGACGATGATCTGGGCCTCACGCGACCAGAACGCCAAGAAATATACTTTTAATTACGAGGCCATGAAGATGGCCAACGGCGATGTACAGATGCGCTCCGACTGGCTATTGCCGATATGCACGGGTGGCGAGAGACTGAAAAACGAGGACGGTAACAAAGTGCACCCGACCCAGAAACCCGAAACATTGCTGCAAAGGGTCCTGCTTTCGTCAAGCAAGCCGGGTGATGTGGTGCTCGATCCGTTTTTCGGTACCGGAACCACCGGCGCGGTGGCTAAACGTTTGGGTCGCCAGTTCGTCGGCATTGAAAGGGAGCAGGTCTATATCGACGCTGCGCAAACCCGCATTGCCGCGGTCGAGCCGCTTGATGGCAATCTGCTCACGGTAACCGAAGGAAAACGTGCTCTGCCACGGGTCGCCTTTGCCTCGCTGCTGGAGGCCGGGCTATTGCAGCCCGGTGCATTGCTGACCGATCGAAAACAGCGCTGGCAGGCCGTCGTGCGCATCGATGGTTCGCTGGAATGTCAGGACGAGAGCGCATCGATTCACCGCATGGGTGCCAAAGTGCAGGGTCTGGATGCCTGCAATGGCTGGACATTTTGGCATGTGAAACAGGGTGATGAACTCACTTGTATTGATGAACTGCGCGATGCCTATCGAAAGCAGCACTTAGCGGCCTGAATGCATTACGCTGTGCTTCAATGGTACCAAATCGCCAGAATTTTCGGCGTCAACCGCCTTGCGGATTGCTTTTTTGAATACCGTCGGCAGCGCCTCCTGTTCTACAGATTTTGACCACCATCCGCGATCCTTGGTTTGTTTGCTTACTTCAGCGGCGAAAATATGCAAGGTCAAATGGAAGTGTGTAAAGGTGTGGCGAATGGTGCCACACGCATGCCAGTTTGCTGAAAACGGTGCTTCCTTAACGCTGGTTCCGCCATCCTGTTTTGCGGTCCAATTGGTAGTCGGCACTTCGCTCATACCAGCCAGCAAACCACGGTCATTTCGCTTTCGAAGCAATATCGCACCATCTTTGTCTCGAACGATGAAGGCTGCGCCTTGTCGCTCTGGTTTGGTTTTTTTGGCCAGCTTCAACGGCCATCTTGCCGGTTCACCCGTCGCACCGGCTCGGCAATGACCGGCAAGCGGACAGGCGTTGCAAGAAGGCTTGCGTGGCGTGCAGATCAAAGCACCCAGGTCCATCATCGCCTGGACAAAATCGCCTGGCCGCGACCGCGATACCAAAGCGGTCATCTGTTTTTTGATGATTGGTTTTGATTTCGGCAACGGTTCTTCAATTAATTGAAGCCGCGCAACAATCCGTTCAATGTTGGCATCAACAACCGGCTCAGCCCGGTCAAAGGCAATCGCGGCAATAGCCGCCGCCGTGTATTCGCCGATACCGGGCAGAGCCCGCAATTTTTCAGCTGTATCGGGAAACCGGCCACCATGCTGGCGAGCGACAAGATCGGCGCATATTTTCAAGTTACGGGCGCGCGAATAGTAACCAAGCCCGGCCCAGGCTTTCAGCACATCCTCCTCGTCGGCAGCCGCGAGATCACCAATAGTTGGCCATTTTTGCACAAAATTGCTGTAAAACCCGCCGACTGTGGCGACGGTTGTTTGTTGCAGCATGACTTCCGACAGCCAAACGTGGTAAGGATCAGCCACATTACCTAGCTGCCGCGCCACCGGACCAACACGCCATGGCAAAATGCGGGCATGTTGATCGTACCAGGCGAGCAGTTTTGTTCGGACATTGGTCCGGCAGGAGTTAGACAAGGGAATCATGGAGAAACCGTTTGAGTTTTGAGCGCAAAAAGCAAGCCAAAAGGCGACGATATCGCGGTCCTCAACAGGTCGCTGACGTGGTTTCCGGCATCCTCAATCCGGTGATGCAGCAGCGGGCCGGTATGACCACGCAGCTTGTCATGATCTGGCAAGACATCGCGGGTGCAAATCATTCTGCCTACACAAGGCCGGAAAAGCTCGAATGGCCGCGCGCCTATGGCGATGATGATGCTTTCAAACCGGCGACGCTGATCATTGCCTGCGATGGCGCCCGTGCCGTCTACCTTCAACATGACACTGCAATGATTATCGGGCGGGTCAATACTTTTTTTGGTTTTGCCGCTGTCGATCGGGTTAAAATTGTCCAAAAGCCGGTTGTCGCGGTGTCTGCAGTCAGTCGCAAAAAACCGCCGGTTCTCAATTCAGCCGGTGAAAAGCGATTAAACAGACTGCTGGCGGATGTTGACGATGAAGAGCTTCGTGCAGCGTTGAAAAAAATGGGCCGTGGCGTGTTCAGTTCAAGTTCACAATAGCTCGGCTAATATGCCACAATTCAACTCTTGTTGAAACCATTGTACGGCTAAAACGGAAATTTGGGCTTTGCACCAGGCATCAATTAGGGCAAAGAAATCACAAGCACACCAACACAGGATTGCATCATGAAACTGACGCGCCGCCGTATTTTAGAAAGCACTTCCTCGCTAGGGTTGATTTTCAGCACTTTTGGTGCGGCCACGTTTGGCCAGGCATTTATTCCTTCAATTGCCATTGCCGCGCAGGTCGAGGGACTATACGATGATCTGCCATTGCCCGATATGGTGATCGGCAACGATGATGCCCCGGTCACTATCGTTGAGTATGCCTCGATGACTTGTCCACACTGCAAAATGTTTCACGAGAGTGTGCTAAAAAAGTTAAAGGAAAAATATATCAGCGCCGGTCAGGTCAAGCTTATTTTCCGCGAATTTCCGCTTGACAATCTGGCTGCCGCCGCCGCGATGCTGGCGCGCTGCGCAACAAATGACAAGTTTTTTCCAATGTTGGACCTGTTATTCGCCCAGCAGGAGAAATGGTCGCGGACGGATGATCCCGTATCCGAGCTTCTGCGAATATCGCGGCTTGCTGGTTTCAGTGAGGAAACTTTCAACGCCTGCTTGCGCAATCAGAAGGTTCTCGATGGCATTACGGCGGTCAGGGCGCGTGGTGCGGAGAAATTTGGCGTCCAGGCGACCCCGACGATTTATATCGGTGGTGAGAAATTTTCTGGGGATTTGTCCTTCGATGGTGTATCAAAAGCCATTGATTTGCTTCTTTAGTGCTATAAGGGCCCGCTATAACTGGTAATTGAGTGAACAAGGCTCTTTGTACCATTGGACGCATGGGCAGGCCTGAATGGACTTTCAAAAATTACGCCTCCTTGGCTTCAAGTCTTTTGTCGAACCGGTTGAGCTGGTTATCGAACGCGGGCTGACGGGTGTTGTCGGCCCCAATGGCTGTGGCAAATCCAATCTGGTAGAAGCGCTACGCTGGGTAATGGGGGAAAACTCTTACAAGAATATGCGCGCCTCATCGATGGATGATGTTATTTTTTCCGGTTCCGGCAGCCGACCGGCCAGAAATACGGCAGAAGTCACGCTATTTCTCGATAATCTTGATCGTACCGCACCTGCAGCCTTCAACGATGCCGATGAATTGCAGGTCTCGCGCCGCATAGAAAGAGAAGCCGGTTCGGTCTATCGTATTAATGGCAAGGACGTACGAGCCAAGGATGTGCAACTGCTCTTTGCCGACGCCTCCACCGGCGCCCGCTCGCCTTCAATGATCGGGCAGGGCAGGATTGGCGAATTGATTTCGGCCAAACCACGGGCGCGCCGGGCGTTGCTGGAAGAAGCAGCGGGAATTTCCGGCCTGCACTCACGTCGCCACGAGGCCGAATTGCGGTTGCGGGCTGCGGAAACCAATCTCGAGCGGCTTGACGATGTTGTCAGCCAGTTCGATGCCCAATTGGAAAGCCTGAAACGCCAGGCGCGGCAGGCAAATCGTTATCGCAACGTATCGGCGGAAATACGCAAGAGTGAAGCCACCCTGTTTTACCTGCGCTGGAAGGCGGCAAGGCAAGCGGTCAACGAAGCGGAATCAGCTCTTACCGCAGCAACGCTGCTGGTTGGGCAAAAGGGTGAAGCGCAAGCTGCCGCCGCCAAGGAGCAAGCAATTATTGCCCACAAATTGCCAAAGCTGCGGGATGCCGAAGCACACGCTGGCGCCGCATTGCAGCGTTTGGTGCTTGAACGCAACCAGATTGATCAGGAAGCACAGCGTATTGCCGTGCGCAAACAGGAGCTGGATGACCGCTTGCGGCAGCTTGGCGAAGACCTTGCCCGTGAGCAACAGATGATTGCTGAAAACAGCGATATTGTCGATCATCTTGACCGCGAAAAGGAACTTCTTGAGGCCGAAGCCGGCAAGGCCGGCGAACGGCAGGAAGACACCAGCTCAACCCTTGCTAAGGCATCGAAAAAACTTGCCGCCGGTGAGAGCGAGCTTGAAAAGCTTACCGGCGAGGCGGCCAGTATCTCGGCTGCGAAAAGCCAGCTCCAGCGCACCATTGCCGACAGCAAGGAACGCGCGGCACGCCTGGCAGATCAGATCGCGTCGGTTACCGGTGATCTGGAAAAATTGTCTGCCGAGATTGCCGACCAGGCGGGGACGGAAGAAAAACAGCAGCATATCGACGCTCTGGAGCGTCAAATGAAGGAGACCGAAGCGGCTGCAGTTGAAGCAGAACGGTTGGTTGCGGTTTCGCGTCAAGACGAAGAAGCCGCCCGCCGGCCGCTAACCGCCACCCGTAGCACCCTTAACGAGATTGAAACCGAAGCGCGCACATTGGCCGGTATCCTGAATGCATCGACAATTGACTTGTTTCCGGCGGTTGTTGAGGAAATTAAGGTTGCCCCGGGTTATGAGGCAGCCCTTGGTGCCGCCCTTGGCGAAGATCTTGATATATCAACCAATACATCGGCTCCCGTTCACTGGGGAGCGGTGGAAATATCGTTTGATGACGGCTCATTGCCACAAGGCGCAGACCCACTTTCAGCACATGTTTCTGCACCGCACGAACTTGGCCGCCGGCTTGCCCAGATCGGTGTTGTTGACCGCCGTGAAGGCCAGCAATTGCAGTGGCAACTAAAATCGGGGCAGCGGCTTGTCTCGGTTGAAGGCGATCTTTGGCGCTGGGATGGATTTAGCGCTTCGGCTGAAGCACCGACGGCCGCGGCCCAAAGGCTGGCCCAGAAAAACCGGCTTGCAGAGCTGGATCGCGCAGCGATTGAGACCGCCGCACGCTTGCACCAGGCGGAGATATCGCTGGCGACCGCAAAGGCTGAATTGACCGAGAAACTAAAGGTCGAACAGCTGCACCGCGAGGCCATACGCGATCTTCACCGGCGTCTTGGTATTGCTCGTGATGAACAGGTCAAAGCGGAACGCGCTGTCGGCGAAATGTCGAACCGTCGCTCGGCGCTGGAAGAGGCACGGGTGAGACTGCACTCAAGTCTTGATGAGGCAAGTCTGGTGCACAAAGAAGCAACAAGCTCTCTCGCCGCAACGCCGCCGCTCGCCACTTTGGAAGAAAAATTGAGTTCTTTGCGTCACCAGGTAGCCACCGACCGCGCCGGATTTGCCGAGGCCAAAGCGGTCCATGATGGCCTGGCGCGCGAGAACACCTTGCGCGGCCAAAGACTGGAGGCGATCAAACGAGAGCGAAAATCCTGGATTGACCGGGCTTCCAATGCAGAAAATCAGATCGCCGTACTGGCCAGTCGACAACAAGATGCAAAGCTCGAAAGGGAGCAATTGGATCGGGCGCCAACAGAACTTGATGAGCGTAGAAAAATCCTCAGCCGGCAGATTGATGCGGCAGAGGAACTGCGCCGAGATGCTGGTGACCTGCTGGCTGTAACCGAGAACAAATTGAAAACTGCCGACCAGATTGCCAGTTCGAGCCTTTTGGAACTTTCCAGTGCCCGGGAAGAAAGTGCCCGGACAGAAGAACGCCTTGGTGCGGCGCGCCAAAGAGATAGCGAGATCGAAACCCGTATTCGCGACGAGTTGGAATGCCAGCCTCATGAATTGTTGCAACTGGCGGAACTTAAAGACGGCGGTGACCATCCCGAATTGGGCGCAACAGAACGACGGCTGGAAAAACTCAAGGCGGAACGCGAGCGATTGGGAGCGGTCAATTTGCGCGCCGAAATAGAGCAGACAGAAATAGCTGAACAACGTGACGGTCTGATCGCTGAGAGTGACGACCTTGTCGAGGCAATCCGCCGGCTGCGACAGGGCATTCAAAGTCTGAATACCGAAGGCCGCGAGCGGTTGCTGGCGGCGTTTGATGCGGTTAACGAAGAGTTCAGGCGGCTTTTCACCCACCTGTTCGGTGGGGGTACTGCGGAACTGCAATTGGTCGAATCAGACGATCCGCTGGAAGCGGGATTGGAAATTCTTGCCCGCCCGCCAGGCAAGAAGCCGCAGACCATGACATTGCTTTCCGGCGGTGAGCAGGCGTTGACCGCGTTGGCGCTGATTTTTGCCGTGTTCTTGACCAATCCGGCGCCGATTTGTGTGCTCGACGAAGTCGACGCCCCGCTTGATGATCACAATGTCGAACGATTTTGCAATCTGATGGACCAAATGGCCTCTTCGACCGATACAAAATTCATGATCATTACCCATAATCCCATTACCATGGCCCGGATGAACCGTCTATTCGGAGTGACCATGGCCGAGCGCGGCGTCAGCCAGCTTGTATCTGTCGATCTGGATACGGCTGAAAGCTATCGCGAGTCCGGCTAACGCAAAGGAAGCTTTTCTCAGTCCGCCAGATTCCTTAACCAAATTCACAGACAAAAGACCTATAGTAATTACTTGATCCGTTGTGATAGGTATCGCGACAACAGGGATGCTGAATTCCTGTAGGAGTTTGTGGATGTCCAAGTGGGTATATTCATTCGGCAATGGCAAAGCGGAAGGCTCGGCCCGTAGGGCGGATCTGCTGGGCGGCAAGGGTGCCAATCTTGCCGAAATGTGCCTGATTGGACTGGCGGTGCCGCCTGGCTTCACCATTACTACCGAGCTTTGCTCCCGTTATGTTCAGGAAAACTGCAGCACTCCGAAATCGCTCCAACAGCAAGTTGAAGCCGCGCTGGCGGAGCTTGGGAACGGCTGTGGAAAGAGGTATGGCGACAAGGATAATCCATTGTTGTTGTCGGTCCGTTCCGGATCAGAAGCCTCGATGCCCGGCATGCTCGATACAGTGCTCAATCTAGGCCTGAATGACAACACCGTGGAAGCGCTGGCCCGTCAGACCAAAGATGCGCGCTTTGCCTATGACACCTATCGCCGGTTTGTCCAGATATTCGCTGATGTGGTCATGGGCGTTGATCATGAGCAGTTCGAAGAAATCATTGAAGATATCCGCTTTTCGCGTGGGGTGGAATTTGAAAACCAGCTGGAGGCAGAAGATTGGGTCGGAATTCTTGGCCGTTTCAAAGATGCTATCAAACACGAGACTGGCGAAACGTTCCCCCAAGATCCTCATCAACAACTGTGGAGCGCCATCGAAGCGGTGCTAAAATCCTGGCAAAACCCGCGCGCCGTCACCTATCGTAATTTGAAAAATATTTCCGATGAAGTGGGAACTGCAGTCAATGTGCAGGCGATGGTATTTGGTAACCGCGGGGAGGACTCTGCATCTGGTGTCGCTTTCACCCGCAATCCATCCACCGGTGAAAACAACCTGTTTGGCGAATATCTGCTCAATTCCCAGGGCGAAGACGTGGTAGCGGGTATCCGTACTCCCAGTTTTATCAACGAGCGGGCACGAATTGCCGCCGGCTCCGATGATCCCTCGATGGAAAAAACCCTCCCTGATGCCTATGAGGAGTTTCTGCGCGTCCTTAATATGCTCGAAAATCACTATTGCGACATGCAGGATGTCGAGTTCACGGTAGAAAACGGCAGTCTTTGGCTCTTGCAAACCCGCAAGGGAAAGCGGACCAGCAAGGCTGCCCTGCGTATCGCGGTCGAAATGGCGGAAGAGGGCCTTATTTCCAAAGAAGAAGCTGTCAGGCGGCTTGACCAGGCCGCCTTGTCAAGGCTGGTCAATGATATTGTTGATCCCGATGCTGTCGGTAAAATGTTCGCCAAAGGGCTTCCTGCCTCTCCCGGTGCTACGGCCGGCGAAATTGTGTTCACCAGCGACGCGGCAATTGCTGCAAGAACCGCGGGGCGCAAGGCGATTTTGGTGCGCAAGGAAACTAGTCCCCGTGATATTGCGGGCATGGATGCGGCGGCGGGTATCCTGACTTCCGGCGGTGGCATGACCAGCCATGCGGCGGTGGTTGCACGTAGTCTGGGAAAGCCTTGCGTTTGCGGTGCAATGAGCCTGCGCATCAGCTATGATAAGAAATCGATGGCAAGTCTTGGTAATATTCTGGGTGAGGGCGACGAGATAACAATAGATGGCAGCAACGGCAGTGTGTTTTCCGGTTCACTGCCCCTGATTACGCCGAAACCATCGGGAAATCTCGCCAAGCTGGTGGCATGGTCGACGGCAAATGCCGGTTGACATCGCGGAATCATCAGCGGCACCATGAGCCGTAAAGCCCGCAATATCCTGTTTGTCATGTATGACCAATTGCGGTTCGATTATCTTGGCTGCACCGGTCATCCCCATTTGAAAACGCCCAATTTTGACCGGGTGGCGTCCATGGGCGTCCGCTTCTCGCGCTGCTATGTCCAGTCTCCGATCTGTGGCGCATCGCGCATGAGTTTTTATACCGGTCGCTATGTCCACAGCCACGGTGCCGCCTGGAACAATTTTCCTCTTAAAGTTGGTGAACAGACGCTTGGCGATCATCTGCGTAAAACCGGGATGGAATGCTGGCTGGTCGGCAAGACCCACATGAGCGCCGACAAGCAGGGCATGGCCCGATTGGGCATCTCGCATGACGGTGTTATCGGGACCAGGTTATCAGAATGCGGATTTGATGTTCACATACGCGATGACGGTTTATGGGCCGAGGGTCCCGATGGTTTTTATGACAACCGGCGTTCTCCCTACAATGAATATCTCAAGACCAAGGGATACGGGGGCGAAAATCCATGGCATGAAAATGCCAATGCGGGCATCGCACAAAACGGCGATATCGCCTCTGGCTGGCTGATGCAAAATGCCGGCCAGCCGGCCAATATCCGCAACGAGGATTCAGAGACCCCGTGGCTCACCACCAGAGCCATTGAATTCCTTCAACAGCGGGAAAATCAGGATAGGCCGTGGCTATGCCATCTTTCCTATATCAAGCCGCATTGGCCCTATATCGTGCCGGCACCCTATCACGATATGTATGGTCATAATCAGATCAAGCCGGCAATCCGCCACGCCAGCGAGCGTGACAATCCCCATCCTGTGTTCGATCAGTACATGAACAATCCAATCGGTCAGGCATTTCGCCGCGATGAGGTGCGCCATGCAGTCATTCCCGCCTATATGGGCCTGATCAAACAGTGCGATGACGAGCTTGGCCGGCTTTTGGAATATCTGGAAACATCTGGCCGTTTGGATGACACGATAATTGTGATTACTTCCGATCATGGCGATTATCTTGGTGATCACTGGCTTGGAGAGAAAGATCTTTTCCACGAGCCGTCGGTCAAGGTGCCGTTGATCATCTACGATCCTTCTATTGAGGCCGACGCTGTGCGCGGCAGCATTTGTGATGAGCTGGTCGAGAGCATTGACCTTGCCGCCACCTTCATCGACTATCGCGGCGAGGGCGGTCTGGGTCACATTTTGGAGGGCCGCTCGCTAAAACCGTTCCTGCAAGGTGAAGAGCCCGAGAGCTGGCGTCAATTTGCCATCAGCGAATTTGATTATTCAGCTACCATGATGGCGGAAAATCTTGATCTTGCGCCTCGGCAGGCGCGGCTTTTTATGGTGGCCGACAAGCGCTGGAAATTTATGCACGCTGAGGGCGGTTTCCGCCCAATGCTTTTCGATTTGGAAAATGATCCCGATGAATTTGAAGATCTGGGGGATAGCAAAACCCATCATGAGGTCATTGAACAGATGTATGATCGACTTGGCCAGTGGGCCAGAAGGCCATCGCAGCGCACGACCAAATCTGAAACCGACATCTTGAACATGCGAGGCCGCTCGCGTTCGACCGGCGTGTTGCTTGGCCTATATGATGGTAGTGAGGTGGACGATAAGCTGCTGCAGAAATATCGCGGAACGCCGAAGGCCGATTATACCAAATCTGAGTGATGCAAGTCTGGGTTCACTCGCACAAAGCCGCGCTATTGCCAGCCGCTGAGCTGTTCGTGTGCCAGTTTTGCCAGCATCGATATTGAATCCGGACTGTCGTTAAGGCAGGGCTGGGTAGAAAAATTGACACCGCCTGCGGTCAAGAATGCCTGTCTCGCGCGAATGTCGATTTCCTCAAGGGTCTCCAGGCAATCGGCGGCAAAACCGGGGGTAAAAACCACCAGGTTTTTTATCCCTTTGCCTGCCAGTTCAGCAATGGATTCTTCCGTATAGGGTTTTAGCCATTCCTTTCGGCCGGAACGGGACTGGAAGGTGAGCTGCAAGTTATCATGGTCCATCGCCAACCGCTTGCGCAACACTCGAACCGTTTTTTCGCAGTGGCAATAATAGGGATCACCTTGTTGATGAAAGCTCACCGGCAGGCCGTGAAACGAAGCGAGAATAACTTCCGGTTTCCAGCAAAGGTTCTCAAGGTGATGTTCAAGGCCTGTCGCCAACGCATCTATATAGGCGGCATGATCGAAATAGGGCGGAACGGTGCGGATTGCCGGTTGCCAGCGCATGGCTTTAAGCGCATCAAAAACCTTGTCCATGGCGGTCGCGGTTGTGGCGGCGCTATATTGGGGATAAAGCGGAAAGAACAGAATATGGTCGCACCCTTGTGCCTTGAGGCTTGAAATCTTGTCGGCAATCGACGGATTGCCGTAGCGCATGGCCCAGTCGACAATCACATCGTGGCGCTCGGCAAATTCAATGGCGAGCTTTTCCGCCTGACTGCGGGTGAAGGTCTTAAGCGGTGATTCATCCCTTTCCCGGTTCCAGATGACATCATAGGCAGCACCGCTCTTTTGCGGCCGCTTTGACAGGATAATGCCGTTGAGCACCAGCCACCACACCACCCGATTAGCCTCTACCACGCGCCGGTCGGAGAGAAATTCCTTAAGATAGCGGCGCATCGGCCAATAGGAGGTGGCATCCGGCGTGCCAAGATTAATCAACAATACACCGGTCTTGCCAGACCTGACCGGCGGATGGTTTTGCGGGAACTCTTGAGATTGAGACGCGATATTCATGGACCAGCACTGACCGTTTGTTGCTTTCGCCGATAAGGCCGTGAGGATATGACAGAACCGGCGCGCCGGAGCAATCGGCGATTTGAGATCAATGGTTTCGAATTGCGCCGATGGCCGATATAGTCAACCTTTGGGCGGTCGGCGTGGCGCTGGCATAATTTTACCTTCTTGATTTGGATCAAGAAAATGGTGATGGAATTGTGCTGTATCGAAAGTTGCTTAACAAGGGCGTTGATGAAGCTATGAAGCGAGCCGGATGCCGGCAGGATTACAATGGGGTCAATGGCGAAGTCACTTGAGGACAGGGTTCAAGAAAAGCTTGCAAACCTGCTTGTCGAGGGAAGCGACGACCATCGGTGTGCCGCCGCTGCAGCACTGGGAGTGATCGCCCGTCCCCGATCGGCAAATATCTTGTGCACAGCGTTGCATGATGAAAATGAGGACGTTCGAACGGCAGTAGCGCGGGCGCTTTCAAATCAGGCTGATCCGGCAATTGCCGATGCTATTATGGAGATATTTGTCAATGACCCGTGCTCACAGGTAAAATTGGCGACAATCGAAATGCTGGCCAAGGTTGGTCACAAACCGCTTGTTCCCCATCTTCTCACACTGGTGCGTCAACAGGACGAGGAACTTGTCTGGGACGAGGACGAATTTTATCACAGCAGTTGGGAAGACTGGTGTGATCTGCAACTGGCAGCGATAAGAGTGCTGGGCCTGATGGGAATTGAAGAAGCCGTACCGCAGATCGTCGAGGTGATGGCTGACCACCCGGACCAGAATTTATCCAACACGGCGATTGCGGCACTGGTTAATCTTGGTGACGACGGCCTTGACGCCTTGGCCGATATCCATATTGACGGTGATTCAAGCCTGCGCCGGGAGATTTGTGCCGCGCTTCTGCCAGGTGCCTCGGCTGCGGTTGACCGGCTTCTGGATCAATGTCTGAACGATGCGGATGCGCAAGTGCGGGAGGCGGCGCTTGAAAGACTGTTGCAATACGCGCCGGGTGATGCGCGTCTTGTCGGTTTTATCGATGACCCGAGCCCTGAAATTCGCGTCGAAATCATTCGAAAAATTGGCCAGCATCACCCGGACGATACTATGGCGAAGCTGCTGGATAGTGAAGCGATGGTGCGTAAGGTCGCATTTCGATGTGTGGCCGACAACCCGGCACTGTTTGAACAAAAAGGTTTTTCAAAAATCGTTGCCGGTGCGATCTCGGGCAACCCCCAAGTGGCCGGCGATGCAGCGGTGGCCTGGGCGAGCCTGGTCGGAAAAGCAACGGCCGGAAGCCTTGGCAAAG
Source organism: Rhizobiaceae bacterium (assembly GCA_965248135.1). Taxonomy (GTDB): domain Bacteria; phylum Pseudomonadota; class Alphaproteobacteria; order Rhizobiales; family Rhizobiaceae; genus SZUA-100. The sequence continues at coordinate 432,033 of CBDFIN010000011.1, read as the reverse complement.
CGCTGCAAAATACATCACAGCCTCAAAGTTTTAGATTGGGCTTGGTCGAGGCGTTAGCAAGGCTTGATGATGCCGGTTTCCCGTTTCTTGCCAAAGCTGCAGGCGATGAGAACGTTCAAGTGCGGACTGACGCCCTTGCGGCAATAGCTGCATTGGCGAAAAAGTCATCCTGGCCCAATGCCGCCGGCGAGGCCTTGCTGGCGGCGCTCAATGGCGATTTGATCATGGACGATAAGAAGTTAAAAGCTGCACCACACCAGGACATAAAACGTCATGTGGCCAAACATTTGGGCGAATTTCCGCATGAAGATGTGACAAGCGCGCTTGCAACCACGCTTATAACCGATGATGTCGAACTGAAAACCGCGCTGCTGGGCGCGCTTGATTGCATCGGCGAAGTTGCCGGCTTTTTGCCTGACGAGGTAAGCCGGTCGATTTTAGCCCAATGCCACAATGCCAATAGCGATATCCGCCGCCTGATTGCGCGGTGCCTTACCCGGGTTGGCAGCGAAGAGGCCCTCGACGCATTTGAAGTATTGGCCGTCGACACCAATGCCCCCGTCCGCCACCAGGCAATCCGCTCTTTGGGACAAAAGAACGCGCATCGCAACATTATTGTTGGGGCGCTCAATGATGATAATTCCGGCGTGCGAACTGCTGCAGCAATGGCACTTGCTGCCGATCCCGATGCCCATACGGTCAAACAACTGGTGGCGCTTTCGCTCGGATATAATGGCATGCATTGTCACGAGTTGTGCAAATTGCTGCGGACGGTAGACCCTCAGACGGCAAGCCGATTGTACCTAAAGGTGCTGAATGATGAGGCAAGCAAGCGGGTCTGGCGCGTTGCCATCGAGGCGCTGGGTGAATTACAGCATAACCTCCAAAGAGATGACACCGCCAACCTTGCTGCATGAACACAATCGAGTTTGAATAATATGGAAGTCGATTGGAAACCAACATGAACAAGCCTGTGCCAGTATCAATTGTCGCAGTTACATTAGACCCTGTGATATGACAAGAGTGAACAGTCGCCCGTGGGGCTATGCAAAATCGATAAATACGTTCTTCGATTTTTGCCATCACCGGACCAGTTGCCCCAATGCGGGCGGGGAGGAATTATGAGTGTAACCGCATTGGCCAGCGAGGCCGGGCCGGTAGAAGAGGACAACGGCACCGCGCCGGTTTCGCTGCAGCGCATTTTAGTGGCGCTCGATCAATCGGACCGGGCCAACAGGGCGGTCGAGGTGGCAATTCGTCTGACCGCGCCTGTTAGCGGCACCATAACCGGTATCCATGCCTATGCTGCCAAAATGCATGACCGCCGTTTCAAGCAAATGGAAGGCGGCCTGCCGGAGCGCTATCGCTATGAAAAGGAGATGGAGCACCAGCGTGACGTGCACGAAGATCTGATCGGCACGGGGCTGGGCATCATTTCCGACAGCTATCATGATAGTGCTGAGGAGAAGTGCAATTCGGTCGATGTGGCCTTTAAAAGACTGAGCCCGGAAGGCAAGAACTATAGCTGCATAATCGAGGCCGCCGGTTCCGGCGAATTCGATGTGCTGGCGTTGGGATCGCAAGGATTGGGCGCTGTTGCTGGCAGCACTATCGGCAGTGTTTGCGAGCGAGTGGTGCGGCGTTCGCCAATCGATACGCTGGTGATCAAAGACCGGAAAAAAGCAATTGGTGACGGCCCGATTGTCGTCGGCATTGATGGCTCGGCCCAATCGTGGGGCGTGTTGAAATCGGCCCTGTCGATTGCCCGCCAAACCGGCGCAAAGGTTCACGCGGTTGCGGCCTATGATCCCTATTATCACTATGTGGCGTTCAACAAGATCGCCGGGGTTTTATCCGATGAGGCCGGCAAGGTTTTCCGCTTCAAGGAGCAGGAAAAGCTGCATGAAGAGCTGATTGACGACGGTATCGCCAAAATATATCAGTCTCATCTTGCCGTGGCCAAAACGGTTACTGGTGACGAGGGTGTTGAAATTGTCAGTGAGCTTGTTGCCGGCAAACCCTTTCAGGCGATCCGTAAATATGTCGAAAAGGTCGATGCCAGCCTTTTGATGGTTGGCAAAGTCGGCGTTCATGCCGACGAGGGTCTCGATATCGGCGGTAATACCGAAAACCTGCTGCGGCTTGCGCCGTGCAATGTGTGGATCGGTCAAACAACTCATTTCCCGGCGCTGGATGTTATCGCCGAAGAAACCATTCAGTGGTCACAGGAGGCCGAGGCGATGATCGGCCGGGCGCCGGACTTTGTGCGTGGCATCGCAAGAACAGCCGTTATCCGCCAGGCTCATAGCGAAGGGCACACTTTCATCACGATAAAATTCGTTGAAGCGGTGATGAAGAAGATGATGCCAGGCGCTTCTGGCGGTGAAGAGGAGGCATCCACCGCGAAGAAATTCGATCCGCTGCCATGGAGTGATGATGCTCGTGCGGCACTAACCAATATCGAGGATATGTCGACCATAGAAAATGTGCGTCTGCGCGCCGAAAAAGCGGCAAGACGTGATGCCAGCGATCATGTCAGCGTTGAACATGTGAGGCCCTTTATCGAAGGGGCAACTGAGAGCGCAACCGGTCCCACATGGGCTGCCGCCTATCTTGCCCGACTACAGCGGGTGCCGGAACGTTTTCGCGATCAGGCCCGCAAAACCATTGAAACCCATGTGCTCGAAAATGGTGGCGACCGGGTTGAAGGAGAACTTGGAGAAGGGGGTTTTGCCGCTGCCCGCAAGGTAATGTGCACCGAGCCCGAGGCGACGGAGCGGCCTGATGAACACGATAGTTGATCCGCCGTTCCTGGTCGCGCTCAACCTGACCAAGCGCTGCAATCTGGCCTGCGATCACTGCTATCTGGATGCGGAGATTCTCAAACAGGGCAGTGCCGACGAACTGACCACCGGCGAAATCTATAAGGTGGTGGATGATATTGCTGCGCTTGCGCCCGAATGCATGATCGTGCTGACCGGTGGTGAACCGTTGCTGCGCCCGGATATCGAAGATATTGCCCGTCACGCAAGCGGTCGTGGTCTGATGACGGTGATCGGCTCAAACGGGGTCGGCTTGACCGCTAAGAAGGTGGCCAAGCTTAAACAGGCGGGTGTCGCGGGCATTGGTCTTTCGGTCGATTCGCTTGATCCACAAAAACATGATCAGTTTCGTGGCCGGGCAGGGGCCTGGCAAAAGACCATGGCGGCGATTGATGCCTGCCGCCAGGAAGGGTTGACCTTCCAGTTGCATTTTTCGGCAACCGATCATACCGCCCATGAAATCGACGATATGATTGATTTTGCCAAGGCGGCAGGCGCTTTGGTGCTGAACGTATTTTTTCTGGTCTGCACCGGCAGGGGTGAAAAATACACCGACATTTCGTTGCAGAATTACGACCGGGTGCTCAAGCGCGTCGTTAAGGCGGCCCATGAGGAAAAGGAGCTGATGGTGCGGGCAAAATGTGCGCCCCATTTCAAGCGTCTGGCGATTAACCTCGACCCTGAATGGCCGATCACCATGGCCCATGGCTATGAAGCCGGCGGGTGCATTGCCGGTACTCGCTATGCAAGGGTGACGCCCGAAGGGGAGGTGACCCCTTGTCCCTATATGGAAAGTTCGGGCGGCTCGTTGCGTGACCGTGGCTTTGGTGAAATCTGGCGCGATAGTGCGATCTTCAATGAACTGCGCAATTTGCGGCTTGAAGGGCGCTGCGGTGCTTGTGAATACACCAAACTTTGCGGTGGCTGCCGTGCTCGCCCATTGGCACGCTCGGGCAATATGATGGGCGAGGATTTTCTGTGCTCATATCAGCCGCAGGGCGGGGCTGTGATCGAGACCCTGGTGAGCGTGGCGAGTTCGCTTGAATGGAGTGATGATGCTGAACAAAGGATCAACCGAATTCCAGGCTTTGTCCGCCACATGATCAAAAAGCGGGTGGAAAGCGATGTTCGTTCCAGCGGACGTTCCACAGTAACCGTTGAGGATATAAACCGTCTTGCAAGGGAACGCTTTAAAGACGGTTTACCACCCGGGCTGAGGCGGTCGGTGCATCATGACGGTTGACTGCGCCATCATCGGCGGGGGCATTTCCGGCCTGACTGCGGCTTACGAGTTGCACAAAAGCGGCCACAGCGTGGTGGTGCTGGAGCGGCAGCGACATGCCGGCGGTAACGCTGTTTCCGAGCGATTTGACGGCTATTTGATGGAACATGGTCCCTCGACCCTCAATGCCATGGTTCCCCAGGCGCTTGAGTTGACGGCCGAACTTGGCCTTGCGGGCGAGAAGATTAATTTGGGTGACGGGGTGAAACGGCGTTATTTGCGTGACAACAAAGATTTGCACGGCATTTCGGTCGGACCTGCGGGTTTCCTTCTTTCCCCCTATTTGTCGCTACCAGGGCGCCTTGCTGTATTGAGCGAAATCCTCAAACGGCCTGCCAAATCCGGCCTTGATGAAACGGTGCACGCCTTCACCACCCGCCGGTTTGGCCGGGAATTTGCCGACAAGGTGATGGAACCGCTTGCCGCCGGCATGTTTGGCGGTGATTCAGACAAGCTCTCCATCGATATGGTTTTCCCGAAACTGCGGGCAATGGAGCAGAAATACGGCTCGGTCACCGGTGCGATTATCCGGGCAAAAAACAATGCCGAACCCGGCAAACGGCTGTTCTCGCTGCGCCAAGGTGTTGGTTTTTTGCCGCGTGTGCTGCAACAAAAGTTGCCGGAGCGGGTTAAAACCGGCGTTGCGGTAAAGTCGATTGCCCGCTCTAGCGAAGGATACCAGATTGCGACCGCTAATAGCGGCACCATTGGTGCCCGCAGCGTGGTGCTGGCGGTTCAGCCGCATGTGGCGGCAGGTTTGCTGGAGCCGCTTGATGCCAATGCGGCTTCTGCTGCAGGTGATATTGCAGCCCCACCAATGAGCGTGGTTTTTCTCGCTTACAAACGCCAACAGGTTTCTCATCCGCTCGATAGTCTTGGTTTTTTGAGCGTCAAAAACGGCAATGGCATCATTACCGGTGCACAGTTTTGTTCAACAATGTTCGATGATCGGGCACCTGAAGGCCATATTTCCATCGCCGCCTATGTGGGCGGCACCAGAAACCCGGATGTCGCTTTGCTCGAACAGGCCGAATTATCAGCGCTGGTGCATCGTGAGTTTGCCGATCTTTTGGCAATACGTGGAGAACCGTTATTTGCGCGCTGCCGCCAATGGGTGCGCAGCCTGCCGCAATACAATATCGGCCATGGGGCAAAAGTGGATCTGTTGCAATCGCTCGGCCAGCGCCAAGAGGGCCTTCATGTGGCGGGGAACTATCTTTCAGGTGTATCGATTGCCAATTGCATTGCCCAAGCAAAGATAACGGCAACCAAAGTCGACAATTTCCTGAATGACGATCAAGCGGCGGGCCAAACCGGCCGGTTGATACCAACGGAGATTAATGCGGGATAAAGGACAATGTGTCCCCTTCGCCAATTTCCGATACGCCGAGCTTCAGCACGGCAAAACCGTCGGACCCAGCAAGGGGCAACAAAGCGGCCGAACCGGCCTTTTTCAGTGCTTTCAGCACCGGTGCGCCAAATTCGTTGTGGCCGACTATCCGCACCGGCACGTATTCCTGGCGCGATGGAGCGCGCTTGCGGGAAAATCCGGCAATTGCCGGCTGAGCGGCCACAGGTTTTGGTTCCAACCCGGCAAGCTTGTCGATAATCGCCTGGCCGATCAACATCTGATTGACATAGGCCGCGACCGGGTTGCCAGGAAGCCCGAGAAAAAGTGTGTCACCGATGGTGCCGATGGTCACCGGCTTACCCGGTTTGATAGCGACCTTTATCACATGCAGCGCGCCACCAAGGTCGGTGACAATATTTGGCATATGGTCCTCATCGCCGACCGAAACGCCACCGGTGGTGATCACCAGATCAGCCGCGGCAATGGCCTTTTCCATCGCCGCCTTCAAAAGCTCTGGATCATCGACAACAGTGCCGAGATCCACAATCTCGACAAATGGCTGGTCGAGCTGACCTGCAAGTACATAGCGGTTTGAATTGTAAATCTGACCGGCAGCGAGCGTTTCTCCCGGGATTTTCAGTTCCGAGCCGGTGGAAAAAATAGCCACACGCACCTTGCGGCGCACGGTGGCATTGCCGCATCCCTGGGCTGCGAGCAAGGCGATGTGGCGGGGCGCCAGCATCGTTCCCCCATCGATCAACAAATCGCCGGGCATACAGTCCTCGCCACCGGGTCGGATATGACTGCCGGTAAATGGGCGCTTGTCGAAGCTGACAAATTCTCCCTCAAGCCGGCAAACTTCCTGCATGATAACCGCATCGAAACCGGTCGGAATCGGCGCCCCGGTTAATATGCGGATAGCGCCATCATTTGCATCGTCGGCAAGCAATGCAACATCATCACCGGCAGCCATCGTGCCGGTAATCTTCAGCCTGAACGGACCCTCGCCAATTAATTTGCCGGTATTGATGGCATAGCCATCCATCGCGGTATTATCAAAATTGGGTAGTGGCAGCGATGCTTTGAAATCATCGACACAGACCCGCCCTCGTGCCTTGAACAAATCTACCGTTTCTTTACCCGCAACAGCGTTAGCGAGCGCCACGCCCTTTTTCACCGCCATCTCGACGGAAAGAAGATTATCGGTGAAACAGCACTCGCCTTCAGGGCCGGGCTTGGCTTCAACGCCAGCAGATGACATTCAATTCTTCCTTACTTGTTGACGAAACCGTTCACAGTCAATCAGGCACCTTGCTTGCCATCAAGCGCCGTATTGATCATCTGGATGGTTTCATCGATGCCATAAAGGGCGACAAACGAGCCAAATCTCGGCCCTTGCTTCTGTCCTAATAGAACCTCGTAAAGCGCGCCGAACCAGTCTCGCATGTTGGAAAATTCATGGGCATTGCCGACCGCATAGACAATATCCTGAATGCTTGCGCCATCACAATTTGGTGTTAATTCTCCAAGCCGGGTCGCAAGGTCTTCAAGTGCCGCACGTTCCTGATCGCTGGGCGGCCTGAATATTTTTGTCGGTTTGACAAAATCCTCGAAATAACGGATCGCGTAGCCGACAAGCTGATCGAGTTTCGGATTATCTTTCGCTGACGCGCCCTCCCCATAGCGGGAGATAAATCCCCAAAGCACTTCTTTGTCGTGCGCGTTTGATGCGCTGACCAGATTGAGCAGCATGGCAAAAGAAACCGGGATACTTTCATCCGGCGGATCGCCGCGATGAATGTGCCAGACCGGATTTTGCAGCCGCTGCGCCGGCTCCTGCTTTGGCAGGCCTTCAAGATGCTTGAAATAGTCGTCGACATGGCGCGGGATCACGTCGAAATAAAGCCGCTTGGCGGTTCTTGGTTTTTGAAACATGAACAGCGACAGACTTTCCGGCGAGGCATAGCGCAGCCATTCCTCAATGGTCAGGCCATTGCCGATGGACTTCGAGATTTTCTGTCCGTCTTCGTCCAGAAACAGTTCGTAATTAAAACCCTCCGGTGGCGTCTTGCCAAGGGTGTGGCAGATACGCGACGACAGCTTGACCGATTCAATCAGGTCCTTGCCGGCCATCTCATAATCAACCCCAAGAGCAGCCCAGCGCAGGGCCCAATCGGCCTTCCATTGACATTTTACCGCGCCGCCCTTTACCGATGTCTCGACAGTTTCGCCGGTTTCCGGGTCCAGATATTTGATTGTCGCGCGTAATGCATCATGCTCGATCACCGGCACCTGCAAAACCTTGCCGGTTCGTTGGCAAACGGGCAAAAACGGCGAATAAGTCGCGCGTCTCTCGGGCCCCAGCGTTGGCAGAATGATCGCCAGAACATCGTCATAAACTTCGAGCATCCTGACCAGCATGTCGTCAAATCTGCCGGACAGATAATAGTCGGTAGAGGAGGCGAATTCGTAGTCAAATTCAAACTGATCAAGAAACTTGCGCAAGCGCGCATTGTTGTGATGGGCAAAACTTGGATATTCGTTGGTGAATGGGTCGGGCACCCGTGAAAGAGGCTTGCCCATATGGGCGGCCAGCATTTCCTTGTTTGGCACATTGTCCGGGATCTTGCGAAAGCCGTCCATATCGTCGGAAAAACACAAAAGCCGGGTAGCGATCTTGTCTTCGGTAAGTACCCGAAACGCATGCAACACCATCGCAGTACGGGAAACTTCGCCAAAGGTGCCAATATGCGGCAGGCCGGATGGGCCATAGCCGGTTTCAAACAGAACCTCCGCAGGATATCCCCTGGCCTCATAACGTTTGACAATTTTACGCGCCTCTTCAAACGGCCAGGCCTTGGAGTTTTCGGCCAGGCTTTTCAGCTCTTGCGGCGGCGGTGTTTGATCCAGGGTCGCGGTGGTCATGGTTGATGTTTCCAAATCGGTATAAAACAGCGCGGTTGGAGCTGAAATCTCTTGCCTAGCCATTGGCATCGCATCAATCGGCTTATATGAGTGGGTGAATTGAACATTTGGTGCGAAGGTCTTACTTTTTCCAAATCCGACGAGACATTACAAGGGGAAATTTCATGCCCACTATCCCGCTTCACGATTCGCTAATATACATCATGGTGACGATGTCGGTTGTTGATCGCAAAATGCGCAACCGCGAAATGTCGCGCATCGGCGATATCGTCAAAACCTTGCCGATCTTCAAGGGTTTTGATGAAAACCGGCTAACCGGTGTGTTTCAAACCTGTACCGATCTGCTGCATAATGAAGAAAGTCTCGAGACGATTTTGGGCATCGCGGCCGAACTGCCGGCGAGTTTGCGCGAAACAGCCTATGCGCTTGCGGTGGAAGTGGCGGCTGTTGATTTGCATATCGAACAGGAAGAACTGCGGCTGTTGCAATTGTTGCGCGACCGGTTGGGGCTGGACCGGTTGATTGCAGCGGCAATCGAACGGGGCGCACGGGCCCGTCACCAGACTTTGCAAACCTGATTTTGGCTGCGAAATTTTAGAACAGCCCGATTGGGAAATAACGCAGGTAAATTTCAGATATCGTCCCCTTGTCGCTAAGGGAGCGAAGCGTGCTGTTGAGCGCGCGCAACAATAATTCGTTGTCCTTGTCGACCGCGATTGCCAGACCATGGCCAAAATATTTTTGTGACAGATAGGCGCCACCGATAAATTGGCAACAGGCACCCGATTTTTCCGAATGAAGCCAGTTGGCCAGGGTGACTGCATCAGAAAAATAGCCGTCGATCTTGCCCTCACGCAGTGCGGTAAAGGCCGATGTATGATCAAGAAAGCTGCGCAATTGCAGCGCACCGAAATTCGTCTGCAAAAAAGCCTGGTGAGCGGTGTGATCAATAACCCCGATGGTTTTTCCGGCAATGGTGCGATGCAGCGGCTCTTTTGCATTTTCCTTTTTCACGGCAATAAACCGCCCCGGGATCATTAAATAGGGCCGCGTGAAGGAAAGCCGTTGCCGGGTTTTGGCGCTGATTGCCAGACCGGAAAGAATGGCGGCGTTTTTCTCCTCAAAAAGCGTCGTTACCTGCTCCTTCCAGGGCACAGCCTGGATCAGGCATTCAGCCTTGATGTCAAGTTCGGCACAAATCGCTCTCGCCAGATCAACATGAAAGCCAGCGATCATATTGTTCGGCCCAATGAAGTTGAAGGGCGGAAAATCGGTCGTGGTGATGAACTTCAGGCTCTTTATTTTTTCCATGCCGGTCTTGGCGATGTTTTCCCTGGCATCCCAAAAACGCGGGATAAAGATTTCCTGAGCATAAAGCGTTTGGCCCGATGCCAACAGGGCGGCAAATACCGCCAAAACATGTGTGAACCCAAGGATGATTTTGGACATTTCGGTAGCCTTAGAAATTGATTCCGCAATTTATGTTGAAACCGCAAAACATATCAATGCGTCATCTGGCAATTGTTTTTGAACTTCAGGGAAATGTGCTGGTTGATACCACACGCAGTTGATCTCAATTAACCAAAAGACCGAGCGTCATTGGCCGGCTTGACCGGCCAACCTTGAGCCACAAGTCCCGATTGTTCTGCTCAAGCTCCGCCGACCAAATCGGCGGATGACGATGGCATAGGTTGATCTTTGTTGTATAGCCAAGCGACATAATTTTGATTATAGTTTTGTGCATGACTTATCCTGTTAAATTCCGCAAACATGTTCTTAAGGTTCGAGACAAGGAAGGGCTGACATTTAAACAAACGGCACTTCGGTTTAGCGTTGGGGTTGCCTCGGTTGTTCGCTGGGCCAATCGGCTTGAGCCGGATCAATCCAAGCCCCGCATGCGCAAGATTGACATGGCTGCACTGGCCCGCGATGTGGCGGAATTTCCCGATGCCTATCAGTATGAACGTGCGGTGCGTTTTGATGTTTCACCTAAGGCAATCTGGCAGGCGTTGCGCAAGTTGGGGGTGACATATAAAAAAAGCGTTTCGCCATCCGAAGGCGGACGCGACCAGGCGTACAGCCTTCCAGGAAACGATTAGCGGGCATGAAAAAACCGGCAAGCCCATCGTCTATATTGATGAATCAGGCTTTGCCCATGATATGCCCCGCACCCATGGCTATGCGGCCAAGGGCCTGCGCTGTTTTGGCGTTCATGACTGGCATGCGCGGGGAAGGACAAACGTCATCGGGGCGTTGTTGGGCGGCACCTTGCTGACAACCTGCCTGTTTCCATGCAATATCGACAGCGATGTCTTCCATGGCTGGCTGACAGGCGATCTCATTCCAAAGCTGCCTCCCGGTGCTGTTGTTGTTATGGACAATGCAAGTTTTCACAAGCGCCAGGACATGAAGGAGGCTATCAAGGATGCCGGACACACACTCGAATATCTACCGCCATATTCTCCAGACCTCAACCCGATCGAGCATAAATGGGCACAGGCAAAGGCCATCAGACGAAAACACAAATGCGATATCGAAACACTGTTCAAGGACTTCAATATTTGAATCAAAACAGTGTCGCTTGGCTATAGTTGGTATGAGTTGCAGAGGAGTGAGCCTGTCTCGAAGCCTTGGTGGTTGTGATGCAAACAATTTCGAACACTTTTGATTCGGTGTTTAAGCCTTTACTCAATGTCTCCTTTCGTCGAGTCTGGATGCGGTGCGGGCTAAATGTGTGCAGTGATAATCATCAGAATTTCTTGTTAAATCGAACGTCATGTCAACTAAATTATAATATTCATATCGATTATACTGTTTTCCCAAATTACGCTTAGGTGAATTATATGTTTAGGTGAGGTAAATCCATGAGAATGGTAAGTGCTTTTGCGTTATCGTTTTTATTGTCCGGCTGCGGGACATACGTTCCGAACTTCTAGTGGTTCTGTACCAACATTTGCATCCCGTTGCAGCACCCATATTTGCAAATGTTGGAATCAAAAGAACCTCTAGCAAGTTGTTGAATCTAGTGGAATTTTTGAATTTGGCATTTGAAAATGAATGAAGCTGCAAGTGGGTACCAAATGTCAAATTCATTCCACAAGGAGTTTCCCTTATCTGCAACGGACGGGATTAACTTGGTTCGCGGCATAACTCAGAGCATTGAATGCGAGTTGCGCCGTGCGACTGTGGACGTGATTGATGCTGACAAGCGTGTTGCAGCGCTCAATCAAGGGATTCGCAGTGCGCCTTGGATTGAAGGCTGGGGCGTTGAAGTTTTCCTTGATTTAGAGATCGTCGAGAACTCGGTTCTTACACCAGGCATTGGTGTTCGACTTCCATCGATAACCCGCCCAAGCCCAAATGCCATACTAGTGGTCTGGCCGAAACGCTTGAATCCCTTTTCAGCACGTTCTTTTTCAAGCGTTTTGGCCACAAAGACCACTAGCAACTTATTGAATTCTAGTGGTTCTTATGATTCCAACATTTGCCATAAGTACGAGCCGCTGGCGGATGCAAATGTTGGTACAGAACCACTAGTTTAGCTGGCAACGCGACGTGGCCTGCGATTGCCAATTCAATTAGTGCCATCACACTTTCGGCAGGGGCAAGTCGCACCCGATCTCATTCTGTTGTAATGACCTTTGGTCCAGCCGATGAAAGCAAAACGGGTTTGTCCGGTTCTGCAGCCGATGCCTTTCTGGCAGCTCAAATAGGCTCAGAAATTCGTTCTGCTCGCTGAATGTAATCAATACGGAGGATGAAATTTATGCAAAGATCAAAATATTGGTACTTTCCAACACCCGACGAAGATATTGTGTTTTGGGCTTACGGTGTGAATTTAATGCTGCGGATGGTCAATACAACAAGAACTGCAAAAAAATCAAAATATCTGCGGTTCATCAAAGGGTCGCTGTAGAGATGACACGGTTCTCGAATGCAATCACAAAATATGTGTGAGTTTCATTTGATTTCAAGGTGGGCGCGGTACCAAATTGGAATTTTGGATACCGCTTGCTTATGAAATTGGTTTCTTGGTTTCTCGACCTAAATTTCGCTGATCGACTTTTTCATCGAAATCGTCTCCCAGCCATCCTTCATTCCAACATGGCTTTGCCCATCGCAAAGAAAATACCGTCGACCGGTGAAGCCCAAGCTTTCGGTTTTTACAAGCCGAAAACAAAAAATCGGACAAAGCTATCGAATGGCGTTGGCCATTTTGGCGATGGTTTTTTGATAAACGCCAGCTCTGTTCCACTGTTTGAGGACATTATAATTCGCTGTGCCCGGGTCCCACTTGCCACCACGTTTCCAGCCGTGGGCGCGCAGGAAATTTGCCGTTGAGGCCAAGACATCAGGTTTACTGCGGATGAGATCGCGCCGGCCATTGCCATCGCCATCGACGGCAAATTTGATAAAGCTGGTAGCCAGAAACTGGGTCTGGCCAATTTCACCAAAGGGGCCGCCCTTCATTTTAGATGCCGGAATATCGCCGCGCTGGATTATTTTGAGTGCTGCAGTCAGTTCGTTGGTGAAAAACGGACCACGTCTGCAATCAAAGGCCAGTGTCGCTAGCGAACGGACAATGGAGGAGTTGCCGGAAAAGCCACCGAAGTTAGTCTCCAGGCCCCAAATCGACACGATGACCTCCTTGGCCACGCCATATCTTTTTTCGACCCGAGCCAGGAGTTTGCGATGGGTTTTTAGTTTCCCTTTCGCCCTTTTGACGATGCCGGCAGCCCGAACCTTGTAAAATTTGGCAAAACTCATTTTGAAAGATTTCTGATTGCGGTCAATTCGAATTATTTTCTTGTCGTATGACACGCCTTTAAGGCCGGCATTCAAGGTTTTCTTGTTGATACCGACAGATGAGGCATATCGTTTGTATTCATTTAGCCACTTGCCAAACCCGGCACCCGAGTTGCCGCAGCTTAGCGCAAAGGCCTGACTTGAAAACAAAACAATTGACAGAAACAGTGCCAATAGAGGTGGCGTCTTGAAGTTCATTGAATTTTCTCCCGCACACATTCTGCCGTGAAGCAGAATCAAATTGTCCCCAACTATAGTTTTTTGCCCGATACTGCCAAAGCAAGCAACAGGCAATTGGACACCAGCGGTGTTAAATACGCAAAGATGATCAAATAGTGCCCACGGCAATCGCTTGAAAGCGATTTGCACGTATTTTGTTAGTTTGCTCCGCTGCGGGCGGTTCTTTGCGGCGCTTTTTGCGCCTCAATCACCGTCCTCACATGAGCAATGCTCAAGGCTGACCCGAATTCCCGAGATTTTTCTTTGAAAAAATCCCTCCATCCGGGCGCCATGCGGATAAACTTTCTTTCAAGCGATTGCCGTGAAATAGTACCATCTGAATCTCGCCGCGCCGGCCAGCTAGCCGTTCAGGCACACGCCGAAACTGGCCAATATCAAAGGCCGTTAATGATTGGAAGCTATGGCGCCGCCGACGGGTCCAAACACAGGAGCATTGGTGTCCTTGGCGGCTTTGCGGTCAAGCACTACGCCTGTCAATCCGGCAGACAGCCACATTGACGTCAAGGCCACCAGAGCCGTCAAGGAGAATACCGAACCGCCTGTCAGTCCTGCCCCAACTGCGCAGCCGCCAGCCAACATACCACCAAATCCCATCATTGATGCGCCGGCGATATAACGTCTGGTGCCGGTTTCAAGGTTAAAGCACTGAAATTCAAATGTACCGGAAACGATGGAGGCAACAAAAGAGCCGAAAAACACTCCCGGCACCAATCCTATGCCGAAGCTCAGCGGTAGACTGGGCTCATTGACCAGCGCCATCAGCGTGTCAGCTGAGGGGCCGGTAAAAGTGATACTTTGCACCGCAATCGGGTCGAAGGAGAGGGCGGAAAGCTGGGCGGTAAACAGCCAACCGGCTGCAATGGTCAGGCCAACGACTGCCGCGGCTGCCGGTCTGAATATGCCGCTGCATGAGAATTTGACCAATGCCACAGCAAGCAACAGTATTATCAAGCCGGCAACAATGCCCGAATAAGCGGGTAGATAGTGGCCAAGGTCGCGCCCGGCCGGGCCAATCAGCCACAATGATGACAGCTGTTCACGCAACGGCGACAAAATACCCTTGTAACTGGACTGGGCAACCACGGTTAACAGCAATCCCGTCAAAAGTGACCTCAAATTACCCGTCGCAGAGAGCACCAATATGCGGCTGGCACATCCGCGGGCAAAAATCATGCCGGCACCAAACAGCGCACCGCCGATGATTGCACCGGAAAGCGAGCCCGTTGTTGCCAATTGCCTGATATTGTCGACCGGTAAATATCCAAAAGTAATTAGCAGTTGCACCGAAAGCAGCGCCGAACCAAAAGCAACTAGCCAGACGGCAAAGCGACCACCTGGTTTGCCACCCCAAAATTCTATCGTCGCAGCGCGCAGACAAAATCGAGATCGCTGGGCGAAGAAGCCGAAAACAAAACCAATTAACGCCGCACCGGCGGCAGCTTTTGCACCATCCGTCAGCAAATCAGTAGTGAAGATCTGTTCCATTTACCTAATCCAATTGGTAACAAATCATCAAATACGATATTTTGAATGTGTTGTAATTGACCAGCATCAATTCGATGTTAAGTGATGGTACTTTTTTTGATTTTCTGATTGCTGCAAAACCGGGCTGGAGATCAATTTCAAGCCACGACGGTACGGATTTCTTCAATAGACGAAATTAAAGGTAACTTTTTCCTCACCTGATCAATTTCACGCAAGCTGATAGCTTTTGCCGAGCCTGCGCGGTTCCTATCTTGGGTATTAGAAAATGCACACAAGCATGTGATTGGATCAGGATATGAATATTCAGGTAAAACCGGCCGTAATATCTGTCGATGCCGCAGTGGTTCACGCCTGGTTGAAGGCGGATCAGGCCGTATTGGTCGATGTGCGTGAAACATCGGAATTCGAGCAAGAACATATTCCAGGTGCTTTGCTGCAACCGATGTCGGTGTTCGATCCGGAATTGTTCCCCACGGTTCCCGGCAAGAAAGTGGTGCTGCATTGTGCCGTTGGCAAGCGTTCACAGGCCGCCGGCAAAATGTTGCTGCAACAGGGCCATGTCGACGTTATCCATATGAGCGGTGGCATCAATTCCTGGAAAGAACAGGGCTTCGAAACCGAAGTCGAGTTCTTGCCACCGATGCCGGAAGAGGCGATTGATGAGGCCGTTGAGATTGCCGCGAATGGCAACTCCAGAACTGGCAATTCGGTCAAACCCGGCCAGGTGCTGGTCGAAGAGTTTATGCAGCCCCATCAAATCAGTGCAAGTGAACTTTCTTTAGCAGTCGGCATCGATCCTGCCATCATAGATGCTATCATCACTGGCGATGCGGCAATTACGGCAGCCTATTCATTGCGCCTTGCCCGCTATTTCTGCACCGATGATGATTTCTGGCTGCATCTCCAGTTACGGACCGATCTGGAAGAGGCGACCCAGGCCATTGGCCATACCGTTTTCAACAATATACAGCCACGGCTTTGTGCCTGATTATCCAGCGTTTGATCACTGGAAATCATAAGCACTCATCCCGCGCACCATCTCGTCCAGCCCCAGTGGCCTTGTGAGCGGCGGGTGGACGCGGGAAAGACAGCCCGGGCGCTCGCAAAGACGGCAGGACGGGCCAATTTGGGTGATACCGAATGCGGTTTCACTTTGACTGTTGGTATCTCCATCATGAAGGCTTCCTATCGGCAGACTGTCGCTGTAGGCGACCTCTTCTGCATGGCTGGCGTCAAAACCCAACATCAACGCCGTGCGTCTGGGCCGTTCGCCGAAACCGGCGCGTGGACCCATCATCGTTCTTGAAACAGTGATGTAGAGATTATCCTCCGGCGTTATCACCTTGTCGACGAAAATCTGTCCCGGATTGGCAAACGCCTGATGGACCGAAAGCTTCGGACATCCGCCCCCAAAGCGAGCCGCCGGAAAACCGCTGGCGCCGGTGCGACGAATGGCATTGCCGGCCTGGTCAACCTCCACCAGAAACATCGGCACGCCTGATTTTTTCCGTCGCTGCAAGGTGATAAAGCGCATGGCGGCCTGCGAAAACGATGTGCCAAAGCGGGCGGAGACGATATCCAGGTCATAGCGGCATTTTTCGGCCACTTCCAACACCGCCCCATAGGGCATCATCACGGCGAGCGCCACATACCGGGCAAGTTCAAATCTGGCCAGCCGGTTGGCCTCGCCTGAGGAAAATTTCAGATAGGCAACCTCGTCATCTATCCTTTGGGCTTCGGCCAACAGGGCCATTTCGATGGCAATTTCCAGTTGCCGGTCGACGCTTGACAGGCGCTCGCTGAGGAACAGTCTTTGGGTATGCCGGTCATATTTTTTTCGCCACAACGGCATTGCCCGGCCGGGCAATTGCTTGACCGCGATACCATGTTCGGCGCGTAGCCACGACTTCATCGCCGCAGTCAGATCGTCGTCGACATTCAGTAGATCGCGTATTCGCGCAGCGGCGTCCTCGAGTGCCGGAAAATGGGCGGGAGTATTTTCAAGCTTTTCTCTCACCTCGTCGACGGGAAGTCTGGTATCACCGGGCACCGATCGGTGGCCCGCCTGGTGCAGCAGCTTCTTTAGATCGGACAGTCTGTCGAGCGATTCCCTATAGGCACGGTGCAGTTTGGCGATTGCCTGAGCAGCGTTCGGCGTGCTTTCGCTGAGTTCAAGAATTTCCGTATCACCGGGAAGTTCCCCCTCAAGCAGCGGATCGGAGAACACTTCCTTAAGAGCGGCAACCGAACCGGCATCACCTCCACCCTGCAATTCCTCCGGGGCGACATTGAAGACAGTCGATAGTTTCAGCACCAGTTGAACCGTCAATGGCCGTTGATTGCGCTCGATCAGATTAAGATAGCTTGGAGAAATCTCCAGTTTCTCTGCCATTGCGGTTTGGGTCAACGACAGACCCAGCCGAATTCTGCGAATGCGCGGTCCGGCAAAGACTTTGGGTTGGCTCATACGGCTGTCCTTTGTCCGATGTGGCACATGGGCTCGACTAGACCTATTACAATTTTTACAGATTTACAAAATGATTGCGCCATTTATGACACAAACACCACAAATATCCGCAATGCGGCTGGACAATTCGCCGATATTGACTAAATTTACAAAACAATTTGGATTGATTGCGCGCAATGAGCCGGCCAAACCAGGACGACGGGTTTCTTTTGCCATGAAATCCATTATAGGATTACTGCAACAACACCAATGTCGAGGTTTCGCGCCGCAGAACAATTCAAGGAGTGTGTATTATGAATGACAAACCCGCTGCCAAACCCAAGGAGAGGGCTGAGGAACAATCAACAACCATGAATGACGATCAGCAGGCCGCCATTCGCTCGCTGGCAAACGACCTCCACCGGCTGAACTACTCGGTCATGAAGGCGGTTGAAGCAGGTGTCAGTGTTGAGCTTGTGCGTTCCGCCCGCCACCACGGCGGCGATGGCAATTGGGGTGATCTGCTGATCCCGGTGATCGTCAAAAGCTGACAACTCATCGGTGATCGGTGCTTTAAAAGCCGTTTTGCAAACCAGCTACTGACTTGCCCAAATTATTCGGGCGATCCATTCAAGTTCGCCGACATTAAACGAGCGGTTTTCGTGATCTGGATTAACCGACAGCAGATCGATTGTTTTGGCCGTCCTGCGTTGCAGGATTTTGGCCATTACCTCACCGTCGGTGGTTTTTACCACAACCCGGTCGCCACGCCGCACGGTTGAATTGGGTGAAACGATGATCACATCTCCGTCGCGATAGAGCGGCAGCATTGAGTCGCCGGAAACCTCAAGGGCATAAATATTGTCATCCTCCTGCGATGGCAGATGAACCTCATCCCACCCCTGACCGACCGGAAATCCGCCATCATCGAAAAACCCGCCAACGCCGGCCTGGGCAAATCCAATTAGCGGCACTGGTTGAACTGAGGGCAGCGCATCGCTGTGCCCGAACGACGATTGCACCAGCATGGCAGTGAAATTTTCCAGCGGTGTGCTCGTCGCCTCCATGATTTTCGACAAGGATTCCGTCGAGGGCCAGCGGGGTCGGCCATCCGGTGCGTAACGCTTTGACTTGTTGAAAGTGGTCGGGTCAAGACCGGCCCGGCGCGCCAGTCCAGAAGTCGTCAAGTCATTGCTCCGGGCAAGGCCATCAATCGCGGTCCAGATCTGATTATGGGTCAGCATTGGGTTGGACTCCTACCGCAAGCAATTCACGCCCAGTTTTAAGGAACAAATTCACAGGTAAGGAAATAATACCTTTTACGACTGTTCACCCTTTGAGTCCAGACGACATTAACACCTACCCACATAATTAAATCGTGTTCAAACGCTGTTTTTTCCGGTATGGACCTGCCGCCTTGTATTAGCCAATAGCTCCAAATAGTGTGTGCCGATGGATACCAATCAACAGACTCACCCCCGCCGGGCGGAATTGCTTATGCCTGCGGGTTCGCTGGAAAGGCTTAAGGTCGCAGTTCTTTATGGCGCCGACGCGGTCTATCTCGGCACGCCGGATATGTCGCTGCGCACCAAGTCAAAATTCTCACTGGCCGATGTTAAGGAAGGCATCAAATTTGCCCGTTTCCATGGTGTGCGTGTCTATTTGACCCTCAATCTTTTTTCCCACAACAAGGATGTCGACAAGATCGGTGATTACATCGAGACGCTGAAAGATATTCAGCCCGACGGGGTTATTGTCGCCGATCCGGGAGTATTTTCCTATCTGCAGCAACAGGCCCCGGAATTGAAACTGCATATTTCGACCCAGGCCAATGTGTGCTCGTGGATTTCGGTTGATTTTTGGAAGAACCAGGGCGCCGAGCTGGTGGTCATGGCGCGCGATGTGACCTTTGACGAGTTGACTGAAATTCGCCTGCGTTGCCCTGATGTGAAGCTTGAAACCTTCATACACGGGGCGATGTGCATGACCTATTCCGGGCGTTGTCTGCTTTCCAATTTCATGGCCGAGCGCGGCGCCAATCAGGGTAATTGCGCCAATTGCTGCCGCTGGCAATACAAGGTTCATCTGCGGCTGAATGACGGCACCATCAAAGAGCTGGAGATAAACGAAGAAAACCAGGGACTGTTCGAGTTCGTTTTGGAAGAGGGCACCAGGCCCGGTGAATTGCTGCCCATCGAGGAAGACGTTCGCGGTTCTTACATCCTCAATTCAAAAGATCTGTGCATGATGCCGAAGCTGGATGATTATCTCCGCATTGGCATCGACAGTCTCAAGGTCGAAGGCCGCAACAAAAGTCCTTACTATGTGGCAATTGTTGCTGGCGCCTATCGCCGTGCCATTGATGACTATTATGCTGATCCCGATAGCTGGCGTCCCGAGCCCTATATGCGCGAACTGGAAACAGTGGGAAGTCGTGGCTACACCATCGCCTTTCATGAGGGTCGGCTGAAGAACTTCGCCCATAATTATGAACACACCAAATCGATGGCGTCATGGGAATATGCCGGCATTGTTCGCGAGGTGACCGGTGAGGGTTTTGTCATCGAGTTAAAAAATCGCCTTAAGGCGGGCGACATATTGGAGTTCATGCCTCCGGCCACTGGTAAGCCGGTATTGCTGCGGCTTTATGCTTTTGATGTCGAAGGCAAGGACGAGCCGCAGGACGAGGTTCACGCCGGCCCGCAAAAACCCGTCTTTGTGCCATTTTCCGCCTTCGATCACGAAAGCACTCAGCGCATGAAGCGCGATTTTCCACCGTTTACCGTCATTCGCAAGGAGGCGTCGCTCACCGAAGAAGAATGGCAGAGACTAAAGCTCGATAAACTGTCGCAAAAGATCGAGCTTGGCCAGCCGGCGGAAGAAAAACACGCGAAAAATCTGCAACAATTGCAGCAGGCGATCAGTGCGGAAATGATGGAGCGGCGCTCGAAAACCTCTCGCTTTGGTATTGAGGGCTGTTGTGGCCGCGGCTGCAACGGATGTTTGATATTCTGGAACGATCCGCAATATGAAAAGGCCCGGGCGCTTTTGGCCAAAAAGAACCATGGTGAATTGCTGGAACGTGACATGAGACAGCCGCCCAAAGGCGCCGAGATCGCCGTTTGAGCAGCGGTATTCAATTCGCTTTGACCGGCAATAAAATCGGATTGCCGATTACGGCAAATGAATCTAGTCTTGAATAGTGGAAAAAACAGGCGGAAAACCACCGCACAGGGAAAAAGAAGGATTGGTGAAATGACTGGAATTATTAAGTCTCTATTATTGTCGGCTTCGCTGGTGGCGGTTGCCGGTGTGGCCGTTGCTGCAGACCGGGTGGTCAATGTTTACAACTGGTCGGATTATATCGACGAAACAGTATTGGCCGATTTTACCAGGGAAACGGGCATCAAGGTTGTCTATGACGTCTTTGATTCCAACGAAATTTTAGAAACCAAGCTGCTTGCCGGTGGCACCGGCTACGACGTTGTGGTGCCTTCGGGCACATTTTTGTCCCGGCAGATTTCGGCCGGTGTATTCCAGAAGCTGGATATGGCGAAACTGCCAAACATCAAGAATATGTGGGATGAAATCGCCAAACGCACAAGCACATATGACCCGGGTAATGCCTATTCGATCAACTATATGTGGGGCACCACCGGTATTGGCTACAATGTCGGCAAAGTGAAAGAGGCATTGGGCGACGGACCGGTTGATTCCTGGAACCTGATTTTCGACCCCGAGAAACTGGCCAAGCTGAAAGACTGCGGTGTCCATATGCTCGATGCGCCAACCGAAATGATCCCGGCAGCATTGAATTTTCTTGGTAAAGACCCGGACAGTCGCGACAAGGCCGATCTGGCCGCAGCCGCACAGGTGTTGGAAAACGTCCGCCCATCGATCCAAAAATTCCACTCATCGGAATATATCAACGGGCTCGCCAATGGCGATATTTGCGTGGCTATCGGCTGGTCGGGCGACGTGTTTCAGGCGCGTGACCGGGCCGACGAAGCCAAAAACGGGGTCGAGATCGGCTACGTAATTCCCAAGGAAGGCGCCTTAATGTGGTTCGACCAGATGGCTATACCAGCAGACGCCAAGCATGTGGAGGAAGCGCATATATTCCTCGATTACATCATGCGCGCCGAGGTCATCGCCAAGGCTTCCAACTATGTTTATTACGCCAATGGCAACAAGGCGTCGCAGCCCCTGCTGGAAGATGATGTGCTTGGGGATACAGCCGTCTATCCCGACGCCGAAACATCGGCGAAGCTATATACCTTGACACCGTACGATCCCAAAACCACCCGCACGGTGACCCGCGCCTGGACCAAGATAAAAACCGGGCAATAGTCGAGGCCGCCAGAACCGGTCAGGCTGGTGCGTAAATCTGCACCGGCTTGATATTTAGTGACAAAGGGAAGCCGAAAATGGCAAAACTCCAGGGCGCATTGCGGGAGAAATTCGAGCCCTGGAAGGATCCGGCGGCCAGCCCGTTTATCGAGTTCCGCAATGTCACCAAAAAATTTGGATCGTTCACTGCGGTGGATAATCTTTCGCTAGACATTTATGAACGTGAATTCTTCGCCCTGCTTGGCCCTTCGGGCTGCGGCAAGACCACCTTGATGCGCATGGTGGCAGGCTTTAGCGAACCAAGCGAAGGTGAGGTCTGGCTTGCCGGCGAAAATATCACCCATCGGCCGCCCTATCGCCGGCCGGTGAACATGATGTTTCAATCCTACGCCTTGTTCCCGCATATGAATGTCGAGAAAAATATCGCCTTTGGTCTCAAGCAAGAGGACATGGCCAAGGGAGAAATTGCCGACCGGGTGGAAGAAATGCTGTCGCTCACCAAGATGCAGCAATTCGCCAAACGTAAGCCCGACCAGCTTTCCGGTGGCCAGCGTCAACGTGCCGCCCTTGCCCGTTCGCTGGCCAAACAGCCGAAGGTGCTGTTGTTGGACGAACCGCTGGGCGCGCTTGACCGCAAGCTGCGCGAGGAGACGCAGTTCGAATTAATGGACCTGCAGGAACGCCTCGGCATCACTTTTATGATTGTCACCCATGACCAGGAGGAGGCGATGACCGTTGCCGACCGAATTGCGGTTATGGACCATGGCCAACTGGTGCAGATCGCCACGCCTCGAGACATCTATGAACGGCCGGGAAACCGCTATGTGGCAGATTTTGTCGGCGATATTAATCTGGTCGAGGCTGAGGTTCAGGGTTCAACCGGCGGTTTGGCTGAAATGGCGGCCGGCAATGATTTGACCATCCATTGTTTGTGCGAAGAAAATCTATCGCCAAACCAGCCCGTCTGGTTTGCTGCCCGTCCCGAAAAGCTGAGAATAAATCGGCAAAGACCGAAAGATTTTGCCGCCAATGCGGTTGCGGGCGAGGTTTGGGATATTGCCTATCTTGGCGATATGTCGGTCTACTACGTACGCCTTGAAGGCGGTCAAACCCTCAAGGTAGCCCAGCTCAATTCCGCCAGGTCTGGTGATCAACCGATCACCTGGGAAGAACAGGTCTGGGTCTCATGGGACAAGGATGCCGGCATGGTGTTGGTTTCGTGATGCGGTTTGACGTGAAATCGGGGGTCAGCACGCCGTTTGGGCAAAGACGGTCAGGTGTCTGCGATCAAGCAATTTTGGCTCGGAAAATAATGGTGTGGTGGTCATGAGGGTGGATAAGATTGTCTAGCGATGCAGCAGAAAGTTCCGCCGCACCTGGATGGAAAAAAACAACCATCTGGCTGCCCTATCTGTGGCTGCTCATTTTCTTTCTGGCGCCCTTCATCATCGTATTTAAAATTTCGTTTTCCGAAATTGCCGTGGCCATGCCGCCCTATTTGCCGGCTTTCGATATTGACGCAGGCGTGGCTGCTCTATGGCAGGGCATCAAGCGGTTTTCCTTCGACAATTATCTGTTTTTGACCGAAGATTCGCTCTATTGGCGGGCCTATCTTTCCAGCCTGCAGATTGCTGTCTCCTCAACCCTGCTCACCCTGCTGATTGGCTATCCGCTGGCCTATGGCATGGCGCGATCACCCCGGGCGGTTCGTCCGCTTTTGTTGATGCTAATCATATTGCCGTTCTGGACCAGCTTTCTCATCCGTGTGTATGCCTGGATTGGCATCTTAAAGAAAGAAGGACTGGCAAATCAGTTCCTGTTGTGGACCGGCATCATCGATACGCCGCTAACCATCCTCAACACCAATGTGGCCGTCTATATCGGCATCGTTTATTCTTACCTGCCATTCATGGTGCTGCCGCTTTATGCCTCGCTTGAGCGCATGGACGACACCTTGCTGGAGGCGGCCGAGGATCTCGGCTGCACCAAAAGCAAGGCTTTCTGGAGCATCACTTTTCCGCTGTCCCTGCCGGGCATTATCGCCGGCAGTTTTTTGGTATTTATTCCAGCGGTAGGCGAATTTGTCATACCCTATCTGTTGGGCGGGGCCGAAACGCTGATGATCGGCAAACTGCTTTGGACCGAATTCTTTGCCAATCGGGACTGGCCGGTTTCTTCCGCTGTGGCGGTCATCCTGTTGCTGATCCTGGTCGTGCCGATCGTCTATTTCCAGCATTTTCAGGCCAAAAGCCAGGAGGCGGCAAAATGAACCGCGGCTGGTCTTCATTCAACAAAATATCGGTGCTGGTGGGCCTGGCATTTCTCTATATCCCGATCATCCTGTTGATTATTTATTCGTTCAACGCTTCAAAACTGGTCACCGTGTGGGGTGGCTTTTCGGGTAAATGGTATGTTGCCGCCTTTTCCAATCAAGGGCTGATGGACGCCGCATGGGTGACCTTTCGTGTTGCCTTTATTTCTGCGACCATCGCCACTGTGCTTGGCACCATGGCGGCGATTGCCCTTGTCCGGCATACAAGGTTTCGCGGCCGGCTGTTGTTTTCCGGCATGATCTACGCGCCGCTGGTGATGCCGGAAGTGATTACCGGTCTTTCGCTTTTATTGCTGTTTGTCGCCATCGGCCTGGATCGCGGATTTTGGACCGTGGTAATCGCCCATATCACCTTTTCAATGTGTTTTGTGGCGGTGGTTGTCCAGTCACGTCTGATAACCTTTGATACCAGTCTGGAAGAGGCCGCACAGGATCTCGGCTGTACCCCCGTCAACACCTTTTTCTTGATCACCCTGCCGGTAATTTCGCCTGCCATTGCTGCCGGCTGGATGCTGGCTTTTACCCTTTCCCTGGACGATCTGGTGATAGCCCAGTTCAATTCCGGCCCTGGCGCCACCACCTTGCCGATGAAAATATTTTCCCAAGTGCGCCTCGGCGTAACACCGGAAATAAATGCGGTCTGTACCATTCTGGTGGTCATTGTCACCGCCGGTGTGATCACCTCGTCGATTATCCTGAAGAAACAGGAAGCAAGTCGCGCTCGTGCAGCCCAACTTGCCGGAGACGGGTAAACTTGGCCCGCCAGTGATGTTGTATGAATTACCATCTTGAACGGGCGCCTGTGTGTGTTACTACCATTGACGTAAACGTAATTCACACTTGGAGTATGGTTTTTGGCGCTTCCCGAAATTCTGCAAATTCTCTCCGTTCCGGTCATCGGCTCGCCCTTGTTTATCATCTCCAATCCCTCGCTGGTCATTGCCCAGTGCAAGGCGGGCATCGTCGGGTCGTTTCCAGCGCTCAATGCCAGACCGATTTCTCAGCTTGATGAATGGCTGGCCGAAATCACCGAGACCCTGGCTGCCCACAACCGGGACAACCCTGACAGGCCTGCGGCACCTTTTGCGGTTAACCAGATTGTCCACAATTCGAACGACCGGTTAATGCAGGACCTGGAGTTGTGTGTAAAATACAAAGCGCCGGTCGTCATCACCTCGCTTGGGGCGGTGCCGAAGATCAATGAGGCGATCCATTCCTATGGCGGCATCGTGCTGCACGACATTATCAACAATCGCCATGCAAAATCGGCAATCAACAAGGGGGCCGACGGTCTGATTGCTGTTGCTGCCGGTGCCGGTGGCCATGCGGGCACCACATCACCGTTTGCGCTGATCCAGGAAATTCGCGAATGGTTCGACGGCCCCTTGTTGCTTGCCGGTGCCATAGCCAATGGCGGAGCGGTGCTGGCCGCTCAGGCGATGGGTGCTGATCTTGCCTATATCGGTTCGCCCTTCATCGCCACCAAAGAGGCGCGTGCGGCGGATGCCTATAAGCAGATGATTGTCGAGGGCGCCTCAAAGGATATCGTTTATTCGAGCCTTTTTACCGGTGTTCATGGCAATTACCTGAAATCTTCAATCGCTAATGCCGGCTTGGACCCCGATGCGTTGCCAGAAGCCGACAAGACAACGATGAACTTTGGCCAGGCAGCGGATAAGCCGAAAGCGTGGAAGGAGATTTGGGGTTCGGGTCAGGGCATTGGTGCGGTTAGAGAAGTGGTGGGTGCGGCCGACTTGGTCGCGCGCCTGCGGCGGGAATATTTGGCGGCGAAAGACAGTCTTTGTAATTGAGGCGGGAGAACCACCATGTGCGGCAGGTTTGCGCTGACCCATTCCTGGCAGGAAATGGTCGAATGGTATAACTTGATCCTGCCGGTTTTGACCGGTGAGGCGGTGCCACCACCGCGCTATAATATCGCACCTACCCAGCCGATTATGATGGTGCAAGATGGAGCCAGAGGCAGGATCAATCTGCTGGTCCGCTGGGGTCTGGTACCATCTTGGGTAAAAGATCCCGGTGACTTTAGCCTGTTGATCAATGCGCGCGCGGAAACCGCGGTGCAAAAACCATCGTTTCGAAACGCCATGCGACATCGAAGGACACTGATTCCGGCAAGCGGGTTCTACGAATGGCGCAGAACAGATAAATCCTCCCAGCCCTTCTGGATCAGACCGCGCGACAGTGGATTGCTAACTTTTGCCGGCCTGATGGAAACCTGGTCAGGGCCCGATGGTAGTGAAATTGATACCGGGTGCATTTTGACCATCGAAGCAAACAACACAATCGCCAAGGTCCACCATCGCATGCCGGTAATAATATCACCCGATGATTTTGACCGCTGGCTCGATTGCAAAAACAGCGAACCGAAAGACATGGCCGATCTGTTAACGCCGGCCAATGATCAACTGCTGGAAGCGATACCGGTTAGCACCAAGGTCAACAAGGTGGCTAATGCGGGGGCGGATATTCAACTGCCGGTGACCGATATTGAAGCGGAAGAAAACGCCGACGATGAATTTGACAACGACAAGCCTGACAACGATCAGTTTTCAATGTTTTGATGCGTACAAAAGATGCAGCATTCTTTGATATCGGCCACACTTGAAGGTTTTTTTCTCGGTGCCGGCCTGATCATCGCCATCGGTGCGCAGAACGCTTTCATTCTGCGACAGGGGTTGCTGCGTTCGCATGTCTTCGTGCTTTGCCTGATATGCGCTCTTTCAGATGCCTTCCTGATTGCGGTTGGTGTGGCCGGACTTGGAACTTTGGTTGCCCGCAATGAAAATCTGCTTGGTCTGGTGACGTTGGCGGGAAGTTGCTTTCTTTTCGCCTATGCAATTGTTGCTGCCCGCCGGGCAATGAACCCTGAAGGAATGAAGGCCGCCAGCAACCGGACATCGGCTCTCATGCCGGCTGTGGCGACGGTGCTGGCTTTCACTTTTCTCAATCCCCATGTTTATCTTGATACTGTGGTACTGGTAGGGTCTTTGTCGGCGCAATATAACGGCAACGGGCGCATGGCGTTTGGCGCCGGCGCTATGGTTGCTTCATTTGTCTGGTTTTTTGGACTAGGCTACGGCGCACGCTGGCTAGCACCATGGTTTGCCCGGCCGGTTGCCTGGCGAATACTCGATACCATTATCGCGCTGGTGATGGCCTTATTGGGCCTGTCACTTTTGTGGCGATTCCTCGTCTGATTGCTGCTCGCGCCTTTTTTCTTTAAGCGCAGTTGCCGCAACCACCGCTGGAATGCCGATGGCGCCATAATGTTTGCAGAACTCCACTTCACGCTTGCGTTCTTCGGCGGATTGGAACTGTACACTTTTCCTGTTCATAACAAACTAACTCCTGCAGAACGGTTTAACGATACACGATAGCGGTTAACACCATGCAAAGATATGCGGCAAAAAGTGGCGCTACCGGACATCGATGGGCATGGTTTGCACCACTAGCTGGACACCTTCAAAATGATTCGATCAGTACTCTTTTCGCTCACGGCGGGCTCTGCCCGGACATCCGCAGGGGCGGCGCAAAGGCGCCGGTCGCTGTCCGCTCCTGATGAGCCACGATCACTTTAAAGTAATCATGTTATGGAGAAAATCGTGTTGAGTAAAAAATATCGGGCAGTGCCAAAGAAAACCATCCGGTCACCAAAATGGCCGGATGGTCTCTGTCTGACCGGCATGTGGGGCATATGCCGGTCCGAGGTAACAAATACAACCTAAGCGTTAAGTAGAAAACGCGATGTGCATTATGGCACACGGCAATTTTTTGCCAGGGGTAAAAACACCCTTGACCTTTGAAGGCAATTTGCTGATAACCGGCACATGAACGAAGTGACCGATCATCGCACAAACGTCAAACGTTTAGACGCTGTTTGTATTTACCGGATTATTATTAGCTAGCATTAAGCTGGTCCGGTCGTTCACGCCTTATTTCTTATCAATTGAACGTCCCGGCTAGGGGATTTGTTTTCATTGGCGTTAGCCATTTGGAATTTGATGGGAACAGGAAAATGGGCGATCAACTGCCACAATTAACGCTCCACAACACATTGACGCGAAAGAAAGAGGCGTTTGCGCCCATCGACAGGCAAAATGTGCGGCTCTATGTCTGTGGCCCGACGGTCTATGACTATGCCCATATCGGCAATGCCCGCCCGGCGATTGTGTTTGATGTGCTCTTTCGGTTGCTGCGGCACCTTTATGGCAAAAATTGCGTCACCTATGTACGCAATATCACCGATGTCGACGACAAGATCAACGTCCGGGCGGCGCGCGATTTTCCCGACTTAACGTTGAATGAGGCAATTCGCCAGGTGACGCAAAAGACCGCCAATCAGTACCGGGACGATATGATGGCGCTCGGTTGCCTTGAACCGACCCATCAGCCACGGGCGACCGAGAATATTGCTGAAATGATCGCAATTATCCAGACCTTGCTGGACAAGGGCAACGCTTATATGGCGACCGGTCAGCAGGGAGTGGAAGTGCTATTTTCGGTAACCTCAATGGCCGATTATGGCGCTCTTTCCAATCGCAAACTTGAAGACCAGGCCGCCGGCGCCCGCGTAGCAGTTGAAACTCACAAGCGCCATCCGGGAGATTTTGTGCTGTGGAAGGAATCTTCCGCCAGTGAACCTGGCTGGGACGCGGAATTTGCGGCGGATGGCGGTCGAATGAAAGTGCATGGCCGACCGGGCTGGCATCTTGAATGCTCGGCCATGAGCGACCGCTATTTGTGGTCTAAGATCAAGGATAGGCTGACCGTTGAAGCCCAGGCACAGCCGCACCGTTTTGATATACACGGTGGCGGGCTGGATCTGGTCTTTCCCCACCACGAGAATGAAATTGCCCAGTCACGCTGCTGCTTTGATACACCGGCGATGGCCAATTTTTGGATGCACAATGGCTTCCTGCAGGTCGAAGGCGAGAAGATGTCGAAAAGTCTCGGCAATTTTTATTCGGTACACGAACTGCTTTCGACCGAGAATTTTGGCAATCGTAAATGGCCCGGCGAGGTGCTGCGTCTTGCCATGCTGATGACCCACTATCGTGAACCGATAGATTTTAGCGTCAAACGGCTCGAAGAGGCGGAAAACATTATCGCCAAATGGCCAGGTGGTCAGGCAGAAGGTGGCAATGTCCACAACTCCATCGTTGAACCACTGCTGGATGATCTGAACACGGTTGCTGCGGTGCAAAACCTGCATGCGCTGGCGCAGTCGGCGCAGCAATGTGAACAGACAGCGCGTGATTTTGCCGCGAGCGCTTCCTTTCTTGGCGTATTGCCGGTTGAAAGAGCGATGGACACGCAATTGGCTGCCCAAGTGGAGGCAGCAATCACCACCCGCCTAGGCTTTATCGCCGACAAAAACTGGGCCGAGGCCGACCGCATACGAGATGAGTTGCTGGAAAAGGGCATCCGGCTGAAGGATTCTAAACATCCCGAAACCGGCGAACGTATCACCGAATGGGAAGCAAAATGACCGGCTTGACCCTGCCACTCCGGTTCGCCGGTGCATTGAACTGCGGCTCGATTACCACCGGCGGCACCTGCAACGGTCCGCCGGGTATTCGCCCAGACTGCCATTCCGCATATTGAGCCACGTTTGTGCGCGACCTTCAAGGAAACGATGTGGAGATGGTTACATTCAATCCGGAACCCAAATTCAAGAAAAGCCAATGACCAAAGAACATATCTACCTATTCGATACCACCCTTAGAGACGGTGCCCAGACGCCGGGCATAGATTTTTCCGTCGAGGACAAGATCGCCATTGCCAAGATGCTCGACGAGTTTGGCCTCGACTATGTCGAGGGCGGCTATCCCGGCGCCAACCCGACCGACACCGCATTTTTTAATGAAAACCGAACGAACAACGCCACCTTTACCGCCTTTGGCATGACCAAAAGGGCAGGGGTGTCAACCTCCAATGATCCGGGTCTTGCCGCACTGATTGGCTCTGCCGCGAGTGCCATCTGCTATGTGGCGAAAGCCTGGGACTATCATGTGCGGGTGGCGTTGGGCTGCACTAATGAAGAAAATATCGAATCAATCGATGCGTCGGTGCGCGCCGCGATTGCCGGTGGCAAGGAGGCGATGGTCGACTGCGAGCATTTTTTCGATGGTTACAAGGCCAATGCGCAATACGCTTTGGATTGTGCCAAGACGGCCTATCAGGCCGGCAGCCGCTGGGTCATCTTGTGTGATACCAATGGCGGCACCCAGCCCGACGAGGTCGAGGCGATTGTTCATGCCGTGCAAGAGCATGTGCCGGGCAGCCACTTGGGCATTCATGCCCACAACGATACTGAACAGGCGGTGGCCAATTCGCTGGTGGCGGTTAAGGCCGGTGTCCGCCAGGTGCAGGGCACCATCAACGGTATCGGCGAGCGTTGCGGTAATGCCAATCTCATCTCCATTATTCCCACCCTTTTATTAAAACCGGAATTTGCCGACCGGTTTGTGACCTCGATTGGTCTGGAAAAACTAAAACAGATAACCCGCCTTTCGCGCGCCTTCGATGAACTGCTTAACCGGTCGCCCCATGATCAGGCGCCCTATGTGGGCGCCTCAGCCTTTGCCACCAAGGCGGGCATTCATGCCTCGGCGCTGATGAAAGAACCCGAAACCTATGAGCACGTGCCGCCGGCAAGCATCGGCAATGCGCGCCATGTGATGGTTTCTGACCAGGCAGGTAAATCAAACTTTCTTGCCGAACTGGCCAAACGCGGTATCGAGGTTCAAAAGTCCGATCCGCGTCTCGATACGTTGATCTCGCTGGTCAAGCAACGGGAAGCTGAAGGCTATGCCTATGAGGCGGCGGATGCGAGTTTTGAATTGCTGGCAAGGCGCACGCTTGGTGGCGTACCGGTGTTCTTCGAGGTGGAGAGTTTTCGGGTCGGGGTCGAACGGCGCTTCAATGCATTGGGTGATTTGGTGACCGTGTCGGAGGCCGTGGTGAAGCTCGATGTGGCCGGTGAGCAATTCCTCTCGGTCTCCGAAGGGCACGGGCCGGTGAACGCCCTCGACCAGGCGCTGAGAAAGGATTTGGGAAAGTACCAGTCCTATATCAAGGATCTCGAGCTGGCCGACTATAAGGTGCGCATTCTCAATGGCGGCACTGAGGCGATCACCCGCGTGTTGATTGAATCCACCGATCAAAGTGGCAAGCGCTGGTGGACCGTTGGAGTTTCCGACAACATCATTGACGCCTCGTTTCAGGCATTGATAGATTCCATCACTTTCAAATTGCTAAAAAGCGACGCCCGGGTGTGAGCGATAGTTCCACCCGCTTCAATGGTTTGTAATCATCGGCGAATTCGACAATGTCAAAACGGCGACAAATTCACATCCGGCGAATGATATTTTGATCCGCTGTGGACTTGATTCGCCTCGCCTCGGCGAGGATTGCAGGAATAATTTCTTTTCCGCTTTCAAGCACCAGCGGTGGCGCAAGCGCTTTAGTGTGAAAAAAACCTTCCTCGCCCATGTGATCAAACAATCGCAGCAACGGTGACCAAAAATTATCGATATTGGCAATGACAATTGGTTTGTTGTGACGGCCAAGCTGGCTCCAGGTCAGCACCTCAACCAGTTCTTCCAGCGTGCCAATGCCACCGGGAAGCGCCACAAATGCATCTGATTGGTCAAACATCAAATGCTTGCGTTCGTGCATATTTTCAGTCAAAATAACGTCGCTACCCTTTGGGTGCCCGGCATTGTGGACTTCTTTTTTTGATTAGAAATTCCGGAATGATACCAGTTACTTGTCCGCCATGTTCAAGCGTTGCCCGGGCAATTGCGCCCATCACCCCGAGGCTTCCACCACCATAGACCAAACGGATGCCGGCTTCGCCCAAGGCGCGACCGAGCGTTTCAGCTGCCCTGAGATGGGCACCATTGCGGCCATCGGAAGAACCGCAATAAACACAAATGGATCGAATCTCGGTCATCACGGGTTAAGAACCATTTTTTTTCATCGGGTCAAGCGGTTTTTGTCTGGTAGGCGAGCTTTTCAAAAATATCGCCACAATTCATCACACTTTAGGGAATGGGATTCCATTTTGTGCGATTGTGATGTAAACAGGTAGACAGAAAACAGTTAAAGAGGCGGCAAAGCCAAGCGGCACGCAAAGCTAGTGTAACAATGCCTGGGTGAGCGAAGACTGTCAAAAAGCAGATTGGACCGGAAATGATTAATCTAGCAAAACTCGGGATTTCCGTATTTAGCGGGGGAGCGGTGGTAACTGGCGTTGCCTTCGTATCGGGCGTGTTTAACCCACCGGTTGTGGAAAAAACATCACTGGCGAATACCGCGATAGAAAGACCGGCGAGCGAGATTCAGCCCCCGGTCAAGATTGAGCAGGCGACAAAGCCCGAGGCTGAAAAAAACACACAGCAATTTCCGATCTTCCATTTACTTACCGTCGAAAACGCCATTTCAGCACTGATCGCCGGCAACGCGGCCCCCGGTGCCTTGGTTGAGATCATGGAAGGCGACACCGTCCTTGCCACAACGACCGCGGAAGAAAACGGCGATTTCGCAGCGGTTCTCGACCAGCCCTTGTCACCGGGCGAACATCAATTGAATATTCGTGCAACCGGCAAGGACAATACCACATTGATGTCTCGGGAATTTGGCATTTTACGCGTTCCGGAAGATGACAAGAGCCATGCGTTGGCGATGGTCGCGGTCGCATCGGACCAAACCTCAGATGCTCAAGCGGCCATCGAGATTATGGAATTCCGCCAAGACCAACCCAAGCCTGAAGAGGTTGCAAGTCTTGAACCTGCTGCCGACGTGTCAAATTCGAGCACACCGG
This sequence comes from Rhizobiaceae bacterium, assembly GCA_965248135.1. Classification (GTDB taxonomy): domain Bacteria; phylum Pseudomonadota; class Alphaproteobacteria; order Rhizobiales; family Rhizobiaceae; genus SZUA-100. The sequence continues at coordinate 399,146 of CBDFIN010000011.1, read as the reverse complement.
CCAAAGCCGTTGCTTTAGCTGATCAGAAGAATGAGGCACCGGTCAGCCCCCAACCGAACGTCACCGCTAAAACAACCGCACCGGAAGTGGCCAAGGAGGATGCCAAGATTGAGGATGTGGAGATCGCTGCTCTGCCAAATCCCGTCGAGCCAAAAGAAACTGAAATAGACACTGAGATTGCGCAGGACAAGCCGGTTTCAAAGAAGGATGCGACGGCCAAACCCGACGAGGATCAATCTACCGTTCAAAACCCGCCGGAAGAAACTGCGCCAACTGTGATGGTGGAAGCGGTTGAGGTCGATGGCAGCCAGCTGTTTGTTGCCGGTGCAGCAGAGCCCGGTAGGCGATTGGCGATTTATATCGACAATGAATTCGTCGGTTTTGCCACCGGCACAATCGAGGGACGTTTCCTGCTGGAGACTGTTCACCAGTTGAGTCCGGGTGAACATTTGGTGCGGGCCGGTGTATTTGATTCAGGCGGTCTAAATGTTGCGGGCTGGGCGGAAGTACCACTTATTCACGAATTGCCGAATGTTCCGGTGCAGATTGCGGCGGAACCGAAAATGGCTGATCAAACTGATGAAGCCAGGATGTCAATGGAAACTGAGGTGGCGCGGGTCGATGTTGCCGATGGTCAGCAAGGTGATGCGGCAATGCCGGTTGCTTCGTCTGACGTGTCGGCAAAGATAGATGATAGCATCGCCGAGCCCAAGGCGGCGGAAGCCCCGCTGGAAAAACCCGCCGGCAAGGTGGCCGACCTCAAGCAAATGGAAGCAACGGTAGCAGCCCAAGATATTGAGCCGGAAAATCAGCCCAAGCCGGAGGTCGCACTCGCCAAGATTGAACTACCCATTGAGGTCCAACAGGAACTTCCGGCAAAGGATGCCGTGGCAGCAAAGGAAAAGCCGGATAGCAGTGTCGCTGGGATGCAAGCCGAAATGACCGTTGCGAGCAAGGTTGAACAGCCGGCGCCTGGTGCCGAGGAGGCTATTAATGTCGCCAATGTCAAAAAGTCTGAGGAAAAACCACGCCACGTTATTCGCACCGGCTCGGCGGTAATAATACGCCGGGGAGATAATCTCTGGCGTATTTCCTATCGGACCTATGGCCGGGGAATTCAATATTCGACGATTTATCAGGCCAATCTGCGACAATTGAGAAGCCCGCACCTGATCTATCCGGGGCAAATTCTCAAGGTTCCGAAAAAGAAGTTCGGGTCAGAAGGGTGAGTGGCATAGAGCGCCGCTCTAATTTGATGATTCGGTCTTATGTCAACTGTTTTTGCGGATTTTTCCCGCTAAAAATGCGGTGGGTAAAAACCTGAAAATAGTTCTTTCAAGTACCGCCGGTGCGCCATATACCTAGTGCCAGTATTGCTTAATCCAGGTGATTTAACCCCACGCAACCCGGTGTCAGACCGGGTATGGATAACTATGGCCGAAATTGCGAAAATTATCTCCAAGCGGGAAGAGGTATACCGTTCAGCGCCGCAGAATATTGAAGCGGAGCAAGCATTATTGGGCGCCATAATGGTCAATAATGACGCATTCTACCGGGTTTCTGATTTTCTCGAGCCGGATCATTTCGGCGAAGCTGTTCACCGGCAGATTTACAAGGTCGCCAGCGAGTTGATCCGCGCCGCCAAGAAGGCCAACCCGGTGACCATGAAAACCTTCCTGCCGGCCGATGAAAAAATCGGTGATATGAGTGTTGCGCATTATCTGGCCCGGCTTGCAGCCGATGCGACAACCATTATCAATGCCGAAGACTACGGCCGATCGATCTATGATCTTGCCACCCGACGTTCGTTGATCACTATCGGTGAGGATATGGTCAACATCGCCTATGATGCGCCGGTTGATATGCCGCCGGCCCAGCAAATAGAGGATGCGGAACGGCGGTTGTTCGAGGTTGCCGAAACCGGTCGTTATGATGGTGGATTTCATACTTTTGGTGAGGCCGTTGGCACCGCCATTGATATGGCGAGCGCCGCTTTCCAGCGCGATGGCCACCTTTCCGGCATTGCCACGGGGCTGCATTCGCTGGATCAGCGAATGGGTGGGCTGCAACCCTCCGATCTGGTGATTATTGCTGCCCGGCCCGGCATGGGCAAATCATCGCTGGCCACCAACATCGCCTACAATATCGCACTTTCTTATGAGCCTGAAGTGCAGACGGACGGCTCCTTCAGCGCGAAAAACGGTGGCGTGGTTGGCCTGTTTTCGCTGGAAATGTCGGCAGAACAACTGGCCACCCGCATTATTGCTGAACAAACCGAGATTTCGTCCAGCAAGATAAGGCGCGGTGAGATCAACGAGGCCGAGTTTGAAAAGCTGGTTGCCTGCTCACAAGAAATGCATCGCATTCCACTCTATATCGACCAGACCGGCGGCATTTCTATTGCCCAGCTTGCCGCCCGCGCCAGAAGGCTGAAACGCCAGCGCGGCCTTGATGTGCTGATTATCGATTATATTCAATTGATGCAGGGAAGCAAACGCACGGATAACCGGGTGCAGGAAATCACCGAGATTACCACCGGGTTGAAGGCGCTGGGTAAGGAACTGAGCGTACCGGTGATTGCACTGTCACAACTTTCCCGTCAAGTCGAGGGGCGCGAGGACAAGCGGCCGCAATTGTCGGACCTGCGTGAATCAGGGTCGATTGAGCAGGATGCTGATGTGGTGCTGTTCATCTATCGCGAGGAATATTATCTGCAAAACAAGGAACCGCAGGAGGGCACAGAGGCCTATTTCACCTGGAAAAAGCAATTAGACAATGCGGTGGGAAAGGCCGATGTCATTATTTCAAAACAGCGCCATGGTCCCACCGGTACCGTCAATCTCGGTTTCCAACCTGAATTTACGAGATTTTCCGATATCGTCTCCGATGACAGGGCACCTGAACGGTTTGACTGACAACAACGGTCACCAATGCCGCCAATGTGGGTAAATTTCGTTCACAATGACTGATATTTGAAAATCCCGCTTGATTATTCTTTTCAATGGATTACCAACTGATAATAACACAATTTCCGGTTATTCTGTTTCTCGATTGAGCGACTCTTTCCCAGGAACATGCATGTTGTTAAAGAATCAAGCCGATGAGGTGGTGGTGCCGGCACGCGTCTGGTTGAAGGCACTGGCCAGCTATCGCGAGCCGAACAGTCTGCGCAGTGTAATTGAACTATTGATTACCGGAATACCCTTTATAGTACTGTGGGCAGCCGCATGGTGGTCGTTGTCGATCAGCTATTTTTTGACCTTGGCGCTGTGTGTGCCGGCGGCCGGAATGTTGGTCAGGCTGTTTTTAATTCAACATGACTGCGGTCATGGTGCCTTTTTCCGCAATAAAAGGGTCAATAACTGGGTTGGCCGAATTCTCGGCATTTTTACCTTCACACCCTATGAGGTGTGGCGTCGCGATCATGCTTTGCATCACGCCTCATCCGGCAATCTCGACAAGCGTGGATTTGGCGATATCCGAACAGTAACGATTAGTGAATATATGGCGATGTCGCGCCTGCAGCGTCTTTCCTATCGCCTCTACCGTAATCCTTTTATCATGTTTGGCGTCGGCCCTGCCTACGTATACTTGCTACGCAATCGCATTCCCATGGGATTTATGGGGTCATTGCATCACTGGATCAGCGCCATGGGAACCAATGTAGTTGCGGCAATTCTCGCTGGTATCTTGATCTTCTTTATCGGCGTGGGGCCATTCTTTCTGGTGCTTTTACCAATCACGCTGCTTGCCGGGTCGCTTGGTGTCTGGTTGTTTTATGTCCAGCATCAGTTTGAGGACACGATTTGGCAAACCAACGAAAACTGGGACCTTCACGAGGCGGCGCTTCACGGGTCATCCCACTATGATTTGCCGGGTTTGCTGAGATGGTTCAGCGCCAATATCGGCATTCATCATGTGCACCATCTTTATAGCCGCATTCCCTATTATCGGCTGCCTCAGGTATTGCGTGACCATCCTGAGCTCGCGTTAATCAAGCGGATGACTTTGCTTGAGAGCTTCGCCACAATAAATCTTCGTTTGTGGGATGAAACCCAGAACAAACTGGTTTCGTTTCGGGCGGCCTTTACCAATCATGAGCGATGATACTCAATATAATGACCTTGACTACCGGTGACCGGAAGGTCGCTTGAACATCTGGCGGAACAGAGCCGGTTTTGCTAGTACGGTCGACATGATGCAGGCTGGAGCGAACTTTTCAGGTCCACCCGGATCTGCCGACGCCGGTCTTGCCGGTGGGCGGTTGACCATCGATCTTTTGGCGATCGGTGAAAACTACGATTATCTCGCCAAACTGGCGCCTTCGGCAGAGACCGCAGCGGCTCTAAAGGCCGATGCCTATGGTCTTGGTCTTGAACCAGTGGCGCAAACATTGGCTAAACGGGGCTGCCGTACCTTTTTTACCGCCCTCCCGATAGAAGGCGTGCGCCTTAGGAAGATCGATACGACGGCCGATATTTACGTCCTTGGTGGTATCTGGCCCGAGGTGCTCGGCGACTTTTCCCAATACAATTTACGGCCGGTACTCAACACAAACGAGGATATCGCCCTGTGGTGCAAAGCTTACCAGGCCAATTTGCCGCCGTTTGCGCTTCACTTCGACACCGGTATCAACCGGCTCGGGTTGCCTTTATCTGCGGCTGGCGAATATGTCACTATGAAGCCCTCTTTGGTGATGTCGCACCTGGCCTGTGCCGATGAGCCTGCGCATACGCTCAACAACCGGCAACTCGCCGCATTCAGCAAGATCGCTGGTTACTTCCCCCATGCGCGCATGTCGCTGGCCAATTCAGCCGGTATTTTTGGTGGCAGTGATTATCATTTCGATGTCACCCGGCCCGGTATCGCCCTCTATGGCGGCGAAGCGCGAAACAACCATGCCAATCCGATGCGTGCGGTGATCAACCTTGCCGGTCGCGTCCTGCAAATCAGAACGGTTATCGCGGGTGACACCATTGGTTATGGTGCCACTCATGTCTTTTCCCGCGATTCTAGGGTGGCGATCGTTGCCATCGGCTATGGCGATGGCTATCACCGCGCCAACAGTGGCTCCGGGACACCGCTTCGGCCTCATCTTGAAGGAAGTCACGGCATGTACCAATCCCGACGGTTGCCGGTTGTCGGTCGCATCTCGATGGACGTCGCCGCATTTGATGTTTCCAGGGTTCCCAATGGCAGTATTCGGCAAGGGGACTGGATAGAGTTGATCAATAGCGAAATAACAGTGGATGATGTCGCCCGCTCTTCCGGCACCATCGGTTATGAGATACTGACCTCATTGGGGCACCGATATGCCCGCTCTTATTTCAACGGATAGGTAAATTAGTTGGCCCGCACGAAAATTCGCTTCGTTTGTCAAAACTGCGGCACTGTCCACAACCGCTGGGCAGGCAAGTGCGATGGTTGCGGTGAGTGGAACACGCTGATTGAAGAAAACCCGGAAGGCGGCATCGGCGGCGGCCCGGCAGGAATTACCAGGGGCAGGGCGGTGACGCTGGTCTCGCTCGAAGGCGAGATTGAAGAAGCACCGCGATTTCAAACCGGTCTTGGCGAGCTGGACAGGTCAACCGGCGGTGGATTTGTTCACGGTTCTGCTCTGTTGCTTGGCGGTGATCCCGGCATCGGCAAATCGACACTATTGATGCAGGCATCGGCAAAACTCGCCGACAGCGGTCACAAGGTCATCTATATTTCTGGCGAAGAGGCTATCGGGCAGGTGCGGCTTAGGGCGAAAAGGCTTGGGGCGGGCGCCTCACCGGTTTTGTTGGCGGCTGAAACCAATGTTGAAGACATTTTGGCGACCCTGGCTGAAAGTAGCAGACCGGATCTGGTTATCCTCGATTCGGTCCAGACCCTGTGGACCGGCACGGTAGATTCAGCCCCGGGCACGGTTTCCCAGGTACGCAGCTCTGCCCAGGCGATGATCAGATACGCCAAGCAAACCGGTGCAACTATCGTGCTCGTCGGTCATGTCACCAAAGATGGCCAAATCGCCGGGCCGCGGGTGGTAGAACATATGGTCGATGCAGTGCTTTATTTCGAGGGTGACAATGCCCACGACTATCGCATTCTGCGCACGGTCAAGAATCGTTTTGGTCCGACCGACGAAATCGGGGTGTTTGAGATGACCGGCGACGGCCTGCGGGAAGTTGCCAATCCTTCAGAATTATTTTTAGGTGAGCGGGGACAAGCTTTGCCCGGTGCTGCGGTGTTTTGCTGTATGGAAGGCACGCGCCCCATTCTGGTCGAGATTCAGGCGTTGGTTGCACCATCTTCGCTTGGCACCCCGCGTCGTGCCGTGGTCGGCTGGGATAACGCGCGGCTTTCGATGGTTCTGGCCGTGCTTGAAGCGCATTGCGGGGTTCGCTTTGGTAGCCACGATGTTTACCTCAGCGTCGCCGGTGGATACAAAATAGGCGAACCCGCAGCCGATCTGGCGGTTGCCGCCGCCCTTGTTTCGTCGCTTGCGGGGCTTGCCCTTGCCGACAATAGCGTATATTTCGGCGAAATCGGTCTTTCAGGAATGGTCCGGCCGGTGGCACAGGCCGAGGCACGATTGAAAGAGGCTGAAAAACTGGGATTTAGCAGTGCGGTCTGTGCCAAGGGTGCCCGCAGGCCACAGTCCGCTCTGGTGGTGAAAGAAATTTCTCAATTGCGGGAAATGGTGGAACAACTGGCGCATCGCGGCGCACCACAGAGCTGAACAATCGATATGTGGCGTGGATATGTGCAAACGAAGTTCTTACGCGGTTGATTAGCTGAATTGGCCATGGCAAATGTATCGAGAGCGAACCGGAATTTTTGATGGTAGCTGAAAGGAATGGACGGCATGCCGATCACCCTGCTTGACGGAATACTGCTGGCGATCATGCTGGTCTCGGCGGTGCTGGCGATGATTCGCGGATTTTCCCGCGAAGTATTATCGATTGTCTCCTGGATTGCAGCGGCGATAGCTGCTTTCTATCTCTATGTCCAGCTGACACCATTTGTGCAGCAATACCTGCCGAGCATCGCGTCGAACAAAACGGTGGCCAGTATCATTGCGGCGGCTTCGGTCTTTATCATAGCGCTGATTGTGGTCAGCGTGATTACCATGAAGATTGCCGACTTTATTATTGATAGCCGCATTGGCCCACTCGACCGAACCCTTGGCTTTCTATTCGGTGCGGCGCGTGGAATTTTGTTGGTGACGGTCGCTTTGTTGTTCTTCAACTGGTTGGTGCCGGAAGACCAGCCAAATTGGATTGCCCAAGCCAAATCCAAACCGATGCTGGAAACCATTGGTGAGCGTATTATTGCGGTGTTGCCGGAGGATACCGAAGGTACCATTCTCGACGGTTTGCGACCTGGCAGCGCCAGCGAGGGCGAAGGCGAGACGGAAAAGAAAATCTGAGTGCACTTGGTGGGAATGGCTACGGCCCTTGCAGGAATTTTCAATCCGGGCCAGAGCGGGGCAAAATGAGCGATAGGGCGATATTTGACGACAAACTGCACGAAGAGTGCGGCGTATTCGGCGTGTTTGATCGCATCGATGCCGCCGCCATCACAACCCTTGGTCTGCATGCCCTGCAACACCGGGGACAGGAGGCCGCCGGCATTGTGACCTTCGACGGGGTGCAGTTCCACGCTGAAAAGCATATGGGGCTAATTGGCGACAGTTTCACAAAACCGAGTGTTATCAAGCGACTGCCTGGCAACCGGGCCATTGGCCATACCCGCTATTCGACAACCGGCGGCGATGAAATGCGCAATATCCAGCCTTTCTTCGCCGAATTTTCAGGTGGCGGATTCACCGTTGCGCATAATGGCAATTTGACCAATTCAAGATTATTGATGCGTGATCTGCAGCGGCGTGGCGCGATTTTTCATTCAACTTCCGATACAGAAGTCATCCTCCATTTAATGGCCATGAGCACTGGAAAACGGTTTGCCGACCGGTTGATCGATGCGCTGGTTCATCTCGAGGGAGCGTTTTCACTGGTGGGCATGTCGGAAAAGAAGATGATTGGCTGCCGTGATCCGCTTGGTGTCAGGCCGCTGGTTCTGGGCGATCTCGATGGCTCCTATGTGCTTGCTTCCGAGACCTGTGCCCTCGATATTATCAATGCCCGCTTTGTCCGCGACGTGGCCCCCGGTGAATTGATCATTATCACCACTGATGGCATTGAAAGTCTGTTCCCGTTTGGACCAAAAAAGCAGCGGTTTTGTATTTTTGAATATGTATATTTCGCCAGACCGGATTCCTATGTGCAGGGTGAAAATGTCTATACGTTTCGAAAACGCATAGGCGAGGAACTGGCCCGTGAAAGCCCGGTCAGTGCCGACATGGTTGTGCCGGTGCCGGATTCCGGCACGCCGGCGGCGATCGGCTTTGCCCAAGAGGCGGACATTCCCTTTGAATTGGGGATTATTCGCAATCATTATGTCGGACGAACCTTCATCGCCCCGACCGACAACAGCCGTCATATGGGTGTCCGGCTAAAGCACAATGCTAATCGCAAGCTAATTGAAGGCCGTAGTGTTGTGTTGGTTGATGATTCGATAGTGCGTGGCACAACCAGCCAGAAGATCGTGCAAATGGTGCGCGATGCGGGCGCAAGTGAAGTGCATATGCGTATCGCTTGCCCTCCGACCACGGCTTCATGCTTTTATGGTGTCGACACGCCCAAGCGACAGAAACTTCTGGCCTCACGCATGTCGGTGGCCGAGATGGCGGACTTCATCAAGGTGGACAGTCTGGCCTTTTTGTCGATTGACGGTCTTTACCGGGCGACCGGACACCCCGGCAGAAATAGTGAAATGCCGCAATATTGTGATGCCTGTTTTTCCGGTGAGTATCCGACCCAACACAGCGATCACGAAAGCAAAAACAACGTACGTCAACTATCACTGCTTGCCGAAGCAGGTCAGACGGGCACCGGATGAAGGGTCGGCTTGAGGGACGCATAGCGGTCGTAACCGGCGCATCAAGGGGAATTGGCTATCAGGCGGCATTGGGTTTTGCAAACGAGGGTGCGCATGTGATTGCCGTTGCCCGCACGGTAGGCGGTCTTGAAGAGCTTGACGATCAGATCAAGGTATCCGGTGGATCTGCGACCCTGGTGCCGATGGATCTGAGCGATAGTGATGCCATTGACCGGCTGGGTGCAGCAATTCATCAGCGCTGGGGAAAGCTCGACATTTTGTTGGCTAATGCCGGCGTGTTGGGTCTTGTCACGCCGCTTGCCCATCTGGATGTCAAGGTCTGGAACGAAGTATTCGCAGTCAATGTCACTGCCAATTGGCGGCTGATTCGCTCGCTGGAATCATTGCTGAAAAAATCTGATGCCGCCCGGGCGTTGTTTTTAACCTCTGGCGCGGTAGAAAAGTGCCGGCCCTTTGTCGGTCCATATACAGCATCTAAGGCGGCACTTGAGGCGATGGTCAAAACCTGGGCCAACGAAATGGAAAAAACCGGCATCTGCGCCAATCTGGTCAATCCGGCAATTGTGCGAACCGCGATGCGGGCGCGCTATGTACCTGGCGAAGACCCGCTTACCGTGCCGCTGCCGCAATCCATCGTGCCTGATCTCATCGATCTCGCCACCGACGAAACGACGCAAACCGGCCGCATCTACCTTTGCGCCGAGCACAGATTTGTCGATCAATAATCAGGTCGACGAAGCCATAGAATGCAGTGAATAATCATTTGTTAACCATTTGTTAACCATTTGTTAACTATTTGTTAACCATATTCTTTGATTGTGTTTATCTTGACAGAATTCAAATGTGGCACTGTGGGGGGCAACTGACCAAGATGGATCGAGACTATCATTCGGCAGCAGAGGCAATTTATCTTTCGGAACTTGGTGAGCGTATTGACAGATTACAAATGCTGCATGAAGAAATGGAAAAGAAAAAAGAACCCTGGCACTGGCTCAAACAGGCTGCACAACAGCGATAATATCAAGGCAAACCAATATTGCGCCATCATAGGGGTCAGTATTAGCTGTCTGGCTATAGCATTCATCGGTTCTGATCGTTCAAAAAAGCGAAAGCTGAATACCAGACTGCGCCGGTCTGACAAACAGATCAGTTCTAAGGCGAACGCCTTCGCTTGACAGACCGAGGCGACGCGTGGTCATGTCGAAGCGCCGGCCTATTTGCCAGGCATAAGGGCCTCTTCCGCTCATCCGGCTGCCAAAATCCGCATCATAATCCTTGCCGCCGCGCATCGACCGCAACAGCGAAAGAACATGGCGATAACGGTCCGGGTAATGTTGCAACAGCCAGTCCTTGAAAATGCCGCTTACCTCCAGCGGCAGGCGCAGCAGGATATGGCCGGCATGGCTTGCCCCATTGGCAAAGCCTGCATCCAAAATTCGTTCCAGCTCGTGATCATTGAGTGCCGGTATCAATGGGGCTGCCAACACCGATGTCGGAATTCCAGCCTGTGACAATTGCCTGATGGCATCAAGCCGCAAAGAAGGCGTCGAAGCGCGCGGTTCCATTGTTCGGCTAAGCTTTTTATCAAGTGACGTTACCGACAATGCGACACTGGCAAGCCCTCTTGTTGCCATGCGGGCAAGGATGTCGATATCACGGGTCACCAGGGCGGATTTGGTGACAATAGTGACCGGATGATTGCATTCGTCAAGCACTTCAAGAATGCCGCGGGAGATGCGCCATTTCTTCTCAATTGGTTGATAGGGATCGGTGTTGGTGCCCATTGCAATGGGTTTCGCCTTATATTGCCGTTTTGAAAGTTCCTTTTTCAGCAATTGTGCGGCGTTGGGTTTGGCAAAAAGTTTGGTTTCAAAATCGAGGCCCGGCGAGAGTCCCATAAAGGCGTGGGTCGGGCGAGCATAACAATAGGCACAGCCATGCTCGCACCCCCTGTAAGGATTGATGGACTGGTCGAAGTCTAAATCGGGAGAGGTGTTTTCGGTAACAATGGTACGGGCAACTTCGGTCTGAACATCGGTCTTGAATGGCGGCAAATCCTCTGGCGAGTGCCACCCATCGTCAAAGACGTGGCGGCTAAGCGGCTCATAACGCCCCGTCGGATTGATGCCGGCGCCTCGCCCGCGGCGTTTTTCACGCGCCGTCCTTGTCCTGGTTCTTGCCAGAACATCGTCAGCGATATCCGGCCTTATGTACTCACTGGAAACCAGCCTGTCCAATGCCTGGATTGCCTGAATTTCACCTGCCATTGCGGTTCTCCCGTACCGGTTGCCCGATTTGTGTTTGAATTTATTCCTAGCACCGAAAAAAGAACAAATCAAGAACAATTTTAGGAAATGCCTATCCCCTGTTTCGCTTCAGGTGCTCATCCAGCCGTGGCATGATCTCGACGAAGTTGCAGGGCATGTGACGGTAGTCGAGTTGCATTTTGAAGATACCGTCCCAGGCATCCTTACATGCCCCTGGAGAGCCGGGCAGGCAGAAAATGAAGGTCGTTCCGCAAAGCCCGCCAGTTGCCCGCGATTGCATTGTGGAAGTGCCGATTTTTTGATAACTGATCTGCTGGAAAACGGATGAAAAGCCATCCATGCGTTTTTCAAACAGCGGTTCCAACGCCTCTGGCGTCACATCGCGTCCGGTAAAGCCGGTGCCTCCGGTGGTTATGATCACATCAACACCGTTATCATCAATCCAGGTTCTGGCCTGACCGCGAATTTTCTCGATGTCGTCGGTGACAATAGCGCGCGCGGCCAGAACATGGCCTGCCTCAAGCAGCCGGCTTTGTAGCGTATCACCGGAACGATCGTCGCTCAGTTGACGTGTATCCGACACGGTCATAATAGCGATTTTTACCGGAAGGAATTCACGATTTTGATCAATGCCTGGCATAGCGGGGTCCATTTATTGTTGTGTGGTTCTAGTGGCAGTGCACCACCAGGTGGGTTCATTCTTGGCGATCTGTTGGGCTGCTTGGTTGGCCGCATCACGGGTTGGAAAAAGCCCGAAACAGGTTGCCCCGGAACCGGTCATGCGTGCAAACAAACATTCGTCGCTCCCCTCAAGCACCCGTAGCACCTTGCTGATTTTCGGTGCCAGACCAATCGCCGACCACTGCAAATCGTTGTCGGTTTTTTCCAGCCAGCGCACAAGTCCGGCTGACCCGCACACGTCATCAATTTGAGGCAAGGGTGCGCTAAACGATGGCTCCAGGCGGCTAAAAACCTTTGGTGTCGACAGATGGATGCCTGGATTAACCAGCACAAGATCGAGCGGTGGCAGTTGCACGGCTGATAGTTTTTCACCGATCCCGGTTGCTCTTTGTGGAATGGAGCGCAGACACATCGGCACATCGGCACCCAGTTGAATGGCAATCCGGTCAAGATCAACCAATGCCGGATCAACTCCCCACAACTGTTTAAGTGCCAGCAATGTAGCCGCAGCGTCCGCCGATCCACCGCCGATGCCGCTTGCCGGGGGAAGTTGCTTGTCGAGGCCAATGGCAACGCCGGGTGTCGATATTCCCGCTTTTTGCAACTTGTGTTTGAGCGCCTCGGCCGCTTTTATCACCAGATTGGTGCGACCGGCATCCAACTGCGACAAATAGGGGCCACTAATTTTCAAGGACATTTGGTCTGCGGACCGAACAGTGATTTCATCGCTAATATGTGCAAACACTACAAGCGTATCAAGCAAGTGATATCCGTCGGACCTGCGACCGGTGATATGCAGGGCGAGATTAATTTTTGCCCGTGCGATTTTTATAACCGCAGGCTTCGCATATTTCATCCCGCTGCCGCTATGATTTCTTTTCGCCGGTGCCTTGCCTTTTCTCGATATTGCCGTTCGGCGGATTGGCAAGCCGCGTTTTATCATCTTCCGGCAGGCCGTTTTTCAGTTTTTCCCTAATCTTGACCAAATCTTCTTCTGCCGGTTCCCGATCGATCGCATGGCTCCATTGGAAAGTCGCCTCCAGCCTTCTTCCAATGCGCCAGTAAGCGTCGCCGAGATGGTCGTTGATGGTCGGATCCTCGGCCTTTTCCAAGACCGCCCGCTCAAGCTCTCTGACCGCCTCATCATAACGCCCGAGGCGGTAATAGACCCAGCCCAAACTGTCGATGATATAGCCGTCCTGAGGTCGAAGCGCCACCGCACGGCGGATCATGTCTAACCCCTGGTCAAGATTAATATTCATGTCGACCCACGAATAACCCAGATAATTCAGCACATTGGGTTGATCTGGATACAGTTCCAGCGCCTTTTGGAAACTGGCCTCGGCTGCCGGCCAGTTCCTGGAGCGTTCATGGGCGATGCCGTTGCGGTAAAAAAGGTTCCAGTGAAACCTCTTCGGCTGGTCAATCCTGTCAATTGTCGTCTGATAGACCCTTGCCGCTTCCTTGTAGAGTTTATGGCGCACCAGCATCTGGCCATAGGAAATCGACGCCACCAGATCATCGGGATCATCGGCCACCAGATGGTCCATTTCCTTGCGCGCCTCGTCAAGCTCGTCGAGTTCGTCATGATTAAGCGCCATCTCCAGGGTTGCAATTCGGTGATAGGGCGAGCTTGTGGTAATTTTGGCGAACAGTTTGTTAGCCCGTTCGGGAAGGCTTTGGCCATCATACAGATCGCCCAGTGCCAATGTGCCAACATCGCTTTCGGGAAACAGCACAACAGCAAGTTGAAGATAAATCAGGGCGAACTGCTTGCCGCCCTCGCTGTTGAGTACGGTTCCCAGGTTGTAAAACACTTCGGAAGCGCCTTGCTGCACCGACGATATCAACGGCGATGTTGTCTCACCCGCATCGAGTTGCTTTTTCAGCCTGATCAAAGCCGGCCCCGATGGCTGTATTTTGAGGCCGAGCGCCAGGGTTTTTCCAGCCCCTTCGCCATCGCCCGCTTTCATTTGCAAACGTGCCAGCGTTTCCACCGAGCGCATATAGGTATGCACCGCTGTGGTGCCTCCGGCGCGATTGTCAACGGCCTTTTGCAATCGGACTAACGCATCTTCCTGCTGGCCGCCGGCGGCAGCAATTAATCCGCCGTGATATTCAGAAAATATCTTGAACCAGCCCGGGCCTTCAAGTTGATCAAGGGTTTCAAGTGCCACCGAAGTTTGGCCGGTGGCGTGCTGCGACCAGGCGGTCAACATGCCGGTTAGGAGCCGCTCCAGATCGCCCTTGCCAACCGAAGATAAAATCTTGATGGCCCTGGACCAGGCCTTGGATCGGATGGCGTCAACACCCAGAACGATCGCCACTACCGGTGGTGAATTATCCAATGCCTTGATCTGTTTTCCAAGCGCAACCGCTTCCTCGAAATTGCCATTGCTCAGCAAAGTAAGGAAGGCATTTTGTTTTAGAAATTTGTTTTCCGGATCAAACTGCATCGCCTGGCGATAGTAATCCACCGCCGCATCGGTATTCTTGTCAATCGCTGCAATTCGCGCCGCCAGATAAGTTCCCGAAAGAGTATAACCGGTATTCTTCTCAGCCGCCGGTTCGCTTGCCCGTGTGGGGCTGCCAAAAGCGATGATTGTGGCAAGCACTGCGAGATGCCAAAGGGCGCTGCCCTTATGCAGTGTTTTGCACAATCCGGCTAAACGTCGATTTTCCATTAGCGTTCCTGATGACTTGTTTGAGGCCCGGTGGTCCGGCTTGTTTCAACGGAAGCCAATATGTGCGAAAGTTTACGCGTTGACTTAAATCGTTCCGTAACGAACCATCGTGATTCCATTTTATTTCGTTGACAATGATGGACTTTTTGCGGCAACGAGGCAAGTTTTTCGCTGAAATTTGGCCCTGGGTGGGATCAGCCAAAATAAATCAATGAGGCTGTTGGTCGATTTTCATTTGATATGTGGCAGCACCGTCTCACCAGCAAGTATCGCAGCCGCGTGCCGGGTGTACGAACCATCATCCTCGTGCACCACAAACCCAGGCAGGATTGAGGCTGGAGCCTTGGCGCCTCTTATGGCCAGGACCAAAATACGGTTGGCCGCCTCATCCTTCTTGGGATGAACCGGAATAATGCGGGTGGCGCCAAATCGTCCCTGGAACGCCGCCAGAATTTGGCCAAGCGCCGTTGGCCGGTGGATCAACGCCACCTGACCCCTGCCTTTGGTCACTGCTGCGGCAGAGCGAAGCCAGGGGTCGAGCCCGCCTTCTCCCATGACGTGGGCTTCCTGGCGGGCCGGTTTGGGCGAGGGTCGGTGGGTGGGATCGTTAAATGGCGGGTTTATAATCACCATGTCATATTTGGCGCTGTTAAGACCGGCCTCTTCACGCTGCGTACCCGAAAGTGTCACGTCTGTTTGGATTACCGCTACCCGGCCGCGCAATCTTATGTTGGCAGGAAGGCCAAGCGAGCGCGAGGCCAATGCAGCCAGTTCCATATCGCGCTCGACGAGATCAACTTTCGCCATGCTGATACGGCTGGCAATCGCGATCCCGGCAGCCCCGGCGCCGGCGCCAAAATCGGCAATTAATCCCGAAAATCCTGTTGGGACCGTGGCCGAAAGTAAAATCGCATCCAGTCCAGCCCGATGACCACCAGATTGCGGCTGGTAGATTTCAAATTTGCCCTTGAAAAATCCATCCCGCGTGGTGGTTGAACCAACCGGGGATGTTGTATCAACACCCATCAATTGCCATCCGCCAATTCATCGCCGATACCGGCATCAACCAATAATTCTCGTGCCTTGCTGATTTCCGCATTTTCGACCAGAATTCTTCTTTTGATAGCACCTACCGAACCTTCGAGAATGCTCATGTGTTGATCTGCCACCAAATGTACGATTCCCTGTTCTCTTAACAAGGATTCCACGAACGAAATCAGCACGATATCATTCGTTCGTAATAGTTCTGTCATAACAATCACCGGTTAGAAGCTTGCACCAATGATTGGATAGCGCAACGCGCTTGAAAACACTTGTAGTCACAATCCGTTGAATGGCGTATCGTCGATTGCACGCCGAATTGACTGGCTGGGGCGGCAGGGATCGAACCTGCGAATGGCGGCATCAAAAGCCGCTGCCTTACCACTTGGCTACGCCCCAATCCTGGATTTTCCGCCAAATTTCCGACCGATGTCGATTAACGGCGGCAAGCTATATCTGCTTCAAGCCCGCGCTGCAATGGCGGATTTGCCAATTGGCCTGAATTTCGGTCGTCAGCACATCCAATCAGTAGCCGAAATCTTTATCTGCTGGCACGGGATGCGATTTGCCCGGTTCGGTCAGGTTTTGGCGTTCCGCCGCCGCATCTCCTCGACCGCAAACAGCACCCGTTCTGGCGTTGCCGGAGCATCCAGTTCAGCCGGTAGTTTGCCGTTTGAAATCGACGAAATGGCATCACGGATAGCCAACCAAACCGAAATCGCCAGCATTAGCGGCGGTTCACCCACCGCTTTTGAGCGGAAAATTGTCTCTTCGCGGTTGGGTTTATCATCCATTACCGACACATTAAAGACCGGCGGCACATCGCGCGAACCGGGTATCTTGTAGGTCGAGGGGCCAACGGTGCGCAAACGCCCTTCATTGTCCCACCACAATTCCTCGCAGGTAAGCCATCCCATGCCCTGAATAAATGCACCCTCCACCTGGCCAAGATCAATTGCCGGATTGAGCGGCTTGCCACAATCCTGCACCATGTCAGCGCGTAAACAGCGCGTTTCACCGGTCAGCGTGTCGATCGCCACCTCGGCCACCGCCGCGCCATAGGTGAAATAGAAAAACGGCCGGCCCTTCAAGGTTGCCGCATCCCAGTGAATATCCGGTGTGGCATAGTAGCCGGTGGCCGAAAGCGATACCCGGTTAAACCAGCACTTATGCGCCAGTTCGGCGAAGGTCATGGATTTACCGCCGCCGCTCACCTTGCCATCGCGCAATTTGATGGCTTCCGGGGAGACCGCAAAGTGTTTTGCCGCCGCCTCAACCATCCGCGACTTGATTTTTGTCGCAGCACGAAACGCAGCCGCACCGTTGATATCGGAACCGGTGGATGCTGCCGTGGCGCTGGTATTTGGCACTTTGCCGGTGTTGGTCGAGGTAATCTTGATCTGACCAATGCCGATCTGGAATACCTCGGCGACAACTTGCGCCACCTTGGTAAACAGGCCCTGGCCCATTTCGGTGCCACCGTGATTTAAGTGCACCGAACCATCCTGATAGACATGCACCAGTGCGCCTGCCTGATTGAGCGCCGTAAGGTTGAACGATATGCCGAATTTTACCGGCATCATTGCCAGCCCGCGCCTGATAACCGGGTTGGCCGCATTGTGCGCATCAATCTCCTTGCGCCGTGCGGCCCACGCAGCGCTTTCCATCAACCGGTCAACAACTTCACTGATGCGGTTTTCCGGCACCTCCTGGCCATAGGGGGTCGTCTCACCGGTATCCGGGCCATAATAATTGACCGCGCGCATGTGGTTTGGATCAAGCCCCATCGTTCGGCTGATGGTATCGATGATCGCTTCAATCGCCACAATGCCCTGTGGTCCGCCAAAACCGCGAAAGGCGGTGTTGGAAACCGTGTTGGTTTTGCAGCCATGGCCATGAAAATGAGCCGCCGGAATGTGATAGCAATTATCTAGATGGGTCAAGGTACGGGTGATCACCGGGCCGGTGAGATCCGCAACATTGCCGGCATTGGCAAGACATTCGGCCTCAAGCCCGGCAAAGCGGCCATCTGCGCCGACACCGGCCTTCCAATTGACCACATAATCATGGCGCTTGCCGGTGGCTCGCATATCGTCGTGGCGGCGAAGACGCAGCTTGCATGGCTTTCTGGTATGGTCGGCAATAAGTGCCGCGATTGCCGCAATGATGGTCGGATGGCTTTCCTTGCCACCGAAACCGCCGCCCATGCGCCGCACCTGAACATCAACCGCATGGGCCGGAACACCCAGCACGTGGGCGACATGATGCTGCACCTCGCTCGGGTGTTGGGTCGAAGAATACACCGTCACATCGCGGTCTTCGCCCGGCATCGCATAGGCGATATGCCCCTCAAGATAGAAGTGGTCCTGACCACCGACCCGCACCGTGCCCTCAAATTGCCGCTCTGACTGGGTGATTGCCTTGGCGGCATCACCATCCACCAGAATCTGAGCGCCAAGCGCATAATCTTCGTTCTCGCGCGCCATCTCGACATCCAGCACCGGTTCAAGCGGCGTAATGTCGAGAGCAACCAGTTTAGCTGCCTGTATTGCCGTTTCGAAACTTTCTGCGGCAACCGCCGCTACGATCTGGCCTTCGCATTCAACCACCGTTTCAGCGAACAACGGTTCACCGGTTAATATTGGACCGACCTCATTGTGGCCCGGGATATCTTTTGCTGCATAGATGCCAACGACACCCGGCAGGGCCAGGGCCTTTTTGCTGTCGATACCGTTGAGGCGGCCATGGGCTACCGGTGAAAGCACCAGTGCCGCGTGAAGAGTTTGCGGCAGCTCTGCCATATCATCAATGTAAAGTGCTGCGCCGGACACATGTTTGATGGCTGAATCATGGGCATAACCCTTGCCCACATGGCTGCGCTCGATTTCCAGACCAGAAGTTTTCTCACCAATGTTCACAGTGCCATCACCTCGACTTGCTCACCGGCAATATCGCGGACAAAACGCTGACAAAGGTTCGCCGCCACTTTTATCCGGTATTCTGCGCTGCCACGCCAATCGCTCAACGGTGAAAAATGGTCTGTGACGAGGGCGGCAATCCGGCCTGCCGCGGTTGCGTCAAGACGCTGGCCGATCAGCGCCTGTTCGGCTTCCAGACAACGCTGGCTGGTTGCCGCCATGCCGCCAAAAGCGATCCGGGCGTCACCCACCACATCGCCATTCATCACCACCGAAAATGCACCGCAAACGGTCGATATGTCCTGGTCGTAACGTTTGGAAATTTTGTAGACACGAAAATGCTGGCCATCTGCAGGTAGGGGTAGCCTGATTTCTGCGATCACCTCGTCAGCCGTCATCACCGATTGCCGATAGCCGGTAAAAAATGCATCGAGCATTACCTGCCGCTTACCCTGAACCGAGGCGAGCACGACGCTTGCGCCCAGCGCCATTAGCGCCGGCGGTCCGTCGCCGATCGGGCTGGCGTTAGCTATATTGCCACCAATCGTTCCCATGGAGCGAACCTGGGTCGAGCCGAAACGCCGTACCAGCGTGGCAAAGGAAGGGTAAGTCTCTGCAAACCACGGCAGCGCCTGTTCCCAAGTCACCGCGCCGCCGAAAACCAACGTATCGTCTTGCTGCTCAATCATTTTCATCGCTTCCACCGAGGAAGTGACGATGGCAATCGGCCAGCGCTCGTCGCCCTGCGCCACGCCAATACCAAGATCGGTGCCCCCGGCCAACAGCACCGCATCCAGATATTCGCCCCTCATCGAACAAAGCTCCTCCACGGAGCTTGGTCTTAAGAAAATCGATCCCTCATCGCCCACCAGAGCGGCGGTTTCAGCTTGTGGTGTTACCTTGGAGAAAGTTCGCGTTAAAATGCCGGCGCTTTCAGCCGCAGCACTTGTGGCGGCTTCAACAATTGGCCGATAGCCCGTGCAGCGACAAAGATTGCCGGCCAGAGCATCATGAATACGGGTCTCTTCCGGTTCGGCGGTTTTCTCAAGCAGACCGGCAAGAGAAATGGCGATGCCGGGGGTACAAAAACCACACTGGGACGAGCCATTTTCCGCCATATGCGCCTGTGCGGGATGCAGATTTGCCCGGCTTTCGTTGAGACCCTCGACGGTAATCATAGAGCAGCCCTCAATCTGGCCCATCAACATGATGCAGCTATTGGCTGCTTGGTAGTCAGGTTCGCCCGAGCCAGGTTTTGCCAAAAGGACAGAACAAGCGCCGCAATCGCCTTCCGCGCAGCCTTCCTTGGTGCCGCGTAATTCCGGCTGCGCGCGAAGCCATTCCAGCACCGTTTTATCGGCCCGCACCTGGGCTTCAACGGGCCTGCCGTTAAGACGAAACCTGATTGGATTCAATGTATTCGACCTCACAATAACCACCAATTCAAATCGGAATTACGCGAGATTGCACTTAAACAACAAAATTGGCACGCAAAAAATGCAAATTCAAAACTTTTTTGACTGATTGATCAAAGAGTCTAAATGGAATTTTTGCCATGGCTGGCGATAACGATCTGTCTAAATCACCGGGTTCGCCGACGGCTCAGTCAAGTGTCGGGAAACTGTTGCGACTTTCTCGGCGAACGGTTTCAAGATGAACAATCAAACCTTCCGGCCCAATCAATTGCTTGCAGTATTTTTGAGCGGCGATTATGTTGCCGCTCCATGGCCATCGGCACTGCTGGCCAAATTCAATCGGGCAGGAAATGCCCAATCAGGAGCGGAACAATGTTCAAGGGATCAAACACTGCGCTAGTCACGCCATTTGACGAAAGCGGTGCTTTGGATGAAAAAGCTTTTCGCGCATTCGTCGAATGGCAGATTGAAGAGGGTACCAGCGGTCTCGTGCCGGCGGCAACTACCGGTGAATCGCCGACACTCAGCCATGAGGAGCACAATCGGATAGTTGAGATTTGTGTGGAGGTTGCTGCGGGCCGGGTGCCGGTAATCGCCGGTGCCGGTTCCAACAATACGGCTGAGGCAATCGACCTCGCCCGGCACGCGGAAAAAGCCGGCGCGGACGCGGTGCTGGTAGTGACACCCTATTACAACAGGCCGACGCAGCAGGGGCTGATTGCCCATTATTCGGCGGTGGCGGAAGCCATTAGCCTGCCGATCATCATCTATAATATTCCAAGCCGCTCAGTAATAGACATGAGCGTTGATACGATGGCTCATCTGCACCATAATTGGTCGAACATCGTTGGGGTAAAGGATTCTACCGCCGCGCTGGATCGGGTATCGGCCCAGCGGCTTTCATGCGGCCATGGTTTTGTTCAGCTTACCGGTGAGGACGCGTCAGCGCTTGGTCATGCCGCCCATGGCGGGGTTGGTGCGATTTCGGTCACCTCCAATGTGGCGCCACGCCAGTGCGCCGATTTTCAGGCCGCTCTTGCAGCGGGTGATTTTGACCGGGCGCGCGAGATGCATGACATGTTGATGCCGCTGCATCAGGCATTGTTTTTGGAGCCCGGGGTTGCTGGCGCCAAATACGCGTTATCAAAACTTGGCCGGGTGAAAAATGTGCTGCGTTCGCCGCTCTTGCCGGCAACAAGTGAAACGGAAAAAGCAATTGATGCTGCCATGCGCCAGGCGGGCATCCTCAATTAGGCGAATTTTTTCGGTATAACCAATGGCCAAATCGGCAAAAGCGCCCAAGCGCCGCAGTATCGCGGAAAACCGCAAGGCCCGCTATAATTATCTGATAGACGACACTCTCGAGGCGGGGCTTGTTTTGACCGGCACCGAGGTCAAGGCATTGCGTGCTGGCAAGGCCAACATCGCCGAAAGCTATGCGTCCGACGAGGGCGGGGAGATATGGCTGATCAACAGCCATATTCCTGAATATTTGCAAGCCGGCCGTTTTAACCATGCGCCCAGGCGGCGGCGCAAACTGCTGCTTTCCAAGCGCGAAATTGCACGCCTGCGCAATGCGACCGCTCGCGAAGGCATGACCATTGTGCCGTTGCGACTTTATTTTAATGATCGCGGCATCGCCAAAATCCAAATTGCCGCCGCCAAAGGCAAGAAAGTGCACGACAAGCGCGAGACAGAAAAGAAACGCGACTGGCAACGCGACAAGGCCAGGATCATGCGCGAACGAGGATGAGCGGGACCAAAGAAACTTAGCGAATATTCAACACCGACGCATTTGAAAGTCGCATTACATCGAAAGCAATCGAGCCACTAAAGAAGCGGCGGGCGCGGGATGCTTGTTTGTCGGAGACGACAATTACCGAAGAAGACTTACCGGCTTCAACCGTCAATCGGGTCGCTTCACCGACCTTGACCTCCCACCCATCAACCTTGATGCTGTCCTTTTTCAAGCCCTCGGCAAAAGTTTCGATACGTTTTTCAAGCGATGTGAGCTCGCTGTTGTCATCGGCGGTTCCCAAAACCTTTACCGATTGCCCCAACGCATGGGCCAAAACGGCGCCTTGCCGTTTGGCGTTCAACGAGTGTTCGCTGCCATCGGTAGACAAAAGAAAACCGCCACCGAGTTCCGCATCCCGAACGGTCATCACCGAGGCATGCACCAGTCCTGCCACTTTCTGTACGATATTGGGTTCAAACAGCGTGCGCCAATTGGCTTTCCACTGGATCGACGGGCCCATCATGATCATGTTGTAGGGCCCAAGTTCATATTGATGAAGAATGCCACTGACAATATCCGCCGCTGTTTTGAGTTTCAGCACGACGCTCTTGTTATTCTCGCCACGATATTCAACTTTGTTGTCGCCAAGCGGGTCGCCAAAAACATCGGTATGGCCGACGTGTTCCTCCCATTGATCGCCCAGATAATTTTGCTCCATTAGCATGTCGAAACCGCGCCTAAGGTGTTCGATTCCAGGCAGTTCCAGGCCCCATTCCAGCAGATTGCGGCGCGCCACCCGCACCTGCAGGCCGCCGGCATTCAGCCCCTGGTCAATGCGGCGGACATATAAGAGCACAATATCGCAATCATGATCGGCACCGATCATCGCAGCCAATTTGACACTTTCATAGGCCGAATCATTGCCGTCAAGGCATACTAATATTCGAAAACGCTTCCGCCGTTCCGCCAGCAGCGCCTGGTATGCATCTTTGTTTTTGGTCGTAACTTCATTGGATTTGGCGCCAGCCACAGCTCTTTTTGCGGCGCGTTTTTTTCGCCTAACACCGGTGGCTGATTTTGTCAGACCCTTGATCATCCTATATCCCCACAAAGGGCCAGTAGAGGGCTGCAACAATCATCATCAACACGGTCGACATGATGACCATTCGCCACCCTGCTTTTAGAAAATCATTCGGTGTCAGATAGCCGGCCGCATAGACGATGGTGCAAGCCGGTGTTCCCACCACTGTCAGATAAGCAAAAGCCGAAGATATCGAAGTGATGAAGCCGATGACAATCGGACTTTCGCCGGCAACTGTTGCCATGTTCAGGGTTATCGGGCCAAGCACAGCCACAGCAGCACCATTGGACATGGTATTAGTGACAAATGTTGTCAGCACCGAAACTGCCGCCCAAAGCCCAAGGCCGGTCTCCACCCCGATGGAGGCAAGCGCCTCCATGAAATTTTCCGCCACCCATTGAGCTGCGCCCGTATCCTTCATCTGTACACCCAGAGAAATGGCGGCGGCATAGAGCCACACGACACCCCAGTTGACGCCGGAGTTGACTTCCTCCCATTGAACCTGGCCTGCAACCAAAAAGGCTGCCGCACCCAACAATGCGATTATCCCCATGCCGAGACTGCTGGAGAAAAATATCCATCCAATCAGGATCAGGAAAAACAACAGGATGGCAACATAGTTGGAAATTGTCATTGGGCCGAGCAATTCGACCTGCATGCGTAATTTAGCCACCGGGCGCGACAAATCATGGTATTCGGGTTTGAAGGTCGAAAGCAATATCCACGTCACCAGCGGCAACTGGATCAGGAACATCGGATAGGCATAAGCCATCCATTTCACATAATCGATCAGGAAGATATAGGAATCCGGATTGCCCGGATCGTAGAAAAACTCCTTCCAATAACCGATCATGATGGCGTTGCGGGCGCCGCCCGAAGGGGTTCCGATGCCGGCAACCGAGCAGCCGTAGCTGATCGAAAACAGAATAACCGCGGCAAGATTGCGCACCTGTTTGCGGTCATTTGACGTCAATGTGATCAACGTAATGCCGACCGGTAACATCATTGCAGCAACCGTGTGTTCGCCGACAAAAGACGCCAATATACCGGATACAGCGGCGATTCCAAAACAAATGCGCGATGTCTTGGTGCCGGTCATTCGCACGATCAGCCAGGCAATTCGCTGGTCGAGCTTTTGATGAATGAGCGCCACCGCCAACATCAGCGAACCCATGATGAACAGCACCGAATCGGTCATCAGGCTCTTGGCAACCTGGGTCGATTCCAAACCTAGCAGCAACACCTGTCCGATGATAATAAGTAATGCGACGGTCGGCAGAGGCACCGGTTCGGTGACAAACATGATAGTCGCCATCACCGACATGGTGAGGATGATCATCCCTTCCCGGGTCAGGCCCTGCGGGGTCTCCATGTTCAGCAGCAAAAACCCTACCAGCAAGGCAATAAAAAACCAGCGTTTTTCCCAAAAATAGTAGAAATTCAGCTGGGCGAAGAAATATTCAAGCTGATGGAAACCGGCGCGACCGAGATAGGCAGACCAACTGGTCGAGACCACATACGCTTGGGGGCCATCTTTGATAATATTGACAGAACTCAACAATCAACTCCCACAATTACGGTAATCTGCTCAGATGGAATGCCCAGTGCTGAACCTGCGCCCGAATGGTGGTTCAATAAACCACATAAATATCGATATGTGAATACAGTTTGCAACGACTGAAACAACATTAGCAAACAACTCAGTCGTCGAGATGCGTGCGGATACTTTCGAAAACCTGCTCGAACATTTCAATGGTCAAGCGGCCGGTATTGGTGTTGTAACGAGAGCAGTGGTAGCTGGAAAATACCGAATGATCTCCCATTTGATGCTGCCTGTTATGGCCGAAGGGCACACTGGCGACCCGTACTCCAAGGGTTTTTGCGGTCGAATCATGGGCTATCTTGCCGAGCGTCAAGATGGCCTGAAGATTGGGCATTCGGGCAATTGTTTGCTGCAAAAACGGGCGGCAGGTGTTGATCTCGGCGGCCACCGGCTTGTTTTGCGGCGGGACACAGCGAACTGCATTAGTGATGGCCGCATCCCTCAGTTGCAGGCCGTCAGTTGGCTCACCCTGGTACCGGCCGCTGGCAAAATCAAATTTTGACAGTGTGGCGTAGAGCAGATCACCGGCCCAGTCACCGGTAAATGGCCGACCTGTCCGGTTGGCGCCCCTCAGTCCGGGTGCCAGACCGACAATCAATAAACGCACCTTGCCTGCGCCGGCTTGCGGGTTATCGCCTGGATACCATGTGGCAACAGGCCCATTGTGCCATGTCGGGTTGCGGCTGCGGTGTTGCTTTAGAAAATCGGAAAGTCGCGGACAAAGTGTACAATCGTGACTGGGTTCATAACTGCAATCATCAATAGCCATCATCCTCATCGTCGTCATCATCAAAATTGTTGGTGTTGGAATTTTGCGAACGCTCGGCAGGATCACGGCCAATCACACCACGCAGACTATTCAGATCGATGAAATGATCTGACTGCCGGCGAAGGTCATCGGCAATCATTGGCGGTTGGCTGCTGACGGTTGAAACCACGCTGACCTTGCGACCCCTGCGCTGTAGCGCCTCAACCAGTTTGCGAAAATCGCCATCACCAGAAAATAATACCATGTGATCAACAGTGTCGGAAAGTTCCATCGCGTCGATGGCAAGCTCAATATCCATATTGCCCTTGACTTTTCGACGACCGGAAGAATCGGTGAACTCTTTCGCGGCTTTTGTGACCACGCGGTAGCCGTTATAATCCAACCAATCGATAAGAGGGCGAATCGAAGAATATTCCTGGTCTTCAAGTAACGCTGTGTAATAATAGGCCCTCAACAAGTATCCCTTCTTCTGAAAATATATAAGGAGTTGTTTGTAATCTATATCAAACCCCAACGCCTTAGATGTTGCATACAAATTTGCGCCATCAATAAACAAACCTATTTTTTCTCTCGGATCGAACATGGTAATTAGCTTTCACTATTGAGTTAATTCAATCAGGGCAAGTAAATATCGCATGATGTTTATCCCAGTCTTCCCCCTAGACGGAATTAAAGTTGTTGAGTCGGTTAGGGCCGCCCAATTTTTCGATGATCATCGAATGCTGTATCATACAATGATGGAAGCCGATTTGCAAATTACAGATAACTCAAATCATTGTCATCTAGATGTTATTTCGACAATTATTTCTAACTTTGCGTGTCCAATATTTATTCTTCTAACTGGGGTTGATTGTGCTTCCTGCTTGAATTCCATTGAAACCTTGTATAGATAGAATCAAATTCCATGGAAAACACTTATTAGGAGTTGCGCGATGGCCCGCGTTACCGTCGAAGATTGCATCGACAAAGTCGATAACCGGTTTGAATTAGTGCTTTTGTCCAGCCACCGGGCAAGACAGATTTCATCCGGATCCCAGATCACCGTTGATCGTGATAATGACAAGAACCCGGTTGTGGCGTTGCGTGAAATCGCCGATGAGGCATTATCACCCGGTGATCTGAAGGAAGATCTTATCCATTCTCTGCAAAAACATGTGGAAGTGGACGAGCCGGAACAGGAATTTGTTCCAGAAACCGAATTGACTGTGGACGGTATGTTGGCCGATTTCACGTCGACCGAATTGCCGGCCAAGGATGTAACTTTCGACAGTCTTTCCGAGGAGGAGCTTTTGGCCGGCATTGAGGGTCTTGTGCCACCGGACAAAAGCGACGATTTTTAAATTGCTCGGATCCATTGGCCGAATGCCGCACCACCCCGGTCCATCGGCATGTACCAGTTAGACGGCGTGGATGACATGACCGCGCCGATTTTGTAACCGACAAGGGCGCTAATTAGATGATGCGTCAATATGAACTTGTTGAGCGTGTAACCAGTTACAAGCCTGACGCCGACGAGAACCTGCTCAACAAGGCTTACATATACGCCATGCAAAAACATGGTGCGCAGAAGCGTGCCAATGGCGACCCCTATTTTTCTCATCCATTGGAAGTCGCCGCAATCCTGACGGATCTCAAGCTTGATGAGGCAACCATTGCGGTCGCCCTTTTGCACGATACAATCGAAGATACCGACGCCACCCGAACCGAAATTGACGGTCTGTTTGGGGAAGACATCGGTGCGCTGGTTGAAGGGCTTACCAAACTGCAACGCCTTGACCTTGTCTCCAAACAGGCGCGACAGGGTGAAAACCTGCGCCGGCTTTTGTTGGCCGTTGCCGATGATGTGCGCGTGTTGCTGGTCAAGCTAGCCGACCGTCTGCATAACATGCGCACCCTGCATTTTGTCCCGTTGGAAAAGCGTGCCCGCATATCCCGCGAAACAATGGACATCTATGCACCGCTTGCCGGCCGCATGGGCATGCAAGACATGCGCGAGGAACTGGAGCACCTGTCGTTCATGCATCTCAATCCAGAGGCGTTTGAAACGGTTTCGGCCCATCTTGCCGGATTGCGCTCAAAGCACCGTGATCTGATTTCGTCGATCAAACTCGAACTTCAGTCGAAGTTGATGGATCACAAGATGATTGCGACGGTGGCAAGTCGCGAAAAGCGCCCTTACTCGATTTTCCGCAAAATGGAACGGCGGGCGCTTAGTTTCGAGCAGCTTTCTGATATTTTTGGTTTTCGAATTATCGTTGATTCGACGGAAAAATGTTACCTGGCGCTCGGTATCGCCCATACCACCTGGTCTACGGTACCAGGGCGTTTTAAGGATTACATTTCGACGCCGAAGCAAAATGGCTACCGTTCGATCCACACCACGGTTGTCGGCCCCGCCAACCAGCGGGTTGAACTACAGATCAGAACCGAAGGGATGAACGATGTGGCAGAGCATGGCATCGCGGCACATGCACTCTACAAGGACGTGGTCAATGGCCAAGTCAGAATTAGCGCAAAGAAAGATGATAACGGCGCCTATGGCTGGCTCCGCAATACAATTGCCCTGCTTG
The DNA here is from genome assembly GCA_965248135.1 of Rhizobiaceae bacterium. Classification (GTDB taxonomy): domain Bacteria; phylum Pseudomonadota; class Alphaproteobacteria; order Rhizobiales; family Rhizobiaceae; genus SZUA-100. The sequence continues at coordinate 371,433 of CBDFIN010000011.1, read as the reverse complement.
CCGAAGGCGATAATCCCGACGAGTTTCTTGAACATACCAAACTGGAGTTATTTCTTGATCAGGTTTTCTGTTTCACTCCGAATGGTCAACTGATCGCCCTGCCGCGCGGTGCAACTCCGATTGATTTCGCCTACGCGGTTCATACCAAGATTGGTGACAATTGTGTTGGCTGCAAAATCAACGCTCGGGTCATGCCGGTGGTTACCGAACTGTTTAATGGCGACGAGGTCGAAATCATTCGCGCCGAGGGACAAACACCTCCAGCAGCGTGGGAATCGATAGTGGTGACCGGCAAGGCGCGCGCTGCCATTCGCCGGTCGACCAAAAAAGCGGTGCAAGAACAATATTGCGGGCTTGGTAAAACCATTCTTGAGCGGATTTTCAGCCGTGCGGGTAAAGTGTTTTCGACCGACAGTTTGTCAACCGGCCTACCGCGGTTGCCGCAATCCAGCGTCGATGAGATGTTGGCAGCCGTCGGCCGCGACGAGCTTGTACCGTCAGATGTGCTCAAGGCAGTTTATCCCGATTATCAGGACGAACGGGTTACCAAAATTGGTGATCAGTCGGGTTGGGAAGGGTGGTTCGGCATGAAAGGGGCCGCGGGCATTATTTTCAAGGTGCCCGGTATGCTCAAATCAAGAGGCGGGGGGTCGACCAGATCGATCCCCATTAAAGGCCACTCAAAGGATCTTCCAGTGCGTTTTGCGCCAGATGGCGGGGCAGTGCCTGGTGATCGGATTGTCGGTATTTTGACCCCCGGAGAGGGTGTCACTATTTATCCCATTCAGTCTCCAGCTCTCCAGCTGTTTGAGGAGAAAAGTGACCAGTGGCTCGATGTTCGCTGGGACATTGATGAGAACAATATCGAACGGTTCCCGGCCAGATTAGTGGTCACTGCCATCAACGAGCCCGGCACGCTGGCCAGGATTGCCGAGCGTATTGCCGCCAGCGACGGCAATATTCATTCGCTTGAAATGATTTCCACCGCTGCTGATTTCACCAAAATGCAGATTGATCTTGAAGTCTGGGATCTTAAACACTTAAACCGTCTGACAAGCGAGATTCGCCGATTGAAGATTGTCAGCCGGGCAGAGCGGATGAACGGGTAAGATCGGGGCAGTAATGAGTACATTATCACGTGAAGAAGTACTGGATATTTTTCGCCGCAGCGGAGCCATCCTCGAAGGACACTTTATCCTGACATCCGGCCTTCATAGTCCGGTGTTCATTCAAAAGGCGCGGGTGTTCATGCATGCGGAGCGCACCGAACAATTGTGTCGTGCGCTGGCGGAAAAAATTCGTCAGGCTGCATTGGGCAAGATTGACTATGTTGTCGGGCCGGCTGTCGGCGGCATCATTCCCGCCTACGAGGTCTCACGTCATCTGAAAGTTCCAAATGTCTGGGTCGAGCGCCAGGAGGGCAGATTTAGGCTGCGTCGTTTCGAAATGGCGCCCGGCGCCCGTGTCGTCATTGTCGAAGATATAGTCACAACCGGGCTTTCGATCCGCGAGACCATAGCATCACTGCAAGATATCGGCGCCGAAGTTGTTGCTGCAGCATGTCTGATTGACCGCTCGGCAGGCAAGGCCGATGTCGGCGCCCGGCTGATTGCGCTTGCTGACTATGAAGTGCCGGCCTTTAAACCCGAACATGTTCCACCGGAACTTGCTGCCATTCCGGCGACCAAGCCGGGCAGTCGTGGCCTGGTGTAATTTTTTCCAGCCGTCAAAGTGATGCGACAATCATTTCCTATTAATCTCCGTGTAATACTATAACAGGGGGATGCGCTGAATGAGCGTCGAGATCGGGTTAGTACTGAATGCTCTTTCGAAGAAGAACACCGCCACCAATAGGTGAGAAATTGCGAGTCTGGATTTGGCCGCGGCGGAGCTGGGTCCGCTCCAGCCAATATGTCTCCAAGCGCATTTTTCGACTGACTGGCAGCCCTCATGCGATCGCCGCCGGCGTCGCTGCCGGAGTGTTTGCTTCCTTCACCCCGTTTATGGGATTTCACTTTATTATCGCTTTTCTGGTCGCCTATTTGTTGGCTGGTAACATGATCGCCTCGGCCCTTGGCACCTTTTTCGGTAATCCGTTGACCTTTCCCATTATTTGGGCGATTAATTTTTCGTTCGGCCGCTTTCTGTTGGGTGACAGTGGCGGCAATGGCGCTGCATTCGACAGGATTGGTGCGGTGTCAAAAAATGTCGGTAGCGCCCTTTGGCGGTTTGATTTCACTGAATTTGGTGTGGCAGTGGCAGAAATCTGGCAACCGCTGTTGAAACCCTTGCTGTTTGGTGGTTTGCCACTGGGAATTGTGGTTGGGTCGGTATTCTATGTCGTCACCAGACGCGCTGCACGGTTCTTCCATGCGGCGCGGCAAAGAAAATTGATGGAAAAGGCGGCCCAAATGCGCACGCGCACCGGCCCGTTTTCAACCGGCGATGATATGGCTCACAACGCATGATTATCGGGCTTGGAAGTGATCTGATCGATATCCGCCGCATCGAAAAAACCCTGGAACGGCATGGTGAACGGTTCGTCAATCGGGTATTTACCGCAATCGAACAGCAAAAATCGGACCGGCGCAAATTACGGGCGGCTTCTTATGCCAAGCGGTTTGCGGCAAAAGAGGCTTGCAGCAAGGCGCTGGGAACGGGTATCAGAAAAAGCGTCTATTGGCGAGACATGGGTGTGGTCAATCTGCCGTCGGGCAAACCGACGATGAAGCTGACCAATGGCGCCGCCAGGCGCTTGGCTGACCTTGCACCTGGTGGTCACGATGTTGTCATACACCTGACAATAACCGATGATTTTCCGCTGGCCCAGGCTTTTGTCGTCATAGAGGCTGTGCCGACAAGAAATTGACACAGATTTACGCATGATGGTCAAATTCCATTTGAAAGTGACAGTCAGTTCGAGCCAATGATTGCCTAACGCGATTCAAACGGATAAGAGCAAACCACTTTGGATGGAAGCGATCCAGTCGAACACTGCTTCTCATCCTGTTATCCAGTCGCTATAAGAGTGACGAGAACTCCATGGAAAGAAGCGGCATGCCGGCTGACGCAGAAGCACAGAAGAAATCCGAGGGCACATTTTCGGAAACAATTAAGATCATCATCCAGGCGCTGCTTCTTGCGGTGATCGTGCGCACGTTGCTGTTTCAGCCATTCAGTATCCCGTCGGGGTCGATGATGCCGACGTTGCTGGTAGGCGACTATCTGTTCGTTTCCAAGATGAGCTACGGCTATTCCAAACATTCGCTGCCATTTAGTCCCGATATTTTTGACGGACGGATTTGGGGCGAAAGTCCTGAACGCGGCGATATCGCCGTTTTCAAGCTGCCGAGCAATCCGGATGTTGACTATGTCAAACGGGTGATTGGTCTTCCCGGCGATCGTGTTCAGATGAAGGGTGGCATCCTGCATATCAATGATGTGGCGGTAACGCGCGAACACACCGATGAATTTACCCCGGAAGGCCGCTATGCGATCAGTCGCAAGGTACCGGTTTATACCGAGACACTGCCCAATGGGGTGTCTTATCTAACGCTTGATATAACCCCCAATGGCGAGGCGGACAACACCCGGGTATTTGAAGTACCTGCCGGACACTATTTCATGATGGGCGACAATCGTGATAACTCGCTGGATAGCCGGTTTGATGTCGGGTTTGTGCCGTTTGAAAACTTCGTCGGTAAGGCGAAATTGTTGTTCTTCTCGGTGTCCTCCGGTGCCAGCCCCTGGCAATTCTGGCGCTGGCCTTCAACCTTGCGAGCCGGCAGGTTGTTCACAGGGTTGTAACGTGCAACGCGGCGTCGGCAAAAAACAAATAGAAGAACTGGAGCAAAGGGTAGGCTACCGCTTCAATTCGCCAAAATATCTCCACAGGGCACTGACCCACGCCAGCGCCAGTAAACACGGTGGCGACAATTACCAATATGAGCGGCTGGAATTTCTTGGTGACCGGGTTTTGGGCCTGGTCGTTTCGGAGATGCTGTTTGAAACATTTCCAGATGCCAAAGAGGGTGAGTTGTCGCTCCGCCTCAATGCGCTGGTCAATGGCAAAACCTGTGCCGCCATTGCCGATGAAATCAATCTGCATGAATTTATCCGTGCCGGCACCGATTTGAAACATCTAAAAAGCAAACGCATGGAGGGTGTACGCGCCGATGTGATGGAATCGCTGATCGCTGCCATCTATCTTGACGGCGGATTGGAGCCGGCTCGCAACACCATAACGACCCTGTGGCAGAGCAGGCTGCACTTGGCCGATGCGGCCCGGCGCGATTCCAAAACTGCGCTGCAGGAATGGGCCCATGCAGAAAATCTGGGCACGCCGCACTATGAGCTGGTAGGCCAGGAGGGTCCGGACCATGAACCGCTGTTTACCGTAAGTGTGCATGTGGAACGCCGCGAGCCGGAAAAGGCGACGGGCCGCTCCAAACGAATTGCAGAACAAACGGCTGCGCAAAAAATGTTGCGACGGGAATTGGTATGGATTGGGGAGGAAAACGGATGAGCGCTACCGAAACCACACCGGAAGCCGGCTCAAATATTGAGGTGACAGATACCAGCGCCGGTTTTGTCGCTCTGATTGGTGCTCCAAATGCCGGAAAATCCACCCTGGTCAATCGCCTGGTGGGCACCAAAGTGTCTATCGTCAGCCACAAGGTGCAGACGACGCGCGCCATCGTACGCGGTATTGTGATCAGTGGGCAAACCCAGATCATATTTGTTGATACTCCGGGAATATTCCAGCCCCGACGCAGACTGGATAAAGCAATGGTCAACGCTGCCTGGGGTGGTGCGAACGAGGCGGATATTGTCGCCTTGCTGATCGATTGTGAACGCGGCATCAGGGGTGATGCGGCAGAGATATTGCAGGCTTTGGCGGCGGTTAAACAGCCGAAGATCCTGTTGTTGAACAAGATTGATACGGTGCGGCGCGAAGAGCTGCTGGCGCTGGCAGCCAAGGCAAACTCTATCGTTGATTTTGATCGAACGTTCATGATCTCGGCGCTCAAGGGGGATGGATGCGCTGATTTTGTCGATTTTCTGGCGCAGCAATTGCCTCGTGGACCTTGGCTCTATCCCGAAGATCAGATTTCCGATCTTCCCATGCGCCATCTTGCTGCCGAGATAACCCGGGAAAAAATCTATCTGCGTCTGCATCAGGAATTGCCATATTCTTCCCATGTCGAAACAGAAAGCTGGCAGGAAAATGAAGACGGCAGCGTGAAAATCGGGCAGGCGATTTTTATTCAGCGCAATGCCCACAAGAAAATTATAATCGGCAAAGGCGGGCAGACGATAAAAGCCATATCGACCGCAGCCCGTCGGGAGATTGAAGAGATTTTGCAGCAAAAAGTGCATCTATTCCTGTTCGTCAAGGTGCGTGAAAAGTGGATCGATGACCCTGAACGTTATCGTGAAATGGGGCTTGATTTTCCGCGATAGGATGGCTCTAGATCATGGAGTGGAAAGACCAAGGCATAATCATCGGAACCCGTCGCCACGGCGAAACCAGCGTAATTGCCGAGATTATGACCCGCCATCATGGCCGGCACCTGGGCTTGGTGCGGGGCGGGCGATCGCGAAAACAACAGCCTTTCTTGCAACCTGGTAATTCGGTCGATGCCGGCTGGCGCGCCAGATTGGACGAGCATCTGGGCATTTGGCAGCTAGAGCCGGTGGAACAAAGGGCGGCCACGCTGATCCAGTCCTCTCTTGGTGTATTCGGCATTCAAACACTTGCTGCACATTTGCGACTGCTACCTGAACGCGATGCCCATGAAAACCTGTATGAAGCGCTCTCAGTGATTTTAGATCATCTAGACAATGCCCCTATTGCCGCCGCGCTCGTTGTACGTTTTGAGCTCGCCTTGCTTGAAGATCTCGGTTTTGGACTTGATCTTAGCAAATGTGCGGTCACCGGTGTCGTGACCGGGTTAACCCATGTTTCGCCAAAAACGGGCAGGGCAGTTAGCCGCCAGGCGGCAGAACCCTGGCTATCCAAATTGCTGCCCTTGCCTGGTTTTTTGCTGGCAAGGGAAAACCGGTCGGTGGCCATTGATAACAGCACTGCCGATGAACTGAATGCCGGGTTCGCCCTTGCAGCTTATTTTTTTGGTCGTCATGTCTATCAGCCCAGGGGCCTTGCCCCACCACAAGAAAGAGCCGGCTTTCTGAAGGCAGCGCTGCGTGAACTAAATTCCTAGTGGTTCTGTACCAACATTTGCATCCGCCAGCGGCTCGTACTTATGGCAAATGTTGGAATCATAAGAACCACTAGAATTCAATAAGTTGCTAGTGGTCTTTGTGGCCAAAACGCTTGAAAAAGAACGTGCTGAAAAGGGAGTCAAGCGTTTCGGCCAGACCACTAGCAGTCTTGGTTGCTTTGGGACATTTGCTTCTAAACCGGCGATAATCTGTGTTCGAGCAATAAAATTGTTGAGCGGGCTCTAATCAGCTTCCACCGGTACTATTCAAATAATAATCTCTGCATGGATGCGAAGTTAAATTGTGTTTTATACTGCGCCCCTTCAACATTGAAATGCAACATTTTGCTCACATTCCTTTGAAAAGGCCTCATATGGGGTTTTGTATTCGAGACATTTTCTTGGACGTTGGTTCAGCTTGTCTTCGACGATCTGAACTTCGGCTTTTGTCAGCTTAGTGAAATCGGTACCCTTTGGGAAGTATTGGCGAACAAGACCGTTGGTATGTTCGTTGAGGCCGCGCTGCCATGAGTGATAGGGCTTGGCGAAATAGATGTCGCATTGCAATATTTTGGCGATCTTTTTGTGCCCGGCGAATTCTTTGCCATTGTCATACGTGATGGTTTTGATGAACGCTTTGAGCTTTGAAAGCGTCTTGCCGCAGGCCTTTTGCACGCTGTCCTTTGATTTGTCGCGCAACAGAACCAGCTTGGTGTATTTTGATTTTCGATCGACATGAGAAAGAATGGCACCCTTGTGGTTTTTGCCGATGATAGTATCGCCCTCCCAGTCGCCAACACGGCTTTTGGTTTCGACGATTTCGGGACGTTCCTCAATGTCAACCCGCCCTGGAATGAGGCCGCGACCGGCTGTTTTCGTGCCGCGTCGATTGTATTTTTTGCCGCGATGGCGCAGGCAAGTCCATAATTTGCCACCCTTTTTTTTGTCCGCCCAGATGTGGCGGTAAATCCACTCGTGTGAGACGAAGAGCCCGTTTCGAGCCAGCCAGCCGCTGATCTGATCGGGGCTCCACTGCCATTTCGTCAGCAGGCTTTCAATGAGTTCGACGCGCTCAACGGTCATTTTACGCGGCACACAAGAGGCCTTTTTGCGCCGCTCACACGCCTTGTCATGCGCTTGTTTAAAGCGATAACCACATTTGCCCTTGTTGCGCTGCAACTCTCGGGTGATAGTCGAACGCTCAACGCCAATCTGGCGGGCAATTTGGGCGCGGCAGAGACCGGTTTGCAAAAGTGTGTAAATCTGGCATCTTTGATCATAGGCCAGATGGTGATGTCCTTTGGGCATAATATCCTCCGTGAGATGTGGTGTCCCATACAAGGATTGCAGCCATCTGGCTAAATAATCAAAGGCATAATGGAATGGTTTGACGAGTTTTGCGGATTTTCCGGTCGGCCTCAAGGGTGCTGCGCATCGCTACGCGACAATGCCCTTGACCCCGCCCACCAAATCCGCAAACAAAAATCATATTCCATCAGCAAACAAATGTTGCGTTTCGGAGTTGAACCGGGGCTGCTAATTATTGAAAGTAACGATTAAATTGATTTTCATTCTGATGCAACCTGTGCCTGCATGATGCGGTATCAACTTAATTTTAACCAATTACGAGTTAAGGTTTGGCAACGGATCAATTGTGAAGTTTGCAAAATAGATCATGCTATGAACTACGATACCCAACAAGACACACCGCCGGGTGTAGAGGCGAGGTTGCACGACAGGGAGCATCGCAGACGGATGTTGAAATCGGCCTCCGCCTCGTACGGTAATCTGGGTGTAGCAATGGATGTGGTCGTTCGGGACATATCCAGCCAAGGTGTGCGAATAAAGCTTGGCGCACATGATCCACTACCCGATTTGTTTACCCTGGCGATTGACCTCGACGGCATCGTGGTCGAGTGCGAAGTAGTTTGGCGACGCGGCTTGGAAATTGGCGCAAAATTCATCTCCGAACCGAGAAAGACAATATCTATGCGCATTCAAAATGTGCAACAGTCCAGAACAAGCCAAAAGGTTTCACTGCGCAAGAAGCCAATAGTCAACTAAACAAGATCTCAGTCTGACAAGGGCAGCATAAAGATATCGCCTTCAAAAGCTTCTCCACCGCGTCCGATTTTCTCAATTGCTGCAGCAAATCGGCCCTTTCGGCCGAGGATATTGTCGCCCAGGGCGATCATGCGGCTGTTTGGTGTCGCCGAAGGCGAGAGTTGGCGCAGCCGTCGGGCAAGTTTCCATTCATCTTGTAATGGAAAAAGCGCCATCGCAACAATTGCTGCAGCGGCGGGTGAACGACTGACACCGGCCCAGCAATGTACCAGCAACGGTTGTTTGCGGTCCCAATTGCGGGCGAAGTCTATTATCTGTTTGACATTTTCAGTAGATGGCGCTGTCAGTCCTTCGCGGTAGTCGTCAATATCATTAAAGCGCAGAACAAGATGATCGTCGGCCGCAATCGATGCGGGTCGGTCAATTGGTGTTTCAAAACTCAATAGAGAGATCATACGAAGGGCGCCGGTTTGTCCGCAAACCTTGTCCACCGCCGACAGGGGCGAAACGGCGATAACGCTCATACTGGCTTATCGTCCAGTTGCGTGAAGCGCTTAAGAAACGCCTCCTGTGCCACCATCGTTGCCATCGGTTCAACAGGAAACATGTCGGGCGAATAGCCCGAAGGCCGGCCAAATATCTTTGCGGCCTCGGTGGTCGAGAAGCCGGCGATGCCGGTGGCCTCGAAATAGGCGGCAATGGTATCAGCCTTTTTTATCAGCTTTTTAAGTCGGACAGGGGTTGCTGCCGGCAGACCGAACCGCAGTTGAATTGCTGCCTGCAAACGCCCCTCGACCACTTTGTACTCGCCTCCCATCACCGCCTTGAAGGGCGAAATCATGTCGCCGATGACATATTCTGCCGCGTCGTGCAAAAGCGTCATCAACCGCCACTGGCTGGAAGCATCTTCATTTAGCTTCAGGAAAATATCCTCTACCAGCAATGAGTGCTGGGCGACCGAAAAGGCGTGCTTGCCGAGGGTCTGGCCATTCCAGCGTGCCACTCGGGCCAGACCATGGGCAATGTCTTCAATCTCGATATCAAGCGGTGAGGGGTCGAGCAGGTCCAGTCTGCGGCCCGATAGCATTCGCTGCCAGGCCCGGGGCGCTGTTTTTGCGCTGGCCATGATTATCAATTTTCGGTGGGCAGATATTTCGCCCAGGGAAGCTGCTGCGCTGAAATCGGCATTCCAGCGCAGGTGATCGGTTGGCCATCGACTTGTGCTCGTGCAAGCCTGTCGATACGGACCAGCCCAAGACCGCTAAGACCGTCCACGGACCCAAGTGTTCCAATCGCCCTGCCAGGGGCTTCTATTGCTGCGCCAGATGGTGGCAAGGCTCTATTTGCCGCAATGCGCACGATGCGGCGGCGGGCAGTGCCCCGATGTTGCATGCGTGAAACGACCTCCTGTCCCACATAACACCCCTTTTGGAAAGAAACACCGGCGCCTTTGCTTTCAAACTGGTCCATCAACGCGTCATGTGGAAAGGCCTCGCCGAGGGCAAAGTCAACGCCGCTTTCCGGCACGCCTTGTGCGATGCGATGGGACTGGTAATCGGCCGGTGATGCGCAGGTTGGGAAGTCACTGGCGATAATGCGAAACCCCATTGTAGGCAGTCGAGGGTCGGCAAAGGCAATCGCGTCATCAGCATTGGAAAACTCTGCGTTTGCTTGCCAGACCGCATAGACCGACAATTCATCTTCGGCCAGGGCGATTTCGACCGGCGCGCGAAGCCGGTAAAACATCATCCGCTTGATAAAATCATCACGCAGTTTTTCGTCGATATCGATCAGGAGCCCGGTGGCCGTGCGGATGCAGAAGAAATCGAACTGGATTTTGCCCTGCGGTGTCAGCAGCGCGCCAAATGTCGCCTCGCCAGGTTGCAATGCCTCAACATCACAGGTGACAAGATTTTGCAGAAATTCTGCTGCAACCTCGCCGTCTATGCGCACCAGGTTGCGATTTTCAAGTTGTGCGGCTTTCATCGTTCATCCTGCCTTGCAAAGCGCTAGAAGCCTAACTAATACCGACAATGGCAGGCGGCAAGGGCGCAAACGAGGAATTCCATGACTGAAACATGCGATTTGATTTTTGAGCACGGTACGGTGATCAACCATGATGGCCAGTCGGCGCGCGACATCGGTGTACGTGGCGGGAAAATTTGCGCCATTGGTGATTTGACCCGCGCCAGCGCCGCAAAACGGATCGACTGCACCGGTTTGCATATATTACCCGGCATTATCGATAGCCAGGTACACTTTCGTGAACCTGGCCTGGAGCACAAGGAAGATCTGGAAAGTGGTTCGCTGGCCGCCGTGATGGGCGGTGTGACAGCGGTGTTTGAGATGCCCAACACCAGTCCGTTGACCACCGGTGAAGCGGCCCTGAACGATAAGCTCAATCGAGCCAGAGGACGAATGCATTGCGACTTTGCCTTTTGGGTTGGTGGTACGCGCGAAAATATTGAAGAGCTTAAATATCTGGAGCGGCTGCCGGGTGCAGCCGGCATCAAGGTTTTCATGGGGTCTTCCACCGGCGATCTTTTGGTCGAAGACGATGAGGGGGTTGAGGCGGTGCTTTCCAATATCAGCCGCCGGGCCGCTTTTCACTCGGAAGATGAGTTTCGTCTGCGTGAGCGCCAAAACCTGCGTATCGAAGGTGATGTCACTTCCCATCCCGTCTGGCGTGACGAGATTGCCGCCCTGCAATGTAGCGAGCGGCTGGTGCGCATTGCTCGCAAATGCGGCGCTTCCATCCATGTTTTGCATATATCGACCGAAGAGGAGATGGTTTTCCTGCAAGACCACAAGGATATCGCCAGTGTCGAGGCGACACCCCATCACCTGACCCTTGCCGCCGATGACTATGATCGACTTGGAACATTTGTTCAAATGAATCCGCCGGTGCGCGAAAAACGCCACAGGGAGGGCATTTGGCGCGGGCTGGAACAGGGTATAGTCGATGTGCTTGGTTCTGATCACGCCCCCCATACAATCGAAGAAAAGCAAAAACCCTATCCGGCTTCCCCTTCCGGCATGACCGGGGTTCAAACCCTGGTGCCGATAATGCTCAATCATGTCAATGAGGGCAGGCTGACCTTGCAACGGTTCGTCGATCTCACCTCAGCCGGCCCGGCCCGGCTGTTCCAGATCGCCGGCAAGGGCCGTATTGCCGCCGGCTATGACGCCGATTTGACCATTGTCGATCTTGCCCGCCGCGCAACCATCACCAACGATTGGATAGCCTCCAAATGTGGCTGGACCCCCTATGACGGAGAAGAGGTTACAGGCTGGCCCGTTGGCACTATAATTCGCGGCAAGCGCGTCATGTGGCAGGGCGAACTGGTATCTGCCGGAGGAGGGGAGGCGGTGCGGTTTTGGTGAGCCGGTTCAGGCTGCAAATAAAAGTCAGCACACCCTGTTCTCATCAGGCTTGCTTTTTGTGCAAAGTCTTTGCCACAATCACCGCAAACGAATTGCTAGAGATTTAGGCCCATCCATGCGCACCTTTGACGAACTGTTTGAAATTTCCGCTAATCGAAAAAGTGGCGCTGACGCGTTGAGCGATATGCTTCAGCCACCGAAGAAAGCGTCCGAATTGCGGGCGATTTCTGACGACCGGTGGTTGGCGCAGATGACCAAGTGCGTTTTCCAGGCCGGGTTCAACTGGAAAGTGGTTGAAAGCATGTGGCCTGGTTTTGAAGTGGCCTTTCATGGCTTTGATACCGGGCGTTGCGCCATGCTCAACGATGATGATTGCGACGAACTCGTTTCCGACAAACGCATTGTCCGCCACGGCACCAAAATCCGCTCGGTCCAGCAAAATGCCGTCTTTGTCAATCAGCTGGCAAAGCAACATGGCTCCGCTGGAGCCGCATTTGGCGGCTGGCCGGCTGAAGACTATGCCGGCCTTTTGAGCATGATCAAAAAGCGCGGCTCTCGCCTTGGTGGCAATACGGGGTCGTATTTCCTGCGCTTCATGGGTGTCGATTCCTTCATTCTTTCGCGCGATGTGGTGGCGCGGCTGATAGCCGAAGGGGTGGTTGAAAAACAGCCCACCTCGCAAAAGGCGATGGCCAGCGTTCAAGCTGCCTTCAACACCTGGATGGCGCAATCGGGCCGCTCGCTCACCGAGGTCAGCCGGGTTTTGGCCATGAGCATTGATTGATCCGGCAAGTGTGTTGCGGCCAATCAGGTTCATGAAAGCTGCCGCTGTCCTCACTTCCAACCTCCCCCTTGTGGGGAGGCCGAAGGCGTCTTTGACGACTTCGGGTGGGGGTAAGCCTTTCAAATATCTTATTAATTAACTGTTTTCACAAAGATACCCCCACCCGAACCTAGCTGCCGCAACGTTCGACCTTCCCACAAGGGCGAGGTGGGTTCCAACACAGCAGTCAGAAAAAGCCGTATTCAACCAAACCACCTCAGACCGGCAGTCCTGCCCCTTTTTTCACCTCTTCCATCACCGCATAGGTGTGGGTTTCGCGCACTCCGGGCAGCGATAACAAGGTATCGGAAAGAAAGCTGCGATAGGCGGCCATATCGCGCACCCTGGTCTTGACCAGATAGTCGAAACCGCCGGCCACCATGTGGCATTCCATCACCTCGGGTGCCCTGGTGGCAGCGCGGGCAAAAGCTTCAAACACATCCGCCGTGGTGCGGTCCAGCTTGACTTCAACAAAGACCGTCAGGCCAAAGCCAAGCAGATCGGGGGAAAGCCTGGCGCCATAGCCTTCAATAATGCCGTCACGCTCCAGCCGCTTGACCCGCTCTTTAGTGGCGGTGGGCGAAAGGTTTATCCGCCCGGCCAGTTCCAGATTGGTTATGCGCCCCTCTTGTTGCACCAGGCGGAGAATTTTACGGTCCATATTGTCTATAGTGATAATCACGGCAACAACGCGAATTTGGGTCAAAACAGGTTAGAAAATTACGAAAAATTGGAGAATAATGCAATCAAAATTCCTATATTATGAGAATATAGATAGCATGAATAATGCGCACGAACTTGGCCAGATTTAGGTTGCCCGATTTTAGGGAGCCGCTACTTTTGGCCGGCAATAAAGGGATTTAGTGATCATGGATACAAGTACCACTGGCAAAGAGGTTCCCCGGTTCAACGCTCCCTATGCTCCTGATGACGGTGTCTTTCTCACCGCGCTCTGCCACGATATTGCGCTCGACAAAAAGGCCCTCTCGCGCATCGAGGCCGATGCTGAAAGCCTGATAACTGGCATTCGAAGCCGCGCTGGCAAGATCGGCGGCCTTGAAGATTTTCTGCGCGATTATGCTCTTTCAACCCGCGAGGGACTTGCGCTGATGGTATTGGCCGAGGCGCTGTTGCGCATTCCCGACAGTGCCACCCAGGAAAAACTGATTGAGGACAAGCTCGGTGAAGGTGCCTGGGATAACAAGAAATCTGCCGATACCTGGTTTGTCTCGATGGCCACCTGGGGGCTGGGCATTTCCTCCCGCATCGTGCATTCGGGTGATAATCCAGATTCGATCCTTGGCGGGTTGACCCGGCGGCTTGGCATGCCTGCCATTCGTGAGGCCACCAAACAGGCGATGCACTTTATGGGGCATCAGTTTGTGCTTGGCGAGACGATTGATAAAGCGCTTTCAAAAGCCGCCAGCCATGGTGCCGGCAATTACCGCTATTCGTTCGACATGTTGGGCGAGGGCGCGCGGACACAAAAAGATGCAGAGCGATATTTTGATGCCTACCGCAAGGCCATCCGCGCGATCGGTGGTAAATCCGGTAATCGGCCGCTGCCCGACCGGGCTGGCATATCGGTCAAATTGTCAGCATTGCACCCGCGCTATCACGCGGTGCAACATCAGCGGGTGATGCGTGAGGTCGTGCCCCGGTTGATCGAACTTGCCATCGAGGCGCGGCGCTTTGATCTCAATTTTACCGTCGATGCGGAAGAGTGTGATCGGCTGGAAATATCGCTCGATGTGATTGCCGAGACATTTCGCGATAACCGTCTTGCCAACTGGGACGGTTTCGGTATGGCTATACAGGCCTATCACAAGCGGGCACTTGCGGTGATCGACTGGGCCGACGAACTGGCAAAATCCTGTGGCCGCAAGATGATGGTACGGTTGGTCAAGGGCGCTTACTGGGACACTGAGGTCAAGCACAGCCAGGAGCTGGGGGTGGCTGATTTTCCGGTTTTCACCCGCAAACCGGCAACCGATGTTTGCTATCGTGCCTGCGCCGAAAAGCTGCTTGAAAAGCGCGACCGGCTCTATCCGCAATTTGCGACCCACAATGCGCTCACCGTGGCAACTATTCTGGCGATGGCGGGCAATCACCAGGGTTTTGAATTTCAGCGCCTTCACGGCATGGGCGAAAGCCTTTACGAAATTATCACCGAAGAGCGCGGTGTTCCCTGCCGCATCTATGCGCCGGTTGGCGGGCATAGCGATCTCTTGGCCTATCTGGTGCGGCGGCTATTGGAAAACGGTGCCAATTCCTCCTTCGTGACCCTGGTCAGTGATCCGAACGTGCCGGTTGCCGATCTGCTGCAGCACCCGGAGGATAAGATCAGGTACGGCCGACACACCAGACACGCGGAAATCACCCTGCCGGACGCCCTGTTTCCGAGGCGCAAGAACAGCCGGGGGCTGGAATTCGGCAACAAGGCCGATCTTGATGCGCTGGTTGAGGGCGTTGCCTCGTTTAACACGCGTGAATATGAGGCTTCATCATTGATTGATGGCGAGAGCTGCGGCAGCGGCGATCACGGGGTCATCAGCCCGGTCGATGGTCGCGATATTGTTGGAACAGCCCAATTTGCCGGTGCTGCGGAAGTGGAAAAAGCCATGGCGGCGGCAGCTTCGGCTCAGCCGGCGTGGAACCGCCACAAGGTGGAATTTCGCGCCCATATGCTTGAAACCATGGCCGATCTGCTGGAGGAAAACCGCGATCAGATCGTTTCGTTGCTTGCCCGCGAGGCCGGTAAAACGCTGGATGATGGTATTGCCGAAATCCGCGAGGCAGTGGATTTCTGCCGTTACTACGCGGTCGGGGCGCGTGACAAACAGGGTAATGTCCAGTTTCTGCCCGGGCCGTCCGGCGAGGAAAACCGCTATGCGCTGCACGGGCGCGGCACTTTTGTTTGCATTTCGCCGTGGAACTTCCCGTTAGCAATCTTTTTGGGCCAGATCAGTGCCGCACTCGTTTCGGGCAATTGTGTTATCGCAAAGCCGGCGGAGGCGACCAATTTAATTGCCCATTTTGCTACAAATCTGTTTCACCAGGCCGGTGTGCCGAAAGATGTGCTGCAATTGCTGCTTGGCAAAGGCAGCGAAATCGGCGCAGCGCTGGTAGATCATCCCGATGTTGCCGGTGTCGCCTTTACCGGTTCCACAGCTACCGCCAAGGCGATTAACCGTATGTTGGCCGCCAAGGATGGACCGATTGTGCCGTTCATCGCCGAAACCGGGGGGATCAACGCCATGATTGCCGATGCTTCCGCCCTGCCAGAGCAACTGAGCGATGATGTGATGATGTCGGCCTTCCGCTCTGCCGGACAACGCTGTTCGGCCTTGCGTCTTTTGTGTGTGCAGGAGGATGTGGCTGACAAGGTTATCGCCATGATCAAGGGTGCCGCGATGGAATTGAAGCCCGGCGATCCGGCATTGCCGGCAAGCGATCTTGGTCCGGTGATCGACCAGTCGGCGCAGGAAAAGATCATGTCTCATGTTGAGAAAATGCGGGCAGGCAACAAATTGTCGTATTCTGGTGAGGCACCCAACGGTGCACTAGCGGCGGGGCATTGGGTGCCACCGCAGATCATTGAGTTAAATTCAGTCGATGAGCTCAATGAAGAAATTTTCGGTCCGGTGCTTCATATAGTCCGCTGGAAACCGAACAAGCTTGGCCAGTTACTTGATCAGATTAGCGACAAGGGTTTTGGCCTGACGCTCGGCATTCACTCGCGTATCGATGCTTTCGCGCGCACCGTTAGCGAGCGGCTTTTACATGGCAATATCTATATCAACCGCAATATTATTGGCGCCATAGTCGGCAGCCAGCCGTTTGGTGGTTCCGGCCTTTCCGGCACCGGCCCCAAGGCTGGCGGACCACACTATCTGTCCCGATTTATGCGTGAACAGCATATCTCGGAAAATACCGCCGCTGCCGGCGGCAACGCCTCGCTGCTAGTGCTAGAGGAGTAGCGATCTGGAATACGCGTTAACTCTTCCGCTCAGGCCACTTTGATAACCTGTTTCAGTGCGTTGAAATGGGTTGCTGAAAACTTCTCAAAATCGCGTGTAAACTGCGACGCCGTCTGTTCGGCAACGGCCTCGGGGATCATTTTCAGTGGCTTACCGGTCGACATCGCCAGCACCTGTTGGCGGCAAGCGCGTTCAAGATAATAAAGGTCATCAAATGCCATGGCTACCGTCGGGCCGGAACAGACAACGCCATGATTGGCAAGGAACATCACGTCAATATGCCGGTTATTTCTAGATGCGCTGGCGATACGCTCGCCTTCATCGACGGTTACCGCAAGTCCGCCGAACGTATCATCGTAGCCAATACGGCCATGGAATTTGCACGCCGTTTGATGGGCATATTCGAGCCGGCCAACTTCCATCATGGTGAGCGCTGTGGCGTACGGCATGTGAGTATGCATAATTGCCTTGTGTCGTGGGTTGGCGCGATGGCTTGCGATGTGAATGTTGCGGGCGGAGGATTCGACCTCACCATCCCCCTCCAGCACGTTGCCATCGCCATCGATCAACAACAGCGCCTCGGGTGTCATCAGCGACCAGTGAACGCCATAGGCATTGATCAAATAGCGCTCTTCCTCACCTTCGCATTGCACTGAAAAGTGGTTGCAGATACCCTCGTTGAGATCGAAATGAGCGGCCAGGCGAAGGGCTGCCGAAAGGTCCCTGCGGTCCTGTTCGACAGAGATATCAGCGGTGTTATTGGTCATCGTCTGGGTCATGAAATGTTTCCCTCTGTTTTTGAACCTCAACGAAGGTAAAATGCGAAATTCAGCAGTGACAACACTTTCCTGCTTACATTTAAAGCAGCAAATCGGATCGGGTATTTTGACTGATCCAAAAAAGGATTGCAGTCTGACAACGACGTGTATCAGTCCTCTTTCACTCGATACACCCCGGTTTCGGGATCCTGCTCCAATTCGCCGGAAATCTTCGGCCCGCCCTTTTCTTCCTGCCGTACTTTCTGCGAGATCTTGGTCATTTCTTTCCTGATTGCCTTGTAGCCATACCAGCCGGCCACTCCCACCAGCGCCAGGAATATCAGTTGCGGCATGGTTTTCTCCCTAATTCAGATCATCAATAGGCCGGCCCGCCAAGAGCGGCAAGTGCGCCATCAAAGATGGGCTCACAATCCGTATCTCGACCAAAGCGCACGCTCCTCAAGCGCATGTAACGCACCGCCGGCAAGACCATTGACCAAATCAGCATCAAGATTGCCGGCAAAAACACCAGACTGACGACGGCTAAAAATACTCTTCTTTGCTTCGATCAGTTTCAGCTTTGTATCTTTGCCATAGCGCTCCTTAAGACTTGAACGGATATCGCCGATCGCGTCGACAAGACCAAGCGCAACGGCTTTTCCACCGGCCCAAAACAGGCCGGTAAAAAGGTCCGGATCATCGCCAAGCTTGTCGCCGCGCGCCTGTTTCACCATCTCGATGAAAACCTCATGCACTTCTCGCTGCATGCGCTTTAGATGGGCGATATCACCCTCATTTTCCGGGCGGAAGGGGTCGAGCACCGCCTTGTTCTTGCCGGCGGTATATACCCGGCGTTCGATACCGGCCTTTTTCAAAAGTTTCGGGAAGCCGAAACTGGCGGAAACGACGCCAATGGAACCGACAATCGATGTTGGATCAACGGTGATGTCATCGCCGGCAATGGCGATCATATAGCCGCCGGACGCGGCCACATCTTCGACAAATATGTGGACTTTCTTTTCTTTCTCCCGCGCCAGCTCGCGAATGCGGCCATTAATTAGGCGTGACTGCACCGGCGAACCACCTGGCGAGTTGACGATAATTGCCACGGCCGGGCTCTTCTTGTTGGAAAAAGCCTTCTCCAGTATCGTTGCACAGGAGGCCAGCGACAGATTTTGTCTTAGCGCCGTGCCGCCGCTGGCGATCATGCCGGTAAGGCGGACCACCGGTATGCTAACGCCTTTTTGTGAAAATCTTTTCGGTAAAAACCGCCGCAGCGAATAATCCAAATCCTTGTCCTTCTGTCTGACATGACTTTGCGTGATATGTGGGTGCTATTTGGAGCTAAAGTAGCGAGAATTCAAGATCGCATCACAAATTGTGGTTGCTCATTGGCCAGTCAGTGGACTGACCCCGGGCTATCACCGCATCGTTATTGGCAATTGAGCCGTGGCTGGTTCAAATTGTGGTGCAAAAAGTAGGGAGCGCGAAAATGAAAACCATGTTTGTCCGCCTAACGGCAACATTTTTCCTTTGTGTATTTTTCGCTGGTGCTGCGGCAGCCAATCCTGATCGCTGGCAGCGGGAAGGCTGGCAGACCGATTTTTCGAAAAAGAGCATCGATTTTGGCGACATAATGTCTGGAGGTCCGCCACGCGACGGTATTCCTCCGATTGACAGGCCGATTTTCAAAGATGTGGCCGAGGTAGAAGACCTTTCCGACCGTGATCCGGTGATTGGACTTGAAATCAACGGCGACGCGCGTGCTTATCCCCTGCGCGTTCTGATTTGGCACGAAATCGCCAATGACACGGTCGGTGGTAAACCAGTGGCAGTGACCTATTGCCCCTTGTGCAATGCAGCCATTGTTTTTGATGCCACCGTTGACGGCAAGCACCTTGACTTCGGCACAACGGGAAAATTGCGCAATTCTGATCTGGTGATGTATGACCGCGCTAGCCAAAGCTGGTGGCAGCAATTTACCGGCGAAGCCATTGCCGGCAAATACACCGGAACCGCGCTGAAGTTCATTCCTGCCCGGCTTGAATCGTGGAAGGAATTCAAAACCCGCAATCCCGGCGGCAAAGTGCTGGTGCCTAACGATCCACACATGCGATCCTATGGCCGCAATCCTTACGTCAACTACGACATGTCGTCGGTGCCATTTCTCTATCGCGGTGATATGCCGAAAGGCATTTCGCCAATGAGCAGGGTGGTTGTGGTGCGTAGCACAGCGACAAAGTTGCCCTATGTGATCTCGCTGAAAGCGGTGCGCGAAGGGGGGCCGGTGATGCATGGCGAAGTTAAGATTGCCTGGCGCGAAGGGCAGGCCTCGGCGCTTAACGGGGCTAACATCGCCAAGTCCACTGATGTCGGTACGGTGAGCGTGACAAGGAAAACCGCAAAAGGTGAAGAGAATCTGGTTTATGACTTGACTTTCGCCTTTGTCGTCAACGCGTTTCACCCCGGTATTGATATCAACCAGTAGAGCAATATCAAGTGGTTTCCATTTTAGCCGCAAACGGTCTAAACAAACCACATGAGGTCATTGCTTTTGATATTGGTTATTGTAGCAATGTTCGGTTTGCAACAACCATCATATGCCCAGACCACCAGCCCGTCCAGTTCTGAGGCAGAGCAGCAGAACGCTATTCCCACCCAACCGGCGTTAATTGCTCCTTATGACGACAAGCTGTTGCGGTTGTCGGAGATATTAGGAGCGATCCACTTTTTAAGGGAATTGTGCCAGGCCGACGAAGGCATGAAGTGGCGAGACAAGATGGTTGCCCTCATTGAGGCGGAAGAACCGCGACCGGCACGGCGAGCCCGGCTGATTGCGCGGTTTAACCGCGGCTACGGCGCCTTTGGCCACACTTACAAAACCTGCACCCAGGCGGCTCTGGTGGCTATCCGCCTTTACATGCAAGAAGGTGTTCGCCTTTCCAGCCAGATCATCACCCGTTATGGCCGATGATCGACAATGTGCGGGGTTGCTTCGATGGCGTTAATTTTTCCCCGGTTCAACTCCGAAACGCAACATTTGTTTGCTGATGGAATATGATTTTGGTTTGCGGATTTGGTGGGCGGGGTCAAGGGCATTGTCGCGTAGCGATGCGCAGCACCCTTGAGGCCGACCGGAAAATCCGCAAAACTCGTCAAACCATTCCATTATGCCTTTGATTATTTAGCCAGATGGCTGCAATCCTCGTATGGGACACCACATCTCACGGAGGATATTATGCCCAAAGGACATCACCATCTGGCCTATGATCAAAGATGCCAGATTTACACACTTTTGCAAACCGGTCTCTGCCGCGCCCAAATTGCCCGCCAGATTGGCGTTGAGCGTTCGACTATCACCCGAGAGTTGCAGCGCAACAAGGGCAAATGTGGTTATCGCTTTAAACAAGCGCATGACAAGGCGTGTGAGCGGCGCAAAAAGGCCTCTTGTGTGCCGCGTAAAATGACCGTTGAGCGCGTCGAACTCATTGAAAGCCTGCTGACGAAATGGCAGTGGAGCCCCGATCAGATCAGCGGCTGGCTGGCTCGAAACGGGCTCTTCGTCTCACACGAGTGGATTTACCGCCACATCTGGGCGGACAAAAAAAAGGGTGGCAAATTATGGACTTGCCTGCGCCATCGCGGCAAAAAATACAATCGACGCGGCACGAAAACAGCCGGTCGCGGCCTCATTCCAGGGCGGGTTGACATTGAGGAACGTCCCGAAATCGTCGAAACCAAAAGCCGTGTTGGCGACTGGGAGGGCGATACTATCATCGGCAAAAACCACAAGGGTGCCATTCTTTCTCATGTCGATCGAAAATCAAAATACACCAAGCTGGTTCTGTTACGCGACAAATCAAAGGACAGCGTGCAAAAGGCCTGCGGCAAGACGCTTTCAAAGCTCAAAGCGTTCATCAAAACCATCACGTATGACAATGGCAAAGAATTCGCCGGGCACAAAAAGATCGCCAAAATATTGCAATGCGACATCTATTTCGCCAAGCCCTATCACTCATGGCAGCGCGGCCTCAACGAACATACCAACGGTCTTGTTCGCCAATACTTCCCAAAGGGTACCGATTTCACTAAGCTGACAAAAGCCGAAGTTCAGATCGTCGAAGACAAGCTGAACCAACGTCCAAGAAAATGTCTCGAATACAAAACCCCATATGAGGCCTTTTCAAAGGAATGTGAGCAAAATGTTGCATTTCAATGTTGAAGGGGCGTTTTCATTAAACCTTGATAGCGGCGCGGACATCGCGTGATATATGGACTGAAATTCCAATTCCTCCAACAGACGGATTATTATGATTGATCCGGCAGATATGCCGCTTGATGAGTTGATCATCGAAGAAAAGAAGCGTGTGGCCGAGGAGCATTTTTACGAAACCTGATATTCAACAGACCCTAAGATTTGGACAATAGTTTTCTGTTCTGAATTGCCGGTATTTCTGGCCAATAGTGCGCTATCTTCAATTTATTTCTTCTCTTGCGTAATGTTCTGTTCTAGCATTGCCCCGGAAACTATCGATTGACCGCCGGGTGGCGACCAATAGTCTGCCCGGCGATTTGATTGGAAATACCGGATTACCTCAATGGGTGCGGTAAAGATTGGAGATTATGTGATCAACCGGCTGATTGCGGCAGTGATTGCGACCGTTGTTTCGCTGCCGATCTGTGCAGCCATGGCGGCGCCTCGTGATCTGTTGCGGCCCGGCAGCAATTCAGCCGCCCCAAAGGCTGAGCCTCCCGCTGTTGTTGAAGACCATCTACCGGCAATTGAGTTGCCGGCGCCTTTGGACATTCAGCCGCCGGACGATAATTCCACCAGTTCACCGGAAAATAGCGAGATCATTGATCCTGATGTTGAGGAAAGGGATGAAAAACCTGATAGGGACCTCTTCGCCAAACCGGACCTGGTGACCCCGCCGGCCATACAGCGTGATGTTTCGAAACTGCCGCTACCGGTCGCCCGCATGCGCCAGTTGATCATGCAGGCGGCCCGTTCTGGCCAGATTGAGAAATTACAGCCGCTGATCGGTTCGGGTGAGAACATCACCATGCTTTCACTCGGTGGCATTGATGGTGATCCGGTCGAGTTTCTCAAGAGCCTTTCAGGAGACGATCAGGGCCACGAGATTCTCGCCATTCTGCTGGAAGTGCTTGAGGCGGGGTATGTGCACCTGGATGCGGGCACCGACAACGAGCTCTATGTCTGGCCCTATTTCTTTGCCTGGCCACTAGACAAATTAAGCCGTGAACAAAAGGTCGAACTATTCCGTATTGTTACCGCCGGCGATCTGGAGGACATGGAGTCGTTTGGTGGCTACATATTTTACCGCGTCGGTATCAGCCCAAAAGGCCGTTGGCGATTTTTCGTCGCCGGTGACTGATCGCCTACGATTTGTCGATCCGCGCAAAGCCCAGTCCACTTTCTAATCAAATGACTGTGGCGTCAACCCGGCGTGAAACCAGGTGATGAAATTGTGGATTGAAAAAACCGGCAGTCCTGTGGCCTGGCGGATGTCGCGCGCATAGGGCACCATGTTGGTGCATTCAAGCACGATGGCACCAAGTTCGGGGTGTGCAGCCTTTAATACCAGCGCGGCTGCAACATTTTCCTGTCTTGCGGCCTCGACGTCGAGTTCAATCCGATTGCCGAGAACGACACCGGTAAATTCGCCGTCCTGTGGTGTTCCTTGCACCGGCGTGTCCAGCCGGCAGCCAGATTTTTCAAGGTGATCGGGGCTCAGCGTCGCCGAAGAGATGGTTAAAATGCCAACGCGTTTGCCGGCCGGCAAAAGGCGTTCCACCATCGGCACCTGCATCAGCGACGAGGTTGCCACCGGCACATCAAGCGCTGCCGCCAACTGGTGCTGGAACAACGCCAGGAAACCGCAATTGGTGGTAATGCCGTCGGCGCCATCGGCAACAAGTTCTCGCGCTGCGGCAAGAAAACTATCATAAAGTCCGGCCGCCCGATTGCGCACCACCCGGTCGGGCGAAGCATCACGCACTACCTTATAGAGCACCGGAAACGGCCAGCTCTGCGCATTGCCCATGTCGCCTGGTATGCGTGGAAACTGCGCTTCCAGCATCAAGATGCCAACCGATGCGCCATAGACCGCTTTGCCACCCTTAATCTTCATCGCCTATGTCTTCCCCGTTTCGTTTGGCACATAGATTTGCGCAAAGGCCTTGCGCACAGCTACGGTTGCTTCTTCCCGGCTGCGCACGATATGGGCGTGCATTTTTTCCACCGCCTCATCGATTCTGCCATCAATCATCGCCTGCATGATTTCCATGTGGTTTTGTGGCGTGACGACCTTGCGTTCCTCCAAATCGATTGTTCGCACATATCGCATTCGCGCATTTAGATTGTCCAGCAAGCGCTCAAGCTCCCGATTTTGTGCCAGCCGGGCGATTTTCATGTGAAATTGCTCGTCAAGTTCGACAAGTTCCTCGCCCGATCTTTGCTGATGATACGAGCCTTCGCTGGTTGCCAGAAACGAGCGTAGCGAAACCAGGGCGTCCTTGCTTGCTCTCTTACAGGCCAATTCCGTCAGCTTGCATTCAATTGCCTCGCGGGCTTCGTAAAGATCAAGAATTTCTCCGGCACTTAACGAACGGCAAAAGAAGCCGCGACCTTTTTGAAAGGTCAAAAACCCTTCGGAAACCAGCCGGTTGAGCGCCTCGCGCAATGGTGTCCGGCTGGCGCCAAGCCTTTGTGCCATGGCGGTCTCGTTGAGCTTTTCGTCCGGCTTCAGATCAAATTGCGAGGCCATTTTTCTGATGTCGGTGTAAATTCTATCGACATTGCTTTTGCCGGCCATGTCACTTTCCTGTTTGCAGCAATTGAAATTCGAAAAATTCTATCACATTGCATACAAAACTGTATACAATTAATTTGATCTGTGTCATGCTAACCTCGATTTCACTACCGGATTGCCACGAAAGCAAGGCAAAATGACCGCGAAAAAGAACACATTGACCGGTGCTGAGGCGATGGTGCGTATGCTGGAGGCCCATGGTGTCAGTCACATATTCGGGCTGTGCGGTGATACCACGCTGCCATTTTATGATGCGATGCACCGGCTTGACCACAATATCACCCATATTCTGACCCGCGACGAACGCCATGCGGCCTATATGGCCGATGCCTATGCCCGGGTTACCGGAAAAGTTGGCGTATGCGAGGGCCCTTCGGGGGGCGGGGCGACGTATATTCTGCCCGGTGTGGTTGAGGCTAACGAATCGAGCGTGCCGGTGCTGGCCTTTACCAGCGATGTTTCGACCACCTCGCGGGGCCGTTTTCCATTGACTGAGCTTGACCAAAAGGCGTTGTTTAAACCGCTGACCAAATATAATGAGATGCTGGACGATGCCGCCCGGCTTCCCTCGGTGATAAGGGCGGCATTTTGCGCCATGACATCGCCAACGCCAGGTGCGGCCCATCTTGGTTTGCCGTTCGATACCCAAAAGGGTGAGGTTTTTCCCGACGAAATTCATGCAGATGACCAACATGGGGTGTTTCCGGCGACCCGCAGCATGGCAGACCCGGCCGATATAGAAGCGGCCGCAGCAGCGCTTGAAAAGGCGAATAAGGCGATCATCATTTGCGGCGGTGGCGTCGTGCTGTCGGGTGCCGAAGACGAATTAGCCATTCTTGCGCGGCTGCTCAATTTGCCTGTTTCCACCACCGTTTCAGGACAAGGGGCAATAGCCGAGACCGACCCGTTGGCGCTGGGGGTTAGCGGTTCCAACGGTGGCGTCAGCGCAACCCGCACGGTGGTCGATGAGGCCGATCTGGTATTCTATATCGGCTGCCGGGCCGGTTCGGTAACCACCGAACGCTGGCACAGTCCGGGGCCTGGCACCGCCATCATTCATCTTGACAGCGATCCGCATGTCATTGGCGTCAATTACCAGACCGGGGTGAAGCTGGTGGGTGATGCGAAGCTTACCCTTGCTGGGCTGGGTGAAGAGTTGCGTCGCCGTGATGAGGCTTGTGATCATGATGGCAAGAACCGAGTGGCGGCGGCAGTAAATACCAAATTCAAGGAGTTTAATGCACTTGCTAAAAGTGCCGAAAGACCCGTCCGGCCGGAGCGGGTTGTCGCTGCCCTGCAAAACGTACTTGACGTTGATGCGGTCATTTGTGCCGACCCTGGCACGCCGTGTCCCTATTTCTCCGCCTTTTACCGGTGGCCGAAATCCGGGCGCCATTTTATCACCAACCGGGCTCACGGCGCCTTGGGCTATGCCCTGGCGGCAAGCATGGGCGCACAGATTGGCCGCCCCGATACGCAGGTGATTGCGGCAATGGGCGATGGCTCCTTTGCCTTCTGCGTCGGCGAGATGGAAACCATCCAGCGCTACAAATTGCCGATCACCATGATCGTTTTCTCCAATTCTGTATTCGGCTGGATCAAGGCCGGCCAGCATGCGGGTTTTGGTGAGCGCTATCACAATGTGGATTTTTCGCGCACCGATCATGCCGCAGTCGCCAGCGCCTATGGCATCAAATCTTGGACTGTTGAAGATCCCGCAGATTTGGAAACCGTGGTTGGGCAAGCGGTGTCATTGAACGAACCGACCCTGGTCGACATTATCACCCAGCCGCTGCATGAGGCCAATGCGCCGGTGAGTGAATGGGTGGCATGATGGTGATGAGGTTTTGCCCTTCACGTATAGCGCGTTCCGCAAATGCCAATTAGGCCATATTTCGTGCAGGCAGAACGATTAAAACAATGATTTGTCGATAAAATGTTGACATTATACAAGTTAATTGAAACGATGATCAAATGAGGCAAGGTGAGGAGCAAATAGTTGCCGAATGAAGCTGGCAGACCAGCAGACGCCATCGGGCGTATCGAGGAAACCATTGTCGCGATGGATGTCTGGCATGTGGCGCTGCCGGTAACCTCAAGACGCGATCATGGTATAGGCACGGTGGCTGACCAGGTTGAGGTGGTTATTGTCCGCCTGACATCTGAAAGTGGAGAAAAGGGTTATGGTGAGGCGTCGCCATGGGCTGTGTTCACCGGTACACCGGAGGGAAATTTTGCCGCCCTGGACCGCTATATCAGGCCGCATGTGATCGGCGCCCGGCTTGCAAATTTGCACGATATTATGGCTAAGGCCCGCTTAGCGGTAGTCAATTGCACCGAAGCCAAGGCGGGCCTTGAAACCGCGTTGCACGATCTTGCCGGCCGAATTGCTGGAAAACCCGTGTGGTCGTTGCTAGGCAAAAAATGCCGTAGCGAAATTCCCTTGTCCGTGTCACTTGCCAACCCCGATTTTGATGCTGATCTGGAGCTGGTCGCCCGCTTGCGTGCCGATGGTATCGGTATAGTCAAACTGAAGACGGGGTTTAGCGACCATGCATTTGATATGATGCGGATTGAACGTCTGCGCAAGGATTATCCTGATCTCGACATTCGCATCGACTATAATCAGGGGCTGGATGTTGCAAGTGCCCTCAATCAGCTGCCGGAGATTGATGCAATGGCGCCATCGTTCATCGAACAGCCGGTAGCTGCCCATCAATATACGGCAATGGCACTGCTACGCGAAAAAACAAAAGCGCCTTTACTGGCCGATGAAAGTGTCTTTGGTCAAGAGGACATGCACCGGGCTGTCAGGGAAAGTATTTGCGACTGTGTATCGGTGAAAATCATGAAGTCGGGTGGATTGACTCAAGGCCGGAAAGTTGCGGAAATAGCGGGCGAGAATAACATTGCAGCCTATGGCGGCGATATGTTCGAGACCGGCATTGCCCATCTGGCGGGAACTCACATGATTGCGACAAGCCCCAATATAAGTTTAGGCTGCGAATTTTATCACGCCACCTATTACCTGGTGGAGGATCTGCTGGATGAGCCGTTTCCTGTTGCCAACGGCAAAGTTCAAGTGCCAAACAGTGCTGGCCTCGGCGTCAGTGTCAACCAGCAACGGATAGAGAAATACGCCCTCCACCACTCAACAGGTGCGGCATGAACTCAGGCGTGAAACCCATTGTCGTGATCGGCGCGGGTATTGTCGGCGTGTCAACGGCGCTTTGGCTGCAGCGGGACGGTCATGAGGTCGTGCTGGTTGACCGGGAAGGGCCCGCAGCCGGCACTTCCCACGGCAATGGCGGTGTTCTCGCCTCCTGTGGTGTGGTGCCGATAAACGCCGTCGGACTGATGAAAACTGCTCCCGGCATGCTACTTCAAACGGACAGTCCGCTGTTCCTGCGCTGGTCCTATCTGCCGCGCATGCTGCCCTGGCTCTTCTCCTATCTCAATCGTGCCAACAAGCGCGATACTGAGCTTACAGCCAAGGCGCTGACGGCGATCCTTTATGACAGTCTGGAGCAACATCAGGCGCTGGCGAAGGGAACGGCGGCGGAAAAATGGCTAAAACCATCTGATTACGTCTTTGCCTATCAGGACCGTGAGGCGTTTGAAAAAGATAGCTACAGTTGGGCACTGCGCCGCCAGCTCGGGTATAAATGGCAGGAGCTGGAGGGCGAGGCTTTTCGCCAATATGACGGTTTCTTCGGTGGCACACGAAACTTCGGCGTGCGTTTTTCCGATCATGGCACGATCACCGACCCGGGCGAATACGTCAAGGCGCTGGCCGGCCATTTTATCCAGCAAGGTGGCAAGCTGGTGACGGCTAATGTCAGGGATATCAGGGTCGAAGATGGCGCGGTAACCGGCGTCGTCTGTGACAGCGAAACCATCGATTGCGGCAAACTGGTTCTGGCCGCCGGTGTGTGGTCAAAAGCTATTGGTGAAAAACTTGGCCTCAAGGTGCCGATGGAAACCGAGCGAGGTTATCACATCGAACTTGTCAACCCGTCGATCATGCCGCGAGCGCCCTACATGCTGGCGTCGGGCAAGTTTGTCGTCACGCCGATGGAGGGGCGAATCCGTTGCGCTGGCATTGTCGAATTCGGTGGCCTTGAGGCCGAAGCAAGCAGCGCACCCATTGCGCTGTTAAAAAAACAGATCAGCAAGGTCGTTCCGCATCTTAAATACGATTCTGTGGTTGAATGGATGGGTCACAGACCTGCGCCGTCCGATTCCATACCGCTGATCGGGCCCCATGGCAAGATTAAGGACGTTTATGCCGGGTTCGGCCATCATCACATCGGATTGACCGGTGGCCCGAAAACCGGGCGCCTGCTGGCTGAAATGATTAGCGGGCGAAAAAGTAATATCGACCTTGAACCATACAAGGTTTCACGGTTCACTCACTAACAGAGTGATGGAATTCCCAAACCCTTCTGCCGGGTGATGGGAGATTCAATTGTTGACATAGGCAGAGGGAGTAGAAAAATGAAAAAACTCAAGAAACTGTTGCTAGGAACGGCTGCCGCCGCGATTGCAGCTAGTACCGCAGTAGCGGCGGAAAAGTGGGACATGCCAATGGCCTATTCCGCCACCAACTTCCATTCGGCGGTTGGTGCTGAATTCGCCAAATGCGTCACCATGGGCACTGGCGGCGATATCGAAATTGTCGTTCATCCTTCTGGTTCCCTGTTTAAGGGCGGCGAAATTAAGCGTGCAATCCAAACCGGTCAGGCACCGATTGGCGAACGGCTTCTTTCCGGTCACCAGAACGAGAATATACTGTTTGGCTTTGACTCGATCCCCTTCCTTGCAACGTCGTTCGAAGATTCGGCCAAGCTGTGGAAAGCGGCCAAGCCTTCGCTTGAAAAACTGCTCGATTCACAAAATCTGGTGCTGCTCTATGCCGTTCCATGGCCGCCTCAGGGATTGTACTTCAAAAAGGAAGTCAACGCCGTCGCCGACATGAAAGGCATCAAGTTCCGTTCCTACAATACCGCCACAGCGCGTCTGGCCGAACTGACCGGCATGTTGCCGGTGCAGATTGAAGCGGCGGAAATCTCGCAGGCTTTTGCTACCGGTGTGGCCGAATCGATGATCTCGTCCGGCTCAACCGGTTATGACCGCAAAGTCTGGGAAAGCCTCACTCACTTCTACGAGGTCGATGCCTGGCTGCCGCGCAATTATGTGATGGTCAACAAAGGCGTTTGGGGCGGTGCCAGCGATGCCAACAAGAATGTCATCCGCGGTTGTGCCAGTTTGGCTGAATATACCGGCAACTGGCGTTCCAAGGAATATACCGGCTTCACGCTCAACGGCCTGCGCGCCGGTGGCATGACTGTTGGCCCGGCCGGTGATGGCCTGGTGAACGAGCTGAAAGAAATCGGTAAAACGATGACCGCAGAATGGCTTGAAAAAGCCGGTGCTGAAGGCCAGGCCATCGTTGATAATTTTAAAGCTATGCAATAGTCTTTGATCTAATATTGGTTCCGGGGTGCGCCCCGGGACCGACCAAAAGCGGGATCGTCAAGAAGTCCGCAACTGGGAGTATCATAGGCGGGTAGACGATGATGTCTCCGCTTAATCCGGGGGAGGATATCATGGCGTTTTACAAGGTACTCAGAGGATTTCTTGATCGTCTTTATACCGCTGGCGGGGTGATCGCAGCACTTTTTCTGGTCGCAATATTGACGTTGATTGTGATCCAGATGCTGGCACGCTGGACCGGTGAGGTTTTCCCCGGCGCGCCCGACTATGCCGGTTACAGCATGGCGGCGGCATCATTTTTCGCCTTTGCCTATGCACTTAACAACGGCGCTCATATTCGTGTTTCCATTGTCCTTAACGCAATGGGCCGCAAAAGGTGGTACGGTGAGATCTGGTGCTTTGCCATTGGTACCGCCGCTTCAAGTTATTTTGCCTATTATGCTGTCAAGGCGACCTATTGGTCCAAATTGCTCAATGATGTCAGTCAGGGGCAGGATGCGACCCCGATTTGGATTCCCCAACTGGCGATGTCGATCGGCTCGGTATTGCTGGCCATCTGTTTCTGGGACAATCTGTTCCGACTGATATTTACCGGCGATCACGCCATTCGTTCGCAAGTGCTCGAGCATAGCGAAGGGGGAGCCGAATAATGGAACAACTGGCACCAATTTCGATATTTCTTTTCGTTCTATTCCTGCTGCTTGGCAGCGGTGTTTGGGTCGGTCTCGCGCTGCTGGGTGTCGCTTTTGTCGGCATGGAGCTGTTTACCACCCGTCCGCCAGGCGATGCGATGATCACCACCATCTGGACATCTTCCTCATCGTGGACCCTGACAGCGCTGCCACTGTTCATCTGGATGGGCGAGATACTTTATCGCACCCGATTATCGGAAGACATGTTTCGTGGCCTGTCACCCTGGATGGCGCGATTGCCGGGTGGACTGGTACATACCAATATTGTCGGCTGCACGGTATTTGCAGCGGTTTCCGGCTCTTCAGCCGCAACCCTGACAACGGTTGGCAAAATGTCAATCCCCGAATTGCGCAAGCGCGAATACCCCGAAACGATGATCATCGGCACTCTTGCCGGTGCGGCCACTTTGGGGCTGATGATCCCGCCATCGCTGACGCTGATTGTCTATGGCGTGACCATCAACGAATCGATCACTAAACTGTTCATGGCCGGCGTATTGCCCGGCATCGTGCTGGCTTCCATGTTCATGGGCTATGTGGCGATTTATTCAAAGGTTTCTTCAAATTTCAATCCCATCGAAGAGCCGGTGATGAGCTTTTCCGAAAAGGTCAAGAATTCGCGTTTTCTCCTGCCCGTAATCATGCTGATCCTGGTGGTAATCGGATCGATGTATCTGGGATTTGCCACCGCCACCGAGGCGGCGGCATTTGGTGTGATCGGGTCGCTGCTCCTTGCCGCAGGCCAGGGCTCACTTTCCTGGAGCACGTTCACTGAAAGTCTGATGGGGGCCACCCGCACCTCGGCGATGATTGCGCTTATCCTCGCCGGTGCCGCCTTCCTGTCACTGTCGATGGGCTTTACCGGCCTGCCACGCGGACTGGCCGATTTCATCGCCTCGATGGAGTTGTCGAAATTCGAACTGCTGATGGTCTTGCTGGTATTTTACATCGTGCTCGGCTGTTTCCTGGATGGCATATCCTCGGTGGTGCTCACCATGGCAGTTGTTGAGCCGATGATCCGTCAGGCCGGCATTGATTTGATCTGGTTCGGCATCTACATAGTTGTGGTGATCGAGATGGCGCAGATCACGCCGCCCATCGGTTTCAATCTGTTTGTGCTGCAAGGCATGACCCACCATGAAATGAATTTCATCGCCCGTGCGGCGCTGCCGATGTTCGGAATTATGGTGCTAATGGTGTTCGTGCTAATAGCCGTGCCCGAGCTTGCAACCTGGATGCCGGAGAACATGCGCGCCAAACCGGGGGGATAGGCCCGCCACATGGAAGCTGTTCAGCAGCCCTTCCTCGACGTACTGCCGCCATGGCCCGTTCTGGTGACGATCTGGGCAGTGGTGATCTGTGGCTCAATACTCCAGATCAGTCTGGGAATGGGTTTTGGATTGGCAGTCGGTCCATTGCTGGCGTTGATTGAACCCTCTTTCGTGCCGGGACCTACATTGTTGCTCGGCATGTTGACCGCCCTGTTTGCAGCAATACCGGAACGGCAAAACATCCAGTGGCGCGAGGTTTCGGTTGCCACTATGGGCCGCATTGCCGGTGTGTTAGCGGCGGTTACGGTGTTGTCTTTTCTGCCTGACAGAAAGACCTTTTTGCTGACCTTTGGTGTAATGATATTGATTGCTTTACTGTTTTCCGTCAGCGGCGGGCGGTTGCGTTTCAACAACTGGTCGTTGTCGTCGATGGGCTTTGTTTCCGGCCTCACAGGAACCATCACCTCGGTCGGCGCGCCACCCATGGCGATTGTCTATCAAGATCATAAACCGTCGCAGGCGCGGCCAACATTATCGGCCTTTTTTGCTATTGGCTGCTTAATCTCGATCATTGGGCTTGCGACCGCCGGATGGTTTCGCGGCAGTGATTTTTATCGAGTGCTCATCCTCTTTATACCGGTACTGGTCGGCACATGGGTTGGGCGGCATGTCATTGCCCATCTCGATCACCGCTACCGTTATGCGCTCTGGTTGATCAGTGGTGTGGCCGCGATGCAGTTGATTATTCGTGGCCTATCATGATCAATCCGCTCTCGCTGGGGCTGCGTTTTTGCGCCCGCAATGGCCGCTGGATACTGGTTGCCAGTCTCGTTGTGGGCCTTTTGAGCCAGTCTGTGGCCCTGCTGGTCAAACCGCATATAGGTTTTCTGATCGTTCTGCTGTTGTTTGCAGCCTCGCTTCGTGTTGGACCAAGGGCTGCCATCGGTGCAGCCAGTGACATCAAATTCGGCCTGGTCTTTGTGGTTATTTTGCAGATAGCTGCGCCACTTGCGCTGATCGTGGTGGCTTCGGTATTTCAGTTCGATGGTCCGCTGATATTTGCGTTGATCATGTTGATGGCGGCACCTTCTCTGTCCGGCAGCCCACACCTGGTTGTGCTAATGGGGTTTGAACCGTCACCGGCGTTGCGCCAGCTCTTGCTTGGCACGGCTTTATTGCCGTTGACCATTGTTCCGGTGTTCCTGCTGTTGCCGGAGTTTGGCGCATTGTCTACCGTGCTCATGGCATCATTTCGTCTGTTGGCGGTGATATTGATAGTGGCTTTGGCCGCATTTGTGATCCGCGCAACAATTATGCGTCATCCATCGACTGAGACCATCGAACGTTTAGACGGTGCCTCGACCATCCTGCTGGCAATTGTCGTGGTCGGCCTGATGACTGCCATTCGTGCCGAACTGACAAACGATCCCGTCAACTTGTTAATCACTCTTGTTGCGGCAATTGCTGCCAACCTTGGCACTCAGGTGGTCGCTGCCGCAATATTGGCGCGAAGCATCGCCTCAGCTTACACGGTGCCGGTGGGGGTGATTTCCGGAAACCGCAATGTGGCGCTGTTTTTAGCGGCCCTTCCCGCAAGCGCCGTCGAACCACTGATGCTTTTTATCGGTTGCTATCAAATACCGATGTATCTGACACCGCTGGTAATGCGTCGCTATTATCGCTGGATTTCGCCATCTTCGGCAGCCGATCAGGGATAGAGCCGTTCTTTCGACCATGGTGTCTGGACGTCAGAGCGCGAAAACCGTAGCCGGTCGTGCAAGCGAAATGCGCCATCCTTCCAGAATTCGATTTCCACCGGCACCAGCCGAAAACCGGACCAGTGGTCGGGGCGCGGAATGGCGCCAAGACCGAATTTCGCGGTGTATTTCGCCACTTCTTTTTCAAGTGCAAACCGGCTTTCAAGTGGCTTCGATTGCTTGGATGCCCAGGCGCCAATGCGGCTGCCGCGCGGTCGCGTCGTGTAATAATCATCGGCTTCCTGGTCGGTGACGATTTCGACCGTACCGCGAATGCGCACCTGCCGCCGCAGGCTTTTCCAGTGAAACCCCATCGCCGCCTTTTGTGCCTGCAGTAGTTCGCGGCCCTTAGCGCTTGCAAAATTAGTGTAGAAAACAAAGCCGTTTTCATCGAAATCCTTCAGCAGCACCATGCGCACATTGGGCATACCTTGCGTGTCTACCGTCGCCAGAGAAAGCGCTGTTGGATCGTTAAGTTCGCTGTCGCGAGCTTCATTCAGCCACGAGGTGAACAGGGCCACAGGATCATCTGGCTGCGTAAAGTCACTATTTATTAAGGTTGACGTTCTATCGTCATAATTACTTGACATTGATGTATCTCGTGTAAGGACGCCTCGTTGGGCGCGGTGAGCAAGTGAGAAACCATAACGCCAGTAGATTGTCCAGTCAGCCAATAATTCGTGATCGGCTGGAAAATATCGTTCGCAGTGCTGCTGCTTTCAAGCCATTTGCCAGTAAATTATCTATAATAGCAGCGCTTTGTCTTGCCAGCGCCGCCTGTTCCGTGTCTAGCCCCGGTCTTGCGGGTCTTGAAAGCAATGCGACATTGGTTGATACCTCGGTGACCAAACCTACCAAAACCGATGGCGTTGCCAGCACCGATGCCGAAGTCATCAAAACTGCGGTGGCTAAGGCCAACGTTGACAATAAAGCCTCAACGGCGTTGGCCTGGAGAAATCCGGACACCGGCAGTTCCGGCACGATTATGGCAATTGACAAATTTTTTGGCAAGCACGGGCAAAAATGCCGCGGCTTTAAAACCACGGTAAGTACCTTCATGGGCATCGCCTTCTACAATGGCGAAGCATGCCAGATCAGTCCTTCCGAATGGGTTTTGTCGTGGTTCAGGCGCTCCGAAAGCAAGGGCTGACTATCAGCGCATTTTCGCTCGTCGCCAGTGTTTTCCATCAAAAATAGGTCTATTGCCGGATTGCCGATCAGGAATTTATCCCTATATCGTGCCTATGCTGGATATTCATCACCAAATAACCCATATTGAGGTCGAGGGAATATCAGTTCCAATTCAGTCAAATCGGCCAAATGGTGCGTAACATGCGTGATCCGTACAATGTTCTTGGTGTGGGTAAATCCGATGATGAAAAGAAGGTAAAAACCGCCTTCCGGAAACTTGCGAAAAAATACCACCCGGACCAGAACAAAAATAATCCTAAGGCTAAAGAGAAATTTGCCGAGATCAATACGGCTTATGAGATTCTGGGCGATAAGGATAAGCGGGCGCAGTTTGATCGCGGTGAAATTGATGCCGAGGGTAAACCGAGATACACCGGATTTGAGGGCTTTGGTGGTGCTCGGCCGGGTGCCCAGGGTTTTGGCGGCGGCCGCGGATTTAGCAACGCTCAGGGCCTTGAGGGCGCCGAAGATATTCTTTCGCAGATATTCGGTGGTCAAGGTGGCGGTGACCCTTTTGGCGGTGGTTTCACCCAGGGGCCGGCGGGCCGGCGGCCACAACGGCCGGTGAAGGGACGCGACATCAAGGCTTTTACCCGCGTCACGCTGGAAGAACTTGCTGGCGGCAAGTCGCAGGTCAGGCTCGGACCGGAACGCACGGTCGCGGTATCCATTCCGGCCGGTGCGGAAGACGGTCAGGTTGTCCGACTGAAGGGGCAAGGTGAAAAATCGCCGGCAGGACCGGCTGGCGATGCGCTTGTGACCATTGCC
Source organism: Rhizobiaceae bacterium (assembly GCA_965248135.1). GTDB lineage: Bacteria > Pseudomonadota > Alphaproteobacteria > Rhizobiales > Rhizobiaceae > SZUA-100. Next base: position 336,192 of record CBDFIN010000011.1, on the reverse strand, counting down.
ATCAGGCCCCACAAGCACTTCAAGCGACAGGGCGATGATCTGCGTATAGAGCTCGAAATTACGCTGGACGATGCCGTGTTGGGCGCCAAGGTGCGTGTCCCGACCCTTGCTGGCGCGGTTTCACTAAACGTGCCGGCATGGTCCAGCTCGGGGCGGGTTTTCAAGATTCCGCAAAGGGGATTGCCTGGTAAATCGGGCCAGGTCGGTGATCTTCTGGTTGCTTTGCGTATCGTTTTACCAAATAACAAAGACGATGAATTGGTGGCATTAATGAAAAAGTGGCAGAAGGAAAACATCGGCTATCATTCCAGCTGAATATTTGTGGCAGGCATTTCCTGGCCACCATATTGCTGATCCAATTTTAACTCTATTTTAACCCTCCACCTTGATGGCGCAAATTGTCTATGTCATATGCAGTGAAACCGGATTGTCGCGGTTTACTCTTTTTGCATGATCTGGGAAAATTGAAATGTCTGAACCGTCCGGAATAATGGCAGGCAAACGGGGGCTTATCATGGGTCTGGCCAACAGCCGTTCCATCGCCTGGGGTATTGCCAAGGCCGCTGCGGATGCGGGCGCGGAAATCGCCCTCACCTATCAGGGGGATGCGTTGAAAAAGCGGGTCGAGCCGCTAGCCGCACAGATAGGCGGCCTTGTTGTCGGCCATTGTGATGTAACGGACACCGCATCAATGGACGCCGTGTTTGCGACGCTGGAAGAAAAATGGGGAACGATTGATTTTCTGGTTCACGCCATCGGTTATTCCGACAAGGACGAGTTGACAGGCCGCTACATCGAGACCAGCGCCGAAAACTTTCGCATGACCATGGATATTTCGGTCTACTCGTTGACTGCACTGGCCCAGCGGGCTGAAAAGCTGATGACCAATGGCGGTTCCATTGTCACCATGACCTATTATGGTGCGGAAAAAGTGATGCCGCACTACAATGTCATGGGCATAGCCAAGGCGGCACTTGAGGCAAGTGTAAAATATCTCGCCGTTGATCTGGGGCCAAAAAATATCCGCGTTAACGCGGTTTCTGCCGGCCCAATCAAAACTCTGGCGGCCTCTGGCATCGGTGATTTCCGCTATATATTGAAATGGAATGAATATAATTCGCCCCTGCGCCGTACGGTTACGATCGAACAGGTCGGGCAATCGACGCTCTATCTTTTATCCGACATGGCTGCAGGGGTGACCGGCGAAATACACCATGTGGATTCCGGCTATCACACCGTCGGCATGAAAGCCGTTGACGCTCCCGATATATCCGTGGTCAAAGACTGACGGTGAACCCGCCATTTTGGAATTAGTTGATGACCAATAACCGCCAAGCAATACTGAAGTCGAGACCGCATGGTCTTGTTACTGCCGACAATTTTGAGTTCACGGATGTTCCTTTGCCACAACCGGCCGAAGGTGAATTTCGGGTCAAGATGGAGGCGATCTCCATCGATCCGGCGATGCGCGGCTGGATGGCGGAAGGAAAATCCTATGTGCCGCCGGTGGGCTTGGGCGAAGTTATGCGGGCGCTTGCGGCGGGTCATATCGAGGCCAGCAATCACCCCGACTTCCAGGTAGGCGACGCGGTTTCCGGCCTCTTTGGCGTGCAGCAATACGCCATTTCCAACGGTTCCAATGTGGCAAAGCTCGACGTTTCCAATATCCCGCTTGAGCGCTGGATCGGCGGTCTTGGTATGCCCGGCTTGACCGCCTATTTTGGCCTGCTTGAAGAGGGCGAACCCAAAGCGGGCGAGACGGTGCTGGTTTCCGCTGCCTCCGGTGCTGTGGGTTCCATCGTCGGCCAGATTGCCAAGATCAAGGGTTGCCGCGCCGTTGGCATTGCCGGTGGCCCTGATAAATGCGCCTATGTGGTTGAAAAGCTCGGTTTTGACGCCTGTGTCGACTATAAGGCCGGTAATCTTTTCAAAGACCTGAAGCAGGCATGCCCGGACGGCGTCGATGTGCTGTTTGAAAATGTCGGCGGTGAAATATTCGATACCGAACTGTCGTTGATGAACCTGAATGGCAGGGTCATCGTTTGTGGCCTGATTTCAGCCTACAATGCGACTGAAATGCCTAAAGGCCTGACCAATATCCGCTCGGTTCTGGTTAATCGCTTAAAAATGCAGGGCATTATCGTTTTCGACTATATTGCCAAATACCCTCACGCCATCCGCGATCTGGCCCAGTGGTACGGGCAGGGCAAGCTTCATCTTCGCGAAGACGTGCGCAACGGCCGCATTGATGACTACCCGGTCGTGCTCAACCTTTTGTTTAGCGGTGGCAATAACGGCAAGCTCGTATTGAAAATTTGAGGAATTCGAGCCGCCATGATTTACCTTATTCGCCACGGTCAGACCGACTGGAATGTCGAGCGTCGGCTGCAAGGTCAAACAGATATCCCCCTCAATGATACCGGCCTTGGCCAGGCTGCGCGCAATGGCGACCAATTGGCCCGGTTGATAGAAAATCCCGGGGGTTTCGATTTTGTTGCAAGTCCGATGGGCAGGACCCGGGCAACAATGGAGATTATTCGCCGTCAAATGGGGCTCGATCAGGCCAGTTATCGCCTCGAAGAGCGCCTGCTTGAGATCAGCTTCGGCGATTGGGAGGGTTACACTTTCGAGGAAATCGCGGTGGAATCGGGCGATATGGTCAACGAGCGCGAGGTTCGTAAATGGTATTATCAACCACCCAGTGGAGAAAGTTACCAGATGCTATGCGACCGGGTCGGCGGATGGCTTGACGAGGTTGAAGGTGACACGGTGGCCGTTTGCCATGGCGGTGTCATTCGGGCGCTTCTGCACCTGCTTGACAATGTAAACACCGGTGAGGTTGTTAAACAGATCATTCCAAACGACCGGATATTTGCCTGGCACGGCGACAGGGGCGAGTGGATATAAGTTGAAGGCCGGATTGGAATGAACAAGACAAAGACCATCGTAAACTCGTGGAACGAGTGGGACCCGCTCAAGCACGTCATTGTCGGCCTTGCCGATGGTGGCTGCATTCCTGCCCCCGAACCGGCGCTTGACGCCAAGGTGCCGGAGGATTCTGATATGCGCGGTTCGTTTGGCCCGCGTCCCCAGGAGACGGTTGATCGCGCCAATGAACTGCTGGACAATTTCGCCAAGATTCTTGAAGCCCGCGGTGTTCGTGTCGACCGCCCGAAACCGCTCGACTTCAACCAGCCGACCTCGACCCCCGACTGGCAAACCGAAACCATGTTCGGCTGCATGCCGCCGCGCGATGTCATCCTTACGGTCGGCAAGGAGATGCTGGAAGCAACGATGTCCTATCGCTGCCGCTGGTTCGAATATCTGTGCTACCGCGATCTGATCAAGGGTTATTATGAGGACGACCCGAAAATGCGTCACGAGGCGGCGCCGAAACCGCGATTGACAGATGCCGATTACCGGTCGGACTATCTTTCCGACAAAATCGGGGTTGAAAAACGGCTTGAATGGACGGCGGACAGGTTTTTCGTCACCACCGAGGAGGAGCCGCTATTCGATGCAGCCGATGTGCTGCGTTTTGGCCGCGATCTGGTCGTCCAGCACGGTTTTACCACCAATTTGAAAGGTATCGACTGGCTTGCCCGCCATTTTCCCGATCACCGGGTGCATGGGGTCAATTTTCCGGGCGACCCTTATCCCATTCACATCGATGCAACCTTCACGCCATTGCGTCCGGGGTTGATCATCAATAACCCGGAGCGGCGCTTGCCGGATGACCAGCGTGATTTTTTCCATCGCAATGACTGGGAAATAATCGATTCTGCCCGCCCTGCCCACAATTCGCCGCCGCCTCTTTGTTATTCGTCGGTCTGGTTATCGATGAATATTTTGATGGTTGATCCCAAGACCGTGTGCGTGGAAGCAAGCGAAGTGCACCAGATGGATCAACTGGACAAATTAGGATTTGAGGTGTTGCCGGTGCCGTTCCGCGACGCCTATGCTTTTGGCGGTGCGCTGCACTGTGCTACCGCCGATGTTTATCGCGAAGGCGACTGCGAGGATTATTTCCCGGTTTGACCAGCTCGATAAAAAGCCATTAGTGCCGCCAACTGCCAATCGCTGAACGGGTTGTCGATGCCGGTGACACGGTCACCACGGATGCCGACGATCATCCTTGCGGTAAATTGATGTTTTGACAACCGCATGGCCTGCTGAAATAGATTGAATGCCGGGCGTGCAACGGAACTGTCCGGTTCATCGTGGCAGCCGGCACAAAGTTCCTCATGCAATTGTTGCGCCTGGGCCAGGCCTGCCATTGTTGGAGCAAGAGCAAAAAAAGCGCCGTCATCAAGCGGATACAGCTTTTCCAGGTTATCGATGAAAGCGAGTGCTGCTGTCGGAACTTCGGACTTCCAGGCGTTGCGAAGCCCGGTAACCAGATTGCCATGGTCTTTAGTTCGTCTCCCCTCCTCCTGATCGGCGAGCCGTAGAAGAATTGGCAGAGCTGAAAGTCCGCCATTGATACGTGCGTCAAGGCCCGAGCGGTGGAGCCTGGAGAGCTCTTCGCTTTGAATTCTTCGAAGATCGCCACCAATAACCGCCAATTCAGCGGCGGCGCGTCTTGCGTGTTCTCCCGCCGCCGCCGGTATAACCAGCATTAAGGCGAGAGAGGCGGCGGGGATGACAGGCGAACGAAACATAAAGCTCTTTAGAACTTTACCTTTTGCTCGACGGCCTTGCCTTTAATCGTCCAGTCGGTCATCGAGCCATCATACATCTTGGCCTGCTTGTTACCGAGTATCTCGTGCGAGACAAACCAGCCGACCGATGCCCAGTGACCGGTGTTGCAGAAGCTGACCTGATCGCCTGTTGTTGGCACGCCGGCTGCAGCGTAGAGCTTTTTGAGCACCGAGGCGTCACGGAAGGTGCCGCGACCATTCTTGGTCATCCAGCTTTGGGAGATGTTAATGGCGCCGGGAATGGTGCCGCTGGCCTTGGCCTTGCCATGGCGGTTAACCCCCGCATACTGATCGGCGGTGCGATTGTCGACAAGTGTCACGCCAGCCTTCGACAGCGCTTCCACCCCATCGGCATCGACCAGCATTTCTGTCCGCAGGTTGACTTTATAGGTCTTTGCGGCTGGAGATGCCACACCCTTTTCAAGCGGATTTGCCGGCTTCTTGTTGGCGTCTACTTCACTCAAATAGGCTTTCATGCCACCGTTCAACAACGAGATGTTGTCGTGGCCCATCAGTTGCAGGGTCCAGTAGGCGCGGGTACCGATACCCATGTCTGATGAACTGTTTCCCGGCGGCACCAAAACCACATGGGTATCGTTACCGATACCGATATTGCCAAGATGAGAGGCGATCTTGGCCGGATCTTTCAACACGCCCGGCACACCGTCTTTGGAGACACGCCATTCGCTTTTGGGGCCGCCATATTGGCTGTGCACTGCTCCTGGAATATGGGCCCGAAGATAGGCCGCCTTGCCGCGGAAATCGACAAAGGCAACGTTTCCCTTGCCGATATTGGCTTTGACCCAGGCAACATCGACAAGTGGTTCTGCGGCAAAGCCCGTCGCCGGCACCAACAGCGCGCCACCGAGTAGCAGCAATTTGACAGATTGTTTCATTTCATTTTCTCCTGTTTCATTTTCTCCAGTCAAAGCGCAAGCAACATGTCCGCACTCATTATTTTCTCAAGCACATTGGCCCAAGCCCTTTCGTCCATTTGCTCCGGCACGATTTCAACCGTGTCGATGTTGCTGGACTTCATGCATTGCAATGCACGATTAATTGTCTGACGGTCCCCAAACAGACCCGCATCTAACACCACTATGTTCCTTTCCGCTTCGGCGCTCATATGTTGACCACCAGATCGGCTGCGGTGATCGCCTGTGCCAGTGTGGCAGAGTCTATAATTGGCAGATCGCCCGCCATCTCGGCGATGGTTGTTTCTGGCTCGATGTCGGCCAGTTCGAGCAGTTCCGCCTGCTCGCCGCTGGCTTCCCTCTCACTGACAGCGTGATCCATGAACACCAGCCGAACCTGATGACCGAAAATAGTCATACCGGCGGCAACCCGCATCGCCTCGCGATGGTCACGCCGGGAAAGCACCAGTATCGACCTGTTTCTTCCACTCACCCTCAGCCTCCCTATAAACTCAACACCCTGTGTGCCTGGCCCACCAACGTTGAATTGTTGGTCTGGCTACCCAGTTCAACCGGACAGTCAGCATTGCCCATGTGCTCTTGCCACGATTCCTGACAGGCAATCGCCTTGCTGGCGGAACCAAGCGCTTCAGTCAGCGCACCATTATCAAGGGTGCGTACCCCGTCATTGGTAAAAAATGCTGCCCATTCGATACCGGCATTGCCACAGGCTTTGGCGAGCGGCGCTGCAATGGCTGTTGATGCCGGGTTGGATATGATGATCAGCAGGTCCATGGTGCTCATCCTGCCGCCGGTCGGATGCAGCGCCCGACAAAAAATCCGCCAATGGCAAGCGTTGCCCCGCAAAGTGCCAAAGCGGTAAAGCTGGAAATAGAAATCGCGGTGTTTTGCAGGGGCTTTTTGGCGGGTGTTACCGCCTGGCGTGTCTCGGAAAAACTCAACCCATCTGCAGGCAGGGCGCCATCGCTTGCCCAGCCGACCCAACCTTCCAGATAAAGCCGGGCGGGCAGACCCGTGGCCTCAAGCCGGGCAAGATAGATCAATCCACTGTAGCTATTGTGACCATAGGCAATTGGCGGACTTGCCGGTTCAAAAGGCCATTGCGGTTTTTTGGCTGCACCTGGTGACAACGCCGCAAGATGTTGGGCGCCGGGGATATGGCCGCCACGGGCAGCTCGAATAGTGCTGCCCCAGTATTCGCCCTCGCTTCGTCCATCGATGACAAGCGGCACTTTTTCACCACGCACCAGCGCTGCAAGGTCGCTACGCAGGACAATACGGTCGTTGCGCATTTCCGCCTGATAGACTTTTTCGCGCGTTTTGCTGCGCTCTTCGCCGGGCGCGCGTTTGTTCTCATCCAGTAAATCAATGGCTGTGGACAGTACCGTTATACTTTTTTGACCGGCAAGGAAAAGCAAGCCCGCAACGGCTTCTTTGGCGTTTCGTCTTCCACCGACAACCAGCACATGTTCGCTGCCATTCAGCCCGGCAGTCCCAAGCAGCCACAAGATGCCGCTGAAATTGGCCAGTCGCTTATTCGGGCCGAAAAAATCGCTCACCGGCAGGCAACGGGCGCCGGCAAGGCTGGATTTTTCACACGCTGCGGTAGGGCGCACATCGATTATCGGGCCCAAGTGGTTGCTTGGTGCGGCGCGGTAGTCGATCACCGGTGCGGCGAAAAGTGTGGATGGCAATACTGCCGTCACCAGCAGACTTGCCAACCAAATGATGTTCATCCGCCAACGGGCAAAATGGGTATTCTTGATCAGCATCCTTCGAACCGGACTTTCTTGGGCGCAGCACCAGCGAGCACCGGCGCGGGTGGATTTTGGATGTAATAATCAACAAGATCGGCTACCGGCACCTCGCCGAAATCACCCAGGTTCATGGAGCCAAGCTGTTCTGCCTGAACCACGGAACTCGATTCAACTACTTTGGCATTTGAAAGAGCGGCGAAAGGGTAGGCGACAGCCGCAAGGCCAAAACACGCCGCCAGTGCGCCACCACAAAATATCACGCTTGCCCTGTCCATTGCATTCTCCTCACATTGAGTCCTTTAAGAATCCCAGATACACGCCCGCCATGGCAACGAAAAATAGTGCGATCTGCAGTCCGGTTTCGAAATCAAATTCCATTAATTCTGCCTTCGTTAGTCGCCGCGATAGTGGCGGATCAGTTCACCCACATCTATCGGTACGCCGGTTTCGGGATGCGCCACTTTCGGGGTGAAATGGGGAACGCCCTCACGGCTTGAAAACATGCTTTGAGGCGGCAGCGCATAAATATAGATCAGCGCCATCAGGCTGATCGCGCCAACGGCAGCCACGTAGAGCCGGGTCGTCCACATCAATATCATCTCTGCACCTCGTCAGTTTTTTTGCACATAGACCTGCCAGCGCCGCTCGCCTTTGACCGTTTCCAGATGGGTGGCGTTCAGTTCGCCCAACATCGGTGGTATGGCCTCCATTGACGAAGGATTGTCGATCAGGATTTCGATCACGTCTTTTGCCGCCGCATTAGCCAACGCCTTCTTGGTCATCAACTGTGGCCTTGGGCAGCTATCGCCCAGACAGTCAATCTGCGCGGCAATCTCTACGGTCTGGCCGTTGCCCAGGGTCGCTTTTCCCACCGGGCCTGCATTTGCCGTTTCTTTGTTTTTTCTGCCCATAAAAAATACCATCAAAAAATCTCCCGAATATCCGGTTTCATTCCGCTGCCGCTTCCTTTGTTGTGCTCGCAAAAGTTGCAATACTTTGTCTGGGGGCTTTGCGCGATTCACGCTTTAATATCGCCCGGTAAATGGCATACAGCACGCCGGCCTGAATGATGCCAAACACCACCGCCGGTATTTTCAATTTCTCCTGCAATGTTGTCGCATTGGCGAAACCGAATTGCAGCGCCTCAAGGTTGGGTTCGCCGGTCATGCTGGCAGGCGCCGGTGGCCAATAGTTGGCCGACCAGGCGAGCGAGAACAAAAACATGCCAATGAAAGTAAACAGCAACGCCCAGGCAGCACCAACATTGCCCTCGCCGGTTTTTACCCAGGTAGATACCGTGCAGGCGCCGGCCAACACCATGCCGATACCAAAAATGAACAGGCCGATCATCTGGTTGAGGCCAACATCGAAATGCATCGCATGGCCTTCGTTGATCGACATGAAGCCGGTAAAGCCGATGGTTAGAACCATCATCGCCACCAGCAGCGCCTTGGTGTTACGAAAGCTCTTGAATAATATGGCGTCACGCAGTGCGGCGGCATTGCAAAACCGCGAGCGCTGCACCAGCACCCCGACAATCGAACCGAAGACAAAGGCTATCAGGCATTCGCCAAGTACAGACAAAGTTCAGCCCTCCAGAATACGTTTATAGATAAGCGACCCGACCCAGGCGCCGGCGATGATGCCGCTGATGGCCAGATATCCGCCCATATTCATTTGTGGTGTCAGGCCAAAGAAAGTCGAAACGTTGCAAACAAAGGCAAGGCGAATGCCGACACCCATTAAAAGCCCGCCAATGGTGATTAACACCCATTCCGACAACCGCTTGGGAATGCGCAGGTAAAACTCATTGGCAAACAGGGCGCTGACAAAGGCACCGAACAGCATGCCGAGACTGATATAGATTTTCCAATAGCCGGCTGTTGGTGGAAATACCAGGTTCCAAAACGGTATGCGGCTGACCGCCTCTTTGCCCATCACCGCTTCGGCTGCAAGCCCGGTCATCATGGTTTCACCACCGCCGACGGTCCAGGCGCCGACGATCAGAAACAGGAATATATCCAATATGGCGATGGCCACCAGCGCGATAATCGGATCGAGTGTTTTGTTGAAAAATTCCATGAGATCTTTTTCTGGTCCGCTGTTGTCGGTTGCAACGATGTACCTATGCTAGCGGCAATTTGTGGCGGCAAGGTAGTATTTATGTGCAACAATGCAAATGCTGCAATCTCATGCGGCAAGTTTGCTTTTGAGCGATTGCAGAAATAGGCTGGTGTGTCGCCCTGGCGGGCGCCCCGAAATGGTGGAGGAATTGATGTCGATCTATGTCGAAACGGACAATGTTCTCGATCACATGTTCAGTTCCTGCAGCACCGAACAGATCCATGATTTTGTCCAGGAACGCCGCGGCTTTCGTATTCATGGCCATTCCACGTCGGTGCGGCTGGAACGTGCATTCTGGAATGTCATCGAACTGATCGCCGACGAACAGGAAATGAGTCTGCCGGAGCTGATCACCCGCATTCACGACCAGTGCCTGGTGGCTAATGACAAGAATATCGCCTCCTGCCTGCGGGTGATTTGCATAAAATACATCAATATTTACAACTGACTTTAGCCGGCGCGCAAAACTATTCGCTGACCACCGGACACCGGTGTTGACTGCCGGTTTTAAAGGCGCATAGTCGCTAATCCGCAACAATCAGAATCACCGGAGGCAGCCATGTCCCATCCCCTAAGCAATGTGCAAGTCCGCGACCTTGCGTCGGTTTTGCACCCCTATACGCCATTGCACAAAATACGCGAGACCGGACCGACGGTGATGGCCCGGGGCAAGGGAGTTTTTGTCTACGATACCCAAGGCAACGAATATATCGAGGCAATGTCCGGGCTGTGGTGCGCCGGGCTTGGTTTTGGCGATGCCGAACTGGTGGATACCGCCAAGGAGCAGCTTGATACCTTGCCCTATTATCATCAGTTCGGCGGCAAGGGCACCGAACCGGCGATTGAACTGGCCGAGAAGCTGAAAGAGCTTGCGCCGGTGCCGATTTCGCAGGTGTTTTACACCTCATCGGGTTCAGAGGCCAACGACACCCAGGTAAAACTTGCCTGGTATTATAACAATGCCGTTGGAAGACCGCAAAAGAAGAAGATCATCTCGCGCCAAAAAGCCTATCATGGCGTAACGCTGATGACCGCATCGCTCACCGGTCTTGTCAACAATCACCGTGATTTCGACCTGCCGCTCGACCGGGTGTTGCATACCGATTGTCCGCATTATTATCGCGGCGCTGAGGAGGGCGAGAGCGAACAGGAATTTGTTGCTCGCCTTGCGCAAAACCTGCGCGATCTGATCGAGCGGGAAGGGGGCGACACTATTGCGGCAATGATCGCCGAACCGGTGATGGGCGCCGGCGGGGTGATTGTGCCGCCAAAGGGCTATTTTCCCGCTATCCAACAGGTGCTGGACGAGCATGATATCTATATGATTGGCGATGAGGTGATCACCGGCATGGGTCGCACCGGCAATTGGTGGGGGGCCCAGACCCACAACATGAGGCCGGCGACAATATCGGTTGCCAAGCAACTGACCTCGGCCTATGCGCCGCTCGGCGCGGTGCTGGTGCCGCCATTCATGGTTGATGCGCTTGAGGCGCAATCGGAAAAGATCGGCGTTTTCGGCCACGGCTTCACCTATGGCGGCCACCCGCTTGGCTGTGCCGTCGGGGTCAAGGCGCTGGAAATCTATCAGCGCCGCGATATCATCGGCCATGTGCGCGCCGTCATGCCGGTATTTGCTGACCGCCTTGCCCGGCTCGGTGATCATCCGCTGGTTGGTGAGGTGCGTTCGAGCGGTCTTGTTGGCGGGGTGGAACTGGTGGCGAACAAGAATACAAAGACGCCATTTGACCCGGCAGCCGGTGTTGGCGCGGCTTGCTCGCGGTTGCTTGAGGGGCATGGTGCTATTTCGCGCGCCCTTGGTGATACGCTGGCGCTTTGCCCGCCGATGGTCATCACCGCGGAAGAGTTGAACCTGTTGTTCGACCGGTTTGAAAAGGCGCTCGATGATACGGAAGCCTGGGTGAAAAAGGAAGGGTTGCGGGGGTAGGGCGCGGGTTTGACACCCCGGCCAAGGCCGCATTTCAACTTGAACTTGCAGGAAAATCCCTTACCTTGAAAGCTGGAGGCAGGGGATGAAATTATCAAACGATAGCCTGAAATCCATAGTTGGCATCGGCGTTGGCATCGGTGCTCTTGCGCTTGGCTTCGTTAGCATCAAAGTACCTGATCATGTGGTTCAATTGCTCACCAGCGGCGGTGAATTGGCGCTTGGCTTGCGCGATGGTCAAGGCGACGCGCTGGTTGAAGTGACCGAGAAGGTAAGTAAAGCAGTTGAGCGCGATCACCGCCAGTGGATTGCAGCCGAATTTGGCCACAAACTACCGGATGAGAAAGCCATAAAGGCGGCGATGGATAGTCTTGGCGATTCTATCCTTGAAACCAAACCTTCGGTCAATGATGTGGTTGCCGCCGGGTTGAATGAAAAAGAATTTGTCAAAGCGCTGAAGAAACGACTGCCGGAAAACAGCCCCTATGCTCAGGAGAGCACAGTGGAGGGCCGGCTTTTTACCGCGATGATTTGCGGGGTGCACGGGCTTGCCCGCACCGATAAAAACCTCAAGCCACTATTCGATTCGCTATCTTTCGAAAAGATTTTTGATTCCTTCGGCGCGGCGCAAGCCGATAGGGAGGAAAAGCACAAAGAAGTGCTTGATACGCTGCATACAAAATACGGCGTCCCGGTTGAAAATCTCGACAGTCTTTTCAAAGCCGCAAGGCACGAATTTCCAGAAGGCGATTATCTTGCTGCCGTCGAACAGGCGATTCAAGCGCTGATTGCCCGTGGTGAAAAGCCGGTCGAATTGCTCAACAGCGGTGAAGACGTGATCCGGGTCATCGAGGCTGCCCGCGCGCTAATGCGCAGGGCGGATGACGAAGGTGCAGTTACCCTGTTGCGCGAGGCCCGCCAGCAAAAAATGGCAGGTGCCTACCGTTTGGCGCTGGAAGAAGCGGAAGTACTAAAAGCCGTGTTCAGGTGGGAGGAAGCGATTGAGAGTTTTGACATCGCTTCCGGTTTGAACGGTCAGGATCCGTGGCCGTGGTTTGAAACCGGTGATATTTGGAAAATGCGCGGTGATCTTATAAAATCCATCGACGCCTATGAAAAAGGCAAGAAAATCGCACTCGACGAGGGTCTTGAACGCGATCTTTCCGTCAGTCACAACAGGATAGGTGAAATATTTCAGGCCCGTGGTGAGGGTGATGCAGCGCTAGAGGCCTATCAGGCTGGTCTGGAAATTGCAGAAAACCTGGCCAGGCGCGATTCGGAGAATACCGAATGGCAGCGCGATCTTTGGGTCAGTCACAACAAGATCGGCGATATTTTCCAGGCCCGTGGTGAGGGTGATGCGGCGCTAGAAGCCTATCAAGCCGGGTTTGAGATTGCAGAAAACCTGGCAAAGCGCGATCCGGAGAACACCGAATGGCAGCGCGATCTTTCCATCAGTCGCAACAAGATTGGTGAAATATTTCAGGCCCATGGGGATGGTGATGCGGCGCTTGCCGCCTATCAGGCCGGTCTTGAGATTAGAGATACGCTGGCAAAGCGCGATCCGGCAAATAGTGAGTGGCAGCGCGATCTTTCCGTCAGTCACGACAGGATTGGCAATATTTTTCAAGCCCGTGGTGAGGGTGATGCGGCGCTAGAGGCCTATCAGGCGGCTCTTGAGATTAGAGATACGCTGGCAAAGCGCGATCCGGCGAATAGTAAGTGGCAGCGCGATCTTTCCGTCAGTCATAACAAGATCGGTGGTATTTTTGGGGTTCGTGGTGAGGGTGATGCGGCGCTAGAAGCCTATCAAGCCGGGTTTGAGATTGCAGAAAACCTGGCAAAACGCGATCCTGAAAATAGCGAGTGGCAGCGCGATCTTATCGTCTCATATGTTAGGTTTGCCGAATTGGGCGATGATGCCAAACAACGTTACCAAAATGCGCTGGCGATCGCCCGGGCGCTTAAGGATGACGGGCGTATGCAGCCGGTCGATTTCTGGATGATCGAGGAACTGGAAAAGCGGCTTGCGGCGGCAAAAGGCTAGCAACAGACCGCATTTTCTATTTCGGTTTTTTGCCTCCCCCTTGTGTCGAACGTTGCGCAAGCAAGGTTCGGGTTTTATGTGTAATCAATTGAATTATGAGAATATTGAGAGAACTACCCCCACTCGAAGCCGTCTAACGACGCCTTTCCACAAGGGGGAGGGAAACAGATTTCGGCCGAGGTTTGTCCCGAATTATTTCGGCGCCAGCACCATCATCATCTGGCGGCCTTCGAGCTTTGGCTCGGCCTCCACCTTGGCAATTTCCTCGGTATCGTTTTTTACCTTTTGCAGCAGCTCCATGCCGAGATTGAGGTGGGCCATTTCACGGCCACGAAAGCGCAGGGTCACCTTCACCTTGTCGCCATCATCAAAGAAACGGCGCACTGCCCGCATCTTCACATCATAATCATGGGTGTCGATATTGGGCCGCATCTTGATCTCTTTGATCTCGATGATTTTCTGCTTCTTGCGCGCCTCGGAAGCCTTTTTCTGGGCGGCGTATTTGTATTTGCCGAAATCGAGTATCTTGCAAATGGGCGGGCGATTGGTGGGGGAAATCTCGACCAGATCAAGGCCCGCATCAAGGGCCATTTCAAGGGCGTCTTCGATTGCCACCACACCCTGATTGGTTCCTTCAGCATCAATAAGCTGGACTTCTTCTACAGTGATTTCACGGTTTGCGCGCGGGCCGGTTTTTTGCGGCGCGGCTGCTCTGTGCGGACGACGAATAGTGGTATTCTCCTGTGTTGTTAAAATCAATCTATCTGGCGCAACTAGATGCTGGGCGCAGATACGCATCTTCCCTAGCACGTTTCAAGCATAAAATCACCTTTGCCAACGATTTCGGGTTCATCACACCATCACCAGTGGATTTGAGGTGAAGGTGCGACGCAACGGGTGGTCAATTGGCGGGCCAAACGAGCCCGGCACACTCACCTGACCGCTGCTTTTAAATCCGGCGTTTGCGCACGATCACGTTGCCGACCGAATATCCCGCACCGAAAGAGCAGATTATGCCCAGCGCACCATCCGCCAGATCATCATGATGGTGCGCAAAGGCAATGATTGAACCGGCCGACGAAGTGTTGGCATAATCTTGCAGGATATTGGGTTGTTCTTTCCGGCTGGGTGGCCTTCCCAAAACCTTGCGCCCGATCAGGTCGTTCATAGATTTATTGGCCTGATGCAGCCACAACCGCGATAAATTGCCCGCATCGATATTTTCGTCGGCCAGATGTTCCAAAATAAGCGTCGCCACGGTCGGCACCACTTCCTTGAACACCTTGCGCCCTTCCTGCATGAACTGCATATCACGCTGGTCGCTCAGGCCGGCCGGCAGCGAACGTCGCAGGAAGCCGTTGTTATTTCTGATATTGTTGGAATATTTGGTCAAACTGCGGCATGACAGAATCTCGAACTGGTCTTCCGCTTCGGCAAGTTGCTTTTTCTCCAACAGCACGGCGGTACACACATCGCCAAAAATGAAATGACAATCGCGGTCGCGCCATTCCAGATGCGCCGAGCAGATTTCAGGATTAACCATCAAAATGGCCTTCGCCGTACCCGAGCGGATCATATCGCTTGCCGCCTGCATGCCGAAGGTGGCGGATGAACAGGCGACATTCATGTCAAAACCGAAACCCTCGATACCAAGCGCCTGCTGGATCTCGATGGCTATCGCCGGGTAGGCACGTTCGTGATTGGACGCCGCACATATCACCGCGTCCACATCGGCAGGCGTACGTCCGGCCCGCTCCAGCGCGATTTTTGCCGCCTTCACCGCCATTTCCGCCATCAGCGACAATTCGCCATCGTCACGTTTGCGAAATTGTGGATGCATGGTTTGCGGGTCGAGCACACCGCTCTTGTTGATCACATGGCGCTGTTCGATGCCGGAAGCCTTGAAAATAAACTCTTCGCTCGAATGAGAAAGCCGCTCCATCTCGCCTTGGGCAATTGCCTCGGCATTGATGTGGTTTTGATGATCGGCATAAAGGTTATAGGCCTTCACCAGCTCCTCATTGGTAATCACCTCATCGGGCGTGAAAACACCGGTACCGCTGATCACCACTTCACACATTTGTCAAACTCCCCGCACTGCCGGTTGATGAGACTACCCTCGAATCGATGCTCGAACAAGACAGGTGGCTAATTCCGGCACGCTTGATCAAACACAACGTCCGCCATCAACCTCCAGCGCCACACCGGTGATAAAATCAGCCTCATCGGAAACCAGATAAAGTGCAGCATTAGCCATGTCACGCGGCTGGGAGAAGCGGCCAAGCGGGATGACCGACTTGAATTTTTCACGGATTTCGGGCGTGTCCTCCCCCATAAAATCGGCCAGCATGCCGGTTTCGCCGGCCACCGGGCAAAGGCAATTGACACGAATGTTTTTCGGCGCCA
Source organism: Rhizobiaceae bacterium (assembly GCA_965248135.1). Classification (GTDB taxonomy): domain Bacteria; phylum Pseudomonadota; class Alphaproteobacteria; order Rhizobiales; family Rhizobiaceae; genus SZUA-100. Next base: position 320,278 of record CBDFIN010000011.1, on the reverse strand, counting down.
ACTCGACGGCCATGCATTTGGTCACGTTGATCACCCAGGCCTTTGAGGCGTTATACCAGACCAGCCCAGGGCGTGGCCTCAGACCCGCAGTAGAGGCGGTGGAAAGTATCGTGCCGCCACCGCGTTCGACCATAATGGGCACGGCCAGTTTGGTGGCGTAATAAATCGCCTTCATGTTGACGTTGGAAATGAGGTCATAATCTTCCTCGCTCACCTCGCTAAGCGGCATGTTCTTGTGGGTGACACCGGCATTGAGCACCACAATATCGAGCCCGCCAAAGCCGGAAAGTGCCATATCGATCATTTTCTCATTGTCGGCCAACCGGCTGACATCGGCCTCGACCGCAAGTGCTGCATCGCCGATCTCGGCTGCCACCTTTTTTACCGCGTCACCGCGCATATCGGCGACCACAACCTTCGCGCCTTCCGCCGCAAATCGCTTTGCCATGCCCTCGCCAAAACCCGAACCGGCCCCGGTGACGACGGCAATTTTGTTTTCAAGGCGCATGATTTTCTCCCGCAACTGTTTTGTGATCGTTGATGGATCAATATCGCAATTTTTGGGGTGCGTCATTAATTGTGTTTTCGGCGGTGAAGCTTGCCGCAGCATCATGCGGCGATGTTGCTATTCAAATTACCGAATGGGTGAATGTGAGCCAGGCCGATTGATTACACGACCACAATCAGGGCAGTATCGGCTCCTGAACAGGAGGAGATCATGACAATCACCAGATTTTCCGGCCAGGCTGAGGGCCGGTGCCGCGCCGTGGTCCATGGCGGCCTGGTGTACGCCGTTGCCACCGACACGACAGTCTCCAAGACCATTGAGGAGCAAACCAGACTGACACTCTATGCCTTGGAGAAAAATCTCATCGATGCCGGCAGCAGCAAGAACGGATTGCTTCAGGCGACGGTGTATTTGAGGGATATGGCGCACAAGGCGCGGATGGACAAAGTGTGGTGTGACTGGATTGGCAGCGAAGAAAACTGGCCCCAACGCGCCTGTGTGGGGGCTGATCTTGCCGGCGATGATCTCATTGAAATTGTGGTGACGGCGGTGAAGAATTAATGGTGATAGCAGCGGCACAACTTAGTTAATGCACCATGAATAGTTATATTTTTTTCTGAGACAGAATACATCAGTGTGTAAGTGTAGGTTTACAAATAAGTGTGGAATGTCTATGTATTTGAGAGGGTTCATACTAGCTGGTGATTTTATGGGGGAAAAGAACAAAGACCAAGAAGTCGATTTTGAAAACCAAGTAACTGGAAAATTTGGCGGACTAAATTGGCTTTGGTTGTTGGTCGGGTTTGGTTTTATTTTCTTTTCAAAATACTTCAGTACTCTTAAAATAGTGCCTTTGATTGACTGGTTTGGTCGCGATCTGGCTATAACTACAGTTCAAATATCTCATTTGGGTGGAGATATTCTTAAAGAGCTTGGTTTTGCTATTCTCGTTGCAGTATTTGTCGGTTTCCTAATTGAGGTGGGACATCGCAAGGGTATCACAAAGATACTAAACGACCGAATTGGACATTTTTTAGAGGCTTTCAAGGATGAGAACAATGCGGCGAGACATGATCTTGAGCGTGACGCATTTTCGGCTGTTTTCAAAAAGAATCTTCCGAATGGATATGTAGACGAAGTGATGAAGACAACTTTTGATATCAAAGTGATGCGATCAAATTTTGATGTTACCTATGTTTTTGAAGATTTGCCAGAGACGCAAGAGTTTTCAAAACTTCGAGAATACATGGTTTTGATCTGTACTCTAAAATGTAAAACGGAGAATATCTCAGATGAGATAACGCAAATTCCCTTCAATCTCCACCTTCCAAACCCGCGAAATGAAGCGCTGCAACATTTAGTGAAGGTTGAGGAATGGAAGTCAGGCGCCAATCACTATCAATCTACACCTCTCAGCAAAGAGGAACTGGACAAGGGGAATGAATCGATGCAGGATTGTTTTTCGCGAGGAGAAAGCAATGGTGAGTTTCCGGCGCCTGTTAAGGAACTGAATTCTGGCAAGGCAATGTACCACGAAATAAAATATCAATTGGTTAAGGAAGGGGAGGACAATGAAACTTTCCGAACTCGCCACGCTAGTTCCAATATGAAGATCACTGTATTTGATCGAACTAAGGGGAGGGATTTATATGTTGATGGCGAAGTGATCCACAGCGACACTTTTACGTCACGGCCTGATGGAGATGGCGAAACCACCGTACATGTTTTCGATTTAAACCGTTGGCTTTTGCCTCATCAAGGGATAATAATATTTTGGAAAAATCGCCTGGCTGCCAACTATAAAGGGAAAGACTGATCACGCGCTGTGCATTTTGTCATCGACAAATTGCCTACTAACGGCTATTTGCACGGTTAACTTCATCAGACAATGGGAAATGCCTATCAGCATCTCTTCACCTTCTGGTAACGTTAATTTGCTGTAATGGTCTTAAATCGAGCCTAAATTCAGCTTATCTAAAGAGAAAAGAGCGAGTGCTCTTAGATCGGTAAAAAAAGGAGATGATCGCTATGAATGCTATTTTTCTAATAGGAGATGGCGGCACTACCGTATAATGCCGAAAAAGGGACATCGAAAGATGTCCCTTTTTTTTATTTTTAAGGAACGTATTTCGAACGACGTGATATTGTTAAACATCAGCAAAAATCAGTGAACCCATATTCTCATCTGCTCACCCGTGCTTGAATACCACCGTCTTGGTGGCGCTCATGTGAAACAGGCCCTCAAAGCCCTTTTCACGCCCGAAGCCGGATTTCTTGAAACCACCAAAGGGCAACTCGATGCCTCCGCCGGCACCATAGGAATTGATATAAATTTGGCCAGCCCGCACCCTTTTTGCCATGCGCATTTGCCGCGCACCGTCGCTGGTCCATATGGCTGCCACAAGGCCGAACTCGGTATTGTTGGCAAGTGCCACCGCGTCATCTTCGCTATCAAACGAAAACGCTGCAAGCACCGGTCCGAACACCTCTTTAAGGGCGATATCGGCACTTCGCGGTACCTGGCCAAAAAGTGCCGGTGCGCAGTAATAGCCGCCTTCCGGCGCATTGCCGGCAATCTGCCCCCGCGCAACGACATTCACGCCGGCCCGTTCGGCATCGTCAATAAATCCATTGACAACGCCTAGCTGCTTTTTCGAAACGAGCGCACCGAGGTCGAGATCGGCATCATGCGGCCCGGCAATCAAGGCTTGAAAGCGCTCGGCCAGTTTTTTGGTGAACGCGTCATAGATTGATGCCTCAAGCATCACCCGCGAACCGGCAGAGCAGGTCTGGCCGCCATTTTGGATGATGGCGTTGACCACCACCGGCAGGGCTGCATCAAGATCGGCATCAGCGAAAATGATTTGCGGTGACTTGCCGCCAAGCTCCATTGTCACACCGTGATTGTGGGTTGCCGCCGCCTGTTGGATGGTGGCACCGGTCAGTGGCGAACCGGTAAAGGTGATGAAATCGACATCACTGTGTGCAGCCAGCGGCGCGCCGGCATCCAGGCCCGTGCCGGCTACCACATTGAAGGCACCTTCCGGAAGGCCGGCTTCAAGCGCCAGCTCGGCCACCCGCAGCACTGAAAGACAGGCATCTTCCGCCGGTTTCACCACCATCGCGTTACCCATGGCAAGGCCGGCACCCGCCACCCGGCCCAAAATCTGCGCCGGATAGTTCCACGGGATGATACCCGCCACCACCCCATGGGCTTCGCGCAAAGTCAGCGCCAGAAAGTCGCCAGCAATGGGAATGGTTTCACCGTGGATCTTGTCGGCGGCACCGCCGTAATATTCGAAATATCGGGCACAGCCAACAATATCGGCCACACCCTGGCGAATGGGCTTGCCGGTATCGCGTGATTCGAGCGCCGCCAGTTCATCGGCGTTGTCGGTGATGAGGTCGGCAAGCCGCAACAAGATACGGCCGCGATCGACCGCTGCCATCCTGCCCCAGGCGCCCTGCTCATATGCCTTGCGCGAGGCGGCCACCGCCGCATCGATATCGGCCTTGTCACCCGCCGGTATCGAGCCAAATGAAAGCCCGTTGGACGGTGAGATCACATCCATGCGCTTGCCCGACCGGGCTTCACAGATTTTGCCGCCAATTATGTTCATGAAAGCGCGGCCCTGGGCCACTGTTTTACTTAAATTTTCACCCATCGCTCTTACCCTCAATTGTTGTCAACACGTCAATTCCGGTCACTTAAAATATGTGCACCAGCAATATTGTCGCTTCAAGAAAATAATCAGCTTGTTGGTGTGACAGAAGACTAAAAATTTACCATCTGGTAAAAAATCGTTGACTGATCATCGAAATCACGGCATTCTTTTCATCGACAACACCGCTGCAACCGGCGCTGGCCGGTATTGGGCAAGAACACCGGGAGAATGAGCGTGACTTCAAGCGAAAATCCGGCAATCGGATCGGCACTGTTGGACAAAGGTCAATATAACGAGAATTTCTCCGATCTGCATCCGCTATTCAGCCTGCATGAGGCGATGGTTGAGGCCGAACGGTGCTATTTTTGCCACGATGCACCGTGCATGAATGCCTGTCCCACAAGCATTGATATTCCCCTGTTCATCCGCCAGATCGCCAATCGCAATGCCAAGGGTGCAGCGCGGACGATTTTTGCCGAAAACATCCTTGGCGGCATGTGCGCACGGGTCTGCCCGACCGAGACATTGTGTGAAGAGGTCTGTGTGCGCCAGACGGCCGAGAAAATACCGGTGACGATAGGCAGGCTGCAGCGCTATGCCACCGACAAGTTGATGGGCACCGGCAGCCATCCGTTTGCGCGGGCTGAAAGTTCCGGCAGGAAAGTTGCGGTCGTTGGCGCTGGTCCTGCCGGCATCGCCTGTGCCCATCGTTTGGCCGTACACGGCCACGAGGTGACGGTGTTCGACCCTCGCGCCAAGGCCGGCGGGTTGAATGAATATGGCATCGCTTCCTATAAGTCGGTCGATAATTTTGCCCAGCGGGAACTGAATTACATTCTTCAGATCGGTGGCATAACCATCGAGACGGGCAAGGCGCTCGGTGCAGATGTTACGCTTGATAATCTTGAAAAGGATTTTGATGCGGTGTTCCTCGGGCTGGGCCTGGCCGGTGTCAACAGTCTCGGCCTTGACGGCGAAGATGCACCCGGGTGCCTTGATGCGGTCGACTATATCGCCGATCTTCGCCAGTCGGACGATCTTTCCACTTTGCCGGTGGGGCAGAATATTGTCGTCATCGGCGGTGGCATGACAGCGGTGGATGTGGCCGTGCAAACCAAATTGCTCGGTGCCGATCAGGTGACGATCGCCTATCGGCGCGGGGTTGCGCAAATGGGCGCTTCTGAATATGAGCAGGAACTGGCCCAGACCCACGGCGTGGTCATCCGCCACTTCCTGCAACCAAGTAAGTTAGAGCTCGATTCAGCTGGAGCAATTTCAGGCATTGAACTGGAGCAGACCAGTCTTTCAAATGGCAACCTTCAAGGAACCGGCGAGACCGTTACCCTTGCCGCCGATATGGTGTTTAAGGCAATCGGCCAGAAATTTGATGCCTCACCCCTGACTGGCAGCGGGCTCGCGATGGAAAAGAACCGCATCAAGGTGGATGAGGAGCGCTGCACCTCAAGAACAGGCGTTTGGGCCGGCGGTGACTGTATTGCCGGTGGCGAAGACCTGACCGTCGCGGCGGTTGAGGACGGCAAGCAGGCAGCAGAATCAATCAACCGCGCGTTGAAAGCGTAGGAAAGGGCAGGACCATGGCTGATCTATCAATCGATTTTTGCGGTATCAAATCGCCCAACCCGTTCTGGCTCGCCTCTGCGCCACCAACCGATAAGGCCTATAATGTGGTTCGCGCATTCGAGGCCGGCTGGGGTGGTGTCGTGTGGAAAACACTTGGCGAGGATGGCCCGCCGGTGGTCAATGTTAACGGTCCCCGTTATGGCGCAGTTCACGGACCGGACCGGCGGCTTTTAAGCCTCAACAATATTGAGCTGATCACCGACCGACCGTTGCAAACCAATCTCGATGAAATTACCCAGGTCAAAAAAGACTGGCCGGACAGGGCGATAATTGTCTCACTGATGGTGCCCTGCGAAGAGGAGGCCTGGAAAGCGATCCTGCCGCGGGTGGAAGAAACCGGCGCCGATGGCATCGAACTCAATTTCGGTTGTCCCCATGGCATGAGCGAGCGCGGCATGGGCGCGGCGGTCGGTCAGGTGCCGGAATATATCGAGATGGTCACCCGCTGGTGCAAGCAATATTGCGACATGCCGGTCATCGTCAAGTTGACACCGAACATCACCGATATCCGCCATCCGGCGCGCGCGGCGTTGAACGGCGGTGCTGATGCGGTGTCGCTGATAAACACCATCAACTCCATCGTCAGCGTCAATCTTGACAATTTTGCTCCCGAGCCGACGATCGACGGCAAGGGTTCGCATGGTGGCCTTTGTGGCCCGGCCGTCAAGCCGATCGCCATGAACATGGTGGCGGAGATCGCCCGTGATGCCGAAACCGCCAAATTGCCGATGTCGGGCATCGGCGGTGTCACTAACTGGCGCGATGCGGCCGAGTTCATTTCCCTTGGCTGCGGTTCGGTGCAGGTTTGTACGGCCGCGATGACCTATGGGTTTAAGATCGTCGAGGAAATGATTGATGGTCTTTCCTCGTGGATGGACGACAAGGGCCATGCTACAATCAATGACTTTATCGGTCGCGCTGTGCCCAATCTGTCTGACTGGCAATATCTCAATCTCAACTATGTAACCAAGGCAAAAATTGACCAGGACCTGTGCATCAAATGTGGCCGCTGTCATATTGTTTGCGAAGATACCTCCCACCAGGCGATTACCGCAACTATCGATGGCGCCCGTGGGTTTGAGGTGATCGTCGAGGAATGCGTTGGTTGTAACCTGTGTGTCAGTGTTTGTCCGGTCGAGGAATGTTTGACCATGGAACAGATTTCCGGCGTCGACCCGCGCACCAAGCAGCCGATCCCGGCGGAATATGTCAACTGGACCACCCACCCCAACAATCCAATGGCGCGCAAGGACGCTGCCGAATAGGGGATTTTGGATTTCAATGCTGCGAAATCCATTCCTGTCTGCATTGCTTGATGCTTTCAAAAACAGCTGTTGAAACCGCGCCTGACCACTGGTTCCGCCGCGGGTAAAGCCCTATGGTGGTCCAAATTCAAATTGAGATGGCCATACATGCCCGAACTTTCGATTATCCGTCTTGACCATGGGGCCGGCCTTGAATTACCTTCCTATGAGACAGACCAGGCCGCTGGCATGGACCTGCGCGCTGCTATATCAGAAGATCTGCCAATCGCGCTGGCGCCGGGAATGAGAAAACTGGTACCAACCGGGCTGATCATTGAATTGCCCGGTGGCCACGAGGGTCAGATCCGTCCACGTTCCGGTCTGGCGCTCAAGCATGGCGTAACAGTGCTGAATTCGCCCGGCACGATCGATGCCGACTATCGCGGTGAAGTGCAAATCTTGCTGATTAATCACGGCAACGAACCATTCATCATCACCCGCGGTATACGCGTCGCGCAACTGATTGTTGCGCCGGTTATTCAAACGCAAGTGGTTGAAACGGAAGAGCTTTCCACGACAACACGTGGCGGCGGCGGGTATGGTTCCACCGGTACCGGATAAGAACGCGGCCAATGCAGGCCCGGTGGTCATAATTGGCGCCGGCATTGCCGGTCTCTCCCTTGGCTTTGAACTAGTTTGTCAGGGCGTTGAAGTCACCATTATCGACAAGGGAAATTTAGCATCGGGCGCCAGCGGGGCCGCCGGAGCCTGGCTTGAACCACGTCCTGGAACCGGCAAATTACGGACACTGGAATGGGCAGCTCTGGCAGCCTGGCCAGCCTATGAAAAATTGCTTGAGCGAGAGTCAGCTATGGATATTGGCTTTGGTAATAGAGGCGTTACCCATGTCGCCGAGGAGAGCGGGCTTGAGCGCCTTGAGCGCGACGCGGATGGCTATCGTCGGGCAGGCCGCAGGATCGAAAGCCTCGACCGAAAGCGCTTGCATGATCGAATACCCTGTCTTTCAGAAAATATGGTCGCCGGATACCATCTGCCGGAAATCTGCCATCTTGACGCCCGGCTGACCTGCGCAGCGCTGGCGAGGGCGTTGCAAAACCGGGGCGGCAATTTGATTGAGAATCAACCGGTTGACCGAATTGCAGAGGCAAAAACCGGCTTTAGCATCGAAATTCTCAATGGCGACCACGTTAAGGCGAAAAATATCGTGCTTGCCGCCGGGCATGGGGTCAATACGATTGAGGGCCTGCCCGACGATGTGCCCACGTCCCGTCCGGTGCGCGGCGTATTGCTGGAATTACAACTGCAAACATCGCTTATATCCCATCCGCTCAAAACACCCGACGGTATCTTGATCCCGCTTGATGACCATCGGTTGCTTGTCGGTTCAAGCCATGAGGAAGGCCGCGACCGGCTTTCGGCGCAGCCGGCGATTATCAACCAGATTCTTGCCGGTGCGGTGTGTGCCGTGCCCGCCATTGCCGGTTTGCCGATTGTCGAGACCCGCATCGGTATTCGTTCATTTGTCGGTGATGGCCTGCTGCGGCTTGGCCAGAGCAGAAGATTGCCAGGGCTCTACTATTCACTCAGCCACGCGGGGGCCGGTTTCTTGCGCGCACCGATAGTGGCGAAAGAAATGGCCGCTGTTATTATGGGCCGGGTTGGTGCGGCGCAATGGATAGCACCGTTCCTGACCAAGATAACAACCCGCTAAATGGCCAGACATTCTGATTGCAATTCGGCAGCTTTACAAATATTTCAATTTATTATAGTGCTATAATAATGAGCGAACTCACCGATGCCGAATACGCCCTTTTAGGCTTGCTGATCGAACGGCCCTGTCATGGCTATGACCTTGAACGCCTGATCGAGGAACGCAACATGCGCGAGTGGACAGAACTTGCCTTTTCATCGATCTACTTTCTTTTAAAAAAACTTGAGGGCAAGAGGCTGGTAAAGAAATATCTGCCGGGAAAGGGTGAAAAGAGCACCAGAAAAATCTATGCGCCAACCGCCAGCGGGCGAAAGGTACACGCGAAAATGAGCCTTGGCCTCATTGCCGAACCCCGGCCAACCTATCCGCCGGTGCTTTTGGGGCTTGCCAACTGGCCATCAATGAAAACCAGCGATGCGCTTTTGGCTCTCGAAAAAAGAAAAGTTCATCTCGCCCGATTGCTGCAAGAAATTCAGGCCAAATCGGTGCCTGATCCTGCCTTTATTGACGTTCTGTTTGACTATTCGATCAGCCACATTTCGGCGGAACTGGACTGGATCGACCGCTCGCTTGCAAGATTTGGAGAAGCCCCATGAAGATCGATTTCAAGAAGACCCTGCCGCTGCTTTACGGTGACAAATCACCGGAATTTCATCTCGTTGATGTGCCCGAAATGGCTTTTTTGATGATCGATGGCAAGGGTGACCCGAACCAATCGCCCGCCTATCGTGCGGCAGTAGAGTGTCTTTTTGCCACGGCCTACAAGACAAAATTCCTCAGTAAAAAGGAGCTGAATGAGGATTATGTGGTGCCGCCACTGGAAGGGCTTTGGTGGGCCGATGATTTGGCGGCATTTGCCGAAAGGCTTGATAGGTCGCAGTGGTGTTGGACAATGATGATTATGCAGCCTGGCTGGATCACGCGTGATATGATTGATGCGGCAAAAGACCAGGCGGCGAAGAAAGTTGCAGATAGTGAATTGCAAAAATTGCGTTTCGAACGCTTTTTGGAAGGGCCATCATTGCAATGCCTCCATATCGGTTCCTATGATAATGAAGCGCCTGTGCTCGCCAGATTGCATGATGAGATCATGCCGCGTGAAAGCTATGATTTTAGTGGTCATCACCACGAGATCTATCTTTCCGATCCGCGCCGTGTCGCGCCGGAAAAGCTCAAGACCATCCTGCGTCAGCCGGTAAAGAAGGGGTAATAGACTATGGTGTCAACCGAGCACGAAGTCGCCGCTGAAATAAAACAATTGCATGATTTCTTTACCCAATGGTTTGCCGGTACAATTGCCGGTGAATTGGCATTATTCGAACACCAGCTGGAGCGGCGGCTGGCGCCAGGCTTCATCAATATTCAACCCGGCGGGCGGCTGTTGCGGCGCGAAGATCTGGTCGCGCAGATCGCCGGCTCCCATGGTGCAAATCCTGCCTTTGGCATCAGCATCGCGGCGGTCGAATTGCACCATGAGCTGGAAAACGGCATTTTATTTGCCTCCTATGAGGAGTATCAAAGCGGCGCTAAAAACTCGCCGGCTGAAAACGCCAGATTATCGACGGTGTTGATGCGCCGGTCAGATGCCGGTTTCGAATGGCTTTCGGTGCACGAAACCTGGCTACCCAATCAAAAAGATTGAATGAAACCGCCAATGGATCATCCACGAGCGGTCGCCGAATGCAACAAAGGAAACCACCATGAAAGACACTAACGCCTATAGCCTCAAAGTGCTGCTGCTCGGCATTGCCTCCTGGGCGATACCTTTTTTCGTTTCATTTGTGTTTTTCAATTCCAGCGGTGAATTGCAGATAGCCCAGCCATTGTTCAAGTCGTTGATGGTGGTCATTGGCGGTGGGGCTGGTGCACTGTTGTTGATTATTGCCTTCAGGCGTGTCGCGCCGCTGTTTCGAACAGGCCTGACGATCGGCATTTTCTGGCTGGCCATCAACTGGGGGCTGGATGTAGTTATTCTCATTCCGCTGAGTGGCATGGGCATGGCAGAGTATTTCTATGATATCGGCCTGCGCTATTTGATGTTACCGATCATGGCGGCGGCCATGGGTATCGTGGCTGAAAACACGGTGATCACCCATAAGAACAGTTAATCAACCGCCTTCAGTTTCGGCTTATCTGGCAGCGCTGGAAGGTCGGTAACCCCCGGCTCGCCGGTGGCGGCGAATTCAAGCCCTTCGATACGCTCGCCGTGGCGCGCAACTTTGCCGGTGGAGATGAGGATTTCATCAATATCCTTGGCTGTCAGATTGAAGTGGTTTTGCAGTTTGCGCACCCGGCCATCGAGCCGTCCAACATCTTCCATCAGCCGCGCCACCTCGGCCTGAATGAGATGGGCCTGTTCGCGCATGCGGGCGTCTTTCAATATGGCCTGGATAACCTGAATGGAAAGCAACAACAGGGAAGGGGAGACAATGACCACCCGGCACCGGTGCGCCCGCTGGACAATGGCCTCAAAATCCTCGTGAATACCGGCGAAAATTGATTCAGATGGAACAAACAGGAAGGCGGTGTCCTGGGTTTCGCCCGGCAGCAGATATTTTTCGGAAATCGCTTTGATATGGACATCCATATCCTTGCGAAACCGGCTCATCGCCGCCTTCCTGTCATCGTCGGTTTGGGCGTCTTGAATGGCGCTCCATGCTTCCAGCGGAAATTTGGCATCGATTACCAGTGATGGGCCTTTGTTGGGCATTGATACCAGACAGTCCGGCCTGGTGTTGTTGGAGAGCGTTGCCTGAAACTCATAGGCCCCAATCGGCAGACCGTCGCGGACAATAGTTTCCATGCGGCTTTGGCCGAACGCGCCGCGGGTTTGTTTGTTGGCAAGAATATTTTGCAGCTCAACCACCTGGCCGGTGAGCGAAGTGATGTTATTTTGCGCCGCGTCAATTACCGCCAACCGCTCTTGCAGCTTAACCAGGCTTTCCTGCGTCGATCTGGTGGTTTCGGTAATCGACTGTCCAAGCCGGCCGCTCATGCCGGCAAGCCGTTCATCCATCTGTTTTGTCAAGGTCGCGTTTTGCGCCGTCAAACCTTCCGCCATTGCCTGCAGCCGACCGGTAAGCGTGTTCTGGCTGGCGACAAGTTCGGCCATGCGCATCTCGGCGTCACGCGCCTGCTCCGCCTGGGCTATCTCCCACATCAGCCGGCGGCGGCTGTTTCTCCAGCTGCGCAATACCAGCAACAAGGCAAGAAATGCCAAAACGCCACTGCCGATAATCAGCAGCTCACTCAGCGTCAGCCATTTCCCGCCAATCAGCAGGAATGGCGCATAAAAATCGATCGACACGGCATTCATCCGCCCACTATAGGTGATTCGCGGCGAGAATTCAGATCAAAGCACGAACAACATGCCAGTGGTTCTGTACCAACATTTGCATCCGCCAGCGGCTCGTACTTATGGCAAATGTTGGAATCATAAGAACCACTAGAATTCAATAAGTTGCTAGTGGTCTTTGTGGCCAAAACGCTTGAAAAAGAACGTGCTGAAAAGGGATTCAAGCTTTTCGGCCAGACCACTAGATTTTTCGACTTTCATTCTCATGTTGCCCCGAAACCTCATCATCGGAATTTGAGCGTCGGGACATCAGGTAATAGGGAAGTTGGATAAACAGATACTCGATCAACGCCCATATTATCCTTCCGGCGAGAATGAAAACCATAAACACCAGTTTGTCGGTGATTTTTACAAGATGTAGCCATCTTTCCGTATCTGCTGGCATGCTGGCTTGCTCAATCATCTGACCGGCCGAGCGATGCAGTGTATTGAACAACTCGAACTCGTAAAGAAATACCAAAACATAAAGCGCCAGACCGATCAATAGCGCCACCAGCATCCGCCAAGATGCTGTCGCTATTCTCAAAAGTACTGCTGCCATTATCCTCTCCCCGTGACCATTGTAAGTCGAAATTATGCGTCAATACCCCTATGCGGCCTGATTCTATCTGAACTTTGTCGGTTGAACAAACATTTATACGTATTTCCAAAGGTTGACGTGGCCATCATCATTTCATATCTGACCTCAATGAGCGTCAAACCCATTGTCCATATTCCAGATCCCATATTGCGTGTCCGTTCAAAGCCGGTTGAACGGGTCGATGATGATCTGCGCGCTTTCCTCGATGATATGCTGGATACCATGTATGATGCGCCCGGTATTGGTCTTGCGGCCATTCAGCTGGGGGAACCGGTGCGGGTTGTCACGGTCGATGTTTCGCCGCGAATGGCGGAAGATCAGGAAGGGGAAGATGGTGAAGTTGTTGCCGCAAAGCCTGCTGAAGAACCAAAAAAAGACCCGCTGTTTTTAGTCAACCCGGAAATCATCTGGCGCTCCGAAGCGCGCAATGTCTATGAGGAAGGTTGTCTGTCGATCCCTGAATATTATGCCGAGGTCGAACGGCCCGAAAGTTGCCGTGTCCAATTTCTCGATCATGACGGCAGGGAGCAGGAACTGGAAGCCGACGGCATTCTTTCAACTTGCATTCAGCACGAGGTCGATCACCTCGACGGTGTGTTATTCATCGACCACATTTCCAGACTGAAACGCGATATAGTCATTCGCAAATTTACCAAGGCGGCGAAACAAAGTGGCCGGACCTTTATTGGCTAGCTGCCCGCCGCCGCAGGATACGGACCAATGGGCTTACGCGTCATCTTCATGGGAACACCGGCATTTTCCGTGCCAATGCTGGAGGCGATTTATCATGCCGGCCACGAAATTGTCGCTGTCTATACCAAGCCACCGCAACCGGCGGGACGCCGCGGGCTTGATCTGGCCAAATCACCGGTTCACCAGAAAGCCGCAAGCCTTGGGCTTACTATCCTGACCCCGGTGACACTGAAGCGCGCCGACGATCAGGTGCAATTTGCCGAGTTAAACGCCGATGTCGCGGTTGTTGTTGCCTACGGCCTTTTATTGCCTCGGCAGGTGCTTGATGCGCCGCGATTTGGTTGTCTTAATGCCCATGCTTCGTTGCTGCCGCGCTGGCGAGGGGCTGCTCCGATCCACCGCGCCATAATGGCCGGCGATCAACAAACCGGCATGATGATCATGCAAATGGACGAGGGACTTGATACCGGGCCGATTGCGCTGACAAGCAAAGTGGATATCGGCCCGGATATGACCACCGGTGCGCTGCATGATATATTGTCGCAAACGGGTGCCGAATTAATGGTCAATGCGCTGGCGAGGCTGGAGGGGGGCACGTTAACGACAACGCCCCAAAGCGAAAGCGGCACCACCTATGCCAGGAAAATCGACAAGAGCGAAGCCCGGATCGACTGGCATCGGCCGGCCGGTGAAGTCCACAACCTCATTTGCGGACTTTCACCCTTTCCAGGCGCATGGTGTGAAATGATGATTGCTGGCAAGCCGCAAAGGGTAAAGATACTTGAAAGCCTGATGGTGGAAGGGGAGGGCGCTGCCGGCCAGGTGCTGGACGATGATCTTAAAATTGCCTGTGCCAGCGGTGCAATACGGCCAGTTCGCCTGCAAAGGGCGGGAGCGAAAGCCATGGAAAGGGCCGCATTCCTGGCTGGCAATGCGGTCACTTCCGGCGATAGGGTGCAATAGCCATGCCGCGCTACAGGTTGACAGTTGAATATGACGGCACGTCCTACAGGGGGTGGCAGCGACAAAACAACTTGCCGACCATACAATTGGCATTGGAACAGGCAATTGAGGCCTTTACCGGCGAACCCGTCACGGTGTTTGGTGCCGGACGCACCGACGCCGGCGTGCACGCACGGGCACAGGTTGCCCACGTGGATTTGCCATCGTCGTGGGATCCTTTCAAGATTTTCAGCGCCACCAATGCCCATTTGAAGCGAGAATCCATTGCGGTGCTGACCGTTACCCAGATGCCGGCAGAATTTGATGCCCGGTTTTCAGCAACGGCCCGCCACTATAGGTATCGAATAATCACCCGGAGAGCACCGCTTGCAGTCGCAGCAAATAGGGCATGGAACGTCAAGATCCCGCTTGATATTTCCGCCATGCATGAGGCGGCGCAATTGCTCATTGGCAAGCATGATTTTACCACCTTCCGCTCAAGCGAGTGCCAGGCGAAATCGCCGGTCAAAACCCTTTCCGGGCTCGATGTAAGCGGTGAACAGCGCTTTGACGGACAATATATCGACATTCAGGCATCAGCGCCGTCGTTTCTGCATAATCAGGTGCGTTCGCTGGTCGGATCGCTAAAATGTGTCGGCGAGGGGCGCTGGACAAGAAGCGATCTTGTGGCGGCACTTGAAGCGTGTGATCGCCAAAAGTGCGGCCCGGTGGCGCCGGCTTGCGGGCTCTATTTGCAACAGGTGGACTATTGATGAGCACCCGGTGAAGAGGATATCGCCAATAACGCCAATAAGGTCGATTAGACGCTTGGCCGATCCGGCCCTCAGCCTAATTCGCCGTCGACAAAACCTGCTGCGGCCCTTATGAAATAGCCAATTATGAAAGCCGCCATGCACTTGCCGCGCCTGGGGGCTAAATTGTCACGGGAGAGACAATAATATGTATCGTGCTCCGGTATCAGAGATTGGCCATGTTTTAAAGCACGTCGCCGGTTTGAGTGACGCGATCGAGACTGGCCGATTTGAACAACTCAGCGACGATCTGGTCGACGCCATTATTGAAGAGGCCGGCCGATATGCTTCAGAAGAAATTGCCCCGCTGGCAAAAATTGGTGACAGCCACGGCACACCGTTAAAGGACGCCGAAATCACCATGCCACCGGGCTGGAAAAAACTCTATGCCGATTGGATTGCCGGCGGTTGGGCAGCACTTGCCGGTCCGGCAGAATATGGCGGCCAGGACTTGCCGACCATGTTATCGGTCGCCACTTTCGAGATGTGGAATTCCGCTTCGCTTTCCTTCGGTATCGGGCCGACGTTAACGTGCGGTGCGGTCGAGGCTATTGACGCCCATGCCAGTGATGGATTGAAAGATATTTATCTTGAAAAGATGGTTTCTGGCGAATGGATGGGCACTATGAACCTGACCGAGCCTCATGCCGGCTCTGATCTTGGCACGGTGCGATGCCGCGCCGAATCTATAGGTGATGGCAGTTATAGAATTTTTGGTCAAAAGATCTTCATCACCTATGGCGAGCACGATCTTACCGACAATATTGTCCATCTGGTGCTGGCCCGTCTGCCTGATGCGCCTGAGGGCTATCGCGGTCTGTCGCTGTTTCTGGTTCCCAAATACTTGGTCAATGACAATGGCACGGTTGGCGCGCGCAATGATGTCCATTGCGCCAGCATTGAACACAAGCTTGGCATTCATGCATCGCCCACCTGCACGATGATCTATGGCGATGGCTTTGCCGGCAAAGAACCGGGCGCGGCGGGTTGGCTGGTGGGGCAACAAAACCGCGGTCTTGCCTGCATGTTCACGATGATGAACAGTGCCAGGCTGCTGGTTGGAATTCAAGGTGTTGGTGTGGCCGAGGCCGCCTATCAGCTGGCGCTCGATTATGCCCGCGAACGCCGGCAGGGACATGCGGTGGACCATCAAGGCGAGGGCATGGCGCCGATTATATTGCACGCCGATATACGGCGTAGTTTGCTGACCATGCGGGCATTAACCGGTGCGGCGCGGGCAATTTGTTATGCCTGCGCCCATGCGATTGATCTTGGCCGCCAACACGATGGGGAAAGATGGCGCGAGCGGGCCAATTTGCTCACCCCCATTGCCAAGGCGTTTGCCACTGATATCGGCGTGGAGGTGGCGTCCATCGGCCTGCAGGTGCACGGCGGCATGGGTTATATCGAGGAGACCGGCGCAGCAAGATTGCTGCGCGATGCCCGTATTGCGCCGATTTATGAAGGAACCAATGGCATCCAGGCGATTGACCTTGTCACCCGCAAATTACCGCTCGCAAATGGCGAAGCAATTGCCAGCTATATCAGTGAGTTGCGACAAATATCAGCCGAAGTTGCGGCCTCAAGCAGAACTGAATTTGGCACTACCGGTGAAAAACTTGCTACCGCTCTTGATGAATTTGACGCTGCAAAAGACTGGCTTTTGGCGCAATTAAAGGCGGGTGAAACGGACACAGCCCTTGCCGGCGCGACACCCTTCTTGCGACTTGCCGGACTTGCGGCGGGTGGGTGCTATCTCGCCAAATCAGCGCTTGTGAGCGATGGCGACAACGCCCATGACCGCACTACCCTGGCAAGGTTTTTTGCTGAAAACAATGTTGGCGAATGTGCCGCGTTGAGATCATCTGTTACCGGCGGTGCCGATAGTTTGCGCCAGGCGACAACCTCACTTCTATAGATAAAGTAAGGAATAGATAAATGAGCGATCAAGTCGATATCAGCCGTGATGGCGCGGTGCAGATTATCCGTATGAACAGGCCGGAAAAAAAGAACGCCCTGACCCGCTCGATGTATCAATCGATGGCCGATGCTCTTCGTTCTGGCGACGCTGATGACGCCGTCAAATGCCACCTGATCGTTGGACAGGACGGGGTATTTACCGCCGGCAATGACATCGCCGATTTCATGCTTGCGGCGCAAGGAAATGCAAGCCTTGGGAACGAGGTACTGGCCTTTTTGCGGGCCGTTATTACGGTGGAAAAACCGCTTGTGGCCGGTGTTGATGGCTTGGCAATCGGTGTTGGCACAACCATGTTGTTGCATTGCGATATTGTCATGGCTTCGCCTGGCGCCCGTTTCAAAACGCCGTTCTTGGACCTCGGTCTTACACCGGAAGCTGGTTCTTCTCTCGTTGGACCGCAGGCATTGGGCTACAAGCAGGCCTTTTTGTTGCTTGCCATGGGCGAAGAACTTTCGGCCAGCGAAGCCCGGCAGGCCGGATTGGTCTCCAAGGTGGTGGAAGACGTTGAGGCTGCATCGCGATCTGCAGCAGCACAGGTTGCCGCCAGACCGGTGGAGGCGATGGCCTTGGCCCGCGGTTTAATGCGCGGTGATCGCGACGAAATCGTTGCCCGCATGGAACAGGAAGCCGCTCATTTCGCTGACCGACTGCAAAGCGCCGAGGCGCGGCAGGCCTTTATGGACTTTATGAGCCGGGGCAAATAATCGGGTCGCGCAAAAATCCATAGCAGACTGTTGTATTATCCAAACATCCGGCGCTTCGGTTTCACCTTGGCACGTTCAAACAACGCCACCACCTCCACATGGGGCGAATAGACAAACTGGTCGATTGGGGTGAGACTTGAAACTCTGAAACCGCCATCGACCAATATCTTTGCATCCCTTGCCAAGGTCTTGGGATTGCATGATATCGCCGCCAGGCGGGTTATGGTCGACTTTGCCAGTTCGCTTGCCTGTTCTTCTGCACCAGCCCGTGGCGGATCGAACAGCGCGCCATCAAATTTATTCAACACCGGTGCCCGCAACGGTCGGTGAAAGAGATCGCGGCGCTCCTGCGTGATTTTCTTGATGCTGGTCATGCTGGCTGCAACTGTTTCAAGCGCGTCCAGCGCCGGTTGTTCCAATTCCACCGCATGCACACTGGCACGCGCGGCAAGGGGCAGGGAGATGGCGCCGTAACCTGAAAACAGATCGACAATCCTGCGTGATTTTTTCAAGTGCCCTGCAACCAGTTTGCTCATTTGGGTCTCGGCGCCACGCACCGCCTGAACAAAGCCACCAGGAGGGGGCGAGACCGTCGCTTCGCCGATGGTCAGGAAAGGCTGTGCCCGTTGAACGGCAACCTCGCCATTGACGCTCAGCCGGGTTATTTTTGCCTGCACCGCCCACTCGACCGCAAGTTTTCTGCGCCGTTCACCCACATCGCCGGCCGTATCGACCGCGATATCGAGGCCGTTTTCACTGGCCAGCACCGTGACCCGGAGTTGAGCGGCTCCGGCCCGAAAAATTCCTGCAAGTTGACGCAGTTGTGCTATTTTGCCGGAAATCGCCGGCTCCAGCACCGGGCACTCTTTTATGTCCACCACATCGTGGCTGTGGCGCGATTGAAATCCGAACTTCACTTGGTCCTGTTCAGTGACCGCACTAAACACAGCCCGCCGTCGGCTTGCCATCGTAACCGGCAGACATGGGGCGACTTCAGGAGCCAGGCCGCTGGCTGAAAAGGCGTCGATCACTTGCTGGCGTTTCCAGTCTAGGTAAACCGCAGTATCAAGGTGCTGCAAGGCACAACCACCACAGCGGCAAAAATGTTGGCAGATCGGTGTGATACGATGGGGTGAAGGCCGCTTGATTGACAAAACCGCGCCATCGGCACCTGTCTCCACCAATTCACCGGGCAGGGCGAAGGGAACAAACGAGCCGTCTTGGGCAATTCCGTCGCCCTTGGCGCCAAGCGCGGTTATCTCAACTGATTTCGTCTGCATAAGGCTGCTTTCTTGCGCATAGGAGATATTCCTGATTGCCGCTACCACCCTTAAGCGGCGAAGGCAGCAAATGAGTGTGTTGCCATCTAGCCTGATCATCGATCCAGTGGCACAGGCCCTTTGCCACTTTCTCACCGATCTCGGCATCGCGTATAACGCCGCCCCTGCCGATATGGTCACGACCGGCCTCAAACTGCGGTTTCACCAAAAAAATGCCAAACGATCCCGGACTGGCCAGATCTAATGCGGGCGGCAGGGCAAGTTTCAAAGATATGAAACTGACATCACAAACAATAACCTCAAATTCCAGACTATCAGGCAATACTTCTTCCAGCTGGCGGGCATTGACACCCTCGATATTAATGACACGTCGATCATCGGCGATTTTTGCGGCCATCTGTCCATGACCGACATCGATGGCGATTACCTGGCTGGCGCCATGCTGTAGCAGCACCTGGGTGAAACCACCGGTCGAGGCACCGATATCGAGGCAGCTTTTACCAGTGACATCAAAACCACTGGTTTCAAGTGCTGCATCAAGTTTCAGTGCGGCGCGTGAGACATATTGCGAAACAGGGTCTTTTAGTTCGATATTTGCACCATCACCGACCGCTCGCCCTGGACGGTTTGTTATTTTGCCGTCAATCGACACACATCCTCGCATGATGGCATCGCGCGCCCGGGCGCGGGTTTGTGCCAATCCCTTTTTGACGATCAATTGGTCGAGGCGCATGGTCACTATCTGCCGATGTTCGATCAAGGTTTGCCGCAACAAGCACGGTGGCGCAAACAATTGCAAGCCGATATCTTTCTTCAACGAACGCCAATACGGCTCAATTGAATGCTCGTTCGGCTGCCGCGAATTGCTGTGAAAGACAAAGTGGAGGCAGATTTCAGCGATGAAAGCTTGACCGTTACTAACGGACATGAGACTGCCACGCCCGCGGGCGCCAAGAAAATGTCGAATAATAAGAGTGCATGAACCGGGCGCTTGCCGGCCTGATTGATTGACATCTTCCCGCATACCTTCACACTGTGCGGGAGGAGGCCAGTTTGACCACGCAATTCTATCACCACGATCTGTTCGTCGAACATCTTAACCCGCCCGGTCATCCCGAGCGGCCGGAGCGGTTGCTGGCTGTTGGCAAGGCGCTTAAAACAGAAGAATTCGATGCCTTGATACGCATCAAAGCGCCCCAGGGAGATGCAGCTACGCTGCTCTATGCCCATCCTGTTGAGCATATCGCCCGGCTGGAGGCTGCAATTCCCGGCCAGGGTCTTGTCATGGTCGATGCCGACACCTCAATGAGCCCGAAAACCTGGCAAGCGGTCTTGCACAGTGTGGGCGCTGCCAATGCTGCCGTTGATGCGGTATTTTCCAAGGCCGCCGACAATGCCTTCATCGCTTCGCGACCGCCCGGACATCACGCCGAAAAAACCACCTCGATGGGATTTTGCCTGGTCAACACAGCGGCAATTGCCGCCCGTCATGCACAAAAGGCGCATGGGGCTGAACGGGTGGCGATCATCGATTGGGACGTGCATCATGGCAACGGCACCCAGGATATATTTTTTGATGACCCAAGTGTGCTCTACGCTTCAACCCACCAAATGCCGCTTTATCCCGGCACTGGCGCTCTTTCGGAGCAAGGGGTGGGCAACATTTTTAATACACCGCTTTCACCTGGTAGCGATGGAGAAACGTTTCGCGAAGCATTCAAACAGCGGGTTCTGCCGGCGGTGGTAAATTTCCATCCTGATTTGATCATAATTTCTGCCGGTTTTGACGCCCATCACCGTGATCCGCTGGCCCAGATCAATTTGACTGAAGACGATTTTGATTGGGCAACCGGCCGGATATTGGATCTGGCCAACCGTTTCGCCGAGGGACGAGTGGTCAGCCTCTTGGAAGGAGGCTATGATCTGGAAGGACTTGCCAACTCGACCGCCAGCCACGTAAAGCGGCTGATCAGCGGGTAATCAAGAAGGAGACAGGAATTAATGCCAGACCATAAAAGTCAGCCAGAAATCGCATCGCTGTCCTATGAACAGGCGCTGGGCGAACTGGAAACCATCGTCACCGCGCTGGAGCAGGGCGATGTGCCGCTGGAAAAATCAATTCAGATATATGAGCGTGGCGAAGCGCTGAAAACACATTGTGAAAAACTGCTTAATGTCGCTGAAGCCAAGGTGGAGAAAATTCGCATTGGTGCTGATGGTACTGCAAAAGGCAGCGAACCGCTGGATGCTGATTAAACCACAGCACTTCTTTTTGAACTCCGGTTTGATATGCCGGCTTGATTCAACCCAATTCTGAGATAGATTATAGTGCAACCTGTATTTTTTGGATAATTATTTCGTGACCAAACCCGAAACTCCGCTGCTTGACCAAATCGACCTGCCGGAAGATTTAAGACGGTTTGATGATGACCAACTGCCACAGATTGCTGCCGAACTGCGCGCTGAAATGATCGATGCGGTATCGGTGACCGGTGGGCATCTGGGCGCCGGACTTGGCGTGGTCGAGCTGACGGTCGCCATTCATCACACCTTCGATACGCCCAAAGACAAACTGATCTGGGATGTGGGTCACCAGTGCTATCCGCACAAAATCTTGACTGGTCGACGACCACGCATTCGAACTTTACGCCAAAAGGACGGTCTTTCCGGCTTCACCAAACGGTCCGAGAGTGTCTATGATCCATTCGGCACCGCCCATTCCTCGACCTCGATTTCCGCCGGCCTTGGCATGGCGGAGGCGGCCTCGATAAAGGGTGAAAAGACCGATGTGATCGCGGTCATCGGTGATGGTGCGATGTCGGCGGGCATGGCCTATGAGGCAATGAACAACGCCGGCGCATTAAATGCCCGATTGATTGTCATCCTCAACGACAATGACATGTCGATTGCCCCGCCTACCGGGGCTATGAGCGCCTATCTGGCAAGGCTGGTATCGGGGCGCACCTATCGAACAATTCGTGAAACGGCCAAGCAGTTATCAGAAAAACTGCCGAAATTCTTCTACGACAAAGCCCGGCGAACCGAGGAATATGCGCGCGGGTTCTGGACCGGCGGCACCATGTTTGAGGAACTCGGATTCTATTATGTCGGACCAATTGATGGCCACAATCTGGAGCATTTGCTGCCGGTACTGCGCAATGTGCGTGATGCGGAAAATGGCCCCATACTGGTCCATGTGGTGACCGAAAAGGGTAAGGGCTATGAGCCGGCGGAAGTTTCGGATGACAAATTTCACGCCGTATCTCCGCGCTTCAACATGGTCAAACCCAGCGATGGAAAATCGACAACCAATACGCCAAGCTACACCAGGGTTTTTGCCCGGTCATTGATCGAAGAGGCGCAGCAGGATGAAAATATTATCGCCATAACGGCGGCAATGCCCCAGGGCACGGGTTTGGACCTGTTTGGCGAGGTGTTCCCCCAACGGCTTTATGACGTGGGCATTGCCGAACAACACGCGGTTACTTTTGCCGCCGGGCTGGCCTGTGAAGGATTGAAACCATTTGCCACGATCTATTCGACCTTTTTGCAGCGTGGATACGACCAGGTGGTGCACGATGTCGCAATCCAGCAACTGCCGGTGCGTTTTGCCATCGACCGGGCGGGATTTGTCGGAGCCGACGGGCCCACCCATGCCGGGTCGTTCGATATCGGTTTTCTTGCAGCACTACCCGGATTTGTGGTTATGGCAGCCGGCGATGAGGCTGAGTTAAAGCACATGATTGCCACTGCTGCCAGCTATGACGAAGGCCCGATTTCATTCCGCTATCCACGCGGCGAAGGTGCTGGTGTTGATCTGCCGGAGCGTGGAATACCGCTGGAAATAGGCCGCGGCAGAATTTTGAGAGAAGGAACAAAGATCGCCCTGTTATCCTTCGGCACCCGTTTACAGGAGTGCCTGCTGGCGGCGGAGGAGCTGGAATCGGCGGGTCTGTCCACCACAGTGGCCGATGCGCGGTTTGCAAAACCGTTGGACGAGGACCTTATCCGCCGGCTTGCCAAAAATCACGAAGTACTGGTGACCATCGAGGAAGGATCGGTCGGCGGATTCGGCAGCCAGGTGCTGCATTACCTTGCAAAGACAGGGGTGCTTGATCTTTCCGGCCAAAAATGCGCCAAACTGCGCACCCTGGTTTTGCCAGACACCTTCGTCAGCCAGGCGTCTCCTGCCGCAATGTACGCTGAAGCCGGTCTCGACAAAAACGGCATCGTAACTTCAGTATTCGAAGTACTGGGGAGGGAACAACCCACGGAAACAGCGGGTTGGCGCGCTTAGTTCGGTCAATGGATATTGTCTCAACGTTAAATTGTCGCGTTGCCGTGCTGATCCGATCACCATATTTTTTAAAGTCCCATCGGAGTTGGAGACCTCAATTTGAATAATATACGAATCTTGCAGTTTGCCCTGTGGAGTGCGGTGTTGATAATTGGTGGATTGCTGGCCTGGTCAACCTATCAATGGCAGGTCGCCCGGCAGAGTGGCCAAACGCTCACCAAGCTTGGCGGACCGTTCGAACTGGTTTCAAACCGCGGTGACATCGTTACCGACCAAATCGTCAACAAGCGGCCGCACCTGTTGATGTTCGGCTTTACCCATTGTCCAGATGTTTGTCCGACCACGCTTTTTGAGGCGGCCGGTTGGCTAAAGCGGTTGGGAAATGATGCCGAGAAGCTTGATATTTATTTCGTCACCGTTGATCCCGAGCGTGACAGCAAAGAAGTGTTGAATGAATATATTGGCGCCTTTGATGCCCGCATTACCGGTCTGACGGGCGGTGTGGACGCGCTTCACAGGATGCTCAAATCCTATGCGGTGTTTTTTGAAAAAGTACCGGACAAACAGGATCCTGAAGAATACGCGATGAACCACAGCGCCACGGTATATCTGATGGATAAAGGCGGCAATTTCTTCGGCACGATTGCCTATGGCGAGGATGTCGGGACAGCAATTGCGAAAATCAGGCGGCTGTTGAAGCTTTCATAGCTATTCGCCGCGCTGCACAGTCAGTTTTTACTTATTGCTAACCATGTCCCTTGGCAGAATTCTAACGTTAACAATGCATGGTGCCAGCATAACAACCTGGGACGGTTTGGCATTGATAGTTAGATTATTTTCAGTGGCGGTATTGCTGACCACCGGTATAACCTCGCCCCTGATTGCGAGTGAGAAATTGTCAGCCGTACAGGCGGCTGCAGCAGCGCGGCTTGCCGAGCGTTTGGGTCGATTGCGCGGAACGGTTAAACCTGAAGATCAGTTGATTTTTGTTACACCGGAACTACTTGAGAATAAAAGCACAGATACTATCGAGGCACCTACAGACAGCATTCAGCCGCAGCCCCCGGTGGAAAATAAGTCAAAACTGCCTCCTATTGTCTGGAATATGAGCCCCAATACGAACCTGCCGATCGGAAAAATCAAGCGTGTTGAAATACAGGGTGTTCACCGGCAATTCGCCCGCTTTCCAGCTGTGCATTCCCGAGATCTGGAAAATTTTGATGCCGGCGGGAAGGAGACGAGTTTCTTGAAGCAACGGTTTGAGGAAATCGAACAATTGGCAGGCGAAAAACTGGGTGGGATAATTCCAAAACCTGTCACCAAGGTTAGAATTTTCGCCGGCGGCTATAGCCTGGACCTTCCCGTCAGGCACAAGTAGAGCTGCCGGCTCGCTCGGTATTATTGATGCACCGCCGCTGTCGAATGGTCGGCCAGACCCAGGGTAATAATTGCACTGTTTCCCCGGCCTTTAAGGTAGATGGCCTTGTCTATCGCCTGGGAAAGTTTGATCTCATGAAGGACAGTCGGTCTGGATTTGGAAAAACCTACCATGCGCAATGATCTGCGATTGGCCGAGGGCAAAACCAGATCAGTGATGCCGTTGCCGTCGATATCACCGACAGCCGATAACCTTTGTTCTCTTGACCCAATAAAATGATTGGAAAACCCGTCAAGTGTTCCAAGCAGCCTTAGCTTCCCGCTAGAAAGGGTCCAGAATTTCAGTGTGCCGCCAATATGAGGGGTCCACACGGCGGCGACATCAAGTCGGCCATCGCCGTTAAAGTCAGCAATACCGGCAATGTTGAGCCAGCGATGGGAACGGCCGATAAACGGCGTTCTGGCCCACATTTTGAGCTTGCCGTTGCGTAGTCTGAAGATTGCGATTGCCGCACCTTTTGTCATCGAAGACAGTATCGTGATAACTTCCGCGGTGCCATCGCCATCAAGGTCGGCCAGACGCGGTGTGCGGTCTTCAAACACCTCGTGGGAGGGTAATTTTACCCTTATTACCTTGCCCGAGCGGGTTTTTACCGCCAGTCCTCCGGCTTCGACGGCATCTCCAAGTATGGCGTGGCGATAGCGCTTTGTCGGTGATACATACCAGGCTTGTCCAATGTCGCGATAGCGTTGTGATGTGACAATCTCGCCGTCGGACAGGCCATCTGGTGGCGATTTTCGACGTGGGTAAAACGGTCTTGATTTATTGCGGAAACAACCGTGCGATGTGCATGATACGGCAGGGTGAAGCGCCGCTGAACTTCTCACGCTATCGGGCGCGGTAAGCCCGGTCACCTTCCATTCAGCACATGCCTGACCGTTGAAAGAAAAAAGACCCAATACAACAAATGCAGCAATCGTCTTAACCATCGATAATCTCGGTCCGGGCGATTTCGATGCCGAAACCGTCAAGTCCGACATAGTGGCGTTCGCGCGAGGCAAGAAGCGAGATGGTTTCAACACCCAGATCTTTCAGTATCTGCGCGCCAAGACCGATCTCCAGCCATTCCTCTTCGCGGTTCCGGGCCGTGTTGTGGCCTTCTTCCCGCTCAAGGCGATGACTTTGCTTGGCAACGCCAACCGAGCCATCGCGCAGATACACCACCACGCCACGCCCGTGGCCGGCGATGGTTGTCAATGCCGCCGTCATGCTTTTGGCACCGCCAAAGGCGTCTTCGACCACCGATTCGCGCTGCAAACGTACCGGAATATTCTGCCCGTCACGAATATCGCCAAACACCACCGCCAAATGCTGCATCGGGTCCCAGGGGGTAGAATAGGCGAAGGCGTTGGCCGGGCCGGCGCTGGTTTCGATATCAAATTCCTCCACCCGTGTGACAATATTCTCCTGGCGCTGACGATAGGCGATCAAATCCGCCACCGTAACCGTATTCAGCCCCTTGTCCCTGGCAAAAGCGGCAATCTGCGGTCCGCGCATGACCGTGCCGTCATCGTTGACCAGTTCACAAATCACGCCCACTTCCGGTAGTCCGGCCAGACGGCAGAGATCGACCGCAGCTTCGGTGTGGCCGGAGCGGATCAACACCCCGCCCTCACGCGCCACCAGGGGAAAGATGTGACCCGGGCGGACAAAATCGGCAGCACCCGCGTTGGGATTTGCCAGACCCCGCACCGTGGAACAGCGGTCATCTGCGGAGATGCCGGTGGTGGTGTCGTGCTTATAATCCACTGAAATGGTAAAAGCCGTGCCGTGCGGTGCATCGTTTTCCGCCACCATCGGCGCCAGATTCAACCGTTTCGCCTCTGTCGAAGTCATCGGCGCGCAAACAATGCCACAGGTATTGCGAATGATGAGGGCCATCTTTTCCGGTGTGGCGTGCACGGCGGCCAGAATGAGATCACCCTCGTTTTCGCGATCATCATCGTCCATCACCACGACGATTTCACCGCGCTCGAATGCGCGAATTGCCTCGGCCACCCGTTCCATGTCTGCTGTCATATCGTCACCCTTGTGGCCGGCCTGTTTGCCCGCGATGTCTTAGATAGTGGTCGGCCAGGGTGCAGGCAAGCATTGCTTCGCCGATTGGTACCGCGCGAATACCGACGCAGGGGTCGTGCCGTCCTTTGGTTCTGACATCGACCTCTTCGCCCGCCGCAGTAATGCTTTGCCGGGGAGTTAGAATGGACGACGTGGGTTTGACGGCAAAACGCGCCACAATCGGCTGACCAGAGGATATGCCGCCCAAAATGCCACCGGCATTGTTTGACAAAAACACCGGCTGGCCATCCTTGCCGATGCGTATTTCGTCGGCATTTTCTTCGCCGCTTATTGCCGCCGCCGCAAAACCGTTACCGATTTCTACGCCCTTGACCGCGTTAATCGACATCAAATTGGAGGCAATATCCTGATCAAGCTTGCCGTAGACCGGTGCGCCCCACCCGGCAGGAACACCCTCGGCCACTACCTCAACCACCGCGCCGATGGAGGAGCCACTAAGGCGAATCGCATCAAGATAATCGGCCCATTCTTCCACTATTGCCGGGTCCGGGCAAAACAAGGGATTTTGGTTAACTTCGTCCCAGTGCCAGTTGTCGCGGTTGATCTTTTTTTCACCGATCTGCACCAGCGCGCCGCGAATGGAAACATCTTCAATCACCTTGCGGGCAATGGCGCCGGCGGCCACCCTTGCAGCCGTCTCGCGAGCCGAGGAGCGACCGCCACCGCGATAGTCGCGAACGCCGTATTTAGCGTCATAGGTTAAATCCGCATGGCCGGGCCGGTAGCGATCTTTGATCTCGGAATAGTCCTTCGAACGCTGATCGGTGTTTTCTATTATCATTGCAATCGGCGTGCCGGTGGTAATCAGCTGATCAGTCCCTTCCTGCGGCATTGTGCCGGATAGCACGCGCACCTGATCGGCCTCCTGGCGCTGGGTGGTATATTTCGATTGCCCCGGTCGACGCTGATCTAAAAATGCCTGAATTTCTGCGGTTGAAAGCCGTAATCCCGGCGGACAGCCATCGACGATACAGCCCAATGCGGCCCCGTGACTTTCGCCCCAGGTGGTAACCCGGAAAAGATGGCCGAATGTGTTGTGGGACATGGCGTTACGCGGCTTTTGATTATAATGATCAGCGATCCATAGGCGGGATTGGAAACCAGGTCAAATCTCAATGCGGCTCGATACAAAAATCACTTTCAGGCGATTGCCGTGTGCCAACTATTCGTGACTGGATTTCGCCCGGAATTTACCTTAAGTTAGCCAAACAATTTGGCATTCGCCGCTTAACACCACAAAAGGAGAAAATTCATGTCTGTTGCCCGCGTTACCGAGATTATTGCGTCGTCGAAAAAGAGCTTTGAGGATGCCCTGGAAAATGGTGTCGAACGTGCCTCAGACACGTTGAAGAACGTCGAAGGCGCCTGGGTGAAAGACCAGAAAGTTGTCGTCAAGGATGGCAAGATCGTCGAATACCGCGTGGTCATGAAAGTGACATTCGTGCTCAATGACTGACGTGGGCGGCACTTTATCGGTGTCATTTATTTGCTCAACCAAGTGATTATTTTCATTGACCGACAGAAACTGTTGCAAGAATGATGGTTTTGCAACAAGCCATGAGAAATTCACTACTTTTGCCGAAAATACTATTGAACCCGAAACATTCGAGAATTCAGGTGAGAAAATGAACGAGCATCTAGCAAATCTTTTTCTGGCATTTGGCATCTTTTCGGTTGGGTTCGTCAGCATCGGACCAAATATACTGGCTATCATGGGAACTTCGATGGAACGGGGACGGAGCCGTGGAATTTCTCTGGCCCTAGTGGTTCGATTCCAACATTTGCATCCGCCAGCGGCTCGTACTTATGGCAAATGTTGGAATCATAAGAACCACTAGAATTCAATAAGTTGCTAGTGGTCTTTGTGGCCAAAACGCTTGAAAAAGAACGTGCTGAAAAGGGATTCAAGCGTTTCGGCCAGACCACTAGGTGTTGGCACAGGCTCAGGAATTTGGGCGTCTTTGACTGTAATGGGATTAACTGCACTGGTCACCGCTTACGCTGGAGCCATAACGCTACTTAAGATTTTTGGTGCAATCTATTTGCTCTGGCTGGCTTATAAGGCTTTCAAATCAGCAGCAACGCCGGACGTCAAAACCTTGACCAAGGCGGCGAAGGGAAACAAGCTGTATCTGCAAGGACTGGCAATTCAGATGACCAATCCGAAAGCCGCCTTGCATTGGGTTGCAATCGTCGGCATTGGATTGGGAGCAGATGCGCCGCTTTGGACCGGAGTTACTCTTGTTGTAGGCACTACTTTCCTGTCAATCCTCGGTCATTTGGCATATGCGGTAACATTTTCTACCAAACCAGTTGTGGCGTTCTACCGCCGTGCAAGAAGGTGGATAGATGGAATGCTTGGAATGTTTTTTACCATTGCGGCGTTCAAACTGGCCACATTTCGAAGCTGAATTTGTACTCAAAAGTTCATTCATGCGGCATACCGTTGCAAAAAACGAATGAGACCGTGTGAAAACTGACTTGGAGTTCCAGTCAATCGGTTCCTGTGGTATTTATAGTGCTTAGATTATGAGTTTTCAAATATGAGCACTCAGGCACCAATAAATAAGTTGGCGAGTTTTTTGGTTGAAGCCAAACGTCGCACCTACGCTGGTTTGGACGACGATGCCATGATAACAAACCCGTTGTTCAGCGGCAGCAAACAACTTGAGTGGCAGGATAAAGATTGGTTTTACCGTGATGTGTATTATGGCATGTCGTTGTTTACGGGCATGGAAGTGGTCTATTTCAAGAACAAACCGATTTGGTCCATGAGCTATTCTGGCGGGGCACGACCGGATGTCGAAGTTGATGAGGCTAAATCAATTTACGCATTTTTGCGCTCCGCTCTCATGAAGGTTCCCCTGAAGTTTCCGGTGCGCGGACCATCTGCATTCTCCACACCGGGCCTCTCGTATCATATGACAGGTCACGGAGATTTGGAATTCTTTTGGGGACAAGAAGAAGTGTTTACCGGTGAAATCAGCCGGTATGCTCTCAAATTTGCGGGCGGTTTAATCTGTTAATCCGGTTGGGAGGACGGGTGTATTTGCGCCAATATCGAAACTTCCCAGTCACAAATTCACTCCGTCAGAATGGCTCAATATGAACGCAGGTTACTCTATGATACTTTAAACTTACCGTTGATCACATAATAAAGTATCTCCACCACCTGGCCGGGCGTCTTGGTGACCGCCAGTGCTGCTGCATCAACCTCTTTCAGCGCGTGTTGATGTTCGTCCATGTGCATGACAATCAGCGGCTTGGCAAGCGCACTGGCATAGCCGGCATCAAAGGCGGCGTTCCACTGACGATATTTCTCCCCGAAGCGCACCACGACGATATCGGCCTCACCGATCAGCGTTCTGGTGCGGATGGCGTTGATCTGCGCGCCCTTGTGATCATGCCAGAATTTGTCGGGTTCAGCGCCCAAAATCTCCACACCGCAATCATCACTTGCCGCGTGATCGGTCACCGGTAAGGAAAATGACACCGGCAATGTCGCCGCCTCACAGCCACGCATGATTTCCTCACGCCAGTCGGTGTGGATTTCACCGGAGAGATAAATTTTCCAGATTTTGTCCATGTGAATATTCCTATCCCGAAATTTTTGAAAAATCAGCCACCGTCTCGGTTGCCGAGCGGATCCGCCGCATTAGCGCCAGCCGGTTTGCCCGTACGGCCTCATCGTCGGTATTGACCATGACGTGTTCAAAAAAATTATCCACCGGGGCGCGAAGTTGTGCGAGGAAGCCCATGGCTTTTTCATAGTCTTCCGCTTCGATTGCCCGGCGGGCAAACATTTCCGCCTCCTCCAGACTGTCGAGGAGGGCGTGTTCGTCATCTGACTCAAAAAGTGAAGGCTCAACGCTCAACGCAACCTTCGTACCCTTCTTTTCCTCAGCTGCAAGAATGTTGGTCGCCCGTTTTGCGCCGGCCAAAAGATTAGCCCCGTCATCGGTGTCAATCAGCTTTTGCAGCGCCGCTGCACGGCTGGCAATGGCGGTGAGATCATCGGCTTCGGCTGCCAGCACCGCGTCGATCAGATCATGGCGAATGCCTTCATCGCGCAGATGGACTTTTAGCCGGTCGTGAAAGAAAGCAAGCAGATCCTGGCCGCACTTTTCACCGTGATCGCCATCCAACGTCACCCCGTCACCAGCAAGCTGGTTTGCCAAAATTTCGTACCCCTGGCCGAAGGCCGGCAAAATGCGCAGCCTTATGCCGTTCTCAAGCACCAGCCGGATTACCCCGAGTGCTGCACGTCTTAGGGCATAGGGGTCTTTTGAACCGGTTGGTTTTTCATCGATCGCCCAAAACCCGATCAACGTATCCAGTTTGTCGGCCAATGCCACCGCCACGCTCACCGCATCGTCGGGCACGGTGTCCGATGGCCCTTGCGGTTTGTAATGCTCTTCAATGGCGGCGGCGACAGCAGCATCCTCCCCGGCATATTGGGCATAGTATCGGCCCATCAAACCCTGAACCTCGGGAAATTCATTGACCATGGCGGAGGCAAGATCAGCCTTGGCAATCGATGCGGCGCGTTCGGCCAGGTCAGCGTCAGCGCCTGCAACCGGTGCAAATTTCCCTGCCAAAGCCGCAATTCGCCGGACCTGCTCGCCCTGGGTGCCGAGTTTTGCATGGAAGGTCACATTGTCCAACTTGCTGATCCAGGGTTGAAAACCCTGATTGCGCACCAGCATTAAATCGGTGTCCCAGAAAAACTTTGCATCCGAGAGCCTGGCGTCCACCACCTTGCCATTGCCGCGGATAACCTCGTCGCCGCCGTCGCTCGCCTCGATATTGGACACAAGCAGGAAGCGGTTGGTCAAAGCACCGTCTTTGTCGCGCAACACAAAACACTTCTGGTTAGTGCGGATAGTCAGTCGCGCCACCTCGTCGGGGATATCGAGAAATCCCGCATCGAATTCACCTATCAACACGACCGGCCATTCAACCAGATTGGCGGTTTCGGCCACAAGGCCAGCATCATCCACCAGCTCCAGCCCCTGGGCGAAGGCGAGGTTTTTAGCATCTTCATGAATGATATGCTGCCGCCGCTCGGCATCCAACACGACCCTGGCTTTCTGCAGCGCCGCCACATAGTCATCAAAACGGCGCACCTTGATGGCTTGCGGTGCATGAAACCGGTGGCCGTAGGTGATGTTTGAGGCGCGCACATCGCCAATCTCAAAATCAACCACAACCGGCTCTTCGGTTTCCGGCCCGAACGTGCAAACGATCGATTGCAATGGCCGCACCCAGCGAAGCGATCCAGGCTCACTTGATGCAGCTCCCCACCGCATCGATTTTGGCCAGGAAAACGTCCTTATAATCTGTGGCATCACCTCTGCGATGATGGTTTCGGCAGCGCGTCCGGGCTTGCTGATTACGGCAACATAATAATCGCCCTTTTTTGCGTCGCTACGCACTTCAGCCTCATCGCGAGACGAAAGCCCGGCGGCACGCAAAAATCCCTCAACCGCCTTGTCAGGCGCATCGACGCGGGGGCCCTTGCGCTCATTGTGAATATCGGCAGAGCGTGCGGTCACGCCACGCAGGTCGAGTGTCAGCCGGCGCGGTGTCCAATAGTGCTGCGCCGCCTCATAGGTCAGCCCGGCCGCGACCAGCGCGCCGGTGACCCGGGTCTTTAGATCACCTGCCGCCTTTTGTTGCATGCGGGCGGGAATTTCCTCTGAAAAAAGCTCAAGCAATAAGTCTGGCATGGAGGCGTACTGTTCCTGTTATGGTGGCTTTCACTACCAGAAGATATTCAGCCCGTCACCAGTGATAATGCGCCCGATATCCGGTCGGTCTGTTGTATCAAAAAGCCGTTCGAGGTACGGTCATCACGCTGTTAGCGGCGGGGAAAACCGTCATATGCTCTTGATGTAGATCAAATCCATCTATTGAGCGGTGTGCTTAGATAGTTGCCTATGGGCGATCAGAAGCCCATTTTTTTTGTTGAGGGTGACAAGTAATGGATCAGCTTACACAGGCCTCGTCGAGCGAAATTCAACCGAAAAATGTCGCCTATCCGATGATGGGAAACGAAGCGATCGCGCGGGCCGTTTGGGAGGCCGGTGCAAAAGTATGCGCGGCCTATCCCGGAACGCCATCAACAGAGATATTGGAAAACCTTGCGACCTATCCCGAAGAGGATATCAGCGCGGAATGGGCGACCAATGAAAAAACCGCGCTGGATATCGCCATCGGCGCTTCCTTTTCCGGTGTGCGTGCATTTGCTGCAATGAAACATGTCGGGCTGAACGTGGCTTCCGACAGTTTGATGTCGCAAAGCTATATTGGCGTTAATGGCGGCCTGGTTTTGGCGGTATGCGATGATCCGGGCATTCACAGTTCCCAAAATGAACAGGATACGCGCTTGTTCGCCAAGTTCGCCGGTGTGCCAGTTCTAGAGCCGGCCGATGCCCAGGAAGCGCTTGAGCATACCCGCATTGCCTTTGATATTTCCGAACAGTTTGACACGCCGGTGATCGTGCGCTCGACAACCCGATTGTCGCATACCCGTTCAGTCGTCCAGACCGGCGAGAGACAGGCTGCACGCGCCGGATCATTTACCAATCAAATCTCCAAGAACGTCATGATCCCGGCCCATGCCCGTGCTCGCCACCCCTATGTAATCGCGCGGGAAGCAAAACTGGCGGCCTATTTCGAAACATCCGATCTGACGGTTCGCAACAACGGCAGTTCGCAAATAGGCGTTATCACCGTCGGTCTGGCCACATCCTATGTTAACGAGGTGCTGCCCGAGGCCAGCGTATTAAAACTTGCCGCATCCTTTCCCCTGCCGATGGACACCATCCGCGCGTTTATCGACAGTGTCGAGCAGGTCGTGGTAGTCGAAGAGCTTGAGCCGGTTGTCGAGGACCAGTTGAAAATCGCCGGGCTGAATGTTGAGGGCAAGAAATATTTCTCCCGCGAGGGTGAATTATCACCAAAGGATGTTCGTGAGGGGTTCGAAAACTGCGGCTTTTTAAAAAAAACCCGGCGAAGCGAACCGTTGCCAGCCGAGCCGACGCCCCGTCCGCCCCTGCTTTGCGCCGGTTGCCCTCATATTTCGTCCTATATGGCACTCAATGCGGTGGAAGCGCGGGTGGCCGGTGATATCGGTTGCTATACGCTTGCTGCAATCGAGCCCCTGCACGCCATTCACACCACCGTGGCCATGGGTTCCAGTATCGGCAACGCGGTCGGTATGGCCCGCTCCGGCACAGAAGACGGACCGATTGTCGCCACCATTGGCGATTCCACTTTTCTGCATTCAGGACTTCCGCCGCTGATTGACGCGGTTTACAGTAATGCCAATATAACGGTTTTGCTGCTCGACAATCACATTACCGCCATGACCGGCGGACAAGACCATGCGGCAACCGGAAAAGGCCTGCGCGGTGGTGATGCGCCGCGTGTCGATTTTGCCGAAATGTGTCGCGCCATAGGTGTCAAGTGGGTCAAAGAGGTGGATTCCTACGACATTGGTGCATTGTTCCGCACGGTACGCGAAGCAACCCAGTTTAACGGCGTTTCGGTGGTTATTTCAAACCGGCCCTGTGTACTTGACCCGACCCGGATAAGGGGTGAACCGGTGCAGGTAACCACGGATAAATGCACCGGTTGTCAATCTTGTATGAACCTTGGCTGCCCCGCCCTTACCTGGGATAGTGTCATGTATGATGGCCATCATAAGATCAAAATTGATCTCGCCAAATGTATCGGCTGCGCCATGTGTATACAGGTTTGCCCGGTAGACGGTATCCGTCCGTTGGGGAACTGAATCGAATGGCGATCGTTGCTGAAAAAGCGATGACCAATGTGCTGATTGTCGGTGTCGGCGGTCAGGGCGTTATCATGGTTTCCAAGGTTCTGGCGCTGTTGTGCCAACGGCAGGGCTTTGAGGTCAAACAGTCTGAGGTGCACGGCATGGCCAAGCGTGGTGGAGCCGTATTCAGCCATGTGCGGTTCGGCGATAAGGTCCATTCTCCAACCATTCCCGCTGGTGAGGCTGACGTTCTGGTGGCGCTCGAGTGGGCCGAAGGGCTGCGCTGGCTCGATCAGTTGAACCCCGATACCGGTGTCTTTATTTCCGATACCTGTAAAATAATTCCTCCCTTTTCCTGTCGCGATCGAAACCGTCATAAAACCGTCAGTTACCCAAGCAAAACACCGGCCGCAATAATTGAAAAAGTCGCCAGCGGCTTTGCGCTTGACGCGACCGGCATGGCTTCTGCGTTGGGTAATGAGCGGGCCGCCAACACGGTGCTGCTTGGGTTGTTGTCAACCGCATTCAGCTTTGATGAAATGGACTGGCTCGACATTATCTGCAAGTTCGTACCGGAAAAATCGATAGACATTAACCGGCGGGCATTTCTCGCCGGCCGCGAATGGGCGGCGTCACCAACTATTCCCGAGGAGACTTTCCAGCAAGATAGTACGCCGGCATTGCAGTCGGCGGTGGATTGCCGGTTAGAGATAGTTGGTGAGTGGTGCAAGGGCTGCGATATCTGCGTGCGCATGTGCCCGGAGAAATGTCTGGAACTGAACGAGGCGCAAATCGTTGTAATACCGCGGCCCGAAGACTGTACGGGTTGCCGTATCTGTGAATGGTTGTGCCCGGATTTTGCCATCAAACTGCACAACACGCCCGTAGCCGAAATCGCCGCAGAAGCGATAGAGACCGAGGTTTAAGCAGCATGTTGGCACGCCCAAATCGCAAAAATATTCAAGGCAACGAGGCCTGTGCCTTGGGCGCAATTGCCGCCGGATGTCGGTTTTACGCCGGCTATCCGATAACCCCGTCGTCTGAAGTCGCTGAAGTCATGGCCCGCGAGCTTCCCGCTGTCGATGGCTTTTTTGTTCAGATGGAAGATGAAATCGCATCAATGGGCGCGGTTGTCGGCGCGTCGCTAGGTGGTGCCAAGGCGATGACGGCGACGAGCGGGCCGGGATTTTCATTAAAGCAGGAAAACCTTGGCTATGCGGCGATGACGGAAGTTCCCTGTGTCATCATCAATGTCATGCGCGGCGGGCCTTCCACCGGCATGCCGACAAGGCCGGGGCAAGGTGATGTCATGCAGGCCCGATGGGGTACCCATGGTGATCACCCGATAATTGTGCTGGCGCCGGCGTCAGTTGGTGAAATCTACAGCGAAACCATCCGCGCCTTTAACCTGTCGGAACGGTTGAGAGTGCCTGTTATTGTCCTTTTCGACGAGATTATCGGCCATTTGCTTGAAACGGTTGATCTCACACCACCGGCTGATGAAACAATTATCGAGCGAAGCTGGGCAACCGGCGACAAGCAACAATTCAAGCCCTATGCCCAAACCGATGACCTGGTGCCGCCGATGGTCCGGCCCGGCGATGGCTTTCGCACCCACACCACTGGCCTTACCCACGATGAAAGCGGCTTTCCGACCCAGGTGCCACAAAAAGCCGGACAGGCGGTATTGCGCCTGCTCGATAAACTTGATCATCACAGTGAACTGATCGAAGCTTACGAGAATCTGATGTGCAACGACGCGGATGTGGTGATCGTTGCCTTTGGCATTACGGCGCGTGCGGCCCGCCGGGCAGTGAAAAATCTGCGCGACCGCGACATTCGTGTCGGCTTGTTTCGGCCACGCACCTTGTGGCCGTTCCCCGAACAAGCCTTCGTGCAACTGGCACAAATCGCCGATGCGGTGATCGTCGCGGAAATGAATGCCGGCCAGCTGGTTTTTGAAATTGAACGTCTTGTCGATGACAAAAGCACCGTTTACCGGGTCAACCGGTTCGACGGTGAGGCAATTGATCCTGCCGAAATTGAAGATGCGGTCGAAAAGGTGCGCCGATGAAACACCAACCACACATTTCGGCTGAACAGTTCGATATCCGCGACTATATGCGGCTTGAGTTGTTTCCGCATTTCCTTTGCCCCGGCTGCGGCCATGGCATGGCGCTCAGGGCGCTCATGTGGGCGTTGCAGGAAAAAGAAATTTCGATGGACCAGCTTGCGGTGGTCTGTGGCATCGGATGCTCCGGCAGGCTTGGGGCCTATATCGATGCCAACACCTTCCACGTGACCCATGGCCGGCCTTTGGCCTTTGCCACTGGTTTGGCACTCGCCCGCCCCGATCTTCATGTCGTGATTATTACCGGTGATGGCGACTGTCTTGCCATTGGTGGCAACCATCTCATTCATGCCTGCCGGCGCAATGTCAACATGACCTGTTTGATGCTCAATAACGAAGTCTATGGCATGACCGGCGGCCAGGTATCACCAACCACGTCGGCGACCCGGTATACGACGACGACCCCTTACGGCAACCGGGAACCGGTGTTCGATGCCTGCAAATTGGCGGAAGCCGCAGGTGCGGGGTTTGTTGGACGTGAGGTCACCATGCAGGTGCCGACCCTGAAAGATCTGATCATTGAAGCACTTGGTTATGATGGCTTCTCGTTTGTTGAAATCATGTCTGACTGCACCGAAATTTTCGGCCGCAAAAACCAATTGGGCGATTCAGCCGAAATGATCTTGTCGCAAAAATCGGTGACCCGGCCAGACTCTTACGGCAACAAGGTCGATCAACCCTTCCGCCCCAACGCGCTAAGAACCGGCATTTTGGCAAAGAGCGATCGGCCGGAATATCGGGCGGTTATGACAGCTGCAGAAAACAAGAGCCAAGATGATGCATGAAACCGCCGAAATCAGGTTGAGCGGTGCCGGCGGACAGGGCCTCATTTTGGCCGCCGGTATCCTGTCCAATGCGTTGATCGCCGAAGGCCGTTCGGTCGCTCAATCGCAAAGTTATGAGCCGACATCGCGCGGCGGCCTGTCTCGTTCCGATCTTGTCATCAGCGATGGCGAGGCCGACTTTCCGCTCGCGACCGCTCTTGATTACGTGGTTATCCTCGATCAGGTGGCGGTTGAAACATCGCGCGGCATGATAAAGCAAAACGCCATTGTTATTACCGACGCCAAAACGGTCACTGATCCGCCGAAAGGGGATTTCCACCTGATAGAATTGCCGATTTCCGAGACCGCGATCAGACTGGGAAGCAGGCGCATTGCCAATATCATTTCCCTTGGGGCGCTAACGGCAATGGGTGATCTATGTGATCGTGAGACCATTGGCGAAGCGCTGAAGAAGCGCTCGCCCGGCGCATTTCTGGCGCTCAACGAGAAGGCTTTTGAAAGCGGTTGGGAAATGGCACAGCAGAGCCCGCCGGCGGTTTAAATTCCCGAGAAATCTTCTGGCGCCGACCTCATCAGCTATTGTTCTCTACACCGTTCAACCGCTCGCCAGCCGATATCACGCCGGTAAAAACCTTCTGCCCAGTCTATCTTTTCGACCACACCATAGGCCCGTTCGCGAGCCTCGATGATGGTCGCGCCAAGCGCCGTTACATTGAGCACCCGTCCGCCGGTGGCAACAAGGTCTTTCCCGTTGATCGCCGTACCGGCGTGGAAAACTGTTAAGTGCTCATTGTCCAGACCTTCAAGGCCTGTAATCACCGTGTCCTTTTTATAAGCACCCGGATAACCTTTTGAGGCCAGAACAATGGTAAGCGCCGTATCTGAAGACCATTGCGCCTCCATTTCGCCCAGCCGCCCTTCGGCAGCGGCCAATAGCAATGGCAGCAGATCGCTTTCAAGCCGCATCATCAATACCTGACACTCGGGATCGCCAAAGCGCACATTATATTCGATCAGTTTCGGCCCTTCTTTGTCGATCATCAAGCCGGCATAGAGCACGCCTGAAAATGGTGCGCCAATTTCCCTCATGCCTTCAAGGGTTGGCTCGATGATCTCTTCGACAGCCTGGTCGATAAGCGCTTTACTCATCACCGGTGCTGGCGAATAGGCCCCCATGCCTCCGGTATTAGGGCCGGTATCTCCCTCTCCCACGCGTTTATGGTCTTGGGCGGTGCCGAAAAACATCGCGGACTTCCCATCACACAGGAAAAACAGGCTGGCCTCTTCGCCTTCAAGATATTCTTCCATCACCAGTGCTGCACCTTCTAAACCATCAAGGCACTTGTCTATGGCTTGCGTCGCCTGCTCCATCGTTTCGGCAATGACCACGCCCTTGCCCGCCGCCAGTCCATCGGCCTTGATGACCAGCGGCAATGGCTGGCCGGTCGCGTGGGCTTTGGCCTTTGTGGCAGAAGTAAAGCGCTGATAGGTGGCGGTGGGGATGTTTTTTTTAGCACAAAGGTCCTTGGTGAAACCTTTGGAGCCTTCCAGCTCGGCAGCTTTGGCGGTTGGGCCGAAGGCTGTGATGCCGGCGGCCTCGACACTATCGACCAGTCCTTCAACCAGCGGCTGTTCTGGACCGACGACCACAAGACCAATGTCTTTTTCACGGCAAAACGAAATCACCGCGTCATGATTGGTAATGTCGAGGCCAAGACACTCTGCAACATTGGCGATGCCGGCATTGCCCGGCGCGCAAAAGAGCTTGTCAAGCAGTGGCGACTGTTTCAGCTTCCAGGCGAGCGCGTGTTCGCGGCCACCGCCACCGACCAGCAAGACATTCATAATGTCAAGGCCCCCATGCATGGTGAATGATAAAATTATCCATGTCCTATCAGCCGCTATGCCGGAATGGTAGCGCAGGATTGGCTCATGCGCATATTTTGCATGGGGGATGCCGTATTGTTTCAGTCCGTGCTGCTAGTGCACGCGGGCTGAATTATTGACTCGTTTGGTTTGGGGTTTTCAACAGCGTTTTAAGTTGATTTGCTGAAGCGATTGATTCGTTTTGAAGAATAGGCGTTGCAGCGGCAGCAATTTGTTTAAGCGAGCAGGAAGAATTGGAGCATCTGGTACGTTCACTCTCAGCGCACAGGGAATTGTCCTGCGGGCGCGGATGATTTTGGACTTGGCCTCGGGGCTGAGCATCACCGAAACGGCACAACATCTCGGTGTCTGGCGCAAGACGGTCAGCCGATACCTCAAGGGCAAGCCGCTTCGCGGTGGCAAACCACCCTTGACCCAACCGCTGCAGCGATGCTCAGATGAAAGGACAAGCGAAAGGAAACGGAAAACCGTTTCCCGTAAACGAATAAAGAAAACGGTCAATTCGTGTGCTACTAAAACCGGCCAACTCTATGTGCTACTGACAAATATCGGCCGCTTCACTTCGGAATTTGCCACCTTCAGCATGGCAGATACCGAAGACCGTCATCACGAGCACGCCGGCGCCAGATTGACTACCGTGACTAAAACCATTTTCACAGAAATTGTATGGTTTGAGCAAAACGAGTTCCAGCCAACGGTC
This sequence comes from Rhizobiaceae bacterium, assembly GCA_965248135.1. Taxonomy (GTDB): domain Bacteria; phylum Pseudomonadota; class Alphaproteobacteria; order Rhizobiales; family Rhizobiaceae; genus SZUA-100. Next base: position 280,041 of record CBDFIN010000011.1, on the reverse strand, counting down.
TATTTTTTGTTCTCTTTGATGATGCGTTTGGCGATGAGCAGGCTGCGGGCGCCGGTGCGGATACTGTCGTCGACGACACTGTCGGTGTGATCATCGTCGTCATATTCATCCAGCAGTTCGAGCAGCCTTTGCAGATCAGGAGCAATGTCCTTGATAATTCTACGTACCTCCTTGGAGGGAAGCTCTCTCTTGCTCATCATCCGTTTCCTTTTTCGGCCATGGGTGTTGATATCTCAGGCGCTGCGTCAATACAGTGTTGGACAAAACCGGCCTTGTGTATAGTGTACGCCACCCAATTAATGGAAAAAAGCCCCGCGTGTATAGCCGCAGGGCATGGCTACTGAAACTCGTGGAGGCCATATGTTAGGCAGAGGTCGGCCGGTTCTGTTCGGCAGAACCAAGATGCTCGAAGCGCAATTCGATGAATTCATGGATCGCGTGATTGAAGCCAGCCTCATATTTGAGCGCGCTTTTAAATCCTATTTGCGCGATGGATATAGCGAAGAATTCAATGAAACCGTTAGTGAGGTGAGCCTGTTAGAGACCCGCAATGACGAGTTGAAAAAGGAAATTGAAACACGCCTTTATGAGCAAACCCTGATCCCGGACCTGCGTGGCGATGTGTTGAGCCTGATCGAGGGGCTGGACGGCATCTTAAATCTATACCAGGGAAACTGCTTTCGCATCGCGGTCGAAAGGCCTGATATCCCGCACCCTTACCATAAGGATTTCAAGGCGCTTGCAAAAACTTCGACCGCATGTGTCGATTCACTGATCATGGCGTCGCGGGCATTTTTCACCAATATCGAAGCGGTGCGCGACCACAATGTCAAAGTGATGTTTTTCGAAACCGAGGCTGACAAGATAAGCACCCGATTGAAGACCAAGATTTTTAGTTCTGATCTGCCACTGGAGCACAAGATACACCTGCGCTATTTCTGCGATCGGGTCGAGGATTCATCAAACCGGGCGGAAAATGTCGCCGATAATCTGGCAATTTACACTTTGAAACGTTCGACCTGAGCGGCTGCCAGATATGGACTTTACGGTATTTATATTCCTGACCAGCGGGCTGTTTCTTGGATGGTCGCTCGGTGCTAATGACGCGGCAAATGTGTTTGGCACAGCCGTCGGCACCCGTATGGTGCAATTCACCACGGCGGCAATTGTATGTAGTGTTTTTGTCATCCTTGGTTCCGTGCTAAGCGGTGCGGGGGCGGCCCACACACTTGGAAAACTGGGTTCAATCAATGCTTTAGCAGGCTCTTTCATGGCGGCGCTGGCGGCGGCAATCACCGTTTATGTGATGACCAAACTGGAGCTGCCGGTTTCAACCAGCCAGGCGATTGTTGGCGCTATTATTGGTTGGAATCTGTTCAGCGGTTCCGTGACAGACACCTCGGCACTGGGCAAAATTCTGTTTACCTGGGTTGCATGTCCGGTGCTTGCCGCCGCTATCGCAGCGCCCTTGTATGTTGCCACCCAGCGGCTTTTGGCGCGCGCCAATCTGCACATTTTGCGGCGAGATATTTATACCAGAATTGCGCTTATTATTGCCGGCGCGTTCGGTTCCTATTCACTCGGCGCCAACAATATCGCCAACGTCATGGGGGTGTTTGTCCCGGCTTCACCTTTTACTGATTTTTCGGTCGCTGGCGTTTTTACCATAACGGGCATACAGCAATTGTTCCTGCTTGGCGCCATTGCTATCGCAGTTGGCGTATTTACCTATTCAAAACGGGTCATGTTGACCGTCGGCGGCGGGTTGATGCCACTCTCACCGGTGGCGGCATGGGTTGTTGTCATTGCCCATTCAATCGTCCTTACTCTGTTTGCTTCCGAGGGTCTTGAATATTTTCTTGCCAGCAACGGTTTACCGACCATCCCGCTGGTTCCGGTTTCCAGTTCGCAAGCCGTGGTCGGAGCCGTCATAGGTATCGGGCTTCTAAAGGGTGGCAGGAATGTCAAATGGCGGGTGCTCGGCAACATTTCCATGGGCTGGGTTACAACGCCGCTGATTTCCGCCATATTGTGTTTTACCGCCCTGTTCTTTCTACAGAACGTATTTAAGCAAAAGGTCTACACCGAGGTTCACTATTCGCTTTCTCCGAAGGTCCTGAACTATATGGAAAAATGCGCTTTACCGGTCGAAGAACTGATCGGTTTGAAGGGCAGAAAATTCACTTCAGCGCAAGGTTTTCTGCGTGCCATCGACGAACGGACATACCTGAGCGGCGATCAGCAGGAAAAGATACTTAAATATTCGGAAGCAGCCGATATTTTCATCGCCCCGGATATTGTCGATACATTGGTTCCCGATTGGATGACCGCCGGCCAGATTGCAGCGGTCGGCAAGCTCAGCGGCCGTCACTTTGATTTTAAATGGGCCGTGGCCGATGCGCTGGAACAGTCAGGTGATGAGTGGAAAATGCTGCCAAGTACCATTGAAAACAAGCGCCACAACAAGGAGATAAAGGCGAAACTCAGCTTTATCTACCAGCAGTTTTCGCGCCCGAAATAGGCAGAGTTTTGACCGAATTTTCTTGCACTCAGACCATTTAATAAAAAAGACGAGTGACGGTGCGGCGGCCTCGATATAGCTAAACGACCTAAACTTGATTCAACCATTTGTTTTTTCGTTCACGGCCAATTTGGGCTACGCCCAGGCCTCCGCGGGGGCGGCGCGCAAGCGCCGGTCGCGGTGCGCTCCTGATAGCGGCATCGTAATAAACCAATCCCGCTATATTAACCCCCACAGCAGTGCGACAGGCGCATGGATGACCGAGAAATGGCCGTGAATATCCAATCAACCAGGCCGTATAATCATGCCGCTGATCGAATCACCCTTTCAAAAATCGGTCAGATAATGGCTTTCTCGATAAACGGTTCGTTCATCGCGATACGCTGAAAATAATAGGGTGAGAGATCGAGACTGCGGAATTCGCCATAGGTGATAAGCTCGGCCGTGCCGCGCCCCATGGCGGGGGACTGTTGAAGACCATGGCCGGAAAATCCGTTCAGGAAGATGAAATTTTCGATTTCAGTATGTGGCCCGACAACGGCGTTGTGGTCGAAGGTGTTGTAGGCATAGTGGCCGGCCCATTCATTGATCACCTTGATGGCTTCAAACTGTGGGATCCGCGCGGCGATGGCAGGCCAGATATGTTCCTGCCAAAGCGAATGATCCATGTTGAAATCATCGAATTCGACCGGGGGATCATGTTCGCTGTGACCACCGGCCAGATAGGTTTTTTGGCCATCCTGGCGCATATGTACACCGGAAGGGTCGATGGTGAGCGGCAGTTCACGGTCGAGCGGTTGGGCGGCTGAGAAAATATAAGTAAAGCGCTTGCGCGGCTCGACCGGAATGTCAATGCCCACCATCCGCGCCGTCAAAGCCGCCCGCGGACCCGAGGCGTTGACCAAATAGTCACATGAGATGATCTCACCGGACTTCAGCGTGACGCTTTCCACCCTTGTGCCGGAGGCGTTTTTGGTCATCGCCACCACTTCATTGGCGACAAATTCGATACCGCGTTCGCGCGACTGGCGCCGCCACCAGTCAAACACGGCGACACAATCCCAATAGCCCTCGTCAATCGGGTTGTGACTGCCAAGGACGATATCGTCGAGTTGGTAAAACGGATATTCTTGCTTGATTTCTTCGGCGCTCATCAACCTGGTGCCCGCGCCGGCCGCATGCTGAACCCGGTGATTCTGGCGCAACACATCGGCAAATGCGTCATTGTCGGCCAGATACATATAGCCATAGCTTTGGATAGCAAGCTCGGGAACCCGGTCGTCTCCGCCCATATAGTCGCGCAGGTTTTCGACAAAATCAGCGGCAAATTGCGAAATGCGCACATTCAGTTCGCTGCTGAACTGTTGGCGCATGCAGGAATTGGTGTGGGATGTCGAACAGTTTTCGTAGCTCGGGTCCATCTCCAAAACCAGCACCGAACCATCGAAATCGGCACTGTCAGACAGGAACCAGGCCGTCGACGAACCCATCATCGCCCCGCCGACGATAATCACATCGTAGGAGGAGGATGTTGGGGCGCGATTAAATCCAGTGGTTGCCGTCAACAGATTTCTCCCATTCACTCTTTGTTCCGATTCGCCGCCGCTATCATTACATGAAACCGCATCAAAGCACCGCTCCATCAACAGATAAACTCAAGATGCGTTTGTGTTGACGCGATAGTGCCATGGCCTTGGTCCAGTCAGAGTTTTAGAGGACTGTCGGTTTTGTTAAGTCGGCGGGATTAAGTTGCTGAAATTATTGACAAGTGACTATTGTCATACTACAATTGGTAACCACATGATCGCTAGCTTTAAACATCGTGGATTGAAACGGTACTTTGATCGTGGAGATGCCAGAAAAATTGCTCCCGAGCATCACCGAAAAGTGGCCGATATTCTGACCGCGTTGAATGCCGCTCAGGATATTGAGGATATGAATCTTGCAACGTTTCATCTCCATCAGCTTACAGGCGACAGGGCAGGGGACTGGTCTGTCACTGTAAGGGCAAACTGGCGAATAGCCTTCACGTTTGAAAACGGCAAAGCCAATGACGTGAACTATGAAGATTACCATTAGGAGGTAAAACCATGCGTATGCACTCTCCGAGCCGACCCGGTGACATGGTTGGCAACATGATCGAGGAACTGGAAATCACCGTCACTGATGCGGCCAAGCATCTTGGCGTAACCCGTCAGACCCTCAACAATCTGATCAACAACGACACGGCTTCCGTATCGCCCGAAATGGCGGTGAGGCTGGAAGCTGTCTTTGGTTCCACAGCTGACAATTGGCTACGGATGCAGGCCAATTATGATGCTGCCAAAATTCGCAAGCGGGAATCCGAGATCACCAAGGGGCTGAAACGGTTTATGCCTTCTGTAGCCAAACCAGAGCAGCCGAGGCTGGTGTGAGAGATGAAGAACGTTACCGGATTTTGTATATTTCTTGGCTCCGTATTGAATTTTGCACAAGTTCTGGCTTCAGACAGAGTAGATAATATTATTACAGGGGAAATTAACAACCCACCCAGCTAATTCGAAGAAAAAGTTGACAATATGTACTTTTTATGGTACATTACTTTGTGACAGACAAGCAAATACCAGCGCGGTTTTTTGAAAGTGATACCGGGTGATTTCCCGTGAGGGAATGGCTTGTGGGACTTTCAGACGAAGACCGCAAGGCTATTGGTGATGACATTCGCACTGCTGAATTTGGCTGGCCTATCGGCATGCCGTTATGTCGCTCGATCAAAGGCCACAAGGGACTGTGGGAGATCAGGACAAGACTACCGAACGGGCGCATATCGCGGGTGTTTTTCTGTGTGCATGGCGGCGCGATGGTGCTGTTGCACGGATTTATCAAAAAAAGTCAGAAAACGCCAAACCACGAACTGGATGTTGCTGTCAAACGAATGAAAGGACTGGAATAATGACCGATATGGAAAAAGGCAAAGTAGGGCCGTTGTTCTCTGATTTTCTTAAAGAGCAGGGCACCTATAACGAAACCACTGAACAGGCCGTAAAGCGTGTTATTGCCTATCAGTTAGCGAATGCCATGCAGGAAAAGGGTATTTCCAAAGTGGAAATGGCAAAGCGCCTTGATACAAGTCGTTCTCAGCTCGACAGGTTGCTCGATCCTGACAACGACAAAGTGACACTTGCCGCCCTGACGCGTGCAGCAAAGGTGGTGGGACGAAGACTTACACTTGATTTGCGCTAGTGGTTCGATTCCAACATTTGCATCCCGTTGCAGCACCCATATTTGCAAATGTTGGAATCAAAAGAACCACTAGCAAGTTGTTGAATCTAGTGGAATTTTTGAATTCGACATTTGAAAATGAATGAAGCTGCAAGTGGGACTCAAATGTCAAATTCATTCCGCTAGATAGGCGACCGACAGTGACGTGGAACTATCGAATTATCAGGGATGGAGAAGGAAATTTCAAGATGAGTGAATATGAACGTCGATATGAGGCCGCCATTGTCGAATTAACAAATGCTGGAATTTGGAAAAGTAATGCTAATCCACCGGTCACTATATTTCTAAAGAAATTGGGCTTTTGACCCAAACCATCCCATTATGTTCCGTTCTGGAAAACAGCTCTTGGGATAGGTGTATGGTTCTGCGTTGCATGGGAATTATTATGTATTTAATCACCTGGCGCACGCAAAATTTTCCAGAAATCATGATGGTATTTGCTTCCACAGGAGCAGGTCTGTTTTTTTATGGCGCTGTATTATTCCAGAGGAAGAAAAAAGTATGGATTGAGCGCTTGGGAGGCGCTCTGATTTCATGAAAGTAATAATCCGAAAAATGGTAGCGAGCGATAGTTCTGAATGGGCGCAGATGCGCTATCGGATGTGGGATAGCTTATCTGTTTCAGAGCATTTGGGTGACATTGCGAAGATGCTTACTGGGCGCATCAAAAGTACTGGATACGTTGCCATTTCCGATGGTTCTTTTGCTGGTTTTGCTGAAGTGTCTATTCGAGATTATGCCAACGGTTGCACCGTCCAACCTGTGCCATTTCTTGAAGGAATCTGGGTCAACCCAGAATATCGGCAACAAGAAATAGGACGAAAGTTTATTGCTGAAATAGAACGAGATTTGGTGACTCAAAGTTTCAATGAGCTATGTTCAGATGCTCATATTGAAAATGACATATCTCATCACGCTCATAACAGGTGGGGTTTTGAAGAAACCGATCGCGTTGTCTATTTCCGCAAGCCTTTAGATAACTGTAACGACCCGCAAGCCAAACCGGTTCTTGATATGGAGAGTTTTCCGGGCGAGGGTGTAGGATAAGGCCAACATGACCCAATTGCCACGGGTTCAAAAGCGGAAGTTACCGGTCGGAATGTCATTTTACCAGCTGCAACAAAGATCAATCTATACCATCGTCATTGGCCTACTTGATCGGCGGATCTTGAGCACAACAATTGGGGCTTGTGGCTTGGCCGGGGCCAATGACGCTCGGTTTTTTGGTAAATCGAGATCAACTGCCTCTGGTATTACACATTCGCCCTAACTGCCATGCACTATTGTGGGTTGTTGTTTGGGTGCCTGTTGGATAACTCAATGGGCATCTCACGCACCGGTGCCATTTATGAACCCCTTACGCGGAATATTTCTCAAGGTTCTCTCCGTCTCTTTGTTCGTGGCGATGGCGACCTGTGTCAAATCGGTTGCAGATCACATACCACCCGGCGAGATCGTGTTCTTCCGCTCGTTCTTTGCCATTCCGGTGATTTTGATCTGGCTGGTTTCAGAGCATGATCTTGCCCACGGCTTAAGCACCAAAAACCCGATGGGTCATTTGTGGCGCGGCGTCATTGGCACCACCGCGATGGTCTTGGGATTCACCGCATTGGGGCTTCTGCCTTTGCCGGAAGTGACCGCCATTGGCTATGCCGCACCGCTGTTGACGGTGATATTTGCCGCCATGTTTTTGGGTGAAGAGGTGCGGCTGTTTCGTATTTCCGCCGTCGTGCTCGGGTTAATCGGTGTAGTGGTCATCGTTTCGCCGCGGCTGACCGTTTTATCGGTCGAGGCCGCCAACAAGACCGAGACCATTGGCGCCGTTCTTGTGTTGATGGGAGCGGTATTCGCCGCCCTGGCGCAGGTCTTTGTCCGTAAACTTGTCAAAACCGAACGTACCGCACCCATCGTTTTCTATTTCTCGGTGACCGCTTCTGTGCTGTCGCTGGTGACCATATCATTTGGCTGGGTGCTGCCCACGCCCGGCGAGGCCGGCCTGATGATACTGGCGGGAATTCTCGGCGGTTTGGGGCAAATATTATTGACCTCCTCTTATCGCTTCGCCGATACCTCGGTGATTGCGCCATTTGAATACGCCTCCATGTTGTTGGCGCTGATAATCGGCTACTCACTATTTGATGAAGTGCCGACAACCGCCACCATAATCGGCGCAGGATTGGTCATATGCGCGGGGCTGATTATTATTTATCGCGAACGCCAGCTTGGTTTGCATCGGGCCAAACAACGCAAGGTCATGACCCCACAGGGTTAGAAATTTGAGCTATCTTGCGCATCCCACTTGATTCAGATCATTCACATCACCGAGTTATCGGCTAACCTTTGTTTTGGTGAATACGACAGATGTTAACCGTCGCTTTACAGATGTGTCAGCGAGAGCTTTTGTTCAAAAATTTTGATAGAGTGTAGTCGATCGGCGGTCGGTTTCCAGCTATCAAAGCAAGTTGATGCAGATCAAGATTGAAGTCTTGTGTCAAGGACTGCGACATCTTGCGATGGTTCGGTATCACAGGCGAAGGTTTTTGAAATAGCGCCCTTGAGAGCCCGCTGTCAGGAAGTAATGTGATGAATGGTAGAATTTTCTGATTCGCAAGGACACCTTCGTCGCTTGTTGATGGCCGGCAAAAGCGGCATTGCTCACTATCCCTTGTTGGCTGTCAGTGGCGCAATGTTGATGGGAGTACTGCTTTGGGGCGGCTTTAACTGGAGTTTGGAGATCACCAATACTGAGCAGTTTTGCATTTCCTGTCATGAAATGCGCAGTAACGTCTACGCCGAACTGAAAAAAACGGTGCATTTTCAAAACCGCACCGGGGTTCGCGCCACCTGTCCGGACTGTCATGTGCCAAAGGAGTGGATCTACAAGGTGATTCGCAAAGTCCGCGCGACAGGTGAGTTGTATCATTGGATGATAGGAACGGTGTCGACCACCGAAAAGTTTGAGGCGCGACGCCCGGTATTGGCGTCGCATGTGTGGCAGAGCATGAAGCAGACCGACAGCCGCGAATGCCGAAATTGTCATAAGAACAGTTCAATGAAACTGATGGTGCAAACACCACGGGCAGCTAAGATGCACGAATATGCGGCAAAATGGCGCAAGACATGCGTAGAATGCCATCAGGGCATTGCTCACAGTCTTCCGGACGGTCACAATGTTGGGGAAATTACAGAAGAGTTGCACGAGAGAATTGACGCGGAAAAAATAGATTGCCGGGAATGTCATAACGACATAGCAGGAACAAAAGCTGGCGAAGATGGTTGGGCAAAAGAGTAATTGGGTGACAACTATGGCGACAGCCGATTCAATGGCCAAGGGAGATGAGAGATGAGAAAATCACCAGGAAAATTAAAACCGCTTTTGGCATGTGCTGTAACAGCAATGGCAGGGATGTTTTTTATCGGGGACGTCACAGTATCCCAAATGGCTCAAGCCAAGACACTTAATGCAGGAGTGGTAAAAAAAGGGGCCGCATTGTTTGAAGAAAATTGCCAGATTTGTCATCAAGCCGATGCGATTGGAGAGCCGGGAACTGCACCTTCGTTGACCAATCCAGAATTGTTGTCAATTTCCTCCGACAAGTTCTTGATGGGAACGATTCGCGATGGCCGAGAGGACACCGCCATGATGCCATTTGATCATTTGAAAATGTCAGAGGCCAAAGCCATCGTCACCTATTTGCGTTTCCACCAGAAGACGAAGGATCGCTCTCAGGAGATAGACGGTCAGCCTGATGCACATGGTGACCCGCGCCTTGGCCAGTTATGGTACGATAACATCTGTTCAACCTGCCATGGCATTTCCGGGGATGGATACAATGCCGGCGGTACTGGAACAGCGATCGGTCTTCCTGGATTTTTGAGCAAGGTCTCGGATGGTTTTATTCGCGAGACCATAAAGAAAGGGCGCTCCAACACTCGCATGATGGGGTTCCAGGGGCCAGCAGCAATGGCCAATCTAAGCAACCAAGAGATAGACGATATTATTGTATATTTACGCGAACTAGCGAAAAACCAATAGGGAGCCAATCATGAGGCGAATAAAAAACAACCAATCGCGACGCGATTTTCTTAAAAACAGCGCTTTCATCACCGGCACGGCGACGGGCGTTACAATGATGAGCAGCAGCAATCCTGAACTGGAAGCCCAGGCCCAGGAAACACCGAATGAGGACAACCGGACAACGGCGATTGCCCAGTGTCCCTATTGCGGCGTTGGCTGCGGAACCATTATTCAGGCCGAAAACGGCAAGATCGTTTCAATGCGGCCGGACAAGGATCATCCGACCAATTATGGTCTGCAATGCATCAAGGGACTGACAGCCGCTGAACCGATTTATGTTGACCGCATGGAAGGTGACAGCTATGTGCGCAAGGACGTGTGGGAGGAATGGAACAAGCCCGACCATGGCGACATAGAGTTCATTTCCAAAACCAAGGGTTCGTTCGACGAGGAACATTTTGTCCGTGTGCCCTATCATGACGCCGGTAAAATGGTTTCGCACAAGATCGCCCATTTCGCCAAAAAATACAGTGGCAATTCGATCGGGCTTTATGGTTCTGGTCAATTGACCATGGAAGGCCAGTATCTTGAAAACCTGTTCATGAAGGGTGTGCTTGGCTCCAATACCATCGAAGCCAATGCCCGCATGTGCATGACCAGTGCAGTTACCGGATATTTTGCCACCCTGGGTTCCGATACGCCACCGCTGGCCTATGAGGATATCGAACTGGCCGATATGATCATGCATTTTGGCCACAACGCACGTGAAGCCCACCCGATCATTTTCTGGCGGGCGGCCGATCACAAAAAGAAGAAAGATATTCCCACCGTGGTGGTTGATCCACGGCGCACCGGAACGGTGATGGGCTATGAAGACATCAATCCGGACAACTCGGTGCATGTGCCGATATTGAATGGTGACATCAGCTTTCTCAACGCCATCGCCCATGTTTTGATGAAAGAGCATGAGGACGTTATCGACTGGGATTTCGTCAAGGAACATACAACCGGATGGGAAGAATATACCGAAACGGTACTGAACGAGTATAGCCCCGAGCAGGTGCAGGATCGTATGGGGGGTAAAAACCATGATGTCTCGCCAGAGCTGATCCGCAAAGTGGCCTCGATGTTTGCCGACGCCACCCGCAAACGGCTGGCTAGATCTAAAGGCAAGCACTCGGGCAAAGGCTATGGTGGTGTTATCATCATGTGGGGTATTGGCTATAATCAGCACGTTCATGGCCAATACAACGTGATTTCGATCATCAACCTGTTGACGTTAACCGGCAACCTCGCCAAGCCCGGCTGCGGCCCGTTCTCGATGACCGGTCAGCCCAATGCCATGGGCGAGCGTTTCACCGGCGGACTGACCGGGCGGTTGCCTTTCAATCAACCGTTAAAAAACGTCAAGCACCGGGCACATATGGCCAAGCACTGGCGCGTGCCGGAGGCCAATCTGGTCAATGCGATGAACTCCAAGAACCCGGGCTATGCCGTCGGCATGATGGAGCGGGCGCTGAAGGATGAGGTTAAAGCCTTCTTCTTTGTCTATGCCACCCATATTGATCTGCCGGACCAGTATAATCTGGTGCGACCGGCGCTGGCGAAAACCTTCAATGTGGTGCAGGAGATCTATCGCCACGCGCCAAATAATCTCTATGCCGATGTGATCTTCCCCGCGGCGACGTGGGGTGAGGTTGACGGCGTCTATATCTCGTCCGAACGGCGGATCAACCTTTGCCAAAAGGCTGCCGAGCCACCTGAAGGCTGTCTGCCTGATCTCGACATGGTGATCGACAAGGCCAAGGAAATCGGCACCATACTTGGCATGGATATGGAAAAGGTCCTGCCATATGGAAAAGACGAGAAGGGGTTTTACAAGGTAGAGGACATCTTCCGCGACATCTGCCGGGCCTCTGAGGGCACCGATACCGACCTTTCCGGTATTTTGGAGGTTGAAAAGCTGGATGAAGAGTCGCCTTATGAGCAGTTGGAGGAATTGCGCGGCATTCAATGGCCGGCGCCCACCTATGAGATTGCCAAGAATGGCGGCACCAAACGGCGCTTTATGCTCCAGGAGGGTGATTGGGCCAACAAGCCTTACGGCTATTTCCGTACCTCAGACGGCAAAGTCCACATGAAAATCTGTAAGCAGGACTATACCAATCGCCGTGAAATCACCGACAAGCTGATGGAATTCGGGGCCAAGAAAGATCATTACACGATCGACCATATGGATCTCATCAAGGAAGCGCGCGACAAGGGTCTGACGCCGGACATGCCTGATGAGGAATTTCGCGGCAAAGCCTGGGACGATGTGCCGGACGACAAATTCCCCTATTGGTTTGGTCTGGGCGTCGTCTATGAGCATTTCCACACGGCTAAATCGAACCGCAGTCCGACAACCAGACGTTTGGTGCCGGAAATGTATGTCGAAATGCATCCCGACGATGCAAGCGATCTTGGCATCAAGGATGGCGACAAAGTGCGCATGGTGACGCGGCGTGGCTCGCTCGAAGCGCGAGCCCAGGTTGGCACCAACTCATTGGTCAAACCGGCACGAAACAATGTGCCGCGCGGCTATATGTTTGGACCGTGGAACCTTTCGGTCGCCGACAGTGCCGATCCGAAAAAGAACAAGTGGCTCGCCAATGGAGTGACATCGCGGGTCTGGGACCCTGTCTCGGGACAGGTGGACTTTAAGAAAAGCGCCGCCAGAATCGAAAAAATCTGAGGCAACGCTGAATAATGGGCCGGATGGTGGCAGGCACCCCATGCGGCCCGCATTTCTGCAGCAAGGATGCGTCATCTGTGATGGACCGCAGGGATTTCCTGAGACGTGTGTTGACCACAGGCGGACAATGTGTGGCGGCGACCACTTTGGCTGCGATGATACCTTCTCATGCAGCGGCAGCGACATCGGCCATTCGTTATTTGCGGCCGCCCGGAGCGCTGGCCGAAGAAGAATTTCTGGCCGCCTGTATTCACTGCGGCCAGTGTGGCGAGGTCTGCCCTAATCGCTGCATCAACTATTTCGGATTTGAAAACGGCAGAGATTCGCTCGATACCCCCTATATCAAACCACGCGAAAAGAGCTGTATCCTGTGCATGAAATGCGGTGACGTTTGTCCCTCTGGTGCTATACGGCCGGTGAAACGAACGGCGGAAGACATCCTTGCCAACGTAAAAATGGGCCGCGCTGTGGTCGATGAACAGCTTTGCCTTTCGTTTCAGGGCAAAACCTGCGGCGTTTGCTACCGCGCCTGCCCGTTGCCCGATGTGGCGATCTATGTCGCCATGTTGGAACAACCTCACGTCACCGACAAATGTGTTGGTTGTGGCATTTGTGAACGCAGTTGCATCCAAATGCCGCAAGCCATTCGCATAATCCCCCATCGCGGGTCGGCGTGATGGCTGAGGCCCAGCCCCCATTTTTTCTGTGGAAGTATCTCAACAAGCTGCGCTGGTTGGTCTTGATCAGCGTTTTTTCGATGCTTGTGCTGCTGCCGTTTTTGCATGTTTACCAGACCTTTGTTGCCGCCCACGCCTATGATCTCCTGGCCCCTTCCGAAAAGCAACTATATGATGTGATGGAAATAATATCCGCGCCATTTGTCAGCGATCCCGAGCACGATCTCGACGCGGTCAAGGGAACTACCTGGTCCGGAAATCTGTTCGGTCTTAAATTGTCGGACCCGCTCGCCATCTTGGGCCAGATTGCATCGGGACTGACGTTCTATTGGCCGTTCTTCATTACCGCGCTGATCCCCGTTGGTCTGACCGCGTTGTTCGGTCGGTTTTATTGCGGCTGGATATGCCCGGCCACCTTGCTTTATGAATTAACCAGCCTGGTTGGCGGCTGGCTCGCCTGGGCCGGCTATAAAACCGGAAACCGGCGATTTGACAAACGATTGAAATATGGCGTGCTGGTTGCCGGGGCCGTTCTTTCGGCGGTTACCGGCTCGGCGCTGTTTGCGATAGTCTATCCACCCGCAATTCTCGGCAGGGAAATCTATTACGTCGTGGCATTTGGCGGCTTTGGGGCGGGCATTGTATTTTTCGCCGCCACGTTGCTGTTCGATCTTTTGGTGGCCAGGCGCGGATTTTGCCGTTATCTTTGCCCCGGCGGCGCGCTTTATTCGCTCATCGGACGGTACAGGCCAGTGCGTATAAAACGGATTGTCGAGAGCTGCAATGATTGCGCCAAATGCAATGTGGTGTGCGAATTTGGTCTCGATCCCTTGCGTGATAATTTTGGCCAGGAGTGCAACAATTGCGCTGCCTGCATTGCTGTTTGCCCCACCGATGCGATGACCTTCGTGCTCAGCTTAAAAGATGTCGAACCGCAAGGCCCCGGCCACCTTGGTAAGAAATACCGCCGCGAAATATCCAGAGCCGGGAAGACCGGGGCGATGGAGGAGGCATAATGTCGAAAAAGGCCAAGAAGGATGACCGCCGCAACTTCTTGCAGAAAGCGGGCGGTGGGGTGGTCGCTCTTGCCTTTATGTTATTACCGTTCGGTGCTGCCCGTTTGTTGCATCCTGCTACTCGCCAGGCGATAGATCCGACTACTGCTGACAAAAACAAACGCAATATCCTGCGAACATCACAGCGCAATATCCTGCGGCCACCTGGTGCCCTGCAGCAAGAAAGTGCATTTATCAGCGCCTGTATAGGCTGTGGCCTGTGCGGCGAAGTTTGCCCGCCGCGTTGTATCAAATTTTATCTGCGAGACGGTGGTGCAAACGCCAATACGCCCTACATTGACGCGGCCGAAAAGGCTTGTACCTTGTGCAATAAATGCATGGAGGTGTGCCCGACGGAAGCGTTAACTGAACTGCCCCGCGAGGCGATAGGTATGGGCATCGCCCAGATTGACCGTTCCGCCTGTTATCCCTGGGTCGACACGGGCATTTGCGGAGCATGTGTCACCATCTGCCCGCTCGGCAACAAGGCCATCAGTTTTAGGGAGTGGAACCAATACAAACCCGTCGTTCACAATGCTTGCGTGGGTTGCGGTTTATGTGTTGAAGTCTGCCCTCACCCCAGTACACCGATCTGGATTGTTGAGAAAAAACAGGGAACTGTGGCTCGGCACACGGCATAGACAATGAAACGAACTCGTCCCTGCCAAAAAGCGGCCTTTGCGGTTTTTCTGGCTTTTGTCTGTTGGCTTTCGCTACTCAGCAGCACAGGCGCCCATCACGTGCTTGGGCGTCCCTCCTACGCGCTCAACGAAGACAGCAACACCCCATCGGCGATGCAGGTCGAAACCCAGATCGGCGACTATTTCGTCAACTATATGGTATATCCGGCATTTCCGCGCCCCAATGAGGCAGGCAGGGTCAATCTCTATGTCCGCCCGCTGGATGGCGGCCCTGCCTTTGATGGCAAGGTTGAATTCTCCGTGCGCGACGACAGCTGGCTACGCTGGTTCGGTGCCGGGTCGGGCAGCGAAAAACTCGGCGCCCAGGTGCTTGACGATCACGTTTACAGGCAGGGCTTTGTTTTTAGCCAGCGTGGCGCCTATACGATAACGGCCAGTTTTGTGGATGGTGAGACCCCCTATACGATTGATTTCCCCCTACAGGTCGGTGCGCCTTCGCCCTATGGACCGATAGGCATTGCCGCCGGGCTAATAGTAATTGTGCTTGTTGGTGTTGGCCTGATTCAGCGTCGCCGCGCCCTAAGCGGCCAGACCCGCAATTCTCATTCAACCGGTGAAAAGGGCAAAAATTGACCGAAACAAGTCTGCTGGCAGCAGCATCCATCGCGCAACCCCGAAGGGATTAATGATGCATTCCGGTCTTCCGGTTGCCTGGGGCGCTGTGGTCGTCGCAGTAATGGCGGCAGTATTGGTGTGGGGTCTGTTTGCGCCGGTCACCGGTGCGCCGCTGGTCGACACCGTCAAGAAAGATTATTTATTATCAGGCGCTGCAGGCCGCCTGCTCGGAAAATTGTGGTTTCATCCGTGGTTTTTGATTCCTCTAAAAACTCTCGTCGCCGGATTGTTCCTGCTGGTGATTTGGGCAGGTCTTGCCGGCACCCCGATGGCAGAACGCAACTTTGCCACCATGCTCACCTGGAACCTTTGGTGGACCGGGGTGATAATCTCGGTACTGTTTGCCGGCAGCGCCTGGTGCGCCATTTGTCCGTGGGACACATTATCGAATATTGCGGTTCGATTTTGTCTGTGGCGGAAGAGCAATTCTGGAAATTCGCTCGGCATTCGTATGCCAATGAAGCTGCGCAATGTCTGGCCGGCACTGGCAATGTTCATTGGCCTTACCTGGCTTGAGCTTGGCGTCGGGATAACTACCAGCCCCTACGCCACCGCGCTTTTGGCGCTTGCTATTGTATTGTTGGCCATCATCTTTCTGGCGGTTTTTGAGCGCAAGGCGTTTTGCCGATATGCCTGTCCGGTCGGCCGTACCATCGGATTTTATGCCCAATTGGCGCCGGTGGAACTGCGAGCACAAAAGGCCGATATTTGTGCCACATGCACCACGCTTGAATGCTATTATGGCAACGGAGAGGTTGAACCCTGCCCCACCCATCTGGTTATGGGCCGGTTAAAGCAAAATACCTTTTGCACCTCGTGCGGCAACTGCGTGCGCTCGTGCCCCCACAAAAATGTCGCCTGGCGTTTACGGCCACCCAGCAGCGAAGCGCTAGAAGGTGCCAGGCCCCGCTGGGATGAGGCCTGGTTCATGATTGTATTGCTGGCGTTGACCGGATTTCACGGCCTCACCATGCTCGGGTTCTGGGAAACCGGCATACGCCGAATTGCCCGCCTGATCGGTGACAGCGGTCAATTGCTGCCAAGCTTTTCAATTGCCATGATAGCGGCAATTGCTGTGCCGGTAGCACTTTATGGTCTCGTCGTATTGTTGACCAGATGGACAACCGGCGGCGGACATGCGATCCGGGAAATTTTCATACGGTTGGCATTTATCGCTTTACCGTTGGCATTTGCCTATCACCTTGCCCACAATCTTTCTCATTTATTGCGCGAAACCAACGGCATGGGCGGCGTGTTTGCCAACCCCCTGGGAATTGGCACATTGCCGCTTTCGGCCAGCGAACGGCACATGCGAATGATGGATATGGCGGTCTCACCGCAAGTGCTCGCAATGGCACAGGCGACACTGATGGTGCTGGGATTTATTGTCGCTATGCTGGTAGTCCGCCGCCGGGGCGGGCAATTACTGGCGAAAAACTCGGCGACTTCGATACAGCTCGCGCCAATGTTTGGCTTCGCAGTAGTGATGACATCATTTCATCTGTGGATGTTGATGCAGCCAATGATGATGCGTATGTAGGTGGCAATGTCCGATAATGAAGAAATTCTCTCACGCCGCAACTTTTTCCGCCTTGGTGCTCACAAGGCGGCCAAGGCTGCCATGGATGTTGCCGAGGTCCGAATTGGACAACGCGCGTCACGTTATATCCGTCCGCCATTTGCCTCAAACGAGATCGATTTTTTAGTCAAATGCACCCGTTGTCATGACTGTATCGGAGCCTGCCCACACGACACCATATTTCCGCTTTCGGCCAAGCTCGGCATCGAAATTGTATCAACCCCGGCGCTCGATCTGACCCATGGGGCGTGTCATTTGTGCGCCGACTGGCCCTGTGTTGCGGCTTGCGAACCGGGCGCACTAAATCTGCCTGAACCGGAAGAACCGGAAGAAGACGGCGGGGAGCTGCCGCCGATATTGCCGCGGCTCAGCGAAGCCCGCATCGACACCGCCATGTGTCTGCCCTATTCAGGCCCTGAATGTGGCGCATGTGGCTCGGTTTGTCCGGTTCCCGGCGCAATTCTATGGGATATGACCCGCCCACAAATAGACATGGAAAAATGTACCGGCTGCGGCTTGTGCCGAAAAATCTGTGCCACCGAGCCGAAATCTGTTATTATTGCGGCGATTAAGGCCAGTGAAGAGTAAGGGATGGTCAATTCATCGGGGAGCGATTTTGGAAATTTCTTCAAGCATTTCCAGCAGCTTGTTCAATTTACGCTTACCGTATATCTGCTCGATTTCCGCGTAAATTGCGTTCGAACCTGACACCGCATCGGCAACCAGATGACGCGCCTTTTTCGATATCGTGATGGTCATCCGCCTGCCATCGGACGGATGGCTTGCACGATTGATCATCTGACGGTCTTCCAGGGTTTTTAGAATCCGGGTGATTGACGGGGTAAGGATGACGCTTTTTTCCGCAATTTGCGTGGCATCCAACGGTCCGGCCTCGTCCAGCACCCGCAATACCCGCCATTGTTGTTCGGTAAATCCGCGTTCGGCGAGCAGCGGACGGAACCGCGCCATAACCGCTTCGCGCGCGCGCAACAGGGCAATCGGCAAAGATTTTGACGTCTCGCGTGGACGCTCCACTACCTTGTTATTCACAGACGGCTTCTCTTTCCCCGGCCAACCTGGCAGGCACCAGCGGTTTGAGTGTTATTCAATCACTTCTTTTTCGACTGTGTTCGACAATGTTCCTACACCTTCCACTGTCACTTCGATAGTGTCTCCCGGCTTGAGCCACCTGGGCGGGTCATAGCGACCGCCCGATCCGGAGGGGGTTCCCGTGGCGATCAGATCGCCTGGCCGCAATGGTGCAAATGTGGAAATATATTCAATGATGCGGGTGAATGGAAAGGCCAATGATGCCGTCGTATCCGCCTGGCGCAATTCGCCATTGACCTTTGTTTCAATATGTAAATCGGTCATATTCAGGTTTGAAATGTCGGTTTCGATCCATGGGCCGAGACCACCTGAACGATACCAGTTTTTACCTGGTGTAACGTTGAACTTGCCGTGTCGGATCCAGTCGCGGATCGAACCTTCGTTCATGATGGTCAAGCCGGCAACATGGTCCATCGCATTCTTCTGGGCGATGCGGCGACCCTGTTTGCCGATAACGAGAACGATTTCCCCCTCATAGTCGAGCTGCTCTGATTCCGGCGGCAACAAGATGGTATCACCGTGGGCGGCGAAAGACGCCGGGCTGCGCACGAACAGCGATGGATATTGCGGTGCCTTGGAACCATCACGATATTCCTCGTTGCGGTTCATATAGTTGACACCGACGCAATATATCATCGGTGGATCGTAGATCGGCAGATCGACTATAATATCGTTAAACAGAAAGTCCGTGTTGGAGGTTGCCGCAATTTGCGCCGCCTCCTCAAGGCGCCCGCTGGCGATCAACTCGCCAATACTAATGCCATCCATGCGCGCTGAAAGATCGACAACACCACCCTTCCTTTCAGCACCGGCTCGTTTGCTGCGGTGGTGTTGGAAAGTGAATAACCGCATCACACCAATCCCGTCTTTTCAAGCACCGCGTCAAGCCGGCTCTCCAGTTCCGCAGTCGCCGGCATCAGCGGCAACCGGTGCTCGTTCTTTGGCATGATGCCCAGCCGCTTCATCATATATTTCATCGGGATCGGGTTGATGTCATAAAACACCGCCTTATTGATTTCAAACAGGGCCCGATGCAGCTGGCGGCCGGCGTGGAGATCGCCTTCCCATACCGCTTCGCACATTTGCGCTAACGGCTTTGGACGAAGATTGCCAACTGCATTCATCAACCCGCATGCGCCGACCGCCATCATTGGAAACGACAGCTCCTCCAGACCAACAAATACGCGCAAATCGTCATTCACTTCCTCAAACAGGTCAGTGACGTAGCCAAGGTCGAGAGAAGCATGTTTCATGCCGACAAATGTCGGGCACACACGATCAATCTCACGGGCTGTGCCGATCTTGACATCAACCGCCGCCCTGCCGGGAATGTGATAGATCATCCACGGCTTGTCGTGTAGTTGATTGAGCTTGCGGTAGTACGCAACAATGCCACGCTGCGGTGGCCGTGAATAATAAGGCGTGACGATCAACAAGGCATCGACATCGGGCTTATTCGCCGCATGGCGGGTCAGCGCTTCGGTTTCGGCATAGCTTTGTGAACCGGTGGCCGCAACCACCGTGATCTTGCCGCAAGCCGCCTCTACCGCTACATCGACGATGCGGTTTCGCTCCTCGATGGTCAAAGATGAAGGTTCAGATGTTGTACCATTGACCAGAATGCCATGGGATCCCTCGCTCAGTTGAAACTCGACCAGTCCGGCATAGGCGTCGTAATCGACTTCACCATTTTTAAACGGTGTGACCAGGGGCGGGATCGAACCATGTAAGAATTCCTTGTCGATTGATAACATGAGACATCCTTTTGGGCGCTTGACAGCAATTCTGAGCTATGTAATTAACATGTTAATTATTTATTCGTCAACAGCCGGATGTTTTGATTGCCACATTTTATCGTCGAATATTCCCCTGACATCGAGCGCGATGTCGATATGCAGGGTTTTTGTGAGATGCTTCGGGTTGCGGGGCTTGAAACCGGTGTTTTTCCGGTCGCTGGCATTCGAGTGCGCGCCTACAAATGCGATGCGCTGGCGATCGCCGATGGCAAGCTTGATGCGGGCTTTATCGATATCACCGTTCGTTTGCGCGAAGGCCGGTCGCTGGAGTTGCGCAAAAAAGCTACTCAGCAGATTTTTATGGCGGCGGAGAAATATCTCGAACCATTATTTGCCGCCCGTCCGCTCGCCCTTTCTTTCGAAATGCGCAACATCGACGCGGAATTAAGCCCCAAGCGCAATTCCATCCGCAACTTTCTTACCGAGGAATGATAATATGTCCCCGCTAGACGAAAACATTGCCCGATACGAGGCCTTTGTTGGCCAGTTTAACGAGACCGGCGTGTTGAACCGCATTGATGGCGAGGATCGTGCAGCTGCTTTCGGCGAGATTTTTGAATCAATATCGCCGGTAGATGGAAAAGTGATCTGCAATGTCGCCAAGGGTGCTGCGGCCGATATCGATCAGGCGGCACAGGCTGCAAAAAGAGCCTTTCCTGCCTGGCGGGATATGCCGCTGGTGGAACGCAAGAAAATTCTGCATAAGATTGCTGACGCGATTGTTGCCCGCGCCGACGAGATCGCCATGATTGAATGCATGGATACTGGCCAGGCCCTGCGCTTCATGTCGAAGGCCGCCTTGCGTGGGGCGGAAAATTTCCGCTTCTTTGCCGACCGTGCGCCCGACGCGCGCAATGGCCAGTCTCTGCCCTCACCGACATTGATGAACGTGACAACCCGGCTGCCGATAGGTCCTGTGGGTATTATCACGCCCTGGAACACGCCATTTATGCTCTCCACCTGGAAGATTGCACCGGCGCTGGCCGCCGGCTGCACGGTGGTTCACAAACCGGCCGAATTTTCCCCCCTGACCGCCAGATTGCTGGTCGAAATTGCCGAGGAGGCGGGCTTGCCCAAAGGGGTGTGGAACCTGGTCAATGGTTTTGGCGAGGATGCCGGCAAAAGCCTGACCGAACATCCCGACATCA
The DNA here is from genome assembly GCA_965248135.1 of Rhizobiaceae bacterium. Classification (GTDB taxonomy): domain Bacteria; phylum Pseudomonadota; class Alphaproteobacteria; order Rhizobiales; family Rhizobiaceae; genus SZUA-100. The sequence continues at coordinate 258,826 of CBDFIN010000011.1, read as the reverse complement.
AAGCAATTGCTTTTGTTGGTGAATCCAAAACCGGCTCGATGATCATGAAACAGGGTGCCGATACCCTAAAACGGGTTCACTTCGAATTGGGTGGCAAGAACCCGGTTATCGTTTTCGATGATGCTGATCTGGAACGCGCACTGAATGCGGCAGTGTTCATGATCTACTCGCTCAATGGTGAACGCTGCACCTCTTCCAGCCGGTTGTTATTGCATCAACCGGTGCATGATCGGTTTGTCGAGCGCCTGGTTGAGCGTGTAAACAATATCAAGGTCGGCCATCCGCTTGATCCGACTACCGAAATCGGCCCGTTGATCCACCCGGTGCACCTCGACAAAGTGTCGTCCTACTTCGATGTCGCCAAATCAGATGGTGCTACCATAGCCGCCGGTGGCGAGGTCATTGAGGGTCCGGGCTGTTATGTCAGGCCGACCCTGTTTACCGGCGCTAACAACAAGATGCGCATCGCCCGGGAGGAAATTTTCGGACCGGTGTTAACCGTGATTCCATTCGACAGCGAAGATGAAGCACTGGCAATTGCCAACGATGTTGAATACGGCTTGACCGGCTATGTGTGGACCAACCATATTGGCCGGGCGCTACGGTTTACCGATAGGCTTGAGGCCGGGATGATCTGGGTGAATTCTGAAAACGTGCGTCATTTGCCGACACCATTTGGCGGCGTCAAAGCATCAGGCATTGGCCGCGATGGCGGTGACTGGTCATTTGAGTTTTATATGGAGCAAAAACATATCGGCTTCGCCATCGGTGAGCACCACATTCCGCAATTGGGTGCCACCGGCCAGGCTTTTGATAAACAGGGAGAATTGTGATGGGACAGATAATTCAGGCAGCGAAAATCACCCATGTGCCATCGATCTGGATGTCGCACACGATAGAAAAATACCACGGTATTCGTGACAGTGCCATTGCCGGCTTCCGTGAGCTTGGTTCCCGCGCCAAGGCGATTGGAGTTGAGACTTTTGTCATCTTCGATACCCACTGGATCGTCAATCAGGGTTTTCACTTGAACGCCAAATCGCGGCACGAGGGTATTTTCACCAGCCACGAATTACCGCATATGCTTTATGACATGGAATATGGCTATGACGGCGACAATGAACTGGGAAAGCTGATTGTCGAAAAGGTCAATGCGGCCGGATTTCGCGGTATCGCCCATGACACTGCGAACATGGCTGTCGAATATGGCTCGCTGCTGCCCATGCACTTTATCAACGAGGGCTCGTTTGCCCGGGTTCTGCCGATTGCCACCAACCAGTTTGCATCGATTGAGGAAGGCCGCAAAATGGGCGAAGCGGTTGCCGAAGCCATCGCCGCATCAGGCCGCAAGGTGGCGGTCTATGCCAGCGGTTCACTGTCGCATGCTTTTGCCGACAACGCCGTTTCGCATGATTATCTCAACAAGGTGAACGGCGAATTCAATCGCCAGATGGACATAAGGGTGCTTGAACTATGGAGAAATGGGGAGTGGTTGCCATTTCTTGAAATGCTGCCTGACTATGCAGTGCACTGTCAGGGCGAATGCGGCATGATCGATACGGCGATGCTGTTTGGTGCGCTGGGCTGGGATACCTATAGCGGACACACCGAGGTTCTCACCCCCTATTTCGGTAGTTCAGGCACCGGTCAGACCATCGTCGATTTCTCGGTTTGAGTTGGTTTATTGTTGTTCAGGACCGATATTGCTGTCCGCAGGATTTGCAGGCAAGCATTTGTTTAAAAAGCTGTAAACACGATGTCCAGTCACGACCAATTTGAATTACAACCCACCCAGACCGATATATTGATTATCGGTGCTGGTATTGCCGGCGCATCATTGGCAGCGATGTTGAGCGAACATCGCAATGTCACCGTGTTGGAAATGGAAAACCGGCCCGGATATCACACCACCGGCCGTTCGGCTGCCATCTATACCGAAATATATGGCAATGCGGTTATCCGGGCACTGACCTCGGCAAGCCGCAGTTTTTTCGAGTGCCCCCCGGATGGTTTTGCCCAGACACCGCTTTGGCAGGATATTGATACCTTCCTCGTCGGCACCGAAAAACAAAAGGACCACGTCGATGCCCTATACGAAACCGTCAAACACAATGCTGGTGCAAGCCTTGTGAAAGGAGCTGAATACGAGCGATTGGTCTCGCTCATCAAGCCGGGTGTCATTCACTCAGCCGTTCGCGACGGTGGCTCAAAAATACTGGATGTGGCGGCCATTCACCAGGGATTTTTGCGCTTGCTTAAAGCCAATGGTGGCCAGCTTTTTGCCGATGCTGAAGTAAAGACGCTTGCCCGAGACAACGCCATGTGGACGGTCGACACCGCTGCAGGTCGATGGCAGGCACCGATCATCGTCAATGCCGGCGGCGCCTGGGCTGATCACCTCGCCACTCTTGCCGGTGTTTCACCATTGGGTCTTCAACCAAAGCGTCGGACGGTTTGTGTGGTGGATATTCCACCACCCGCCAAGGTTGAAAACTGGCCGATGACGGTCGATGTTGAAGAGCAATATTATTTCAAGCCCGAAAATGGCCAACTGCTATGCTCGCCCGCCGACGAAACGCCATCGCAACCGTGTGATGCGCAGCCGGAAGAGATCGATATGGCGATTGCTATCGACCGGATTCAGCGCGTCTTGAACCTTGAAGTCCGTAAATTCGAATCCAAATGGGCGGGCTTGCGAACCTTTGCAGCCGACAAGACGCCGGTGGTGGGTTTTGATCCCGTTGTGCCGGGCTTCTTCTGGTTGGCCGGCCAGGGCGGTTACGGCATTCAGACCGCGCCGGCAATGGCGCAATTGGCCGCAGCGCTTGTTCTAGGTAAACCTGTGCCCGAAACGGTCACCGAACGTGGCGTCAGCGCCCATCAGCTTTCGCCGGATCGGTTTGCCACCGCATCATAATCTCCTTTTATATTGATCAATTGGTCATAAGCGACCATCCTGGTGGCTCGTTGACAAATTATCAAAACGGAACGACACAATGTTGCCACAGGAAATTATTCGCAAGAAAAGAGATGGCGAAAAGCTCAGCGAAGGTGAAATCGCCGAGTTCGTAGCCGGCATAACTTCGGGCGCGGTTTCGGAAGGACAGATCGCAGCGCTGGCGATGGCGGTGATCTTCAACGGCATGACCCGCCACGAGGCCGTGGCGCTGACAGTGGCGATGCGCGATTCTGGCGATGTACTCGATTGGTCCGGTCTTGCCGGTCCGGTGCTCGACAAACACTCGACCGGCGGTGTCGGCGACAATGTTTCCTTGATGCTGGCACCGGCGATTGCCGCCTGCGGCGGGTTCGTGCCGATGATCTCCGGTCGCGGGCTCGGCCACACCGGCGGCACACTGGACAAGTTCGATTCCATCCCCGGATACCAAACCGGGCCGGATAACGCGCTATTCCGCAAGGTGGTGAATGAAGTCGGTTGCGCCATTATCGGCCAGACCGGTGATCTGGCCCCTGCCGACAAGCGCTTCTATGCCATTCGCGATGTTACCGCGACGGTGGAATCGGTGCCGTTGATCACCGGCTCTATCCTGTCGAAAAAACTGGCCGCAGGCCTTACCGGGCTGGTGCTTGATGTAAAATGTGGCAGTGGCGCTTTTATGGGTTCAATCGACGAAGCCCGCGAATTGGCGAACAGTCTTGTTGGTGTCGCCAATGGGGCGGGATTGAAAACCACCGCTCTGATTACCGATATGAATGAGCCATTGGCTAGTGCTGCCGGCAATGCGGTGGAAATGCGCAATGTGGTGCAATTCTTAACCGGTGAACATGTCGATGGAAGGTTGTGGGATGTGACGGTTGCGCTGGGCGGGGAAATGCTTGTGTCCGGCGGCCTGGCGGACAGCGACGAGAAAGGTCGCGAATGCATGCGCCAAGCTTTTCAGTCGGGTGCGGCTGGAGAAATTTTTGGCCGCATGGTCGCAGGACTTGGTGGACCGGTGGATTTTATTGAAAATCATCACAAATATCTGCCTTCGGCAACTGTCATTCAACCGGTTTATGCAAAGGGCGAAGGCATAGATGAACTTGGGAAGGTTGTGTTGAGTTCTGCTGGTCAAAAAATTGGCAAACGAGCTGTTATTGAAACATTTACGGAAGTTGTTTTCAAAGGGCAGCTGACCGGCACACGCGAATATCGACACACGGCAAATCGTTTGCGACATCTCCATCAAGCCATCCTTTGTTGGAAGTGGCGTTGGGCGGTGGGCGCACCCGGCCGCAGGACGCAATTGATCACTCGACCGGCTTAAACGATCTCGCCGGTATCGGCGATCACGTGAGCGCCGATCAACCTTTGGCAATGGTGCATGCAGCAACCGCCAAGGAGGCTGAAACTGCTGGTGAGATGGTGCAACGGGCCTACAACATCGGCCTTGCTGGTGACGTGCCCGACAATCCTGTGATCATTGAGCGGATTGGTTAAAGGGTCTGGTTATACTCACCCACTTCCGGGTTTTCACGCAGGATAGCGTCCATGGCATGAAACATGTCGATCTTGCGTTGTTCCGATACCGGGCTTTCAACCACCACCACCAGTTGCGGTGTGTTAGAGGAAGCGCGGATCAGGCCCCAGGTTCCGTCATCGGCAACCACACGCACACCATTGACAGTAATGCACTCGGCAATGCGGTGACCGGCGACCTTCTCGCCCGCCTGATGCATCGCCTTAAACCGCGCGATCACCCGATCGGCAACGTCATATTTAATTTCATCGGCGCAAGTTGGCGACATGGTGGGCGAACCATAGGTCATCGGCAAGGCGCGGCGTAGGTCGGCCATGGTCTTGTCCCGATTGCGATCAAGCATATCGCAAACGGCGATTGCAGTAACAATGCCATCATCATAGCCCCGACCAATCGGCGCATTGAAGAAAAAATGACCGGACTTTTCGAAACCGGCACGCGCATCGAGTTCATTAACCCGGCGCTTGATATAGGAATGACCGGTTTTCCAGTAGTCGGTTTTAGCACCTTGCGCCTTAAGCACCGGATCGGTGAGGTAAAGGCCGGTGGATTTCACGTCAACAACAAAGGTGCAATCTGGATATTGCGCCGATATGTCCCGCGCCAGCATAACCCCGACCTTGTCGGCAAAAATTTCCTCACCCTCATTATCGACAATGCCGCAACGGTCACCATCACCGTCAAAACCAAGCGCCACATCGGCGTCGTGCTCCAGCACCGCATCACGCATGGCGTGCAGCATCACCATGTCTTCCGGATTGGGATTGTGGTTGGGGAAACTGTGATCAAGCCCGGTGTGGAGCGGTACTACGTCAAGACCCAGCCGTTCCAGCACCGGCGGTGCAAATGCGCCTGCCGTGCCATTGCCGCAGGCGGCGATGACCCGCATCTTGCGTTGAAACGGTTTGCGGTTTGCCAGATCATCGATATAGCGCGCGGCAAAATTTTCAACGAACTCGTAACGCCCGCCGCCAATGAGTTTGTAGTCACCGGCAAGAACGATTTCTTTCAATCGGGCCATCTTTTCCGGTCCGAAGGTAAGCGGTCGCTCACAACCCATCTTGACCCCGGTCCAGCCATTGTCATTGTGTGAAGCTGTAACCATTGCAACCGACGGCACATCGAGGGCAAACTGGGCAAAATAGGCCGTGGGCGAGAGCGCCAGACCGATATCCTTAACGTCGGCACCAGCTGCCAAAAGTCCGCAAATCAGCGAATTCTTGATTGCCATCGAGTAGGAACGGTAGTCGTGGCCCACGACAATTTTGGGTCCAGCGCCCAATTCGCGGATCAAGGTGCCAAGCCCCATACCAAGTGCTTGTACGCCCATCAGGTTCAGCTCCGGTTGCTTGTCTGCATCCGGCCGGCCGAACCACCAGCGGGCATCATATTCGCGAAAACCCGCGGGTTTGACTAGTGGCGTGATCTCAAAATCCTGGGAGTTTGGTGCGATATTAGCTTTAGGAGGAGGGAACATGGCGTCTATTTCCAATTCGCGTTATATTCTATATATCGTCGACGATGTTCTGAATTTATCGTTCAACAAACTGTTTTTCAAGATTTATTCTTACCGTGAGATCTTGTTCCCAATCGTCACCAGAGTTACAATTTGGAATGAATTATTTTATTATTGTGTAAGAACCAAGGTATCGCCCCTAACTTCAAATTTTCGCAATTTTTTCAAAAAGGTCATGCCGAGCAGCGTCTCGCTCAAAGAGGAATCCTTTAACACCGCGGCTCGCACATCATTGACAATTACGCGCCCGATCCTGATTTCATCGATTGTTGCAGCAGCATATCTGGCAATACCGTTTGCCGTGCTGCTTTTGTATTTGAAGTCGGCGTTTGAAAGCTGAATGCCAAGTCTACGAGCCGTTGTCCGGTTCATGGCGACACTGCTGGCACCGGTATCAACCAATACCCTGACCGGCACATCGTTCATGCGGGTGTTGAAAACAAAGTGGCCCCTGCGGCCCATTTTGGCCCGCACCGTGCGCCCGGCAAGAGGGTTGTAAGATGATTTTTTAGTAACGGCACCGTTCGAAATTTGCTGGCTGTGTGCAACATTTTCCGTCTTTTGCGACTGGCGGAATTCAAGCACCTTTTGAATCATATCCGGCCCGCTCAGGCCAAAGCCCATCAGCGAGACTGCAAGAAATATATAACGCCACATGGTTCACCCGACCCAAACTTCACCGAAAACACCCAACGTTCCGGTTGCATTTGTTGGCAGTATAGTTTTTTCAGGTTTACGCGGCGTTAAACCGATGGCCATGGCGCAATGACCGGTATTAACCGTATCTAAATGCCGTCATAATTGTCACTTGGTTCCATACATACGGTCGCCCGCATCGCCAAGACCGGGGACAATATAGCCATTTTCGTTCAGATGATCATCGATGGCGGCGGTATAGATCGGCACATCGGGAAGCCGCTCCTGGAAATTACGAATGCCTTCTGGTGCTGCCAAGAGGCATAGAAAGCGAATATTCCTGGCGCCGCTATTCTTCAATTTTTCAATTGCCGCCGTGGCCGAGTTAGAGGTTGCCAGCATTGGATCGACCGCAATCACCAGCCGGTCCTTAAGATCGGTCGGCGCTTTGTAATAATACTCAATCGCCTCAAGTGTTTTGTGGTCGCGATATAGGCCGACATGGGCAACCCGCGCCGATGGCACCAGATCGAGCATGCCCTCAAGCAGGCCGTTGCCCGCCCGCAGGATCGAAGCAAACACCAGCTTCTTACCTTCCAGCGTCGGCGCATCCATCGGTCCCATCGGCGTTTGGATAGGTTTTGTGGTAAGTTTCAGATCGCGCGTAACCTCATAACAAAGCAGCAAGGAAATCTCGCGCAAGAGGGTTCGAAAAGAACCGGTAGAGGTGTCTGATTTTCGCATTATTGTGAGCTTGTGCTGGACAAGCGGGTGATCAACAACTGTAACGCCTTGCATGAGTTTTCCCTGTCTGATTTTCTCTTAAGTCTATCGCGCCTTGACAGGCAATGGAAAGTCGCAAATCCCCATTAGACCTGATTGTCCAGACGAGTTAACAGGTTTCGACGTGTTTGCTCGTCGACAAAGGCCGCCTCCAGCGCGGTGCGGGTTATATCCTTCAATTGCACGACATTGAGATGAAAATGGTCCGCCGCCACTTGATACTCTTCGCCTATTGACGTGTGAAAATAAGGCGGATCATCGGAAGCAAGGGTCAGCGCCACACCTTGTTCGAGCAGCGATGTGAAGGGATGCTCCTTAAAATCAGCGCAGACCCCCATACACACATTGGACGAGGGACAGACCTCAAGCACGATTGCTTCTTCAACCAGGCGGCTCACCAGTATCGGATCTTCAATTGCCCGGACCCCGTGGCCGATGCGGGTAACACCAAGATGATCAATCGCATCGCGAACGCTTTCTGCCCCTGCCAATTCCCCCGCATGGGCGGTGAGCGACATGCCGGCGTCGGCGGCCATGGCAAAAGCATTGGCGAAATCTTCGACCTCAAAATTGCGTTCATCACCCGCAAGACCAAAACCGGTAACCATTTCATGCGGGTTTGCCGCCACTTGCTGGGCAACAGCTTCGACCGCTTGCGGGCCATAATGGCGAATGCCGACGACAATAATTCGCCCCTCGACACCGGTCTCGCGACGGGCATCGCCAAGTCCGGCAGCTATAGCCCCGATCATTTCATTGTAACTCAGCCCAAGATTTGCGCCGTGATTGGGCGAGGCGAATACCTCACCATAGATACAATCTTGCGCAGCCAATCTTGAAAAGTGATCATAGGCAAGCAGCCGGTAGTCTTCAGGTGTGCGAAACACCGTTGATGCGGTATCGTAGGCATGAACGAAGCTGGTAAAGTCGTGCCAGATATAGCGATGATGGCGGTCGATGACCGATGATACATCGAGGCCATGCTTGCGCGCCAGCCGTTGCACCAGTTCGGGGTGGGCTGCACCTTCAATGTGGCAATGCAATTCAGCTTTCAGAACCAAGTTTGTCTCCCCTTCAACTCAATTCACGCGATCAAAGAAAACTCTTCCCCGCTGTGCCCGGTGTAAGCCCCAGATGGGCTGCAATACTCTCGCCAATATCGGCAAACGTGTCGAGTGCTCCGATCTTGCCGCCTTTTATTTCAGGACCGAAAGCCAACACCGGCACCTGCTCCCTGGTGTGATCATTGCCCTTCCAGGTCGGATCACAACCATGATCAGCGGTGATTATCGCCACATCGCCCGGTCTCAGCTTTTCTTCGATCTCCGGCAGCCGGCGGTCGAAATGTTCAAGTGCTGCAGCATAGCCCGCAACGTTGCGGCGGTGACCATATAGCTGGTCGAAATCGACAAAATTGGTGAACACCAGATCACCGTTGGCGGCGTCATCCATGGTGCGCAAGGTAGTATCAAAAAGCGCCTCATTGCCGTTTGCCTTGCGGATATCTGTGACGCCTTGATGGGCATAGATATCGGCAATCTTGCCGATGGCGAACACTTCACCGCCATCATCTTCAACCCGGTCCAGAAGGGTGGGCGAAGGCGGTGGCACCGACAGATCCCTCCGATTGCCGGTGCGCTCGAATGTATCGCTGGTCTTGCCGATGAAGGGGCGCGCAATCACCCGGCCAATATTGTACGGGTCGACCAATTCACGGGCAATTTCGCATAAACGATACAGCCGCTTCAGGCCGAAATATTCCTCGTGGGCCGCGATCTGAAAAACCGAATCGGCCGAGGTATAACAGATCGGCTTGCCAGACTTGATGTGTTCAATACCCAATTCGGCGATAATCTCGGTGCCCGAGGCGTGGCGATTGCCGAGCACTCCCGGCAATTCCGCTTCCGCAATTATCACATCGGTGAGCTCTTTTGGAAAACACGGTACTGTCTTCGGAAAATACCCCCAGTCGAACATTACCGGTACGCCGGCAATCTCCCAATGACCGGAAGGCGTGTCCTTGCCCTTTGATTTTTCGCTGGCATGGGCCCAAAGGCCATTCGCAGCACCATCATAGCTAAATCCGGCCGGCAATTGGCCGCAAGCGCCCTTGGCCGCGTAGCCAAGGCCCAACCGTTCCAGATTAGGCAGGCGCAGCGGACCACTTCTCACACCATCGCCATCACCTTCGCCCGCAGCGCATTTTTTGGCAATGTGGCCGATGGTGTTCGACCCTTCGTCGCCATAGTCGGCCGCGTCAGGCGCACCGCCTATACCAACGGAATCAAGGACAAACAGGAATGCGCGCACCATTGGCTTCTCCGACTTGGTAAAATGTTCACGTGCTAACACCTTATTGAAAAAGATACGGGCTTGGAAGGTGCCTGCACATAAATCGATGAAGTTGGAATTATGACGGCATTGGTACATTGATAGCACCAACATCCCGCGCAAGGTTTTATGAGTTGTTGCTCCAGGATTTTTAGCGCATCGTATTCTACGATACCCAAATCAAAGTGACACTCATTTGAAGTTCAGGCGGTGGACTGTCAGGTGGATTTCTCCTAAATCACCATGAAAACCGGCAGCACCTTATCATCGCTCAACTGCAAGACGGCCCGAATTCCAATGATAGCGAAACTCATTGATGCAATTGTTGACCCTGAAAAGGCGATAGCCCATGCTGTCGCGGTGTTGAAAAACGGTGAATTGGCGGCACTGCCGACCGAAACCGTCTATGGTCTTGCGGCTGATGCCACCTGTAGAAAAGCCGTGGAGCGCATTTTTGCAACCAAAGGCCGGCCCCGAAATAATCCGTTGATTTGCCATGTCAGCGGTCTAGCCATGGCGCAGAAATACGGCTTGTTTTCGCCGCTTGCCAACAAGCTTGCCGACCGGTTTTGGCCCGGACCGCTGACCCTGGTCGTACCAATGCGGCCTGAAAGCGGTATCGACAACAAGGTGACCGCCGGGCTCGACACCATCGCGCTTCGATGCCCGAGTGGCATTGTCGGTGAAATTGCTGCCCGGCTAGAGCGCCCGCTCGCTGCACCAAGCGCAAATATTTCCGGGCGGATAAGCCCGACCACTGCCGAGCATGTGATCGACGATCTGGATGGCAAAATCGATCTGGTGATTGATGGCGGCCCCTGCCGGGTCGGGGTTGAATCAACGATTGTCAGGATTATTGGTGATACAGGCACACTGCTTAGATCGGGCGGCGTAACAGCGTCGGAACTGGAAAAGCATATCGGTGCCAGGTTGAAAAAGACTGACACTTCAGCCGCCATTGAGGCGCCGGGGATGATGGTATCGCACTATGCCCCGCGCGCTACCGTGCGGCTTAATGCCAAAGTTGCTGAAGAAAACGAGGCGTTGCTGTGCTTTGGCCCGAATTATCCGGAAGATTGCCTCAACCTCAGTCCCGCCGGCGACCTTGGCGAAGCTGCCGCCAATCTTTATCGCTATCTCAAACGTCTCGATGCAAAGGGTGTGGAGACAATTGCGGTTACGCCGATACCCGAGGAGGAACTGGGAGTGGCAATCAATGATCGTCTGCGCCGGGCAGCCGCACCACGGGGAGAGACATAATGAATAGTTCCCGTGCCCTTCTGCCTGAGGAACTGATCGCTCAATTTGCCGCGATCACCGGTGAGCAATACGCCCTGACCCGGGCTGAGGACAAGAAAGTCTATCAACAGGAAAACCGCGGTATCTATGAAAGCAGAACGCCGCTGGTGCTCCGCCCGGGCAATACCGAGGAAGTAGCTGCAATCCTGGCACTTGCCAATCGCACCGGCACGGCGATTGTGCCGCAAGGCGGCAATACCGGCCATGTCGGCGGCGCGGTGGCAAATCCAAAGCGGGCTGAGGTGATTTTGTCGCTCTCCCGCATGAACCGTATTCGCGCGCGCGATCTCAACGGCAATTCCATCACCGTTGAGGCAGGAGCAATTCTGGCAAACGTGCAACAGGAGGCCGACCGGCTTGACCGCTATTTTCCCCTATCGTTGGGTTCGCAGGGCTCCTGCCAGATTGGCGGCAATCTTTCGACCAATGCGGGCGGCACCGCAGTGCTTGCCTATGGCAATGCCCGCGACCAGGTGCTGGGGCTTGAGGTGGTGTTGCCTAGCGGTGAGATATGGGACGGCCTGCGCCGGCTTCGCAAGGACAATACCGGCTATGACCTGAAGGATTTGTTCATCGGTGCGGAGGGAACGCTTGGGGTGATCACGGCAGCGGTGCTTAAGCTCTATGCCAAACCACGGGCCAAAGAAGTTGCCCTTTGCGGCCTCGAATCACCGGCAAAGGCACTTTTGCTGCTCAATCGGGCCGCGGCAATCGCCGGTTCCGGCCTCACCGCATTTGAGCTGATGCCGCGCATCGGTATCGAATTCGTCACCCGCCATATTCCTGCCACGTCAGATCCGCTTGGAGACATTCATCCGTGGTATGTATTGATGGAGATTTCATCATTCCGCTCCGAACAGGATGCGCGCGCATTGATCGAGACTTCGCTCACCAGCGCGATTGGTGAGGAACTGGTCTGCGATGCGGTGATTGCCCAGTCGCTCGCCCAGCAACAGGCTTTTTGGCGTTTGCGCGAAACCCTGCCCGAGGCGCAAAAGCCCGAAGGCGGGTCGATCAAGCATGATATCGCTGTTGGCGTGGCTGATGTTCCCGATTTTCTCGACCAGGCGGGAGAACTGGTGTTGGCTATGGTGCCAGAAAGCCGCATCGTTTCTTTTGGCCATCTGGGCGACGGCAATATCCACTACAATATCTCCCAACCGACGGGTGAAGATATCCAGGCCTTCATGGCAATGCGCGAGGCAATCAATCGCGCGGTGCACGAGTTGGTGCACAAGTTCAACGGCTCGATTTCCGCTGAACACGGCATCGGGCTGATGAAGCGGGAGGAACTCGTGCTGGCGAAATCACCGCTCGAGCTGGATTTGATGCGCCGCATCAAACAGGCATTCGATCCTCGCGGCATCATGAACCCGGGCAAGGTTTTGCACCGGTCTTAATATTCCGGCAACCGATGTTACCAACATCTTACAAGGTGTGACAAAGTGGTAACCTTGTTACAACTCAACTTTTCTTAACCAGTATTCTTAAGCGAATTTCGTACCTCCACCGCTATTGTCTACCACAAGCAGAGGCCAAAAGGCCCGCAACGAAGAGACCGATCAGGCTCTTGGGGACAACAGTGAGGCGACCATGAACACCAATCCGGCAATGGCGGGGGCTAAACCCGTATGGGCAGAGACCGAATTACGGCTTGACCCCTATTTTCTGCCGCAACAGGTCAGCTATGACCGGCGCGAAAGAGTGCAGGAAAGCGTATCCTTTACAGTCGATTTAGAAGGCGCCGTCATGAAGCGCACGCTTGGCTGCGGCTTGCCGCTTTCTATGGCGCTGCCGGCAAAGGCGTTTCGCGGCGTGGCTGCACGAGCCTTCGAAGACGCCGCCGGCAAGACCACGGTAACGCTGGAATTGCTGCACCAGGACGAGGCAATGTCGGTGCCGCTGCTGGTTTCCGACAATCTTGATGATGTGGCCGCCGACTGGCACTCTTGGAGCCGGACATTGTGTCTGCCGATGCTGATGATCGGTATCGACGGCGCTGTTGCCCGGGTGCAAAACACGCTTGGTGCGCTCAAGATAGAACCTGTCAAACCGCGCCGCCGCCGCCGCAATGCGGTGCGCCGCCGGCCACGCTTTTTGCTGCGCCGCAAAACCAGCACGGTAAGTGAAGTGGTAAAATTGTCAGCGGATGAAATTATCGCCCGCAATTAGTAAACCGCAAAAGCCGCAGCCAAAAGACCCAAAAACACCAGCCAGCCAAAATACCGGTTCGACTTGAACAGTTTTAGACATTGCTCCGGATCGTTGATATCAAGCACCTTGATCTGCCACATCATTTGGGCAGCGCCCGCCGCAACACCCAGATAGGCTGGCCAGGCAAGGTCGCTTAACCAGAACGCCAGGCCAAATAACACCAACGCACCAGTGTATAACATCGCCAGAACGGGTTTTGTTCTGGCACCAAACAGCCTGGCTGTCGAGCGCACACCGATCAGCGCATCATCTTCGGTGTCCTGGTGAGCATAGATCGTGTCATAGCCGATGACCCAAAGAATCGAACCCCAATAGAGCACCAGCGGTGGCCAGTCGAGGGTGGCGAAAATCGCCGCCCAACCAAGCAACGCTCCCCAGGAAAATGCCAGTCCGAGCACAAATTGCGGCCAGTCAGTCACCCGTTTGGCAAAGGGATAGATCATCACGATGATCAGCGAGGCGATGCCCAGCCAAATCGCAAACCAGTTGAATGAATATAGGATAATCGCTCCAACCGCCAGTTGCAGTAGCAAAAAGAGCTTTGCCTGGCTGCGACTTACCCTGCCGGATGGAATGGGCCTTGAGGCGGTGCGGGCGACCTTGGCGTCATATTCTTCGTCGACCAGATCATTATAGGTGCAGCCGGCGCCGCGCATGGCAATGGCGCCAACCATGAACAGGACGATAAAAAGGACAAATTGTGGGATAATATCATTGGCCGGCGAACCATGGCCAAGCTTGACATTGAGCGCCATGGCCAGCGACCACCAGCAGGGCGCCAACAAAAGCCGCCAGCCTATCGGCCGGTCCCAGCGGGCAAGCTGCGCATAGGGCCACAACACCTGCGGCAGAACACGGTAAACCCAGTTGTTCGAGGGCGCATCGGCAACGCGAAGTTCGGCGGTATTTTCCATGCGTCTCATGTGGCCCGGTTGTGGTGGCGGGTCAAGAGGGCGCGGCCACGCAACTCGACCGACGGTGCGCTTGCGGTTTTTTTTCCGAAACTTGAATACGACCACCGGATTTTTAAATTCAATTTGCCTGGCAGCACGGGTTTGGAATTACGGCAGAGCGCAACGGTTAGCAGGGTACGCACGCATCGTTTGGACGCGTTTGATGCCGTCCACAAAATGGCCTCTCTCTGCTTTGGTGAGATAAAGCCGATCTCCGCTTGGCAGGAAAAACACTCAGATGAAGCAGATTGGAACATAACTGTTTCAAATCCAAAGCCAATTTGGCAGGATAATGTAGGGGGACACTTAAAAAAACCGCTCAAATCCACGCCTTGTTAAACAGAATAGGCTATTGGATAACCCCTGCCGCGCAGCGGCTTAGTCCAATAGTCAATTCTGTTTCACAGATCATCTCAGGGTCTGCATTCCTCGGTCAAGCAGTTCACGCATGAAACGTTGATACTTTACGCCTCGTTTTTTAGCTTCTGCTTTAATCTTGGATAACTGGCTTTCGGAAAGACGCATATTAACGCGGGCGCTCTTGTCTTCAAATTCATGCCGGACAGGCTTCATCGCGCCCCAGTCATATTCAGACAGATCAGCTTCAGCTACAAACTTTTCGGCCTCTTCATCAGTTTTTAAAGTCGGCCATGGTTTTGGCTTTTTCATACTTCTCCACCTCCTTTCTATGCATGTATCGTTCGCTGATCGGGCGTATAAACATTCCCGCTTCTCGCTCCCGATGCGTAAACACAACAAACACATGTCGGCCTGACGGCGTTTGCCCGGCTGTAAAATAGCGCCGTTCATCAAGATGAGGATCGGGGAACACTAAGTTATTCTCTCGCAAAACGTGTTCAATTTCGGTTTGGCTCACACCATGTTTCCCACACTTAGGCCAATTGCCGCTATCCCACTCAATACCTTCAATCTACATTTATATAGTGTGCACGTTTGTACATACAATTTCAACAAGAACATATTCCTATTTCAAATAGGCTCCATAATGGACATTATCCAATTTTCAGCTGTAACAACAACCGCCCACATTCGCAATTATGAATCTTCACCCTATCCCCCAATCTCCTTCATGCGCCTTGCATCATCGGCCGCCTCGTGCAGCAGCCAATGGCGAAAAAGTTCAATCTTCGGCAGGTTTGCGGTGGCTCTGGGGCAGACAATCCAATAGGCGTAGTCGACTTTCAGCGCCACCGAAGAAGGCCGCACCAGGTGCCCGCATATCAAATCATGGGCGGCAAGGCCGGTTCGCGCCAAGGCCACGCCCTGACCGCTGACCGCCGCATCGATCACCACGCTGGCCTGATCAAAAATCGGACCGCGCGAAAGATCGATATTGCCGATGCCGGCGGCCTCCAGCCATCTGGACCAGTCATGGCGATTTTCAAAGTGCAACAGATTGTGATGAAAAAGATTAGCAATATCATTGAGCGAGTTTTTGTCTGCCATCAGCTTTGGGCTGCACACGGGAAACAGTTCCTCGGCATAAAGTCTGGTCATGTGCAATCCCGATTCAGAGCCATCGCCATGTCTAACGGCGATGTCGACATCTTCTTGAGCAAAATCCACGTGATGTTTGACGGCACTCAACCTGAGGTCGATCTGCGGGAAGGAATCGGTGAAACGCCCAAGCCGGTGCACCAGCCATTTGGAGGCAAAATTGGGCGACGTGCTGACGGTTAGAACCCCGGAATTCTGCCGCTTCAGCAGATTGTCGGTACCAACCGCAATGCGATCCAGCGCCTCGCGAACGACGATGAAATAGTCACGGCCCGCAGAGGTCAAAACCAACCGCTGGGGCCGCCGGTTAAAGAGCAGGAAACCCAGTTCGGTTTCCAGTGCCTTTACCTGATGGCTAACCGCGCCCTGGGTGACACAAAGCTCCTTCGACGCGCGGGTAAAACTTTCATGGCGCGCTGCCGCCTCGAAGGCAACAAGCGCATTCATGGAAGGAAGTTTGCGTGCCATTTTTCCTCGAGAGCATGAGATTTTCTCATGCATGGTAGAGAAATGATGCTTTGCAGGCAAGGCCGCCTTGAACTTATTTATTTGTCAAGCGAGTTCGATCGCAACTTCAAGGAAAAGGGCAATCTTCAATGAATAATAGCAGTATTGGGCAGTTTTTTTGGCATTCGCAGCGCAAAATCGTCGACTATTTCCTTCTGCTTGAGTTGAGAGCGCAGGTGCATAAGGAGCGGCGGGAACTCAGCAAACTTGATCACCGGGCGCTCAAAGACATAGGCATATCTCATGAAGACGCCGCATGCGAGGCGCACAGAGCATATGCCGATATTCCTGTTGATCTGTTGCGGCACAAAACCACCGATGGCAAGCCACACCCGGCAATTCACCGCGCATCATGCCGGACGTAGTGCTTTCAAAACCGAAATCATAGGGGTCTATATTGGTATGCCAGCTTATACCAAGGTGCCGCGTGCAAGCATCATGCAATCCGTCAATATTTGTGTTATTGCGTTTGTGGTCACAATTGGTGCTGTTGAAAAGAAATCCTGCGCGTCAATTACAGTCCATTTCACAGTCCCTGGTAGTCATGGCTCGTAATAAAACTGCATACGCATTTTTGACACCTGCTCTGGTGGTGATGGCTTTGTGCGGCGTGGTTCCATTTGCCTTCGTCGTATTTTATTCCATGCATGATACCTTTGCCGGCAATCATTTTTTCTGGGTCGGTTCAGCCTGGTATCAATACGTATTTTCCTCCCGGGATTTCTTCGCCACCCTGGCCCGCAGTTTCGGCTTTTCGGCTATGGTGCTGCTGGTAGAAATTCCACTTGGAATTTACATCGCTTTGCGGCTGCCGGCAAAGGGCCTATTGTCGAACATATACATTGTCATGATGGCCATTCCTCTGCTAACGCCAACGCTGGTGGTCGGCTATATCTGGAAGATATTGACATTGCCACATGCCGGGTTGCTTGGCGCCGGTGCCGGCTGGCTTGGTTTCAACTATGATATGAACAATCCGTTGGTGGCCTGGCTGACACTGGGTCTGATGGATACCTGGCATTGGACAAGTCTGGTTGTTTTATTGTGTTTTGCGGGCTTGCGGGCCATTCCTGTAGAATATTATCAGGCTGCAAAAATCGATGGAGCCAGCAATTGGGCAATATTTCGCTACATCCAATTGCCGAAACTGCGGCTGGTTCTGCTTATTGCAGTGCTTTTGCGGTTCATGGACAGCTTCATAATCTATATCGAGACCTATGTGATCACCAAGGGTGGTCCTGGCCTCTCAACTACGTTTTTGTCGCACGATTTGGTCCAGACGGCGACCATTGAGTTTGAACTGGGTGAAGGTGGCGCCATGTCGGTGATTTACTTCGCGATTGTCCTTTGTGTTTCCTGGGTTTTCTTTTCTCTCATCGTGCCACGCAAGTCAGGCAATACGGCAGAGATTTACCAATGACCCGAAGACTGTCACTTGCGCCAGCCATTTATACGCTATTTCTCATGGTGCCGATTTACTGGCTTGTCTTGATGAGTTTCAAGACCAACCGCGAAATTTTTTCCTCATTAAGCTGGTGGCCAGGAAATCCGACGATTGAAAATTATCAATTGATCCTGAGCGAACCAGGTTGGTATTTCGGTTATGTGAACGCCGGTATTTATGTTTTGATGAATGTTACAATATCGGTTTTTGTCGCGGTACCCGCAGCCTATGCCTTTTCACGCTATCGTTTCTTTGGCGACCGAGCCTTGTTTTTTCTGTTTCTGGCGTTCCGTATGATGGCACCTGCAATCCTTTTGGTGCCCTTCGTTCAGATATTCTCCCAGTTCAATCTGATCGATACCTATATTGCGGTTGCTCTTGCCCATTGTTTTTTCAATGTGCCCATCGCCATATGGATTCTCGAAGGGTTTGTCTCGTCGGTGTCACGCGAGATTGATGAAATGGCTATGGTTGACGGCTATAGTCTGCCGAGGTTTTTTATCCGCATTTTAGTGCCACAAATTGCACCAGGCATCGCGGTTACGGCATTTTTCTGTTTCATGTTTTCCTGGGTTGAATTGTTGCTCGCCAACGCACTGACAACGGTTCATGCCAAGCCGATTGGTGCCGTAATGAGCCGGGCGGGCGGAATTTTTGCTGCCAATGTCTCGCTGCTTTCCGCTGCCGGGGTTTTGACTTTGATCCCTGGAGTGGTTCTGATTGTTTTCATGAAAAAGCATCTCGCCCGCGGTTTTTCCATGGGCCAGGTCAGGTGAACGCTAAACATACCTGAAGACGAAGGTTCCCCAACATAATGCGATCAATAGTGGCCACCAGATTGGGGTGCCAAAGAAAAACAACCATCCAATAAAAATGAATGCGCTACCAAGCAGCGAAATGAACAGCCTGTCGCCGCGAGTTGTATCAAGCGCAAAAATCCCATACCTGGGAGCCCCTCCCGGCGTGATGCGTTCCCAAATACCCATACTTGCTATTGCCAGGACGATGAAAAGAAAAAAGGCGATTGTCACCCGCGTCCACGCCATCCAGGTGCCGAGTGGCTGGGTCCACCATTGAGCACTGAAAAATACCGCATCCTCCATGGTAACTCCCTAAACCCTGCCCAGGGCAAAACCCTTGGCGATGTAGTTTCTGACGAAATAAATGACAATTGCACCTGGAATGATTGTAAGCGTTCCCGCCGCTGCCAGCAGACCCAATTCATAGCCGGATGTCGAGGCCGTACGCGTCATGATCGCCGCAATGGGCTTGGCATAGACGGCCGTGAGTGTTTTAGCCAGCAACAATTCAACCCAGGAAAACATGAAGCAGAAAAACGCCGCAACACCAATACCCGCCGCAATTGTCGGTATAAAGATTTTGACGAAAAAGGTTGGGAATGAATAACCGTCGACGTAGGCAGTTTCATCGAGTTGGCGTGGCACGCCTGACATAAAACCTTCAAGGATCCAAACCGACAAGGGGATATTGAATAGTGTGTGAGCCAGCGCCACCGCGAAGTGGGTATCAAAAAGGCCCACCGCAGAATATAGTTGGAAAAACGGCAGTGCAAACACCGCTGCCGGCGCCATGCGGTTGGTCAACAGCCAGAAGAACAGGTGTTTGTCGCCCAAAAACCGGTAACGCGAGAACGCATAGGCGGCAGGCAAGGCCACCGTCACAGATATGATAGTGTTGATGGAAACGTAGATGATGGAATTTATGTACCCCCAATACCACGATGGATCGGTAAATATTTTGGCGTAATTCTCCAGGGTGAACTGTTGCGGAAACAAGGTAAATGAGCCCAATATTTCATTGGTGGTCTTAAACGACATCGTCACCAGCCAATAGATTGGCAGCATAAGGAACAAAATATAGAGCGTTGGAATGAACCAGCTAAAACGCTTCATCTCACTGTTCCTCGTTTCGCATCATTAATGTGTAGAAGACCCAGCTCATCAACAAGATCACCAGGAAGTAAATCAGTGACATGGCGGCTGCAGGCCCGAGGTCAAATTCGCCCAATGCTTTTTTTGCCAGATCAATAGACAAAAGGGTCGTCGAGTTGCCGGGCCCTCCACCGGTAAGAACGAGAGGTTCGGTATAAATATTGAACGAGTCCATGAACCTCAGCAAGACGGCGATGGTTAATACCCGTTTCATTTTCGGCAATTGTATGTAGCGGAAAATCGCCCATGAACTGGCACCATCAATCCGCGCTGCCTGATAATAGGCATCGGGTATCGAGACCAATCCGGCATAGGACAAAAGCACCACAAGCGAGGTCCAGTGCCAAACGTCCATTGTTATCAGCGTAAACCACGCAGCTCCCGCCTGGCGGGTATAATTGTAGTTGAATCCCATGCTGTTGAGTGTCTTGCCCAGGAGCCCAATATCCGGCAGGGCAAATATGTTCCACATCGCTCCAACGACGTTCCACGGGATCAAGAGGGGCAATGCTATAAAGACCAGACATACAGAAACCCAAACACCTTTTCGCGGCATCGCCAATGCAACGATAACACCGAGCGGAACTTCAATCGCCAGGATCATGAAAGTAAAATACAGTTGCCGTCCAAGCGAATCATGAAATCTCTGGCTGCCCAGTAATTCCTGAAACCAAATCAGCCCAGACCAGAAAAACACATTGCTACCAAAGGTTTCCTGGAGCGAATAATTGACGACGGTCATCAGCGGGACAATGGCATTGAAGGCCACCAAAACCAGCACCGGCAGGACAAAAAACCAGGCTTTTTGATTTACTGGTTTGGTCAAATTGCCACCCTGTCTCCACCAAGCCATCCATCGACATAAATTCGTGTATTTGCCGGATCAAATGCCAGTTTGGTGTCTTGTGCTGGAATTGTGTCGCCCTTGCCAGCGAGCAAATTCACCCGGCAACCGTGGCAGTCTGCCTGAACGATATTGAAACGCCCAGCATCGGAGAGCTTTACGATGGTCGCATCTATGCCGGTATCGGCAATCTTGACAAACTCCGGACGAATGCCGATTTCTGCCCGCCCCAAGGTCGCGGCCACGTTGTTTGCGGTTTGAAGTTTCTGGCCACCAATGACTGCTGAACCATTGTCCAGTTCGCAAGGAATCACATTCATGCCGGGTGAACCGATAAAATGGCCAACAAAGGTGTGCTGCGGCTTTTCAAAAAGGTCAACCGGGGTGCCGATCTGCACGACTTCACCCATGTTCATGACTACCACCTGATCGGCAAAAGTCAGCGCTTCAGTCTGGTCATGGGTCACATAAATCATCGTGTTGTTAAAGCTTTGATGGAGTTCCTTCAATTTGGCTCGTAACTGAAATTTAAGGTGCGGGTCGATGACCGTAAGCGGTTCGTCAAACAGGATCGCATTGACATCTTCGCGCACCAGTCCACGGCCAAGCGAGATTTTTTGTTTGCCATCGGCGGTCAGACCCGAAGCACGATTTTTGAGCATCGGTGTCAAGTCAATCATTTCAGCAATCGTGTTGACCCGGCTGATAACTTTGTCTTCCGCAATACCCCTGTTCCGCAATGGGAAAGCCAGATTGTCAAAAACAGTCATCGTGTCATATACGACCGGAAACTGGAAAACCTGGGCGATGTGGCGGTGGGCGGGCTGCAACGGTGTCACATCTACGTCATCAAACAATACTCTGCCGTGACTTGGTATTAACAGACCTGAAATAATATTGAGCAATGTGGTTTTCCCACATCCCGATGGGCCCAAAAGCGCATAAGCCCCACCATCATCCCATTCAATTTCAAGCTGTTTTAAAGCCCAATCATCGGAAGTGGCTGGATCAGGCATGTATGAATGCCTAAGATCTGCGAGGTTTATCTTGGCCAATTTATTTGCCTTTCTGTTCTGAACCGGCCAACTGGCCATCCGCATCGAAATAGAACGCTTGCGATACATCGACAAACAGTTGCGCAGTTTCGCCGCTGGCATAGGGATGCACACCATGGGACTGGGACACCCAGCTTTGGCCAAATGCCTCAAAGTGTATGACACTTTCCGAACCGCTCAATTCAGCGACTTCCACCCGGCCACTAATTTCAACCGCATTTTTACCCGGGCTGATCGGGGTAACATGATGCGGGCGAATGGCAAAAGTATATCGCCCATCCGGCAAATTCCTGTCCTTGTCGCCGGATATCCAGTGCACAGTCTCACTAATGTTGAAGCGATCTCTATGCTTGGTGACTTCAACAACATTTATTGGCGGCTCGGAAAATACTCTTGCAGTCTCCAGCAGGGTTGGCTTGTGATATATTTCACCGGTTGGCCCGAACTGCACGACCCTCCCTTCAATCATCGCGGCTGTGTGACCGCTAAGCAACAGAGCTTCGGTTGGTTCTGTGGTGGCATAGACCACGACACATTCGCGTTCGGCAAATAATTTGGGCAATTCATCGCGCAATTCCTCTCGCAATTTGAAATCCAGATTGGCCAATGGCTCATCAAACAGGATCAGGTCTGATTTCTTGACCAGGGCTCGAGCCATCGCGGTGCGCTGTTGTTGGCCTCCAGAAAGCTCTGATGGCCGCCGGTCAAGCATGGCAGATATGTGCAGCAGCTCGGCCATTTCGCCGACCCGTTTGCGAATTTCACTAGCCGGTGTCCGGTTGACTTTGAGCGGCGATGCAATGTTTTCAAAAACACTCATCATCGGATAGTTTATAAACTGCTGGTGAACCAAAGACACGTTGCGTTTTTGCACGCTTACACCGGCGACATTTTTGCCGTTGAACCATATTTCACCGGATGTCGGCTGTTCCAGGCCAGCCATCAACTGCATAAGTGTCGTTTTCCCTGCAAGCGTCGTTCCAAGCAAAATGTTGAACGAACCGGGCTCCAAAACCAGATCAACCGGATAAATATGGGTTTGGGCATCAACCCTTTTGGCAACCTGTCTTAATTCAAGGGACATCAACTGACCTGCTGAATAAATGCTGATACTTAGGATGGCAAAATTAATCCGGGGTAGCATCGCTACCCCGGATCATGACTGGTTTCTCAATCGGGGTAAACCCTAGTTGGAAGCCCAACGCTTGATCAACTCATCATAATTGACGGTTTGGCCCTGGGGTTTTTCATTGTCCAGTTTCGCTTTCGCGCCGCCTTTGCCGAGCCATTCGGATGGGTCTTTTTCCTCGTTGAGACGGGGTCCGCAGCCACCATAAGTCTTGTTGGTTTCATCGGCACGTTGCATCCGGCCCATGATGGTATCCATCTCGCCAGCAAGACGGTCCATGGCCTGTTGCGGCGTGAAGGCGCCGGAGTTCACATCACCAATTTGTTGCCACCACAGTTGCGCCAGTTTGGGATAATCCGGCACATTGATACCGGTCGGAGACCAGCGCACACGATCGGGTGAGCGGTAGAATTCAACCAACCCGCCGAGTTTGGATGCACGATCAGTAAAACTTTGATGCCGCACGGTGGAATCACGCGTAAATGTGAGGCCAACATGTGATTTCTTCACGTCTACTGTTTTGGAGGTCACGAACTGGGCGTAGAGCCAGGCCGCCTTGGCACGATCGGTCGGGGTGGATTTCATGATGGTCCACGAACCAACGTCCTGATAGCCGACCTTTTGGCCGTCCTGCCAATAAGGGCCGTGCGGTGATGGTGCCATGCGCCATTGCAGTTCACCATTGTCATCGACGGTATTATTGCCTTCCGACTTCGGCTTCACCATGTCTGCGGTAAAGGCTGTATACCAGAAAATCTGCTGGGCCACATTGCCTTGTGACAGCGCCGGCAATGACTGATAAAAATCATAGTCTGCAGCAGCGGGCGGCGCATATTTACGCAACCACTCATCCCATTTGCGAATGGCATATACAGCCGCAGGACCATTGGTTCCACCGCCGCGAGAAACAGACGCACCGGAAGGATTGCACGAACCCGCTTCCATCCGAATGCCCCATTCGTCGATTGGAACACCGTTTGGTTCGCCAGGGCTACCGGCGCCGGCCATGGACAGCCATGCGTCTGTCATGCGCCAACCAAGGTCAGGTGCACGCTTGCCGTAATCCATATGGCCATAGATACGCTTGCCGTCAATTTCCTTGACATCAATTGAGAAGAACTCGGCAATATCCTCATACGCTGACCAGTTGACCGGAACGCCAAGGTCATATCCATATTTGGCTTTGAATTTGGCCTGCAGGTCTTTATTGTCAAACCAGTCTTTGCGGAACCAGTACAGGTTTGCAAATTGTTGATCTGGCAGTTGATAAAGATCGCCATCTGGCCCGGTGGTGAATTGAATGCCCATAAAATCTGCAAGATCAAGTGTTGGCAAAGTCACGTCTTTACCTTCACCGGCCATCCATTTGGTCAGATTCCGAGCCAGTTGAAGCCTTGAGTGGGTGCCAATCAAGTCGGAATCGTTGACATAGGCATCATAAAGGTTTCGACCGGTCTGCATTTGCGTTTGTACGGCCTGCACAACTTCGCCCTCACCCAGAATTTGGTGATTGACCTTAATGCCGGTAATTTCCTCAAACGCTTTAGTCAGGGTTTTGGACTCATATCCATGTGTCGGAATTCCCTCCGACAATACGTTCACTTCCAAACTCGAATACGGTTTTGAAGCGTTTACAAACCATTCCATCTCTTTCATCTGATCGTCCTTCGACAATACAGAAGGTTGAAATTCGTCATTCACCCATTTTGTTGCTTCGTCCATTCCGGCGAATGCTAGCGGAGCGGCAGCAATTAACGTAAAAGCCGCTACAGACGACAATAACAGTTTTCTCATTAGATTTTCCTCCCAGGAAAAAATCCGGCCAGAACTCAGGCTCAGGCCATCCAATATATACAACCACAGTAAATTACGAAAAAATGTGAAAGTCAATAATTTAGTATGTTGCATATTTTTGCTTTTTTTGTACATAATTGAAAAAAATAGAAAGTATGAATATGACTCCCTTGCCCCCACGACAGGCCGATATTTTGGATATTGCCCGCACCTTAGGGCGCGTAGACGTTGAAGGTCTGGCGGCTAAATTCGATGTGACACCCCAAACAATTCGCAAGGACTTGAACGAGTTATGTGATCTTGAGGTATTGCACCGGGTTCATGGTGGCGCGGTTTATCCATCTTCCACATCCAATTTTGCCTATCTATCCAGGCGCAGTATCGCAAGCGATGCCAAATCAAGTATTGCCAGTAGAGCGGCTAGCCTGGTGCCGAACGATTCGTCATTGATCATGAATATCGGGACAACGGTAGAACTTGTTGCCGAAGCCTTGAAAGGTCATCAGGGACTAATGGTGGTAACCAACAATTTGAACGTTGCCCACATCCTGTCGGGTGCGCCCGAAATCGAACTGGTTATAACAGGTGGTGTGGTGCGGAAAACCGATCTTGGTATTGTTGGTGCCGCAGCCGTTGATGTCATTAATCAGTTCAAGGTTGATATCGCCATTGTTGGTGTGTCGGCGGTTGACAGCGAGGGTTGCCTGCTCGATTTTGATTACCGTGAAGTTCGAGTTGCCAAAGCTATTCTTAAGCAGGCGCGAAAGTCCATCCTTGTTGCCGATAATATGAAATTCGAACGCCGGGCTCCGGTCCAGATTGGTCACTTGTCGGACATCGATATATTTATTACGGATCAAACACCACCACCAGAGATTGTCGATATTTGCGAACAATCCGCTGTTCAACTGGAAATTACAGGATCGCCCGACAGCAATGTCACCCTGCTACCCATCGGCGAACCGGCGAACGACGGGCAGAGCTAGGGCCGATGTCACAAAGTGCTTGCGACATTTTGATAATCGGAGGCGGCATTAACGGCTGCGGTATCGCACGTGACGCGGTTGGACGTGGATATTCTGTGTGCCTTTGTGAAGCCGGCGATCTGGGCGGTGGAACTTCTTCGGCTTCCACTAAGCTTGTCCATGGCGGTTTGCGTTATTTGCAATATTATGAATTCCGCCTGGTGCGCGAAGCCTTGATGGAACGTGAGGTCATCTGGAAGATGGCGCCGCATATTGTCAAACCGTTGCGATTTATATTGCCCCATCACAAGGGGTTGAGGCCGAGATGGCTGTTGCGGATTGGCCTTTTTCTTTACGATAATTTGGGCGGGCGCAAACTACTTCCTGCCTCAACGATGGTGGATTTAAAGCACGATGAAACTGGCAAACCGCTCAAATCTGAATTTCAAGCAGCCTTCGAATATTCCGATTGCTGGGTCGACGATTCACGCCTGGTTGTGCTCAACGCCTTGGACGCAAGAAAACGGGGCGCCGACATTCTGACACGCACAAAAGTGCTATCTGCAACCAAGGTGGACGATGCATGGCAGGTGGTTTGCCAAAATACCCGGACCGGCAAAGAGATGCAGTTTACCGCTGGTTTGATCGTTAACGCCGCTGGTCCGTGGGTAGATGATGTGCTTCGCAATGTGTTTGGTCAAAACAGTGCCAAAAACGTACGCTTGATCCGTGGCAGTCACATTGTAATCAAGCGGAAGTTTGAACACGAAAAATGCTACATATTTCAAAACTCTGATGACCGGGTAGTTTTTGCGATTCCCTATCAGGACGCCTACACACTGATAGGCACAACCGACGCTGAACACGGAAAAATTGAGAAAGTGCCGCAGATCACGGCTGAAGAAACCGAATATCTCTGCCACGCCGCAAGCGACTACTTTGCCGAACCAGTCTCCACAGATGATATTGTCTGGAGTTTTTCAGGCGTGCGTCCACTTTATGATGACGGTGCCTCGGCTGCTCAAGAAGCAACCCGGGACTATGTGATAAAAAAGGAGGACAAACCGGAGTTGCGGGCGCTGATCAACATTTTTGGTGGAAAAATCACTACCTATCGGAAACTGGCAGAGGCAGTGCTGGCTGAAATTGGTAGCCAAATAGGTGAAAAGGGTGCGCCATGGACAAGAGACAGCTGTCTTCCGGGAGGAGATTTTCCCGTTGGCAGTGTTGAAACCGAAGTTCGGCAACTCGAAGACAGATTTCCGTTTCTAGACAGCAAATATTTGTCACGGTTGAGCAAAACCTACGGAACATTATCGGGAAATTTGTTGGATGGCGTATCTAGAAAAGAACATCTGGGTGAGCATTTTGGCGCAGATCTTTATCAAAAGGAAGTCGAATATCTGGTCACCAACGAATGGGCGTATAGCGCAGAAGATATTTTATTTAGAAGGACAAAGCTCGGCATTAATCTCAGCGAGAAACAGAAATCAAAACTCTCGGCATTTCTGCAAGAAAATTGATCTCAAAATCATGCCGATTACACAAGCCGCTGACGGTACACCAGACCAAAATTCTGTTTGAGTTCAGGTGTAAAAGTGGATTATTACAACCTCAAATGGTCCATATATTTGAACGAAAGGTCAGTCACGCGACAAATGCAGTTCAAGTCCATCGCGGATATGAACGATCATTTCTTTTTGAGCTTCTTCCGGCGTTCCGGTTTTTAGAGTTTCCAGCAACTTCAAATGCACATCGGGTCTGGGAGGTGCTTTGCTCGTTCGCGTTGCCGCAAACAGCCACAGCGAGATACCGCGACCCCACAATCGGTCAAACATCTCGAGCAATACGCGATTGCCGCATTGTTCAACAATTGTCCGGTGAATAGTGCGGTTGATCTTGAACTCCTTTTCCAAATCGCGTTCGGACAATTGCTGTTCAGCTGCAACCGCCCGCCCTATGGTAGCAAGCTGGTGTTGCGATTTCTCAACGGCGATCATATAAGCGGCATATCCCTCGACCGCCTCTCGCGCACCGTACAAAGCGCGGATTTCTTCATCTGAAATATTGCGGATAACAAAACCCGTGCGACCGGTTTGTTCGAGGATACCCTCCTGCTCCAGACGCAATAGCGCCTCACGTACCGGTGTACGGCTGATATTTATCTGGGATGCGATTTTCTCCTGAATCAGCCTCTCGCCAGGCTCGATTTGCCCGTTCACAATTGCCGACAACAGTTGATTATAGACATCTGCCGCCAGTCTGGGGCGTTCTTGAGGGGCTTTTTTGAACATTGTTATTTGCTTCACGGCATAAAGACCGTATACAGGATACATGGTTTTAGTATCTGTATCTGGTAGCGGTCGGTTTGAAAAGGCTGGCTCCTATTGTCGCGTAAAAAGAGTTGGCCCGTTTGTGTTTGTGGCTGGATTAACATCCATGCAGCCAGATGGCAAGGTCTATGCTCCATATGACACATATGAACAAACTGTGTTTATTTTCAATAAGATAGAAGATGCTTTAAAGACCGTGGACGCCAAGATGCGCCACATCGTGAGAACACGCGCCTTTGTTTCCGACATGCGCGATGCGGGTGGTTTTATTCGCAGACATGGTGAAATCTTCAAGGGAATTGAACCGGTTCTGACTGGCGTTCAGGCCGGTCTAACGACGCCGGGGATGATGGTTGAGATAGAAGTCGACGCCATTATTCACTCCAAGAAGGGCAAGATTAACTTCACCTAGCCCCCCGTTTTTCATCAAATTGAACACATGGTTAACGGTGCTTGAGATCGTATTTTTGTTGATTGAAATCGTCAATAAAATCGGGCCACGCAGTTCCAAAACGATAACAATCCAAGGTCCACATGCTAGACTTGGACAAAACCGGCCGATGAGCACCGCCACTTTCTGGTTTTCCATGAAGCAGTCATCTGATTGAAACCTGTTGAATTTTTTCAATTGCCGACAGGGTTAAAGAATGTTAGTTTGAAATTGAATACAGTATACAAAAAAACATTGTGGGACAATTGGGAGGAATTGTGATGCCGCTGAAGCTGGTTTTCCGCTAGTCGGTCTGCTCGTAGGGGCTGCTGCCTTGGTGTCATCAGATTGTGATGAGTGAGCAACAGGAATTTCTTGTTTCGGGCGCTATGACCGGACGGCGTGGCATTAGTAGGTTGAAAACAGCGCCTTACGATCAGCGTACGCGGGAAAGCCTGCTATCGTTTGCAACGATATTTCCATTAATCTGCATTGTTGTTGCACTTGCTGTGTTTGCAGATATTGCCGGACGAGAGTTGATCCTGCTCGGCTGCATTAACATCATCGCAGCCGTTGGGCTGGGGCTGTTTTCCGGCACAAGTGGAATCCTGTCTTTGGGGCATGTGGCATTCTTTGGTGTCGGTGCCTACGTCACAACGTGGCTAACATTACCTCCTTCGTTAAAATCGTTCCTTCTGGCTGAAATGCCGGATTTCATCGTCCAAGCGGAATGGCCATTGCCATTGGCGCTGCCAGTGGGCATTGCGGTTTGCCTGGTAATTGGCGCCTTGTCCGGACTGGTAATGATGCGGTTGAGGGAAACTTCGGCTGTGATTGCCAGCTTCGGCCTAGTAATCATTGCCTATCTGGTTTTTACCGGTGCAAAACTTCTAACCAACGGCAAACAATCGCTCTATGGCATCCCGACAGAGCAAGCGACCTGGTCAGTGGTGATCGGTTCTTTGTTACTGGCCCTGGCCGCGGCCTTTTATTTGAAGAGTACCGCCGCCGCCCGTCACCTTGAGGCGACGCGTGATGAAGAGCAAGCTTCCAGATCGATCGGTATTAACCCACAGATCAATATCTTCATCTTCTGGACCGCCAGCGCCGGTCTGGTCGGTTTGGCGGGCGGATTGTACGCTCATGTTGTCGGGGTGATTTCTCCAAATGGATTTTATCTGGAAAAAACATTTGCATTGGTCGTGATGATTATTCTGGGCGGCTATCGCTCAATTAGCGGTTGCGTGATCGGGGCCATTGTAATCACCTTTGCAGAAGAGGTTTTTCGAAAAACCGAAGAATATCTTGGCAGTTTCGCAGGAACGGAAACGATATTCGGTTTCGAGTTTCCACTGGTCTTTGGCTTGACCGCAATTTCATTTTCAATTCTCATTCTCATTGTTCTTTATTTGCGACCAGAAGGGGTGTTGGGTTATCGCGAACTGGCAACCTTAATGTTGAGGAGAGAAAAAGGGGATGCTCTGCATCAAGGCAAAGTGGTGTTGCCCACTTACCGGGTCAATGACGAGCGAATTCTTGAAACATCGAACCTGTCAAAAACCTTTGGCGGACTGAGCGCTCTTTCAAATGTCAGCCTGTGTGTGGAGGCTGGTGAAATTGTCGGATTGATCGGGCCGAATGGTGCGGGCAAAACAACACTTATCAATATTCTGACCGGTAATCTGTTTGCATCATCCGGCACCATCGCCCTTGCCAACAAGGATGCCACATTGTGGAGCGCGGTGCGTCTGGCGCGCAACGGGCTTGGTCGAACCTATCAAAATATCCGTCTGTTTACCTCTCTTACGGTGCTTGAGAATGTTATTTGCGCGGTCACGGTAAGGTCGCCACGGCTTGGCCGCAAAGCGGCTCAGGAATGTGCATTTGGCTGGCTGACCATGCTCAACCTGGGGGACAAGGCCACCACATTGGCCAGTAATCTTGCATATGGCGACCAGCGACGCCTTGAGATTGCCCGTGCTTTGGCGCTGGAACCCGATTTTGTATTGCTGGATGAACCAGCTGCAGGAATGAACTCTTCGGAAACGGAAGAACTGAAGGCCCTGCTTGAACGGATCGTTCAGGAATTCGGCGTCGGTGTTTTGCTCGTCGAGCACGATTTGAAAATGGTCATGCAACTATGCGACCGGATTTACGTGCTCAACAAGGGCGAGATGATCGCCGACGGACTGCCGAAGGAAATCAGCATCAATGCTGATGTGATTGAAGCCTATGTGGGAGAAGAGGGGGAAGAGAACTAACCGAACCATAAATTTCACTAAACCGGGAGAGAGAAAATGAACCGCAGAACCTTAGCCGCAGCAACAATTGCTGCTTCAACTTTGGCTGGAGCCTGGGTCGGCGCTGCTCACGCTGAAGACTTTGTTATCGGCGCCGTAAGCGCGCGCACGGGCTTCATGGCCGCCTATGACGCGCCGTTTATGCAGGGCGTCACCATGTATATCAAGCAAGCCAACAAACAGGGCGGACTGAACGGAAAATACCCGATCAAACTGGTTGAGCGGGATGACGCCTCTGATCCGCAGAAAACTGCAATCGCAATTGCCGGGCTGTTGAAATCTGAGAAAATGAACATGTTCATCTCCAGTGCGATTTCGCCGAGCGCGATTGCCGCCGGGACTATGGTCAAAAAGGAAAACCTGTTGATCATGCATACCATCGCATCCCAGCCTACCATTCCAGCACGCGCTGGTGGCGGCAGTTATCTGGTCATGATGTCGGATGCCCATATGGGAACTGTCTACGGGAAGTTTGCAGTCGACAATCTGAACGCCAAGACCGCCTATATCGTGACGTCCGACTTTGATCCCTACACCGAATTTTTGCCTTTGTATTTCAAAGACAAATTTGAAGAGCTTGGAGGCAAGGTGATTGGTCAATCAACATTCACCTACGACCAGCAGGAGTTCTCCAAGGTCGTTGCCGATATTAAGAAGCTACCCCAACAGCCAGATGTTATCATGGCAATGCCGTTTGATAATGACTTTCCGATCTTCATAAACCAGCTTCGCGCCGCGGGAATCACTTCAACGTATCTCGGTCCGGATGTGCTGGACCAGCCATCGGTAAAGGGTCTTGGTAAGGTCGTTGAAGGTGTTCACTATGTCACCATGGCCGCGCCGGGAACAAGCACAAGCGCTGCCGACTTCGTCAAAGCATATGAAGCAGAATTCGGTAATGCGGACAGCTTTTATCCGGCAATGGTTGGATATTCTGCCATGCGCATGGTTACAGCTGCTGCCAAAGCAGCCGGAACCATAGAACCGGCAGCTTTGCGCGATGCGTTTGGTCAACTGGAAAATGTCGAGACCGAAATTGGTTCTGCGACATTTAAAGGTGTCGGCAAAGCCCCCAATCTTCCGGTACACATCATGAAAATCGAGGGTGGTGAAGGCAAACACATCACGTCGATCAAACTTGATGTCACCGAAATTCCCGACGCCAAGATGTAACCAATCCGAAAACAGACCACCGGTGCTTTTGATTGCCGGTGGCTCGTAATTTAATAGACCCTATCTGGCGAACCGATTGATGCTCTTTGTTTCCAACTTGTGTGTTTCCTATGGACCGGTGGCAGCAGTAAAAGGTGTTTCCTTTGATGTTCAAAAAGGCGAGATCGTCACCATAATCGGCGCCAACGGGGCAGGAAAAACCACGACCTTGAATGCGGTCATGGGTTTGGTTCCCATCCAAAATGGCACTGTGCGGCTGAAAGATGTTCCGCTGACAGATATTGCGGTTGAAAGTCGCGCTGGACTGGGTCTGTCATTTTCGCCGGAAGGTCGCCGGGTTTTCAAGCCGCTTTCGGTGATTGATAATCTGCGGGCCGGTGGTTGCACGCTGACACGTTCACAGTTTGAAACGCGTCTTGACGCCGTATTGGAGCAATTCCCGCTGCTGCGCGAACGCCGGGAACAGGAGGCAGGCACCCTTTCCGGTGGTGAACAGCAGATGCTGGCCATCGCACGGGCGCTTATGGTCAATCCGACCTGCTTAATACTGGATGAGCCTTCACTGGGTCTTGCACCAAAAATCGTAACCAAGGTGTTTGAGATAATTTCCGGGCTGAGAGCCGCGGGAGTAACCATTTTACTGGTTGAGCAGAACATCAAGAAAAGCCTCGCAATTGCCGATCGCGCCTACGTGATGGAGTTAGGAAAAATCGTTCAGTCCGGGCCGGCGAATGAGTTGGCAAACGATCAAAACATTCACGATAATTATCTGGGAGCCGGTGGATAAATGAGAAGAACATGGCTGAATTTTTCCAGTTTTTGATAGCAGTCTTGAACCTTGGCAGCATTTATGCCCTGTTGGCGCTGGGCTTGGTGGTCGTATTCGGGCAATTGGGTTTCTTAAACTTTGCCCATGGCGACCTGATGACCCTTTTTGGCTATGCTTTGTTGTTCCAGATTGGCTGGGGTATTCCGTTCTGGCTGGCGGTATTGATTGCTATCTTCTTTGCTGGAATGTGTGCCGTTGCGATGGAGCGGGTAGCTTTTCGACCGTTACGCGGCCGAAGCCCGATGACATTGTTGATTACATCCTTTGCCATATCGGGTGCGCTGCATGTCATTTTTCAGATTGGTATCAGCCCGCGCTCAAAACCGATCCCGATTCCGGAACTCCTGTCAGGCTATATCACCATTGGCGAGGTTTTTGTTTCTCGCGCCCAGATTTTCACCGTGATCGTGGCATTTAGCTCGCTGATATTACTGCGTTTATTCCTCGCCCGTTCGCGGCTTGGAATATCGCTTCGCGCATCAGCTGCAGATTTTGACGTGGCACGAATAATGGGTATACAGGCTAACCGGGTAATTGCCTTGGCCTTCTTTTTGTCAGGTGCGCTTGCCGGTATTGCAGCTCTGTTGTGGATCTCTCAACGCGGTGCGGTCTTTCCTGCCCTCGGTCTGACGCCAATGATCAAAGCGCTTATCGCAGCCATAATTGGTGGGCTCTCCAACCCGAAAGGCGCGCTCTATGGCGGCTTCATGCTCGGTGCCCTGGAGGCAACCTTGTTGTTTATTCTGCCGGACAATCTGGTTGTGTTCAGGGATGCTGTGGTGTTGATGCTGTTGATCATGTTTTTGGTATATCGCCCCAACGGCATCATTTCGACAAACCCTGAACCAATGCGGTAACGGGAGTCGGCAAGAAATAAAAAGTTTCGCTTGAGTTTCATGCGATGTGACGATAAGTTCAAACTGTATATTGTATACTGTATACAAAAGGATTTAACCGATGTGCGGAATTGCCGGTCGAATTTTGACGTCACCAGGTAGAGTTGGTGATGATTTGGTGAAACTGATGGAAGCACAACGCCATCGCGGCGCCGATTCGACCGGATTTGCGCTTTATGGAGAGCCACTGGAAACCGGGTATATTGTTCGCGCCATGGGCAATGATCGCGATCGTCTTTCGGAAGATTTGCAGAGTTTTAAAGACATTTTGACTGACAATGGATCTGATTTTGTTTCAGATCCCACCTGGGATGAAGCCGGGACCAGTCATGTATCCGTACGAATGGTGATCAAAGACCCGGTCAATTTCAACCGGTGGGCCGCATCGGCCGATACGCTGTGTGAAAACTTCGAAATTCAATCGGTCGGCCGCTCGCTTGAGATCCTCAAGGATTTGGGCGGTGCAACCGAAGTTGCAGACAAACACCCGATACGTGATTTTATCGGAACCCATGGTCTTGGTCATGCTCGTCTGGCCACAGAATCGAGCGTTTCGCCTACCGCCAGCCATCCGTTTTGGGCTCGCCCGTTTCCCGATGTCGCCATTGTCCACAATGGGCAGATCACTGACTATTATACCTGGCGTGATCGGCTGGAACGAAAGGGCTATCGCTTCATGACCTACAATGACAGCGAATTGCTGGCCGTGTGGATATCTGATCAGATGTCGCAAGGTATGAGCCAGGCCCAGGCGTTGAAGAAATCAATCTCCAATATAGATGGCGTATTCACGTTCTTGATAGCAGATATCCACGACATGGGATTTGCCAAGGACCGCTGGGCTATCAAACCGCTGGTGGTGATTGAAAAAGAAGGTCAGATGGCTGTCGCCACCGAAGAACAGGCGGTTCGGAGTATCTATCTTGGCGAGGAGGCAGTCGACAATTATGACGGCCCAAGCATGACCAAAACCTGGGACATCGGGCCATTGGGGAAAGCGGCATGAGCCAGGCAATCGTTACTGTTAAGGATCGCCCTATCCGGGAGGTCAACAAGGAGATCAAGGCCCTGCTCGCAAAAGGCAATGAGATCATCGTCCAACAGACCGGATCCCGACACAATCTTGGCGTCGGGCTGCCGGCAGGAGCCAAGGTTCGTTTTGAGGGCAGTGTCGGCTACTATTGCGGCGGGCTGAACGACGGAGCTCACATAAAAGTTGAGCGCAATGTCGGATGGTCATGCGGCGAAGCGATGTCGAGCGGGGAAATACTTGTGAACGGCTATGCGGGCATGTCGCTCGGTGCATCCATGCGTGGCGGCCTCATTCATGTTAAAGGTGATGCAGGACCGCGTTGCGGGGTGGCAATGAAAGGCGGCGATATCGTGGTTGAAGGCAAGATCGGGTACATGTCCGGTTTCATGGCCCATGCCGGACGCATTATCGCGCTCTCCGGCGCAGGTGGTGCCTGTGCCGACAGTCTTTGGGGCGGTGAAGTCTGGGTTGCAGGACCGATTGAATCGCTTGGGGTAGATTCAAAAATTGTCGAACCCAGCGAGCAGGAAGTCGTCAGCGTTGAAAATCTTCTCAACGGATTGGGCTTAGGTGACAACACACGTCAATGGCAAAAAATCGTATCCGCACAACGTTTGTGGCATTTTGAAAGTAGGGACGCTGGCGCATGGCTGATGATATAAAAAAACCATACGAGTATCCATTCGAGATGCCATCAGAAGATGCGGTGGCCATGAAAGATGGCGGGCTGGAAGATCGCCCGGTCGGTGTGCCCAGGTCCTATGCGCGTGGCGAATCCGTCAGTTGGACACCTGAATCCATTTCGGAAATTCATGCCCTGTCTCGCCTCGGGCGCTATCAGATACGCGGATTTAACAGCTTCAATCACCGACTGCCAACGTTTGATGACTTGACCTTTGTGCCGGCAACTATGACCAGATTGCCGCTGGAAGGATACCGTGAAAGTTGTGATACCAAAACAATTCTGGGTGGTGGAACCGGGCTGGTGGAAAAACCGCTGGAGCTGGATATCCCAATCTATATTGCGTCAATGTCGTTTGGTGCATTATCAGCAAATGCCAAGGCAGCGCTGGGCTATGGCGCTTCGAAAGTCGGTTCGATGACGTGTACTGGCGAAGGTGGCATGCTGGAAGACGAGCGCCGAGCTTCAAAGACTCTTGTCTACCAAATGACCCCGTCGCGCTACATGCTCGATCTGTCTCATTTGCGTATGGCCGATGCGATTGAACTGGTGGTTGGTCAGGGCGCCAAGCCTGGTACCGGCGGACTGTTACTGGGCATGAAAGTTTCACAACGAGTAGCTGGCATGCGCTCGCTACCTTCCGGTGTTGATCAGCGATCGACCGTCAGACATCCTGATTTCCTTGGCGCCGACGATATGCAGATCAAGATTGAAGAACTGCGCGAGGCAACCGACTATCAGGTGCCGATATTCCTTAAAATGGGTGCGACCCGCCCGCGTTTTGATGTGGCGATTGCGGCAAAAGCCGGTGTCGATGTTGTCGTGGTCGATGGCGCCGAAGGCGGCACTGGCGCCTCTCCGGAATTGTTGCTCAATCACACCGGTATCCCAACCATGACCGCCATACGCGCAGCGCGTGAGGCGTTGGATGAATGCGGCATGTCGGGCAAGGTATCGCTGGTTGCAGCGGGCGGTATCCGCTCCGGTACAGATGCGGCTAAATGTTTGGCATTGGGCGCTGATGCGGTGATGGTGGGAACCGGTTCGCTGATCGCCCTTGGCTGCAATTCACCTCGTTACTTTGACGAGTATGCTGCCCTTGGCACGGAACCGGGAAAATGTCACCACTGCCACACCGGATTGTGTCCGGTGGGTATAACCACGCAAGAGCCGGAGCTGGAAGAACGCATAGATGTTCCGGCAGCTTCCGAACGGGTGGCAAGATATCTGACCGCCATGACAATGGAAATCACCCTGTTGGCCAAGGCTTGTGGGAAGTCGTCAGTACACAACCTTGAGATGGAAGATTTACGTGCTCTTTCTACCGACGCTTCGGCCTTTACCGGCGTCAAGCTTGCCGGCATCGATCGGCCGTTTACATGGTAGAGTGAGATGAAGTATCAATATCGCTAGTCTGATTTGGGAGGATTTTGATGAGCGCGGATTTTACGAAACTGCCTGAGGGTACGCATACCATCGCTCTGGGAATCGGAGACATGAACGGCATATTGCGGGGTAAACGTGTACCGGCGAGCCACTGGCCCAACATTTGTAAAAACGGCATGGCATTATCGATGGCAACGCTTGCCATCGATATGACCTGCGATGTCTGGGACACGCCTTATGTGAATTTCGATAATGGTTATCCCGATATGCACATCTTTCCCAATGGCCCGGCCTATCAATCGCCCTGGGAAGAAGGGGTGGCCTTCTGCTTTGGCCGGCTTGAGGGAATGGACCATAAACCGGTACCGATAGATCCACGCAATGGTCTGGTCAGAGTTCTCGATCGGGCCAGCAAGATGGGCTACGAGGTGCAAATTGGCGCTGAACTTGAATTCTATCTGCTTGACAAAGACACCTTGAAACCGCGCGATCAGGGCATCGGTGTTTATTCGCTGACAAGGTCTGCCGAACTTGAACATGTGCTTGGACCAATCCGGCGCCATCTTAACGAGGTTGGCATACCGATTGAGCAATCCAATCCTGAATATGCCGCCGGACAGGTCGAGGTCAATATTCGCTACTGTGAAGCGATGCAGGCTGCCGACCGGGTTATTGCCTTTCGCGGCCTGGTCAAAGAGATTGCCGGATCGCACGGCTATATCGCAACTTTCATGGCTAAACCATTTTTAGAAGAATCCGGCAATGGATTTCACCTGCATCATTCGCTGTGGAAAGATGGCAAGAACGTCTTTGCCGATAATGGCAAACTCTCGAAGACCGGCAAGAACTATGTGGCGGGCATCCAGCAACGCATGGTAGAAATGTCGCTTGCCGGAGCAACCACGCCAAACGCCTATCGCCGCCGGGTGCCATATGCCTTCAGTCCGACCAATAATTCTTGGGGTGTCGATAATCGAACGGTTGGCATTCGCATCATAGAGGGCAGCGACAGTGCAGTTCGGGTTGAAAAACGCGATGGATCGGCTGACTGTAATCCTTATAACCTGATGGCCTGCGAAATCGCTGCCGGGCTTGACGGGATCGAACAGGGGCTGTCGCCGTCAGTTGAGACAACCGGTAATGCTTATGAGGGTAGTGCGGATGAGATGCTGCCTGCTGATCTGGGTGCCGCGGTTGATCTGGCGAAAAATTCCAGGTTCATGGAAAATGTCATCGGCAAGGACACGCTGACCATCCTGATACAACAGGGTGAGCGCGAACTGGAATTCTTTGCCAACCAGGTAACGCAGGTTGAACTAGACCGCTATTTGACGAATTTTTGAGCGGCCTTGGTCAAAACGGCTATCAACTCATACCAGACGCAGTTGATCTTGAGCCACCAAAAAACCGAGCGTCGTTAGCCGGCTTGACCGGCCAACCTTGAGCCACAAGTCCCGCTTGTTCTGCTCAAGATCTGCCGATCAAGTCGGCGGATGACGATGGTATAGGTTGATCTTTGTTGCAGTTGGTAGAGCATGATTACTTTGAAGTGATCAAGGCTCATCAGGAGCGCACAGCGACCGGCGCTGATGCGCCGCCCCGGCGGAGGCCCGGGCAGCGCCCAAAATGGCCGTGAGCGAAAGAATAAAAAATGCGGAATCTGACTTGGGTCGTTTAGCTATATATCCTACCTTCCCCTGCTCCTGTCCTCCCGCATATCGGTGATACGAAACAGTGCATGGGCAAAGGGCAGGAACCAAGGGCCGCTTCGATACCATGGTTTTGTTTCAAGGGCAGTCCTGGTGAATGCCGTTTCACCCTTCGCATCACCCATCATCAGCAATGCTGCCTTGTGACCCAGATAGGGCGCCATGGCGTTACCGCTGCCGGAGTAGCCCATGGCATGCCACACACCATTAATTTCTCCTGTATGTGGCATGAATGAGAATGTGAAGCCGGTCTGGCCTGTCCAGGAATGGCTGATGGCAGCAGATTTCAACTGGGGGAAAATCTCGCACATTAATTTGCGCATGACCGATGTTGCTTTCGATTGCGGTATTTTCGAAAGTGCCGCACGACCACCGATGATAAATCGCTTTCCGTCCGGCGAAAGCCTCATATAACAGTGGCGATATCTGGTCTCCACCAACATGCGTCGACCCGGCATGATCGCCTCAATGGTTTCTACTGGCAATTCCTCTGTCGCAATAATAAAGCTGGAAACCGGGATGATGCGGCGTTTCAAGGCGGCAAAATTCTTTGTTGTGTAGCCGTTGGTCGCCATTAATACGGCTCCTGCCCGGATCACACCTTTGTCGGTGAAAACCTTGAACCCGGATCCATCGGCGGACACATTCAAGACCGGCATTTGTCCAAATATTTCAGCACCGGCGCGGTCAGCGGCAGTCAGCATTCCATTGAGATATTTTGCCGGATGCAATCCGCCATGATCATTTAACAACATACCGCCACTATAGAAATCTGTCCCAATTTCCCTCCGCTGACGTTTCTTTGGAACCATCTCTACCTTAACCGGAACGAGTTTGCGAAGCTGATCAAGCGAACGTGCAGTGGTGTCATATTCCTTGCTGTTCCACATGCCGCGATAACGGCCGTAGGTATGATAATCGCAGTCTATCGCCTCGTCTGCGATCCGTGCATTGGCAAATTCAAGTGAATCAATATGTGCTTCACGGAGCAGTGCATGGGCACTGTCAGCTCCGTATTTCTTACACATCTGCTCCAGCGACAAACGATAGCCACCACCAATCATGCCACCATTTCTTGTGCTCGCGCCAAAGCCCGGGCGTTGTGCTTCCAGTACCGCAACCTTGACACCGGCCTTTGCCAAAGTGAGAGCCGCCGAACAGCCGGTCAACCCGGCCCCCACCACCACTACCTCGCATTCACTTGGAATTTCAGTGCGCTGATTTTCAAAGGCTGTAAATTCTTCCCACCAGTACGGGTCAGGAATGGTCATTTCTAGTTACCTCATTGGCCTAATTGCGCGCTGCTGGATGGTCAGCACACTTTCACGCTTGCAAAAACAGTTTTATTGGATACAGTATACAAAGCAAATAACTTTAGCCAGAATATTCTGAATGTCACCGCCCCAGCGATATTGCTTTCGCAGATTCGTTGACCAGTGATGAAAAGGTGACATGTGAAGAGGAGAAATCACCATGGCCAAATTTCCAATTGTTATCAATGGATACTCAATTAAGACCAGTGACACCTTCAAGGTTACCAGCCCGTCCACTGGTAAAACCGTCGGTTTTGCCCCGAGAGCAACCATCAATCAACTGGATTCTGCAGTGGAAGCGGCTGGTAAGGCATTTAAAAACTGGAGCAAGGTTTCCGACGAGGAGCGCAGCAATGCTTGTCATGCGGTTGCCGATGCGATTGAAAAAAACGCCGATGAATTGTCGCGGCTGTTGACCAAAGAGCAGGGAAAGCCGTTGAACGGTCTTGGTTCCCGATTTGAAATGGGCGGTGCGGCGGCTTGGGCTCACTATACTGCTGATCTGAAACTACCCGTTGAAGTGTTGCAGGATAATGAAGAAGGCAAAGTGGAGATGTATCGCAAACCAATCGGTGTGGTTGGTTCGATAACGCCCTGGAACTGGCCGGTTCTTATCGCCGTGTGGCACATTATTCCAGCAGTAAGGGCGGGCAATACGGTTGTTATTAAACCATCACCCCACACGCCGCTTTCGACAATCCGGCTTGTTCAGATCATGAACGAGGTGTTACCTGCCGGCGTGGTGAACTGCATCACCGGAGATGACAGTCTCGGAGCTGCCATGTCGACCCACAAGGGCATCGGCAAAATTATCTTCACCGGATCATGCAACACCGGTAAGAAAGTCATGGAAAGTGCAGCACCGACTTTAAAACGGCTGACACTTGAACTTGGTGGAAACGATGCCGGCATAGTGTTGCCGGATGCCGACCCGAAAGAAATTGCCGAAGGCCTTTTTTGGGGCGCCTTCATCAATGGCGGCCAGACCTGCGCCGCCTTAAAACGCCTCTATGTGCATGACAGAATTTACGACAAGGTCTGCAAATATCTGGTGAAGTTTTCAAAGAAAATGCCGATGGGCGATGGTTTGAATGAGAATAATGTTCTTGGTCCAATATCGAACAAGATGCAGTACCGGAAAGTCGACAGGCTGGTAAAGGATGCGGTAAAAAAAGGTGGGCGGGTCCTGTTAGGGGCAAATCCAAAGAAAAAGGGCGCAGGCTATTTCTACCCGATAACCCTGATAGGTAATGTTGATCACGGCATTGCACTTGTCGATGAAGAACAGTTTGGACCGGCCTTGCCGATTATTCGCTATGATGATCTTGATAAGGTCATTGCCAAGGCCAATGACAATCCAAACGGTCTTGGCGGGTCGATCTGGTCGAAAGACATTGAGGCTGCCAAGGCTGCTGCATCAAAACTGGAATGTGGCACTGTCTGGATCAACAAACATGGCGCTATTCAGCCAAATGCCCCGTTTGGCGGGGTAAAAAGCTCCGGTATAGGCGTCGAGTTCGGCAAAGAAGGATTGGCCGAATATACTGATATTCAAGTCATCATGAGCTAGTGGTCTTTGTGGCCAAAACGCTTGAAAAAGAACGTGCTGAAAAGGGATTCAAGCGTTTCGGCCAGACCACTAGGGCAACCTGCGATGTCGGTGCCTTTGCATCACACAGGCCACAGTTGACCAAATCTTCATCTTACACCAACTTTACTTGATGCTCATAAGATCGATAAAATTACGGCTGGCCAGTCGCATGGGATTTTCATCCTTGAAGATGTCGAAACCCAGGGATTGGTAAAACCTCATTGCTTTTAGATTATCTTCGTAAACCGTCAGCCCAAGATAGGTCGCGCCCCACATATCAGCGCCCTGCACAGCGGCTCCTGCCAGCAAGCGTTTACCGATGCCGGTGCTACGCGCAGCTTTCGCCACCCAAAGGTCCTGCACATACAAGCCTGGAGTGGCCATGGTGGTCGAATAGATAGGGAAAAACAGCGCCAGCCCCAGTTTCTCTTCTCCGTGCACGGCAATCAGGCTGTGAAACAGTGGCGTATTGCCGAAACCATGCTGAACGATAGTCGCCGTGCTGGTGCAAAACCGGTCCCCATCTCCGATTTCACGCGATAGCTGGCCAAGCATTGCCGCAATGTCGGGCGCATCATTAATTTTGGCCGGAAGGATTTTGCAGTTGGTCGAAATTTTCTGCATGATCTTTAAAAAGCTGTCCTGTCAGCCCCTTTGAGAGCAAGAATTTTCCGCGTCTCATCGGGCGTGGCGACAACGCGGCCAAGACGCTCGACGATTTCGCGCGCCTTTGTAACCTGCTCGGCATTGGACTTGGCCAGCGTTCCCTTGGAAATTGTTAGACTGTCCTCAAGCCCAACGCGTACGTGACCTCCCATGGATGCCGCTATTGACACAAACGGCATCTGATTGCGGCCAGCGGCAAGAACTGACCATTGATAATCATCCGCGAACAATTTGTCCGCCAGCCGTTTCATGTGGATCAGATTTTCAGGATCAGCTCCCATGCCACCAAGAACTCCAAATACAAACTGTATAAATAGTGGCGCTTTGATCAGGCCCCGATCGGTAAAATGCCGCAGCATATAAAGGTGACCCATATCATAGCATTCAAACTCGAATCTTGCCCCGCGCTTTGTGCCCATCTCGCCGATCACATGGGCGATGTCGCGCGGGGTGTTCTTGAACACCAGATCGTCGCTTCCTTGCAAAAACGGTTTTTCCCATTCATACCGCCAGTTTTCATAGCGAGATGCCATCGGATAAAGGGCAAAGTTCATCGATCCCATGTTTAACGAGCACATTTCTGGCGTTGCGGCTTTTGGACCCAAAAGACGGTCATCCAGCGACATGGTGGCACTGCCGCCGGTCGTCAGGTTTGCTACTGCACCACAAGCCTGTTTGATACGAGGCAGGAAATTCAGGAAATGATCCGGTTTTGCCGATGGTCGACCAGTATCCGGGTCGCGCGCGTGAAGGTGCAGGATTGCCGCGCCGGCTTTGGCAGCACTAATCGCACTATTAGCTATTTCCGTCGCCGTCACCGGTAAATATTCTGACATGGTGGGTGTATGGATCGAACCGGTGACGGCGCAAGTGATGATAATTTTGCTCAAGATGCCTCCGATACCGGCAAACTGGCTTCAGCAGCAAACTGGTCGAGCGAGGCACTCAGATCAGATATGATTTCCCCGATCTGGTCTTCGCTCACAATCATTGGCGGGCAAACAAGAAAATGGTCGCCAGAATATCCGCCGCGAGAGCGCCTGGAATAGATGATCAGCCCTTTGTCATAGGCTATATCCACCAGGCGGGCATGGGCATTGAGATCATGCGGCAAGGGGGTCATGGTCTGCCGGTCTGTCACCAGCTCGAACGCCAAAAGCAAACCCAGGCCACGCACATCACCGATGAACGGGTAGCGTTCCATCAAATCTGTCAAACGGTTTTTCAACAATACGCCCATCTTGGCGGCATTGCTTGTTAAGTCCTGCCTTTCAATTTCGTCAATCACAGCCAAACCAGCCGCACATGCGAGCGGATTGCCGGCATAGGTAAAACCGTGAATGAATCCGCCTTTGTCCAATACCGGCTCTACAATGCGCTCATGTGCGATCATTGCGCCAAGGGGCATGTATCCGGCACCAAATCCTTTTGAGAGCGCGATTATATCCGGCGGGGCGTCCCAATGTGCTGCACCAAAAAAATGCCCTGTGCGCCCACCGCCGCTCATCACCTCATCATGGATCAGCAAAATACCGAAGCGGTCACAGATAGAGCGGATGCGTTCCATATATCCTTTCGGCGGCACCAGCGCCCCTGTCGAGGCGCCGCCAACCGGCTCGACAATAAATGCCAGCACAGTTTCCGGCCCTTCCGCCAAAATGCGCTCTTCCAGCATGTCACCATAGTGATGCCCGGTGGCTTCAAGTTCGGGGTCCAGTCCGTCCAGATAGGCACGCGGCGCCGGTATTTTTGGCATCATGCGCATCATGGGATCGAATGGGGCGCTCATCGGCGTGTATCCGGAGATCGCCAGGGCGCCAAAGGTCGCGCCGTGATAGCTTGGAAAGCGGGAGATCACCTTCCAGCGCTGGGGTTCTCCTTTAGCGATCATGTACTGCCGCGCAATCTTAATGGCGCTTTCCACGGCTTCAGATCCGCCCGATACGAAAAATACCCGGTTCAGGCCGGGTGGCGCCAGTTCCGCAGTTTTGTCGGCTAGTGCCTCGGACGATTCAGTTTCAAAATGCAGGCGGTACCCAAATGTGGATTTTGCCATTTGCTTTTGCATGGCCGCCAGAACATTCGGGTTGGAGTGGCCGATGTTGCAAACCATCGCACCCGACGAACCATCGAGATAGCGTTTGCCAGAACGATCCCACATATAAACTCCGCTGGCCCGCTCCAGCATCGGGCGACGCTGGCGATTTTGGTAAAACAGGCGGCTGTCGTTCTTCACAGCATCAATCTCCGCGTGTTTGAAACAAAAAATGAGCAGCCATCACGCCACCCAGAACGCCTTTTCGAGGTCCTGAAAATCCGATGGCCGACCCTCGTATTTGTTGCGGCCAAGCTCGAGAATATAAACGTAATCTGATATTTTAAGCGCCTGCCGGATTTCCTGATCGACCAGAAGGATTGTCAGGTTTTCCTTGGCGGCCAGGTCGGTCAGCATAGTGTAAACTTCCTGGGCCAGCATTTTTGAAAGACCCGCCGTCGGTTCATCCACCAGCATTACCTTTGGTTCGGCCATCAGCACGCGGCCAAGCTCAACCATCCGCTGTTGACCACCGGAAAGCTCACCGGTGATTTGCTTGCGCCTTTCTTTCAGGATGGGAAAGCGCTCGTAGTTCGCTTCGATCTTGTCCTTCACCTGCTTTTTGTCCCTACGGAAGGTCCAGCCGCCGAGCTCCAGATTTTCTTCAACCGACATGTCCTTGAATACACCAGGTTGCTGGGGGATGTAGGCAAGCCCTTTCAAGATACGCTGATAAGTTGGCACTTCAAGGATGCTCTCGCCATCAAGCCTGATGTCGCCCTTAAATGGCCTCAGGAAGCCAAAAGCGGCTTTCAGCGCCGTGGATTTTCCCACACCGTTGGCGCCCAAAATGGCGGTGATTTTGTTGCGCTGAACCTTGATGTCCAGATCCTGGAGTATGTTCAAATCCTTGTAGTAGCCGACATCAAGGTTGGAAATATCAAGGACCGTATCAGTATGAAAATCGCTCATGATTATTGCGCCCCAGACATTTCTTCTTCGTCTTCATCGACACCCAGATAGGCTTCGATTACTGCGGTATCGTTTTTCACT
Organism: Rhizobiaceae bacterium; assembly: GCA_965248135.1. Classification (GTDB taxonomy): domain Bacteria; phylum Pseudomonadota; class Alphaproteobacteria; order Rhizobiales; family Rhizobiaceae; genus SZUA-100. Next base: position 213,976 of record CBDFIN010000011.1, on the reverse strand, counting down.
TGTTCGGGAGGGCCATCGGCGATCATGTCACCATAGTTCAGCACCAGCAGACGTTTTGCCAGAGTGAAGATCGCATCCATTTGATGGCTGATGATGATGATCGCCTTGCCTTCGTCGTTGACGCGGCGAATATATTCGTAGATCACCTCCATCAGCTTGGGGTGAACACCCGCGAAGGGTTCGTCCAGAACAATGACGTCGGGGTCGAGCATCAGTAACCGCCCCAGTTCCAGCAGCTTCTGCTGCCCGCCTGAAAGCGCCTGGGCGAAATCGTTGCGCAAGTGATCTATGGTCAGAAATTTCAGCACTTCCATGGCCTTGTCGTGCACGACCGTGCGGTTTTGCTCCTCGCCAACGGCCAACGCAGGGACATAGAGGTTTTCAAGCACGGTCATTCTGCGAAACGAACGGGTCACCTGAAACGTGCGTCCAAGGCCGGTCAGAGCGACCTGATAGGGTTTGTATTGGTCGATCCGCTCGCCGTTCAGGTATACCGTACCACTGTTGGGTTTGATCGCCCCGTCCAAAATGTTGGTAAGCGTGGTTTTACCGGCGCCATTCGGTCCGATCAGACCGATCAGCTCGGGACCGTTTATTTCAAAATTCACCCCTTTCAGCACCTGCAGGCCGCCGAAGTGTTTTTTCAGGTTGGTGACTTTCAAATTGATCATCCCTGCACCTTGGTTTCTTTCGCTGTAGCCGAGCGCTTGGCGACGGTTTCCGCAGCCACGTGGCCACGCTGGAAATATTCGATAACTGGCGCAATCAACCCGTTTCTGGTGAACCGCAGCGTAAGCATCAGGATGATGCCGAAAATCACCAGCCGCCAGATTGTCATATCGATGGTAACTGTCCCGATGGTGAAGCTGTTGCGCAGCGCTTCCAAAACAAATTGAATAATAATCGCACCAATCGCAGCTGCGACAAAATTCTCAACCCCTCCGATCACTGCCATGGCAACGACAAGGCTCATTTGCAACAAAAACAGAGCGTTCGGCGTGACGATGCCGACGTAATGTGCCTGCACGGCACCCGCGGCTGCGGCCATCATGGTGGTGACCACAAAAACCAGTATTTTGTAGCGCGTTGTGTTCACGCCAAGAGCGGCTGCGGCTTCCTGGTCCTCCCTCAGCGCGCGAACAAACAGGCCGAACTTCGAACGTGACAACCACCCCAAGATTGCCAGGCAAAACAGCAACAAGAAGAAGAACACGAAATAGGGCGGCAACTTATCGGTGCGTGAGTAAAAATGGCCAAACAGGGTAATGCCGTTCTCAAAAAGAGCGGGGGTTTCCAGCCCGGCCTGCCCGCGGGTGAACTCGATTTCCGCAGATATCGTCGCTTTCAGAATTTCAGCGAAACCCAGCGTAAACAGCGCCAGATATGCCGCACGTAATCTTAACACGAGGAGGCCGATCAGCAGCCCAGCGATGCCACCCATAATTGTGCCAAGTATAATTCCGATCCACACCGGCACATCGCTGACTGGCACCGATCCGTTCCAGATTTCCAAAGCCTGGGTTAGACAGCTCTGGTCGAGCGATGTCGATGTCACCCCGACGGGATTGACGAAAATCATCCAGCTGCCACCAATATTGAACTCGGTACACAGCGTAGTTGGCTCAGGGGCAAAGTGAACATAGTGGAGTAATAGTGCGGTGGTATACGATCCAATCCCCATGAAGCCCATGTGCCCAAAGGAGAATTGTCCGGCATATCCCGCCAGCATCGACCAGCTTGACGCCAATATCGCATAAAAGAAAGCGATGATGATGACATGCATGACATAGTCGTAGTCCCCGGCAGAATACAAGAACGGGAAGGCCGCAAAAAAAAGCAGGAAAAGCGCCCCAAAAACGGTTGGTACGTGTTGTTTACCCATTAGTTTTGTCCGTGCGTCGCACTTGCATACTTGCGGCCCAACAGGCCGGTCGGACGCAAAAGCAGGGTAAGAGTAAGAACAATCATGCCGTAAGCCGGAATGTAGGATGCAGCTTTTTGCGGATCAGGCACACAGCCAGTCCCGGCCGCTTCGACCAGACCGACGATGATACCGCCAAAGAAGGCGCCCGGCAGCGAACCTAGCCCGCCAAGAACGACGATCACAAAGGAACGCATCGCGGGGATAGCCCCAACCTGCGGCAACCATGAAAACGCCTGCACTAACAAGGAACCGGCGAGCGCTGCGATCATGCCACCAAGAGCAAAGGCCAACATGTTCATGCGATCCGGATTAATCCCGGCGATCGCGGCGGCTTCGCGGTCAAGTGACACCGCACGCAACGCCTTTCCCGTCCAGGTGCGATGAAGCAGATAAAGCAACGCCAGCAGCACCAGAATACAAGTCACCGCAGCTGTCAGCCGCGGGCTGGATATGGTCACGCTTTCAAACAATTCCAGCGACCCACGGCTGGTTTTCATTAGCCAGGGATCCTCGGATGAGGGAAGCCCCAACCGCGGGAAGCTCAAGAAGCGTTGGGCCTTGACCGGGTTTGCCCCTGCGGTTGCCTGGACAAAATACTGCAGGGTGAAGGCCAGCCCGAATGTCACCAGAATTCCGTATTCGACAGGCCGGTCAATTTTGCCCTTATACATCGGTGTCAGGAACATGCGCTCAAAGCCAGCACCCAGTGCAAAGGTCGCGATCATCGCACCCAGAACGCCAATAATTGGATTGATGCCCGGCAGCCAGACAGAGGTAATAAAATAGGTGATCATCCCGCCGATCATGTAGAACTCGCCATGGGCAAAACTGACGATGCCAAGTATGGAAAAGATCAGGGTCAGACCCAGCGCCATAAAGCCATAAATTATGCCGATAACCAGCCCGTTGACGATCTGCGAGGCAACAAATGTTCCGTTTGTCACACAAATATTGCCGGGATCGCCCATTGCGAAAAACAGCCCAAAAACCACAACCGTGGCGATCACCGGCAGGACAATATGGCGTGTCGTCAGTTGCGGGGTTTTTAGCCACAGCGGAACTAGCACGACTGGCCCCGCTGCTGCACCTGAAAACGCGCCAACAAGTGATGTATTTGATGTATCAAGATCCCGGTGAAGATATCGCCGCTTCAGCGCAATGCTTCCGATGACACCCCAACCGACCATCCACAGCATCGTGGCCCAAAAAAATCCTGAAAATTCCACTTTGCACTCCCTTGCAAAGAACCGCCATTGTTATTGACAATGGCGTCGATGAACCAGCCGCCGTAAGCAGGCGGCTGGTTCATTTTTGATGATTGTGATTGCGGTCCGATCACTTGTTGATGATCGGCTCACCGGTCTTGTAGACGTCCGGATAGACAATGGTTGCACTACCGGAATCTTCGCCCTCTTTTTGGTATTGGATCACGGTCAGTGCGACGTCAGGCCACTGGTGCCACCAGCTGTCTGGCTTGCCATCTGCCGACGGATCTTTGCCGGTGCCATAGGGGAAGAAGATTTTTCCCAATGTACCTTCATGTTCGATACCCTCCAACGCGGTGACAATAGCATCGCCATCGGTCGATTTGGCCTCGTTGATGGCCTGGGCCAGGATTGCGATGGAATCGTAGGCTTCCATGGCATAGCTTTCCACAGCACCCTTGCCGGTCTGGGCCTTATAGACCTCGGCAAAAGCTTTGCCCTTGTTGCTGAAGCCATTTTCCGGCAAACCGATACGCTGGACAAAGGCCATATTACCGTCAGGCACGTTTTCCCAATAAGCCTTGCTTTCCAGCGATACCTGCCCGGTGTGGAACACTAAATCGAGCGGTCCTATCCCCGCATCTGCAGACTGCTGGGTAAAATTATAACCCGCTTCACCGGTAGCCAGCGTAATGATCATGTCAGGTTTTTCCGCCTTGATCCGCTGGATGATGCCTGCATAGTCCTGCGTGCCGATATCAACCGAAAATGTCACAACTTCCTTGCCACCGCTTTCCAGACCCTTGGTGGTCTCCTTGGCAGCCGGGATACCATAGTCGGTATTCTCTGTCAGAATTGCCACCTTCTTGACATGATCGATGGTCAATGCGTGGCGCCAGATGGTGGCCGAGGCCCATGAACTGAGCGGAGCAATGCGGAAGATGTATTTCTGTTTGTCGCCGGTAATGGTGTCGTTCCATGTTTCAGCAAAGACAACCGGCACTTTGCGCGCATCGGCAACATCCTTGGCCGCGACGCCGACGGAAGAGTGATACCCGCCACCAACTGCAACCACACCATCCTGCGTGATCAGTTTTTCCATAATGGCCTTGGCTTTTTCCGGCAGACCCTCGCTGTCGGCAATAACCACCTTGACATCGCAGCCCAAAACTCCACCGGCGGCATTGATGTCTTTTTCCGCGATGAGCATTGCATCCCGCATGGCCTCACCGCCAACAACCGTGCCCGGCGCCGATAGCGGTGCTATCCCACCAAGTTTGATCGGGCAGTCCGCCGCAAAAGCAACACTGGATAGAGCCAAGACACCAGCCGCTGTGGCGACCAGATATTTTATTTTTTTCATAGTAACCTCCCATGAATTGCATCCGATTATCGGAAACATAGATGGACTATTGCAATTCAAACGGCAATTGCTCAAGTTAATAATTCGTATAGTCGACATTAACCAGATTTATGGAGGGCAAAATGCGGACTGTCCAAACGGAAAGATTTGCCGCCGATCTGGATTGGAATCTCCTGCGAACTTTTGTGGTTATCGTCGAAGAAGGTGGAATCACCGCTGCCGCAAGTCAAATGCTGAGGCGCCAGCCAACGGTTAGTCTTGCGCTAAAACGTCTTGAAAACCAAATCGGAAACCGCTTGATCGAGCGGGGCGGGGGCGTCTTTCGTCTTACCGCGGTTGGGCGGGAGTTATATGGAGAATGCGTTGATATTTATGACGGAATCTCGCAACTTAAGAATTTGATCAACAAGGCGGTTCAAGAACTTACCGGCAACATCAACCTTGTGCTGGCAAGCCATGTGGCCACCCCTTTGCTTGACGAACTGCTGACCTCTTTCCACGCTAAACACCCGCAGGTTACTTTCAGAGTGGAAATAGGTTCCAGCGACAACGTCGCGCGCGAGGTGCTGAAAAAGTCAGCTTCTCTTGGCATCTGTTTGATCAATAAACCGCTGCACAAACTGGACTACAAACTATTATATCGGGAATATTTTGGATATTTTTGCGGCCCCAAACATCCATTATTCGGCAAGAAAAATGTAAAAATTGGCGACTTGCGTGAGCGTGCTGCCGTCTCATTCGACACCGACGACATATCAGGCGCCCTGCGTCCGGTTGCCCTATTTCGGAAAAAACACAAACTTGACTTCTATTTTGTCGGCAGATCCCCGCATCTGGAAGAAGTAAAGCGCATGATTCTGTGCGGCCTAGGCGTTGGCCCCCTTCCACTGCACGTTGTCGAGCGAGATGTTCGTGACGGGCTTTTGTGGCGATTGCCTCCCTTCAAAGCCCCGCCGGCCATTGATATTCATTTGATAACAAATCCGCAATTGCGATTTAACCGTGCAGAAACCCAGTTTATAACCGCGCTGAAAGACAGCATTGCAAACCTGCCATTGGAAGAAAGAAGCTACGGAAATGGTAATGATTGTCTGAAAAAACCGAGCTGATATAGCTGGACACATTCAAAATGATTTGATCAGTATTCTCTTCGCTCACGGCGGGCTCTGGCCCGGCCTCCGCTGGGGCGACGCAAAGGCGCCGGCCGCTGTTCGCTCCTGATGAGCCATGATCACTCAAAAAGAAATCATGCAATATTTACCAGACCTCAAATCAAAAGCTTCGCCAGTTTTTTAGCGCCGAAACGAACAACGTCCTCAACAGGCAGGCCCGTTTCATCTTCAATCCGTGCAATTTCCTGGCGCGCAGCGCTGTCGTCCAGTTCGCTTGTGTTAAGGGCAATGCCAACTGTTTTGGCCGCTGTCAGCGAACCACATGCGCTCGCTACGGCCTCGTTGAGGGCGATGAATTCTCCCAAAGGCGGGATGGCGATACCGGTCGGACCGTCTTGAATTTTTGTCAGCCCTGCCTTGTGGCACAATATGAAATGGTTGGCGCAACTGCCGCGTATCAGGGGTAAAGTTGCCGTGCTGCCGGGATGCAAGAGCGAACCCTGTCCTTCAATTATCACCACATCGTGGTGCCCAGTCTCAAGCAGCATTTCTTCCACCGCGCCGCTAGCATGATCAACCTTGAAGGCATCCAGTGGAATACCGTGGCCGGTAATCGTCATGCCAATTTGACCGGTTGCCAAAAAAGCCGTCGAAACACGGTTCTCGCTCAGCCAGCGGTAGATCTCCAGTCCAGCGGTCATTTTACCGATCGCCATATCGGTGCCGATCAGCAATACCCTCTTGTTGTCGAACTCAGCCGCAAGACCCGTGGCAATAGCCGGTGCAGGACCTAGCGGAACGCGAATATCCCATATCCATTGATTTGGAACGTCAAGGCGCGGGTATCGATCATTCAGACGGTCATGCAATCCGTTTACGATCGAAATACCGGCTTCAATTGCCCTGTCGAGGACATTGATCCAATCGGCTGGTATTCGGCCGCCCGATGGCGCTGTGCCCAAAACCAGGACATCGGCACCCAACCGGATGGCATCATCAATGCTGCCAACAATCGGAACCGGGCTGCCGATCTTACAGACCTCGCTGACCTTCTTTCCCGCAGAACTGGAATCGATGACACACAAAATCGGATTTTCAATATAACGTAATACACCCTCGGCCATCTTGGCGTCAGGCTTACCCATGCAGCCTTCGGCGAAAATTGCCAACTTGTGCTGTTTTTCAATCATCGTTCAAGTGCGCCCCGTGGCCAGGCCTGTCATTGGGCGTCACAACACCGTCGATGAGTGGCGCGCCGGTGGCGGGATCCGGATCAAGATTTAAATGTGAATCAAGATCAATGTGATCAAACAGTGCGCCAAGTGCAGCACCTGCAGAAATGGAAATCGATGATTCGCCCATGCAGCCAATCATGGTCTGCAGGCCATGTGCACGCGCCACCGCGACAATGCGCAGCGCTTCGGTTATCCCGCCGCATTTCATCAGTTTCACATTGACGCCGTCGACCACATGCGCCCACTTGGGAATATCGGACGCAAAGCGGCAGGATTCATCAACAAAAATCGGCAACGCCCGGTCTTTGTACAAAATCGACAGTTGATCTTCGTTGCCTTCTTTCACGGGCTGTTCGACATATTCAACGCCACGTTCAGCCAGCCACGACATCATCACGCGCGCGTCGTCGATGTTCCAGCCACCATTGGCATCGACCCTGATGATGACATCGAACTCTTTCGACGCTTCTACGACTGCGTTGAACATTTGCTGATCTGCATCAATGCCCTGCGGCGAACCCAGTTTTACCTTGAGCGACTTTATCCCGGTCCCTTCCAGCAACAACGGCACGCGCTGACGCACGATTTCAGGCGGATTAATGCCAACCGTGACGGAGGTGGCAACTTTTGTCTTGCCCAGCCCGAGCATTTGATAAAGCGGCAGCCCCGCCTTTTTTGCCAACAAGTCCCACAGGGCGATATCGAGAGCAGCCACAGCACACACCGGCACACCGGCAGTAATGGCAGACGAATAGGTCTCATCGATTGAAAGACCTTCCAGGCCGGAACTCAAGAACGCCGTGAGCGCCGCTTGACCTTGCTGCGAGGATTCCGCCCCTTCCGATTTGCCGGGTGACATTTCTCCCCAGCCGGTTATGCCATCGTGTCTAATTCCGACAAACAGATTGATTGATCCCGCAATCACGCCACGGCTGATTTCCAGGGGAAAACGTTTATGCAGATATACAGTCCTGAAAATCGTTTCTATGGTCAATTGAGCAGCCCGGCTAGATATTGTTTGGAAGTCGGAGAAATAACACACCTGCAAAGATCGAGGCAACAAATTTAGTTTGAGGGCAATCACGCCAATCCGGACTGATTTCAGGAAATCGGCAATGGGCGCGGATGTGATTTTCGCACTGGCGGCAAGCCCGCATTTTTGTTGCCCATGGAATGTTCGCTAATCGCTCACGGCCCGTCCGGGCGTTGCCCGGGCCTCAGCGGGGGCGGCGCAAAAGCGCCGGTCGGTTCCGCCCGCAAATTGATTTCATCAATTTGTATATCGGGCTTCAAGCGCTCCTGATGAGCCATGATCACTTTAAAGTAATCATGCCATACCAAGGGTAATTTATGTTGGCTCACGAGGGCAAATATTAGCCTTCCTTGGTGTAACCCAGCATTTTATCCTGTTTGAGGCGCATCTGGTAAAGCGTCGAACCTTTCTCGACCCGGCAGTTGTGCTGTGTCACCAGCGTACCCTTGGCCACATCCTGGCGCATGATGCCGTGTTCAAGCAGACCCACCGGAATGGCCTGTTCATGGCGTGCATCGTCGGCCCGCATGGTCCACGAGCGATAGCAGGTCTCACCAATGAAATCGAGTTTCTCGCCGGTCTTCAAGTCACGTTTGGCAAGTGCACAGACTTCGGCCACGGGCCGGTCCATTGGTTGCATGTCGGCAGCACCATAAAGCACAGCTCTTGCAGCCGATAACGGCACTTCCAGACTGGTCAAGTGATAGGGACGATAAAACCGGTAATAGGGTCCTGGACCAAGATGCAGATCGTTCATGCGTTCACGTATACGCGGATGGGCCATTTCGGCGATGACGAAAATACCCGGTGCAACGCCCTTGCCGACGGTGAAGTCGACACAGCCCTTTTGCGAAAGAATGCCGCCATCTTCTACCGGGCACAACACATTCTGCAGTTCCGGCAACGAGCAATCGGGGCCGTGCATACCGGGAATATCGGGCACCAGGCCGGTGGCATTGGCGATACATGCCATCTCTACCATGGTTTTCGAGCCGTCAACAAATTCGACCAGCATGCGCGGGTTCATATCGCGGCGCTCTGCCTCCTGGCGATAATCATCCGGCACAGCCTCAATGTTAAACGCGTTGTTTTTGCCCTTGCCGGCGGCAACAACCGGATAGCCGAGCGCGGTAACGAAGTTGATCAGTTCCATCGTGGAACTTGGTTCATCACCAGCGCCTATAGTATAGACCACGCCCTGTTGTTCAGCCTTATTCTTCAAGTAAGGTCCGATGGTCACGTCGGCCTCGACGTTCATCATGACAAGATGTTTGCCGTTTTCAATTGCCGTCAAGCCGATTTCGGCGCCAGCGGCCGGACGTCCCGTCGCATCGATAATAACATCAACACGCTCGTTAGAGACCACGTCGTTGGCATCGCGGGTTATGGCGATCTGTCCCTTGTCGATCGCCGTCATCATGGCGGTAGGTGAATCGCAAATTTTTCCCTTTTCCCGGGCATGACCGGCGATTTCGATCGCCCGCGGTGCGCCGGCAAGACGCCGGTCGGCGATAGCTGCAATCTCGACCCCAGGCATCCTGGCAACAGCGGTGACCAGATCGGTGCCCATTTCCCCGGCACCGACAATACCAATCCGCACCGGATTGCCTTCGGCTTCACGCGCTGCCAAATCGGCGGCAAGACCATTCATCAAAGTGACACCACCTTCTAGTCGGTTAAACTCAGCCGTGTTCATGATATTGCAATCGCGTCTCGCATTGCTCGTCTATATTGACTTCCAGTGTGAAGGGCAAGACAGTGGCGTACCGCATCTTTGTGCATTCATGTTCGAGCAATGAAAATCCATGCAGTCACCCGAATTCAACAAGGAACTCATACCGAATTATGGCGTGGCGGTTGAGGTCGCCCCAGGCGTTCAGCGGCTGACGGTCAACAATCCCGGTCCTTTCACCTATTATGGCACCAACAGCTACATCATTGGCAGCGATGAAGTCGCTGTTATTGATCCGGGTCCGGTGGATGATAAGCACTATGCGGCGTTGCTCAGGGCGTTGAAAGGGCGCAGGCTTAGCCACATTTTAGTCAGCCACACCCACATGGACCACTCACCATTGGCCCATCGCCTCAAGCGACACACCGGTGCGACTATATTGGCCGAAGGTCCACACCGCTCTGCCCGGCCGTTGCACATCGGCGAACAAAATCCGCTCGATGCCAGCGCCGACTATAATTTTAAGCCGGACGAATTTCTTCAACATGGCGATCTGGTCGAGGGCAGGGATTGGGCACTGGAGGCGGTCCATACACCCGGTCATACGGCAAATCACATGGCCTTTGCTCTTAAAGGCAAAGATATATTGTTTTCCGCCGATCACGTGATGGCATGGGCAACATCGATTGTCGCACCACCCGATGGCGCCATGACCGACTATATGCAATCACTCGACCGGTTGCTGCAACGCGGTGAAACGCACTATCTGCCAGGCCATGGTGGTTCGCTGAAGAAGGCCCACAAATTTGTTCGGGCACTCAAGGCGCACCGCAAAATGCGCGAACGGGCGGTGCTCGAGCGGGTGCGCGCCGGCGACCGGTTGATCGAAGACATGGTCAAGGTGATTTACCGCGACACCGACCAACGTTTACACGGTGCTGCAGCACTTTCGGTGATGGCGCATATCGAGGATTTGGTTGCCCGGGGCATGGTCAAGACTAAAGGGCCGGTGGCGCTGGATGGCGAATTTGCGCCATCGTGAGAGTTTACAAAAGTAATACCAACAACAAATTCACCGTATCTGCTTAAAAAGCATCCGAGAGCGTGTCGCCCGCGACACCGATCAGCGCCAGATCCAGCGCCTTCAAGAATGCCTTTATCTGCGCCGCGTTGGAGCCCAAATCATGTGGTCCCCAGCGGGAAGATGACCGCATGTCAACCAGGGTTGCGTCCTCTTCTTCAACAATTCTGATAACCACGTCGCTTGGAAAACCGAAAATGAGGGAACGGGCTTCCGCCTCAATATAGGTTATGTTCAACTCATCACCCGTGGCCGTATCGATTTCTATGGCCGCATCTTTTTGCGGTGAGGGCGGAATTTTGGCCGGCCGCCGTACCGGGATTGTGGTTAGCGCCAGGCGAGCATTTTTGCGGGCTGAACCTTCAATATCAATCAGGTCGACAATTTCAGGAATGTCTTCTGCCACAATTCGCCAGTCGCGCGATTCCATCAGTTTGGTCACAGCAGAAAATACCCGATCAGCCGAAGTTTCAAAACGCCTTGGCCCGATTTCGGGATACGCCTCCAACTGTTTTTCCAGTTCATGGACACCAAGATCGTCAATCGGGTTCATCCCGACAAGGCGCCCCTTGAGCGCCTCTTCATAGGCCGGTGGCGTTGTCAGATCGGTGGTAATATCATGCAAGGGTGGGTATTTGATCGTCAACCATCCGAATACCGCGTAGGGTATCGCCATGATTGCAGCAAATACGATGCCGCGCACCGAACGTCTGCCGCCAATGTGGCCGTAGTGCCAAAGCTGGTAAAGACCAATACCGCCCAGAACCAGCGCAATCATCAACATGACAATGCCAAGCCCCAGCAACACAAATAGCGAAGGTGTATCAATAATGCGCCAGCGATAGCCGGCTATAATGACAATGAAATAGAGCATTAAAAACAGCGACAACCGCTGACTCCACAGGCCGGGGACAGAGGCACGGCGTTCCGTCATTGATGAAACAAAAGAGAGCATGTCCAGACTGAAGCTCCGCTAGTCAGGGGCCGCTTCGAAGTTGACTGGCCTGATGGCCGGTATTTTCGCTACGAGCAATCCGGTCATCGCATTTGACAAGGTCGCACGTCAACATGTGACTGGTGCGGCTGTTGGTTTTACATTGAACCGCAGCGGTGGTTCGTGTGGTTGAATTGAAATTCGTTTGATTATTGCTGCACCCGATCCAGCGAACTTCAGATTCGAGACACTAGTGGAATGAATTTGACATTTGGTACTCACTTGCAGCTTCGTTCATTTTCAAATGTCAAATTCGAAAATTCCACTAGATTCAATAAGTTGCTAGTGGTCTTTGTGGCCAAAACGCTTGAAAAAGAACGTGCTGAAAAGGGATTCAAGCGTTTCGGCCAGACCACTAGTACAGCCTTTGGCAAATCCTGACGTCATATTAGGCGGTCAGTGGTTTTCCTGTTAGTAGCTAATAGAGTTGGCCGGTTTTGGTAGCACACTAATTGTCCGCTTCTGTTTTAAGCATTGATGGGCAAGCTGTAAGGAGCCGGAGGCGACTGGAGGCTTGTTCATCAATGCTTTCGCGCCGAAAAGGTTCACGCTGCTTTTTGGGTTTTCTGCCTGGTGATAATCTCTCCTTGTTTTGAATATGTAGCAATTTTGCCGGGGCCATGGAAGATAGCCATTGTGTCATCTGAGTATTCATGCACCCGCACCCTGGCCTTGACATAGTGATGACGGATGAGGCTCTGCGGCAGTTGCAGGACCAAATTGTTGTACGAAACTGTATTGTCCCTGCGCACGATGCGCCCGCTCTGCACGCACATAATATCGCGTAAGACTGCCGGGACAGCGACCGGCACAAAAGCACTTGTCTCGTCTTCAGCCGCAACGCTAAAGCGAGCATTGTGATCCGGCAGGTAGATTTCCGTGATATAGCGGTTGGCCACGGCCATATCGGTGATGTCATGGAGCTTCAATTCATTGACGAGGCGATCCTGGAAGGTCTGAAAGGCGCGCTCCGATCGGCCACGGGCTTCCGGCGAATAGGCGGCGATATGCTCAATGCCCAACTGATGAAAGGCGCGGCCCACTTGGGTAAGCCGGGTTTTATCGACCTTCTCACCGGCCTTGGGCGTGTGAAAATAGTGACTGCCGCGATCCGTATAGATTGAACAGGGCAGGCCGTGACACTCAAACACATCCAAAAAACCGCGAAAGCTGGACATTGTTCCTTCTTCCTCAACCAGAAAGGCCGAATAAACCTTTGATGTCGCATCATCCATGGTCACAATCAGGTCAAGCTTAGGTTTGCCCTCAAGCCATTCATGGGTCGAACCATCCTGATGCAACATCATACCGGTACATGGCCTGCGCGGCCTCTTGCGCCGGTGAATGCCGCGCCCGCAGACCGCAATCACCAACCCTGAGCGCTGCAACCGGGTCTTCGTCCAGGTGTAACCCCAGTTGAAATTATGATGCTTGACCAGATGATCATGAAAATGCTTCACATTCCAGCCCATATAGCGCGTCTCATATTGCTCAAGCATCCATGAGGTTTCGTCGGCAGGCACCGCACGCACCGACTTCTTGCCCAACCGGCGGTCATTGAGCCCATCAGAACCGCAATCCTCATAGCGCCTGCGATAACGGCGGAATGTCCGCTCCGACATCCCTAAAATCTCTGCCGCATCATGTCCCGAAAGCCGCTTTTCTTCATATCGAGATAACACATCAATAAACTTCTCCATCCGTCTTTCCTGTAACCATGAAGTCCGGTTCATCAAACACCCTCCTTTTGAGAGCATCCTAAAACTGAACCGCCCTGTGTTTACCGGAGAGTAAAACTCTCTAAAGGTAGACCCTATGAAACAGGAAAAACACACCCCTACATATAGCCCTGAATTCCGCACACGCGGCGTTCGTCTTTTCAACGATCATCGCGCAGATTACGCCAGCAATAACGCTGCCTATAAGGCGATAGCATCCAAGCTGGGCTGCTCTCCCGACAGTCTTCGCGCCTGGTGTCTTCAGGCTGAACGCGATGCTGGTAAACTGGCTGGCCCGACCAGCCAGGAGAAAGCCCGGATCAAGGAATTGGAGCGAGAAGTTCGTGAACTTCGCCAAGCCAATGAGATATTAAAGAAGGCCTCTCGCGTTGACCTTGTCACTCAGACCAATGGCGTTTTGGCGGTCAACTTTGCCCAGGCGGTGCTCGACCGCCCGTTTCGCAAATGACGAGCTTTGTTAAAGAGCATCGAGATGCTTTTGGGGTCGAGCCGATCTGCCGTGTTTTACCGATCGCCCCTTCGACATATTATGCCCGTCAGGCGATTGCCCGCAATCCCGATCTGGCATCTGAGCGAGCCAAATGTGATGCTCGCCATTGTGAAGATATTGAGCGTGTTTGGGATGATAATCATCAACTTTACGGTGCCCGTAAAGTTTGGCACGGTTTACGCCGTGAGGGAAAACAAATTGCCCGTTGTAGCGTGGAGAGACTCATGAAAGTAATGAAAATACAAGGTGTTGTGCGAGGCAAGAAAGTCATCACCACCAACCCTGATGCCAGTCAGCCATGTCCAGATGACAAGGTCAATCGGGTGTTCAGCGCACAGCGCCCAAACCAGCTGTGGGTATCTGACTTCACCTATGTATCCAGCTGGCAAGCAATGGTTTATGTGGCATTTGTCATTGATGTATTTGCTCGCAAGATTGTCGGCTGGCGGGTATCAACTTCTATGACAACAAGCTTTGTTCTCGACGCTCTGAACCAGGCTATATGTCAGCGCGGTCCGAATGGTGGATTAATCCACCATTCGGATCGCGGCAGTCAATATCTGTCGATCAAATACACCGAACGGCTAGTAGAGGCCGGGATAGATCCATCTGTTGGCAGTGTCGGTGACAGCTATGACAACGCCATGGCAGAAAGCATAATTGGCCTGTTCAAGACCGAAGTCATCAAGCAATCAGGGCCGTGGAAATCTGTTGACCAGGTCGAATGGGAAACCCTGAAATGGGTCGACTGGTACAACAATCAGCGCTTGCTCGAACCAATCGGATACATCACGCCCAATGAAGCAGAGGAAAATTATTATGAAGACTTGAAAACCATACAAAAAGCAGCTTAAGATTTGAACCAATTACTCTCCGATAAACACGGGGCGGTTCAAACCGGACAAATCACGTGCTACATAAAGCGGACAACTGATGTGCTACTGACACGGTCAGTGGTTTTCCTTGACAGGTCCATGAAAATGGCTTGGCATGGTCTTGTTGAAAATGAGATGAACGCTATGTTTTTCTCTTTCCGATTATCATTTGAGGTGAAGTTGCCGCGTTTGATATTTTTTTGACGAGAATAGAGAACCAGATTTCGATCTGGTTCAGCCAGGAAGCATGGTAGGGCGTGAAATGGAAGGTGATGCGGTGGTTCGTGTCACGCAGGAACTTTTCGCGACTTTCCATGCTCTTCAAAATCCCGCTTTTACCCTTCACCCCCAAATCGGCGATCAGCCGCACCACTCCCTCAGAACGATCCGTGTTCAGATTGTCGGCGACACTCTATGTGCTCCCGAAACTACTGATAACGCGCCGTCCCTGGGGAGGCCTGGGCAGAGCCCGCCGTGAGCGAAGAGAGTACGGATCGAATCATTTTGAAGGTGTCCCTCTATATGCGCCGGCTGGTTGAGACACTTCATTTCGCTTGAAATTATTCCCTATTTAGCATCCAATCAAATTACGTTTTCTTTATTTGAGGTGCGATTTTTCTTATGGCTCATCGATCGATAAATGCCCTTTCACTGGAGTGGGTACGCGCCTTCGAGGTCGCCGGCAGAACCGGCAGTTTTACTGCTGCGGCCAATGAAACCGGTTTGACACAGGCCGCCATCAGCCAGAGGATTGGCAATCTTGAAGCCCAGATCGGCGTGCAACTGTTTGTCCGCAAAGCCAGGGGTATCGACCTGACCGTGGAAGGCGAAGCATGGTTGCCCTATGTTGCCAGCGCGTTGGCGCTGCTGGACCAAAGCGCGGAGGAATTGTTTGCCTCGCAACGCCGGAGAATTGTGATCGCCGCAAGCGCATCAGTCACCCAGCAGTGGTTTGTGCCGCGTTTGCGGAATCTATCGGCCGAATCCAAATTGCAGATTTCGTTTTCCACCATGGTGGTCCAGTCTGATTTCCAGCACCATGGTGCGGCAGTTGAAGTTCGCTATGGCGATGGTTCGCGGCTATCGGGTGATTATCGTGCCAGGTTGTTTCGCGAGGTGCTAGGCCCTGTTGCTACGCCGCAATTGGCGGCAAGCGATAAAAACTGGCAATTGCAGCCGAAATTGGCTCTTTCAGGCCCTAGACAGGGCTGGCAGGACTGGGCGCGGCAAACCGGCGATATGCCAACCCCGGTGCCGCAATTCAGATTCGATAGTTTTATTGCCGCACTTGCCGCAGCCAGGGCGGGCTTAGGTGTGCTGCTTGGTTCTTTGCCGCTGTGCAGTGAAGAGCTGGATAACGGCAGCTTGGTGCGGCTTTGTGAGAACCAGTTACAGCCGGAACAAACCTACTGGATGATTGCCAGCAAAGATTCAGTAACCCAGCGCCAGTGGGATTGGCTGACCAGGTTGTTTTGTCAAAACGACCGTTGATGGCCCCGCAAGCGATTGCTGTCGTGGCCAACCGCACGGCACTACTTTTATGAGCCCCTTGTGGGCACGATATTTTCCGGAATTTCAATCAGCGCCGGTTTGCCAACTGCTGCAGCTTTGGCCAGCGCCCCGGGCAATTGATCAATAGCGGAAAGACGCTGGGCGCCCAGCCCATAGGCTTGCGCCAGCAACTCAAAATCCGGTGGCGAAGGTGATACACCGACCGGCGCAATGGCAAATTCAGTCATATATTGCTCGATGGTCTGATAGCCGAAATTGTTCCAGACCAGAAAAATTACCGGCGTATTTTCGTCCATCGACGATCCCAATTCGCCAAGCGTAAACTGGATGCCGCCATCGCCGACCAGACAAACCACCGGCACACCGGGGGCTGCAATGCTGGCGCCGATTGCCGCCGGTGGCGCAAAACCAAGCGCACCATAGCCTGTTGCGGCATTGAACCAGCCGCCGATCCGATCACATTCGCAATAAAGATTTCCAGAATAGACCGGCCGCGTAGAATCACCAACGATGATGCAACCGGGCAGGGCGGTACGAATAGTATCGATTATCTCAACCTCCTGTCGTTGTTCAAAACCGAGTGCCCCGATTGCCGCGTTGCGGAGTGATGTGGCGCGTTTTGCACCATCGTGCTGGCATGGTGATGAAGGAATGGCGGTAACAAGGTCCTCGCAAGCCGATCCAGCTGCAGATAATAGCGCCACATCGGCGCGTGGGCCACGGGCTATTTGATCGGCATCGATGTCGATGCGAACCAGCGATTGAAGCGCCGGAAATTTGCCCTCGCCATAGATATCGTAATCGGTCGCGCCGATCTCGGTGCCGATCGCCAGCACCAGATCCGATGCCATCAGTGCCTCCCGCACAGGTGCAAGGCTCGGGCTGGCGGGCACACAAAGCGGATGGCCGTGCAAAATGCCACGCGCATTGACCGTGGTGATGATTGGCGCGTCGATGCGTGTTGCCAGCTCACCAAGTGATGAAGCCGCCTCTTTCGCACCGCCACCAGCCAGTATCATCGACCGTTGAGCGTTGGCACACAATTCTGCTGCCTTGGCAACTGCCGCGGCAGCAGCGCGCGGTTTTGCGATATTTGCCCGTCGTAGCTCCGGAATTTCGATTTGCGCGGACATCACGTCGGTTGGTATCTCAATATGAACCGGGCCGGGCCGGGAAGAACCCAGAACACCAAAAGCATGGGCTATCACATCGGCAAGATAGGTTGGTTCGAGCAAGGTGTGCGAATAATTCGCCAGGGTCTTGATCATGGCGCTTTGGTCAGGCAACTCATGCAATTCACCACGGCCATGGCCAAGCTGGGCGCGCCCATTGACACCGGAGATTACCAGCATCGGCACCGAATCCGCCCGGGCTTGAGCCATCGGCGTGATGATGTTGGTCAGGCCGGGGCCGGTAATAACCAGGCAGACACCGGGCTTGCCGGAAACCCGGGCATAGCCATCGGCCATAAAGCCTGCGCCCTGTTCGTGGCGCGGTGTAACATGGCGGATCGGGGAATTTGCTAGTCCACGGTAAAGCTCGACCGTATGAACGCCCGGAATGCCGAAAACAACGTCAACATCATTTGCTTGCAAAAGGTCAATCAGCACTTCACCAACAGCTTTTGTCACCGACAGGGTCATTTACACATTTCCCTCATGCTGGTGCTGACCGACCTGTCGTCGGCCAAGCGTTACACCGCTTAGAAAAAAAGAAGCTAATATTGAACCATCTTATCGGTCAATATCAGCATCCCTTGATATTTGTAATAAAATCCGCGTGGTGGTTAGGTTGAGGCTTTTGGCATTGCAACCTGACCGGGCCCGCACTGACAATGGTCGTGGTGGTGCTGCTGCCATCGGCACTTGCGGCCATGGCGACGATAAAAGGTAGGTCTTGCGCCTCTACCGCCTGGGTAAGTACATTATTTGGTTCTGTCACTATATATCTGGACACCTTCAAAATTATTCTATTCACTACTCTCTTCGCTCACGGCGGGCGCTGCCCGGGCCTCTGCGGGGGCGGCGCAAAGGCGCCGGCCGGTTCCGCCCGCAAATTTGTTTCATCAATTTGTACATCGGGCTTCAATCGCTCCTGATGAGCCATGATCACTTAAAGTAATCATGCTATATTCCCCCGTTTATCATGCGGTTTCATACCTGCGGTTCCGTAATATTCGGCCTCAGCGTGGTTTGCCATTGATTAATCAATTATTAACATTGCGGCCTGGCATTGGGGTGTATTTGTCGAAAATATGATTTCCATTTGTTAGGGTTAACATGTGTCAACAAGTTCGCTGAGGGCAAATTGGGGCGGTGGAATAGCTCT
Organism: Rhizobiaceae bacterium; assembly: GCA_965248135.1. Taxonomy (GTDB): domain Bacteria; phylum Pseudomonadota; class Alphaproteobacteria; order Rhizobiales; family Rhizobiaceae; genus SZUA-100. The sequence continues at coordinate 195,413 of CBDFIN010000011.1, read as the reverse complement.
GTTGACGTGATAATTGTCCTGGTTTTGGGTCCGTTACCGATCAACCTCAGGTTGGGTGGATATCTGATAACGCATTGTCAATATTGGTTTTAATTTACCCCATTGGGTTTTGAACTGACCGGATAGCGCATTGTGCTGATCACGGCGCTCTCAAGCCTGTCACTTTGTCAACGCTCAAGGCTGGATAGGCCCAATTCAACGATTTCTTCACCGTTAAATCGTTAAAACTTTAATGAATAAATTCTTAATTCGTTAGTTCTTGAAGCCTACTGGATCGATAGCACATTTTCGCATTGGCGAAGCGGTTTATCACATAAAACGGGAGTTTATCATGTCCATAAACAAAATTTTAGACACCAGCGGCACACAATACGTCAACGGTCTGGTGGATCCTGATGTTTCCAATATTTTTGTCATCTCCAGTCAGTCGAGCGATTATAGCTGGTCCAAGTCCGAAGACGGTACCGGCATTGTTGTGTGGGACAATGCTACCAAAGAACCTGACATTTTGTGGAACATCGATTATATCGCCTTTTCCGATGGCTATGTTAAGGCCAACGATAATGGCACCTTCTCGTTCGTCAATGAAATCGATGGGGATACCATGCAGGATCCGCAGGGCTCCAACAAGATCCATGATGAGGCGGGAACTCAGTATGTTCACGGCACCGCCGGCAAGGATGATTTTGTCATTAACGGCAATTCCAGCGACTATAGCTGGAGCAAGACCGAGGATGGCACGGGAACCGTGGTGTGGAATATCGCCTCCGGCGAACCTGACATTTTATGGGATGTGGAGTGCATTCAGTTCAACGATGGTGTGATCGATCTGACCGCACAGCCCAGTTCCCACCAGGACCCGTCGGGCGGTGATGATGCCAATTTGATTTATAATGAGGCGGGCACTCAATTTATTAATGGTACCACCGACAAGGACACCTTTGTCATCAATGGCAAGCAGCAGGAATATAACTGGAACCCGACCGTGGACGGCACGGGCACCGTGATCTGGAATGTCGCCACTGGCGAGCATGACATTTTATGGGGTGTTGAGTGTATCAAATTCACCGACAACACGATCGAGCTTGCCGAAGCCCCCCATTATTGCCCTCCTGGTACGGGGAATAATTCCGCGATCGGCGACCGGGTGTGGCTGGATGCTAACAAGAACGGCCTGCAGGAAACCGGTGAAGCCGGTGTTAGCGGTGTTACCGTGCAGCTAAAAGACGCCAATGGTGCGGTCATTTCCACCCAGCAGACCGATGCTAACGGCGATTATCTATTCACCAATCTTGAAGCCGGCACCTATTCGGTCGGTGTGGTTGCGCCTGACGGGTTCGATTTTACCGGCCAGGACGCGCTCAATAATGGTATCGACACCCTCGACAGCGATATCAATGTGACCACCGGCATGAGCCAGAACGTCGTTCTGGGTGAGAATGAAACCAATCTTACCATCGACGCCGGCCTGGTAGAGGAACCGGGTCCGAAGAATTCACTTGGCGATTATATCTGGCTTGATGAAAACAAGAACGGTATTCAGGAGGCGGGTGAAGCCGGCATTGGCGGGGTTAGCGTCCAGTTGAAGGACCAAAACGGTATGGTGTTGGAAAACACTGTCACTGCGGCCGATGGCTCCTATCAGTTCGATAATCTCGACGATGGCACCTATTCGGTTGGTGTTGTTGCGCCGGACGGGTTCGATTTTACCGGCCAGGACGCGCTCAACAATGGTATCGACATCCTCGACAGTGATATCGACGCCACCACCGGCATGAGCCATCAGGTTTCGCTTGCCGGCGGCGAAAACGATCCGACCATCGATGGTGGTCTGGTCGAGGTTGAGAAAAAGTGCGCCGTTGAGTTTTCGGTTGATGGCTTAATTCTGAAAGAGGGTACCAGCAAGTCGGTAAAGCTTAACCTTGATAAAACATTCGATACGGATACTGTTTTCAAAATCAAGGTCAATGAAATTTCCGCGTTTTTGGCTGACAGCGATGTCAAATTCTACACCGGTCACTCATTAGGAGATCGAGAGGCCACCTGGTACTACGGCAAGGAACAGGACAAAATAAATGCCTTGCAACAGGGATCGGATCATAATTCCCTCATGGATCCAAGGTACAACATTACGGACGCAGAGTTAGCGCAAATTGGGGTTGGTGTAGCTACCGCTGTTCAAGATTTTCATATTTTGAACGCTGCCGGTAATATTATCGATGTGGCTGCGGATGGAACCTTTGAAATTACGGTTCCTGCCGGTCAATCCATGTCAAGCAATTTTCAAGTTAAAGCCCTGTACGACGCGCATCTTGCCGGTGATCATGCTGCTCAGCAGTTTCAAGAAGGCAGCGAAAGCTTCTCCTTGTCAATCATGAGTGCTGATGGCGTTGAATGTGTTGATCCACACGAGGTGAGTGTCAGAATAGACAATACGTTTATCCGCCATACCCCGATCGCGCTTGACCTCAATGGCGACGGCGAGATCGGTGTCACCGGTGAGACCTCATCGCATGAAAAGGATGCGAATGCCGAAATTGGCCAGACCGTCGAGTTTGATATCGATGCCGACGGAAAACTGGACAATATTGAGTGGTTTGACGGTTCCGGCGACGGCATTTTGATCGACAACCGCGATGGCAATGCGGCGACCGATATGGATGGTTCACGTCTGTTTGGTGATGAGGGCGGCAAATATGCCAATGGCTATGACAAGCTTGCCGCGCTCGATGAAAATGACGATGGCGTCCTTAATGGCGAAGAGCTTGCCGGCCTGGAACTTTGGGTCGATGATGGCGATGCAATTGTCGAGGAGGGCGAAATCCAGACCCTTGATGATCATGATATTGTCGAAATATCGACGCAGATGGAAATCCACCATGACAAAGAGGGTCGCGAATTGATGCAGTCTTCGGCGAAAACTTCTGATGGTGAAAAAATCCTCAGCGAGGATGTATGGTTCGCCGGCCAGGGCCAGTCGATCAACGACGAGGTCGAAGCCATCGAGCTGACCGTCGACCCGGCACTGGAACAGCAAGTCGAAAGCGCCTAGTCGACTAACTAATACCAACGGTGATTAGCATATTAACAAGCTGCAGCGCGGCGCGATCTCCAAATCGCTTCGCGCTGTAACCGTTTGTGTTGTTGGAAGGTTGGATTATGGAGATTACGATATAGCTGGACCCTGCCAAAGGGCGGAGTAAAAGTAGGCCACTTTTGGTTTATCACGATGTTGGTTAGGGTTGTCCACAGGACCGTGCTGCGGAGTGGCCCCACATAGCAGACGCAGCAGTGCGGGCCTGTGGTCAAGCCGGGCTTTTGAGTGTTTTCTTGTTACGACTTTGAGAGAACCGGTATGAGTTGTTGCCCGTTTCAATAATGTCGCAATGATGCGTGATCCGGTCGAGCAGTGCGGTTGTTATTTTGGCATCACCGAATACGGTTGGTCAAAATCATAGGCTCCCACTGGCAAGACCGGCCACAGATTGGGGTGATCCATGGCCTTCTGCAAAAAGGTTTTGATCTCGAAGCCATTGAAGCCGCCATTGACCGGATGACCAGTCCCTACACTGGCAAGATCGACAAAAACCTGATCAAGCTTCAGCCACATACCCCAGAACGACAATTATCAGAAATTATGATGCCACCGGAATGCCGGAGATCAAGTGCGGTTGCCGTAACCAAAGATCAAGGCTTGCACTGGATGAAGTGGGTTCGCCGATTGCCAATGGATCATGCGGATTTCAAAAACCAGGAACTATGGCAAGCTGATCTCAAAACTTTGGCTATCCTCGACCAGTTTGGAAATATTGACAAAAAGCGAGCCGAACAAATCTCCACCTACATCTGGTCACACAGAGACGACAAGCCGGATTTCGAGCAGCTTCTCAAATGGCTGAAATCACAGGATACAGACAAATCCAATACTCAACAAAAACTTATGTCCGACCCCAAACGCAAAAAGAAACTTGAGCGGAAACGAAGAAAGCTGAATCGCAGACGCGGTAGATAGCCCTGAAAATTGCGAAACAAATTTTGCTCGTCTTACACCCGTTAGCCTCCGTCACTCACTGTAAACCAGTTCATCTGGGGTTTACCAATTACCGGGCCCGGATCTGATGATGCCAACGGCGGCAATGCGGACAAACCACCGTTTTCGATTTGGATTGTTGTCGAGGTTGCGACACACCTATCATCGACACTTTGTGCTATAAATCACCTTACGGTCGAATGGCGGCGACTGAGGCTTTTGCCCCGTTTCAGACTGCTGGATCACATCTCATCGGTGTCTGCTTAGCCCACAATATTCACCGTCATTATGGCGGAGATTACTAGTCAGCCTTTGCTCCAGCGCTCGATCAACTCATCGTAATTGATGGTCTTGCCCCGGGGCTTTTCATTGTCGAGCTTGGCTTTTGCACCACCCATACCAAGCCATTCGGACGCATCTTTTTCCTCGTTGAGGCGCGGACCGCAGCCACCGTAGGTCTTGTTGGCTTCATCGGCACGCTGCATGTGGGCCATGACGGTGTCCATTTCACCTGCGAGGCGGTCCAACGCCTGTCGTGGTGTAAACGCGTCGGAGTTCACGTCCCCGATTTGCTGCCACCACAGCTGTGCCAGCTTCGGATAATCCGGAACGTTGATGCCGGTCGGGGTCCACTGCGCCCGGTCAGGCGAGCGGTAGAACTCGATCAGGCCGCCAAGGTTCGGGGCGCGCTTGCCGTAGTCCATGTGGCCGTAGACCGTGACGCCGTCGATCTCCTTGACGTACTTTGAGAAGAACTCGACAATGTCCTCATGGGCAGACCAATTCACCGGCACGCCGAGATCATAGCCGTATTTGTCTTTGAAGCGCTTCTTCACACTTGAAAGAAAGTTTATCCGCATGGCGCCCGAATGGAGGGATTTTTTCAAAGAAAAATCTCGGGAATTCGGGTCAGCCCTGAGCATTGCTCATGTGAGGACGGTGATTGAGGCGCAAAAAGCGCCGCAAAGGACCGCCCGCAGCGGAGCGAACTAACAAAATACGTGCAAATCGCTTTCAAGCGATTGCCGTGGCGGTGATTTCATTGGACTTGTCAGCAACTGCAATCTGGCCCAAAATCATCCCGCTGTGTGAAGCAAATGCCTGCACCAGATGCAATTGCGACTTGCCAGAGGCGCGGCAAAAGGAGCGGCGCAGACATTTCCCGTCAATTGCCACGACGCCATCAAGCTCACCGGCAAATCTTTCAACCAGCCGCTGCATTGCCAGCTGAAAACTATCCGGATCAAGCGCCTTGAACAGGTCTGAAAAGGCGTCATGGCTGAGGATTCCATGCTCAAGGCCCATGAATTTGCGTAAAAATGGCTCTTTCGAGCGCCCGAAAAGCGCCATATCCGAGCAACCTGAGTTAACCGCAAAGCACGCACAAAAGTGCAATCATCAACATCTCATGCAAATCATGCCGCGTCGCATTGCTCCGGCGCGGATCCTCAACTCCTTCAAATATATGCGAAAACTCACCCGACATGACATCCCTCCTGAAAATGTGGACGCCTCCGTGTGAATCAAATCAACAAAAATTCAAAGCACTTTTTTAAAAGCGGTTCCCCTGGGATATAGGGGGCATTGACCTTGACATAGGGATATCTGCATCTGCCAATGCATGCTCCGGTCCCTTGTGATAGCGCCCGGAGGCTTCAAATATCACCCGATTGAGTTCAACTGTTCCCAACCATTTTACCAGTGCTTTAAGGCCGACTTTACAATTTGGAAATTGCTGATCGTGACCAGGTGGAAGACATGCCACATCCAGGTGATCTTTTGATATGTCAATCCCGACCACATGTGCTGTTTTCCCGGTCATCTTTTCTGTCTCTCATTCTTGTCATTCGGGCCATTAAATCCCGAGTATCCATTCGAGCCTGATAGAAAAGACGGGCAGGTCTCACTAACCCACGTCCCACAACGGACAAGTAATTATCGACCCAACCCCGCCACCACCCTGTTGACTGCAGTCAACATGGCGGCGGTTCTATATTACAATAAGAACCGGGGAAAATCACAAGACAGGTAATTCCAACAATGGATCGGCTTCTCGTTCGTCTTTGGCTCCCAACCCAAAACGATGCTGCCCGTACCCCTTTATAGAAAACCACAATACAAATGACCCGCTGTCATCACGGCGGCGACCTTGATTGCGATAGTTCTGTGCTAGCGCAGAAAAACCAAATTCCGATGGCATGAGTACATTAGATTGATCATGCAATAGTTCGCGAAGAGCGAACCGGCGCATATGCGCCGCGCCCGCGCAGGCCTGAGCGAAGCGAAGAGTTGCCGTGAGCGAACTGACTACGAACTGACTAAATTCAAAGATGCCTAGCTATAAGCAATTGATATCATTGACGTCGAAGGCAGCAAAATTCAACTGTGACAGGCTGTGCTAGCTTACACGAGGCAGGACACTTTTCAGACTGAAAGTTATAACTGATTGATATATGAGATTTCTGGTGCTGTCGCCGAGACTTGAACTCGGGACCTCCTCATTACCAATGAGGTGCTCTACCACTGAGCTACGACAGCAAATTTGACGTCAATAGACCCTCAGGTCTGGATAACGGGCCTCATGCCACAGCGGGCATTTAAGCGCAAGCGGTGCAATGCCATTTTTCCGCCTGCTTCACTTTCGTTTCTACCGGTATTGTTTTAGAACAGCGAAATGAAAAATCACGACGGGATATCGCGGGTAAATACGCCACCGGCTTCACCAGGAAATGACAAAAGTAGCACGCGCAAGAAAAGGTTGGCGGAACAATTACGCAAGAACTTGCGCTTGCGCAAAAATCAATCGCGCCATCGCCGTAATTTGAACAAATCCAACGAAGACTGAATTATTGGACGGGCAGCGCGTTGTCAATTGCTGCCAATATCGACAGTCAATCAACCACATTCAGGACAAAATCAGCCAATGGATAAAATACTAATCAAGGGCAATGGTGCACTCAATGGAACCATCCCGATTTCGGGCGCTAAAAATGCGGCGCTTCCCTTGATGATTGCCTCGCTGTTGAGCGAAGAAAGCCTGATACTTGAAAACGTTCCCCGGCTTGCCGATGTGGAATCGCTTATCCGAATTTTAGAAAACCACGGGGTCGACTACCGGGTTGAGGGCAAACGCCACACTAATGGTGGCACGTCCGGGCGCACGATACATTTTTCCGCCGCCCAGATTGTCGACACCACCGCACCCTATGAGCTTGTCTCCAAAATGCGGGCAAGTTTTTGGGTCATCGGGCCACTGCTTGCACGCATGGGTGTGGCACGGGTTTCATTGCCTGGCGGTTGTGCCATCGGCACCAGGCCGGTGGATTTGTTTATCGATAGCCTTGGTGCGCTGGGTGCAAAAATCGAAATCGACCATGGCTACATCAATGCATCGGCGCCACAGGGACTGAAAGGCGCGCATTATCGGTTTCCCAAAATTTCGGTCGGTGCAACCCATGTGATGATGATGGCCGCTACGCTGGCCAAGGGAACGACAACCATCGACAATGCTGCGCGTGAACCCGAGGTGGTCGATCTTGGCGAATGCCTCAACGCGATGGGCGCGAAAATCAGCGGACTTGGCACTGCGACTATCATCGTCGAAGGTGTTACGGCGCTCCACGGTGCACGCCACCGGGTGGTCTGCGACCGTATCGAGGCCGGCACCTTCGCCATGGCCGCGGCCATGACCGGTGGCAATGTCTATCTTAAGGGTGCTCAACCCTATTTGCTGCAATCCGCTCTAGATGCGGTGGAGCATGCCGGCGCATCGATTGAAAGCGACAATGAGGGCATTCGGGTCAGCCGCAATGGCGGCTCGATCAACCCGGTCGATATTTCGACCGATCCTTTTCCGGGATTTCCAACCGATCTTCAAGCCCAGTTCATGGCATTGATGACCCGCGCCGAAGGTGTTTCGTCAATCAGCGAGACAATCTTTGAAAACCGTTTCATGCACGTTCAGGAACTGGTCCGTTTAGGCGCTGATATTTCGCTTGATGGCCAACAGGCGACCGTAACCGGGGTTGAGCAACTCCATGGCGCCCAGGTGATGGCGACGGATCTGCGCGCCTCGGTATCGCTGGTTATTGCCGGGCTTGTGGCCGAAGGTGAAACGGTTATCAGCCGGGTATACCACCTCGACCGGGGGTTTGAGACGCTTGAGGAAAAACTCACCGATTGCGGCGCATTGATCGAACGCATCCAAGAGTGAACGTCACCAATCGTGATACACTACTTGCACCCATATCCCTTTGGCTATACCTAATCTTTGCCGTTAACTGAGTGGTGGAATTCGGGCTGATGAACAGATTGAAACTCATTGCCTTTGACAACCAGGACCTGGATGTCATCGCCGCCCATGTGCAGGATGCCGTGCTTAAAGTCGGAGGCATGAAATATAACCAAAAAGAACAGCGGTTCTTCATGCAACTCAATCGATTTGTTTGGGAAAAAAGTGGAGATGCATCAGGCAAAACCTTTGAGCGACGGATTGCAGTGCTGCATTTTGAAAGAGTGACGCGGGTGCAGCTGCAACAGCTCAACCAGAAAGAGCCCGAAACGGTTCTTGATCTGCTTACCATTCGCTATAATCAAAGTGATGATGCCGATCCATCCGGTTTCATCGAGCTCATCTTTGCCGGCGGCGCCACCATGTCGCTTTGGGTCGAGTGTATCGAAGCACAATTGACCGACATGAACGCATCTTGGCAAACCAACTCGCTTCCCTCTCATGATGGTGATATGAGCTAGGCGGATGCGATGATACGGGAACTTTGATTGATGGCTGTGCGTCTGGATGCCTCTAGGAGCGGCTTTGATGATCAGTTCGATCAGTTGCTCAGCGCCAAACGGGAAATGTCGCCGGACGTTGATGATACCGTGCGCGCAATCATTGATGATGTTCGTTCGCGCGGCGATGCGGCGGTTGTTGAATATACCAGCCGATTTGACAGGCTTGATCTTCAGCCAGCTGATTTGCCCATAGCTGCGGCAGAAATAGATCAGGCGATAGAGGCGGTGGATGACGACACCCTGGCAGCGCTTGAACTAGCCCGCGATCGCATTGTTGCCTATCATCAGCGCCAGATGCCTTCAAATGACCGCTATAGCGATGCCATCGGGGTGGAGCTGGGTTGGCGCTGGACTGCAATTGAAAGTGTCGGCCTTTATGTGCCGGGAGGCATCGCCAGTTATCCAAGTTCGGTATTGATGAATGCGGTGCCTGCCCGGGTCGCGGCAGTGGAAAGAATGGTCATGGTGGTGCCTTCCCCCGATGGTGCGCTCAACCCGTTGGTGCTTGCCGCCGCCCGAATGGCCGGTGTTAGCGAGATTTACCGTATAGGCGGCGCCCAGGCCATTGCCGCACTCGCCTATGGCACCCAAACGATTCAACCGGTTGCCAAGATTGTCGGCCCAGGTAATGCCTATGTGGCAGCCGCCAAGCGACAGGTGTTTGGCAAGGTGGGCATCGATATGATTGCCGGACCGTCGGAAATCTTGATTTTGGCGGACGAAAAGAACGACCCGGACTGGGTGGCTATCGACCTTCTCGCCCAAGCCGAACACGATGCTTCCGCCCAATCAATCCTGATTACCGATAGCAAGGCATTTGCCGACGCGGTTGATGAGGCGGTCTTGCGTCAGTTGGCCATGCTAGACAGAAAACAAATCGCCGCCGAAAGCTGGAACCAATATGGCGCCATCATTGTGGTCAAGGACATGCAGGATTGTATTGCGCTTGTTGACCGCATCGCACCGGAACATCTGGAAATCGCGGTTGATGATGCTGAGGCACTGTTTGCCCGCATCCGCAACGCGGGAGCGGTGTTCCTCGGCCGGCACACGCCGGAGGCCATCGGTGACTATGTCGGCGGACCCAATCATGTTTTGCCAACGGCCCGTTCGGCGCGATTTGCCTCGGGCCTGTCGGTGCTGGATTACGTTAAACGGACGTCAATCTTGAAATGCGGACCTGATCAGCTACAACAGATCGGTCCGGCGGCCATCCGACTTGCAATGGCCGAAGGGCTGGATGCTCACGGTCGTTCGGTGGCGGCAAGAATAGAGCCTGTAAGTGTTTGAGCTATGACAGGTCAACAAACAAACGCCCGTCTAATCGAAGTGGTACTTGACGATACCTCGATAGGTCGCTCGACACCCGACGTCGAGCATGAACGGGCTGTCGCGATATTTGATCTGGTCGAGGAGAACTCGTTCAGACCGGCGGGCGATCATGATGGCCCGTTCCGTTTGACCCTTTCGGTAGTAGAGTCCCGTCTGGTATTTGACATTGCCAATGAGGGGGGGCAGCAAATTGCCGTTCACATTCTGTCGCTGACGCCGTTTCGCCGCATCGTCAAAGACTATTATCTGGTCTGCGAAAGCTATTACGAGGCCATCAAATCGTCGTCACTCAGCCAGATTGAGGCAATCGACATGGGGCGCCGTGGTTTGCACAATGAGGGCTCACAAACCCTGAAAGACCGGCTTGAGGGAAAAATCGAAGTGGATTTCGACACCGCAAGAAGGCTGTTTACGCTGGTGTGTGTTCTGCATTGGAGAGGATAGGCGCGATGGGGACCAGTTTGGAAGATCAAGGCAAGGGAAAACCCGGCTCGGTGCTATTTATGTGTTCGCAAAATACCGTGCGCTCGCCGATGGCTGCATCGCTGGCACGATTGCTTTTCCCTTCCGGTACCTTTTTTGCCTCAGCCGGGGTCCGCGAAGGCCTGTTCAACCCGTTTGTCACCGAAGTTATGGCGGAAAAGGCGCAGGATTTGAGCCATCATGTGCCGCAGGCTTTCGATAATCTTGACGACACCTATTTTGATTTGATCGTCGCACTTTCGCCGGCCGCCTATGAAAAAGCGACAGCCATCGCCAAGAGCCAGTCTGTTGATATTGAGCACTGGCCAATTGCCGATGCAACCAGCATTCAAGGTCGTCGGAGCATTATTCTTGATGCTTATCGCGCCGTCCGCGATGATTTGTCAGCAAGAATTGTTGCGCGGTTTGATGGAAACTGACTATAAGGCTTTAATTTCGAGTGAAAACCATATTAGGCATCGTGGAAAAAGGTTGATCGGATCGCATGGCGAAAGAAGAGGTATTGGAATTTCCGGGGGTGGTGAGCGAATTGCTTCCCAATGCGACTTTCCGAGTTAGGCTTGAAAATGATCATGAAATCATTGCGCACACCGCCGGGCGGATGCGTAAAAACCGCATTCGCGTGTTGGCGGGCGATAAGGTTTTGGTTGAGATGACCCCTTATGATCTGACCAAGGGGCGGATAACCTATCGTTTCAAATAGGCCGTTCGAAAAGTAAGGCCACTGTCGCCTCATTCGGACCAATCCGGGCAGCAGAGCTGGTTCTATAACCAGGTGGAAATTGACAAATGCGAGCAAAAAGAAACCACGGCAAGATGGCAGGTTTTGTTCGCCATCTGCCAGTCCGACGCCCTATGGTGAAGTTTCTGCACGATGGTGTTGGTGAGGCCAAAAATTCATGAGCACAAGGCCGAAACTAGTGCTTGCATCGAGCTCACCACGCAGGCTTTCACTGCTTGGCCAGATCGGTGTCGAGCCCAATCTTGTAATGCCGATTGATCTTGACGAGACACCAATGAAGGCGGAAGCGCCACGCTCGCTGGCAAAAAGGCTGGCGCGGCAAAAGGCTGAGCGCGCGGTAGAAAAGCTGAAGCGGGTTGAGGAATTCGACAGCGGATACATATTGGCCGCCGATACGGTAGTCTCACAAGGTCGGCGAATCCTGCCGAAGACCGAATTGCTTGATGAGGCTTCGACATGTCTTAGACTGCTCTCGGGCCGGGCACACCGGGTCTATACCGGCATAACGCTGGTGACGCCAAAAGGGGCGACCCGTCGCCGGCTGGTGGAGACGAGAGTTCGTTTCAAAAAACTATCGGGCGATGAAATTGACAGCTATCTGGCGTCGGGCCAGTGGCGTGGCAAGGCCGGCGGTTATGCGATTCAGGGGGTTGCCGGTTCATTCGTGGTAAAGCTGATTGGTTCTTACACCAATGTGGTTGGCCTGCCGTTACAAGAGGTCAGCGCCCTTTTGCAGGGCGAAGGCTATCCGGTTCATCAAAACTGGCTTTCGCTTTCTTGACGGCCGACGCGAGTACTGCGGGGTTACTTGCTGTTGTTTTGTTGGTTATGGCATTTGCAAGTGCTCAAAATCTCGGCAATTTGTTGATTTGACGAGCCGAATTTTCCATTTATAGCATGATTACTTTAAAGTGATCATGGCTCATCAGGAGCGCACAGCGACCGGCGCCTTTGCGCTGCCTAACGGAGGCCCGGGCAACGCCCGCCGTGAGCGAAGAGAATACTGATCGAATAATTTTGAAGGTGTCCAGCTATAGCCAATATTTTGCTGTCTTCGCCACTTTGCGAAGATAATTTACAACAAAGCAGGTCCCGAGTTTATGCCCAAAAATGACGATTGTTTGGTCTTCAAAGACGCGCATTTTGACCACTCGAACATGAATTTTCTAGTGGCTCGATGCCAACATTTGCATCCCCTGCAGCACCCCAATGCGCAAATGCTGGCATCGAGCCACTAGAGCATTTTTCGTTTAATTGGAGTCACAATAAATGCTCTATCTCTTTGTTTTGACGCATATTCTTTTTGCGAAAACCGCACACACTTTTCGGGAATATGCTCTAGTGGAATGAATTTGACATTTGGTACCCACTTGCAGCTTCATTCATTTTCAAATGTCAAATTCAAAAATTCCACTAGATTCAATATCTTGCTAGTGGTTCTTTTGATTCCAACATTTGCAAACATGGGTGCTGCAGGGGGATGCAAATGTTGGCACAGAACCACTAGTGGAATGAATTTGACATTTGGTACCCACTTGCAGCTTCATTCATTTTCAAATGTCAAATTCGAAAATTCCACTAGATTCAATATCTTGCTAGTGGTTCTTTTGATTCCAACATTTGCAAACATGGGTGCTGCAATGGGATACAAATGTTGGTACAGAACCACTAGCATCAAAAAACGCCAAAAAAAACCGGACCAAATTTGGCCCGGCTAAAGTTCAAAAGAAAGTAGAAAATACACTCCCTTTTGAGGGGAACAGATGACTACTAAGCTGCTGGGAGGAGAAAGCAACTGTGCAAATCATCTGGCTAACATATGCGTATTTATTGATGTATCTTCAAGTGGGATGGCTGCATATCTGCTATGCGTTGAGTGCATAGCAGGTCATCAGCTTGATCTTGAGCACTCCAACATCGGAATCAAATTGGTCAGTACGACCAGTTACGCGCCTGGGAAAATAGAAAATCGCGAAACGCGTTGAGCCGGGCTGAATTCTTTAATTCAGACGAATAGGCGAAATAGGTGTCAAAACTGGGCACGTCGAGATCGGTCATCACCGGAATGAGGGTTGTATCCTCTTCAACCGAATAGTCCGGCAACATGGCTATCCCTGCTCCACGCAAAACCGCTTGCTTGATTGCCAGGATCGAGTTTATTTTCAGCACCGAAATGCGTTTTTCGCCACCGGGCAAGCCCGCGGTCGCCAACCAGTTGACATCTTTCAGATAAGCCGGCGCCTCTTCACCCCAGGTTATAAGGCGGTGGTCGGCAAGGTCTTCGATCGTCTGGGGCTGACCGAAGCGCTTTATATAGCCGGCAGATGCAAAGACGTGAAAATGTACCGTAAACAGCCGACGCTGTATCAGATCGGGCTGTTGTGGCAGGCGCAAGCGAATAGCACAATCGGCCTGGCGCATGGCCAGGTCAAGTTCCTGATTATCCAGCAACAGTTCGACTTCGATGCCGGGATACTTGTCCATGAACTCGTGGATGCGTATCGCCAGCCAGGCCGAGCCGAGCCCAACCGTAGTGGTGACCCGCAATCTGCCGGTCGGCACCTGGCGTGAATCGGCCAATTGATGTTCAACCCGCTCGAGCCTTGTCAGCACGTCTTGGGCCGTTTTAAACAGCAAATCGCCCTGCTCGGTCAGGATGAGGCCCCTGGCGTGCCGGTGAAACAATGGCACGCTGATATCGTGCTCCAGCGCACTGATTTGGCGCGAGATGGCCGATTGCGAGAGATTGAGCACATCGGCAGCATGGGTGAAACTGCCAGCCTTCGCCACCGCATGAAATATGCGTAATTTGTCCCAGTCCATTCATCTGTTCCCGTTTTTTGATGAATGTGTCACAGTTCTCGCCATTAGGCGAGAATTCCCGCCAAGATATCACAGGCGATATGTTTATAGGTGGATTATTCGGCCGCCTCGCTAGCCAGTTCCATCTCGGCCAGATATTTTTCCGCCTCCAGCGCCGCCATACAGCCCATGCCGGCGGCAGTGACTGCCTGCCGGTAGATATCGTCGGTTACATCACCGGCGGCAAAGACACCGGTAATGTCGGTTTTGGTGGAGTCCGGTGCGGTCCACAAATAACCGTTTGGCTTTTGTTTCAATTTACCCTCAAACAGCTCGACAGCCGGCGCATGGCCAATGGCGATAAAGATGCCGTCAATCGGCGTGTCGGTGATTTCACCGCTCTTTTTGTTGCGGATTTTTGCCCCCGTCACCGAGGAAACCAGCCCTTCGGTGCCGACCACCTCGATAAGTTCTGAATCCCACAGCATCTCGACATTCTTTTTGGCGAATAACCGTTGCTGCAAAATCCGCTCCGAGCGCAATTCGTCGCGCCGGTGCACCACGTAAACCTTTGCGGCGAGATTGGAAAGATAGAGCGCCTCCTCCACCGCCGTGTTGCCACCACCGACCACAATCACTTCCTTGTTTTTGTAGAAAAATCCATCGCAGGTGGCGCAGGCCGAAACCCCGAAACCCTGAAACTTCTGCTCGCTCGGCAAACCCAGCCACTTGGCCTGTGCGCCGGTAGCTATGATCAACGCATCGCAGGTATAATGAGTGCCGGATTCGCTTTCCAGCCGGAACGGCCGCCGATCCAGATCAACACTGGTAATGATATCGGCAACGATGGTAGTACCCACCTTGATCGCCTGCTCTTCCATCTGCTCCATCATCCAGGGTCCCTGCACCGTTTCGGCATAACCGGGATAGTTTTCGACCTCGGTGGTGATGGTCAGCTGACCGCCCTTTTGCATGCCGGCGATCAGTTTTGGTTTCAACAGCGCGCGCGAACTATAAATGCCGGCGGCATACCCGGCCGGTCCCGATCCGATGATTATTACTTTGGAATGTTGTACGTTCATGGCCGTTTCGCCCCGTGGAAATGATGCGTCTGTTTGAATTGACATTTAGGTGGATGCGGCAGGTAATTTCAAGCACCGCGTCAGTTTGAACCACACAATTTCAGTTTATTGATCGGATTTGCCATACTTGGCGGCTTTACCCTATTGTCGTCCCAATAATTCAACAATGATGAGGCGGACCCGACATGCGGAAGTTTGTGGTAATATTGGCAATCGCTCAAATGATAATGGGAGTGGTGGTTCTAACTCTGGCGTTTACGGTGAGTTCCGATGCCGCTGGCGAGGGCATGGCACGGGGCTTTGGCTTGATCGCTATTATTGGATCGCTGATATTCTCCCTGCCGGCATTACTTTTGGCCTGGGCCAACAAATACCTGAATTTCGCTCTGGTGCTGGCCCTCATTTTTCCGGCATTCGCACTTTGGGCGGTACTGGAAGGCATTGTCTGACCGAGCCCGGACTATTTTTCATTCATCGCGAATGAAGGTACCGCCCCGAAGATCGTTCACCGCTTGAATAATCTCTTCCCGCGTATTCATAACAATCGGTCCATGCCAGGCGATCGGCTCCTGCAGGGGCGTTCCCGATATTAGCAAAAAGCGGATGCCATTATCGCCAGCCTGGACCACAATCTCATCGCCGGTATCAAACTGCACCAAGGTGCGGTTGCCGGAAAGATCGCGTAAATGCACCTCCTGCCCGGCGATTTCCTTTTCAAGCAGCACACCACGCGGCTTTGACGCATCGCCAAACCAGCCTTCACCATCAAATACATAAGCAAACGTATTGTGGTAGGTGTCGACCGGGAAGCGCTTCTTTACTCCCGCTGGCACGGTAATATCAAGATATTGCGGCTCGGCGGCAACTCCGTCGACAGGTCCTTTTTTACCCCAAAAATCGCCGGTGATAACCCGCACAACAGTGCCGTCATCATCGATAATTTCAGGAATATCGCCCGATGCCACATCCTGATAGCGCGGTGTGGTCATCTTCAGTGATGCGGGAAGATTGGCCCACAGCTGGAAGCCATGCATCTGTCCTTGATTGTTTCCTGCCGGCATTTCCTGGTGCATGATACCGGAACCTGCGGTCATCCACTGCACGTCACCGGCGCCAAGCGTGCCTTTGTTGCCAATGCTGTCGCTGTGTTCGACCGTGCCGGAAAGAACATAGGTAATGGTTTCGATGCCACGATGCGGATGCCAGGGAAATCCGGCCTGGAAATCTTCCAACTTGTCATTGCGGAAATCGTCAAACAACAGGAACGGATCAAATTGGCTGGGTTGATGAAAGCCGAAGGCACGATGCAAATGCACACCGGCCCCTTCTATGGTTGGTTGCGCTTGAGACTTAATCCTGACCGGGCGGATAGACATGGTGTTTCCTTTACCTTGCCGCTACTTGTTCGTTGTCTTAATTGGCGACCGGCAATGGCGTTGACAAGGTGGCAGAAACGAATACAGCGTTCGAGTTTTTGCAACAATGCTGGGCCACCGGCTTTCTGAGTTGCCTAATATAGCATGATTACCTTAAAGTGATCATGGCTCATCAGGAGCGTACAGCGACCGGCGTCTTTGCACCGCCCCCGCGGTGGCCCGGGCAACGCCCGTCGTAAGCAAAGAGAATACCGGTCGAATCATTTTGAAGGTGTCCAGCTATAACGCATGACCGCCGTTTTTCTTCAAATGATATTGCAACCAAAAAAGGGCCTGAGAATATCCCCCAGGCCCAATTCATGTTTCTTCTTACAACGGGTGCTGGGAGCGCTCGCTAGTCGTTCGAATGCCCGGCCATGCCACCGGACAATTCTTCGGTCTGCTCATCCGTCAGTTCCTGCGGCAACACCAGATTGAGGATTATGGCGATAAATGCGGCTGGCAGCAGACCTGAAGTCAACAACACCTTGGCGGTTCCAGGCATATGCTGCAACGCTTCCGGCACCAATTGCAAACCGAGACCGACCGAAATCGATATGGCAAAAATCACCATATTGCGGCGGTTCCAGTCGACGTCAGAAAGCATCGATACGCCGGCGGCCACGACCATGCCGAACATAACAATCACACCGCCACCCAAAACTTCAATCGGAATGGTCGAGATGATGGCACCCACTTTGGGGATCAGCCCGGCCACTATCAAAAAGACAGCACCAATGGTGACAACCATGCGGCTCATCACACCGGTCATGGCGATGAGACCGACATTTTGAGAAAACGAGGTGTTGGGCAGCGAACCGAACACGCCGGCAATCGCCGTGCCCAGACCATCGGCCCAGGTAGCACCGGTAATTTCTTCCGAGGTGGCTTCACGCCCGGCACCACCCTTGGTGATCCCGGAAACATCGCCAACCGTTTCAACGGCCGAAATGAAAGCCATCAGGCAAAAGCCGATAATGGCGGCTGCGGAAAATTCAAAGCCGAAATGGAATGGATTAGGCAAGGCAAAGGAAGCCGCGCGGCCAACGTTACCGAAATTCACCATGCCCATGAAATAAGCAACCACATAGCCTGCGATCAAGCCAATCAAGATTGCCGCAACCGACACCATGCCCCGGGTAAAGAATTTAAAGCCGAGCGTTACGAAGATCACCACCAGTGCGACGAACCAGTTTTGCAGCGAGCCGAACTCAGGTTTGCCGATCGCCGGCACGCCACCGGCAGCATATTGAATGCCGACCTTGACCAGCGCCAGACCAATCATGGTCACCACCAGACCGGTCACCAATGGTGGTAACGCAAACCTAATTTTGCCGATAAACAAGGCCAGAAAGGCGTGGAACAGGCCGCCGATGATGACCCCGCCCATCAGTGCAGCCATGGCATCAACGCCCTTACCGGCAACCAGCGGGATCATGATTGGTATGAAGGCAAACGAGGTGCCCTGAACAATCGGCAATCTGGCGCCAACCGGTCCCAGGCCAATAGTTTGAAACAGAGTAGCCACACCGGCGAAAAGGATCGCCATCTGGATCATGTAGATCAGATTTGGAAAGTCCGGCGAATTGGAACCAAAGCCAAATCCCGCCGCACCGGCGATGATGATAGCCGGTGTGACATTGCTGACAAACATTGCCAGAACGTGTTGAATGCCTAACGGTATCGCTGATGCGATGGGTGGCATATAGTCGGGATCTTTGAGTTGTTCAGGCGTTCCCAACGCCGATTTTCCAGTGGCCATTATTGTATCCTCCTAGGTTTCCTGGACTGTAATTTCGTGTCAACGTCTTTGGTGATTTTGTCGATCTGTCTGGTTTATCGAGCCAGTGTCAAATTCATCTGCCGATTGATATTCTTGTAAAGCAAATATCGAAACGGCCCCGGACCACCGGCATAACAGGCTTGCGGACAGAAAGCCCGCAGCCACATGAAATCTCCGGCTTCGACCTCGACCCAGTGCTGGTTGAGCCGGTAAACAGCCTTGCCTTCCAGCACATAGATACCGTGCTCCATGACATGGGTTTCAGCAAACGGAATTACCGCGCCGGGCTCGAAATTGACAATATTGACACACATATCATGGCGCGCATCGTCGGGATCGATAAACCGGGTGGTGGTCCATTTGCCGTCGGTTTCGGGCATTGGTTGGGGGGCGACCAATTGTTCATTGGTTATCGAGGCGGCGGGCAGATCGATACCGTCTACCACCTCATAGGTCTTGCGTATCCATTGGAAGCGCACCGGATTTGCGCTGTTGTTAGCCACCTGCCAGTGGCTATCGGGAGGAAGAAAGGCATAGCCGCCGGCCCCCATGACGTGCTCATCACCGTCGAGACGTAAATCCAACTGCCCCTCCAGCACAAAAAGCACCGCTTCCACGCCGGCATCGGGCTCCGGCTCGTTGCTGCCGCCGCCTGGCAAGACCTCGACAATTGCCTGGGAAAACGTCTCGGCAAATCCCGTCAATGGCCGGGCCAGCACCCAGGCTCGGGTTTTTTGCCAATGAGGAAAATTGGAGGTGACGATATCGCTCATCACACCTTTTGGTATCACCGCATAGGCTTCGGTAAAAACCGCCCGCCCGGTCAATAATTCCGTTTGATCGGGCAATCCTCCCCTGGGTGCAGAATAAGTTGGCTGGCGCATCGGCGTTTCTTTCGTCGCTTTGTTCATGGCAGCAAATCATCAAGCCTCAGCCGGGCAATACGCTCGACCTGGCGGCAGGCGGTGTCAAACTCGGTCTCGCGATCATTGTTGATGCGGGCCTCGAACTGCCCGCGAATTTTATTCTTGTCAAGCCCCTTCACCGCGATGATAAAGGGAAAGCCGAATTTCGATGTATAGGCCTGGTTGAGTTCGCCAAATCTGACCCGTTCTTCATCGCTCAGCGCATCAAGCCCGGCTGAAGCCTGTTCGCTGGTAGACTCCACCGTCAACCGCTTGGCCGCAGCAAGCTTACCGGCCAGATCCGGATGGGCGTTCAAGACACCAAGGCGCCTGGCCTCGCCGGCCATGCGAAATTTGGCCGCCATCGCCGCATGCAGTCCAACTGCCGTATCATTGGCCGGGCCCAGTTCGTCGTCAAAAGCCTGTTCGGCAATCCACCGGGAATGTTCGAAAACGCCGCCATAGCGTTGGACAAATTCTACCCTGGTCAATTGCGACGGACGAATTGCGTTTCTGGCCGGCGGGTGATGGTCGATCCAGTGACGGGCAATATCGCAGCGGCGGGCGAACCACACGTTTTTGTGCGATTTGGCGTATTCGACAAATCGTTGGAGTGCAGCCAGCCGCCCGGGCCTTCCCGCCAGCCGGCAATGCAACCCGATATTCATCATCCTGGGTTGTCCTTCTTTGCCCTCGGCATGAAGCACATCGAAAGTGTCCTTGAGGTAGCTGAAGAAAGGATCGCCGCAATTAAAACCTGCCGGAATGGCAAAGCGCATATCGTTGACGTCGAGCGTGTAGGGAATGATCAACTGATCACGGTCGTTGTGGCGATGCCAGTAGGGCAGATCATCGGCATAGGAATCGGACAGATAGTCGAATCCGCCCTCCTCGGTCGCCAGATTTACGGTATTGACCGAACAACGGCCAGTGTACCAGCCCTTTGGCCGCTCGCCGGTCACCGCCTGATGCATTTCGATAGCGGCCATCATGTCGACCCGCTCGTCCTCCGGCGCATAATCCTTATATTCAATCCACTTCAGGCCATGCGAGGCAATTTCCCAATCCGCCTGTTGCATCGCTGCAACCTGTGCCGGCGAACGTTTTAATGCGGTAGCCACACCATAGACGGTAACCGGCACATTTTTTCC
Organism: Rhizobiaceae bacterium; assembly: GCA_965248135.1. Taxonomy (GTDB): domain Bacteria; phylum Pseudomonadota; class Alphaproteobacteria; order Rhizobiales; family Rhizobiaceae; genus SZUA-100. The sequence continues at coordinate 174,894 of CBDFIN010000011.1, read as the reverse complement.
GGTAAACAGACGATGCAACCGCCAGAACCCGGCACGCGCGCCATATTCATAGATTGATTCCATGTTCCAATGGCGTTGCCCTGGCCATTGGGTCGCACCGACGATTTCGGACAAAAAGGCTTCCGAGGCCGCATCGCCATGGAGTATGCAATTCTCGCCGCCTTCTTCATAATTTATAACAAATTGCACAGCGATAGCAGCGCCGCCGGGCCATTTTACCACCGGCGGTAATTCGCCATACCCATGCATGTTTCTGGGGTAGTATGCCAGCGCTGTTCCTTCCGAATCGCCTACTTTATTGAACAGACAGATAACAGAATTATTGTCAAAAACTAATTGAAGATTTTTTTGTCGATTGCTCCTGTATAAGGAAACCTGATTGCGCACCGATTGAGCGATGCCGCGATGACTATCGATGCAGGGAGAATAAAATGAAAAACGGTTTTTTGACCACCCACATTCTGGATACCGCGAACGGTTGCCCGGCGGCAAACGTCAGAATAGCGTTATTCCGCGTTGACGGCGATAGCCGCACGAAAATTGTCGAGACGATCACCAATGAGGACGGTCGCTCCGACAAGCCAATCCTTGGGAAGGACAAATTCGGCCCGGGCGTTTATGAACTGGTATTCGAGATCGGTGATTATTTCAGGAAACGGGGTGCGGAAGACGAGATATTATTTATCGACATTGTGCCAGTCAGGTTCGGCATTTCAAATATTAACGAGCACTATCACGTTCCGCTGCTGGTCTCGCCCTATTCATTTTCGACCTATCGCGGCAGTTGATGGTGACAGCCGATACTCTCAAATCACGGCCAGCCGCCGATATGCTGCCCAGATCATAGACCCGAACAAAAGCTCTGAGATTGCGGACATAGGCCATTGAACTCACCGGTATTTTCGTCTTTGATTTGAAAGTGCTTGGTTTGTATTGATATTCATGCATTTGACATGCTGTCGATTTGCGCTAAATGGGAGGCCGATATGTATGAATATGCGATAGCCTGGGACTGGGTCAGCTTTGGCGTGCGGTGGCTGCATGTGATAACCGGCATCGCCTGGATCGGTTCATCGTTTTATTTCGTCGCCCTCGACCTGGGCCTGCGGCAGCGCGAAAACCTGCCCCCTGGTGCCTATGGCGAAGAATGGCAGGTCCATGGCGGCGGCTTCTATCATATTCAAAAATATCTGGTTGCACCCGAACAAATGCCCGAGCACCTGACCTGGTTCAAGTGGGAATCCTATGCCACCTGGCTTTCCGGCTTTGCCCTGTTGTGCATCGTCTATTACGCCGGCGCCGAACTCTATCTGGTTGACCGGGCGGTTTTAGACATCTCCACCACCACTGCGATTATCATTTCGCTGGCATCCATCGGCGTTGGCTGGGTGATTTATGACACGCTTTGCAAGTCGCCATTGGGTGAAAGCCCTACGGCTTTGATGGTGCTGTTGTTTTTCGTGCTGGTGGCGATGGCCTGGGGCTATACGCAATTGTTCACCGGTCGTGCAGCACTGCTCCATCTCGGGGCCTTCACCGCCACCATCATGTCGGCCAATGTGATTATGATCATTATTCCCAACCAGAAAAAAGTGGTTGCGGACCTGATTGCCGGCAAAAAGCCAGACCCGAAATACGGCGTCATCGCCAAGTTGCGATCAACCCACAACAATTATCTCACCCTACCGGTGCTGTTCTTGATGCTGTCGAACCATTATCCGCTGGCCTTTGCTACTCAGTATAATTGGCTCATCGCGTCGCTGGTATTTTTGATCGGTGTTGTCATTCGCCATTACTTTAACTCAAAACATGCCCGCACCGGCAACCCGACATGGACCTGGCTGGTGGCGGCGCTGCTTTTTGTCATCATCATGTGGCTTTCCACGGTGGCCAAGCCCCTGGCGGATGAAAAAGAAGAGACGGCAATGAACGCGCACGAATTGCGCTTTGCTTCATCCAGCCAATTCGAAGAGGCGCGTGACACCGTGCAGGGGCGCTGCTCCATGTGCCATGCCGCCGAGCCGGTTTGGGAAGGCATTATTGCACCGCCGAACGGGGTGCTATTGGAAACCGATGCGCAGATCGCCCGCCACGCACGAGAAATTTACCTGCAAGCGGGCCGCAGCCATGCGATGCCGCCGGCCAATGTGACCGGACTGGAAAAAAGTGAGCGCAAATTGCTGGTGCAATGGTACCAATCGGTAATTGATGACTGATGACAACGAAACCTTACCAAAACGAAACTCCATGAACGCCAAAAAAACTGCTGCCACAGGCATTAAACAATCGACAGCGCTCGACTATCATGAATTCCCCCAGCCGGGAAAGCTGGAGATCAGGCCAACCAAACCGCTGGCCAATCCACGCGATCTATCGCGCGCCTATTCTCCAGGCGTCGCAGATGCCTGTGAAGCGATCAAAGCCGATGAAATGGCGGCTTCGCGATATACCGCACGCGGCAATCTGGTCGCGGTGGTTACCAATGGTTCAGCAGCATTGGGGTTGGGCAATATCGGCCCGCTTGCCTCCAAGCCGATTATGGAAGGCAAGGCGGTTCTGTTTAAGAAATTCGCCAATATCGACTGTTTCGATATCGAAATCGACGAAAGCGATCCGCTCAAACTGGCGGAACATATTCGCGTGCTCGAGCCAACTTTCGGGGCCATCAATCTGGAGGATATCAAGGCACCGGAGTGTTTTATCGTCGAAGAATTGTGCCGCAAAAGCATGGGCATCCCGGTGTTCCATGACGACCAGCATGGCACGGCAATTGTGGTCGGCGCTGCGGCATTGAACGCCATTAGGCTGACTGATCGCAGTTTTGAGACCATCAAGGTGGTTTCGACCGGTGGAGGTGCCGCCGGTATTGCCTGCCTCAACATGCTGGTCAGCCTTGGGGTTAAGCGCGAAAACATCTACCTCTGTGACATCGCCGGTCTGGTCTATGAAGGAAGGCAAGAGGAAATGACGCCGCAAAAGGCGGCCTATGCCCAACCGGGCGGCGCCAGAACGCTGGCCGATGTTATTGATGGTGCCGACATGTTTTTGGGCCTTTCGGGCCCCGGCGTACTGAAGGCGGAACTGGTGGCAAAAATGGCCAGCCGGCCAATCGTGCTGGCACTCGCCAATCCGGTGCCTGAAATTATGCCCGAGGAGGTGTACAAGGTCGCCCCGGATGCAATCGTCGCCACCGGGCGGTCCGATTATCCCAATCAGGTCAACAATGTATTGTGTTTTCCGTTCATTTTTCGCGGCGCGCTGGATGTGGGTGCGACCGAGATAAACGAGGCGATGAAAATCAGCTGCGTTGAGGGCATTGCCGAGCTTGCACGCAAAACCTCGTCGGCCGAAACCGCTGCCGTTTACGGCAAGGAAGATCTGAGATTTGGGCCGGAATATCTGATCCCCAAACCGTTTGATAACCGGCTTTTGGCGGTGGTTGCAGCTTCGGTGGCAGAAGCCGCAATGCAAAGCGGTGTTGCAAAGCGCCCTCTTGGTGATATCGATGCCTATCGCGAAAAACTTAATGCTTCGGTATTCCGCTCCTCAATGATCATGCGACCGGTGTTCGAGGCCGCGTGCGCCGCCGAACGCAAGCTGGTATTCGCCGAAGGTGAAGACGAACGGGTGTTGCGCGCCAGTGTCGCCATCCTGGAAGAAATGACCGATCTTCCGATACTCATCGGCCGGCCGGAGGTGATCAAACAACGCTGCACGCGCTTGGGCCTGCCTGAAAAAATCACCAAGAGGCTGGAGATCGTCAATCCGCTAAGCGATGCCCGATACGACGAATATTGCGCCAGCTATCATGCGGCGATGCAACGCAAGGGTGTTACCCCTGATCTGGCCAGGGCAATCTTGCGCACCAACACAACGGCGATTGCCGCTGTTATGGTGCATCGCGGCGAGGCGGACGCGATGATCTGCGGCACCTTTGGACAATATTTGTGGCATCTGGAATATGTCAACCAAATGCTTGGCGACCAGCAGTTGAAGCCGATTGGCGCCCTGTCGTTGATGATCAATGACACGGGTCCATTATTTGTCGCCGATACCCAGGTGATGCCGGAGCCCGAAGCAAATGATATCGCCCAAATGGTTATATCTTCAGCCCGCCATGTGCGCCGGTTTGGCATCGAACCCAAAGTGGCGTTGTGTTCAAGTTCCCAGTTTGGCAGCCTGAAGTCGGTATCGGCAGATCGCATGCGCGCCGCCATGGAACTGCTTGAAGATATCGGCTGCGACTTTCAGTTCGAGGGCGAAATGCAGCTTGACAGTGCCCTTGATCCCGAACTCCGCCAGCGTATCTTTCCCAATTCCCGGCTTGAGGGCAAAGCCAATGTGATCATCTTTTCCAGCTCAGAAACCGCCAGCGCCGTACGCAATTCGTTGAAGACCGTGGCCGGCGGGCTGGAAGTCGGCCCTATCCTTATGGGCATGGGCAATCGCGCCCACATTGTTACCCCGTCGATAACCGTGCGCGGTCTCACCAACATTGCGGCCTTGGCCGGTACACCGGTGGATGAATACGCTTAATATACCCTCAGTTGACGCAACAGCTGGCGGATAATAATGGCGTCTTGTGGCCTTGAAAGTGAAGGAGCGTGACCACAGTCGGGGTATTCGCTCACCTGTGGCCGCGGTCCGGTTTGGCGCATTCGCTTGACAATTTCCGCGGTTAAAATATCCGATTGCTCTCCCCAGATTAGGTGGGTCGGAACCGTGATTTGTTGATACCGCTGCCAACTGGTGAGTTCGTGACTGGAAACAGAAAACTGCAAGATGATGTTGGGGTCGTAATGAATGGTTATGCTGCCGTCATCTCGCCGCCGGACCGAAGAGCGCGCTAAGCGTCGCCAAAAGGCCGCACTGGCCGGACCAAAGGGGGCATAGACATTCTTCAACCATGTTTCTGCCTCAGACACTTTATCGAACACCGGCAAATCTCCGGCGTAAGTTAGAATACGGTCAATGGCATCCTTTGGTATTTGCGGGCCGATATCGTTGATAATCAGGCTTGACAGGCGGTGCGCCAACGGTCCTGAAGCTATGCGCATGCCAATGAGACCACCCATAGACGTGCCAATCCAGTCAGCCTGGTCGATGCGGTAGCTATCCATCAATCCGGTGGCAATCTCAGCAAGATACTCGATTGAATATTCCGCTTCCGGATCCTTCGACCAGCTCGACAGTCCTCGGCCTATGGTGTCTGGGCAGATGACAAAATACTGATCCGAAAGAGCCGCCGCCAATTCGTCAAAGTCGCGCCCGGTACGGGCCAGACCATGCCACATCACCAGCGGTCTTTTCTGCCTGTCACCCCATTCGGTGACGTGAATTTCGTGATCCATCACCGGAACGAAGAAAAATCGTGGCAAGGTCATTTGGCGGCTCCTTTTTCAATCATGGTTCCGGCAATGCCCTTGGGAAAGAAATAGACCAGAAGAATGAAAATGATACCGAGCCAGAACAACCAGCGGTCGGGGTTTAAGAGTTCGGGGATTAGCGGTAGCAAATGGGTCGCCTCGGCGGCAGCGCCCATCAGATCGCGCAGATAATATTGCGCCAGCACCATCAGCACAGCACCAATCACAGCGCCCCACATGGTTCCCATGCCGCCGATCACCACCATCAACAAGATATCTATCATTATGGCAAAGCTAAGCGCGGTCTCGGGGCCGGTATATTTCAGCCAGATGGCATAAATTGAGCCGGCAAGCGAAGCAACAAGGGCAGCAATGCAAAACACGAAAGTACGATAGGATACAACACGATAGCCAATCGCCTCGGCCCTTGTCTCGTTTTCACGGATGGCTTTTAGAACCGTGCCCAGAGGCGAGGCGACGAGACGCAACATCAAAGTGAACAAAACCAGCGAGGAGCAAAAGACAAAATAATAGGCGGCGAGCTTGCCATTCAGTTTCACCCCCAAAAGCCGCACAACCTTGTTTTCCTCATCGACCAAAAGTTTGGTGGCGGTTTTGAATAATTTAGGCACCCGGTAAGTGATGCCGTCTTCACCACCGGTGAAATCGGATAATTGTGAGGCAAGAACCAGCACCACCGATGCAGCCGCAAGAGTGATCATGGCAAAGAAAATCGCCTTGACCCGCAGCGACAACAAACCGATGGCAACCGCCACGACCAGCGATATGGCCATGCCGGCCAGGCCCCCGAGCAAAACCGCATCCCAACCGGGGCCCATCTGTTTTAGAGCAATCGCCACTCCATAGGCGCCAAAACCAAAAAACATCGTATGAGCAAAACTGACAATGCCGGTATAGCCGATCAAGAGATCATAGCTGGCGACCAGAACGATAAAGATGCAGATGCGTGCCGAAACTTCCAGCGAACGCACATCCTGAAACAGGAACGGTGCAACCAGAAGCAGGAACCCGATCACCAAAACGATGAACTTAACGAGCCCGGCGCCAAAGGTGTTTGGTTCTTTCATCGCTACCTCACTTGACCGCCGGTCTAAGACCGCTGGGCCGCCACATGAGAATAGCCATCATCAATATCATGTTTGATGCCAGCGCCAGTTTGGGCGCAAGAAAACCGACATAATTGGCCACCAGACCCACCATGATGGCGCCCAGCAATGTACCTTCAATGGAACCAAGCCCGCCTATGATCACCACGATGAAGACGACAATCATCATTTCGCTGCCGAGCGCCGGGGTAATCAGCGTTTCATACCCCGCCCACATCGCCCCGCCCATCGCGGCAAGGGCGGAACCCAGCATGAATACCCCGACAAACAGCCGGTCGATCCGAAAACCGAGCGCCTCAACCATCTCGCGGTTTTCAACGCCGGCGCGAATCAACAGCCCGATGCGAGTACGGTTGAGCGTTAGATACAGCCCAACATAGACCGATAACCCAAGCAGGAAGGCGAAAAAGCGGTAGATCTCAACAGTCACGTCACCGATCAAAAACGAGCCTTCCAGAAACTGTGGCCGCAGCACGGTCATTGGCGTGCCGCCCCACACCGCAAGAATAATCTGCTCGGCGACGATCAACGCCCCCATGGTGATCAGGATTTGCCGAAGATGATCCTTGTAGACAGGTCTGATGATCACCGTTTCAAAAAACCAGCCTGCCGCCAAACCGAACAGGATGGCGGCCACGATAGCCAAAAACAGCGCCGCAACGTTGAGGAATATACTGTCGGCGCCAAGCCAGCCGCTGAAATAGGCAAGCACGCTGGCGGCAACAAAAGCCCCGAAGCTGACAAAGGCGGAATGACCAAAATTCAGCACATCCATCAGCCCGAAGACCAGCGAAAGCCCGGAAGCCATCAAAAAGATCATCATCCCCATGGCCAGGCCCGCAACCGTTAGCGTAACCCACGAGGAAGGCACTCCAATGAGCACAAAGGCCACCGCCGCCAAGGCTACCGGCAATAAGTTCACCCCGCCGATGCTTGTCAATTTATCGCCTATGCTGCTCATCAATTCACCCCTATGCCGAAAGGCTCAATAGCCGGTCCTGTAGTTCCCGGTCGGCGGCGAAATCGGCCATTGTGCCGGCATGTGCGATGCGCCCGTCGTCAATGACCGCCATGTCATGGCCGAGCGACCTAGCAAACTGAAAATTTTGCTCAACCAGCAGGATTGTCGTGGCTTCGGCAATTTCGCGAAACGCGTCGGCCATCGCATCAATGACCGACGGCGCCAGCCCCTTGGTCGGTTCATCAATCAAAATCAGATCACGTTGTTCGATGATCGCCCTTGCAACCGCGAGCATCTGCTTTTGCCCGCCCGACAAGGACCACGCCTGCTTGGTCCAAAAGGTTTCCAGCGCAGGAAAAAGGCCATAGACCCGCGCCAGCCTCGCCTGGTCAAATCTGCCGGTTCGGGTGGCCAGAACAAGATTTTCTTCCACCGTTAGGCCGCCAAATATACCCATGTTTTCCGGCACAAAGGCGATGCCTCGACGGGCGATGTCGGCGGTATGGAGGCCGGTAATATCCTCTCCGCGAAAGCTGACCGAACCGGGCGAGGGCTTCCACAGACCCATGATCGAGCGCAGCGTCGTCGTTTTACCAGCGCCATTGCGTCCCAAAAGCACAAACACACCGCGCTCCGGAACCTCCAGCGACACATCATGCAATACAGCGTACTGCCCGATATTGGTTCTCATGGTCCGAAGCGAAAGCAAGCTCATGCCGTTTCCCCCGATTTTCCAAGATAGACATCTCGCACGATCTGGCTGCTCATCACCTCCTCGGGAAGGCCGTCAGCCAAGAGTTCACCATTGTGCAGCACGATGATGCGGTCGGCCAAAGCGCGCACAACATCCATCTTGTGTTCAACCAACAACACTGTTTTGGTATGGTCGTGTTTGATCTCGGCAATCAGATCCAGAACATCGGGCGCATGATCCAGCGACATGCCGGCGGTTGGCTCGTCGAACATATAGATATCGGGTTCCATCGCCATCAGCAGCGCCACTTCAAGCTTGCGCTGGTCGCCATGTGACAGTGCCGCGGCAGGAAGCCGCGCAACCTCAATCAGCTTAGTCGCTTCAAGATAACGTTCGGCCCGCGCCGTTAATTCGGTAAAGCTTGCAACCGGTTTGATCAGCCGCCAGCCATCGCCGGAATGGGCCTGAACAGCCAGCCGGATGTTCTCCAGTACCGTGAGTTGTGGAAACAGATTGGTCAATTGAAAGGCGCGCCCGATGCCATGGCGGGCGCGGGTGGAGGGCGACATTTTGGAGAGTTCGATGCCATCTTTCAAAACCCGGCCTTCACTTGCGGTCAACTGGCCGGAAATCAGATTGAAATAGGTAGTTTTTCCAGCCCCATTGGGGCCGACAATTACCGTCAATTCGCCAGGGCGAAAGGCGCAGGAAACCCTGTCAACCGCCACATGGCCGCCGAAATGGATGGTCAAATCCTCGGTGATCAGCGATGGATGGGTCATGGGATATCACCCGGTTATGACAAGATTTCCCGACCCCCGAGGAAGGGCCGGAACGGGTTTGCGATTAATTATTGCGACCGATAGGAATGTTCATTTCTTCGGGCTTGATGATGCGCACCAACTCGGGAATGGCCCACTTGACATTATCGTCAACCTTGATCTTGAAATGGACCATCGATTGCAGTGCCTGGTGGTCTTCGGGCCTGAAAGTCATCGTGCCTTTAGGTGTTTGCCAACTCATACCTTCCATGGCAGAAATCAGCCCTTCGGTATCCAGCGTTTTGGCGGTCTCGATGGCCTTTACCACCGCAATTGCAGCGGCCATACCGCCGGCAGTGAAGAAATCCGGCGGCGAATTGAAGCGTTTTTGGTGCTCGCCCACCAGCCATTTGTTCACCGGGTTATCATAGCTTTCGTAATAATAGTAAACGGCGCCTTCCATACCCGGCACCCGTTTATAAGTCGGCAGGACCGGTAATATATGACCGCCGGTCGATATTTCGATACCGTGACGCTCCGGCTGCATGGCCTTGATCTTGCCCATCGGATCACCGCCACCGGCGACGTAGATCAAAATAACCTTGCGACCTTGCTTATCCTTTAAAGCGTTGAACATACGTTCGGTCGCTGCCGTGAAATCGGTTGTTTTTAGCGGCACATATTCCTCGGCTACCACGGTGGCGCCAGAGCCTTCAAGCGCTGCTTTGAATGCCTTGATGCCATCCTGGCCAAACGCGTAGTCTTCGGCCAATGTTGCAACGAAAAGGTTGCTGTCCGGTTTCAATGCCAGCGCCTGGGCCTGCATATCCATCGAACTGTTGCGGGAGGTTTTGAAAATATAACGGTTGGAATCCGCTCCGGTGAGCGAATCTGCTACAGCCGGTTCAATGATCAGAATTTTCTCATACTCCTCGGCAATGGGCAGCAGTCCCTTGGTGACGCCCGATGAGGTCGCCCCGACCGCTAAAAGCACATCATCGTCGCCATAGGCTTCGGCCAACACGGCGCGCGCCACATCAGGCTTGAACTGGGTGTCCTTGCGGATGATTTCGATCGGACGGCCATTGACCATCATGGTGCCGTTGGTGGCATATTCCATGCCCATTTCAAAACCCGTTTGGGCCTGCTTGGAAAACACTTCAAACGTGTGTCCCGAAATCCCGTGGACGAGTGCTATCTTGATCGGGTCCGCCGCATAAGCCGCACCAGCAATGGCGACACCCGCAATGGCCGAACCGATCAGTTTGACAATCGATTTCATGGCTAAAACTCCCTAGTCAGGACAGGCCGGCTAGACGTTGCGTCCGACGGTCCTGTCGTCTACTTTATCGACAGATGACACAGTTCCAGACAAGTGCGTTCTTGGCAAGGTTGTGAAAATACGTATAGATGACTGCTACAAACGTGGCGAATTCGCCGAATTGGCTTACACCTACGCGCCGGTAGGCCTCGTGCTGACCGAGAACCGGGTCATCAAGGACTACAATATCGCCTTTGCCGAAATGTTTGGCCACGACCTGCATGAGCTGAAAAACCAATTATTTGCAGTGCTTTATCCTACCGAAGAGGAATTCGTGAATATCCGCGACCGGGGCGTGGCGCAATTGCGGGAAACCAATACCTACTGGGATGAGCGGATTATGGCGCGCAAGGATGGAACATTGTTTTGGTGCCGGGTGCGCGGCCACTCGTTTACCCCTGACGACCCGTTGATGCGCGCGGTGTGGAGTTTTGCCGATTTATCGGAGACCAGACCCTACCTGCCATTGACACGGCGCGAGCGAGAAATAATTTCGTTGCTGGCCGACGGTCTTACCAGCAAGGAAATCGCGCTAAAACTGGATTTGTCCTATCGCACCGTCGAGGTCTACCGGGCAAAACTGCTAAAAAAGTTTGGGGTCAACAACACCGGTGGCCTGTTTCATTCGCTCGGCGGTATAGGTGGCGACCACATCGTCTCGAGAAGCTGAACCCCGCCAACGGGCCTTTCCTTTCAGCAAAGCGCCGGTTGCCCTGGCGGCCGGTCAACTTCTTCCTCACATGGTCATCAACATTTGATTTCAGCTATCGCCCAGGTCTACCTGTTTTGCCCGGTCGGCGTGATCGGCCACCCTGCGATGGCTTTTGTGGCCGGACAAAATCTGGCTCGTCGCCAAGCACAGCCGGTGAATTAGCCAGCGGTTTCTCCGTTCGCCCCACCGTCATCTCATCAAGCGTGTTCTTGCGGAACAGCGATGGTTTTTTCTCGCCCACGGCTTGGCCAGCGATTTGTTTTCCCCTTTTGGCCTCACCCTTACGCCGCGCTCTTGTGTTCTCAATCCCCACATTGCGCGCCAGCGGATCATCAGCGACCAGCAACTCGGTCTCCTGCAACCGCTTGATTTCATCGCGCAGACGAGCGGCTTCCTCAAAGTTGAGATCAGCCGCCGCATCACGCATCCGTTTTTCCAACGCTTCGATATGGGCCGCCAGATTGTTACCGATCAAGGCACCCTCTTCAGCAAAACCGGATATGTCGGCGGTGACATGGTCTTTTTCATAGGCGCTCGAAATTATATCGCCAATACTTTTCTTGATCGATTCCGGTGTGATGTTGTGCGCGACATTATAGGCCTGTTGTTTTTCACGCCGCCGGTCGGTCTCGGCAATCGCCCGTTCCATCGAACCGGTTATCTTGTCGGCGTATAAAATGACCTTGCCATCGATATTGCGCGCCGCCCGGCCAATGGTCTGCACCAGTGAGGTCTCAGAACGTAAAAAGCCCTCCTTGTCCGCATCAAGAATGGCCACCAGCGCGCATTCGGGAATATCCAGCCCCTCGCGCAACAGGTTGATACCGACCAGCACATCGAAAGTGCCAAGGCGCAGGTCACGGATAATCTCGATGCGCTCCAGCGTGTCGATATCAGAATGCATATAGCGCACGCGGACATCGTTTTCGTGCAGATATTCGGTGAGATCCTCCGCCATGCGCTTGGTCAGCGTGGTAACAAGGCATCGATAACCCGCCTTCGCTACCTGCTTGACCTCGTCCATCAGATCATCGACCTGATTTCTGGCCGGACGAATTTCCACCGGCGGATCGATCAGCCCCGTCGGGCGGATAACCTGTTCGGCAAACACACCGCCCGCTTCGCCCATCTCCCACGGGCCGGGGGTCGCAGAAACACAAACAGTTGGCGGCCGCATCGCATCCCATTCCTCAAACCGCAGGGGCCGGTTGTCCATGCAGGATGGCAGACGGAAACCATATTCGGCCAAAGTCGCCTTGCGGCGGAAGTCGCCCCGATACATGCCGCCGATCTGGGGGATGGTCACATGGCTTTCATCGGTAAAGACCAGCGCATTGTCGGGCAGATACTCAAACAATGTCGGCGGCGGTTCGCCCGGTTTGCGGCCCGTTAGATAACGTGAGTAATTCTCGATCCCGGCACAAGCGCCCGTTGCCTCGATCATTTCCAGATCAAACCGGGTGCGTTGTTCCAGCCGTTGCGCCTCAAGCAAGCGTCCCGCCCGGTTCAGTTCCTCCAGCCGGTGGCGCATTTCGTTCTTGATCGCCTTGGTCGCCTGCTGCAGCGTTGGTCGCGGCGTCACATAATGCGAGTTGGCGTAAATCTTGACCGACTTCAGCGAAGCGGTTTTCTGGCCGGTCAGCGGGTCGAATTCGGTGATCTGCTCGATGTCATCGCCAAATAGCGAAATGCGCCAGGCACGGTCCTCAAGGTGAGCGGGAAATATTTCGATCGTATCACCACGTACCCTGAACGAGCCGCGTTGAAAATCCGCATCGCAGCGGCGGTATTGCTGGGCCACCAGATCAGCCAGCAACTGGCGCTGGTCCAACTGGTCGCCGATCTTCATTTCAAACGTCATCGCCGTATAGGTCTCGACCGAGCCGATGCCGTAAATGCAGGAAACCGAGGCAACGATGATAACATCATCGCGTTCCAACAGGGCGCGGGTGGCCGAATGGCGCATCCGGTCAATCTGCTCGTTGACGCTGGATTCCTTTTCGATATAGGTATCGGAGCGCGGCACATAGGCCTCAGGCTGGTAGTAGTCGTAATAGGAGACGAAATATTCGACCGCATTTTCGGGGAAGAACGATTTCATCTCACCATAAAGCTGGGCGGCCAGGGTTTTGTTTGGCGCAAGAATTAGCGCCGGACGCTGTGTTGCCTCAATCACCTTGGCCATGGTGAAAGTCTTGCCCGAGCCGGTGACACCCAAAAGCACCTGGGTGCGTTCGGTATCGTGCTCTTTCAATTTTTCTGAATTGACCGGATCGCCGACCAACCCAGTCACCAGTTCGCTAATCGCCGCGGGTTGATCTCCCTTCGGTTCAAAATCCGCCACAACTTTGAAGGCAATACCGCCTTCCGATTTATCCGGCCGGGCCGGCCGATGCGGCGCCCACACATCGCCCTGCATTTCCTCGCGGCCAAATTCGATCAGTTTGGAAAGCGCATCGACCGTGGCGGTTATGCCCGCCGACGTCAGCTGATCGGCCTCTTCCAGCGGCACTTCGAGCCCCGAAACCGGGTTAAGGCCGGTCGAAGCGCGTTCGCGCGCCGAGGCTGCTGCGCCCATCGATGTGCCGCGCGCCGTGCGTGACGGTGTTTTGCTATCGCGCTTCGGTGGTTGCTTGGGTTTTTTAGCTGGCGGCTTTTCGGCTTCCTTGCTGATCTCTTCAGCCCAACTGGATACCGGACCGGCGAGCGGCTCACCGGAAAGGGGTGGCTTGCGGCGATTCAGAGAACCCGGCAGATTTTTCGCGCTTGGATGGCATCGGTCGGTTATGGACCAAAGCAGGAACAAATGGAAGCAAAAAGCAACATCATCCACGGCAATCGGTTGAAAGCGATTTGCACGTATTTTGTTAGTTTGCTCCGCTGCGGGCGGTTCTTTGCGGCGCTTTCAACGCCTCAATCACCGTCCTCACATGAGCAATGCTCAGGGCTGACCCGAATTCCCGAGATTTTTCTTTGAAAAAATCCCTCCATTCGGGCGCCATGCGGATAAACTTTCATTCAAGCGATCGCCGTGCAACATCATCGCAGTCGCGCTAACGATTTTGGCAATCATCGCGTTGCAATGCGCCAATCATCGCCCCTTCCACACCGGCTCCCGCTTTTCAGCGAATGCTTTGAAACCTTCGAGATTGTCTTCAGAACCGTAAAGCGTATCGACCGTTTTTAGTTGCCGCCTGGTGATACGGTTCATCATGTCCTGGAAATTGGCGTCCTCCGCCTCGCGCACAACCTCTTTGATAGCGGCGAAAACCAGTGGCGGACCCGATGCAATAAGGGTCGCCATCTCACGGGCTTTGGCCATCAAATCCTTCGCCGGGTGGATGTGATTGACGAAGCCCCAACGATGCGCCTCTTCGGCATCCAGCCAGCGACCGGTGAACAGCATCTCCATGGCCACGTGGTAAGGAATGCGCTTGGGCAGCTTGACCGAGGCCGCATCGGCGACCGTGCCGGAACGAATTTCAGGTAGGGCAAAACTGGCGTGCTCAGCCGCCAGAATGATATCGCATGACAGGGCGATTTCGAGCCCGCCGCCACAGCAAATGCCATTTACAGCACAAATCACCGGCTTGTTCATGTGAGGCAGTTCCTGCAACCCGCCAAATCCGCCAACACCATAATCACCATCGACCGCATCGCCATCGGCGGCGGCCTTAAGGTCCCATCCGGGGCAGAAGAATTTTTCTCCCGCAGCGGTGAGAATGGCGACGCGCAAATCAGGATCGTCGCGATAATCGCAAAATATATCACCCATGATGCGGCTGGTCGCAAGATCCACCGCATTGGCCTTGGGCCGGTCGAGGATAATTTCAAGAATCGCACCATTCCTGCGGATTTTGATTGGGTTGTCAGACATGTCTATATTCCCTTTAAAATATTGAAATCACAACGCATCCACACTATGGCGGGGGCGAATTCGCGGATTTTACCGCGTTCGATATCGGCTTCATAGTCGCGGCCGGCAAGGCCGACCGGATCCTTCAGCTCCATCGCTTCAATCTCCCTTTGCTGCCAGAACAACCAGCGCATCGGCGGCAATTGCTTCGCCATGTGAGGTTAAAATAAGTGGATTGACATCTAATGTTACCAGACGGTCCCGCGCAGCATCCGCATAGGCGGCAATCGCATGGGCGGCTTTAGCCAGCGCCTGATGATGTTTGACGCCAAGCCGGCCGATTGCCATTGCCAGATTTGCTCCATCAGGCGGCAACAAAAGCGTCTCAAAACTTGAATTCGCCTCAACATCGCCGCCGCCCCTGCCAATCAACATCGCCAGACCTAACGCCGGATGGCTTTTTATGCCAATAATGATTTCGGTTTCCACATTCGCGATCATCTTTTCCACCAGAACACGCAAAACCGTGTGCCCGTCTTCGGCAGCGCAAACCTGCTGCGCCATTTGCCGGGCCGCCGCCTCGACTTCATCAGGCGTGCACAAACCAAGTCGCACCCCCCCCACTCTGGCCTTGTGGGCAATGGTATTGGACAACACTTTCAGCACAACAGGAAAACCAAGCCGCGCACCGGTCGCACCGGCCTCCTCAATTTTGACAACTTCGCGCACCGGTGAGACCAGGCCGTGGCGTGCAAGTTCGGCCTTTGATTGTGCTTCGTCCAGCATGACACCACCGCAATTGGCACGGCCGGTGTACAAAGGCGCGGGCGCTGTTATTCCTGCCCGCTGACGGCGAATTTTAGCAATTTTCACACTTACCGAAAGTGCTTCCATCGCCTCACAGAAACCCGACAAGGCGGCCACCCCATTACGCATCAGATGGCTACGAAATTCTGCGCCTAGCCCCTCGGGCAGAATACCGGCAACATTGCAGGGCACCTTTAGTTTTTCAGTCACATCAATCATCGCTTCAAGTGAATCCTGCCACACCTTATCCAGATTGCCAGCACCCGGGCGTGGCACATCGATGAAGAAGATGATTTGATCGCTCACTTCACCGGCAAAGGCCTCGATTGCCCGGGCCACGCCAGCCCTGTCACTCAACGAAATGCCGGTTTTCGACTGAAACGGAATATTGAGATCAAGCGGATTGGCAATCGCCACTGTTTCGGGCAACGAATTTTGCAGGTATTGGCGATTGCCGTCAGTTGGTGAAGGCAGGTTCAAACCAAGTGTCCCGGCGCGAGTGGCGGCAAGACCGTTCAGCCCACCGGAATAGGAGATGATGCTCACGTTGTTGCCCGCCGGCACACCACCGATGGTCAGAAGTTTCAGCGTTTCAACCAGCGCCTTCGGTGAGGAGACTTCCACCACGGCAAAGCGATCACAAAACGCCTCCCACATATGGCGCTCGACAATCATCGAGGCGGTGTGGCTAAGGGCAACCTCGGCGCCGGCCTGCTGGTCGCCGCCCTTGAGCGCGACAATCGGCACATTTTTATTAAACGCGGCAAGACAGGCACGGCCAAGCGCCTCGCCATCGTCCATGCCTTCCAGATAGAGGCCAATTGCTTTGATCCTGTCGTCCTCAAGCACCGCATCCAGGCATTCAGCCATGCCGGTCACCGCCTGATTGCCGGTTGATATTGCATAGCCGAGGGGAAACGCCTGCTCCACATTGGTCATGCCGATTAACAGCGCGCCACTTTGGGAAATGATTGCAGCTGCCGGCCCTTCCTGACGTTCTATATGATTGTCATCGCCCCAAATCGCCGCGCCCTCGAATTGGTTGAGCACGCCCATGCAATTGGGCCCGAGCAACGCCATGTCACCTGCGGCGGCAACAAGTGCAGCCTGCCGCGAAGCACCATCCTCGCCAAGTTCGGCAAAACCTGAAGAAATAATCACCGCGCCACCGGCTTTTCGATCCGAAAGCGCAGCAATTGCCTCGATACTGCGCTCGGCAGAAAGACCGACGAGCGCTGCATCCGGCGCAAATGGCAATTGCTCGATGCGCGGCATACATTCAACACCCTCGATCTCGGCGTGAAAGGGATTGACGACGAATATCTCACCAGCATAACCGGCACGCTGGCAAGCCCGGACCGGACCGGCAATTTGCGCCCCGCCAACAAAAGCGATGTGGCGTGGGTTGATCAGGCGCGACAGTTTGTTCATCGGTTTACGCATTGGCGACGACGCGCCCTTTTTTGCTGTCCACGCTCATCCTCCCAATGGCCTGAGCAATGCCCGTGAGATTATATGGCGCTGAATTTCCGACGTGCCCTCCCAGATCCGCTCAATACGCGCATCGCGCCAGATGCGCTCCAGCGGTAGTTCGTCCATCAGCCCCATGCCGCCGTGGATCTGGATCGCCTCGTCCGCCACCATGGCCAGCATTTCGGTCGCCTTCAATTTAGCCATCGCCATGTCGGCGTCACTCACCGAGCCCTCATCATATTTCCATCCAGCCTCAAGGATCATCAATTCGGCGGCCTTCATTTCCACCGCCATGTCGGCGAGCTTGAACGAAACCCCTTGAAATTTGCCGATCTGCTGGCCGAATTGTTGGCGCTGGGCGGCATAGCCGACCGCATGGGCAAAGGCGCGATCTGCCCGGCCAAGACAGGTCGCCCCGACCTGCAACCGGGTGGCCCCAAGCCAGTTATTGGCCACTTCAAATCCCTTATGCACCTTGCCAAGCACATTTTCAGCCGGCACCCGGCAATTATCAAATTCAAGCACCGCATTGGTGTAGCCGCGATGGGAGACATTGCGATAACCATCGCGCACCGCGAAGCCCGGGGTTTCCTTGTCGACAAAAAAGGCGGTGATCAAGGAACGGCGACCACGCGGGGTTTCTTCTTCGCCGGTCTTCATAAAACAGATGGCAAATCCGGCGATATCGGCATGGGAAATAAAGTGCTTGGTGCCATTGAGCACCCAATCGCCGCCGTCTTTTTTGGCGCTCGCCTTCATGCCGCGCAGATCGGAGCCGGCACCGGGCTCCGTCATCGCCAGACAGTCCCATGTCTCGCCGCGCACGCAAGGTGCCAGATATTTTTCACGTTGCTCTGCCGTGCCGGCGCACAAGATGTTGGAGGGACGGGCCACACAGGTCCAGTGCAGGGCATAATTGGCCCGGCCAAGCTCTTTTTCATAGAGCAGCCAGGTAAGCGTATCGAGGCCCGCGCCACCGAATTCCTCCGGAATATTGGCCGCATAAAGCCCGGTCTCAATGGCCTTTGACTGAATCTCCCGCACCAGATCAAGATCAAGATGACCGGAACGCTCGACCTCTTCCTCATGCGGATAGAGTTCGTTTTCGACAAAGGCCCGTGTTGTCTCGACGATAAGGCGCTGTTCGTCGGAAAGGGAAAAGTTCATTGCCTTGACCCCTTGATCAATGTTTTTTCGCCGGTGCGGGAAGGTAAATGCCAATTGGCCAAAGGTGGCATAGGAATAATATCACGCATCATTGGCCGCCCTTTCGCGCAAATGCTGTTCATGGTCTTTCAGCGTTTTGCCGGCGCCCCAATCATTGGCTTTCAGCGCTTTGATAATATCGACGAGATTATTGTCGCGGATGCGCTCCAATTCACGGATTGAATAGTGTCCTGATTGCGCGTCCGATTGACCGGCGATGAGCTCAACCAGTTCCTCGTTATATTCAGGCACGTCCATCAGTTTGGTCCACGGCCATTTGAGACAGGGGCCGAACTGGGCCAGAAAATGGCGCATGCCGGCTTCACCGCCGGCAACGCGAAAGGTCTCGAACACGCCCATCTGGGCAAAGCGCAGGCCAAAACCGTAGCGGACAATATCGTCAAGCTCTTCGGTTGTGCAGATACCGTCCTTGATCAGCCATAATGCCTCGCGCCATACCGCCTCCATCAGCCGGTCAGCAACAAAGGCCTCGATTTCCTTTCGCACCCGGATCGGCTTCATGCCGATTTCGGCATAAAAAGCCATTGCCTGGTCGATCGCCGCATCACTGGTCTTCTTGCCGCCAACGATTTCAACCACCGGCAACAGATAGACCGGGTTAAACGGATGGGCGACCATGAATCGCTCAGGATTTGCCATCTTTGCCTGCAGATCACTCGGCAAAATGCCGGAGGTCGAAGAGACAATCAACGCTGCATCATCTGCAGATTGTTCTGCCTGCTCATAGACCCGCTGCTTGATGTCGAGCCGCTCGGGCACGCTTTCAACGATCAGCCCGGCTGCTGAAACCGCTTCCGCCATGCTGCCACTGAATGTGAGGTTTCCCTTGGGCCGCCGCGGTGCATCGAAGAGGCTTTCAAAGGCCAGCTCGGCATTGGCCAACACGGCATCAACTTTTGCACGTGCGTCATTTGCCGGATCATAGACGGTGACATCAATACCGTTCTCGACTAGCCGCGCCACCCAGCCACCGCCGATGACGCCACCGCCGATGACTGCTGCCGATTTAATCATTGCGGTGCCCGCTTGGTCAGGCCCAACTTGTCGCGCACTTGTTGCGGCCCGACCACCTTTGATCCCATTGCCTCAATAATGGTTACCGCCCGCTCGACCAGCTGCGCATTGGTCGCCAGTTGCCCCTTGGCGAGCCAAAGATTATCCTCAAGACCGACGCGCACATTGCCACCGGCCAGCACCGCCGCGGCCACATAGGCCATTTGATTGCGACCGAGCGAAAAGCCCGACCAATTCCAGCTATCGGGCACATTATTGACCATCGCCATGAAGGTATTGAGATCATCGGGCGCGCCCCAGGGTACCCCCATGCAAAGCTGCACCAGCGCGGGTTCTTTCAACACGCCCTCTTTAACGAGCTGTTTGGCGAACCAAAGATGGCCGGTATCGAAGGCTTCGATCTCCGGTTTGACCCCCATTTCGGTCATCATCGAACCCATGGCCCGCAACATGCCGGGCGTATTGGTCATGACATAATCAGCTTCGGCAAAATTCATTGTGCCGCAATCGAGCGTACAGATTTCCGGCCGGCACTGGCGCACATGCTCAAGCCGTTCGCTGGCACCCGCCATGTCGGTTCCGGGTTGAACCGGCAACGGGTTTTCAACGCCGCCAAACACCATATCACCGCCCATGCCGGCGGTAAGGTTTAGCACCATATCGATATCGGCATCACGAATACGCGCGGTCACCTCGCGGTAATATTCGATCTTGCGGCTTGGCACACCGGTTTCGGGATCACGCACATGACAATGCACGATGGCTGCACCGGCACGAGCTGCTTCAATCGCCGAATTGGCAATTTGCTCCGGTGAACGCGGCACATGCGGGCTTCTGTCCTGGGTCGAACCGGACCCGGTTATGGCGCAGGTTATGAAGACTTCCTGATTTGCTGATAGCGGCACGGTGATCCTCCCTTTCGGCGAAATCCTATGCCGATCCTCAAGGTTAGCGATTGACATAAAACGCAAAAAACAGGACGATTTGCGCAATGAACATCTTTTTACCCTCTAATGAACGGCTTACCGTTTCGATCCTTGTTCTGCCCGAGTGTTCGATGATGTCGGTTGCCTGCACGCTTGACCCGATGCGTGCCGCCAATATGATTTCGGGCGAAACCAGATTCGATTGGGAAATCATGTCGTTGGACGGCAATTCGGTCGAGTTGACCTGCGGCCTGCCACTTGCGGTCGACACGTCTTTTCCATCCTCCGATCATCGTGACGTATTGATCGTTGTTGCCGGCTTTAACAGTCAAATTCACGCCGGCACCAGGGTTCTTGCCAATTTAGCGCGCTGTGCCCGGCAATATTCGGCCATTGGCGGGGTCGAGGCGGGGGGCTGGGTGCTGGCGCGCGCCGGGCTGCTAGACCAGCGCCGTGCGACCACCCACTGGCAGGACCTTGAGGATTTTTCTGAACGATTTTCCGGAATTGAAGTGATGCCCGACCGTTTTGTCATCGACAGACGGATTTTTACCACCGGCGGTGCCTCGCCCACTTTTGATCTGATGCTTCACCTTATTCGCGCCCGCCTTGGGGCGACCGTTGCCATGGAGGTGGCCAGTACATTCATTTATAACGATGCCAATGCGCCCGCCGAGGCGCAGACCTTTGCTTCACTCGGTCGGTTGGAAATGCTGGAACCGAGAGTAGCCAATGCTGTCCGATTGATGGAAGCCAATCTGGACGAGCCAATTGCGCTCGGCACGATTGCCGCGCGCCTGGATCTTTCACGCCGCACGCTTGAAAATCTGTTCCAAAAAACCCTGCAACACACGCCCGGCGCCTATTACCGGCATCTCAGGCTACAACAGGCCCGCCGGCTAATTAGCGAAACCGGTCTTTCGCTGCAGGCCATCGCCATTCGTACCGGTTTTGGCTCGTCTTCGGCCTTTTCACGGGCATTCAATAGCCATTTTGGTATTCGACCCGCCGACTGGCGCGGCAATAAGCCGACCTGAAGCCTGCGGCGAGGCCGTTCAAGCCGTCAATTTGTCGCTGAAATAGTGGGTGATCTGGTTCAGCGCCTCAACCGTTGGCGAACCTTCTTCATCAATAAAATGGACCGTTAGCATGGCGTGTTTATCTCCGGGTATGGTGTTCAGCTTGATGCGTTGACGGTCTTCATTGAAGGCCTTGTCCAGTGCATCAAACTTGGCCGCCGTGCATAATTTATCACCGGCAAACCGAAACGCCAGCATGGCGCCTTTGTCATCTAGTCCCTGGCGGATCGATGCAATGTCAGCGTCCGACATATGCAACGCGCCCTGGTTGAACAACGGCAAAGATGGCTGGGAGGAGACGGCTGCAAGCACCGCGTCGTCCGCCATCAGCGATATGGCAAAATTGCCGGTAAGGCACATGCCGATGACGCCAACTCCAGGGACTTGATAGCGCGTTTTCAAATCGACGCACAATGCACGCAGCCAATCGGTCACCGGGCTTGATCGGTTTTTGGCAAACAGCGAGAATTCACGGCGCATGCAAAATAGCCGTGCGATATTGCCGACAAACGATAATCGCCCGAGAGGACCAAAAAGATGCGGCAAGACAACGCGAAAACCTGAAGCGATCAGCCGGTCGGCAAGCGTCAGCGTTTCCATGCCGATGCCGGGCAGTTCCTGAATGACGACCACCACCGGGCCTTCACCCGTGGCGTAAATGTCATGGCTCAACGGTTTGCCATCCACCGCGTCGGTGGTGAAGGTGGATTTTTCCCAATCTTTCATTATCGATGTCATATCTCGCCTTTCTTGCAGTTGATCGCCGGTGCCGTGGCCTAACCGAATTCCACCTCGGTTCCCCGGCCTTTGACTTTCGCCTCTCTCATCACATGGTGTGCACAGATGAGGTCTTGTGCGGCAATTCCGAGCGAGCGGTATAGGGTGATTTCGTTGCCGCTTTGCCGGCCGTGGGCGCTGCCCGAAAGCACTTCGCCAATCTCACCAATAATGTGATCCTCTTTGATGCGCCCGTTATCGATGGCGGCTATAATATCGCCCGCTTGCGCCATCGCTGAAGGGCGGTAATCGACCCAAAGCGACGACTTGACGATCAGTTCCTCATCGATCTCGCGCATCGAGGGGATCGATGCGCCAACCGCGTTGACATGACAGCCCGCCCCAACCCATGCACCCTCAAGCACCGTCTTTCGTGAGGATGTCACGGTGCAGATGATATCGGCGCCGGCTGCTGCCGTCTCTACGTCCTTTGAAGCAGATATCGCGCAGTTGGGATAGTCATTGGCGATGCTTTCGACGAATGCCTGGGCCCGCTTCGGTGTTCGCCCTGCTATCCGGATTTCCTTTATATCGCGCACTTCCAGCATGGCTTCGATGTGATGTCTGGCCTGTTCGCCGGTGCCGATGACGGCAAGCGATCTCGCCTCCTTACGCGCCAGCAATCTGGTCGCAACGACACTTGCCGCCGAGGTGCGGACCGCCGTCAGCACGCCGGCATCGATAATTGCGACCGGGGTTCCAAATTCACTTTCAAACAGCACCATCATGCCAAGATGGGACGAATAACCCTTCGCCGGATTGCCGGGATAGAGGCTGATCAGTTTGATGCCGTAGCAAGAGGGCTCGTTCAACGCGCCGGGCATGATGCCGAAAAGATTGGGCGCGCCCACATCCATAGCGCTACGCAGTGGCAGGTTGGCCTCGCCGGCCGACGCCTGGACCATGGCTTTTTCCACCAGTTCGATTGCCTGGTTCATCGGCAGCAATGCCGCCACATCTTTGGCAGAAAGTACAATCATCGTTCGCTCATCTGACCAGCCGGCCATGCTTGTCCCGTCACCTCTAACCCCAATATTTCCTCAAGCAATACGTTATATCCTTCAGGATCAACCACATAGGGAAAATGGCTGCCATTTTTAAAGACATAGCTTTTCTTAGGTTTCAGCAGTGCCCGCACCGCGTCACGCACCGGCGGCGGAATGAGCTGATCATCGCCAGATTCAATGGTGAAGATGCGGTCAGCTGAAAGGCTGAGGCCTGGCAGTTCAGGGGCGAATTTGAGCGCCTTCAGCCGCATTCGAAGCTCCGTGTCGTTGATGCGGCCTGAAACTTCGCCCATTAGCAGTTCAACCAGTTCACGCCGCTCGGGCTGTTCTTCGACAGTGCGTTGCATGGCGCTTTGAAAGCCGTGCTTTAATTCTTCGATGGGCGTCGTGTCCAGATCGAGGCTGTAAGGAGGAAGGCCCGATAACATCGTCACCGAATGCAACGTATTAGCGGCAATCAGATTATCGACCTTTTCAGGATAAGTGGCGGTAAAATAATGCGCCATATAACCGCCAAGCGATGAACCCGACAAGGTGGCGCTTTCCAGCCCGGCAAGCTCCATCAGGGTGCTTATGTCGTCGGCCCATTTTTCGATACTGCCGCTTGCAGGATAGCTCAGCGCCAATATCTGAACCCGGTCCATCAGCGCGTCCATTTGCTGCCAGAAGATGTCGCCGCGGCCAAGCGTGCCGGGCAAGAGCACCAGCGCCGGGCCATTTATACCGGCCCGCACCATGCCCCATTCGCGCCCGTTAACGGTTCTGCGCTGTTCCGGCATTTCAATGTCGAACCGGTCTCTTTCCTCAATAAGCCTGTTTGCCATTCCAGTTGGTCCTCCACACAAGCGATCATCTACCAGCTTGCACATTGGTGCAAGAGGTGGGCCTCAGTCAAACCAAACTCAGGGTATGGCGCCGGTAACGCTTTGATCTACATTGGCCCTTTTCACCCCCACCCGAACGCTGCCTGCGCATCGTTCGACCTCCCCGCAAGAGGGAGGTAGGCGCGGGCACATCTGGCGATCATTTTCGTATTATGTTCCACGGCGGACCGAACATTTGATGAAGTGCAGGTTTATCGTGTTTCTCCAAACCTCCCCTTGTGGGGAGGTCGAAGGCGTCTTTAGACGGTTTCGGGTGGGGGTAAAGTCCCAAAACAGATAGCAACACTGGATTGGACAAGCCCGCTGGACCGGCCCCTCAAGTATTGAACTTGAACAACAAGACATCGCCGTCCTGCACCACATACTCCTTGCCCTCATCGCGGGCCTTGCCGGCATCGCGCGCCGCCACTTCGCCACCAAGGCCGACATAATGATCATAGGCGATGGTCTGGGCGCGAATAAAACCACGCTCAAAATCGCTATGGATTACGCCGGCAGCCTGCGGTGCCTTGGTTCCACGGGTAACCGTCCACGCCCTGGTTTCTTTCGGTCCGGCAGTAAAATAAGTGACCAGATCAAGCAAGGCATAGCCAGCATCGATCAGCCGGTCGAGGCCCGATTCGGTCAAACCATTGAGTTCCAGATAGTCACCCTGTTCATCCTCTGCCATCTGGGCGATTTCTTCCTCGATCGCCGCCGAAATAACGACAGCGCCACAGCCGTTTTCGGTCGCCATCTTCTCCACCGCTTGTGAGTACTTATTCCCGGTCGCCGCACTTTCCTCGTCGACGTTGCAGACATAGAGTACCGGCTTGGCGGTCAGCAATTGCATGGTGAGAAGAATGCGCTCATTTTCCGGCGCCAGTTGCATCTGGCGCACCGGTTTGCCTTCTTGCAAGATCTTGAGTGCCGCTTCCATCACCGGCAATAGTTCGAGCGCCTGTTTGTCTTTTGCGGTCGCCTTTTTGCGCAGTGGATCAATGCGCCGTTCCAGGCTTTCCAGATCAGCCAGCATCAATTCGGTATCAATGGTTTCAGCATCCGATACAGGGTCAATTCTGTCTTCGACATGGGTGATGTCGTCATGGTCAAAACACCGCAGCACATGGGCGATGGCATCGGTCTCGCGAATATTGGCCAGAAACCTGTTGCCCAATCCCTCGCCTCTTGATGCACCCCGCACCAGACCGGCGATATCGACAAAGGTCAGCCGGGTCGCAATGATTTCCTTCGAGCCGGCAATGACGGCTATCTTGTCTAGCCGCTCATCCGGCACTGCGACATCGCCGGTATTCGGCTCAATGGTGCAAAACGGGTAATTGGCCGCCTGGGCTGCTGCCGTTTTGGTCAGCGCGTTAAAAAGGGTCGACTTGCCGACATTCGGCAGGCCGACAATTCCGCATTTGAAACCCATCGATTATCTCTCTTTTTTGCCGCCGAACAGCTTGTTCAGCATGTCGGCCATTGGTCCCGACATTGGCAATTCCGGCTTCGGTTTTGTGCGTGTCTGACGGATATGGCTTTGTTTCTTTGCAGGCTTGCCGGTGGCCGCGCGGTCGCCGGCAAGATCAAGGTGCACTTTATTCATGAAGGTCGAATCGTCCCCCGTCACCAGCAAAGGGGCGTGGCTGGCAACAGCGTCCAGCAACGGTTCAAGCCAAACCTGATCGGCCTTGGCAAAATCGCCAAGCACGTGGCCTGTCACCCGCGCCTTGTGGCCTGGATGGCCAATGCCCAGCCGCATACGTCGATAGTCCTTGCCAAGATGGGCATCAAGCGAGCGAATGCCGTTGTGGCCGCCTGCGCCGCCACCGCGCTTCATGCGAAGTTTGCCCGGAGGCAAATCAAGCTCATCATAAATTGCCACGACATCACCAGGTTCGCATTTGAAAAAGCGCATGGCATCGCCAACCGAGCGGCCCGATTCGTTCATATGGGTCGATGGCTTGACCAACAGCACCTTGTCGGCGCCGATGCGTCCCTCGGCGACTTCACCCTGAAAACGCCTGCGCCAGGGCGGAAAATTATGACGGCGGTGTATTTCATCCGCCGCCATAAAGCCGATATTGTGCCGGTGAACGGCATATTTCTTGCCTGGATTCCCAAGCCCGGCGATGATCAGCACGGCTTGTTCCTTTCACAAGAAATTGTGGCGTCAATCCAAAGGATATCAGCTCTCTTCGTCACCTTCGCCTTCGCCCTCGCCAGTTTCTTCTGCGGCTTCCATTTCGGCTGCTTCAAGTGCAGCAGCTTCTTCCTCAGCGAGTTCCTCGTCGGTCTTCACCGCTGCGGGCGCGGCAATTGTGGCTACGGTGAAGTCACGGTCGGTAATGGTGGGTTCGACGCTGGCAGGCATTGTGACATTGGAGATATTGATCGAATCGCCCATATCAAACGGAGTGAGATCAACGCTGATTGCATCCGGGATTGAGCCAGCCGGGCAGACACACTCGATGGTGTGGCGAACGATGTTCAACACGCCGCCGCTGACAAGTCCTGGACAATCACTTTCATTTTCGAAACGAACCGGAATATCCACGGTTACCATGGTTTTGCTCGATACGCGCAGAAAATCCACATGAAGCGGCAAGTCGCGCACCACTTCAAGCTGGAAATCCTTGGGCAAAACGCTGTGCTTTTCACCATTAACTTCGATAGAGATAACTGTGGTTAAAAAGCCACCGCCATTGATGCGCAAAAACACATCCTTATAAGGCACGGCAATGGATAGCGGGGGTTTTTTGTCGCCGTATATAACGGCTGGGACCATATTGTTGCGGCGTAATTCACGGGCGGCCCCCTTGCCTACCCGATCACGCGCCATGGCCATGAGATCAGCAGTATCACTCATAATTTGCTCCTAGCGTTTTCAGAGGTAATCTGAATTTAACCCCGGTGTTTCGCGGTGCATCAAAACAGACACAAGGCCGCGCTCATTTTTGATGCGGCCTCGTCCCGCATTCCCTCCAGGGGTGTCGATGCGAGTGGCCGGGTTATAGAGCAGGTTTTTGGTCTCGGCAAGGGCCGAATTACGGCAAAATCAGTCGAACAGGCTGGATACCGATTTTTCTTCCGCGGTGCGGCGGATAGCCTCTCCGATCAGATTGGAAATGGTGGCGAGCCTGATATTGGGTGCGGCTTCCACGGCAGTTGTCGCCTGGATAGAATCGGTTATCACCAGTTCTCGAAGCTTCGACGAGGTGATGCGCGCCACAGCTCCTCCCGATAATACACCATGGGTGATATAGGCGGTAACACTGGTCGCGCCCTGTTCGAGCAGCGCGTCGGCGGCGTTGCACAAGGTACCGCCGGAATCGACAATATCATCGATCAGGACACAATCCATTCCACTGACCGCGCCGATGACATTCATCACTTCCGACTCGCCCGGTTTCTCGCGCCGTTTGTCAACGATTGCCAATGGCGTATCAAGCCGTTTGGCCAGTGCCCGGGCCCTCACAACACCGCCAACATCAGGCGACACCACGACAACGTTTTCAGTATTATAGTGTTGCTTGATGTCGCGGCCGAACACCGGCACAGCAAACAGATTATCAGTTGGTATATCAAAGAAGCCCTGAATTTGCCCGGCATGAAGATCAAGCGTCATCACCCGGTCAGCACCGGCGGTGGTGACAATGTTTGCCACCAGTTTGGCCGAGATCGGGGTGCGCGGACCAGCCTTACGGTCTTGCCGCGCGTAGCCGAAATAGGGCAGAACGGCTGTTATGCGCTTGGCTGAAGAGCGCCTCAGCGCATCGATCATGATCAACAATTCCATCAGATGATCATTTGCGGGATAGGAAGTGGACTGAATGACGAAAATGTCCTCACCACGGACGTTTTCGAGCAGCTCGACGAATATCTCTTCGTCGGCAAATCGGCGAACACTTGATTTTCCCAAGGATTTGTCAAGATAACCGGCAATCTGCTCGCTCAGAACGCGATTGGAATTGCCCGAAAATAGTTTCATTATGGCTCACCGGCGTCTGATGTCAGATGCGATTGCCTGCGTTCTATCAACGTCGTCGCCAATGTGCAAAAAGAAACGCGTCAAAGGTCAATAGTTTTCAACTGATATCGGGCCAGAGCGTGTCGCACCGGTGGCGACTTCAACCTTTGCGTTTGATCCAACCTGCAAGGTTGCTCATCGTTCGCACCGCAATATTATGCATGGTGGCAGAGGAAACTGCAGCCCACGGGTCACCGCTTGCCTTTCCCTCGCGCTCAAATCCATTAATCCGGTACAGCCTTCTGCCGCCTGCGTCCAAAACATCCCAGTAAAATGTCACGGTGGTGCTTGAACCCTCGTTAAGCGCTGAAAGATACCCTTTCATGCGATATTTTGACGTTTGATCATCGGCACTTGCAAGAATAATGTTATTTTTCGTTGATTCAGTGCCCAACGCCTTCGAAAGCGTGCTCACGGCGTGTTGTGGTGCGCCGGTGATCGGCAGGAAGCTGACCCGCGCGCTGGTGGTTGCAGCATCGCCATCAGCTGCCACCACGGTGGCACTTGCAGCTGGCGTTGTTTCACCGGTTCCAGCCAATGCTGTTTGACCAGGGTTTTGCTGTTGTTCAGCGGTGGTGGTCTCAGCAGCCGGTTTGGCTCCGACGCCGAGCGCATCCTGGTTACCGGTGGTGCAGGCAGAACCGGCCATCAGCAAAATAACCAGCATAACGGCGGTTCGAAGGACATGCGGAATAGGCGTCAAGATATTCATACTGTTAGATGGCCCGTTGAAAAGAAGTCGCAATAGCTGCTAAACAGCGATCAAGTCAAGATCATGGCGAGACAGTGGTTCCGGTTTGCCGTCTGCGGTAACGAACGAACGCCCTAGCGTCATCGCCGTATCGCTGTCGCTGTCCATAATAATCATATGGGCAAATAGCACCATACGCGGCATTATTGGCTGTGCATTGTTTTTGAAGAACATTGGGCCATCCATCCATGAAGGCGCATAACGCGCTCCAAGACTGTATCCACAGGCATTTAGCCGATGAGCGGAAAGCCCGGCCGCATCGAGCACCGAGGCATGGGCCGCGTACAGATCGCCGAAACTATTACCACTACGCATAGTATCCTGCACCGCCAGCAGCGCCTCGCGAGCAGCCTCGAACAACTCGACATGTCGCGGGGTCGGCTTACCGATAACAATTGTTTGCATCATGGCGGCGTGATAACGGGCATGAGAACCCGACCATTCGAGCGTCAGCTGATCTTGCTTTGACAGCCAACGGCGGCCGGATTTGTTACGGCATAAAAGCGCGTCACGACCCGAGCCAAGAATGAACTCATTACCTGGATAATCACCACCACCGGCATAATTGGCCCGGTGCATAGCGGCATATATATCGCCCTCAAAGACACCCGGCGCAGCAATTTCAAGTGCTGCATCAAATGCCAGATCGCTCAATTCCGCCGACTTTCGTGTGTAGTCGAGTTCCGCATCGCTTTTGACCAGCCGCAACTCGTGAACAATATCCGACGCCTCCTGAAGTGCCGCAAAACCGGCAAGTCCCGCATCCAGCAATTTGCCATTGCCGGCAGTCAGACCGTGAGTGTGATATTCAACCCCCAACCTTGCATTTTTAAGATCGAGACCGACAAGCACCTCTTTCAGCCGGATAACCGGGTTTGCGGCGCCATCATCTACCCATATTTCGATATTCTCCAGTATTGAGGTGTGCTGCGCCTGACGAAGATCGGCTGAGCGGGTCAACAACACCATCTCACCGTCATTGCGCACAACCAGACATTGGAAAAAGCAATAGCCAAAGGTGTCGTAACCGGTGAGCCAGAACATGCTCTCCTGGGCAAACAGTAATAGGCCGTCGAGATCGTTCTCCCGCATGCGGGTGATGAGTTGATCTAACCGGCCATGGAACTCTTTTTTGTCAAAATGAAGCATTGTTACTCCTGCACCACGATGGCCGATATCTGACAGCCATAGCCCGGTTCATGGTTATGGACCGAACGGCGACAGGAATAATACCAGTCACTTTCATCATAGGTGCACAAACCGACCGGTTCGCCCTCAACCCCGGCCTTATGCAGCCGGTCGGTAATGTATTTCTCCAGATCGAACATTTGACGTCCCTCCTTTTGGGAGGGAATAAAATAGCGGCTGTTTGCCGGGTCATCTTTCAAAAAGATCGCCGCATATTCGTTGCCAACCTCATAGTTTTTTTGGCTGATGCAAGGGCCGAGCACGGCGAGAATATTTTTTCGGCTGGCGCCAAGCTTGATCATTGCATCGATAGTGTTTTCAACCACCCCGCCCATTGCCCCCTTCCAGCCGGCATGGGCAGCGCCGACCACGCCCGCCTTGCTGTCGGCAAATAGCACCGGGCCGCAATCAGCCGTTAAAACTCCGATGACGAGACCGGGCGTTTTTGTCACAACGGCGTCGGCCTGCGGACGAGCGTCAATCGGCCACGCAGCTGTTGCAGGAGCCACATCGGCAGAATGGCACTGATGAACCGTCGCAAGCCGGTCGCTTGCAACGCCAAAGGCCCGACAAATGCGCGCACGATTTTTGATAACATTATCGCGAGCATCGGCAGTGCCCAGTCCGATATTGAGGCTTTGATAAATACCGGTGGAAACCCCGCCCATTCGGGTGAAGAAACCATGGCGGATATTGGGCTCAAGCTTTCGCAACGCGCTGCTCGACACTGGCTCCGGTATTTCTTTGATCATCAAATTGTTCATGGCTTCCTTCCGCCCGTCACGATGGTGACATTGTGACGATGTGTCAAACGTCTTTTTTCCTGGTTCTCACGTTGCGGTTCGCGGCCCGCTAAAACCGTCTATATCAACACCATGCCGGGCAATCGCCAGCACTTTGAACAAATTGCCCATGGCCTGTGCTCCTGCAAGCCGGTCGACCGCCATTTGCAGTTCTTCTTGCACTGGTGCCGACTTGCCACTGCCCAGACTGCCCGCCCTTTCAAACAGCCCCATAGAGCGAAGAAAGTCGCCCTGGGTGGTGGTCTTGCTGTCAATACCCTGCTGGCTGACGCGCGCTGCCAGCGCCTCAAAATCCACATGGCTGGTTAAATCAGCCTCGCCCGGCATTGCCAGCGGATTGGCGTATTGGTGCCCTTTGACTGCCTGAAAGGTATCACCGAAGCCGCCTTTTTGGTGGCCATAGTCGATCAGTAAAGCTGCTCCACCATATTTGTCAATGTGAAGCGCGATAGTCTCTGCCACTGCTTCGCGCGCCGGCGCGGTTTCAAATATCGCACCATCTGCCTGCGCCTCGTGACCACTTGGCAACTGGGCTGGGTCACACATGCGGTTTCCTGTCAAGAAAACCAGCGCGTTCTCTTGCAAGCCGACCATCCGCTCGTGCCAACGGTCGTGGTGCTTGACAAACTGGTGAAACGGCAGGGCGTCAAGAAATTCGTTGCCTATAAATATTGCCGGCAGCTCGTTGATATCGCCAAGATCGCTGATCCAGCTGATCCGGTCCAGATGGCCTGTCAGCCCCTCTTTTTGAAGCGACCGCAGAGGCTGGCTGATCTCAAGCAGGCAGACATTAAGGGCCTTGGCGAAATCTCGATGCCGCATCGCCACCCGCAGCAGATCGGCCATCAGCGTGCCTCGCCCCGGCCCCATTTCTACCAAGATAAAGTTTGCCGGACTTCCGATCGCCCGCCACATCGAAACGCACCACACACCGATCAATTCTCCGAACATCTGGCTGATTTCCGGTGCGGTAACGAAGTCGCCGCTACGCCCAATCGGTGTCCTGGTGGTGTAGTAGCCCTGTTGGGCATCACTCAGGCAAAGCGCTATGTATTCTGCCAGCGGCAGCGGCCCTTCGCCTTCAATCAACTGTTTGATCCGCTCAAGCAATGATCCAGTGGCGACCACGAAGCTAGCGTGCCCGCCGGTAAGCGCTGGCCATCGCCCAAAGCCCGATAGCGAGCATCGGTACAGATAAAACCATGCCCATGGTCAGCCAGTTGCCGGCGAGATAGCCGATATGACCATCCGGCATGCGGAAAAATTCGACAATGATGCGCGATGCGCCATAGCCCAACAACCAAGCCCCCGCAACAAAACCTGGTGAAGCCAGTTTTCGGCCCTGATAAATCAGGATATTAAGCACGATGAACAGCAATACGCCTTCAAGGGCAGCCTCATAGAGCTGGCTTGGATGGCGTGGTTCGCCCCCGCCATTCGGGAAGACAAATGCCCACGGCACATCGCTTGCGCGGCCCCAAAGTTCCGAGTTGATAAAATTGGCAATGCGCCCGAAGAAAAGGCCGATGGTCGAAACCGTTGTAATCACGTCAAACAGACTGAAAACCGCAATCCGGCGCGAACGTGCAAACAAAATCATGGCAATCAAAGTGCCGATGGCACCGCCATGAAATGACATGCCGCCGGTCCATATTTTCAATATTTCCAGCGGGTTTTCGCTGTAGCGGTCGAAATCATAAAACAGGATGTAGCCGATACGGCCACCGAGCACGATACCAAGTGCGGCCCAGAAGAGAAAATCATCGAGTTCGATCTTGCCAAACGGTGCATGTTTGGCGCCCCAAATCGATGGTGTCGAAACCAGCCGCCTGGCGTACCACCAGCCAAGCAGGATACCGCAAACATAGGCCAGCCCGTACCAGCGTATAGCCAAGGGCCCTATCTCCAGCAGGATCGGATCAATCTGGGGAAATGTGAGCGCCAATATCGGCATTGGTGCGAGAGCCAAATCCGGTGCCTCCTGGTAGTGTATGAAAACCACGTCACCTGCCGAATAGGTCATTTTGGTCAAAATGTGAAATAGTTAAGCTCAAAAACGAAAAACGGCACCTTCCGAGGAAGATGCCGCAAAAAATCTCGTATTTTTTGAACGGTGGTTATTATGAACGACCAAACTTGTCGATGCCCGGGAATACTGTCCGCTCAACTATGCTGTGACGGTCAAGCACTGTCGTACGAAGCCCAATTTTCAACCCGTATGCAAGTTCTTTAATTCCGCTAAAAAATGCCATATCCATGCTCCCTTAAATTCAATGCGCTGTCGTTATTATGAACGACCAAACTTGTCGATGCCCGGAAATACTGTCCGCTCAACCATGCTGTGACGCTCAAGCACAGTCGTTCGGAAACCAATTCTCAGTCCGTATGCAAGTTCCTTAACTCCGTTAAAAAATGCCATATCATGCTCCCTTCATGTCAGTGCGTTGTGGCTTCATTCGTTATCTAGGCTATCTGGCGAGAAAAACAAATGCAAACAACTGAGGGCAGGCGTGCAAAAATTGCATAGGACGTAAACTATGGTTTTTACAGCACTAATACCAATATGCGCGGTGGCAGATCAGTTAGATCCTGCCCATCTGGCCCGGGCTTCGCCTATTGCGAAAATCGTGTAACAATTTCTCCCAGCTCAAGCGCTCTGATTGCCGTAACGTTCATGTAGCAGGAAGCCGATGCGGGCTGGCGAATGGAGCCACCTTCCCATGAATCATATTCAAATCTGCAACTGGCTTCCTTGTAAGCGATCCATTTGCGTTGCACATCGCGCAGTGAGGCAAATAGCGATTGATCGAGATTTTCCCTAAGAAAGCTGTAGTGGTCGTTGAGTTGGCCGTCCCACCAGTCCGTCTCGCGGGCCAGACAGCCAACCATGCCGAGGGTGGTGTTGCCATCCGCACCATTCAAACAAGCATCGCTGGCAATGCCGATACACTCGTGTCCATGCGCCGGTCGTTGACCCGGCTCCAGTGCTGAATTCACATCGCGCACCGTTTCGATGCAGTTTTGCAGGGCAATCTGGTCGTCCACCGTCGCGTTAAATTCTTGTGCCCGCACAGTTCCGGTGTAAAATACCAGCATCGTAGCCACCAATAAAATGAGCCCTTTGTTCATCGATCAATCCCTTTCAATAATTTTGCCTACCTACCTAGACCGGATTAACAGCATTGAAAACCATTGATGCGTGTGCGCCCGTTGTCCTATAGCCTCGGCCAGCTGGTTCTGATATGTCGCACAAAATACCGGGAGAACGCCATGACGGATCGCAACGACATTCCAGCCGAACTGCCAGACAATCTTGAACAAAAGAAACTCAGGGCGCAAACCTGGTTTGCAGCGTTGCGCGATGAGATTTGCGCGTCGCTCGAACAATTGGAGGATCAACTGCAAGGCCCGCTCGGTGACGGGCAAACGGGCCGTTTTGTCCGCACGCCCTGGCAGCGGCAAGAGGGAAAAGGCGGTGGTGGTGTGATGTCGATGATGCATGGCCGGGTGTTTGAAAAGGCCGGGGTTCATGTCTCGACGGTGTATGGCGAATTCAGCGAGGAATTTCGCCAACAGATGCCCGGCGCCGACCAAGACCCGTCATTTTGGGCTTCGGGAATTTCGTTGATCGTCCACCCGCAAAATCCACACGTTCCGGCTGTCCACATGAACACCCGCATGGTGGTGACGACAAGACAATGGTTTGGCGGCGGCGCTGATCTGACGCCGGTTCTCGAGCGGCGACGAAACCAGGAAGACGCCGATAGCGTCGATTTCCACCGAGCCATGCGAACGCCTTGTGATACCCACAAGGTTGCAGATTATGATCATTACAAGACCTGGTGTGATGAGTATTTTTACCTCGCCCACCGCGACGAGCCCCGCGGCATCGGTGGCATATTCTTTGATTATCTGCATTCCAATGAAGCGTCGGGTGGTTGGGATGCCGACTTTACCTTTGTCCAGGATGTTGGGCGCGCTTTCCGCGATATCTATCCACAATTGGTTGCCCGCAACATGGAACGACAATGGAATAAGGAAGAACGCGAAGAACAGCTTATCCGCCGCGGCCGCTATGTGGAATACAATCTGCTCTACGATCGTGGCACGATCTTCGGGTTGAAAACCGGTGGCAACGTCAATTCGATCCTGTCATCGATGCCGCCGGTGGTGAAATGGCCGTGAGGCACACGGTCTTGCTTCGACAATTCTAACAATTTTGAACTGAAGAGGCAAAAACCCGAAAATTCTATTGCCGTGGCTGCTTGGAGCCTGCCTCGAAATAATTGGCCAGGGTGAATCTCGCGAAATTTATTAGTGATTTCTATTTACCGGGTTGCAAATTTTTGTTGCATAGTGGATTCTTACGTTTAGTAATGTCGATAGGAGCGACGTCGAACCAGTACCCCACTGGAACTAAACCGAAACAACCAAAACGACATTCACCGCGATTGGGTTGGAACCGGTGACATTGGACGCCGTGATGAGGAAAGGGTTATCCACACCAGGGATTTGTACATAGCCTGCAACTAATATTTCTGCCCGGCGGAAGTTGAAAACGTCTTGTGCGGCAAGGAAAGCATTCAGCAGGTCGCTATGATTGGCTTGCCTGAAAAAGTCTGGGGGGGACGGATGCGCGTGGTTGTCTTGAAGAGGGGAGTGGCGATTGGCTTGGGAAAAGTTAAATCGTATTGCGGGATAAAACTCGCATCCTTCAAGCAACCCCGCCATCTCGTCGTTATGGAACTTGGCCCACCTTTATCAGGCTCGTTTGACCGGATTGTCGCGTTTGCCGGCGAAGCACGCTTCACGCCATGGTCTGGCTGATCGCAAACGGAGCGTAACCACGTCCAGAAAGCACACAAGCAGCCGGTAAAGTTCTACAATTCGAATTACCTGCTGAATTGTGCAGTATCGACATTGGTTGATCGCACCAAGCGCCTAACGATGGGTCATCGCAGGGAATTCAACATGACAACCAAAAATTGGAGGCATGGGTTCAAAGCTTGTCTACGGGGCAGGATCGGTCGCTTATGGTGTCAAGGACAATGGCTTTTCCACCAGCATGATGCTTTATTTCGATCAGATATCGGGATTGCCGGCAATTTATATCGCATTGGCTCTTTTGTTAGCTGTGGCATTTGATGCTGTTAGCGATCCCTCGGTTGGACGCCTGTCAACCAGCCATATTTCCGTTCGCTGGAATTCCAGATTCGGTCGACGGCATCCATTTATGTATGTTGCGATGCTGCCGGCGACATTAGCTTATTTCTGGCTCTGGAACCCTCCCGCCGATTTGGGTCAAAGCGGGCTGTTTGCCTATTTGCTGGTAATGGCGGTTCTGGTTCAGCTGCTCATCACCCTGTTCGAGGTGCCCAATTCAGCCATGATTGCCGAATTGGATAAATCCTATGACGGACGAACCAGACTGGCCGGTCTGCGGTCGATGATGGGGTGGGTCGGCGGTATTGTGATGGCCATCATTGCCTATGAAGTCTATCTGCGGCCGATTGGTGATGCTTGTCTTATGATTTTTGCGCGTTATCTGCGAAGGTATCTCCACAGCGGCAATACCTTCGCAGATAACGCGTAAAAATCATAAGACAAGCGTGTCGCGCCCAATCTCATAACTAGCGACATAGTCACTCTTTAAACTGCCCATCCAGACCGTTCCATTGTGTTCCCGCACCCCGGTAACCATGTCATATTGATCGGTATCCTGGTGAAAATGGTGAACACAGTTTGCGTCCTTGTCAAAAGCCATCACGCGAACAGGCATTTCGGCTTTTGGCTTTAGAGCTTCTGGCAAGTTTGATATTAACCAGCGCAGCCAAAACGGGATGGCCCGCAATACAGCCAGTTTTCCATCATTGCCGGCGACAAGTGCGACCCAGAAATGACCATCGCTGCCAAGCGAAAGATTGTCCGGTAACCCGGGCAGGTTTTGACGAAATTCTTCTTTCTGTCCTGCCTTCGGCCCGGCAAGCCACACGCGGATAATTGCGGCTCTTGCTGTTTCGGCAACAAGAATAAATTGCTCATCGGGATCCAGCACCACCCCATTGGCGAAATACAAACCATCCAACAGCACGGTCAGTGAACCATCGGGACTGCACTTGAAAAGCCTTCCCGTTGGCACTTGCTGCATGATGTCTTTTGTTGCTTCGGAAATTTCATGTCGGGTGGTCGACGAGGTGAAGTAAATCGCGCCGTCGCTGGCAACTGCCGCATTGTTGCAGATTGGAATTGGCTTGCCCTCATACTGGTTGGCCAAAACCGTGATCTCGCCGGTCTTAATATCTGCCGCAAGAAGACCATTTTCAGCATCGCATATCAAAATACGGCCATCAGGCAGAAATTCCATTCCCAGCGGCCTGCCGTTAGTATCCGCTATGGTGGTGGGCTCGGCATCCACGGCTAATCTTTGAATTCGACCATCCGCAAGGCCCGTAAAAACAACACCATCTTCGTCAACCAATACGTCTTCGGTTGAATTGCCGCCGGCGAAATGCAGTTCCAGTTTTGCAATCGGGCTGGGTAAAGGATAGTTCACATTGGTCATGGGTGATCCCTCAAGGTTTGATAAATCATCCTTGTAAGTTCGACAGAGGCGGGTGGTAACGGCCCTGCTTCCAGCGTTGCAATGACCCCTGAAATCTGTATTGGAAACGGATAGTCTGTTACCTCCAGAGACACAATCCGTTTCTGCTCGATATCGTCCTGAACCAGCATTCGAGGCAGCAGCGCTACCGCATCAGTTGACAGCAATATCCGGCGAAGAAGACTTAGACTTTGTGACGTTAAAAATACAGATCGTAGCGCCTGCAGGTTTGGAAACAATTGTGGAAATGCCGATCGAATGTGTTCAAGAAACCAGTCAGGCGCTTCACAACCAATAATTGACCACATCAGGCAATCAGCAACCGAAACCGTCTTGCGCTCGGTCATCG
The DNA here is from genome assembly GCA_965248135.1 of Rhizobiaceae bacterium. Lineage (GTDB taxonomy): Bacteria > Pseudomonadota > Alphaproteobacteria > Rhizobiales > Rhizobiaceae > SZUA-100. The sequence continues at coordinate 137,198 of CBDFIN010000011.1, read as the reverse complement.
GGTGTCCTGACCTGCACACAACAACTGGCGGGCTAAGCGGTAGTTTTTGATAAGAAACACCTTCGATCTGATGATCAGGCGCCAGACCAACGTACATATCAATCCGCCGTTCCCGTAAATCATCCCCCATCGATTGCCAATTGCGTGACATGACCGTGAACCGCAACTCAGGATAGCGTTCCATCATGCTTGTCAGGCCCGTCGACAGCAGACTTTCTGCAAGCGCGGGGTCTGCTCCAATTACCATGCGTCCAGCACCCAAATTGCGCATCAGTTCAATGTCGCGTTGCGCTCGTTCAAGTTCCTCGATGATCGATGCTGCCGACTCCAGAATTCGCGATCCAAAGGCCGTCGGTACCGTCTCTCGATGGTTTCGCAGGAATAGTTTCACACCATAATTCTGTTCCATTCTTGTAACGGTCTGACTGAGCGCTGAATGGGTAATGCCCAACTTCGAAGCGGCCTTTCTGAAGGTGCCGTATTCAGCCAGGGTCAGTAACTGCCTTAGTGCTCCGATGTTTTCCATTTGCCGCTTGATATGGTTAGTGACCCTTACCATATTTGCTTTTTCAGTTAGCAATGGCAAATTCTTTTTTGGAAAAGGACTTATGCCCACGTTCACAAACCAAATCGTTTTCACCACGGGCACTGCTTCAGCAATTGGTTTTTCGACCGCTCTCTATCCGGGCCGGACCGGCAATGGCGGCACACGCGGCCCCAGGCCGGTTCCCCGATCAAATATCAAAATGATACAGTTGATCGATGGCGCATCTCTTGTGGCGCATGAACCTAAACTGGCCGAGCGGGGCATAAATCTGTCTCTCCATTGGATGGCCGAGAGTAATTGGAGTGACCGGCGTGGCATTATTTGATCGCTTTCTTGTTGACCAGAACACACTTATGGGTAACGCAGTTTGATAATCCGTAAGTAAGAAAGAAATGCACCATGATCCTTTGTTGCGGTGAAGCGCTAATTGACATGTTGCCCCGGCAAATGGAAAACAGTAATCCGGTTTACCTGCCCGTGCCAGGTGGAGCAATATTCAACACTGCCATTGCCCTTGGCAGGCTTGAGGAGCCCGCGAGTTTTTTCTCAGGTCTTTCAAGTGACCTATTTGGTGAGCGATTGGTTGCCACACTGGCCGCTTCCAATGTTGGTATCGAGCAGGCGATAAGATCGTCCAAGCTGACAACCCTTGCCTTTGTCGAGCTGAAGGATGGCCACGCAAATTACACCTTCTATGATGAAGCGAGCGCTGGCCGGATGATTACGGCGAAGGATTTGCCGGAATTTCGCGACGTGGAGGCGGCGCATTTTGGCGCTATAAGCCTGATAGGCGAACCCTGTGGCTCGGCCTATGAGGAGGTCGCAATGCGGCTTAAGGATCGCTCGGTCATCTCGCTCGACCCCAATATCAGACCACAATTCATCACCGACGAAACAGCCTATCGCGAGCGGCTTGAACGTCTGTTCTCGATTGCCGACATCATCAAGGTCTCGGATGAAGATTTGCATTGGCTGGCGCAAAAAAGGCCAGTTTCCAAACTCTTTGACCAATGGCTTTCGCAAGGTGCTGCACTGGTGGTCCACACCAAAGGCGATGAAGGCGTTGCCGCCATAACACCCGCCGGCTCCATCACCCAGTCGGCGATCCCGGTTGAGGTGGTTGACACTGTCGGCGCTGGAGATAGTTTTAACGCCGGCCTGCTGAGTGGCCTGCGTCAACAAGGTCTGCTAAACAAAGCAGCTCTTATCAACATGAAAACAAATCTCTTGAAAAATGCCCTGCTGCGGGCAGTCACGGTCGCCGCTCACACAGTCTCTCGGACCGGCGCCGATGCGCCTACTCTCAGTGAAATCAGTAATTAGGCAACAATGATAAGTTCTTCACCAAATCAGCAATTATATACCACGGACCACGCCACCATGATCGAGCCCTCTTCCCACCTTCTCTCCCCCGCGACCGGCGCCGGCGATGCCGTGACATTGGCAGCCAAAATCATTGAGCACTTAACCTATGGTACGGGTAAGAATCCAAAAACCGCCACACCACATGACTGGCTTACTGCCGCCATACTGGTTATCCGGGAGCGGATTATCGACCGCTGGATGGAATCCACCCGGCAGGCTTATAAAGATTGCTCCAAGCGGATTTATTATCTGTCGCTGGAATTTCTCATCGGCAGGCTGATGGTCGATGCGGTCTCAAATCTCGAATTGCAGAGCGAGATGCGCCAGGCAACCGCTTCCCTTGGGGTGGATTTCGATATTGTCGCAGCGCTTGAAGCCGACGCGGCGCTCGGAAATGGGGGGCTTGGACGCCTTGCTGCCTGTTTTATGGAATCCATGGCCAGTGTCGATATTCCCGCCTATGGCTATGGCATTCGCTATCAGCACGGTCTGTTTCGCCAGGAAATTGCCGATGGCTGGCAGGTCGAATTGCCGGAAAACTGGCTGGAACACGGCAATCCCTGGGAGTTCGAAAGGCGCGAGTCTTCTTACGAGATCGGCCTTGGTGGCATGGTCGAGCCCGCCGGCACCGGCAAAAACGGTGAACCCGCTTTTCAATGGAATCCGGCAGAAAGGGTCATTGCCACCGCCTATGACACACCGATTGTCGGTTGGCGAGCAAAGCGGGTTAATACCTTGCGCCTTTGGTCGGCCAAGCCCATCGATCCGATCAAACTGGAAAAATTCAATTCCGGCGATCATCTGGGCGCGCTTGAAGATTCAAACAAGGCAGAAAGCCTGACGCGCGTGCTTTATCCCGCCGACAGCCATATTGCCGGTCAGGAGCTGCGTCTCAAGCAGGAATACTTCTTTTCATCAGCATCGATACAAGACATCCTGCGGCGCCATATGCAGCAATATGGTTCACTCGACAATCTGGCCGATAAAGTTGCCATCCAGCTCAATGACACCCACCCCGCCATTGCGGTCGGTGAATTGCTGCGGTTGCTGGTGGATGACCATGGCTTCATTCTATCTGATGCCTGGCAGCTTGCGCGTCAGGTTTTCAGCTACACCAACCACACATTGTTGCCGGAGGCACTGGAAAGCTGGTCAGTGCCCCTTTTTGAGCGCATGCTACCACGACACATGCAACTAATTTATGCCATCAATGCGATCGAACTGAAGCATGCCCGCGAAATGGGTGCGGCGGACAGCACGCTTGCCAGCATTTCGATGATACGTGAGGACGGCGAGCGCCGGGTTCGCATGGGAACTTTGGCCTTTCTTGGTTCACATTCTGTCAACGGCGTTTCGGCGCTGCATACTGATCTAATGAAGCAAACGGTATTTTCCGATCTGCACCGCCTTTATCCCGACCGGATAAACAACAAGACCAACGGCATTACCCCGCGTCGCTGGCTGATGCAGTGTAATCCGGGACTGTACGATCTGTTGCGAGAGACAATCGGCGACCGGTTCATGGATGATGCGCTGGAACTAAAACGCCTTTCGGCGTTCGCCACCGACGGTTCTTTTCGCGAGCGCTTTGCGGCGGTCAAACTTGCCAACAAGCGACGGCTGGTTGACCTGGTCGATAGCCGCATGGGGCTGTCTATTGATCCTGAGGCAATGTTCGATATTCAGATCAAACGCATCCACGAGTACAAGCGTCAACTGCTGAACATTATTGAAGCTGTCGCCCTTTATGACCAGATACGCTCGCATCCGGAGCGCAACTGGGTTCCGCGGGTGAAATTTTTTGCCGGCAAAGCGGCTCCCAACTATCACCTGGCCAAAATGATCATCAAACTGGCCAATGATGTGGCGCGGGTGATCAACAATGACCCCTCCGTGTCGGGTCTTTTAAAGATCGTGTTCATTCCAGATTTCAACGTCTCGCTTGCCGAGGTCATGATACCGGCGGCAGACCTTTCGGAGCAGATTTCCACCGCCGGCATGGAGGCCTCCGGCACCGGAAATATGAAGTTTGCCCTAAACGGTGCCATCACCATTGGAACTCTCGACGGCGCCAATGTGGAAATCCGTGACCATGTGGGGACGGACAATATTTTCATTTTCGGGCTTGATGCCAATGCAGTGGATGAAAGACGCCGGTCGGGGCGCGACCCGCAGGAAACGATTGAAAAGCTGCCGGAGCTTCGCCAGGCGCTCGATGCGATTGCCAGCGGAACCTTCTCTCCCGATGACAAAAACCGATACGCCGACCTTGTCGCCGGCCTGCGCAGCCACGACTGGTTTATGGTGACAGATGATTTCGACGACTATTGCCAGACCCAACGTGCTGTCGATGACCTGTGGCGTAAAAAGGTGGAGTGGAATGCCAAAGCCATCCACAACACTGCCAATATCGGCTGGTTTTCATCCGACCGGACAATACGTCAATATGCGTCTGAAATCTGGGGTATCCCCTCGACCGAGGCTAATCGCTCAATTGCTCAACCCGCGGTGGGGGATGGCGTTTGACCTTGCAACCCTCCAACACCGCAATATCAACTGTTTGTCAGCAAACAGTGGAGGCGATTGTCAAAGGGGTGCATGACGACCCCTATGGCGTTTTTGGGGTTCATGAGCAAGACAAAGGCTTCATCGCCCGCTGTTTCATTCCCGGCGCTGAAAGTGTGGTTGCTTTGACCCTTGCCGGCAAACAAGTCGGACAGCTAAACCAAATTCACAAAGATGGATTGTTCGAGGGACGGCTGAATATCAAAAAACATCAGCTGCTGAGATATCGAGCGACTGCCGGCACTTCTGCCTGGGAAAAGGGGGATCCCTATTCGTTCGGGCCGGTTCTTGGCCCGATGGATGATTATTTTATTGCCGAAGGCTCCCATCTCCGGCTGTTTGACAAGTTGGGTGCTCACATTATCCACCATGAAGGCCAGTCCGGTGTCCATTTCGCCGTTTGGGCGCCCAATGCCAAAAGGGTTTCTGTGGTCGGATCGTTCAACAATTGGGACGGCCGGCAAAACGCCATGCGAATTCGTCGTGATTCTGGAATTTGGGAGACCTTCATTCCCGATCTGGCGGAGGGCGAGCCCTACAAATTTGAAATCATCGACACGTCCGGCAATCTATTGCCCCTGAAAGCCGATCCCTTCGCTTTCCGCACTGAACTGCGGCCGGCCAATGCATCGATCACCGCCAAATCTTTAGCGCATGAATGGGGAGATCAAGACCACCGCAAACACTGGGCATCAACAGATCCCCGCCGTCAGCCGATTTCAATCTATGAGGTTCATGCCGGCTCCTGGCGTCGCAATGCCGATGATGGCTTTCTTTCCTGGGATCAGCTTGCCGACAAACTTATTCCCTATTGCGTCGATATGGGCTTCACCCACATTGAATTCCTGCCGATCAGCGAGCATCCCTTTGATCCGTCCTGGGGATACCAGGCCACGGGGCTATACGCGCCTTCCGCCAGATTTGGCGAGCCGGAAGGTTTTGCCCGATTTGTCGACGGCGGCCATCGCGCCGGCCTTGGCGTGATACTCGACTGGGTGCCCGCCCATTTCCCCACTGATGCCCACGGGCTGGCGAATTTTGATGGCACAGCACTTTATGAACATGCCGATCCCCGCAAGGGATTTCATCCCGACTGGAAGACGGCGATCTACAATTTCGGTCGCACCGAAGTTGAGGCGTTTTTGGTCAATAACGCGCTCTATTGGGCGGAAAAATTTCATGTCGACGGCTTCCGCGTCGATGCAGTGGCTTCGATGCTCTATCTGGATTACTCTCGCAAGGAAGGGGAATGGATCGCCAACGAACAGGGCGGACGGGAAAATCTCGAGGCGATGGATTTTCTGAAAAAAATGAACAGCGCCGTCTATGGAACTCAAGCTGGCATTATGACGATTGCCGAGGAATCGACATCCTGGCCCAAGGTCTCGCACCCCGTTCATGAGCAAGGCCTCGGTTTTGGCTTCAAGTGGAACATGGGTTTCATGCACGATACGCTGGCTTATATGGCCAAGGAACCGGTGCACCGCAAACATCACCACAACGAACTGACTTTCGGGCTGCTCTACGCATTTTCCGAGAATTTTGTCCTTCCCTTAAGCCATGATGAAGTGGTTCACGGCAAGGGGTCGCTGCTTAATAAAATGGCCGGCGATGAATGGCAGAAGTTCGCAAATCTGCGCGCTTATTACGCCTTCATGTGGGGCTATCCCGGCAAAAAACTGTTGTTCATGGGACAGGAATTTGCCCAACGGGCAGAATGGTCTGAAGCCAGGGCGCTCGACTGGCAGCACTTGGATCACGAGCCACACAAGGGCGTGCAGTCGCTGGTGCGCGACCTCAACCGTCTTTACCGTGAAAAGCCTGCTCTGCATGGCCGCGATTGCGAGCCGGAGGGTTTCGAGTGGCTTTCGGCAGACGATAGTGAGAATTCGATCTTCGCCTGGCAACGAAAGGCCCCGGGCGAGCGTCCGGTCGTCGTGGTCTCAAACCTGACACCAATGATCAAAGAGAATTATCATCTGCCGATGCCGGCAGACGGAAAATGGGTTGAAATATTGAACAGTGACGCTGAATATTATGGCGGTACCGGCGTGGGAAACGATGGCTTTGTAGAGGCAAGAGATGGCGGGGCGACGATGAACCTGCCGCCGCTGGCAACCTTGATGCTTGAATTGACACAGCAGAACTGACTGGAGGAGAATATGGCCGCACAAAGAACTTCACCCCTGGCGCGTGATGCAATGGCTTATGTGCTGGCTGGCGGGCGAGGAAGCAGGCTGCACGAACTAACCGACAGGCGCGCCAAGCCTGCCGTTTATTTTGGTGGTAAATCACGCATTATCGACTTTGCGCTTTCCAACGCGATCAATTCTGGCATTCGTCGAATTGGCGTCGCGACCCAGTACAAGGCGCACTCTTTGATCCGCCATTTGCAAAGGGGCTGGAATTTTCTGCGCCCGGAACGCAACGAGAGTTTTGACATATTGCCCGCCAGCCAGCGGGTGTCGGAAAGCCGGTGGTATGAAGGAACCGCCGATGCGGTATTCCAGAACATCGATATCATCAGCGACTATAATGTCGAATACATGGTTATTCTTGCCGGCGATCATATCTACAAGATGGACTATGAGTTGATGCTGCAACAGCACGTTGATGCCGGCGCTGATGTCACCGTTGGCTGCCTCGAAGTTCCGCGATTGGAAGCGAGCGGTTTTGGCGTTATGCATGTCGACGAGAACAGCACCATAGTCGATTTCGTCGAAAAACCGGCCGATCCTCCACCAATGCCGGATAAGCCGGACCATGCCCTCGCCTCTATGGGCATTTATGTTTTCAATACCAAATTCCTGATCGAGCAACTGCGTCGCGATGCCAATGATCCGAACTCCTCAAGAGATTTTGGCAAAGATATGGTCCCTTATATCGTCAAAAACGGCAAGGCAGTGGCGCACCGGTTCACCGATTCCTGCGTGCGGGCATCGAGCGAAAACGAAGCCTATTGGCGCGATGTGGGCACGGTCGATGCCTATTGGCAGGCCAATATAGATTTGACCGGCATATTGCCGGAACTCGATCTGTTCGACCGGAACTGGCCGATCTGGACCTATGCCGAGATCAAGCCGCCGGCAAAATTTGTCCATAATGTCGAAGGCCGGGTCGGCACCGCAATCTCTTCGCTGGTTTCCGGCGAATGCATCATTTCCGGCGCCAGGGTCAATCAAAGCCTGTTGTTTACCGGTGTGCTGGCGAGATCCTGGTCGTCCCTTGATCGGGCAATTGTGCTGCCCGATTGCGTTATCGGGCGCGAGGCCAGGCTAACCAATGTCGTACTCGACAGTGGTGTCAAAATTCCCAGCGGACTGGTCATTGGCGAGGACCATAAACTCGATGCCGAGCGCTTCCGGCGAACATCCAACGGTATTTGTCTTGTGACCCAGCCAATGCTCGATGAGGTAGGGTTGTTTTACCAATGAAGGTATTGTCGGTAACGCCGGAACTCTATCCTTTGATCAAAACCGGTGGTCTGGCGGATGTGGCAGGCGCCTTGCCGCTTGCCCTGGCGCCTTTGGGTGTGGCGGTGACAAGTTTTTTGCCGGGCTATCCCCGGGTTATGGCCGCACTTGGCAAGACCAAAAAAAAGCCGGTACATGTATTTAAGAACCTGATGGGGGAAAAGGCCACACTTTTTTCAGCGCGTCACAAGGGTCTCGATCTGTTGATCCTCGATGCACCGCAATTTTTCAACCGGGATGGCGGCCCCTATGGCAAGGCCGACGGCACCGATTACGACGATAACTGGCGGCGGTTTGCAGCCTTTTCCCGGGCGGCTGCGGACGTGGCACTTGGGGTTATCGACGGCTACAGGCCCGATCTGGTCCAGGTTCATGATTGGCAGGCAGCGATGGTGCCGGCCTTCTTGCGTTATAGCAGCAAACCTTCCCCCCCGAGCGTGGTGACGGTACATAACCTTGCCTATCAGGGGCAGTTTTCCGCTTCGATATTTGCTGAACTGGGCCTGCCCACTGAGGCCTATTCGGTCGACGGGGTTGAATACTATAACGGCGTCGGGTTTCTAAAGGCGGGTCTTCAGGCTGCAAACGCCATAACCACGGTCAGCCCGACCTATGCCCAGGAAATCAGAACACCGGAATTTGGCATGGGGCTCGAAGGGTTGATCAATTCCAGAGCCGACGTCTTGCACGGTATTCTAAACGGTATCGATATGGACGAATGGAACCCGCAAACCGATGCCTCGATTGCGGCCAATTATGGCACGCGGTCGCTTGGCCGGCGTGCTAAAAATCGCAGCGCGGTTGAGGAACGATTTCAACTCGATCATGACAATACAACGCTATTTTGCATCATCTCCCGGTTGACCTGGCAAAAGGGGCTGGATGTTCTGGCCGATTGTATCGACGATATTGCTACCATGGGTGCGAAACTGGCGATACTGGGATCGGGTGACAGGGCCCTTGAAGCCGCCATGTACGCGGCAGCAAAGAGAAACCGCGGACGTGTATCGATAAATACCGGCTATGATGAGGCGCTCTCGCACCTGCTGCAGGCGGGCGCTGATGCGATACTGATACCATCGCGGTTTGAGCCCTGTGGCCTTACCCAGTTTTATGGCCTTCGCTATGGCTGCGTGCCGGTGGTGGCGCGCACCGGCGGCCTTGCAGACACCGTGATTGATGCCAATGCCGCTGCGCTCACAGCGAAAACTGCAACCGGATTCCAGTTCGCACCGCTCACCGGTGAAATGCTGCTCCATACGGTCGATCGCCTTATGAAACTCCGTGCAGACCCGAGGGCCTGGGCCCAAATGCAAAGAAACGGTATGAAATCAGACCTTTCGTGGGCGGCCAGTGCAAAGCTCTATGCCCGATTGTTCCAGTCTCTCATCAACAGGAACCACTCAAATTGACTAAGACGATATCCACCAGCCGATTCCTGGATCAACGGCCTGGCACCTGCGGTCTGCGCAGGAACGTGCCCCATTTTTTGCGACCAGACTATGTGGAGAATTTCATTCAGTCGGTGCTCAATGCAACGTGGCCACCGGATCCCGCCAAACATGGACAAGATATCCAAGTGGTTCTTGCTCCGCTTATTATGGCTGCAAACGAAATTGCAGCAGTTTCCCGAACCGCTGGCCGGCGAGCACCGAGCATCACTACATGAATTTGCACGATGCGCCACTTGGGGTGCAAATCGAAAATGATGGCGTCCGTTTTACGGCCTATGCTCCCGACGCGACAGCGGTCTGGATCTGTCTTTTTGATGATAGTGATCAGCAAGTTTCTGCGACCCGATTGTGCACCGGTGACAATGCAATCTGGTCGGCAAAAATTGCCGACATCGGTGCTGGCCAACGCTATGGGCTACGCGCCGATGGACCATTTGAGCCGGAGCACGGTTTATGGTTCGACTACAATAAACTTCTGACCGATCCGCATACCAGCCGCATCGACCGGCCCTATCGCTGGAGCGAAGACCTTGCCGGGATCGACGCATACGGTGTTGAAACCGCCCAAATCGTGCCCAAAAGCGTGGTGGAAGCGCCACCAACCGATCATGCTCCGCCTGCGGTTTGTTTCACCCCCGGCGGCTTGATCTACGAAAGCAATGTTCGGGCCTTCACCATGCGGCACCCCGCGGTGCCAGCGCATGAGCGCGGCACCCTTCGAGCCCTTGGCCAGCCGGAAATTATCGCTCATTTGACAAAAATCGGTGTCAATGCCATTCAACTAATGCCCATTACCGCGTGGATCGATGAGGCTCATCTGGCCCGCCGCGGGTTGCGTAACGGTTGGGGCTATAATCCGGTTTGCTTCATGGCGCTCGACCCGCGTCTGGCGCCCGGCGGGTATGCCGATTTAAGATATGTAAGCGATAAATTGCGCCAGGCCAGTATCGGTGTTTTGCTCGATGTGGTCTTCAACCACACGGGCGAAGGCGATATCAACGGACCAACGCTGTCGCTTCGCGGCCTGGCCAGCCGGCAGGTGTTTGGGCACGATCAGCAAGGACATCTGGTAAACCACACCGGTACCGGCAACACACTCGCCTGTGACCATGAATATGTCATGCGTCTAATACTGGACAGCTTGCGCCACATGGTCATTGCCGGCGGTGTTGATGGCTTTCGCTTCGATCTCGCACCGGTGCTTGGCCGGACGAAAGAAGGGTTTTCACCACACGCACCGCTTATTCGCGCCATGCTTGAAGACCCGGTCATATCGTCACGGGCGTTGATAGCCGAACCCTGGGATATCGGCCCCGGGGGTTATCAGCTTGGCGGCTTTCCTGCGCCATTTCTTGAATGGAATGACCGTTTCCGCGACGATGTACGCAAGTTCTGGCGCGGGGGTCAGGCCACCAAGGCAGCACTTGCAACCAGGCTCGCCGGTTCTTCCGACATCTTTCAAACCAACAGCCCGACTACAACACGTTCGGTGAATTTCATCGCCGCCCATGACGGGTTTACACTTGTCGATATCGTCTCCTGCAAAGACAAGCACAATAAGGCCAATGGTGAAGGCAACCGTGATGGCCATAACGAGAATTTTTCCTGGAACAATGGACAGGAAGGCGCAACCAACGATGCTGCCATCTTGGCCCGAAGGCGCAGGGATGTAATGGCACTGCTGACAACGCTGTTTGCCTCCCGTGGCACCATCATGCTCACCGCCGGCGACGAGTTTGGGCGCAGCCAAAAGGGCAACAACAATGCCTATTGCCAGGATAATGAACTAACCTGGCTCGACTGGAAGGTCCGTGACATCGATCTCGAAAACCAGGTGATCATGCTTGCCCGCCTGCGCGCGCGGTTCAGTTGCCTTACCGATACATCGTTTTTCTCCGGAGCATCGGTAGACGGGGCCGTTCATCCCGACGTTGACTGGCTGAACCGGCATGGCAACAGATTGACACCGGGCTCTTGGGAAGACCCAAGTGATGATTGTTTTGCTAAAATATGCCACACCGGCGAAAAAACGGCACCGCTGATAGGCTTTCTATTTAACCGCCAGGATGAGTTCGCCGATTTTCACCTGCCCTCCCGCATGGGCCACCAATGGACCGGCCACAATGTTACCAAAGCTGCAAGCATCGTTGTTTTACCCCGCTCGGTTGGCATTGCCATTTTGCAGCGCAACGGATCGACAACCGCTGTCGATGAACTGTAATGATAGTCAAGCAAAAATGAACTTTTGAAAATGCATTATTGGCGTGAACACAATGAAGGATGAGGTCATGGGCGAATGGTGGCGTGGAGCCGTAATCTACCAAATCTATCCCCGCTCCTTTCAAGACAGCAACGCCGACGGGATCGGCGATCTTTGCGGTGCGACTTCGCGCCTTGAACACATCGCCGGCCTCGGTGCCGACGCGATATGGCTTTCTCCGATCTTCACCTCGCCAATGGCTGACATGGGCTACGATGTATCACACTACAGGGACATTGATCCGGTATTCGGCACACTTGAAGATTTTGATACCCTGATCAGCCGCGCCCACCAACTTGGGTTAAAGGTGATTATTGATCAGGTCATTTCCCATTCATCCGACCAGCATCCGGCGTTTTTAGAAAGCCGCACCGACGGGAGCAACCCAAAGGCCGACTGGTATGTTTGGGCAGATCCACAAGCCGATGGTTCGCCACCCAACAATTGGCTGGCTATTTTTGGCGGCGTCGCCTGGACCTGGGAACCCCGCCGCAGACAATATTATTTTCACAATTTCCTGGCCTGCCAACCGGATTTCAATTTCCACAATCGGGATGTCCAGGACTGGCATTTGTCCAACATGCGCTTTTGGCTGGACCGGGGCGTCGATGGTTTTCGCCTCGACACAGTGAATTTCTATTTTCACGATCCTCAATTGCGCCTTGATCCGGCCGATGACCGGGTCAAATTCAGGCCCGAGTTCAACCCCTATGAGATGCAGCGGCACCTTTATTCTAAAAATCAGCCCGAAAATCTCGCCTTTCTTGAGCGTATCAGGGCGCTGATGGACGAATATGACGACCGGGCCATGGTCGGTGAAGTTGGCGACAGCCACAAGCCAATCGAGCTGATGGGCGAATATACTTCCGGCAAGCGGCTGCACATGGCCTATTCTTTCGAAATGCTGGGGGAGGAATTCAGCCCGGCCCATTTTCGCACCCAGATAGAGGCCTTCTTTTCCGGCGCTCCCGATGGCTGGCCCTGTTGGGCGTTTTCCAACCACGACGTCATGCGCCATATCGGGCGCTGGCAAAAACACGCAATCAGCACCGACGCGCTGGCCAAACAATCGGCCGCATTGCTGTTATCGATTGCGGGGTCGATCACCCTATATCAGGGCGAGGAACTGGGCCTTACCGACACCGAACTTGAATTCGAGGAATTGATCGACCCCCAGGGCATTGCGTTCTGGCCCGAAACGAAGGGCCGCGATGGCTGCCGCACACCAATGGTGTGGGACAATGATCAAACGAATGCCGGGTTTTCGCCGGTTTCCCCGTGGCTCCCGGTCAAGCAACCACAAGCCAGCCGGGCGGTGACGCAGCAGGCTGGCAAGTCCGGGTCGGTGCTGGAGTTTTACAAGTCAGCGCTACAAATCCGCAAGTCGTGTGCGGCGCTGAGGAGCAGCAAAATCCGGTTCGTGGACGTCGCCGAGCCGCTGCTGGCATTTCACCGTGATGACATGTTTTGCGTGTTCAACCTGTCCAAAAATCACCAATTGGCATCGTTTGAAGATGTCGGCGAATTTCAGCTGTGCCAATCGGTGAACCGCAGGGATGAGAAATTCGCTTTCGGCCCCAACGGCTTCTATTGGGCGCTCAGTTCTGATCGGTGAATTGCATATAGCATGACCACTTGAAAGTAATCATACCATATCAGCTAGCGTTTTGATTTATGGAGTTGCCTAATCAGAATTTCCGCCTGGCGGCTGCATTTATTGTCGATCATCCAGTTGAGAACTGCGCCAGGGCGGGAGATATCGAGACCGGCGGGCGTAACATGTAGATTGATGCGGCGGGGATCCTGGTCGATCTTCATCACGATCAGCGAGCCGTCCTTAATGAAAGGATTGGGCAGTGGCATGCGGTTCTTTCCCGCCTGCCAGATGAGGCCGGTCTGTTTCGCGTACTGGTTGCGCAAGGCAATGCTTGCTTTTGTCTTGCTGCGCTTGCGCCACATCTGCGCCCCTTTCTGGCGCACGCAGCGGTGACCTGAGCTGTCGATCGACATCAACCAGGGGTCGGGCTGACTAAAGACATCTGTCGGGTCCACCTTGCGGGATGCGCCAAGCACCGTCGACTGTTTTTTCTGCTTACTGATAAACTCGACAATTGTGGAAAGCGTACCCTTGTTGTCACCATCCATCGACTGGCTGGCAACCGGACCTGAATAAGGACCGTTCAGCGTGATCACATTACCGGACTCTGATATAAATGTCACCTTGTTGCCTGCCAGAATATCAACCCTCTCGCCCGTTTGCAGCACCTGACCGGGTGCGAAATTCCCGCCTGTATCGCTCACGGCAATGATGACCAGGCTGCTGGTTTCAGCGTGCGGTGCGTCGGTCAACAAAATGGTCATCAGCGCAGTGGATGCAATTAAGGTTTTACTGAAAATTCGCACGGGATTCACTCCATCTATTTATATCAAGTTCCTTTGGTATTAACTGTCAGCTTGATTATTGTGCCTTGCTCGCCGTTGTGCAACCGTTCCGTGTGTAACCTGATCAGAGCGTCCCGGGGAAACTCTTTGGCGAGCTGTCTGAAGATAGCGGCGGCGCGCTTGTCCTGTCGCGCCATCTGCTTGAAGGCGTCGTCATAGCGGTTGGCAATTTCCTGCGAGAAATCGTCCTTGTGCAGGGGCTCCAAACAGGTAATCGGTATCTGCTTACCCTTGAGCATGACATCACCGATGGGACGAAATGGCAGCTTCGGGCAATCTTTGGCCACCCTTGCGCTGACGCAGACGCGTGTTCCCAGGTGCTTGTTGGCGGCTTCAAGCCGTGCGGCAATATTTACCGTATCGCCGATACCGGTATAGTCGAAAAAGCGTGAGCCGCCAAAATTACCGATGATCGCCTTGCCTTTATGGACACCTATGCGGGTGATGCCGAAGGATATGCCGTGTTCAGCGAGCTTTCGGCGGTGGCCTTCGCTGAACTTATCGATAGCAAGAGCGAGTTCAACCGCCTGCATTGCCTGATTGTCCTGCTGCTCGGGCGCACCAAAAAAGCCGATCACCGCATCGCCGACAATCTTGTCGATGGTGGCTTCCGCTTGGACATAAAGTCCACAGATCTCATCGAGATATGTGTTGAGCATCTGGGCTATTTGTGCAGGTTCCATGCTCTCGCTGAGGCTTGTGAAGCCTTCAAGGTCCGTAAAGACATACGTCACCATGCGTGCCTCTCCCCCCAGGGCGAGCGCATGCCGGCCTTCGGCGATCCGCTTGACCACACCGGGGCTTACATATTGCGCAAAGGCTTGTTCGATGAACTGCCGTTGTGCCCGGTCCCGGTACCACTGCATCATGAACAAATATGCCGAGGTGAAAAGCGCTGACAGTGTCGGCGCAACCACGGGCAGCAACAGGTGCTGCAGGGTAAAGACAAGATAGACAAGGCCGAGATAAAGTATCAGCATTCCAGCCACGGTCGCAAAGCTTGCGAGCGGCTCAAGGCGGGCGAAGACAATGAAGGCCGCTGATGATGCTAGCGTCAACACGATCAACACCGTGATCAGAGGTGAGGGCGCGGATATCTTATCGCCTCGCATAAGTTGGGTCAGCATATGGGCATGTATCGCCACGCCATGGGCCGTGCCGTTTTCCGCTCCGTGGGTGGTCACAAAAGGCGTAGGGTGCCGGTCGGAAGTGGGCAAGGTGGTACCAACAATGATGATCCTGTCTTTGAACCATGCGGGCGGTAACAGTTCAACCGTGTGGGCGGGATAGGTTTTGAAGGTAAGCAGTTGGCCCGACGCATCGTGGTAGAAGCGGATGCGTCCTTTTGGGTAGGGCGATTTATGCCCGCTGATCTGCGCCAGCGCGGCGGCAAAACCAGGCATCCACGAGCCGTTCACCATGCGACCGAGGTAGAGATTGCGCACCGTGCCATCAAAATCATCCCGCGTGAGAGTGACGAGGCCCTTGCTCAGCCCCCTCAGCGCCTTGTCTTGAAACGCCACCTGCATTTCGGTGAGGCCGTCTTTCTCATTGGCAAAGCCAATCACGATCGAAGACTCAGCTTCGCGCAGGATTTTGAGAAGTTGGTCGTCCTTCTCGATCTCGCTCGGCTGGTCGATCAGGATATCAAGCCCAATGGCTTGCGGGCCTGCAGCATCTATCTTGGCCACGACCTTCGCAAGGAACGCTCGGTCGATGGGCGAACGGTAGGACAACCCAGCAAGCGTGCGCTCGTCAATCCCAATGAGGGCAATTTTTTCCGGAGAGCTGACATTTGGTGTCAGATGCACGAGCATATAATCTTCGACCAGCACTTCGAGCCGGAAACTCAAGGCAAAGGCCAGCAGTGCGGAAAGGATTATCGCGCCAAGCCCGATCAGCCACCGCTTTGGGTTATTGGCGCGTTCAGATGGGTCAGGTATCGGCGGCAAGAGATTTATGCCAAAGGAACTTGATATTGACTCATATGACCTGAATGGATTTGACGTTTGGCCAGGAGCGGACGGCGACCTGGTACCAGTACCACGAGCCGTGCGCAACGCAAACCAGGCGCCAAATATATCAGGCCGTTGGTGAGGGCCCTTCCGGCTTTGTTGCAATGCGCTCGTGGTCGGCCAGACCAGGTCACGAATTGCGCCTCGCCGGCAGACGGTTTTTCTATCATCAGATGGGTCAATATCAAATTCCTTTGGTATTATCTACCTGGTCACCTCGAAACGCTGGATGCTTGAATGTGCTCCGTCCACGTATGTCAGTTTTACGGTCATGAAATGCGTCCGTTTCGGGATTGGAATATAGATTTTTGAGGTCTTGCCCTTATAGTCCACAGAATGCGGGTTGTTCGGGTCACACGGCGCCAGAGGGAACTGTTTGTTCGGCACCTCGGTATCGATGCCGAACTCCACCTTGGCAATGGCGCAGCGGTAGCTGACAAGATGGCTGAAATAGACGAGAAGCTTTTTGTTCCAATCCCGAAAACTGATCCAGCCATTGGGCATGCGCTCAAGAATCATTTTCTGGCTGGCAACCAGTGCAGCATCAGGATTGAACATGACCGGGAAGGCCCCCTGTTTCTGCCCGCGCACATCTGTGTAGCTGATTTTCAACTCCATCGGCTGCGCATTTCCGGGAAGCTGGATGGCGGGATAGGGTACGGGTTTACCGGTTGTTTGGTTGATAGCGCCCTGCATGAAGCCGGTAGATTCTTCCCCTTTGCCTGGCTTGGCAACAAAGATCTCGGTTACCTGATCAGCAATCGAGAAAGAAAGCGTCCAGCCCTGATTGCTTCGTACGGCATTGAGCGTCACCGGGTTCTTCAGTGCTGCGACATTCAAGAATGACAGAGCCGCAAGGCGTTGCCTGGCATCCTCGATCTGGAAGGCTGCCGTTTGCTGGTCCAAAAAATATTTCAAAAATTTTCCACCATCGACGAGATTCATGAATCGGGTGAGCAGCTCATGCTCGCGCTTCTTGTCTGCCAGCGATTGCTGGCCGAGACGGGCGAGGGAAAAATCGCGACTAAGTTCGTAAAATGCGGGCGCGAAATCGCCAAAGCGCTTGGTGAAGCCATCGAGCTTTTTGACCCGATTTTCGCGTTTCAGCAACAATGCTGTCACGAAGTTTAGTACCGGATCGCTCCGGCCCTGCGCGAAAGCCATATAGGTCTCACGCGCGCCTTCGCGGCCTTGCTGAATTTTCAGGAAACTCTGGAAGCGATAATGGGGGTCCACATAGGCTTCGCCAAAAGCGAAGAACTTCAGATATTCCTGATGCGCTCGGATATAATCCCCCTGCAGCTCGCGCATGCGGGCATTGGCGTAGAACTCATGCGGTCGTGTCGGGTTATCGACGATGAGCGAGCGGCTGGTGAGGCGGGCAAACAGCTTTTCTACCTGATCCGCGCTGCCTGCTTTCGAGTTGAGCCCCTCAATGCGGGATTTCGCAACCGTCGCGAATGCCCCGCTGGGAAATTTAACGAGATAGGCGTTGAGTTGCTCCGCGTTCCCCGAATTCTTCACGTCATTCCAAAATTGCAGCTCGAGCTCAATTGCGGCGGCGTCTTTGCTGCCCACCAACCGCGCCACAGCGGCAGCGTTATCACCGGGCACGAACACCACATCATCGGTAAGCGAAGAATAATCCCACGGCACCTGTTTGCCGTTGGTCGCCTTCACCACCGCCTTGCGCACATTTTTAAACACCTGTTCAATGCCCATGCCAGGCTGGGCGATCTCACGGGCGATAGACGCCGAATAGGGGCTGTTGAGGCCTGTGCCATCGGTGGCTGTGCTGCCTGGCGCTGTCGCAAATGAGATGAAGCTGCCCGTTGGCGTATGTTTCAGGAGCGCAAGGCCCTGGTCTGCGCTGCGCATACCGCGGGTTAGCGCCGTATTGCGGCAGGCATCGAGAATGACCACATTCGCACCTTTGTTGGCTGCATTGAGCTTGGCCAGTACCCAGTCAACCGAAAGCGCCTCGAACTCGGCATCTACTTCATCCTGAAGATTGGCCCCAAGCGGTGCGAGATAATTGATGTTGTTGGCCTGAAAACCATGCCCTGAATAATAAAAAAGACCGATGGTATTCGCGCCCGCACCCTTCAGCTTGTTGCCGAAAGCTGCAACGGATTTTTTCATGCCGCGCAAATCGGTGTTCATGATGGTCGTGACGTCGAAGCCTGCCCTGTTTAGTGACCCGGAAATCAGCGCCGCGTCATTCGTGGGGTTTTTCAGCGGTGAGAGCGTTTTGCCTGTATATTCGGCATTGCCTATCACCAATGCAAAGCGTTTGCCCTCAGCCCGGACCTCATGCAAAAACCCGGACGCAAGAAAAACAAAGGCAAGAAACGAAAATAGGAACCCTCGCAAAAGATCCATCTATCAATCTCCTAATATGAATATTTTCCTGTTATGAGTTCGTGCAGCACAGCGGGCCGTACCGGAAAAAGTGGAGACGTCTTTTTCTTTTTATACAGCGATCCTTTCAAATTTGACAGGACTTGTAAATCCCAAAGTCGAATGTCGCCTGGCTGGATTGTAAAACCCATCTATATAGCTGGCAATTTCTCGTTTTGGCAACGACAGTCGCCACCTGGATAAATGTTGGAATTCTTGTGCACAGTTGAGTGTTCAAGCAGCGACATCGTTTTCATGAGCGAGATGGGCTCGCTTTCACTGTCATCGGCCTGAACCGGACTGGCAGCAGCGGGTCAGAAACTGACTTCAAGCATCCGAAAAACTTTTCTGCACCGTACTGGATTTTTCATCTTTGCAACGCCTATAGTGTGTCAAAAGCCATGGTCGGGTGAGGCACAGTATGTATTTGAGAAATTGCTGGTATGTGGCGGGGTGGTCGAAGGACTTTGGTCACCAGTTGAAGGGAGAAACCTATCTCGGCGAGGAGATTGTTATTTACCGGATGGAAGATAGCACGCCCGTCGCGTTGGAAGATGCCTGCCCACATCGCAAACTGCCGCTTTCCAAGGGCAATTTGATCGGTGATAATGTGGAATGCGGCTATCATGGGCTGACTTTTAACTGCAAGGGTGCTTGTGTCGCCGCACCGACCCAAAAAGAGCTGATCCCCCACCGTGCGGTGGTAAAATCCTATCCGGTCGTCGACCGTTATCGTCTGCTATGGATCTGGATGGGTGAAACGGAAAAGGCTGATCCCGATTTGATTTATCCAATCGAAAATTTTGCTAATCCAGATTGGGGTTATACCGATGGCGGTGTGCTTGACATCGCCTGCAATTATCTGTGGATTTGTGACAATCTGCTGGATCCGAGCCACGTCGCCTGGGTTCACGTTACCTCCTTTGCCGGCGCCGGCACCGATGACGGGCCGCTGGATATCGAAAAAACCGAACACGGTGTGATAGTGTCGCGCTGGATTTACGGCCAACCACCTTCACCTTATTACGCCGGGCTGGTGAAATTTGATGGCGTTTGCGACCGTCTTCAGCATTATGAAATGTCCCTTCCCGGTATCGGCTTGAATAAATCGGTCTATACCCCGGTGGGTAGCGGTGGGCCAAAGGCTCCTCCGGTCGATCTTACCTATGTCAATATTTCCTACAATTTCATGACACCGATTGATCAAAACCGATCCAGGTACTTCTGGTTTCAGCACCGCAATACCGATCCGGACGACAAGGCGGTTTCGGAAAAAATGAATGCTGGTGCCCATATGGCGTTCGAAGAAGATCGTGTGGTGCTGGAAGAGGTCCATCGCGGCATGGAAAACGCCGCAACTCCCTATATTGATCTTGGGCTGGATGCGGGAGCCAAGCTGTTTCGCCGCCTGCTCGACCGCGAAATTGAAGCGGAAGCCGCCGGGTGATGCCCATTCGCACAGCCGGATTAGGGTGCCGTCAAGCCGATAAATACCGGTCGGCCCTTGCCACCAGATTGGCAAGTGACTCTTCAGCAGCAAGCGCCCGCCCTTCGTCAAGGAAACGCTGTGCGGCAGATTTATCACCACGCGATTTGGCGATAATGCCAAGGCCGATTTGAGCCCTTGCATAGCTTGCTCCGCGCTGCAACGGCTCGTTGCGGCAATAATATTCAAAATCGGCGGCAGCTCTTTTCCTGGCTGAAAATCGCAGCCTGATGCCGGTCAATATATCCAGCAACCCGAGTTTCGGTTTGGCTTGCGCATCACTTCGCGGGCTCTCATGGGAAGGATTGATCAGTCCTGCAATAATCAGCAATATCTCGCCTCGGATCAAATGCAGATGCTTGGCAAATGTCGCATTGCCGGCCTGGTCGACCACCGGCCCAATTTTCTCAAGCATTTTCCAACCAAGAGCCAGATGCCCGACCTTGATTTCAAGAATTGCCTTGGTCCATTCCATCGAATGGACGAGATTATAGTCCAGATCTTCGCGGGCGTTGGCAATCAGCTGGTCAATTTTCTCACGGGCAAGCTCGGGGTCGCCTGAATAGACCTGAGCGCTGGTCCAGCAGGCCCAATTGACGCTAGCATCGGCGGTACCCGGCAGCGCTGTCTCAAGCCCCTGTTCGGCGATCCTTATGGCTTCCGGGCCGTTATTTTCAACATTGTATATTATCGACAATGCCCAGCACGAATAAGCAAGTGCCCGCTGATCGTCGTGCTTCAGGGCGAAATCCCTGATTTCGCCGGCCAATTCCTTTGCCTTTGTCACTTCACCGCAGGAGCGGTAGTGGGAAGACAATAAATAGAGCGCCATCATGCTTATGTGGTTATCACCGATTTTTTGGGCGACAGGCCGAATTTCGGCGGCAAGACGTTCCATCGTTTCCCGACCTTCCCAGCAAGTCTCCTCGTAGATGCGCATCAACGCTACCTTGGCCCAGGCGGCACCCTTAAGGTCATCGTGCTGTTCGGCGGAGGACAAAACCCCCTCGGCGATTGCAAGCGCTCCCTGGTAGTCGCGGGCGTGGGTCTTGGAAAGAGCGACAAGGGTGCTGGCAACCGACAGATTGGCCGAATACCCGGCTTCCTGCATACGCGGCAGCCATTTCTCGGCGATGCTGATAAGGCTGCCGAAATCGCCGCTGATTTCCATTGCCCGCAACCACACGACAAGCATTTCTCCGTAGAGATCGTCCCCGACACAGTCGGGGTCTTGCTGGACCAAACCGAAGGCTTTTTTAAGGTGGTTTGCCGCCTGCTCGACGGCATAGATTTTGATGCTGTTTTCGGCCGCGCCGGCGAGATATTTGACCGCCTTGGCAGCATTTTTTGCCCGCCCGAAATGGTAGGCCAGCACCTCCGCCATATTGGCTTGCCGATTATCGGCGTTGACCTCCAGATCAGTCGCAATCCTGGCATGAATGGTGGATTGAAGATTGGACAACATGCTGTTGTAAATCGCATCATTGATCAGCGCGTGGGTAAAACGCCAGTCCTTCTCAAGCCCTTGCGGGTCCGGTTCGATCAACCCTTCTGCAGCGCACCGCTCACACATTTCTTGGCAGGCCTCAAGGTCGTTGAGGATGCGCTCAAGCACAAGTGCCGAGAAATTGCGGCCAATTGTGGCTGCAACCTGCAGATTAGCTCTGATTTCGGCAGACAGGGTATCGACCCGGCTCAATACCAGATGCTGCAGATTTCCCGATAACAGTTCCGCCCGGTCATCGGCCGCCAGATCGAGCCCAACTTGGGTTTGTTGCAATCGGTCACCGGACTTCAAAAACCGGATAATTTCTTCGGCAAACAGCGGGTTGCCCTCGGCTTTGGATGCGACAACATCCATCAGATTAGGTGATATTTCCGACGTCTCAAAATTCTTTTCGGCAAGTAATCTGGTTTCAGTTTGATCAAGCGGCTTAAGGCTGATTTGAGTTAAGTTATCATCGCCCGCCCAGCTTGGATCATAATCGGGACGATGGGTTAAAATCAGCAGAATTTCCACCTCGTCCTGGATTTGGCAAAGTCCCTCAAGCAGTTCTTCGCTGACACCATCAATCCAATGTGCATCTTCGATTATCAACACTATCGGCTGTTCATGTCCCAGATTAAGCAGCAATTGCTGCATTTGACGTCTGACGCGCAGAGCGCCGCCATGATCATCACTTACTTTTTCTTCTCCTCCGGCCGAATTTTCCTTGTTGGCGATGATTTTATCCCCGCCGGTGAAAACCGCAGCGAAATCATTCAATTCGGTTTCTTCCGGCAACAGCGAGGAAAGTCGCTGAGCAATTGTTTCCTTCGAGGCATCCGGCCCGATATCGGCATGGTTTCGAATGATCTCCAAAAAAGGACCGAGCGCCACCTGCTGTGTGGATGGATGACATTGACCAAGCTGCAACAGCAACTTGTCTGACAGTATCTCGCGGAATTCGTGGATAAGCCGGGATTTACCAAGCCCCGCCAGCGCCGAAACCGCTATCGTGCGTACTCCTGGTGACTTATTGCGGGCAGCGGTCACAAGCTGCTCTAGTTCGTCCTTGCGACCAATGAGTTCAACCAGGCCCCGCCGGCGCAGCCCCTCAAACCGTAACGTGCCGGTGAGAATATTTTCCAGTCGATAAACCTGCTGCTTTTCGGCAAAACCTTTCAATTCCATTTCACCGCAATCGGCAGCCGAGACAAAGCCCTCAACCTGCCGATGAACCGAATCACTTATAAGAACTTGACCAGGGTCGGCCTGTGCCTCCAGCCGGGAGGCCAGGTTGACCGCTTCGCCCATAACCGTGACATCAAGCTTTTCGTTGAGACCGAGATGGCCGAGAATGATGGTTCCACCGCTAATGCCAACCCGGAATTGTGGCTCGACATCGAATTCGCGCTGGAACGAATCACTTTCTCGTTCAAGGGTGTGGAGAAATTCCTTAGCGGCCTTGCAGGCATGAAGGGATGCGTTTTCAAGCGCGATAGGAGCGCCAAAGGCCGCCAGAATGCTATCGCCGGCATAGTCCACCACGTGCCCGCCATGGTTTTCAATGCTGCTGCTGGCCACTGCGATTATCCGGCTCAACAAGTTGTAAACGTTTTCCGCACCGATGCGCTCCGAAACGCTGGAAAAGTTAACCATGTCGGTGAACAAAACGGTGGTCCAGCGGCGTTCTCCTTCCAGAGCCTTTTTCATAGAACTATAATCCAATCGCAATGCACGAAGTGCAAAAGCGTACCTTCCATCTTCATGCCCGCTTTTCAAGCCGCTCTAACAGATAGGGAAAAATATCCCTAGATGCGGTCTTGCCAATAAAGAAGTCCATGTGTGCGTAGTTGTCAAATACCCGGCGCGTATAAAGGTCATCGGCTTTGCCCGGGTTGTGCTGGTGCAGCCATCGCAAGGTGCGCAAGGAAGTTTCGGGGAAAAATATCTGGTTGCGCGAACCGGCAACAAAATCGATTGGCATGTTGAGGCGCTTGACATTTTCGAGATAACCACCAGTTCCCTGGCTGTTGGTGGCAATGCCCTTCCGCATGATCAAAGCCAGTTGTTCAAACGGTTTTGACGCCACCGTGCCAAACACATCAACCAGGGCATTGTGGGTCATTTCGTTGAGCTGGTCGTGGGCGTAGCTTGCGCCGAAAACACCGAACACACGATGACAGGTCGGATTGTAGCAAGGCTCTTCAGCAGGAAATGGAACATTCCACAACAGCAGATCGATTGCCTTGTCGCGCAGATAATTTTTTGAACTGGCATCGGTAGACGACACCATACTGACCGACGGCATTCCGTCCTTCAGCATCTTGGTCACGCTTTGCGGCAGACCCAGCGAATCAATCAACCCGTCCATCGATTTCGGGGCGCCTTCGCACAGGAAACTGGCCAGTCCGATATCCGATTTGGCCGCATTGAACCAACTGGTGACGGGATGAACTGTGGTCTGGGAAGAGATGATCGAACGGACCCCTTGCATGCCCGACAGTATGGCCATCAACAGGCTCATCGAACCAACACAATGGGCCAGACACTGAACGTCTTTGGCGCCCGTGGCCTGCTGCACCGCCTCAACTGCCGCCGGCCAGTCCTCTCGGGCAATGTCGTCGATAGTGAAAGGCTTTCGGGTGGCGGTAAGCGCCGGACTACCGCGATAATCAAACAACCACACATCATAGTCGTTATGGGTGAGGTACTCGACCAGGTTCACATCGGTTGTTTGCATCGCAAATGATGCCGCCGTGGTGCCAAAGCCCGGGGCGAGAATTACCGGACCCTTGCTGCCGCCCCGATAACGGGTCAAGGCGAAATGTCCTGTGGTAGCAGGATTGGCCGCCGTTGGAGGATTTGACGGTTTGGAAACAGGTGTCGGTAATTGACGCTTTGGTTCGCCCCCACCTTTCCAGCGCTTGAGCCGGGCCTGATCGTCGGTTGCCGGGAAGTTTTTCAAATAAGCTAGCGGGCCGCCATAGGTTCTAAACACCAATTCGACAAATGATCCGCCGAATTTGGCCAGGAAATACTGATCGATCATTTTTTCAAGTTTCGGATGACCGGTCGAAGTTGTCAGCAGGATGGCAAGTTTAACCAGTTCAACCCGCAAGGTTTTTTCCTCAAATGCCTGCGGCAGGCTGTTGGTCAGATAGGCCATCAGCAGTTTGCCTTTGATTTCGCTTTCCAGACTATCGATTTTACCTGTGATCGCTGTGGTCAGCGTCGCTGCCTGGGCCGCAAGATCCTGCATACCCAATTGCATGATACCGCGGGCCACCAATGGTGCTGAGGTGTCTGGACCATCATGAATATCGACAAAAAGGGTGGTCACATCCCGCCACCAATTGGAACCGGGACGGCGCTTGAGCGTTTTGGAGCCGGCAAAATAAAGCTGGCCGCTTTTACCTATGGCAGCGCCATTTTGAGAATTCGCAACAAGGCCGCCGGAATAGTTCATTTTCCAGCACTCAACCCGCTTCATATCTTCCGGCATCAATTCAAAGGTCGCGCCATCGTCAAAGGTAAACGCGCCACCCAGAAAGGGGCACTCAAGGGTGCCGGCGAGCTTTGCCGTATGAGAGCGGTCCTTCATCATTTTTTCAATGCTGCCAGCATCGATACCGAAATGACCGACGACCGAGAAATTGCTGTCGTTAACGTCACTGCCGGCAATGACAAATGGATCGGAAACGGGATGTGGTCGGTCAATACCCTGATCAGAAAGCGAGCCGGCCATGCGTTCGAAAAAAGCCAGACCCGGGCTGAAATCACCCATATCGATCTCAATGATTTCCAAAACCTTGGCATAGTCGCCTTGTTTTAGCGCCGCCTCGATATTTTGCAGCGTCGGCATGAATTCAGTAATTATAGGGCCGACATCGTCAGCCAGCACCGCATCACTCAAATAGCCTTCAATCGTCTTCCACGACGGTAAAGACTTGCTTGCCCCACCGAGCGCCATGGTCAGCAAACTGTAGAAAGACTTGGCGTCAGCACGTGCCGCATCGAAATCCTTGTTGTTGATATCGGTGACGATTTTTTGTAACGCGTTGATCGCCATCTGCAATTCGAATGCAGGCGTGAGAGAGACATCCTCCTTAAGGGCAGCAGCGACATGACTCACGAAGGCAAACAGTCCGCCTTTTTTCGCCGGTGCCTCCTCGGGTTCGTTGGCTGTCCAGTCGATGGTCCAGCCGCGGTCGGCGGCAAGTTTTTCAATTGCCCGTTCGGTGATCGCGCTGATGGTCAATAGTGGATTGACCCCAAGCGAACCGGGAATAACGGCACCATCGCAAACATAAAGCCCGTCGTGAACCAGATCATCATTTTTCGCAGCCGGCGCGCCGGCATCAAAGACCTGGCAATCACCATTTACCACGCCCAGCTTGGCGTTATCGCCCATCGGACAACCGCCGATCGGATGAACGGTTATCAGCTTGTTACCGAACTTGTCCTCCCAGACCGGGTTGGTCATATATTCCGCCCAGATCGCTTCGCTAGCCTGTTGCAGAATTTCATTATCGCGGACGATGGATTTTTCTGCCCCAACCTTGGGCCACTCGACCACCGCGCGGTTGTTTTTTAGGCGCAACTGACCGTTTGAATCGTCATGGCTCATCACCAGATAGGATTGGGTCCGTGAAAGAGGGCCCGAGTAGCCTGCATCGGCAAGCTTGGAGGGGTCCTCAAGTATCATCTCGCCCAGTTTTTGCGCATCCTCCAGCCGTAACATCGTGTCGCCAAAGCGAAACACATCACCCTCCAGCGCGTCCGCCATGAAGAAAATTGCCACATAGCCCATTGCCAAAGCACCAGGCATGACACCCTCTTCAATCACCAGGCCGTCCTTAAGCTGGCGATCCGGGTCGCGCATATCGATCAGACCGGCAATGCATGGTCCTGGTTGAAACTGCGGTTTATCGGGTTTGTTGTGGCCGGCACCCACGCTATAGATCGGCGCTCTTTGTTTGGCATTGGTTTTTTGGGTCAAATTGGCGTTATAGCCAAAGGCCAGCACATCGCCATTACCGGAAAACCGTTGCCCCAGCTGATCTGAGACCTTTAGACCGGTCTGCTCTTTTGAACGCAGCAGAATTTCGGTGGAACCGAGTGTTCCGGCCGCCAAAATGACCACATCGGCGGTGATCTGTATCGCTTCGCTATCAGCATCCTTATCACCGATACTGTCGATTGAAACGGCCCAGCCGCCGCCATCCTGTTTTTTCACCCACTGCACATTGGCACCAGTAAAAATCTCGGCACCGTTTTTGCTGGCATCGGGCAGATAGTTCATCAAGGTGGTGTTCTTGGCGCCGTAATTGCAGCCGGTGCAGCAATCACCGCACAGATTGCAGGCGTGCTGATAAACGCCGGCAGCATTGGGTCCGTCCTTGAAGGTGACATTGATCGGCGGGCGGGAAAACGGCTCTTTGAGCGACTTTGCTGACATTTTCAGCGATTTGAGCTTGGGCAATTTCGGCGATGATTTAGGGTAGGGGTTGGAACCCAGCCACTTGCGCGCCCGCTCACAATAGGGATCGAGCAAATCAGGGTTGTCGCGATAGGCCTTTGGCCAATGGTGCTGGTTGAAAATGCGCTTGTCGATCTCAAGGGCGACATTGGCATTGACCAGAGAGGTGCCGCCGAGACCACAGCCGAGGAAGACGTTCATATCGTCATTTATTCTGAAATCGTAAAGCCCATCGGCCCGGCCGATGGTTTTGCCGGATTGCGCGGTGGTGATTTGCATATCGGCAATTGCAGCAGCGGCGGTATCTGGATAGTCACCCGGCCGTATTTCCCGGCCACGCTCAAGCACGGCGACCTTCTTGCCGGTGCGCGCCAGGCGCGAGGCGGCGATGCCACCGCCATAGCCGGAGCCGACGATGATGACATCATAGGCCTTGTCGGCATCTGCGATCGGTTTGGAAATCATGGTTGAGGAGCCAGTCATAATATTGCTCCTGCTGCATCGGCACGAATATCGTCCTGATGGGTTTCTTCCAAAATCAGGTTTTGGCGAAATTGATAGGCTTTGCCGGCCACTTCGGCCAGATTATCCCACAGGGATTGGGTCTGATGGAGCGCATGATTGACCTGATCCATGAACTCGTCCGCACTGGCATCGTGTTGCGAGATCAGCCGGGCAACACCCGGTTGGAAGGCGCCGTCCATTCTGGTCTGAAACATCCTGATCGATATGGTATTCAATTGATCATCGACCAGCACCAAAGACGCACCCTCCTTGCCGTCGAGCCTCGGTGCATCCAACATCCAGCCGCCGGTATTGCAGGTGGCCACCGGCAGCTCAAAGCCATCGACCGCGATCTCATCCTCAAATGGTTTGTGAGTATGGCCGAAAACGAATGTCATATTCTTGGGCAGTGCCGTCAATTCATCCAGCATTTGCCGTTTAACCGGTTCACGCACATACCAGTTCAAACCCTCAAGCGAAGAGGCGGACAGATATTCGATTTGGGAGTAGCGTTCGGCATCCGAGTAGGCGCCAAAAGTTGCGTCGATCAGCACCTTCATGACCATTCGGACAATATGTTGCACCTGCCGCTGTCCACCCATCGGCAGCGATCCTGAAACCATTTCCTCAAGCACCTTTGAGGCACGGTTTTTCAATTGCTGCGCTTCCGAACCGGTGAGCAAATACTGGTAAAGTGCGGTGACATCGTTGCCGACATTGGCTGCATCACCAAACGACGACCAGCCAAAATCGATCCAGTTGGCATTCTCGCTGGCAAGATCTGCCGCAGTCATAGTGGTGCGCGGGTGATTGTTCAATTTGTCGGCAAGGATTGACATCGCCTTATAGGTGGTTTCGATGAAATGGCCGTGGTGAAAGACAATTCCCCTGGACTTATCCTGATTGACGAGACCATAATTGGGGTATCTCAAATCGGTCTGGCCGCTCAGTCCGGCGCGTTGGGCAATTGCGCCAATCAGTGGTGACGGGATTTCCGTACTGGCTGCGAAAGCGGGGGTAGCCTCGATCAGGCCGAGTTGCTGATCGTTTAATTTGCCGTTTTTGACTGATTGCGCCTCAGCCGCATAGCGCCCGCCGGTCCACAAGGAATGATCATGATTACCCGGAATGACCACAAGCTTGTCATCGAACAGTTTTTCGCCTGTAAGGCTCGTTAGAAATTCAACGAAAACTTCACTGGCATACCCCCGGTCAGAAAATGCCAGATCAAGCACATCGCCCAACAGCACCAATTGCGGCGGGTCGGATGGGCCGTTGGCGTTTTGCGACTGGCCAAATTGGACAAGAAATTCATGCAGCGCTGGCATGAATGCCGCAGCCGTTTCGCTGATTTTCCTGGATTGCCGTTGTAATGTTTGCGGGTCAACCGGGGTAATGAGGCTGGTGGCGGCGCCCGCGTGCAAATCCGACAAACATATATGTGTAATCTTTGCCATCAATCCTCCTCGCATCGGTGGCTCGGTATTGGAAAACCGATCTTTCAATTAATTTATGTCAAAAACTGCGACATATTGTCACTATTTTTAGTGATGTTCAAGTGAAATTGCAGTATTGATATGAGAATAAGCTAGAAATTTTGTGACACGAATTGCATGATTTCTCGATGCCGCGATCAATAAATTGAACACTATATCGGGCAAAAATATCGGCTGCTAGAAGTCCCTTGCGGTTACTTGCAACGAATTGAATTATTGACTTCCCAGGCTGAGTCTCTCCGGAATTCGATCAGCAAATGGAGCTACGACATTGTTGAATAATCTAGCTAATTAACACTGATTTGAAGATAATTGAAAGCACATTTTGAGAATGCTGAATCTGGCAACGATTAATCGTCACCACTCCGGCTGACTTCATTTTTGCGCTGCAAGAATGCCGTTAAATCTTTGGCCAGAGCGCTGGCGGCTGCTGCCAGTATTTTCTGCCCGTGCTGCGGTCTGGCCAACGCCGAATGTGACCCGACCCGCCC
The DNA here is from genome assembly GCA_965248135.1 of Rhizobiaceae bacterium. Taxonomy (GTDB): domain Bacteria; phylum Pseudomonadota; class Alphaproteobacteria; order Rhizobiales; family Rhizobiaceae; genus SZUA-100. The sequence goes on along the minus strand of CBDFIN010000011.1, from coordinate 107,735 downwards.
ATCCGGGAAGGCGGCGCGATGCTCGTGCGCAGGGCCATGCTTGTCTCCGCTGTGGGCTTTGATGTAGTCGGCAGTGAGCCTGCGCGGAGGAGTTGATGCTTCGCCGGGCGGCAACACTCCATAAAGCGCCTGGGTTATGGAGATTTCTGTTGGTGTTGCGTGCATTCCTTCCCACTCTCCGTAAAGGGACTGGCGCAGTTTTTGTACCGCATCAAATTCCCACCAGCTTCGAATGCGAAATTGTGCTCCGGTTATCGCCTTTATTGCTTCCGACAACGGTTGAAGATTGGCCCCATGTCCGTTGATCACGTAAATTTGATCAAATCCCTGCTCGCTCAGCCCGCTAAAAATCTCGGACATAACGAGACCGAAAGTTTTTGCAGAGACGGACACGGTGCCAGGAAATGCCATATTGAACGGTGCCGGTGTGTAGGCAATGGCAGGAACCACTAAAGCGCCGCATATCTTGGCCGCAGCTAATGCCACGGCCTCGGCACATATAGTGTCGGTGCCGATCATGCCCATCGGCCCGTGCTGCTCGGTCGATCCGACGGGAACAATAATCCCTTTGTTTTCGGCCAGATGTTTTTCCACGTCCAGCCAGGTCATTCGCGCAAGCTGCATGGCGACCTCCAACTCAGCGGCGTGCTATTTCGCCAAGGCAAATTCCGGCTACGCTGAAAAAAAGCCGGGCCACGCATCACCGCGCGACCCGGCAGATTAGCAATTAGTTTTTGGCTACAGACCCCACTTGGCCTTTGTTTTGGTGAAAAACCCCTTGGCTGTCTTAACCTTCACCCAGTTGTTGACATAATTGATCCAGACCTGATCATCCTGCGGCAACAGCATGGCGATGGGGGAGGGCGCGCGCGGTCCGGTATTGGGTACCCGGGTTATCGGAAACTTTGCTTGCAGGGTAGAACCTTCGATGTTGGAGGTGATGAATACATCAGCCCGGCCTGCAATTACTTCCTGAAAACCACGGGCCGGCGCTTCGACCACTTTAATATCGGCCTGCGGAAACCATTCGCGAACCAGCGCTTCAAATGTCGTGCCCAAAGTTGTTGCGACTTTGACATTCGGTTTGTTGATCGAATCGTAGCCATCAAAATTGTCGGCCTTGTCTTTCGCGGTGAAGGGATAGATTTCGACCGCCAGATAGCTTTCGGAAAATCCCGCTACTTTCATGCGGGGAGGGGAAATCGACGCTGAACCGGTGATGTGGTACTTGCCGGCAACGATGCCGTTGACCAGCGTTTTCCAGTCGGTTGGAACATACTCGACCTTGACCCCGAGGTCCTTGGCCAGCTCATTCATGACATCGATGTCAAAACCCTTGTAGCTGTTGGTTGCGGGGTCGCGAAGTGACATCGGGTTCCAGTCGCCGGTGGTGCCGACCTTAAGGGCGCCTGCGTCCAAAATCTTGTTAAGTGCCGATTGCGCCTGGGCCGATACGGTAAGGCCAATCACAACAAAGGCTGCCGTGACTGCCTGCAAAATTCGTCTCATAAGTTTCTCCCTCTGGGTGACCTGATCATATTGTTTTGGTTATTGTGCCCTTGATTTCAGGAGGATTGCAAACCTATTGTCAACAAATTTGTTTCCGTAAAAGGAATTGGTGGGGAGAAAACAAGGTGACGGATCGGGCAATCGAACTGGTCGGTGTGAACAAATGGTTCGGGGATTTTCAGGTTCTCAAAGACATAAGTTTGTCTGTCGATAGCGGCGAAAAAGTGGTGATTTGCGGCCCCTCGGGCTCTGGTAAATCCACCGTTGTGCGCTGCATCAATGGGCTGGAACACCACCAGGAGGGGACCATCGAGGTCGACGGAATTAAACTTACCAGCGACCCCAGATCGGTGGCGCAAATCCGCTCGGAAGTCGGCATGGTTTTTCAGCAGTTCAACCTGTTTCCACATTTAACCGTGCTGGAAAACCTGGTGCTGGGACCGGTCAAGGCGCGTGGCCTGTCGCAGCAAGACGCCGAGACAAGAGCCCGGCTTTATCTCGAACGGGTGAAAATTCCGGAGCAGGCCGACAAGCGGCCGGGCCGGCTTTCCGGCGGTCAGCAGCAGCGCGTGGCTATCGCCCGCAGCCTTTGCATGGAGCCCAAGATATTGCTGTTTGATGAGCCTACTTCCGCGCTCGATCCTGAAATGATCTCGGAAGTGCTGGACGTTATGGTCGAATTGGCCAGGGAGGGAATGACGATGATTGTGGTGACCCATGAAATGGGTTTTGCCCGCAAAGTCGCCGATACCATGGTGTTTATGGATGCTGGCGAAATTGTCGAACAGGCAAAGCCGGAACAGTTTTTCGGTTCTCCGCGATCAACGCGTTGCCAACAATTCCTCAGCCAGATATTGCAGCATTAGGAGAGACCGTTGAAAAAAACTCTCATAGCGCTCTCATTACTATTGCTGCTTGGCGGCTGTTCTTCTTCCAGTACCTGGGGCTGGTACGTCATCAATCCGATGACACCGACCGGCTGGATAAATATAAAATTTCTGATCAGCGGCATGGGAGCGACCATACTAATTTCGCTGATTGCGGCAGCGATTTCCATTATCCTAGGACTGGTGGTGGCATTGCCGGGCCTCTCCGACCGCCGTTTGCTGCGATTTTTCAACCGGCTATATGTCGAATTCGTTCGTTCCATTCCGCTTCTACCGATGCTCTTTTGGGTGTTTTACGGCCTGCCGATCATATTTAAATCGATGGGTCTTGACGTTCCCATCGACGCCTTTTGGGGTGCAATCATCACGCTGGCCATTTCTGACAGTGCGTTTACCGCCGAAATCTACCGCGCCGGCATTCAATCGATTGCCAGGGGACAGACCGAAGCGGCCCAAACAATTGGTCTGAACTATTTTCAAACGATGCGTTATGTGATTCTGCCACAGGCGATCCGACGCATCTTGCCGCCATTGGCCAATCAGTTCATCTATATTGTCAAAATGTCGGCATTCGCTTCGGTTATCGGCATGCAGGAACTTACCCGCCGGGCAAATGAATTGGTGGTGATTGAGTACCGTCCGCTTGAAATTTATTCGCTGCTTATACTGGAATATCTTGTGCTGGTGTTGATCATCAGCGCCGGCGTGCGCTGGCTGGAAAACCACATGGGATCAGATGAACGGGGCTGATCTGGGAGGATAGAATTTATGAACTGGCGCAATTTCATGGCGGATATCGAAGCCGATATTGGTACATTTTCGAAAGAAGTACCCGAAACCGCGCGTGGTTTTGGTATTATGGGCAAGGCTGCCAAGACCAATGGCGCGCTGGATGAGAAAACCAAGGAATTCATGGCATTAGGTATTGCTATCGCCACCCGTTGCGACAGCTGCATCGGATTTCACATTCGCGCGCTTGTCAGACTAAAAGTGACCCGGGAAGAACTGTGCGATGCGCTGGCCATGGCAACCTATATGGGCGGCGGGCCGTCCTATGCCTATAGCGCTAGGGCGCTCAAGGCCTTCGATACATTTTCAAAATAACGGCAAAAGAGTAATGATCGCCTAATCGAAGGACAAACTGCCATCGGCGGATTGCCCGCACATTTGGGCCGGATTGGCAAACAGGGCTGACAATTCAGGGTACTGGCCCAATATCCGCTCGCCATCGCCGAGACGCTCGAGATGGAACCGTCCACTTTCCCATACCGCGACGCCGTCGATCTTGATTGTCGGATCCAGCAGGTTGAGCGAGATTTCACCGGGCGCATAGGCACCGCAGGTATGAAAATGCAACAGTCGCGGGTTGCCGAACGCGCCACCGCTCCAGCGTTCAAAATTGGCACCTGCCGGGCGGTCATAGCTGCATCCCGGGTGAATACCGGCATGCCATGAATGAACAAAATACGGATCGATATCATAGAGCCTGCCGACATGCTGATAATGTTCTTCAGCAGCACGCACATCTTCCGCTTCGCCGTTAAAACCGGTTATCCGGTTGCCCTCAAACAGCACCTCAAGCAGGCCGTTTAGACGGCGCCCATAGGGCTGGTAATATTGCGAGCCCGTACCGACCAGAAAACCGTTTTGAACGATCTTTCCAGCAAAATTACCGGCTGGTGCAGGGGTGAATACCGACAATGGAAAACGAGCGACGGTTACGTCTGCCCCTTCAACCGGATAGACCGCACAGGGCCCGGAGAAATCGGTGCCAAGCGGGCAGGTGACCTGGATATTCTTGGCCCGTGCGAGTTGCTCGTTCAACGCGTCCTTTATCATGATGAACGCCTTATGGTCGATAGTGCCGAAGGATGATCCAAGCATGTGGTGATCCAGTGCGTAGCAAACAATCGGCCTGATATCGCTCATTGACGGCCTGAATCTGATCTGGTCGCCGAGCCTGGCCAGAAACAGGGTCCGGTCTGCGGCCTTCATTCGCGCCAGCAGCGCCGCATCAGGATCGGCAACCTTGGGACTAAACGCCGCCACTTCCAATGTGGCCTCGATATCAAGATCATCGGCTGCCCGCATTACTGTATCAGCGATTTCCTGATCGTAAAATCCAAGCTCAGGATCTTCGTGCAGAACCAACAGCTTGTCGCCGGCGCTCAATCCTCCACAATTAACCAGCAGGTTTAGGGCACCTTTTTGGAGTTCGTCCTCATTCATCAAGCCACTCACTATCTGTCCAAAGCCACCAAAAGCAAAAAGTCATGCAGTAATTTTGCCACGTTTGCCCACATGGTGTTTTTAAAAAATATCGCTACCAGTTATCGCCATTTCCGCTTTAGTCTGATCATGCTGGATAAAAGTTGTCAAAGGATTTGAAGCGATATGACGGCCTGGATAAAAATGATTGACGACCACGAGGCGGGTGGCCGGTTGAAGGAATTGCTGGATAAGGCGCGTACTCCACACGGTACGGTTGACACGGTGATGAGGGTGCATTCGCTGCGGCCGGAAACCATGAATGGACATGTCACACTTTACCGTTCTGTGCTCCACAGCAAGGATAACGCGTTGCCATTCTGGTTTCTTGAGGTGGTCGCGAGTTACACTTCTATTTTGAATGATTGCACCTATTCACTGACCCATCATTTTATGAACGTCAGAAATCTCTTGCGCGATCAGCCCAGATCGGATCGCATTTTTGTTGCCCTTAAGGCCCATCGCCCGGAAGAAGAGTTCGAAGGTAAACAGCTTGCTTTGTTGCGTTATACCGGCAAATTGACCACGGACGTTGGCAAAATGGTAAAATCCGACTTTGAAGCGTTGAAGATCGCCGGCGCCGAGGACGGCGAGATTCTCGAAGTCAATCAGGTTTGTGCTTACTTTAACTATTCCAACCGACTGCTCAACGGCCTTGGCGCAACGACTGACGGAGACGTCATCGGCTTCTACAAAGGAGACGATTGTCCGCCATAAAGACTGCCAATGACCACCCGCACCGTGTCGGCACCGTTGTTCATGGCATAGGCCACCCGGTCACTGGCACTAACACCGTGTGAATTAAGGCGCGAGGCAAATGCAGCGCAATGGCGGTGCAGGTCTTTGAAGGTGAGTTCGAGCTTGGCGTCCGGATCGATCAGAAACACGGCATCGGGCTTTTGTGCCGCCCATTGGTCCACCAGATCACGGACCGGCAGGCCGGCAACCGAAGAGGGATCAAAATGAGTGTTCATTTTCCGGCCCATTGCCAGTAATCGCCAAAAATACTCTCCAGCGATGGTTCGTTGACAGCGATGGTGCGCACCACCTTGGTGATGTTCATCAGGTGGGTGTGATTGAAATTGTCGTCGATGGAATTGCCGCCCCAGGAGCCACAGCCCATGGAGAGCGAAAACGGCATGCCATTGTCAAACGAGCCGCCAGTAGCAAAACAATGGGCCTGGTTGACGATTACCCGGCAGGTGGGCAGTTCATGCCCCAACTCAACCGCCCGCGCATCGATTGCCGTGTGGAGACCGACAGAATGGCCGGCACCTTGAAAGTCCAGAACGCTGGAGGTGAATTCCGTGGCATGGGCAAAATCGCGTGCCCGGTAAATGGTCGCGATCAGCGAGAGTTTTTCCCCCGATTCGGGAAAATCCGGTCCAATGCCATCGCCCTCGATCATCAGGAATCTGGCGGCATTCGGGTCGCGTATTTCAACTTCGGCAACGCCGATAACCTCGTCTATATCGCGCGCCAGCATCTGCCGGTTTAAATGACCGTCAACAAAAAGTGCGTCTTTGAGTTTTTTCCCCGTCGCTCCGGCAAGCAGACGTCCAACTGCCTTTTCAATAGCCTCAATAAACCGGTCATAGATTGCATCGGCGACGATCAATACGTTTTCCGACGAACAGGAGGTGGCATTGTCGAAACACTTTGACGCGGTGACTTTTTGTACTGCAGCATCGATATCGGCGGTCTCGTCTACAATCACCGTGACATTGCCGGCTCATGATCGCTGGGTGCATCATGTTGGCCCGGAAGGAATATCCAGTCGACGCGATGACCAAAATGATCAGGAATATGTTCAATCCGCGGGTGAAGAAATAGATCCACGAGCCATCTTGGGCTGCTGCAATCATCGAGCCATTGACAAAATAGTCGCCGGCAATTGGCCCGAGGATCAGCCCCGGCACCAAGGACGCCGCCGAGAAGCCGAATTTTTCCAGGACGAACATGCCAGTCCCCAGTACCAGCATGATCTCGACATCACCCATCGACTGTTGCACCGAATAGGAACCGAATACAGCCAGAACCATCACTCCGGTGGCCATGATAGGCACCGGTGCCTTGGCAATGCGGGCTGCCAGAACGGCTGTACAGATGCCGAAAATCACCATCAATATCTGGCCGATGAGCATCGCATTGGTGAATGTCCACACCACCTGCGGATGCTTGTCAAAGATGTCAGAACCGGGAAAAATACCATGGATGAGCGATGCGCCGAGCAATACCACCACGGTTGGACTGCCGGGAATGGAAAGGGCCAGCAACGGCACCAGCGATGGTCCGACCATGGCATTGTTGGCCGATTCCGCGGCGATGACGCCCTCCGCATTGGCGAAATCGCCGCCGAAATGCTCAGTTTGGGCATTCCGCTGCTTAAGGATGGCGAACCTGACAGAATTCTGGTGCCGGCAACGCTGCTGGAGCGAGGGTCAGTTGCATCTACGCTGGCAATGGTTGATGAGTAGCCGTTCAGAGCCTCGTTCAAAAATCGAAAAACTATTTTTCGGTAGTCAGGCAAAATCTTTCGTTTAATATTGCAAAACGAAAGTTATATTGTGAAGGTGGGGACACCTGATGGCTGCCGGCCGAAATACACGATTGAGACAAAGCGCGATCCTGCAACACCTGCAACAGTGCGGGCGGGCGCTGGTCGACGATCTGGCGGAACTTTTTAACACAACACCACAAACAATTCGCAAGGACCTCAATAGTCTGGCGGGCGAAAACAAGGTTATGAGATTTCATGGCGGCGTCACCTTGCTGGCCGGTATCGAGTACACCGGATTTGCCGCGCGGGAGAAAATTTCAAAAAAGGAAAAAGCAGATATCGGCAAGGCTGCCGCCAAATTCATCCCCAATAACACCGTGGTGATCATCAATGCAGGCACCACTACGGCGGCCGTTGCGCGCAGCCTTAATCATCACATCGGTCTGAAAGTGGTGACTGACAGTGTGAAGGTGGCCAATGAAATACGATTATTTAGCGGCGTTGATGTGATTGTTCCCGCCGGTCAGGTGCGCCGTTCGGATGGGGCAATTTTGGGGGACGAAGCGGTCGATTTTATCCGTCGGTTTCGGGCCGACATCGCGGTAATTGGCGCCGCCGCGATTGGGCCGGATGGTTCTCTTCTGGACTACGATCTGCGCGAGGCGTCTGTTGCCCGGGCGATTATTGAAAACGCCCGCCATGTTGTCCTGACTTCCGACAGCACCAAGTTCGATCGGGTCGCACCGGTGTGCATCGGGCATTTGTCGCAGGTTCAAACGCTGGTGACCGATCATGGTTGCCCGAGCGAGTTGCGGCAATTGTGCAGGTTGCATGAAGTCAGTCTAAGGGAGGCGGGCTAATTTATTAGGGAGATTGGTCGCAATAACCTTGACGGATTGGTTCGTTTGCTTCAAATAATCGATAGATACGAAAGTGATTTCGAAAGCATAGGGCCAGTGAAGACGCAAATCTTCGACGAGAGAGGGCATTGCCCATGATAATGGCGGTTTTGCGCCCCATCACTGCGGTAAATACCATCCTGTTGCGGATTGGCCGCAACGTTGCCTGGGTTTGTCTTGCTTTGATGGTGGTTGTCATCTTGTTGCAGGTCGTATTCCGCTATGTTTTCAACAATGCGCTGGCCTGGCCCGACGAGGCGGCACGTTTTTTGATGCTGTGGATGACCGGGCTGATAGCGCCGTCAGCGTTTCGTCGGGGTGGTTTTGTCGCCATCGACATGGTGCCCAGGGCCCTGTCTCGTAACGTCGGGTTGGTGCTGGCGATCGTTTTGTTGCTTCTGTCATTTGCCGTTATGGCCGTAGGTTTGAAGCACGGTTATACCCACACGATGGGTTTTGGTGGCAATTTTGAATCATCATCGCTGCGTTTGCCGTTCGATTTGATTGGGATGGAAAGTGTCAAAGTAAAACTACGCTATATGTACGGCTCGCTTCTGGTCGGGGTATTTTTGTTGCTCCTGGTCAATATTGAGTTGATTTTACGGGTCCTCATGGGTTCCATTGTCATGCACTATGATCAGCCTGTTTTCACCTGACCAGCAACAGCCGGACGATGGCGCGCCCGTCGAAATGTTGGGGGCTGACTGATGCTTGTCTTCTTTCTTCCGGTATTTTTGATTTTTATAATGGTCGGCCTGCCAGTGTTTTTTGCCCTGCTCGTTTCACCTGGCTTGCTGCTTTGGCTGAACGGGCAGGAACGTGACATCGCCTTACTGTATCGAAATCTCTACAACGGGATGGACAGTTTTCCGCTAATGGCCTTGCCGTTTTTCATGCTGGCCGGCGAATTAATGAACAAGGGTGGCATAACCAACCGGTTGGTGGAGTTTTCGCAGGCTCTGATGGGACATTTCAGGGGCGGTTTGGCGCAGGTCAACATTCTGTCCTCGATGCTGTTTGCGGGGCTATCGGGTTCGGCAGTGGCCGATACATCGGCGCTCGGCTCAACCCTCATTCCAGCGATGGAAAAAAACGGCTACACGCGAAAATTCGCTGCCGCCGTGACCGCCGCAAGTTCGGTGATTGGCCCGATTATTCCGCCATCGGGTATCATGATCATCTACGCCTATGTGATGGGCGAAAGTGTTGCGGCATTGTTTTTGGCCGGCATTGTACCGGGGGTACTTGTTGGGTTAGGGTTGATGGTTGTAGTCCGGCTGATGGCCGATCGCCATAACTTGCCCAAGGCCGAGCGGATCGTTAACAGAAATCAGACGATGTCTCCCCTGGAAGATCGCATTTCGTTTATCTTGTTGCGCATTAATCTCGCCGGCGTGTTGGCAGCATTGTTTGCAGCCGTGTGGGCCGGGCTGCGGGCGATGGGCGTAGCAGGCGCCAGTGTCAATGGCTGGATCCAGTTTCTCATCCTGTTGCCGGTGGCGCACTTCATTCTCATGGGCCTGCGCCGCAAGGTTTCACACGACTTTCGCATCGTCTGCAAAAAGGCTGTGGCGCCATTGCAAACGCCGATCATTATTCTTGGCGGTATTCTGGTTGGGGTCTTTACGCCGACAGAGGCTTCGGCAATTGCGGTCGCCTATGCGCTGGTGATTTCGTTTCTGGTGCTAAAATCACTGAAAATGTCCGATCTTCCGGCGATCCTGACCAAGTCGGCGCTGGCTTCCTCGACCGTTTTATTGCTGGTCGGGGCTGCGGTGGCCTTTAAAACCGTGGTCAGTCTCAGCCATGCGCCCGAACAGCTCGCAGCTTTGCTATTGGGTTTGACCGAAAATCCATTGATGTTGCTGTTTTTGATTAATTTGCTGCTGTTTATCGTCGGCATGTTTCTTGATGCCGGTCCGGCAATTATCATTCTGGGTCCGATTCTGGCGCCGATCTTTGTCGATCTAGGTGTCCATCCGGTGCATTTCGCCATTATAATGTCGGTCAATTTGACCGTCGGTTTGGCGACCCCGCCTATGGGGCTGGTGTTATTTGTCGCCTCAACCGTGTCGGGCGAACGGGTCGAAACCATATCGAAGGCTATTCTGCCGTTTCTGGCGGTCGAGATTGTGGTGATTTTCCTGATTACATATGTGCCGGCAATTTCGATGACCATCCCGCGTCTTACCGGGTTCGTTCAATAACCACCAAACAAAACTCAATCTCAACAAGGAGGAAAACATGATCAAAACAACCCTCAAGATGCTGACAGCAGCGGCCCTTGTGGCCGGTTCGCTGCTGGCGGCAGCGGCGGCGGATTATACCATCCGCGCAACCGCCAACTCGAATGAAAACGATGAGGACTATGACGGTCTGATCGTTTTCAAGAACTATGTGGAGTCTGCCTCAAACGGCGCAATCGCAGTGGAACTGTTCATCGGCACGCAACTTTGTTCCAAAGGTGCCGAGTGCCTGCAGGGCGTGGCCGATGGCTCGATTGATATCTATATTTCCACTTCCGGCGGCGCGTCTGGCATCTTTCCTTACGTGCAGGTGCTCGATCTGCCTTATCTGATGTCAAATGACCGGATTGCCGAACATGTTCTGGCCAGTGATTTCACCCGCAAGATGCGCGAATGGCGCTAGCCGATTCCGGTGGCGCGATCCGGTTGATGACCATCGGCAATACCGGTGGCTGGCGCAATTTTGCCAACACCAAACGCCGGGTGAAAAAGCCTGACGACATGAAGGGCTTGAAAATCCGTACCGTTGTGGCCGATCTGCCACAGGAACTCGTTCGTGCTGTAGGTGCCTCACCAACACCGATCCCGTGGCCTGAGCTGTTCACCTCGTTTCAGACCGGTGTTGTTGAAGGATCGAAAAACGGTATCACCGATATCATGGGCATGAAATTTCCCGAAGCGGGTCTGCAATATGTCACGCTGGACGGCCATGCCTATATGGGCGCTTTGTGGTGGATGAACAACGAAAAGTTCAAGTCGATGCCGGAAGGTCTGCGCCGGGTAATGGTCGATGGTTTTGCGGCATTGCAACAGGCAACATTTGCTTCACCCAAGCGCAAATCAATCCAGGCCTATGCCGATTTTGTTGCTGGTGGTGGCGATCTGTATGTGCCGACACCGGAAGAAAAGGCGATGTTCAAAACGGCCGCGGCACCGGTGTATGATTGGTTTAAGGCCAATATCAAGGGTGGTCCTGCAATATTTGATGCGCTTGTAGCAGCCGTCGGTGAGGCGGAAGAGAGCATCAACGCTGGCACGATGATGGATATCAAATAGACCAACTATCAATAGAACCGCGGGGTGAATTTGCCCCGCGGATTATCTGATTGCATTTATTGCCAAAATAATACCGCACCTGCTGGCCATTTGAATGCTTGCCGACGCGCAAGTCTATCTGAACGGATATAACCACAAACGGTAATCGTCGATCAGAATATGGGATTTTTCGATTTGTTCAGCCGTCATTTTCTTCACCACTTCTTCCTGCGAGATGGCGGCGTCCGGGTCCCCCCCGATGGCGGACAAAACATACCACATATGGGCTCTGACAAGATCTGGCACCGGCATGCCCCGACCGACCTCGTAATACCAGCCGACACCGGATTGCGCCCCGGCGTGGCCTTTCATCGCCGCCCGCAAATACCATTCAAACGCCCGCTGGTCGTCACGCTCAACCCCAAGGCCAAGGGCATACATGACGCCAATCAACTCTTCGGCCTCCGCGTTGCCGGAACGCGCCGCTGGCAGCAGTTCTTGCATCGCGGCCTTATAGTTTTTGACATCCATAAGATCGCGCGCGGTCTCCAGTTCCGCCATCGCAACGGTAGAAAAGACGCAAATAAAGGTAAAGAGCAGAATGCGCATTGCACGTCCTTGTTGATCGCGGCATTGTTGCTGCCGATTTCATCGCCGCTTCATGCTCTTGAACTTCCTGAAAAATTGCAACCCTCAAGTTTTGTTACATTTAACCCGGACCAGGCTCGTATCGGCCAGTTGCTGTTTTACGACCCGATCCTGTCGGGCAATCGCAATATTTCCTGTGGTACCTGCCACAACCATGCCTTCGGCAGCGCCGATGGCCTGTCGCTGGGGATCGGCGAGGGCGGGGCTGGCATTGCGGCCAAGCGCACCGCCGTTGAAGGGGACACTCGTATCAAAAAACGCATACCACGCAACGCACCGGGGTTGTGGAACCTCGGGGCGCGCGAGATCAAGACATTGTTTCACGACGGCCGGGTAAGCGTGTCAAACATCTATGACAATGGTTTTAACACACCGGCGCAGGAATGGCTGCCACCGGGTTTAAGTGGCATTCTTGCTGTGCAGGCGCTGTTTCCGATGACCTCTCAATTCGAAATGGCCGGTGATCCAAAGGAAAACCAGGTCGCTGGCGCTGCCTATGATCGCATTGATGCGGTTTGGCCGATACTGGCGAAGCGGGTGCGCACGATCCCGGAATATGCCGAGATGTTTATCCAGGCTTTTGACGATGTGGACGATTCCCAAGACATCACCATCAGCCATATTGCCAACGCCATCGCCGGTTTTGTCGGGCTGGAGTGGCAATCCTACGACAGCCCGTTCGACGCATTTTTGAACGGTGAGGCTGCGGCGCTTTCGCAAGAACAACTGGACGGTGCTGCACTCTTTTACGGCAAGGCCGGATGCGCCAATTGTCATTCCGGGCCGCTATTGTCCGACCACCGGTTCTACGCTTTGGCGCTGCCACATTTCGGACCGGGCAGAACCCGTGTGTGGGATCCGATCGTGCGGGATGTGGGGCGCATGGCTGCTTCCGACAGGCTGGAGGATGCCTATCGCTTCAGGACTCCGTCGCTGAGAAATGTGGCATTAACCGCACCCTATGGCCACAATGGCGCTTACCCGACTTTGGAAGGAATTGTCCGCCATCATCTCAATCCGGCCAAAGGTTTTGCCGGCTGGGACAAATCTCTTGCACGTCTGCCTGATGTACCGTGGCTAAAAAAAACGGATTTCCTGCCCTTCGAGGACAAGCGCGAGCGTCGGCGGCTGGCATCACGAATTGACCTAAACCCGGTTGAACTATCCAACACCGAGATCGCGCAATTGGTGGCGTTTTTGCACAGCCTGACCGAACCAGATCGATCTCCGGAAGGCTGGGCCGGCCAGATAGTGTTCCAAGCGGATTGAAGGTGGACTGATGGCACATGTATTTGTGGTTGGCGTGGCGGTTTTCGATTTGATTTTCTCTGTTGCTGAATTTCCGCGGGAGGCGGAGAAGTTCAGGGCCATTGATGCTCATACCGTCGGCGGAGGTTGTGCGGCAAATGCCGCGGTGGCTATTGCCAGACTGGACGGCGAGGCGACCCTGGCCGCCCGTCTTGGGTCAGACCCCATCGGCGATTTGATTCTTTCCGATCTGGCCAGTGAGGGCGTCAACACCGGCATGATCAACCGCGCCGTTGATGGCAGATCGTCTTTCTCATCGGTCTATGTCGACCGCAGGGGAGAACGCCAGATTATGAATTTTCGCGGGCAGAGGTTGAGCGAAAACACCGGTTGGCTGGCCAACGCTCCATCGTGCGATGCGGTTCTGGCGGATACACGATGGCATGAGGGCGCGATCGCAGCGCTTGAATTGGCTGAACAAAGAAAAATTTCCGGGATCGTTGATGCAGAAGCGCCGACCGAAATTGAATTGCTCAAAAAAGCCTCGCACGTGGCTTTTTCGCGTACCGGTCTTTTATCGTTGAGCGATCAAACCGACCTTGCAGGTGCGCTGCTTGAGATTGCCGGCAAGCTGCCGGGCTGGATCTGTGTCACCGATGGAGAAAACGGCGTTTACCACATTGCCGATGGTCTGATCAGGCACATTCCGGCCTTCAAGGTCGACATCAAGGATACACTCGGCGCGGGTGACGTGTGGCACGGGGCCTTTGCGCTACGTATCGGCGAGGGCGCTGATGAGGCGACATCAATCGAATTTGCCAATGCGGCAGCGGCACTGAAATGCACGAGCCTCGGTGGCCGGTCAGGATGTCCGGACCGCCAAAAAGTCAATCAGTTCCTGAGGGAGAACAAATAATGCAGCTTACGCCCGGAAAATTGTGGGGGATGCGGCGTATGGCCGATGCTAACGGCACATTCAAAATGACCGCCGTTGACCAGCGCCCGCCGATCAAGGGGCCGATCGCCAGCTTTCTGGGTGTTGACGAGGCGCCATGGGACGAGATTGCCCGTTTCAAGGGACTGCTTGTCGAAACGCTTCAAGCGCACAGCACCGCGATGCTGCTTGATCCACATTTTGCTATTCCGCACAGTCTCGATCGGCTGTCGCCGGCAAAAGGTTTAATTGTGACGCTCGAGGATTCGGTCTTTAAGCCAACCGATGAGGGACGGCTATCGTCAAACATTGACGACTGGTCGGTTGCCAAGATCAAACGTATGGGGGGTGATGCTGTCAAGGTGCTCGCCTGGTACCGTCCCGATGCAGGCCCATCGGTGCTCAAGGCCCAGCAAGATTATGTCAAACAAATCGGCGATGACTGCGCGCGTTACGATATTCCGTTCCTGCTCGAACTGCTGGTTTATCCGCTTGCCGGCGAAGCCGATCAGACCACTGGCTATGTCGAGATGAAGGGTAAAAAGGCCGACTATGTGCTGACTTCGGTGGCCGAATTTGCCAGACCTGAATATGGCGTTGACGTGTTCAAACTGGAAAGTCCGGTCAATGCGTCAGACGCGGATGGATCTAATGCCACGCAAGAAATATTCGACGAGTTGGGACGTATTGCAGCACGACCCTGGGTGATGTTGTCTGCCGGTGCGGGCAAGGCGGATTTCCGTAACGTGTTAAAACACGCCTTTAAGGCCGGGGCGTCCGGATTTCTGGCCGGACGGGCGATCTGGTTTGAAGCCTTTGATGGCTATCCCGATTGGGACAGAATGAGGCGCGAACTGGAAGGGGATGCGGTCGACTACCTTGCCGATATCTCTGATCTGGCAAATCGCCGGGCGCAAAACTGGGCGACCCATGCGTGCTTTGGTGAAAAGGGCGCGAGGTTTTCGCCAGCAGATGCAAGTTTCCGCCACCAATACGAGGCGATGTGAGCACAGAAATGATAATCGGAATTCTGCCTTTAGGCCGCTCCACTTTTGATGTGGAATTTGCCCGAGAAAAACTCTCCCGCATGCTGGCGGCGCTTGAGCGGACCGGCCATCACATTGTCGGTCCACATCATCTGCTCTTCGATGAGGCGGCAACGCGCGAGGCCATGGTCTCTTTGCACAAGGAACACATTGACCAGCTCTTGGTATTGCAGGTGACCTTCACCGACGCTTCGATGACCGCTGCTGCGGCGAAAGAATTTGATCAGCCAATGTCGATTTGGGCGGTGACAGAACCGCGGGCAGGGGACAGATTGCGGCTCAATGCTTTTTGTGGCCTTAATCTGGCAAGCCATGCGCTCGGTCTGACGGGACGGGAATTTTCCTGGCTTTTGGCGGATCCATCAAACAAGATATTGGCGGATCTGGAAGCGCTTTTTTCAGGCCGGCGTCTGGCGGGCCAACGTCTTGCAAAAAGCACTGAAGATTTTAGTTCGAGCGAAGGACAGCGCGTGGTTTCCGCACTTGAAGGGCGGCGCATTGCGCGGATCGGTGAACACCCGGCAGGGTTTGACACTTGCGCCTATTCAGCCGACCGGCTCAAAGAGCTTGCCGGTGTTAGTGTCGATGTACTCGAACTTGAAGATCTGTTCACCACGGCCGATTCGGTTCCGGTTGAAAAAACTGCCATGGTGCGGGCGACGGCCAGGCGCACGCTTGTTGGCCTGGAAGATGTCGATCAGCCTCAATTGGAACGGTCTTTGCGGCTTAAGGCCGGTCTGGATATGGTCCGCGCAAGGGGCGAATATGACGCCTTTGCCATTCGCTGTTGGCCTGAGACTTTCACTAAGTATGGCGGCGCGGTTTGTGGTCCGGTGGGCATGTTGAACGAGGAGAAAGTGCCTTGTGCCTGTGAGGCCGATGTTTACGGCGCACTTACGCAACTGGTTCTGCAGGAGACCTGCAGCGCCCCGGTATTCCTGACCGATCTGGTAGACGTCGATATTGAGGACAACAGCGCTGTCGTGTGGCATTGCGGTCAGGCGCCGATTTCCATGCACGATCCTGATATTGAAGCGACGGCCACCATTCACACCAACCGGAAAATGCCGTTGCTCTATCAATTTCCCCTCAAACCAGGGCCGGTGACTTTTTTGCGCATATCACAATCGCATAATCAGTCGAAAATGGTGCTGGGCTTAGGCGAGATGCTAAAACGGCCAATGGCGTTCACCGGCACTTCGGGCGTTGTTCGGTTTGAGCGCCCGGCTTGCGACGTGCTGGACGATATCATCGCCTCCGGCCTGGAACATCACATGGCGCTTGCCTATGGTGATCACCGTGCGGTTTTGCGGTCGGTCGCAGCGGCGATGAAACTGCCTTTGCTAGAGATATGATATGACATTGCGATACGGGCTGATTGGATCGGGCATGATGGGGCAGGAGCATATCCACAATCTGCGCCTGCTCGACGACGTGGCTGTGGTTGCTATCGCCGATCCGGATGAGGGTATGCGCACGACTTCGCTCAATGCTACTGGAGGGATGATGAAATCCTATAGCGATTATAAGGAATTGCTGTCAGCCGATTACTGCGATGCTTATATCATTGCCTCTCCGAACGACACGCATCACACCATTCTCAACGACTTGCTGGATTGCCAAAAACCGGTCATGTGCGAGAAACCGCTTTGTACCACATCCGCCGATTGCCGCGATATTATTGACCGGGCAGCCGGGCGCAGCACACCGGTGTGGGTGGCGATGGAATATCGCTATATGCCACCCGTTCAGCGACTGCTAGCGGAAATAGGCAATGGCTCAATAGGCACCCCTCACATGATGGCAATCCGCGAACACCGGTTTCCATTTCTGGAGAAAGTTGGCGACTGGAACCGTTTTAACAGCCGCACCGGCGGCACGCTGGTCGAGAAGTGTTGTCATTTCTGGGATCTGATGCGCCTGGTCTTAAATAGCAACCCGGTGCGGGTCTTCGCTTCCGCCAATATCGATGTCAATCATCTAGATGAGCATTATGACGGGGTAACGCCCGATATCATCGATAACGCCTTTGTTATCGTAGAGTTTGCCAACGGCACCCGCGGTATGCTGGATTTGTGTATGTTTGCTGAAGGTTCGTACTGGCAGGAGGTAATCTCGGTTACTGGCGATGCGGCGCGGGTCGATGCCTGTGTGCCCGGCCCGGCCCGGTTTTCCAGTGACGGCAAGGAACGGGTGGCGGAAATTGTCCTTTCCAATCGAGCTACCAAAACGGTGACAAACGAGCCGGTCGTAGTTGACGAAGATATACTCGGGGCCGGTGATCACCATGGTGCGAGCTATTACCAGCACCTGAGGTTCCGCGATCTGGTTCGATCTGGAAAAAATCAACCCGAAGTAAGCCTGGAGGATGGTTTGTGGTCGGTTTTGGTCGGCGAGGCGGCGGAGCGTTCAGCGCGAAGTGGGCAATCGGTAAGTCTTGATGGATAGGATTGCTACGATGGGTGTTGCGCCAAGTGATCGCCCGCACAAAGGCGCTGTGCTTGATGTATTTGAAGCAGAGTCATTGACGGCGCAATCAACGCAGTGGTTTTGCGGCTTGCGATATTTGCATTTAACCCGTCATATCGCAGGTGTAAGGGATGAATCGAATGTTCGTGTCAGTTCGATGATTGCCAAAAAGGGCTTGAAACACTGAACGGAATTTAACTTCCAGAACCCACAAGGAGCCATCAATGGCAACACAAATCGACCACCAGATCGTCAATGATCTGATTGGCCAGCAAATCGATTTCGTAACTTCTGTACCGTGCAAACAACTTGCCGGTGTGATCGAGGTTCTGGAGCAAACCAACGATATTCTGCATGTCCCCAGCAACAAGGAGGACGAGGGCATGGGCCTGTGCGCGGGTGCATACATGGGTGGCATGCGCCCCGCCATTGTAATGCAAAACACGGCGCTCGGTGTGGTGGTGAACGCCCTGGCGGCGCTGATACAGTTTTACCAGATCCCGCTGCCAATGTTGATCAGCTATCGCGGCGAGGTGGGCGAACCGGTCGCCTGTCAGGTGGAAATGGCGCTGCATACCAAGGCGATATTGGCTCAAATGCTGATCCCGACCTATCATTTTCATCGTAGTGATCAGGCCAGCGAGTTGGCCGGCATATTAAAGCACACCCAAATGTGCAAAAAACCCGTCGCCATTTTGACCGATGCCAGCTTTTGGAGTAGCGCACAATGATCCGCCACGATGTTTTGAAAACTCTTATCCCCATCATTTCTGACCAGCTGGTGGTTTGCAATATTGGTTCCCCCAGTCAGGAGCTGTTCAGTCTTGATGATCAACCCAGCAATTTTTATATGCTTGGCACCATGGGGCTCGCCTCGTCCATCGGCTTCGGCCTGGCGCTGGCACAGAAAAAGCCGGTGATTGCCATAGATGGAGATGGTTCGGTGTTGACCAATCTGGCAACACTGTCGACCATCGCCAATAATCCTTGTGAAAATTTCATCCTGCTGATCATTGATAATGGCAGCTATGGATCAACGGGCGACCAGCCGACCTATGCGGGCGGTAAAACTTCGCTTGCCGCGGTGGCGCAGGCTTGCGGATGCGAAAACGTGGTGGAATGCACGGCAGCGGATACAGCCGCAGCTGTAAGCAAGGCACTTGAGGCCGGGAAAATGACCATTATCGTATCCAAGTGCACGTCCGGCAATGTCAAGGTGCCGGTAATCGACATGAACCCGGTCACTATCCGTGAGCGTTTTATGGGCGAGGTAGCCCGGTAATTCGCTGCGGTCTATGGTGGCTTAATATGTGAACCAGGAAACGGCCTGCGATGTATGAAAATAACTACCTGGCCAGCCGGCTGCGTGCGGCAAGTGTGGGCCGCGAACAGGCTCCATTTCTAGATGACCATGGCACCGAGAAGGTCGTCACTTATGGCGCGTTTTTTGCCAATGCCGAAAAAATGGCGGCAGCACTTGTTGATCTGGGGGTAAAACCCGGCGATCGGGTTGCCGTGCAGGCGCCCAAAACCATCGCAATGCTAGAGCTCTACATCGCTACAGTATTGATTGGAGGGGTTTTCCTGCCGCTCAACACGGCCTATACGGCAAGCGAAGTCCGCTACTTTCTCGATGATGCACGGCCAACGGTTTTGGTGTGTGAACCGGCCAAAGAGCAGAGCCTGGCTGAGATTGCAGCAGATTGCGGTGTTGCAACGGTGCTGAGCCTTGATCAACAGGAAAGCGGCACATTGGTGGCGCAAAGAAACGCGCACCAACCCGGCTTTAAGGCGATGCCGCGCGATGCCGATGATCTGGCCGCCATATTGTACACTTCAGGCACAACTGGCCGTTCGAAAGGCGCCATGCTGACCCACCGGGCGCTTGCCTCCAATGCCGAAACGTTGCGTCAGTACTGGCGTTTTGATGCCAAAGATATTCTCATTCACGCGCTGCCGATCTTTCATACCCACGGCTTGTTCGTTGCCACAAACGTCGCCCTGATCGCCGGCTGCTCCTGTATCTTCATGGCGAAATTTGACGCCCTTGCTATTTGCGCCTCTATGCGCCGTGCGACCGTATTGATGGGCGTGCCGACATTTTATGTCCGGTTGCTGGAGAACCCGGGACTGGCAGACGCGGCCCAAAACATGCGGTTGTTTGTTTCTGGTTCCGCACCTCTGCTTGCTGATACCCATGATCGCTGGCGCAAGACCACCGGCCATGCGATTCTTGAGCGCTATGGTATGACAGAGACCAATATGAACACTTCCAACCCCTATGACGGCGAAAGGCGCGCCGGCACGGTTGGTTTTCCGTTGCCCGGGATTAAGGTTATCGTCACTGAGCCGGAAATCGGCAAAGAGCTTGCCACAGGCGAAACAGGTGTATTGGAAGTCAGAGGCCCGAATGTCTTTGCCGGTTACTGGCGAATGCCGGAAAAGACCAAAGAAGAGTTGCGCGACAACGGTTTTTTTATCACCGGCGATTTGGGCCTTATAGACGAAGATGGCTATGTCCACATTGTCGGGCGCGGCAAGGATATGATCATTACCGGAGGCTTCAATGTCTATCCCAAGGAAGCAGAGCTTCTGGTCGATGCGGTTGAAGGCGTCGATGAAAGCGCTGTGATCGGGGTTCCCCACGCCGATTTTGGTGAAGCGGTGGTTGCGGTGGTTGTAGCCGACAAAAACGCGCAGCTTGGCGAGACAGAAATATTGTCGGCAATTGCTGACGATCTTGCCCGCTTTAAACAGCCCAAACGGGTAATCATTGTGGACGCTTTGCCGCGAAACACCATGGGCAAAGTGCAAAAGAATGTCTTGCGGGAAACCTATTCCAAGTTGTTTGCGTGACCGCCAGACATCACCCGGGTCAAACACAACCGGGCGTGCCTAGTGGTTCTGTACCAACATTTGCATCCCCCTGCAGCACACTTATTTACAAATGTTGGTATCAAAAGAACCACTAGCAAGACATTGAATCTAGTGGAATTTTCGAATTTGACATTTGAAAATGAACGAAGCTGCAAGTGGGTACCAAATGTCAAATTCATTCCACTAGCGATCAAAAAGTTTAGGCAGATGCGCCTTCGTAAAGCTCTGCGACGTATTCCCAGTTGATCAGATTATCAACAAAGGCCTCAAGATATTTCGGCCGGGCATTGCGATAATCAATGTAATAGGAATGCTCCCAAACATCGCAACCCAGGATCGGCACGCCGCCATGCACCAACGGGTTTTCGCCGTTCGCGGTTTTGGTAATCTCCAATTTGCCGTTGACCAGGGCAATCCAGCACCAGCCGGAACCGAACTGGGTGGCACCTGCCGCCATGAAATCCGCCTTGAACTTATCGTATCCACCAAGATCGGAATCGATTGCGGCCGCAAGTTTGCCGGGAATGTTTTTGCCACCGCCGTTGGGGGCCATCCATTGCCAAAAATGCACGTGGTTGAAGTGTTGTGCTGCGTTGTTGAACAGACCGGCATTGGAACCAAAACTGTTCTTGATAATGTCTTCAAGGGAATTCCCCGATACACCAGCGGCATCGGACAGTTTGTTGCCATTGTCGACATAGGCCTGGTGGTGCTTGTCATGGTGATATTCGAGCGTTTCGGCTGACATATAGTCACCAAGCGCGTCATGGGAATAGGGAAGATCGGGTAGTTCAAATGCCATCAATAGTCTCCTCGATTGGCAGTCTGTGACTGTGTTGGGTTACGGTTTTTCTGGATGTTGAAGGGATGATAGTTTGAAGCGCTTAAATGGGCAATAAAAGAATAATTGCGAAATTTGGCACGCTTAACCGACTTTTCATTTGATCCAGTCGACGGGTCGGCTGCGGTGAATTAATTCCACGGCTCAAGATCGGGAACAAGGCCAGCTATCTGCCAGACAATGGCCGGAAGCCTTTTGGCGAGATGATGGAGCGCCCAACGTGTTTTTGAGCTTAATTTAAGATGGCTTTCGTCCTATCTCAACCGGTTGGCCTTTTCTACCCGTATTTCCCGTTATACGAGTATATTTGTAATATGATCTCGATCAATCCGGCCGGTAGCTATAAATGTCATAATCAAGGTGGTGATCAGGGTTCGCAAACCTTGAGTTTGCGCTTCCGGAATTGCTGGCGCGTCGTCAGCTGCGGAA
Organism: Rhizobiaceae bacterium; assembly: GCA_965248135.1. Taxonomy (GTDB): domain Bacteria; phylum Pseudomonadota; class Alphaproteobacteria; order Rhizobiales; family Rhizobiaceae; genus SZUA-100. The sequence continues at coordinate 85,899 of CBDFIN010000011.1, read as the reverse complement.
TATAGCTGTCCTCCCCACTTTCCAAAGCGGGCGACGCGTGTATATCTTTGCTGCTATCGGCAAAGAGGGCATCGCGATCTGAAAATGAAATTCTCCGAACTTCGAATCAAGATGGTCGAAAGCCAGATCGAATCGCGCGGTATCAGCGATTCGAAACTGCTTGCCGCGATGCGCTGCGTGCGACGTCATGTCTTGGTGCCAAAGAATGAAAGAAAATGGGCTTACCGCGACAATCCACTGCCGATAGGTGCGGGTCAGACCATCTCGCAACCCTATATCGTCGCCTATATGATAGAAGCGCTTAATTTGTCGGGTGGTGAAAAGGTGCTCGAGATCGGAACAGGTTCTGGATATGCCGCAGCGGTGCTGGCTGAAATCGCCGGCGAGGTTTTTACCATAGAGCGTGTTGCCAGCCTTGCTGGTCAGGCCGAGGAAAATTTGAAAGCGGAGGGAATTTTGAATGTTCATGTTCGCCATGCCGATGGCACCACCGGTTGGGCGCAGGAGGCGCCGTTCGACGCCATCCTCGTGTCTGCCGCTGCCCCCGAAGTTCCGCAAAGCTTGAAGGAACAATTGACGCCGGGCGGGTGTATGGTGTTGCCGGTTGGTAGCGAGCCACACTATCAGCATCTGGTTCGTATATCAGCGCGTAATGACGGTGGATATGATAGTGAAGAACTGGCCGGGGTGAGCTTCGTACCGCTCATCGGTGAACAAGGCTGGTAAGTCGGTGCAGCGCCCATTGTCCGACATCTGCGATACAACCTATCCTCTCCGCGGTTAGATCAAAAACCGACAGCTCCAAAGAGAGATTGTTGACGTTAGCGACCGAAGGCTATTAATAGCTCTTCCATGACTGAGGCCTTCCTGGACTGCGAAGAGGATCAATCGTGCCATCGACAGCGACGGACCACCATGTTGCACCGGCTGAAATAACCGCCAGGTACAGCAAACTTAAGCCTACATCATCCTTTCAGGGACTGATACTGACCTTGCATGAGTTTTGGGCTGAATATGGCTGTGTCGTTCTGCAGCCCTACGATATGGAGGTTGGCGCTGGCACTTTTCATCCGGCCACCACGTTGCGGGCGCTCGGACCAAAACCATGGAACGCAGCATATGTGCAGCCTTCGCGCCGACCGACCGATGGCCGCTATGGTGAAAATCCTAACCGGCTTCAGCATTTTTATCAGTATCAGGTGTTGCTCAAACCCTCGCCATCCGATCTGCAGGAATTGTATCTGCGCTCTCTCTATGCGATTGGCATTGATCCCGCGCTGCATGATATCCGCTTCGTTGAAGATGATTGGGAAAGCCCGACACTTGGCGCCTGGGGGCTGGGCTGGGAAGTGTGGTGTGATGGTATGGAAGTGTCACAATTCACCTATTTTCAGCAGGTTTGCGGCCGGGAATGTGCACCTGTCGCCGGAGAGCTGACCTATGGCCTCGAACGGCTCGCCATGTATGTGCAAAATGTCGACAACGTCTACGATCTTAGTTTCAACGGCGGTAGCGGCGGCGATAAAGTCACCTATGGCGAGGTCTTTCAGCAGACCGAGCGCGAATATTCACGCTGGAATTTTGATGTGGCAGATACCGCGACGCTGTTTCGTCATTTCGAAGATGCTGAGAAGGAATGTCAGCGCATTTTGCAAGCGCCGGAAATAGATCCCAAAAAAGGCCGAGAGATCGTTATGGCACACCCGGCCTATGACCAGTGCATCAAAGCCAGCCATTTGTTCAATCTGCTTGACTCGCGCGGTGTCATTTCGGTGACCGAGCGTCAGAACTATATTCTGCGGGTGCGCGCCCTGGCGATGGCTTGCGGCGAAGCCTATTTGAAAACCGAAGCTGGTAAAATTCAAGCCGGATAATCGGTTCTGCATGCGAAATACAGAAGGTACCAAAAAGGACAGGGAGAATCACGATATGACAATACATGGCCAATTTTTCTGAAATGAGTTGAGGACCCGCGATGTCGAGCAGGCGAAACAGTTTTACAGCAAATGTGTCGGCTGGACTTTTGACAACATGAGCACTGAAGACGGGCCTGATTACCGGGTTTGCATGGCCGGTGGACAACCAGCTAGTGGTTCGATTCCAACATTTGCATCCGCCAGCGGCTCGTACTTATGGCAAATGTTGGAATCATAAGAACCACTAGAATTCAATAAGTTGCTAGTGGTCTTTGTGGCCAAAGCGCTTGAAAAAGAACGTGCTGAAAAGGGATTCAAGCGTTTCGGCCAGACCACTAGTGGCATTATGCCGATGGATGACCAAAATTTTAAGGACACCCCGGATCACTGGATGAGTTATTTGCATGTCGACGACATTGATCAGGCCATCAGTAAGGCCAGGGAAACAGGCGCTACCATTATACGCGAGCCGTTTGATGTTGAAAATATAGATCGGATCGCCATCCTTGAGGAGCCGGGTGGTGCGGCAATTGGTTGGATGACGCCGGCAAACTGACCGGTACAATACTGATTTGTCGGTTGCTACCCGTCGAGCCACTTCTCAAACATGTGATCAAAACACGGCATTTCCGCTTGCCATGAACCTCGATTTGGATAGGGTCTTTCCATCAAATCTGGGAGATGATCAATGTCAAAAGGTGAGGTAGCCGCCAAGACGCCGATTGCTGTCGAAGTGGAAGCTGGAAAAAACTATTTTTGGTGTGCTTGTGGCAAGTCGGGTAATCAGCCGTTTTGTGATGGTAGTCACAAGGATACGGGGTTTTCGCCGCTCAAGTGGACCGCGGAGGAAGATGGGCGCAAGTTTTTCTGCGCTTGTAAACAGACTGACGGTCAACCTTTGTGTGATGGCAGCCACAAGAATTTGTAGTCTAAACGACTTGATTAGCCGATTTTGCCGAACCCGGGCAGTTTTAATGCCGGTGCGAACCAATCGACGCCCGCGACCAAACCAAGCAGATTGATTTCGATGCCGGTGTGCAGATCGAGCAAAAGCCCGGCATAGCCGTATAGCGACAGGCGCAAAATGTTGCGGTTGAAATCATAGTCAATCAACTTTCCGGGCGCCGGAAAATCCTTACCCACAGCAGTTGCGGGCAAACGGGCGTCAATTCCGGGTACCGCCTGGATAATGCTGGCAACAAAGGTGTTGGAATTGGGTCCCGGCCAAAGCGTGTAGTCGCCATAATTTCGCCAGTGGTAGTTATCAATGGCTTTTTCAATGCGCGGAATGAGGCCTCGTGCCTTGTCACCTTTGGCCGCATAGATTATTTCCGGTTCGTTGGAATACCAGCGCGCATCAGCGGCCCAGGCATTGCGGCGCACCGGTTTGCCCCAGCCGACCACATCATACCTTTGATAGCCTTCGCCCTGGTTTTTTTTCACCACAATCCAGCTATGCTTGGAAATCGCGCCTTTTAAACCGCCGGTGCGGGCGGCCATAATATAAACTTCAGCATATGCCGCCGTTGGCGCCAGCAGTCCGGCACTGGACCAGTTTGCGGTTCGCCAGCTTGAAGGCCTATCCTTCATGGACCAGATAGCAAGATGCGCCAGACCGGGCATGATGAAAAGAGCGATGACAAAAAGGATGAGCCGGCGAAGTAACTGTTTCATTTAAGTGCAGACGATTGACGACGCTAATAATATAACTCGAGTGAAAACCTGGCCAATTTACGGCAGTAGATTTCCCCGATAAATGCAACGGTTGCGGCGGTGTGGCCACCGCATCGTCACCTCAATAGCGGATTTGACAGATATATTTAGAATAGACCCATCCCTTGGGGCCGCTATAGCTTTCATCCTGGGCGTGCCATTTGACAATAACCTCGCGCCAGCGCCGCACCGCATAGGGTTCAAGACTGATCAAAAATGTGCCGGGACCCAACCGTCTGATTTCGCGGCACTTTGTCGAGCCGCAAGTGCGCAGCGACAGATAATTGTCGCCGTTGGGATTAAGCCGGCAGACGACAAAGTCCTCGCCTGAGTAGGAAAGGGCAGGGGTTGAAAAGGCTAAGCCGGCGACAAATAATAGAAAAAACTGAAATCTGATTGTCACAGAGCGCTTCATGGGACTACCTCCTTTGCCAAAAACCTGGCGGCTGCGGACGAACAACTCGCCACTGAATGTTCAGCTTACCCTGTTCCCCTTGATGGTCAAATGCTCATAGCCGCTTTTATCTGCCCGCGCCAAATCTGATGTTACCGGCTTTGCCCACTCGTGGCCGACAATGGCGCCACCAGGTGTGTTGCGAATGACATTGTTGGAGATCAATGCCCCGCCCGCGCCATCGACCACCGATACGGCAATGCCTTCGCCCGCATTGCGAATAACATTGGCATTGGCGACCACATCGCGAAGATAAGGTCCCCAACCGAGATTGATGCCGTAAAGCGGCGCATTTTCAATAACATTGCCCGTCACGCTGGTGTCGGCTTCAACCGAAATACCGATGCCGAAACCGGGTTGATCTGCCGCATATGGCCCGACGGATTTAAGGTTGCGCACAAGATTGTTGGCCACCACCGACATGCGACCGCCTTGTAGAAAATTGGCGACCGAAATACCGATCGTGGCCTCGTCGACAATATTACCAGTGATCACCGCGCCTTCAAATTCAAATTCCGAATAGAGCGCCGTTTCTCCCAGCCGTGAGCAATTGTTTCCAACGATCTGCACATTGTTGCCTCCATTTGAGCGCACGGCGGAAAAGGCGCAATCGGCAATGCGGTTATTAGCCACCATAACCGAATGGGCGCGGAAAACATTAATGCCGTTGCCCCATTGACCAGTGCCGCCGTTAAGCGATTTGATTCGCTCTACCCGATTTCCCATAACGATAGAATTGTCCTCGCCGGGGGTCCAGCGGTGGATTAAGATGCCGCCATTGGCGCAATCACTAACCACATTATTGGTAATCTGCAGCCCGGTTGATTCAATCGAATAAATACCGGCATCCCCGCCGGCACCGGTAATGCGCGATCGTTCGATGCGCCCGCCCGATCGCTCCAGCCGCACGCCCGTGACCAGGCTGCCGGTAATGTCACAATTGTCGATTTCCACATGGCGGCAGTTAACGCCGTGAATGAGCCCGGATGTCTGATCAATAAAATCGTGATTGGCGCCATCAATCACCAGCCCGGAGAGGGAAATGTGGTCGCAGTTTTCAGCCGTTAAAAAATGGCCGCCGCCGCCATAGACCAGCTTTGAAGCGCCCGGCACACCGGTGATACGGGTGCGACTTGGCAGTTTGAGATTGGATGCAACATAAACACCCGGCGGCAAGAACAAAGGCTTGTCCTCTTTTGCCGCCATTTCAAGCACTTTTTGCAGCACCTTGCTTTGATCATCCCACGCGCCAGGGCGGATGCCAAGCTGGCTGGCATCAAGTGAACCGCGAAGCGATGTATTCTGTAACAGCTTTGGTGCTGCATGCGCCACGGCCGGCAGCGACATGGCCGCTGCTCCAGCACCAAGAATTTTGAAGAGTTTTCGTCGATTGCAATTCACTTTGAGGCACCCCGGATAACACGGAGAAGCCAGATGCAAGGTACATGCCACAACAAATGTCCCGATTTGGGAATCGTCTGTCCAACAATGTGGTGAAGGCGATTGCGGGATCAGTGAGGGCAATCTATAAGCAAGCCAATAAGTTGAAGCCAAAAGTGTGAGGAAAACAATGGCAATCGAATGGGGCGCTCAGCGCCAGGGCATGTTTGAAGAAGGTTCAATCTATCTCGGCACCAGCCGCAAGCCGGACGATTCCCTGCAAAAGCCGGAATATCTTAAATTAAAATATGCCAACCGCCATGGATTGATCACTGGTGCCACCGGCACCGGCAAGACGGTTTCTTTGCAAATCATGGCTGAAGGCTTTTCCAACGCCGGTGTGCCGGTTTTTTGCGCCGATGTGAAGGGTGATCTTGCCGGTCTTGCCGCCGAGGGCAATATGGAAGATTTTCTGGTCAAGCGGGCCAATGATATTGGCCTTGATGATTATGAACCGCAGGAATTTCCGACCGTATTCTGGGACCTTTTTGGCAAGCAGGGACACCCAATTCGCACAACGATTTCCGACATGGGCCCGCTGCTTTTGTCACGATTGATGGACCTCACCGAGGCACAGGAAGGTGTCCTCAACATTGCATTTCGCATCGCCGATGAGGAAGGCCTGTTGTTGCTGGACATGAAAGATCTGCAATCGCTTCTTTCTCACATCGCCAAAAATTCAAGGGAGATATCCGGCCGCTATGGCAATGTAACCAAACAGTCGGTCGGGGCGATCCAGCGTTCGTTGCTGGTGCTGGAAAACCAGGGTGGCGCCAATTTCTTTGGCGAGCCGGCACTCAATATTAGCGATCTGATGCGCGTTACCCGCGATGGCCGCGGTGCGATCAATATTCTCGCCGCTGACCAGTTGATGATGGCGCCGAGACTTTATGCCACCTTCCTGCTGTGGCTGTTGTCGGAATTGTTTGAGGAAATGCCCGAGGTTGGCAACCCTGACAAGCCGAAACTGGTGTTCTTCTTCGACGAGGCGCATTTGCTGTTTGATGATGCGCCGCGCATTTTGGTCGAGCGGGTGGAACAGGTGGTCAAGCTTATCCGCTCCAAGGGCGTTGGTGTGTTTTTTGTTACCCAAAACCCGCTTGATGTCCCGGACGGGGTGTTGGCGCAGCTTGGCAATCGGGTTCAGCACGCTCTGCGCGCCTATACACCACGGGAACAAAAGGCGGTAAAAACGGCAGCTGATACCTTCCGTCCCAACCCCGATTTTGACTGTTTTGAAACAATAACCAAGCTGGGGATCGGTGAGGCACTGGTGTCCTCCCTGCTGAAGAAAGGTGTGCCTTCGGTGGTTCAACGAACGCTCATCCGCCCACCGCAGTCGCGGCTTGGCGTGTTGACCGTCAAGGAACGGGCAAAGGTCATCAAAGTCAGCCCGGTGGCAGGTGAATATGAAGACCTGGTCGACCGCAATTCAGCCTTTGAAAAACTGAAAAAGCGGGCCGAAGAGCGGGCCAAGGCGGAGGAGCTTGAACGCCAGCGCGAGGATGAGGAAAAAATCAGAAAAGCCGGTAGCCGTAAGCGTGAAAAGGTCTCCCGCCCTCGCCGTTCAGGGCGCCAAAGTGTCACCGAAGCGGCAATCAAATCGGTCACTCGGTCGGTGGCAAGTTCACTGGGCCGGGCTCTTGTGCGCGGGATATTGGGGAGCATCAAGCGGGGTTTTTGAGGCTTCTGCTTGAAGATATATTGAGCGGAGGGCGATTTGTCGCCTCCCGCCATCATTTTCAGGCGCTGCGATAAAGTTTGGTCATCGAAAATTCACGATGGCCCAGGGCCTCAGCCGCAGTGTTGCGTCCGTTGGCCGTGCGGCAGATCATATCGATAAGTTCATCACCGGCCTGCTCGGATTGCCGATCACGTTGCCCTGGCCAGTCGGGAAAGTGTGCAGCACATAGCCGCCTGCCGCCATTAGCGGCACACATTCAGCCGCCGCAGACGAGCTGTCCATAAAATACAAACCTTTGCCGGCGCTTCGGCTGGTTCAAGGATGTCGATGAACTGCGAGGTCCGGCCGATTTTCTCAAGGTTGCCAAGTGCTTTTTCCTCAATCGTGATCAGGCCGCCCTTCTTCACGTCGGCGGTCACGACCCCGATATCCTCGCCATATTTGAATACGGTATCGCCCTTGGCGATATCCTTTAGTGCGATCTTGTGGCCAATCGGCACCGCTTCGCCGGATTTAAGGCGGAAAGTTGAATTGTCATGCGTTACACCGACCAGCATATCGGTATTGGCGGCAAGGCCCTCGACCACAACAACGCCAACGCTGTCCTTGTGATCATGGACCAGAAGATGGGGAATTTCTGGCATTTTTGCTTCCTTGTCTTACGGTTTGAGAATTGTTTTTGCAGCCTCGGTGGCGCCTTTGCGAATGTCATTGAAAGCCGCCAAGCCATCGGACAGGGGACGGGTTTCGTACCAGTCCAACGGGCCGAGATGGCCATAGAATATTGCCCGGGCGGTGGCCCGAAAATCAGTAGCGGTATAGGTGTAGGTGCCAATAAAAGTAATTTCCTGAAGGGTCATGCGGCGAATGTCGAGCCCGCCGGTGGTAACGCCAAGTCCGATATGCATGATCACCCCGCCCGGGCAAACCGATCTTGAGGCGGTTTCGCGGGTGGCGGCATAACCAACCGCATCGATGGCAATGTCAAAACCGGCATCAGCTTCCAATTCACCCGGATCCTTCAGTCTGAAATCGGTGATTTTTGATAAGAACCGGTGGCGGCGTTCATTGGGTTCCACAATGGTGATGTCCTTGGCGCCGAAGCATGCAAGCGACAGGGCAGCGCCGTCGACCACAACGCCCGCCACCTCGTGCCCAAGGATCAGTGGTGCCGGGCGTCTTTCGTCGTGACCGAGAAAGGCATGCATGTCCGATCCACAAATACCGACACTGTCAACCTTGACGATAACCTCGCCCTCGCCGGCGAAGGGATAGTCGGCATCCTGAAATATAAGATTTTCCGGACCGGTATAAACAAGCGCTTTCATTTGGCTGTATATCCTCCATCGACACATAAAATTTGGCCGGTGATATAGGTCGACGCATCAGAACACAAAAATTGTAGCCGACCGTCGAGGTCTTCAACCTTGCCATTGCGGCCTATACAGGTTTGAGCGGCATTTCGCGCAGCGCGCTCCGGATCGTCAAAAACCGCGGATATCAGCTCGGTCTTGAAAATCCCGGGGCGATGGCGTTTGCCGTGATGCCGAACGGCGACCAGGCCTGTGCCATGGCACGGATCAATATGGCTAAGGCTGTCTGTCGGGCCGGCAAACATGTCTATGCCGACACGGCCAAACAATATCCGTTTGGCCTCTGCGACGAACTGATTGCCGGGACCCGCCAGGATATCGGCTTTGGGCAGACCGAACAGACCGAAGGCCATGGCAGCCACCCCTTGCACCCCGCCAAGAGCCAATATCTTGTCGGCACCACAGATCTGGGCCGCTTATATGATCGCCGGTGCTATGCCGACTCCCGGGCGGGGCGGCGAACAAACCACGATAAGCTCGCAACCGGCAACTTTGGCCGTCGTTACCGTCATGATTGCAGAAGCGATATGGGAATAGCGCCCCCGGTACATAGCAGGCGGCAGCACGCACGGGGATGGATTTTTGACCGGCCACCAGTCCGGGAACAACCTCACACTCAATGTCCTTGAGCGTTGCTTTTTGTGCCTCTGCAAAAAGCCTGACGTTGGTATGGGCGAAGCGAATATCATCTTTGAGTTTTGCTGGCACTAGTGGAATGAATTTGACATTTGGTACCCACTTGCAGCTTCGTTCATTTTCAAATGTCAAATTCGAAAATTCCACTAGATTCAATATCTTGCTAGTGGTTCTTTTGATTCCAACATTTGTAAATAAGGGTGCTGCAGGGGGATGCAAATGTTGGCATAGAACCACTAGGCGGCTTGCGGCGTCGATCTCTTCTTCGCTCAGCTCGATATTACCCTCATACTTATCGAACTTTTTGGCATAGGTTAAGTGCCGCCTCATCGCCACCGGCCTCAATATCCGACAATATTTGCTGAACGGCTGCGCGCACGTTGCTTCCATCGCTTTCAGCGGTCAATTTGGCCTTCTTCAGATATTCGATGGGCAAAGCAGTTCTCCTGGTGCCGAGACTGTCGGGCCGCAGCGAGCAAATCGATCATATCTGCCGGATAGGAAGTAATTGTAAGCGCTTGCATTGAATTTGTCCGCCTGATTTTCAAAACCTGATAGCCGGATAGATTTTTTGTCGAAAATTGGCTGATGTGATCTCGGCGACGACCGGTTATGGAGCAAGAATTGTCGAGACAACCACTACCGGCGCTGCAGGATGAGGACCGCGATGCAAGGGTCTATGAATTTCTGCAAAAGAGAGGAATTCCTTAAGTATTGGCCTGGAACTATCAGCCCGGTACCGACCATTGCTTCGTCGGTTTCGACAATCGTGCGGCGGCGCGAGAAATGGCGGAGAAAGTGCTGGACTTTGGCCATGTGGCGATCGGCATGATTGCCGGTTTGATAAAGGGTAATGACCGGGCCCGTGACCGGGTTGCCGGAGTTGCAGATGCAATTGCTGCAAATGCCAATGCTGCCGTTAGTCTTCAAGTGATTGAAGCACCTTACAGTTTCAGTGATGGGGGCGATGCGATTGAGATGTTGCTCTCAAAGCCACCCAGACCGACGGTAGTCATTTGCGGCAACGATATTCTGGCGGTGAGAGCCATAAAGTGTGCCAAATCGCTCGGCTTGCGTGTACCTCAGGACGTTTCGATTACCGGGTTTGATGATATTGAAGTTGCATCCATTGTAGAACCCGAATTGACGACGGTCCACGTTCCGCACCGGGAGATGGGAAAACTCGCCGCCACTTGCCTGTTAGAACTGCGCAAGAGTGACATCCAATCACCAAGCCACAGGCTGACACCGCTGATTGTGGAACGGGGGTCTTTAGGGCCACCATGCCGCCCACCAACTTGATCCATGTCAAGGCAGTTTGAAGACGGTTCATTAAATTGTTGACCGCAGGGTTTCGATATTTTGACGTTGTCTTATCATTGGGTGCAGCGCCGGTTAATATTGTGCCCTGCCAACGCTATTAGTCAACTGGGAGGACAAATCATGACTGCTGTTTTTGCAAGAATAGTCACACCGAATTCGGGTCATCTGGACGAGAATATTAAATTCTCCAAAAAGCGGATTGCCGCTATTAAGAAATATTGCGGCGTGAATGTTGAATTGAGGGTGCGGCTGGGCGGCCCTGCCGGTCAGGTATTGATGGTCTCGACCCACAAGGATGTCGGTGAGATTGAAGCGGTCCGTCGCAAGATTATCGAAGGTGTTGCATCTGGTGCAATCCCGCAGCCAAAGAGCGGCATGGCCTCGTCGGTTGAAGACGCAGTCTGGCTCAAGGTTTAGTCGAACCCGCCTTAGTTCCCCTATTCAATGCCGGTAAGGTCCTGCAGCACGGCTTCCGGGGCGAAGTCTTCATATTCGCCCGGCTGGCTGGTGCGGTTGATCCACAGGGTGCGAAAACCGAATTCGACCGCCGCCGCGACATCCCAGCGGTTGGAGGATTGATAGGATATTGCCGCAGCGTCGAGCCCAAATTCATCGGTTGCCATTTGGTAGACTATCCGGTTGGCCTTGAATGTCGAAACCCGGTCAACCGAAATAACCGCATCGAGCAATCCGTCCAGTGCCGCCGATTTAACTGCTGCATCCAGCATGTCGCTTGATCCGTTAGAAAGGATTGCAAGCCGTGCACCGCCTTGCTTCAACCGGGCAAGCACGGTCGGCACTTCCGCATAACAATCGAGCTTCCAATAGGCATCGAGCAGTGCCTGTTTTGCATCGCGATTGGTGCCGGGCACTTTGTCAAAGGCAAAGTCAAGCGCCTGTTCGGTAAGCCGCCAAAAACTCTGATAGTGACCGATCATGCCGCGTATCCACGAATATTCGAGCTGTTTTGCCCGCCATATCTCGGATAGTTGCGCTGCACCCGGTCCGACGGCTTCTTCGTGCCGCCTCACCGCCGCATGGACATCAAACAAAGTGCCATAAGCGTCGAAGACGTAGGCTTCAAAGGACATGATTATTCTCCCACAGATTGGTGGATTTGATTGAATAGGAGGGCATGAAATCGATTGCGTCAAGTAGCGATACCGTCATAAAGTCCGGCAAAACAAACCTTGGAGCAAAATGAAATGGCAGAATGGTCGGAAACCTGGACTTATCTGGATGGCGATTGGCATCACGGCAACCCGGCGATATTGGGGCCACGGGATCATGCTGCATGGCTTGGCTCGTCGGTATTTGATGGCGCCCGTTCGTTTGAGGGGGTGACACCTGATCTTGATCTGCATTGCGCCCGCGTCAATCAATCCGCCAGCGCGCTGGGAATGAGCCCGACCATGAGCGACGAGGAAATCTATACGTTGGCGCGAGAGGGAGTGGAAAAGTTTTCAACTGAGATCGCGACATATATTCGCCCGATGTACTGGGCGGCGAACGGGCTGGCAACAACGGTGGAACCCGATCCCGATACCACCCGCTTTTGCCTGTGCATCTATGACACGCCAATGCCCAATGTCCCGGCCGGTTTTTCACTCACCGTGTCGCCCTTCCGCCGGCCAACAATTGAATGCATGCCGGTCAACGCGAAAGCCGGTTGTCTTTATCCCAACAATTCAAGGGCGTTAAGTGAAGCCAAGGCGCGGGGCTTTGATAATGCACTGCTTTTGGACATGCTTGGCAATGTGGCAGAACTTGCCACCGCTAACGTGTTTATGGTCAAGGACGGGGTGGTATTCACGCCTGCGGCAAATGGCACCTTTCTTTCAGGCATCACCCGCCGCCGCGCCTTGATCCTGTTGAAGGAGGCCGGTATGGAAGTAGTGGAGACAACGCTTTCGGTGAAGGATTTTGCCGATGCCGACGAAATTTTCTCAACCGGCAATTATTCAAAGGTAATGTCGGTCAGCCGGTTTGATGATCGCGATCTGCAACCAGGCCCGGTAGCGGCCAAAGCGAAAAAACTCTACTGGGAATGGGCCCACGCGTGATAGTCAATAGACCCTAAACCGCTGAAGGTTTGGCGGTATGGTCTGCAGCCTTAAGCGCAAACGCATAGACCAGTGCGACTTCCTCAAGCCGGGCAAACCGGCCTGACTTGCCGCCGTGGCCGGCTTCCATATTGGTTTTCAGCATGATCGGATTATCGCTCTTGTTGACGGTGCGCAATTTGGCCACCCACTTGGCCGGTTCCCAATAGGTGACACGCGGATCGGTCAACCCGCCAACCGCCAGTATCGGCGGATAGGTCTGTTGGCGCAGTTGATCATACGGTGAATAGGCCGCAATTGTTGCATAGTCATCGTTGCTTTCTATCGGATTGCCCCATTCGGGCCATTCGGGTGGGGTCAATGGCAATGTATCGTCGAGCATGGTATTGAGAACGTCGACAAACGGCACTTCGGCGATAATGCCGGCAAAAAGGGCAGGGGCCATATTGGTCACGACACCCATCAACATGCCGCCGGCCGAGCCACCCTGAGCGACGATCCCACCCTTGCTGGTGAAACCGTTCTCGATGAGATATTCCGCCGCCGCGATGAAGTCCTTGAAGGTGTTTTGTTTGTGCTGACGCCTGCCTTTCTCGTACCAGGCAAAGCCCTTGTCCTTGCCGCCACGGATATGGGCGATGGCGTAGACAAAACCACGATCGACCAACGACAGTGCATTGGTGGAAAACGAGGCCGGAATAGTCATGCCATAGGAGCCATAGCCATAGAGCAGGCATGGTGCCGAACCATCAAGTTTTGTATCCTTGTGGAAGAGCAGCGATACCGGCACCATGGCCCCGTCGTGTGAGGGGGCAAAAACCCGCTTGGTCACATAGGCTTTCGGGTCATGGCCGCTGGGCACTTCCTGGGTCTTCAACAAGGTGCGCTCGCGGCTTGCCATGTTGTAATCGAAGGTCTGGCTTGGTGTCGTCATCGACGAATAGGAAAAGCGAATAACATCGGTGTCATACTCGTAAGAGCCCATCAGTCCCAGCGAATAGGCCTCTTCCTCAAATGCGATGGCGTGTTCTTGCCCGCTGGCAATCTCATGAACCACAATGCGTGGCAGGCCATCGCGGCGTTCCAGCCAGACCAGGTGGCGCCGGTAGATTGTATGGCTAAGAATCAGCCGGCCATTTTGATGCGGCACAAGGTCTTGCCAGCTCTCCTTTCCGGGTGCTGTGACCGGTGTGGTGACAATTTTGAAATCCTCTGCACCATCCGCATTGGTAAGGATGTACAAAATACCTTCACCTTCATCGACAGAATATTCCCTTTCAGTGACCCGTTTTTCGATGCAAACGGGGGCCGCTAGCGGGTTGTCAGCCGGCAAAAACCAACATTCAGAGGTCTGGTGGTCATGGATATCGATGATAATCAAATTGCCGGATCGCGATTTGCCGGCAGCCATAAAGAAGCCCGCATCCTCTTCCTTGTAAATGAGCTTGTCTTCTGTTTGAGCAGTTCCGGTTTTGTGCAGCAGCAGGGTCGATGGCCGATGGTTTTCATCTAGCCTTGCATAAATCAAATGGGCACTGTCCCTGGTCCAAACACCGCTACCGGCGGTGTCTTCGATCAGATCATCCAGCTCGTTGCCGCTGGCAGTTTCTCGCACCCGCATGGCAAAATATTCAGATCCCTTGTCATCCATCGACCATGCCAACCACTTGTGGTCGGGTGAATGATCGGCGGAACCAAGGCGGAAATAGCTTTTTCCCGCTGCTTCCTGATCGCCATCAAGCAGGATTTGTTCCTGGCCACCGGCACGTGGCTGGCGGATAAATTTGGGCTGCTCACCACCTTCGACAAAGCGGATACCATAGGCAAATTCACCATCGGGTGCAGGTATGGAAGAATCGTCCTGCTTTATTCGGCCCTTCATTTCGGCAAAAAGTTTTTCTTGCAGCTCTTCGGTATCCGCCATCAGCACTTTGTAATATGTATTTTCCGCTTCAAGATATTGGCGAATATCATGCTGCAGCAGATCAGGATCGCGCATTACCTCCTGCCAGTTGTCGGCCCGCAGCCAGCTATAATTGTCGTTTCGGCAAATGCCGTGTCTTGTGTCCGACACCGGGCGTATTTCAGCAACCGGCGCATCAGCCTTGGAAAGGTCAAAGGTCAATTCTTATTTATCCTCGTCGGGAGTGAAATCAAGCGCAATGCCATTCATGCAATAGCGCAGGCCAGTGGGCGCCGGACCATCTTTAAACACATGGCCAAGATGTGCCTCGCAGTCAACACAGCGGACTTCGGTGCGGGTCATAAACAATTTGCGGTCGGTATGTTCGCTTACTGCACCATCTTCTAACGGCGCAAGGAAACTTGGCCAGCCGGTGCCGGAATCGAATTTTGCCCCGGCATCAAACAACGCTTTGCCGCAGGAGACGCAAGAAAACATGCCAGCTCGTTTCTCGTTGTTAAGGGCGCTGGTAAAGGCCCGTTCCGTGCCTTCCTCGCGGGTGATTTGATATTGCTCCGGCGTCAGAATTTCCTGCCATTCCTGCTTGGTTCTGTCGATTTTGGGCATATGCTGCTCCTTCTGGGCGTCAAATGAGGTCGATGAAACTGACCAGCAGGGTCGCACCCAGCAATACGGCAATCCACAGCACCATCGAGCCGGTTGGCCACGCGCTGGCGATAGGCCCTTCCGGCCCGTGGCTGCGGTAAAGGCTCGCCAGAATAGCGTTTATCCGCCGTATGGCAAAACCGGTCAATCCGGACCAGATCGAATTTATTGAGGTGGCGCAATAGCCGATTAGTCTGGGAGCCATTTTTCGATAGGTCCAGTCGAAATCAAGATAGACCGCCTTAATCTCGGGCGGGTGAAGGCCGGCACGCATTAAAACGCCAAAGGCCAAAAGGGCGAAGAACAGCAGCTGCAATTGCGAGATCACGTGGCTTGCCCCATAGGGGTGAAACTCCACTTCATAGGGTAAAAGCGCATAGAGCGGGTCTGGGTAAACGCCGATGGCGATGCACAAGAATGCGGTTATTCCCATGGCAAGCAGCATATGGGTCGGCGCTTCCTTTGGCCGCTTGCCGCTGTCATGGGCGAAGAAGGCGAAAAACGGCACCTTGATGCCCGAGTGGCTGAGCACGCCGGCGGAAGCAAATATCAGTGCAAGCCAGACAATCTGATAGCCCATGGTGGCAGAGGCATCGAGTACCAGCGATTTGGCGACAAATCCGCTGAACAACGGGAATGCGGAGATCGACGCCGCTCCGACCACACAGCAAACCATGGTATAGGGCATGGTTTTATACAGTCCGCCGAGTTCGGAGGCCTTGGAGGTGCCGGTGCGATAGAGCACCGCGCCAACGCTCATGAACAACAGCGCCTTGTAAAGAATATGAGCAAAAGCGTGCGCAGCGGTGCCATTGAGCGCCAGCGGCGTGCCGATGCCGACGCCGACAACCATGAAGCCCAGCTGGTTGTTGAGACTGTAGGCAAGCACGCGCCTGAGATCGTTTTCGATCTCGGCAAAGAAGATCGGAAACAAGGTCATCACCGCGCCTATGTAAATAAGAATCTCTGTACCAGGAAAACCGCGCGCAAGGGCATAGACCGCAAGCTTGGTGGTGAAGGCGGACAAGATCACCGTTCCGGTTACGGTCGCTGCCGGATAGGAATCCTGCAACCAGTTGTGCAACAGCGGGAAGGCGCACTTGATGCCAAAGGCGATGAAGATCAACCAGGTGCCGAGGCTGACCAGCCCGAGCCTGTCAAAAGCTATCGAGCCGGTGGCCTGATAATGAAGGGCAACACCGGCAATAAGAACGACGCCGGAGCCGATTTGCACAATCAGATAGCGCATGCCGGTATGATAGGCGCCTTCCGTCCGTCGCGCCCAGATCAGGAACACCGAGGCAATGGCGGTGCCTTCCCAATAGAAGAATAGCGTGATCAGGTCGCCGGCGAACACAGCGCCGATGGCCGAACCGGCATAAAGCAGGGTCGCCACCTGTTGCACGGTATCGCGCACATGCCAGGCATAAAGGCTTGAGAGAAAAGCGGCCAGCGAGAAGATCAGACCAAACACGATGGCCAGCTTGTCAACCCGCATTAAGGTCAACGTGAAATCAAAGAATACTACCTGTTGGTGATTGCCCGTATCGACTGTCCAGATCAGCAAGCCGCTGATTACCGGCACCAGTAACAACAGCGCTGCGCGTATGTTTCCCCGAGGCAGCAACGGCAACAATATCGCGGCCGCGATAAATATAAAGGCGGGAGAAACGGAACTACTCATCACCGTGCTCCGCAATGCCCAATTGGTCTTTGGGATAGTCTTCACCGTCAATCACATGGGGGGAGTAATAACGTTCGTCACGCTTGACGAGCCGGCGCAGTCCTTTCGCCGCAAAAATAATGAAGGTAAAGGCGCAAAATCCGTAAATTGCGTAAAAGCCCCAAAAATGTTCGAATTCAAAAATCCCATGTCGCTGATAGACGAGATCTGACAGGAACAGGATGACACAAAGCGCGGCCAAGCAGTAAAACAGCCGGTGGACATTAGCCATATTGTCGAGCCACAGAAGCTTGCGGCCAAGCCAGGGATAGTTTTCGGGGTCACTATTTTTGTTATCAATCATGCCTCACCCCCTATTGACCAGTTGCCACGATTGGCATCAGGAATTCCTGAATTTCGCCGGCGAAGAAAAACAGCACCAGACAGCCAAATGCAGTCAGCACCGGGGGAAGCACACAAAATAGCGGCGCTTCCGCAATGCGGTTTGGCGGCGTTGCCGCAGCCCCAAGCGACGCGGTTGCAAGCTTTGGTGAAGGGGTAAAGAACCCGCGGGCAACGATCGGCAGCAGATAGGCGACATTGAGCAGGGAACTTGCCATCAACACGGCCACCGCGACCTGGTGGTGCGCCTCGGCGGCACCGACTATCAAAAGCCACTTGCTCCACGAACCGCCCAAAGGTGGCAGGCCGATGATGCTTAGGGCACCGATGAAAAATGCTCCAAAGGTAAATGGCATTAGCCGGCCAAGGCCGGTCATGTCGCTGATTTCGGTTCTATGGGTCGCCACATAGATTGCACCGGCGCACATGAACAGCGTGATTTTGCCCATCGCATGGGTGACAATATGCAGCCCGCCGCCAAGGGCGCCCATGGACGTTGCAAGCGCCATGCCAAGGGTTATGTAGGAAAGCTGGCTGACGGTGGAATAGGCTAGCCGGGCTTTCAGATTGTCTTTGGTCAGGGCGATGAATGAGGCGACTATAATAGAGGCGCAGGCAAGCCAGACCAGCCACTCGGATGCGCCGGTTTTGCTTAAAAACCCGGTGCCAAAAATATAAATGCCGACCTTCAGCATAGTGAAGACGCCCGCTTTGACCACGGCGACCGCATGGAGCAGCGCACTCACCGGTGTGGGCGCCACCATCGCCGCCGGCAGCCAGCGGTGGAACGGCATGAGCGCCGCTTTGCCGATGCCGAAGACATATAGCCCCAGCAGGATGGCAACAAATGGTCCTTCGACCTTGCCTTCAAGAATACCGCCTTTGGCAAAATCCAGCGTGCCGGCTAATAGCCAGGTCCAGATAATGGCCACCAGCAAAAAGCCGATAGAGGTTCCCATCAACACCCCGAGATAAATCCGGGCACCCTTTTTGGCCTCGGCCGTTTGTTTGTGCGCCACCAACGGGTAGGTCGATACGGTCAAGAGTTCGTAAAAAATGAACAGGGTAAAAAGGTTGTCGGACAAGGCAATTCCCATGGCCGAACCGATGGCGAACGAGAATGCCGCAAAAAACCGTGCATGATGGCTTTCCTTATTGCCGCGCATGTAGCCGATGGCGAATACATGGGTGACGATCCACAGACCGGAGGCGACGGCGGCAAACACCAGCCCCAAAGGTTCGGTTGAAAAAGCCAGCGCCAGTCCGGGCATCACCGTCCAAAACACCACTGGTTCCAGCGGTGCCGGTATGCCACCACCGATCAGCGATGCAACGATTGCGAACAACAGGATGGCTGCAACAAATGTCACCCCGTCGCGCAAGTTTGCCTGCTGTCGGAAAACAAGGTTCAGCAATGTGGCGCTGAACGGCACCACCAGGGTAAGCACAAGGGCTAATTCGGCGCTCATCACTATTGACCTCCGCCAGCCTGGGTGACGCCAAGCAAGACATCGGCAGCCACGTTTGAGGCCGATAGAGTCAGTTCCGCATCAAGACCGAAATATATGCTCAACAACACCATGACCCAGGTCGGCAACAACAGGCTCAAAGGCGCTTCCTTCACCGACTGGCCGTTTTTCGGCTCCTTTAAATAAAGCACCTCGACAATCTGCCACACATAAATGACCGCAATCAAAGAAGAAGCAACGATCAGCATGGCCATCCACCACCAGCCGTTTTCGAGCGCACCGGAAATCAGCACCCATTTGCTGACAAATCCGGCCGTTGCCGGAATGCCGATCAGGCTCAAGCCGCCTGCTACGATTGCAGCACTTGTCCACGGCATCGATTTTCCAAGCCCCGCCATTTTGGGGATGAACGAAGAACCGGTTTGATAGACAATCGCGCCCACCGCCATGAAAAGTGCCGCCTTGGTGACCGCGTGATTGAACAGATGTATCATTGTTGCGCTCAGGCCGGTGTGGCTGAAATAACCAATTCCCACCAGCATATAACCGATCTGGGCTACGCTGGAATAGGCCAGCGTTCGCTTCAGGTCTCCCTGGAAAACGGCCGCAATGGAAGCTGCAAACATGGCCATAACGCCAAATGGCAGGATGATCAGTTTCAATGCGCCGGTAGCATCGGCAAAGCCCGGTGAAAACACGGTAAACATAAAGCGCAGCAATACATAAACCGCTGCCTTTGTGGCTGTTGCGGCTAGAAAGGCTGATACAGCGGAAGGCGCATAGGTATAGGCATTCGGCAGCCACAGATGCAGCGGATAGATCGCCAGTTTCAGCCCCATGCCGACAACGATAAAAGCAAACGCCGCCTGCACCGTGCGATTATCCTGCAACGGTTGTAACCTTGTCGCCAGATCGACAATGTTCAAGGTGCCGGTCATCATGTACAAAAGCCCAAGGCCGATGACGAAAAATGTCGCGCCAATAGTGCCCATGACGAGGTAATTGAAGGCGGCAGTCAGCGCCCGTTTGTCGCGTTCGGCGCCAAGCGCCACCAGCACATAGGTCGACAGCGAGGAAATCTCGAGAAAGACGAAGACATTGAATGCATCGCCGGTGGCGACGATGCCCAACAGTCCGGCGAAACATAAAAGATAACAGGCATAAAACAGCGTGTGGGCGCTGGATCTGATTTCTTTTGCAATGCTTGTCCTGGCATAGGGCAGCACGATGGTACTGACAGCGCTGATGATTACAAGAACAAAGGCGTTGGCGGCATCGACCCTGTATTCAATGCCCCAAGGTGGTGCCCAGCCACCGATGTGGTAGCTGATGGCCGAACCGTCGAGCACTTGCGACAACAGGGTCAACGAGATTGCCAGAGCAGCCAAACTGGAGCCAAAAGCCAATAGCCAGGCAACGCCCGCTGCACCGACAAAGACTGCAAGCGGTGCGGCAATCAATGGCACGACAACCTGCAGAATTGGCAGGTGTTGACCAAACCCTGAAGGCAATGTCTGAATCGCGGACATCAGGCACCGTTCTCCAACTGCCGATACTCTTCGCGTGCCATGGCCTCTTCCGCATTAAAAATATTGTCTTCTTCGATGGTTTCATAGGCTTCGCGGATGCGCACGATGAGCGCCAGTCCAAGCGCGGTTGTGGCAACGCCAACGACGATGGCCGTGAGGATTAGCACGTGGGGCAGGGGGTTTGAATATATTTCCTGAGGATTATCCGTCGTGATCGGCGCGGTGCCACCACTAATCTTGCCCATCGAGATGTAGAGCATGAACACCGAAGTCTGAAAGACATTAAGACCGACGATTTTCTTGACCAGATTGCCGCGGCTGACAACGACATAAAATCCGGTCATCATCAAGACGATAAACAGCCAGTAATTGGCGTGTCCTGCAACGAACGCCCAAAAAGCTGTATCCTGCATCACCAATCCTCGTCACTCATACGCGGTGGTCTGCCGGCAAAGGCATAGAAAATGGCCACCATTACGGCTGCCACCGTAAGTCCCACACCCAGTTCAACCACTAAAATGCCATAATGCTGACCGTGCACCGCATCATCGGCAAGTGCTGCATAGTCGAGATAATTGTAGCCAAGCACCATGCACACTACGCCCGTGCCGGCATAAATCAACACGCCAAGCGCCAACAGTTTGTGCACTATCCATTGAGGGAAAACCAGCTTGGCCTGATGTAGGCCAAAGACCAGTCCGTAGAGAATAAACGCCACGGCAAATATCACCCCGGCCTGAAATCCACCGCCGGGACTGAAATCGCCGTGAAACTGTACATAAAGTGCAAACAGAAGAATGGGCGCTATTAGCAATTTGGTGATTACCCGTAATATTAGGTGGTGTTGCATCAGGTTTTTTCCGTTCCGCGGCGACGCTTCCTGCGCCGCCCCAACCGGCCGATTAACACCACCACCCCGATACCGGCGGTGAATACAACAGCAGTTTCGCCCAAAGTGTCATATCCGCGGTAACTGGCCAGGATGGCAGTGACAATATTAGGAATGCCGATCTCATGCGGTACGCGCTCGATATATTCCGGCGCCACATGCCGGTGGACGGGAGCGTCTGGCGAACCGAATGCCGGCATATCGAGAGTGCCATAAACCAGCACACCGCCGGTTACGATCACCACCACCAGCGGCAAAAGCGACGAATGCGACGGTTTGCGCTCGGTTCGTGCGGTCAAGGCAATGGTGCCCAGCATCAGCACGGTCGAGATGCCGGCACCAACAGCGGCCTCGGTAAAGGCCACATCGACCGCATCAAGCGTGACGAATAATAAGGCCGACAACAGGCTGAACACGCCCGATAGCATAACCACACCAAACAGCTTGCGCAGTCGTACAATAGCGATAGCGGTGGCAACGAGCATGACAAACAAGGTGAGATTAATCAGTGTTTCGATGGTCCATCCTCCACCTTGGGTGGTGCATTGGCAACGGCTTTCACCAGTTCGGCTGACTTTATTTCAGCCGGATGTTCCACACCCAGCGGTCGCGACCCTGACACAAATGCCGCGTTGGCAACGGCATGGGTGGCCGTTGGCCCGGTGATGAATAAAAACAGTCCGATAAGGGCAAGCTTGACGGTAACAAGGGTTAGGCCCGACTGCATGATCATCCCAAGCAAAAAAAGCGCCGTGGCGGCAGAATCAATAATCGCCGCGGCATGCAGCCGCGACCAGAAATCGGGAAAGCGGATAACCCCTATCGAGCCGACAATCAAAAACCCGGCGCCGCCTATAATAAAAATCCACGAAAGGATCTCCGTAAATATTGAGAAAATGCTCATGAGGAATTGTCCTCATTTGCAAAGTTGACCGCACGGTGGTCACCCAAGGCCCGATATCGGAAGAATTTCAGGATTGCCAACGTGCCAACAAAGTTGATCAATGCGTAGAGCATGGCGATATCAAGGAAATCGGGCCGATCGAAGAGAAATCCCATAATCCCGATCACTAAAACCGTGCACGTGCCAAAGGCGTTTACCGCCAATACACGATCATACAATGTCGGGCCTGTATAGAGCCGAACCAGCAGCAGCACCATAGCGACAAACAAAGAAAACAGAGCGAAAGAAAACATCATGTGCGGCCGCCAGGTTTTTCGACGCCGGCCACCTGGTTGTCCATGTCTCCAAGCGCATCCATGTCGGCAGCTTCATCTGTCAGCGCATGGACCAAAAAACCATCTCCCTCGGTCTCTACGGTTATGGTGCCTGGTGTCAAGGTGATCGAATTAGCAAAGATAACTTTGCCCATGTCGGATTTTTGTGAAGTAGGTACGGTTAGTATTTTTTGTTGCAACGAAAGTTTTGGCGATACAACAGTCTTTGCCACTGACCAATTGGCCTTGGCGATTTCGATTATTAGCCAGACCCAGTATCGCAGCAACGAAATAACTGACACATTGGCTAGCAGGCCTTCCTCATCAACGATTTTCATTCGCACTGCAATGACGGTCGTCAACAGGCAGGAAATTATTCCCAACGTCACTATCAAAGAGTTGTATATGCCTGAAAGCAACAGCCACAGGACCAGCAAACTTACGGCGAATATAGCGATTCGAATCATCTTTAACTGTCCTGAAGCCAAAATTCCTTCTACGCCGGACCCGGTAAATCGGAAATAGCCACTTTGTTTGTCCAGAATCAACCAAAACCCTTGAGCATCGTCAAGACATGTGGAGTACACCAGCAGGCTGTCAATTAATCAAGATTTCACTTTGTTCAAATGTTTTTTTTTAAAAATGCCGAAATGTCGGTCCAGGCGATAAAACAGCAAGGCTCCAAGGAGAGAATACCTAATGAAATAAATGTGTTACTGATATTTCAGAATCAAATTTGTGATTGCACCATGTATTGGTGAATGCATCGCTGTTTCGACCTTTCAATCAACAGGTGGCTTGCAGAAAACGCTAGAATGCAAATATTTATGCGGTTTGCGACAGCTGTTTTTGCATCACAGCAATTATCCTTACCTATAGTAATGGTTGTAATTTGCTGTTGAATATTGAATCGAAACAAATGTTATTTGATAATTCAATTTGACATTTAGCGTAAAAAGAAGTTAGCCATGCTCACAACGTCGTATGCTTGATGAATACAAGTTAGTGCTGCGATAACAACAAATGCTATCTTTGGTTGCAAACATCAAAGTTGGCCAACAAACTGGAGTTAAGTAATGGATAATGCAGAAAACACCAATGGTGCGGAAATGACCGAAGACGTATTGCTTGATCTTACCACTGATATTGTATCGGCCTATGTCGGCAACAACCCAGTGAGCGCTAATGATCTGTCAAATATCATTGGCGATGTCTACAGCGCGCTGGGCGCCGTGGCAGGGACATCATTGGCCCCCGTCAAGGCCGAAAAGCCGAAACCTGCAGTTTCAATCAAGAAATCGCTAGGCCACGAGCACCTGATATGTTTGGAAGATGGCAAGCCGTTTAAATCCCTAAAACGTCATCTGAAGACTCACTACGATCTGTCGCCCGACCAGTACCGCGAGAAATGGGGCCTTTCTCCCGATTATCCCATGGTTGCACCAGCTTATGCAAAAGCGCGGTCAGACCTTGCAAAGCAAATGGGATTGGGCAAGAAACGGCGCAAATCGCGTTAATGAATTGATCAACAAAGGGGCGGTCTCCCACTTGCAGTTTCCGACGTTGATTTGGCGGGATGGAGAAAGTGACTCCATCTCGCCTAATCAACCGAGATATATTTCTTAAGACATGAATATCCGAATTACAATTTGGAATGCGAGTGGTTCTGTACCAACATTTTTATCCCTGTGCAGCACCCTTATTCGTAAATGCTGGAATCAAAAGAACCACTAGCAAGATATTGAATCTAGTGAAAATTTCTAATTTGACAAATGAATATGAACGAAGCTGCACTTGGATACCAAATGTCAAATTCATTCACCAGGGTTTGTTGAGCATCAGGTTTTGGATGTGGCGCGAAGCGCATTTTGTGGCTAAACAGGCGAAAGACCCGCCGTGGTGTCGCCCCCCACTTTCAACCTATTTGGGCGCAAAATGCGCCGCGCCCGGCAGGATATGGCAAAAATCGCCCGGCATGCCGCTATGAAATCTTGAAAGGGATTGCCCTACCGGCGATTTCACGTCTAAATCTGAACGATTTTCCTCAAAAAGCGCTTGAAATTCATCTCCGCCAATACCGTCAGGTCTTTGCGAGTATGTTTCTTATAGCTGGACACCTTCAAAATAGTTCGACCCGTACACTCTTCGCTCACGGCCAATCCGGGCGGTGCCCGGGCCTTCGTGGGGCGGCACAAAGGCGCCGGTCGCTATACGCTCCTGATGAGCCATGATCACTTTAAAGTAATCATGCCATATCATTTGGCATTTTGAAAAACCGACTTGGGTGAGCGGCTCGGTCTGTGCCAGTGTACTTATATGTTTCTCGAATACTACTATAAGTTGAAAATTTCAAATCACCATCGGCGACAATATCGCGCGCGGCCGACGAGAAGAATTGATTTCGGGCGGCAATTTAAGCATTTCGCGACACTCGGCATCTACCAGTGCACTTCAATTTTCTGAACTAGTGTTGGATATCTTGCGCAAGGAATATCCCCGCGGTACTTCAAAAATTTTGCTAATCACTTCGACCTATAATCATTAATCACTGAAAACAAACAGATATTTTCAATATTAGGAAATGCAATATCAGGAATGTAAAATTGATCTGCGATACATGCTATCCGCAGTTGGATAAATTCGCGCTAGAAGTAGGAATAAAAACCTATTAGAGTGATTATCAAATGAAAACCGAGCCATTTCTAAGCCAATCAAGGCAAGTCACCACGATTGGTGGTCGAAAACGCCATCGTCGAAGTCGGGACAAGTCAACACAACTTAAAGGTGTTGGTCGAATCTTGCCCGAAAATGAACTGGAAAGGGCCACAATGAACTATGCCTGCGGGCTTTCAATAGCAACCTTGAGCGCGGTAACCAATCATCCCGCCAAGGAATTGACGGCGTTGACCAGGTCATCTCCCGATATTGCATTCGCCAGACAAATTGCCATGTATCTGGCGCACACCAAATTTGGCATTTCGTACGCCCAGGTTGGGGCTTATTTCCAACGCGACCGAAGCACCGTTGCCCATGCCTGCCGCTTGATTGAGGAGAGCCGGGATGATGCCGGTACAGACCAGTATATCCTGCGGATGGAGGCGCTGATAGACTTTGCACTTCCTCCTTCATTTGAAATCCAGGAAATACTGTCCCAGCGATTCATTGGACACAATCAATGAGTAGTTCACGAAGAACCGCGCGATCGTTACGCATCAAGATATTAAAAGTGTGCCGTGTTCCAGCAATTGAAACCAACCGAATAGATGAGTTCGGTAGAAAAACAATACGGTTAGCCGTATCGGGCAACAAGGGCGTAATGGTGTTACGCCGTGATCTTGACCGACTTGAGAGCGACGGGCTTCTTCACAAGGCGGGTAAGAAATGGGCAGCGACCGAAGCCGGACTTATGCATTTGCGCCGTTGCCTGGCCCAGGTGGATGAGTTCCAATCCCAGCATCGGCTCGACGGTGCTATTGTGGTGAACGAAAACGGTGCAATTTCCCGTAAATCGGCCAATATGGCGGAATCTCCCCTGATGCGGCTTCACTACCGTAAGGATCGTGCCGGTAACCATTACCTTGACGAGACCTGTTTTCAAGCTGGCGAGAGATTGCGAGCGGATTTTACCAGGGGACAGTTAACGCCATCGGTGACTTCAAACTGGAGTACTTTCACCAGTGGACAAAGCGGCTCTTCAGCAAGTGGTATTAGTGATCTGAGCGACGCAGCATTGGCTGCGCGGATTAGACTGGAAAATGCGCTTGCCACGGTTGGCCCGGAATTTAGCGGCGTATTGTTGGATATTTGCTGTTTCCTCAAGGGGTTGGAACAGGTTGAGCGAGAACGTCAATGGCCGCCACGTTCTGCCAAGCTGATGCTGAAGACCGGGCTTTCAATTTTGGCGCGATACTATGGCACCGATTACAAGAGCGAAAACCATGACCGGTTGCGCCAACAGCATAAATCGGATTGCCGCCCTGCACCTGTTGCTCATCAGTGACCGGTTTTTCGTCTGCCGTCTTCAAGAATACAAAAATACAAAACGCCAAAACTGGGTTTCATCCAGCGTTGGCGGCATATAGTTTGATGCGATCAATCATGGAACGCAGACCATTAGAGCGCTGTGGAGTTAAATGCTCGTCCAATCCGATCTCCGCAAAAACCGACAGGGCGTCGGTGGCGAAAATTTCATCGGCCCGGCGGCCCGAAAACAGCGCCAGCGCGATGGCCACCAGACCGCGAACAATATGGGCGTCAGAATCGCCGGTGAAATGTATAGTCGGGTTTTCGCCCGATTCTATATTGCAAACGATCCACACCTGGCTGACACAACCATTCACCTTGTTGTCGGCGTTATGCTCAGGCCCGGAAAGGGGTTCAAGCGTCTTTCCCAATTCAATTAGATAGCGATAGCGATCATCCCAATCATCAAGAAAGGAAAAGTTCTCCAGAATTTCATCAATGGATGCCTGTGTCGAAGTCGTCATTGGTTTCCCCGGAGATGTTATCACCGACCATATAGGCACATCCAAGTGGTGTTGAAACAGGCAAATCGGGGTATTTCAGACAAAGACACCCAAATCCACCATCTCCTTTTTGATCATTGCTGATCAGGATTCGGTGGGTTCATCTATCGTCTTGGTGTTATCTTCGTCGCCAAACTTGTCGTCGAGATATTCGTAAACCATGCGGGCACCATAGCGGGCCTTTTGTCCAAATGCTGACAAAGCGACGCTGCCGGTTTTGCAGGCATTTTCGTTTCGCTGGCAGAAACCCGAAAAATCATCGAATGTGGTTTGTGCAGCGCTTAACGCTTCGGCCGCACCGACAGCCTTAACGCCCGTATGTTCTTCCTCGCTGCCCGCCGGCAGTAGAACAATGACCACAGATAACCAAAAAGCTGTCCTGACGAGAAACATGCAGCTCGCCTTTCCTAGTATTCCCCAATTCGCAGCAATAATGTCTCACAGTTGAGAAAATTCAGTTTCATCGTTTAGCTAAATCTGATGAAAGATTGTATCAAAGTTTAATTATCGAGAAGTACCACAATAATTTCAGTGATTTAGGGTGATTCAGAAATTTCAAGTGATAGCGGACTGGCTGTGGCAGATTTGCCGACGCACGCCCGTTGCTGTTAGATTGAGACAGATTTCGAGGTGAAACCGTTTGTTCACCATGATTTTCAAATTCGCCCACTCAGCGGCAGATATTGGCTGAATAGCGTTGAATTGTCCCATTATTTAGCCGCTCTTAGGCATCCATTAAAACTGCTGTGAGAACTTGCACGTGTCGCCGCGTGAGAGTTTGGGTGTTGCGTACCGTGTTTAAACATCAACTATTATCAGACATAACCCGCCGTTGGGTCCACTCCTCGGTCAAGGGAAATGACGCCGTGCGGGGGCACGCGACCTTTATCGCCGCGCATTTGGCGGGCGGACTTGTTGCAATCGTGTTTTTTCCTATGTGGTTGGCGGTGAATCAGGGTGTTTCCTTGCTTGAAGCGGCAGTCTTTGTGTGGCTGATCGCGCCGATGATGCTTGCGGCATTGGTGTCCACAACAGGCCGGCTCGACTTGGGTGTCGGGGTTTCGCTGGCAATCACCAGCATATTTATCGCATGGGCCTGTATAATGACAGGTGGAGCAAATTCGGCCATCGCATTATGGTTTTGTATTTTGCCAATGGAAGCTGCCATATTTTCCGGGCGCAAACCGGCTTTAACGGGAATGTTTGCAGCGATTGCCGGGCTGACCGCCGTCTTGCTTGTGTCGTACATGCTACCTGAAATGATAGTTAAGCCGCCGGCCGGACTAAGCAACACCATCACCTGGTTCACCCTTGTGCTGGGTCTAGTCTATGGTGGCATCCTGGCATTTAGGTTGGAGCAACGAACCAGTCTTGATGAATGGGACACCGATGACGGGCGGCAACCAGGAGAGGTGAAAGAAGATGATTTGCCCGATCCGGTTTCCAGACATTCCATCAATGGTGATACCATACACGCCTCTTCTGCGATGGCTTCATTGCTCGGTTGCACAGCAACAGAACTCCAAGGCAAGGGTCTGCTCGAAAGGGTTCATTTACATGACCGTGTTGTCTACCTTAGCGCTTTTGGCGATGCACAAGACAGTGATGAGGAAATAAAGGCTGTCTTTCGGGTTCATATATTAAAGGGTGAGGACAAAAGCCTTGTTAAATGGCTTGAAATGCGGTGCAGGAGATATCGCGATACCGAGACCGGATCCTTTAGAATAAATGCCGATATGGTTGATATTACGGCAATCAAAAATGCCGAGGATTTGTTGAAGCGGCAGCAGGAGGACGCTGAAAAATCGAACGAAGCCAAGAACCGCTTCCTGGCCAGCATCTCGCACGAGTTACGCACCCCGCTAAACGCCATCATAGGATTTTCCGACATCCTGAAGCAGGAGTTGTTCGGTAAACTCGCATACAAAAAACACGCTGAATATGTCGATCTTATCAACCAATCGGGCCATCATTTGCTTAACCTGGTGAATGATATTCTCGATATTTCAAAAATCGAAGCCGGCAAATACCGAATCCTGCCAGAGATGTTCGATTTGACGCAACTGGTGTTGGGCACAGTTGCTATGTTCGAGCCACAGGCAATGGAAAACGACGTTGAAATACGGACATCATTGCCGGATGATTTGCCCGCACTAGATGCCGACCAACGAGCCTGCAAACAGATATTGATCAATCTCATATCAAACGCTGTCAAGTTCTCTGATGCCGGCGGTATCGTGGAAATCGGTGCCTGCATCAAGAAACAGGACATGGAAATATTTGTAAAGGATTGTGGTATCGGCATTTCGGAAGATGATCTTTTGACGATTGGTCAGCCGTTTTACCAGATTGATAATGAGAATACGCGAAAATATGAAGGCACCGGTCTGGGCCTCTTCCTGGTCAAAGGCCTGACTGAACTTCATGGTGGCTCGCTTGAAATTCAAAGCAGCCCGGGTGAGGGCACTTGTGTATTTGTCCGATTGCCAATGGAAGAGAAAAAATCAAGGCCGGTTCCGGCCGATGAAAAACGCACACTGGTACATCTGCATCAATCGCCAAAATCAGTAGCGACACACAAATCGAGGAGCAAAGAGCATGCGCTTGTTTCGGCAATCTCGCGATAATCTGCCTCACTCCGGTGCCTTGCGGCCGGTCGCCGGTGTCATCCAAAAAAACCCGGCATTAGCAGGTGGCGCAACCGCTATTATGGTAGTGACTTCACTGATAACCATCAATGCTGTGTGGTATCAGTCAGTAAAACACCCGTCACCGCTGTTTTCAACCAGAAGCGCGTTTCTCGACGTTGAGGACACCTCAGGCAAATCGTCTGACCGGCGGCTGGCTAGCCGCATCAGCAACTTCCAGGTTAGTTCACCGGTTGCCGTTCAGCCTGATGAGTTGACCCGCGAGATACAAGGTGTTCTGGCGGACAAAGAAATTTACCAGGGCAAAATCGATGGTCTTTACGGATCAAAAACCCGCGCAGCAATAGTGGCATATCAAAAAAATGCCGGATTGAATGCATCCGGAGAGGTTAGTGCCAGGCTGCTATCTCATATCTTGCTGTCAACCTCTGCAGAAACTGCTGTGTTGACAACGCCGATGCCAATTGAAAATGGGGTGAGCAAAGTTCCCCGTCCATCGTCGGCACAGAAACTAGTGTCAACGATCCAGGCTGGTTTGCGAAACTATGGCTATGACGATGTGATAATTGACGGCGTCATGGGTCAGCAAACGTCCAATGCAATCAAACGGTTTGAACTCGATTATGGTCTTCGCATCACCGGCGAGGCCAGTGCAAAACTCCTGGAAAAACTTAAAGCGGTTGGCGCGGTTGAGCAAGGTTAGTAAGGCTCGCCGAAAATGACAACCGGTTTCGGGAGCATATTTTCGGGGCACTCTCTATGACGCGGGTAACGTCACGACTTTGGGTCGACGCCTATGTCCGGCGTATCGCTGCCGAGGGCAATTATGGATGTGTTGTCAAACGCGGCGCGGAAAGTGCCGGCGCTATTTTTATCATTTTGAACCATCTCAACGGTCAATACTCGCTATATGGTCCGGCACCGCAGTCGTTGATGAACAATGATGGCCGGTGGCATCGATTGTTCAGTGAACTGATTTCACGGCAAGAAGAATCGGTATTGCTCGCAAGGATGCAGCGGGAAGAAAAATTTGATTCCGATCTTTGGATCGTCGAAAATGAAGACCGCCATGGTCGATCATTTCTCGATATCGCTGCTGAATGACCGGCCGGATTTTTGCCCTCCAAATAGCTTCCCTTGGTATCAGTTCCCGAATGATTTGACTTCCTCGCGTTGCCACATTGGCTGCTGTTTGGGCGCTACTTGTTTGGTTTCAGCAACATCGCCTGTATCTTGGGTTACCGGCTGGTACTTGGTGTTTTGAGATTTGTTCAATTGCCTCCAGGAATGGACAGTTTGAAGGCAGACCTGCTGGTTTAGCGCCTGATAGATCTTCGCAGTTCTTTGTGTATTGGTCTGCGACAAACCGACATTCGAAATCGATAGTGCAATAATCTGGAGGGCGTTCTGAGGATCGAGATCGACCGCCTTAAGCGTCACTGCAAGCGTGTCGCCGCTTTGATCGTCGAAGATGGCGGCAGCGGTAGAATTGGAAATAACAAATTCCTGCTCGATGGCGATAACCTGATCCTGCCGGCTCCTTCGAACAGTCGCATCAAGCAGTGTAGCTGCAAAGTCCACTTTTTTCGGCGAGGGTAAATCCTCGAGCAGGTCTTCGAGGGATCCCAGCTTCTTGCCCCTGTTTGCCAAATCTACCAATTCATCCATCGCGTTTTTAGCTTTTGACCGGGCCATCGGATTAACCGGGCTCGACACCGCAGCGGGCGCTGGCAACCTGTTTGTGTGAAGCTGCGTCTCATCGTGAACTTGTGATACTTTCGGTTCTTGTGTGGCTGAGGGGATGGCTTCGGGAGAAGCTGGCTGGCCCGAATTTTGTTCTAATTGCGGGGGTGGCGTTATTTTGATATTCCACTGGTCCACGATACCGTTTGCTGACGCTATTGGCTCGACTGAATCTGCTATATCTATTGTGGGGTTCTGCCGGAGTTTTCGCATAACCAATTTGTCATCAAGCTCGATGAGTTTATTGATCACCGTTTGACCAAGATCGCGGCGATTGGCGATAACACGGTGATGTAAATCCGACGTTTTGTTGATAATTTGCAACAGGTCAAACTGGGACAGGCATGAGGAATAGGCCAGCACCGGCGCTGCAATTGCCGCCGATTCGAGCGACAAATATAACAGCACCTGTCTCGGCGTATGTTCGTGTCGCGCCAAGGCCATTGAAATCAATCTCTTGCTGATCTCGTCTGTCTGCGAGATAAGAGAATAGAACAGCTCTCTGAATTGTTCTGATTGGGTTTTCTCCGGCCGCTCGGCGGCACAAAATGCGTCTGTTGCAGCCAGCAATATATCTGTACGCCGAGTAGAACTCTGGCCAGTTGCCAGGCGGCTGAAGCTGGTCTGGCGGTTTTGGCTTTGAGTCATGATTTTCCGAACGCCTGCATTGTCTTCGGCGATCTTTGATCAAGAGTGTAAGGATTTTGTTAACCATGGCACACATTTCACTGAAATCACAGCCCGGTAGTGCGCTGTCGGTCACAAAACTGGTCGGGGTCACCTGGACCTTCGGGCCGGTCGCTAAAGTTCAAATTTCTGGCAACTGGTTTGCTTGAGAAATTGGTCAACCGCCGGCGCCCAGGTTAAATCTGACTGCAGCGCTCTGAGCAGAACGAACCCAATGCCGATATCACTTTCCACGACAATCGCTTCCTTGACATCATCAGGAGGATCCTGACGAAGAAT
This sequence comes from Rhizobiaceae bacterium, assembly GCA_965248135.1. Taxonomy (GTDB): domain Bacteria; phylum Pseudomonadota; class Alphaproteobacteria; order Rhizobiales; family Rhizobiaceae; genus SZUA-100. Next base: position 53,675 of record CBDFIN010000011.1, on the reverse strand, counting down.
GGCCATTTGAACCGGATTTACCACCAATAGGTTCAGTTTCTGTTTTATCGCCGTACGATTGTTGAAGCTGTATACATTCTTGCCAAGGCGGTCGAATACGGCCACCGACCAAAAGGGCAGTTTTTCCAGCCCATGCACCTTGAGTGGTGCTTCTTGCAGCGAAAACCGACAGGCGGCGATTTGGAATAGCGGGTCGATCGACGACAAAAGCTGATTTTCATTGTTCGCCGATGAGGTAACGCGGTGAAATTTCCACGACGGACCGGTGGATTCAAGCTTACTCCAGGCATCCATTGAGGCCTGTGATGGGATCAGCAAGACTATCGAAATGTGCACTATTCCGGCGAGAACGAGGCCGATGACGATATTGTAAATCATCCGCTTCATGACTGGCAGGCTTTCGTAACAAGCCGCGGCATTACTGGTTCAACCAGACCGGCGCTGCCGGTTATGGGAGTGTCGTACAGTCTCAATACGAGCCGCATTTGCCCCGAACCGGTGATAGTCATCCAGTTGCCGGAAGCCGGCTGGCTGCTGATGTCAATGGCAAAAGAGCCGTCTTGAGAGCGGAGCAATGTTTGTGAAAAAAATGCGCCCGTGCCGCCATTGCCCGATTTAATGGTACGCCGCTTTTCGTCCTGAGCAGACAATGTCCAAAATCTCGCCGGTGGTGTTGTGCCTGAAAGCGTGTAGTGACATTCGCGTCGCAGGGGATTTCCCGAGTTATCTTGCATCAATTGGAAAGCCAAGCCTTCGGCAGCGCCGAGGGGTACAATGCCTTCCCGGGCGACCCAGGCCTTGGTGTAGGGGTCTGCATCGACGCTGCCAGCTAATGGTCGAGATATCCATCCATCGATAATGACGGCGCCAAACCCGTGTTCGGATTCAACCGCCCATTTGGCAGAGAAACCTCCACCCGCCAGACCAATTGTTAAGATAATCAGCAAGTTGGCCAAGAATCGCATCTGTTTCAATCATCATCGGAAAGTGAGGAGAATCGGCAACTGTTGTCTCTTCCGGTCAAAACAACCATCCTATTGACGTGCCTTTTCGCCGGATGACGATTTCTGTTCGAGTTTTGCATGCGCCGGAGGGGTGGGTAAATCAAGCCTTTTTGCCCGCCGGATCGACTTTTCGATATCCATTAATACCGCATTGGTTGACTCAGGCAGCGGTTTTTGTCTAATCGCCAATGTCAATGCGTCGGCGCCTGCATCCCCACCCTTTTTCTTTGCAATAGCTTTTTTTGCATTTGGCACTTGTTGATTTTCCAACAGAGGAATGGGTTTGATCTCGATGTTTTGATGGGCATAGGTCATCAGCCGTTTCCAGGTCATTGCCGGAAGCCGACCACCGGTTAGTCTGCGGGTTGGCTGGTAATTGTCATTACCAAACCAAATCGCCGCAACGTAGTTGCCGGTATAGCCGACAAACCAGGCATCTTTATAGGCCGAAGTGGTTCCAGTTTTTCCGGCAGATTTTATGCCATCCAAAGCAGCCCGGCGTCCCGTCCCCCATTCGGGCACCTGGGAAAGCATCAAATTCATCGCGGCGATGGCTTCATCTTCGATAATTTTTTCCGGCTTAGGTGCATCGCTGGAGTGATTATAAAGCACGTTACCGATAGTGTCAGAAATTTGAACGATGCCGTGCCGCCCGGTTTGGTAACCGCCGGACATGAATACACCATAAGCAGTCGCCATCTCCATAACGGTCAAGTCATTTGAACCAAGCGGCATGGAGGGATTGGCGAGAAGCGGTGACTCGATACCCATCAAATGTGCGGTCTCGACGATTTTCTTGCGGCCCATCTGGGCACCAAGCCGAACCGGAATTGTGTTGATCGACTTTACCAGCGCTCTGGTCAGGTTCATCTTACCGGCATACCGTCCATTGTAATTGCGTGGGGACCAGCCGCGAATGGTTATCGGCGCATCGGCTATCACCGATTTCGGCGTGTATCCGTTGCGCATTGCGGTGGTGTAGACAAACGGCTTGAAAGATGAGCCGGGTTGACGATAGGCGCGGGTTGCCCGGTTGAACTGGCTGATACCATAATCCCGTCCCCCGACGATGCCGCGGACGCCACCACCCCGCTCGATCACCACCAGCGCCGCTTGTGAAACACCGAAATCCTCGCCAGATTGACGCAAGTTTGAAATCACCGCATCATCGGCGGCGCTTTGAATTCCAGGATCGAACGTGGTTCTAACCAACAGGGTATGGGTAGTAAACCGTTCTGAAAGTCGCTTGGTTTCAGCGAATGCCCAGTCAAGAAAATAGTCGGGAGAATCTTTACTGTCTCTTTCAACAACGCTGGCCGGGTTGCGGCGGGCGGAGACGACCTGGCCCTCTGTCAGGAAATTAGCCTGAACCAGGTTAGTGAGAACATCGTTGGCCCGGGCGCGCGCTGCCGGTAAATTGATGTGGGGGGCATATTTCGTCGGCGCCTTGTAGAGGCCGGCAAGCATAGCCCCTTCCGCCAGCGTAACGTCTTTGATATTCTTGTCGAAATAAAAATCGGCTGCCGCTGCTGCACCAAAAGCGCCACCACCCATATAGGCCCGGTCAAGATACAGTTTGAGGATTTCCTTTTTGGTCAGGTTGACCTCCAGCCAAAGCGATAAAAATGCCTCTTTGATTTTGCGCTCTAGCGTCCTTTCGTTGGTCAAGAAGAGGTTCTTGGCCAATTGCTGGGTAATTGTGCTGCCCCCCTGAACGACAGAATTGGCCCGCGCGTTTTCCACCATTGCCCTGGTCAAGCCGAGAAAATCTATGCCAAAATGGTCGAAAAACCGCCGATCCTCTGTCGCCAACACGGCCTTGATGAAGTGATCCGGCAGAGCATCTACGGGTTCGGCTTCCTTGTGCAAAATTCCCCGCCGGCCAATTTCTGTACCAAACCGATCTAGAAACGTCACCGAATAATCGCTTTGGGCACGCCAATCCTTCTCCGACGCCTCAAAAGCCGGCTGCGCCAGCGCCAATAACAATATTAACCCTGCCAGTGCAAGCGTTAGCCCTTCACAGGACATTTCCACCAGGAATTTATTGAATCCGTAAACGCGAAATCGACGAAATATGATGGTGATTGATTCCCACCAATCGCTGGCGGAGGCAAACAGTTGGTAAAGTGACGAATCGATCCATGAATCGACGGCCATCAGCCGGGACCAACCCCTGCTCTTTCGGTCCTGAATGAACGGATCGCTCACCTAGGTATTCCCTCTTTCGGTTGACCAACGCTACCAGCCCGCTTTGACGATTGTTGGGCGTTCAATCTATTCTGTCAAATTACTACTTGCAAATCCGGATTCACAGTTCTTTATCAAGAAGGTGATGCATATATCAAGGGACGGCCAAATCAAAATGAGCATCAAATCCATTTCTTCACCACCATTCTGGCAGACAAAAACCCTGGCCGAGATGTCCATGACAGAGTGGGAATCGCTTTGCGATGGCTGCGCGCGGTGTTGCCTTAATAAGCTTGAGGACTGGGATACCGGTGAAATCTTCTGGACCAATGTGGTTTGCAATCAGCTTGATGAGGAAACCTGCCGTTGCCGCAATTATGTCCAGCGCTTTGAATTGGTTGCCGATTGCCTGCAATTGACGCCGAAAGGTGTGAGACAATACAACTGGTTACCGCCGACTTGTGCCTACCGGCTGCTCAATGAAGGAAAAGATCTGCCTGACTGGCATCCGCTTGTTAGTGGCGATCCGGCGACGGTGACAAATGCGGGCGCAAGCATCAAAGGTCGTGTTATCTCTGAAAACGGTATCGCTCCGGAGGAGTTGGAGGACCATCTGGCAAGTTGGCCGGGGGAACATGAGATAAAGCCTTTCAAATTCAGTAAATAGGAATTAATACCAGTTTATAAGAAAATAATCCTTGACACCGAAACGCTGTTGGGGTATACATTTGCTACAGTCGAAGAGGTGTCGGGAAAATCCGCTTCTGCCGCTCCATCACTTGAATATGGATCCCAGTCCGACCTATCATTGATCTCTTTAAAAATCAGGCCACTGAATATGAACTACAGTTCAAGTGAACGTTGGGCGGTGTTGCGCGAACTGTATGAGACGCACGGCATTCCGCTGGAGGTTTTGGCCGTTGCTGGCGACAAACAGTCGTCGACAATCGCTAATCGGGCAGAAAAAGACAATTGGTCTCGCAACGGCGAGGATGCCTATAGCTACAAACACACGATCGGTTTGATCAGCCGTTTTGCCGGTCAGGCGAACGGGCGGCTGAGCGAACTGGACGAGAACGGCATGTTGATGCCGGAAGCCGAAAAACACTTGCGCACGTTGACCTCAATTATCACTGCGTTGAACAAATCGCTGCAAGTTGACCTACAGCTCAGGCAAAATGCCGATCAAAGACAGGAAATGGACACGGATGCAGCCGGAAACAGTGGTGAAGACGTATTGGCGCTCCGCCAGGATGTTGAGGCATTTCTTGTCTCGATTGGCGGGGAGGAAGTTGATCCGGCAATATCTGGAGAGATTGACTGACGGGGAAATCAAAGCGCTTCATTATCTTTGGCCGTTGCGTGCCGGACACAAGCAATATGCTGTTCCCGGGGTCTGGACAAATTGGCTGCTGCTGGGCGGAAGAGGGGCTGGTAAAACCCGCGCCGGTGCCGAGTGGGTCCGTGGCATTGTTGCGGGTGATCCGATGTTTGCCGTCAAGCCGGTTGGCCGCGTGGCGCTGGTTGGCGAAACCTATGCGGCTGTTCGCGACGTGATGATTGAGGGTGAATCCGGCATTCTGGCGGTTCACCCCGGCCGGGAGCGGCCTAACTGGATCAGTTCGAAACGGCAGGTTGTCTGGCCGAATGGTGCTATTGCCCAGGTTTTTACGTCAGAAGAGCCGGACGGTTTACGCGGTCCGCAATTTGGTGCTGCATGGTGCGACGAACTGGCCAAGTGGAACAACGCGGAGGAAACCTGGAATATGCTGCAATTCGCCCTTCGGCTTGGAGACTATCCTCGCCAGGTTATAACCACGACACCGCGGCCGATTGCGCTGATAAAAAAGCTGGTTGCAGATGGCCGCACCTTAATTAGCCGGTCGGCCACAAGGGACAACGAAGCAAACCTGGCCTCGGGGTTTTTAGAGCGCGTGGTTGGCGAATATGCCGGTACCAGGCTTGGCCGCCAGGAATTGGAAGGCGAATTGATCGAAGACCGTGTCGATGCCCTATGGAAACGACAGCAACTGGAGAGAATTCGCGATACCGTTTTACCGCGTCTGCGGCGCATAGTTGTTGCGGTCGATCCGCCCGTCACTGCCCATGCCAAATCGGATGCTTGCGGCATTGTCGTTGCCGGTATTGGTGAGGAAAACAGGGCGATCGTGCTGGAAGATGCAACGGTTGCGGCTGCATCACCGTCAAAATGGGCCAAAGCCGCAATCAACGCCTATCACGGTTGGAGCGCCGATTGCATTGTAGCTGAAGTCAATCAGGGTGGCGATATGGTCGAAACCATTTTGCGCTCGTTTGATGCGCTGCTGCCGGTCCATCAGGTGCGGGCAACAAGAGGCAAGTGGCTGCGGGCCGAGCCGGTGGCGGCTCTTTATGAGCAGGGCAAGGTTCGCCATGCCGGGTGTTTTGCAGAACTGGAGGATCAAATGTGCGATTTTGGACCAAATGGTCTGTCCTCGGGGCGTTCTCCAGACCGGCTCGATGCACTGGTTTGGGCGCTTAGCTATCTATTGCTCAACCAGCCCGGTCAACCGCGAATCCGCACCGCCTGATCAAACAACAGGATTAAACCATGACAAAAACTTCAGGGCTCACCGCCTGGGTGCGCTCAAGCCTGCCGTTTGCCTTTAACCAGGCAGCACCGACGGAAAAAAAGAGCTATGCCGGTGGGGCGATGTTCGCCTTTCATGCCCAATCACGCGCCGCCTGGTCGGCGGGAGATTATGCTACGCTTTCCCGCGTCGGCTATATGCGCAATCCGGTGGTAAACCGGTGTGTGCGGATGATTTCTGAGGCTGCTGCCACCGCCGATCCGATACTTTATCGCGGCGATCAGGCGCTTGATGAGCATGATCTGCTGACCTTGTTGAACCGGCCCAATACGCGCCAGTCGGGCAAGACCTTCATGGAGACTATTTACGGTCATCTGCTGGTTTCCGGCAACGCCTATGTGGAAATGGTCAAGCTTGGCGATAATCCGCGTGAGCTCCATGCCCTGCGCCCTGATCGGGTGAAAGTGCTGGTCGACGCCCATGGCTGGCCATCGGGCTATGAATATACCGCCAATCGCAAAACTATCCGTCATCTGGCGGATGACCGTGGTAACACGTCGGTGTTGCATTTCAGCCTGTTCCATCCGCTGGATGACCAACACGGCTTTCCACCATTGCAGGCGGCGCTAATGGCACTCGATGTGCATAATGCCGCCAGCCAGTGGAACAAATCGCTGCTCGACAATTCTGCCCGACCCTCTGGCGCGCTTATCTATTCGTCGAACGATGGCGCGAACCTGTCAGACGAACAATTCGACCGGTTAAAACGGGAACTAGAGGAGGGCTATGCCGGCGCCCAAAAGGCTGGTCGGCCACTTCTGCTTGAGGGCGGGCTGGACTGGAAGGCGATGAGTTACAGCCCGCGCGACATGGATTTCATGCAGGCCCGCAATGGTGCGGCGCGTGACATTGCCCTTGCCTTTGGTGTGCCGCCAATGCTCTTGGGCATTCCCGGCGATAATACCTATGCCAACTATCGCGAGGCCAATCGGGCATTTTGGCGGCAGACGGTGATGCCGCTGGTGCTGCGTAGTTACGATTCTCTGGGCCATTGGTTTTCGGGCCATTTGAACGAACCATTCCGCCTGTCATTTGATGCTGACCGGATTGATGGCCTGTCGCCGGAGCGTGAGGCGCTGTGGCAGCGCATCAACAGTGCCGATTTCCTCGATGACAACGAAAAACGCCAGGCGGCGGGTTACAGCCCACGCCAGCGCCCGGCCCACAAACAGGGCAGGGAAAACGCCGATGAGTGATTTTAGCCAGGCCGCCTATATCTGGTCAGCCAAGGGGGCGGGCGCGCTGGCCGGCTCGGCGATCTCAATCGCCTATATGCTGCCGAAGGGCAGGCGGGAGGCTGCTTTGCGGCTTTGTGTCGGCCTTGTCACCGGCCTGGTATTTGGCGCCACGGCCGGGGTCAAAATCTCTACGTCCCTGGGTGTGGCGCACATGCTGTCACCGATTGAGGTTTCTCTCATGGGTGCTGCCGCCGCATCGCTGTTTTCATGGTGGGGGCTTGGCATGATCGCGCGGATTTCGAGCCAGTATCGGCTGTCTTCCCCCTCTCGTTCCGATGCGAGCGAAAACAACAGGAGCAACCGCAAATGACCGGTACAACAAATGCTGTCCTAGTCGGCCGGGAGTGCAAATTCTCAACCGCACCGATCAATGAAGTGACGAAGGACGGTGTATTCTCAGGATATGCAAGTCTGTTCGGCCAGACCGATCTTGGCAACGACCGGGTATTGAAGGGCGCATTTGAGCGCTCTATCCGCGAAAGAAAGGCCAGCGGCATTCGCATGTTATTCCAGCACAATCCAGATAAGCCGATTGGTGTTTGGGAGGAACTGCGCGAAGACGACCGCGGCCTTTGGGTGCGTGGCAGGATCATCAAGGATGTCTCCAATGGCGCTGAAGTGTTGAACCTCATGCGCTCTGGCGCGCTTGATGGTCTTTCTATCGGCTTCAAGACCAAAATAAGCAACCGAGACAGGAAATCCGGCATTCGTGAAATTGTCGAAGCCGATCTTTGGGAAATCTCGGTGGTGACATTTCCCATGTTGCCCCAGGCGCGGGTTTCGCAGGTTAAGCGGGCCGACGGGCGGTTGCCCACGGTGCGGGAATTCGAACGTTGGCTCACGCGGGATGCGGGGCTGACCAGAAGTCAGGCGAAGTCAGTTATCGCCAAGGGCTTTGCAACTATCGCCAGCAAGCAAGACGCTGCCAGCATTTCATCAGCGGCCCTGGCCAAAAGGATCAGACAGGCCGCCCAATCAGTCAATCCAAGGAGACATTGAAAAATGGACACCCAGAAAATCGCTCCGGAAGTAAAAGCCTATTCTTCCGACGTCGCGGACGCCTTTGACGAGTTCAAGGACGGTTTCGAAGCATTCCGTGACGCTAATGACGAACGTCTCGGACAGATCGAAAAGCGCCTTTCAGCAGATGTGGTGACGGTCGACAAGGTCAACCGCATCAACTCTGCCGTCGATGAGCAAAAGCGCCATCTCGATCATTTGATGTTGAAACAACAACGCCCGGTTTTGGGTTCAGGGCTTGTCACTAGCCCGGCCCAACTGGAACACAAGGCAGGCTTTGCAAGCTATATTCGCAGCGGTGACGAAGGCAACCTGCGCCAGCTTGAGGAAAAGGCCTTGTCCTATGGTTCTGATCCCGATGGTGGCTATCTTGTGCCCGATGAAACGGCGTCAGAGATCGGCAGGCGTCTGGCGTTGATTTCGCCAATCCGTTCGATTGCCGGTGTGCGGCAGGTGTCGGCGTCAATCTATAAAAAGCCCTTTGCCCAGACCGGACCGGCTGTTGGCTGGGTTGCCGAAACGGCCGCGCGGCCCGAAACCACCTCGCCAAGCCTTGCCGAACTTCAGTTCCCGACCATGGAACTCTACGCCATGCCGGCGGCAACACCGACGCTGCTTGAAGATGCGGCGGTTGATGTTGATGCCTGGATCGCCGAGGAGGTTGAGACCGCCTTTGCCGAGCAGGAAGGTACGGCGTTCATTACCGGTGATGGTGTCAACAAGCCTAAGGGCTTTCTCACCGAAACAACGGTGGCGGAGACGAGTTGGAGCTGGGGCAACCTTGGGTATCACCCGACCGGTGTCGACGGTGATTTTCCGGCCAGTGATGCTTCCGACGTGTTGATTGACACGATCTATGCGCTGAAAGCCGGTTACCGGCAGAACGCCCACTGGGTGATGAACCGCAAGACCCAGGCCGAAATCCGCAAGCTGAAAGATGCTGACGGTAATTACCTTTGGCAGGCGCCGGCTGGCGTTGGCATGAACGCTTCGCTAATGGGTTTCCCCCTGATCGAAGCAGAAGATATGCCCGATATTGCCAGTGATGCCATGGCCATCGCTTACGGCGATTTCCGCCGGGGCTATCTGATCGTCGATCGCACCGGTGTCCGCGTATTGCGCGACCCGTATTCCGCCAAACCCTACGTGTTGTTTTACACCACCAAGCGGATTGGTGGCGGTGTTCAGGATTTCGACGCCATCAAATTGTTGAAATTCGGCACGGCGTAATCGCTCCCCTCCCGTAGCTGTGCCGAAAGGACGGCCCCACGCGAAAGTGTGGGGCCGTTTTCTATCCGAACCAATTATTTGCAGGACAATTTCATGAGCCTCGCCCTGATAACCAAGCCCGCCGTCGAGCCTATCACCCTGGCCGATGCGAAAGCGCATCTGCGTGTCGAACATTCTGACGATGATGCGTTGATTAGTGAGTTGATTGCCGCAGCCCGCCAATATCTCGAAAAGGTAACCGGGCTGGTTTTCATTACCCAGACCTGGCGACAATTCGAAGACTGCTGGCCATCATCGCGCTATTTGAACACGGGCCGTCACCCGGTTCAGTCGATACAATCGATCACAGTCTATGATGCACAGGGCATACCACAGCTAATCGATGCGGATAATTATCTGCTTGATAATGTCTCACGTCCGGCCAGGCTGCTAAGCCATACTTCACTTGTGGCAGGGCAGGCCATGAACGGTATCGAAATCGAGTTCGTGGCCGGTTATGGCGATACCGGCATTGATGTTCCGGACGCATTGAAACGTGCCTTGCACATGCTGAGCGCCCATTGGTACGAGTTTCGCGGCGCCATTGCACCCAGCCAACAGCCGGTTTCCATTCCACCCGGTTTTGCCGCACTTATTTCGCCCTGGAAAAGGCGGGCAATTTGATGTTGACAACGTTTCTTGATGCAGGGCGGCTGCGGCACCGGTTGGTGTTGGAGCAACCGGTGGAGACGGCGGATGGTTGCGGTGGTGTGGATATCACCTGGAGCGAAGTGACAACAATCTGGGCATCGCTTGAACCGGTGGGCGCTGCCATGCGTAATCTTGCCCAGCAGTCAAATGAGAGTGTCACCCACCGCATTTCGCTGCGCTATCGCGACGATGTGGCGAGTGGTTGGCGATTTACCAAGGGTAGTCGCGCCTTTCACATCATCACCGTGCACGATCCTGACGAGGCCGGCCGCTATCTCGTTTGCCGCACCGAGGAGGAAGGTCGATGAACAAGGCTATTGATACCACGTTTAGTGATCTTACCAACGCGCTGAACCGCTCGCTCGCTGGCGGCGAACTTAGCCAACAAGTCGAACAGATCAGCCAGGACATAGCTAAACGCATTGTCGAGGCCAACAAGTCCAAGTACCCGGATCTGGTTGCCGAAGTTACCCGGTCCGGTCCGGCTACCTGGTCTATTTCGATTTCCGCGCCTGGCTTGTGGTCTCGCGTGTTCGGCACGCTCGATACGCCGGAACTGGGCTTCGAAATCCCGAACTTGCGGGGAGATAGCACATGATGCACCCGGCAGCCGATGTGCAAAAAGCCATTTATGAGGCGCTGATTGCCAATGGCGATTTGACGACCCTTTTAGGTGGCACCAAGATCTTCGATCATCATCCTGAAAGGGTGGCATTTCCCTATATTGTGCTGGGTCAGGCGACGAGCACTGACTGGAGTACATCGAGCGAAGACGGTACTGAGCACCTGATCACCGTTCATATCTGGTCACGCCGCTCTGGCCGCGAGGAGGTTTACGACATCCAGCGGCTGGTCGGCGTTTCCTTGCACGATGCCCAATTCAGTGGCCAGGATCATCATATCATCAACTTGCGGTTTACCTATTCCGAGACCCGTCGCGATGCCAATTCTGGCCGCCTGCACGGCGTCATGCGCTTTCGCGCCGTAACTGAACCGAAACCCTGATAGCGGCCCGTCTGCCACGCTCTGTTCAATTTGAAAGGACCCAACCATGACTGCCCAAAAAGGCAAGGACCTCCTGTTGAAGGTCGACAGAAATTCAACTTCCACATTCGTTACGGTCGCCGGAATGCGCTCGCGACGTATCGCCTTTAACGCTGAGAGTGTTGATGTCACCGACTACGAATCCGCCGGGCGCTGGCGCGAATTGTTAGCCGGCAGTGGCGTTCAGCGGGCCTCTATCAATGGTTCCGGCATCTTCAAGGATGGCGCATCGGATGCCGACATTCGCGAGATGTTTTTCAACGGGCTGATTGTTCCCTGGCAGGTGATTGTTCCTGACTTCGGCACCATTGAAGGACTGTTCCAACTGACATCGCTTGAATATGCCGGCAGTCACAATGGAGAAGTCACCTATGAGATCGGCATAGAATCGGCCGGTGCGCTCACATTTACGGTTGCACCATGATTGTCAACAGACATCGCGGCGAGGTTTCCGCCAGACTGGATGGCAAGGATTATAATCTGTGCCTGACCCTTGGGGCATTGGCTGAGTTAGAAGCGGCATTTGCCGCAACCGATATTGCAAGCCTTGCCGAGCGGTTTTCTTCCGGCCGGTTGGCATCTTCAGACATGTTGAAGATCATCGCTGCGGGGTTGCGCGGTACCGGCAACGTTTTATCGAATGAAGACGTGGCCGATATGCAAACCGAAGGTGGGGCGACCGGCTATGCCACAATAGTTGGCGAATTGCTTACCGCCACATTTGGCAACCCGGTGGCTGCAAACGGCGATGGCTGAACCCGTCGCTTTTCCCTGGGACCGCGTGATGCAGTATGCCTTCGGCGAGTTGCGACTTTCCCCGCAATCCTTCTGGTCGATGACCCTGCGCGAATTACACCATGCAATGCGTGCCAACGCGGGCAGTGCACTAAGCCCGCCCGAGCGTAGCGACCTTGTGCGTTTGATGCAGAAATATCCAGACCGGAGTTGATGAGATGACCATACCAGCAGAAGAAGTCTGTGTGCCTGTGAATGCAGATACCTCGCACTTTAAGGATGCAATGGAGGATCTCTCCAAACAATCGGATCGCTTCGCCGCTGGCATCACCCGCACCCTGCAAAACGCCATAATCAGCGGAAAATCGTTCAGTGACACGTTGCGAGCCATCGGCATGCAGTTTGCCACAATGGCCTTGAACCAGGGGCTGAAACCGTTGGAAGGCGTGCTCTCCGGCGCGATGTCTTCATTATTTTCCTCGATCGGCGGCGGCGGCGTACCCATCTTTGCCAATGGAGGCGTTGTCAACACCAATGGCATTGTTCCTTTTGCCAGTGGTGGTGTGGTCGCCACGCCGACATATTTCCAGGCCGGCAACCAGACCGGCCTAATGGGCGAAGCCGGCGCTGAAGCGATATTGCCTCTGTCGCGTGGCACCGATGGAAAGCTTGGCGTTCAGGCGCAAACTTCGACTTCAGCGCCCAATATTGTTTTCAACGTATCGACCCCAAACGTTGAGAGTTTTCGTAAATCCGAGGCGCAAGTGTCCGCCATGTTGGCCCGTGCCGTAGGTCGCGGCCGACGCAGCCTTTAAGGAGTTGTCGATGCCGCAACTGGATTGCTTTCACGAGGTGCGTTTCCCGACCGATATTGCCATTGGTGCAAGCGGTGGGCCGGAACGCCGTACTGAAATCGTCGCCCTTGGCTCGGGCCATGAACAACGAAATGCCAGATGGCAGGATTCACGTCGCCATTTTGAGGCCGGCTATGGGGTCAAGAGCCTCGATGATCTCTACACGGTTATTGCCTTTTTCGAACAACGGCGCGGGGCGCTTTATGGTTTTCGTTATAAGGATTTGACAGATTGGAAATCCTGTCCGCCGCAGCAGGCGATAACCGCAACCGACCAGATAATTGCCACTGGCGATGGCGCCGAAACTGAGTTTTCGTTGCTCAAGACCTATGGCACCGGGACGACCGCCTACGCACGGCAAATTGTTAAACCGGTGGGCGGCGCGGTCATGATAGCTGTCAATGGTGCAACCAAAACCGAAGGGACGCACTACACCCTTGATACCAAACTGGGCAAGATTACTTTCCTGGCGGGCCACATTCCCGCCGCCGGTAATATCATTACTGCAGGCTATGAATTTGACGTTCCGGTGCGATTTGCATCAGACCAATTGACCGTCAATATCGCCGCCTTCGAAGCGGGTAATATTCCCTCCATTCCCTTAATCGAGATCAAACAATGAGACAACTGGACCCTGGCCTGCGTGCCCATCTCGATGGTGAATGCACTACCTTGTGTTTTTGCTGGAAACTCACCCGCACCGATGGAGTCATCCTCGGCTTTACCGATCATGACCGGCAAATTCAATTTGATGGCACCAATTTTGAAGCGCTGGCTGGCTTTGAAGGGTCTGCAGCAGAGGCCGCTCTCGGGCTGAATATCGATACACAGGAAGTTGCCGGGGCCTTTTCCTCTAACCTGTTACGCGAAGAAGATCTGGCCGCCGGCCGCTATGACAATGCCCGGGTGGAAACCTGGATTGTTAACTGGAATGACATCTTTGAACGCGAATTTCTTCGCGTCGGTTTTCTCGGCGAGATTACCCGTGAAGACAGCCGCTTCATGGCTGAGTTCCGCAGCCTGACCAACCAACTGGATCAGACTTCAGGTCGGCGATACATGCCACTATGCGATGCTGATTTGGGCGACGGCCAGTGTGGTGTCGACTTGCAACTGCCAGCTTTCAAGGCGGTTGGAACCGTAAGCGATCCGCGTGGCAGGACAATTTTTGATGCAAGCGGCCTTGGTGGCTTCGACGAAGGTTGGTTCGTCCAGGGCCGCCTCTACTGGACAAGTGGCGACAACCAGGGACTTGCCGTAGAAGTGAGCGACAATTCTGCTGTGGGTGGCGCAACACGGGTTCAAATGTGGAAGCCGATACCATTCGATATCAATGTTGGTGATACTTTCGAAATTACTGCCGGATGCAACAAGTGCTTTGATATCTGCAAGAACAAGTTCGCTAACCATCTGAATTTCAGAGGGTTTCCGCATATGCCAGGAAATGATTTCTCGCTCAGATACGCCGACCAGAATGACCAGCACGATGGCAGCCCTTTGGTGCTGTGAACGGTGAAATTTCCAACTAACCTGATGGAATCAGTATGACTTCGAAAAACCTGACGGGCCAACAGGTCGTGCTGGAAGCACGATCCTGGATTGGTACGCCCTATATTCACCAGGCCTCAAAAAAAGGGCTTGGCTGTGATTGTCTCGGCCTTGTTCGCGGCCTGTGGCGCGCTCTTATCGGTGATGAACCGGAGGCTACTCCGGCCTATTCGAGCAATTGGGCCGAGAGAGGTGGCAAGGAGCAATTGCTTACTGCTGCCAATGCGCATTTTTTACCGGTCGAACGCCACAAGATATTGCCAGGCGATGTGATCTTGTTCCGTCTGCGAGCCAAATCGCCGGCAAAACATCTTGGCGTATTCACCGGCAACAACCGATTTGTCCATGCCTATGATGGCGCCAGTGTTGTTGAAAGCGCCTTGGACGAATTTTGGGCACGCCATATCCATTCGGTTCATCGTTTTCCAGGAGTGACAAACTAATGGCTACCGTAGTTCTGCAGGTCGCGGGCACGGTAATCGGCGGTGCTTTGGGCGGGCCGGTTGGCGCTGCCGTTGGTCGGGCTATTGGCGCTGCCGCAGGTTTTGCCATCGACCGTCAGCTGTTTGGTCCCGGCGATCGCGCGATCGAGGGACCGCGGCTGAAAAATGCGCAGTTTCTTTCCTCCGAAGAAGGAACACCGATATCCAGAATTTATGGCAGATCGAGAATATCCGGCCAGATTATCTGGTCAACGCGGTTTGAGGAAGTACAGCAAACTGAATCGCAAAGCCAGGGAGGCAAGGGTGGCCCGAAGACAACGGTTACTTCCTACAGCTACTTCGCAAATTTCGCCATCGGCCTTTGTGAGGGTGAAGTGGCTTGTCTTCGCCGTATCTGGGCGGATGGAAAGTTGCTCGATCAAAGCGATCTGATTATCAGACTTCACAAAGGCAACCAAGACCAGCAGCCTGACAGTCTGATCGAGGCCAAACAGGGTAGCGGCAATGCGCCGGCTTATCGTGGCCTTGCCTATGTGGTGTTCGAGCGTCTGCCGCTGGAGAATTTCGGCAACCGCATACCGCAGATTGCAGTCGAGATTATCAAGCCGGTAGGTCAATTGGAAAAGCGCCTCAAAGCGATATCCTTGCTGCCCGGCGCTTCAGAATTTATCTATGATCCCCGGCCCGTCAGTGAAAAGACCGATGCGATAACTGTTACCAGTCTGAACAGGCACAACACCATCGCGGGCAGTGATTGGGCCGCCTCGATGGACGAATTGCAGGCGCTTTGTCCGAACCTTACCGGCGTCGCCCTGATTTCCAGCTGGTTTGGCGATGATTTGCGCGCCGGTCATTGCACATGCGCCCCGCGCGTGGAAGTCGTCACACGCAATCTCCAGGAAGGTGAAGCCTGGCAGGTCTCCGGTATTGCGCGCGGTGCCGCACAGTTGGTTAGCTATATTGACGGCAAACCGGCCTATGGTGGCACTCCTTCCGACGGTGGGATCATACGCGCCATTCAAGACGCTCACCTACGTGGTTTGAATGTCACTTTCTACCCCTTTATGATGATGGATATTGCTGACGGCAACATGTTGCCCAATCCCTATGGCGGCAGCACCCAATCAGTCTATCCCTGGCGTGGACGGATAACCTGTCATCCGGCCAGTGGTGAGCCTTCATCAGCCGATGGAACAACGCAGGCCACAAGTCAAATCAGCGCTTTTGTCGGCACCGCGCAACCGGCTGATTTTGCCGATGGCAATAACACAATTACCTATAACGGACCGGCGGAATGGTCCTATCGGCGCCTTATTCTCCACTATGCCAAACTATGCGCTCTTGCAGGTGGTGTTGATGCCTTCCTCATTGGATCCGAACTGCGCGGGCTTACCCATGTTCGAGACGATGTCGGCAATTTCCCATTTGTTGATCAATTGAAGACGCTGGCAGCCGATGTTCGCACCATATTGGGCGCCTCGACCAAAATTTCTTATGCCGCCGACTGGTCGGAATATTTCGGTTATCAGCCCGCAGACGGTTCGTCTGATGTGCATTACAATCTCGATCCGCTTTGGGCTGACAGCAACATCGATATGGTTGCTATCGACAATTACATGCCGGCCAGCGACTGGCGCGACGACGGCGCGCCGGACGGGCAAGGAACTTCGGCTCGTGATGGCGATGCGATGGCTGCGAATATCGCCAACGGTGAAGGCTTCGATTGGTATTACGCATCGGTCAATGATCGAGTGAATGGGGTGAGAACGCCTATTACCGATGGATTGGGCAAGCCCTGGATATTCCGGTACAAGGATATTAGGAGCTGGTGGCAAAATGACCACTTCCCCCGCAGCGGAGGGATCGAAGCACCCACATCCACAGCCTGGCAACCACAAATGAAGCCGATCTGGTTTACCGAGCTTGGTTGCCCGGCGGTCGACAAGGGTGCCAACCAGCCCAATGTATTCGTCGATCCAAAATCCTCTGAGAGCATGGTGCCCTATTTTTCCAATGGTGGGCGGGACGACGCGGTTCAGGCCTCATTCATTGAAGCGCATCAGCGCCATTGGGATTCTTCGCATCCAGAATTCGTCGACGCCAACAATCCGCAGGCCAGTGTCTATTTCGGCCGCATGGTTGATGCAGACAATGCCCACCTGTGGGCCTGGGACGTCCGGCCCTGGCCGCATTTCCCCCACAATGAAACTCTTTGGAGCGATGGCGGTAACTGGCGTCTTGGCCATTGGCTGAATGGACGCTTGGGAACTGCCCGGCTGGCAGACCTGATCGCTGCAATATTGGAAGACTATGGATTTTCGGAATTTGACGTCAGCGCTGTGCATGGCCAAACCGATGGCTATGTTCTTTCCGGCATCACATCGCCGCGAGGCGCCTTGCAGGCTCTGGTCGATCTTTATCAAGTGCAGGTCATTGAAAACGGTAATCAGCTTGTATTTCGCACTCCCGACCAAAGGACGGCGACTTTGCTGAGCAGGCAAGACCTCGCCGGCAACAAGGACGAACCTTTGGTTACCGTCAAGCGCATGCAGGAAACGGAATTGCCGCGACGGGCGATTTTGGAACACGCTGACCAGGAACTGGAATATCAACCCACGGCAACCTATTCCCATCGCATCGAAGGTGAAAGCGATCGCCAGGTCACGTTGAGCGCACCATTGATTTTGCCACGCGATCTGGCGGTTCCGTTGATTGATGACTGGCTGCGCGCGGCATGGATTGGCCGTAGTTCCCTCAAAATCAATTTGTCCCGCCGCTATCAGCACTTGCAGGTAGGAGATCAAATAGAATTGGATGACGATAATCTGGCAGGCAAGTGGCTTATTACCGGCATTGAGGAAAACAGCCAATTGTCGCTGGATTTGCGCTCAATTGAACATGTTTCTACTGCCGCAGTTGCATATGGCGGTCGTCAGACCTCACTGGTCCCGGGAGGAGCGAGCGGATTGGCGATGGCGCATCTGCTTGATTTGCCGGTGTTCAGCGATGGAGAGGCGGCGCAGGCTTCACGGGTTGCTGTTGCAAGCCATCCCTGGCCGGGGCCACACGCGGTCTATTCTGCGCCGGACCTGGATAACTTTTCTTACCGCCAGGAAATCTCCTTGCGCGCCACAATAGGTGAATTGACCCTCCCGCTCTCCCCGGGGCTGGTCGGACTGTTCGATGCAGGCAATGAAATCGAAGTCCGTCTATATACCGGAACGCTTTCCTCACAACCGACCTTGCAAGTTTTCAATGGGTCAAATGCGGCGGCCATCCGCTGTCAAAACGGTGGTTGGGAAATTGTCCAGTTTGCTGATGCCGAGCTTATTTCCGATAGCACTTGGCGATTGACCAAATTGTTGCGCGGGCAGTTAGGTACAGAGCAGGAGATGGCTGCAGGTGCGGCATCTGGAGCAGACTTCGTATTGCTCAACCAGGCGGTCGAACCGCTGGGCTATGAATATTTCGAGGTTGGCCTTCCGTTGAACTGGATTGTTGGGCCCAAGGCGGCAGCTATTGCTGACACAAATAATGCCAGCACCCAGTTTGCCCCTGGTATGCGGGGTTACCTGCCGCTTTCTCCAGTGCACCTGTCGATGATGATCAGTCCCACTCTTGATGCCGGTTTCGACTGGATTCGCCGGGATCGACTGAACGCCGACACCTGGAGCGCAGGCGAAATCCCGATGAGCGAAGCTGAAGAACGATATCAGGTCGTGGTGAAGTCGGGCCAATCTATCCTACGTCAATGGAGCGTCACATCGCCTGAACATGTCTACACCCGGACTGAACAATTGGCAGACATCGGCAGCTTTCCTGCATCACTGGTAATAGAGGTTGCGCAAGTCAGCGCGTCGCACGGACCAGGCGCCGTTGCCTCATTGTCGTTCAGCCTCGAGTGAATTCTGGCCTCAGACTGACTGTGGCGCCGAACAATCAAATCTCAACCGCCGGAATATCCGGCAACACGCCCTGGAAAGGACAAACCGCTTATGAATAACGTCAAACCCTGGTACACATCTAAAACCATCTGGGGCGCTCTTGTCGCCATGATTGCCGGTATTGGAAGCTCCGTTGGTTTCGAACTTGGCAGCCAAATTCAGGCCGAACTTGTCGAGACCGCCTTGAAGATGGTTTCAACCGTCGGTTCAATGCTGGCAATTTATGGCCGGTTCGCGGCCTCCAACGCGATAGAGTGATGGCAAAAACGACATTAATCTTGAATCTGCTGGCGCTGGTCAATCGATTAGTAACCCGATTTATCGATGTGGTGCAGCGCCGGCGGATATGGATGGAGTATCACAATGCGCAAATCGCCAGCCAGATGGAGAAATTGCGGCGGGCGATTAGGGTTCGTCGCAATATTCGTGACCGCCACAGCAACAATGATGACCGGTTGCAGAACGACGGCTACCGCCGGGACTGATATTGGGTGTACGGTGTTTCAGCCGATCAGATGGTCAAAACGAGACACGATGGGTACGATGGACCAGATCAAAGAGCACAACGCAATTTGGAAAAGCCTGTGCAATCACGAGGGAAAAATAGGGAACGGTTAGTTCATCGCCACGGTATTCATCTTGTATTCAGGACTGATCCGCTATGGTTTTACAAATTGAACCGACGCCGGAGTCACCAAGTGGCGATACTACGTAATTATCTCATGTCCAGCCTGTTTGCCGGCGTTTTGGCACTCACTTTACCGGTTTCTACTGCTGAGGCGAGTTGCGCTTACAAGGCAAGAAGTGCGGCACAAAGCAATTCAGGCCGCGTGCTGTCGGTGAGTACTTTTAGTCAAAATGGTGCCACAATGTGTCGCATTACCGTCCTGGTCACGTCCTCTACCGGTGGTCCGGCACGTAAAAAGATTATTATCGTGCAAAAGTAGGATAATCGCCATAATTCAGAACGACAAAAGCTGTTTGCCCGACTTCAATCTATTGCATGCTGGAGCGTCGAAATGCGAATTTTGGTAATCGAGGATGACAAGGACCTTAATCGCCAGCTTGTGGAAGCACTGGACGAGGCCGGTTATGTGGTCGACAAGGCGTTTGATGGCCTTGAGGGGCATTTTCTAGGTGATACCGAACCCTATGATGCTGTCGTCCTTGACATCGGGCTGCCAGAGATGGACGGCATCAGCGTTCTTGAAAACTGGCGGCGTGATGGCCGTGCCATGCCGGTGCTCATTCTTACCGCCCGCGACAGATGGAGCGACAAGGTCTCAGGAATAGATGCAGGCGCGGACGATTACGTCACCAAACCATTTCACGTCGAAGAAGTGCTTGCCCGCATAAGAGCCCTGATCAGGCGTTCGGCCGGCATTGCCAGCAATGAAATCGAGATCGGCCCGTTGCGGCTCGACACCAAAATGTCGCGGGTTACCCTCGACGGCATGAACATCAAACTCACCTCCCACGAATACCGGCTGCTGGCCTATCTCATGCATCATCAGGGCAAGGTTGTCTCCCGCACCGAACTTGTGGAGCACATGTATGATCAGGATTTTGACCGCGATTCGAACACTATTGAGGTGTTTGTCGGCAGATTGCGCAAAAAACTTGGAACCGATCTGATTGAAACCGTCCGCGGACTGGGCTACCGCATCCAGCCTTCCGGTAATGCAGTTTAATTCCCTATCCACACGTTTCCTGGTGGTTTCCACCGTTTGGACAGTGATCGCCCTTGTTCTTACGGCGGTGCTTCTTTCTGCGGTTTACAAGCGCAATGTGGAAGAGAGCTTTCACGAGTTGTTGACCGCTCATCTCTACAACCTCATGGGATCGATTGATCTCGGTGAAGACGGCAACCCAACTGGATCCCCAAATCTCGGTGATCCGAGTTTCAACCAACCGTTTTCAGGCTGGTACTGGTCGGTCAGCCCGCGACAAAAACCCAATGCGGGAGGTTTGAAATCCCCGTCCATGGCTGGCAGCAGCCTGGTGCTGCCGTCAATCGATGAAATTCCCTTCAAAGAAGGGTTTTTGCGCCTTTATCGATCCGAAGGTTTCCAGGGCGAGAATATATCGGTTGCAGAAGCGCAGATTTTTCTTGGCGATGGCGATGATGTATTTCGTTTCCTGGTGAGTGGAAACAACAGTTCCCTTCAAGTCGAGATTGACGGTTTCACCCGCAGTTTGGTGGTCTTTCTGGCCCTTTTCGGGGGCGGCATGGTGGCGTCTACTTTTGTCATTGTGAAATACAGCTTGCGGCCGTTGATCGGTGCCCGCAATGGGTTGAACGAAATAAGAAATGGTAACGCAGAACATCTGGAAGGAGAATTTCCCAAGGAAATCCAGCCACTGGTTGGGGAGATCAACGCGCTGATATCTTCCAATACATCAATTATTGAAAGGGCACGGACCCAGGTTGGCAATCTCGCACATGCGCTAAAGACTCCTATTTCGGTGCTGAAAAACGAATCCAGATCTTCAGGTCGCGATCTCGCCGTTAAGGTCGATGAGCAGGCCAATGTGATGCAACAGCAGGTTCAGCATTATCTTGATCGGGCCCGGATTGCAGCGCAAAGAGGCGCGATAAATGCCCGAACACCGGTGCGCCCGGTGTTGGAACGCATGATACGCGTCATGCAACGGCTTCATCCTGATCGCAATTTTGCCTTGAACTGCGATGGCGATCATGTTTTCCGAGGAGAGCAGCAGGATATTGAAGAAATCCTCGGCAATCTGATCGAGAACGCTGCTAAATACGCGACCAAGAACGTTGTTGTATCGGTCGATGCATTACCCGAACAGATGCCCGGGTCGGGCGATCCAACGCTGCGGTTTGACATCGAAGACGATGGTCCGGGTCTTTCCAAACAACAGCGCATCCAAGCGATAAGACGCGGTACGCGGCTGGATGAAACGAGACCCGGTTCCGGTCTTGGCCTGTCAATTGTCAAGGATATTGTTTCTGAATATCAGGGCACCATTGCGCTGGTCGAAAGTAAGCTCTGTGGCCTGAAAGTTACAATTTCGCTACCCGCATCAACATAGTTGGCCACAAAGTTACCTCAACTGGCGCAAATTTAGGCCATTGTGTTGTCCTACAGTCTTGGCAACCAAATTGTCGAAACAGGAACCAAATCTACCATGCGTTCGCTAAGTTCTGCCAAAAATTGCTGTTTGCCTGTTGTTGCGCTAACGGGGATTCTGGTGTTGGCCGGCTGCAATACGGGGGATTTTTATTCAAGACAGGGCTTCAACACCCTGACCCCCATAGCCTCAAGCAAACCGGCTGAAGTCTCAACATCCGCTGATGCGCCAAAGGCCAGTGATTTGCATTTGGTGGCGCTGGCTACAGGTGCGGTTGGCAAGAAAATTGGTAAGACGCTCTCTGAGGCTGATCGCAGGTTAGCCCTGAGCGCTGAATATCAGGCGCTTGAATATCATCCCCTTGGCGAGAAAGTTTCATGGCAGAGCAAAACCGGCCAACGCCATGGCATTGTTACGCCCTCGGCGACCTACGACGTTGGCAGCAAGAATTGCCGTCGCTATACCCACACTGTCTACCTTGGCGAGGAGGCAACCACCACCTCTGCGACCGCTTGCAAAGAGCAGGACGGTTATTGGCAACCGCTTTCGTGAATATGAGCTTGCGGTTTCGTCCACCGCGGTCACCTCCATTCCCAACATCAGTTGCGACAACATGTTCATGCGAATGTGAGAAATGGATTATTGTAATCCTGCGCCGTAGCCCTATTAATGCGGCATGATATTTTGGTCTCTCATTGTGCTACTGTCGCTTGTGGCGGTGTTGTCGATTGTCTTTCCGGTGTTCGGCGGGAAACGGCGTACCGCCGATAATGCCAGCTACGATAAATCGGTCTACCGTGATCAGTTGGAAGAAATCGACGCTGATCTCAAGCGCGGACAGATTGTCAAGGCTGAAGCAGAAATGGCCAGGGCGGAGATTGCCCGTCGTCTGATTGCACTCGATCAACTGGCCCCGAATGCAACAGGCGCAAGCAGGCCATCGACTGCCGCATGGGTTGTGTCGATTTGTGCCGCTGTTCTGGTGCCGGTGCTTTCGGTTGTTGGCTATGTCTCACTTGGCAATCCGGAAAAACCCGATCGGCCCCTTCAGGCACGGCTCAGTGCTGATCCGAAAACCCAACCGATTGACGAATTAGTGGCCCGGGCGGAAGCACGGGTGCAAAACGAGCCTGATGATGCGCGCGGCTGGCTGGTGCTGGGTCCGGTCTATATGAGGATGAACCGCCCACGCGATGCAATTGGTGCTTATCAAAACATCATACGGCTTTCCGGCAGCAAACCCGAATATCAATCAGCCTTGGGTGAGGCGATGACAATGGCCGCCGGCGGGGTTATTACCGCTGATGCAAGGAAGCATTTTGAAAACGCTCGCAAGGCTGACCCGCAAGATGCCAAGGCGCAGTTCTTTCTTGCCGCCGCACTTGGTCAGGAGGGAAAGAGTGTCGAATCGATTGCGGCATGGGAAGCGCTGATTGTATCAAGTCCGCCAAATGCGCCATGGCTGGTGCCGGCAAGGTCTGAACTTCTTCGCATGCAAAATCTGGCAGGTGTTGTGCCGGCGCAAAAGCCGGGCGGCCCGACCAGGGAGCAAATGGCAGCGGCAGCCGATATGAGCGATGAGGACCGCAATAAACTGATCTCCAACATGGTTGCGGGCCTGGCAATAAAGCTCGAACAAGAGCCCAACAATCTTCAAGGGTGGCTGCGCTTGATCCGTTCCTATGCGGTTCTTGGCAACACCAATGAAGCAGCCGAGGGCCTTAAAAAGGCCACGGCGGTATTTTCGGAAAATCCAACCGCGCTTGGCCAGTTGACTGCGCTGGCGCAAGCCATGAAAATCGGGATGGACAATCAATGACGCGGAAACAAAAGAGACTTAGCTGGATCGGTACGATTGGCCTGGTTCTGGCACTGGCGGTCGGTCTTGTTCTTTACGCAATGAGCAGCAAGATATCGTTTTCTCTCGACCCGACCGAATTGCTGGCGAAGGAGGTCACTGCTGGTGAGCGTATCCGCCTGTTCGGCCTGGTCAAAGAGGGCACGGTTAAACGCGGCGAGGGCCTGAATGTGCGTTTTGAGCTGACCGATACGGTCAATTCGGTTCCTGTCGCGTTCAACAATATTCTTCCTGACCTGTTTCGCGAAGGGCAGGGCATTATCACTGAGGGTGCTTTGGACAAAAACGGCCTGTTTGTTGCCGATACGGTGCTTGCCAAGCATGACGAAAATTACATGCCCAGGGAAGTGGCGGAATCGCTGAAAGAGAAGGGGCTTTGGCAGGAGAAGCAGAAATGATCGTCGAACTTGGCCATTATGCGCTGATCCTGGCGTTGGCCCTTTCGGTTTTCCAGTCCTTTGCGCCGGTGTGGGGCGCTTTTTCGCGTGATGAACGCATGATGTCGACCGCCAACTACACCTCCCCGATGATCTTTGCGCTGATTTTTCTGTCATTTCTGGCGCTGACAAACGCCTATGTTGTGTCCGATTTCTCCGTTACCAATGTCTGGCAGAATTCCCATTCGCGCATGCCGGCGATATTTCGGGTTTCAGGCACCTGGGGTAATCACGAAGGCTCCATGCTGCTTTGGGTTTTGATCCTTGGCCTGTTTGCGGCCCTGGTGGCGTTGTTTGGCAGAAATCTTCCGCCAACGCTGAAGGCCAATGTGCTTGGCGTGCAGGCATGGATCCTTGCTGCCTTCCTGCTATTTATCCTGCTGACTTCCAATCCGTTTGAGAGACTTGATCCAGCTCCCTTCGAGGGCCGTGATCTCAACCCTATCCTGCAGGACATCGGCCTCGCCATTCATCCACCGATGCTTTATCTTGGTTATGTCGGTTTCTCGATCACTTTTGCCTTTGCTGTGGCTGCCCTGCTCGAGGGAAGGCTGGATGCCGCATGGGCGCGCTGGGTGCGGCCGTGGGCGCTGCTTGCCTGGGCACTATTAACCGCCGGTATTTCGATGGGCTCCTACTGGGCCTATTATGAACTTGGCTGGGGCGGATGGTGGTTTTGGGACCCGGTTGAAAATTCCTCCTTCATGCCCTGGCTTTCCGGTACGGCGCTGCTTCATTCTGCGCTGGTAATGGAAAAACGTTCAGCTTTGAAGATCTGGACCGTATTGCTGGCTATTCTGACATTCTCCCTTTCGCTTCTTGGCACTTTCCTGGTGCGATCGGGTGTGTTGACCTCAGTCCACACCTTTGCCGCTGATCCTGAGCGCGGCGTCTTCATCTTGATGATCCTGGCAATATTTATTGGCGGGTCATTCGCACTTTTTGCCATGCGGGCAGGCAAGTTACAGGCCGGCGGTATTTTTGCGCCGATATCGCGGGAGGGATCGCTGGTCTTCAACAACCTTATCCTAAGCACCGCCACCGCGACCGTTCTGGTTGGCACATTATACCCTATGGTGCTTGAAGCGATTACCGGTAACAAGATTTCCGTCGGCGCGCCGTTTTTCAATCTGACATTCGGCCCTTTGATGGTGCCGCTTTTGGTCGCCATACCATTTGGCCCGTTATTGGCCTGGAAGCGGGGTGATCTCTATGCCGCCAGCCAAAGGCTGTTTGCAGCCCTTGGTCTCGCCTTGATTACTGTATTTGCCGTCTATCTGCTGCACGGCGAGGGGGCAAGCCTCGCGCCACTTGGCATCGGTCTTGCCGTTTGGCTGATGATTGGTTCACTGGCCGAATTGCAATTGCGGGCAGGTTTTGTCAAAAACCCGCTAAATGTGGCCCTAAACCGTCTTACCGGCCTGCCGCGGTCGGTCTGGGGCACGGCTTGCGCCCATTTTGGGGTCGGTGTAACGGTTTTGGGCATTGTCATGACAACGGCTTTTGAGACCGAAAACATCAAGATCATGAAAATCGGCGATACGGCCGAAATAGCCGGTTATACGCTTCGTATGGAAGCGATGGGCCCGAGCAAAGGGCCAAATTTCCGCGAGGATATTGCAAAAATTGCCATTGTTGAAGATGGCGAGGTGAGTGATGTGCTCCAGCCGACCAAACGCTTCTACATCGCACGCCGTATGCCGACTTCGGAATCGGCCATCAAAACCATTTGGTTCTCCCAGCTTTATGTGGCGTTAGGTGAACTGAAGGAAGATGGCAGCGTTGTCCTGCGCATATGGTGGAAACCGATGATCACGTTGATCTGGCTTGGCACGATTGTTATGGTTCTCGGTGGTGCCCTGTCTTTGTCGGACCGGCGATTGCGCATCGGTGCACCAAAACCCTCAGCAAAGCGGAAGGGAGTGGTCCATGCCGGTGCGTAGGGTTCTTGCATTCCTGTTTGCGCTTGTCATTGTGGCTTTATTGCCTGGCAATCCGGCGTATGCGGTCAATCCGGACGAGGTGTTGAACGACCCTCAACTGGAAAAGCGGGCGCGGGAAATCTCCACGGAATTGCGTTGCATGGTTTGCCAGAACCAGTCGATTGATGATTCTGACGCCGATCTTGCCCGCGATTTGCGCATTTTGGTGCGTGAGCGTTTGAAGGCGGGTGACAGCGACCATCAGGTGTTGGATTTTCTGGTAGCCCGCTATGGAGAGTTTGTCTTGTTGAAGCCAAGGTTTTCGACCGGCACTTTGTTGTTGTGGGGCACACCGATTGCATTGTTGTTGGTTGGCGGCATCGTTTTGGTGCTGTCAGTTGGCAAGCGTCGGAAAAACAAACCGCAGCCGCTTTCGACCGATGAACAGGCGGCGCTCGCGAAAATTTTAAATGACGGTGATGCGAACTGATGATTATCTCGCCCGACTGATCGTGGAGAAAATCATGGCGATAGATTCTGACAAAATAACCTTTTCTGGCGGCTTGGGGTTTGATCTCGATGCGCGGCTGGATCGGCCCCAAGGCGAAATTCGTGCCTATGCGATCTTTGCCCATTGTTTCACCTGTTCCAAACAGATTCTCGCGGCCAAATATATTGCCACCGAATTGGCCCGGGCAGGCGTCGCCGTTTTGCGGTTTGACTTTACCGGGCTAGGCTCAAGCCATGGCGAATTCGCCAATACCAATTTCTCCTCCAATATTCAGGATCTGATCGCCGCCGCCGATCATCTTCGTCAGAATTTTGCCGCACCCACATTGCTGATCGGTCATTCGCTCGGAGGTGCTGCAGTGCTTGCGGCGGCCGGTGAAATAGCCGAAGTGAAAGCCGTTGCCACCATCGGCGCACCCGCCGATGCGGCCCATGTAATCGAGAATTTCCATGGTTCGATCGATGAGATAGAGACCAAGGGCGTGGCGGACGTCAGCCTGGCGGGGCGCAAGTTCACCATCCAAAAACAGTTTCTCGATGACCTGAAATCCTCAAGTCTTGATGACCGCATCGCCAATTTGCACCGCGACTTGCTTGTTCTCCACGCGCCGCTTGATGATACTGTCGGTATCGACAATGCAACGCGTATCTTCATTAAAGCCAAACATCCAAAAAGTTTTGTCTCATTAGACCGGGCCGACCATCTTTTGTCGAACCGGGAAGATGCAGCCTATGCCGCCAGGGTTATTGCCGGGTGGGCATCGCGACACTTAAAGCCATTGGCGGCGGGTGAGCATGATGCAGTTGAAAATGTCGTCGTTACCGAGACCGGTGAGGGCAAATTTCAAAACTTGGTGGCGGCCGGTGTCCATCGACTGCTGGCCGATGAACCGGTTTCGGTCGGCGGCCTCAATACCGGACCAACACCTTACGATTATCTGGCAATTGCGCTTGGCGCCTGCACATCAATGACCATACGAATGTATGCGGAGTTTAAGAAAATCGATCTGGGTGAGATTTCAGTCGAGGTCAGCCATGCCAAGGTTCACGCAGAAGATTGCATGGATTGCGCGGCATCTCAAAAGCAAAATGGTGGTAAAATCGACCGCTTTGAGCGTCTCATTTCTACCGGCGGAAGTGTATCTCCGGAACTTGAAGCTAAAATTCTCAGCATTGCCGACAAATGCCCGGTCCATAAAACACTTGAGGCGGGCGCCAGCGTGGTCACCCGCTTGGTTGGCCGACAGACCTGAACACAACTTTTTTTTCATTCTTACAAAGTTTTAATGTCACCGCCATTGGATGGTAATATTTGTATTGCCATATTCGCAGCATGAAATTCGGGCGGTTCTCCAGCGTCCGGAAGATATGCAATCGAATAGGAATGCAAATATGACAACTTTCAAATCTTCAACTTCAACCATCAAATCCCGCACCCGGGCATTGTTGGGCAGTGCGTTTGCCCTTGGCCTTGGCGGAATTGTCGCGAGTGAAGTGCTGGTAATGCCGACGACCACTGCCCTTGCCGATGCGGTAAGGGTAGATGCGCCCCAGGCACCAAGTTTTGCCGATGTGGTAGAGGCGGTTTCTCCCGCTGTGGTGAGTGTTCGGGTGGAATCCCACTTGCAGCAAACCGCCAGCAAAAATCGTTTTTCGTTCGATGGCGGCGGCTTTGATTTCCTTCCCGAAGATCACCCGCTGAAACGTTTCTTTGACCGCGGACCGGGCCGTGATTTCGGTTTTGGCCAACGTCCCCGGCGAGATCAACCTCGTCGTGGTCCCCGCCGCTTCGGCAAATCGCAGGGTTCCGGTTTTTTCGTTTCCGAAGACGGCTATATCGTCACCAATAACCACGTTATCGACAAGGGTTCGAAATTTGTGGTCGTCACCCACGATGGCACTGAACTGGAAGCCAATCTGGTGGGTTCCGATTCACGAACCGATCTGGCGGTATTGAAAGTCGAAACCAACAACAAATTTACCTATGTCGACTTTGCCAGCAAAGATTCGCGCATCGGTGAGTGGGTTGTCGCTGTCGGCAATCCGTTTGGCCTGGGCGGCACGGTTACCGCCGGCATCGTTTCGGCTCACGGCAGAGACCTTCGTTCCGGCCCCTATGATGACTTCATTCAGATAGACGCTGCTGTTAACAAAGGTAATTCGGGTGGTCCGACCTTCAATCTCAGCGGTGAAGTGATCGGCGTCAATACCGCGATCTTTTCACCCTCCGGTGGCAATGTCGGCATCGCTTTTGCCATTCCCGCTTCCACCGCCAAGACTGTAGTGTCCGAATTGATCAATGACGGCGCGGTGACCCGCGGTTGGCTTGGCGTGCAGATCCAGAATGTGACCAAAGATATTGCCGAATCCGTCGGTCTTGACGAGGCGAAGGGCGCGATTGTCTCCGAACCTCAAAAAGATAGCCCCGCTGACAAGGCAGGGATCAAATCAGGCGACGTGATCACCGCGGTCGATGGCAAAAAAATCACGGGATCGAAAGACCTTGCCAAACTGATTGCCAGTTATTCGCCCAAGGAAAAGGCGGCAATCTCGGTCTGGCGCGATGGCGAGACCAGCAACATCGAGGTCGAGCTTGGCACATTGCCAGGTGTCAAGAAAAGCGCCAAACGCGACACAAAACCGGAGGAAAGTGCTCCCGTACCGCTTGAATCGTTTGGTCTTTCCTTGCGTCAGACAGAAGACGGCGTGGTGATTTCAGACGTCAAGCCGGGAAGTACAGCTGCGGAAAAAGGCTTTCGCAAGGACAATATCGTTCTTTCGGTCAATGGCAGTGAGGTTCGCTCGGTAGGCGATGTCGAGCGCGCGCTTGCAAAAGCAATCAGTGCAAAGCGAAAGGCCGTGTTGTTCCAGATCAAGGTCGGCAACAATAACCGGTTTGTCGCTTTGCCCGTATCCAAGGGCTAGATGAAAAGCAGATCTCGTACTTGTGTTTTCAGTCGCCCCTGACATCAAGCGCGATCTGTCGGCAGCGGGTTTCCCATAGGCCCGCTGCCATTTTTGACATTTCGATTTTTGGCGGTAGTTTTCCATATGCGAATCCTGTTGATTGAAGATGATCTGGAAGCGGCACGCTATCTTGTCAAATCGTTGAAAGAAGCCGGGCACCAGGCAGAACATGCCAGTGATGGTAATACCGGCTATGCCATGGCCAGCGATGGCGGCTATGACGTTTTGGTGGTCGATCGCATGTTGCCCCACAAAGACGGCTTGTCGATAATCTCCGATCTTCGCAGTGATGGTGATCAAACTCCGGCATTGATACTATCGGCCCTCGGGCAGGTTGACGACCGGGTGACCGGCCTACGCGCCGGTGGTGATGATTATCTTCCCAAACCCTATGCATTTTCCGAACTTTTGGCTCGAATAGAAGTGCTGAGCCGACGGCGTATTTCCGGCGAGAGCGAAACCTCCTACAAGGTCGGCGATCTTGAACTCGATCGCTTGGCTCACGGTGTCAAGCGTGCAGGGCAAGCAATTGTCCTCCAGCCGCGCGAATATCGCCTGCTTGAATATTTAATGAAGAATGCCGGCCAGGTGGTTACCCGCACGATGTTGCTGGAAAATGTTTGGGACTATCATTTTGACCCGCAGACCAACGTCATTGACGTTCACATCTCGCGATTGCGCGCCAAAATCGACAAGGGTTTCTCGGAGCAGCTTTTGCAAACTGTGCGTGGTGCTGGTTACATCCTCAAGTCAGAAAGATGAAACGCCTCCGCGCCCTGTGGAGCATGACATCGGTTCGGTTGTCACTGGTTTACACGCTGGTGTTCGGCCTGTTTGCGGTGGCGCTGATCACCTACACAACCACCAATACGGCGCGACTTCTGCTGCAACAAACAAGAAAAGCTGTCGAAGCGGAAATCAACGATCTGGAGCGCATATACCGACTTGGCAATATGGCAAGGCTTATCCGTGTTATTGAGCGCCGCTCACGCGCGCCGGGTGCCAGTCTTTATCTGATATCTGACAGATCTGGCCGGATTATTGCCGGCAATGTCAGGGATATCGAACCTGGCATCCTGGCTAAAAAAGGCTGGACCCAGCATCCGTTTCATTACCAAGGGTATGGTCAAAGTGATGGCCCGCCGCACCAGGCCATTGCCCGTGTATTTGATTTGCCGGGTGGCCTGCGGGCTTTGATTGGTCGCGATATGGGCCAGCCTGACCGGTTTCGCCTGATTGCCCGGCGTTCGCTGATAATAGCACTGGGAATTATGGTGCTGCTTGGATTTCTGACCTGGGTTTTCGTTGGCAGGCGGGCGCTAAAGCGCATCGATTCGGTAGCTAAATCTACCCGGCGCATCATGGCAGGTGATCTAAACGAGCGGTTACCCCTTTCCGGTTCCGGCGACGAATTTGACCGTCTGTCGGGCAGCCTCAACCAGTTGCTTGGCCGCATCACCAGGCTTGATGTGGGTCTTAAACAGGTCTCCGACAACATCGCACATGATCTAAAAACGCCTTTGACAAGGCTGCGCAACAAGGCCGAGCAAACGCTTTCAGGGGATCCGCAAAAACAACAATATCGCAAGGCGATGCAGGAAGTCATTGAGGAATCGGATAATCTGATCAAGGTTTTCAACGCTCTTTTGATGATTGCCAGAGTAGAGGCCGGCTCCCACACCGGCGACTTCACCAGCCTCGACATTGCGGAGGTGGTTCAAGATGTACATGAGCTCTACGATCCGGTGGCCGAAGAGGTTGGCGTCGCTTTTACGCTAGAGACTGAAAATGCCGTAACGGTGCGTGGCAATCGGGAACTTTTCGGTCAGGCCATCGCCAATTTGATCGACAACGCGATAAAATATGCCGTCGACGCAGAAAGCGGTGAGCCGCAGGTATCGCTCAAGGTGAAGCAACAGAAAAATCGGGCAATTATTGAGGTTGCCGACAATGGACCGGGCATTCCAGATGGCGAGTTGGAGCGGGTGAAAGAGCGTTTTATCAGACTGGATGAGAGCCGCAGCAAACAAGGCACCGGCCTTGGACTGTCTCTGGTTGACGCTGTGGTCCGTTTGCACGTAGGAACATTTACGCTGGGCCACAACAATCCGGGACTGATCGCAGAAGTCTCGATCCCTCTGGAAAAATGACCGTGGTTCGGCGGATAGTGAATCTTCGACCCAGCAGATACCGGCAGCATACATGCTTTGCGAATCAATAAAATCCCTGACACCTCTCGACGATGCGCGCGCCTGCCAGAATTGGGTCGAATTTCTTGATCATTTGCAACAATTAGATCTGCAACCGTTAAAAACCTTGCTGGAGAATTCCGCCAAAAAAGCGGCCTTGCTTTCCGCGATTTTCGACCTGTCGCCTCACCTTCGCGCGATCGCAATGCGTGATCCCGCCTTCTTGCAACAGATGTTTGTCGAGGGTTTTGACGTCGCTTGCGATAGTTTGTTGAAGCAAACGGCGATGGCGGATCTTGCGGCGGCTGATGAAAACGCGTTGAAAAAACTGCTGCGCAAGTACAAACGCCACTGCGCTCTGATTTGCGGCATCGC
Organism: Rhizobiaceae bacterium; assembly: GCA_965248135.1. Classification (GTDB taxonomy): domain Bacteria; phylum Pseudomonadota; class Alphaproteobacteria; order Rhizobiales; family Rhizobiaceae; genus SZUA-100. The sequence continues at coordinate 21,751 of CBDFIN010000011.1, read as the reverse complement.
CGATCTCGGTGGTTGGTGGGAAATGGAAGCGGTTTGCAAAACCCTGGCGGTTTTTGCCGACGAGGCGCTGGGCGCCACCTGCCGCTTTTTGTTGCGCGAATTCCATGACCGCGGCAAAATCGTTTTGCCGGATCGGGATAATCCGGAATTGGGTTCAGGGCTCATCGTGCTGGCGATGGGAAAACACGGCGCATATGAACTCAACTATTCCAGCGATATCGATATCATCTGCCTGTTCGACGGCGATGCCGAGGCGATTACAGACTATGACGAGGCCCTGTCATTATTTCCACGGCTGGCCAAACGCTTGGCCGCCATCATGCAGGAGCGCACCGGCGAGGGTTATGTGTTTCGCACCGACCTGCGCCTTCGCCCTGACCCTGGTTCTACTCCATTGGCGATCCCCGTTGTCGCGGCGCTGAACTATTATGAATCCAATGGTCAGAACTGGGAACGGGCAGCGCATATCAAAGCCCGTCAGGTGGCCGGAGACACGGTTGCTGGAGACCGCTATCTGAAAGACCTGCGGCCTTTCATTTGGCGAAAATATCTCGATTACGCGGCGATTGCAGATATCCACTCGATCAAACGCCAGATCCACACCCATCGTGGCCATGGCACGATTGCTGTTGCGGGGCACAATTTGAAACTGGGGCGCGGCGGTATCCGTGAGATCGAATTCTTCGTTCAAACCCAGCAATTGATCGCTGGCGGCCGGATTGATGAATTGCGCGGTCGCAGCACGCTGGCCATGCTGGACATGCTGCACGAAAAGCAGTGGATCTCTGAAATTGCCAAAGATCAGATGAAAACAGCTTACCGGTATTTGCGCAATGTGGAACACCGGGTACAGATGGTTTCCGACGAGCAAACCCATACCTTGCCCAGGGAGGAGGTTGAACTGGAGCGCATCGCCAAAATGTGCGGGCATACGGGATTTGATCAATTCGCACCGGTGCTTGAAAATCATTTGCGCTGTGTTGAACGCCACTACGCCGAATTATTCGAAGAGGAAGTGGCACTTTCTTCGGTGATCGGCAATCTGGTGTTTACCGGCGAGGGTGATGATCCTGAAACTCTGGAGACGCTCGCCACCATGGGCTTTCAGCGGCCGCAGGCGATCGTCAAACTGGTTCGAAGCTGGCACTATGGCCGTTACCGGGCGATGCGCACATCTGAAGCGCGGGAGCGGCTGACAGAGCTGACCCCGGCATTGCTGCAGGCTTTTGTGGAAACCAATTCCGCCGATGAGGCGGCGATTGCCTTTGATCGTTTTCTGCAAGGTCTGCCAGCCGGAGTGCAGTTGTTTTCGCTGCTCAAATCCAATCCGGAGCTGTTACGTCTTTTGGCCGAGGTATTGGGTATAGCACCGCGTCTTGCCGATATTATCACCCGCAAACCACATGTTTTTGACAGTCTTTTGGAGCCCGAGTTTTTTCAGTCGGTTCCCTCACCTCAATTACAGGCAAGCCGGCTGGCCGCTTCGCTCGACAAGGCGACAAGCTATGAGGACGCGCTCGACCGGGCAAGAGTTTTCGCGCTCGAGCAGAAGTTCCTCATCGGCATTAGATATCTTGGCCAGACCATTGACGCGCAACAGGCGGGCTGCGCCTTTTCGGAACTGGCTGATGTGATGATCCAGTCGATGCTCAATTATGTGCGTTGCGAATTTGAACAAAAACATGGAAAAATAACCGGCGGCATGCTTGCGGTGGTCGGTATGGGTCGTCTTGGCAGCCGCGAATTAACTGCAGGCTCTGATCTCGATTTGATCTTGCTCTATGATCACCCGGAGGATGCTGATTATTCCGATGGTGACAAACCTCTGGCCGCGGCGCAATATTTCAGCCGCATGACCCAGCGGTTGATTGCGGCGATGAGCGCGCCCACTGCCGAGGGCTCAATTTATGAACTGGACTTCCGCCTTCGACCTTCTGGCAACGCCGGGCCGTTGGCAACGCATATTGGCTCCTTTGTCCGTTATCAGGAAAATGAGGCCTGGACCTGGGAACACATGGCCTTGACAAGGGCAAGACTTGCCGCCGGGGATGCACCACTGGTTGAAAAGGCGAGGGATGAAATCGGCCGTATTCTCCATGCACCAAGGCAGCATCAAAAGCTGGTGGCAGACGTGCTGGACATGCGCAAACGGTTGGAAAAGGAAAAACCGGCGCGCTCGATCTGGGACATAAAGATTGCGCGCGGCGGGCTCATCGATATCGATTTCATCGTTCAGTGGGCCTCACTGGCAGGCTACATCAAGGTATTCCCGGATGGGGCGATGTTAACCGACCAAAAGATTGACGCAATGGATATTCCTGGCCAGGAAGTGCAATTATTACAAAATGATAAGGTGACTTTATTGAACGCCTTTCATATCTTTAACCTTGCCGATCAGTTGCTTCGCCTTTGCCTCAACGGGTCTTTTGATCCGGTCAATGCACCGGCAGGGTTGGTTGATCGGCTGGTGGTGATGACCGGGCTTCCAAATCTTGGTACCCTGGAAGCGCAGCTTAAGGAAATCAATCGGGCGGTGCGAGAAATATTCGAACGGTTGATAAAGTAAATGTCTCCAGGAGCAATGGGAGCTTCTCAGACTTGAAATCCGCGTATCGGGGGTGACAATGCAAAAGGAGAGTTATCTATGAATACAGTCATTAAAATTGCTGTTACTAGTTCCATCTGCCTGTTGGCACTGGGCGGCTTTGCTGTGGCCCAGGATCAGGGGCAAGGCAATCAACATCGTGGCAAGCATTTTGAAAAGCTTGATACCAACGGTGATGGCACCATTTCTAAAGAAGAATTTGTCGCCAGTGCCACATCCCGGTTCGACAAGGCCGATTCCAACGCCGATGGGGAATTGAGCGAAGAAGAAATAATCCAGCGGATGGTCCGCCGCCGATTGGAAAAACGTGCCAAGCGGATGATGAACCGCATGGATTATAATGGTGATGGCAAGGTCACCAAGGATGAAGTCAAGAGCCAGTCCTCCAAGCGCTTTGACCTGATGGACGGCAATGATGACGGTAAAGTCGAAAAATCAGAGATGAAACGAAGCGCGAAGCGCGGCAGCAAAATGCGCGGACATCGCCGCGAACGGATGGGACGTCATCATCAAGATCAAGGTCATCATCAAGGTCAACGACTTCAACGGGGCGAAAGACATCACCGGGGTGAAGGCCATCATCGCCGCAAGGGCTGGGGCAACGAATAGCCTCACGACGGGCTATCCCCAGCGGGGATAGCCGACTTCTGCTTGAGAACTGTCAGGCTGCGTCTTTTTCGCTTGCAAAAGCATCAAGCGGCATCTGCGCTGGTTTTGTCTGATAGCGCGGCAGGCGGATTGAGATGATAGTTCCGCTGCCTTCGGTGGAACGAATTTTCATTGCCCCGCCATGCAATTCGGTCAGCGAACGTGAAATCGCCAGACCAAGCCCGGAACCCTTGTGGCATTTGGTGAACTGGTTCTGCACCTGTTCAAACGGGCGCCCAAGCCGCTTCAACGCTTCTTTAGGAATGCCAACGCCGGTATCTTCGATGGTTATGGTCACGGCATCAAGCACCGTCCTGGCACGAACCGAAATGCGCCCCCCCTGTGGGGTAAACTTGACCGCGTTAGAAAGCAGATTGATCAATATCTGCTTCATCGCCCGGCGATCAGCCGACAGCACGATTTTTTGCGATATTTTTGCGGCCAGCGAAATGCCCGATTCTTCGGCCTGCAGTCCGATTATCCGTGCGGTTTCTTCCAGTATTTCATGCAGGGGAACGGTCTCGAAATCGAGCTGGATCTTCTCAGCCTCGATCTTCGACATGTCCAAAATGTCATTAATTACGCCGAGTAGATAGATGCCGCTATGGTGTATGTCATCTGAGTATTCTTCATATTTTTCAGAACCCAAAGGACCGAACATGCCCGATTGCATGATTTCAGAAAATCCGATTATGGCATTCAGTGGCGTGCGCAATTCGTGCGAAATGTTGGCCAGGAACTCTGATTTGGTCTTATTTGCCATTTCCGCCCGATTTTTCTCGCCGGAAACCTTGTCGGCCAGTTCGACCAGTTGTTGCGCCTGAATTTCAAGTTTTTGTTGTGACTGGCGCAAATCGGCAACAGTGGCCATGAGCCTTCGCTCAGAATCGATCAGCTTTTCCTCGTGTCGCTTGATCTGGGTAATATCGGTGCCAACCGAAACAAATCCGCCGTCCTTGGTGCGCCGTTCGCTGATTTGTAACCACCGATCATCTTCCAATTGTGCTTCCAGCGTGCGCGCACCTTTCTCGCTGTTAACGCTGGTCGACATTTGTGTTCTGACAACCGGCTGGCGCGCCGCTTTCATCACCGATTTATAGTGGGTGCCGGTGGCCATAACATCGTCGGGCAGGTCGTAAAGTTGCTGGTATTTCGAGTTGCACATGACAATGCGCTTGGATGGATCCCAAAGAACGAAGGCCTCGGGGATATTTTCGATTGCATCACGTAGTCTGACATTGGTGATATGATTGTGCTTTTTCATCGCGCGCTGTTCGCTGATGTCGGAGGCAATGCCGATGAAATGCGGTTCTTCGCCCTGATAGTAGACCAATTCGGCGCGCACCTGCAGCCATACCCAACCACCATTTTCGTGCTTCATGCGGAAGGCTTGATCAAGTATGCCGCCGTGCATCGAAAAAGCCTGTCTGGCGACCTCGCGCAAGTCGGCGTCTTCTGGATGCACCAGTCTTTGCAGCAGCTCAAATTCTATCAGTTTTCTTGTCGGCTTCATGCCGAGTAATTCATACATTGATGACGACCAGAAAATCTCGCCGCAGGTTAAGTCCCAGTCCCACAGCCCGGATTTTCCGCGTGCCAGCGCAGCATCGAACCGTGCCATCGTTTCAGCATAGGCCAAGTCTGCCTGCTTTGCCCGCCCGGCCTGGGCAAAGTAGGCATAAAGAATAACCAGTAACACCACGCTGGTGGCAACGAACAAACTGACGTTTAAGGAGACAATGCGCCGCCACTCGGCATAGAGCGAATCATTGGTGCGGATAACGGTTATACCCCCGGCGCCTTTGTTGACAAAATGATGGGACGCAATTGCCTTGCCACCACCTTCCAGCACCACCGGACGGACCGCCGCGCGCTTACCAAAGGTCGTGAGCAAGTAGTCCCCGCCCAATACTGCTTCAAGATACCGACCTTTTCCAGTGTTATAGTGAGGCGTGCTAGCGAGGATATCTCCCGCCCGGCTTGACAGCAATATTTGGCGGCCCGCGGCAAGCGCCCCTGTCGGCATTGCCTGTTCCAGAGCTGACTGCAATCCCGCATTGTCATTGCGCCAAGCGTCTTTTGTAGTGAGAGCTTCAAGTCGGTTTTGCAGAATAACGGCGATATTGGATAAATGCCTGTGCTCTGCTCGCTCGATATTTTCCGCCTGCACCAACAAGGACATGGTCCTGGACAGTGCCACAACCAGCAACAAAATAATCACCAGCACCGGAATAAGACGCCGCAACACCGGTTCGGCCAGGATGAGATGGCGATAGGAAGGTTGCGCTAAAAAACGCGCTTGGCTGGTGATTCCGGTCGGCAGTTTGAATTTGCCACCGGTTGAATGCCTATTGCCATTACGTAGGCGTGTTGCGTCCGCCTGCCGCATTGTTTCCCCCGTCCTGATATACGCGTGGATACCAAATCCCTGACCATGTTTGCTGGCCGGGCCGAATCACTCACATTTGAATCGACCCGGGCTTTGTTGTCCAGAGTCAGCAGAAATTATTTTTAACTGCCCGTTTGGCCCATTGTGGCTTTTATTATTGTTCCAAACTGCGATTGGCGATATCGCGAACGTCGTTGGATAGTTCGGCTGCAGCCAGCCGCTCAAGTGCGTTTCCGGCCAGTTTCCTTCGCTGGCTTTCCAGCATACGCCAGGAGCGCATGGCGGTTAACAGGCGGGCTGCAACCTGCGGATTGATGGCATCCAGCTCCAGCGTGATATCGGCAAGAAAATCATATCCTTTGCCATCTTCACGATGAAAACCGGTGGGATTGCCGGCAACATAGGCGCCAATTAGTGAACGCACACGATTGGGATTTGTGAGCGAGAAGGTCGTATGGGACATGAGTTTTTGCACTTTGTCCAGAGCGCCGATGCCGGGAATTGTCGCCAGCACTGTCAACCATTTATCGAGCACCAGCGGGTCGTGCCGGTAGAGTTGATAAAAACTCTCCTGCGCTTTTCGGGCTTGAGACGGGTCAATGGTATTGTGCGCCAGCAGGGCAAAGGCTGTAAGTTTGTCGGTCATGTTGTCAGCGCTCTCAAACTGTGCCCTCACCGGCAAAAGAGCGTCGTCACGGCCTGAATTTGCGTGAATAGCCAAAAGAACATTTTTAAGCGACCGCTTTCCGGCGGGTTCAGCCGCTGAGGAATAGGGGCCGGGCGTTGCAAGTGCTTCAATGCGCGATTGCGTTGTTTCACCAAGCTTTGCACCGATGGCTTTGACAAAAGCCAATTGGACAGAGTGAATTGCGTCGGGATCGATATTCTTGCCCAGTGCCTGGGCTATTTCCATTTCGCCCGGTGACACAAGAGCGTGCGCGCGAAATGCCGGTTCAAGTGAGGTATCATCGACAATCGATGCATATATTTCGATCAATTTGTCATCGAATTTGGGTTGCTCACCGATAGCAGTGCTACCAACATGCAGCATCAATTCATCCAAAGCGAGTTTCTGCAAAGCCTGCCAGCGGTTGAACAGATCGCCATCATGGCGGGCCAAAAACAGTCTGTCCTGTTTGCTTTGATTAAATTCCACGCTCACCGGCGCAGAAAATCCCCTCAGCAATGATATGACCGGGCGTTCATTGATGCCGTTAAAGGTTAATCGTGTATTGCGGCGGGTCAAATGCACAATGTCGCCCACAACTTTGCCGCCTTTTACATCATCAATGGCAAGGTCCGCGCCATTTTTGCCAACGAGGCCAACGCGGACGGGAATATGCATCAGTTTCTTGCGTGACTGTCCCGGTGTGGCAGCGAGCGATTGTTCGAATTCCAGTTCACAGGTTTTTTTAGTGCGGTGATAATTGGCGGAGACGGTGACCTGCGGTGTGCCGGCCTGTGAATACCACAGGGCAAACTGGCCAAGATCGACATCGTTGGCATCTTCGAACGCGGCAAGGAAATCCTCGACCTGGGCCGCCTCGCCGTCGTGGCGTTCAAAGTAAAGGTCCATGCCTTTTCTAAAACCGCTCTCGCCGACAATTGTTGCAATCATGCGTACGAGTTCCGCCCCTTTTTCATAGACGGTCGCGGTGTAAAGATTGTTGATTTCCTGATAACTTGCGGGCCGCACCGGGTGGGCCAACGGGCCACCATCTTCAGGGAATTGCGCTGCTTGCAATCTTCGAACCCTGGCAATCCGTACCACCGAGCAGGAACGCATGTCTGATGAAAATTCCTGATCCCGATAGACGGTCAGGCCTTCTTTCAAACATAGCTGGAACCAGTCGCGGCAGGTAATGCGGTTGCCGGTCCAGTTGTGAAAATACTCATGCGCGATGATGGCCTCGATATTGGCATAGTCGAGATCGGTGGCGGTCTCCGCATCGGCCAGCACGTAGCGATCGTTGAAAACATTGAGGCCCTTGTTTTCCATCGCACCCATGTTGAAATCGGAAACCGCGACGATGTTAAAAATGTCGAGATCATATTCGCATCCAAACACTTCCTCATCCCATTTCATTGATCGTTTCAGCGCGTCCATGGCATAAAGCGCCCGGTTCTCCTTACCTATTTCGACATAGATGGCGAGATCAACCTTGCGGCCCGACATGGTGGCAAAACTGTCGGTGATGCGGCCAAGATCGCCGCCGACGAGTGCGAACAGGTAGCTGGGTTTAGGGTGCGGATCGTGCCAGATGGCAAAGTGTCGCCCGCCGGGCAACTCTCCTTTTTCCACCAGATTACCGTTGCCCAAGAGCTGCGGCGCTTCGCTCTTTGAGGCTTCGATGCGGGTTGTATAGGTGGCCAAAACGTCGGGGCGGTCGGGATAATAGCTGATGCGGCGAAACCCTTCCGACTCACACTGGGTACAAAAAACGCCGTTGGACTGGAACAGACCCATCAATTTGGTGTTTTTCGATGGAGCGCAGGAAGTGGTGATTTCAAGCTCGAAGGCTTCTTCGTCTGGCGGCACAAAAAGCTCGAAGCGACTGACATCGGCAGCGAATGAATTATTGCCCAAGTCACTGCCGTTCAAACGCGCCCGGACGAACTGCAATTCATCACCATCGAGCACCAAAGGTTTTCCCACAGGCGTGTTTTTGCCACGCCGGTAAATAACCTTCGAAACCACTTTCGTATCGACCGCATCGAGCGATATAGCCAGATCAACGTGATCAACCAAATAGTCGGGTAGCTGATAGTCTTTCAGCATAATTGCTTTACCGGTAGATGAGCTCATTAGACTGCCAAATTTGGGTGGTTTAAAAATGCCAACAGTGGAATCACCACCGTGGCTGGCCAGGAAAGGTAATTGATAGGATTTTTGCGCTATAATTCCAACCACAAAGAGCCAAAGTCGCTGACAGCGGCAAATTACGAGGATTATGGCATGATCACTTTGATATGATCATGGCTAATCAGGAGCGCACAGCGAGCGGCGCCTTTGCGCCGCCCCCGCGGAGGCCCGGGCAGAGCCCGGATCTGCCGTGAGCGAAGAGTGTACGGATCGAACGATTTTAAAGGAGCCCAGTTGTAAAATGAAAACTGCCGCGAAAGCTATCTGTGAAAAACTTGTCGCACATCAGGCCAAATTGAAATCGGTTCCAGTGATGAAGTTGTTTCAAAGGGACAACAACCGGTTTGAGAACTTCTCGCTTGAACTGGATGGCCTGCTTTTCGACTACTCAAAAAATCATCTCAACGACGAGTCCATGGCACTGCTTTTCGATCTGGCAGAAGCCTCGCGGCTGGAATCACGCCGAAAGTCACTTTTTGCGGGCGAACACATCAATTTCACCGAAGACCGGGCGGTCATGCACATGGCTTTGCGCAATCGCTCCGGCAACGAAATGATGGTCGATGGCCACAATGTCATGGATGATGTGCTGGCGAGCCTGGATCGAATGGAGAGCTTTGCCAATGCCGTGCGATCTGGCGCTTTTTCCTCACCGGCCGGTCCGTTCACCGATATTGTCAATATCGGCATTGGCGGCTCTGACCTTGGGCCGGTAATGGCGAGCCAGGCGCTCAAGCCCTATTGCGACGGGCCACGCTTGCATTTTGTCTCCAACATTGACGGTGATGACCTGCACGATACGCTGGCAATTCTCAATCCGGTGACCACGCTCTTCATCGTTGCTTCCAAGACCTTCACTACCCAGGAAACCATGACCAATGCCAATTCTGCAAAGGCCTGGCTTGCCGATGCGCTTGGCAAAGATGTGGTGGCCGGTCATTTTGTCGCCCTTTCAACCAACCTTATGGCGACCCGTGCATTCGGCATTGATGATGATAGAGCATTTGGATTTTGGGACTGGGTTGGTGGCCGTTATTCGCTCTGGTCGGCCATTGGTCTGTCGTTGATGATCGGTATCGGGGCGGAGAATTTCAGGGCATTACTAGAAGGAGGCCACCTGGTTGATCACCATTTTGCAAGTGAGCCGCTTGCCAGCAATATTCCGGTCATCATGGCGCTGATTGGTATCTGGCACCGCAATATCTGCGGCTACGCCACCCATGCCATTCTGCCCTATGCCCAACATCTGCACCGCTTTCCGGCCTATCTTCAACAGTTGGACATGGAATCCAACGGCAAGCGTGTCACCATCACCGGCGATGTGGTGGATATCAACACCGGTCCGGTTATCTGGGGCGAACCTGGAACCAATGGCCAACACGCATTTTTTCAGCTTATTCATCAGGGAAGCGACATTGTGCCGGTCGATTTTTTGCTGGCGGTCAATCCGCATCACCAATTGGCCCCACATCACGAAATGCTTGTCGCCAATTGCCTGGCGCAAAGCCAGGCCCTGATGGTGGGGAAAAGCCGGCAGCAGGCAAAAGACGAACTGTTGCAGGCCGGCATCGACGAGGCTCGGGCGGAAAAGCTCGCACCGCATCGGGTTTTTCCCGGCAATCGGCCGTCTAGCACATTTATGTTCGATCGGCTGACGCCACACACCCTGGGCATGTTGATCGCACTCTACGAGCACAAGGTATTTGTTCAGGGCGCAATCTGGCAGATCAATTCCTTCGATCAATGGGGGGTCGAGCTAGGCAAACAGCTTGCCAACGATCTGCTTGCCAAGGTTAGCGGCAAGGCGCCACCAACGGGCGACGATGCCTCAACCGCCGGCTTGCTCGCCCGCTTCCATCAATTGCGGGATGATCAAGATGCTTCGTAACTGGATCAGTTGGTATAGCCGCGTCCTTGCGGTGAGCGCGCCAATGACTGTTTGTGGGCACGTTCTCGCTGGATGGTATAGATCGAAGCGCCGATAATGATCGCCGATCCGAGCCATGTATAGGGTCCGGGGACCTGTGAGAACAATAAATAGCCGAAAGCCGTTGAATAAAGCAATCTGATATAGTCGACTGAGGCAAGCAGCGAAGCCTCACCCCATTTATAGGCATAGACATTAAGCAACTGCGCCCCATAGGAAACGATGCCGATGGCAACCAGCAACAGCCACTCGTTCAAAGTCGGTGTTTGCCAGAAATACCACGCCGGGATGGCAATGAAGAATCCAACGGCAAATGCCTGATAGGCCAGAATGGTTTTAGGCGGCTCGGTCTGCGCCAGCTTGCGAATGATAACCATGACAATGCCCGCCGATGCAGAGCCGACCAGGGCATAGAGGCCAATGACATTAAATCCCTCCATCCCCGGCCTTAACATCAACATAACACCGCAAAAACCAATGAACACTGCTGCCCAGCGACGCGCTCCAACGGTTTCATTAAGGAATAGGATAGCCGCAATTGTAACAAAAAAGCTCTTGGCAAAGCCTATGGCGGTCGCATCGGCCAGCGGCATGTGAATAATGGCATAGAAACCGAACATCATGGCGATCAGGGCGAAAAATACCCGTGCGGCCTGTAGTCCCGGTCGGCTCGTCCTTAAGACGCCGGGAAAGTGGGAGATAACGCCCGGCAGAACAATCAACACCATCACCACTTGACGAATGAACAGAATTTGAGAGACGTGCAACCGCTCGCCGGCGAGTTTAATCAACGCCACCATGGCGCTAAAGCCTACTGCCGCGACAAGGATTGTCACCACACCCTTAAGATTGTCGGAAAGGCCGAAAAAACGTGATCTGATGGATTGTTGTGTCATTGACCTGGCTCGGGTGAACGGCCACAGTGTCAGAGCGCTGCTATTCCCGCAAGGTATGGCTGCTATGCAAAAAAAGCTTGCATAGTTTGCACATTGCGCACCAGACTGTGTTGTTCTGAATCATTTGCATTAACTGTAGACCGTATTCCGGTACGAGGAATTCTTAAAATGAACGAAATGATCCCGCCGAAATTCGGCATGGGCAAGCCCGTGCGACGTGTTGAAGATCAGGCATTCATCACCGGCCAGGGCCGTTTTACCGATGATATGCGGGTCGACGGTGCGCAGCATGCCCATGTGCTGCGTTCGCCGCACGCCCATGCCAGCTTCAAGATCGAAAGTCTTAAAGATGCTCGAGACATGCCGGGCATCGCAGCAATCCTCACTCACGCCGATATTGCCGAGTACGGCGAAATTCCGTGCCAGACATTATTGCCGCAGGTCGATGGCAGCCCAATCGTGCAACGGTCCATTCCGCTGCTTTGCAAGGATGTTGTGCGCCATGTCGGCGATGCGGTGGCTTTCATTGTCGCCGATAACATTGAAGCGGCAAGATCAGCAGCCGAACTGATCGAGATCGACTATGATATTTTGGACGCGGCCGTTGGTACCGAGGAAAGTCTCAGCAAAGACGCGCCGATTGTCTATGCTGACAGCAAATCCAATTTGGCTTTTGAACTGGAGTTTAACAAGTCCGCACCCGTTGCCGAGGCGTTCGAGCAGGCAGCGCATGTCAGCGAATTGAAGTTGATCAACAACCGGCTGGTTTCCAACTATATGGAAGCTCGAGCCTGTTTGGCCGAGTGGTCAAGCGAAGACGAGCGCTATACGCTGACCACCGGCTCGCAAGGTGTGCACGGTGTCAGGCGCATGATTTGTGACAATATCTTGAACATTGATCATGACCATCTAAGGGTAATAACCCCCGATGTCGGTGGCGGTTTTGGCACCAAGGTATTTGTCTACCGCGAATACCCTTTGGCGCTGATTGCCGCCAAATTGCTGGGTAAACCGGTCAAGTGGACCAGTGACCGCAGCGATCATTTTCTTAGCGACGCCCATGGCCGCGACAATGTAACCACCATGCGCATGGCGATGGACCAGGATGGCCGGTTTCTGGCGCTCGATATCGATATTCTGGCAGCCATGGGGGCTTATCTTCACACCTTTGGACCGTTTATTCCGACCCTCGGCGCGACCATCGGTGTCGGGGTCTACGATATCGATGCGGCCTATATGCGCATCCGTGGCGTGTTCTCCAATACCGTGCCGACCGACGCCTATCGGGGCGCCGGGCGACCGGAGGCGATCTACGCGCTTGAACGGTTGGTTGACAAATGTGCCTTCGATCTGGGCCTTGATATCGATGAGATTCGCCGCCGCAACATGGTCAAGCCGGAACAGATGCCATACAAAAACGCCTTTGGCCGGCTGTATGATACCGGCGAGTTTGAAGCCCATATGGATGTTGCCATGCGGCGCGCCGATTGGTCTGGTTTTGATGGTCGCAATCAAACCGCTAAGATGGCGGGAAAAATTCGCGGCATCGGGCTTTCCACCTATGTGGAGGCTTGTGCCTTTGCCGGCTCGGAGCCAGCAACGATCAAGCTCAACCAGGATGGCGGCACGACTATCCTTATCGGCACCCAGTCAAACGGCCAGGGGCACAAGACCGCCTATGCCCAGTTTGCCGCCGAAACGCTTGGACTGGATATCAACCGGGTTGAGGTGCGCCAGGGAGATACCGATGAACTTTCCTCCGGTGGTGGTACTGGCGGCTCGCGCTCCATTCCCTTGGGTGCGGTCTCGGTGCAGTGGGCAAGCGATGATCTTGCTGAAAAAATCAAGAACATCGCCGCCGATCAACTGGAAGCATCGGTACGCGATCTCGAATTGAGAGAAGGTGGAGCACATATCGCCGGCACCGACCGGTCAATCAGTTTTGCCGATATTGCGGCAGCGGCGGCCAATGCCGAGGCTATAACCGGCAACGGCGAGTTCAAACAGGAAGAGGCAACCTATCCCAACGGTACCCATATTTGCGAGGTAGAGCTTGATCCGGAAACCGGCAGCATCAAAATTGTTGCCTACGCCATTGTCGATGATTTCGGCGCGACCGTAAATCCGTTGCTTCTGGCGGGTCAGGTACATGGCGGCGTTGTCCAGGCCGCTGGTCAGGGTTTGATGGAAAATACCGTTTACGATGAAGACGGACAGCTGCTGACTGCTTCGTTCATGGATTACGCCATGCCGCGCGCCGCCGATTTTCCTTTCTTCGGCTTTGAGACCCGTAATGTGCCCTCAACCACCAATGCCATGGGCATTAAAGGGGCGGGTGAGGCGGGTACCATTGGCGCCGGTCCGGCGGTGATGAGCGCGGTGATCGACGCGCTGCGACGTGAATATGGCATCACTCATATCGACATGCCTGCCACACCATTGGCGGTCTGGAGGGCGATACAGGCTGCCCGATAGAACATTATAGCTTGCGTTGGGCTGCGAAAATTATTACAAAAAGTAATCTCATAGAGGTGCGCCGGAAAGGTTTTTGGCGCTGAGAGGCGTTTTGGCCAACTCTTTGAACCTGATCCGGATTGTACTGGCGGAGGGAATGGGATGGTTGTGCAAAACTCTGCGATATCACCCACTATCGATACTACCCCACATGCAGCGGCAATGGATGCGTTGCGCCGGCAAAACCCCCGGGTTCATTGTATTACCAACAATGTCGCCCAGCATTTTAGCGCCAATGTTCTGCTGGCCTGTGGCGCTGTGCCGTCGATGACCGTGGCAGTTGAGGAAATCACCGACTTCGTAAAGTCTGCCGACAGCCTTCTGGTCAATCTCGGCACCATGGACCCTGAGCGGACCAAGGCCACGCGGCGCGCTGTTGAGGTTGCAGCCGATGAGAACAAACCGTTTGTTCTCGATCCGGTATTTGTTCAGGCATCACCCGTAAGGCTGGCGTTGGCCAGGGTTCTCGTTGGTCGAAATCCGGCCATTATCCGGGCAAATGATGCTGAGGTCGAAGCGCTGTTTGGAGAGCCAAAGTCTGGCGATAGAGTTCAGCAACCGGCGTTTGCGTATAGTGGCTGCCTGGTGATCAGCGGTCAAATCGATCAGATATATGGTGGTGGTTCGGTGACAAAAATCGCCAATGGAACGGCCGTTGTGACAAGCATTACCGCCATGGGCTGTGCATTAACCGCGTTGATGGCCGCACTTGCGGCAGTCGAAAGTGACAGGACAATTGCGGCCATCACCGCCCTTTTGTGGTTCAACATCGCTGCGGAACTGGCAGCGCAAAATTCCGCCGGGCCTGGAACTTTTGTGCCCGAATTTGTCGACGCACTTGCCACATTGGACAGTGCGACACTGCACGAGAGAGCGAAACTTTCATGAACAAATGCGATATTACGCTTTATGGCATCCTTGATCCTAGCCGTTCCGCCGGCAGGGCATTGCCTGAACTGGCCAGGGCTGCGGTTGAAGGCGGAGTAACGATCTTACAATACCGCGATAAACAGGCCGGCATTCGTCAGATGATTGACACCGGCAGGGCGATCAAGGCGGCGATTGCCGAAAGCGATGTGCCGCTATTGATTAACGACCGGGTGGACGTGGCGCTGGCCACAGGTGCTGATGGCGTTCATCTTGGTCAAGATGATATGCCGGTCGAAGATGCCCGCAAAATTCTCGGGCCCGACGCTGCCATCGGATTGACCATCAAGAACCCGGATCAGGCGGCAAACGCTCCGGTGGATTTGATTAACTATGGCTGCATCGGTGGTGTCTTTAGAACCTTGTCGAAGGATAATTCTGCTCCAATCGGTATTGACGGCTGGCGAGAGACGGCGATACCCTTATGCGATAAAGCGCCAAATCTGCCGATAGGTGCCATAGCCGGTATCGGGCTGGAGAATGTGGCCGACGTGATGGCAGCTGGCGCTGATGGGGTCGCAGTAATATCCTCCCTCTTTATGCAGCAAGATGTTGTTGCTGCTGCGCGTGAAATGCTGGCATCAATCGATGAGATGAGGACGGCAAATTGAACGTGCCGGTTGCCATGACAATTGCCGGTTCGGATTCCGGCGGTGGTGCCGGCATTCAAGCCGATTTGAAGAGCTGTTCGGCCAACCGAGTATATGGCGTCAGCGTGATTACCGCATTAACGGCGCAAAACACTTTGGGCGTTACCGCAATTCATGATGTACCGGCAGAATTTGTCACCGCGCAATTGGACGCCGTGTTCGCCGACATTCGTGTGGATGCGGTCAAGATTGGCATGCTGTCGCAAGTGCCGGTGATTGCAGCCGTTGCTGCCGGGCTCGATATCTATCGGGCCAAAAATGTGGTGCTTGATCCGGTCATGGTGACGGAATCGGGCGATCCGCTGTTGCAGGAAGATGCCATCAAAACATTGGTGCGAGAGCTTTTTCCACGGGCCCTGGTGATTACGCCGAACCTGCATGAGGCGGCGAGAATTTTGGGCACGGATATGGCCATTTCGCGTGATGAGATGGCCGAGCAGGCAAAGGCGCTGTTGGCACTAGGCGCCGCCAATGTTCTGCTTAAGGGCGGTCACAGCGAAAATGACGATGCAGCGGATATTCTGGTGAGCGCACAGGGCGAACAATGGTTTGTTTCACCACGTCATGACACCAAAAACACCCACGGAAGCGGCTGTTCGCTGTCCTCGGCGGTCGCCGCTCATCTGGCGCGCGGAGATGAACTGTCGCAAGCGATCGGGCGGTCGAAACAATGGCTGAGCGGTGCTATTGCCGCTGCTGATAAGTTGGCCATTGGCGCAGGTCACGGTCCGGTGCATCACTTTCACAATCTCTGGGCCAAAAGCTGATGGACAAGAAGACAACGACACGAAGATCAGTTTTAACAGGACTAGCCGCCGTTCCGGCAACCATTGGGGTTTCGTCACCGGCAATTGCCAACGGCAATATCAGCTGGCGGATGGTCACCTCCTGGCCAAAAAACCTCCCCGGCCCCGGCATCACAGCGCAGCGGCTGGCAGATAATATCGGCCTTCTTTCTGCGGGTAGATTGACGGTAAAACTCTATGCCGCCGGCGAACTCGTTCCGGCGCTTGAGACCTTTTCAGCGGTTACCCAAGGCGCGGCAGAAATGGCTCACACCGCACCGCTGTTTTGGGGTGGCAAGATACCGGCAGCACCTTTGTTTACTGCTGGTCCGTTCGGCCTGACACCGCTGGAGCATATCACCTGGATCAACCAGGGGGGTGGTCAGGCAATCTGGGACCGGCTTTATCAACCGTTCGGTATCAAGCCCTATATGGCCGGAAATACCGGCTTCCAAATGGGTGGGTGGTTTCGCAAGGAGCTTACTTCGCTCGATGATATCAAGGGTTTGAAAATCCGTATGCCGGGATTGGGCGGCGATGTCATGCGGCGGCTGGGGGCGATGCCGGTGACCCTTGCTCCGGGTGAAATATTTTCGGCACTGCAGTCGGGCCTGATAGACGCGACCGAATTCCTCGGCCCATCGAGCGATTTTGCCATGGGATTTTATAAAGTTGCCAAAAACTACTATTCACCCGGCTTCCACGAACCAAACGGCACCGGCGAGGCGCTGATTTCAATTACCGCGCGTGAAGCCCTGCCGGCGGATTTGCGCCAAATCGTTGAGGCCGCATGTACGATCGAAAACATCAATTCGCTGGCCGAGTCCGAGTGGGCCAATGCGGCGCGGCTAAAACAACTAATCGAGGAAAAGGGGGTAACAATCCGCACCTATCCCGATGAGATCATCGGTGCTGCGCGGTTTGCTACGCAACAAACGCTGGTTGATCTGGCTGGCCGTGATGCTTTGACCGGCGAGGCGGTAGCGAGCTTTCTGGCCGCACGCGATCATCTGGCCGAATGGTCATCGGTTTCGGTCCAGGCGTTCATGGCCGCGCGCCGATAGATCGGCAATCATTTCCACAGACAGGTTGTTAAGGAACGCCCATCTGCGATAGGATGGCCCATTCTTTTTCATTGTGATCGCTATCATGTCTCACGCCATACGCCAGTTGCTGGAGTTCTATCACGATGCAGGTGTCGACTGCGCCCTTGGTGATGAGCCACAGGACCGGTTTATCGAAAGTCAGGCGACAAAACTGGCCCGCCAGCAAACTGCTACAACTAAACCTACACCTGGCACCCCGCCGCATCGCCTTGCCGCTGGCGCATCCGACAAGCTTGCGGGCATGGCAGACCGTCGCCCGGCCAACACCGCCACCGCATTACCGAATGACGAAACTATCGCAAATGCGCGTGAACTGGCTAAGGGTGCTGCCACGCTTGAGGAATTAAAAGAGGCGCTGACCGGATTTACCGGCTGCAATTTGAAGAATTATGCCAAAAGCACGGTGTTCGCCGATGGCAACCCGGCGGCGCGGTTAATGTTGATCGGTGAGGCGCCGGGCAGGGACGAGGATATCCACGGGCTGCCCTTTGTCGGCCGCTCGGGCCAGTTGCTCGACCGTATGCTGGCGGCAATCGGCCTGGATCGCAGCCTTGTTTATATCGCCAATGTCATTCCCTGGCGCCCGCCGGGAAACCGCACGCCGACACCGGCGGAAACCGAGCTTTGCCGTCCTTTCATTGAGCGCCAGATCGAACTGGTGAAGCCGGAATTTCTGGTTTTTATCGGTGCTTCTTCGGCCAAAACTCTGACCGGCAGCACTTCAGGAATCATGCGCATGCGCGGCCAGTGGACAAGCTATAATTGTGGTGAGCAAAGCATTCCGGCGATGCCTATATTCCATCCGGCGTATTTGTTGCGTTCCCCGTCGCAAAAACGTCTTGCCTGGCAGGACCTTTTGGCGATAAAGCGGAAGATGGAAGATGATTCCGGCACCGGTGATGGCTAGCGCAATTTTATTCCGTCTCTGAATTTTTCTCGTCATGGTTGGAGAACGTCATGGCAAGACATTTGCTACCAATCGTGGCGCTGTTGGCAAGTTGCGCATTTCTGTTGGCAGGGGGCGGATTGCACGGTATTATTTTGCCGGTGCGCGGTCAACTGGAGGGTTTTTCGACATTTCAGATTGGCTGGATCGGCACTGGCTTTGCGGTCGGCTTTACCGCCGGCTGTATCATGGTTCCGCGTCTGGTGCGCCGCGTCGGCCACATCCGCACTTTCAGCACGTTGGCCGCGCTGTTGGCGACGGTCATGTTGCTGAGCGCATTGTTCGTCAATGCGTACGCCTGGATATTTTTTCGCGCCGTATCAGGGCTTTGTTTTGCCGGATCCTACATGGTGATGGAAAGCTGGTTGAACGAGCGCATCACCAATGAGAATCGCGGCGCAATATTTTCTATCTATATGCTCGTTAGCCTTGCGGCCACGATGGGAGGCCAGTACCTGCTGATTGTTGCCGATCCGAAGCTTGATACGCTGTTTATGATGGGCGCGATATTATATGCGCTGGCGCTGGTGCCAACGGCAATTTCAACGGCTCAATCGCCAGCGCCGCTTCATCAGGTCGATCTTGATCTGGTGGCCTTGTTTCGTAATTCCCCGGTGGCTTTTGTCGGCTCGATCATATCGGGCATCATATCGGCTGCGTGGGGCAACTTCGCGCCGGTCTATGGCCAACTGTCAGGCATGTCCTTGACCGGCATCGCCTCATTGATGGCCGCCGCGATGGCGGGTGCGGTGATATTTCAGTACCCGCTGGGGCGTTTGTCCGATCTTACCGATCGACGTTATGTGATGATATTGGCCGGCGGCATTGGCGCCACATCCGGCATGATGCTGTCGACGTTTTCGGGTGTCGAAATCGGCGGCAATGCCTTCTTTTTCTGGATCGCGCTTTACGGTGGCGTGATCTATTCGATCTATTCGCTTAATGTGGCCCATGCCAACGATATGGGCGACCCGGAAGACTTTGTTAAAATATCCAGTGGGCTGCTCATCCTTTATGGTTTTGGCACCATGATTGGCCCGCCACTAGCCGCCCAGATGATGAATATCTATGGCACCGGGGCGTTGTTTTTGACCACCACACTGGCCCATTTTGCCTATGCGGCCTATGCCTTTTACCGTACCTTGCGGCGTGGGCGGGCTGATGAACAGATCACCTTCCAGGCGGGGCCGCTTGCTCGCACCCAAACACCAGAGACCTATCAACTCGATCCGCGATCAGACGCTGAGGCCTATGCCGAACACTCAGATGGCCGAGAGGGTTAGGGTCGTTAGTATTTTGTTGTTGGAGACAAAAACCGCCTCATACCAACTGCAATAAAGATCAACCTGTGCCATCGTCATCCGCCGACTTGATCGGCGGACCTTTAGCAGAACAATGGGGACTTGTGGCTCAAGGTTGGCCGGTCAAACCGGCCAATGACGCTCGGTTTTTTGGTGAATAGAGATCAACTGCGTCTGGTATCGTTGCCCAATTTGACTGTCTCTCCTGGCAGACGATCAGAAAAACTTGCAATACCACATCGGGGTGCTCAATCGAATTTACGTTTACGTAAAAGTAGTTATTGCCAAATGTAGTTTACTCACCTATGGACAAACAAGGCTCGTAGGTTGAAATACTGTGGCCATAAACATTCTGGAGCCTTGCGGTTTTTACGTATTTCTGGTGGAAGTGGTGACATCGTTTGGGCCTGTGCGCCGCACTGATTTTGGAGAATATCATGGCTGAAACCGAAGCCCGCGAAAGCATGGAATTTGACGTCGTGATCGTCGGCGGCGGACCGGCGGGACTGGCGGCGGCGATCCGGCTGAAACAACTCAACGCCGATCTGGAGATTGTGGTACTGGAAAAGGGGGTGGAAGTTGGCGCCCACATTCTTTCCGGTGCGGTGGTTGATCCTGTCGGTATTGATGCGTTGTTGCCCGGCTGGCGCGAGGAAGAGGGCCATCCCTTCAACACGCCGGCAACCAAGGACCGCTTTTTGGCGCTCGGCCCGGCAGGAAGCATAACGCTGCCCAATTTCACCATGCCGCCCTTGATGAGCAATCATGGCAATTACATTGTTTCGCTCGGCAATGTCTGCCGTTGGCTGGCTGAAAAAGCCGAAGCCATGGAAGTGCAGATATTTCCAGGTTTTGCCGCCGCCGAAGTGCTTTATGATGACAATGGCGCGGTAATTGGTGTTGCCACCGGCGACATGGGGCTTGGTGCCGACCGTAAGCCGGGTTCAAATTTTGAGCGCGGCGTCGAACTTTTAGGCAAATACACGCTGATAGGGAAGGCGCGCGCGGTTCGCTGGCCAAACAGCTGATTGCCAAATACTCCCTTGATGCGGACCGCGAGCCGCCGAAATTCGGCCTCGGGCTGAAGGAACTGTGGGAGGTTAAGCCCGAAAACCACCGCCAGGGCCTGGTGCAACACTCGTTCGGCTGGCCGCTCGACTTGAAGACCGGTGGTGGTTCCTTTATCTATCATCTTGAAGACAATCAGGTGGCGGTCGGTTTTGTCGTCCATCTCAATTACAAGAACCCCTATCTTTCGCCCTTTGAGGAATTTCAGCGCTTCAAGACCCACCCCGGTGTGGCACCGTTATTTGAGGGCGCAAAGCGCCTTTCCTATGGTGCCCGGGTAATCACCGAAGGTGGCTTCCAGTCGGTGCCGAGACTTTCCTTCCCGGGGGCGCGCTGATCGGCTGTTCAGCCGGCCTGGTCAACGTGCCGCGCATTAAAGGTTCGCACAATGCCGTTTTTTTCGGGCATGGCGGCAGCCGAACATGTGGCCACCGCATTGGCGCAAGGACGTTCTCATGACGAGATTTCCGCGTATGAAGAAGAATGGCGCGCCGGTCCTGTGGGACGTGATTTGAGGAAAGTGCGCAATGCCAAGCCGTTGTGGTCGAAGTTTGGTACATTGGGCGGCATCGTGCTTGGCGGCGTCGAAATGTGGCTGACGACGTTTTTCGGCGGCTGGTCGCCGCTTGGCACCATGAAGCACGGCAAGGCCGATCACCAGGCCACCGATCCAGGGTCCAAACACCGGCCCATCGCCTATCCAAAACCCGATGGCAAACTCACCTTCGACCGGCTTTCTTCGGTGTTTCTTTCCAACACCAATCACGAGGAAGACCAGCCCGTGCATTTGCGGCTTGAGGATGAAATGTTGCAACACGCCTCTGAGCTGCATGATTATGGCCGGGCTTTCAAACCGCTATTGCCCGGCCGGGGTGTATGAATGGGTCGACAGTGACGGCGAAGCGATAACGGCAGCCGGTCTGGCCGAAGGGCAATCCTGCAAAAACGCCAAATTTATTATCAACGCGCAAAATTGCGTGCATTGCAAAACCTGCGATATCAAGGACCCCAACCAGAATATCACCTGGACCCCGCCGCAAGGTGGTGAAGGCCCGGTCTATCCGAATATGTAGTTTTTGCGCAAGGATGGTTGCTCTAAATCACCAGACCACCGGCGGCCAGCACC
>CBDFIN010000010.1:0-241337 GCA_965248135.1 Rhizobiaceae bacterium | reverse complement strand
AGCAGAGGTTTGCAAGTTGCCTGATAAAGGTGTCTATCAACACCGTGTCATACTAATCAGCCAAACTGCAAGATGGCCGCGACCGGTCGCGGCCTATGCCATGCCATGACCGAGCACGTCCTGTCGCGACCGCACCAAATCAGCAAGAGGGGACTGTACCGGATTTTGTGGCAATCTGTGCCACCGCTAACCGCCTACACGGCTCAAACCCAAGTCAGCAAGTTCTGCATTGGTAAATGGCACCTTGTCGTCCCCTTGGGCACGATGTTTCCGGCGATCATGGGGAGGGTCTGTCTTAAAGTTACAAACAGGGCATGCCGCATCTTTAACAGAGCGGGTGCCCTTTCTTCCGCCAGCCCTACCAGTGCCACCTTCAACAAGGCGATAGCTGAAGCCCAAGCTATTAAGTTCTTCGATAGCAGCGTTTGCCTTGGTTAGCGATTCTTCTTTAGCGTCGCTGATAAGCTGAGCACGTTGTTCATCCAGTGCTTTTAGTTGGTCTAGTACGTTGGCCATGGCAGTCTCCTTTTCAATAAAAGGGTAGTACACTAATAAGGAATTAACTAAAAGAAAAATCCTCACAAAAGGTGGGGATAGTTGTAATGAGACTAATACGCTACTGGCAGATAAAGTAGGTATCTTGTGTTGGGTCGTAAGTCCATGAGTGTTGTTGATGAGCGACATCAGCACTAACTGATACCAGCTTGCCCAAATAGTCTTCTCGTCCATCCTTGTAACACAGAATAGCGGGACGCCTGTCTCTTGCATCACATGAGCCGAGGTACAAGATGCTATCTTGACTGGTAATCCAATGCTCGATGTGTGAGTAGTTTCGAGCATTGGTTATGAAGCTGCTCTCACGTTGCCCGAGGTAACAGCCAACTAATGACTTGTAGTTGAGATGTTCCTTTTTCGCCCATCGCCGGAATGCCTGTATGTTCTTTTTGTCTGTGCCAACACAGAATATGATGTAGGCTTCAAAGCCTTGTGGAGACGAGTGTCCCCAAACAGAAGATGGAATGTGTTGCATAGCAAGTCCTTTCAATTAAGTGCGTGGGACTTTAATTAA
This sequence comes from Rhizobiaceae bacterium, assembly GCA_965248135.1. GTDB lineage: Bacteria > Pseudomonadota > Alphaproteobacteria > Rhizobiales > Rhizobiaceae > SZUA-100. The sequence goes on along the minus strand of CBDFIN010000010.1, from coordinate 240,268 downwards.
TTATGTATGCGGGGTGATGTAAACGAGTAGCAATGTTGGGGTAAAGCAAGCCAAGAATATCAATGCGTAACTATGTTGGTCAATAACAATATAATAAAATGGGGAGACACTTGGTCTCCCCATGTGTTAATCGAGCAAGCTCTTGGGTATCTTTAATTCGGTGTCTTTAGGGATACCGATATAACCCCGCAACTTACCATCGTCATCTCGGACAGGCCACGCGATAGTACCGCGCAAGACACCTTTCTTTGCGTAGCCGACACCTAAACCAAGAGCGACATCAGCGGAAATGCCAAGGTCTTGCACTGCCTCATGCTCTGGCAGGAGATAGTCAAGAGGCTTGAAGCTATCAGGCTCGGGCTGTGGGCTTGAGGTGTTTTGCGGTGCATTTAAGCATCGCTGTTTGATGTCAAGCGCAGCATTCCGCAACGAGGTACTATTAAGCTCAGAGACAAACGTTATTATGTCGCCGCCCTTCTTGCATTGGAAGCAATGGAACACCTCCTCGGCTAGCGTAACGACAAATGCACGTTTGCCCTTACTACCACACAGTGGGCATGCACCACGCAACTGCTCTCCATGCTTCTTGAGTTCGATGGTATAGATATCGCATACATTGGAGAATGAAACATCTCTCTTAAGTTGCTTAAAGTCTATAAAGGCCATAGTTTCCTCCTATGTTAAGAACGACCATTGTATAGTATACTATATGACGCCTACTTAATCTAACTAGAGGAGTGATGAGATGGCCAATGGTAGAAAGCCTGACTTTATTGCGAGATCAAAAGAAAACCCAGATAGCAGTCGTTGGATTACTATCGGCGCTGCTTGGAGGTTTGCCGAAGACAAGGGCGAAGGCTATGCAGTCCGTATCAACTGTCAACCTGTCGTTTGGGATGGAACCTTCATTTTGGTTCCACCACTGGAGGATGACAAAAGAGATAAATGAGGTTGCATTCTACTAAAGGGACTGCCATTGTGTAGTCCTCTTTTTTATACAGACGAGATATCAAATGGCTCTTGGTTGGCGCGTTGCCATGGTGATGTAAAGAGTTCGCCAGTGGGGAATGGGGGAGGTGTCATACCAAGTTTGGGTAAAGACCTGTATAGTGCAAAACCATAGCCCTTACCATTTGACAGATGTTCATTAACAATGAGGGATTTTCTAATACGCAAGCCGCTGTGCATGACATTGAGCATTAACATGGATGGTAAATTCCATTGCTTTTTATATCCGCCCTTGGATAACTCCTTGTAAGTTAACAGCTCGCGCAAGTGGGACTTGAGTTTGAGGGTGGTACGCATTTGGCTTTCTGTACCACAATTAGCTTCTAGTAAGCAGCCATGGTATGACTTTTGGCCGCCCTTGGTATACTCAATCCCGAAGATGGCATCAGGCTCCACATCTAGCGTCTTGGTCTCACCGTTATAATGTATGGTCGTTGAGAAAGCATAGGGGTTTCTCTGCTTTGAGGTAGCGGTGGGGAAGCGCATATTCACCTCGCTAGGAGATATAAAATGGGTACCCTCAGTTAAAAAACATCCAATCTCGATGTCTGCAAGAATGTCGCAGATAGCAAGGGTGTGGCCAAGCGTGCGCATTCGATGGTTTACGTCTTCCCCGTATCTCTGGTTAAATGTGCTGCGAGACTTGCGTTCGTAAATATGAAATGTGTAGCGGCAATTCTCATATTGTTTCTGCTGTTTCGGCAACTCGATATGTTTATGCTTGGCCAATAGAGAGAGCCGCCTGCGGGTATACGCGCTCTGGTGTCGTATATAATCCTCTATTGAGTAGTCCTTGAACTTAGGGTCTTTGTGGAAGCGGTCATACGGGTCAATCCCTTGCCTGACTTGCAATAGTGCCCAGATATAATGAGACCGCAAGACGCGGTACTCTGACAATATGTCGAGGATAATCTCATCACTGGGATTAAGTCGTGGTTTTCTGGGAGGGTATGCCATCCCTCAACTATTACATAAATTACCAAGATTGCGAGGGCTTGGTAGGGTCGTCATCGTCCGATGGGTTACTATCATCATCTATGTCATCTATGTTCGGCGGTAACAATTCTGATATATGTACCGAGTATTGCTCTCTCATGTGCTGTTGCATCTTTTGGCGTTGTAAATCACTCATCCTTGCCATGCGTTCCATGCGGCCAAACTCTACGCTGTACTCCAATGCGTGGGGGGTAGCACCACGAGCATGTACAGCAAAATGCCCCTTTCTCATTGACTTGATGTAGCTTGCTGATACCCCCATCTCAGAAGACATTGCGGTAGCATCTCCACTGGATACACCACCTACCATCTTGATGCTGGTGTTGGCAGCAATGGCTTGCTTTAGCTTAGGGTCTAGCTGCCCCATGTACTGGTGGGCAAGTATAAGACCAATTTTGTATTTCCTTGCTTGGGCTAGGATAAGGGCAATCGTCTCATTGATGTAATCTGCGGCCTCATCGATATAAACATAGGTAGGCATACGCTGTTCTGGTGGTATTGCTGCCCTCTCAATGGCCGCTTGGTATATCAGTCCTAGATAAAAACGGCCCAGTGTCCGTGCGCCACGTTCTTTTAGCAAGTCTTTAGCTGTAGAGATGAGAATTACTTTACCTGCATTCATCTCCTCAAACATATCAAACTTGCTGTGGGGGTTGGAAAACATGCGGTCAAATGTCTGGTTCTCAAGGGCAGTCCATAGTCTGCGTAATATCTCAGACTTGGTATTTGTAAACTCCCTCCCTGCAAATTCTGTCTCAAAGAAGTCTCTGGCTCTACCCTCCAACTTTTTAAAATAGGGATGGAACTTCTCGACGCTATCAGGCTGCATAAGCTCTAGCAGTGTTCCGATATTAGAGTCAGGTATGTACATCATCAACCTAACTGTAAACCGCAACAGTGTTTTCTGCTTTGATGTCAATTCACAGTCTAGCAAAGAAGAAAATATATATTCTATTAGCTCGATAGAGCCATTGATTGCCTGCTCTTTTATGAGAGGTGTATAATTATCAAGGCGGTTGATGTCTAAGTTAAAGATATTCAGTGCAATGGGATACTCAACGTCCTTGGGGTCTAGGTCAGGGCTGTTCAACGCTAATTACTTGTATTGGTAATCGAGCACTCTGGTGAAGTCGAGGGCGTTGCGCCATAGGGCGTCTGCGATGTTTTGTTCGCCGTTGGCACGCAGGATATTAAGGGCGAAACTGCGCGCTCTGGCGAAGATGCCAGGGTTGGTGCGAATGCGGCTGGCGTCCTCCAGCATCGTAACATCGCGGACATAATGATTTCTGTTCTCGATACCCCAGTGGTTGCGAATGGCTTGCGCCACTTTCTTCGCGCTGACGGGTGCGGAGCAGACATAAAAGCAGGTCTCCTCGCGACAGTTCCACATCCCGGTTTTGGCGCTGCGGAGAAATGTCACTCTCGTCACACGGATGATACGCACGATGAGCCCGTTCCAGCCGGTTTGTTTAAGCGCCTGAGCGGCATCGAAAACCTCGACAATGCGGGTCTCGACGCGCATGCGCTTGCCTCTGTCGATGGTTTCATGACGAGCCAGCGGCAGTTCTCTTTCGCCGACAGCCTCGATTATTCGCAGCAGACCGGGCTGATTTTCCTTAAGTTGAACAATGAGATGGCTTTTCGCCGCCCGGGCCGCCCGGAAAGTTTTTTTGACAGTGCATGGCGTCCATCGTAAACAGCCGGCCGGTAAGCGCCAGCGCTTTGATCATCGCTTGCGCGGCGGGGATTTCATTGCTCTTCTCGTCCACCTCCAGGTGTCCCAATATCAGCGCGTCATCGACCGCAAAAGCGCTTAGAACATGGGCCGCCTTGCGGTCGTTAAAGGCATCGAAACTGTGCCGCAGCGTCTTGCCGTCGATAGCGACAACCGGCATCGCTTCCACGTCTTCACCCCGTTCGCTACCGCACAATTCCACCGCATGGCGGCGGAAAACCAGCTCCACCTCGCCACCATCAAGCCCGTGCAGGATGGTTCGCACGGCACTATAAGCCGGCGCGCGCTCCCAGCCGAAGCCGAATGCCCCATTGAGGTGCTCGCGATGAGCCTCGATGAAGCGATGGACCTTGCGATAGGACGTCGCCCCGGACAAAATCGCCAGGATCGTCGCCAGCATCACCGGACCAAGCTGCCATTTCTTGCCCTGCGCCCGGCGTGGGTCAGGGATCGTCGATAAAAGTTCCAGGAATTTCAATGTCATGAGTGCATCCTCCGAATCAAATACACTCCTATAGATTCAGACAAATACCGCTTTGGGAATCCCCCAGACAACCATCAAGCATTTAGCGTTGAACAGCCCTGGGGTCTAGGTGTACCACCTTGTCTTTTAACTCATCATCAAACACAGCAAGCCCTGCAATGTTGTTGATAAGGTCGCCTTGGCTATCCATGACAATGATGGTGGCGTTGCCCCCTACGACTTCTTTCAAGTGGTTCAAAAAGAATCCTTGCAGAGCTTGGGTTTTGCCATGTCCAGCGCCAGCCAACACGTGCATGTGTTCAAAGAGCAGCTCATTCGGTACAGGCATAGTGATATCCGCTAGTAACAGGGTGTGCAGTGGTGTTCCATTTAAGAGGGCGTTAGCAGCTTCAAGAGTTGGGTGCTCTCTCACAACCTTTTCTATCGTATCACTACTCTTGTGATGGTTCTCAATCCCTAAGTAGCTTGCGTAGTTGCGTAACACTCGCCACTTTATAAGCTGGAAAAACTCTCTCTCCGCTGCACTGTCAGATTCGGTCATTGCATAGGCGTAGTTTACAAGTTCAGCAGGGTCTTTTGCTAACTCAATTAGAGGTATCTCAAATGTGAGGAATGGATTGGAAAAGGTATCGAAGTAGGGTAGTGGGTCTAAAAAAACTAGAATTTCTATCAGAAGTCTGAGGACTTCATTGTCCCACAAGGTAGCTACTTCATCCAAATATTTATTGTGTCTGATATGCCGCCGTAGTGCTTCTCTTGCCCTTGTCTGCCTTTTAAGGGGGGTATTTACTAAGTCTAGCGGTTCAATTGGTGCGGTAAAGATAGAGCGTTCCGATTGTATAAAGTCAAACATGGTAAGGAATAGAATATCGGATACCTCTTGAGAGAGATGTATACCCTCCGCGCTCAAGCCCTTAGAAATTCTTTTATCAACATCCCTACTATATGCAAATGCTAGCTTATGGTCTTCATCTTGATAAAATGGGTTTTTCTGCCAGAGCTCCAGTGCCTCTTGATACAGCTCGTTAATATTTTGCTGCTCCGTTGCAAGTGTGCCACCATCAACATAGGTCTTGATATTATGCCGTGTGTCTAGCACTTTATTATATGCACTTTTTGAAAAAAAGTTGACTATTTTTTGTAAGAGCGCATTCATCTAGCTACTGGTATCAATCTCTAGCACCATTTCTTCGCCGTTATAAAACTCATCTAAGTATCTAATATTTGATAGCAGGCTCTTGGCGGTCTCAGTGACAGCTACAAAAATATGGTCAAGATAGTTAGGGTTAGAGTTCTTGACTTCCACACCAGACAACAGGTTCTCCATTGTAATCTCAAGCAAGGGTTCAATACCAGCGTTGTGCCAGCTAGCAGCGGCCATCTCAGTCCAGTGAGAGGAAGTGTCTAACTTCTCCTTTTGGCTCTCACGTTCTTCTCGGTTAGAATACAGCCAAGCATTCATCACCTTGTATTTTTTTATTAGGTCTAGCTCTTCTTGTGTAAGAGCACCACGCATCACAAGTTGGTAGAGAAACGACTCCTCGGACATAAACCCCCCAGGCACAACAATCTCAGTCCAAGCGTGTTTAACTTGCATCGTCTTCATCTTTTTTAGGGGTGTATATCTCTATGTCAGCACTACGCTTACCAAAGACTTTGTCTGCGGCATCTGCGGGTGTGGATTTATCAGATGGTTTCTTATTAATTGCTTTAAAAATGCGGTATACAATAAATGCCACGATCGCAATTGAGATATAATTATCAAAAGACATCAGAAACCTTCACGGTTTGATTCTGGATAACTGTAATATAACCAGTCGTGGCAGCGCCATGTCAACCCCCTTGCGGGGTTTATATGGGGATGCGCGTCTGTTATAATGCAGAAGCGATATGACATAATGTCATACATTACTTAGTTAAAAGATTTGAATGGAATTTATTAAATCGAGCTTCTACTATATTCTTGGGCTGGCAGTATGAGTTTCGCGAATATGCTATGAAAGACTTTGCATTGTTGTATGCATTGTATTTGTCGCCGTAAGTTTTAAGCTCAATTTCTTTGACAGACGGAGAGCGGACAGTGACGTGGTGCATCACTTGGTCTGACGGTACATTAAGCAATTCTGCGTCTTGCAAGCCAACTCGGAACGCTATTAGAGTACCTGTGATCTCTATGATAGCTGAGCGTAGCTCACTTGAAAGTTGTTCAATGTGCTGATGCGCCAAAACCAAGGACACGTCATATTTTCTAATCGTGGAAAGCATATATGAAAATAGGGAGCCGCCGAACATGTGTATCTCATCAACTATGATTGTGAACAGCTGTTTTGACCTTTTTCTGCGGCAAGCAGTAGACACTTTGGAGAGCAAAAGTGAACCGAGCAAACGAGCATTAGTATCTCCTATAGCGCCTTCATTTAGGTTTACAATAAGAGCCTTGTTGTCAAATAGGGAAGGGAAGTCCAATTTGTTTTTGGGTTGCCCAAGTATGTTTCGTAAAACTGGATCAGCAATAAGTTGATTAAGCCTCGTCAGTGTGGATTGTATCCTGTCGCTTCTTTCTTTTTTGGTAAAGTTATGTTCAAAGTCATGGGACCAGTATTGTTTAACAACCGGGTCTTTGATGTGTGATATAACGCGCCTCCGGTATCCGTCATTGGTAACAGGGCTGTTCAACGCTAAATGCTTGATGGTTGTCTGGGGGATTCCCAAAGCGGTATTTGTCTGAATCTATAGGAGTGTATTTGATTCGGAGGATGCACTCATGACATTGAAATTCCTGGAACTTTTATCGACGATCCCTGACCCACGCCGGGCGCAGGGCAAGAAATGGCAGCTTGGTCCGGTGATGCTGGCGACGATCCTGGCGATTTTATCCGGGGCGACGTCCTATCGCAAGGTCCATCGCTTCATCGAGGCTCATCGCGAGCACCTCAATGGGGCATTCGGCTTCGGCTGGGAGCGCGCGCCGGCTTATAGTGCCGTGCGAACCATCCTGCACGGGCTTGATGGTGGCGAGGTGGAGCTGGTTTTCCGCCGCCATGCGGTGGAATTGTGCGGTAGCGAACGGGGTGAAGACGTGGAAGCGATGCCGGTTGTCGCTATCGACGGCAAGACGCTGCGGCACAGTTTCGATGCCTTTAACGACCGCAAGGCGGCCCATGTTCTAAGCGCTTTTGCGGTCGATGACGCGCTGATCCTGGGACACCTGGAGGTGGACGAGAAGAGCAACGAAATCCCCGCCGCGCAAGCGATGATCAAAGCGCTGGCGCTTACCGGCCGGCTGTTTACGATGGACGCCATGCACTGTCAAAAAAAACTTTCCGGGCGGCCCGGGCGGCGAAAAGCCATCTCATTGTTCAACTTAAGGAAAATCAGCCCGGTCTGCTGCGAATAATCGAGGCTGTCGGCGAAAGAGAACTGCCGCTGGCTCGTCATGAAACCATCGACAGAGGCAAGCGCATGCGCGTCGAGACCCGCATTGTCGAGGTTTTCGATGCCGCTCAGGCGCTTAAACAAACCGGCTGGAACGGGCTCATCGTGCGTATCATCCGTGTGACGAGAGTGACATTTCTCCGCAGCGCCAAAACCGGGATGTGGAACTGTCGCGAGGAGACCTGCTTTTATGCCTGCTCCGCACCCGTCAGCGCGAAGAAAGCGGCGCAAGCCATTCGCAACCACTGGGGTATCGAGAACAGAAATCATTATGTCCGCGATGTTACGATGCTGGAGGACGCCAGCCGCATTCGCACCAACCCTGGCATCTTCGCCAGAGCGCGCAGTTTCGCCCTTAATATCCTGCGTGCCAACGGCGAACAAAACATCGCAGACGCCCTGTGGCGCAACGCCCTCGACTTCACCAGAGTGCTCGATTACCAATACAAGTAATTAGCGTTGAACAGCCCTGTCATTGGTAAGCAGGTATTTTATGCCAAAAATAGTACCGTCTGGCATATATAGCATTGCCCGTATGCCATACCGCATAAACTCTTCAAGCAGAATGCCCCACGAGTTAGACCAGTAGTGCCTAAAAGCAGACATCAGGTCTTCTGTTACGATGGAGTGTTGGTCTTCTGCCACATTTTCCAGCGGGTTAAAGGCAAAAGGATACTCTCGATCAGCGGCATTAAAATATATTACGTCGGTTTTGGGTGGTAAGTGATCAAGCAAGTGCAATGCTGATTGGCCGTGAGGGTCGATAAAAACACCACAAGGGTCTTGCAGGAATATATTTTCAAGAAGCGTTGACTTTCCAACTCCAGTCTTTCCCACGACATGAACATGCTGTGTCATGTCATTTTTGGACAAGTGAAAAGGAAAGTGCTCGTAATTATCCTCTTCTCGTATTCGTCTTTGTGTGTAGCCAATTTCCATCGCTAATAGCAGTGAGCAAAACAGAAAGCATCTTTGTGTCTGAAGAGCTGGTGGCTTCCTCACTGCTGTAAGCGCTTGATAGCGCAATAAGGAACGTCTGCATTTATTATATCATTTATGGGAACTGTACCCCACACCAGTTCGTCGGTGCGGCCCCCGCAGGGGGATAAGAGCACGACCATTCAGGTCTTGCCTAACCAGATGTCCCTTAGAGGGGCAGGTGGGTGTGCCTTGTGTCTATGTCCTATAGGGCTTGCCCTTAGGATTAGATAAAGAGATGAATGGTCGTGCTTTTAAAGCACTGGCGAACTGGTGTGGGAACCTGTTGTATTTATTGTGTAAAATGGTGTTTTAGCGCTTGAGAAAGCGATACAAACAAATAGAGATGCGTTTGTATATGTGTGTCCGTCCGGCGAGCCACACCTAACGCGATTGTTTTTCGTGCGTTAATGTCCGCTCAGAATAAGTGGACATTAGGGGATTTGTGATCGCGCGTCGAAAGCAGCGTTCTTGGAGTGATGAAGAGAAGCGTTCGGTCTGTTTACAGACCTTGGCACCGGGCGTGTCGGTCTCACATGTTGCGCGACGTTTTGCGATGAATGCAAACCAGTTATTCAACTGGCTGAAGGATGAGAGTTTTGCACCATCCCCCGACGAGACTGATACCGCTGTTTTTCTGCCAATTGAAATTTGCAGTGTGCCGACACCGCTTCTCTCTGTTTTGGAACCGGTCACGTTTTGCCGTTCTCCTGGCCGTGTAGAGATTGCCCGTTCCAATGACCAGCGCCTGATTGTAGAGGGCGGTTTCGATGGCACTGAGATGGCGTGTTCGTTGAAAGGGCTTGTATCTTGACCCCGGTACCAAGCAATACGTGGGTCAACGGACGCACACAAAGATTTCAACAATGGGGCCGGAGTGTTTTCGGCTGCACCGACTGGCACTACCGACATATTCCTTGCCATAAGACAAATTATGCAAGATACAGACACAATCAAAAGGACACGGTCTCTCGTTCTGGAGATCAGCTTTATTAGGGTGCATATATGGCAACGAGTAAATCAACCCTACAGTATTTATCAACAATAGGGGTTTTTGTTGCCCTTGGCCTTTCACTATGGGCGTTATTGGAAGCAAAAAATGCTACCAGGCTCGCACAAGACACTTCTCAAATTGTTCATGCTCAAACACAACGCCTTAACGACACTCACAAGCTTATACAAAAACAGATTTCTCTCACCCATGCAGAACGCAAAAACAATCAAATTATACACGCTCGGCACATTTTGGCGGCTAAGTCAACGGGAAGTTCTGGCAAAAAGAGTGCGCTCGAGCTGCTTACTAAGATGGGGCAATCCGTACAAGGTATTAACCTCTCATGCGCGGCTATGGGTGGTTGGAATGCGTCTCTGAACAAATGCGACAGCGGGGTTAATTTGAAAGGCATCAACCTCTCAGAAGTATCTTTGAATCATGTTAATCTGTCGGGAGCTCGTATTTATGATGCTAATTTTAAAGGTGCAGATTTGTCTTCAGCTAACCTCGCCGAAGTTGATCTTGGTGGCAGTAATCTTACTTATGCTATGGTTTTGGAAAGCAATCTCTCGAACGCCAAATTAAATAATTCCAACCTCTCTGGCGCCAATTTTTCCAGCTCAAATCTTTCTGGTGCAACCTTGAGCAGCTCAACCGCTAAGTTCACCGATTTTCTTGGAGTAAATTTCTCTGATTCAAACCTGAACCATGCGATTTTAATCGGCGCTGGTTTTGCGCTCGCAAATTTATCTGGAGCCAACCTTGAGGGTGCCGATTTATCCTCAGCAATGATGTACAGCACAAACTTTCGTAATACGAAGGTAAGCGTCCTGCTGATCACTCGCCCGCAGGATAATTCCAGGGCAGCAGTTCGTCAATACGGTTGATTTTGTGATCTGCAATGCGACCAAGAACATCGGTGAGCCATGCCTGCGGATCGACCTTATTCAGCTTTGCAGTTTCAATCAGGGTGAAGGCGATTGCCATGGCTTTGCCACCGTGCTCAGAACCGGCAAACATCCAGTTTTTGCGGCCAAGAGCTACCGGCTTGACTGCCCGCTCACAAGTATTGTTGTCCAATTCCAGGAAGCCATTGTCGAGATAGGGGCGGGTTTTTGGCATCCGGCTCAATGCATACCGGATAGCCTTGGCCAGTGGCGACTTGCCGGAGATTTTGGGCAGTTGCGCATGTAGCCAAGCTTCCAGATCATCAAATACCGGTTTGGCCTTTTCCTGGCGAATAGTTACCCGCTCTGTTGGGGAACAACCTCGCGCTTCATTCTCAACACCGTATAGTTTGGCAATGCGCAGTATCGCCTCCTCGGCAATAGCTGAGCCTTGGGATTGTTGAACATCAACGAACTTGCGTCGAATGTGCGCCATGCAGGCAACCTCTGAGGCTTTTTCTTCGCCGAACAACCCATTGAAGCCAGCATATCCGTCCGCATGCACCCAGCCTTTGTAATTTGACAAATGGCGCACCGGATGCTCGCCCTTTCGATCAATCGTAAACTGATACCATGCGCAAGGCGGGGCCTGACCATTCCATGGCCTCTCATCGCGAACATAAGCCCATATTCGTGCGGTTTTGGTGCGCTTGGTGCCCATTGTGTCATTAGGTGCCAGCATCTTTATGGGAGTATCATCAGCAAACAGTGCCTGACCTTGCCGCAGATGTTTGCCAATCGCATCAGCCAACGGTTCCAGCAGGGCTGTGGATTTTCCAACCCAGTCAGCCAGGGTCGAGCGATCCAGATCGATGCCTTCGCGCCCGTAAATCTGTGACTGGCGGTATAACGGAAGGTGGTCACAATACTTCGAGACCAGTACATGAGCCAGAAGCCCCGGTCCCGGACGACCCCGTTCTATAGGTCGCGATGGCATTGGTGCCTGCAACACCGCCTCACAGCAAGAACAGGCCATGCGAGGGCGGATGATTTTGTTGACGACAAAACGCCCCGGCACGTATTCCAGTTCCTCAGTGATATCTTCACCCAGCACCTTCAGGCTGCCACCGCACTTGCTGCAATCATCGCCGGGGATGAGAACCTGCTCATTGCGTTCCAGATGTTCAGGCAGGGGTTTGCGCTTTGGCTTGTTCTTCGGTTCGGATGCTTGAGGCTCAGGGGTGTCACTCTCCTCAGCCGCGACTGCTATCTCTTCGTTCTCAACAAACAATTGAAGTTGTTCGAGGCTCTCGGATTTGCTGCCAAAGCGATGACGGTTGTGACCTGCAAGCTGGTGTTTGAGATCAGCAATCTTCAGGTCCCGGTTCTTCAACTCACTCGCCAGAAGTGTCACCATATCCTGAAGTTCTCCGGGATCATCGGGCAGCGTTGAAAGGTTGTTCAGCATGGTGATTATCTACCAGAAACGCCCCTGAAATGGAATCGTAAACGCGCAGAAATGCTCACTTTTGTTAAGAAAAGTGTCGCCCGTATCCTGCCCATTCAACCGGTCTTTAGTGGCCGCCAGGTGCGTTGTGGAATGCGCCAGTCAATCCCCTCAAGCAGCATCGCCAATTGTGCCGCCGTCAGACTGACTTTGCCATCCTTTGCAGCAGGCCACACAAAACGTCCGCGTTCAAGGCGTTTGGAGAACAGGCACGCTCCCTGGCTGTCCCACCAGATGATCTTGAGTAAATCACCGCGACGGCCACGGAAGACAAACAGGTGGCCACAGAAAGGATCGGCAGCAAGCGTATTCTCAGCCTGAGCTGCCAGCGTATTAAACCCGCGCCGCATGTCACTCACTCCGGCAGCCAGCCAGACCCGCGTATTGGCGGGAACCGGGATCAAGACACAAGCCCCTTCAACAAACGCGCCACCTCAGTGCCATCGAAACCGCCCTCAACGCTCAGCCGGTGGCCATTGGAAAGGGCAATCTCGACACGCCCATGAGAACCGCAAGCCGTGTCCGGTTCCAAAACAGAGTATAGCGGTTTTGGCTCACTGCACACTTCAATCGGCAGAAAAGCAGCGGCCCCAGTCTCGTCAGGGAATGGCGCAAAACGCTCATCCTTCAGCCAGTTGAATATCTGGTTGGCGTTCATCGCGTAGCGCTGCGCAACCTGTGAGACCGATACGCCTGGTGCCAGGGTCTGCAAACAGATCGAGCGCTTCTCATCGTCGCTCCATGTCCGCCGTGCCCGTTTCTTCGACAATTCCCGCACCCCGTAAGTGTCCACTTGTTCGTAGTGGACACTAACCCACGCTATCAACACGCGTTAGGTGGGGCTAACCGGACGTTCTCATACGAAGCTATATCATTCAAACTTAAGTGGAGTACAGTTCTGTGCAGGTGGCGAATGTGCAAAAAACCTCACCCAGCAACAAGTAAACCAAGGGTGGGCATGGGACGACAATCCCCCTGTATTTGCTGATGGAACTAATCGCTTAGACTTAAGCCCACCACAGTTATGCCCCTCAAAATTGCGCCCGGACTATGAAAAAAAACAACGAAGACGCAAACCTGACAAATGTCATCGTCCGCCTCAAGAGTAATAAGCTTATTCTCCGAATAGCGCTTTCGATAAAACTCCTATAAACGCCGCTAAACCCGTTTCTGTAAATCCAATTGTCATTTTAAGTTGATGCACTGTTATTTCCGCAATATGTGCGGCAACCAACGCACCAAAAATAATACAAATAGATATTATTGGTATCAGAAATGCGAGGTATATATATATCAAATTGACTCGTTTATTCGTTACTTTTCGTCTCTCAATTACAGATGTAAATGCTGCCAGAGCTACCCCTCCTAACATCGGACTAACCATAAGAGTCGCTTCATACCCCTGTGATTTATCCAAAAATTCAAAATTTGCCAGATATATTGCATATATTATTATTCCCAGATGCGACGTTACTATCAGTACCGACAACGCATTTCTTAAAGAAGACAGCTTCATTACTTCCTCAGTTTGAAACGGTATTCAAAACTATCCCTGTACCATCCATCGTTCAGTTCGCATTTATTTTCACTTTTCATTTCTCTTTCCTCTGCATTCAACGTAGCATCAAGACATTTTATATCGCCGGATTGCGAAAGCAGTTCAGCTATTGTAATAGCTATTCTTGATTCTCTGCTATACCCGGTCCAATCATCGTCGGGAGATGTATAATAACCATTACTTTTGGGAAGATCTTGCCCTTTCATTCTAGCCCTTCGATATTCGTCCGCATAAATACGCACTTGAAAATCATTTTTTCTTATTTTCCATAATTCAACATATAATTTTACTCTGTCCCATCTTTTTTCAGAAATAACTCCTCTTAATAATTCAGAGGAAGCCGCTACGTCATAAATGGCGAAAGGTAGGTGGGGGGGAGTTGGTTGTGTCCTATATCTAATAAGATTTACCAAGCTACAGGAATGTTGATCCTGTCCTTCTTTGCACTGCTCTAAAACTGATCTCAATTTCTCGAGAAAACCTTTGGCAAAAACATCTACACGCTCATAGGCCGCATAATTTCTGTTAAGCACACTCAATACAACGAACTCATCACCATCACACTCTCCTCCCGGAAGCCCTGCGGAACTTACCAAACCAGTGCTCACAAGAGCTTTTGAAACAAAATCCTCGGAACCAGTAGGAATCGGAAAGGCAAGCCCATGCTTCCCAGGCTTGCGGATTCGGTCTGCGACCGAGGCTATTCGACCCTCATCAAACCAAAGATCGCGTTTATAAGGGACTTTAGCCCAATTCTGCCCTTCAATCGCTGCCGCGAGTTCTGACGCAGTCACACCAGCCTCCAGTTTCACTGATATAGCCCCTGAGATCGGTCCACAACGAAACTGCGGATACACTTTAATAAACTCGCTCGCGGAAGAAAAGCCGCACTGACAAAACAACATGATTAGAGCAAACAAAAGAGTTCGCATCATAGCCTCTCCTCCCAAATCCATTCGGCAATCTGCCGCTGTTCTTCCAGAAATGCCATGCTGATCACTCGCCTGCAAGTTAATAGTTCGTCAATACGGTGTATTTTACGATCTGCGATACGGCTCAGCGCGTTATCGGGAAATACCGGATTTTTATAGAAAAAGGGGTGGTCTGGTCTCCCAAGCCACCCCTGCTCCTCACTTGGAGGAGCGTGAGGCTTCTATTCGGGACGTTAGCCAGTCAAGCACCTCTTGCTCAATCCATCCAACTCTCCCTTTTGGGCCGTTACCAAGACGTATACGCTTGGGGAACTTTCCAGCACGTTCAAGTCGGTCAATGTGTTGAGGGCAGTACAAAACCAGTTCACGCAAATCCTTTTTAGAAAGCATCTTCATCGCAATTCTCCTTGTTACAGGAGGCTATCGCGATGAGCCTCGGTTAGACCTAGGCCGCTAAGACATATCACTATGATTGTGATTGGACAAGGTTGCTATCTTGTCGTGCCAGAGTGTCAGTGCCTCTCTCATTTCTTCAAAATAGGTATGGCGATTGTAAATCGCACCAACACCAGAGATGGCACCAGTGGAGTGGTTGAGTATCCGTTCTATAACATGAGGCTGCACACCCAACTCTGCCATGTGGGTGGCTGTAGAGCGTCTGAGGTCATGTAGTGTCCAGTGTGATATGTCTCCCAATTCTTTATCCAGCCGCGCCTTACACTTGCCAAATCCAGAGAACGAATTGTGTGGTTTACCGTGGGCAGGGAATAGATAGACACTGCCAGTCTGTGGGATTGTGGCCAGCACATCTTTGATGGCCGGAGTGAGCGGTAAAGTGTGGTCATTGTTGGTCTTGGTGTCATAGAAAGTCAGTGTGTCATCTGTGATGTGGTCCCACCGCAAGGTGGCTATCTCGCTCCTGCGAGCGCCCGTGAGCAGCAACAGGCGCACAATAGTACCAAATACCGGGTAGTTACCGGCCTCATGCCACACACAGGCTAATTCTTGGTCATTTAGCGTATGTTCACGCTTGTTTGTTTTTGATGGCCGCGAGAGGGGAGCTACAGGATTAGACGCAATCATGCCTCGTGAAAGACACCAGTTAAAAAACTTACTCATGGCCGCATAGCAGTTGTTTGATGCACCGGCCGAGCCTCTGGCAATCATGGCATCAAGTATCTTGGCTACATCTTGCGTCTCTATAGTGTGGATATGTCTTTTCCGCCATTTAGGCAGGCAATTATTTTCTAGGAGCTTCCGTGTGGAATTCTGTGTAGAGGGCTTGTTGTGAATAGCACAATGAAGGTCAAGGAAGAGGGTGAGTGCCTCTTCAAAAATGAGCGAGGTGTGTTCTCTGTGACCTAACGTGAGTGCAGCTAAAAACTGCTTGGCCTTTGTACGGGCTTCTGCAAGAGAAATTACACCGTATTTGCCCAGCGTTTTAAACCGACGCTCCGTTCCATAAACAAGAACAAACGACTTTGTGCCTCCACGAGACACACGGACACAAAACCCTGTGAGTACATCGTCACGATAAATCTTCTGGCCTGTGGCAGGAGCGGGTAGGTTGCGTATGCTGATGTCCGTTAGCCTCACTATAGCCTCATTTATCGGTGGTTTTGTGGGGTTATTCTATGAGGAACTATATACCAAGAAAGAGGGGATACATCAAGAGATACAAAGGGTTATGCGTGTAAATGTGGTGCTATATTTTACAAGAGATGAAAACTGAAAATCCGCGTGTCGGTGGTTCAAATCCGCCCCCGGGCACCATAAAATCAAAGACTTAGCAGATGCTCATATAGTCATAGCCTCACAGATGTGTAGCTATAGCCAAGTGTAGCTAGGCGCGATCTTTTGCACAAATATGCACTATCTTTTAGACACCAAAACGTTAGTGGTTGTGTAGTGGGAACACACTCTAACGCTAGAATTTTGAAATTTATTTGGAGCGTGTGGGTCGGTGTTGCGCCGCCGCTGTGCCAGGTGGTGCCCGGCCATCGCCTGCTTCACACGCTTGGATTATCTTTGTGGATAAGGAATTGATAGTTTCACTGCTAATTCCTTCATTTCATCATCCAGTGGCCAGATATATTTGTGCCGGGTCAATCCTCTGACATTTTCAATCTTCTGCGCAGATGCATTTATATACTCACGCAATGATTGGCCTGTCCGTCTAGTGGTCAGGCCGAAACGCTTGAATCCCTTTTCAGCACGTTCTTTTTCAAGCGTTTTGGCCACAAAGACCACTAGCAGCTTATTGAATTCTAGTGGTTCGATTCCAACATTTGCCATAAGTACGAGCCGCTGGCGGATGCAAATGTTGGCACAGAACCACTTGCCCGCTCATTCATGGTTTTTCCATGCAAGATTTTATCGCCAAACCGGATTTTGTAGGAATCAATCTCGCCAATATATCGCCAGTTGGATGCCTGATAAACCGTGCCAATGTGGCCTTGTTCGGTGTCGGCATAGGAAACGATCATTCTAAGATTGGGCGATTGTTTTCGAAGCAGCTTTAGCGATAGGCTGATCAATCTGGAAACCGGCGTTTGATGTCGCTTAAGTGCTATTCTGGTGAGCTCACAAATCTCGGTTTGTGGTAGCTGAAATGGCTGGCCTATCTTTGGATTGGCCCCTCTTGAATAAACGATGCATCCGGTGAACCTGCCATGTTCCCAAATCCCGATTTTAACGGTTTTGCTGGCTGGCATTGAGCCGGAATAGTGCCAGTTGCGGCAGGCATAAAGAGCACCATGATAGTTCAACCAGTCAACATGCAACGGTTTCTCTTGTTGAAGTTTCCGGGCTTTACCCAAAATATCCAGTCGGGGTTGATCCCAGATCGAGCATGCTCGAACGTCATTTATAAGCGGTCTCACGCGAACGTCTTTCTCTTCGACGACGCTCGGCGTGACGTTCTGGCAAGGGCTCTTTTGGGGATGGCCTCAGATTATTGAACGGGGCACACCCGCATAACCCACTGTAATATAGAAGAAAAAATCATGAAATTATTGAAGTGGCGACCCCGACAGGACTCGAACCTGTTACCTTCTGATTAGGAATCAGACGCTCTATCCTGATGAGCTACGGGACCAAAATACAACCAACAGTAATAAGCTAGTGGAATGAATTTGATATTTGGTACCCACTTGCAGCTTCATTCATTTTCAAATGTCAAATTCAAAAATTCCACTAGATTCAATATCTTGCCAGTGGTTCTTTTGATTCCAACATTTGCAAATATGAGTGCTGCAATGGGATGCAAATGTTGGTACAGAACCACTAGATAGATCAGGATGATAGCCTGATTACATACCAGTCATAGGCGGTAAGTTACCGAACAATTCTTAGGCTTTCAACTAGCTCAGAAAAGAAAATAATCATATGGAATTGGCACGGCAATCGCTTGAAAGCGATTTGCACGTATTTTGTTAGTTTGCACCGCTGCGGGCGGTTCTTTGCGGCGCTTTTTGCGCCTCAATCACCGTCCTCACATGAGCAATGCTCAAGGCTGACCCGAATTCCCGAGATTTTTCTTTGAAAAAATCCCTCCATTCGGGCGCCATGCGGATAAACTTTCTTTCAAGCGATTGCTGTGCGACATTCAGCTCTGGGATTTACAAATCCTGTCAAATTTGAAAGGATCGCTGCATAAAAAGGATCGCTGCATAAAAAGAAAAAGACGTCGCCACTTTTTCCGCTACGACCCAAACTACATCGCAGCCAGTTTATACTTCTCCGGCTTGCCGGTCGGGGTGCGGGGCATGTCATCAAGGAAGACAACATGTTTCGGGACCATGAATTTCGCCATGCGCGTGGCGCAATACCGTTTCAGCCCCTCCACACAGATATTTTGCCCTTCTTTGAAGATGACAAAGGCTTTGATGTCCTCTTCGCCCATCTCGTCCGGCACTGCGATTACCGCGCAGTCCTGGATGGAGGGGTGACTTAGCACGCCTTCCTCAACTTCATAGCCCGACACCATCTCCCCCTTGACCCGGATGCGTTCGCTGATTCGATGCAAGAAATAGAACCGGCCTTCTTCGTCCATGCTGCCAATATCGCCAGTCTGGAACCACAGATTTCTGCGGCTTTCCAAAGTGTGTTCGGGCATGCCGAAATAGCCATCCGACATAACCCCAGGTTCGCGCGGGCGCACCACCAAATACCCCGGCTTACCCCTCGGCACTTGCTCGCCATCGTCATCTTGAATTTCAACCTCAAAATGCGGAAGGACGATCCCGCCATTATGATCCCACTGCGGCACAACAACCCAACCTGCATCGGTTGACCCATAACCTCCGCCAGGGATCAGGTGCAGATTGAAGCGGGCGTCAAAATCCGCCTTTGGCACCGGCGTGGGCGTGCCCCAGCAGCGTGTGACCCTATGGGTCTTTTCCTCAAGGCAAGGCGGGTGTGCCCATAGCAGCTGCTGGACCGAACCAAGCATCATGAACCAAGTAACTCCGTATTTGTGTACTTCAGGCCAGAAGTTTGAAACGCTAAAGCGTTCACGCATGATCACCCGTCCTCCCGTCATGATGATCGGTAGAATGTCGTAATAGGCTGCACCGATATGGGACAGCGGATAAGGAGAATAAACACAATCCTCGCCGGTAACACGGAACGGTTCGATCATGTTTTCTGCTGTGCGCACCGCATAACGATGCGACAACAGACAACCTTTGGACACCCCGGTGGTACCAGAAGTGAACAGGATCGTGGCGGTGTCAGTGTCCTTGGCCGGTGAAACGATGTGGTCGGTGCACTCAGAAAGCAGCTCTTCAAAAAGGATCACCTCCAGCTCGGGAAACAGGCGACGCGCCTCATCTGCAGCATCAAGCATCACCAGCGTGCGCAAATGCGGGATCTCGTCGCGCACTTGATCCAGCGCCTCCAAGCGAGCACCGGATGTGGCCAGGACCGGGGCTTCGGTCTGATCGATCATCCGCGCCATCGGTGCACCACACATCGCCCGGCTGATCGAGACCTCGACCGCGTTGATCTTCTTCAATGCATATGAGGTAGCAAGATATTCAACACTGTTTTCAAGAATGATCGCCACGTAGTCGAGCGGATCAGGAAACCGGTCCCGCAGCCCGTGAGCCAAACGGTTGGTCAGCGCCTCAAATTCGCCATAGCTGATCGTTTTGCCCGTCTCCGCCATGGTAACAAAGGGTCTGCCTGCGAACTTTTCCGCACAATTATGAAGAAGATCTCCAAGTGTAATCTCTACGGCCATTGCTGTCTCCACCTGCATTTTTCGACAATCTGTGCCTAATTATCTTTTTATGGTTACCCTTAAAAAGGGGGTTATTATTAATCATAGTATAAGTTACAAGTTATAATATGTGGAACCAGCTACCTCCGCTTCAAAGCCTGAAACTGTTCGACTCCGTGGTGCGGAATGGCAGCATGACTCGTGCCGCCGCCAAAGCGGGGATTTCTCAGTCCGCTGTCAGCCAGTCGATCCAGCAACTGGAGCGATTTGTGCAGACACCGTTGCTGGACCGGTCGTCCAGACCTATGGGGTTGACCGAGGAGGGCGAGACTTTTCATCGGAACTGCATGGAAGCGCTGACACGTTTGGAGCAGGCGGTTGGGGATTTGCGTAAGCGCGGCAGCAAGGACAATGATGCCGTAACCATCTCCTGCAATCTGGGTTTTGCGACCTATTGGCTGATGCCGCGCCTCAACTATTTCAGCGCCTCCTTCCCTGATATTGCGGTGAACGTAATGGCGGCCTATCAAAGTGCCGCCGGTTTCCAGAGCGGCGCAGATGTGGCCATTAGATTTGGCAATGGTGACTGGCCTGATGGCGATTGGCAGATGCTGTTCAGGGAAACCATTGGCCCGATCTGTTCTCCCGATTATCTGACACATGTTGGCCCGATCACCAGTTCGGCGCAGCTTGCCAGCCAACGACTCATTCACGTCACGGTGACCGACTCGGATTGGCTAGGCTGGGAACAATATTTCAACAGGATTGGCCATGAGGTGCCGGTTTTGTCCCGCGGCCTGCAGTTCAGCAACTATGTTCAGGCGGTTCAGGCGGCGCTGACCGGCGATGGAATCATGTTGGGCTGGCGATCTGTTGTGGGAGATCTCTTGAACTCGCAACAGCTGACCCTTGCTTTTGACGCGTCTGTCCGTCTCGACAGCGGGTTTTACATAAAGGGCGTCCAGGACCAGGAGGACGGGAATAATGTGGGTGTGCTTCTTGGCTGGCTGCGAGAACAAGTAGGAAAAACAACGGATTTTTGAACCGGTGCGCACAATCAGCAAACTTCTGTTCAAGTTGCTCTAAATCTCTGTTAGTGTGGACATTTCGGTCGTTTCGAGTAGACGTGGGAGTTCCTTGAATGTGCGCATATAATCAAGTCAATTGAGCCAAAATTTTCTTTGAATCAACCAGTACCCGGGTATCTGGTCCACTACATTTAACGACGGACTATTGAAATGAAGAACACCACTCTAACAATCGGCACATTGTTGCTTGGCGCGGCACTGGTGCTGACTGGTCTCGGTTTGTTTCAAACCGTGATGCCATTGCGGGCAGGTCTGGAGAATTTTTCTGCTTCAACCGTGGGCTATCTGGGTACCGCTTATTTCTCGGGTTTCATAGTCGGTTGTCTGTTAGGACCAGGATTGGTGAAGGCGGTGGGTCACATACGCTCGTTCACTGGGTTGGCGGCATTGCTGGCCGCCTTGACACTGCTCTTTCCGATAAGAACAGACCCCTATCTGTGGATTATACTTCGGTTCTTTTGTGGAATCAGTTTGGCGACGGTCTTCATGGTCATTGAAAGCTGGCTAAACGAGCAAGCGGGAGACAGCATGCGTGGGCGAGTGCTGTCGATCTATATTATTATGGCAAATGTGGCGACAATGGCAGGGCAAATGATGGTCAATTTGTCCGACATCGCCGGCCAAAACCTTTTTTCGCTCGTGGCTTTTTTGGTGTGTCTTTCCGTTGTCCCCCTGGCGCTGACACCAACCAGCGAGCCAACACCGATCCCAACGGCAAAGCTCGAACTCAAAGGCCTGCTGTCGATAACCCCGGTCGGGACCGCCGGTTGCTTCCTGGTAGGTATGGTGGAAGGGGCCTTTTGGACCCTGGGGCCAGTATTTGGACAGCTGCGCGCCATGAGCGTTTTTGAAGTTACCCTGCTGATGGCCGCATTTGTTCTCGGTGGGACACTGTCTCAATGGCCACTGGGCCGGCTGTCGGACCGTACTGATCGCCGCATAGTCATCTTTCTAGCGGCACTGGGCACCGTAGCCACTGGGTTGCTGATTGCATTCTGGCCATTTTCAGGTCTGTGGTCAACTCTGGCAATTGCCACTTTCCATGGGGCTTTGATGGTGCCTCTTTATGCGCTTTGTCTTGCCCATGCCAATGACAATGTCCCTACAGAAAAGCTGGTGCAGGTGAGCGGCAGCCTGTTGCTGATCTACTCGACTGGTGCTGCCATCGGTCCGCTCATCGCCGCTCCGATCATGGATGGGGCAGGTTCCGGCGGCCTGTTCATTTTCATTTCGGCGGTGCTGGCTTTATTTGCGGCTTTTATCCTGCACCGGTTGCTTTGGGGACCGGCCGTTGAGCGCGCTCTACCCAGCCCCTTCGTTCCTATCCCCAAGACGTCGCAGTCCGTCTACGAACTTGAAGTAGACGACGAATACGGAAATCCGCAGGCCTGATGTTCAACTGGCAAACCTATCCCAAAAATTCGACCATTGTCGCAACTCAAGGTGCTTTTTGGGGTTCTCTTGTAAACTCGATTCTCAGAACATCCTGCGCTCATATTGAGCCATTCTGACGGAGGGAATTTGTAGCTGAAATTCAGTCCCATCGTTGTTGATTTGACGACATGTCATTGCGGGAAATCTTGATTGGGAACCGGTCGCGAATGATCTGATCGACGCTAGGTTCCAGGTAATCCGGAAAATGAGTACGCATAACATCACGAACTGCCAAGCGGCTTCTTTCAAGTGTGTCCTTGGATCCATCTTTTTCCCAGGCGTCGGTTGGCGCGCGATCCATTAGTGTCGGATAAAGATATTCAGATTCCATGAATTGAAGGGTCTGCGAATTCCCCAGAAAATGGCCCGGATCAATTGCTGCGCCTTTTATTACATCGAGGGACAGGGTTTCATCATTCACCTCAATGCCGCGCACGACACGCAGAATCATTCCCAGCGCCTCGTTGTCCATATATAACGATTCAAAGCTGCAACCCATCAGGCTGCCCATCATTCCCGCCGCTTCGCACACACGATTGCAGCCAGCAAGCGCGGCTAGTGTCAGGCTTATTCCTTTTTCATACCCTGCCTGGGCATCGGGAATTTTTGAATCCGTCATTGCGCCGCCAACGCTGTTGGGCAGATTGTAAAACTTTCCCATCTGTACCGCCGCAGCAGCCAGCAATGCCTGTTCGCCGCTTCCGCCGGAAAACGAGCCCGTCCTCAGATCAGTGATAAAGGGCCAGGCGGCAAAGGTCATCGAGCAGCCGGGATTGACCAGATTGACGACTGCCAGACAAGCGAGCGTTTCGGCAATCACTTGGGTCAGGATTCCTGCCAACGGTGCTGGCGCGGTCGCACCGCTTTGAGGTGCAACAGCAATATCACTTGTCAAACCGAGACGACTGGCCTCAATTAGGACCTCTAGGTTTTCCCGACCAAACCGGAGTGGCGACACGATCGGGCAACCGCCGAAAATGCAGAAAGGCTTTTCCACAAATCTGCCTTCACCGCCCAGTGCCAGATCAAAAAGTTTAATCGCAGGGTCGATGAAATCCCGGCTTCGAAATGACAGGCAAAGTGGTTTTTCGGTTCCCGCAGTCAGGGCATAGACAATATTCATGTCATGCTCGAAATCGTCTGTCAGATCAGTCGCAATCACCGTATCCCCGCACATGTGAACATGTTCAAGAGTGTCCGTCAGCCGGGTGAAGTCATAGACATCTATGATGGTTGAGGAGCGGTAGGTTCTGGTCACTGAATCGAACGTCGTAACGGCCGTTCCGGTCGTTGAAAAATGCACATTTGTGCCATTGCAGTGAATATCATCTTTGCCTGCGCGTTCGCCGCGCGCATAAACTACATATTCCCTCGCCGCTCCGGCAATCAGGTCATCCATCAGACTTTCGGGAATACACAAGCGTCCGTGTTTGTTGAGCATGCATCCCTTCGGCAATGCTATTTGCCGCAGTTCCTCAGTATGATCAGCAACGCCTACATTTGCCAAAATGTCCAGGGCTCCCCGGTGAATTTTCATCATATCTGCATCACTCAACGGCTTGAACTGGCCACCGGACACACCCGGCCAGACGGCTTTTGAAGGAGTTTTGCTTTGGCGTTCTTTCAACCGGGCGGCGCGACCCGCGCCTTTGCGGCGAGAAGCACCGGCACGTCTGTATCCAGTGGTCACTGTCTGGTTAGGCGTGGTTTTGTTCATTTTGTGGGTTATCCAATTTCAGTGCATGTCAATTTGCAGGAATCGCCGGCATTTCACGGCGGAATAAAGCCTGCTCGATCTCGTCGGCATCAGTTTCAAAATTACGGGCTGCCAAATGGCCTGAAAAGACGGCATCGGCAATCAGACCCGGAGCCAAGGCGTCGCCTATTGCCACAACATGTACAATATGCTGCTCAATGGACGAGGAATTTGCTTCCTTTACTGCAGTCAGCAACTTATTTTCAGATGTTCGCTGCGTGATAAGGATCAGGGTATTGCATTCAAGCAGTTGACGGCGACCACTGAAAAGGCATTTGGTTTCCACGGCACCACTTTGCGTACCGACAATTACTTCGCCGGTGCGAATTTCGACATCCTTTTCGATCAGACTGCGTTGCACGCGTTTCTGTTCGAGCGTGTGTATGGTAAACGGTGATACGGTGCTTGCCGAAGTTATCAGGGTGATATCTGTGAAAATTGCCCCTAGCTGTTCAGCGATTACACCTCCCATGTAGCCCTGTTCGTCGTCAAAAATCGCGACCGGCGGGTTGTCGGGACTTACCCCGTTCATTATGTCATCGGGCGTGAGTACTGCAATATTTTCAAGCCCCGGAATCGCTTGGCGATTGCTGCGGCCAACCCCGTCGCGACGCCATTTGGCTCCGGTTGCAAGAAAAACCGCTGATGCACCGGTATCGACGATGTCATTCGCCGTCAGCCTGCTTGCACGATATATGTCGACGTTCGCACTCTGATTCAACGCATAAATACGATTGTCGCACACCCGCCGCCAGGTCGAAAGACCGTGGAGCGTGGACTCGCGCAATGCCCGCCCACCAAGTTCTTCGGAAGCTTCAGCAAGCATAACTTGATACCCTCTGCGCCCTAACTGCAGTGCGCATTCCAATCCTGCCGGCCCGGCCCCCACTACCAGCGTTGAACTGTTCGATACCTTTGGTTTGATTGTTTCAGGATGCCACCCGCGCCGCCATTCTTCACCCATAGTGGGGTTTTGGGTGCAGCGGATTGGAATCCCCAGAGTTTCGCTCGATACGCATATGTTGCAGCCGATACATTCCCGTATCTCATCAACACGGTTATCGCGAATTTTTTCCGGTAGATAGGGATCGGCAATTGATGGCCGCGCCGCGCCGATGAAATCGGTAATATTGCCTTTAACCAACGCTGCCATCTTGTCCGGTGAGCTAAAACAACCGACGGAAACGACCGGTTTGCTGGTTACTGATTTGACAAACTTTGTGTATGCGAGTTGATGTCCTTCTTCCAGACCGAATCTGGTGGTCAGCGAGTCGTTTTCCCAGCCCGAAACATTGACATCCCAAAGGTCGGGCAATTCTGCAAGCATATTGACGACTTCATGGCCTTCATCCAGCGCCTGCATACCATCTTCACCCATCAGTTCATCAACCGCAAAGCGAAATGCAACGGCGCATTTGTCGCCAATGGCATCTTTGGTTTCTTCGATTAGTTCACGTGTCAGCCGTAACCGGTTTTCGAGACTGCCGCCATATTCGTCGATGCGCTGGTTAAACCGTGGTAACAGGAACTGTTGGGCAAGTGTCATGCCGTGCCCGGCATAGACATAAACAATATCAAAGCCTGCGTTTTTCGCCCGTTTGGCAGCTTGCTTGTGCCACTGCCGAAGCTCAATGATATCTTCCTTATCCATGGCGCGAGCCTGGCGTGGATAGTTCGTGCTCAACGGCATTTCGCCTGGCGCGAGCGGCGGTATTCGGGAATAGTGATTTGTGGCGTGATAACCGTTATGGACCAATTCGATGGCGGCCAGCGCACCTTGTGCATGAACCGCGTCTGTCATAAGGCGAAGTGCCGGGATGTCGTTATCATCCCATATGCGCTGTTCGGCAAATGGTGATAAATCAGAACTGGGATGAATTTCCGTTTCTTCAGTACTGACCACGGCCCAGCCGCCTTGTGCCTTGACCGCTCTCATGGCCGCATGGGCCCGTGGCTTCAAATGGCCCATTCCGCAGGCATGAGGCACCTGATAAAACCGGTTACGTGCAGTTACCGGTCCTATGGCAACCGGCTCGAACAGAACATCGTAAGCGCCAGCTTGAGGTGACAAGCGCACGGCCTTTTGTGGTTGATTGCTGGCGTTCATGGCATTCCGGCAGTAATGGGAAAACTGAATTCAGGTTTCGCCTTCAGGCCGTTTATTCAAAAAACGGTAGCCAGGCGACTACGTCAAGCGGAGAAAAACCAAAGGAAAACACCAGATCAATTCTAGCTCCGCTGATCGACCTCACTGTGATGCAACCAGTCCGCGTGGAAGGGCAGAGCCTCAGCTCTGCCCGCGCGCTTTGGTTAAGCTAGTGGTCTGGCCGAAACGCTTTAATCCCTTTTCAGCACGTTCTTTTTCAAGCGTTTTGGCCACAAAGACCACTAGCAACTTATTGAATTCTAGTGGTTCTTATGATTCCAACATTTGCCATAAGTACGAGCGCTGGCGGATGCAAATGTTGGCACGGAACCACTAGTGGTTCTATACTAACGCTTCGAACCGCCAGATTCTCTGGTGATGTATAGAATTATCGAGACATTTGAGCATGTTATTGAAGAATTCCTCTTTGCGCCGAGGGAGCCAAATGTCTCGTTCTATCCACTAGACGTCCGTGCGCCAGGCAAATTCCGGCCATTCATAACCGCCCAAAGAACCCAGCGGCATACGACCGATGCCTTCAATTTTATCTGACTTTCCATCAACATAATTAAGATGGGCAGGAATGACCATACCGCTTTCTTCATTGATGAGTTTCTGCATCGCGCAATAAAGTTCGTGGCGTTTGGCCGGGTCTTTGGCGGCGCGTGCTTCAACCAGCCATTTTCCCATCCGCTCATCTTTCCAAAGTGTGTCATTCCACGGTGCATCTGGTGCGAAGGCAATATTGAGCATGACATTTGCCGTTGGACGCATGTTCCAGGAAACAACGTTAAGCGGGGTTTTCATCCACACCGCGCCCCAATACCCATCATTCGGTACCTTCTTGATTCGCAGATCAAGGCCGATTTTCTGGGCCTCACGCTGTGCAAGCAGGCAAGTATCGGTAATACCTGGAGTAACTTCGGCTACGTTCAATTCAGCCGAGGTAATGCCGGATTTTTTCAGGTGGAACTTGGCTTTGTCAAGATCATGCACGCGCTGTTGCAATTCGGAGCAATGATCTATGCCATATGCAATATTGACCGGGTGGTCATTTCCAACAGTACCCTGGCCTTTGAGGATTGATTTAACGATTTTCTCTCGGCGCTGAATGTGCTTCATCGCAAGAACAAAGTCGCGATTGTTGCCCGGAGATGTGTTGGTCATGCAGCAAATACCCATATATTGACCAGACGGTACCGACCATACACTTACACCGTTGGTTGCTTCAATTTTCCGCATTGCTTTTGGATCGAGCGATTGCATGAGGTCGATATCGCCGGATAAAAAAGCGCTGGTGCGCGCAACTTTGTCGGTGATGGCAAAAATTTCGATTTCCTCGACATTCCCGCCTTCGCGCCAATAATGTTCGTTACGGGTATGAATCGTGCGAACACCCGGTTTGAATTCCATAAGCTTGTAAGGCCCGGTTCCAACGGGATTTTGAAAATCAGACGTTCCGTCCTTAATAATCTTGAATTGAGGCGTACCAAGAACGACAGGGAGGTCCGAATTCGGGCCTTTCAAAATTGCTTTGACAGTGTGGTTGTCAACTTTTTTCCATTCTTTGACATCGGCTACCAAAGTTTTGGCGGTTGACGTGGATTTCTCACCGTAATGGCGGCTCATGGAATAAATAACATCATCGGCGGTGAACTTGGATCCATCGTGAAATCTCACGTCTTTGCGAAGCTTGAATGTCCACTCAGAATTATCTCCATTGGCCGAATATTCTTCAGCTAGTTCCGGTCGTGTGGTTAAGTCTTCATTTATCTGACACAGACTGTTATACATCGCCCGCCCACGCGAATAATCAATTGTCGAAGTATTAAGGCCGGGGTCAAGTGTGTCCGATGGCCCGTGCAAATCAGCAGCAAACTTTATTTTTCCGCCCTTTTTTGGTGTTGCCGCCATGGCGGTTTTTGCAGATGAAACAATCGACCCAGCAGCGGCAATCGTCGCGCCGCCAGCAATGATCCAGGACATCACTTCACGTCGCGTAGCGCCGCGACGCAGTCCGGTTTCTACGATTTCGCGGTCAGCTCCCGACAGGTTGTCGATTGTCGGTAACTTGTTGCTGGATTTCATCATGGTGTTTTCTCCCTTTTGAATTAGCGACTGTATGTTGTCACTTCGAATATCTAGCATTGGCTATCCAACCACCCGATATTTTCCCGCGAAATGTTGTGGTTTTGCAAGCAAATAACCGCGTGCGGTGAATTATTCTAATAAATGGACAATCGTCCATTTCACGGTATGCTGAAAGCTATTGTGGTGTCAATACCCGACTGGCATGATAAACGTTCCGTCGGTAAACCCGTGAGTAATTTTCTTACGTCGATGTTGGCATTTCAGATACAAGTTCGATAATAATTTACAAAATTTCATGAAATATGGAGTGACGGTTATTTCGGGAAATCAGATTAAAAAAAAGCGTCACCGCCAAGAGCTGGTTGACGCAACCATCGAAACCGTGTCGGAATTCGGCATCGCAGGTACGTCAATAACCAGGATTGTTACCAGGGCAAATTTGTCGCGGGGGATGATCCATCTGCATTTCGACAGCAAGGAACATTTACTGGTCGAAGCAGCCAGTCATTGGAGTGAAGTATATTTCGCTCAGTTAGAAATCAATTTACTGTCTGCAGGCACGAGTGCTTATGACAGGTTGCGAGCGTTGATCTCGTCCGATCTTGGCGAAAAGATACTAAATCCCAAAACTGTTAACGCGTGGTTCGCATTTCGCGGCGAAGCTCGTTCGCACAATTCATTTGCCAAGTATTCCGACACCAGGGATGAGGTCCTGAGAAAAATGTTTACTGAAGCATTTCGCGAACTTGCAGAAGGCCGCGAAGAACCAGATGTGTTAGCACGCGATGCAGCCCATGGTACCATCGCGATGCTGGAAGGCATGTGGGCCGACTACCTTCTGCACCAGGATGCATTTAATCGCGATACCGCCAAACGCATCGTTTTTAGGTTTGTTTCAGCGCTTTTTCCCGGCAGTTTCGACACGACCACCAGCCAAGGCAGTAAATCGCAAGACTAACGGAAATAGGCGCGATCAATTGTATTGATAGATAGTATCAACATCCGTACTATTTATTAGTAATTTTGCCAAGAAAGTGTTGGTTGTCTGGCAGATATACCCGCCGAGTTCGAATCGCATATCGGATGGAAAAAGCTGCATTTAGGAACCGTATTCTCCTCGTTCTTACCGTCTATCTCGAAAGCAGTTGTGGCAGCAACTGGCACACAATGCTCGTCGGATTGGTGGCGTAAATTGAACGGCTTTGTTGCAACGCGATGTCAGCTTTTCCGTGGTTGACTGGACCGTAGCGGAAAAAGTGGCGACGTCTTTTTCTTTTTATGCAGCGATCCTTTCAAGTTTGACAGGACTTGTAAATCCCAAAGCTGAATGTCGCACGGCGATCGCTTGAAAGAAAGTTTATCCGCATGGCGCCCGAATGGAGGGATTTTTTCAAAGAAAAATCTCGGGAATTCGGGTCAGCCCTGAGCATTGCTCATGTGAGGACGGTGATTGAGGCGCAAAAAGCGCCGCAAAGAAGCGCCCGCAGCGGAGCAAACTAACAAAATACGTGCAAATCGCTTTCAAGCGATTGCCGTGGTCGAATGTCGCCTGGCTGGATTGTAAAACCCGTCAATATAGCTGGTGATTTCTCGTTTTGGCTGGTTGCGTGTCATGAATATTGTTCTCCAGATGAGTTCCGCCTTGATGGTTAAAAAAAACTTTCCATCGCGGCATTATCATGGCAGTTGCCTTTGCCACTCATGGAAACCTGGAAACCATGTTTTTGCAGCAGTTTTTGACAGGCGTTAGAACAATATTGGCTACCACGATCGCAATGATGGATGATCCCTTCGGCTGGCTGATGCAGGATGATGGCCTGTTTCAAAGCCCCCAGCGGCAAATCCTTTTTCATGCGCTTGTCGACTGCCCAACCGACCAAACGGTGCGAATAAAGATCAATAATGCAAGCCGGATAAATCCAGCCCTCAAGGGTCCAGATATAGCTGATATCGGCCACCCATTTCTGGTTCGGCCCGGGTGCCTGTAAAATCCTGATCGTAAAGGTTTGGAGTAATTGCCTTGTCATGATCACTGTCTGTGGTTTTTTTAAAAACGCTGTTTTCGTAATGGAAACAAACCATTCGCCCGCATTAAACGGGCCACGCGATCACGCCCAACCTCGATGCCTTCATCGCATATTTCAATGAACCCATGGCAAAGCCATTTTCATGGACCTATCAAGGAAAACCATTGGCTGCCTAAATATGAGGGTAATTATTCCTGCCAGGGTGTACTAGTGGAATGAATTTGACATTTGGTACCCGCTTGCAGCTTCATTCATTTTCAAATGTCAAATTCAAAAATTCCACTAGATTCAATACCTTGCTAGTGGTTCTTTTGATTCCAACATTTGCAAATATGGGTGCTGCAAGTGGGTACCAAATGTCAAATTCATTCCACTAGTCGCAAGCTGTTTATTCCCAGGTTAAGCGTCGAGCTTCGACAGGAATTTTGAAAAAGCCATCAGCCCTTCGGGCCAAGGACCATGACCACTGGTGGCATTGATATGACCCTGATTGCCAGCGTCGATCAACAGCGATCCCCAGCAAGTGGCCATATCATGGGCTACTTGATAGTCGCAAAAAGTGTCGTTGCGGCTGGCAACCACAACCGAGGGAAAGGGCAAAGGCTCGCGCCGGTAAGGCCCGAAAGTCATCAGATGTTTCGGCTTGATGGCCGGGTTTTCAACATCCGGCGGGGCAACCATAAGCGCGCCTCGTACCTTGTGACGAAGCAGATCATCGAAATCTTGAATGCTCTGGACAACCACATGGCAACCAAGAGAATGAGCAACCATCACGACAGGGTCTGCTGTGCGCCGCAGGGTGTTGATGAGACTGGCTGTCCAGTCCTCAACCACCGGCTTGTGCCAATCATCCTGTTCCAGTCGTTTTGCGGTCTTCAGATTACGTTGCCAGCGCGATTGCCAGTGTTCATCGGATGAATTGGTGTAGCCGGGAACGATGAGAATTACCGCTTGTGAAGCTTTCAAAAATATCTCCTTAAAAAGTTGCTGATGCGCTCAAATATTAGGGCGGTCGGTTGGTTCTTTGGCTCTGTGCTGAAAAACTATCATGAATTGGCTAATTCTAAATCCTGATACTCAACAGACCCTATAGGATGGGTTCCCATGAGTTATACCAAGGGAAGTTAATATTGACCCATATGATGGTAGAAAAATCGTTTGCTGACGCGGCGCAATACGTGCCCTGGTCTGGCTGGCCAAAAGCCGATTGCAACAATGCCAGCAGCCGATTTTTCATCACCGAAGGCCGGATTCCTTTGGGTCTTGGACGTTGTTGCGCTTGGCGATTGAATCTACCCTCGTGGTACCGGGTCGCCAATCGCGCCTCGCCAAAACCCATGGAAGCTCCGGTCATATCGGTCAATATTAATTTCCCTTGGTATTATCTGGTTGATTGTGCCGTCGGAGGCATCGAGCTGGCAAATATTCTGGAAAAATCGACGTTTTGACACCCCTTTAACCGGTTGTTCACATAACCTATCTTCTATCGTACCAACAGATTCGGTCTGAGCAGGAAATTGCAGGCAAGGTTTTCGCCATGAACCAGCTAAAATATGCGCTCAATTGGGGCGTGGAATCAAAGAAAGGCATCCGATGAAGGATCCATTAGATACCCATATGAACCTCGTTCCCATGGTGGTTGAGCAGACCAACCGGGGCGAAAGAGCATATGACATTTTTTCCAGACTATTGAAGGAAAGAATCATTTTCATAACCGGTCCGATTGAAGACGGCATGTCAACACTGGTTTGCGCCCAGCTTTTATTTCTGGAAGCCGAAAATCCAAAAAAGGAAATTTCGCTCTACATAAATTCGCCCGGTGGCGTGGTTACATCAGGCATGGCAATCTACGACACCATGCAGTTTATCAAACCGCCGGTTGCTACCCTTTGCATGGGCCAGGCGGCATCCATGGGCTCGCTTTTGTTGACCGCAGGCCAAAAGGACATGCGGTTTGCCCTGCCAAATGCCAGGGTTATGTTGCACCAACCCTCTGGCGGTTTTCAGGGGCAGGCATCGGATATCGAACGCCACGCCCAGGATATCATCAAATTAAAGCGACGGCTCAACGATATTTATGTCAAACACACGGGACAGTCTTTGAAAAAGATTGAAGAAACGCTTGATCGAGACCATTTCATGAATGCCGAAGAATCAAAGGAATTCGGCATCATTGATGACGTGATCGATTCCAGGGATGAGATGGAAAATACGGATCAGGAGGAATAGGCTTGAAGTTTCAACGTTGCCATAATTTTTTATTGCAGCGTTGAAGACGAGTTTACCTTTTTTGGATGTTGGCGGTGAATTTCGACCAATTATGTGGAATGTTAATGTAATGTTGGGTGTTCTCGGTCTAGGGTCTGTTGAGTATCAGGATTTGGTAGGGATGATCGGGATTTGGTCGTAATTGTGCAAGTTGCCGGCACGGAAATCGATGGTGGATTTGCATAATTTTGTTAAATGGCTGAAGTTTGGGTTCGGTCGGACATTGCTGACGAACGGCATAAGATAAACAAGGACGCAGGTCATCTGCCAGGATAGTTAATATGAGCAAAGTTACTAATGGTGGTGATTCAAAGAACACCCTTTACTGTTCGTTTTGTGGCAAGAGCCAGCATGAGGTTCGCAAGCTGATTGCCGGACCAACGGTTTTTATTTGCGACGAATGCGTTGAATTATGTATGGATATCATTCGCGAGGAAAACAAATCCTCGATGGTAAAGAGCCAGGATGGCATTCCGACACCGCGCGAAATACATGAAGTGCTTGATGATTATGTGATTGGCCAGGATCACGCCAAACGGGTGTTGTCTGTCGCCGTACACAATCATTACAAACGCTTGAACCATGCGACCAAAAACTCCGAAGTCGAACTTTCCAAGTCGAACATCATGTTGATGGGGCCGACCGGCTGCGGCAAGACCCTTTTGGCCCAGACTTTGGCGCGCATTCTCGATGTTCCTTTCACCATGGCAGATGCAACCACCTTGACGGAAGCCGGCTATGTGGGCGAGGATGTTGAAAACATCATCCTTAAGCTGCTGCAATCGGCCGACTACAATGTCGAACGCGCCCAAAGGGGCATCGTCTATATTGACGAGGTCGACAAGATTACCCGTAAAACCGACAATCCTTCGATCACGCGGGATGTTTCGGGAGAGGGCGTGCAACAGGCGCTGCTGAAAATTATGGAAGGCACTGTGGCCTCTGTGCCACCTCAAGGGGGTCGCAAACATCCCCAACAAGAGTTTTTGCAGGTTGATACGGTCAACATATTGTTCATTTGTGGTGGCGCGTTTGCGGGTCTCGACAAGATCATCTCCGACCGGGGGCGTTCAACCTCGATCGGCTTTAGCGCCAGTGTAGAATCGCCGGAAGACCGCAAAACAGGCGAATTGTTCCGCCAGGTCGAGCCGGAAGATCTGCTGAAATTTGGACTTATTCCAGAGTTTGTCGGTCGCGTGCCGGTACTGGCGACGCTTGAAGACCTTGATCAGGATGCGCTTGTGCAAATTTTATCAGAGCCGAAAAATGCCCTGGTAAAACAGTATCAACGCCTTTTTGAAATGGAAAATGTAGAACTTTCCTTCCATGAGGATGCGCTAGGAGCCATCGCCAAGAGAGCGATCAAGCGGAAAACCGGAGCTCGGGGATTGCGTTCTATTCTGGAATCAATTCTGCTCGACACAATGTTTGATTTACCAGGTCTCGAGGGTGTGCAGGAAGTGGTGATTTCCGAAGAAGTCGTGGTCGGAAATGCCCGTCCGCTTTATATTTATGCCGACAAGGAAGAAAGCCGGGGTGCAGAAAGCGCCTGATCGCTTTCGTCGAAAAATTTGAATATTGCCGGACGCCATGTGGGTGCGGTGTGTGGTCGAGCGCTGGAAGTTGGCTTGGGTCGGTGTGACAGCAATCACCATTGTGATTCCGACAATCAGGCAACAGTGCGCTAACTGGCGTGAATCACACTCTTGAACCTGCGACCTTTTTTTCCCACATAGGTGGCAACTGCCTGTTAATCTAACGTAGATTCGATTTGGTCGGTAAGAATGCTGACCTTTGCGCGTGAGAATTTATAGCAGGTGTCCAGTTTAGTGGTGCTATGAAAACATTTGCCGATGATCATACGCCGGCAATCGAGAGGAAGAAAAAATGTCAAATGACGAAATGCATGACATTTCACTCAAAGAATCGGAAGGACGGTATCCAGTATTACCGCTTCGCGATATCGTTGTCTTTCCCCATATGATCGTGCCGCTTTTTGTCGGCCGTGAAAAATCCATTCTGGCGCTTGAAGAAGTAATGGGTGCTGACAAGCAAATTCTGCTGGCGACCCAAAAGAATGCCACTGATGACGACCCGGAGCCGGCGACGATCTACGATGTCGGCACCATCGCAACCGTGCTGCAATTGCTGAAATTGCCGGATGGTACGGTGAAAGTTTTGGTGGAAGGATCGGAAAGGGCTCAAATTCAGCGGTTTCTTGATCATCCACATTATCACGAAGCAGTTGCGACAATCATTCCGAAATCGGAGGATGACACTGTCGAAGTTGAGGCTCTTTCGCGATCGGTTATCGCAGAATTTGAAAACTACGTGAAACTGAACAAAAAGGTTTCGCCTGAAGTCGTCAGTTCGGTGACCCAAATCGATGATTACTCGAAACTTGCTGACACTGTTGCATCTCATCTGGCGGTAAAGATTCCTGAAAAGCAGGAAATCTTATCTATTGTATCGGTGAATGATCGACTTGAGCGCGTGCTCGGTATTATGGAGAGCGAAATTTCTGTTCTCCAGGTCGAAAAGCGCATTCGCGGACGGGTCAAACGGCAGATGGAGAAAACCCAGCGCGAGTATTATCTCAATGAGCAGATGAAAGCTATCCAGAAGGAACTTGGCGACGGCGAGGAAGGCCGCGACGAGATGGGTGAACTGGAAGACAAGATCGCCAAGACCAAGTTTTCAAAGGAAGCACGCGAGAAAGCTAACGCCGAATTCAAAAAGCTGAAACAGATGAGTCCGATGTCGGCTGAAGCGACCGTTGTCCGCAATTATCTCGATTGGCTGCTTGGTATTCCATGGGGCCGCAAATCACGGGTGAAAAACGACCTGAACGCGGCCGAGAAAGTGCTCGATGCTGATCACTACGGACTTAAAAAGGTCAAAGAACGGATCATCGAGTATCTGGCCGTGCAATCGCGTTCCAGCAAACTCAAAGGGCCAATTCTTTGCCTTGTCGGACCGCCAGGGGTCGGCAAAACCTCACTTGGAAAATCTATCGCCAATGCAACTGGACGGGAATTTGTGCGCATGTCGCTGGGCGGTGTGCGTGACGAAGCGGAAATTCGTGGTCATCGGCGCACTTACATCGGATCAATGCCGGGTAAGGTTATCCAGTCGATGAAAAAGGCCAAGAAGACTAATCCACTGTTCCTGCTCGACGAAGTTGACAAGATGGGTCAGGATTTTCGTGGTGATCCATCTTCGGCGTTGCTGGAAGTGCTCGACCCGGAACAGAATTCGACCTTTGCCGATCATTATCTGGAGGTTGACTACGATCTGTCCAACGTAATGTTTGTCACGACAGCGAACTCGCTCAACATTCCGGGACCGTTGATGGACCGGATGGAGATTATCCGTATCGCCGGCTACACTGAGGACGAAAAAGTCGAGATCGCGCGTCGTCATCTGATTCCCAAAGCCATTGAGAACCATGCGCTTGAATCAGAAGAACTGACGATATCTGAAGGCGCGCTGCAAAGTGTCATCCGTCTCTACACCCGCGAGGCTGGCGTCCGTAATCTTGAGCGTGAACTTTCCACACTGGCCCGTAAGGCGGTAACCAGAATTTTGCGAGATGGTGACAAATCAATCAAGGTGACGAAAAACAATCTTTCCGATTTTCTCGGTGTACAACGCTTCCGCTATGGCGAGGCGGAGAACATCGATCAGGTCGGCGTGGTTACTGGTCTTGCCTGGACCGAGGCAGGTGGTGAATTGTTGACCATTGAGGGTGTGATGATGCCTGGTAAGGGCAAAATGACCGTTACTGGTAATCTGCGTGATGTGATGAAGGAATCGATTTCAGCCGCAGCGAGCTATGTGCGTTCGCGTTCGATAGACTTTGGGGTTGAGCCGCCAATGTTCGACAAGCGCGATATCCACGTTCATGTGCCGGAGGGGGCGACGCCAAAAGACGGGCCTTCCGCCGGCACCGCCATGGCCACCGCTATTGTCTCGATTATCACCGGTATTCCGGTGCATCGCAGTGTCGCGATGACAGGCGAGATCACCCTGCGTGGCCGGGTGCTGCCTATCGGCGGCTTGAAAGAAAAGCTGTTGGCTGCCCTGCGCGGTGGCATCAAGAAAGTGCTTATTCCAGAGGAAAACGCCAAAGATCTGGCGGAAATTCCGGATAATGTGAAGAACGCGCTTGAAATCGTGCCGGTGAGCCATTTGGACGAAGTGTTGCCACATGCGCTGTTGTCGCTGCCTGAGGCCATCGAGTGGAATGAGGAAGCGGCTGATGCGGCAGCACTGGTTGCAAAGGCAGAAGAATCAGCTGCACAAGTAGCACATTGAAAGTGCGGGCAGGGGGCGCGACCATGCTGATGCCCGCTACTGAGAAATTGAGAGCAGCCGGGCCTATATATATGGTCCGGCTGAATTTATTATTACCCCTTTCCGTTCGAATAGGAACGTTTGATAAACAGCATGTTCAGGCTGTTTTCAAAGCGTGTCGCAGCGCAAATAATACCAAGGGAAATTAATATTGACCCATATGATGGTAGAAAAATCGTTTGCTGACGCGGCGCAATACGCGCCTTGGCCGGCCACAAGCGGACTATAAACAACGCCAGCAGGCGATTTTTCACCACCGGAGGCCGGATTTCCAAGGGCTTTGGTCGTTGTTGCGCCTGGCTCATGGTGCTGGTATCAGGTCGCCAATCGCGCCTGGCCAAATCCATTGGAAGCTTCAGTCATATGAGTTAATATTAGCTTCCCTTGGTATAAGTGTGCCTGGACCGCATCACAATTCGACAAAATATCAGCACTCGTTCCACCCCAAAACGGGCATAAACGATTCTTTTTCGGGCCGGCCGAACGTTTGGCTCAGTCTCTTCATGAAGCCCTGTGAAAGAAAACGAACGCAACGTCATGGCGGTTCAAAACGCATGTAACGTGCTGTAGC
Organism: Rhizobiaceae bacterium; assembly: GCA_965248135.1. Taxonomy (GTDB): domain Bacteria; phylum Pseudomonadota; class Alphaproteobacteria; order Rhizobiales; family Rhizobiaceae; genus SZUA-100. The sequence continues at coordinate 202,793 of CBDFIN010000010.1, read as the reverse complement.
GCTTTGAAATGGCACTAAATATCTGGAAAACTCGTCCCTTGCTTGTCAATTGGAGCAGAAAATATGATTATCCGTTAAATCGAAGTGAGTCGCATGTTTCAAAAAAATCAACAAAAAGGAATATTCCGCATGAACAAAAACGAGCTGATAGCGGCGGTAGCCGGCAAGGCAGATTTGACCAAAGAGCAAGCAGGCGCCGCGGTAGATGCGACCGTTGACGCCATTTCAGACACGCTGAAGGATGGTGGTGAGGTACGTCTTCTTGGATTCGGAAATTTCAGTGTTGCCCATCGCAAGGCTTCCAAGGGTCGCAATCCACAGTCTGGCGCAATCATTGATATAGCCGCATCCAACATTCCAAAATTCAAGCCAGGCAAGGGTTTGAAAGACATGGTCAACAGCTAGTTTCAGGGCAGAAATTACCGTCAAAACCCCGCGTTGCCGAATGCGGGGTTTTTTGTCGATGATTAGAAGATAGGGCTGCAAGTGAGGATGAGGCATCATGTGCGTTGCGCTTGATTTTCTCGCTTGCGTTCGGCCATTGAAGCGCATACATGGGGATTGCTGTTTGTGGAGCACAAACATCAGGGCGATTAGCTCAGTTGGTAGAGCATCTCGTTTACACCGAGAGGGTCGGCAGTTCGAGCCTGTCATCGCCCACCATTAAACAATATCATTGACGGTGAATGTGACAGATCAAGGAATTCGGTACCTGGGGTAAATAAATCACCCGCTGCCAGTGATGGCGCTTGACACCGACATTCCCAGAACGTATTCAACGCCGACTTTGAAGCCTTTGGTTTCATATCTGCGCGGGTGTAGCTCAGTTGGTTAGAGTGCCGGCCTGTCACGCCGGAGGTCGCCGGTTCGAGCCCGGTCACTCGCGCCACCATTCGATGGTCGTCATTCGACCGGGTTTGGTAAAAATTCATTTCGACTGTGGCTTGAAAGTTGGCAATGATCCAACTTCTTCGATTTGGCGGTTTCATTTGATGCCATTTTCCATACTGTGAGCTGCCGCTCTATTCTAGTGGAATGAATTTGACATTTGGTACCCACTTGCAGCTTCATTCATTTTCAAATGTCAAATTCAAAAATTCCACTAGATTCAACAACTTGCTAATGGTTCTTTTGATTCCAACATTTGCAAATATGGGTGCTGCAACGGGATGCAAATGTTGGTACAGAACCACTAGCGGAATTATTTGACATCAAAGCAGCAACTGTTCAAAATCTGGGTAAAGAACTGGTGAAATCCAATTCAATCTTGACATCGGACTAAGTCGTGTTCTTACTAATGCATTGTATAGTTATAATCTGGGAAAGGTGATTGAAATGGGTATTGAGAGTTTGATAATATTTCTGGTGATTGGTGCTGTAGCGGGTTGGCTTGCAGGTTTGATCATGAAGGGATTTGGATTTGGCCTGATCGGCAACATCATTGTTGGTATCGTTGGTGCATTTCTTGCGGGTCTGATTTTGCCACAACTGGGAATAAGCATTGGCAGCGGCATTGTCGGGGCCATTATCCATGCGACAATCGGTGCGGTGGTGCTGTTGTTTATCATTAGGCTCGTCAAACGGGCCTGAGTAATAAACAGTCGTTCCAGGCCTCGCTTGCAGAAGTGCGGTTAGGTTGGGTAAGCGAGCTTTGCTGCATTGAGAACACGGTGATCTTGCCCAGGTACACCGTAATTGATGATTCGCCCCAAAACCGCATTTTAGGAAGCGCATGATCGACGTTGATTACGTTGTTTGGGATTTTGATGGCGTTATCAATGACAGCCTCGTTAATGGCCGTTTCGCGTGGGCAGATGATATAGAGGATGATTTGGGCATCTCTCTAAAAGAATTTGAAAAACAAATTTTTAGCGATGCATTTTTGGATGTTATTTGCGGCAGAATAGATTTACTCGATCACATCAATGATTGGAAAGAAGCCACCGGTTTTGCTGGCTCAGCGAAGTTGATTTTGGATTATTGGTTCAAAATGGATGCCCGGCCGGACGAAAGGATAATTTTGATCATGGATGACGTCGCACGAGCTGGCGTTAAGAATGTAATTGCCACAAATAATGAAAATAGGCGGGCGACATTTATCGAAAACGAAATGGGCTTTGGTTCCAAAGTAGACGCTGTTTTTTCGTCCGGGCGCATGGGATGTAGGAAACCGCAGCCCGAATTTTTTCAACATGTGGTATCGAATTTGGGTACATCTTCCAATCGCCTGTTGTTGATTGATGACAATGAAAATAACATCACAACCGCAGCTTCTCTGGGTTGGCAATCTCATTGTTTTCACAAGGCTGGATACTCAAATTTGAGAGAAAGACTTGATCTTGGTCGAATTGGTAAAACAGATTGTCTTAAACCCGGCTAAGCAGGAATCCCGTGTGTGATTGCCGATACGCGGGTGCGGTGGTGCCACTCATTTGCTCTTTTGGCTAAGCAATCAACCGTTTCATTTCCAAATTCTTGTTGCCCGGCGCCTTGCGAATCCCGTAAACAATCTCAATGGATTTCTCTCCCGAACAAGATGATGCACTTGTCGCCGTTTCACGCTGGCTGAAACAGGGATATCCTCAGGTGTTTCGACTGTTCGGTTATGCCGGTACCGGCAAGACCACGCTGGCACGCCATCTGGCCGAGGGGATCGATGGTGACGTGCTGTTTGCCGCTTTCACCGGCAAGGCGGCAATGGTTTTGCGGTCTAAGGGTGCGAACAAGGCAAGCACCATTCACTCACTGATTTATCGCCCGCGTGGCGAGGAGATGGTCGAGGACGAGGATACCGGCAAGTCTTCGATGACGCCGCTATTTGCGCTCAATCGCCAAAGCCCGGTGGCAAAAGCCTCTCTGGTGATCATCGATGAATGTTCGATGGTTGATGAAAAACTCGGTCAGGATTTGCTCTCCTTCGGCACACCGGTTTTGGTGCTGGGTGATCCGGGCCAATTGCCACCGGTTTCCGGTGGTGGCTTTTTCACTGATCATCAGCCGGACATATTGCTTGAATCTATTCACCGCCAGGCGCTGGGCAACCCGATCATTGAGCTGGCGCAAGATGTGCGCGAGGGCAGGGATATACTCCATGGGTCTTATGGTTCAAGCAAGAAAATCAGTCGAGCCGATGTCGAACAGGAAGAAGTGCTGGCGTCCGATCAGGTGTTGGTCGGGATCAACCGGACTAGGCGGCTTTTTAACCAGCGATTACGCGACTTAAAGGGATTTCAAGGCCCCTTGCCACAGTTTGGCGACAAGCTGGTGGCGCTTCGAAACGACCCGGCCAGAGGCCTGCTCAACGGCTCTTTGTGGCACGTGATGTCGGCACCGAAATCCTCCAAACCGGCAATGAATCTGCTTATCCGCTCCGAAGATGATGGAGTGGAAGAGGTCAATACCAAGATCAAGGTGCTCAAGGCGGCTTTTGAAAACCCCGGCACGGAAATCCCCTGGCAAATACGTCGCCGCCACGATGATTTCGACTATGGCTATGCGCTTACCGTGCACAAGGCGCAAGGCTCCCAATGGGACCATGTCTATTTGTTCGATGAAAGCTATGCCTTTCGCGAACATGCCGGCCGTTGGCTCTATACGGCGATTACCCGGGCGGCGAAGACTATTACCATCGTGCGTTGAATTTCGTCCAATCCGCTCCGAATTGGACGATAGGGATTTGTTAATTTGTGGCGGGCTCTGCGTTGGCAAAAAATAATTGTTGACCATCAAGTTGGTAGCTGTTGATAGCGGCCTGGCCCGGTTTGCCGGTCAGCCAGGAAATGAAGGCATTTCCTTCGTCCGATTTGACATGAGGATGGCGGGCTGGATTAACCTGAATTACGCCGTACTGATTAAACAGTAACGGATCGCCTTCGCTCAGTATTTCGAAGTCCGCCCTGTTTTGAAAGGCGATCCAGGTACTCCTGTCGGTCAAGGTGTAAGCGCCCATGCCAACGGCAATATTCAAGGTTGCACCCATTCCGGAACCGGATTCCCGGTACCAGCCGCCGCTTTCACTGGCAACATCTTTGCCAAGCATCTGCCACAGCGCCCGTTCCTTTTGGTGGGTGCCTGAACTGTCGCCACGGGAAATAAACAAGGTTTGGCTCGCTGCAATTTTATCGAGCGCCTGGAGGATATTGGTAACGCCCACTATCTGCGCCGGATCACCTTGTGGCCCGACAATGATAAAATCGTTATACATCACGTCTTGCCGCTTTACGCCGTAGCCTTCGCGTACAAACTCCTCCTCGGCTTTCAGGGCATGTACCAGCAAGACGTCGCCATCGCCTTTGCGGCCGTTTTTCAAAGCCTGCCCGGTACCCACCGCCACGACATTGATTTTAATGCCGGTCGTTGCTGTAAACATCGGCAGAATATGGTCGAAAAGACCAGAATTTCGGGTCGATGTGGTTGATTGCAAGATGATTGAACGCTGTTCATCAGCAAACGATACGCAGGTCAGGAACAGGAACGCAAGAACTCCTGATATCAAACGCCTAATGTACTTCATGAGGCTATATGACTGCCTTGTCGGCCTGCTCAAAGGCGCTCAATTGCTCAGCTGTCGCCTTGGCCTGGTGCTTTTGTTTCCATTCCTCGTAAGGCATGCCGTAAACCTGCTCCAGCGCCGTAGCATAGTCGATGTCCTGGCCCTCTTCCAGTGCCGCTTTCTTGTACCACTTCGCCAAACAGTTGCGGCAAAAGCCAGCCAGGATCATCAAATCAATATTCTGTACATCGGTGCGATCGCGTAGATGCCCGACAAGACTGCGAAAGGCGGCCGCTTCGATTTTTGTTTGTTCATTCATGCCTAAATACTCTCATGTGTTGTTGGTGATTGCCTGGCCGGGTGGAATGCGTCCGTCGAGATAACACTGCGCTTCTTCGCAGGCCGGATCAGCAAAAAAAGCTGCCGCTTCATTTTGCACCAAAATCCTTCCATCATGAATAAACAGGATCTCGTCTGCCATCCGTTTAGCTTGCTTGATATCGTGTGTCACCAGAATGATTTTAGTACCATCGCTATTTGCCCGGTTGATCATATTTTCAACGATATGAGTTGAAGCAGGGTCCAGACTGGCGGTTGGCTCGTCCAAAAGCAGCACGGTTGGCCCGGCTAAAAGCGCTCGCGCCAGCGCCAGCCTTTGTTGTTCGCCGCCTGAAAGCCGGCGCGCGGGTAAATGCGCCTTTTCTTGCAGACGAGCCTGCTGTAGTGCCAGCATGATGCGATGGTCCAATTCAGCTTTCGCAAGACCATTTTGCCATCCGACAAAGGCCATGTTCTGATAGACTGACCGGCGCAGCAAGATCGGATTTTGAAACACCAGAACAAGCCCTGCCGGTCCCTTGCGAGGATCGTTTTGCGGGTTGAAAACAATTTGTCCCTGCGACGCGTCGAGCAATCCGCTGACAAGACGCAAAAACAGGCTTTTGCCAGCGCCATTTGGGCCAAGCACCACCGTTCGCCTTTCGGCAGCCAGCTCGAAATTCAGATTGTGGATAAGCCTCTTGCGGCCAATTTCCAGCGACACTTCATTAAAGCGCATTAGCCAGTCGACTTGTTTCTGGCTGCCGGTTTTGCCGGAAGGAGCGCGCTCAAGCATGGGCTTCCTCGCGGGAAACCCATCGCAAAAACATGGCGCCGCAATTGATAAGGATGGCAATTGTAATGAGAACAATGCCCAAGGCCAGTGCCAATGCCAGCGAACCCTTGGATGTTTCAAGCGCAATTGCGGTCGTCATAATGCGGGTCAGATGATTGATATTTCCGCCGACGATCATTACCGCGCCGACCTCCGAGATTGCTCTGCCGAAACCGGCCAGCGCAACGGTCGCCAACGCAAATCGCCCGTCCCACATCAGTGCCTTTAACCTTTCAACACGGCCAAGCCGCACCGAGCGGAAGAATTCGTCATATTCCACATGCAATTCGCGCATTGCCTGATAGGACAAGGCCGCAACCAACGGCGTAATCAACACAATCTGGGCAATAATCATGGCGGTCGGCGTATATAAAAGACCCAGCACGCCAAAAGGACCGGAACGCGAGAGCAGCAGATAAACGATCAAACCGACCACAACGGGTGGCAGGCCCATGAAGGAATTGAGCAACAGCACAACCAACCGGCGGCCGTGAAACTGAAACGATGCTAGCGCGGTTCCCCCGATAAATCCACCAAGACAGCTAACGGCGACGGCTATCAGAGAAACCCGCAACGACAGGAAGACGATTTCGAATAGCTCCGCATCACCCGAAAAGAGTAGATCGAACGCGATCGCAAATGCCTGTCCCAGCTCTTTCACCGATAACTCCAGAATTGCAAAATGTGTATTTACCGCACTCTGCCACAATAAAATAGCATGAATTGGGAGTTTGCCCTTATTGAACAGCCGGTTTGCACGACATTGTGAGTGTCAAATGGCGTGCGGCCAGCAAGCCCCGGTATTGCAGATTTTCCCGGGTTTATAGACTGCGAGGTCGAACGAAATCAATCAGTCTGCCCGAGGCGGGGGCGATATCACTCCACTCGTCAGCCTCGAAATCCAGCACCGCAAGACCGCCGGTTGGAAAATGTGTGGTCAAAAAGTCCATCACAAGCGGCCCGTCGCCGTTGACCAATACTCTGGTCAAGTCATCGCAAACCGGATTATGCCCAATCAGCATGACAGATTGAGTACCGGCGATGCCACGGATAGTAGCCAGATATTGGCGGGTGGTGCTTTCGTAGAGACTATCAGTGATTTTCACCGTGCAGCCGGGAACCGCATCTTCAATCCCATGCCAGGTCTCTTGCGTTCTACGGGCGGAAGAACAGTACGCTTTTTTTGGTGTATAGTTTCTGTCCTGGAGCATGGCGCTGATTTTGGGTAGATCCCCATGGCCCCGTTTGTTAAGCGGGCGATCATGATCTCCTGTGGAAGGCATCGGCCAGGCAGATTTAGCATGCCGTAAAATGTACAATCGCAACATATGTTTTCCATAGACTGCATGAGGCGGGTTGCCAAGTGCTTTGACAAAATGGCGAGCAGGTACGCCGTGCGGGAAGCGGTTCAACCGACATGTTTAACGAAAGGCCAATCTGTGCACCCAGATCAATAGCAATTGATTTTGATCAAATTTCCGGCTTGTTCACAATTCCAATCAGGTTTATACAGCGGCAAAATGTGTACCGACGGATCAAGCGGGTCCCTATTTCCTGCTGACCGGTTCTATTGACAATTCGTGTCATGAGCTTGCTGGGAGAAACAATGTCTACAGTGACTAAAGAGTATCATCCTTCAGAAGATGAGCCATTTATGAATCCAAGGCATCAGGAGTATTTTCGCACTAGGCTAATAGACTGGAAGAACGAAATAATCCGCGAATCCCATGAGACCCTGGCTTCCCTGCAAAGTGAAAACATCAATCATGCCGATCTTGCTGACCGGGCATCATCGGAATCGGAGAGATCGATCGAATTAAGAGCACGAGACCGACATAGAAAGCTGATCGCCAAGATTGACTCGGCAATCTCAAGAATTGATGAAGGCTCTTATGGCTATTGCGAAGATACCGACGAACCTATCAGCTTAAATCGCCTGATGGCCCGTCCCATTGCCACCTTGTCGATAGAAGCGCAGGAGCGCCACGAACGGCGAGAAAAAGTCTACCGCGACGAATAACACAAACGGTGTCGCCGCCGAACCGGTGTCTAATTTTTTGAATTGTTACCGTTGTTGATTTCACTCAGCAAGTCATTCAGCTTGCGCGACAGGTTTTTATCTGACACCGGATTGTCGTCAGCAAGGATTGTCTCGCCAAGCTCCATTGCCAATTCCTCATCAAACGTTGCAAGTTCGCCTTTGTTGTCGAGCGGTGCGGGAGAATTTTGCGCCTGCCTTGGGTGTTCAGGCGAAAGGCGGGGAGGGTTGATGGAGGCAACTGCCGGCGCCGATGCGGCGATTGGCCTGACCATGGAGCCTGGTCGATTTACCGGGGCCGGGGCTCTTGATGCTGGTGTTATGGGTGAGGAAACAGCAACTGGTGGTGTTGGTTTGCTTTGCTCCGATGGCATCGATGGCGAGGGTTTTGGCCTGGGTTTGGCAGCAAGTTGTTGCCAATTCACCCGGTTGGGTACGCCACTTGCTCCACCCGTGTTTGGTGGCGACGGCGGGGGCTGTCGGGTTGGCTCTGGTCGAAGTGGTGGCACTGGCGTCGTCGAGACCGGTTTACGAGCGGCGGCTGGTGCAACTGACCCCTTGGGTGCACGAGGGGCAGTTAGTGCGCCTGATCCGTTAGGTGAGGCGGCGGTTGGTGCTCTTTGCGGGCGGGGTGTGTCCGGCGGCTGTTGACGCGCATCAGGTGGCAATTGGGACGGTGGTCTTTGTGCTGCGGCACGTTGTGGCGCGGTTTGCCCCGGTTGGACTTGTAACTGCCGAATGATATTGTGTTCCACAACCACATCACTCGGGCCGCCAATCATCAACAAATGCTCAACATTGTCGCGACGCACAAGAACCAATTTCCTGCGTGAGTCGACAGCCGCCGCATCCATCACCGCCAATCGCGCATGCCGTGTCCTTCGGTTGCCGCGGATTCCGGTTGGCAAAAAGCTTCGGAATATCGCAAGAAGCACAACAAAAGCGAGGACAAATGCCATGGTGACAACGACAAGCATAGCGCCGGACGCCATGTTTTCCCCCACATAACCGGCTATCCACTCACGCATGTGCCACTCCCAGTCTGGTAATTTTTGTCATTAGATTACCCATACACCATTTCGCCAAGTAACATACCGGCTGGAATGCGATATTGTTTGTAAGATTGTCGATTTTAAGGAAACTTGTTGAAAAAGACCGGGGTTATTAACAATTGCCATCACAAAACTGGCGCCTTGCAGCTACAATTCTGGTGAACCAAATTGTGATCGGGCGACTTATTTACAGCCAATGTGGAGACTTGAGGCTTTTCCCCGTGGCCAAAATATGATTCAAACACCACACCAAGGCGGGAGCCTCGGGTGAGTCGTCAGTATTGTGCCAAAGGAACTGGGCTTTGATTTATTGGACATCACCTTAACCAAGCATCAGGCATGTTGAATAGGAAGAACCGGATAAACGACCATATGGACAGTTCAAGCCAGGTGAATGCTGAAACCCGGGAAGAAGCGGTGTCCAAGCTGCAGATGGGTTCCGTGATCGACCAAAGCGGCAAGTCTCCCGGCCTTGGCCGCCTGTTGATATTGGGCGCTGCTTTGGTATTCGTTGCCGGGCTGTTTGTTGTGCTGGACAAGCCGACGGCCGGATGGCTGATATTGCCGGTGTTGGGCATATTGGCAATGATCGGAGTGTTTTTCCTGTTTTCATTAGCCCTTGGGGTATTGCATATTTCCTCCAAAACGCGTGGCGAGGATTTCGGCAAGAGTTACGTTGACAGTATGGAAGAGGGTACAATCGTCACCGATCTTGACGGGCGCATCCTCTACGCAAATCAAGCCTATGCCAAATTGACCGGCGCCAAGACCGCTGAGGAAATTTCCACCGTCGAACGGCTGTTTTCGGATGAACCTGGATCTTCCGAGCAGGTATACCGGATGAGCCACGCGGTGCGCTCGGGCAAGGGCGTTCGAAGCGAAATCAGGGTATCGCAGGCCTTGTCGGGTGACAGCATAAACGGTGAGCCGGCACGTTGGTATCAGGTTTATAGCCGTCCCTTGCAATTGCCGGATAGAAAGAATCCCCTGGCGGCTTGGCAAGTATGCGACATTTCGGACGAGCGCGCGGTACAAGAAAAAGCCTTTCAAGACCTTCAACACGCGATTGATTATCTTGACCATGCGCCAGCCGGCTTCTTTTCGACCGAGGCAGACGGTTCAATTGTCTATATCAATGCCACATTAGCCGATTGGTTGGGAATTGAGTTGACACAGTTTACGCCCGGAAAAATTGGCATTCAAGATTTGGTACTGGGGGAGAGTCTGGCCCTGCTTGGATCAGTAAAGCCTGAACCCGGTTCCTCCAAAACGGCGATCGTCGATCTTGACCTGGCCAAGATGAACGGCCAGAGCCTGCCGGTCCGCTTGTACCACAAGGTGCCATTTACCAAGGATGGAGCGCCTGGCGCAACTCGCACGCTGGTTCTTAACCGAAGTGCAGGAGAAGGATCCTCCGAGGCTCTGCGCGCAGCCGAAGTACGATTTACCCGGTTTTTCAATAATACGCCCATCGCCATTGCATCGGTAGCTGAAGATGGCCGGGTGATCAAAACCAATGCGACCTTCCAAAAACTGTTTTCAAAAGTTGTTTCGGCCGAACAATTGGCCTCAGGTTTTGCCATGACCAGTTTGGCCAATGAAAACGCCCGGGACAGGCTTGAGAAAGCGCTGTCACTTGCGGGTGAGGGGCATGGCAATATTCGCCATGTCGATTCAACCTTGCCCGATGACGAAGATGTGTCGATCCGCTATTATGTCAGCGCTGTCGACGACGGAGAAGAAGATGGTGATGGCGAGACGGCGATCATCTATGCCGTCGATATGACCGAGCAACGGGCGCTCGAAGCCCAAATGGCGCAGAGCCAAAAAATGCAGGCAGTTGGCCAGCTCGCTGGCGGGATTGCCCATGATTTCAACAATGTTTTAACGGCCATCATCGGATTTTCCGATCTTCTTCTTGCCAATCACCGGGCCAGCGATCCTTCCTTCCCCGACATTATGAACATCAAGCAAAATGCCAATCGTGCCGCTAGTCTTGTTCGCCAATTATTGGCATTTTCCAGGCGCCAGACCCTGCGTCCGCAGGTATTGAGCCTGCCGGATGTGCTCGCCGATCTGCGCACGTTGCTGGAGCGGCTGCTTGGGGATAAATCGGAGCTGGTCATTCAACACGGGCGTGATCTTTGGCCCGTTAAGGCGGATATTGGCCAGTTTGAACAGGTCGTCGTCAATCTTTGTGTTAACGCGCGTGATGCCATTGTTGACCGTGGCACCATCACCATAACCACCAGCAATGCTGATACCGTTGAGATTGAGAAAAATCATAAGCGCAAGGAAATGCCAATCGTCGATTATGTCGTAGTCGAGCTGGCTGACACCGGTGTCGGCATGTCGGAGGATATTCTCAAACAGATCTTTGAACCGTTTTTCTCGACTAAAGAGGTGGGCAAGGGAACGGGCCTCGGCCTTTCTACCGTTTACGGCATCGTTAAACAGTCAGGTGGTTTTATCTATGCCGATAGCGAGGTGGGCACAGGAACAACGTTTCGTCTCTATCTTCCCCGCCACGTCGCCGAGGATGGAGGGGAAATTGACGTCGAAAGTGGTGATGCAGCGGTGGAGGACGAGAACCGCGACCTTTCGGGTAGTGCAACCATATTACTGGTGGAAGACGAGGATGCGGTGCGTTCATTCGGCGCCCGTGCGCTGAAAATGCGGGGCTATACGGTTTATGAGGCCGATAGTGGTGTTGAAGCCCTGGAAGTGATGGAGGACCATGGCGACGAGATTGATCTTGTGGTCTCAGATGTGGTCATGCCTGAGATGGATGGCCCAACGCTGCTTGGCGAGTTAAGGAAAACCCACAAGGATCTGAAGTTCGTTTTTGTTTCCGGTTATGCCGAAGAAGCCTTCGCCAAAAACCTTCCTGCCGAAGAACGAGACCGGTTTGGTTTTTTACCAAAACCCTTTAATTTAAAACAATTAGCTACAATTGTTAAGGAAATGATTGAGGAAAAATAGATGCCAAAACCCGGTTCTGGATAAGACCCGAAGGTGGAATGTCGTATCGAACAGGGTGGAAGGTTCACTCAACGTCGTCATGCTCGGCACGGGCCGAGGATGACGATCGGTGATGGTTCTTGGCGGATACGGTCCAGTCATCATGTTTGATCCTTGTCCGGAATAAACATTGTCAAAGCGATGCCCGTGCCGAGGCAATGATGACATCGAAAGCCTGATCGACATTTTCGCTGGCTGTTGAAAACTGGCCGACTTGAAAACGGATGGCGATTTTCCCGTCAATGCGCGTTTGGGTGAGATAGATTTTACCTTCGTCATTAATCCGATTGACCAGTGTGAGATTGTGATCGTCTGTGTCGCGGGTGTCGTGCGGCAGGTGGCGAAACGTGAAAAGCGAAAGCATCGGTTCGCTGACAATTTCAAAATCGCTCTCCAGCCTTAGCCGTTCGCACAATTGCTGCGACCAGGCCACGTGATTCTTGATCATTGCGCGCAGACCCTCCAGGCCATGAGCGCGCAGCAGGAACCACAGTTTCAAGGCTCGAAACCGCCGACCGAGCGGCACCGACCATTCTGAAAAATTGATCAGGTTATCCTTGCCGTGGGTCTTTAGATACTCTGGTTCGATGGCCAGTGTTTTAACCGTCAAATCAGGGTTGCGAATAAAATGAGCGGTGCAGTCAAACTGCGCCCCGAGCCACTTATGCGGATTGACCACGATGCTGTCGGCCTGGTCGACACCATGCCAGTAGTGGCGAAACTCCGGGCAAATCATGGCGCTGCCGGCCCAGGCGGCATCGACATGCAGGTAGAGATCATATTTTTTGGCAATTTTGGCCAAGGCTGCGATATCGTCGCTGGCACCAACGCCGGTGCTGCCGACACAGCCGATAATCCCAGCCGGAAGATAGCCCTTCTGGCGGTCCTGCCTAATCGCCTCTTTGAGCGCAACAACATCCATTGAACGGTTTTTTCCGGTGGTGGCAACGCGCACCAGATTTTCTTCACCAATACCCGACACCCAGATCGCCCGGTCAATCGACGTGTGGTTTTGACCAGACGCATAGATCCTGAGCGCCGGATGGCCCGCCAACCCATTGGCATTGCCCTGCCAGCCAAGCACCCGTTCGCGCATGGTCAATACGGCCACCAGCGTTGCCGAGGAGGCTGAATCCTGAATGACGCCTGAAAACCCGTCCTTAAGGCCAAATGCCTGGCGCAACCAGTCGAGTGTGGTTATCTCAAGTTCGGTTGCCGCGGGTGATGTTTGCCACAACATGCACTGGGCCGCCATCGCGGACACCAGATATTCGGCAATCACCGAAACGGGTGCCGCGTTGGCCGGAAAATAGGCAAAAAAATCGGGGTGCTGCCAATGGGTCATGCCGGGGACGATCTGCTGTTCGAAATCGTCGAAAATCTGCTGCATTTCCTCCGCCTGCTCGGGCGGTGAAGGGGCAATAAAGCTCGATATCTCGCCCGGCTGGGTGCGGGCTCGAACCGGTCGATCTGCAATCGTTCGACGGTATTCGGCACCCCATTCGGCGGCCCTCAGCGACCATTTCCTGAATTCTTCGTTATTCATTGATGCCTCGAACAATTTTGATATTCGGCGGAACCTATCGCGAATTTGCACCGGGAGGAAACAATTATACCGTGCGACCCTGCCGGCGACCCGATGGTGACTTGAATAGTGCAAAATTATCAGGCAAAGCCACACCATGACCAATCCCGCCGCAAAAGCGCTCGACCATTTAGTGCTGCCCGTGCCGTCGCTGCCGATTGCCCGAAAGCGGTTGTCCGATTTGGGTTTTAGTGTTGCAGCAGATGGCCATCATCCCTTCGGCACGTCAAATGCGTGTGTGTTTTTTGCAGATGAAACCTATCTGGAGCCGTTGGCTGTTGGAGATCGCGACATCTATCAAGCGCAGGCAGATGCCGGAAACCCTTTTGTTGCCCGTGACCGAACCTTCCGTTCACAGCGGGGCGACGATGGCATATCGCTGATTGCGCTTCGATCTGCAAATGCGGAGGCCGACGCGACGGCCTATCGGCGTTTGGGTTATGGCGATGGCGAGGTTGTCGAGTTCAGCCGTGATGTGGTCTTGCCGGATGATGCGGTCATAAAGATCGGTGTTAAGCTTGGCGTAGCCGAACTTGAAAGCGCGCCGGAACTTGCCCTGTTTTCGTGCCAGTGGTTGAGCAAGAGGCGGTTTGATACAGCCTTGACGGTTCACCCTAACACCGCCACAGGCACCGAAACAGTGGCAGTGTTGAGCGATTTTTCTGTCTCCACCACAGATTACCTCACCCATGTGATAGGTTTGAAAGAAGGACTTCCTGATACAGGGCAAGTTGATTGTGGTGCCGAGTTGGTGCTGCCAAACGCCAGGATAAAGTTGTATTCGCCAACCCGTTTCGAGGCGGTATACGGCTGGATACCGCGACGAAACCGAACCAGCCTTACAGCCCATGCTATTGATATTAAAGTTACCGATCTTGCCACAACTACAGAATTTCTGATGGCCAATGGCGTTGAGATAAAGGCAATCGACCAGCGCATAATTGTCGCGCCCGGCGAAGGACAGGGCTATGCAGTCGCATTTATTCAGGAAACGGGATCATGACCAACAACAATAAGCCGTGTGCCACTGTCGAAGCCGGCGGTGTAAAGTTTTCTGCAACGTTGCCGGTCTCGCTGCTGGCCGGACCATGCGCGTTAGAAAGCCGTGATCATGCTTTTGACATGGCCGGTGCGTTGAAAGAGATTTGTCGGGAACTTGACATCGGCCTTGTCTACAAAAGTTCGTTTGACAAGGCCAACCGCACCAGTCTTGGCAGCCGGCGCGGGCTGGGCCTGGATAAATCAATGGCCATTTTTTCAGACATCCGTAGCGAGTTGGGCCTTCCGGTGGTGACGGATATCCATAGCGAAGAGCAATGCGCGATTGTCTCGCCGCATGTTGATGTACTGCAAATTCCAGCGTTTTTGTGCCGGCAGACTGATTTGCTATTGGCGGCTGCCGCAACGGGCAAAGTTGTCAACGTCAAAAAGGGCCAGTTTCTGGCGCCGTGGGACATGAAAAATGTTCTGGACAAAGTAGTTGGCGGCGGAAATCCCAATGTATTGTTGACCGAAAGGGGGGCCAGTTTTGGCTATAACACACTGGTTTCTGATATGCGCTCGCTGCCGGAAATGGCGGCGATGGGTGCACCGGTAATCTTTGATGCGACCCATTCGGTCCAGCAGCCGGGTGGCAGGGGTGCCACCACCGGTGGTCAGCGGAAATTTGTGCCCGTTCTGTCGCGGGCGGCGGTTGCGGTTGGTGTCGCCGGCCTGTTTATCGAAACGCATCAGGACCCCGACAATGCACCCTCTGACGGGCCGAATATGGTGCCACTTGGTGAAATGAAAACGCTGCTTGAACAATTGATGGCAATCGATGCGGTGGTGAAGGGCCGGACCTGATTAAACAAATAACGGCATGTTGAGCGCGGTCGTGCGCAATCCCGGCCAAACTATTTTATCCAGCACTTGCACATTGGAGCGGCTGCGCTAGAACGACGCCATCGTTGCAACAAGGGGAACCCGCCATGACCGCCATTACCGATATCATCGGCCGCCAAATTCTCGACAGCCGTGGAAACCCGGCAGTGGAGGTTGATGTCGTGCTTGAAAACGGCGTTAGCGGACGGGCAGCAGTGCCCTCAGGTGCATCGACCGGTGCCCACGAGGCGATGGAGCTGCGCGATGGTGGTGATCGCTGGATGGGCAAGGGTGTCAGCAACGCGGTTTTGGCGGTCAATGCCGAGATTTTCGAGCTGCTGAGTGGTCTTGAGGTGGAAGACCAGCTCAAGCTTGACCGCATGATGTGTGAACTTGACGGCACCGACAACAAAAGCCGGCTCGGTGCCAACGCCATTTTGGGCGTATCGCTTGCAGCGGCAAAGGCTGCCGCAAAAACCTGCAACCTGCCGCTATACCGCTATGTCGGCGGTGCCAGCGCCCAGGTTCTGCCCGTGCCGATGATGAACATCATCAATGGCGGCGAACATGCCGACAATCCGATCAATTTTCAGGAATTCATGATCATGCCGGTCGGCGCTGAAAGCTTCAGCGAAGGGCTGCGCATGGGAGCCGAAGTGTTCCACACGCTTAAAAAGGCGCTTTCGGATGCCGGTCATAATACCAATGTTGGCGATGAGGGCGGTTTTGCCCCCAATATCGGTTCTGCCCCCGAAGCGCTGGACTTTATCATGAAGTCAATAGAACAGGCGGGCTATAAACCGGGTGAAGAGGTCTTATCTCGCCCTCGACTGCGCTGCGAGCGAGTTTTTCGACAATGGCAGCTATGATCTTAGTGGCGAGGGCAGGGTGCTGGAACCACAGGCCTTGGCCGAATATCTCGACGAATTGATCACCAAATATCCGATTATTTCGATTGAAGACGGCATGGCCGAAGACGATTGGGACGGCTGGCAGGCCCATACCGGTTTGAGCGGCAAGAAATGTCAACTGGTTGGTGATGATCTGTTTGTCACCAATACGGTGCGGCTGGCCGAGGGTATCGAAAAAGGTATCGCCAACTCGATCCTGATCAAGGTCAATCAAATCGGCACCTTGAGTGAAACCCTGAGTGCCGTGAACATGGCCAATCGGGCCAGTTACACCAGCGTGATGTCGCACCGTTCTGGCGAGACTGAAGACGCCACCATCGCTGATCTGGCAGTCGCCACCAATTGCGGGCAGATTAAGACCGGATCGCTTTCGCGTTCCGACCGGCTGGCAAAATATAATCAGCTGTTGCGTATCGAAGAAATGCTGGGCGATCAGGCTATCTATGCAGGACGCAGTATATTGCGGTAAACTGACCTGTTCACCACAATGCCGAATTCCAACAACTAAACAGGAGCGACCATGAACGTTAACGGCAAAAAGGCAATCATCTTTGGCGGTACTTCGGGCATTGGCCTTGCTGCGGTAAGACAGTTGGCAGAAAAAGGCGCCGAAATAGTTGCGGTAAGCCGCAATCCTGAGCGGGCAACAGATTTGCCTGATGGTGTCACCTTAAAGAAATGCGATGTCCGCGACCGCGAAGCGCTTGCAGCATTGTTTGAAGAATGTGCGCCCTTTGATATCCTGATCAGTGCTGCTACCGGTGGTGACCGCGCCATTGGTCCGTTCATGCGCATGGATATGGCCGGATTCGCAACCTCGTTCGACAAACTCTGGGGCTATGCCAATGTGGTGCGTTACGGTGTCGAACGTATGGCCGAAGACGGGACAGTTGTTTTGGTGAGCGGCGCGCCGGCGCGCAAATGCCGCACCGGCCAGGTGGCGATTTCGGCCGTTGGTGGCGCCGTGGAAGCGCTGGCAAGGGCCGTTGCGCCCGAAATCGCACCGCGACGCCTGAATGTGGTCTCTCCAGGACTGATCGACACGCCAATGGTAGCGCTCAAAGGTGAGGAACGTGTGGCCCATTATCGCAAGCTCACCGCCAACAACGTCATTCCCCGTGTTGGCACCGCCGATGAAGTGGCCATGGCCATCGTCTATCTGGTGGAAAACGAGTTTGTCACCGGCACAACGGTCGATGTGGATGGCGGCTGGCTGCTTTCCTGACTAGTGGAATGAATTTGACATTTGAGTCCCACTTGCAGCTTCGTTCATTTTCAAATGTCAAATTCGAAAATTCCACTAGATTCAATATCTTGCTAGTGGTTCTTTTGATTCCAACATTTGTAAATAAGAGTGCTGCAGGGGGATGCAAATGTTGGTACAGAACCACTAGTGTCCCGGCTCTGAAGATCGTTGCAGCAAATCAGCTCAAAGCATCATTGAAAACCTCAAACTAAAGGAATCAAAAATTCCGCTCGTCTGTACTAGTGGTTCTGTGCCAACATTTGCAGAGTTAAGGCCGAGTTTGGTCATGGCGTTGCTCTGCTTCTTGAGAATTGACACCTTGAGCCTGCAGGCTCAAGGTGGGCAACGTCGCCAATCATATTTCAACATCCTTCGGGATATTTCCAGTAACTTGCAAACAAAACTGTTTTATCAAACCACAGATCACACAACGAACGAATACGGCAGTAAAATAATTGGCCATAAATGGATTGATGTTCGTAGGCGCGGTATTGATGCCGAAGGCAATGTTTCGACTAGCGGACCAGATCAACAAATAAATGAACTTGAACCAGAGGCGTTTAACCTGCTAAGAACGGGAGCAACAGAGAACGGGAAAACCGCCAAGACCTTTGTGCTCTAAGGTGGTCGAATTTGGCGGGAAAGGCGGGACATTGTCGCTATGATCAGCTTTAGTCAGCCATAGGCTTCTACCGCTGAGGGAGGGATATGGGCGATGGATGAGGAGCGCCTAAGCTACGCGAAAAGCAATGTTGATTACATGATCGAAGAAGGGATAATATTGACTTGCTATGAGCGTCGGGAAAGCCAGACATTATTCAACTTCTTGAACGAGCGGGCAATACAGCAGGATAGTGAAGTCCATGGCTTGCTGGCTAGCTGTGCGATTGGTGTTGTGATGCTGAAGCTGCAATGGACGGCACAACTGTTTCGCGCGATCCTGTACCACAAGCACGGGCGGCGTTATATGCACCCTGTTCGCTTTCCTGTGAGTGCTTTGTTCTGGTTTCTGGTTCTAGTGGTCTGGCCGAAACGCTTGAATCCCTTTTCAGCACGTTCTTTTTCAAGCGTTTTGGCCACAAAGACCACTAGCAACTTATTGAATTCTAGTGGTTCTTATGATTCCAACATTTGCCATAAGTACGAGCCGCTGGCGGATGCAAATGTTGGTACAGAACCACTAGCTAGTCTAGCGGGAGTTGTTGGCTCGGTAATCATCGGGCATTTGGGGTGCTGGCGATGATGCTAATCTATATTATCGGCTTTGTGCTGGTTTGTATCAGGTTTTGCATGGCATGGACGACCTTGAAGGATGAGCTACGTCATACAATGTCGGTGAGTGCACATTGGCTTGACGGCGCGCACCGGGCAATGAGTTCTTTCTGAAACCCATTACGTCTACATCATCCAACCAATTGCTGTGTTTGTGGTTTCATTGCTGTTGACGCAGATTATTCCTGTAATTGGAGCGCTGTTGCTGATGGCATCCGTGTTCTTTGCGATCTATTCATTTGCAGCAGCCCGTCAAATCCATGACAATTACCTCAATGGGATTGATGCGCGGGTTGAGGCTGAGTTTCGAAGGAGCTAAGGATGTGCTGTTCCAAGCAGATGTAGATCAGATAAGGCAGCAGCAAGCTGAAGCGGGCGATTCCAGTGATTTGCCGGGTGTTGAAGGTCAGTCGGAACTTGTAAAGTTTAAAGGAGCTAAGAGCTATGTTTAGAATTTTAATTCTATTAAAGATAATATTTTTGGCTAATATCAGCATTGCGAATGCTGATCAAAATAGTGAATTGTTTCATATAACAAATGAATCTGGATTGGGTAGGGTAAATTGCTCTGCAAATATATTTGACTATATGGATACAATATATAATTGTGAATTTTTTGACGAAATTGAAATAAGAAATATTTCGCGAAATAAATTAAATAATGTTTGGATAAGTATTATTGGCGATGATTTTTCTGTAAACCCAGAATATTATATAAAAAGTATATTTGAAAATAAAACATTAAGTGAAGTGGATAAAACAAAAATAACTCAAATATACATAAGCGCACTCATGCAGCATGGTGTTTTACAAAATTATAAAAACTACAATTTTGGGACAGGATTAGTCACGTATGGATTTGGGCTTTGTACAGACCTTGGTTCCGTACTGTCTGATGCAGTCAAAAAATATGGTAACTTATCAACTAGGTGGTCAAATATGTATGACCATGACGCTATAGAGGTGTTTACTGATGGCCAATGGAGGTTGTTTGACGTTGATACCAGAGTTTGGCTTACAGACAAAAAATACAATCTATTATCTTCTAACATTTTTATGTCATCAAAAGATAAAGATAAGATTTATCCCAAATTTTATCAAAGATATGGCTCTAATAGAAAAGATCACAAGGATATTTTGTTGAAGCATTATGTGTCCACAAATGATGTGCCGATAGAAGGTACGCCGCTTCAGCCTTATTCTGGTTTGCATCCTAAATATCCAACTATAGATATACCGCCCTATTCGAGTATTACATTTATTTACGGTAATACAGGAAAAAATGCAGACACAAAATTATTACCTTCTAGTGGAGTTATGAGGACAAAATTTTCCTTGGAAGGAGAAGCATATTCCCAAGTGGAAAAGTTGCTAAATATAGAAAGTCATTTAATAGATAAATCTTTCAAATCGGGGTTAAAATTGCTAGATAGTACGGTTGGTATATATACATATGAAGGAGATTTTCCAATTACTAGTGTAAATGTGGAATTTGAAGGCAAAGGTGTATGTTCTAATATCGATGGAAAGCAAAGATTTAGTTCAATAACTAAAAAGCATTCTAAATGTGCTGACGATACCCTAGTAAAATACAGTTATAAACGAGATTTATATAAGCCGACTTATAGCGTATCTGTACCAATTTGGTTTGAACCTGGTGCTGTATTAACAAAGTTGAAAATTGAAATTGACCAGCACATAAACAAAACTATTATGCCAAGACCCCACGTCATCAAAAAATGTAGATTTGAAGGTTAATTATTCTGGAGAAGAAAAAGCAATCGAAAATGAATTATAAATTGAATGAAAATTATCCCTCTATATATATCATGAATCCGAAAATATCAAAAATTGCAAAGGAAGACGGGTACAGTATCCATTTTGAAAAAAAGCGGGAATTTAACTGATTGGATAGTGGTAGATAGAAATGGTATACCAGTGCATTCAAATTTGTACGGATTTAGTAAACCTAATGATATTATGAAAAATACCACTTTTTTATAATGATAATTATAAAGTAGTATTTAGGTTTAGAGATAAGCATAGTGGACTATATTCGAATTATACTAAGCCATTAGATCTGGAGTCTTGTAATAAATATTGGTCCCAACATCGAATTTTATGAAGAAAACAAAATATTTTTTGATTGAAGAATAAATGAAACAAAAGAAAAAAGGAGTCACAGAATTCTGTAGATGGCGCTGCCATTTGTAATTACCTGTCTTGTGTTTTTCCCCGGTTCTTGTTGTAATATGGAACCGCCACCTTATTGATTGCAGTCAACAGGGTGGTGGCGGGGTTGGGTCGATAATTACTTGTCCGTTGAGGGACGTGGGTTAGTGAGACCTGCCCGTCTTTTCTATCAGGCTCGAATGGATACTCGGGATTTAATGGCCCGAATGACAAGAATGAGAGACAGAAAAGATGACCGGGAAAACAGCACATGTGGTCGGGATTGACATATCAAAAGATCACCTGGATGTCGCATGCCTTCCACCTGGTCACGATCAGCAATTTCCAAATTGTAAAGTCGGCCTTAAAGCACTGGTAAAATGGTTGGGAACAGTTGAACTCAATCGGGTGATATTTGAAGCCTCCGGGCGCTATCACAAGGGACCGGAGCATGCATTGGCAGATGCAGATATCCCTATGTCAAGGTAAATGCCTCCCTATATCCGGGTTTGTATGCACGACGGTTTTCTCAATCCTTGGGCAGACGTGCAAAAACGGACAAGATTGATTGTCAATGCCGAAGGTAATTTTCCCCAAAAGTGCCGAAGTAAAATTCCCTAGTTTTCGGGTTCATTGATTAGCTTGTTTATTTGATATTTACCTCCTGTTTTGTTGGCCTGCCACGGCGCTTTGACGGTGGGCGGCGGTGAGATTGGTGGCGTTGGAGCGGACGTGTTCAGGTATTATACCAGGGGAAGTTAATATTGACCCATATGATGGCAGAAAAATCGTTTGCTGACGCGGCGCAATACGTGCCCAGGCCTTAACGGCCACAAGCCGATTGCAACAATGCCACCAGGCGATTTTTCATCACCGAAGGCCGGATTCCTTTGGGCTTTGGACGTTGTTGCGCTTGGCGATTGAAGCTACCCTCGTGGTACCAGGTCGCCAATCGCGCCTCGCCAAAACCCATGGAAGCTCCAGTCATATGGACCAATATCAATTTCCCCTGGTATTAGTCGCATAACACAAACAAAAAAGCCTCCGGTAAACCCGGGGCGATTCAAATCATGAGAACCACTAGAATTCAATAAGTTGCTAGTGGTCTTTGTGGCCAAAACGCTTGAAAAAGAACGTGCTGAAAAGGGATTCAAGCGTTTCGGCCAGACCACTAGGAATTACATCGTACTAGAATTTTGGTGCCCTCAACCTTGACTTTCAAGATGGACACATCCTTCTCCACGGGTGCTTGCAGCGCCTTGCCTGTTTTCAGGCAGAAAACTCCCTGGTGCAAAGGACATTCAACAGTTGCGCCATCGATGTATCCTTCTGAAAGGCTGGCTTCTTCGTGAGTGCACAGATCATCTGTCGCGTAATATGTTCCATCAACAAAAAAAAGGGCGACAGATTTACCGTCGACCTCGACCCGAATTGATTCCTCATCATCCATGTCGCCGGCTATGGCGACTTCCACCCAGTTTTCTTCTGTCATTTGTTCACTCCTGATTTTGTACGCGATTGTCTGAGGCCTGAATGTTCACCTGTGATTAAATGGGATTTCAGTTTGATGGCCGGGTCAGCCAGTTGTTCGGGCGTAATATCAATACCCCTGATTATCGCATCTCGAACCAGGCGAATATCTTTACCCTGATTAATACTCATTGCCCCGACAACATCGCCGTTTTTGAGAAAAAAAGTCGTCGATTTCAACGCTCCGTCACAGGTTCTGCTGACCCGGTCAAGGGATGCGTCGGTCGCCCCGATAAGCTGATAATTGTGGCCGAACTGATCCGTCCAAAACCATGGTATCTCATCATATGCTTCGCGATGACCTGCCATGGTTCTGGCTGCAACAACAGATTGGTTCTGAGCGACTTGCCACGATTCAAGTCGAAGTGATTTTCCGCTGAATTTATTTTGGTGACGCGTTACTTCACCGGCAGCGAATATGTCAGGGTGAGTTGTTTCGCCAAACTCATTGACGACAATACCATCATCGACATCCAGCCCGGCCTGTTCTGCCAAAGTTGTTTCAGGAATGACGCCAATGCCGATAACCGCACAATCCGCCTCCAGAACCATACCGGAGTTTAAAACCAAGCGCTCTATTTTACCGTCGCCTTCGAATGCCGATACGCCATCATTGAATACAAAACGCCCACCATTGGCGCGGTGTTGCGCTTTGATGGCGCAGCGCAGCTCATCCGGCACGCCTCTTTGCAAAATATCGGCGCCAGCCTCGACAATTGTCACATCACAACCGAATTGCTCCCGCGCCGATGCAGCGACTTCCAACCCGATGAAACCCGCTCCGACAACAACCAGATGTCGACAATTCGCCAGGCTTTGTGAAAGTTCAAGACAATCGTTTAATGTGCGAAGATAATGGACATGCGCAAGTTGGACACCGGGAACCGGCAGAAGGCGCACCCGCGATCCGGTGGCCAGCAACAGTTTGTCGAAACGCACGCTGCTGTTGTCATCGAGCACTATCTTTTTCTTTGCCACATCTATCCGATCAACCGCGTGGCCAAATCGTGTTTCTATTTGCAAGTCATCCAGCTGATGAGCTTGCCTGATAACGGCAGATTGCACAGGTACTATTCCTTTAAGAACCCCCTTAGAAAGTGGCGGACGCTCATAGGGTGGATGAACTTCGTCGCCAATCAGCGCAATTGTTGCGTCACTGTCAGCCTCACGCAATGTGAGAGCTGCACGGCAACCAGCCTGACCGGCGCCGACGACAATATAGTTAAAAACTGCCATTGCCGTGGAATCTCCGGTCATATGAGTCAATATCAGCTTCCCTTGGTATTAGTTGCGAGACAATCGATGGTTCTTGCATTCAGCCTGCACGCCCAACGGAATCGGTCGGTCTGGGCTGGTTGCTTAAAACTCGTTTCAGAATTTGCACATGCACGCTAAAAACACCCGGCGCCACTTCCTTCAAATGGCTTTTGACGACCGTGTGTAGACGAGGCAATGCATGAAACGGCACCGATGGATAAAGGTGGTGTTCGGCGTGATAAGGCATGTTCCAGTAAAGGAATCGCACAAGCATATTACTTTTCGTGGTGCGTGTGTTTTCCAGCATGTTGGGCGATTCTGCCATGCCGGTATGCTCAATCATCCGCACCGCGCGTAGCGCAGGTTCTCCGATCATTCTCGGTAACAGCCATAAATAGGCCGCCATCCAGCTTTGAAAATACGCTGAAAACGCGAGTATCACCGCATAGACAAGCACCATGATGCGGGCTTCGTTTGCAACGGGTTCCAACTCGTTTTTCGGGATGAACTCCCGCTCTTCTTCAGAAAATCGTCCAAGCGAAAGATTGTAAAGATTTCCCAGCATCCGGTGCCAGATATTATAGCTGGAAATGTGCAGCAAATATTCCGACATATTGCGCGGGAAGTGAACGCGGTCTGGGTCTACCTTGGGATGTTGAGTAAAGGTATGATGCGCCATGTGGCGGTATTTCATATATAGAAATGGCCGCAAGATAATCAGTCCGGCAAATCGACCCAATGCAACATTAAGCGATCTGGTTCGAAATACGCTACTGTGACAGGCCTCGTGCATTGGGGCAAACAGAAAGGCCAACAACACACCTTGAAGAAGCAGCAGAGGAACGCACCACCAGGTGAACATGGTCAGCAGGAGCAGATATCCAGTTACAATGATAGCACTCAAATGACATGCAAGTTGAATGGATCCAGCCAAATTGGTTCGAGCCATATAACTCTTTAGCTCTCTTCTTGATATGATGTCGCCACCTTCAAAGCGCCATTCATTCCTGTTCATAGCGATTCCTGCCACTTAGCTTGCCATATGATCGAGGCAATAATTACGGAGTCTGCAGGATAGAAGCACAGCAAACCCTGCTCAAATTCATGTTTTTTATGCTTGGCATAGAAAAAGTCTAAGATGCAAAGACGGGCAGCCATTGGTGTTTTGTGGCTTGATCAAATGTTGCCAGGGCGATCGTGCGATTGATGGAAACTATAAAGGGCATTCGAACATTGAATTGGACCATTTGGGTCCGCTGCCGTTTATCTCATATCAAGAGAGTTGAAGTTCGGTTCATGTGACAAAAGGTGGCTTAATGAAATCCAAAGCAGCTATCGCCTATGCCGCCAATAAGCCTTTGGAAATTCTGGAGGTAGATGTCGCTGGACCCGGACCTGTTGAAGCACTGGTTGAGATCATGGCAACCGGTGTTTGTCATACCGATGCGGTTATGCTTGAGGGGCAAAACACAAAGGCAAGTTTTCCTGCAATACTAGGCCATGAGGGCGCTGGCATTGTGAGGGACATCGGCGCTGATGTGCGAGATGTTAAAGTCGGCGATCACGTAATCCCGCTTTATGGCTCTGAATGCCGAACATGCCCGAATTGCATCAGCGGCAAAACCAATCTGTGCTGGTCGATCAGAAAAACCCGGGAAAAGGGTGTGATGCCAGATGGCGGGACGCGGTTTTCAGTGGGCAGCGAAACAATACATCATTTCATGGGCACTTCAACATTTTCGAATTTTACTGTGGTGCCGGAAATAGCGCTAGCCAAAATTCGTAAAGATGCGCCGCTTGATAAAATCTGCCTGCTTGGCTGTGGCGTGACTACAGGTATCGGGGCGGCCATCAATAATGCAGACGTAAAGCCCGGCGATACAGTCGCCGTTTTTGGGCTCGGAGCCGTAGGTCTTAGCGCAATTCAAGGTGCACGGCTGGCCGGTGCGACGAGAATAATTGGCGTTGACATCAACGGCCGCAAAAAAGAAATCGCTATGGCTATGGGGGCAACCGATTTTGTCAATCCAATGGAAATAGACGGGCGGACGGTTGAGTATATTCTTGACATGACATCTGGAGGTGTCGATGTGGCGCTGGAGTGTACCGGCGATATCGATGTAATGCGGCAATCACTTGAATGCTGTCATGTCGGTTGGGGCGTTTGTGTTTTGATGGGAGTTGAAAGGAGCGGTCAGGAATTGTCTTTACCACCGGTTTTGGTTCGATATGGTCGGACCTTGAAAGGCAGCTATTTTGGCGGGGTGCGCGGGCGTAGTGAACTGTCAAAGTATGTTGATTGGTACATGGATGGAATAATTGAGATCGACGCGCTTATCTCACATGTCATGCCAATTGATGAGATCAACCCGGCTTTTGATTTGATGCGAACAGGTGCATCGGTGCGCACCGTCATCACCTTTTGATCGCTGGATCGCTGCTGTCCCGATGGTAACAACGCCCGAGATAATTGCCCCGGATATTGAATGGGATTTTGATTTACGTGCACGCCAACCTCGACACGCTGAATTCAAGACCCGGTGGCGTGAAGAGAGCGAGGCCACCCGATGCCACTTCAACTGCTCGCTGGATATTTCCTGCGGCCAACATACTGATATGAGGCTCGATGTATTTCCTTCCGGAGCAGAATCCAGTCCTTGTTTCGTTTTCCTGCATGGAGGGTTCTGGCTGTCATCTGACAAGTCAGAAAGCTCTTTTGTCGCCAATGCCTTCGCGGGCTTTGGTATAACCACGGTCATAATGAATTACCGGTTGGTCCCGACTGTCACCATAGCTGAAATTGTTGCGGAATTACAATTGTCCTTGATTGGCCTGTGCAAGCGGCCAAAACCAATTGGTATTGACCTTGATCGTATTTTTGTCGGAGGGTTTTCTGCAGGGGGTCTGCTTGCAGCACATGTACTTGGTACAGACTGGACCGAGTTCGGGAATTCAAGCCCGGTGATACGAGGTGGCATGGCCCTAAGCGGGATATTTGATCCGGAGCCTCTGATTTCAACCAGCCATAACAGATTGTTAGGTCTGACAACAATGGAAGCGCAAGGTTTGAGTGTAATCGGCTCTTCGAAGATTGCAACCAATCTTGGGCTGGTGGTCTGCGGAAGTGCAGAAACGATGGGATTTAAAAACCAGACACGCAGATATGCCAAATTCGCCCGGCAATCCGGCCACACTGTCGGTGAAATGTGGATAAAAGACCGTCATCACTATGATGTTGTTCTTGAATTTGCAAATGCAAGCAGTTCGCTGTCGATTGCAACCCGCCGAATGATCAGCAATACGCTTTGACCGGCAACCGTTGAACACAAGCCTCTGTGTTGCCCTTATCGCGGCAAATTTACTTTCAACGTGCATTTTCAGTGCGCTGTACTACAGTGTCAGACTACAAAAACGAATGGCTGAAAAACGAGTGCTTTAAATGCGTTATATCAATTTCAATCAGATGCGGTCATTTCATGCGGTTGCCACCACTGGCAATGTCACCAACGCGGCCAAATTGTTGAACATAAGCCAGCCGACGGTCACCACCCAGCTGAGGCAGTTGGAAGAACGTTACGATGTCGAACTTGCCCACCGAATGCACCGCGGCGTCAGGTTGACCCCTCTTGGAGATGAACTGCATCGGTTGACCATGCGCATATTCGCGCTCGAGGAAGAGGCAATGGACCTGTTTGATACAGCCAACAAATTTAAACACGGCAGCCTGATTGTCGGAACTGTGGGTCCGCATTTTGTAATGAAGCTGTTAGCCAGATTTAATAAGGACTTTCCTGGGATCAAGATTTCTGTCAACAGCGGAAACAGTGATGAAATTATTGATCAGCTTTTTAACTTCAAGATTGACGTTGGTGTTGTTGGAAACATTAAGCCGGATCCGGCCCTGACAATGCGACTGTTGAGCAAGATTGATATTGTTCTGGCGGTCAGCAAACGCCATCCCTGGTATAATAAAGACCAGATTGATATTGAAGAACTGGAAGAAGCTGATCTCGTTCTGCGGGAGGCTGGATCGGAAACCAGGCGGGTATTGGAAACCGCGCTTGACGAGCGCGGCATTGCGCCAAACGTCGTCATGGAGGTGGACCGTGATGCATTGCGCGAAGCTGCGGTTGAAGGGCTGGGTGCCGGAATTATTTCGGAAGCCGAATTCAGACCTGGCATGGGCTTGCGAATTGTCCGTATCGCAAATGCAGACATATTCACTGAGGCCTTTATTGTTTGTCTTAAGGAGCGAGACGAAAAACGGCTTGTCAAGGCCCTTATGGCAATATCCGAAAGTATGAGTAATTCTGGCGCACACTAGCGAGCAATCTCTCAAGTGCTCTGTCCCAAACTTTTATTTTACAATGAGTTACCGACTATATATCACATATACGTCTGACCTATGCAGCCCATTCAATCTTTGTATTTTCCCAAATCCAATTTGGTTCGCTAGGTTCGCAGCCACCGATAAAGGTCGCGATATTTCCCCGTCAGAACAAGATTTTGGGGAGGGTCAAAGGTAGGCGGTTTTTTTGGGGCGATTGGAAATTGACTCTGATCGCGAAGGCAGAAAAAGCACTGCAACACAATGGAGACAAGAAATGAGCATTCAAAAAAAGGTCATGGTCTGTGCAACAGCTATGATGCTGGGCATGGCAGGCACGGCATTTGCGGCGGAACGTGGAATTCACCAGCATATTAACGATTTGATAGGCAAATACAGCAAAGCCGGCAAGAAGTTTGACAATGCTGAATTGGGAGCATTCTTTGAAAAAGATGGCTTTCGCGATTACCTCGATTCTTATCCGGTTGAAAACTTGACCGGTGGATTTGCCTGGGAACCGGGCATGGGTCGGGAATTCAAGGGTCCGCTCAGCGGCTTGCCGATCAAAGCGCCATTCAGCGACTATATTCCGCTTGAGGAAGGTCCAGTGCTTGACAAAGCCAAGACCTATCGCATCGGTTTTGCCTTTCACGGTGCCAATCATCCATGGCTGATCAGCCTGGCCGATACCGCTGTGTACGAAGCCAATCTGCATCCCAATGTTGAGATTGAAGTTCTTGACGCTGAATTTGACGACAACAAAATGGGTCAGTTTATCGACACATGGATTGCCAAAAAATTCGACGCAATTGTCATGTGGCCAGCTCGCGAGGCACCGATGGGGCCACCGGTTGACCGGGCCATCGATGCAGGTATTCCTGTGGTCAGCCTCGACCGGCGAACATCGTCCACCCGCATCAGCTCAGAAGTTCTTGGTAATTTCTATGCCAATGGACTGCAGCAGGGATTGTTTCTCAACCACGTCTCAAGCGGCAAAGGCGGCATGATCATGAACCGCAAGCCTTTGGGCAGTACAGCTGATGCGATGCGTACCGGCGCATTCATGGAAGCGATTGGTGATAGTAGCGGTTACAAAATCCTCGATTCTTTCCACACCAACAGTTCCCGAAAGGCCGCATTTGAAACGACAAGAGATGCATTGCAGGCACACAAGGATGTTGAAATCATTTTCAACACCGGCGGCGAAGAAGCTCTTGGTGCTCTTGATGCGGTGCTGGAAGCCAACCGGCTAAACAGCGCGCCCGGCGGCAAGAAGATCATCTTCCTGGTCAATGATGACTCAAAGGAAACGGTCAATGCTGTCAAGAAGGGGACCCTGGATGTGGTTGTACCCTATACCCCGCTTCTGGGTGGCATTGGAGTGCGGGTTGCCCTCCAGCATATCGGCTTCAAAGCAGGGCTGGTTTCTGAAAAGCCCCCACAGCAGGTCGTGACACCAAACCTGCCGATGATCACCAAGACAAAAATGGTTATCGATGGCATAGAAACGGTTTCTCCCGAAGAGTGGCCCTATGCCTATGGCCCTGAACCGAAATAGGTTTGAAGTGACAGCAAGGTCACCCCAATGACGATAGCATGGTGAGTTCAGCAATTATGAACTCACCATGTTTTTGATGTACGGGAATGACAATGGAGTATTGTAACCCGTCATTGTCGTTAACAGAGTCGATTACGGGATTAGGGCGATGATCAATTTGGTGCGCGATTTGGTATTTAAGCCAGGCGAAACCTTCTGGTTTTTAATGTTGTTTTTTGGCCTGATTTTTACTGCAAGTCTCGTTAGCCCTGCTTTTCTGACGTTTGACAACCTTCAAAACGTAATCCGCGCCATAACCGTAATTGGTATCATCTCGCTGGGTATGACCCTGGTGATGATTGCCGGAGAAATCGACCTTTCGATTGGTTCTGTCGCTGCATTGGCCGGGATGACGGGCGCTCAATTTGTCGATGGTGACTCATCAGCCATAGTGATTTTAGTGACCCTGGGGGCGGGTATTTTGGCGGGTTTGGTGAACGGTATAGGCGTCGCTTTGTTCGGTGTATCGTCACTTATCATGACGTTGGGAACGCTTGCGATTGCAAGAGCTCTGGGCAATGTGATTTCCCGTGGCCAGGCCGCCTATCCAACCAATCTTGAATTTTATATGTTTCTTGCCCGGGGTAAAATTCTCGGCTTGCCCGTACCGATCATCATTTTTATCCTTGCCGTATCAGGCGTTTGGGTACTGGTCAGGTTTTTTTCTTTCGGTCGAAAATTGTACGCCGTGGGTTCCAACCCGGTGGCGGCCCGGCTTTCAGGAATAAAAGTACGCTGGATCAAGGTTCAGGTATTCACTCTCAGTGGCCTGTTTGCTGCAATTGCCAATCTCTTGCAAAGCGGTCGCTTGGGCCAGATTGATCCGGCCATGGGAGGCGGCTACGAACTGACCGCAATAGCAATCGCGGTGCTCGGCGGAGCCTCGCTTTTTGGTGGTCGTGGAACTATTGAGGGAACATTGATCGCTGCTTTGATTATTGGAGTAATGAATAATCTGCTCAATCTGCTGGGAATCAGCATTTATATTCAACAGGTGGTGGTGGCCGTTATCATTGTATCAATTGTTTATCTCAATGGCCGGAAAACGGATGAACAATGAGGACGGAAGCAAACAGCCATATAGATGTCGTTGCCAGGGAAATGCCAGCCGATAAACCTAATTGGATTGTAATGGATTTTCTTAAATCCAATATGTTGTTGGTCGTATTCGCCGCCATGGTCGTTGTCGGCACCACAACATCGCAATACTTCATGACTCCGGCCAATATTGCCAATCTGTTACGCAGCATGGCAGTGCCGGGGGTTCTTGCGCTTGGAATGACCTTTGTGCTGCTGGTGGCCCGCATTGACCTGTCGGTTGCAGCGTTGATGATATTTGCACCAATCGTCGGGGTCAGTGTGGTGGACCTTGCCGGAGATATTTTCGGTTTTCGCGTTCTTGTGCGGGGCAACTCCTATGCGGGCAGTGCATTTGCCCTGATTGCAATTGCTCTGGTTACCGGTCCTGTTATTGGCCTCATCAGTGGTATTGGCGTTGTATACGGGCGCATCACATCTTTTATCATGACGCTCGCCATGATGCAGGCGCTGCGCGGTTTGAACTATGTGCTGACCAATGGACACGCATTTTATTTACAGGTTCCCGGTTTTACCTGGATTGGCAAACTGCATATTTTCGGCCTGCCGTTCTCGTTTGTCATATTTGCAACAGTCACCGTTCTGGCGATGCTGGTTTTGCACTACACCATCGTGGGTCGTCGACTAATGGCGATTGGCGGGGATGAAAAGGCTGCCCTGCTGGCCGGCATCAATGTGAAATTCTGGGTGATATTCACTTTCGTTGTCAGCGGATTTTGTGCTGGCCTTGCGGGCATTTTGTTCACCTCACGGCTGCAATCTGTCGACGCGCCGCTGGCTTTGGGCTTTGAGTTGACGGCGATTGCCTTTGCAGTGGTTGGAGGTGTCAGCCTTTCCGGTGGCAAAGGGTCACCCTATCGTACCTTTCTTGGCGCGCTGGTAATATCGACCATGCTCAATGTTTTTAATATGTGGGGCCTCAACACCTGGTACCAAAACATCGCCACAGGCGGAATTGTGATCCTGGTGGTGATGATAGATCGCTTTGCCCACGAGCGACAGATGAAATCGAAGCGGGCAGCCTTCAAGTTCAATTAAAATATTCTCACCCAAAATAGATGGCAACAATAAAGGAACAAACAGGATGGCAGGTAATCTTAGCATAGGGATCGATATTGGCACGACCGGTGTCAAGGCATCAATTCTGGACACCGATAGCGGGAAAATTGTTGCCCATGGTTTGCAAGAACACCCATTATTTCACCCTAAGCCGGGATACGCAGAGCAGGAGGCGGACAATTACTGGGATGCTGTTGTTTCCGCCGTTCAACAGTGTCTCTCGCAAGGCAATTTTGCTGACCGTATCGTTGGTGTTGCGTTATCGGGTCTTGTCGGTGTGATGCTGCCTGTCAACCGAAATGGCAAGCCTGTGCGACCGGCAATGATCTGGATGGATGCACGCTCGGAAGTCGAGTGTCAGGAAATTCGTGATAGCGTCGGTGAAGGTACCATCAATCACAACAACGGCAATCGCATTGCGCCGTGGTTCATTGAGCCCAAAGCTCTTTGGATGAAAAAACACGAACCACAAAACTTCGAAGATACCCATTGCCTATTGTCGCCCTCAGGTTATTGCACCTACAAGATGTGCGGTGAGTTCACCATGAACACTGGCGATGCCGGGCTTTTTTATCCATATGAATATCAAAAAGAACGCTGGAACCCGGATATTGCCGAAGCCATAGGTGTGTCGCTTGATAAATATCCGAAGATCTATCGCTCCCATGAGGTGGTTGGCCAAGTCACTGCCGAGGCCGCAGCAATCACCGGCCTGCCGGTGGGCATCAGCGTGGCTGCCGGTGGCACAGATATAAGTTCTGCGGCACTGGGAGTTGGTGTCACGAGGGCTGGCCAGGCGTTCTATTCCATGGGCACCGGTTCCAATCTGGGCATCATGATCCCTACTGAGCAGCGGGTTGAAGAATATCGCATTTTGAAATGGCCTAGCGTTCTGCCCGGTCTGACCATGTTTGATGGCCCGATGGCCTTTACCGGCGCGTCGTTGAAGTGGTTCCGTGATCAGTTTGCCGACCCGGAAGGGTTGATTGCCGAACGCGCCAGGCTAAACGTGTTTGATCTGATCTCCGGGCAGGCCGGACAGGTTGATGCCGGGGCCGATGGGCTGATGTATTTCCCTTATTTGGGCACGACGCTGTCTCCAAATTGGAACTCCAACGCGGTAGGCATGTTCTTTGGTGTCCGTCCAACCACATCACGAGCACACTTCATTCGTTCTTTGATCGAAGGGGTGGCGTTTGATCTTTATTCCAATGTCAAGATTGCAACGGATGCCGGTGTGAAGATCGACAAATTGACGCTCAATGGAGGCCCGGCAAAAAGCCGTCTTTGGAACCAGATAACCGCAAATGTTACCAATATCCCGCTGGAAGTGCCTGATATAGGCGAGGCGGCCCCTCTGGGCGATGCTATTCTTGCAGCGGTTGGTGCAGGAATTTACAGCGATCCGGTAGCGCCGCTGGATGATCTTGTCAGGATCAAGGAAACCGTTGAGCCCGATGCCAAATTACACGATATGTACGAAGATATGTTTGGGCTGTGGCGACGAATTTATCACAATACACTTGAAGACATGGGCGATCATCGGGCTCTGTTGAACCGATATAATTTCCGCTAACGGTTTAGCGACAGTCTAACCGCACAGGAGTTGTGCAATGAATACGGCATCGATAATGACCGACGACAGTGCCGGAGACCAAAATGTCGATATAAATATCGGCCAGGGGCTGGAGGTTCATCATATTTCCAAGCACTACCCTGGTGTTCTGGCGCTGGACGATGTCTCATTTGATGTTCAAAGGGGCGAGGTGCACGCGCTGGTTGGGCAAAATGGCGCCGGCAAATCGACCCTGATGGCCATATTAAGCGGCGGCCTGCGGGCTGATAAAGGCAGTATTCTTCTGGACGATGTTTTGGTCGAGATTTCTGACCCCGCATCTGCGCGCAAACATGGTATCGCCATTGTGCATCAGGAGTTCGCGCTTTGCCCGAATATGTCGGTGGCCGAAAACATCTTCGTCGGCAACGAGCCTCACAGGGCATTTGGGCGGGTTGATTTTTCACGCATGAACAAGGAAGCCGCAAGGCTGTTGCATCAAGTTCAGGTGAATATCGATGCGGGCATTCAGGTTGAATCTCTTGGTGTATCCGAATGGCAGGTCATTGAAATCTGCAAAGCCATGTCCGGCAATCCGCAATTTATCATAATGGATGAACCAACCGCTGCGTTGAACGACCACCGGGTTAAAGATCTGTTCGACGTGATTCGTCGCTTGCGCAATGCGGGTCACGGGATTGTCTATATTTCCCACAAGCTTAGCGAAGTCCTGGAGATTGCAGATCGAATTACGGTAATGCGTGACGGCAAAATCTCAAAGACTTTTGTCAACCAGGGAGTGAGCGAAAGCGATCTTGTCAATGCAATGATCGGAGTCACATTTGAAAAGCAGTATTACCACGATGAACACAAGAAGATTGGCCCCGTTGTATTGGAATTAACCGGTCTGAACGATCCTTCTCGTTTCAACGAGATTAACCTGCAATTGCACGGCGGTGAAATTCTGGGGTTGACGGGAATTCTGGGAGCCGGGTGTCAGGATCTGGTACGGGCCGTTTTTGGTATCGACCCAGCCCAGTCAGGAGAAATTGCGCTCGATGGCAAATCGGTGCAAATAAACAGCCCAGAAGACGCGGTGCGTCTGGGGATTGGCTATATACCGGCGGATCGTAAACATGAGGGTCTTGTACTATCTCTGTCCACCTATGACAATATTGGCATGTCGATCATCGACCGTTTGGGCAAGCTGGGCCTGTTCGGCTTTGCCCAACAAAAATCGCTAAGCGATGAGCTGATCGGGAAACTCAATATCAAGGTGGGCAATCCCAAAGCGCCTGTGAACAATCTTTCAGGTGGTAATCAGCAGAAAGTCTCAATCGCCAAATGGTTGGCGCGGCAATGCAGGGTGTTGCTGTTTGAGGAACCAACACGTGGTGTCGATGTCGAGGCAAAAGCGCAGATATGGCGGTTGATCAATGCACTGATGGATGAAGGTGTCGCGGTGATGGTCGTTTCAAGCGAACTGCCTGAGCTGATGCAAGCCTGTGACCGGATATTGGTCATGCGGAGAGGGCGTATCGTCGATCAATTTGCCCGCAGTGAATTTGATGAGGCAGAAATTTCGATACGGGCTGTTGCTGACATTTGAGTCCCACTTGCAGCTTCGTTCATTTTCAAATGTCAAATTCGAAAATTCCACTAGATTCAATATCTTGCTAGTGGTTCTTTTGATTCCAACATTTGCAAATATGGGTGCTGCAATGGGATGCAAATGTTGGTACAGAACCACTAGCATAGATTTCTTCTATCGCGAGTGTCGAGACTTTGTATTTCACAGGGTCTCGCTCACAGTCGATACTTTCCAACAGAAAATATGCGTTGATAGTTCCAGTTTGTAATCGCCGGTAAATATCGCGACAGCAAGTGAAGGTTGAGCCTGAACCATGAGTGACAAAGAAAGCCTCTACGACATTGCTGATGCCGTGCTGGACTACGATCGCGATGAGGTCGTAAGACTGTTGCGGCGTGAACTGGATGCCGGGCGCGAGGTCAAAGACATATTAAATATTGGCTTGATCGATCCAATGGGCGATATCGGTGATCAATTCAGCGACGGCGAGATTTTTGTGCCCGAGATGCTGATGGCAGCGACCGCCATGAAGGCAGGGCTTCAGGTGCTGCGACCCATTTTGGCAAAAACCGATGCCGAACCGGCTGGCAAGGTTCTGCTTGGCTCGGTACAGGGTGACCTCCACGACATCGGTAAAAATCTCGTTACCATGATGCTCGAAGGAGCCGGTTTTGATGTCGTTGATATTGGCGTTAATCAAAAGCCGCAGAACTTTGCAGATGCGGTGCAAAAACACACCCCGGATATCGTTGGCCTTTCGGCGCTTTTGACGACAACAATGGTGTCGATGAAGGCAACGACCGAATTACTCAAGGAAAAGTATCCTGCTATCAAGGTGATAGTTGGAGGTGCGCCGGTAAATCAGCTGTTCGCCAATGCGATAGGTGCGGATGGGTTTAGCGAAGATGCGCCGGGCGCAGCCGTTCTTGCAAAGCGGTTCATGGATGAATCTGCCGCATAGACTCAGGCCATCCCTTTCAGGTTTTCAAGAAAATGGAGAGACCAAAGTGGATTCAAAAGAACGCGTCGCCATAACTCTGGCCCATGAGGTTCCCGACCGGATGCCGATGAATTTTCGTGCCGTTGATGCCGTGTGTGAGAGCCTGCAACAACATTACGGCGTTGACTATGAAGGACTTCTGCGTCACTGGAATATCGATTTCCGTGAGGTAATTCCACCTTATATCGGACCGAAATTGCCGGTACTGGACAATAAGGTGGAGATTGATTTTTGGGGTGTTGGTCGCTCAATCGTCGAGCACGCTGATGGTGGTCGCGATGTTATGGTGACCCACCATCCGCTTGCCGATGCAGATACCGAAACGGATATCAAGAATCACCATTGGCCGAAGGCCGAATGGTTTGATTTTACAACCATTCCGAGAATTTGTAGCAATTATTCGGGCTACGCCCTTTCCTCAAAGGGCATCCATGTGGAAGGCTGGCACGGCATTTTTCATATGCTGACCTATTTGTTCGGCATGGAAAAAGGCATCATGTATCTGGCTGCCCGCCCTGATTTGATTGAAGCTGCCATAAAAGAAATCATGACGTTTTTTCTTGAATACTATGAACGCCTGTTTGAGGCCGGTAATGGCGAATTCGATCTGCTGTTTTACAAAGACGACTTTGGTTCGCAGAACAATCTGCTGATCAGCCAGAAAATGGTTCGTGACTATTTCATGCCGCACACCAAAAACCTCTGTGATCTTGCCGCAAGCCATGGAGTGAAATTTGTTCAACATTCCTGCGGGGCTGTCTACAAGGTCATTCCCGATTTCATCGAAGCGGGTGTCGCGGTGCTCGATCCGATCCAGGTTACTGCCAAGGGCATGGATGTGGTTGAATTGAAGAAAAACTTTGGTACCGATCTGGTGTTTCATGGCGGCATTGACACCCAGCACCTGATACCGTTTGGAACAGTGGATGAGGTGAAAAGCGAAACCAGGCGAATAATCGAGGTATTGGGTGAAGGAGGAGGTTATTTCTTTAGTCCTTGCCATCGTTTTCAAGCTGATAGCCCCATCAATAACATCATCGCTTCCTACGATGTTGCGGCGGAGTTTGCTTGATAATCTGTCATCAAGGCGTATACGCCTCCCAAGCTTCAGTTTTTTCCACCGGCAGCATATCGAGCTGCAGAACAATCTCCCACCGGTTGGTCAGGACCAAACTGACAAAACCGCCATAGGGCTTATCTGATGACTTCTCGATGAGAGCTTATCGGATACCCGGGCATTCGGCCCATATGACAAAACAACATGAGAAAATGAAGCGCTCACAAGCTTCCATGCCGGGTTTCAATATTGCAAGCCTGCACTTTTTCCCACTTGGGAAATTACCACTGCAGTTTCATGGGCCAAGGCACACGGCGGCGTTATGGTCCTTACCCAATTTCAGAAATAGGGGAATACAGCGATGACCAGGACGATTGTAGAATCCAAAAGCAAGACCGTGATTATTGGTTTTGACCAACCTTTTTGTGTGATCGGCGAGCGTATCAATCCCACGGGGCGCAAACTGCTTTCAGCGCAGCTTGAAGCGGGTAATTTCTCCACCGTCGAAAAAGATGCAAAAGAACAGGTGGCCTGTGGAGCGACAATGCTTGATGTCAACGCCGGGGCTGTCTACGCCTCTAACCCTAATCCAAATGAAACCGAACCACCTTTGATGGGTAAAATGATTGAGATAATTCAAGGGTTAGTGGATGTTCCCTTGTGCATTGACAGTTCTGTTCCCGATGCTTTGGAAGCCGGGTTGGAGGTTTGCGAAGGTCGCCCACTTGTCAATTCCATCACCGGTGAAGAAGAACGGTTAAATGCAATTCTGCCGTTGGTGAAAAAGTACAATGTGCCGGTAGTAGCAATTGCGCATGATGATACGGGCATATCTGAAGATCCGGAAGCGCGATTTCAGGTGGCAAAGCATATCGTTGAGCGTGCTGCAGATTTCGGCATTCCAGCCCACGATGTTGTCGTCGACCCGCTAGCAATGCCAGTTGGTGCGGTGCCTACAGCTTGTCTGCAAGTGTTTGAGCTAGTGCGCAGATTGCGCCTTGAACTGGGCGTCAACACCACCTGCGGTGCTTCAAATATCTCCTTCGGTATGCCCAACAGGCATGCTCTTAATGCCGCTTTCCTGCCAATGGCAATTGCAACCGGCATGACAAGCGCGATCATGAATCCGGTACGCCCTCAGGAAATGGAAGCTGTTCGCGCTGCCAATCTCCTTTGCAACAACGATGCTAATGGCATGGACTGGATCAAGGCCAACCGGCCGGCAAAAGCGGTTTCAGCAAAAGAGCGCAGGCGCAGGCGGGCAATTTGATCATCAGGTTTTCTTGATGGATGTGGCAGTGTCAACACCGCAGCAGTAGTCCGCCATCAAACTTGCCAGACATTGTTGCCCTAGAGCATTTTTCGTTTAATTGGAGTCACTTTAGATGCTCTATCTCTTTGTTTTGACGCATATTCTTTTTGCGAAAACCGTACTCACTTTTCGGGAATATGCTCTAGTGGTTCTGTACCAACATTTGCATCCGCCAGCGGCTCGTACTTATGGCAAATGTTGGAATCATAAGAACCACTAGAATTCAATAAGTTGCTAGTGGTCTTTGTGGCCAAAACGCTTGAAAAAGAACGTGCTGAAAAGGGGTTCAAGCGTTTCGGCCAGACCAC
This sequence comes from Rhizobiaceae bacterium, assembly GCA_965248135.1. Lineage (GTDB taxonomy): Bacteria > Pseudomonadota > Alphaproteobacteria > Rhizobiales > Rhizobiaceae > SZUA-100. The sequence continues at coordinate 164,297 of CBDFIN010000010.1, read as the reverse complement.
TAGTTCTCCAACGTGCCCAGCTTGTAGGCAGCAAACGAAAAAAACATCCCCAATGTGGCCTCGATAAAACGGCGAGCGTGGGCATAAGCTGCCCGGATTGGGCTAGCCGACAGCGCAACCGCCCAAGCCCCATGGCACCCAAACGAAATGAGAAATGCCCCGGCTACAAACAGGGCGATAATTCCTGCACCGGCCCCATCTGTTGCTCCGATCGAGGCGATTGCCAACCAGAATGCGATTGCTTTGGGATTGGTCACCTGTAGGAGGTAGCCTGTCAGAAAATGTTTCAACGGGGCTCGCCTGGACGTTGCAAGCAATTGAAAAGACGGTGGATTAAGTGCTTTTTTGAAGGCTCCATATGCCAACCACAACATATAAGCGGCCCCTATAATCCTCAGCGCGCTCATTCCCCAGGCCGCTTGCGACAGGACAAGCCCAACGCCCAGCATTGTGAGAATATTGATTGTGACACCGCCTAAAGCGATGCCCAATGTTGCGGTCAGCGCCGGTACACGGCCTTCACTTGTAGCCACTCCAATCAACATCGCAACGGACGGTCCTGGTGACGACGCTGCCACCAATAAAATCGCGTAGGCCGCGATAAATCCGGGTAAATATGGGGTTAGTTCGGTCACAATAATTCCAACTCCGTTCGTCCTGATGTGTTTTCGCTCAAAACGAATTTATAGGCTTGTGCAAAAACGGGTTTTTGGCGCCGCCGCCAGACCCTATAGCAGCGCTTCATACAGTGCCATGGTGTTTTTTGCCGTCATCTCGACAGGGTTGCTGCCAGCGGTCGGATCACGCAGGGCCGCATCGGTCAACTGGTCGAGATCAGGATTTTTAACACCCAGCTCTGCCAGGGTATTGGGTATCGACATGGAAGCATTTAACTCATCGACATATTGGCAGAAACCGGCAAAGCCGTTTTTGATGCCGAGATAGGCGGCAACCGCATCAAAGCGCTCAGAAATCGCCTCCTTGTTGAATTGCAGTACCGCCGGCATGAAGACCGCGTTGGTGGTGCCGTGATGAGTGTGGTGATTTGCACCTATCGGGTGGCTTAAGGCATGAATTGCTCCAAGTCCCTTTTGAAAGGCGGTTGCCCCCATGGCCGCTGCCGACATCATGTGTGCACGGGCTTCAAGATCAAAATCGTCCTCATAGGCCCGCGGCAGATATTCCTTGACCAGACGCATCCCTTCAAGTGCAATACCCTGACCCATTGGATGATAGTGCGGGCTTGAATAGGCCTCAACACAATGGGCGAAGGCATCAAGCCCGGTACCTGCCGTGATGAATTTTGGCATGCCAACCGTTAGCTCCGGGTCGCAAATGACCACGGCAGGCAACATTTTGGGGTGAAAAATAATTTTCTTTTCATTGGTATTGGAATTGGTGATGGCGCTGGAGCGGCCGACCTCCGAGCCGGTGCCCGCTGTTGTTGGCACCGCCACAATCGGTGCAATCTTATCAGCATCGGCCCGGGTCCACCAGTCACCGATATCTTCAAAGTCCCATATCGGCCGCGTTTGACCGGCCATAAATGCTATGACCTTACCAAGGTCCAGGCCCGAGCCGCCGCCAAAGGCCACCACGCCATCATAGCCACCGGCACGATAGGCCGCGATACCGTCTTGTGCATTGTGGTCCGTCGGGTTGGGGTCAACCTTTGAAAACAACCCGCGCCCCAGCCCGGCCTCTTCGAGGAGATCGAGGGTTTTCGTTGCGATGTCCATCGCCGCCAAACCCTTGTCGGTAACGAACAATGGTTTGGTAATGCCTGCAGTTTCGCACGCATCGGCGATTTCAACAATGCGTCCAGCGCCAAAGCGCACAGATGTTGGATAGGACCAGTTACCGGTTAGCATCATTTCATTGGGCTTTCTTCAAGTGGTAGGATTTCGGACGAGTCAGGTTGTGATAGCCGATAACAGACAGGCCGCCGCCACGACCAGTATCTTTGCAGCCAGTCCAGCAAAGCGCTGGATCAAGATAATCGCAGCGGTTCATGAATATTGTGCCGGTGTTTATTTGATCGGCAATTGCCTCGGCGCGTGCGATGTCTTTGGTCCAAAGGGACGCGGTCAGGCCAAAATCGCTGTCATTCATTAATCGAATGGCCTCGGCGTCGTCCTTGACCTTCATAATGCCAGCTACGGGACCAAAGCTCTCCTCACGCATTACCCGCATGTCATGGCTAACGTTGGTCAGAATTTGGGGGCTTAAATATGCTCCGCCATCATCTTCCTCAAAAGTTTCAATATGGGCGATTGCCCCTTCGGCTACGGCCTCGTCGATTTGACTACGCACCTGGTTGGCAAAACGCATGTTGGCCATGGGACCAAGCGTTGTCTCGGCATCGAGCGGGTTTCCAAGCCTGTAATCGCGAACAATTGCAACAGCCTTGTCGACAAACTCATTAAACAGCGGTTCAACCACATAGATGCGTTCAATTCCGCAGCAACATTGGCCGGAATTGAACATCGCACCGTCGATCAAGGTATCAACAGCCGCATCAAGGTCCGCGTCTTCGATAACATAGCCCGGATCTTTGCCGCCCAATTCCAGTCCGATGCCGGTGAAAGTGCCTGCCGCTGCCCGCTCCATCGCCTTGCCGCCACCGACCGAACCGGTGAAGTTGATAAAATCAAAACATCGGTTGGCAATCAGTTTTGAGGTTGTTTCATGGTCGACAAAGATATTTTGAAACACCTCTTGCGGCACGCCGGCCTGATGAAACGCCTCAACCATGCGCTCGCCGACCAACAATGTTTGGGTGGCGTGTTTGAGAACAACAGCGTTACCGGCAATCAGGGCAGGTGCGACCGTGTTGATCGCCGTCATGTAGGGATAATTCCAGGGGGCTACGACCAGAACAACGCCATGGGGAACGCGTTTTATGCAGCGAAAAAAATGTTCGTCATCGGCGATCTCGATATCGGCCAGCGCCTGGTGGGCAATCGAGGCCATATGGCTGGCGCGTTCGTTGAAGCCGCTGAACTCGCCGCCATAGCGCACCGGCCTGCCCATCATTTTTGCAAGCTCAGGCACAATCGCGTCATTCATCTCACCAATAACAGCCACACCCGCCATCACTAAATCTATACGTTCTTGCAACGGACGCTGCGCCCAGGCGGCTTGTGCATCTTTTGCCCGGGTGGCCAACTCGCTGACTGCATCATAACTTTGTACTGGCCGCTCGGCAAAGAGCACACCATCAATTGGTGAAATACATTTTAGTTTTTGGGTCATGGTTTTGCAGTCAAGCTTTCTAAAATCCGTTGGAGGCTTGGCGATGTGTCCTCAATGGATCAATTAGTCTGGTTTCCACCCGGCATCGCGGTTTTCGCCACCGATAAGATCACTACCAAAAGCCGAACGCAACATTTTTTGAATTTTGTATCCGTGACAATTGCTGCGTCTGGTTGGATGTGAACTTGCCATGCGTTGACCGGGTAGCGAACAGAATACCAGGTTGCGCGACAGGTGCCGGCGAACAACCCATATCAATTTTGCGCAAATAGTGGCGTATCGAGATAAGTTGCTTCGCGTTGGAAATGAATTGACAAGGGTCAATTTGCGGCAAGAAATTTTGCATTATGCCTATAAATCGGGTGCTGCCCACTTGCCTCTTTGGGGAGGCTGTTCTATCCCTCAAATCGTAGCAATTCACTATGGCAAGTCTAGAATGGCCGGGTGAACAATTCTGTAGACTGTTGGAGAAACAAAGGCGATTATGATGGAAACGCTGCTTGGGTCCTATCTTCCTGTCATCATATTCATTGCTGTATCGCTGGTAATTGTGGTGGCGCTCATGGCAGCGCCGTTTATATTGGCCTTCAAAGCCCCCGATGATGAGAAGCTTTCCGCTTATGAATGCGGTTTCAACCCGTTCGATGATGCCCGCATGAAGTTTGATGTCCGTTTCTATCTGGTTGCCATATTATTTATCATTTTCGATCTGGAAGTGGCCTTTTTGTTTCCGTGGGCGGCAAGTTTCGGCACGCTTGGCTGGTTCGGTTTTTGGTCGATGACCATATTTCTGGCCATCCTTACCGTCGGCTTCATCTATGAATGGAAAAAAGGAGCGCTGGAATGGGATTGAACGACGGCACATCAACGTTGATCGCCCGATCGCCATCTGGCGTGCTTGACCCGGCAACGGGAAAGCCTGTGGGTGCCGATGATCCCTATTTTACCGAGATTGATAATGAACTGGGTGACAAGGGTTTTATCGTCACTTCCACCGACGAGTTGATTGCATGGGCACGAAATGGTTCACTAATGTGGATGACCTTTGGTCTTGCCTGTTGTGCGGTCGAAATGATGCATATGTCGATGCCGCGCTATGATGCCGAGCGATTTGGCATTGCACCGCGCGCTTCGCCTCGCCAGTCCGATGTGATGATTGTCGCTGGAACTTTAACCAACAAGATGGCGCCGGCCCTGCGCAAGGTCTATGACCAGATGCCGGAGCCGCGCTACGTCATTTCGATGGGCTCTTGCGCCAATGGCGGCGGTTATTATCACTATTCCTATTCGGTGGTGCGCGGCTGCGACAGGATTGTACCGGTTGACATATATGTGCCCGGTTGCCCGCCGACGGCCGAAGCGCTGCTTTATGGATTTCTTCTGCTGCAGAAGAAGATCCGCCGCACCGGTACAATTGAGCGGTGAGGATGGCGATGCTTGAAGTCTTGGACGATTTAAAGACCTATCTCGATGACGCGTTGGCGGCCAAGATTGACGCCTCAACCATCGCCCACGACGAGTTCACCATCTGGTGCAGTGCATCAAACCTGATTGCAGTGCTGCGGTTTTTGCGCGACGACATGCAGACCCAGTTTGTTTCGATCATCGATATTTGCGGTGTTGACTATCCGGCGCGAGAAAAGCGGTTTGAGGTGGTTTATCATCTATTGAGCCCGCGCCAGAATGTGCGGCTTCGGGTGAAGGTCGCCACCGATGCGGAAACGCCCATTCCAAGCGCCACAGAGATTTATCCCGGTGCAAACTGGTTTGAGCGCGAAGCCTATGACATGTACGGCATTTTGTTTACCGCTCACCCGGACCTGCGCCGGCTGTTGACCGACTACGGATTTGAAGGTCATCCCCTGCGCAAGGATTTCCCGCTCACCGGCCATGTCGAGGTGCGCTATGATGATGAGCAAAAGCGCGTCGTCTATGAGCCGGTGGAACTGCGACAGGAATTCCGCGATTTTGATTTTCAATCGCCGTGGGAGGGTACGGATTACGTGCTGCCTGGCGACGAGAAAGCGAGCTAGGTTATTGTCATGAGCAAACCAATAAAATGCCGGTGTCTTTGTGGTAATGTGCAGTTTACGGCTGCTCCTGAGGCGGAAAACATGGGTGTTTGTCATTGTGCCATGTGTCGGCGCTGGTCAGGAGGCTCCTTCATGGCGGTTTACTGCGGTAATAACGTCGAAATCGAGGCAAGCGGTTCCCTCGGTGTTTATGATTCTTCCAAATGGGCCGAGCGAGTGTTTTGCCGGGATTGCGGCACAACTTTGCTCTGGCGGACCAAGGATCATAACCACAACTCGGTTTCCGCCCAAGCGTTCGAGGATCCTTCGCTTTTCGCTTTCAACTCCGAAATTTTTATCGACGAAAAACCGACAAATTATACCTTTGCCAACAGCACTGAAAAAATGACAGGTGCAGAGGTTTTCGCCAAATTTGCGCCACCGGCTGATTAATATGACTGAACATAATATCCGCAATTTTAACATCAATTTCGGCCCGCAGCACCCCGCAGCCCACGGTGTTTTGCGAATGGTGCTGGAACTTGATGGCGAAGTGGTCGACCGGGTCGACCCCCATGTCGGCCTGTTGCACCGCGGTACGGAAAAGTTGATCGAACACAAGACCTATCTGCAGGCGGTGCCCTATTTTGACCGGCTCGATTATGTCGCACCGATGAATCAGGAGCATGCATTTGCGCTCGCGGTGGAAAAGCTGATGGGGATTTCGGTGCCCCGGCGCGGATCGTTGATCCGGGTGCTTTATTGCGAGATCGGCCGCATATTATCCCACATTCTCAATATCACCACCCAGGCGCTGGACGTGGGTGCGTTGACACCGCCTCTTTGGGGCTTTGAAGAGCGCGAAAAGCTGATGGTGTTTTACGAGCGTGCCTGTGGTGCCCGTATGCATGCGGCCTATGTGCGGCCGGGTGGGGTGCATCAGGACCTGCCGGCGGAATTGATTGATGATATCGGTGAGTGGTGCGATCCGTTCTTGAAAGTCTGTGACGACATTGAAGGCTTGTTGACCGATAACCGCATCTTCAAGCAACGCAATGTGGATATCGGTCTGGTGAGCTTGGAAGACGCCTGGTCGTGGGGCTTTTCCGGCGTCATGGTGCGGGGTTCGGGTGCTGCATGGGACTTGCGCAAATCGCAGCCCTATGAGTGTTACGAGGAAATGAAATTTGACATTCCCGTCGGCAAGAACGGTGATAATTACGACCGTTATCTCATTCGCATGGAAGAGATGCGCCAGTCCGTTGGCATCATGAAACAATGCGTCGAGGCATTGTCGGGTTCTTCTGGCAGCGGCCCCATTTCCACCACCGACGGCAAGATCGTGCCACCGAAACGCGGCGAGATGAAGCGTTCGATGGAGGCATTGATCCATCACTTCAAGCTCTACACCGAAGGCTATCATGTGCCGGAAGGCGAGGTTTATGCGGCAGTTGAAGCACCGAAGGGAGAGTTCGGCGTCTATCTGATTTCCGATGGCTCCAACAAACCCTATCGCTGCAAATTGCGCGCGCCGGGCTTTGCCCATCTTTCAGCCATGGATTTCCTTTGCCGTGGTCATATGCTGGCCGATGTTTCAGCAGTTATGGGATCGCTCGATATTGTTTTCGGGGAGGTGGATCGCTGATGTCTAATCGCCGTTTAGCCGAAGATAATCTCCAGCCGGTTGAGTTCAAGTTCAACCGCGCCAACGCCAGTTGGGCCAAAAGGAAGATCAAGGATTTTCCCAAGGGTCGTGAAGCTTCTGCCGTGATCCCGCTGCTGATGCGGGCGCAGGAACAAGATGGCTGGGTGACGCGGGCTTCAATTGAGCACGTCGCCGAGATGCTGGAAATGCCCTATATCAGGGTGCTTGAGGTTACCACTTTCTATACCCAGTTCCAGTTGAAGCCGGTGGGTACAACGGCCCATTTCCAGGTTTGTGGCACCACTCCTTGCATGCTGCGCGGCGCGGAGGAGCTAAAACGCGTCTGCCGCAACAAAATCAATCAGGAGCAGTTTAAAACCAATGGCGATGGCACCCTATCGTGGGAAGAGGTTGAGTGCCTGGGAGCCTGTGTCAACGCCCCTATGGTGATGGTGTTTAAGGATACCTATGAGGATTTAACGCCCGAACGGCTGGCAGAAATTATCGATTTGTTCGAGGCGGGTAAGGGCAGCGAAGTGCCGGTGGGCAGCCAGATTGATCGTGTAGGCTGTGCACCGATTGGTGGCTTGACGGCGCTGACATCCGATCCGGTTGTAAAGAAATCGGCGCGACGGAAAGCTGCTGGCACAAAAGCAAAAACGGCTACCGCCAAGAGCACAGGCCGCAAAAAGCAACCGGCAACCAAAAAGCCGGTGAGCGGGAAAGGCGAGGCACTGGGCCTGGTTTCGGGCGGCGCTGCCGGCAAGGCGAAAGATGCCAATCGTCCCAAGGGCATGGTACGGCCGACCGAAATTGATGATCTGAAAATGATCTCCGGCATCGGCCCGAAGATCGAGGGCATCTTGCATGATCTCGGCATCTTCAAGTTCGCGCAGATCGGCGCCTGGAAAAAGGCCGAGCGCGAATGGGTCAATGGCTATCTGCGCTTCAAGGGACGTATCGAACGCGACAATTGGGTTAGGCAGGCCAAGGCGCTGGCCAAGGGCGGACGGGATGAATATGTCAAACAGTTCGGCAAGGAGCCGCGTTGATGATCAGGGTTTTCGCGCGATGTTTGATTGTGACGTTGTTCTTGTTGACGTTGATGTCTTGCGTGCAAACGCAAGCGGTAGACTTTCAAAACAATGCTGATGGTTATGCGGCTCATCGAAAAAAAGGTTCCGGCGTTGTTTTTGGCCAGGCATTTCTTCGAAAACGACGCGGGGGCGTCATAGATTGCGCAGGCGAATCGGTGTTATTGGTACCAAATACCGGACCGTTCAAAGAGTCAGTAGCTATTTGGCGGTCTGGCATACGTCCAGTAGCTGCCAGTGGACATAAGGTAGGAGTTTTTCGCGATCGAGTTTCTGAACCCCAATTTGAAGGTGTGATCAGGACAACAATCTGCGATGCGCAGGGGAATTTCCGTTTCGAAAATCTGCCGACCGTAAGCTGGATTATTTTTACACGCGTTACTTGGCAATCGGGTGAATACGATATCGAAAATGGAAGAGATTTGATATCAGAAGTTACTCCAAAGTCAGGCGAGGAACGGCGAATTCTTCTTACTGGACGAATCTAGGCTTAGTTATGCTTGAAGACAAAGATCGAATATTCACCAATATTTACGGAGTTCATGACAAGAGCCTGAAAGGTGCCATGGCGCGCGGGCATTGGGATGGCACCAAGGCGATTATCGACCGTGGCCGCGACTGGGTTATCGAGCAGATGAAGGCGTCCGGTCTGCGCGGACGTGGTGGCGCCGGCTTCCCGACCGGGCTGAAATGGTCGTTCATGCCAAAGGTCAACGATGGCCGCCCGCATTATCTAGTCGTCAATGCTGACGAGTCTGAACCCGGCACCTGCAAAGACCGTGAAATCCTGCGCAATGACCCCCATACGCTGATCGAGGGCTCACTGATCGCCTCCTTCGCCATGGGTGCCAATGCCTGCTACATCTATGTGCGCGGCGAATATATCCGCGAGCGCGAGGCGCTGGAGGCCGCTATTGCCGAATGTTACGAGGCCAATCTGCTCGGCAGGAAAAACATTCATGGCTGGCCGTTCGAGCTTTATGTCTCGCACGGGGCCGGGGCTTATATCTGTGGTGAAGAAACCGCCATGCTCGAGAGCCTGGAAGGCAAGAAAGGTCAACCGCGGTTAAAACCGCCATTTCCTGCCAATGTCGGTCTTTATGGCTGTCCGACCACGGTCAATAACGTGGAATCAATTGCTGTTGCGCCAACAATTCTGCGTCGTGGACCGAGCTGGTTTCACGGCTTTGGCCGGGATAACAACCATGGCACCAAACTGTTTTGTATCTCCGGTCATGTCGAACGCCCCTGCACAGTGGAAGAGGAGATGAGTATTCCGTTCCGTAGTTTGATCGAAACCCATTGTGGCGGCATACGAGGCGGCTGGGACAATCTTTTGGCGGTCATCCCCGGTGGCTCTTCGGTGCGCTGCGTGCCGGGTGAGGACATGATTGACTGTCCGATGGATTTTGACGCCTTGATGGCGCATCGCTCGGGTCTTGGCACTGCGGCGGTGATTGTTATGGATAAATCCACCGATATCATCCGCGCCATTGCGAGGCTTTCCTATTTCTATAAACATGAAAGTTGCGGCCAATGCACGCCGTGCCGCGAAGGCACCGGCTGGATGTGGCGAGTGATGGAACGCATGGTCGAGGGCAGGGCGCAAAAAAAGGAAATCGACATGCTTTTCGACGTGTCGAAGCAAATCGAGGGCCATACCATTTGTGCCCTTGGCGATGCGGCGGCCTGGCCGATCCAGGGTCTGATCACCCATTTCCGCGATGTGATTGAGGCGCGGATCGACAGTTATTCCTATCGGTCTGACAACGACGGTGCCGTTTCGATGAAAGCGGCGGAGTGAGATATTGAAGACAATGAACATTAATCGGAAAATGGCGGTTGCTACGGTGGGTAAATGGCTAAGATAATTGTAGACGGTGTGGAAACAGAAGTGCCGGATTACTATACCCTGCTGCAGGCCTGTGAAGAGGCGGGCGCCGAAGTGCCGCGATTTTGTTTTCACGAGCGGCTGTCGGTGGCCGGCAATTGCCGCATGTGTCTGGTTGAGGTAAAGGGTGGTCCGCCAAAACCGGCTGCATCGTGTGCCATGGGCGTGCGTGATTTGCGCCCCGGACCGAACGGTGAACCACCTGAGGTGTTCACTAATACACCGATGGTTAAAAAAGCGCGTGAAGGGGTGATGGAATTCCTGCTTATCAATCACCCGCTTGATTGCCCGATTTGTGATCAGGGCGGAGAATGCGATCTGCAGGACCAGGCGATGGCCTTTGGCATGGACGGGTCGCGTTACGCGGAAAACAAGCGCGCGGTGGAAGACAAATATATCGGGCCGCTGGTGCGCACCATCATGACCCGCTGTATTCATTGCACCCGATGTGTCCGTTTTACCACGGAAGTTGCCGGCATCACCGAGCTTGGACTGGTTGGCCGCGGCGAAGATGCTGAAATCACCACCTATCTTGAACAGGCGATGAGCTCTGAACTGCAGGGTAATGTCATTGATCTGTGTCCGGTTGGTGCGCTGACCTCCAGGCCTTACGCTTTTCAGGCCCGGCCATGGGAATTAAACAAGACCGAGACCATTGATGTAATGGATGCGGTTGGCAGCAATATTCGCGTTGACACCCGTGGGCGCGAAGTAATGCGCATTATGCCGCGGATCAATGAGGCGGTGAACGAGGAATGGATTTCCGACAAGAGCCGTTTTATCTGGGACGGCTTGCGCACCCAACGACTTGACCAGCCCTATGTTCGTACCAATGGCAGGTTGGCGCCGGCCAGCTGGTCAAAAGCGTTTGAGGTCATTTCTGCTGCGGCAAAAAAAACCAAGCCGGAAAAATTTGGTGCGATTGCCGGCGATCTTGCCTCGGTGGAAGAAATCTTCGCCATGAAGGAACTGATGGCGGGCCTTGGTTCCGTCAATATGGACTGCCGTGAAGAGGGTTCGGTGCTTGACCCGGCCCTTGGTCGTTCAAGCTATCTGTTTAATTCCACCATCGAAGGCATAGAACAAGCCGACGCATTGATGATAATCGGTGCTAATCCACGCCATGATGCGGCGGTGCTAAACAGCCGCATCCGCAAGCGCTGGCGAACGGGCGCAATGCAAGTTGCAGTGATAGGCGAACAAAACGATCTAACCTATGATTATCATTACGTTGGTGCTGGTCCAGATTCGATCAAGAGTTTTGTTGATCACGCGCCAGCCAAAGCCAAAAACCCGATGTTTATCATCGGCTCCGGTGCCTATACCCACAAAAACGGCAAAGGCATTATGGCAGCACTTGCCAAAGCGGCGCTTTCGCTGGGTGTGGTGAAAAACGAGTGGAACGGTTTTAATGTGCTGCACAAGGCTGCCGGACAGGCTGGCGGGCTTGATCTTGGTTTTGTGCCTGGCGAAGGTGGCATGAACACTGCCCAGATGCTGGCTGAGGCTGAATTGTTGTTCCTGCTCGGTGTTGATGAAATTGATCTAAGCAAGAGAACGGGCGGCTTTACCGTCTATGTCGGCAGTCATGGCGATGTCGGGGCGCACCACGCAGATGTGATTTTGCCGGGTGCGGCCTATACCGAGAAGTCGGGAACCTGGGTCAATACCGAGGGCCGGGTGCAAATGGGTATGCGCGCCGCATTCCCGCCTGGAGCGGCAAAAGAAGACTGGGCCATCTTGCGGGCACTTTCATCCGAACTGGAACGCAAATTGCCGTTTGACTCTCTTCCACAATTGCGCTCAAAGCTCTATGAACAACACCCCCATTTTGCGGTGATCGACGCGATTGCCGAAAGCGACGATAACGGCGTGAAAAATATGGCCAAAGGCAGCATCGGAAGGCTTGGTAAAACGCCGATGATTTCATCGATCGCCGATTTCTATTTGACCAATCCGATAGCCCGCGCCTCCACTGTCATGGCCGAGTGTTCGGCACTGGCAAACGGCGACAAGCGGGAGGCGGCTGAGTAATTATCATGAGCGCTGGCTTCATCGATACCTATGTCATCCCCGGCATTATCATGCTGGCTCAAAGCCTGTTGATGTTGGTGGCCTTGCTGATATTCACCGCCTATATTATCTACGCTGATCGCAAGATATGGGCCGCCGTGCACATGCGCCGTGGACCCAATGTGGTGGGGCCGTGGGGTCTGCTGCAATCTTTCGCCGATATGCTGAAATTCTTCTTCAAGGAGCCGGTAATTCCGTCCGGTGCCAACAAGGGCATCTTTTTGATGGCGCCGATGGTGGCCTCGCTGATGGCGCTTTCGGCATGGGCGGTGATCCCCGTCAACGAGAACTGGGTGGTTGCCGACGTCAATATCGGTATCCTGTATGTTTTCGCTTTCTCGTCACTTGAAGTCTATGGCGTGATCATGGGAGGGTGGGCGTCGAATTCAAAATACCCGTTTCTTGCCGCCCTGCGATCGGCGGCGCAAATGGTTTCCTACGAGGTTTCAATCGGCTTCGTCATTGTTACCGTTTTGCTTTGTGTCGGCTCGCTCAATCTGACGGAAATCGTTTTGGCCCAGCGCGATGGTGTTGGCACTTTGCTCGGCATGCCGAATACCTTCCTCGACTGGCATTGGCTGCCGTTGTTCCCGATGTTCGTGATCTTCTTCATTTCGGCACTGGCCGAGACCAACCGACCACCATTTGACCTGCCAGAGGCCGAGTCCGAACTGGTTGCCGGCCATATGGTGGAATATTCCTCGACCCCTTACATGCTTTATATGCTGGGCGAGTACATTGCGATTTTGTTGATGTGTGCGCTAACCACGGTGCTGTTCCTGGGTGGTTGGCTGCCGCCGTTTGATTTCGCGCCGTTCACCTGGGTGCCGGGCGTCATCTGGTTCGTGCTGAAAATGTTCGCCGTGTTCTTCATGATTTCGATGGTCAAGGTTTTTGTGCCGCGCTATCGCTATGATCAGTTGATGCGGCTTGGCTGGAAAGTCTTTTTGCCGATCTCCCTGTTCATGGTGTTTTTTGTCGCGCTGGTGCTGCAGATCACCGGCTGGGCGGCGTAAGGGGTGATGCGATGGCAAGACTAGACCAATTCGCCAAATCACTCTTTTTGAAAGACTTTGTTGGCGCCTTCTTTTTGTCGATGCGTTATTTTTTCGCCCCAAAGGCGACAATTAATTATCCGTTTGAAAAAGGGCCAATCAGTCCGCGGTTTCGCGGTGAACATGCGTTGCGGCGTTATCCCAACGGCGAAGAACGCTGTATTGCCTGCAAATTATGCGAGGCGATTTGTCCGGCCCAGGCGATCACCATAGAAGCCGGCCCGCGCAACAATGACGGCACGCGGCGCACGGTGCGCTACGATATCGATATGGTCAAATGCATTTATTGCGGTTTTTGCCAGGAAGCCTGTCCGGTGGATGCAATTGTTGAAGGGCCGAATTTCGAGTTTGCGACCGAGACCCGCGACGAGCTTTACTACGACAAGGAAAAACTGCTTGCCAATGGCGAGCGCTGGGAGCGCGAACTGGCGCAGAACCAACGACTGGAAGCGCCCTATCGCTGAGTGTGGGCAAGAAGAGATTGAAATGATGGGCGATACGATCAATAAGACGGGCAGAAACTGATGGAGGTACTTACCGCACTTTTCTTTTACCTGTTTGCTAGCGTCGGCATTATTGCCGCGCTAATGGTGATCTCGTCGCGTAATCCGGTCCATTCGGTGCTGTTCTTGATCCTGACATTCTTTAATGCCGCCGGTCTTTTCATGATTGCCGGGGCCGAGTTTTTGGCGCTTATTTTACTGGTTGTCTATGTCGGCGCGGTAGCTGTGCTTTTCCTCTTTGTGGTGATGATGCTGGACGTTGATTTCGTCGAATTAAGGCAGGGATTTCTGCAATATCTGCCAACCGGCGCAATGGTCGGCCTGGTGCTGGTGGTCGAATTGCTGTTGGTGCTTGGCGCCTCGATTGTGGCACCGGAGGCGGTTGGACCGGCGGTGCAGCCCATCCCCGACATTGCGGCGCGTTCCAACATCGCGGCGCTGGGTGATCTGCTTTATACCCGCTATATTTTCTTCTTCCAACTGGCCGGACTGGTGCTGTTGGTTGCGATGATTGGCGCCATTGTCTTGACCCTGCATCACAAGCCCCGGGTTCGCCGGCAAGTCATTGCCGATCAGGTGGCCCGCTCGCCCGAAACGGCAATTGAAGTCAAGCACGTTGAATCAGGCAGGGGGATTTGACCATGGAGATAGGCCTTTCCCACTATCTCACCGTCGGTGCCATTTTGTTCACTATTGGCGTGTTCGGCATATTCCTCAACCGCAAGAACGTCATCGTCATCTTGATGTCGATTGAACTGATCCTGCTTTCGGTGAACCTCAATTTCGTCGCCTTTTCGCAACATCTGGGTGATTTGACTGGCCAGATATTCGCCCTGTTTATTCTAACCGTTGCGGCGGCAGAAGCGGCGATCGGGCTTGCCATTTTGGTTGTATTCTTCCGCAACCGCGGCTCCATCGCGGTTGAAGACGTTAACATGATGAAGGGCTAGAAAGCACAATGTATCAAGCCATCGTCCTGCTGCCTCTTGCCGGGTTTTTGATTGCCGGACTGTTTGGGCGCTCCATTGGCGCGCGGGCCAGCGAATATGTCACTTCGGGTTTGCTGGTGATCTCGGCCCTGCTTTCGTGGATTGCCTTTTTCACCTTTGCCTGGGGTGGTGGCGAAGCCGAAACAAGAACGATGATGCGGTGGGTGTCTACCGGCGGGCTCAATGTCGACTGGGCGATATATATCGATACGCTGACGGTGGTGATGCTGGTGGTGGTCAATACCGTTTCGTCGCTGGTGCACATCTATTCGATCGGATACATGCACAACGATCCGCACCGGCCACGGTTTTTTGCCTATCTGTCGCTTTTCACCTTCGCCATGTTGATGCTGGTTACCGCTAACAATTTGATGCAGATGTTCTTTGGCTGGGAGGGCGTTGGTCTTGCCTCCTATCTGCTGATCGGTTTCTGGTACAAGAAACCGTCGGCTAATGCCGCCGCGATCAAGGCATTTATTGTCAACCGAATTGGCGATTTTGGCTTCGCGCTCGGTATTTTCGGCGTGTTTGTCGTATTCAGTTCGATGAATCTGGAGACCATCTTTGCCAATGCGGCAAGTTTTGGCGCTGACCATGGTGGGGCGGAAGCCGCGCCTGTGATGAATTTTGCCGGCTATGCGCTCGACAGGGCATCGGCGATCACCGCTATCTGTCTGCTGTTATTCATGGGCGCGATGGGCAAATCCGCGCAGTTTTTGCTGCATACCTGGCTGCCGGACGCGATGGAAGGTCCGACGCCGGTTTCTGCACTCATTCATGCTGCAACCATGGTAACCGCCGGGGTGTTTTTGGTGGCACGCATGTCGCCGTTGTTTGAATTGTCACATACCGCTTTGACCGTGGTGACATTCATCGGTGCGACAACCGCCTTTTTCGCCGCAACGGTGGGGCTGGTGCAAAATGATATCAAGCGGGTGATCGCCTATTCGACCTGCTCGCAGCTTGGTTATATGTTTGCAGCCCTCGGTGTTGGTGCCTATGGGCCGGCGATTTTCCATCTGTTTACCCATGCATTTTTCAAGGCGTTGCTTTTCCTTGGCGCCGGTTCGGTCATTCATGCGGTTGCTGATGAACAGGACATGCGCCGCATGGGCGGTCTGCGCAGACATATTCCCAAAACCTACTGGTTGATGATCATCGGCACCGTGGCGCTGACCGGACTTGGCATTCCAGGTACGGTTATCGGTACTGCCGGTTTCTTCTCCAAGGATGCGATTATCGAGAGCCTCTATGTCGGCCATAATTCATTTGCCGGCTATGCCTTTGGCCTGACGGTAATTGCTGCACTGTTCACCAGTTTCTATTCCTGGCGGTTGATTTTCATGACTTTCCATGGCCGCGAGCGGGCGCCGGCCGAGGTGATGGCGCATATTCATGACAGCCCTAAAGTCATGCTGGTGCCGTTATATATTCTTGCCGCCGGTGCGCTTTTCGCCGGTCTGATATTTAGTGGTTCGTTTATCGGCGACGGCTATGAGGAATTCTGGCGCGGTGCGTTGTTCACCTCGAAAGAAAATCACATAATTCACGACTTCCACAATGTGCCGTGGCTGGTCAGACTGGCGCCATTTATCATGATGCTGATCGGCTTTGCAACGGCCTGGCTGTTCTATATCCGCTCTCCGGCCATTCCGGGCGAACTGGCCAAACAGCATGCCGGGCTTTATAAATTCCTGCTCAACAAGTGGTATTTCGATGAAATATACGACTTCCTGCTGGTCCGTCCGGCCAAGTGGCTTGGTCGTTTTTTGTGGAAAAAGGGCGACGGCTGGCTGATCGACGGGTTTGGACCCGATGGTGTTTCTGCTCGCGTGCTTGATGTCACCAACCGCATTGTCAAATTGCAGACGGGTTATGTCTATCATTACGCGTTTGCCATGCTGATTGGGGCGGCGCTGTTGACTACCTGGATGATGTTCGGGGGAGCACGCTGATGGCAAGCTGGCCTGTTCTTTCTATTGTCACGTTCCTGCCGCTGGTCGGGGCGGCGGTTATCCTGTTGATCTGGGATGACAGCGAAATCGCCCGGCGCAATGTCCGCATTGTCGCCCTTTGGACCACGGTACTGACCTTTTTAATCTCGCTGTTCGTATGGATTGAATTCGACAATACCGTTGCCGGCTTCCAGATGGAGGAGAAAGCCGCCTGGCTGGGTAGCATTACCTATCATCTGGGTGTCGACGGCATTTCGGTACTGTTCATCATCTTGACCACCTTCCTCATGCCGTTTGCCATTTTAGCCAGTTGGGAATCGATCGAGGAGCGGGTGCGCGAATATATGATCGCCTTCCTGGTGCTCGAAACATTGATGATCGGCGTGTTCTGCACCCTCGATATCGTGCTGTTCTATGTCTTCTTCGAGGCCGGCCTGATCCCGATGTTCTTGATCATCGGTGTGTGGGGTGGCAAGCGACGGGTTTACGCCTCGTTCAAGTTTTTCCTCTACACCCTTGCCGGCTCTGTCTTGATGCTGTTGGCCATCATGGCGATGTATTGGGAGGCCGGCACCACAGATATTCCGAAGCTGCTGGAGCATCAGTTCCCGCCGTCGATGCAGACCTGGCTGTGGCTTGCCTTCTTTGCATCCTTCGCCGTAAAAATGCCGATGTGGCCGGTGCATACCTGGTTGCCGGATGCGCATGTTGAAGCGCCGACCGCCGGTTCGGTCATTCTTGCCGCGATCCTGTTAAAAATGGGCGGTTATGGTTTCCTGCGTTTCTCGTTGCCGATGTTTCCTCACGCCAGCGCCGACTTTGCACCGCTCATTTATACGCTATCGGTGGTTGCCATCATCTACACCTCGCTGGTGGCGCTGATGCAAGATGATATGAAAAAACTGATCGCCTATTCGTCGGTCGCCCACATGGGTTTCGTCACGATGGGCATCTTCACCATGAACATGCACGGCGTTCAGGGCGGCATTTTTCAGATGCTGTCGCATGGTCTGGTATCTGGCGCACTGTTTTTGTGCGTGGGCGTGATCTATGACCGTATGCATACCAGAGAAATCGCCGCCTATGGTGGGCTGGTAAACCGAATGCCCAACTATGCGGTGGTGTTCTTGATCTTTACGCTGGCCAATGTCGGTCTGCCTGGCACATCGGGATTTGTCGGTGAGTTCATGACCCTGATTGGCGCATTCTTTGCCAATAGCTGGGTGGCGATCCTGGCAACAACCGGTGTGGTTCTTTCGGCCGCCTATGCGCTGTGGCTCTATCGCCGGGTGATATTTGGTTCGCTGGAAATCGACAGATTGCGGACAATCACCGATCTTAATGGCCGCGAGAAAATGATCCTTTATCCTTTGGTGGTGCTGGTCATTGTGTTCGGCATTTATCCATCATTTGTGTTCGATGTAACCCAGTCCTCCGTCGAGGCTTTGATCGCCAACTACCAGGCGTCCCTGAGTACAACCCTCGCAGCAGCGCCCCTTAACTGATGCGTGATGAAAGACAGTTGAAATGCAGCCTGCAATAGACATTCCCGATCTGGTTTTGGCCTATCCTGAGCTTTGGCTGGCCATTGGCGCTATGGTGTTGTTGATGATTGGCACCTTCGCCCGCAGTTCAGCGGCGCGGCTGGTCACCGGACTTGCAGTGGCATTGATCATTGCCGCCGGCCTGTGGTTGGTGATGCTGACCGGTGATGGCGAGGCGTTTCACGGCGCGTTTGTGCTCGATCCGTTTGCGCGGTTAATGAAAGTACTGGTGCTGATCGGTTCCGGTCTTGCTATTGCCATGTCTGTCGGTTTTTCAAGGGTGGAAAAGTTCGACCATTTTGAATATCCGATCCTGATTTTGCTAGCGACGACCGGCATGATGTTGATGATTTCCGCAAATGATCTCATTGCGCTCTATCTCGGTTTGGAACTGCAGTCTTTATCGCTTTATGTGGTTGCCGCGATTAACCGGGATTCGGTGCGCTCCACCGAAGCCGGTTTGAAGTATTTTGTCCTGGGCGCGCTTTCTTCCGGCATGCTGCTTTACGGTTCGTCGCTGGTCTATGGTTTTACCGGTCATACCGGGTTTGGCGCTATTTCAGAAGCCCTTGCAAGCCATGGTGCGTCGCTTGGTATCATTTTTGGACTAGTGTTCATTCTTGCCGGCATCGCCTTCAAAATTTCTGCGGTACCGTTTCACATGTGGACCCCTGACGTCTATGAGGGCGCGCCAACGCCGGTCACCGCGTTTTTTGCCGCAGCACCCAAAGTTGCCGCCATGGCGCTGTTCATTCGGTTGGTTATGTCTCCATTCGAGCCGGTGACCAACGACTGGCAACAAATCGTCGTGTTTATATCGCTGGCATCGATGGTGCTTGGTGCATTTGCCGCTATCGGTCAAAACAACATCAAGCGGCTGATGGCCTATTCATCAATCGGCCATATGGGCTTTGCACTTGTCGGTCTGGCAGCAGGTAATCAAGATGGTGTGACCGGTGTCATCTTGTACATGATGATCTATATGACCATGACCCTGGGCACGTTCGCCTGCATTTTGGCCATGCGTCGGAAGGAAGGCATGGTCGAGGACATCAGGGAACTTGCGGGCGCCTCAAAGACCAATCCGGTGATGGCGTTGTTTTTGACCGCGCTTTTGTTTTCAATGGCCGGGATTCCACCGCTAGCCGGATTTTGGGCGAAGTGGTATGTCTTTTTGGCTGCGATGGAAGCGCAACTCTATACCCTGGCGATTGTCGGTGTTTTGGCGAGTGTGATTGGCGCATTTTATTATCTGCGCATCATCAAGATTATGTGGATGGATGAATCAGCAGGCGAATTTGTTCCCATGGCGAGCGAATTGCGGCTGGTACTTGGCTTGAGCGGTCTGTTTGTAATTTTCTACGTTCTTTTCGGCGACATGTTGCTGACCACGGCGGAAAACGCCGCGCGCAGTTTTTTCAGCTAATTTTGCCGGACCGGTGGCGCGAGCAGATCAGCCCGAATTGTGGCGTACGGTAGAGCTGGAAACGGTCGATTCAACCAATCTCGAATGCATGCGTCGCGCCCGCAAGGGTGAACGCCGACCTTTGTGGGTTGTGGCAAAAAGCCAGAGCAAGGGAAAAGCCCGCCGGAACAGACATTGGGTTTCAAAGCCCGGCAACCTTTATGCTTCTGTGCTGGTGATCAACAACCGACCAATGAAAGCCGGTGCAATATTGCCGTTTGTCGCCTCACTTGCCGTGGTTGAAGCAATTGCTTCGCTAACCGGCGCAAAATTTCCCGACCTGGCCATTAAATGGCCCAATGATGTGCTGCTAAATGGCAAGAAGCTGTGTGGAATTCTGCTTGAAGCCGCACAGCTTCAAGATAACGCGCAAGCGATCGTCATTGGCTGTGGCATTAACTGTAAGAAAATGCCAGAGTTGCCAATGTATCCCGCCACGTCTTTGGCAATGGAGGGGTACGATGTCGATCCAGAAATATTGTTACCACGGTTGCAACGGGCAATGCACCGGTTGCTGAAAAAATGGATGTTGGGAGAGGGTTTTCCTTCCTTCAGGAGCCAATGGCTCGGTTGGGCAGCCGGGATCGGCGAAACAATCACCGCGCGGTTTGACGATCATGAGCAATCGGGGGTATTCCGGGATATCGATGACAGCGGTTACCTGCTGCTTGATACCGGTAATGGGGTTAAAAAAATATCAGCCGCGGACATATTTTTTTCCGCGACTTGAGAGAGGACAAAAATTACAGCAATGACTAATCTAAAGGAAGACTTGGTTTTCGTACCACTTGGTGGTGTTGGTGAAATCGGCATGAACCTGGCCATGTATGGTTATGGCAATCCGGAAAAACGCAAGTGGATTGTGGTTGATATCGGGGTCACATTTCCCGGTGCTGCATTACCGGGGGTAGATCTGGTGCTGCCGGATATCCGTTTTCTCTTGCAACAGGTCGACAATCTGGAAGCCATTATCATAACCCACGCCCATGAGGACCACTATGGCGCATTGCTGACCTTGTGGCCGCAGCTGCGCGCACCGGTCTATTGTTCGCCTTTCGCTGCCGGCATGCTGGAGGCCAAGCGTTATTCCGACCGGGGAGCGCCTGATATTCCGCTGACAGTCTTCAAGGCAGGAGAAAGCTTCAAAACCGGTTCGTTTGAAATTGAGGCAGTGCACGTGACACATTCCATTCCGGAACCGGTTTCGCTTGCTATCAAAACGCCGCTTGGGCGAATTATCCATACGGGTGACTGGAAACTTGATCTGGCGCCGTCGCTCGGGCAGGTGACCGACGAAAAACGTTTCCGCGAATTAGGTAAGGAAGGTGTGTTGGCGCTGATCTGTGATTCCACCAATGCCATGCGCAAGGGTGAATCGCCCAGTGAACAACAGGTTTCCGACAGTTTGGCCGAGATCATCGAAGGCTCGACCGGCAGGGTGCTGGTGACCACCTTTTCCTCCAACGTCGGTCGGATCCGATCAATCGCCATAGCTGCGGGCAAGGCTGGCCGCAAGGTGATGATATTCGGTCGCTCGATGCATCGGGTTTGCGATGTATCGCGAGAATTGGGCTATCTTGATGGCATTGCACCTTTCGTCAGCGAGGATGAGTTTAAGTCCATTCCGCGCGCCGAGCTGGTGATCATTTTGACCGGAAGTCAGGGTGAGCCGCGAGCCGCCCTTGCAAGACTTGCCGCAAATAATCACCACAAGGGCTCGCTCAGTGCTGGTGACCGGGTGGTGTTTTCCTCTCGTACGATTCCCGGCAATGGCAAGTCGATTATCGAGATCCAGAATGCCCTGATTGATCAGGGTGTTGAGATAATTACCGATGATGACGGCCTGGTGCACGTATCAGGTCATCCACGGCGTAGCGAACTACGGAAAATGTATGATTGGGTCAAACCCGACATAGCTGTTCCGGTGCATGGTGAGGCCGCCCACTTGAACGCTCACGCCAAGCTTGCGGCCGATATCGGGGTCGAAGATGTGGCGCCGGTGAGAAACGGCGACATGCTCCGCTTGGCACCGGGAGCGACAGAGATCATCCGCACGGTCCCTAGCGGACGGTTCTACAAAGATGGCAAGATTCTTGGCTCAGATGAGGCTATTGGGGTATTGAAAAGACGAGGACTTTCCTATGCTGGTTGTGCCGCTGTCGCGATGGTAATGAACCGCAATGGTGATCTCCTGGCAGACCCTGACATTGCCATTCACGGTCTTCCTGAACTTGAGGATGAAGAGGATTCGATGGAAGATTGCCTTTACGATGCCGCCTTGGGCGCATTTGAAGGAATTCCACGCCGCCGGCGCAAAGATATTGGCAAAGTGCGAGAAGCCGTAAGACGGGCGGTTCGTGCCGAGGCTCGTCAGATCTGGGGAAAAAAGCCGGTCACAACCGTCTTTGTGACCAGGGTGTAGTTGATGCTGGAACGACTAAATCATGTTGCCATCGCGGTGCCTGATCTTGCTGCGGCAACAGCCAAATATCGCGATACACTTGGCGCTAAAGTGTCCCGGCCGCAAGCTCTGCCTGAACACGGGGTAACCGTGGCTTTCGTTGAATTGGATAACACCAAGATCGAGTTGCTTGAACCACTTGGAGAGAATTCGGCGATAGCCAGGTTTATCGAAAAGAATCCATCCGGCGCCATGCACCATATTTGCTATGAGGTGGAGGATATCCGGGCCGCTCGCGATCATTTGATTACCGGTGGTGCCCGTGTTCTGGGTGATGGCAAGCCCAAAACCGGCGCGCATGGCAAGCCAGTATTGTTTCTGCATCCCAAGGATTTTTGCGGCACTTTAATCGAGCTGGAGGAGGTATAGTTTTGTCTGGTTTAACGGCATTCGCTGTTTTCTTCATCCTGTGGTGGGTTATGTTATTCGCCACCTTGCCATTTGGTCACCGGACCCAGGACGATGAAGGCGAAATCATTCTTGGCACCGTTTCCAGTGCACCAGTCAAACCTCATATGTGGCGTAAGTTGTTGGTCAATACCGTTATCAGCGCGGTGATTTTTATTGCACTTTGGCTGGCGGTCGAAAAATTTGGCTTGAGTTTTTCAACCTTCGACTTTCTGGGGCCGCAATCGCTCAACTCGAAATAATCTTAGCATGTGTTTCCATGTCGATATTGGTGCCACATATGACCAGCGCCACCCTTTTGCCGGTTAGTTGTTTCTTTAGTGGGCCAAGCATCGCGGCAATGGCGCTGGCGCCTGCCGGTTCCACTGCAAGTTTCAGATCAGCAAACATTAGCTGCATTGTGTCGATCATCTGCCGGTCTGAAATTGTCACCATCTGATCGACGAATTTCTGAATAATCGCAAACGATTGCGGCATGTGCAGTGGCGCGCTTAGGCTGTCGGCAATACAATTGAGTTCAACTTTGTCCAGCGGTTTACCCTTTTGCAGGGAATCGACCATTCCCTTGGCACCTTCCGGTTCCACCCCGATGACCTTGCAATCGGGTTGCAGGTTCTTGACCGCCAACGCGATGCCGGAAATAAGCCCGCCACCGCCAACCGGCACGACCACCGCATCAAGCCCTTCTATTGATTGGCAAATTTCCATACCGATCGTACCGGTGCCTTCGAAGGTGTGCGCACCCTCGAAAGGGTGAACAAGCGCCCGGCCTTCCTCTTTCTGTAATCTGTCACCGATTTCGAACAGTTCCATCATGCTGCCGGCAAAAACGATTTCTGCTCCAAGGGCGAGGCATCGCTCAACCCGATAGGGATTGGCGGTTTTCGGCATGGCTACCTTTGCCGACACTCCGAGCACTTTTGCGGCATAGGCGGTGGCGATGGCGTGGTTACCGGCGGAAAAGGCGGTGACGCCGTTCTCCTTCGCCTCGTCACCCAAATTCATGATGACATTCAACGCGCCGCGTGCCTTGAAACTTCCTGCGCGCTGCAGCAATTCAAGTTTCAGATGCACATCGCTTTCGGGGCCAATACGTTCTAGCAACTCAGGGCCATAGCACGGCAGTAATGGGGTTTCGATAATGTGGGGAGCGATGCGAGTTGCAGTATTGCGGATATCGTCAAGTGAAGGATGGTCATTCATACGCTGGTGTCTTCTTTCGTCTCTTCTGCTGCATTTGTTATTGCCTCAGCGAGGGTCTCGGGATTCTGAGCGCCGACCACCGCGTATTTGTTGTCGATGATAAAGCAGGGCACACCCGTTACCCCCATTTTTTGTGCGACTGCGATTTCCTCTTGAACCTCTTTCACATCAGCATCGGTCGGCAGCAGGCTCGCCAAGGTCTCGCCATCCATACCGACACCGCGCCCGGCTTCGACCAACACATCATTGTCCGCCAAATTGGCGCCCTCCAGAAAGAACAGTTCAAATAACCGGTCGACCATCGCCTGGTGCACGTCCTCGCCGCCATTGATCGACCAGCGGATCAAGCGGTGGGCGTTAAGGGTGTTTGGCGCGATCTTGATTTTGTCGAAGGCAAAATCGATGCCTTCCACAAAACCAGCGGCTTCTATGTTGTTATAGATATCGCGCGCCTGTTCGGGTCCACCGAATTTGTCTTCAAGATATTGCCGGCGGTCCTTGCCCTCGGCCGGCAGTGTCGCATCAAGCTGAAATGGTCGCCAGCGGATTTCCACCTCGATGTCCTTGAGTAAATTGAGCGCCTTGTCGAGCCGTTTCCTGCCGATGTAACACCACGGACACATCACATCGGAAACTACGTCAAGTTTGATCTTTGCCATTTCGAAGTACCATGATTTATTGAGGTTTCGCCCACCAGGTCGGCAGACGATAGCCATAGAGTGGCAGTTTTTCGGGATGTTGTATATGGCCCCAACGGGCAACCCACTGCTGCTCAAGATGATACAACGGCACGAGATAATGGCCGGAAATCAGCACCCGGTCGAACGCCCGCACCGCCGCGATGAAGTCGTCGCGGCCTCGGGCCGCAAGCATTGCAGCTATCATCGCATCGATGGCCGGTTCTGCCGTACCGGCAAAATTGAACGATCCTTGCTGGTCGCGGGCAGCAGAGCCCCAGCGGAACTCCTGTTCAGCACCCGGAGAAAGCGACGCATAGTAGCGCGCGACCACAACATCATAGTCAAACTGTCCCTTGCGCCGCTGGAATTGAGTGTCGTCGACCGAACGCGGGGTCAGTTCGATGCCAAGCCTTGCAAGCGTGCGCTGCCATGCTAACGCCAACCGCTCCTGATCTTTGGTTGTCGTCATGATTTCGAAGCTGAACGGGTTGCCCTCAGCCGTCATCATCTGCCCGTCTTGTAGTTTGAATCCGGCTTTTCGCAAAATACCCAGCGCCAATTTCAATATTTTCCGGTCGCGGCCCGAACCGTCCGAGACTACCGGTTTGTAACGGCCTTGCATAACTTCGTCAGAAACCGCACCCGGAAATGGTGCCAGCAGGTTCCGTTCTGCCTTGCTTGCCGGACGACCAAGGGCCGAAAGCTCGGATCCATGATAATACGAGCCGGTTCGCCGGTAGGCACCAAAGAACAAATTGGAGTTGGCCCACTCAAAATCAAACAACATTGCAAGCGCCCGGCGCACATCACGATTTTTGAAAATCTCACGCCTTGTGTTGAACACAAAACCAAGCATAGAAGCGGGTGTGCCGGGGTTGAACTCTTCCTTGATGACCCTGCCGTCGGTGACCGCAGGAATGTCATAGGCTTGCCGCCATTTGCCGGGATCACCTTCCGGGTGAATATCAAACAGGCCCTTTTTAAACGCCTCGAACATTGTGCTGGCAGAAGTGAAATACTCGACTTTTACCTCGTCAAAATTGTCCTGGCCTTTTTTGATTGGCAGATCCCGCGCCCAATAATTGAGATTACGTTTAAAGGTGATGCGTTCGCCCGGCTCGACTTTTGAAACCGCATAAGGTCCGCTGCCAATCTGTGGTTTTAGCGTGGACTTATCGAAATTGGCGGCATCGGTCGCGTGTTTTGGCAAAATGGGCATCATGCCGAATAGCAGCGCCAGCTCGCGGTCTGCCTCGTCGTTGAAATTGATGCGAATGCCGCGTTCGCCAACTCTCTCCATGCCTGTAACTTTGTTCATTCGGCTTGAATAGGGTGGGCGACCTTTCTCTTTCAACAGCTTGAAGGTAAAAATCACGTCGTCGGCCGTGACCGGATTTTCATCTGAAAACCGGGCCTTGGGGTTGAGATAAAATGTCACCCATTTGCGTTCGGGTCCGGTTTCAACACTTTCGGCCAAAAGCCCATACAAGGTGAATGCCTCGTCGCGTGAACGGTGCAACAATGATTCGTAAACCAGATTGCCAAAAGCGGGATCCCACACGCCCCGCGCGGTGGTGCGGATGCTTTTGAGGATAAACGGGTTCAAACTGTCGAAATTGCCGCGAACACCATAGGTAATCGTGCCGCCCTTGGGTGCTGCGGGATTTACATAGGGCAGATGCGGAAAATCCGCTGCCAGCGCCGGTTCACCGTGCATGGCTATACCGTGCGACGGCTGAGCGCCGGGCGCGTTGGAGGAGAAAAACATTAAAACAATCGTCAATAACCCAATTAATATCAGGTCAGGCACACTATTATGGCGTCCTAGCATGGTTATCTCGCGTTATTTGATGTAGCCCTTCGGGCGACTCGTTTCGATGATAATGACTTTATCACAGCAAACGGCGGCGATTTGAAGCCTAACCGGGTAATCGGGTTGGAAAATGCGTGATTGCCACTATAATAATGAGTCTTGTATGCGGTCATTTAATCGCCTCAATTGGCGAAGAGGAACCAGGAAAAATCAAACGGATCGTTCGCGGAACTGTTACCCCAAATGCGATTGCCGATGCCGTAAACAAAAAGGGCTTTTTGTTACATGTCAAACTTGAATACTGTTAAATCCAAGCCGCTTACTGCGGTGGCATTCTACGCGGCATTTGGCGCGGCAAATCTGATTGTAAGCAGCGCGCTGGCACAGGCGCAGCAGCCACCGCAGCCACAGCCGCGGACTTGGTTCAAAGTATGTAGCCAACAGAGCGAAAACGAAATCTGTAATGTGCAGTATTCGATCACCGCTGATACTGGCCAACTGGTCACCGCCGTTAATCTGTTGTCGGTGAAAGGAAAGGTCAATCGCAAAATTTTCCAGATCGCTGTGCCTTCCGGTCGATATATCCCGGCCGGGATTTCTGTCAGCATCGACGGCGGCAAAGCCAACAAACTGCCTTATTCGATTTGCCTGCCCAGCCGTTGTCTGGCCGAGGTACCGCTTTCCGCCGGGTTGCTGAAGGCCCTAAAAAAGGGTGGTAAGCTGCAACTGACCTCGATTAATTTTCAAAACAAGAAAAGCCCGATTGAAGTATCACTGAATGGATTTACCGCCGCCTATGATGGCCCGCCGCTGAAACGCACAGAGCTTCAGGAGCGGCAGAACAAGTTGCAGGAAGAGCTACAGAAAAAGGCCGAAGCAGCACGCAAAAAGCTGGAAGAAGCGCAGAAAAAAGCCAAGGAATAATATCAACATTGGCTTTCATCGCTCACCGCTAATTTGATCGTGCGAAAGCCAGCGTAATTCGAATTTTTCCACTGATACCAACGGCAACAAAGATCAATCCATGCCAATCGTCATCCGCCGACTTGATCGGCGGACCTTACGCAGAATAATCGGGACTTGTGGCTCAAGGTTGGCTGGTCAAGCCGGCCAGCGACGCTCGGTTTTTTGGTGGTTAGAGATCAATTGCCTCTGGTATGATGGTTGTTCAGCTGACTACTTCGCAGCGGCTCCATGGCACAATTGCGCCATCGGGCAAGCGCATGTCCATGCGCTCCTCCGAAAGTTGCGACATGGAGAGCGTTTTGCCCTGGTGCGCTTCACCCTGGGGTGATTTATAAGAAAAATTGTGCCGGTCATAATTACCGATCAGCCTGGCGCCGCCGGGCGTGGTGATAGCTGGTCCGTCAATATGGAGCGACTGACCCTTGGCGTTGCACCAATTGCCGTCTATGGCATCGGCACTGGCCGGCAGCGCGTTTGCCAATAGTGCGGCGAAGGCGAGAAAAGCAGATATTTGCAAGTTTCGAAGTTTCATTTTTCATCTTTCCTTCCAAAAAATTCGGGCCTGATCAATTAAACTACCATGCTGGAATTGGTGCAAGCTGCCTGCTATCCGGCCCTTATCAGCCGCACCGCCTCGTCCTGGCCGAAAAGATAAAGCATCACTTGCAGCGCTTTTCCCTGTTCTGCTGCAAGTTCGGGATTGTTTGAAAGGATAAGCTTTGCTTCGTCGCGCGCCAGTTCCAAAAGATCTCCGTGCAGTTCCATCCGGGCAATTGAAAACCCCGGCATGCCCGACTGGCGGGCCCCAAGCACCTCGCCTTCACCACGCAAGCGCAGGTCTTCCTCGGCGATCAAAAATCCGTCCTCGGTCTCACGCAAAATCCGGATACGCGCCTCGGCCACCTGGCCCAAAGGTGCCTTGAACAAAAGCAGACAGGTCGATGGCGCATCACCCCGCCCGACCCGGCCACGCAACTGGTGCAATTGCGCCAGGCCGAAACGTTCTGCGTGTTCGATCACCATGATGGTGGCATCCCCCACATCGACGCCGACCTCAATCACCGTGGTTGCGACCAGCAATCTGGTTTCACCATCTTTGAAGGCCAGCATGGCGGCGTCCTTTTCCGCCGGTTTCATCCGTCCATGCACGAGCCCGACCTCATCACCAAAAACCTTTTGCAACGCTTTGAAGCGGTCTTCCGCCGCGGTTACCGGCAGTTCCTCACTTTCTTCCACCAACGGGCATATCCAATAGGCTTTCTGGCCACCGGCAATGGCTATCTTGATGCGCTCCGCCACCTGGTCCAGCCGCTCAAGCGACACGGCATTGGTTTGAATTTTCTGCCGCCCTGCAGGCTTTTCCGTCAGTTTTGAAACATCCATGTCGCCGAAGAAGGTCAGTACCAGGGTGCGGGGAATAGGTGTGGCGGTCATCACCAGAATATCCGCGTCAGCACCCTTGGCCGAAAGCGCCAACCGCTGATGCACGCCAAACCGGTGTTGTTCGTCGATGATGCCCAGACCAAGATTGGCGAATTCAATTGCCGATTGAAACAGCGCATGGGTGCCGATTAAAATATCGATTTCACCGCTGGCAAGCTTTTGTTGAATTGCCGCGCGTTCCTTGCCCTTTTCGCGGCCTGTCAATATGGCGAGGCGTATATCCGCCACCTCGCACAAGGGAAGAAGCGTCGCCATGTGTTGGCGCGCCAGAATCTCCGTTGGTGCCATTAGCGCCGCCTGCGCGCCCGATTCGACACAGGCCGCCATCGCCAACAGCGCAACAATGGTTTTGCCGGCACCCACATCACCTTGCAATAGCCGCAACATGCGTTCGGGCTCGGCCAAATCTCGGAGAATTTCGTCGACAGACCGCTTCTGGCTTTCGGTCAGTTCGAAGGGTAGAGCCGCCAAAATGGCACGGGCTTTTTTTCCATTGGCTATCCGTGCCTTGCCGGCAGCCTTTTTCATGCGGGCACGCACCAACGCCAGAGCCAATTGACCGGCGAGCAATTCATCATGGGCAAGACGCTGCCACGGGGGTGATTGAGGGTCGATATCAAGCACGTCGCGGGGATGGTGGATGCGCCTCAAACAATCGGCAAGCGGCAGCCAGCCATGTTTATCCAGGATTTTCCGATCGATCCATTCGGGCAATTCTGGCAGAGCGGAAAGGGTGGTATGAACGGTCTTTTGGATAACTTTGTTGGAAATACCGGCGGTCAGGGGATAGACCGGTTCGACCAGCGGCAACGTGTCGAATTCGTCCTCCGCCACCACATGGTCCGGGTGCACCATATTGGGTCGGCCATTGTACCACTCGACCCGGCCGCTGACAAAGCGGGTCTCACCAACGGGCAATGATTTTTCAAGCCAGCTTGACTGGCCGCGAAAATACACCAGCGCCATTTCACCGGTATCGTCGTGAACATAGACCCGGTAAGGCACCCGCCGGTTGCCGCGTGGCGGCGGCTGATGACGGTCAACCCGAACTTTTATTGTGACAATCGCCCCTTCACCGGCGCGCGCGATGCCTGGCTGATTGCGCCGGTCGATAATCGAATGGGGCAGGTGAAACAACAGATCGCCAACCCGCGCCATCTCCGCCGTATCACCACCCTTAAGCAGGCGGGTCAGCGCCTTTTCCAGCTTTGGCCCGATGCCATCAAGCGAGGCAAGAGGTGCAAACAGCGGATTGAGAATTGACGGGCGCATGGCGTTAGAGTGACAAGGCTTGTGGCGGGATGCAAGGGGCAGTCGGTCCTGTCCCCTTCAATCCTGCAAGCCATCTGCTGTGGAAGCCGCAGATATGGGCTAAATGCAGTCTGGTCCGGTGGAGCAAAACCTGTTAGGCAGCGGCGCGCAATCAATAGTGTGGGATATCGGCGGTTCTTTGTCGAACTAACTTGCAGGAGAAGACAGTGATTAAGAAAATTGGGTTGTCGGCACTGGGAATTCTGGCTGTGGTGGCGATTTTCTTTGCGCTTGGGCCGCGCGAACAGGTCGACGAAACGCTGACCTTCAATGCCGCCGATATCGGCGACGATGTTGATGCATATCTGCAAAAAATCGAGGGGGGCATAAAAGACATTACACCGGGCGCTGAAAAGCAGATCAAATGGCACGAGCCGGCCAGCCGCGGCCGTACTGAATGGGCGATTGTCTATGTCCACGGATTTTCCGCGACACTGGAAGAAATCCGGCCCTTGCCTGATATTGTGGCAGCATCGCTTGGTGCCAATATATTTTATACCAGATTGACCGGACATGGCCGTGGCGGCGATGCGATGGGTGAGGCCAGCGTCAACGACTGGTACAATGATGTTGCCGAGGCGATTGCCATCGGCAGGACTATTGGTGAAAACCTCATTATCATTTCCACCTCGACCGGTGGAACATTGACAACCTGGGCGGCCGGCCAGCTCGCGTTGATGAAAAATGTCCGTGGGCTGGTGATGGTCTCACCCAATTATACCGTCAAGGCCGATGGTGCTTCGCTGCTGTCGTTGCCGTGGGCACGTCAATTATTGCCATTGATTTTTGGCAAGGAGCGTTCGTTCGAACCCAGAAGCGAAGAGCAGGCCAAATGGTGGACGACAAGTTATGCAATTGAAGCGGTGCTGCCGTTGCAGGCCTCGATTGACCATGTGCTGGAGATGGATTTTGAGCAACTGGCAGTCCCGGCGATGTTCATATTTCATCCAGAAGACGGCGTCGTTGACCATGCGATGACCAAGAAGATCATCAAGCGGTGGGGCACGAACAACAATGTCAAGGTTACGGTCGAAGAGGTTTTATCGGCCAGCGATAAATATAAGCATGTCATCGCCGGCAGAATTCTTGGTCCGGAAAACACCGAACCTTTGGCGAAAAAAGTAATCGACTGGGCTAAAACACTTTAGCCCATAACCCGCATTTACCCACAGGAATATTCGATGAGCGGCACAACCCTTTCCAGCGCCGATCTGGATCCTCGCAGACGGCGAATTCTGTTTCGCTGCTGGCATCGCGGCACCAAGGAGATGGATCTGGTATTTGGCCAGTTCGTTGACGCTGAAATCGCCGGTCTTAGCGAGCAAGAGTTAACTGATTTGGAAACCCTGATTAACTATCCCGACCGCGATCTGTTTTCATGGATTTCTGGCGAGGTGACACCGCCAACGGAAGTGCAGACCGGCATATTTGCAAAGATTACCTCTTTTCATCAGACAGGCGGCGCCAAGTAAATGCGCCACCAAATGCTTGCCCGACTGAACAATTTGTTTGCCGACGATGCGGAAAAAACGCTCACCGGCGTGCCGGATGGTTATGATGCGATGGTGCTTGCCACATTGGCGCGCGATCACAAAGGCCCGCTGGTGTTCGTTGCGCGCGATGGCGCCCGCATGGCCAATGTCGAGGAGGGGCTTTCATTCTTCGCACCATGGGCACGAGTTTTATCGCTGCCATCATGGGACTGTCTGCCATACGACCGGGTTTCTCCCGGTCTTGACATCGCCGCAAAAAGGATTGCGGTACTTGCCGAAATAGCCAAAGGCAATGTTGGCGACCAACCGGTCATCGTTGTGACCACGCCAAGCGCCCTGGTGCAAAAGGCACCGCCGCGCAGCTTTATGGTCTCGCAGCTCATGCACGCGGCACCCGGCAATCGCATCAGTATGGATGACTTGGTCAACTGGCTCGAACGAAACGGATTTCTGCGCGCCACAACAGTGCGCGAGACCGGCGAATATGCGGTGCGCGGTGGCATTCTCGATCTGTTTGCGCCGGGTGAATCTTCGCCCCTGCGGCTTGATTTTTTCGGTGACACGCTTGAATCGGTGCGTAGCTTCGATGCCGGCAGCCAACGCACTCTAAAGCAAATAGACCAACTTGACCTTGTGCCGACAAGTGAAGTGGTGTTGAGCGATGAATCCATACGTCTTTTTCGCCGCAACTACCGGGCACTTTTTGGTGCCGCCACCCGCGAAGATGCGCTCTATCAGGCGGTTAGTGAGGGTCGCCGCTATGCCGGTATCGAACATTGGCTGCCGCTGTTTTTTGATCAACTTGAAACTCTGTTTGACTATTTCGACAATTCTCCAATGGTCTTTGATCATCTGGCCAAAGAGGCACTGAACGAGCGCCATGATCAAATTGAGGATCACTTTCAGGCCCGCCACCGGGCAGCGGATGCGCATGAACTGGCGGTTGAAGATGGTGGCGCGCCCTATAAGCCTGTGCCGGTCGAGATGCTTTATCTGACCAATGACGGGATGACCCTAGCGCTGGCCGGCAAGGGGCAGGCCACGCTTTCTCCGTTTGATACGCTTGATACCTCGACGAGCCGGGTAATTGCACTTGACGGCAGACAAGGCCGATCTTTCGCCAACGAGCGGGCCAGTGGTTCGCAAAATGTCTTTGACGCGCTAATTACGCATGTCGGCGAAGTCAGGCAACAGCAGAAGAAACCGATTATCGCCTCCTGGTCGAAGGGCGCACGCGACCGCATGATGCATGTGCTTTTAGAGCACGGCATGGAGGGGGGCAGGGCGGTTGACGGGTTTGGCGACATCGAAAACCTCGCCAACGACGCAACCGGTTTTGCGGTGCTCAAGCTGGAATCCGGCTTTGAGACCGAAAGCCTTGCATTTATCAGTGAGCAGGATGTGTTGGGCGACCGGCTGGTGCGCCGCAAGGGCAGAAAGCAAAAGGGCTCCGAATTCCTTTCCGAGGTCAGCGCGCTTTCCGAAGGCGATATTGTTGTGCATGTCGATCACGGTATTGCCCGGTTTGCCGGTCTGCGCACGATAGAGGCGGCTGGTGCGGCTCACGATTGTCTCGAATTGCGCTACCACGGTGATGATCGGTTGTTTTTGCCGGTTGAAAATATCGAGCTCTTGTCACGATATGGTTCGGCCGACACAGAGGTGCAGCTCGACCGGCTGGGCGGAGCGGCATGGCAGGCGCGCAAAGCCAAGCTGAAGAAAAACCTTTTGGAAATCGCCGGCGCGCTGATTGAAATTGCAGCAGCTCGTATGTTGAAAACCACCGAGCCGCTGGTTCCAGTGGACGGATTGTACGACGAATTTGCCGCCAGTTTTCCCTATGAGGAAACGGAAGATCAGCTGAACGCCATCGATGCGGTGCTGGATGATCTGGCCGCCGGCAAGGCGATGGACCGGCTGGTCTGCGGCGATGTTGGTTTCGGTAAAACAGAAGTGGCGCTCAGGGCCGCATTTGTTGCCGCCATGGAAGGTCGTCAGGTGGCGGTGGTGGTGCCGACAACCTTGCTGGCGCGACAGCATTTCCAGACATTTTCAGATCGCTTTCGGGGTCTTCCAATTAATGTCGCCCATGCTTCCCGTCTGGTTGGAACGAAGGAGCTGCAGGAGGCGAAAAAAGGAATTACCGACGGCACGGTCGATATCATTATCGGCACCCATGCGTTGCTTGGCAGTTCAATCAAGTTCCGCGATCTTGGGTTGCTGATAATTGACGAGGAGCAGCGTTTCGGGGTCAAGCACAAGGAACGGCTAAAGGAATTGCGGGCTGATGTGCATGTGCTCACCCTTTCTGCAACACCTATTCCGCGCACGTTGCAATTGGCGCTAACCGGGGTTAGGGAACTTTCGCTGATTTCCACCGCGCCGGTTGACCGGCTGGTAGTGCGCACCTTCATCTCGCCATTTGATGGGCTGGTGGTGCGCGAAGCGCTGTTGCGCGAACGCTATCGCGGCGGGCAGAGTTTTTATGTCTGCCCGCGCGTTGCTGATCTTGCCGGACGCCGGGAATGGCTTGAGGGCCATATGCCGGAACTCAAAGTTGCCGTGGCCCATGGGCAGATGCCGGCAAGCCAGCTTGAAGACGTCATGAACGCCTTCTATGACGGCAGGTATGACGTGTTGCTTTCAACCACAATTGTTGAATCCGGCCTTGATATTCCGACCGCCAACACGCTGATTGTCCACCGCGCCGATATGTTTGGCCTGGCCCAGTTATATCAGCTGCGCGGCCGGGTGGGGCGCTCGAAAACCCGTGCCTATGCATTGTTTACCCTGCCGCCAAACCGGATGCTGACACCGACCGCTGAACGAAGGCTCAAGGTTCTGCAATCGCTCGATACTCTGGGTGCGGGCTTCCAGCTCGCAAGCCACGATCTCGATATCAGGGGTGCCGGCAATCTTTTGGGCGAAGAACAGTCAGGCCAAATTCGTGAAGTGGGATACGAGCTTTATCAGCAAATGCTTGAAGAGGCGGTAGCGCAATTGAAGGAGGGCGATGAGAGCCTCGGTGAAGGCCGCTGGTCGCCACAGATTTCGGTCGGTGCCACCGTCTTGATCCCGGAGAATTACGTGCCTGATCTTTCGTTGCGGATGAGCCTTTATAAACGGTTGGCCGATCTTGAAGACGCTTTGGAAATCGATGCGTTCGGTGCCGAACTTATCGACCGGTTCGGGCCTTTGCCGGAAGAGGTGGAACACCTGTTGAAAGTCGTTTTTGTCAAAGCACTTTGCCGCCGCGCCAATGTCGAAAAGGTCGATGCTGGCCCCAAGGGAGCGGTGATTTCTTTCCACAACAACGAGTTTGCCAATCCTGCAGCCCTTGTCGACTATATCGGCAAACAGGGCGTGCTGGCCAAGATAAGACCCGACCAAAGCGTCTTTCTGCAACGCGATTGGCCGACGGCAGATCACCGTCTTGGCGGTGCGGCGGTGATCATCACCAATTTGGCCAAGCTCGCCGAAGGGGCATAGCAGGGTCTATCAGCTTCTCACACGCAAGTTTTCACTGTCATAGCGGCACAACGGACCCACAGTTGCGGGATAGACATCGCCGATAATTTCAACGTCCAGAGCAGTCCCTTCAGCCGCGAATTGAGGCTCGACAAATGCCATCGCCAGGTTTTTGTTCACCCGGTGTCCCCACGCCGCCGAAGTGACCGTGCCGATGGTTTTGCCGTTTTTTACCACTGAATCGCCCGCATGCGATGTGGCAACAGCCGTACGGACTTCGAGCGATATAAATTTACGCCTCAGACCCGCCTCACGCCTTTCCTGCAAGGCCTTCTGACCTATGAAGTTTTTGTCTTTGGCGATAAACCGGTCAAGTGCGCT
The DNA here is from genome assembly GCA_965248135.1 of Rhizobiaceae bacterium. Lineage (GTDB taxonomy): Bacteria > Pseudomonadota > Alphaproteobacteria > Rhizobiales > Rhizobiaceae > SZUA-100. The sequence continues at coordinate 129,189 of CBDFIN010000010.1, read as the reverse complement.
TTCATACGGGTTGAATTCGGTGATCAGATCGGCCTTCCAATGGCGATAGCCTTTTTCGATTCGCATCGATTCAGTCGCCCGCAGGCCAAACGGTTTGATGTCAAATTCCTGTCCGGTGCTCAACAGCAAATCAAACACCATTTTTGCCTGTTCCACTGGCAGATGAATTTCCCAGGCCAGTTCGCCAGAAAACGAGACAGCCATGGCAATCGCTTCAACCGGCCCGATATGAACGGTGCGGACCGAAAGCCAGGGGAAAGCTTCCGCCGACCAATCATCGCGGGGCGCTGCCTTTTCAAGCACCTGACGCGAGTTCGGGCCAGCGACGACAAATATAGTGTGGCTGTTGGTCAGGCTGTCAATTCGAATGGAACCATCATCCGGCAAATGCTCCGATAGCCAGTCCATATCATGGCGTTCTGCTGCCGCCGCAGAGCCATACCAGACACGATTAGCGCCGAGATTGGCAATCGTTGCCTCGGCTTTGATATTGCCATTGTTATTGAGCAGATAACACAGCCCTAGCTTGCCGGTCTTGTAAGGGATGCGCGAACAGATGATGCTATCCAACCAATCAAGCACACCGGTGCCCGAAATATCGAAGCGGTTAAAGCCGCTGACCTCCATTAACCCGACATTGTCGCGCACATTGGCGACTTCAGCTGCAACGATGTCGTGGACATTGTTGAGGCGAAAAGAGTGTTCTTCGGCAAATTCAGGATGCGGTTTAAAGAAGTCTGCCCTTTCCCAGCCGTTGACCGATGCGAATTCGGCTCCAAGCTTTTTTATGTCCTCATAGACCGGTGTGGTTTTTAATGGTCGCCCCGCCGGGCGATGCTCGTGCGGCAGGTGAAAACGAAATTCGTTTTGATAGTCTTCAATGGCCTTGAGCGCCGTAAATTCTTCGTTCACATGGCGGGTGAAGCGGCGCGGGTCGAGGCACCAGGTATCGTAACAGGCTTCACCATGGGCAATAATCTGGGCCAGCAACCAGCCATGGCCACCGCCTTCACCGAGGCCGGCGCGTAACCCCGTGATGCAATAGGCGTTGATCTTGCCGGGAATTTTACCGACCAGCGGCATGCCGTCGGGCGTATAGGTGATCGGCCCGTTTATCACCGTGTGAATGCCGGTTTGGGTAAGGCAAGGCAGGCGCGCAAAAGCACCCTCCATAACATCGATCACCCGGTCAAGGTCGTCCGGGCAAAGCGCCATGGTGAAATCCGGGTCGATGCCCGAAAGACCCCAGGTCTTGCAATCCTGCTCATAAAAACCGACCAGTAGCCCGTTTTTCTCCTGGCGGCTGTAAAAATCATCACTCGGGCAGCGTATCAGCGGCACGCGGAAGCCGAGCGCCTCAATCTCTGCAATAGGTTCGCTCACCATGTACTGATGCTCCATTGAGGCGACCGGCAATTCCACCTCCATCATCTTGCCGATTTCGTTGCACCGGTATCCACCCGCATTGACGATTTTTTCGCAGGAAATGTCACCGTCCCGAGTGTGAACGATCCAACTGCCGTCGGCATTGTGGGTCAGATCCTCGACCGGGTTGAAGCGATATATCTCGGCTCCCGCATTGCGCGCCCGCCTTGCCAATGCCTGGCAAAGCTGAGCCGGGTCGATATCGCCATCAAAAGGGTCCCACAAGGCGCCGAGCAGGTTGTCGGTTGAAATCAGCGGATGGCGCTTTTTGCATTCCTGCGCATCAATAAATTCAAAATCCACCCCCATGCCACGGGCAAGCGAAATAAAATGGTGATAGCCGTCGACATGGTGCTGGGTTGAGGCGAGCCGAATACCGCCGGTGCCATGGTGATAATCGATCGGGTAGTCCAGATCATCGGCCAGCTCTTTGTAGAGATTGATGGAATGTTGTTTCAGTCCGACCATGGTCTGGGTGCCGCCGAAATTGGTCACCTGTGCCGCCGAATGCCATGTGGTGCCCGATGTCAATTCATCGCGTTCCACCATCACGCAGTCGGTTATACCTTCCTGGGTCAGGTGATAAAGGGTGGAGCAGCCACCAATGCCACCACCGATTACAACGATTTGAGTGTGTGTTTTCATATCTGCCAACCATTGTTGATAACCCAGGGAAAGCGTGATTTCGCCAATCCAGCCGCGAAATCCTATTATTTTCATCGCTATTAAACAAATTCAGATTTTTGGATTATTGAAATTCGATTTCCTGAAACTCTTTTTTTTCCTTTTCTGCTTACAAACGTTCAGTCACAACTCAAGCCTTGAACTTTGGACTAGCGCATGACCGCAAACGGAACCGGCAATAATACAAGATCAGGCGGCCGTGCCGCGCGGGTCGCTGCGCGCAGCAAACCACAGGCTGAAATCAACCCGTGTCCGCCGGGCCAGCGCGGAGGCCGGTACAAACCGCTTTCGGACCGTGAAGTCGATACAATCATCAACTCGGCCATGCGCATTCTTGATGAGATTGGCATGAGCGAGGTGCCGAAAGTGGTTGCCGATAAGGCGCTTGAAAAGGGTGCCCGGTGGAACGATTTGGACCGCCTGTCTTTTCCACGCACCATGGTGGAAGAGATTATCGACGGTGCCGCTAAGACCTTTGTTTTTCATGGCCGTGAGACCAAACATGACTTTGAAATCGGTGGAGACCGGGTTTATTTCGGCACCGGTGGGGCGGCCGTTCAAACCCTCGATATCGACAGCGGCAGGTATCGGCCCTCGAGCCTGAAGGATCTTTACGATTTCACCCGACTGATCGACACGCTCGATAATGTCAGCTGGTTCACCCGCTGCTGTGTGGCTACCGATGTCGCAGGCGAATTGGCGCTTGATATCAATACCGCCTACGCGCTGATTGCCGGTACGACCAAACCGGTCGGCACGTCCTTTAGCCTTGGCAGCAGTGTCGACCCGGTGGTCGATATGTTCGATATGGCGCTGGGCGGTGAGGGGAAATTCCGTAAAAGGCCGTTTTGCAAGGCGCATATATCGCCGGTCATTTCACCACTTCGTTATGGCGAAGATGCCATATCGGTAACGCTTGCCGCCATTCGACGGGGGGTGCCGATCAACGCCATTATTGCCGCTCAATCGGGAGCCACAGCACCGGCAACCGCTGCCGGGATGTTGGCGCAAACCACCGCGGAAACCCTAGCTGCACTGATACTGGTCAATCTGTTTGCTCCCGGGTATCCGGTCATATTTTCCAACTGGCCTTTGGTGATCGATCTCAGGACCGGTGCATTTTGTGGTGGTGGCGGTGAGATTTCGATGATGAATGCCGGTGCTGCTCAAATCAGCAACAGCTTGGGGCTGCCGAGCGGCATTGCCAGTTCAATGACTGATGCCAAGGCTGTCGATGCGCAAATGGGTGCCGAAAAAGCGATTGCAGCAGTTGCTGCCGGTCTGGCCGGTGGCAATATGATTTATGAATCCACCGGCATGATGGCGAGCCTGCTTGGCGTTTCCTTTGAGGCATTTGTGGCAGACAACGAAATGTTATGTCATATCAACAGGTTGATACGCGGTATTGAAGTGAATGACGAGACGCTGGGTTTTGACACCATCAAGGATGTTGCCACCGGGGCCGGGCATTTTCTGGGTTCCGCCCACACCATGGCCGCCATGCAGCGCGATTATTACTATCCGGTTCTGGCCGATCGTGACACCCCGCGCGAATGGGGCGACAAGGACGGACCTGACCTTTGGACCCGTGCCCGCGACCAGGCACGCGGCGTGCTTTCAAGTCACTATCCGGCCTATATTTCTTCCACTGCCGACCCAAAAATCCGTGAACATTTCGACATCGCGCTACCGCAGGCCGCGATGCGGCAATCCGATTGAATGTACGGGTCCTAAGCCCGTAAAGGTTCAATTTGAAAAACCAAGCCTTATCCCTTTGGCACCAAACACAATGCGGCAGGTCGCGGGCGTTTTTTATCGCCAAACAATTATTCCTCGCCAAACCGGAAACCAATAGGCTGAGAAATTGCAACAAAACGGCTATACTTGGCCGAATCATGGCAGCAAAATCGTTTACAACCGGATGTCTTGGCCTTTCGCTAACCGCGGATGAGTACGCTTTTTTGAAAAATGAGCGCCCCTGGGGACTGATCCTGTTTGCCCATAATATCGACGAGCCCCAACAGGTGGCCGAATTGTGTGCCGCGTTTCGCGATGCGGTTGGCGATCAAAATGCCCCAGTGTTGATCGATCAGGAGGGTGGCCGCGTTCAGCGGCTGAAACCGCCCAATTGGGCCAAATACCCGCCGGCTGCCGCCATAGGCGCTCTCTACCAAAATAACAGGCAACAGGCCCACCGCGCCGCCTGGTTGCTGGCCCGATTACATGCCTTTGATTTGCTGAAGCTCGGCATAACCATAAACTGCCTGCCGGTGCTCGATGTCATTACGCCGGGCGCTCACGATGCCATCGGCGACCGTTCCTTTGGCAATAGCCCCAAGATGGTCATTGAGCTTGGGCAAAGTGTCTGCGATGGTTTGATCGCCGGAGGGGTGATGCCGGTGATAAAGCATATGCCGGGGCAGGGGCGTTCAAAGGCCGACAGCCACGACGTGTTGCCCGTTGTCGATGCCAGCCGTGATCAACTGGAAAAAACCGATTTCGTTCCGTTCAAGGCATTGGCAAGCGTCAAGATGGCGATGACCACCCATATCGTTTTTCGCGCCATTGATCCAACTTGCCCGGTGACCACATCCAAGACTATGATATCACAAGTGATTCGCAAGGAACTCGGATTTGATGGTCTGCTGTTGAGCGACGATGTCTCTATGAAGGCGCTTTCTGGGGATTGTGGCCAAAGAAGCAAGCAAATCTTTGCGGCAGGTGTTGATATTGTGCTTCATTGCAATGGCGATATGACTGAAATGAAAGATGTTGCCGCCAACTCGCCGGAAATGTCCGGCAAGACACTGGCGCGGGCCCAACAGGCGATGCAGGGCATTGGAATAGTAGATGCAAGCGACGAACAGGCGTTACGCGACGAGTTTGCCACCGTTTTAGCAGGTGGTGTGAGCTAGGTAATTTATGACCGCTGGCACGGAAGAAGGCATGCAAAGTGAGCAATCCAGCCTCTGGAATGCCGACAGCCCTGTTGACCGGGCGGTCGCCGATCCTCAATTCTCCATCGATCTGGATGGTTTTGAAGGGCCATTGGACCTGCTGTTGTTGCTTGCCCGGACCCAGAAGGTCGATTTGTCGAAAATCTCGATCCTGGCGTTGGCCGAACAGTATCTGAAATTTATCGAACAGGTGCGCCGATTACGACTGGAATTGGCGGCAGATTATCTGGTGATGGCGGCATGGCTGGCGTATTTGAAGTCGAAACTTTTGTTGCCGGTGCCAGATGACGATGAGATAACGGGCGAGGAACTGGCGACGCAGCTGGCGTTTCGTCTGCAGCGCCTTGAAGCGATGCGAGAGGCTGCAACCAAATTGGTCAACCGCAATCGTTTGACCCGTGATGTCTTTGCGCGCGGCAGGCCAGAGCCGACAATTGTGGAAAAACGTAACGAGTTTTCAGCCACTCTTTATGATCTGCTAACAGCCTACGCGACCCAACGTCAGCGAAGCGCGGTCAATTATGTCCATATCTCAAAGCGGGTTGTCTGGTCGCTCAAGGAAGCAAGGGAGTTGTTGATCCGGATGATTGGCGTGATCCCCGACTGGGTGCCGTTGGATAGGTATTTATGGGAATTTCTGAGCGAGCCTGAAATGCGCAGCAGCGTGATGGCCAGCAGTTTTGCCGCCAGCCTCGAACTTGTACGCGAGGGACGGCTGGAACTGCAACAAAGTGAATCTTTCGCGGCACTCTATATGCGCACACCGGCCCAACGGACGGGTTCTCGCAACATACAGGAGCTTGATGTCAATCATGGTTGAAACCAACAAGGCCGAGATAGTTCTGTTTCCGGATCCTCAGGACAGCCGCGAACAAAGAAAATTTGTGCTCGATCACATGCGCATGGTAGAGGCAATTATTTTTGCTTCCGGTGAACCGGTTTCGGAAAAAATACTGGCAGAGCGGTTGCCGGACGATGTTGATATTCGTGCCGTTTTGCAGGATCTGGCTGCATCCTATGCCGGTCGCGGTGTCAATCTGGTGCGATCGGCCGACAATTGGGCATTTCGAACCGCTGAAGATCTGTCATTTCTGCTACAGCGTGAGGCGGTGCAACAACGAAAGCTGTCGCGTGCCGCTTTGGAGGTGTTGGCCATTATCGCCTATCACCAGCCGGTAACACGGGCGGAAATCGAGGAGATTCGCGGTGTCGCGACCTCCAAGGGCACTCTTGATGTGCTGCTGGAGACCAACTGGATTCGCATGCGCGGTCGCCGGCGGTCACCTGGAAGACCGGTAACCTATGGCACTACAGATCATTTCCTCGATCATTTCGGCTTGGAGGAGTTGCAGGATCTTCCTGGACTTGACGAATTGAAGGGGGCCGGGCTGTTGCAGTCTCAATTGCCCGCCAATTTCATTGTGCCATTGCCCAATGATAGCGAAGAACTGACCGATGATGAGGATCCGTTCACCCTTGATGATGTCGAGGAATTGGGATTGCTGCCGCCAACTGGTGGCTGAAAGACCTTATAAATTAGCCGCGAGAGCCGAATTATGGCAACAGTTTCCAAAATTCCTGCTGGAAATAATTTGCTATCGCGCTAAATAGGCTGAATGACGCTACAGGACAAAGCCGTAATCCAGCCGGCGGATGATGATGCCTATCCCGAATGGGGTAAGCGCAATACAGCGGCGGTTTCGATCGCCTCCCGGCTGTCATTGCAGAATATAAGCCATAGTTTTGGTGGCGGTCCGGTTCTGCGAAATATTTCCTTTGCAGTCGAGCCGGGGCAATTGATGTGTTTGCTTGGTCCATCCGGCTCGGGCAAGACGACACTTTTGCGCATCGTTGCAGGTATCGAACTACAAACCGCCGGCAGCGTTTTATTTGATGAGCGCATTATCTCAGGCAAAACAACATTTTTGCCGCCCGAAAAGCGCGGCATCGGATTGGTATTTCAGGATTTTGCTCTTTTTCCACATATGACAATTCTCGAAAATGTCAAATTTGGGCTGGACAAATTACCGGCGGTCGAGGCTGGTCATCAGGCGAGACAGGTGCTTGCAAGGGTCGGGTTGGGGCATCTTGCCGGCGAATATCCCCATGCGCTTTCCGGCGGCGAACAGCAGCGTGTGGCATTGGCGCGTGCGCTGGCGCCCCGCCCCGGTATCTTGTTGATGGACGAACCTTTTTCAGGGCTGGACAGCCGCTTGCGCGATGCGGTGCGCGAAGAAACGCTGGCCATATTGCATGAATGCCGCGCGACGGCCATTATGGTCACTCACGACCCCGAGGAAGCGCTACGCATGGGAGACCGCATTGCGCTTTTGAAAGAAGGCGAATTAGTGCAGGAGGGGAGCAGTGAGGATATCTATCACCGCCCCAACAGTCTGTTTTCCGACAGTTTTTTCTCCGAACTTAATGTCTTCAAGGGCAAGGTTAGCGGACAGGTTTTGAAGACACCTTTGGGTGACGCACCCGCCAACAAGTTCGCGGATGGTACCAATGTTTATGCATCGGTGCGGTTTTCGGATGTCAATATCACGCTTTCAAAGAAAAAAGGCCGGCGGGCGAGAATTATTTCACGCCGTTTTCTGGGCATCGTCGATCAGCTTGAATTGCAAATGCAAGGGGTGGATGCACCGCTAAGGGCGCGGTTGCGTACCAGCCAATTGTCGAGTGAGGCAATTGAGGGCAGGTGCGATGTTTTTGTCTATGCTGACGGCGCTGATATCCGCCTGTTTTCGGCATAATTGTTCAACATTGGCCAGCAATTCGGCTGTTACATTAAATTGCCACTTTAATAAGTTCTTCTGCGTGATTAAGTATCAGACGAATGGCATGTTGCCGTGAACCACATTTGTGCGCTAAGAGTGCTGCAAATGCAGGCTTAGGGTCTGCGGGACAATTTCAGGAGTGAAAATTATGGGACAGATCGGCATTTGGCAAATCGTGATCGTTGCAGTGGTAGTGGTTTTACTTTTCGGCCGCGGTAAGATTTCTGATCTCATGGGCGATGTCGCCAAGGGCATCAATTCCTTTAAAAAGGGCCTTAAGGAAGAAGATACGGCAACGACGATTGAAAACAATCCGGCTGAAACCATGTCTGATGTCACCGAAGAAAAGACCAAAGCGAGCTGACGCTTCACTGATTTGGTTCCTCGTGCGGCAACGATTTGGTAACTAACGCCCATCACCTATTCGCGATGTAATTTGCATGTTTGATATTGGCTGGACTGAAATGTTGATGGTGGCGGTGGTCGCCATTATTGTTGTGGGTCCAAAGGACCTGCCGGGTATGCTGCGGACCATCGGCAAGACGGTCAAAAAAGTTCGTTCCATGGCGGGTGATTTTCAACGCCAGTTTGACGATGCGCTGAAAGAAGCTGAACTCGACGGGGTAAAAAAATCTATCGACGATGTGCGTTCGATGAATCCGCTCAACAAGATCAAAGACGATCTCAACCCGCTAAAAGACACCGCAGAGGATTTAAAACGCGAGTTGAACAAGGCGGTCGAAGGTTCTGAATCCGGGCTCGAAACTGCCGGTGAATCGTCAAAATTCGATCCTGGCGATCTGTTCGATGAATCGAAACTGCCAAAGATTGACGAGCCGGTAAAAGTGGACGTAAAAGCCGCTCTTGCCAAAGAGAAGGCTAAAGCTGCCACCAAATCGTCATCCAAACCGGCGTCGTCGAAAAAGCCTGCTGCAAAACCAAAAAAGACTGCGGCCAAGAAGGCGGCATCTAAGAAATCGGCCGCAAAATCCAAACCCGCCAAGGCTGAATCCGCATGAGCGAGAGTGATATTGAGCATTCGGCGGCTCCTTTGGTCGAACATTTGATCGAGTTGCGGCAGCGATTGGTGCGCGCACTGATCGCGATAGCCATATTCTTTGTTATCTGTTTCATCTTTGCCAACGATATTTTTAACATCCTGGTGATTCCGTTTGAACGAGCGGCAGGTGAAGACCAGAACATCAAACTGATATACACCGCACCGCAAGAGTATTTCTTTGCCCAGCTGAAAATCGCCCTGTTTGGTTCGCTGTTTATTTCTTTTCCGGTGATCGCCAATCAGATCTACAAGTTTGTCGCACCCGGTCTTTACAAGAATGAACGACAGGCGTTTTTGCCTTTTCTCATTGCGACACCTGTGTTGTTTGTCATTGGCGCCTGCCTGGTGTTCTTTTTGATCATGCCACTTGCCATGGGCTTTTTCCTTTCCATGCAGCAGACGGCAACAGAAGGCCGGGCGGTTATCGAACTGTTGCCCAAGGTCAGTGAGTATCTCGGCCTGGTGATGACCTTGATATTTGCCTTTGGTCTGGTCTTCCAGCTGCCGGTGGTAATCACATTGTTGGCCCGCGCCGGACTGGTTTCAGCCGAAGGTCTGAAAGCAAAGCGCAAATATGCCGTGGTGCTGTCTTTTGTCGCAGCCGCGGTGCTGACACCACCGGACCCGATCAGCCAGTTGGGCCTTGCCACTCCCACCATACTGCTCTACGAACTCTCCATATTTTCGGCTCGAATAATTGAGAAGAAACGGTTGGAGCGGGAACGGGAAGCCGAGTCCGCCGCATCGTAAAAAAACGGGCCGGTGACGGATTTTCGGGTGACTTATGTTCGACATTAAATGGATCAGAGAGAACGCCAAGGCGTTTGATGCAGCATTGGGCCGGCGGGGGGGTGAAGCCGCATCGTCCAGGCTGATCGCACTTGATGACGCGCGGCGTGCTCACATCACACGCCTGCAGGAAGCGCAGGAAACGCGCAATACGGCTTCACGCGAAATTGGCAAAGCAAAAGCCACCGGTGACGAGGCGGCAGCACAAGAGGCGATCGCGCAAGTTGCCAAGCTCAAATCCTTTGTTCAGCGGGGCGAAGAGGAAGAGAAACGTCTTTCCGCCACGCTCGACAATGCGCTTTCGGAATTGCCGAACCTGCCGTTTGATGATGTTCCCGATGGCGTTAGTGAAGACGACAATGTCGAGTACCGCCGCCATGGCGAAAAACCACAGCTTGGTTTTGAACCGAAAGAACATTTTGAACTTGGCGAGGCCATGGGCCTGATGGATTTTGAGACCGCTGCCAAAATTTCAGGCAGTCGTTTTGTTGTGCTGCGCAACGGTCTTGCCCGACTTGAACGCGCGCTCGGACAGTTCATGCTTGATCTGCATAGCCAAAATCATGGTTACAGCGAAATCAATCCGCCGATTTTGGTGCGTGACCAGGCGGTTTTTGGCACCGGCCAACTGCCGAAATTTGCCGAAGATCTATATCGCACCGAGGATGGTAACTGGCTGATTCCGACGGCCGAGGTGCCGCTGACCAATCTGGCCCGCGAAACCGTGCACAACGGCAGCGATCTGCCGATCAGGGTGACCGCACTGACACCGTGCTTTCGCTCCGAAGCAGGGGCTGCCGGTCGTGACACCCGCGGTATGTTGCGCCAGCACCAGTTCGCCAAGGTGGAACTTGTGTCGGTCACTGATGAAGGAAGCTCCAAAGACGAGCTTGAGCGTATGCTCGGTTGTGCCGAAGAGGTGCTCAAGCGGCTTGATCTGCATTACCGGGTGATGGTGCTTTGCACTGGCGACATGGGTGGTTCTGCCCACAAAACCTATGATATCGAAGTCTGGTTGCCGGGGCAGAACGCCTACCGTGAAATTTCCAGCTGCTCGGTTTGCGGTGATTATCAGGCCAGACGCATGAATGCTCGCTATCGGGTCGAGGGTGACAAACAGATACATTTTTGCCACACCTTGAACGGATCAGGCATCGCTGTCGGTCGGGCGCTGATTGCAGTGATGGAGAACTACCAGAACAACGATGGCACTATTAGCGTGCCAAATGTGCTTCGGCCCTATATGGGCGAATTGGAGTTGGTCGGTGGGGAGGAATAGCGGTATGCGTATTTTGCTAACCAACGACGATTCCATCCATGATGAGGGTCTTGCGGTGCTCGAACGCATCGCCCGACAGCTTTCAGATGACGTGTGGACCGTAGCACCACAGACCGACCAAAGCGGTATCGCCCATGCGATGACGCTTAATCACCCTTTACGGGCGCGGTCCTATGGAGAACGCCGTTTTGCCGTTGACGGAACACCGACTGATTGTGTCATCATGGCAATTCGACAATTAATGCCGGAACCACCTGATCTGGTTCTTTCCGGCGTTAATTCAGGGCTCAATATCGGCGATTTCGTCAATTATTCCGGCACCGTGGCCGGCGCCATGGAGGGTATGTTGCTTGGCGCCAAATCGATTGCCCTTTCGCAGGCCTACAATTTTGATGGTGAGCGCAAAGTGCCATGGCAGACCGCCGAGGCCCATGGTGCCGAGGTGCTGGCTAAACTGATTGATCTTGAATTTCCCAAGGGAACATTTATCAATGTCAATTTTCCTAGCTGCGAGCCGGATGAGATTAGCGGTCTGGAAATAGTCAGTCAGGGTAAATTTGTCCACTCGCTTCATATCGAAGAACGACGCGATGGCCGAAGCTTTCCTTACTATTGGATGCGTTTTAAGCGAGAATTACCCTCCCACCAGCCGGGTACGGATATTCAGGCTATTGATGCCAACAAGATCACCATCTCACCATTGAAAATGGATCTGACCGATTATAGCTTCATCGACGAGATGAAACAGCGTTTCGGCGGAACCGGTGATTGATGCTGACCCAAAAAGGCAAAGTGCGCGAACATCGAAACGAAGAGCTGATGGCGCTTTTATTGCGATTGCGGAGCCTGGGCATTGAAGATCGGGCACTGCTTGAGGCAATAGAAAACTCACCAAGAGACCGGTTCGTGCCCGCCAGCTATATCGACCGGCCCTATCTGTCGCGGTCGTATCCCATGGCGTGTGGACAGACCATGACAGGCACCGATCAGGTGGTGCAAACCGTACATGCGATGAATATCGCACCGTCGCACGCGGTGTTGGAAATCGGTACTGGAACTGGCTATCAGACCGCGCTGATTGCCCGGTTGGCTAAAAAGGTCGTGACCCTTGATCGCTTTCAAACGCTGGTGGACCAGGCCAAACGGCGCCTGGAGAACATGAACATTGATACTGTTCTTTTTCGCCAGGCCGACGGTAGTGCCGATCTCTCCGGGGTCGGGCTGTTTGACCGTATCGTCGCGAATGGCTGTTTTAGCGGATTGCCGAAACAGTATCTCGATCATCTTGCCTCCGGTGGTAGCATGATTGCTGCCATTGGTGCACCGATGGAGGAACAAATGCTAATGCGGTTGACCAAAATCGGCAGCAGATTTGACCGCCAGGACCTATTTCCAGTGCGGATGTCATCGTTAAGACCCGGCATTGCCCAGCAATTATAACTGCCACCGGCCCAGTTCGTTGGCCGCCTTTAACCCGTAATTAACCTAAACAATATCTAATCACCGCATAGTAACGAGTATTCTGCGGGAAGTCCGATGACTAATAATGTATTGCGTTGGCATGGCCGATTGTTATCTGGAACGACAATTCTGGCGACGATTTCTATCCTGGGAGCAGGATGCAGCTCAGACTTTTCCAGGCTAACTGATCCATTTTCAACGGCATCTCTGCCCACTGGTAATCAGCGTTCTATTATCTCCAAACAGGCGCCGCGACCACAGACCTATCCAGGCGATATTGATGCAATAACAACCGCTTCGACGAACAGCAACTCCAGTCGAATAGACGGCGTGCGACGCATGTCCAGAGCCACACAGCCCTATCCTGGCGAAAAGATCACAAATCGTCCCATGCCAGCGTACCGATCAACTCCATCGCCACTCGAAAACCGTTCCGATCCGGTCAGCCTTCTGCCTGAAGGACCCAATGAGACGGTGATCAGAAAAACCGCATCGGTCAGAAAATATGGCGATCGGGTGTCAAATCAGTCAACAATTGTCAAAAGGGCAGAACATACTACAGCTGCAACTTCAAAGCCTGTTGGAGAGCAAAAGGGTGGATGGACCGCTGCCGGTGGAACCCGCGTTACCATAAGAAAAGGTGAAACGCTCCATAATCTTTCCCGCCGTTACGGTGTTCCAGCGCGCGAGATCATGCGGGTCAATGGCATTGCTTCTGCTGATCGTGTAACCGCTGGACAGACGGTGTTGATCCCCACTTATACTTTTTCACGCAGGGCCGCCATATCCGCGCCAGATAACAACCCCGACACCACAGCTTCACGCAGTTCTTTTGGGTACAATGGCCAAATCATGTCCCATTCCGTGCCAATACCAACGCCGCGGGCAAAAAATACGGTAAAGAAGGCCGCCGTGAACAAGCCGGTAAAAACCCGCCGGGTTAAAGCCATGAAAGCTGGATACCATATGGTGGTTTCTGGCGATACGCTTGGCGGTATTGCGCAGCGATATGGTGTTTCCAGCTCCTCTATACGCCAGGAAAACGAAATGGACACAGATGTTGTCCGACTTGGAACAAAACTCAGGATACCGGCATCCGGTTCGGGAAATTCGGTCCGGATCGCGCGCAACAATTCCAAATATGATCAGGAAGTAGACCCGATTGTCACCGGTGGTCCAGCACCGTCTGCACGCGGGTCATCAAAGTCGGTTTCACGCAGAATTACCAAAGGCCGCCCAAAGCCCCTTGCTTACACATCGCCGCAAAAATCCGCTGCAATGGCGCGAAGGGCCTCTGTCAACGCCAATACGCCAGCGCAGACCGGGGTTTCTAACTTCCGATGGCCCGCCAGCGGTCGTGTGGTGAGCAAATTCGGCAGCAAAGTCAATGGTGCTGCCAATGACGGAATTGATATCTCGGTGCCGGTGGGCACGCCGGTCAAAGCGGCCGAAAACGGCACCGTAATTTATGCTGGCAGCGAGCTGGAAGAGTTCGGCAAACTGATTCTTGTGCGCCACTCCGGCGGCTGGGTATCTGCATACGCCTATTCCAGCCGCAATCTGGTTAGTCGCGGTGATACGGTTCGCCGAGGACAGACAATTGCCAAATCCGGACGTTCAGGCAGTGCAAGTACGCCAAGAATTCACTTCGAACTGCGCCATAATTCCAGTCCGGTAAATCCTTTGAAACACTTGAAGAGAACCTAGGATTACAGTTTAGTGTATTAGGCCGAGCCTGATACGATCTCCAGCAGGGTCTGCATCTTCTTGATGCAGACCCTGATTATTTTTGGGCCATTGCGATGGTGCCGCAAAGGTCTTGAACGAATTGCCAGGCAACGCGGCCAGAGCGGCTGCCTCTCGTGGTGGCCCATTCAAGTGCCTTTTGGTGCAAGAGCTCTTTATCAATAATCAGCCCGAGATCCTCCACGTAGGCCTGCACCATCGAGAGATATTCATCCTGACTGCATTTGTGAAAGCCGAGCCACAGTCCAAAACGGTCTGACAATGAGACTTTCTCCTCCACCGCTTCAGCCGGTGTGATGGCCGTGGAGCGTTCATTTTCGATCATGTCGCGCGGCAGCAGGTGACGGCGATTTGATGTGGCATATAAAATTGTGTTTTCAGGCCTGCCTTCAACGCCGCCGTCAAGCGCTGCTTTCAGCGATTTGTAGGATGTATCGTCGTTGTCGAACGACAGATCATCACAAAACAGAATGAAGCGGTGGGGTTGTCCGCGTAGCATGTTCATCAAAGTGGGCAAGGTCTCGATTTCCTCGCGGTGGATTTCAATGAGCTTAACTGGCGATTGTTGAGTTTTATGGCCGATTTCGGCGTGCACCGCTTTGATCAGCGAGGACTTGCCCATGCCACGCGCGCCCCACAAAAGAGCGTTGTTGGCGGCATGACCATGGGCGAATTTCATGGTGTTTTCAACCAGGATATCGCGGACGCGGTCTATTCCCTTCAGCAGTTTCATGTCCACCCGATTGATTTTCTCAATCGGCTGCAGCCAGTTCAATTCCGGCTGCCAGACAAACCCCTCGGCCAGGTCAAAATCTGTCGCGGGCACGATTTTTGGAACACTGCGTTCCAGCAGATCAGCGATCCGGTCAAGCTTGTCGCTCAACAGTTCAATCGGATCCTTGTTCACTTGTTTCTCCTGGGTCATCGGCATGAAGTTGTCAGTTCATCGTCGAAATGGCGAATAACACGTTGACTGCGGCAAATAAAGCGGCCCATCAAGGTTGAATTTTACCAATGAGCAGACCAAGTGAGTGATTGCAATGCCGGACGCGATAGCTATAGTCCGGCAAATGTGAATCCGGCTCGCCCGGCTGCGGAAGCCAGCAATAGACAAGGACGCCAATATGGACATTTCACTCATACAGGCCCAGGGTTTTGGCGGCGGCGGCGCTTTTGACCTTGTAGTCCCATTGGCGGTTATGTTCGCCATCATGTATTTCCTTATTATCCGCCCGCAACGACAGCAAGCCAAGCGGCGTGAGGAAATGCTGGCGGCTGTGCGCCGCAGTGACACGGTGATCACCGGTGGCGGCATTGTCGCCAAGGTAACCAAAGTCATAGACGATAACGAGCTTGAAATCGAACTCACCAAGGACGTACGGGTTAAAGTTCTGCGCTCAATGCTGGCCGACGTCCGCGTCAAGGGTGCGCCTGTTGAGACTGAAAAAACCAAATCTGCAAAAAAGCCGGCAGGTAAAAAATAATATTGGGCAGCCAAACCCGTGACCGATTTTGCGGCGGCATAGTGGCCCTGCAGCAAACAAACGGATAAAAAATGTTACATTTTGCTCGCTGGAAAGTCGTGCTGATTTTGTTGGCCGTGTTTGTGGGTGCGTTGTTTGCCTTACCCAACACGCTTTCAGATGCAACGCTCAAAAGCTTTCCAGACTTTATGCCAAAACAGAAATTGACCCTGGGTCTTGATCTGCAAGGCGGTTCGCACCTGATGCTCAAGGTCGAGGAAAGTGGGGTCATTTCTGAGCGGCTTCAGGTATTGCGCGATGACGTCAAATCTTTGCTAAGGCCAAGAAACGAAAAGAAAATCAGTTATTCCGGTCTTTCGGGCAAAGGCCGTGTGGTGCAGGTTCGCATCCGAAATGCCGATGATATCGACGAGGCCAGGAAACGACTTAATGAACTGACCGCTCCGATTAATTCCGGCCTGTTTGGTGCGGGCTTAATCAGTGAGGTGGAAATCAGCGAGCCGGAACCGGGTTTTCTCAAATTCTCCTTGACCGATGAGGGTCTGGAATCGCGCATGCAATCGGTGGTCTCCCAATCGATCGAGGTTATCCGCCGTCGGATCGACGAGTTGGGCACCACCGAACCGACAATCCAACGGCAGGGAACCGACAGGATTATCGTTCAGGTGCCGGGATTGAAAGACCCCGAGCGCTTGAAGGATTTGTTGAACCAGACAGCTAAATTGACGTTTAGAATGGTCAATGAGGAAGCGAGCGTTCAGGAAGCCCTGCGCACCCGCCCCCCTGCAGATTCCGAACTGCTCTATTCAAATGACGATGAGCCGGTGCCGTATGTCATCCAAAAACGAGTGGAAGTTGATGGTGATAGTTTGGTTGACGCGCAGCCGGGCTTCGATTCGCGCACCAACGAACCGATCGTCACTTTCCGGTTTGACACTAAAGGCGCCCGTCGGTTCGGCGAAATTTCGTCCCGCAATGTGGGCCGTCGTTTTGCCATCATTCTTGACAATGAAGTGATTTCAGCGCCGGTTATCCGGTCTGCGATCCTTGGCGGCACGGGCCAGATTTCCGGCAGTTTTACCGTTGATTCTGCCAATGATCTGGCCATTTTGATGCGCGCTGGCGCCCTGCCGGCCGATCTCACCATCGTTGAGGAACGCACCGTTGGGCCGGGCTTGGGGCAGGATTCTGTTGATGCGGGCGAGATCGCTGCGGTAATTGCAGCTGTAGCGGTGGTTGTCTTCATGATCCTGGCCTACAGTTTTCTCGGTATTCTTGCCAATCTTGCACTGATTGCCAACATGTTGTTGATCATCGGCGTTTTGTCGATGCTGGGTGCGACACTGACTTTGCCTGGCATAGCCGGCATCGTGCTGACCATGGGCATGGCGGTTGATGCCAATGTGTTGATCTTTGAGCGGGTGCGTGAAGAACGCCGCGGTGGGCGCTCGCTTATTCAAGCGATCGATGCAGGCTTCAAACAGGCGCTCTCGACCATTCTTGATGCTAATATCACAACGCTGATCGCTGCCTTCATCCTGTTCTATTTAGGCTCAGGCCCGATACGTGGATTTGCCATCACACTGGCCATCGGTATCATTACTTCGGTGTTCACCGCCTTCACGCTGACCCGGTTGCTGATGTCAATATGGGTGCGCAAAAGCCGTCCGAGCGAATTGCCCAGGCGGCTGATCAAATTTGTGCCCGATAAAACGCTGCTAAAATTCATGGGCTGGCGAAAAATATCTTTCTCCGGTTCTGCCATCGCGCTGTTGGTGTCGCTGGGCCTGTTTGTCGGTATCGGGCTAAACCTGGGCATCGATTTCCAGGGCGGTACATTGCTGGAGGTGCAGGCTAAACAGGAAAAAGCCGATGTCGGCGCTATCCGCGCGGCACTGGGTGAACTCAATCTCGGTGATGTTCAGGTGCAGGAGTTTGGTTCTCCCAAAGAGGCCCTGATCAGGGTCGAATCGCAGGACGCCGGCGAAAACGCCGAACAGACCGTTGTCGCCAATGTGCGCTCCGCGCTTGAGGCGGACTATGAGTTCCGCCGGGTTGAGGTTGTTGGCCCGACCGTCTCGGGTGAACTAGCGCAGGCCGGCTCCATCGCGGTGTTGGCGGCGTTGTTGGCGATTATGGCCTATATCTGGTTCCGCTTTGAGTGGCAATTTGCCGTTGGCGCAATCATGGCGACGACCCACGATGTAATCCTGACCATCGGCATGTTTGCGGTATTGCAGCTGGAATTCAATCTTTCTTCTATCGCGGCAATTCTCACCATTGTTGGTTATTCGCTCAACGATACGGTGGTGGTCTATGACCGCATCAGGGAGAACTTGCGCAAATATAAGAAGATGTCGATCTCCGAGCTGCTTGATATGTCAATCAATCACACCCTGTCGCGCACGGTGCTGACCTCGTTGACAACCCTGTTGGCGCTTGCCGCGCTCTATTTCTTCGGCGGCGAGGTGCTGGCATCCTTTACCTTCGCCATGATCTTCGGTGTCTTTGTCGGCACCTATTCGTCTATTTTCATCGCAGCACCTTTGTTGATCCTGTTCAATCTGCGGCCTGGTGCCATGGACCGGGAGGATCCATCGCCCTATACCGGGCAGGAAGCACAGGAAGTGCAATAGGAAGGGGTAATGTCTGCCGCTGAAACTCCGCCGCAAATCGGCCTTGAAATGCACGAAGCGCATTTCCCCTCAAGGGCTGCGGTGGAAGCCTATGGTGATGGCGGCTTTCGATTTGCCGGCATGTCCCATCAAGGCAGCATCCTTTGTCTACCCAGCGGTATTTATGGCTGGAATGTTGACACGGCCGAAACGTTCTCGAACCAGTATTTTGCCCGAGTAGAGCAGGAGGCCACGGTAATCGAAGTGCTGCTGGTTGGAACGGGGTCGGATATCGTGCCGTTGTCGCAGGAGATGCGGCAGTTTTTCCGCGATCTTTCAATCATCTGCGAGCCGATGAGCACCGGTGCCGCCGTGCGCACATTCAACGTGCTGTTATCGGAAGAAAGGGCAGTCGCCGCCGCACTGATTGCCGTTGAGCGATGATTTGCCTCGGGCGATAGTCACCGATGAATAGTCAACCCAGCGAAGCCTATTGCCTCAACCACCTGCGTACCCGCGATGTTGATCGCTATCTGTGTACACTGTTTTTACCGAAACGAATTCGCCGTTCGGTCACGGCGCTCTATGCGTTTGATGCAGAAATTGCCGGGATTCCAGCCATGGTCAATGAACCGATGATGGGAGAAATTCGGCTGCAATGGTGGCGAGACGTCATTGGCGGGGAGCGAAAGGGCGAGGCGCTCTCCAACCCGCTTTCGAACGAGCTTCTTTTTGCCATAGACCAGCACAGATTGCCGATTTCGACCTTACTCTCCTATCTCGATGCGCGGGTTTTCGATCTTTATAACGATCCGATGGGCGACATGAATGGGTTCGAAACCTATGCCGGCGAAACCTGTTCGGTGCTGTTTAATTTGGCAGCGCTAACCGCCGGGAGCGATGGCAAATCGCCGGTTGATTATTGCGCCGGCCATGCCGGAATGGTCTGGACCATTATCAGGGTCCTCAAGTCATTGCCGATGCAGCGCGCCTCTCAACGCTGCCTGGTGCCGCGTGAGATGCTCAATAGCGCCGCAGTGGCTGAATTCTTCTCCAGTCAACCGACACCGGTGCATGGCGATATGGTGCGGGCGCTGGCAAAACTGGCGCACCACCATTTGGGTGAATACAAACGGCATGCTGTTGCACTGGAAGATTATCTGCGCCCGATCTTCCTGCCCCTTTGTCTGGCGCCCGGCTATTGCAAGGCCTTTGAAAATGCCGGCGCGCGTGCGGCAAGTCAGCCCGTTGACATTGCCCAATGGCGAAAGCAAATTACCATCTGGCGTTCGGCGCGGAAGGGAGATTACTGACGATGCCGCTTGAAGTTTTAGTGGTTTTGGTTTTTGTCGGGGTTTTGCTGGTCGTCGCCTTGGTGCACTGGACCGGCGGCTCGAGGCGCATTAAGCTGGACAATGAAGAAATGGTAACGGCTCGTTTTTTAACCGATTTTCCCGATTTCGTTGTCGATGAGATGTATTTGTCGAACGACCATGATGTTGCCCTGTTGCTTGACAACAAAAACTGCAAGGCTGGCGTTGTCGCAACGATGGGTTTGCATTGTTATACCCGCTTGATGCCGACCCACATTACCGGCTCGATAACACAAAACGGCGATATGATAGAAATCGATCTGGATGAATTAACCGTGCCCCGAATTCGCTTCCTGGCGACGGACGAACAGGTCGCCGACAAAATTGTCTACCGGTTGGCGCGGTTTGGCGAAGAAGAGGTGCCTCATGACCCAGACTTTGCCTGATTTTCCAAGTGTTACCCAACTGGCGATACCGGCTTTTGTAGCGTTGATCCTGCTTGAGTTGCTGGTTATCCGGCGGTTTGATCGCCGCGGTGTGTTTGAGACCCGCGACACCTTGACCAGCCTGTTGATGGGCGTTGGAAATGTGGTCGCCGGCATGTTGTTCGGTTTTATCGGTTTTGCCGTTTTGATGTTTGTCTATCAGTTCCGGTTTCTCACCCTGCCATATGAATGGTGGGCGGGACTTTTGTGCTTTGTCATTGATGATTTGCGCTACTATTGGTATCACCGCATCGCCCACCGGGTTCGCTGGGTGTGGGCCGAGCACATCGTCCATCATTCAAGCCAGCACTACAATCTTTCAACTGCGTTGCGCCAGTCGTGGACGGGCCAGTTTACCGGTATGGTGCTATTGCAGACACCCTTGGTGCTGCTTGGTTTTCACCCGGCCTTTATCGCCTTCACCTATGGTTTTAATCTCGTCTATCAGTTCTGGATTCATACCGAGACGATAGATAAGATGCCACGCTGGTTTGAGGTGATGATGAATACACCGTCGCACCACCGGGTGCATCATGCCACCAATCCGCGTTATCTCGACGCCAATTACGCCGGTACGCTGATCATCTGGGACAAGATGTTTGGCACTTTTGTGCCTGAGCTTATCGAAGATGCGCCGCGCTATGGCATCGTGAAAAACATCGGTACCTACAATCCCGTCAAGGTGGCGTTCCACGAGTGGATTGCCATGTTCCGCGATGCAACCCAGCCAGGGCTGCGTTTCGGGCAAAGGCTGCGTTATCTGGTCAAACCGCCGGGTTGGCGCCATGATGGCGAAACGCTCGGTTCCGATGCGCTCAAACAGGCCTATGTGCGCCGCCATCCGGCGGAAGCGGGTAGACCGGGATTGCCCGTTGTCGCTGCTGTTGACGCCGGTGAATAATTTTATCCGTTTCGGCAGAACATCATGATTGGCAGGTTAATGCAAACCCTCCTGGGTGCCGCAATAGACGGTGTGCAGCGGTTTCCGTTGACAGCCATTGCTGTTGTCATCGCCGCAATTGTTGCCAATTTTGATATCGCTGACCGGATCGACATAAATACTCTCAACAGGGAGAAAATATATCCAGCGCTGGCGGCATTGCGGGCGCTTGAAGGGGTTGTGAAAGACCCGCAAGGCAATCCGTTTAAACCGGTGGATGGGGATACAAAATGGAAACTGCAGGCGAGGCTGGAAAAGGCATTTGAGGTTTCTGCCGCGAGGCAGGAAAAAGAAAACCATAACTTCAATTTAGCCGCCAAACTGGTATCCGTTGAGGGATTTGATCTTTTCCATTCAGACTTTTCGTTTTACCCAAAGGCAAAAACACAATTACAAGCTGACCTGACGGTCATAGCAAGCACTAACGCAATTTACATCATTCGGGCGGGCATCGACCAGATTTTCGCTGCCACCGCTGTGGGACGAAATGTCAGTTAAATCCAGCGTTTCTGAAGCTTTGGTTGTTGTGCTTTCATCGGGAGATAAAAAACTGGCCCTTGTGCCCCGCTATCTGAATTTCAAGTCAGGTTCAAAAAAAGAGCTGCAATCAGGAACCGGATCGCTGTTCTTGCGCAGCGGTGACTGGCAGTGAGGCGAGCCAATCAGCTAAATCGTTCAAGGCCCTTACGGAAATAGTGCGCCGTTTGACAATTGCCTTGCCCTTGCCGCGAAAGCGTTTGACCCCTTCGGGTTTGACGATTTCCACCGGCGGAAACAGGCCAAAATTAATATTCATCGGCTGAAACGAGCGCTTGCCCATCTCGGCTTCCCAGGCGATGTGGCCCTTGGTGATGTGATTGAGCAGTGCACCGAAGGCGGTTGTTTCAGGCGGCGGGGAAGGTGGCTCACCTCGCCAATCGGCTGCGGCAAACAAGCCGGTCAACAACCCGATTGCGGCCGATTCAACATAACCCTCACAGCCGGTGATCTGGCCGGCAAAGCGGATATCGGCGCGCGATTTCAGCCGCAAGGTATTGTCCAATAGCATCGGTGAATTGATAAAAGTATTGCGGTGCAGGCCACCAAGACGGGCAAATTCGGCATTTTCAAGTCCTGGAATTGCCTGAAAAACTTCCTTTTGTGCACCATATTTCAGTTTGGTTTGAAACCCCACCATATTATAAAGCGTACCGAGCGCATTGTCCTGGCGCAGCTGCACCACTGCATAGGGTTTTTGATCCGGCTGGTGCGAATTTGTCAGTCCCATCGGCTTCATCGGCCCATGACGCAAGGTCTCGCGCCCGCGTGCCGCCATCACCTCGATCGGCAGACAGCCATCGAAATAGGGCGTGTCCTCCCACTCTTTGAAGCTGGTTTTTTCACCCGCCAATAGCGCATCGATAAATTGCTCATACTGCACTTTGTCGAGCGGACAGTTGATGTAATCCTTGCCGGTGCCGCCTGGGCCGATCTTGTCGTAGCGTGACTGAAACCAGGCCTTGTCGAAATCAATTGAATCAAAATGGATTATTGGCGCAATGGCGTCGAAAAATGAAAGCGCCTCTTCGCCGGTTTCCTTTCTGATCGCTTCGGCCAATAGAGGCGCGGTCAGCGGCCCGGTGGCGATAATGGTGTTGGCCCATTCCTTCGGCGGCAAGGTGTCAACTTCCTCCCGCTTGATTTCAATATTGGCATGGGTTGAAAGCGCCCGTTCGACCGTTTTGGAAAAACCGATACGATCGACCGCAAGCGCTGAGCCCGCCGGCACTTTGTTTTTATCGGCAGCGCGCATGATCAAAGATCCAGCGCGTCGCATTTCTTCGTGCAACAATCCGACAGCGTTTTGTTCGGCGTCATCTGAGCGGAAAGAATTAGAACAGACCAGTTCGCCAAGACCATCTGTTTGATGCGCGTCGGTTCCCCGAATCGGGCGCATTTCATGCAGCACTACCGGCAAACCATTGCAGGCCAGTTGCCAGGCGGCTTCGGATCCGGCGAGACCACCGCCGATTACGTGGATGGATGATTTTTTCATTCCCGGTAAATAGAACGTTAGATGACATCCGGCAACGGGATTGATAAGACGTGGTTGTGTGGGCGTCTGGAATCGCTTCCCTGTTTTGTTATTTAATCGAATTCAAAATCCGATGAGATTTGTCACCATGACTTTAATTTCAAAATTATTGATAATTATCGGTATTGGCGCTGTGTCATTGTCAGCGTGTCAGTCGAGCAGCAGCACCAGCAATTTCAATGCTGAAAAATTCGTGCAGGTTTGTTCCGGGTTTGGCTGCATTTATAGGCAGAAGCTGGCATTTTCCGCTTCAGATATGAATAAAATACGCTCGGTTCTGGATGCCACGGTACAAGATGCGGGCGCGGAGCGGCTGGCGCTTGCTGAGCTGGTTGCCTGGAAAGAGCAACTGGGCCAGCAAAAGCTCAAAATGCGCCGTGATACAAGGCTTTCCTATCAGCGCGACCGTGGCATACGCGGTCAGATGGACTGTGTGGACGAATCTTCCAACACGTTGGCGTTTCTTCAGTTTCTGGAAAAAGAAGGCTTGCTGAAGCACCACCAACCGCGACGCATCGCCGGCCGCGGATTTTTGTTTGATGGGCGCTATCCGCACAAGACTGCCGTCATCCGGGATAAAAATGGGGATGATTGGGCCGTTGATAGTTGGAAAAAACATGGTGGCGAACCACCACAAGTTGTAGATCTTGCGATCTGGAGAACAGAAAGAGCCAGCGAGTACCGTTGATCTGTTCTTTGATTTGTCGGTCGATCACACTCAAAAGAAGCGGTACGGACTCGATTTTCCGCACTCAGCTGGACACACTCGCAATACCGTTGCCGCTGTCACCATTCGGTTTTGTAGGCGCATTAATGCCACTGGCCAGATCAGTCGCTTCGATAGCCGCCATTTCGATAAGATAAGCGAGCACGGGCGCACCTTCGTTCTCGCTTAGAATGCGCAATTCGGTAAGCATATTTTTGATATACGAAAATGTCGGGTTGGTCCCGGCTTTGTTCTTCATAATAGGTTCCTGACAGATCATTGAATACTTTTCAATTTTCAGCTTCCCCCTAAAGGTATAGAGGATTCAAATTTGCCGTCAATATCAAAAAGTGCATACACCAACAATGCAACCATAAAGGGCTTTTTGGGGAACGGGGTTGTGAAACACGACCAAACAGCACGGTGAAATGCCGCACCCTAAGTAATTTCGACTGGACATTCACCTGCATTCTGCGCTTAACAGTCGAATTCCAGTCATAAGATTTTCAAGGACAAAGTAGAGCATGAACGTTGTCATCGTTGAATCGCCCGCCAAAGCCAAGACTATCAACAAATATCTGGGCCCCAACTACAAGGTCATCGCTTCATATGGTCATGTTCGTGATTTGCCACCCAAAGACGGCTCTGTCCTGCCTGATGAGGATTTCGCCATGTCGTGGGCTGTTGATGGCAAAGCGCGATCCCGGCTAAATGAGATAACAAAAGCCGTCAAAGGGGCTGACAAAGTAATCCTCGCCACCGACCCGGACCGTGAAGGCGAGGCGATATCATGGCATGTTTTGCAGGTGCTGCAGGACAAGAAAGCGATCGGCGACAAACCTGTTCAAAGGGTGGTTTTCAACGCAATCACCAAGCGTTCGGTGCTGGATGCGATCGACAATCCCCGCGACATTGATGCACCCCTGGTTGATGCATATTTGGCCAGGCGAGCGCTCGATTATCTGGTCGGCTTCACTCTTTCCCCGGTGCTATGGCGCAAGCTGCCTGGCGCACGTTCCGCTGGCAGGGTTCAGTCGGTCGCGTTGCGTCTTGTGTGCGAGCGTGAGAACGAGATTGAGCGGTTCAAGTCGCAAGAATACTGGGCTATCATTGCGACATTGTCGAATGCGGCGGAAGCTGAATTCGAAGCCCGGGTCACCGAGTTCGAGGGTGACAAGCTGGGCCGTCTCGACGTTAAGAACAAAGAACAGGCCAATACAATTCGCACAATGCTTATGGCTGCAAGCTTTAAAGCGGCTTCAGTTGAGGCAAAACCCACCAGACGCAACCCCTATGCGCCGTTTACCACCTCGACCCTGCAGCAGGAGGCTTCGAGCAAACTCGGGTTTTCTGCCTCGCGCACCATGCAGGTGGCACAAAGGCTCTACGAGGGAACGGAAATTGGTGGTGAAACCACCGGACTGATTACCTATATGAGAACCGATGGCGTGCAGATTGCGCCGGAGGCAATCAGCCAGACGCGCGAATTGATCCAGGCTGATTTCGGCGCCATCTATCTGCCGGAAAAACCGCGCCACTATACCTCGAAAGCAAAAAACGCCCAGGAAGCGCATGAGGCTATCCGCCCCACCAATCTTAGCCGCCATCCAAAGGACATGGCAAAATTCCTGGAGAAGGATCAGGCACGGCTCTATGAATTGATCTGGAAACGCACGGTAGCAAGCCAAATGGCCTCGGCGTTGATTGAAAGAACGACCGTTGATATTGAGGCTTTGAATGAACAAAAACGCGCCATGCTGCGGGCCAACGGGTCGGTGATCAAGTTTGATGGATTTTTAAAATTGTATCAGGCGCCTGAGTCCAAAAAAGCCAAGGACGAGGACAAGCAATTGCCGCCAATTTCGGATGGTGAGGCTTTGCGTCGGGAAAAAGTAGAAGCGACCCAGCACCACACCGAACCGCCAGCGCGCTATTCGGAAGCCTCGCTAATCAAGAAAATGGAAGAACTTGGTATCGGCAGACCATCGACCTATGCGGCAACGCTGGCGACACTGGAGAACCGCGATTATGTGATCATCGACAAACGACGGTTGGTCCCGCAGGCCAAAGGGCGTCTCGTAACATCGTTTCTTGAGAGTTTTTTCGATCGCTATGTGGAATATGATTTCACCGCCGATTTGGAAGAAAAACTCGACCGGATTTCCGCCGGTGATTTGCAATGGAAAGATGTGCTGCGGGATTTCTGGAAGGAATTCTCCGCCTCGGTTGATGAGACCAAGGATCTCAGGGTGACACAGGTTCTCGACACGCTCAACGAGGCACTTGGGCCTCTTGCCTTCCCGGAGAAAGAAGATGGCAGCGATCCGCGCGTGTGCCCCTTGTGCAGCGCGGGAAATCTCAGCTTGAAGGTAGGAAAATTCGGCGCCTTTATCGGCTGTTCGAACTATCCCGAGTGCAAGTTCACCCGTCAATTGGGCGCCGAAGGTGAAGAAGCCGCCAAAGCGGCAAATGAGGGGCCCGAGGTACTGGGCCAGGACCCGGAAACCGAGGAGGATATTTCTCTTAGAACCGGTCGATTCGGCCCCTATGTACAGCGCGGCGAAGGCAAAGAGGCCAAACGCGCCAGCCTGCCAAAGGGCTGGGCACCCGATACGATCGACTATGAAAAAGCGCTACAATTGCTGGCGTTGCCACGCCTGGTTGGCAAGCACCCGGAATCCGGCAAGGATATTTCTGCAGGCATCGGCCGCTACGGGCCGTTCGTTTTGCACAATGGCGTTTATGCCAATCTCGAAACCGTGGAAGATGTGTTTACTGTAGGGCTCAATCGGGCTGTCACCGTTATTGCGGAAAAGGCAGCCCAAGGCGGTGGCCGGCGCGCTGCTGCTACCTTGAAAGAACTGGGTGAGCATCCTGATCTTGGCGGTCCCGTCGCGGTGATGGATGGCCGCTATGGCCCTTATGTCAAGCACGCCAGGATTAATGCGACACTGCCCAAGGGCAAGGAACCCCAATCTGTTACTTTGGAAGAAGCGCTCGAACTGATTGCCGCAAAGGCGGCAAAGGGTGGCAGAAAGCCGGCAAGAAAAACGACGGCAAAAAAACCTGCAACAAAAAAAACCGCGGCAAAGAAACCGGCTGCAAGACGTAAACCGGCAACCAGCAAGGCCGGTGAAGGCTGACCTTGGCCAGAAAGCACAAATCCTCCATCGCAAAATCTGGCAAAAAGTTGCTGCCGGGGAGGGATGAGATTCTGGCCTATGTGGCTGAAAACCCGACCCGGACCAGTAAGCGCGATATCGCGCGGGCTTTCAAAATATCGGGCGATCGGCGCAAACCGTTCAAAGCCCTGCTTCGGCAATTGCAACAGGACGGATTATTGCAAAAATCACGCAGAGGATTTACGACGCCAGGCGAACTGCCGCCGGTGACCGTGCTCAACATCATCACCAGGGATCGGGATGGCGGGCTATTGGCCAAACCGGCTCAATGGTCACCCAATGAGGGTGGCTTGGAAGAAGAAGCACCGTTGGTTTCGATCCGACGCGACAGCGGCAAAAGACGCAGCACAAATCGCAGGAAGGTTGCCGGTGTTGGCGACCGGGTGCTCGCCCGTATCGAGAGAACGGGACCAAAGGGCATTCAATACAGCGCCCACGTCATCAAGATACTCGATAGCCCGAAAGATGCGGTGCTGGGTGTTTATCGCAGCCATCAAGATGGCAGCCGGACCGGTGGTGGATGGATTGAGCCGGTCGAGCGACGGCAACGCGAAATGGAGATCAACGCCGACGACGATGGTGATGCAACTTATGGCGATTTGGTCGAAGTACAGTCAACTCGGGCCGGGCGTCATGGCCGCCAACAGGGGCGCATTATCAGGGTAATTGGCCGCATGGACAGCGAAAAGGCTGTCTCGATGATCGCCATTCATGCCAACGATATTCCCCATATTTTTCCTGACCAGGTGATTGATGAGGCTAAAAAGGCCCGTGCGGCAGAAATAGATGGGCGCCAGGACTGGCGCGAGCGGCCGCTCATTACCATCGATCCGGCCGACGCCAAGGACCACGATGACGCCATTTATGCGGTCGAGGACGATAGCCGGGAAAACCCGGGCGGTTTTCGGGTCACGGTGGCGATTGCCGATGTATCCTTTTATGTGCGGCCCGGTTCAACGCTCGATCAAGAGGCGCTCAAACGCGGTAATTCGGTTTATTTTCCTGACCGGGTCGTACCAATGTTGCCGGAGGTGATTTCCAACGATCTGTGTTCGCTCAAGGAAAACGAGGACCGACCGGCGATTGCCGTTGAAATGGTATTTTCGTCGGCAGGAAAGAAACTCTCCCACAGGTTTCATCGCATCATGATGCGTAGTCGGGCAAAACTTGCCTATGTTCAAGCGCAGGCAGCGATAGACAATGCGGTGGACGAAAAGACCGCTCCTTTGCTGGAGCCTGTGCTGACGCCGCTTTGGGCGGCTTATAATTGTCTACTTAAAGGGCGCAGCGAACGCGCACCGCTCGATCTCGATTTACCGGAACGCAAGATTATCCTCAAAAAGGACGGCACTGTAGCCAGGGTCGAGGTGCCACCGCGGCTTGATGCCCACAAGCTGGTCGAGGAATTCATGATCCAGGCCAATGTCGCTGCGGCAGAAACGCTGGAGCGACGGCGGCATGCGCTGATTTATCGCATTCATGATGCACCTTCGCTTGCCAAACTGGAATCGCTACGCGAGTTTCTCAAGACGCTGGGCCTGTCGCTGGTTAAAGGCGGCAGTTTGCGCCCGCACCATTTCAACCAGATTCTGAACAAGGTCGAAGGCAAGGATAGCCAGGAACTGGTAAATCAGGTCGTGTTGCGTAGCCAGAGCCAGGCGGAGTACAGCCCGCAAAACATCGGTCATTTCGGCCTCAATCTGCAGCGCTATGCGCATTTCACCTCGCCAATTCGCCGCTATGCCGATTTGATCGTTCATCGCGCATTGGTGAGTGCCCTTGCTTTGGGGGAGGGTGGTTTGACGCGGCAGGAGGAAGCCGGTCTCGATGAGGTTGCGGCAGCAATTTCCGAGACCGAGCGCCGGGCGATGAAAGCCGAGCGGCAAACCATTGACCGGTTGATTGCTGCCCACATGGCAAGCCACATCAATGCTCAGTTTGCCGCTCGTATCAACGGGGTGACCCGCGCAGGCCTGTTTGTTACGCTTGAGGAGACGGGTGCGGATGGATTTGTGCCGATATCCGAACTTGGCGAGGAGTATTTTGTTTACAACGAAACGGCACATGCGGTGGTCGGCGAACATTCGGGCATGTCGTTTCAAATGGGTGACCGGGTGGAAGTAAAACTGATCGAGGCAGCGCCTTTGGCTGGTGCGCTGAGGTTTGAAATGCTAAGCCAGGGCAAGAAGTCATCCGCGTTGCCGCGCTCAAGACGTGTTGGTGCACGTCATGCACATCGGCGTTTTCCTCACAAAGGGCCGCCACCGGGCAGGAAGCGAAGATAGGAAGTTCAATTGCCACAGTTTTCCAGTGAACCGGCAAGATCGCTTGTGCAGTCAATGAACAGAGGATTTGTGGGAAAATGCCCGTCATGCGGCAAGGGTGCGGCGTTTAATGCATACCTTAAGGTTTGCGACACGTGTAATGAATGTGGCGAAGAGCTTTCTCACCACCGGGCCGACGATTTTCCGCCCTATGTGACCATATTTGTTGTCGGGCATATTGTTGTTGCCATGATGCTGATGGTAGAGCGTTCGACGGATCTTTCGCACGCGTTGCATCTGTCTATCTGGATACCGATGGCAATCATCATGAGCCTTATTTTGTTGCAACCATTCAAGGGTGCTGTGGTCGGCATGCAGTGGGCGCTCAGGATGCACGGTTTTGGTGAAGGTGACAATTTTAGTGCCGCAAACGACGAGGATCGACTGTACTGATGAAGGACCTGACGCGCCAGCAAATCGACGAAATTACCAATCATAAGAATGTGCATGGCCAACCCAATATGAGGCCAAAGGATTCCGCCACTCTCATCATTGTCGATGGAAATCCCGGGAATCACCGCATTGTCATGGGCCGCCGCCATATGCGGCACAAATTTATGCCGGGACTATTTGTCTTTCCAGGAGGCCGTGTAGATAAAAGCGATGGCTCAATTCCGACACCCGACAATCTTCACCCCGAGGTGGAAGCAAAGCTGATCGCCAAAATGAAAGGCCGGTCTTCGCCGCGCCGCGCCCGGGCGCTTGCAATGGCAGCAATACGCGAGACATACGAAGAAGCCGGATTGTTTATTGGCCGCAAGACCGGTTTTCAAACCAACCACCAGCACTGGGCCGCGTTTGCAGAGCGCGGCATTGCCCCCCACATTGCCAATCTACGAGTGGTGGCGCGCGCTATAACCCCGCCGCGCCGCCCACGTCGGTTCGATGCCTGGTTTTTTGTCGCGTTTGCCAGCGAGATCGCCGACCGTCTGCCCGATGGTCACGGGCCGTCCGGCGAATTGGAAGAGATTTGCTGGCTAGGCTTTGACGAGGCACGTAATCTGGAACTGCCACGTATTACCAGAACTGTCATCAGCGAGCTGGAAGAGCGCCTCAAGCATGATCCGGAACTCGACCCGGCGGTAAAAGTGCCATTTTACTATTTGCGCGGCAACTCGTTCCAGCGCGACATGATTTAACCGAGAGATACGCTCAGCGCCTCAATCCGGGTTGATCTAGCCAACTGCGGGAATGGCCTTGAAATATTATGGCCTATAATTGGTACGCCATTCGCAGCTCGAAAATTACCGTCATAGGGGAAAGATAAAAAATCCTATCGGAATCATGTTCCCAAATTTGTCAAAATATGTAATATGGTACGTGTATACGTATTTAGCGACGGAGAAAATTGATGAGCGGATCACTTGAGGCAGGTGTCTCAACCAAGGTAACGGTTTTGGTTGACCGGGACCGGACCATAGGTTTCATGGGGGAGGATGCCCGGGTCTACGCCACTCCCGCTCTGGTTCAGGATATCGAGCAGACTTGTCGTGATCTGATAAAAGAACATGTTGGCGATGATCAGGATTCGGTTGGATTTGAAGTTGCGATCAAGCACCTTGCACCAACGTTGCTCGGCATGAATGCAACAATATCGGCCACCATCGTAGAAGTTGACGGGCCAAAAGTTGTATTCGACATATCGGCCAGCGACTCACTCGACACCATTTGCGCCGGTCGTCACGTTCGTTTTGTTGTCGGCGTTGAAAAAACCAAACAGAGATTGCTGGCCAAGGCACAAAAACAGGCCGAAGCCGCAAGCTGACAGGAAAGTCAATTATGGCCAAACCGGACAAAGGCAAGACGCAAGAGGTATCAAGTTATTGCTACCAGTGTGTGGCCGGGCCTGATCTTTTAAAGATTAATGTCAAGGACGGCGTTGCCACCCAGGTCGGGCCAAATTTTTCGGCCGCTGAAATCCATCCCGCCGGTGGCAGGGTCTGTGTCAAGGCTTATGGTCTCATTCAAAAGACCTATAATCCGCATCGCGTGCTGACACCGATGAAGCGTTCCAACCCGAAAAAGGGCAGGGATGAGGATCCGAAATTTGTCCCGGTCTCATGGGATGAAGCCCTCGATACCATTGCACAGAAGCTGAACAAAGCGCGCCAAGAAGGTTTGAGCGATGCCTCCGGCTTTCCAAGGGTGGCTGCAAGTTTTGGTGGCGGTGGAACACCGACCTCTTATATGGGAACGTTTCCTGCATTTCTTGCTGCGTGGGGCCCGGTCGACATGAGCTTTGGCAGCGGGCAGGGCGTCAAATGCTATCACTCCGAGCATCTTTATGGCGAGCTATGGCATCGCGCCTTTACCGTTTCACCCGATACGCCGCTTAGTGAGCTGGTCATTTCGTTTGGCACCAATACGGAAGCGTCGGGTGGTGTGTGCGGGGTGAAACGCCATGCCGATGCGCGTGGCCGGGGTGCCAAGCGTATACAGATTGAACCCCATCTTTCCGTCACCGGCGCCTGTTCGGCAGAATGGATACCGATCCGGCCCAAAACCGATGCGGCATTCATGTTCGCCATGCTCAATGTGGTGCTGCACGAGGAAGACCGCTCGCGGCTTGATATTCCGTTTTTGAAGGACCGCACGTCATCGCCCTATCTGATCGGGCCCAATGGTTATTTTTTGCGTGACGTAAACACAGGCAAACCATTGATTTTGGATTTGAATTCCAAAAGAACAGTGGCGTTTGATACTCCTGAAATCGACCCGGCTCTTGAAGGGTCTTTTACCGTTTCGGGCGAGGAACAGGGGCCAGACGACAAAACCTGGCAGCATAAGGACATCGAATGTCAGCCGGCATTCGCCCATCTGGTCGATCATGTCAAAACCTATACACCCGAATGGGCGGCCGATATCTGCGACGTAAGTGCCGCCACCATCCGCTCGGTTTCGGGTCAATATCTCGACCATGCCCATATCGGCGAAACGATTGAAATCGAAGGCATGGAGATGCCCTATCGCCCGGTTGGTATTACCCTGGGCAAGACCGTCAACAATGGCTGGGGTGGTTATGAGTGCTGTTGGGGCAGAACATTGCTGGCCTGCCTGATAGGATCGCTTGAGGTGCCGGGCGGAACGCTGGGTACTACCGTGCGCCTCAACCGGCCTGCCGATAACCGCTGGAGCAGTGTTACGCCAGGCCCCGATGGTTTTATGCACTATCCATTGAACCCGACCAGCAAGGAAGGCTGGGTTTCCAATTCTCCCTCGCGCCACGCCCATCAAACGCTGGTGCCGCTTGCGGCCAATTCACCGTGGAGCCAGGCGCTTGGCCCCACCCATCTTGCCTGGATGGCGCAGCAACAGGGTTTTGACAATCTGCCGACACCGACACAGCCGGATGTGTGGTTTGTCTACCGCACCAATCCGGCGATTTCGTTTTGGGATACCAATGCGCTGGCCGATGTGATGGCCAAATTTCCCTTCACCGTGTGCTTTGCTTATACCCATGATGAAACCAATCATATGGCGGATATCCTGCTGCCTGAATGCACCGATCTCGAAGGGTTGCAGCTGATCCGCATTGGCGGGTCGAAATATATCGAGCAGTTTTGGGATTATCAGGGATTTGCCCTGCGCAATCCGGCTGCAAAACCCCAGGGAGAGGCAAAAGACTTCACATGGATTTCATCCGAACTTGCCCGCCGCACCGGGCTGCTGGAACCCTATAACAAGGCCATCAACCGGGGTGCAGCCGGGGTCGGTCTTGCCGGTAAAAACTACGATTTTTCCCTTGCCTTGGATGAAGTCCACAGCGTTGAGGACATCTGGCAGGCCGTTTGCCAGGCCGCCAGTGCCGAGGTAACCGATGGCCGGGAAAGCGGCGGTCTTGACTATTTCCGTGAAAACGGTTTTCGGGTGAAAAAGTTCAACCGGCAACGGTGGTATCTATACCCCGAAATGGTGGCCCAAAGCCTGCGCTTTGAAATGCCCTATCAGGAGCGGCTTTTCCGGGTCGGCAAGGAACTGGAGGCCCGCCTGCATGAGCATGGCATCAACTGGTGGGACCGGCAGTTGAAGGAATATGAGCCGATGCCGCACTGGACCGATCTTCCTGGCCTGTGGGAAGACGCACTAAGCGATCATTTCAAGGTGGATATCGGCGATTATCCATTCTGGCTTTTGACCGCGCGGTCGATGCAGTATTCGTGGGGCGGCAATGCGGGGCTGCAGATGATTCACGAAGTCGCCTCCAATATTGTCGGCCATGGCGGCATCATCATGAACCCCAAGGCGGCCCAAAAACTCGGCTTGAAAGAGGGTGACCCGGTTGAAATATCATCGCCGGTAGCAAAAACCAGCGGAACATTGGTCCTGCGACACGGCATAAGACCCGATACCCTGTTGATGATCGGCCAGTTCGACCATTGGGCAACGCCCTATGCCAAGGACCTCAACGTGGTGAGCATGAATGCGCTGACGCCGATGATACTGGAGCTGACCGATGCGACCGGTTCGGGCGCTGATCTGGTCAAGGTCGCGATAAATCCAGTGGGAGGATCATGATGACCCGCTGGGCAATGGTTGCCGATCTCACCCGCTGTGTCGGGTGCCAGACCTGCACATCGGCCTGCAAACAGGCGAATGCGACGGCTCCCGGTGTGCAATGGCGCAAGGTACTCGACATCGAAGCGGGCGAATTTCCCGATGTCACCCGTACATTCATGCCGGTTGGATGTATGCATTGTGCCGATCCACCATGTCTTGATGTTTGCCCGTCTACAGCCACCGGCAAGCGGCAAGACGGCATTGTCACTATCGATTATGAATTGTGCATTGGTTGCGCCTATTGTGCAGTTGCTTGTCCCTATCAGGCACGCTTTAGGGTCGACACGCCGAATATTGCCTTTGGTGGTGGGAAATCGATGCGGCACGAACAGGTGGCCGAGCGATTGGAACGCCGCGGCGTGGCGCAAAAATGTACCTTTTGCATCGATCGTATAGATCCTGGTCTGGAACAGGGCCTGACACCGGGTATCGACCACGAGGCGACGCCTGCCTGTGTCAATTCGTGTATTGCTGATGCCTTGCATTTCGGCGATATGGATAATCCAGACAGCAATGTCTCGCGTCTTTTGGCTGAAAATAACAGCTTCACTATGCACCAAGAGCTGAGCACGGCCCCCGGATTTCACTATATCTGGGATGGCGAGGAGGAGGAGCTGCCAAAAGCGGCGCAAATGGTGGCTGACCCTGTGGGCATGGCCGGCGTTGCGCCCAAGCTGCAGACCCACTGGGACTGGCGGGCAGCGATCAACTTTATCCTTGGAGGGACAGGTGCCGGCCTGTTTATAGCAGCATCACTTGTCGGTTTGATTGGTAAGCCACCGGCTCTCGTCGGCCTGATCGCGCTTGTGTTCGTTGCCACGGGATTGTTTTTCGTCTGGCTTGAGATCGGCAGACCGTGGCGGTTTATGAATGTCTATCTACATGCAAAACGGTCGTGGATGACCCGCGAAGCGATGGTCGCACCGCCCTTCCTGGCGTTGGGATTAGTGTCGGTATGGTCATCCTGGACGATTATCTGGTTGTTGGCGGCGCTTTTAGGCTTGGCGTTTATTTATTGTCAGGGGATGATCCTGCGCGCCGCAAAGGGTATTCCGGCCTGGCGGCAGCCGGGTATTGTGCAACTGATTATGGCAACAGGATTGAGCGAAGGAGTGGGCATTCTTGCCGCGATTGCCGGTCTGGTGCAAGTGGCTGACGATGTGACACCATCATTGGCGCAATTGGCCTTGATTGGGCTGTTGATATTGCTTGTAATTCGACATGTGGCGTGGCGAAATTACCGAACGGCGCTGGGTAAAAGAGGCGCTCCGGTCGAAACATTTAAGGCGCTTGATCAGGGAGTGTTAAATCTGACCTTCCACACCCAATTACCGATTGCGGTCATTGTGGCGGTCGGTATCGTGTTGCCGTTTGCCGGAGTAGTCGGCGGGTTGCTTGCGGCCATTACCGGCTGGACATTCAAATATGCGCTGATCACCCGTGCGTCCTACAATCAAGGCTATGCGATCAAGCATGTGCCGGGGCGGGGTGCGGGCAAGGGCGCCCGTGGGGTGCAGCCGGGCTGGACGCTTTCATGAGCGCCATATCGATCAAGAATTTGGGGAGACTGGAATGAATACAAGAGCAAGTGACTTTATGTTTGAGCCGGAAACGGAAACGCTTTCGCGCACGGCAATTGCCGATTTGCAACTCGAACGATTGCGCTGGAGCCTGTCAAGGGCCTTTGAAAATGTGCCGCATTATCGCCAGGCCTTTGACAGTGCTGGTGTGGCGCCTGACAGGCTTGGTTCGCTGACTGATCTAAAGCACTTTCCCTTTACGGTGAAAACCGATCTTCGCGATCGCTACCCCTTTGGCATGTTCACCTCTCCGGTCAACGAACTTGGCCGGCTGCACGCATCTTCAGGAACCACCGGGAAACCGACGGTGGTTGGTTATACGATCGGAGATATCGACCGCTGGGCGGTGCTGATGGCCCGCTCGATGGCGGCCGCCGGTGCCCGCCCGGGCGATATTGTGCACAACGCCTATGGCTATGGCCTGTTCACCGGCGGATTGGGAGCGCATTATGGCGGTGAGCGCCTTGGCTGTGTGGTTGTGCCGGTATCTGGCGGCGGCACCGAGCGGCAGGTGACATTGCTTGCCGATTTTGGTGCGGATATCCTTTGTTCGACCCCGTCCTATGCAATGAACATCGCCGAAGTTGCCGAGGCGCAAGGGGTGGATATTGCCGCTTTACCGGTAAGGCGCGGGATTTTTGGTGCCGAACCGTGGAGCGAGGAAATGCGCCAGAAGCTCAATCAAAAACTGGGCATTAGCGCCATTGACGTATACGGACTGTCTGAAATCATGGGGCCGGGTGTGGCCTGCGAATGCGATGCGGCGGCATCAGGTCTGCATGGTTGGGAAGATCATTTTTTATTTGAGATCATCGACCCGGAAACGCTTGAACCCGTGCCGATGGGGGAAAGTGGAGAACTGGTTATCACCACGCTGACCAAAGAAGCCATGCCGATGGTACGCTACCGCACCCGCGACATCACCCGCCTCAGCGATGAACCTTGTGCCTGTGGCCGCAGCCACGTGCGGATAATGCGCGTCACCGGCCGTGACGATGATATGCTGATCATCAGGGGCGTGAATGTCTATCCCTCGCAGGTGGAATCCGTGTTGGTCGGGCTGGATGGCCTGGCACCGCATTATCAGATTATTCTGAAAAACGATGGTGCGATGACCGCCATGACAGTCGAGGTCGAGGCGGCACCCGATGCGCCGACGGGGAAAAGTGATCTATCCGCGAAAGCCGGCGAAGTGCGCCATCACATCAAGGCGATAATTGGTGTCACCTGTGATGTGACGGTCAAATTGCCGGGCGAAGTGCCGCGCTCTGAGGGCAAGGCAGTGCGGGTTCGCGATCTGCGCTAGTGGTTCTGTACCAACATTTGCATCCGCCAGCGGCTCGTACTTATGGCAAATGTTGGAATCATAAGAACCACTAGAATTCAATAAGTTGCTAGTGGTTTTTGTGGCCAAAACGCTTGAAAAAGAACGTGCTGAAAAGGGATTAAAGCGTTTCGGCCAGACCACTAGAGTCTTGACGCCGGCGTCTATTCGATTACATAGGCGGCATACCACCCGCGTTGGTTTGCGGGACTGGAACAAGGAGACTTACCGATGGCTAAAACGCTGCTTTGCCTTTCATTTCCCGATGGTTCAAACCGTACCTATACAACCGGTATTGCCGGACGGGATATCGCCCTTGACATTTCCAAGTCGCTGTCGAAAAAAGCTGTTGCGATATCCTTCAATGATGAGTTGAAGGATTTAACAAATCCCATTGAATATAATGGAAAAATAGAAATCATCACACGCGATGATGCACGCGCATTGGAACTCATCCGTCATGATGCTGCCCATGTGATGGCCGAGGCGGTGCAGGAACTCTATCCCGGTACCCAGGTGACCATCGGTCCGGTGATCGAAAACGGCTTTTATTATGATTTTGCCCGCAACGAACCGTTCACACCGGAAGATTTGCCCAAGATCGAAAAAAAGATGCGCGAGATAATTCAGCGCAACCGGCCGTTTGAAAAACAATACTGGTCACGCGACAAGGCCCGCAAGGTGTTTGCTGAAAAGGGCGAGGCCTATAAGCTTGAACTGATTGACGCTATTCCGGATGGCGAAGATTTAAAAATCTACAACCAGGGCGACTGGTTCGATCTTTGCCGTGGGCCGCATATGGCATCGACCGGACAGGTCGGCAACGCCTTCAAGCTGATGAGTGTTGCCGGTGCATACTGGCGCGGTGATTCTGACAACGCCATGCTAACCCGTATCTATGGCACGGCCTGGAGCGATAAAAAGCAGCTTGATGGCTATCTTCACATGTTGGAAGAAGCGCAAAAGCGCGACCATCGCAAGCTTGGCCGCGAGATGGACCTGTTTCACTTCCAGGAGGAAGGACCGGGCGTCGTGTTCTGGCACGCCAAGGGCTGGCGGGTATTCCAGAACCTGGTGAACTATATGCGCCGGCGGATCGAGGAGCATGGTTACGACGAGGTCAACGCGCCGCAGATTCTCGACAAGGCGCTGTGGGAAACCTCCGGTCACTGGGGCTGGTACCGGGAAAACATGTTCACCACCCAGACCGAAGACGAGCGTCAATTTGCCATCAAGCCGATGAACTGCCCCGGCCATGTGCAGATATTCAAGAATGGCCTGCGCTCCTATCGCGAGTTGCCGGTAAAACTGGCCG
This sequence comes from Rhizobiaceae bacterium, assembly GCA_965248135.1. GTDB lineage: Bacteria > Pseudomonadota > Alphaproteobacteria > Rhizobiales > Rhizobiaceae > SZUA-100. Next base: position 91,109 of record CBDFIN010000010.1, on the reverse strand, counting down.
AATTCGGCGCGGTTCATCGCTACGAGCCTTCGGGCGCGTTGCATGGCCTGTTGCGGGTGCGCGGCTTTACCCAGGACGATGCCCATGTGTTTTGCACCGAAGAGCAAATGGAATCAGAATGCCTGCGCATTAATGATCTGATCCTTTCGACCTATTCGGATTTTGGATTTGAGGAAATCACCGTGAAATTGGCCACCAGGCCGGAAAAGCGGGTCGGCACAGATGATATGTGGGATCACGCTGAAGAGGTTTTGTCGAAGGTGCTGAACAAGATCAAGGCGCAATCGGGCGGTCGCATTAAAACCGACGTCAACCCGGGCGAGGGCACATTCTATGGGCCCAAATTCGAATATGTGTTGCGTGACGCGATTGGCCGCGACTGGCAATGCGGCACGACCCAGATCGATTTCAACCTGCCGGAGCGCTTTGGCGCCTTTTACATCGACCAAAACAGCGACAAGAAACAGCCGGTGATGATCCATCGCGCCATTTGTGGTTCGATGGAACGCTTTATCGGCATGCTGATCGAACATCACGCGGGTCATTTTCCGCTGTGGCTGGCGCACCAGCAAATCGTCGTCGCAACGATTACTTCCGAGGCTGACGACTATAGCGAACAGGTGGCACAGCAATTGCGCGCTGCCGGGCTAAGGGCTGATACGGACTTCCGCAATGAAAAGATCAACTACAAGGTCCGCGAACATTCCCTGGCGAAAGTGCCGGTTATTGTGGTCTGTGGCATGCGCGAGGCGGAGGAGGGGACCGTTAACATCCGTCGACTAGGTTCAAGGCATCAGACTTCCATGAGCCTAGAGGAAGCCGTCAAGACGTTTGCGGACGAGGCCATGCCACCGGATGTGCGCCGCAAGCAGAAAAATTAGGGCCATAACTGGCAATCATTCTGCCCGGTGGCCGCCAACAATACCGGGCAAGTCCTCGCCAAATACCCTTCTTTAGGGTAACTATCGTAGTGGCGTTCAGCCGTTTTCCCCGGTTCACTGAGATGTATCGTAAATCACTGATCAATAACGATAAAATTCTAGCAGTTGCTCCTATGATCGACTGGACGGACCGCCATTGCCGCTATTTTCACCGCTTGCTGACGAAAAAAGCGCTGCTTTACACCGAGATGGTGGTTGATCAGGCGCTGCTCCATGGCGATGTGGCCCGGCTGCTTGCCTATTCTTCTTGCGAACATCCCGTCGCGCTTCAACTGGCCGGCAGTGATCCGGCACAATTGGCGCAGGCTGCTGAAATCGGGGCGGCCTGGGGTTATGATGAGATCAACTTCAATGTCGGTTGCCCGTCGGACCGGGTGCAGTCGGGAGAATTTGGCGCCTGTTTGATGCGTCAGCCCGAACTGGTTGGTGCCTGCATCGGTGCAATTTCAGCGGCGGTGGAAATTCCGGTCACGGTCAAGTGCCGAATTGGTGTTGATGACCAGGATCCTGAGCCGGCATTGGACAAGCTTGGTGACGCGGTTTTTGATGCCGGTTGCGATGCGATTTGGGTTCATGCGCGAAAAGCCTGGCTGGAAGGTTTAAGCCCCAGGCAGAATAGGGAAATTCCGCCGCTGGATTATCAGCGTGTCTATCGTCTCAAGCAGCGCTATCCGGACAGTTTCATCGGTATCAATGGCGGCATTGCCTCGTTTGGAGAAATATCCAGCCATTTGCAATATACCGATGGCGTTATGTTGGGGCGGGCCGCCTATCACAGTCCAGAACTGTTGCGGCAGCTTGATCAGCAAGTTTTGATGAGCCCACAGATCGATCATTCGACCTTGATGGGTGAAATGATGCGCTACACTGCATCTCACCTTGCCAGCGGTGGCAGGGTTAATCATGTCACCCGTCACATGCTCGGGCTTTTTCAGGGTGTTCCGGGCGCCCGGCGCTTTCGCCAGATCATGACCATGGATGCATCCAGGCCCGGTGCAGACGAGAGCGTGATAGAACGGGGTTTTGCGGCTGTTCTTGAACAAAATATCACGCCATCAATTGGGCCGGCCTTCGCCGCCACCAGTCATGGCGGGCTTGAATAAATGGATCAATCCATCGACCTGGTGCAACTGGCACCGTTCATTCTCGCCATATTTGCCGCCAGCGCGGTTGCTGGCGTTATGGCCGGCGTGTTCGGCATCGGTGGCGGTGCGGTGCTGGTGCCGGTGCTCTATCAGTTCCTGACCATGCTGGGCGTCGAAGAGGCGGTGCGCATGCATGTTTGTGTGGGAACATCACTTGCCATTATCGTGCCAACTTCCTTGCGATCCTATACCTCGCACCTGAAACGCGGCGTGGTTGATACTGAATTGCTGAGACAGTGGATTGTGGCGATACCGGCAGGCGTTGTTGTCGCCTCGCTGGTTGCAGCGGCGATTTCGAGCGCAGGTTTGCGCATTGTTTTCGCCATGATTGCGCTTTTGGTCGCCTTCCGGCTGTTGTTCAACCGCGAGAACTGGCGATTGGGAACTGAGTTGCCTGCTAGTCCGGTTAGAACATTGGTCGGTTTTGTTATCGGCTTTTTGTCGACCTTGATGGGTATTGGCGGCGGCGTGCTCAACAATACCTTCATGACCCTGTTTAACCGGCCAATGCATCAGGCGGTCGCAACTTCAGCCGGTGTTGGCATTTTGATTTCCATACCGGCGACACTTGGATTTGTCTGGGCTGGCTGGGGTGCCGAAAATCTGCCACCGTTTTCACTTGGTTATGTCAATTTGATTGCGGTGATAATGGTTATTCCCATAACAGTGCTGGTTGCGCCGCTTGGTGTACGTATCGCCCATGCGCTTGATAAGCGTCAACTTGAAATCGGATTTGGTATATTTTTATTGATCGTGGCCATGCGCTATTTTTATAGCCTGTGGTGATGAAGATCAGTCCCGCAAAAACATCCGGTCGCCCCGCACCTCATAAGACGAAAGCGTTTCCAGAAAATTCATGCCAAGAAGGTTTTCGCGCAACGCACCATCGGCGGCGACCATAATTTTTTTACCTGTACGGACGATCGAACCGACCGCAATAACATCGATACGCGTTTCCGCTGACATGGTTTTGCCGTTGGCGGTGAAGACCGGCACCGTAAATCGAAGGTTTTTGGGGTCAATACCGGCCCTGATAGCGTCCTGATAATTAAGCACAATGCTGCTGGCGCCAGTATCGATGAGAAACCGCATCGGCCTGCCGTTAACAGTCGCCCGCGCTTCGAAATGACCCGAGTTGGAGCGGATGAGCGTCACCTCTTTGCCACCATCTTTGCTCAGGCTGGAGATCGGGCTTCCTGGAAAAAGACCACCCGAAAAACGATTGGCAAAATCCTGGGCCTCATAACGAAACAGGTAACCGGTCATCAGTGCAAGGATGATGATAGTCCAGATCATCATTTGCCGGGCGATGTCGCCAAATTTCATACCACTGCCCAAAATGCCGGCGGCAATCAAAGCACCCCAGATGCTTAGATAGACCGCGCTGCCAAATGTCTCGTTACGAAAACCAAATACCGTTCCCTGATCGTGCGAACTGATCAGCAAAATGAGCACCACGCCTATGATGGCGATGATGAGCCAGAACAAGCGGCCCATCAGCCGGAACTCCCTCGATTTTCAGCCATTTGTCGCCGCCGCGTCACTCGCCTGGGTTTTCTTTCAAGCCCCGCAAGCCGTTGAGGCAATAACCGAAGTATCGATTGCTTGTCTTGCTTGGATGCCGAGGCCCATGAGGCGATTTCTTTGCCGGTTCGGCCGCAGCCATAGCAATAGCCGCTTTTGGGCTCGATAGTGCATACCAGGATGCAAGGAGACAAGGTCGCGCTCATTTGGTCTATGTAGCAATGATAAGGGCCAGCAAAAGCCCCAATTCGGAAATTTTTTTGGTCGCACCCAAAGTGTCTCCGGTGTGCCCGCCCACTTGTCTTTCACAAATCAGCGAAAATCCCGCGGTTGCACCATAGCAACAGGCGATGGCGACCAGCGCCGGCCAAAGCCCACAGGCTAGCCATAACAGGACTAAACCAATGCTCGCGCCCGCGATATTTGAAAACAGCGCTGAGTTTGATGAAGGTATGCCTTGTTTGGTCGAAAGCCCACCACCCGCACGTGCCGGTAAAAATGAAGCCCACGGACCGACAATAAAGGCCGAGGAAACGGCGTTGGCGGCTATAAGGACAAGCACTGCATCAATCGACGGTATTTGTTTTAGCAACTGCGCCACAAGCACCACTTGCAACAAAAGAGCGAGCACCAGCGCAACGCCACCGTAGGTGCCGACCCGGCTGTCTCGCATGATGGAGAGTTTTTCAACGATCGAACGGCCACCGCCAAATCCGTCCGCCACATCAGCGAGCGCATCTTCATGCAGGGCGCCGGTTGTCAGTACCATTGTTATTACCACCAGCACCGCACTAAGCTGTGAGGAAAGACCGGCAAATTCGGTCAACAACACAATAATCGCCGCCGGCAGGGAAACGATGATGGCAGCAAAGCCGAAATACCGTGCGGTTTCCTCAAATCCCGCCTCTTCAAATCGAGGCGCTAGTTGCTCACGCAGCCAGCCGAGCGGCAGCCTTGACAGAAACATTGCCGCTGACAAGGTGTGAGTCAGGCCCTCGGTGATATGCTGCGAGATCGATTTGGGGTTGCTCATCGGCTGACCGAATTAGAATTGTTGTTGATTTTCCCGCCACAGCATGGAATTGACGCAATCTGTCGTTTGCTTCCACCTGTGTAAAGTCCAATATCTCCGTTTAATAGCTTCTCATCATCATGTCATGCCAAGTTAGGGCAATTAATGCATTCTTCCGACAGACCGTTTGATTCCATCCGCAATTTGCTGCAATCGATGCCAGGGCCCGATAATGCAGCCACGCAACGGGTTTTTGAACGCGACGCGGTTTTGACAAAGCCTGCCGGCGCGCTAGGCAGGTTGGAGGAAGTCGCCCGCTGGCTGGCTATGTGGACCGGGCGGTCACCACAGGTTTCAAAGCCAATGGTGGCGATTTTTGCCGGTAATCACGGGGTAACAGAACAGGGAGTATCACCCTATCCGGCTGAAGTGACGGCGCAGATGGTGGCAAATTTTCAGGCCGGCGGAGCGGCGATTAACCAGATTTGCGCGGTCAACGACCTTGGTTTGAAGGTGTTCGATCTGGCGCTTGAAAATCCGACCGCCGATATCAGCATCGAACCGGCGATGGATGAGAAAACCTGTGCTGCGACCATGGCCTATGGTATGGAAGCAATCGCCGGTGGAACCGACTTATTGTGCATCGGCGAAATGGGAATCGGGAATACCACCATCGCCTCGGCGATTTTTCACGCCCTATATGGTGGCAGTGCCGTCGAATGGACCGGGCCAGGCACAGGCGCCGATGCAGCCGGTGTTGCGCACAAGGCCGCAGTTGTTGAAAGGGCGGTGAAGCTTCATAGTAAATATCTGCATGATCCGTTAGAGGTGCTGCGGCGGCTTGGGGGACGCGAATTGGCCGCCATGGCGGGTGCGATCCTTGCCAGCCGCATACAGCGTATTCCTGTCCTCATAGATGGTTTTGTTGCCACGGCAGCCGCTGCTGTGTTGCATGCCGCAGAGGCCACGGCGCTCGATCACTGCATGATCGCCCATGTTTCGGCCGAGCCTGCCCATAAAATGGCAGTAGAAAAGCTTGGCAAGCAACCATTGCTTGATCTGGGCATGCGGCTGGGGGAGGGCACCGGTGCAGCGCTGGCGGCGCAAATTGTCAAAGCGGCAGCCCAATGCCACACCGGCATGTCGACCTTTGACGATGCCGGGGTCACCAATAAAGATTGAGAAAACTGCTCTATGTCTCTGTTTTAAATAGCGATCGACGAGCGCGCCTTACCGGGTCAGGCGTCTCCATTGGTGGCGCATTCTGCCGCAATGGTGGCATGATCTCCATCGTGCGGGTGCTCGGCAATGTCACAATGGCTTCCGTGCCTTCCCTGATCTTTGATTTCAACTTGAATGTTCCTTGATGCTTTTCGACCAGCGCCTGAACGATCGGCAGCCCGAGGCCGGTTCCTTCTTCAGCACTCTTGATGGCGATGGTGCCTTGACCGAACGAGGAAAGGACGACCGGAATTTCGTCTTCGGGAATGCCTGGACCGGTGTCGCGGATCGACACATATTGGCCACCACCAGCCGTCCAGCCAATCTTCATTGTGATCGTGCCCTCTGTCGGTGTAAATTTTACCGCATTTGACAGAAGATTGAGGATGATTTGTCTAATGGCGCGCTCGTCGGCCCAAATTCGCGGCAATTGCGGGTCGATTTGCTCAACAAGGTTGATGCCCTTGTTGTTAACCTTCAGCTTAATCAATTGCGAGCAATCTTCAGCGACATAGGCCAGCTGAACCGCCTCTTCGTTGAGCTTGTGACGGCCCGCCTCAATCCTGGACAAATCAAGAATTTCGTTGATCAAATTGAGCAAATGAGCGCCAGATCCGTGAATATCGTTGATATATTCCCGATATTGCGGATTTTCCAAAGGTCCCAATACTTCCTTGGCCATCACCTCGGAAAATCCCAATATGGCATTAAGGGGTGTGCGCAGTTCATGGCTCATCGTCGCCAAAAATCGGGATTTGGCCAGATTGGCCTCTTCAGCGCGGCGGCGGGCCTCTTCTGAAATTGAGCTGGCAGTTTCAAGCTCGGCGATCAGCTCATCCTTTTCCGCCTGGTTATTCATAGCGCCAATGGCGTTTTGATATAGCCTTTGGCTGAGTACGGCAAAAAATGCTTGAGCGATGACGAGAACTGCCGCCATGGTCAAATTTACCGGCGTAAGATGAATGGCGAAGCGGACGGCAAGCACGAGAACCGGGGCTGTGATGGTCAGGCTGAGCACATATTTCATCGGATAGGCGACCATCGCGACCAACGCCATGACACACAAAAGAGCGGAAAACTGAAAGACCTGGTATGTAAGTGGAATTTCTTTCAAAAACTGCGGAACGAACAGCAACGCCCAACCAAGACCGATAACAATGGAGGTTTTGATGACTCTGCCGCGCCAAACTCCGACATCAATATCTGCTGGTTTGCTAGCGATGATGGTACGGCAATTAAATAGCAAATAGCCGTAAATCAACATCATCGAGCAAATCCAGCCGATGACCATTTCAAGCCCTAGCCACTGGTAGGAAATGGCACCTACGGCAAGGATCAGCGTCGGAAAGAACAATAATGCGTCAAGGTGATTGCTGGCGAACATCTGCAACTGTTCGCGTTCAAACCGCGATGAACTGAAATGTGAGGCGTTGAGATTCTGGCGAACACTCTTCATGGCACGCGTTGAGACGCTGCCCTGTTCCTTTCGAACGCGCTCGACGATGTTCTTATCGGTTCTTGTGATCCTTGGATTACTCATTGCACACTCGGACTACCGGTCAGACGCTGACTTGAACTTACTGATGTCAGTTGATGTTGATACACTGCACCACATCATTGACACGAGGTCGAAAATTTTCGTTAACAAACCTTCGGTTGGAGACAATAAAAGTGGGAATTCTTGGTTTGAAGCGATCCGGGAAGCGGTTAATAGCCGATTGGTTGAGTATTGCAATTATGCTGGGGCTGCTTGTCGTCGTCGCAAAGTACCAGATCGACGAAAATGCAACCATAGGTGTACCTGTTGTAGTGGACGGTGATACAATTCGTCTGGCGGGCAAATCTGTGCGACTGATAGGCATGGATGCGCCAGAAATGCGGCAAACCTGCTCGATTGGTGGCAGTGATTTTGCCTGCGGAAAGGCCGCATCGCGTCATCTTGAGAAATTGGTCAGCGGCCACACGGTGGATTGCCAGGGCTGGCGTTATGATATTTACGAGCGATTGTTGGCGGAGTGCCGAATATCGAATGCACCTTCTGCGCAGGCGTCGCTTAACCGGCAAATGGTGGAAGACGGCTGGGCGATTTCATGGCACGACTATGGCGCCGAAGAAAAGCGGGCCAGGAAAGCCGGGCGAGGGCTTTGGCAAAGTGAGTTCATTGAACCTTCGGTGTGGCGTCGAAACAACGGTGCTAAAGGAGAAGGCGAGATTGATCTGGTGGCGAGTATCTGGAACTGGCTAATTGGATTGATGCCAAGATGATGAGCTTTCGTCGGGCCGGGAAAAAGGGAAACCAAGATGAAACTGTTTGATGGCGGGCGGGCGCCAAATCCCCGCCGGGTACGGGTATTTTTGGCGGAAAAGGGCATCAAGGTGCCGCTGGTACCGGTGGACATGGAGAAAATGGGCCACCGCTCTGACGAAATTTCTGCCCGCAACCCGTTGCAGCGGCTGCCGGTGCTGGAACTTGACGATGGTACAGTCCTCACCGAGTCTGCCGCTATTTGCCGGTATTTTGAAGAGCTTCATCCCACGCCGCCTTTGATGGGTGTTGATGCACTGGACAAGGCCGTCGTTGAAATGTGGCAACGCCGTATGGAACTCAACTTGATGGCCTATGTCGGCCATGCCTTCCGCCATATTCATCCGGTGATGATAGAATGGGAGGTTCCACAAATTACCGCCTGGGGAGAGGCTAACAAACCCAAGGCAGTCGAGTTTCTGCGTTGGCTCGACACTGAATTAGCGGACAAGGAATATATTGCCGGCGAGCGTTACACCATTGCCGATATAACCGGCATGATAGCAATCGACTTCATGAAACCGGCCCGCATTCAGATGCCGGCAGAATGTACCAATGTCATGCGCTGGCACGAGGCGATGCGCGCCCGACCAAGTGCGGTGGCGTGAAATCATATGTCTGATGAAATTCAACACCTGACCGACAAAATAAATGCTTGTCGGATCTGTATCGTCAAACCGGTGTCCGACCCGCTGCCTCATGCGCCAAGACCTGTAACTCAACTTTCATCGCAAGCCCGGCTTTGTATTGCCGGCCAGGCACCCGGCGTGCGGGTTCACGCCAGCGGAAAACCCTTTACCGATCCGTCCGGGCAACGGTTGAGGCAATGGATGGGGATCACCGAGGCAGATTTCTATGATCCAACCAAACTCGCGATAGTGCCGATGGGATTTTGCTTTCCCGGTAATGACGCCAAAGGTGGCGATCTGCCGCCGCGCCGTGAATGTGCTCAAAACTGGCATGATCGGGTTTTTGCGGCCATGCCGCAAATTGAACTGGTGGTTGCTATCGGTCAATATGCGCAGGCCTGGCATATCGGCAAGGAGCGCAGGGCAAAGACGCTGACCGCCACAGTACGAAACTGGACGCATATATTTAACCAAGACGACCGGCCGGCAATCTTGCCCCTGCCACATCCTTCCTGGCGCAATATTGGCTGGTTGAAGAAAAACCCGTGGTTTGAAGCCCAATTACTGCCGGTGTTAAAACACGAGGTGGCGCGATTGATTGATACCAACGATGGTTGATATCGATACAATCGACCGGAGATTACTCGGATATTCGATCCCGCAACGTCGCAATCTCGACCTGTTTGCAATAAAATTCCTTGTACCAGGCAATTGTTTTTGCAATGCCATCCTCGATCCCCGTTGACGGTTTGAAACCCACGTCAGCAACCAGGTCGTCGATATTGGCAAAAGTTTTTGGCACATCACCATCTTGCAGCGGCAGAAAATTGATTTTCGCCTTGCAATCCAGATTTTTTTCAATGGTTTCAATGAAATACATTAGTTCCACAGGATTATTGTTGCCGATATTGTAAAGCTTGTAAGGTGCAGATGAAGTCGCCGGGTCGGGATTATCACTGTTCCAATCTTTATTGGGTACCGCAATTCTATCCAACGATCGCACGACGCCGTTTGCTATATCGTCGATAAAGGTGAAATCACGGGAATGATTGCCATGATTGAATACGTTGATGGGTTTGCCTGCAAGGATGCTGTCAATAAACAAAAATAACGCCATATCCGGTCTGCCCCAGGGGCCGTAAACGGTGAAAAAGCGCAATCCGGTGGTCGGGAGGCGATAGAGATGGGAATAGGTATGCGCCAAAAGTTCGTTGGCCTTTTTACTTGCCGCATAAAGACTTAGGGGATGATCGACATTGTGGTGAACGGAAAAAGGCATTTCCGTATTGGCGCCATATACGGAGCTTGATGAGGCATAAACAAGATGCTCGATCTGGTGATGCCGGCAGCCTTCCAATATATGGGCGAAGCCGACAAGGTTGGTGTCAACATAGGCAAGCGGATTTTCAATCGAATAGCGAACACCTGCCTGGGCTGCCAGGTTTACCACCCGGTCAAATTTGTGGTGCTTGAACAATTTGGCGATACCATCACGGTCGGTCAGATCAAGTTTGATAAATTCAAACTTTGAACCAGATCTTATTCGATCAATTCTGGCATGCTTCAATTTGGGGTCGTAGTAATCATTCAAATTGTCAATGCCGACAACGTTATCGCCGCGCTCAAGCAGCAATTCGCTGACACGTGAACCGATGAATCCGGCGGCCCCGGTAACCAGTACTTTCATAGTTTTCAACTTTCGTTTGCAGGACTTTCGAACAAGGCTCTAAAGACGCGCATCAACTGCTGATTTTGGCAAGATGCCCTTTAAGTCGTAAATAACGCCAGCAGGCTTAAGATAGGATTGCAATTTGCTGGCGCCGGCTTCCTGATATTCATGGTGTCCAACGGCAATGATGATGGCATTGTAATTTCCCTCTTCGGGAGTTTCAACGAGTTGCACATTGTATTCGCGGCGCGCCTCTTCAGAACTTACCCAACTGTCGTAAATATCGACATCAATGCCGTAGTCTTCAAGTTCATTTTTGATATCGACAACCCTGGTATTACGTAAATCGGGACAATTTTCCTTAAAGGTCAGACCCATTATCAGTACTTTGGCACCGGATACCGGATGACCTTTGCCGGTCAGCATCTTAACCAGCTGTGACGCGACGAAGTGGCCCATGCCATCGTTAACGCGGCGTCCCGATAAAATTACTTCGACGTGATGACCGCATTCTTGCGCCTTGTGGGTCAAATAATAGGGATCAACGCTGATACAGTGACCGCCGACAAGGCCGGGCCGAAAGTTCAGGAAGTTCCATTTAGTGCCGGCGGCCTCAAGCACCTCAAGGGTATCAAGATCCAAACGCCTAAACAATATCGCCAGCTCATTGACCAGCGCAATGTTGAGGTCTCTCTGCGTGTTCTCGATGACCTTGGCCGCCTCGGCAACACGTATGGAGCTGGTTTTATGCGTGCCGGCGGTAACGACTTTCTTATAGATCTGGTCAACAAACTCGGCTGCCTCAGGCGTCGAGCCCGATGTAACTTTGACTATCGTTTCAAACCGATGTTCCTTGTCGCCAGGATTAATTCTCTCAGGGCTGTATCCGACAAAAAAATCCTGGTTGAATTTCAATCCAGAAAACTGATCAAGAACGGGGACACAATCCTCTTCGGTCGCTCCTGGATATACGGTTGATTCATAGATCACGGTATCGCCTGTTTTCAGCACCTTCGCGACCAATGCGCTGGCGCTCAACAAAGGCGCGAGATTTGGTCTCTTCACATCATCAATCGGTGTCGGAACGCAGATGATGAACACATTACAGGTCCTGAGGGCTTCAATATCGCTGGTAAATTGCGGTTTCACCTCGGCCAGCAAAGCTGAATCAACCTCCAATGTATTATCAATGTTGTTATTTAGCTCGCCAACCCTCTCGGCATTCACATCAAACCCTATGACATCGAAATGTCGCGCGAATGAAACCGCTAATGGAAGTCCGACGTAACCTAAACCCAGTACTGCTACTTTTACCGCCCCGATATCAAACATGCAGTCGAAAATCCGATCAAATCCAACCTACTCCTGGCAAAATGCCATGCCTCAAGAATGAAAGCAGCAATGTCAGGTGGAGGTTTGCCTACAACACCAGCGGCATGTCCGGCAAAGGACACTTCCGCCCGGTCCCCATGAAGGGCCATTCTAGCTCCTGCATGGTGAACGCAGGGTTAATTTCCAACTATTCCAGCGAGCCCTAACAGGCCATTATCATGGTGCCGGCACCGGTGTTTGAAATCGGGATATGGTAGTTCTTGTGTAGCGGTGTGACTTTTTCTCCCAGCGCACCCCGCATCATCATCCACATCAAAAATTCGGTTCCTTGCGCGCCAGCCTGACGAACCAGTTCATGGCGTGAGATCCTGGTCAGCTCTTCCGGGTCCGTGACGATTTTTTCCATGCACATCTGGTCGAATTCCTTGTTGATGTGCCCGGCACGCTCACCATCGAGCTGATGCGACAGGCCACCTGTGCCCAATACCACGACCTTGATGTCCTCAGGGTAGGAACGAATGGCATTGCCAAGCGCCTTGCCGAAATCAAGGGCGCGCTTCAGCGTCGGGATGGGATGCTGCACGGTATTGGCGCTTATAGGGATAGCGCGCGGCATATTGGGGTTGTCCATCAATCCCGGCCAGAACAATTGCATAGGTACAGTAAATCCATGATCGACCGCCAGTTGCTGACACGAGGTTATGTCGAATTCGGCTTCAACCATGCCCTCGATTATGTGCCAGGAAAATTTTGCATCGCCGGGAAACGGCGGCAGTACCGGGATACCCCAGCCTTCATCTTCATTGATGTATTGATGCGCTGCCCCAATGGCGAATGTCGGCATTTGATCGAGAAAAAATCCCAACCCATGGTCGTTGTAGATATTGATCGCCACATCGGGCTTGTGCTTGTCGAGCCATTCTCTGATCGGCGGATAGCCGTCAAAGAACGGTTTCCAATAGGGCTCCTGATAAAGTTCATTGGCAATCGCGTTGCCGACGGCGGGAATATGGGATGTGGATACCCCTCCAATAATCGTAGCCATGGTCAGTCTCCCGCCTTTCTCAGTTTTTCCTTAAACTCATCAACACTCATGCCGGTCTGTTGGGCGCCGACATCCTGAACGCTCAATTTGTAGATGCCGGCAAATTTGGCCAGATAATAGATGTTTCCACCCGCGGCAATCATCGCCAGGACGTTTTTATCGCGACAGGCCTGTTTTTGCTCTTCGTTGAGGTCGAATTTGTCGAAGTAAATTTCAGGATCGTCGAGATATTCCTGCCGTGCGTCGGCCCGATTGAAGGAATAACACATCTTGTTTAGCGCATAGCCTTTCATTGCTTGCTCACCATCGAACAATGTGGTTCCGGGAATAGGAGTGTGGTGATCCAGTTTGGTTAAATCCATAAAGGCATTCCTTTCATCACTATGTATCTTCGGGCCAATAAAGCCGCATTGGATTATCGACCAGCAAGGCGCGCAGCAGTTCCTGATTTTGGGCAATTGTTGGAATTACATCAACCAGCGCACCATCGTCCGGCATGTGAGATTTCATGTTGGGATGTGGCCAGTCGGTACCCCACAGCACCCGGTCGGGAAACTGCTCGACCAATAGTCGGGAAAACGGCACCACATCGTCATAGGGCGGCCCAAGGGCGGTCAACCGCTCAGGACAGCTCACCTTGGTCCAGATATTGTCATTGCTGGCCAGAAAGTCAATAAAACGCTGGAAATCGTGATGATCAACGCCCTTTTTAACATCCGGCCTTCCCATGTGATCGATCACAAGAGTGGTTGGCATTTGTTGAAGAAATGGCATCAGCTCTTCCAGGTCAGCCGCCTCGAAATAGACGACGATGTGCCAGCCCAGTTTTGCAACCCTTTGGGCGATTTTTAGAAAAACTTCCCGGGGTGTTGCGTCGACCAGCCGCTTGACAAAATTAAACCGTACCGCTCTGACCCCGGCCTGGTGCATCTGTTCAAGTTCACCATCCCGGATATCGGGTCCGACTACCGCCACCCCTCGCGCTAAATCGCCTGCCGAACCAAGCGCATCGATCAGCGCTTCATTGTTGCGACCGTGGCAGGAGGCCTGAACAATGACATTTCGGGCAAAACCCAGATGATGGCGTAGCGCAAATAGTTTTTCCTTCGACGCATCGCAAGGGGTGTATTTTCGCTCAAGCGCGTAGGGAAAGCGCGCAGCCGGACCGAAGACATGGCAATGGGCGTCAACCGCGCCTGCCGGCGGTGTAAATTGCGGCTTCGACGGGTTTGGATGATACGGGCGGTAGTCGGCATCCATGGTTTAATTTGTCCAATTCGTGGCAGGAAATACGGTGCCGTCGAACAATTTGCGTGCGGTACGCAAAATTGCGGCAGATGTTACATTTTCAGCTTCGTCCATGGTTACCACCACACTCGTTGCGCCAATTGGATGTTCGATGCGCAACTCCTTTTCTTCTCCCCCCGAAATGATGGCAAGATCGTTGGCTATCGAACCGGGAAGCACACATGCGGTTGCCACACTGACGGCGCCCAAGACCCCGATTGAAGCGTGACAACGGTGGGGTATGAATGTGCGGCTGGCAATCGCGCCACCACTGGTGGCTGGGCTAACCATGGTCATTTTCGGTATGGTCTTTTGCTGCACATCACCAAGGTTCATCATCGGGCCGAGCTTCATTCTTATCGTCTCCAGCCGGTTTCGCAAATCAACGTCGCCATCCAGTTGTTCGCGGCTTTCGGTTCCTGCAATCCCCATGTCTTTGGCGCGCAAAATTACCGTTGGCATGCCGTTGTCGATCAGCGTTGCATCTATACCGTCGATGATATCGATAACATTGCCGGTGGGCAAAAGCGCACCACAGGTCGAGCCAGCGGTATCTTCAAATGACAGCAACACCGGTGCTGCGGTTCCCGGCACGCCATCGATTGTGGATTTACCGCTATAGGCAATGCGACCGCCAGGCGTTTGCACCCGCGCCACGGCAATCTTGCCGGTATTGCACATGAAAACCCGCACGTTGGTTTCACCGTCCTGCGCCTTTACCAGTCCGCGCTCGATGGCAAAGGGTGCGACACCGGCGAGCAGATTGCCACAATTTTGCACATCACTAACCAGCGGCTTGTCGACGCCGACCTGCAGAAACAGATAGTCCACATCGGCATCTTCATGGTCCGAATGCCCAACTATAGCCACTTTAGATGTCAGCGGATCGGCACCACCCATGCCATCGATTTGTCTTGGGTCCGGTGATCCCATGACACCAAGCAGCAACCGGTCGCGCAAACCTTGATCAACCGGCAGATCAGTGCTCAGAAAACACCCGCCCTTCGACGTGCCGCCGCGCATCCACATGCAGCGGATGCCGTTTGACCAATGCCCGTTCCCGGCATCAGACATATTTCAAGCCCTTTTCGGCCAGCCGTTCCCGCATATTATACATATCAAGACCAAGTTCGCCTGAGGCCAGCCGCTGGCGTTTTTCTTCCTCGGCGGCAAGCCGGGCCTTTGCCGCTTTGAGCACCGATTTGGCCTCATCGCGCCGCACCACGCACACGCCGTCATCATCGCCAACAATAACGTCGCCGGGATTGATCAGAGCGCCGGCACAAACCACCGGCACATTGACGCTGCCCAGAGTTTCCTTCACTGTGCCCTCAGCAAAGATGGCGCTTGACCATACCGGAAATTTCATTTCTGTGAGATCGGCGACATCGCGGATCCCGGCATCGATCACCAGTCCACGCCCACCGCGCGCCTGCATAGAGGTCGCCAGAAGATCACCGAAATAGCCGGCGTTGGAGGGCGAAGTCGGCGCAAGCACTAAAACGTCGCCCTCTTTCACCTGTTCGATTGCCACATGCACCATCCAGTTGTCGCCCGGCGGTGCGGAGATAGTAACGGCACAAGCCGCTAACCGCGCACCACGATAGATCGGGCGCATATTGGCCGCCAACAGCCCTTTTCGGCCTTGCGCCTCGTGCACCGTGGCCACACCACACGCTCCAAGCGCGTCAATGATATCGGCGTCCGCCCGGCGGATGTTTTGAACCACGATATTCATGTCAATTCATCCACCGTGCGCGGGTAAACGCTTTGAAATCCTTCGGCATATTTTGCCGGCCTGCCACCGGCCATGCCACCGGAATTCCGGCGGAAATGATTGCCGCGGTTTTCTGCGACATTGGTGTAGAAATTCCACAAATGTTCCTGCCCCTCCATGCATTCGATCGCCGCGCGTTTTTTATCCCACACATCGGTAATGTCCAAAAATACATCCGGTTTCCAGCCCATCTGCTCGGTTTGGTGCGGTTCGAACAGATAGAGCTGCGGTGCGCCCAGCACCTTCTCGCCAGGATTATGCCCCCAGGCCTGGGCGATCATCCGGCATTCCATGGCGACACAAGTGGCATAGGAATGATCAGTATTATAGGGATCATAGTGCGAATGGCTCATCATGAAATTAGGCTGCACCGCTCTAATCAGATCGACAAGTTTGAATTTGGCCTCCCGGTCCATATCCAGTGGATAGTCGCCGAGATCGAAAAACACGATATCGTGCACGCCAAGTACCTTTGCTGCCGCCTCAGCTTCCTTGCGCCGTGCTGCTTTCACCGCTTCAAGAGTGGTTTTGCCGGCCTTCCACAATTTCGCCGATTCGCCACGCTCGCCGTAAGAAAGGCAGGCGACCGTCACCTGATAGCCCCTTTCGCCGTGCAGCGCTATGGCACCGCCCGCCCGCCAGACAAAATCGGCCGCATGGGCGCTGATCACGAGTGCGGAGTTGTTTTCCTGCATGGCAGTTTCTTTCATCTTTGTGGTTCGTGGTTTGCACAGTTTAAGCAAGTTTTCAGAATTCGCCATTTGAATTTCTGCCCATTGCATGGGTTTTCGTCTTGCAGGCGATTTTAAAGGTATCAATTGACCCTCTTTCAAAGGTACTCATGTAGGCTCCCTTCAAGCCAATAATTTGCCGCCGCTGGCTCTTGCCTCCGCCAGCGAATGGTGATCTCATCGCAGTTATGAACCATGATTCCTATACTGACAGCTATATCCGCTCGATCCTGAGCACGGTGAAGAGCGTGGCGGTGGTCGGTGCCAGCCCCAAGACCGTTCGGCCCAGTTATTTCGTAGTCAAATACCTTATCGACAAAGGTTACACGGTCTACCCCGTCAATCCCGGTCATGCGGGCAAGGAAATCTGTGGCGCCATGACCTATGCGACGCCTGGCGATATTCCAGAACCGATTGATATGGTCGATATTTTTCGCGCCAGCGCGGCGGTGCCTGGTGTTGTTAGCGATGCGCTGGAGCTTGAACCATTACCGAAAGTTATCTGGATGCAGCTGGGCGTGAGAGACGATGCGGTTGCAGCAGCGCTTGAAACCGCCGGCATTGAGGTGGTGATGAACCGTTGCCCAAAAATTGAATATGGCAGGCTTTCAGGCGAGATCGGCTGGACCGGGGTCAACCGCAAGATGATCTCGTCAAAAAAGCCGAAACTGAATAAGGGATTTCAGCATTTCGGTTTGACCCAAAGCGACAAGTAGCCGGTTGCCACCCTTTCGTTACCGCAAAAATATGGATTGGGTTTTGGGGATGATTTTCTTTTCGCCAATGCCTATCATTGGGCGATGAGCACTGCTAAAAATCAACGCACATTCCTGCAGGTCGAGCAGTCGGTGACCGGTCTTCGCTGGCAGGAACGCTTAGACCTGCATGGTACCAATCTTGCCGGCGCTATCGCCCAACAGCACAGTATCCCGGATATTGTTGCCCGCATTCTGGCGGCAAGAGGCGTCGGGCTCGATGAGGCCAGGGACTTCCTCAACCCTGCTATCCGCGATTTGATGGTCGATCCCTCCTCATTAACCGCGATGGATGATGCAGCAGGCCGTATCGCTGATGCGGTTGAAAGCGTTGAAAAAATTGCGATATTCGGTGATTACGACGTCGATGGCGCCACCTCTTCGGCGCTGTTGACGCGATTTTTGCGCTATAACGGTCTGGCGGCAGAAATTTATATTCCCGACCGTATTTTCGAAGGCTACGGTCCCAATGCCATGGCAATCCGCGAGCTGGCGGAGCGGGGCATAAAACTCATCGTCTCGGTCGATTGTGGGTCGACCAGTTTCGAGGCGTTTGAAGAGGCAAAGAGCTTGGGCGTCGACATTGTCGTGTTTGACCACCACCAGGTGGGAGAGGAACTGCCGCCGGTTGTCGCGCTGGTAAATCCAAACCGGCAGGATGACCTTTCTGCCCAGGGGCATTTATGCGCTGCCGGCGTGGTTTATCTCGGTGTTGTGGCGATCAACCGGGAACTGCGCCGTCGTGGGTGGTACGGCAATGACCGTGAGGAACCGAACCTGTTGCAATGGCTGGATCTGGTGGCGACCGGCACGGTCTGTGATGTGGTGCCGCTAAAGGGTCTCAACCGTGCCTTTGTGCGCCGCGGGTTGGAACTTTTCCGCCGCCAGCAAAACCCGGGATTGACAGCGCTGGCGTCTGTGGCACGGATGAACGGGCCGGCGAGCACCTATCAACTGGGTTTTGTCATCGGCCCGCGCATTAACGCCGGTGGCCGCATTGGCGATGCGGCCTTGGGAGCACGCCTCTTGGCTACCGATGATGCCGCCGAGGCACGAGAGATTTCCAAGCAGCTTGATATGTTCAACACCGAACGCCAGCGGCTTGAGGCGCTGATGCTCGAACAGGCGATCAGTGAGGCTGAGCTTGAAATTGGAGAAGGCGAGGGGCCGGCGGTACTGGTAACCCAAAGCGATAACTGGCACCCGGGTGTGGTCGGGCTGCTGGCTTCGCGGCTAAAAGATCGTTTTCGCCGCCCGGCCATAGCCATTGCCTTTGATCCATCGGGCAAGGGCAGTGGTTCAGGGCGATCGGTCGCGGGTGTCGATCTTGGCAGGGCGGTGCGTGCTGCGGTAGAGGAGGGTATTCTCGATAAGGGTGGCGGCCACGCCATGGCGGCCGGATTGACGGTGCAGAGTAAAAAGCTTGGCGTTTTGCGCGGGTTTTTGGAAGAAAGACTGGCGCAAGATGTTGAGCGCGAACGCCAAACCAGTGTCCTGAAAATCGATGCGGCGCTGAGCGCGCGTGGTGCTGATCTTAATTTGACCGATCTGCTTGACAAGGCCGGTCCTTATGGCGCCGGTCATTCTCAACCGATCTTTGCATTTCCTTCCCACACGCTCCGTTACGTTGATCTCGTTGGCGCAAATCATCTGCGCTTTACCCTGGCTTCGGCTGACGGCGCGCAATTGCAGGGCATTTCGTTCCGTAGCGCCGACCAGCCGCTAGGCCAATCGCTTCTGGCAAACCGGGGCAAAACCATGCATTTTGCCGGAAGTCTCGATGTTAATCATTGGCAGGGCCAAAGGCGCGTGCAACTGCGTCTGCTCGATACGGCAATGTTGTCGGATCGGGTCTGATTCAAGGCTTTGTCAAACGCCGTGTTTAGCCTATAGATCAGTGGTGACTGCAGCTCTTCTTGTGGTGCAATAGTCCGAAATCGGAATGTGGAGTTACCGATACTGCTCATGAAAAATGTCCTGCGGCTTATTTTCTTTACCATCATTCCTATTCTCGCCGGGGCGGCTGTGGTTGGCTATTTTGTCACCAACAAGCAACCGCCGCAGCAAAAACCGGTTGAAGAACGAAGCGCTCATGTGCGGATAATTGAGGTGCAACCGACAACCACTGTTCCCTCGGTCGATGGATTCGGCGTGGTGCGGCCGGCAAAAACCTGGAACGGTATTTCCCAGGTCGGCGGAAAAGTGATCTATGTCCACCCGGATTTTCAAAAGGGCGCCAATCTTGACGAGGGGACAGAAATTATTCGCCTTTCGCCCAGCGATTACGATCTTGCCATCGCCCAGGCGGAAGCAAACATCCGTTCGTCGAAAGCGCGATTACAGGAACTGGCGGTTAATGAGGAAAATACAAAACAATCGCTGCAGATAGAACGGCAGGCGTTGACGCTCAAAGAGACCGATTTGAAGCGCAAGCAGCAATTGCTTAAACGCGGCAGCGTGGCGCAATCATCGGTCGATAACGCCCAAAGCGGCCTTTTGGCGCAACGGCAAAAAGTTCAGGGGATGAAAAACACCCTGACATTGCTGCCAACGCAGAAATCGGTGCTGGAAGAGCAAATTGCCGTCTATCAGGCAAATCTGGAAACCGCCAGGCTTAATCTTGCCCGCACCAGCATAAAACTGCCATTTGCTGCGCGGGTTGCAGACGTCAAAACTGAAATCAGCCAATATCTAGTGCCGGGTCAAAGTGTCGGTGCCTTTGATGGTATCGAGAAAGCGGAGATCGAAGCCCAGGTGCCGATGGGACAGTTTGGCAATATGCTGCTGGCCGTCACGGCAGGTAAAAAGATTGATCAAAGCTCGCCGGCGAGGCTTTCAAGCGCGCTCGCCGACCTGGGTCTAAAGGCTGCAGTGATTTTCAAACTCGGCACCGCGCCCATCGTCTGGGAAGGCGAGGTCTCGCGTATCAGTGATTCCATCGATCCCAAGACCCGAACCATCGGGGTGATTGTCACGGTGTCAAATGCCTATCGCGGTCTTGAACCTGGTCGCAGGCCGCCGCTTGCCAAGGGCATGTTCGTCGAAGTTGTCATCTCGGGCAATGCGATGCAGGACGCGCTGGTGGTGCCGCGAACAGCGTTGCATGGCGACACGATATATATCGCCGGAAAGGATAATCGGTTGGCGCTGCAGAAGGTGGAAACCGTGATGCTGCAAAAGGATATTGCGGTTATCGCCAACGGGCTGAAGCCTGGCGAAAGGGTGGTTGTCAGCGCCCTTAATCCGGCGGTTCCCGGTATGCTTTTAGTCGCCACGCGAGACGAGGAACTTGAGGCATCAATCCGCAAACAGGCGGTTGGTGAGGGAGCGGCCCGGTGATCCGGTTTTTCGCCGCCCATCCCACTGTCGCCAATCTGTTGATGATTGGTTTCCTCGTCGCCGGCGCGTTTTCCATTAGCACACTGCAACGTGAGACCTTTCCCCGGGCCGACCCCAGCCGGGTGGAAATCAGGGTGGTTTACCCCGGTGCGCGGGCCGAAGACGTTGAATCTGCCATATGCGAGCGGCTCGAAAACGCCATTGATGCTGTCTCCAACATACGCGAAATAGCGTGTGAATCACGCGAGGGCCTTGGCCGGGCCGTGGTCCGGGTGGTTGAAGGCGGTGACATCGGAGAATTCTTCAACGATGTGAAATCTGAGGTCGAGGCGATCAACGACTTTCCCGACAAGGCCGAGCAACCGGTGGTCAGCACGCTCGGACGCACCGATTTTGTTGCTTCTGTCGCCCTTTCAGGAATTGCCGACCGAACGCAGTTGAAAATCTATGCCGAACAGCTGCGCGACCGGATGTTAAACTGGGGCGGCATTCCCAAGGTTGATATCAAGGGATTTTCAACCCACCAGATCAGGATCGAACTTTCTGTCCCGGTTTTGCGCCAATTCGGCTTGAGCGTGTCGGATATCGCCCGCGCCATCCAGAACCAAAGCCTCGACCTTCCAGGCGGCAATGTCGAAAGCAGCGAGGAACATGTGCTGGTCCGGCTGGCCGACGAGCGGCTGCGCCCGCAGGATTTTCATGGTCTTGTGGTGATTTCTGCGGCCACCGGTGGCCAGATCAGGCTGGGGGACATCGCCACAATCAGCGACCGGTTTGAAAAAGATGAGGAAAAAATCCTCTTTAACGGCAAACCGGCAGCCGTGTTGGATGTAACCAAGACCCGCAACGAAGATACGCTCACGGTGATCGATGCCTTAAAGGAGTTTTTAATCCACGAAAACCAGAGCGCGCCAAAGGGTGTTACCGCCGTTTTGACCAGAGACGGTGCTTCTTTGGTGCGAGACCGGCTCAATCTCGTCGCCAGAAACGGTGTTCAGGGTCTGGCGCTGGTGTTTTTGGTGATGGCCGTGTTTTTTGGCATGCGGTATTCGTTTTGGGTGGTGATGGGCCTGCCGGTATCCTTTATGGGCGCCTTCGCGGTGATGAGTGCAATCGGCTATTCGCTCAACTTGATGACTTCGGTTGGATTGTTGATTGTCGTCGGCATTTTGATGGATGATGCCATTGTTATCGCTGAAAATATTGCCACCAAACGCGAACAGGGCCTTTCGCCGATTGAGGCGGCAACCCAGGGGGCAAAACAGGTATGGCCAAATGTGCTCTCATCCTTTGCCACCACAACGCTGATTTTCGGCTCGCTGGCCTTTCTTGCCGGCGATCTTGGAGCGGTGCTCAAGGTCGTGCCGACGGTTATGTTATTTGTACTGGTCGTGTCACTGATCGAGGCATTTTTGATCCTGCCTAATCATCTATGCCACACCCTTCATCACAAGAACCACGCACCATCCCGGTTGAGCAAGAGGGTGGCCACAATGATGGACTGGATGCGTGATAATTTGGTCGGCCGATTGGTCGATCTAACCGTGAGCTGGCGTTATTTGACGGTTGGTCTGTCATTTGCAGCGCTGTTATTGGCGATATCGATGCTTGCCGGTGGATTTTTGAAATTTACGGCCTTTCCCGAACTTGACGGCGACACCATCGAGGCCCGCTTGCTGATGCCGCAAGGCACGCCGCTGGCGCGGACTGAAGCTATGGTCGCAAGAATTCAGTCGGCGCTGGATGAGGTCAATCGTGAGCTGACACCGCTGCAACCGGACACCACGCCGCTGGTGCGCCAGGTTACCACCTTGTTCAACCAGAATAAGAATGCCTTTGAATCCGGCCCGCATGTGGCCACCATAAGCGCTGATCTGTTAAGCGGCGAACAGCGAAACTCCAGACCCGATGAAATAATGGCCCTTTGGCGCCAGAAAGCCGGCAATTTGCCCGATGTGATCGATCTAAGGTTTGATGAGGCGACGGTTGGGCCTGCCGGTGTCGCTATCGATCTTCGCCTTAAGGGTGACGATCTGGCACAATTGAAATCGGCTTCACGCGAGCTTGTGGGATGGATTGAACGATATGAAGGGGTTACCGGCGTGCTGGATGACTTGCGCCCGGGTAAACGCGAATTCCGCATCCACATGAAAGAAGGTGCGGTGAGCTTGGGCGTGACCGCTTCTATTGTCGCCGACCAGCTTCGGGCTGCCTATTTCGGCACCAAAATCAGCGAGTTGCAAGTCGATGGCGAATCGTTTGAGGTTAATGTCAGGCTTGCCGGTTCAGACCGCAAATCTCTGGCTGGTTTCGATGGTTTCACTATTGCCATGCCGAACGGGGCACAAGTGCCCCTTTCCAGTGTCGCCAGGGTGGAGACAGGCCGGGGATATGCCCGTATTAACCGTCAGGATGGCGTGCGGACAGTCACGGTTCAAGGTGCTATTGACGGGCGCATCGCCAATGCCAACGCCATTGTTCAAGATACCCGGAGCCGATTTATACCCGACTTGCTGAGCCGCTATCCTGGCCTTTCGATCGCCGTCGAGGGCCAAAACAAGGAGGCACAAACCACTCAGAAATCGATGTTGAAAGGCTTTGCAATTGGTTTGATCGGGGTGTTCTTGGTGCTCAGTTTCCAGTTCCGATCCTATGTGGAACCAATTGTGGTGATGGTGGTGATCCCCTTTGCACTGATTGGGGCTATCTTTGGCCATCTTGCCATGGGCCTCGATTTCTCCATGCCCAGTATGCTGGGGTTTGTCGCTTTGGCTGGAGTTGTGGTCAATAATTCCATTTTGCTGGTGAGCTTTATCAAACTGCACTACGAGGAGGAGGGGACCGTCGCCAAGGCCGCAGCACTAGCTAGCCGGAAACGCTTTCGCGCCATATTTTTAACCTCTTTAACCACCGTGGCCGGCCTGCTGCCGATCCTTTCAGAGACAAGCCTTCAGGCCCAGATTATGATCCCGCTGGTGACCAGTCTGGCATTTGGCCTGACGGCTTCGGCTTTTGTCGTGCTGTTCGTGGTGCCGGCCTTCTATGCCATGCTTGACGATTTCGGCATCAGCACGCTGAGCTCTGATAGTCGCAAAGTTTGAGCCGGCTTTCTTTAGTATTAATCCGCATGGATTACTGCCGCACTGCCGTTTTCACATTGATGTCAGCAATATGCTGGTCTCGCTGTTGCGTACACCACGGATCTGTCTGATTTCCCGCAAAACCCGGTCAAATTCAGGTAAATGATCGGTCTCGATTACGACAACCAGATCCCACTTGCCATTGGTGGCGTAGCTGTTGGCAATTTCAGGCATCCTGCGCAGGCGCCGGGTAACGTTTTTTTCCTCACTGCCCTCAATCTCGATCATCATTATGGCCCGGGTACGGTTTTCACCTCCCTTGTCGGCAAGTTCGACAGTAAAGCGGGTAATGACGCCTGATTGCACCAACCTGTCCATCCTGGTTTGCACGGTGGCCCGCGAGACCTTCAATTCTTCCGCCAACACGGTAATTGAAGCGCGGCTGTCGAGTTTGAGCAGCGCAATCAGTCGCCGGTCTTTGTCATCAAGCTGAGTCATTGGAACCTATCATATCGTAAGAATTAGCTATCATAACGCACGAATTACCTGCCATTTTGTTTAATTTGAAATCTATCTGCTATCTATTATGCCAGCTAAGATACTGCAACCGGGAAAATAGGAATTTTCAAATGAGATCTGTGAATTGCGCACTTGTGGGAGCGCCGGTGCAAAGTGGGGCCAGTCAGCCCGGGTGTTTGATGGGACCCGATGCAATGCGAACTGCGGGACTGATGTCTGCATTGGTGGAGCTTGGCCATCGGGTCTGTGACCTGGGCAATGTCTCACCCGCCGAAACCAATGCTATTAGCCACCAGAACCCTGCGGTCCGCAATCTTGATGCCACGACCGCATGGGCGCTTGAATTGGAAGATGCTGCTTATGAGGCCTCCTGCCGCTCTGAATTGCCGATCTTTCTTGGTGGTGATCACAGTCTTTCGATAGGCACTGTTCCTGGTGTGGCACGCTATTCGCGACACCTTGGCCGCGAGCAGTTTGTGTTGTGGCTTGACGCTCATCCCGACTTTCATACCCTGGAAACCACCCGTAGCGGCAATCTACATGGCACCCCGGTCGCCTATTTTACCCAAATGGACGACTTTCAAGGCACCTATCCTGAATTGAGCGCACCCGTGCCGGCAGCAAATGTCTGCATGATCGGCATCCGCTCCGTTGATCCGGCCGAGAAGGCTCGGCTGGCGAATACGCCGATTGAAGTGCATGACATGCGGACCATCGACGAGAATGGCATCAAGGCGCCCCTGTCGCGTTTTCTGGCTAAGGTCAAGGCTGCCAATGGCGCGCTGCATGTAAGTTTCGATGTCGACTTTCTGGAGCCAAGCATCGCACCGGCGGTTGGCACCACTGTTCCAGGGGGCGCGACCTTTCGTGAGGCGCATCTGGTGATGGAAATGCTCTGCGACAGCAATCTCGTCACTTCGCTCGATCTGGTTGAACTGAACCCCTTTCTCGACGAGCGGGGACGCACCGCCCATCTTATGGTCGATCTTTGCGCCAGTCTCTTGGGACGCACCGTGCTCGACCGCCCGACGATATCGATTTAAATCAATGGAACTGTGACCCATGAATATGACCCCCATGCCCTCAGATATGGCTTTCGTACCCTTCGTCAGCGTTGATGATATGATGAAGATCGTCAACCAAATCGGCCCCGCAAAAGTTATCGCAGAGATTGCTGATTATATCGAAGCGGACTTTTGCAGGTGGGAGAGCTTCGACAAATCGCCCCGTGTGGCTGCCCACTCGGCCGAAGGCGTGATCGAATTGATGCCGACCTCAAACGGCGAGACCTATAGCTTCAAATATGTCAACGGACACCCGGCAAATATGGCCCGCGGGTTTCAGACGGTCACAGCTTTCGGTGTTCTTTCCAGTGTCGCAAACGGCTATCCGGTGCTGTTGACCGAAATGACCGTGCTGACGGCGCTGCGAACGGCTGCCACCTCGGTCGTCGCGGCACGTCACCTGGCGCCAAAGGGATCGAAGACCATGGCAATGATCGGCAATGGTGCGCAGTGTGAGTTTCAGGTTCTTGCCTTCCACCAGGTGTTGGGGATCGAAAATGTGCGCCTATTCGACATTGACCCTAAAGCAACCGACAAAGCGGTACAAAACCTTGCTGCCAGCGGCCTGAAGATAACCAAATGTGTGGATGCGCATGAAGCCATGGACGGTGCCGAGATCATCACCACCTGCACCGCAGACAAGCAATATGCTACCATATTGACGGATAATATGGTTGGGTCCGGTGTCCACATCAACGCTATAGGCGGCGATTGTTCGGGCAAGACCGAGCTGCATCGCGATATCTTGCTGCGCTCTGATATTTTTGTCGAATACCCGCCCCAAACACGCATCGAGGGTGAAATCCAGCAATTGGCAACAGACCATCCGGTCACCGAGCTTTGGCGGGTGATCACCGGTGCGGTGGAAGGACGGACATCGAAAAACCAGATAACGCTTTTCGACAGCGTCGGGTTTGCCATCGAAGATTTTTCCGCCCTGCGTTACGTCCATGACCAGTTGAAGAATATCTCCTGTTACCAAAAACTCGATATGATCGCTGATCCGGATGATCCGCGTGATCTTTTCGGCATGCTTAGGCGAGCGGCCTGAGGGCAGGGGTGTTGTTGCAAGCGTGAGGGAGTTGCAAGCGCATCCGCTTCCACGCGCTGGTCATGTTCAGATGTATAGCATGATCACTTCAAGGTAATCCCGCTATATCGGTCAATATTACACGGCGATCGCTTGAAAGAAAGTTTATCCGCATGGCGCCCGAATGGAGGGATTTTTTCAAAGAAAAATCTCGGGAATTCGGGTCAGCCCTGAGCATTGCTCATGTGAGGACGGTGATTGAGGCGCAAAAAGCGCCGCAAAGAACCGCCCGCAGCGGAGCAAACTAACAAAATACGTGCAAATCGCTTTCAAGCGATTGCCGTGGTCAATATCAGTTTCCCTTGGCATAAATGCGAGATTCCGGTCAAATGATCTTGATTGGGTACGACACGCCTAATCAATCGATTCAACCGGACCGCCGGCCTGTTGCCAGGCTGTAAAGCCGCATGGAATATGTGCAACGTTTTTCAGCCCCAGTTCGTCGGCTATCTCGACCGTAAGGGTGGAACGTTCTCCTACGGCGCAGTAGAGCAGAAACCGGCTGTCTTTGGTCAGACCCGCCAACGGGCCACAGGAGCGACAATAACGATCGAAATGACCGTATGGCGCATGGATGGAATTGGGGATGGCGCCGTGACGGCGACGCTCGCTTTCTTCGCGGATGTCTACCAGCTGGCAATCGACTGACGGCCAGTTAGCGAGAATCTCATCAACCTCCAAAACCGGCACGCGATGTTGCGCCGGCACCTTTAGACCAAGTCTTAAGTTCTCGGGCACAGCCACATCCATCAATGCCGGATTGGCCAAATTGAGGTTGTTCATGATCTCGGCATATTCGTCCGCAGACTGTACCTGCAAACGCGGGTTGAAGTGGCGCTCTTCAGCAATGTTCCTCCAAAAATTCTTGCTTGATGAAATTCTCCAATGGGTCTGCGCGTGATTCCAAAGGAAGTTGATGCTAAAATAGGCAATCAATTCCATTGCTGCAACTCTTGCCAAAATGCTGCTGCCAGGATTAGTTTGCTGTTTGAGTCGCACCTAATTCCAAAGGAACAACCGCATGAGCTTACGAATAAATGACACCATCCCAAACCTGACGGTCGAGACAGACCAGGGCATTTTTGCCTTGCATGACTGGATTGGTGATAGCTGGGCGATCCTGTTTTCGCACCCCAAGGATTTTACCCCTGTTTGCACGACCGAATTTGGTGCTGTTGCCCAACTGGCCGACGAGTGGGCCAAACGCGGCACCAAGGTGATCGGTGTATCCGTTGATGGGGTCGAGGATCACAAGAGATGGAAGGATGACATCGAGAAGGTCGGTGGCGCGGCAGCGGGATTTCCGATCATTGCTGATGATGGTCTGGCGGTCTCCAAGGCGTTCGATATGTTGCCGGCCGAAGCCTATATGCCCGATGGCCGCACCCCCAACGACAGTGCGACCGTTCGATCGGTCTTTATCATCGGGCCTGACAAAGCGATGAAACTGTCGATGACATATCCAATGAATGTGGGCCGCAACTTTGCGGAGGTTTTGCGCGCGCTGGATGGCCTGCAAACCGCGGCTAACGAAGGTGTCGCAACGCCTGCAAACTGGAATGTCGGCGATGATGTGGTGATCCCGACAACGGTCAATGATGCGGATGCCAAGACGAAATTCGGCGACTTTACAACTGTCCTGCCTTACCTGCGAATGACCAGGCTGAAAGGCTGATCAGCAACGGTAATATAAATTGTGCGCGCTTGGTAAACAATGGTCGCAGCAACTGGAGAACACCTGAGGTGAAACGCTCGCAGATTAATCGGATTATCGAGGAATCGAATGAATTTATCCGCTCATTCGGCTACATACTGCCGCCTTTCGCCTACTGGTCTCCAGCAGAAATGGCAGACCGGTTGGGCGATATTAAGGGTATTGTCGATGCCCGGCTGGGCTGGGATATCACGGATTACGGCCAGGGAGATTTCGACAATCTCGGTCTTTTTCTGTTCACGGTCCGCAATGGCTCCCGGCAAGATTTAAAGCGCGGTGGCGGCATGTGTTATGCTGAAAAGATAATGATCTCACGCCGGGATCAGATTTCTCCGATGCATCGCCACATCATCAAGGCCGAAGACATCATCAACCGGGGCGGTGGTGTTCTGGCTTTGGAATTATTCAACTCGGACCCGGAAGGGAATCTGGACGAGACATCTCTTGTCACGGTAGCCACAGATGGTGTTCTGCGCAGCCAGCCAGCCGGTGCGGTATTAAAACTCAATCCAGGTGAAAGCGTTACGTTGATGCCCGGCAATTGGCATGCCTTTTGGGGGGAAGGCGCCGATGTGCTGATTGGAGAGGTCTCAACCGTCAACGATGATCGAACCGACAATATTTTCCGCGATTCTATTGGCCGGTTTTCAACCGTTGAAGAAGACACCGACCCGCTGCATCTGCTGGTTTCCGACTATAACAAGTGGTTTGGTTGAACGTCTTTGCGGCGCGCCAGATTTCACGGCAAATTCAAGCGAAATGATGCATCGAGTATCGAAGCGTATGCTTGAGCATTATACCGCCAAAGAGACGGGTCGACCGGCGTTGGGTGGGAAGTTGACGAATGGCCGAAAGCCGGTCGAACGTTTGGTGGAGCGCTCCGGTATGATTATTCTGTTCTATGTCATGGCGTTGGCGCAAACCACTTTGGCTCAAATCTGTATCTTGCGGCGATGGAACTACAATTGTGCTTAATATTGGGCCATATTAATTGCCCACCGCAAGTTGGCATTCAGATTTGGCTTCGGGACAACTAGCATTACATCTAAATACTACTTGCCAGATGGTTTCTTGTGCCCTGCAGATTAGCGGCAGTTTGTCGCGCCGTCTTGAGGGATCACCAGTCGGCTGTGAAGCAGGTTCTATGCCACTATATTATTGATTTTAATTGCTAAATTACGGTCGCTAAGGTATGCAAATCTGAATCACACCGAAGCGGTATGACCATCACGCAGCAGGCAAAGCGGGTTCAGAAATTTGACTTGTAATAGGATGTTTAGTAGTCGGGCGGCGGGAAAAATGTGTTTGGCGGGGGGCAAACAGTTGGGCAGCGTGGTCAAAAATCCACTGATCGGATTTGCATATCAGGAAGGCTCCGGCGATGATCCAGAATTCTGGACGCAACGCTCGAACATTGCCGCTCTGCTTTTCCAGGTAATTCCCGTAGATGGAGAATTCCACGATACTGAACGGCAGTGCCTGCTCAGAATTCTGTCTGACGAGTTTATGATTGAAGAAGAGGATGCAGTTGCGCTGGTCGCTGATGTCCAGTCGCATGCGCGCTCGGCGAGCGATCTGGCGGTGCTGACGGAGCGACTAAACCTCGTTCTTTGCCATGATGAAAAGCTCAATCTGATTTCACATATGTGGGAAATGGTGTTTGCCGATGGCAGGCTCCATGAATATGAACTGCTGCTGATCGAGAGAGTGGCCGAGTTGCTGGCCTTAAACACTGATGAGGTGTGCTCGATGATGAACTTTCAAAAATCAGGATATGCAACGGCCAACCCTCAAAACGGTTGAAAAACCGGCGGTCTGGTGGTCAATGTCTGACTGTCATTAACCCTAATGAAGTGTTTACGTTGAATTCAGCGTCGATTTGTGACACAAAGAGTTTCTACTCCAAGCGCCACCAGGCGACAATAGAAGGCTCAGGATAAGGATAAAAGCACTAAGCAGCACTGGTGCTTTTCGCAGACTGGAATGGAACTTGCAGAAATTCCGTTGTGGGACGGTTTATGCAGGGGAAACGACCAACACGCCCGATGCATTGCGCATCGGGCGTTTTTTTTGCTTTATAATCGCACCAATAACCGCAATGTTGAATTTTGGTGCTATTGAGCCGAAATCAGAGCGGCAGGAGACGGCTTGACACATTTTCCTGACGACGAAAACAAAAACAGCACAAATCAAGTCTTTCCGCATATGTCGGCGCGGCGTGAGCCGATGTTTAACATTCCCGTGGTCATTGGGTTCTTTGTAGCGGCAATTGTTGGGGTCCATTTGGTTCGCGTGCTGGTGCTTTCCTCTGAACAGAATTTTCAGCTGATTCTTTTGACATCGTTTATTCCGGCCTATTTTTCCTTTCCCCTCGACACGGTTCCCTATCCCTTGGCGCGCTATTGGTCGCCGGTTAGCTATGCCCTGCTGCATGGCGACTGGACCCACGTTTTCGTCAATCTATTGTGGCTGATTGCCTTTGGCAGTGCTGTGGCCAGGCGTTTTGGCGCCAGCCGTTTTCTGCTGTTTAGCATGTTTGCGGCACTTGCCGGCGCTGGTGCACATTATTTCATGCATCCGTTTGAAGCCACTCCGGTTGTCGGCGCCTCAGCATGTGTGTCGGCCTATATGGGCGCCGCCGCCCGCTTTGTGCTCGGGCCGGGTGGCCTTGGCGCAGGGCGTCCTGGAATACATGTGCATGCGAAAGCGCTGAGTTTGATACAGGCGCTGAGCAATCGCAACGTGATCTTGTTTGTCGGTGTGTGGATGGCGCTGAACTTCCTTTTCGGAACCGGGTTTTTACCGATAGCAGGCGAGGGAGTGAAGGTTGCCTGGGAAGCCCATGTGGGTGGGTTCGTGTTTGGCCTGCTCGGTTTTAGTTTTTTCGATCCCAAAACATAGGTGGCAGAAACAACGGCTTATTCTAGTCCGGCAACCGGTTCTATGATAACATGACGCCAAATCAGCACAATGCGGGGGTAGCATTGCAAATGAGGAGGAACAATAATGACGGTTTCATCTATACTTGATGAAAAAGGAAGAAAGACATTCACTCTCACGGAAGATACCAGTGTCGAGGCGGTGCTTTCGGTTCTGGCAGAAAAAAAGATTGGTGCAGTGCTAATCGTGTCCGATAGCGGGACTATTGCCGGCATATTGTCAGAAAGGGACGTGGTCAGGGCGTTGGTCCGCAAGGGCGCAGATATTCTTGGCGATCCGGTCTCGGCACACATGACCAGGAATGTTGTGACGTGTTCTGAAGCCGATACTATCAATACGGTGATGGAAAAAATGTCAATGGGCCGATTCAGGCACATCCCGGTCGTTGATGATGGCAAGCTGACAGGTATCATCTCAATCGGTGACGTGGTCAAACGGCGTATCGAGCAGGCG
Source organism: Rhizobiaceae bacterium (assembly GCA_965248135.1). Lineage (GTDB taxonomy): Bacteria > Pseudomonadota > Alphaproteobacteria > Rhizobiales > Rhizobiaceae > SZUA-100. The sequence goes on along the minus strand of CBDFIN010000010.1, from coordinate 59,537 downwards.
GAAAAAGAGGCCGAGGATATCAGAAGCTATATCGCCACGGTTTGATTTTCTCAAATTCTGATGCGCGACACGCTCTAGTGGTCTGGCCGAAACGCTTGAATCCCTTTTCAGCACGTTCTTTTTCAAGCTTTTTGGCCACAAAGACCACTAGCAACTTATTGAATTCTAGTGGTTCTTATGATTCCAACATTTGTAAATAAGTACGAGCCGCTGGCGGATGCAAATGTTGGTACAGAACCACTAGACCATGGCACGCGCCAGACACTTGATGTCGTTCATACGTGCCATTGCGGCAGCATATCCGATTTCAATCGCCTCTTCTGCGCGGTGGAACTCGGATAGACCAATATGGGCAACGCCAGGGCCAATCGTCAGATCCGGTGGATCACCGGCAAGTCGTGAGCGGGCGATGCGGTCCTGGATGATGTTGTATGATTCAACCATCACGCTGCTGATGCTGGGTTTGGAGTCTCCACCCAAGAAGTATCGCAAAAATGAACGATTGCTGACATTGCCCATTGCCGCGTTGCTGAGTTCTCCGTTGTTTGCATGAATTTCTTTTATTAGACTTTTCTTTTTATTATGAATGACCTGTGCCCGCCCGTTAATGTCATAGTTCAGATTTATCGCAACAACCATCGGAGAGCCGTGAGCCCGGCATACCGAAACTGGCACCGGGTTAACAAGTGCACCATCGACAAGTATTCGTCCCTCATGCAACACCGGCTCAAAGATACCTGGCAGTGCATAGGACGAGCGTATGGATTCAATTACAGGACCCTCTGAAAGCCAGATTTCGTGACCAGTGCTGATCTCTGTTGCGACACACACAAGCGTATGAGCCAGATCACCAAACGTAATGCCATCAAGATGTTCCCGCATCCTTTCAGCCAGCCTGAGACCAGAAATAATGCCGCTGCCACGCAATGATATATCGAGCAAGCCGACCAATTTGCGGCGCGTCAGGCCCGTGGCAAATTCTTCCAGTTGTTGCAGTTTTCCAGCTAGATAGCAGGCGCCGACCAGTGCACCGACCGACGTGCCGGCAATCATGCTGACAGGCACGTTAGAATCGTCGAAGGCTTTCAGCACGCCGATATGCGACCAGCCCCGCGCCGCGCCACCACCAAGCGCCAACGAAAGGCCACATTTTTGCCGGCCGGGATCGGGATTATCGTTGCCCACTAGGACCGCAACATTTTCGTTTTCAGCCGACTGGTCTTCAGCGGTATCGTGTGTACTGGCGCGCAGAAACATTATCTAACCCGAACCTGTGATTGTGTAACCACCATGGTACGACCAAAAACTATCCAAATCGTGAAAGCTAAAGAACTGTCGATTAAGTATAGCATGATCATTTTAAAATGATCATGGCTCATCAGGAGCGCATAGCGACCGGCGCCTTTGCGCCGCCCCTGCGGAGGCCCGGGCGCAGCCCGGAATAGCAAAGAGACTACACACTGAATCAAATTATGATGCTCAGGCTATATTTCAGTGAGGGTGAGGGGCGCAACTAGTGGTTCGATTCCAACATTTGCCATAAGTACGAGCCGCTGGCGGATGCAAATGTTGGTACAGAACCACTAGAGTGCCCAAATCCATTTAAAAGTAAATTGAATATTCGAGGTATTGCATCTTGGCAGGGGAAACCGGGGCCGCCAAACGGCCCCGGAATGCCAGTTTGTTATTCAGCCGGACTTGCAGCAGGTGCAGCCTCGGCAAGTTCGCGCGACTTGCTAAAGCTCATCGCCAGCAACACGAACGACACGGCCAATATCAAGCCGAACAGCAAAATAAGATAGCCGTAAGTCAACCAGCCTTCCTGATTCCAGGCGGCAAACCGGCGGGGCATACCAGCAGCGCCAGCCGCCAGGAACGACCAGTCAACGCCGATTGCGGCAATGGTGTAGAGCGCCACAAACCAGTTTCCAAGTTTGATGTTGATCTGCCGGCCGGTCATCACCGGATAGTGGTGAATGAACACTCCAATCCACATTAACGCCATGGCAATCAGCACCGCCATGGTGTGTCCAGCTTGCCACATGGTGCCGTGAAGCTGGAATGACCAGGCGATGTTCGACGTGATAATGGCGCTGACACCATCCATGATATAGAGCGTGAAGCCCATCAACACTGCCATCAGCCCCGGTTCTGCCCGGATACCATGCTTCCAGATTGTAGCGCTGACCGTAAATATCGTTATAGCCGCGCCAATGCCGGTTCCCCAACTCATAATGTTACCGTGGTAAGAAAGTGCTGCCGGCAGGGCAGGGAACATGGTGTAGAAGTGATGGAAGAACGAGGTGACCGAAGTCAGCAGCAAGATCCAAAGGGCCAGATTGGCCAGTTTGTCGCTGTAGAGCTTGCGGGTTCCATCGGCGAGATAAAGTGGCAAGGTCGCATAGACTGCGCTAACCACCATGATAGCCATTGCTTCCATCAAGTTGTGGGCAAAAATGTAGAACACGAACTGAAACACCAACGGGTCGGTGGCCCAGGTTACCCACGCCATAGGCAGGATGCCGTAAAGTGCCAACAACACTGCACTGGCAACGACGATGAGCGGTGAGCCCATGATCAGCAAGACAAACGCAGCCATAGCCATGCCCAGCATGCCGGGGTCCCGCAAGGTGCGAGGTGACAGTACAAGCTCTTCACGCTGCTTGTCGAAGAACAGCATTTTGATGATTTGCATCGGGTACACCAAGATAACCGAAACCAGCACCAAAGCTAAGCCGGTGAAGCCGACGATCACATGCATCATGCTCCATTGCCCGGTCATCACACCGACGATAGGCAACGGAAACATAACCGCGTAGCTGATTTTCAAGCCGGCCAGAACTGCAACGGCCAGGATAGCGCCACCGATATTCATGCACCAGAAAAACGCCGCTGGAAGTATTCCCGTTACCGGGGTTCCAAGACAGCCCGCAGCCCTGTGCAGGCCGACAGCCACCATCAACTGGAACAAAAACGGGAAAGCCATGGCCGCACCATGCGCCGTGATTGCCGTGTAAAATACCGCGCCGTCAAGCTCCATGATCTGGGCCAGCGGCATCGATATTCCCAGCAGAACGGCAATTGCCAGCCAGATAAAAGAGGCCATCATCATCAGCGCCGGCCAGGCATTGATTTCCTCAAGGCCGGTGCTGGTATCGATTTTAAACATGCGCCCGAAAATTGGCGTGCGCTGGATTAGTGAAGTTGCAAATTGCATTACCGGCTCCCCCTTAGCTGGAACTTGCTGTGACGATTATTTCGTCATTCATTTCGTGATGCGCTGCACCACAATACTCAAGGCATCGTACCTTGTAGGTGCCGGGCTCGCTAAATTTGTGAATGAGCGAAGATGGTCCAACCCCTGGAACCAGCATCATTGTAAAAATGATATTGCCCTTGGGGTGATAGATGGCAAATCCGTGCACCGTATCAACAGAATTGACGGAGAAGCGAACCGTCTGTCCGACCGTGAATTCTTGTTCCGACAAATCATAACTCCACGATTCCGCCGTCACCTTGACATCGACAACATCTTCTGCCGACACCATTGCGGCGGCGCTGGAGACTGCCGGAATATAACTGATACTGGCGACATTGACGACGACGAACAAGACAACCACCAGCGACAGCCAGGCTGTCTTGGCTTTTGATATGTTTTGTTCGCTCGCGTCTCCTTTGTCGTGAGACGACTTCGAACTGCGGCTGATGATAAATAGGAAGCCAATTAAAAACGGCAATTGGAACATCAGTAGAATACTGAACGCCCCCCATCCGCTTTGGTAAATGAAATCAAGCATATCGGTCTCTCCTCCCTCGCTTGTTGTTTTATCCAGTCTTTAGACCATATGATTCAGTAGCCAATAATCCTCATTTGATTTTCCGACCCCCATCTTATTCAAACGGTTTCCACCGCTTGATCTGCATTGAACCCCGAAACTGTTTTGTCAATGCAATCTTTCAGTGTTTCAGCTACCGATGGTAGCCCGATTTTGTGCATCCATGATGTTGCTGCCACAATTCCTATGCTGCAAACCACGCCGGCTCTGCCAACGATCACAGGTATGGCAACACTGGTAACGCCAACATCGATTTCCTGGTCACAAACCGCGTAGCCACGTTGTTTGGTTAAACGCAGTTCAGTCAGAATATCCTTTTTGCTGGTTAGTGTTTTGCCGGTAAATGCCGCTTTTTCGGTACCGGTAATTTCAGCGATCCTCTGATCGTCCAGGTTGGCCAAAATGGCGCGGGACGATGAACAAGCATGCGCTGGACGGACATTCAGGCCCGGATGGATATAAGCGGCTGATCTGTCGGTGGGTGTTACCACATGAACCAGTTCGACCAGTTTTCCGCTCAGACGGCCCAGAAATGCACAAGCTTTTGTACTGTCGGCAACATGCGCCATGCAGTCCCGAAACCCCGAAACCAGTTGCTCGTCGCTGGCACCAGTGACAACTATGTGAAGAAACCGGTCACTCAATTCCACCTTCTTGCCATCGCCGATGCGCTGCAATACGCCTTCGTCTTCCAGCATGGCAAACAGCCGATAGACCGTTGCCTGCGGCAGCCCCAACATACGACCAGCCTCGCCGGTGCCGACAGGTGATTTTCGGCTGGCGACAAAATTGATAATCTGTAATATTCTCTTTGCGGACATTTTCTCAAATGCTAATAAGGATTCTTAATAAACGATAATTGGAATGTGAGAATGTGTCAATTCCCCTATCTGGAAAAAACGCATGATTAGGGATAACTGCAAACTCTGTGCGCTTCGGGTACCGCCGTCTCCGGTTGAGGCAGGTGGCCATGTGTTCTGCTGCATCGGTTGCCGGGAGGTGTACAAGCATTTTGGCGACGAAATATTGCTGGCCAAGTCTGCGGAAGCTGCTGAAATTCCTGCCAGGGCGCCCGCGATAGAAGGGGCGGAGGCTTTTCTGCGCATCGAAGGAATGCACTGTTCCTCGTGCGAGATCCTGATCGAGAGGATGGCTGAAAGGATCGACGGAATTCTCTCAGTTGCAACCAGCTATGCCACTTCCACCGCACGGGTCGTCTATGACGCAGACAAGTTGGATGCTTCGCGGTTACCAAAACTGATGAGCATGTTTGGCTACAAGGCGCAGATGCGGTCTCAGGCGGTAGACGGCGATGGTTATCGTCTCTCCCTGCTTCGCGCCATCGCTGTAACTTCGTTTGCTTCGGTCATTATGATGCTGTACCTGGCGTTCTACTATCCGACCCATATTGGCCTGGTCAGTGTAGAGGAGCTGGAGCCGGTCAAATTCATTATCGACGTCGCCCTGCCCAGGGTTTTGTTCGTGCTGACCACCATATTGGTGATTTATGGTGGTGCGCCAATTTTCAAAGGCGCCTGGATCGGCTTGCGTGCCCGGGTGCTCAACATGGATAATCTGCTGACCGTCGCCATATTGGCAGCCTATGCATACAGCACCGTCCAGCTTTTTGCCGGGTCGCTTGATCTCTATTTTGATGTGGCGGCCACTATTATTGCCGTTGTGACCATTGGCCGGTTTTTTGAGCGCGGTGCACGCGATGACGCAACCAACGCCCTAACCCGGCTTATGCAGGCCGTTTCACCGGTCGCAAGGGTGCGCAGTGATGGCCAAATAAAGCAGCGCAACGTTGATGAAATCAAACCCGGAGATCGGGTGATCGTTTGGCCTGGTGAGGCAATTCCCGTCAATGGAACGATTATCAAGGGGCAGGCGGCAGTTGATGAATCCTTGATGACCGGAGAACCCTTTCCCGTTGCCCGCAATATCGGCGACCCGGTTGTCGGCGGGGCAATTGTCGTTGAAGGCGAATTGGAACTAAGGGTCGGACTGAAGGTTGAAAGCCAGTTAAACGCCCTTGCAAAGGTGTTGTGGAATGTACAAAGCTCGATTGCCGGTGCCCGCGGGTTTGCTGATCAACTCGCCCGGTTATTCGTCCCGTTGGTACTGGTACTGGCGGTGGCCATTACCTCCTGGAACTTGCTCGGTGGAAGTCCGCTTGATGCGGCCATTTTAACCGGACTTGCTACCCTTATTGTTTCCTGCCCCTGCACCTTCGGGCTGGCGATACCGTTGACCTCGGCCGCATCGGTAAGCACGGCGCTGAGGCGCGGCATAATTTTTACCAGCGCAGACATCTTCGACAAAGCACCCGAAATTGATATCGTTGCCCTCGATAAGACCGGTACTTTGTCCACCGGCGAGATGGCTGTGATCAAGACCTTTGGTGCTGAAGAAGCCATTTCCTATGCCGCTGCAGTTGAACGCCGCTCCAGCCATCCAATTGCCCAAGCCATCGCCAGGTTGAGTGATGAACTTCATGCCTCCAGTCTGGTCATTCATCCAGGACGCGGCGCCGTTGCTATGGTCAACCGGCGTGAAGTGGCGGTGGGTTCAAAAACCCTGTTCGCCACGCTGGGATGGGAAATTCCAAAAAAGGTTGCAGCCTTCGCCAAAACCGTTCAACCGGGCGAGGGCGCAGTATCCCTTGTCGGTTGGGATGGTGTGGCGCAAGGCGCGATAGTCACACTGGATCAGTCACGGCCAGAATGGCAACAAGTGGTTGAGCGGCTGCGCCAAAGGGTGAAGGTGGTGCTGTTGACCGGTGCTGAACATCCATCCGGCTATGAGCACCACGTCGATGAGGTTTATGCCGGCGTGCCACCGGAGGCCAAGGCGGCCGTGATAAGACAATTGCGGACACAAGGAACAGTCGTCATGATTGGTGATGGCAGCAATGATGCGCCGGCGCTGGCGGCTGCCGATATTGGCATTGCCTTCGGCGCGCCAACCGCGCTGGCGGCTGATGCGGCAAGTGTAATCATCCCGGGAAATCGGCTTGAGTGGATATTCGATGCCTTTGATTTAATCAATACGACGCGACGGCGCATAAGGCAGAACCTGGGTTGGGCCTTGCTCTATAATGCGGTCGCGATACCCTTGGCACTGAGCGGTCTTCTCAACCCGCTGTTTGCAGCGCTTGCCATGTCGACCAGCAGTCTGCTGGTGATCTGGAATTCCTGCCGGCCAATTGGCGATCATGAGGCGCCGGGGCTTGCTGACACATCGCTGCGCACCGACCTTCAGGCCATGGTTCGCGCCGATATGCACCCAGAATGATGAATGGAAACCTGGTGGAACTAACCTATTTAACTGCATTCACAATCGGCCTTTTGGGCTCGACCCATTGTCTTGGCATGTGTGGCGGCATTGTCGGCGTGCTCAATGCAGGGAGCGCTCGTTCAAAGCGCCCGATTGCGGCACGAATGGGCTATAATCTTGGCTACAACGCTGGCCGGATAATCTCGTATATAGTCGCTGGCATCATCGCCGGATCGCTGGGTGCGTTAATATCCCAGTCGGCTCTCGCAACGGTCGCTCCCTATGGCCGATTTATCGCCGGGGCACTGATGATAGCACTGGGTCTTTATCTTGCCGGCTGGTCGGGGTTGATTGCCATTTTTGAAAGGGCCGGGTCGCACCTGTGGCGAATAATTGAACCGCTGGGGCGGCGTTTCATGCCGGCAAAATCACCCTATCAGGCCTTTGGTCTTGGGCTGGTATGGGGATGGCTACCTTGTGGATTGGTCTATTCGGCGCTCGGTCTGGCGATTGTATCGGCTTCACCCGTCGGTGGTGCGGCGACCATGCTGGCCTTCGGCCTTGGCACTTTACCGATGTTGATGGCGATGGGGACGGCGGCGGATCTGTTGGTGAAGCTCGCCCGCAAACCTTTGGTGCGACAGGCCGCCGGCGCGTTCATTATCATGTTTGGCATTTATACCTGTTATATTGCCCTTGCGGGCAGTGGCCACCACCACGCACTGCAATTGATTTTCGGCAACGCAGTCGTTTGATACCGGAACCCTCATAAAAAAAACTTCTCTTGGTATGATAGCCAGGGCTCGCCATCCTTTAGCAGGCGCGCGATGCGGGTTTATAATTGCTGTACTGTGATTTTCGAAGCAGACGGTCAGATCCACCAGCCTCGGCCGGTGATTAGCCATATATTGGAATTGCTGTGAGTACTCTTGTGTGGTCGAGCAATTTTTCAAACTGGAAATCTTTTTTTACTACCCATGGTCGGGTTAAACACCTATTCAGATGCATTGAACCGGCAGGTCGGGAATCGCGCATGTGTGGTATTGTTGGAATTGTTGGCAACAGACAGGTGGCACCGCTGCTGGTCGACGCCTTAAAAAGGCTCGAATATCGCGGCTATGATTCTGCTGGCGTGGCAACTTTGGACCACAACAGGCTCGAGCGAAGAAGAGCAAAGGGCAAGCTTGTCAATCTCGAAACAAAGCTGGCGGAAAACCCGTTGCCGGGCACCATCGGAATAGCCCATACCCGCTGGGCCACCCACGGCGCACCAAACGAGACCAATGCCCACCCGCATTTCGCCGATAATGTGGCGCTTGTACACAATGGCATCATTGAAAATTTCAAGGAGCTACGCGAGGAATTGAAGTCTGAAGGATATGAATTCTCCTCGCAAACCGATTCGGAAGTTATTGCCCATCTGATCTATCGCGAAATCAAGCAGGGCGCGTCACCTGAACTTGCCACCCACAAAGCCATCTTACGACTTGAAGGCGCCTTTGCCCTTGCTGTTATGTTTCGTGAGGATGTTGATCTGATCGTGGCTGCGCGCAACGGCCCGCCTTTGGCCATCGGACATGGCGAAGGCGAGATGTATCTGGGTTCAGATGCCATTGCGCTGGCACCGTTTACCAATGTGATTACCTATCTGGAAGATGGTGATTGGGCTGTCATTCACCGCGAGGACATGCAGATTTTTGACGCCGCTGCCAATCCGATTGAACGCGCCAAACAATTGTCGGTAGGTTCCAGCCTGATGGTCGACAAGGGCAATCACCGCCATTTCATGGAAAAGGAAATCCATGAACAGCCCGAGGTCATAGGCCACACCCTGGCCCATTATCTCGATTTTGCTGAAGAGCGGGTATCCGGCCTTGATGACATGCCGTTTGATTTTGTTGATCTGGAGCGGATATCTATCACTGCTTGTGGCACGGCCTATTATGCCGGTCTGGTTTCAAAGTACTGGTTTGAGAAGCTTGCGCGCCTGCCGGTCGATATCGATGTGGCGTCCGAATTCCGCTATCGGGAAGCCCCCATGCAAAAAGGCGGCTTATCGCTATTTATCACCCAGTCAGGTGAAACGGCGGACACTCTTGCCTCGCTTCGTTACAGCCAGAAAATGGAGCAGCGAACCGGTGCGATTGTTAACGTACGGGAATCAACCATTGCGCGTGAATCCGAAGTCATTTTTCCGACCCTTGCAGGACCAGAAATTGGGGTTGCCTCGACCAAGGCATTCACCTGCCAGCTTTCGGTGCTGGCTTCGCTTGCCGTGGGGGCTGCTCGCCAGCGCGGCCACATAGATGCAGCTGCAGAATCCCGACTGGTGCGCCAGCTTTGCGAGGCGCCGCGCCTTGCCAGTCAGGTACTGAAACTGGGTGAGGAAATTGATCTCCTGGCGCGTGATCTCGTCAGCGTCCGCAATGTTTTATACCTCGGCCGCGACTGCAATTTTCCACTCGCCATGGAAGGCGCTCTGAAATTAAAGGAAATTTCCTACATTCATGCGGAAGGCTATCCCGCCGGTGAATTGAAACACGGACCGATTGCTTTGGTTGATGAAAACATGCCGGTGATTGTCATTGCGCCATCGGATGGCATTTTCGACAAGACGGTCTCCAATATGCAAGAGGTGGCAGCCCGTGGTGGCCGGATAATTCTGATAACCGATAAAAAGGGTGCAGCGGCGGCAGATATCGAGGATATGAAAACCATCATCATGCCGGATATGCCGGCAATCATTGCGCCTTTGGTCTATTCGTTACCGATCCAGATGTTGGCTTATCACACGGCGGCACACATAGGCACTGATGTCGATCAGCCACGTAACTTGGCAAAATCTGTAACCGTTGAGTAACCGATAGATCGATGGCAATACCCGTGCGATTTTGATCATTGTGGAAATCACATCCAGCGGAGCATTGTCCTGACAGCGGCAAAATATCGTAAATTGTCGGATTTTGCATTGCAATCACCGCGACATCGCTCATATTGAAGCAATTAACGGGAATTTGCCTGCCTCGGCATCAAGCAACGAGAAACCCTGCATGTCCAAAAAGAACACGGCTGAAGGAAAACCCAGGCGAGTGCATCTGGTTACCCGTTTGCGCAATTATTTTCTCACGGGATTTGTCATACTGGCGCCTGTGGCGATAACCGCCTATCTCACCTGGACAATGATCCAGTGGGTCGATTCCTGGGTAAAGCCGTACCTGCCCGAAATTTATAATCCTGATAATTATTTGCCATTTGCAGTGCCTGGCTTCGGTCTCCTGGTGGCACTGTTTTGCATCACAATCGTCGGTTTTTTGACCGCTAACCTGATCGGTCGCTCAATCGTATCCTATGGGGAATCGCTGCTTCACAGAATGCCGGTGGTACGTAACCTCTACTCTGGTTTGAAGCAGATTTTTCAAACTGTTTTCAACGAGAAAACCGAGAGTTTTAAGGAAGTCGCTTTAATCGAATATCCGCGCAAGGGCCTGTGGGCACTGGTGTTCATTGCCACCGAAACAAAGGGCGAACCGCAAAGCAGGCTCAATGATCAGGCCGGGCAGACCGTAAGCGTGTTTTTGCCGACGACGCCCAACCCGACCTCGGGGTTTTTACTATTCGTGCCGGATGTTGACTTGATCAGGCTGGATATGAGCGTTGAAGAGGCCGCCAAGCTGGTGATATCGGCCGGTCTGGTGACGCCCGAATATCAACAAAAGACCGCGCAGTTGGCCGAACAGGCAAAGACCAAACGGAAGCTTGAAACAACCAACTGACCCTTCGCTCTAGCTGAATTCCGCCTCATGCTGCAACGCATCCTGCAGCAAATCTTCGTAACGCTCGCGTGGCACTTCAATCGCCCCAAATGTTTTTAGGTGCTCGGTCGTGAACTGCGTATCAAGCAATCGAAAACCGTGCGATTTCAACCGCTCCACCAGACTTACCAGCGCCACCTTGGAGGCGTCGCGTTGTCTTGAAAACATGCTTTCGCCGAAAAATGCCGCTCTAAGTGTGACGCCATAAAGACCACCGACCAGTTGATCATCGCGCCATGCTTCGACCGTATGGCAGTGGCCTAATTCAAACAGTTCACGGTAAAGTCTGCGGATACGGCTGTTGATCCAGGTGGTTCTACGCTGCGCAGTGTTTTCAGCGCAGCCATTGATCACCGCATCAAAATCGGTGTCAAAACGAATTTCGAATAGGCCTTGTCGCATGGTGCGCCGCATGCGTTTTGACACATGAAAGGCATTGAGCGGAATGACACCTCTCCTTTCCGGTTCAACCCAAAACAGGCCCGGATCTTCGGCAGATTCCGCCATCGGAAATATGCCACAGGCATAGGCCTTTAGCAGCACCTGTGGTGTGATCTCTAAAAGCAGTTCTTCGTGTGCAGTCATCAGGTTTTACGCTGATCCCGAAAGGTGCTTCTCCAACCAGTGAATATTGTAGTTGCCATTAACAATATCCTCATGTTCGACCAGTTCCTGGAACAGGGGCAAAGTGGTATCAATGCCATCAACAACGAATTCGCCCAGCGCACGCCTGAGCCGCATCAGACATTCCGGCCGGTTGCGCCCGTGGACGATAAGCTTGCCAATCAGACTGTCATAGTAAGGCGGAATTGTGTAGCCTTGATAGACACCGGAATCGACCCGAACACCAAGACCACCCGGCGGATGGTAGTAGCTGATGCAGCCGGGCGAAGGCACAAAGGTATGGGCATTTTCCGCATTGATCCGGCACTCGATGGCATGGCCCAAAAAGTCGACATCGTCTTGGCCAAACGACATGCCCGCTCCTGAGGCAACGCGCAATTGTTCATTGACCAGATCAATCCGGGTGATCATTTCGGTAACCGGATGTTCGACCTGCAGCCTGGTGTTCATCTCAATGAAGTAGAACTCATCGTTCTCGTAGAGAAATTCAATTGTTCCGGCGCCCGAATAGCCCATATTGGCCACCGCATCGGCGCAAATGCCGCCGATTTTCTGGCGTTGCTCGTCAGTGAGGGCAGGTGAGGTTGCCTCTTCAAAAATTTTTTGGTGCCGCCGTTGCAGCGAGCAGTCACGTTCACCCAAATGAACCCCTAAACCAGCGCCATCACCCATGATCTGGACTTCGATATGGCGTGGGTTCGCCAGGTATTTTTCGATATAGACAACATCATCACCAAAAGCCGCACCCGCTTCCTTGCGGGCTGAAGCCAGCGCCTCTGCAAGATCTGCGCTTGAATTGGCGACCTTCATGCCGCGGCCACCGCCGCCCGAGGCAGCCTTGATGATAACCGGATAACCGATCTTGTTGGCAATGCGCCGGGCTTCCACGGGATCACTTACCGCGCCATCGGATCCCGGCACCACTGGAATGCCCAGTCGTTTTGCCGTTGCCTTGGCTTCGATTTTGTCGCCCATCATGCGGATGTGTTTTGATGAGGGGCCGATAAAGGTGATGCCGTGCGCCTCCAGAATTTCTGCGAATTTGGCATTCTCTGAGAGAAATCCGTAACCCGGATGGATTGCACTTGCACCGGTGATTTCACACGCCGCCACTATCTGATGGATATTAAGATAGGATTCCGCCGATGCGGGCGGGCCGATACAAACGCTCTCATCGGCCAATCGCACGTGCATGGCCGAGGCATCAGCGGTAGAATGAACAGCCACGGTGCCGATACCCAGTTCCTTGCAGGCCCGCAATATTCTGAGCGCAATTTCTCCGCGGTTGGCAATAAGGATCTTGTGAAACATTTGCGTACGCGCCTATCCGATGATCATAAGAGGTTCGCCAAATTCAACCGGTTGCTTGTCATCCACCAGAATGCCGACAATGGTGCCGGATTGTGGCGACGGGATATGGTTCATCGTCTTCATGGCCTCAATGATCAACAGGGTGTCGCCTTTTTGTACTTTGCTGCCGATTTCGACATAAGCACTGGTGTCCGGTGATGGCGACAGATAGACCGTGCCAACCATGGGGGAGGGTACTTCGGTACCGCTAACGGTCTCCGGGTTGGCCACAGGTGCCGGTTGAGGCGCTGCAAAATCATCTGCCGCCCGGGTCTGAACCGGTTGCGCTGCAACCATGCCGCCAAGACCTCTGGTCAGTCGAATGCGGATATTGTCATCTTTCACATCAACTTCGTTCAGATCCAGTTCGACCAGCAATTCGGCCAGATCGCGTACCAGTTGGGGCTTAATTCCCGATTTTTTCTCTGTCATGGAAGAGATTACCTTGATAATTGTCGTTGCGGGGATTGCGCATTGATGGATTGCAACATTGCCTGGCAATAAAACATTTGATCACTTTTTCATTAACAGGGCTTGGTCGCAGCGTAATATTGTGATTATTCGATGTTTGCCGGCCGGCTGACGCCAGCTCAATTTGGCTTTGCGAGCAGAAAGTATCGCCTACGGGCCGCTTGAAAGCTCTAAGTGCAACGCAATTCAAAATGTAGATCGGTTTTGCCATCCACAATCCCATAATAACTCTGGCGAGAAATGCACCAGAGGCATGGAATCGTTATAAGTCCAAGTGGCGCCCAATCAAAGAGCCAATTAGTCAGCGGGGCTGTTTTCCGCCAAATTGAGCCTTTTCGACGCGCTATAACGAAAAAATTCAGCATTTCGACAACCTTTGTTTGCAGACAACATGTCACCACTCACGAACATGTTGTGCTGCCGCATTTGCGGTAATTGTCGATTTTTGCTTTCAAAACCCTGTAGCCAAGGGCACCGAAAACCACTTCATCACCAACAACGTAAGAAGGTGTTCCGTTCATGCCAAGATCGTTGGCCAGGGTGTTGACCTCACGAAAGGCGTCGTTGATGTCTTCATGTTTTGACAGCGCTAGTACTTTTTCCAAATCCAGGCCAAGGCCCTCGGCAATTTGAAGCGCCCGTTTTCCGTCCTTTTGACCATTGGCACCTAAAAGCAGACGGTGGAACTCCGGGTATTTTTCCGGAGCGATCCGACCAACGGCTATTGAAACACGATGTGCGGTGACCGAACCTTCGCTCAGGATCGGCAGTTCCTTGAGCACGAATTTGAGATTTTTGTCATCCTCAAGCAGCCTGTTCATGTCACTCATGGCGCGTTTACAAAAACCGCAATTGTAGTCGAAAAACTCTACCACCGTGACATCGGCCTTTGGATTGCCGATTTCGAACTGGTTTTTAGAGGCGAATATCAGGTCATGCTGTTCCGTCAGCGCCTTCTTTGCCCGCGCTTTTGCCTGCGTTGCGCGTTTTTTCTCCAACGCTTCCTGCGCCTCAACCAATAGTTCTGGGTTCTCCAAAATATAATTTCTAATCAGCGCCTCAATCTCGGTCCTTTGGGTTGCGTCGAATGCGAAGGTATTTTTGGTTGCCATCCCGGTGGTCACAATAAGGAAGGCTGCCAAAACAACAGCGATTGATCTGGCGAAACGAGAATTTGACATAAAGGCCTCCGGGCGGGTGAAATTGAGCGCGGTTATAGAACGCATTCGTTACTTTTTATAGGTGATAATATCCTGGGCGCGAAGCCATCCTGGCGATCCGCGCTTCAATTTTAGTTGAGCGCGATTGGCAAAGTTTTTTGCATGCCTGATATTGCCCGACCAAAACATCTCTTCAGCGCTGGCCAAAAGAGCAAGTGGCGTATTGCCGGTTTTTTGATAGGCCTGCGCGAGATAACGGTGGCCGACTATCAACGAGGGGTCGCGTGACAACCCCTTGCGCAATTGACCGATCGCCGGTTTCAGGTTTTTTCTATTATTGCTTTGGAGCAGCGCATGGCCGAGTTCAACCCGCAAGAATCCACTGCGGCCACCATTCAGTTTGACCGCCCGGCGAAAGGGCTTGATTGCGGCCGCCGATTGGCTGGAGCGCAGCAGAATTTCGCCTTTCATTTCATGGAAATAGGCATTCCTTGGACGTTTTTTAATGAGCGCGTCTATTTTCGGGATCGCGTGACGCGGCGAGCCATATAGATGAAGACCGATTGCCTCGCCATATCGCCGCGCCAGCGGGCTGAAGGTGTCTTTTCGGATGAGATTGGCAAGATGGCGTCTGCCACCCAGATAGGCGGCAATCTTGGCTCTGGCAAGATCGTGGAGCTCCTGCAATGAGCCACTGTCTTTTCTGGCGTAGAACTTGCTGTTCTGTACCGTTTTGGCAAGCGAATTGATACGGTCCATTGGCATTGGGTGGCTCTGCAAATATGGGTTGATACGGCTACCCTGAAGTCTCAGATTTTCGGCAAAACGCGAAAACGTTGTAAGCAGCCCTTTGGCTGACTGTCCGGTTTTACGCAGATATTTCAGCGCCGCACGGTCGGCCGCCATCTCCTCACCACGCTGATAGGATAACAATCCTCTGATCGCCAAAGTTGGCCCACCAAGCGCCACGCCTGATCCTGCCTGGGCCACGTCTTTGTTGCCCGAGGCGGCGCCAGCCGCGATCATGCCGGCACCAAGCAGGGTGGCCACCCCGGCTATAATCTTGGCGCTGCGCAAACGATCTGCCATGCGCTCTTGATGTCCGCCGGCGATGTGCCCGACCTCGTGGGCGATTACGCCGATAATCTCGTTCGGCGTTTCCGCCTGCAGCAGTGCGCCTGTGTTGATGAACAATGTGCGCCCAACCACGAAGGCATTAAATTGCTGGTCATTGACGATCAGAATGTCGATTGCCCCGCGGCGCATACCGGCAACCTTGAAAATCGAGCCGGCGTAGCGCGCAAGCAGTGCCTCGATTTCAGCGTCGCGGATAAGAGAAATCCGGCCACGCCCCTGGGCGTATACCGAGCTGGCAGATTGTAGCACTGCAAAAACCACCAAAGTGGCGGCGAGCAACGTGGAAAGTAACTTGTGCAACAATTGACAATTCCCCGATAGTCGTCAAATAGCAGTTAGGCAGGACGGTGAAGCTGTTTTAGAACATATTGTCAAATGAGGTGAGAGTTGTGGGACAACAACATGTTCCAGAGATAGAGCAGCTTCAACGGTTCAGTTTAAGCGAAAGCTGCTTTGATTCAAGCGGCATGATGAAGTCGCACAATGAGGTCAAATTATGACAGCAAGACCAGGTCGTTCAGCTGCTCCAGTGTCTGGACGCAGCAGTGTAGAACCGTTCCACGCAATGGACATCATGGCGATGGCCAACCGCATGGCTGGTGAGGGGAAAAGCATTATTAAACTCTGCGTAGGTCAACCGGGTGCGCCGGCTCCCGATACCGCGCTGGAAGCGGCACGAGCCGCTTTGGTTGATGCCAAACTGGGCTACACCGATGCAGCCGGAATAGCCCCGCTACGCCGGCGGATCGCACAACATTACAGCGATCATTATGGTGTTGGCGTTACCGAAGGCCAGGTCTTTGCCACAACCGGTTCGTCAGCGGGGTTTAATCTTGCCTTTCTTGCCGCATTTGATGCGGGCGACCGGGTGGCGATAGCCACTCCCGGCTATCCCGCCTATCGCAATATTATGCGGGCGCTCGGTATTATTCCGGTGGAAATCGAGACCGATGCTTCAACCCGCTGGGCGCTCACCGCAGATCACTTGCGTGAAGCCCATGCTCAAGCACCGCTGCAAGGCGTATTGATCGCAAGCCCCGCCAATCCCAGCGGTACGATGATGGATGCAGATGCCCTTCGCTCCATCGTCGAGGTCTGCGCTGAATTGGGCCTTTGGCTGATTTCCGACGAAATCTATCATGGCTTGACTTATGGTGAAGAGACGGGTGTTGGTGAAGAGACGGCGCTCAGTTTCAGTGATCAGGTGATCGTCATTAACTCGTTTTCAAAATATTATTGCATGACCGGCTGGCGCATCGGCTGGATGATATTGCCGCAAAGCCTGGTACGCCCGGTCGAGCGGATTGCTCAAAATCTCTACATATCGCCACCGGAACTTTCGCAAATTGCAGCGGCGGCGGCTTTCGACGGAATGGCGCAACTGGAGCAGGTTAAAACGGGTTACGAAATCAACCGGGCGAAAATGCTGGAATGGCTGCCTAAACTTGGTTTTCAGGATATTCTGCCCATCGATGGTGCCTTTTATGCCTATGTTTCAATTCGCGGGTTGGCCAAGGATTCCATGGTGTTTGCCAAAAAAATGTTGATGGAAACCGGCGTTGCGGCAACTCCGGGGCTGGATTTTGACCCGTTGCGCGGGCACGAGTTTTTGCGCTTTTCCTTTGCCGGGACCAGCCTTGACATCGATAATGCAATTGAAAGGCTAGGCAATTGGAAACCAGGCAGCTTGAATGAATTACTGCTTGGTCCACGGCGCCAGATGCCGCTGCATGAAGTCGGCGCTTCGCAAATTTGAATCTTTGGTGGCGAGATCATCGGCAAAGGTGCGCACATTGGGTGGACGGAAATCAAAGCCGCGCCCGACGCCTGGATAAATGACCAACCGCACATCTTTGCCGGCTTCTTTCATGAATTTTACCGCCGTCTCAATGGAGCGGCGGCGTTGATATTGCTCATATTCACCAATAAAGATCATGGTCGGAAGGTTGAGTGCGTCGACCATGCTGTCATAACGGTAAACCTGCATCGGTTCTGCCGCTTGCGGATGTTGCCAATGGGGATAAAATGAAACGTAACAGGCAACATCTTTTTCCTGCCGTTTGAACTTCACCGCTACCTGAAGGGTGTAGTAACCACCTCTGGTGTGCGAGAATAGGCAGATTTTTGTGCTAGACAGGTCCGGCAGCGTCATCAGGTGGTCGATACCCGCATTGACATCACCCTCGGTTTCTTCAAGATGCTCAATCGGATGTTGATCAATAAACCGGGCCTCATAGACATCGGGCGCCAGCACCACAAAACCCCGCGCCGCCACCCGGCGGGCCAGTCTTTGGACGAGTTCGTCGAGCCCCCTGCGGCCGTGCTGAAACAGCACGCCTGGATATTTTTTATCATCATCAGGGCGCAAAAGGATCGCAGGAACGTCGGTACCATCTGCCGGGTTGGTATATGAAATCCGGCGCTCAACGAGATTATGGTTCACCACAATCTGTTGAATGCCGTTGTTATACCAGTCCTGGTCCCACCACCATTTATTATCAATCGGCAGGGTGTTGACCGGAGCATCGAGATTGCGGCCAACTGCGGTATCGGGTGCAGTTAATGTACCAGGTCTGATATCTCCAGCATGAGTAGCCGCCAATGGGCCGAGCAAGCCGAAAAGAAAAGCAGTCGTTAGCCGACGCATTCAGCCCTCACATTTTTCAATGCAATTTTTAGTCGGATATCAGGCTGAAACCTTGATCTCGAATTTGTACACATCGCCCTCTGAGGAGGAGCTCAAAAGCTTGTTCCCGGTCTGACGGCAAAAGGCTTCAAAATCGGCAACCGATCCAGGATCCGTCGACAGGATTTCAAGCGTATCACCTGAACCCATCGATTTGATTGTTTTCTTTGCCTTCAGGATAGGAAGAGGGCAGTTAAGACCTTTAGTATCAAGCAGCTGTGTTGCCATGTTAATTCACTTTCTTTGCTTTCCACATGGGCATCATCGCCGCAATGTGACCGTGAGTGTCAGCATCGATTGCCCCATTTATTTGGTGTAGGCCGGTTTCTTCAGGCTGTAATATCCCGCGTTAGATAAACAGATTGATGTCCGATTTCGCCGCCACTTCCATATAGGTGGCCGCGCCGCCGACTTCGATGCCTTCTATCATATCCTTGGTGTCGTATTCAAACAGGTCCATGGTCATCTGGCAGGCAATCATCCGAACATCGGTGTCAACTGCGGCTTCGCGAAGGTCTTCAATCGACGCCACACCCTTTTTCTTGATGAGGTTTTTCATCATTACAGATGCAGCTGCATCGACACCAGGAAGAGCGGCAACAATATTTGGCATGCCCATGTGCATTCCCATCATCGGCATTTTCATCGCGGGGTTACCCAGCGCGGTAACCTGAAGATCCAGTTTTTCCAACAATAACGGCAGACCATAGAATGTGAAGAACATCGTCACTTTCATGTCCATGGCCGCAGCAGTAGTGCCAAGAATGAACGGCGGATAGGCCCAGTCGAGCGAACCCTTGGTTACAATGATCGACATGCTCTTGGTGTTTTCCAGATTTTCTTGCGACATGGTCTTCCTTTCCGCGATGCAAATTCCGGTTTTGGTTCAATATATATTAGAATAAATGAATACTATTTGGTGGAAAGTCAAGAGACAACGGCATCGATCGATGGACGGCGGGGGACATCGCCTGTAACTTCTGTGTGATGTTGCCGGTGCTGGCATCGCGGCAGGTGTGGAAAGGTTATAGCCCACGGCAATCGCTTGAAAGCGATTTGCACGTATTTTGTTAGTTTGCTCCGCTGCGGGCGGTTCTTTGCGGCGCTTTTTGCGCCTCAATCACCGTCCTCACATGAGCAATGCTCAAGGCTGACCCGAATTCCCGGAATTTTTCTTTGAAAAAATCCCCCCATTGGGGCGCCATGCGGATAAACTTTCTTTCAAGCGATCGCCGTGGGTTATAGCCCCAATAATTGCGCATCGTGATATTCGCATGTAAACACTTCATTGAAGATGCTAGTTGTTTTGTCACAACGAATCGGGCCTGACCAACCGCGATTGCAGTGTTTTTGGTGATGCGGCTGGCCCCCACACGGTTAATCGACGTTTGAAGAGGGAAGGTGTTAATGATTGAGAATCTGCGGGAGCTAGTGGTTGAATCACCCGATTTTTATGTTGGATATGGCGGTTTGCTGATTGGCACGGTATTCGGATTTGTCGTCTATGTGACAAATTTTTGCACCATGGGCTCAATATCGGACATCTTGTCTTTTGGCGATTATAGGCGTTTTCGAGCCTGGTTGCTGGCCGCAGCAGTGGCTATTTTGGGTGCGTTTTATCTGGCCAATACCGGCATCGCTGATATCGGTTCCTCAATGTACTTAACCACCAGTTTCAACTGGCTTGGCAACGTGATCGGCGGCGCAATATTTGGTTTTGGTATGGTCTTTGCTGGTGGATGTGTCACCAAAAACCTCGCAAGAGCCGGGGGTGGCGATCTAAGATCGTTGATAGTTCTGGTTGTCACGGGACTGTTTGGCTACATGACTATTGGCGGTATTCTGGGGCCAATAAGAGCTGCTATTTTTGGGCCTGCTACCATTGATCTGACCAATTATGACATCGATAGCCAAAGTGCAGGATCAATTCTGTCGGTATTTACCGGCATTGATGCACCGACCGGTAATTTCGGCGCCATGGTGGTTATTGTGCTGGTTTTGCTGGTCTATTGTTTCAAGGATGCTGGTTTTCGAAAATCACTGCCACACCTGGCAGCAGGACTGATTATCGGACTTTGCATTACGGCCGGATGGATGTTGACCGGCATGGCCTATGATGAATTTGCTGAAAAAGTGGTGCCGGTATCTTCGCTGACTTTCGTGCGGCCGTCAGGTGATACTCTGGAATACCTGACCCGTTTTACCGCGCTTGGCGCGCCGGGCTTTGGTGTTGTCACTTTGGTGGGTACGATTTTAGGTGCGTTTGCCGGTTCGCTGGTGCAGGGCCGTTTTCACATCACCACTTTCGCTAGTCCTAAAGATACTATTCGTAACTTGTTTGGCGCTACCCTCATGGGCATCGGCGGGGTGCTCGCCCTTGGCTGTACAGTCGGGCAGGCGCTTTCGGGCTTTTCCACTCTTGCGGTTGGATCGATGATAACTTTTGTGTTTATCGTTATCGGCGGCATTGTCGGCGTTAAAACGCTCGAACGAATTATCATGGCAGAAGTGTAAGGACCCTGGTTGTTGAAATTCGCAACAGACCGAATTTGCCTGCTATCTTCATTGTGGTTTGACCATGGTAAAGGCGCCAATGGCCAAATCGAGTGTCATATTGCGGGAGCTAATTTCCTCTTCCATGGCTATTAACAATTCCTTCGCAACAATTGGTTGACTTATTTCGGCGCTGTTCAGTGGCTGTTCGGTTGCCACCGCGAGAAGCAATTGCGATGTTGATACAAATCCACCGGTTGTCCGTAACTGAATATCGAATGAGGAGGAAATATCGCTATTTTGAAGATAATCATTGAGCAGGACAGCGACTCCGCTGTCATCAATCAGGAAGAGACTGAGCGCGCGCGTCTGCAGATTGAGGACGTGACCTGACAGGAAGCCACCGTTTTTTACTTCTGCGCTCTTAAGCACCAACGAAAGGGTGAAAGAGGGATAGGAAGGGCTTGATCGGGCAAAATTGGCGACCTGGCACTGTGCCTGAGTAATCATCGCGAGTTGGGAGGCAATATTCACTTCAGTGCTGTATTTGGCGTTTGTTACAAATCGCTGCCAAACAACGCCTCCTTTGCCAAATCCATAAAGGGCGACGCGGTTGTCTGGCATGATCGCTGGAATTGCGACAAAACAATTGCTCGCTTGTTGGCCTTTCAAAAAGTCCAACAACATGCCGAATTTTTCTACTGCCAGAGTTTTGCCGGGTTTCTCGATATTGTTGGGTTTTACAACCATTACCAGTTCTTTCTTTTTTTCCGGTTTCCGCTGGCTTCGAATGGCGGAGGCAATGGGTGGATTCGACCGTGTGACAGAACTGGTCCGATTGGCTCGATCTTCCGATTTTGCTGCAGCAACATTTTGAGCCGGCTGGTGAACAGCTTCAAAAGACCGGGGGACTGCCTTTGCCAGTCGTTGTGCTGCGGCTCGCGGCGCTTTCGTTTCAGCCCGGGATGCCGTGATCGGGATACCTGTGGGCTGGCGCGCGCTTTTGATCTGCAGTGGCAATGTGCTGGATAGGCGGGTTGAGCGATAACCGGTTTGTATGCCAGGTTTGGTGGCCATATTGGCAGAAGCTTGAGGACGGGTAGTCTTGGTTGCGGTCGCCGCAGATTGTCGTTCAATATTGTGATTTACCAAAACGCGTTTGTGATCAGGTTTCGTTGACAGCCGAAGCCGGGGGGAATTGACATTGCCGGCAGGAGCGACATTTAGCACTACCGCTGATTTTTTCTGGCGATTGCCGGTTGGCATCGGGGCGATGTTAGCGATTTCAGACACCGGGTTGGCGGGCGTCGCGGAGTTTTCTTCGGCCATTGTAATCTGAGCCTGTGTATTCGCTGCATCCAGCGCTTTTGCGGGCGCCGACTTAGCCAGCAAGAATCGTGGCTGAACCGGTTTTGAAGATGTGTCCACATTGTTGTCGGCTGGACTCGCAGCCAATTCTACCGGCATGGAATTGGCATTCTTGGTCACAGTCAATTCCACTTCACCGGCAATCTGTGGCGACGACACCACCGCCAACAATGCTTCTGCGGATGGTTGTTCGGCAATTTGTATAGTCGCATTTGAGGCTTCGAGCATTTCCGCCGCCGCCCTTTCAGCAAACTGCGAGGAGGGCAAAGCCGCATCCAGCGTATCTGCTGCCGCCTTGTCGGCGATCTGTGGCGACGTTTCGTTAGCTGCCAATGCCTCTGCCGAAGGTCGCTCGGCAATTTGTATAGTCGCATTGGAGGCTTCGAGCATTTCCGCTGCCGCCCTTTCAGCAAACTGCGAGGAGGGCAAAGCCGCATCCAGCGTATCTGCTGCCGCCTTGTCGGCAATCTGTGGCGACGTTTCGTTAGCTGCCAATGCCTCTGCCGAAGGTCGCTCGGCAATTTGTATAGTTGCATTGGAGGCTTCGAGCGTTTCCGCTGGCGCCCTTTCAGCAAACTGCGAGGAGGGCAAAGCCGCATCCAGCGTATCTGCTGCCGCCTTGTCGGCGATCTGTGGCGACGTTTCGTTAGCTGCCAATGCCTCTGCCGAAGGTCGCTCGGCAATTTGTATAGTTGCATTGGAGGCTTCGAGCGTTTCCGCTGGCGCCCTTTCAGCAAACTGCGAGGAGGGCAAAGCCGCATCCAGCGTATCTGCTGCCGCCTTGTCGGCAATCTGTGGCGACATTTCGTTAGCTGCCAATGCCTCTGCAATCGCCGGCCCCACCCTTGTAGTCTCTACAGGCTGTGCAGGCTGGGCTCGGTTGGCTGCTCTTGAATGTTCCAGGTTTTCTGCAGAATTTGCCCTTGAGGCAAACTCAGATTGATCACGTGTGTCCAGAGCCGCCAGTTGCTCGGGTTGCCGGGATGCGACCTTTTCTGATTTATTGATCGCTTCAGCGATCGCGGTTTTAAGTACTAACCGTTCGGGATGTTGGTAATATTTTGGGCTTGACGGTGTCGCCTCGCTGGATGGTCGCGCCGCTACTGCATCAAGGTTTTTTGCCCCAAGCAACGCTGACGCGGAAGGTGTGGGAAGCGTCAGGATAGAGATTTCTGTTTCTGTCCTGGATAGAGCGTCCGCCCGCAAGTTCTCGGCCATGAAGAATATGCCGCCTGCGTGTAGCACCAGGGCTGCCGCGAACGATATGGTCCAATTGGTGGTTTCGCCCGTCCCGTTCATGGTAATTTCCGCGAAGAGCGCACGGTAACGATGCGCAAGGGAAGATCTGCTTCTCGCAAGGTGTCGATGACTGATAAAAATGTTCGGGCAGGAAGTTTTTCGTCTGCCAGAATATTGAGATGGGTGAGGCCGGCGTCGGGGTTCTTCCTCCTCACGGTGATGTTGGCAATCAACGCTTGCAGGCCAATTGGTTCTCCATCAAGAAACAAGGATTCTTGATCTGAAATTACCACTAATGGGCGTGGCAGCCGTTCGAGTGGCAAATCTGTGGTCAGCGGCGGCGCAATTTCCATTTCACTGCGCTGGACCATCGCGCCGGTCAAAATAAAGAAAAACAGCAGCAAAAATATCACGTTGATAATTGCCAACGAGAAATCGGGTGCCGGCAGCTTGCCGCGAGACCGTAGTCCAATCTTGGTGATCGATATATTCACCGAGTGCCTCACTGTTGGTGCTTCGGTTTATCCTGGTTTTTTCAACGAGATTGATCGAAACGTTGCCTTCTTTACCGCTTCCAGAACAGTTATCAGATCTTGTACATTGGCATTCGACCGTGGCGAAATTATTGCCGTTTCCGCCCCGTTATTCCTTGCCTGGGCCAACGCCTGATCGATGTCGGCATGAAGCACCACCTGTCCATTGATAGCGACGCCGCCATTCAGCACGACGATGAGTATGTCATGCTTTTGAACAATTGGCTTTGGCTCCACCGGCGGGGACTGGCTATCGGTACGAGCCGCACCTGTCAGCGAAATCAGTGAAAATGGTGCAATCTGAGTGGTCAGCATGAAGAAAATCAACAGCAAAAAAATCACGTCAACCAATGGTGTAAGCGAAATTCGTCGACGGCGATGCAACGCGGGAAGCATATCTGACATATTGGAGCACCCTTCTTGCGTTAAAGCCTAACAAATGTACCGGTGTGGTCGCGCGGTGAATGTTTTTCTGATTGTACCCTGAACACTACAGATGAAATGGCTGCTTCCATCGCCACTCTTTCTTGCTCAATTCGTGCTTCAAGCCAGTTGGAGACGAAAAAGAAGGGAATAGCGATGGACAGCCCCAGCGCGGTGGTACTCAAGGCCACCCAAATGCCACCTGCAAGTTGGGTAGGATCTACGGCGCCACCGGCTTTTGAAAGTTCGCCAAAAGCATCGATCATGCCGAGCACAGTGCCAAGAAGCCCCAGCATCGGCGCGGCCTGTACGACCGATTCTAAAATGCGCAAATGGCGCGCTAGCTTATTGAGAATACCGCTGGCAACATGCACCGCCTGTTGCCGCGCCAGATCGCAATCATCGGGCACAGTGGCCAGCGAATGCATAGCCTGCGCCGCCACCCGGGAAAGCGGGGTGTTGCTTAGCGAGGCAATATCATAGGCCTCTTTCTTTTCTCCCACATTCCACTTGGACAAGGCAGCATTGGCATGACTGTGCTGTCCCACACCTAGTTGGATAAATTGGGTAATCTTGAAAATCGTTGTAGCAGTCGCGATCAAAGACACCACCAAGAGTGCCAGCAGTACCGGACCACCAATTGAACTCAATTGGTTGTAAAGTTCGTCAATCATCGTACCCGGTTCCGATGAAACTCAATCAAATGCCGAATCCAATGCTGATACGGGATGTCGTTTGCAGGGCGTCCAGACAAATTGACACATCAACACCACCGGCCTGGCATTCCGATACGTCGTTGATCAGTAATCGTGAAATATCGGTACACTTGTTGTCCCTCAAATCGAACTGCACAACCTTGGTTTTTCCCACCGGCAAACGGCCAAATTCCAGTATCAGAAACTGAGATACTCCCCCGTCTGTATCAAAAACAACGACCTCATAGGCTGTTTTGTCGAGTACAGTGCCCGTGCCATTGAAAGCGACATAGGTCAATCGGCAACCGGTTTCATTGTCTTTGGCGTTGTTAAGTTCCAGGCTGAAACTTTTATCCTGTGCGATGGCGGAACTCTTGTCCTCTGCGGCGGCGGAGCTTTGGTCCTGCGCGAAGGCGGAATTTCCAAATAACAATCCGGTGACAAATCCCGCGATCGTCGCCAGCTTCAGCAATTTTTTCATTATATTTCCTTGTTGTTGATGGTCGCCAATGGAAAGACTATCAAAGGTGGTTTGATGTTTCCAGTGCGCTTTTCATGTCAATTGGATGTCGGACGATTTATTTGCAGAATAGTCCACGTTTATAGCTGGCTGGCCATGGTCATGAAGACGTTTATCAACTTGCCCTTGTTGCGCTCCTTCAAGCAAACCAGCGCTTCCTCCATTTTTTCAGCCGAGGCAATAATTGGCAACCTTATAAGACGTGAATCATGGCCAAATTCAGCATCCGAAACAAATCCCACTCCAGCACCTCCGGCAACAATCTCCCGCACCGCCTCACGGCCTTCGGCCTCAATTGTTGCCTGCAATAATACGCCTTCCTTTTGCGCCATGGATTCAATGATTTTACGCGTCTTTGAGCCACGTTCCCTGACCACAAGTGGCAATTCGGCAAGGTCGTGCATGGACAATTGATTTTTGCCACCAAGAGGATAGTTGATAGAGGCAAAGGCGATCACTGGCGTTGAGTTGAGCTTGACGGCATCAAACAGGCCGTTTTGAGGAATTTCCCCTAGCACACCAATATCTGCGCTGTAGCTGGCAAGCTGATCAATCACCTCGTCCGAGTTTCCGGCCCGAAGCGAGATGAATATCCCGGGATATTTCTTCCTGAACGGGGCAAGAATGTGCAGCAGGTGATGGGGTGAATCGGCGATAATGCGCAGTGTTGCTTCGCGTAGCGCGCGCGATTCGTCCAGCAGATCCTGCGCCTGTTGCTCCAGTTCAAACATATGACGGGTAATATTGAGGAGTTTACCCCCGAATTCGGTCAAATTGGGTTTCTTCCGCTGCCGTTCGAACAGCAATATGTCATATTCAGCTTCCAGTTTTCGAACCTGGTCCGAAATTGCCGGCTGGGTGAGCGACAGCGCCTCTGCGGCACGAGAAAACCCGCCATGAACCGCCACATTGTGAAAGGCGCGAAGTTGAACGTAACGCAAGCAAGTGACCTTTGGTTGACGTTTGCGGGATCCGATTAACAGCATTTCACTACATCAGTAAAATCGCTAGATCAATATGAAATAACGATTTTACATATATAGTTCTTGCCCCTAGTGTCGTCTGCGCAGAGCGTTCTAGATAATTCGAGCAACGCTGTTTGGTTTTGTCTGAGGGGAGCTATTGATGGTCAACCCAATTGAACCGCCAAGAATGGGCGAACCCTATTTGCTGACCCCTGGACCGCTGACCACGGCTTTTAGCACCAAGCAGGCGATGTTGCGCGATTGGGGTTCCTGGGATGCCGACTTTCGCTCAATGACGGCGACGATGCGCCAGCAATTGCTGGCGATGATAGGAGGCCATAACCAGGAGTTTGACTGCGTTCCTATTCAGGGCAGTGGAACTTTCTTAATCGAGGCCATGTTGGGGTCGTTGCTGCCGAAAGAAAGCAAGACATTGGCGCTGGTTAATGGCGCCTACGGCCAGCGTATCGTCGAAACGCTTCAATATCTTGGACGTGAATACTCGGTCATAGACAAGGGTGACTACCTGCCACCACGCGGAGATGAGGTGGCGGCGGCGTTGATTGCCGACGAAAGGCTCACTCATGTGGTGGTGGTTCACTGCGAGACCAGTTCAGGGATACTGAATCCAATCGAGGAGATTTCCAGGGTCGTATACCGGCACGGGCGAAAATTGCTGATCGATTCGATGAGTTCCTTTGGTGCCTTGCCGCTGGATGTGAAGAAAGTGCGTTATGAGGCAATCGCATCATCTGCAAACAAGTGCCTTGAGGGAGTGCCCGGATTTGGTTTTGTCATCGCCTGCAAGAATGAACTGGAAGCGGCCAGGGGCTGCAGCCATTCGCTTAGTCTGGATGTACATGCCCAGTGGCACCACATGAACAAAACAGGGCAGTGGCGATTTACACCACCAACCCATGTTGTCGCGGCTTTAATGGAGGCTGTACGCCTGCACTGCGAGGAAGGTGGTGTTGAGGCAAGATATCGGCGGTACACGGCCAACCGGGATGTGATGGTCGACGGGATGCGAGAACTGGGCTTTGAAACCCTGCTTGATAATCAATGGCTTTCTCCGATAATTGTCACTTTTTTCAATCCCGCCGATGCAAGATTCGATTTTTCGACATTTTACCAGCTGATGAAGCAAAAAGGCTTCATCATCTATCCGGGCAAATTGACTGCGGTCGACAGCTTCAGGATTGGCTGTATTGGCCATATCGACGAAGGCGTGATGTTGAAGGTGGTCGCTGCCGCGGCAGAAAGCCTCAAAGCGATGGCTGTGGAAAGGGCGACACCACCCGCATCCGCGCTAAAAGAACGGGCCGTTTTGGCGGCGTAATGCCAACGAATTCATCAACATAATAAAAGGACTAAACACATGGGCAAATTTGGTGACATCACCTATACCCGCAAGTATCACGGCAAGGTCAAGGCTCTGGTACTCGACTGGAGCGGCACCCTTGCGGACGCCTATGTGATAGCGCCCGCTGTGGTTTTTGTAGAAGTGTTCAA
Source organism: Rhizobiaceae bacterium (assembly GCA_965248135.1). Lineage (GTDB taxonomy): Bacteria > Pseudomonadota > Alphaproteobacteria > Rhizobiales > Rhizobiaceae > SZUA-100. The sequence goes on along the minus strand of CBDFIN010000010.1, from coordinate 31,434 downwards.
CAACCAGGGCGTCGAAATCTCGATGCTTGAGGCCCGCGGCCCGATGGGATTGCGCAAGGATCTGCACATTAAGGCCTTGAGCGAAGACCCGGAGATTGCTGCCCGCTGGAAGAGCATCAAAGGCAAGAATCCCGACCAGTCCGACGTTGATGCAATGTTTGCCGATTTTGTACCGGCTCAGCTTGCTTGCTTGCGCAAATACACCACCTTGTTGCCTGGCGTGAAGGATGTCTGCAATCGCTTGCAGGGGCAGGGGATCAAGATTGGTGCTTCAACCGGCTTCACCCGCGCCATGGTCGACGTTCTGCTTGATGACTGCATCAAGCAGGGTTTTACACCTGATGCGACGGTCGCTGGTGATGAGGTGCTGCATGGCGCCCGCCCGGCACCGCACATGGTTTACCGCAATCTCGATCTGTTGGGCGTTGATCCCATCCAGTCGGTGGTCAAGGTCGACGATACGGCATCCGGTGTTGGAGAGGCCATCAACGCGGGATGCTGGGGTGTTGGTGTGGTGCGCTATTCGAACTACATGAATATCAACACTTTGGAAGAAGCCGACACGCTGAGTGAGGCAGAAATTGAACGGCGGATGGCCCACACAAGAGATATTCTGCTCAAGACCGGCGCCCATTATGTCATTGACAGCCTGGCCGATATCGAGCCGGTGATCGACGACATTAACGCAAGAATGGCGCGCGGCGAAAGACCTTGATTTTGAAAAATGGTGTCCCTAGCCTGAAAAACCTAAGCCGGGTGATATTGCATTGCCCGGTCAATTTGAATTTCGGAAAATTATTCGATGGGTTCACAGCCGGAATTGGTTTTGATGCTGGTTTTGACTGCTGCGTTTTTGCATGCACTATGGAACGCCCTGGTCAAGGGAGCTGCAGACCGGGTTCTGGTCATGGGGCTGGTCAATGTCGGGCACACATTATTTGGCGTTGTGCTGGTGTTGATGTATTTGCCACCGGCGTGGGAAAGCTGGCCCTATCTCGTTGCCTCAACCATTGTTCATCTGTTTTACTACTATTTTTTGCTGCTTTCCTATCGTTTTGGCGATCTCAGTCAGGTCTATCCCATTGCACGCGGCATGGCCCCTCCGGTTGTTGCGCTGAGCGCCTGGATAGTGGCCGACGAGGTTTTGCCATTGGCGGCCTGGGCCGGAATAGTTCTGGTGTCTTCGGGCATAGGCATGCTGGTGTTCGCTCGCCGTGGTGGCTTGACCAACGGCAAGGCGGTGGCAGCAGCGATGATCACCGGTATTATCATCGCCACCTACACCGTATTGGATGGCCTTGGCGTGCGTGCGTCGCAAAGCCCACTGGGCTATATCGGCTGGCTGTTCGTGCTCGAAACTTTTTCTTGCATTTACATTTTCTGCATTCGTCGCGATGCACTGCGAACGGCAACATTGCAGGTCTGTATTACCGGTTTTATTGGCGGCATGGTCTCAGCAACGGCTTACGGTCTGGCTATCTACGCCAAGAGCCTGGCCAGTCTGGGAGCCGTTTCGGCCATTCGCGAATCGAGCGTCATCATCGCCGCGATGATAGGCGTGATCTGGTTTGGTGAGCGGCCATGGAAAATTCGGCTTGTTTCGGCAGTTATTGTCGCCTGCGGTGTCGTCATATTATCGCAGGCGGCGTGACAGGGAAGCAAGCAGAATGAGCAAAGTTATTGAAACAAGGAAATCCGTTGACTTTGCATATGAGTGACCTACCCTAAATTCCGGTTCATTTGGTTTCACTTTCGGGATCAAAGAAAGCAACACCACCGGATACAGGATATGTCTGAACAAACGACAAAGGGAGAAAACAATGTCGATTATTAGGAAACTGACACTGGGTGTCGCGGCAAGCGCATTAATGGTGTCTTCAGCGCTAGCAGCAGAACTTACCGTTTATACTGCCGTTGAGGCCGAAGACCTGAAGCGCTATGCGGCAGAATTCAACAAGGATCATCCTGACATCAAAATCAACTGGGTGCGTGATTCAACCGGCATCGTAACGGCCAAACTTCTTGCCGAAAAGGACAATCCGCAGGCTGACGTGGTCTGGGGGCTGGCTGCTACTTCGCTGCTGTTAATGAAATCTGAAGGCATGCTTGAGGCCTATGCGCCAAAGGGTGTGGAAAACCTCGACAAGAAATTCGTCGATAAAAGTACCCCGCCAACCTGGACAGGTATGGACGCCTGGGTGGCGTCGGTTTGCTACAACACGGTTGAAGCCGGCAAGGCGGGATTGACGCCGCCTACATCCTGGAAAGATCTGACAAAGCCCGAGTACAAGGGTCATTTGATCATGCCGAACCCGAATTCGTCCGGCACAGGCTTTTTGGATGTTTCGAGCTGGTTGCAGATGTTCGGCGAAGAAGGCGGTTGGAATTATATGGACGGGTTGCACGAAAACATTGCCCGCTACACTCATTCGGGTTCAAAACCATGCAAGCTTGCGGCAGCTGGTGAAATTCCGATTGGTATTTCTTTCGCATTCCGGGGCGCCAAATCAAAGGCCGCCGGTGCGCCGCTTGAAATCATCGTACCTTCCGAAGGTGTTGGCTGGGACATGGAAGCAACAGCAATAATTGCCGGTACCGACGATCTTGCGGCCTCCCGGACTTTGGTTGACTGGACAATCACCAAAAAGGCTAACGAAATGTACAATACTGGTTATGCGGTCGTTGCCTATCCCGGTGTGGCAAAACCGGTTGAGCATTTCCCGGCTAATCTGACCGAGAAAATGATCGATAACGACTTTGAATTCGCCGCGAACAACCGTGGCGCGATCCTCAAGGAATGGCAGAGCCGCTACGATTCCAAGTCTGATCCAAAATAGTGCTTTTTGGACTAAAGAGGGCCGCCGCATGAAAGTGGCGTCCCTCGACTTTGATTGGATGCTATAGAAAAAGCCGCCAATCCGATTGTGAAATTTCGGCGACAGTAGGGGAACTATTCTGTCTGGATCTGACGGTATCACCGGGAAAAACGCTTTCCTGAAGATCATGGATCTCTGGAAAGCATTTGGAGAATTCATTGCCTTAAGAGACATTTCGCTGGAAGTGTATGAGGGCGAATTTGTTTGTTTTCTGGGGCCGTCAGGCTGCGGCAAAACCACTTTGCTGCGAGCGATTGCCGGACTGGATATGCAAACCTCCGGCTATATCGAACAGGTTGGAAACGATATTTCCAATCTACCGCCGGCGGAACGTGATTTTGGCATAGTATTTCAGTCCTATGCGCTATTTCCAAACCTGACGATAGAAAAGAACATCGCCTTTGGTCTGGAAAACACCGGCATGGCCAAAAAGGCGGTTAGTGACCGGGTTTCAGAGCTTTTACAACTGGTTGGATTGCCCGATCAAGGCAAAAAATATCCGGCCCAGCTTTCCGGTGGCCAACAGCAACGCATTGCGCTGGCGCGCGCCATTGCTACGGAGCCGGGATTATTGCTTTTGGACGAGCCGCTTTCGGCGCTGGATGCCAAGGTTCGCGTGCATTTGCGCCACGAGATCAAGGAACTGCAGCGCAAACTCGGCGTGACCACCGTTATGGTGACCCATGATCAGGAAGAAGGTCTGTCAATGGGAGACCGCATTGTGGTCATGAACCATGGCATTATTGAACAGGTAGGCACGCCTACAGAGATCTACCGGGACCCCAAAACGCTGTTTGTCGCTGATTTTATTGGCGAAATGAACCAGGTGCCGGGTGTGGTGGTTGCTTCAGATGCAGTGAAAATCGACGATCTGACATTGGTCTGCGCGTCGCACGAATTTGACAAGGATGCAAAAATTGTCGCGGCAATTCGGCCGGAAGATATCATCCCGCATGGCGAGGGTGCGCGATCGAAGGGCGCTGTGGATGTGGTCGAAACGCCGCAAAACACCTTCGAGGTGGTGATCAGCGACATGGAGTTTCTTGGATCGTTCTGGCGGGCAGGCCTTAGCGGGAATAAACTTGGCGATGCACGTTTGGTGGCCAATTTCTCAATAAACGCCGTACGCCGCATGTCGCTTGAAGCAGGTAAAGCGCTGAAGATCGAGCTTCCACCGGAGCGGTTGAAGGTGTTTGCAGGGCCCCAATAAGATGAGCACCACAATCGACACAATGCCGGCCTCACGGGTCAAGCCCAAGCTTGGCTCCGATGATTGGCTAATGCGCGGCTTTATCGCGATAATTGCGCTTTATCTCATTATCGCTTTGGCACTGCCGCTCTATGCCATGTTGTCGAAGGCATTTTCGACCTATTATTTCGACCTGACCCAGTTTGAGTTTCAAATCAGCGACAAGGCCGGAACGTTTGACGGAACCATCCTTTCTGCCGAGGAACTGAACAAAAAAAACGATGCCTATAAGACGGACGAGTTGACTGCCGGGTCGGGCGGAAGGTTAGCGGTCACCAAATTCTTTCCGGAGTTTTCTTTTCGCAGCCCGGTGCGCTACAAAATTCGTGGAACCTCGGCGAAATCGGTCTATCTGATCGGTTCCGAACGGCAGATCGGCACCGAGTGGAACGAGTTGGATTCAAACAAATTCCGAAGAGTGGTGTTAAGACCGGTTCCAGATGTCGGGTTCGGCAACTTTACCATTTATTTCTCCACTCCGGCGCTGGTTCGCTCGATCCAGAATTCGCTGCTGATATCGATCATCAGCACGATAATAACCGTGTCGCTGGCCTTTGGATTTGCCTATTCGCTGAACCGGAGCTGCATGCGGTTTAAGGGTGTGTTCCGGCTGATCGCCATGGCGCCGATACTGGTGCCCTCGTTGCTGCCGGGAATTGCACTTGTTTATCTGTTCGGCAATCAGGGAATGTTAAAAGCGTTGATGATGGGAGAATCCATCTATGGACCCTATGGCATTGTGGCGGGTTCGGTGTTTTTCACCTTCCCCCATGCCATGTTGATCATCACCACGGCGTTGGCGATATCAGATGCGCGGCTTTACGAGGCGGCGGTTTCGTTGCGCGCAAGCCGCTGGCGGACATTTTGGACAGTTACCATTCCCGGTGCCCGCTATGGGCTGATATCGGCTTCATTTGTAGTATTTAATCTGGTGATCACCGATTTCGGGTTGCCAAAGGTTATCGGCGGGCAGTTCAACATGTTGGCCGTTGATATTTATAAGCAGGTGATCGGCCAGCAGAATTTTGAAATGGGCGCCGTGGTCTCGGTGGTTTTGCTGATACCGGCGATGCTTGCGTTTGGCGTTGATCGCATGGTGCAACGCAAGCAGGTGGCTTTGCTGTCGGCCAGATCAGTGGTGTTTGAACCGATCAAGAACGCCAGATTTGACTGGCTGTGTTTTGCCTATTGCACGCTGATTGCCATCTTCATCGCCGGAATTTTGGCGGTCTGCCAATATGCAGCATTGATCAAGTTCTGGCCCTATGATCTTAGTCTCAGCCTGAAAAATTATGCCTTCGATCTGATGGATGGCGGCGGATGGGATGCTTATCGCAATTCAATAAAGCTTGCCTTGTTGACGGCCTTTTTCGGCACCGTGGTGGTGTTTATCGGCGCCTATATGGTGGAAAAGACCCAAGGGTTCAAAACCGGGCGTTCGGCGTTTCAATTTCTCGCCATGTTGCCCATGGCTATTCCCGGCATGGTGCTGGGTCTCGCCTATATCTTCTTTTTCAACAATCCGGCAAACCCGCTTCATTTCATCTATGCTACCATGGCTATCCTGGTCTTGTGTACCGTTACTCACTTTTACACGGTTTCGCATCTCACTGCAGTGACGGCACTGAAGCAGATGGACAATGAATTTGAATCGGTGTCGGCATCGCTCAAACAACCGTTTTACAAGCTGTTTATGCGGGTCAGCGTACCAGTTTGCCTGCCGGCCATTCTCGATATTTCGATTTATCTGTTTGTCAACGCCATGACCACGGTTTCGGCCGTAGTTTTTCTCTATTCAACCGGTACCGCGCTAGCCTCGATTGCTGTCTTGAATATGGATGATGCCGGCGATGTCGCGCCTGCTGCGGCGATGGGCATGATGATTTTCTACACCAATGCGTTTGCCAGGATTGTGCACCTGATCTTGTCTAGAGGATTGTTGAAGCGGACCCAGGCCTGGCGAACCAGATGACGCCAATGAGGTGAGGTGTGGCATCGGCCAATTTTACCACTCATACCAACAGCAACAAAAATCAACCTACGCCATCGTTATCCACCGACTTGATCGGCGGACATTGAGCAGAACAATTGGGATTTGTGGCTCAAGGTAGGCCGGTCAAGCCGGCCAATGACGCTCGGTTTTTTGGTGAAGCGAGATCAACTGCGTCTGGTATCCCACGTTCCCTTGGTTTTAATCCGCTCAACCATAAACATCAGCCGGATCGAACAGCCGCTCAGCGCCACTTTTTTCCAGCACCGGTTTGCCATCCTTGATAACGATCTTGCGGAAAAAGCACGAATACCGGCCCGTATGGCAGGTGGCGCCGTGGCCAGATACTTCAACCTTGAGCAAGAGCGCGTCCTGATCGCAGTCGGTGGCTATTTCGATAACTTTTTGAACATTGCCTGATGTGGCGCCCTTGTGCCACAATTCGCTACGAGAACGGCTCCAGTAATGGGCTTCGCCGGTCTCAACGGTGCGCGCCAAAGAGAGCTCGTTCATGTATGCGACCATCAACGCGGTGCCGGTCTGAGCATCGCAAACGACCGCCGTGATCAACCCGTTAGCATCAAATTTTGGTGCGAAGACCGTGCCCGTTTCCTGCTCGGACTTGCTGCCCGGCCGGGCAAATGTTTGAAAACTCATGGTCTCCACCAGTTTAGCTTGAAGTGCTAGTCGTCGACGCGCAACATGGTAAGGAACCGGGCCTGTTGTTCCGGATTATCCTTGAAAACACCGGTAAATGTGGTGGTCAAGGTGCTTGATCCCTGCTTTTCAATGCCCCGCATCGACATACAAAGATGCTCAGCCTCTATCATCACGGCAACACCCTTGGGATTCAGGTTTTGCTGAATTGCTCCAGCTATCTGGGCCGTCATTGCTTCCTGGGTTTGCAGCCTTCGGGCAAAAATATCCACCACCCGGGCAATCTTCGAAAGGCCCAGAACCGAACCACCGGGCAGATAGGCCACATGCGCCTTGCCTATCACCGGCACCACGTGGTGCTCACAATGGGTGTGGAAAGGGATATCACGAACCAGCACGATATCATCGTACCCAGCGACTTCGTCAAAGGTTCGCCCCAGCATTTCACTTGCTGATTTGTCATAGCCGGAGAACAATTCTTCCCAGGCCTTGACCATCCGAGCTGGTGTATTGATCAAACCTTCACGCTGTGGATCGTCACCGATCCAGCGCAACAGGGTGTTGACCGCCGCTTCCGCTTCAGCGCGGCTCGGTTTCCCAGCCGGTGCGGATTTAAGCGCGGAGAGGGTTTCCCGGGTGGTTCCCGGTTCAATTTTTGTGACAATGGCGTCCATTTCACAGCCTCTTTTAGGTTATCATGCAAAAAGCCGCATTTGCGGCCTCCCCATTGAAGCGGGGCTCACACTATATATATGCAAATTGGAATGGTTTCCAAATTATTTGAGACCAAATAGCTAAAAATTGAGTTATGATAGTTTTATGATCGACGATGTCTATAATGCAAAAATACTCAAATTTGCCGGTAATATCAGCCGGATAGGTCGGTTGGAGAGCGCTGATGCCAGCGCCAAGGCCCATTCGAAATTATGCGGTTCGACCGTGGTGGTTGACCTTAAGATGCAGGATCACAAGGTGGCGGACTATGCCCATGAAGTAAAAGCTTGCGCGCTGGGTCAGGCGGCCTCATCGATTGTCGCGTCAAAAATCATCGGAAGCGGGGAGGGCGAATTACGCCAGGTTCGTGATGAGATGCGAAATATGCTTAAACAAAACGGGCAACCACCGAAGGGCCGTTTCGATGCATTGAAATACCTTGAGCCGGTTAGAAACCATAAGGCCCGACACGCATCGACGCTATTGGTGTTCGATGCCATTGTCGATGCGCTTGATCAGATCGCCGCCAAACAAAGCACATTGGAAAAAGTGTGAAATTGTGGCCGATAGCAAGTTGCACAGCAGGAACTTTGATGGCCCGTGGCGCAAGACGCCTGGTCGGGTGATGGGAACCTCGCTGATACGTCTTTATCAATTGACCTTGTCCGGGTTTATTGGCCATTCCTGCCGCCATCTGCCTACTTGTTCTGAATACGGCTATGAAGCGATAGCTCGCCATGGCCTTTTGCGGGGAGGGTGGTTGGCGGCCAAAAGGGTTAGCCGGTGCGGGCCTTATGGCACCCGCGGTATCGACCGCGTACCGGATTGATATCCTGGCTCTAATCTCACCTGCCCGGGCCACAAAACCACTGATACCGGCATTGGCTGCGCTTAGGGGAATCGCATCAACACGACGCTCCGAGTATCTGAAGCAGGAAACGATTATTCCAGCCTGCACGGCAATCGCTTGAAGCGATTTGCACGTATTTTGTTAGTTTGCTCCGCTGCAGTCAAATGGCTTTCACGGTGCGATTATCCGATACTTCCCGTCAGCGCGGCACATCTTCTGAAATTGTAATCGTTTCGCAGATCATCGTGATCGTTATTCATGGCTCTGATTTTCGCCTCCAGTCTTTGTTTTTGACGTATAAGAGCGTTTTGCGCTCCTGTCAGCAATGCTCTTTGAACATCGCTGGTCGACGATAGTTTTCGCGAAGTTGCCTCTTGCCAGTTTATCATTTTTTCGACTGATTTTTCTTTCATGCTCCTGATAAATCCGACGGATGTTTTCACACTGACTAATCTGGGATTTTTCCTCTAATTTTGACATATTTTCTTTCCAGAGTTGTGCTCATCTGAATTGAAGAATATCCGCTTCAGGAAGTATGAGGATAAATCATCATGGTCTGTCGCCTATTTTCCACGCGGAATTTTGCCATATTTCTGCAATTGATAGCCACGTTTACCGTGGGTTTCCCCTCATTTTCGCCAGCAGCAGAGCTAGCGATTGCTAATCAATTTGTCGGTAAGGTCCGTGCATTTAAAGAAGTGGTTATGGAGGAACGCGGCAAGTGGCTATCGCCGCAAAGTCCGTGGTTTGCCTATAGTAACCGGCAATTTGAGGAGGGATTATCGTCCACGCAAAAAATGCAATATTTGGCGCTTCAAACAAAGGGCCGGTGTGTGGCGCTTTTAAAACTGGAAATAACCGGCTTTATCGGCCTCTATCCTGAATTGTCCGAAGCGCTGTCAGACAAAATTGTAACAAATATTTTCTTCAATAAAATTATCCCTGCCCATTCATACGGGTTCAGGCGTTGTCAGGCCCATGCGATGTTAATTCCGATCATTGAAGAGGAAAAAAAACTGGATCCTGAATTTTATTACCTCTCAATTCCGGGCACAAATCTGGGAAACAAATTGGAGAATATTTTTGATCCTCGTCAGTTAGCTTTGAGAAAAGCCTTCAAAACCCTTTTTGATCTTGCTGCATGCTACGACTACGATCCGGCGATAAATGATATTCTTGCATATTACAAATTGTTTCTAATTTTTGTCGGCCACAATGAGCGATACTATTTTTACACCCGCGCAAAACACTATGGTCTGGAGGCGCCTGATATCAGAACGGTGACGGAGGAAATGCTGCAATATTGGTCGCCAAATCCCTATCCACAAGCCGATCCGGCAAATAAACTTTACGCGCAATACAGCCCCGTGCGTAAACTAAAGACCATACTCCAATTGCTTGCCCGTGGTGATCTGGACGCGGCAAGAAAGACAGTATTTTATCGCACATATATAAGTTGTGGCAGAGGTGATTCTGAATGAATTTTGAACAAATTCGATCAACTTTACATAAGGTGAATTCGCGATAACTTCGCTGAAATGTTTCACACTCCAATATTCATTTTAATCCGTAAATCTGTCTCATTCCAGAATTGCTGTTGTGTGCAAAGCAATACTGTAAAGCCCGAAAGGCGGCTCCAACTGACCGGCGCCAAATTGGAAGACAGACGAGGATTGACCCTCGAGTTTTCCCTGTTGAAAGTACGCCATTCTAACGCGAAAGGGCTGATTTTAATGCCTGATAGGAGGCCTTTGGGGTGCGGTGCATGGTTTCAAAATCGACATGCAGCAGTCCAAAATGCTTTTGATAACCGAACGACCATTCGTAATTGTCAAGCAGTGACCAGATGAAATATCCCTTTAACGGCACTCCGGCTTTCAGGGCATCTTGCGAGGCTGCAAAATGCTGGTTCAAGTAATCAATTCGGGCGTGGTCATTGATAGCGCCATTGTCTATCGCATCGGTGTTGGCCATGCCGTTTTCGGTGATGTAAAGCGGCAGGTCTGCGGTGTATTCCCTCGTAGTACGAAGCAGGAAATCATGGAGGCCCTGGGGATAGATTTCCCAGTCCATCTGGGTTTTTGGCAACGGACCTGCAACCTCATGATGTCCTGGCCATGGGCCATCGTCGGGCGAAATAATCTTGCGCGTATAATAGTTCAATCCGCACCAGTCGACCGGCGCCATGATGGTGTCGAAATCATCCTGCCAACCGGCTGGCATATGGGGCCCGAGCCCCTGCATAACATTTTCAGGATACGCACCCTTGAACACGCCGCCAAGAAAGAAGCGGTTGAAATAGCCGTCATAAAGGGCAGCTGCATCGATTGCGGCCTTGGTGTCATCAACGGGAGTTGCCCATTCCAAATTGAATATCGCGCCAAGATTGTCGATGCCCAAACTGCGCATGGTCTCTATCGCGCGTCCATGCGCCAGTAACACATGATGCATGGCGCGCGCCGTCGCGCGAATGTCGCGCAATCCGGGCGCATGTATTCCCAAGAAATGCGACAGCCAGCCGACACACCACGGCTCGTTAATCGGCGCAACGGAAAACATGCGATCACCGATGCGGCGCATGATTATATCGGTGAAATCTGCAAACCAGCCGGCGATATCACGATTTTGCCAGCCGCCCAGACCCGAGGCGATCTCGGGAGCCAGGTAGACGAAGCTTTCCAGCGTCATTATTCCGTCATTGGCGGCGAAAATGGCGACCAGATCAGGGTTGGCCGTCATCACATCGTTGGTGATATTTGCAGCTTTGCCGCCATCCCAGTCGCCGGGCAGTGAGGCAAAAAACAATTTTATAAAAGCTGACATCTGAAGTTGCACCCCAGCGCTGTTGCTCAATCGGCGCTCAAAGCCCAAACAACCGGTGACAATGAATATCGTCAGGCTTCGAGAGCCATAGTCGATTGCGCGCTAACTTGGACACAGTTGCTTTTGCAAAGCCAATCAAATTGCTCTGGAAGTATGTCATATAAAATCACGGCAATGCCGCAGACTGCCCAGATCACCAAGATAATCCAAAACAGTGCCGGGTTGTGGTCGCGATCAATATCTTCAACGAAAAATGTTTGGCCAGATTTCATGGAGCAGTATACCCACCAAAACAGCAACAAACCCCAAGGCCAGTACCAATTCAGATACACTGTCGCAACACCCAAAATGAGCGCTATTACTGTCAATGGTTTGGAACCATTCACAGTCCGATCAACCCTCTGCGTGCTGCTACAATCACCGCTTTGGAACGGGTATTCACATTGAGTTTCACAAATGCATTTCTGAGGTGAAATCGCACCGTGTTTTCAGAAATCTCAAAGATTGAGCCAATTTCCGAATTTGATTTGCCTCTGGCTACCCAGTGCAGACAATCAATTTCCCGGGCACTCAAATCAACTGGGCTGTTATTCTCAAAGGAAATATCCGGTTCTGCTGAATTAAGGTCTTCAAGTCTGGCCATCAATTCACCGGCCAAAAGGTGTATTTCGTGTTTCGAATCGACAAATCGCTGTCTGACACCTGGCCCTTTACCCCGCATATAACAGGTTACCCCTCGTGCGGCGCCAACAATGTTGAGCGGCACCAGCCAGGCCTGATGAACATTTTGCAGTTTCATCATTGTACCCTGCCATTTGATAGAGGCATTGGGCGGACAGGAGCGGAGAAGTTCAATATAATCAAAAGGTTGGCTGGTATTGGCAAGCTTTGTCATAGACGAGTCCATCTGCAACCAGCCATCGATAATATACGATGTGATAAACCCCAGATCATAGTCGCAGAGGTAGAAATTACAATTTTGATCCGCGTTGTTTATAGTCCCTGTTTGCACAGAGAACGCATCAAATCCGTGGTACCCGATGTCCTTGATCGTGGCAGAAAACAGTGTTTTTATTGCTTTTTCCGATTTTGCTTTGGCCGCAGATTGTGTGAATGCGTTAATTCTGTCCATAAGCACGGATGTTACTGGATGTTTTTGAGAAACGGTAGAACATTTTTGCGTAACAATCCTGGCTTGTTGACCACAAACATGTGGTTCTCGCCCTCTAGCGCAATAAACTGAGCGCCTTTGATGCGCTTGGCCAGCTCCTCGCTTTCTTCCCTGGTACCAAAATCATCTTCGCTGCCGGTGATGACAAGGGTGGGGCAAACGATTTTCTTGTAGTCGCTTTTATCAAGTTCCAGCGGTTTGATCCACATCGGCCAGGCCTGACACATCAGGGCGTACCAGTTGGTTTGTTTATGCGCCCACCAAAGCGACAGTGCATCGAAGGGGTATTTGGCAATAAATGCCCATTTTGTCGGCGGGTGGTGATAATCCGGCGTGCCATAGTATTTTTCGATGCCGCGTTTGTAGCTTTCCGACATCCCTAAAAACGGGTGTATGCCAATCAACACCTGCCGGGCAAACAGTTTTGGGCTAAACACCGACATGTGCAGGGCAATCATCGCACCAGATGAATGGCCCATGACAATGGGTTTTTGGGTGGTTTTTTGTTTATCAAGCCCAAGCGCTTCGAAAAACCCGATCATGTCCCATGCCAGTTGACCATAGGAGATGAACTTTCCATCAGGATTGTTAGTGTTGCCATGGCCACGATGATCGGGTGAAATAACGTGGAAGTGTCGGGCAAGCGGCTCATAATGTTTGGACCAGTTGACAGCACCGGTCAGCCCACCGCCATGAAACAGGACCAATATCGGCGCATCCGGTGATCCCATCTCACGATAAAAAAACCGCATGCCGTTGCTGTCGATATGTTTCTTTTTTATGGCAACCATGGCGGTGTCTCTTGGTTGAGTTCGTCGTATTTTTCGCCAAACATTTCGGGTCAATAAAGCGGAAACGTCAGGTTCCCGGTCAGCGACCACGATTGTCCATTATTTTGAAACAATCCGTAAGAGCCACCTAGATTGGCTTTTATGCCGTTGATGAAGGTAAAATCCAGACTGCCATTCAATGTGGCTCCCAGGCCGAGCTGGCTGGCCTCGATACCGTTGGTCAGTGTGGCGGTGAGCTTTTCGCGCTGATTGAAGTTTGCGGAGATGCCAATAAAAGGCGTGATGGTAGCGAAATTGCCAACATCTGTGAATGTGCGTGATAGGCCCGCATTGGCGCTGAAATTTGCGCTGTTGATGCTTGATCCGGGCACAAACAACGCATTGCTGTCGGTAAAAGCCTCGCGGTTTATCTGAGAAACCGCAGCGTTGAGGCTGGTTGAAAGCGTGACCTCGTTAAGCTTGATTGCGTTGGAAAGTGAAACGCTTGCCGACAAAACATCCACATCGAAACTTCCACTCGCCCCGGCGATGTTGACGTCATTGAGGCCGTGGGTATAGGCGGCAGCAAGGTTGAATGTGGTATTGGCCGTGAGTTTTCGCCGGGCGGAAACGGCAACAGAGAAATAGTCTCCGTTAATCTGAGTATCGGTCGCCTTGGACTTTGCGATTGCACGCTTATAGGAGCCGGTGATGCCAACTACCGTGCGTGCATTGACTTTAACCTGCGTCCCTATCGCAACATTCCAGGCATGGGAAGTACGATCCACGCCGGGGCGATTGTCGCCCGAAAGCGTACCAGCGGTGTTAAGGAATACCAGCCATGGATAGGGGCCGGATTTATCGCCAAAATAGAATTTGCCGTTAAAGCCCTTGCCGTTCAAGATTGGCACCAACGACCCCCCCTGGAAACGGGAATTATCAAATTTTGACAGATATATGGATGAATTATCGCTGGTTGCTTTTCTGACGTGAGCGCGGTTGAGTACCGCATCAAAACGTTTGTTGGCGGGGTCGTGCTCTTCAGGCAAGTAGTTGGAGGTAGTCGAAGCGTTTTCAATTGCCGATTGTATTTGTTTGATGTGAATATTGTTATCTATTATTCGTCCATTTGCACCAGAAATGATACGATTTATTATAGCATTAACAAGCGGATCATCAACACCAATAACATCACGACTATCTTTGGTTGATTTCGCGATAAATTTTTCTGTAATTATTGCCGCTTTCAAAAATTTTATAATATTATACCCAATATTTTCACTAATTGAACATTTATTATTTCGTAATTGTTTCATAGCTGAATCGAGGGTTATCTGTGAATCGTCGCGCTCTTTCCCTTTTCTTGTGTGTTGTGCCAATTGCTCTACTGCTAGCTCGATTTCGGCAACAATATCGTCGCATTTTGTTCTGGTAGTTGCATCCAAATTAACCGCAGGTTCTCCAACCGGCGTCGCTGGCTCAATCGGCACGCCGCGCCTGCCAGGCACAGAAACCGCAATGCCGTCGTCACAATTTTTTCCTCTGACTGCTCTATTGGCTTCATCCAAAGCGATTTTGGCAGAGGCGAAATCAACTTCTGTCTTGGCAGATTGTAGTCTCGCTGCGGCAGTACTAACTGCATCCAGTAGGTCGCCGCATTCAAGCTCAGCCAGTTTTTCTGGCGACAAAGGTTCTACTTCGATGGGGTCCGGGCGCTGGACGACGGAAACTAGATTGCAATCGTTATCGGTGAAGGCCCCTTCGGCATTTTGCAGGTTGCTTATTGCAATTAATTTTTTTGTGTCATCAGCAGCAATGAGACTATTTTCTAGTTTATTTAGAGCGGCTTCCGCATCATCTATATCTTGTTTCAACTCCCCGCAGTCTTTGGCTAGCAAGTCCGGAATGCCGCCGCCAGTGCCAACAAAAGCTCCGATTTGTGGATCGACGACGAGCGTCAGCAGATCATCAATAGTTGCAGCCGCCTTTTTGCCTTTGATAGACGGATCGGTCGGTTCGTCTGGCGTGTCCGGTTCATCTGGCGTGTCCGGTTCGTCTGGCGTGTCCGGTTCGTCTGGCGGCTGGACAACTGTACCCGTGCAATCGAAATTTATGGTCACCGAACCACCGGTAATTAGTCCGCTTACCGCGATGATCACCGCACTGTTGGAAAAACCGCGTGATTCATTCACCGTGATTGAGCCGGACAAAATCCGCGAAACAACGCTGGCAGAATTATCAAGCGATACCCGTTGCCCAGCATAGGTGATGTCAACCTTGGCGCCGGCTGGCACGTTGGCGCTGAAACCAATACCCGTGCCGTTATCGAGATTGAATAATTGAAAAGAATTGAGCGAGGAATTGCCGTTTGTATTGGCGGTAAAACTGGCGGAGTTGAGCGCAGTACAATCCGCAGCAACGGCAAGGGCCGGTGTCACCATGCCGGGGGCCAGCATCGACATAGGTGCTACGACAAGCACTGCCAGAGCCAGCGAAAACCCGAACAGAGTTCGCATCAGGCTCAATGAAAGCAGCAACACCCTTCCACAGGATCGGGCCGCCAACACTCCGGTTGTTTTTGCCCACATATATGTCGCTAAAAATTTTGCGATATGCATGAACTGTGCTCCCCAGTTTTCCAAGCATTGTAATTTTTCGCTGGAGTATAGGTTTTTATGATAATCGGAGCACCTGTCCGAACGGGTAGGTTTTGGAACTTTCTGCATCAGCACATTGTACCGCACCTGAAAACGTCCGGTTTTCTTCTCAGGTCTGGGTGAGAGATGAACAAGTTGCAGTCTGCCAGTTCAATGCGCCGAACCGCACGTTTGGATGACTTTATACTAGTGGTTCTGTACCAACATTTGCATCCCCCTACAGCACCCTTATTTACAAATGTTGGAATCAAAAGAACCACTAGCAAGATATTCAATCTAGTGGAATTTTCGAATTTGACATTTGAAAATGAACGAAGCTGCAAGTGGGTACTAAATGTCAAATTCATTCCACTAGGGAAAATATATCTTGCCCCTGCTAGAGCAACATCCGGCCACGCACCAGGGTATTGAAGGTCGATTAGCCCTTCAACGGCACCTTCGGCACGCCCGTGCTGCCTGGGCGTTTTGGTGTTTTGGCTTTCGGTTTCGCCGGCTGGTCTGCAGCTTTTTTGGTCACCGCGCTTTTGCTGGGTACTGGATCCTTTTTCGGCTTGATCGGCCTGTCCTCGACCGCCTCCAATTTCAATACTTCTTCGCTGTCAGAGCCTTCGACCACAGAAACCTTCACCGTGCCGCCTTTTTTCAGTTTGCCGAACAGCACTTCGTCAGCCAGCGGTTTTTTGACGTATTCCTGTATAACCCGCGCTAGCGGCCTTGCGCCCATGCGGTCGTCATATCCCTTTTTGGCAATCCATGCGATGGCTTGCCTGGTCAGTTCAAAGACCACGCCGCGCTCTGACAATTGTGCTTCAAGCTGCATGACAAATTTCTGCACGATCTGGTGCACCACCTTCATCGGCAGCGAGGCAAAGGCGATAGTGGCGTCAAGCCGATTGCGGAATTCCGGCGTGAACAGACGATTGATTGCCTCTTCGTCATCGCCGGTGCGTTTGGTGGAACCAAAGCCGATGGCCGCTTTAGCCGCCTCGGAGGCGCCGGCATTGGTGGTCATGATCAAGATGACATTGCGGAAATCGATCTGTTTGCCGTTGTGGTCGGTCAATTTGCCGTTATCCATCACCTGCAACAAAATATTGAACAGGTCCGGATGGGCCTTCTCGATTTCATCAAGCAGCAACACACAATGGGGGTGCTGATCGACACCGTCGGTCAACAGTCCACCCTGATCAAACCCGACATAGCCTGGAGGCGCACCAATGAGCCTGGAGACGGTGTGGCGCTCCATATATTCCGACATATCGAAACGCAAAAGTTCAACCCCAAGTGAATCGGCCAGCTGTTTGGCGACCTCGGTTTTGCCAACCCCGGTAGGGCCGGAAAACAGATAGGAGCCGATCGGTTTTTCCGGCTCCCGCAGGCCGGCACGGGCAAGTTTGATCGCCGAAGCAAGTGCGGTAATCGCCTTGTCCTGGCCATAGACCATGCGTTTTAGCTGGGTTTCCAGATTGGACAGCACTTCCGCGTCATCCTTGGATACGGTTTTCGGCGGGATGCGGGCCATGGTTGAAACCGTCGCTTCAATATCGGCAACAGAGATTCTTTTCTTGCGCTTATCACGCTCGACCAACATCTGCGAAGCGCCGGTTTCGTCAATCACGTCAATTGCCTTGTCGGGCAATTTGCGGTCATTGATATACCGGTCTGAAAGTTCAACCGCCGAGACAATCGCTTCATTGGAATATTTGATCTTGTGAAAATCCTCAAAATAGGGTTTTAGCCCTTTAAGGATGTCGATTGCTTCCAAAACCGATGGCTCGTTGACATCGATCTTCTGGAAGCGGCGCACGAGCGCCCGGTCTTTTTCAAAAAACTGCCGGTATTCCTTGTAGGTCGTCGAGCCAATGCAGCGGATGGCGCCACCGGCCAACGCCGGCTTCAACAGGTTGGAAGCGTCCATCGCCCCGCCAGATGTGGCACCGGCGCCAATGACCGTATGAATTTCGTCGATGAACATTATGGCGCCGGGATATTCCTCGATCTCCTTCATCACCTGCTTG
This sequence comes from Rhizobiaceae bacterium, assembly GCA_965248135.1. Taxonomy (GTDB): domain Bacteria; phylum Pseudomonadota; class Alphaproteobacteria; order Rhizobiales; family Rhizobiaceae; genus SZUA-100. The sequence continues at coordinate 13,659 of CBDFIN010000010.1, read as the reverse complement.
AGGCGCTCTTCGAAATCGCCGCGATAGCGTGTTCCCGCCAGCAACATGCCCAAATCCAGGGCAAATATCGTCGAACCTTCCAGAACCTCTGGCACCTGACCATCGACAATCTGCTTGGCTAGTCCCTCTGCGATGGCGGTCTTGCCAACACCCGGGTCGCCGACGAACAACGGGTTGTTTTTCGATCGGCGGCACAGCACCTGGATGGTGCGGTTAACTTCCGCCTGCCGGCCAATAAGGGGATCTATCTTGCCCAATTCCGCTTTTTTATTGAGATTGACACAATAGGCATCCAGCGCAGAGGCCTTTTTGTTGCTGTCCTCGCTCTCACCGATTGCGGCCTGATCATCTTCGATACCACGCACCGGACGCGGTTCCGACGAACCTGGCCGCTTGGCAATGCCATGGGAAATATAATTGACCGCATCATAGCGGGTCATATCCTGCTCCTGCAGGAAGAACGCGGCGTGGCTTTCGCGTTCGGCAAAAATTGCAACAAGCACATTGGCGCCTGAAACCTCATCGCGGCCCGACGACTGAACATGAATGACTGCCCGCTGGATAACTCTTTGGAACCCGGCGGTCGGCTTCGATTCATCACCAAATTCGGTCACAAGGTTGGCAAGCTCGGTATCGATATATTCAATCAGACTGTTGCGAAGCGCGTCCAGATTGACGTTGCAGGCACGCATGACCGCAGCAGCATCGCGGTCCTCGATCAACGCCAGGAGAAGATGCTCCAGTGTGGCATATTCCTGCGACCGGTCATTGGCGAATGTCAATGCCCGGTGCAGAGCGCGTTCAAGGCTTTCGGAAAATGACGGCAATTGACAACCTCAGTTCTTTTCCATGACACATTGCAACGGATGTTGGTTCTTCCTGGCAAAATCCATTACCTGCGCCACTTTGGTTTCAGCGACTTCATATGTAAAGACACCACACTCCCCCACGCCATTATTGTGAACATGCAACATGATCTGTGTTGCCTGTTCGGGTGTCTTGGAGAAGAAACCCTCCAATACATGCACCACAAACTCCATCGGGGTAAAATCGTCGTTCAGTAGCAAAACCCGGTAGAGACTGGGTTTCTTGACCTTTGGTTTTACCCTAGTAACAACACCGGTGCCATCACCGTCATTGTTTTGTCGTTCATCATCATTCTGCATCTTCGATACAAAGCGATACAATTTCCACCTCGGCAAGTTTCGAGCTTTCAATAAATCGTCCAGCAATCGCCAGGTGATCACAGCCACAACATATAGGAATCTTCTTGCCGTAATTTAAGACCCAGCAGCCAAATTCATCAAGTGCTAAATTAGCACCCGTTGAATTTTAGAAAACGCTGGCCGCCTCGAGCAGATGCTCCCATCGGATGAGATGGTAATATTTTGATCCTTTTTTGCAACAAAATACATACCATTAGCGCTTTGGTAACGACGTTAGCCTAGCCTTTCAAAAACGAAGACCGACAATCGAACGGACAAATACCTGCCGGTTTATGTCTTTGGATTTGAACCCTTCCGGCACTAATGCGCCGGTCTGAAACAGGATTTTGTTTTGCGTACCTTTTTTGGGCCGATGGTCCATCGCTCGACCGCGGTGAACCTTAGAATTTTCGCTACTTTGATGTTGTTGACACTTGCTGTGTCTTTGGGCGCTCAGACCACCGCTCGAGCCGCGCCAAAATATGCCGGCATTGTGATCGATGCCAAAACCGGCAAGGTCTTGTATTCCAGAAATGCCGACGCCCGCCGGTATCCGGCCTCGTTAACCAAAATGATGACGCTTTATCTGGTTTTTGAGGATCTCAAGCGTGGACGAGTTACCCTTAAGTCCAAAATCAGGATGAGCAGAAAAGCGGCCGGTGAACCGCCATCCAAGCTCGGTATCAAGGCTGGCCGCAGCTTTACGGTAAAGCAGGCCATCTACGCGCTGGTGACCAAATCCGCCAACGATGTATCAACCGCAATTGGTGAAAAACTGTCCGGCAGCGAGGCCGCGTTTGCCCGCCGCATGACCGCCAAGGCACGCCAACTAGGCATGAATCGCACAATCTTCAGGAACGCGCACGGATTGCCTGACCGCCGTCAGGTCACCACCGCGCGCGATATGGCGAAGCTTGGGCTAGCGTTGCGTGAGCATTTTCCTCGAAAATTTCAATATTTCAAGGCACGCAGCTTCAAATATGGGCGCCGTCGTTACCGCAACCACAACCGGTTGCTCGGCAGAGTGAAAGGGGTTGATGGCATCAAGACCGGTTACACAAGGGCCTCGGGTTTCAATCTGGTTTCCTCGGTAAGCCGCGGTAAACGGCGGATCGTCGCGGTGGTCATGGGTGGTAAAACCGGTCGCTCGCGCAATGCCCAGATGACCCGACTCATCAGCAAATATTTACCTCGCGCCAGCCGTGGCAGAGCGAAAATCCTCATTGCTAAAGCCCGCCAAATTAAAAAAACCAGTGTTAAAAAGACCGTTTCGCCGACAGCTGTAATCACCGCATCGGTTATCACGCCGAAGGCCAGACCCAAGACGGCTTCGGGCCCACCCCGCTCAGGTCGTATCGACAATGCATTTAAAGCAAGCAATGGCGGCACCTATGCCACCGGCACCGACGATATTCGCGCCAAACTGATCAAACTGGCCGCCTCACAAATTCCCCTGCCTTCGCCCAGCCCAACGGCTATCGACACCATACGCACAGGGTCGGTTTCAAAATCAAATGCCGGCAAAACCAGAAACCGCTATACTGGCTGGCAGATACAGATTGGTGCCATGCCAAATCGCCAGTCGGCAATAATACTGCTGCAAAAGGCAAGGAAAAAAGCCAAGACCGTACTTGCTTCAACCTCAAATTACATGGAACCGGTGGCCAAGGGCAACACCACCTTGATCAGAGCCCGGTTTGCCGGCTTCAGATCAAAAGATTCCGCTTGGCGTGCGTGCCGCTATTTGCAAAAGCGCAAATTCGCCTGTCTGGCAATCATGCAGTGAATTGCGAGCACAAAAACCGGTGAAAACCAGATTTCCGATTTGTAACAGTTGAGTAAGGGAAATTCAGGAATGGCCTCTCAAAAGAACCTCTTTAGCTTCGTTGATCTTCGCGGCAAGAAAGGTGGATCCACCGCTATCGGGATGCATCCCTTTTATCAACCGTCGATGGGCCTTACGGATTTCGCCAGGCCCGGCGTCCGGTCCAAGCCCCAACACCTCATAGGCCTCCTGCTTGCTCATGGAGCCAGAGCCAGACGGGCCAATATGGTCAGAAGTATAACTGCCGTCCGTGTGCTCACGCCAGCCGGGAATGCGGCGGTCAAGATACGCCTGTAACAATTGCACGCTTTCCCCGTCGCTTTGCAATTCGTCCAACATTGCAAAGAGTTCAAGTTCGTCGAGCCGGCTCAGCAATTGTCCCTCGTGAATGCCGGCCAGAACCAGGCCGTCCATTTCACCGGTGTCGTGATCCAGCGTCATTTCAAGTACCGCTGAGCGAACGCTTGATTTGGTGTTTTCGCCGCTACTGGCGATCGGTCTGACCGAGCGCAATCGACCATAGAGCGCCAATCCAAAGGCTGCCAGTGGCACACCGATTGCACCTTTGCCAAAAAACAGCAGGACCAAGCCAAAAACTATCATCGACACCGGTAAGATAAGCCGGATAAATCGGGCCAGCTTTTCCGCCGGCGTGTTCAAAAATACCCAACCAAACACCAGCACAAGCAGAATTGATAGCAACAAGCCGCTCATAATGCTGTTCCTTCTCGAGTGTTTGTTCAGCGCAATTGTTGTAGAAGCCGCCGGGCAGCCTTGTCTTTATCACCGTGCAGAGCCTTAAGACCGCCACTGGCATATTTTGCCACTGCAGCCAGCAATCGCGCAAGCTCTGCCGCAGAACCACTGTCGAAACGCATATAGGCTCCCTTGGTCAGTTTTGCCACCTCTTTGAACGACCGTTCGGCGATCGGGTCACGCCCTTCCTGGAACATGAATACCGGCACACCATGGAGACCAAGTTCACCTGCCCGGTGGCACAATTCATCGACAGGCTCTTCCATCGCATCACCGACAAACACCATGGCGCTGACTTTTTGCCCCGACTTGGCCCTAGTGGCTTCCTTTCTGGCATGACTCAACACCTTGCAAATCTGCGTTCGACCTCCCTTGCAAATTATTCGGTTCATCATGTCGCGTAATGCACTTGAACGCATTACCCATTTTGACGCTCGGCACTCACCAAAGCCACGAAAATAGACCAGTTGGATAGCCAGCCCGCCCGTGGTGTCGGCGGCAGTAAACATTTCGGCCTGGATTTCGCAGGCGACATCCCATGTCGGTTGCCTGCTCATGGTCGCATCCAGTGCAAATATCAATCGACCGGTGCCATCATCGCTGGACTTGATTTTTTGCGCCTGCTTGAGAAACTGGTCAACGGCCCGCTTGGGTGATGCGGATTTTACCGGTGAGCCATCCTTGCGACTAGCCGGTGCGACCACGCCGCTGATGCTGTTTTTGGTTTTCGACTTGTCGGTAGTCATGTTCTCATCATGGTTATTACACCTTGCAGAAACAAGTCATTTATTGCAGCAAATATCCAGTGGTTCGATTTCAACATTTGCATTCCTTTGCAGCATCCTTTTTAGCAAATGTTGAAATTCAAAAAACCAGAACATGATATTGATTCTAGTGAATTTTTCAAATCTGGCATTTGTAAATGAACGAAGCTGCAAGTGGTTACCAAAGGTCAAATTAATTCCACTAGTCGGCAAAAATATCCGGCATTTCGATTGGTTTTGTTGACGTTTCCAGCCAAACCCTGCGTGCTTCGGCCCGCCGGCGACCACGATCATCAATCGGCAAATGTAGAGATGACAGCAACTGCCTGATTTCCTGCCGGGCAGACAGGTGTGAAAGCGTCGGCTGTGTTCCCAGTATCTCGTGGTCAAGATCGTCCAATGCGGTCAGACCCATAGGGAAGAATTCACGGAAAATGACGCGCTCGGAAATACCATCAGCGATCCGAAAGCCCAGCCGCAACGACAATTCACGTACGGAATTCAACAGATTTAACTGGTTTCGAGAGGACAGGGAAGAAACCCGGTTTCTCACCACGATCCAGTCGAGAGCACCATTATCGGCCATGCGGCGCTGGCGGCGTGCCTCGCGAACCATCTGCGCATAATGGCTGGTCTCCAACACCTCATGGGTTTTGGCGTCGACTTTGCCCAAAACATCGAAATCGACGAACGAATCATTTAGCGGTGTGATCAGCGTATCGGCCATAGAATGGGCCAGCCGCATCAGATAATTGTCAGAACCGGGTGTATCAATGACAACGAAATCGTGATTGCACTCAATTTCAGCCAACACCTTGGCAAAGGCGGCGAAATCCTCCGATTCGCTCTCATTGGCGCTGTCCAGCGTTGAGCGATTAAAGTTAAAATGGATCGGCAGCTCAAGTTGCAGATTAGCTGTACGCGACCAGTTCCTGCGGTTTTCGATATAGCGTGAAAACGAGCGCTGGCGGCTATCGAGATCAACCGTCGCAACCTTGTAGCCGCTTTTTAAAAGCGCAACTACTATATGCATAGACGTGGTGGTTTTACCGGAGCCACCTTTTTCATTTCCGCAAACGATCACATGCGCATGGTTGTCCCGTCCGGTTTGTCCCAAAATCTGATCCACAACAATAATGTTCCCTGGTTCCCGGCAACACCATCACCAATATTGCTGAGAATTACAATAATTCCGGCGGAGCGGGACCGAAAACTTCAAGATGTGGTAAACGGATGATATTCGGAAAGGATAGTATTTAATACAGGCGTCCAGGGTGTCAAAGGGTCATTGCAGACACTCAAAATCACCTGTTTCGGGGTCCAGCTGCCACAATTCACCATTTGAAATATCAAACCAGGCGCCGTGAATGTTCAAACGGCCTCTTTCTTCCAGGATCGAAACACAGGGAAAAGTGCGCAGGTTTTCAATCGAGAAACGGATCGATATACGCTCAAGCGCAGTCTGCCGTTCAATGCTGGTCATCCATTCATTGCCGGCGATGGATTTAGCCGCAGGTCCCAAAAGCTCCATCCACTTGCCGATAAAATCACCTGGAGAAAGGGGTTCGCTGTTCGGATCGAGCGCTGCATTTATGCCGCCGCAACGACCGTGACCCAGCACCACTATCTCCCTGATTTTAAGGCTTTGAATGGCATATTCAAGTGCTGCAGACGTCGAATGAAAACTGCCATCTGGAATGTACGGTGGTACAATATTGGCAACGTTGCGGACGACAAAAATTTCGCCCGGCGCGGTATTGAATATGGTTTCAGGCGCCGCGCGTGAGTCACAACAGGCGACCACCATAAAGCCTGGCGTTTGACCCTGTTTGGCAAGACTTTTATACCGCTCGCGCTCGGCAGCAAGCTGGTCATTTTTGAAGACTGAATAACCTTCGAGCAATTTGGATGGAAAACCTGCCATACTTTTTTACTATTGGTATTCGGTCGAGTTGACAATGCAATTATAGCGCAGCCCACGGCAATCGCTTGAAAGCGACTTGCACGTATTTTGTTAGTTTGCTCCGCTGCGGGCGGTTCTTTGCGGCGCTTTTTGCGCCTCAATCACCGTCCTCACATGAGCAATGCTCAAGGCTGACCCGAATTCCCGAGATTTTTCTTTGAAAAAATCCCTCCATTCGGGCGCCATGCGTGGATAATCTCTCTTTCAAGCGATCGCCGTGTAGCGCAGCCACAGGGTATTGCATGAATAGCATTCCGGGCTTGCAGAGTTGATGACTGTCTGATTCAACTCTTCCAGAAGATCAATCTGGAGAATATCACCTTGGTAAAACCGCTATCATTTCAATCTCTTGTATCAACACTTGAAGATCCTCGTCAGCACGCAAAAGTTCTGTACCCGTTGGATGAAATTCTCCTTTTATGCCTTTGTGGAGTGGTGTCTTGCTGCGAAAGTTTCGTCGATATTGTCGAGTACGGAGCGGAGAAGTTGAAATTTCTGCGCCGATTGGCTGATTTCGAGCATGGGATACCTTCACATGACACGCTTGCCACAGTGTTTCGCGCCCTTGACCCTGAACCTTTCAATGCAGCCTTTGCGAGTGAAAACTATCCGGCCGCTAATTGCGCTTAAGCAATCCGCGGGCAATAATTTCGGCCTGTATTTCTGCCGCTCCTTCAAAAATATTAAGAATTCTGGCATCGCACAGGACCCTTGAAATAGGCGTTTCGAGCGCGTATCCAATGCCACCATGAATCTGCACAGCATTATCGGCAGCCGACCACGCAAGACGTGCGGCCAGCAGTTTGGCCATGCCGGCTTCCACATCGCAGCGCCCACCCTGATCCTTCTTGCGAGCGGCCATATAGCTTAACTGCCTGACCCCCATGATTTCAACGACCATGCGTGCGAGTTTTCCGTAGACACGTTCAAATGAAATTATTGGCTTGCCAAATTGTTTTCGATTTTGCGCATATTCAAAGGCAAGCTCCATAGCATTGACGCCAACGCCGAGCGCACGGGCTGCCGTTTGAATGCGGGCGCTTTCAAAAGTCTGCATTAGTTGGCGAAAACCATGGCTTTCGACGCCGCCCAATACCGCGGATTCTGGAATCCGATAACCTTCAAATGCCACATCATCGTCTATATTCCTTCATGCCGCGGTAACCCAACACACCTATTTCGCTTCCATTTATTATTGCATCTGGAAACGGATTTTCAGCATCACCACGAGATTTCTCGGCAAGAAACATGGTGAGGCCCCTATGGCCTTTTTCTTGCGGATTCGTTCTGGCCAGCAAGGTCATGAGATCTGAACGGCCTGCATGGGTGATCCATGTCTTATTGCCGGTCACGACGTATTCACTCCCGGTAAGTCGGGCACGGGTAGACAGGCTGGCGAGATCAGAGCCGGTGTCCGGTTCTGTGAAAACCGCCACAGGTAAGATTTCACCGGAAGCGATGGCTGGCAGATATTTGTCCTTTTGCGCCTGGGTCCCGGCAATCTGGATCAGTTCACCCGCAATTTCGGAACGGGTCCCCAGACTGCCGACACCAATATAGCCGCGCGAAAGTTCTTCTGTGACGACACACATGGCAAGTTTGCCAAGACCTGTGCCACCATATTCGGTAGAAATTGTCAGGCCGAACACGCCCATGTCTGCGAGCTTCAATATCACATCGTTTGGGATGAGACAGTCTTTCAGGTGCCATTGGTGCGCATGTGGTGCGACCTCATTTTGTACAAAGTCATGGATCTGTGCAGCAATCATGCTTTGAGTATCATCCAATCCGTTGTCGCCATATGACTGACGCTCAAGGCACTCGTTGACAATATCATCGGCAAGATTGGCGATCGAATAATCTGCAAATACCATCACTGTCGGATCGGCGGCAAATTGTTCGGCCACTTTGCCTGCACCCATGTGGGCAGGACGGACGATTTCATCCTGGCTCATGGCGATGCCGTGTATCAGTTGCGCAAGGTACTCTGAAAACAAAGCCAAGGCGATGAGCAGTTCCAGCCTGTAGCAGGCAGCTTCTCGCTTCCAAGGACTTCCGCCCATTCCAGCATCGCTGCCAGGGTCTCCACATAAGCGGAAGCCCATGAGAACCCATGGCGAATGAATTGGTTTTCCACCGGTGTTTCTGCGGCAAGTATGCAGGTGCGGATTTCATTCAGGTAAACGCGAGCTGTCAGAACAACCTGCCGCATCTCTCTTAACTTTTGAGTATCCACTCATCGGGTCTCAACCCCCCGTCTTCAGACGGGCTCGCTTCAGCGCGAACAAATATGAATGACCATACTTTCCAGAAAAATGAACCCGGCCTTTAGCTGACGCTCGTCCTCATGGGTTCATTTTTCTGGAAAGTATGGTCATGCACTATGATAAAGGCAAGCATTGCGTTTTCTACCATCGCTATCATGTGGTCTGGTCGACCAAGTACCGACATAAGGTTCTGCGGGGTGATGTTCAAAAAAGGGTTCATGAAATCATCCGCCGGGTATGCAGTGAGAACGGCGTCGACATTATCAGCGGTGTTGTCTCGACTGACCACGTCCACATGTTCGTCTCGATCCCGCCCAAGCTCTCGGTGAGTGATTTCATGCGCAAGGTCAAAGGGCGCTCCTCTTACTTGATACAACGGAAGTTTCCCGCATTGAAGAAACGTTACTGGGGACAACGGTTTTGGGGCAGAGGTTACTTTTCAACCACAAACGGTGCCATTACAGAAGATATTGTACTTCAGTACCTTGAAAGCCATGTCGATAATCCTACCGACGCAAGTCGGTAGTCGTTTAGTATCCACTCATCGGGTCTCAACCCCCGTCTTCAGACGGGCCCGCTTCAGCGCGAACAAATATGAATGACCATACTTTCCAGAAAAATGAACCCGGCCTTTAGCTGACGCTCGTCCTCATGGGTTCATTTTTCTGGAAAGTATGGTCATGCACTATGATAAAGGCAAGCATTGCGTTTTCTACCATCGCTATCATGTGGTCTGGTCGACCAAGTACCGACATAAGGTTCTGCGGGGTGATGTTCAAAAAAGGGTTCATGAAATCATCCGCCGGGTATGCAGTGAGAACGGCGTCGACATTATCAGCGGTGTTGTCTCGACTGACCACGTCCACATGTTCGTCTCGATCCCGCCCAAGCTCTCGGTGAGTGATTTCATGCGCAAGGTCAAAGGGCGCTCCTCTTACTTGATACAACGGAAGTTTCCCGCATTGAAGAAACGTTACTGGGGACAACGGTTTTGGGGCAGAGGTTACTTTTCAACCACAAACGGTGCCATTACAGAAGATATTGTACTTCAGTACCTTGAAAGCCATGTCGATAATCCTACCGACGCAAGTCGGTAGTCGTTTAGTAGAATCGAATTGAACTTCGTGCTGCGCTGAATACATCATAAAGATTCTCGGTCTGCTGACATCTCACCCAACACCGCTTCGGTGTCTGCACCGAGAATTGGGGCAGGACGCAACGGCTTGCGTTGCCGGCCAACAAAACTCAAGGGAGAACCCGCTGCGCGAATACGCCCGACACCGGGTTGGTCAATTTCCTCAAACATTGGATTTTGTGTGGATGCTCGTGGATCATCATTCAGCATCTGCTCGAACGACTGATAAGGACCCCAAAGAATACGGGCTTCATCGAACAGAAAGCCAATTTCATCAAGGGTTTTGGTCACTGACCAGGCACGCAAAACTTCAAGAATTTCCTCTCTAGCCGCATATCGCCCACTATCTTCTTCGAGATTGTAGCCAGTAGCGCCAGCAATCTCGTTCATGGCTTGTGAAGTATTTGTGACATTCACCAGCGACCGCCAGTGTCGCTCGGTCAACGCGATCACCATTATCTGTCGCCTGTCCCGGGTTGGCAGATTATGGCCGAATGCTCCATAAAGATGATTGCCTATTGCCGGCCGGTTTCGATGCAATATTTCTGCCTCGCCCATATAACCCAATGTCGAGACCATCGAATAGGCCACATCGGAAAGGGCAAGCTTTACATGTTGCCCTTCGCCGGTTTTGCACCGGTGACGCTCGGCTGCCAGCAATCCGGTCGCAAGCGTCATTCCAGCAACTGCATCCCAGGCCGGAAACATGTTGTTGACCGGTTTGTCGGATTTGGCTTCACCTGTAGCAAATGGAATGCCAACGGCACAATTTACCGTATAATCCACCGCCGTTGCGCCATCGTAGTGCCCGGTCAAACTCACCAGAATGAGATCAGGCCGTATCTTGCGTAATTCCTCGTAGTCGAGCCATGAAGGACCGGTGAGATTTGTCAGCAATATTCCGCCATCTTCACCAGACGATGCCAACAAATTCAGAAACTTTTCGCGCTCAGCTTTTTCTTTGAGATTGAGTGTAACTGAACGTTTCCCCTTGTTGAGTCCTGTCCAGTAGAGGCTGGTTCCCTCATCGGTAAGCGGCCAGCGCTGATAGTCGATACCACCACCAACAGGATCGACCCGAATAACCTCAGCACCCAATTGCGAAAGACTTAATCCTGCCAGAGGCGCGGCCACAAAGGCCGATAATTCAACGATCTTCATACCGTCTAGAATGTCATACATAAAATTACTTTCTGTCCAATTGGAGAGATAATTGATGGATCGGCGAGGGATCGTAAAAAAGTCTCAATCTGTTCCCACATATTTTTCTACCGCGCAGGAGCTTTCACATGAACTTCAGTTCGTCTTTGGATGCCGCCAGATTCATTGCTTTGATGAAACTGCCTTCATTGATGATTTCGCGAGCGGCTCTGGCCATGGAGCCATATGTTGCACGCGAAAAGGGTACTCAGTTACCGTGACAACAATGAGAAAATTCTACTTACTCGTTTTTTTGAAGATGAGAGATTTCAATGAGGGAAAATTTTAACGTCCCGCAATCTCCTGAACTGGAAAGGCGATAGGCAGTAACAACTGAGTGCGGCGTATCCACTGTTTCCAATGATTCCATGATGCGGTTTACAGCAGCAATACAGGTATCGGGGCAAGGCCATCTTTTCCTTACTCGTCTGCCAGAACTTTTTTGGCAACCCGAAAACATTCCAGTGCTTGGGGCACACCGCAATATATTCCTATTACATGGATGATTGCCCGGATTTCCTCCGGGCTGACCCCATTGTTAATCGCACCGCGACAGTGAATTTCCCATTCATGCATTTTGCCCAAGGCACCAATCATCGAAAGATTCATCATCGAGCGGGTTTTGGCGTCAATAACTTCATCTCCCCAACCAAATCCCCAGCACCAGGCCGTCATTGCTTCCTGAAATGGACGGGTGAAGTCATCGGCTGCCGCAAGATTTTGTTCAACATATTCAGCACCTAGTGTAGCTTTTCGTTGTTTCAAACCTTTTAAGAACAAGTCTTCATCAAAGGTATTCGTCATATTTTTTTCCTTAAGTTTGATTAAAATGTTTTTTTATTTTGAACATAGTTCCATAGAGTCTCTCGGCCTTTTCATGTCCATAGCTTGATTTGCATGATCGCCTACGCGGTCGATATCCTCTTCAAATGTAATGACCTTTCTTAATTCTGAAAACATTGCTACCTCGTTTGTTTCAGTGATTGAAGGGTTCGGGTAACAATACACGATGAACGGTGCCCTGTGTTTCATTACCTTGATAAATACCAAAGCTGCCTTGGCGGGATTCATCGGCGTATCGCGCCAGCATACTGCGTTCGGCCGGGTTGCTGATACGATCAAGCGGGATACGGTCAAGCGCCACAAAGGCCATACCCTCGGGTGCATCACCGGTTACCGATCCGTGGTAGAAAATGCCGTGGTCTCCCGTTTCACTATCCTGATATACGGCATAGAGAAAATCCAGGTTTACCGACAATCTGGCATCGTGCAGCATGGATTTCAGGCTTGCCAGACTGCCGATGACACCGGGTGCCTTAGGAACCGCAATTGCCCCGTCTGGCATAACGGTCAAAAGCAATTCGTTGTCCCGGACAATGACCGCACCAATCACCACCTTGCCGGCCTTGGATGCCGCCGACACCAACGTCTGTTCCAGGCCGACCGAGAAATAGCTACCTTTAAAAAATCCCAGTGGCGCGCCACTTTGGACAGCAAAGTCGATTACCTTGCCCAATAAAACAACATGATCTCCTGCGTTCACGATCTTGTCGCGGGCGCAGGTGAAACTGGCAAGTGACCCTCGTATCAAAGGCATATCTGCGGTTCCTGGATACCAGTCGGCGATTTCAAATTTTTCCGGGCTCTGTGAGGCAAATAAACCAGAGACCGATCTTTGATCCTCGCCAAGCACGTTGACTGCGAAATGCTCTGCGGTTGTGAAAACGTCGCGACTGTAGGCGGTTTTGGCAAGGCAAACCAAAACCATTGGCGGTTCAAGCGAAACCGACGTGAAAGAGTTGGCAGTAAATCCGCGCGGCACCCCATCGCTCTGCCGAGACGTCACAACGGTGACACCTGTTGCGAATGCGCCAACGGCATCGCGAAAACTGCGTTTTTCAATATCTGACATCGGCTCTGGCGTACGCTCGGACAGATATCTTTCGTTGTCGGCACCGATCCGCGGTGGTGTTGCGGGATTGGGCAAGGGCGAGGCGCTGAAACGTAAAGGATTGGCAGCAACGGTCCATGGACGCGCGCTCGGCTCGGCATGCGGCACCTGAGCCAACATTCCGCGCGCGGCCACATGCGGGTCGGCAAAGATGTCGGCTATCGTGTTCATCGGGCCAAATGGAACCACGCCGCCCAGTTTGGCGCCGAGGTCAGCTTTACTCTGCGAGGCGGTCCAGGCCGATACCATCGCGTTAAGCTCATCCGCGTTTTGGTTTCGTGCTGCACGGGTTGCAAAGCGCGCATCCTGCCCCAATTCGGGGCGGTTCATGACAGCGGCCAGAGCGCACCAGAATGCGTCGTCCACAATGCCCAGCGATACGGCCCCATCGGCTGCAGGAAGCAGGCAGAACGGGGCAAGGAACGAATGAGAATTGCCCTCGGGTCCGGGTACCGAGCCATCGAAATCGTGCAGATATACTGCCCGTTCGCATAGCGAGATCATCGCATCATACATCGCCACATCGACAAATTGACCGCGCCCGGTTGCCTCGGCCTGACGCAGGGCAGCCATGACACCAAAGGCCAACATCA
>CBDFIN010000009.1:0-315610 GCA_965248135.1 Rhizobiaceae bacterium | reverse complement strand
CAATGATAAAAGCCAAAGCCGAAATCGAGGGATTGATGCCGTATCGCACCTTTTGGGCCAGCTCGATGGTCAGCGTCGGATACTTCTGGAAGGTGAAGGTCGTTGTATTGTAGTTTTCAAACGAGGCCAGAAACGCCAACACCGCCGCCGAGGCGATTGCCGGCATAAGGAATGGCAACTGAATCTTGCGAAACGCCTGCACATGGGTGGCGCCTAGATCAAGTGCTGCTTCGGTAAGCCCCAGATCATAGCGCTGCAACCGGGCAACAAACACCAACATACAATAGGAGGCGATGAAAGTTGCCTGTCCAAGCACCGTGAGCAGAATGCCATTATGCAGGAAGCTGTCATCGGGCAGACCGAGCATAACGTTTATCCGGTCCCAGAATACCAGGGTCGAAATACCCAGCACAACGCCAGGAATGAGAATTGGCGCGATTATTATGGTGTAATAGGTGGCGCGAAGTTTGGGCCAAATCTGGGTCAAAAACAGCGCCCCGGCAAGCCCCATGGTAACCGACAAAATAACGGTGAAAAACCCGACAATCAGGCTGTTTAACAAGCCGCTCAAGATGCGCTGGTCGTCGAACAGCACACGGAACCACTCGAACGATAGCACCTCCCATGGTGTTACCTGCGGAAACGACGCCGAGTTGAACGCCGTTATGCCCATCAGCAACAATGGCCCCAGAAGGTAGGTGAAAAACAGTAACAGATAAATTACCAGACCTAAGCGGATTAGTGGAGACTGATTGGTCATTTGCCAATATCCCCCATGTTAACCTTGAATATCCGCATCGCCGTCAAAACAATGACGATACAAGTGACAAGCAACACCACCGCATATGCCGAACCCTGTGGCCAGTTGCCACCCTGGTTGAACCACTGATAGATCAACTGGGTAAACCACAGGCTCGAAGGACCACCCAAAATCTGTGGCGCGGCTAGCGCCCCGGCCGACAGCATGAACACCATCGTGCAGCCCGACGAAATGCCTGGCTTGGCATAGGGGATAACCACTCTCTTGTGGATGGTCCACCAGGAAGCGCCCATATCGCGCGCCGCCTCAATCTGGTTTCGATCAAGGCTCTCAATGACATTGTACATCGGGAAAATCATCAACAGGATATAGGCATATCCCAGCCCCGCGTAGAGTGCCACATTGGCGCGAATGAAGTCGATCGGATTGTCGATAATCGAAAACAGCATCAAAAATTCGTTGATCACACCGCTGTCGCCAAAAATGATGCGGAATGCAAATGCGCGCAAAATTTCGTTAATCCAGTAGGGGATAATCAGCAAAAGCACCAATATCCGAACAAATCCGCCGCCTGTCGATTGCCCAAGATAATAGGCAATCGGATAGCACAGCAGCAGATCGAGAATGGTCACAAACGCCGCCGCGATCAACGTCCGCGCAAACACCATCAAATCGACGCGGTTATAGGGTTCGGGATTATTTTCGGCGCCGAAGATCAAATAATGGTAATTCTTCAGTGTCCAGACATCTTTTGGTCCACCCATTTCCGGTGGCGGCAAATGGTTGCGGAACGAGAAATCGAGCATCGAAATCTGCGGCAGGATGATCAGCACAATCACCCAAAATCCGACCAACAACAACAACGACCAGCCCATGATCTGGCCATTTCTCCTAAAATAGTCTCTCATGACATTTACTCGCTGGCCAGTTCGCCGGCCGGCACAGCCACCGCCTGCTCGGCATCATATTGCAACGTCAAGGCAACGCCTGCATCAAACAGCTGCGCCTCGCCGCGATTGACGAGAGACATTTTCATTTCCTTGCCCTCAGAGCCCTCCAGGAAAACATTATAACTTTGGCCCTCAAATTCCGAGTGGCGCACATCCGCTTTGATGCGCGTATCGGTTTTGTCTTTTTTCTTGGAAATATGAAGCGCCTCGGGCCGCACAAACATCATCGCGTCGTCGCCGGCATCCAGCCTTCCGGCGCCTGTGGATATTCTCGCACGCAACTTGCCGGTCCGGTTGGTGTCGATGAGCGCATAGCCGTCTGCAACAGATTTCACCTTGCCGCGGAAGACATTGTTCTCGCCCACGAAAGAGGCGACAAACGCCGTCGACGGGTCGTCATAAATCGACTTTCCGTCGGCAATTTGATCAATGATTCCTGCTTTCATCACTGCCACGCTGTCGGACATGGTCAAGGCTTCGCCCTGGTCATGGGTGATGTAGATAAAGGTAATACCCACCCGTTTTTGGATTTCCCGCAATTCGGTGCGCATATGTTGGCGTAGTTTCAAATCAAGCGCTGAAAGCGGTTCATCAAGTAACAGCACATCGGGTTCTGCACAAAGTGCCCGGGCGATCGCCACCCGTTGTTTTTGCCCGCCGGAAAGCTCCGACGGCAGTTTCTCACCCTGATCAGGCAAAGCAATCATATCGAGCAACTCGTCCGCCCGCTTGCGCCGCTCAGCAACACTGGCGCCACGTACCTCCATCGAAAAGGTGATGTTTTCCCATATTTTCATCAACGGAAACAGCGCCAGGTTCTGAAATATCAGCGCGGTGGGCCGCTCGTTCGGCCCCTTGCCAACCATGTCCTGGCCACCGATTAGAACCTTGCCGCCGCTGGGCTCCAAAAAGCCGGAAACAGCACGCAATATCGTCGTCTTGCCACACCCCGACGGACCCAGAAATGAGAAAAACTCACCGCCCTTGATGTTCACATTTGCTTCTCGAACGGCGACAAAATCGCCAAATCTGATCCACAGCTCCTCCAGGTCTACGCCGACGCCTGAGCTCATGAATATCTCCCCATTAAAACAGTTTTCAGATGCCCGGTTCTTGCGACCGTTTTACACCTTTGGAATATCTGTTTCCCCAGGCGCCAAAACGCCCGGAGAACTTGATTTCAACTTGAAACGCCCAACGCGTCAAGCGCTCTTGAACTTGTTCACATGCTCGGTGCGAACATCAGCATACCACGGAGCTTCAGCCGGCCATGGGTTGAGATTGGCCAGTGAGTCGCCCGGATAAGCTTCTGCAAAATTCTTTTTATAGGCATCGCCAGTGTGCTTGTCGGCACCCAGAACCGGCGAATTATAGCCGTGGGAATCGATCGCTTTGCCGGCCGGTTCCGCCCGGTAGGCAAACTCGATGAAGGCATAGATCTGATCCATGTTCTTAGCACCGATCGGCATTGCCATGCCGTCGACCCAGGCCATCGAACCTTCCTTAGGTGCCTGATACATCACCGGTTCACCGGCGTTTTTCAGAGCCAGTGGCGGGCCATCCCAGGTCTGACCAACGATCACACCCTCTTTGAGCAGGCCGTTCTTCTGGGTGTCGGCATCATTCCAAAGAAGCTTGATGTTCTTCTTGCGAGCAATGCACCACTCGGTCACCTTGCCCCATACAGCGCGGAAGTTTTCTTCCGATTCATAGGCCTTCCAGATGTCACCCTTTTCAAGTTCACCAATGGTTTCCATGTAGAGACCAGCACCAAGCATCATCGAGTGCGGGCGACCCATGGTTTTACCGGCATTGTCGTCGGACCAGACATCACCGTAAGAGGGTGCACCACCTTCAGGAGCCCAAAGATCGGTACGCCAGCCAATGCCTTCGGTACCCCAGATATGCGGCAACCAATGCGAACCCTTGCCGTTAAACGCCCAGCCATCAGGGCCGATTTTCGCCATGGCCGGATTGACCTTGTCGATCGGTACCTTGCTCATGTCGAAGGGCTTCAAAAGTTCCAGCGGACCCCACTGCAGGTTACGGTTGTTGGTAGGTGAAACAATATCAAAGCCCTGTCCCTTGTTGGCCTTCATCTTGTTGATGATTTCCTCGTTGGAGCCAATGCCGGTATAGTTGACCTTAATGCCGGTTTCAGCGGTGAAGGCCGCGATAAAGTCCGGCGGCAGATAGTCAGACCACATCAAAATGTTGATCTCGCCGGATGAAAACGCATCCTGCACCAGAGCAGGACCGGCAAGCGCAATTGCACCAGCGGCGGCGCCGCCCTTCAGCACGCTGCGACGACTAAAATCTTTGGCAGCTTTCAATGTTGGATTTGTTTTGATTTCCATCGATATTTCTCCCTTTTTGATGGTTTGTTCAGTTTTAAATTCTTTCGCGATGACGTCCCGGTAAAACCATTATTATCTGGTTGGCCCTTATCAAATTGCCATCTCTCAGTGGCGGGCTTGTGTTAGCACCCTTGACTGTATCCTTTCACTATATGGAATCTTTTGCAATTCTCCATCTCGGTGTTTTCAAATAATGCACGCAGCGCCCGGTGTTGTTTGAGTCCAGATTTAACCTAAGTCTGGAGCCAGATTATAACGCTGCCAGAAGTGTGGCCATGTTAAACACCAGTCGTCGCCCTTAATCACCCAGCCGTTTGGCCGCCAGACACAAATTGGTCAATTTCCTTATCGCCAGCTCGCGTCCCAACATCGCCAGGCCGCAATCCGGCGCCGCCATCAATCGGGTTTTGTCGATATGACCCAATGCCGCCTTCAGACGCGCTTCTATTTCGTCGACGCTTTCCAGCCGGCTGTCAGCTATTGCCACAGCACCGAAAATTACCGTCGTTCCCGTAAATTCCTCGAGCAAAGACAAATCGTTGTAGCGATGGGCGTCTTCCAGTGACACCTGATCGATGCTCGACAGGTCTACCGCATTGGCAAGTTGAAAGTAGCTTTGCGGATCGGCTTTTTGATAATCCTGATCATCAAGTTTTCCCGGGTAACCGCAGCACATATGCATCACCCGGTTGACCATTGTTGGTACGCCGTGGAAACACCGGTCGAGACATTCAACACCGTAATCCAGCGCCCGCGCCACGTTGCGGGCAAAAACCGGTTCGTCCACCTGGATATAGCGGCAACCCGCATCGGCAAGCGCCCGGATTTCGAAATTCAGCGCATCGGCAAGGTCGCGGGCAAGTTGCTTTTCATCCTCATAGAAGGCATTTGCCGTTGTATCCATAATCGTTGTCGGGCCAGGAATAGTGATTTTAACCGGTTTTTCCGAAAATCCGCTGGCGGTCAGATAGTCGTGATCGAGAAAGTGCTTACCCTTTGGCACAATCTTGCTACAGACCGTCGGCAGTTCCGCCTGATAGGCGCCGCCGCGCGCCAACGTACTGGTCAGATTTTCGAAATCGATGCCGTCGAGATGACGGCAATGATAGTGGATATAGTTTTCGCGCCGCTGTTCGCCATCGGTCGGAACGTCTATCCCGGCACCAGTCTGATCGTCAATTGCGGCCTTTGTCGCCTTGGCAAAGAGAGCCTCTTGTGCGTCGTTCTGGTTTTGCCATGTCTTGTTGGCAAGCCTTGTGACTTCGCCACCGCCGGCTGACATTCCGTCTTTGTTCTGAAACCAGTCGATGATCGGCACATAGTCAGGTTTCGGATAGGACCCGATGCAGGTGGTTTTGATCGCCATTTACCCAATCCCTATTGGTTCAGATGATAATTCATGTCGCCAACCCGAAGTGAAATCAAGCGTTTTTTGCAAGACAGGCGTTGCTGAAATCAGCTTTGACTAAAGGCTCTTGAGAAAAGCGATCAAACGCTGGCGTTCCGTATTATCAAGTGCCGCGAATTTTGACCGGGCTGCCCGTGCTTCACCGCCATGCCACAATATCGCCTCGGTGATGGTGCGGGCGCGACCGTCGTGCAAGAGGCTCATGCTCGTGCGGCTTTTGACCCTGTCGAGCCCCAGCAAGGGTTGGGTACGCCACTCCCAGCCGCTGGCACGTGCAACCACACGATGATCAGCAAGGCCGGCACCCATATCATGCAGCAGCAAATCTGAATAGAGCTCCAGTTTTCGCCGATGAGTTTTGCCCGCTTTGTCGCGCTCGTTCAGTTGAAACGAAGGCTTGTGACAGGCCGGACAGCCGATTTGGGTAAACAGATCCTTACCGGCTCTGGCATCACCAAGTTTGGTAGTCGACGAGATTCCGGCATCATGGGCAAACCGCCCGATGAAACCAGCAACCGCCTCAAGATCGTCGATGGAAATCTCAGGACCTTCAATATTATTACTCGCGCCGCTGGTCGTTGCGCGGCATTTTTTATGACCCTCAACACAAGGTTCCGCGGTTTGCGGGAACAGCGGCGATGAAATACCGATATCGTGGGCAAATGCCGCGGCGGTCTGCTGCATTATACTTGGATGGGCGGCCTTCCAGCCGAACCGCCCCGGTGTCAATTCACCCGAGCTGATATCGCGTACCAGATTGATGCGGCCCGATATGCCGTCACCATCCTCATCATTGGGATCGGCAAACAGGCGAATTTGTGCTTCAGGGACCGATGCAATTGCGCCTGAGGCAAATAACGGCTGCGCAATTCGCGGCGATATCAGGAGATTGACGGGAAGCGGTCCCTTGCCGGCATTTTCGATTGCGTAAATCGGGCGGCGCAGCATCACCACATCACCATCATCGAGCATAGACGGTTTGTCACGATAAGTAACCCGCACCCTTCCTTCGGCCACATATCCGGCAATTGCCTTGTCCTGCAACTGGCTCCCGTAGCGCAGGCTGGCGATATGATCGATCTTGTCGAGTGCCAAAGCCAGGCGCTGCGCTGCGGTGGCAGGTGGGATGGAAAGCTGCAATACGAAGGATGGATCTTCACCGTCTTCCCGCGGCGGATGCCCTCGGCCAAACCCTGGGTGGCAGGCCGAGCAGGAATCAGCATTATAAAGCGGCCCCAATGGACCATTTTCACTGTCATTTGATCGCGATTGCCAGCGATGGTGGAATATCCTTTCGCCAGCCTTGGTATCGATATCATCGGTAATCGGCGCCTGCCCCCCAAACGCATCGCCAACAATGTACTGGGCATCGACTGGCACCACCAAAAGCGGAAGCAACACACAAAACGCCAGAAACATTGCCGATCTCAACATAACTCACCCAATAAAGTGAAACCGCAATGTTACCCGGTATTCGATCATTGTCACATCAATTCAGCGCTCTATTGCGCGAGCGAGCTTTCATTGGTCTTGCCAATCTCATCGAGCGCCCTTTGCAAGGTCTCTTGGTCCATATCCTCCACCGGCAGGGTGACAAACCGCTGAATACGGGTTTTCAACCTGCTATAGGCCTTGGCGAATGCATCGGCAATGTCAGCATCAGCACCAGTCACCACGGCCGGATCGGCAATACCCCAATGGGCGCGCAAGGGCTGGCCAGGCCACACGGGACACGCCTCTCCTGCGGCATTGTCACAAACGGTAATGACAATATCCATGACTGGAGACCGTTCGTCGCTGAACTCGTCCCAGCTCTTGGAGCGGGCGAAATCGGTGTCGTATTCAAGTGCCTTCAAATGGCGTAGCGCGTGAGGGTGGACCTCGCCTTTTGGCTGGCTGCCGGCCGACCAGGCCCGAAAGCGACCGCCACCAAACCGATTTAATATCCCTTCGGCCAGTATTGAGCGAGCCGAATTACCAGCGCACAAGATGAGAACGTTAATAATCCGGCCAGTCATTTACAACCTCGTTTCCCGCATGACGTGTATGTTGATTGATCATCGACAGACCTCCCTCAATCAAATCGGGACAACGCTCCATCAGGTCAAGCGATGGCAATCGACGTAGTTTTTCACCAACCGCAGAATAACGTGTTGCCTAATCGTCCTCAAGATTTGGCAACTGGCTTTGGCGTTATTCAATCGAAAAATTCGCCGGCATTTCCATAGTCTGCCCCAAAGAGGTATGAAAGCGCCGCACAAATGCTCGTCATTGCCTTCATTTTGATGCTATCGCAACGGGTAATCAGCCGAAAAACCTGACGCAAAACTCCAATCCGTTGAAAGATGCAATTTGCATCATATTATCATTGATATTTAGTCAAGAATATCAAGACAGGAATGCATGCAATTTCGCTGGGTGAAACCCGGTCATGTCGTATTCAATTCGCGAACTGTTCTTAAAATAAAGCTTGCATTTCGCGGCTGCGAACCTTAGTTCAATCGTGTGAATAGCGGCACAAACAACAGAATTTCAGCGAAATTGATTTTCAGTTCCTGGTTTTCCCACGTTCAAATTGCCCCGTCACACCTCTGGAACGTTGTGAACCGGAGGAAATTCCAAAGTGAGACTATCAAGACTATGACTATCGGTACCGTAAAATTCTTCAACCAAACCAAAGGCTTCGGCTTCATCGCTCCGGAAGATGGCGCAAAGGATGTGTTCGTTCACATTTCCGCCGTCGAACAATCCGGTATGACTACACTGTCTGACGGACAGAAAGTTGAATTCGATGTTCAACCGGAAGCGCGCGGCCCCAAAGCCGTTAATCTGCGCGAGATTTAATTCAGCTGATCATCCTCCTGAATCAATCATTAAGGAATCGAGCATTGCTCGGTTCCTTTTTTTATGTGCACGCGTAGAAAGATTTCCCTCAACAAAAACCGGAGCGTTTGGCACCAACAACTGCTGGTCAGTGTTTGATCATCGGCAAAAACCACCACGCATACGGGTGATTTTCACTGGTCAGGTCCAAATTGGTCCAAAAGCCTCAATCTACCATCGACGAAAGATCCGCACCGGTCGTCGATTCGACCCAATTGCTGGATTTGGGCGGCGATCTGGTCGCGATAGATCAAGCCGATATTTTTGGTTGGCAATTGTCGCAGATCAAAACTCGCAAGACCACCAGGCACTCCACCACTGATTGTCTTGCCGTTCCATCGCTCGCCAAAGCCACCTAACGCCAAATACGTGGACAACGCCACGTTGAAAATATCATTTCGCACTTCGCCCATAGGTTGGTCCTAAAACTGGATACCACCTGCCGGATTGGCCTTGCCATGATGGAAGGTCAGCTTCCCCGGTCGGGCTTTCCAACCGCTATGGGTCATCCGCGTTGATCATCCGCCGCCTTTGCCAGGTGAAGGGCGTCCAGCGCCCTGCCGCACATGGCGGTATATTGCGCTGATTTGCGAAAATCTTGGTCGCGCGGATAAGCGGCATCAAAGCCGATGTCTTCAACCACATGGCCCGGGCGTGCAGCCATCACCACAATCCGGTTAGCCAGATAAGCGCTTTCAAACACCGAATGGGTGACGAACAACACGGTCCAGCCAAATTTCTTCCAAAGTTCAAGCAGATCATTGTTGAGCTTGAAGCGAGTAATTTCATCAAGCGCGGCAAAGGGTTCATCCATCAACATCAGTTTTGGCCTGGTCACCAGCGCCCGGGCGATAGATACCCGCATCTTCATGCCGCTGGAAAGTTCGCGCGGGTAGGAATTGGCAAATTCACTAAGGCCCACCATGGCGAGCGCTTCGTCCACCGGTTGGCGCGCGGCACTTCGCGACTGTCCCTTCAGCCGCAACGGCAGCCAGACATTATCGAACACACTTGCCCATTGCATCAATGTCGGTTCCTGAAAGACAAATGATATTTCGCCCTCGGGCCGGCCTGGTCCTTCGCCATCCAGCCCGGGCCAGACAATCTGCCCGCTGGTTTGGTTGGCCAGCCCGGCGATAATTTTCAATAATGTAGATTTGCCACAGCCGGAAGGGCCTAGCAGGCTGACAAACGCGCCCTGCTCGACCTCCATGTTCATGCCGCGCAGGGCCTCGGTACCGTTTTGATAGCGCTTGCCGATCTGGTTTAGGTAAAGCATCGACGTTTGGCTCATCCTGTTTCCTGTTTGTGTTATCGACGCCAACATTGGCGAGCATCCTATCTGGACAATCAGATGATGGATATTGTATCGCGCCAGTATTTTATAGCCCGACCAAAGTTAATGCGACCAATGGCGGGCTACCTCGGATCAGGGTAGCTGAACGTATATTATTGATCATGCGTCCGGTGAATTACGCAAGCCTTTGTCACCGACATTTAGGGTCAAGCCCATTCAGCCCGGTGGCAACGGTCTGGTCATGATAAAGATGCACACGCCGATCAACAACAGCAGCTGAAAACCGATTGCCCACAACGGCGCGCCGGCCAGGTAGGTGACCGGCGGCGTGGCAACAATCACCACCAGCGCCCATTTCTTGGCCGGCGCCGAGATTGCGCCATAGCGCTGCCAGTCGGCAATCGGTGGTCCAAAACGGTGGTGATTGATCAGCCAATTGCTCAACCGGTCGGAGCCACGGGTAAAACAAAAGGCCGCCAGCAGCAAAAACGGTGTCGTCGGTAACAGCGGCAGGGCAATGCCGATAATCCCCAACGCCAACGAACCAATGCCGGCGATAATCCATATGCCGCGGATAAGGCGGTGGGTAAGCGTCATTTCCTGATCCCGTTGCTCAAACCGCAACCGCCTCTTTTGAAAACCATCAGAAAACCGGCCCTATGGCATTGCCGCTTCGTTTTACTGCTCTTGACTTAGGTCATGTGGCTTGATTTTCAACTTCAATAGGGTAAGCGATTGTTTCAATCCTGGTCAGCCGGTTTCCAATATCAATGACGCATCCTGTCTCCTCCTCCCACTTTCCGCCTTCCTTGGGCCTGTTCAACCGGCCGCTTTGGTCGCTGGGCTTTCGACCGTTCTATCTATTGGGTGCTACAGCTTCCAGTCTGCTGGTTATCTTGTGGTTGCTCCATCTGCAAGGGGTGTTCAACATCAACGGCCCGTTTGCCGGTGCTGTATGGCATGCCCATGAAATGATTTTTGGTTATGCGGCGGCAGTTCTTACCGGCTTTTTGTTTACCGCGGTTAAAAACTGGACCGGGCTGATGACCCCGCAGGGCGGTAGGCTGGCGCTGCTGAGTGGCCTGTGGCTTGCAGCCCGTGTGCTCATGATCACTGGTCCATCGGCTTTGGCGAGCATTGTCGATCTGGCCTTTTTACCATTGGTGGCAGTGAGTATTGCCATGCCGATGTGGCAAAGCGGAAACCGGCGCAATCTCGTTCTTGTGGTAATGATCGGCTTGCTGTTTATTGCCAATTGCCTTTATCACGCCGACGCCTGGGGTTTGGTCAAAACCGGCGGTGAGGCGGCATTTGTTGTCGGGCTTGATATATTCGCCCTGCTGATCACGCTGATTGCCGGGCGGGTAATGCCGATGTTTATCAATAATGCCATTGCCGGTGCAGGTGCCGGGCGCATCAAGCAGATCGAACTTGGCTGCCTGGTTGGCATGGCGCTGATTCTTGTAATTGACGTGGCGCGTGCCTTTTTCCCGGCATTTGAAGAAGCCCCCGGCGCCAGATTTGCTTATGCTCTCTTGCTGTTTGGGCTTGCCGGGTTGCATCTGACAAGGCTCTACCGCTGGCGGGTGCACAAGACCTTGCACAATGCAATAGTCTGGATCATGCCGCTTTCCTATTTCTGGCTGACGGCCAGTCTGGTGGTCAAAGCAATCGCGCTGATCTGGCCGGCGGTTGATCCGTTGATCTGGGTCCACTTGCTGGTGGTCGGCGCCATCGGCGGCATGATGATCGGCATGATGACAAGAAGCGCACTTGGACACACGGGCAGACCGGTTCGGGCCGGCTTGGTGGAAATTTTGTGCTTCTGGCTGATCCAGCTGGCGCTTGCGGCCCGGCTAGCCAGTTTCGCGGTTCCGACCGACTATTATTTCGCGGCCCTTTCTGCCACAACGGTGTTCTGGTCCACCGGCTTCGGTCTTTTTGCTGTCGCCTATTGGCCCAAACTATCTCGACCGCGGGCCAACGCACCATAGATCAGGGTTGAAGAGCAAACGCCAATGACCCAGTTTCTGCTCGCACTAGTGATATTTTTGCTTGCCCATTCACTACCTGCCGCCACCGGTTTGCGGGCCATTGCCATCGGGCGGTTTGGCAAATCAGGTTACATTACCGCCTATTCAATTGTATCAATTGCGCTTCTTGGCTGGCTGATCTGGTCGGCATTGCAGGCGCCCTATTTCGCCTTGTGGCACTCCAGCTCCGAGACATCGCTGGTTGCCATAATTGCCATGTTGCCGGCGTCCCTCATCGCAACTGCGGCCCTGCTGCGGCCAAATTCGCTTTCCATTGCTTTTGTTTCTCGCCACATTTTGCCGGGCAACGGTTTAACGGCATTTTTGCGCCATCCCCTGCTTTGGGCCTTGTTTTTATGGTCACTAAGCCATGTGGTGGCCAATGGCGACGTGGTCAGTCTGCTGCTTTTCGGTGGGCTTGCGGTATTTTCTCTGGCAGGTATGAAGATAATGGAAAGACGGGCGCAAAGAAATCTCAGTACCGATGATTTTAACGCCGCCAAATCATTGACAACAACGCCCTTTGCTGCGCGAATGTACAACAACCTAGATCGCTTCATGCTGTTGGAATTAGCCGCCGGACTGGTGATCTATAATGTTCTTCTTCACGCCCACCAGCCGGTCATCGGTGTCGACCCGCTGGCGCATCTTTTGCCTTAGAGCCTGCCATGGCCCCTGCTCCAGCTCCTTTCGTATCCGACCAAAATCTGCCGAAAAAGGCCGGTGTAGTGGTGATTGGCGGTGGCATCATCGGTGTTGCCACCACGCTGGAACTGGCCGAACGCGGCATCAATATTGTGCTTTGTGAAAAGGGCATCATCGCCGGCGAACAATCGAGCCGCAACTGGGGCTGGTGCCGCCAAATGGGCCGCGATGTGAAAGAAATTCCGCTGGCAAAGCTCTCTCTTGGACTATGGCGCAAGCTCAACCAGCGCACCGGACAGGAAACCGGTTTCCGCCAATGCGGCATTGTCTGTTTATGTGACAGCGACAGGGAACTGGCGGCGCGAGCCAAATGGTATGAAGACTGCGCAAAACCGCACGGCCTTTCCACCCGTATGTTGTCGCCCGCAGAGGCAGATGCGCTTGCACCGGCCAATAACCGTTCAAGGAAGGGCGGGCTCTATACGCTAGACGATGGCCGCGCCGAGCCACAATTGGCAACCGCGGCGATGGCCAACGCCGCGCAAAAAAAAGGCGCCAGGTTCTTCACCAATTGCGCCATACGCGGTATCGAAACAACTGCTGGCAGAGTATCCGGTGTGGTTAGCGAAAATGGCAAGATCGCCTGCGATACGGTGGTGCTGGCGGGCGGCGCCTGGTCAAGAAGATTTTGCACCAATGCCGGTCTCGAGCTTCCGCAACTCACGGTCATCAATTCGGCGCAACGAACCGAGCCACTGGATACGCCGATCACCATCTCCATGGCCAACAACGAATTTGCCCTGCGCAAGCGGCTCGATGGTGGTTATACCATCGCTCACGCAAGGCTGAACATGGTCGATATCGTGCCGGACAGTTTTCGCCTGTTTGGCGCCTTCTTGCCAAGGCTCAAGGACGAATTCACCAACCTGAGATTTCGCATCGGTCGCCGTTTTATCGATGAGGCCCGGCTGGCGCGCCGATGGCACTTCGATCAGATATCGCCGTTCGAACTTGTTCGCATTCTTGATCCAAAGCCCTCGCGCGCAATGCTCAACCATGCGCTTGCATCACTGCAAAAAGACTATCCCGTTTTCAAAAAGGCGTTGATTAAAGAACAATGGGCCGGTGTTATCGATGTGACCCCTGATGCCGTTCCGGTCATTTCTGCGGTCGATAATCTGCCGGGCTTTTTTCTTGCCACCGGGTTTTCCGGCCATGGCTTCGGCATTGGACCGGGTGCCGGCCGTCTTGCAGCCGATCTGGTTACAGGGGCG
Source organism: Rhizobiaceae bacterium (assembly GCA_965248135.1). GTDB lineage: Bacteria > Pseudomonadota > Alphaproteobacteria > Rhizobiales > Rhizobiaceae > SZUA-100. The sequence continues at coordinate 302,003 of CBDFIN010000009.1, read as the reverse complement.
AGGCCCTGTGTCGATCCAACACCGTTCAGCTTCGACCGCTTTTGAAAATAGCGCAACATTTGCAAAAAGAACGCGATCTCAGGTTGCCGGGCGTGTTTTTGTTAACCATCAAAACAGCTTAAAACCGCTGGTTTTCGCCCGAATTCACAGCCTGGAGAAAATTTTTATTCTGTAATTTCAACGCTGTATAAATTTTATTATATATTTGAATATTAGAATGTTAACATATATAAAAAACTGCGATTATATAAGCACAGCATTGAAACAGGGTTCACCTGTAATGTTCCGCATCAAAGGAGTTCAAAAATGGAAGGATATTTTAAAATGAGAACCCTGATCAAATCAGCAGTAACCGCCAGCGTCATCGGTCTAAGTGTCGCCGCAATGTCAACCACCGCCGCTAATGCATGGGGCTGGGGCCCTGGCTGGGGCAACAATGGTTGGGGTAACAACGGCAACGGTAACGGTGCCTTCGACGGCTCCTTTGGCTTCAATTTCTCCGGTAACGCCCGTGGCAATGGCAACGGCTGGGGCAACGGCTGGAATAACAATGGTTACCACCCCAATGGCGGGGCCTATGGTTATGCCCCACGTGGTTATGCGCCTTATGCACCAACTGCCGCACCAGCTGCTCGTGCTGCTCCCACTGTAGCACCGGTTGCCAAGGCTGCTCCTGCTGCCACTTCGGCTCCTGCTGCTACAGCTCCCGTTGCTGCTCCTGTACCGGTTGCCAACGCACCGCGCGTAGCAACTGCACCTGCGGCTCCAGGTTACGTGCCCCATGGCTACAACCCTTACGGCGCCAATAATAACGGCTCGCTGGCCGGTAATGGCAATGCATCAGGTTCCTTCAAAATGGGCTTCTCCGGCAATGGTAATGGCAATGGCTGGGGTAACAACGGCTACAACTCCTACGGCGCCAATAATAACGGCTCACTGGCCGGCAATGGCAATGCATCAGGCTCCTTCAAATTGGGCTTCTCCGGTTCCGGCAATGGCAATGGCTGGGGTAATGGCTGGGGCAACAACGGTTATCAGCCCTATGGCGCATACCCTGCCTATGGTTATGCACCGGCATATGGCTATGCACCTGCACCGGTTGCTCCGGCTGCCCCTGCACAGCAATAAAATAGCAAAAACATAAGTTCTGTAGGCAACATTGCCGCCCGGTCCTGCCGGGCGGCTTTTGTTATACTCCATGCACCCGAAAAGTGGACACCGGTTTTCGGATAAGTGTATGGAACAAAAAACATTTATACCCAAAAACACAATTTTATTGAGTGCTTTGGGTATATGCCAATCAATCAAGGCGTCGACCAAACCTCTAGTGGAATGAATTTGACATTTGGTACCCACTTGCAGCTTCATTCATTTTCAAATGTCAAATTCAAAAATTCCACTAGATTCAATATCTTGCTAGTGGTTCTTTTGATTCCAACATTTGCAAATATGGGTGCTGCAATGGGATGCAAATGTTGGTACAGAACCACTAGCAACAAACCACCGTTATTGCCGGAGAAGTTTTGCGGGGAGGTTATTGGCCGCAGTGCGGACCTTTTTGCCGTTGCGCTAGATTTTTGAATGACTGCTTTTCGGAATGGTCCTGATTGGCTAACCGGTCTACACTTTATTGGCCAAACCCTTCAAATTCCCATCAATGATCTTGCCCATCATCATCTTCATCAAAGTTTGTCCCATGAGCCATCCGAGTGGCCCGTATTTTACTCGATAGTCGAAGGTCCATGTAACTGACGAGCCACCGCTTTTCGCTGCAATGCGAATGTCCGAACTGGCTTCATTCAGTGGCATCGCCGCCATGTCAGAAAGCTCGACCGTATATCCTTCGCCGGGTCGCCACGAAGTGACTTCTTCAACGAGCGATGTGCCATTTTTGAAATGGTTGCGGCGTTGTGATCCCAACCCGGCTTCAGTTGATGTTAGCGCATCGACCGAAACGATCTCCGGGGCAAATTCGTCAATATGCATAAAGCGACAGAGAACGGCCCAGACAGCATCTGGGGCCGCGTCTATGGTGAGGCTTCTTTCAAAGTGGATCATGGGATGCTCCTTGTCGTTGGCGCCGGCGTAGCGCGATTCCGTTGGTTCTGAAAGCTTTGATAGAAAAGTCTTCCTATCACCGTTATGATAGGAGTGTGAGAGGAAAAGCAAAAAATGCGTCGCACCGAACGCCTGTTTCAGATTATCCAGATATTGCGATCAGCCCGGTCGCCGATCACAGGACAGGAAATTGCCGATGAACTGGAAATCTCAATCGCCACTCTTTACCGAGACATGGCAGAACTCCATGCGCAACGTATCCCGATCAGGGGAGAAGCAGGCGTCGGCTATGTGCTTGACGATGGCTACGACATGCCTCCTTTAATGCTGACCCCAGATGAGCTTGAAGCTGCGGCACTGGGTGCTGAATGGGTTGCGCAAGAAGCGGACCCTTCTTTAGCGCGGGCTGCTCGCGATCTCGTCTCCAAGCTCTCATCTGCCATTCCGAAAGAATTGCGGCCCATTGTGCTCGATGCAAGTTCCAAAGCGATCCAGACACGCGCCAAAGTATCGGAGCGTTTCGACAGCGCTTTGCTGCGCCACGCCATTCGCGAGCGTTACCGGCTGCAACTGATCTACACGGATCGGGATGGCAACAGGAGTGACCGGATCGTCTGGCCGTTACTAATCGCCTTTCTGGACCGCACACGATATCTGGTCGCGTGGTGCGAGACGAAAGAAGACTACCGGCACTTCAAGACCGAGAGGGTACAAGAGTTGAAGGTGCTCGCAGAAAAGTATCCCGGTCGACGAACTGCCTTGCTAAAGGGTTGGGAGGAGGCAACAACGAGGGGCAATCAAAGCTGACATTGGCTCAGCAACTATAGCATGAGCATCATAATTTGATTCTGTCTGTAATCTCTTCGCTCGCGGTGTTCCGGGCTGCGCCCGGGCCTGCGCGGGCGCGCCGCATAAGCGCCGGTCGCTATGCGCTCCTGATGAGCCATGATCATTTTAAAATGATCATGCTATATGTCGGAGCAATTTGGGCTCCAAGCAGTCCTCTGCCCGAGGTTCGAATGAGCCAAAATTCACACCTCTCTGTCACCGGCGAAAACGACCGTTATGCGCCAATAATATTCGCCTCCGGCCCATACGGGAACTTGGTGATGTTTTCAGCACCCCCATCATTGACCACGAGAATATCATGTTCGCGATAGCCGCCAGCACCCGCCTCACCTTCCGGTATCCACAACATCGGCTCCATCGACACCACCATGCCCGGTTCAAGCACCGTATCGATGTCCTCGCGCAACTCAAGCCCTGCTTCCCTGCCGTAATAATGCGAAAGCAGACCAAAGGAATGGCCGTAGCCGAATGAACGATACTGCAGCAGGCCTTCGCTGGCTAAGAGATGGTTGATCTCGCGGCAGATCGCGGCACACGAAATGCCTGGCCGGATTAGCGAAAGACCCAGTTCATGGGCTGCCACATTGGCCTGCCAAATCCGCCGTGATGCCTTGTCGGGTTCGCCCAAAAACAGCGTGCGCTCCAAGGCGGTGTAGTAGCCAGAGGTCATGGCAAACGTATTGAGACTTAAAATATCGCCCATTTCCAGGTGCCGTGTGGTCACCGGATTATGGGCGCCATCGGTGTTGAGACCCGATTGAAACCACACCCAGCTGTCGCGAATTTCGCTATCCGGAAAGCTCTGGGCGATTTCCAGTTCCATCGCCGCACGCCCGCTCATGGCCACATCGATCTCGCGTATGCCTGGGCGAACGGCGTCATGAATAGCCGCACCACCCACATCGGCAATGCGGGCACCCTGACGGATCAGAGCAATCTCTTCTTCCGACTTGGTCATCCGCGCCGACATCGCTTCCCCCGCGATATCAATGAGTTCAATACCACCCATCACCTCCAAAAGCTCTCTTTCAGCGGCAAGGGTAAGATGATCTGCCTCAATGCCGAGCCGGCCCGGCCTTGCGACAAGATCAGCCACGGCCCGCCAATAATTGCCTCTTTGCCAGTCGGTATAAATGACATTGTCTTCTATCGACCGCCGCCAGGGCTGGCCGCCATCGATGTTGGCAGAAATGGTGGTGCAGTTGGTTGCGGTGACGACGCAGCCATAGGGCCGGCCAAAACTGCAATAAAGAAATCCGCTATAGTAGGCGATATTGTGCATCGAGGTGAACAGCACGGCGGGAATATCGCCTGCCGCCATAATGGCGCGCAAGCGATCTAGCCGGTGTTGATATTCGGCTTTCGAGAAAGGCAGTTTTGTCTTTTCACCATTGTGTTTTTCAAAAGTTTGAGGGCGGGTAATTGTGTCCAGCATATTGCTCTCCATCACCGGGTAGACAATATACCACCCGGAAAAAGCATCCGGGCGTTCAGGACAATTATCACGTCGCAAAAATAACACCGGCAACGTGTGTTCTGTTTGGTGCAGCGACGCCATCGCTGCGGGCAGAATTTCTCCTAATGCTGTTTTTTGCCGTGTGTCAAGCAAAACCATAGCATGATAATTTTAAAATGATCATGCTTTTCGGAGCGAACAGCGACCGGCGCTGATGCGCCGCCCCAGCAGAGGCCCGGGCGCAGCCCGGAACAATCGTGAGCGGAGAGATTACAGACAGAATCAAATTATGATGCTCATGCTATAACAGGTGATTGTTCGCCGTGACGACATCACAGCGGCAATTGCGCCGCCATGTCGCAAACAGGAATTGTGGCCCCATTCAATTGGTGACAATCTCGCTTGCCGGTAGTGGCCTATATATCTTTTTCCGGGACAAACGGACAAATCGTCTGCTTGGCTAAGATTTTGGAATGTTTGGGTGGCAGAAACGCCCACAAAACACCGGTTAAGCCAAACGCAGTGATCTTTGACTCATTCCAAGGGATCAGGGCCTGTTGGTATTATAGGCAACCAGCGACACCGGGCATGGGTGCTGGCCATTCAGCTAGCCGAACCCATGTCCGATTGTGCCATTAGTTTGTGGCGGCAGGTGCCCGCGGAGCCGCCGGGGCTGCGGGAGCCGGTGCTGCCGGCCGTGGTGGTGCATAGCCATATGGAACCGGCGGCTGTGGTGCATAGCCACCACCATAGGGTGCCGGCGGCTGTGGCGCATAGCCACCACCATAGGGTGCCGGCGGCTGGGGCGCATAGCCACCACCGTAAGGGGCCGGCGGCTGTGGTAAATAGCCACCACCGTAAGGTGCCGGCGGCTGTGGTGCATAGCCACCACCATAGGGTGCCGGTGGCATAATTGGAGCGCCGTAACCACCACCATAAGGAGCGCCGTAGCCATAAGGAGCACCATAACCACGGTTATAGCCATTGCCGTAACCATAAAGATTGCTGTTGCCCCGGCCACGACCGGAGAAGTTCATCGAAAAATCTCCATTGCCCCAGCCATTGCCGTTGCCCCAGCCATTGCCGTTACCCCAGCCATTATTATTACCCCAGGGACCACCGCCCCAGCCATTATTACCCCAGGGGCTGCCACCACCCCAGCCATTGTTCCACGGACCACCGCCCCAGAAGGCCTTGGCGCTGTCTGTGGCAATAGCGGTGCCAGCCAGGCCAAGCATGCTCGCCAGTACCGTTGCTTTCAAAAGTCTACGCATTCTCACTACTCCTTTATTCGCTTTCTTGCTGTTTACGGGAGAAGCGAATTGTCCCGTTACACATTCAAGACACAGTCTCGATTGAAAATTTTGGCTCCTGGTCAAAACATAGGCATTCCCCAACCAAAGGGCGTCATCCCGCCAAAGGGAAAACCGCCACCGCCATAGGGAACTGCCGGATAGCCAAACCCGTTCGGCATGCCAGAAAAACCCAAGCCGGGAGACATCGACATGCCAAACCCGAATTGTCCTTGCGGCCAGCCGCCGTAAAACCCGCCTGGTGCGCGATAGGTATTGTAGCCATAGCCGGGAACCGCATAACGATAATTAGGCTGTCGCTGGGGCGAGTATTCCCAAGGTTGTCGACTTGTCGGTGCGCGCTCCTGTGGCATCGGCGCATATTCATTGCCGTATTGCCGGGGAACCGGTTGTAAAGGCAATGGCTGTTGCGGTGAAGGTGGCAAAGCCTGCCCAGGCGGATATTGCCTGTTTGCCAATGGTGCCGCATTGCGCCGTGTTTGCCATGCAGGCAACGGGATGGAACTATTTGATGTGGTGCTGCCGCTTGCACCGCCAATTGGCTGATCGTTCCGGTAGAGCTTCCAGGGATTGCGATTCGCCGCGCTGGCGCTGACGACAATCAAATCGACCGTCAGCCCGCCAATGACTGTCAGGACGGCAAAATGCACCAGCAATGATTTGACTGGCACGTCCATCAACCACCGCTCCGCCGGTTCGTTCTACCGGGAAGACCCCAACGTGGCGGGTAGCCGGGTTGTGGTGCATACCGATATTGATAGCCGTAAGGGGGAACGGGATAGCGATACCGCGCACCGGGCATTTGATAATAGGGTTGCTGCCAGGGTGGCGGGCGCCATCCCCACCATTGCCCGTATCCGGGATCAACAGCGGGTGGATAATATCGAGGAGCTGGTCGCCAGTAAGGCCAAGCCTGCACCGGGGTTTGCGCCCTTTGTTGCCTGCCCGGATAATACTGGCCTTGAACGGTGTTGCCGGGCCGGGCCTCAGGCGCCGGCAATACATTCGCTTTGTTCGGGCTCGGTTGCACAGTTTTTGCTGCCTGCGGTGGCGCGTATTGTGGTGCCGGTGAAGGCCTTTTTTTCGTAGATTGCCCAGCGCTCGCAGGTGCCGGCATTTCTTTCAATACCTCTTTCGGCGCCTCTTTTGGTATCTCTTTTGGTGGCTCTTTTGGTGCCTGCTCAGGGGGCTTGCCAACGGATTTCTCCAGTTGGTCCTGCAGGGTCTTTTCCATCCCCACAGGTGCATAAGAAGGCTTTGGTTCAGAACTTTCCGGCCCTGCTGTGGCACGCCCGTCGACCTTTGTGTCGGTGTTCGCAGGCTGATCCGGTTTTTTCTCGCCAGCGATTTTACCGGCGCTTTCCGGCGCGTATTGGGTTTTGTTGCCTGTTTCGGTGCTGGCTGCAAAAACTGCCAATCCGGCCTTTGCCGGGGCGATATTGCCCGGTGCGAAATGCTCGGTCTTGGCCGACATAACAAAATTGGTGGTTGCTCTGTGGTCCGTTGTCGTTGCGGTCATTGCAACGGTCATCAACAATGTGACAGAAATGAAATTAGCCGTTCTCATACCGTGCCTCGCTGCTCACTTCTTCGCTTCATCCGGATCGCTGGAGGGAACTTTTCCATCGTCCACCCGCCTGGCAAATTCGGTTATCTCGCCTGCCGCCAATGTTGCAGCTTGGCCCATCCAATCGTCTTTTTTGGCCCGCTGCATGATGGTCTGCCTCATGCGGGCGTTGCCAAGATCCTCAATAGCCAATTGCGCCAAATGCTGATAATTGGTGATGCCGGCATTGACGAGTTCCTGCTCGAGTGCCGCACCAATGCCCTTGATGCGCTTAAGATCATCCACCGCCGGCTCCGGTGTTTCCACAACGGTTGCGGCGGTTTTCGATCTAGCTATAGCTTGCTCAACCTTTCGGTTGTTGTCGCTTCCCCCATTCACCCCGTCGCTCACATCGGCAACATCGTCTGGAGATTCCGCCCCTTGCGTTGGCAGTTCTTCACTCGCCGGTTTTTCTTTCACACTGTCGGCAGGTAGCACAGATGGCGGAGCTGCCGATACCGCCGGTGACAGCGAAGTGGCGACTTCAGCGCTTGTCGTGCTGACAGTACCTGTCGCACCTGCCAGCGCTGGTTCCGCCTTTGAGGGTGTAAATCGCGTGGCAAGTGAGCCAAAGGCTTCTTTGATCGCCAACCAGATGAAATAGGGAATGGCACGTAGGGCATAAAACACCATCACGATGCCACCCCAAAGCCCCGACAAACGCTCGCCGATGGTGGGCTTTTCAGCTGCCACCACATTTACGGCGGGCTCGGCAGCTGTGGCCGGCTTGGCATCCGGGGTTGCAGTATTGTCACCACTCTTTCGATAAGCCCCCGGTGCGCCGAAACAGGCAAGCGGAATGACCACCAGTGTAAGTGCTGTCGCGACAATGGCGCCAAACAACAGTGAAATCGCCATGCCCTGGAATATTGGATCGGCGATGATGGCGATCGAGCCGGCAATCATCGTCAATTGCGTGATCAGGATCGGCCTTGTTCTGGTGCGCACCGCCCTGATCACCGCCTCGCGATGGTCCATGCCGTCGAGCACCGCCTGACGGGAAAAGTCGACCAATAATATCGAGTTGCGGACAATAATGCCGGCCAGCGCGATCCAACCGATCATCGAGGTAGCGGTAAATTCGGCACCCAGCAACCAGTGCCCCGGAATGATGCCAATCAGCGTCAACGGGATCGGCGCCATGATGATGCCTGGCATGCGGAAATTGCCAAACTCAAGCACGATCAACATATAGATAAGCACCAGCGCACCCATGAATGCAAGCCCCATGTCGCGGAAGGTCTCATAGGTTACGGTCCATTCGCCGGTCCATTCAAAACCCGACTGGAAACTGTCTTCGGGCGGGCCGATCAGTGTACCGGAAATTTTCACCCCATCAGGCGCGGTGTAGTCGTCAAGCCTGTTGGAAATATCGATCATGCCATAGATCGGAGCGGCTAACCGGCCTGCAACTTCACCGGTGACATATTCAACCGGGCGCAGATCCTTGTGATAGCGAACCGGGTCGGCAGGTTTGCGGACAAAACGGCCAAGATCGGCCAACAGAACGGTGTTTTTGTTATCGCGCGTTTTGATCGGCACTTCGCCAAGCCGGGCAATCTGGCCGCGCACATGAAGTGGTGCCTGGATAACGATATCGCGTGGTTCCAGTTCTCGTCCAAGCTTGACATCGCCCAGCTTGTGGCCACCCATGATCATCGATAATTGCCGGTTTAGATCAACAGTCGAAACGTTGCGAAATTCGGCTTTGTCCTGATCGACCTCGAAAGTCCAATTGTCATGCGGCGCTTGCATGTAGTTGTCAACATCGACAATCTTGTCGGATTTCCTGAACATTTTAGTCAGATCTTGCGTCACCTGGCGACGAACGGTGTCCGAAGGGCCATAGACTTCCGCCACCATGGTTTGCAGCACCGGCGGTCCCGGCGGCATTTCCACCACCTCGATACTGCCGCCGAGCTTGGCGATCACCGGGCTCAGCAACGCCCGCGCCTCAACTGCAATTTCATGACTGGAGCGCTCGCGCTCACCCTTGTCCAACAATTGCACCTGAATATCGCCCTGCCAGGGTTCCTGACGCAGATAATAGTGCCGCACCAAACCGTTGAAATTGAACGGCGATGAGGTGCCGGCATAGCTTTGAACCGCCGTTACTTCTTCAATCTTGAGCAGTTTTTCGCTCAGGATCTGCGCCGCATTGGCCGTGGCCGGCAGCGCCGAACCCTCGGGCATATTGATAACAATATTGAACTCGGGCTTGTTATCAAGCGGCAGCATCTTCACCGGCACCGCGGTGAAATAGATCATCGAACACGCCAGCATCAACACCGCCCATGTTAGCAGCTTAAACAGCCTCGCCTTGGCGCGACTGTCCAATAGCGGCCCCAGTAACCCGCGGAAAAAGCCATCCAGCCTCTCTGCCGAGCGGTGTTCCTTTGCTTGCATCTTGCGCAGTTTGGCGAGGCTTGGCCGCACCCGGATAACCAGCCAAGGTGTGAAGATAAAGGCGGCAAACAGCGACAGCATCATAGCAACCGAACCAAGCACCGGTATCGGCCGCATATAGGGGCCCATCATGCCGGAGACGAAGCCCATTGGCAGCAGCGCTGCAATAATCGTCAGTGTGGCGAGAATGGTCGGATTGCCGACCTCGCGAACCGCATCAATCGTGGTGGCGGTATCCACCCTGCCGTTCATCAGCCAGCGACGGTAGACATTTTCCACCACGACGGTCGCATCATCGACCAGAATACCGATCGAGAAAATCAGCGCAAACAGCGAAACCCGGTCGATGGTGTAGCTGAATGCCCAGGCTGAAAAAATTGTCGCCAAAATGATGATGGGAATGACCACCACAACCACCAGCGTCGGTCGAAAACCGAGAAACAGGAAGATCAAGATGGTGACCGCCATCGTTGCGCCGAGCATTTCTGCTATCAGCTCGTTGACCTTGTCATTGGCGGTCTTGCCGTAGTTTCTGGTGACGGCAACATTGATATTGTCCGGGATGATCCGGCCTTTGAGCGATTCGACCTTGGCAAGAATGGCATTTGCCACCGACACGCCATTGGTGCCGGTCTTTTTCGCCAGCGAAATGGTTACCGCCTGTGCACCGGCAGTCTTTATCGCATCTGCATCGGCCGCCGGCCCGGTGAAATATTGCACAACGCTTGTCGCCTCACCCGGGCCCTCAATCACGGTTGCGACATCACGCACATAGATCGGACTACCATCGCGCACCCCGACGATCAGCCGCTCCACGTCTTTGGCGTGACGCAAGAAGCGACCCGAATAAACGGTGAAATAACTGCCACCGGCCTCAGTGTTGCCAACCTTCCTGGTTTCATTGGCAGCGCGAATGGTGCTGGCCAACTGGTCGATACTGATGCCAAAACTGCGCAGCCGTTCGGGCAGCACCTCAATGCGCATTTGCTCGGATCGGCCACCTGTGATGAAGCTTTGCGAGCTGTTGGGCACTTCCTTCAGCCGCTGCATCACCTCCAGCGCAACCAGCCTTAAACTAGCGTCGTCGACCTCTTGTGACCAAAGCGTCAAGGTGATTACCGGTACATCGTCAGGCCCTTTTGGCTTGACCAGCGGTGGTGAAACGCCCGGCGGTACCTTGTCCTTGTTGGACATCAGCTTGTCATAGACCTTGACCAGCGAGTTCTCGATTTCCTCGCCGACCTTAAACTGCACCGTGACCATGCCGTTGCCGCGCCGTGAGGCGGAATAGACATGTTTGACACCGGGAATTTCGCTCATCATCCGCTCAAGCGGATCGACAGCCAAACTGGCGACCTGATCGGAAGAGGCGCCGGGAAACTTGAAAAAGATATCGGCGACCGGCACCAGAATCTGCGGGTCTTCCTGACGAGGTGTAATAAATAGGCCAAGTAAGCCGATTGCCAGACTGGCAATTAACAGCAATGGCGCCAGCGGCGAATGAATGAAAAGCTTGGCAATTCCGCCTGCCACCCCTAGCGACTTTTCCTCGCCCATAGCCACGTTATCAATATTGCGCTCTGCCATTGTTTATTTACTCAACCGGTACTAAATTTTTCTCGCCTTTAATCGATGGCGAAAACCCGCTTTTGCAGGAATCACTTGTCTTCGGTCTTGCTGACACCCGACGATGCGCCGCCTTGAACACCAAGAGGTTGCAGCACAATTTTATCACCCTCGCCTATGCCAGAGATAATGCTCACGTTACCTTCAGCTTTTTCGCGTCCCAGCCGCACCACACGCAAAGAAGGTTTGCCCTCCTTCAACACATAGACCCCGGGCAAACTGCCCCTCATGATGATCGACGAGCGTGGAATAACGATTGCCATGCCACCCTTGGCATCGGGATCAGGTATGTGCACCTCTGCATACATGCCCGGCCCTCCAGGCACGCCCCGTGGCAGGTCGAACTTCACCGTAACTGTGTGACGCGTCTCGTCGGCGACCGGAAAAATTTGCGCCACCCGCACCTTGACCATCTCGCTGCCACCGGTGTCGATGCGCGCCTGCAGAAACGAACCGGTCTCAAGCGATGACACCAGTCGCACCGGCACCTCGGCCTGAATGCGCAGATAATCAACATAGGCAAATTTCAGCAGCGGCGTTCCCGGCCGTACTGTTGTTCCGGTTTCCACCAGCTTGTCGATGATGATGCCATCAAACGGTGCCAGCTGACGGGTATCGCGCAGATTGGCGTCCAACTCCTCCATCCGCGCCAGGGCGGCGAGCAACTGACTGTGCGCCTGATTAATACCATTGTAACGGCCCTGCAGATCGGAATAGCGATGGAGCCCCGGCTTGGACATGCCCATGGAACTGGACATTGGACGGGTAAACATCTGATCGAACATCGATGGCAGGCCAAAACCGGAAAGATTGGAGTTGCCGCGATTGATCGATGGTGACCACAATTCGCGTTGATATTGAACCCGGGCAAAATTGACGGATGCCTGGGCCGCCAGCAATTCGGCATAAGCAGCGCGACGTCGGGCCTGGATATCGTCATCATTGATGACAATCAATGTCTCGCTGGCCTTGAAGGCTGCGCCCTCTTCGCCCGCGACAAAATTAACCCGTCCCGGCACTTTAGCCGACAGCGTGACCTCCTTAAACGGGATAACGGTGCCACCGGTCACCACGTTGGTACTTGATGCCTCCATCCGCGCAATAACGGTTGCGTGCTGTTGCGCCGCCGCCGGTAGTCCAAACAACAAAATTCCCGCAGCAATACTCAGTACTCGTAGCGCCAGTGACATTTTACTAGGCCTTCCCCATTGCAGCAAAACTCTTCATGAACGGACCGGCCATGCGTGGATCCTTGATCATGGCACCATAATCGCCAACCAGAAACTGTAATTTCTTGGAAGTATAGGCCATGCCAAGCCCCATCATTCCAGGCGCCTTTGCCAGCCACTTTTCCCAGGTCTTTTGATCGGCTCTCAAGTCCCAGTTCATTTCCTCGCCGTCATAAGGACCGGCGGCGGTGACTTTGCCGTTTTCAACGACCAGTATACTGCGCGGTTTTTCCTCGCCGAGAAAACCGTAGCCAATCTTTGAATTAAATCCTATTTTCTCCAGCTCGCTAGCGATTCCGGGTTCGTTGTTCCATGCCGCCTGATATGATTTCATCCATTCATCTGAAAATAGGTCCGCCACTACGTCCTCCTCTGCCAGGCAAATAAGCTGCCCGTGTGTCCCGCGTATATTAAAGCAAACGAAGTGCTGATAAGTCAAAACTTAATCCTTACATCAGCCTTTAAAATTGACATTGAAGTTAACGAAATGGCGTAGCCGGTATCATTCAACTTTATAACTAATTGTTTTATATACGTATTTTGAATAGGCTTATGACGACACTCGCCCCTTGAAAACACAACATGATCAAGAAAATCAAATTTTCCGGATTTGTTGCATTGGACAAGCAGTCTGGCTGATTGTACAATAGCTGCAGTCGATTATATGTTTTGAAGCGATGGTTTAGATTGTTATATTAATTATTTGATATATTTGAATATTCAAGAATTACAGTGTGTCGCTTTCGCCATTCCGGCGTCCTTGCAACACCCTATTGGACTTCCCACAAACGCCCTCATTTGAGCACCCTTATAGCAAAAGTTATCCACAGGCCCCCGTTGTTGATGTGACATTTATGTCACGCCTGATTGGAGGGATTCTGTTCATTCCGGATATCACAGAACCACCATTACCGCGATAATGGTGCCCCTGATGGATCATTGTCATATTACATTTTTTGTATATAATGCGGCTGGCATGTTACGAAAAATTGGCGTCCAATTGGAATTTGCCCCAAGGAGGTTGCGACAATGGTATTTGGGAAACTCTCCAGGTTTGGTGGAAAGCTGTTTGGCTCTGATAGCTCCGCCACCGAAAATACCGAAATCGTCACCCGTGCGCTAAAGGTGCATGGGCTTGAAGAATACCGCGAGACTACCATTGAGGTCGAACGCCTAAAGAAACTGATTGAAGAGGCTCCATCACGTCTGCAGAAACGGGATAATGAAGAATTGTTGAGCCGCTACATCTGCCGCCAGGACGCCTTGCGCGGCGCCGCTGTGGTGCTGGCCCAGCAGTTGGCCGACGAGGAAACACCAAAAATTTACGAGGAGTTTTCGATCTCTGCTTCTGATCGCTCAAAAGTCAGTTCGGGCATCACCGACCCGCGCCAATGTCCGGCGCACGAGCTGGCGCGCTACTTTGTCGAAGAAGCGCAGAGCGATTTTGTCATGGGCAGGATTTAACCGAACCGCCTCACCCGTCAGGCTATTGCGCGCTGGATTTCACGAACGACACCGCATTTTCATGTCCGCATTATTTTTCCCGCAGAAAGCGGCCTGCCATCGGCGCGGCGTTTGAGCCAACCGGCCAATTTTGCAACAACGCCAGTTGCGACGATCGCGAATACCGTCTGTACTATTGATCTTGATCAAGGCGAACCTGGCGATTGCATAAATAATGCTTTTGCAAAAATTGAAAGATTGGAGACGTTGATGCTGGCCACCGATGTTGGTCATCATATTCCGGGAGAAACCGACGGTTTGTCTGGCGCCAATGCCTTGATTTATGCAGCCTGCAAGTCACTAAAAACCTCCCCTTGCCGCTCGTTTGACACTGGTGCGCTGCTGGCTGGCGATTTTCTTGCCCATCGCTCCATCGTCGTACTGTCTAGGGGGGTGGTCGGGAGGCAACACCTTCTCAATGACGGTCGACGATCCATATCAACAATATTCATAGCCGGCGATGTGTTTGATTTCAGGCATACAATATCGGGAGCCGGTGCGTTGATTTGCCTTTCTCCGGTCAAGGTCAATCTGTTGAAGGCTGAAGAATTTGACAATCTGCTGCAAAAGGACGGAGAATTTCGTGCGCTGCTAAAAGCAAATCATCTGCGCCATGATGCCTTCACTAGCCGCCATTGTGCCGACGTGGCGAGAAAGTCGTCGCTTGAGAAGCTGGCATCATTTATCTTCGAATGCCAGGACAGGCTGAAAGTTGACGCTGATGGCACAATCGACCTGCTGCTAAAGCGAATAGACATCGTGGATTATATGGGTCTTCGCCCCGAAACTCTTTCAAGGGCCTTCGCCAGGTTAAGGGAACTGCAACTGATCACCTGTGACGACAATGATCGCGTTCACATTCTGAATGAGCAGACCTTGCGCCACATCGCCAATGGTGAGAATATAAGTACCCTTTGCGATGCTTGATATACCGCAATTGCAATGTACGTTGCCGAACAGATAATAGCTGAAGCTATATGTAGCTATTAATAATTTGAAAAACACCACTTGCAGTCAAAAAAGCTTGAGCATGGATGAACTACTCACCCCTTTGCAAATGGATCAGGCCGATAAGCTGACGATAGAATCGGGCGTGCCGGGCATTGAATTGATGGAAACCGCTGGCAGCGCTGTTGCTACAATTATTCGCAGAAAATTTCCTGCAGTCCAATCTGTATTGGTGCTATGCGGCACCGGCAATAACGCGGGAGATGGCTTCGTTGCGGCCAGAATATTGTTGCTATCCGGCCTGCGGGTAAAGCTCTGGTGCGCGTCAGATTTTAACCGGCTCAACGGTGATGCGGCGAGCGCACAACGAGCAATGCCAGATGAAATCATCACCGTCGACAACCCGGACCCCGACCACTATGAGCTGATAATTGATGCCTTGTTCGGCGCCGGGCTCGACCGGGATATTACTGGCACGATTGCCAATATGATCACCGCCGTCAACACAAGCCAGCGCCCGGTCATTGCCATTGATCTGCCAAGCGGGGTTGATGGCGCCACCGGGCAGATACGCGGTGTGGCGATCAAGGCCTCGGCCTCGGTCACATTCTTCAGAAAGAAACCCGGGCATGTGCTCCTGCCAGGTAGAACGCTTTGTGGCAAAACCTATCTCAGTCAAATCGGCATTCTCGCCGACACCATCGCCAAAACCGGTTTTGAGGCGTGGATTAACCAGCCGGAGCTATGGCTGCCAGCCCTTCCCCGATATGCAATTGAGGGTCACAAATATTCGCGTGGTCATGTTGTTGTCGTGTCAGGGCCGCTGGTGATGTCGGGCGCTGCCAGGCTTGCCGCCGCGGGTGCCCTGCGCTGCGGTGCCGGACTTGTCACTATCGCTGGCTCTCATGATACAATTGCGGCCAATGCTGCACAGTTGACATCGATCATGCAATACGAGATGAAATCCGCGGCTGAACTGACATCACTACTGGACGACAAACGGTTCAATTGCGTTGTCGTGGGCCCTGGCTTGGCGCCGGGAAGCCAGACCCGCGCCCTGGTGCTGGCGGCGCTGAAAAAAGAGCGTTCTTTGGTTATCGATGCCGGTGCGTTGACAGCCTTCAAAGGCAAGCAAGAGGTGCTCTTTTCGGCGCTCGCTGCTTCGGCCAGCACCACGGTGCTGACACCGCACGAGGGAGAGTTCGCCAAGTTATTTCCTGGCCAAATCGATATTCAGTCAAAGATAAGTCAGGCAAAACTGGCAGCCAAAATAGCGGGCGCAACGATCGTGTTGAAGGGGGCCGATACGGTGGTTGCCGCCCCTGATGGACGTGCCTGTGTGGCGCAAAATGCCCCGCCATGGCTTGCGACCGCAGGCAGCGGCGACGTACTGTCGGGCATCATTGGTGGATTTCTGGCCCAGGGCATGGCCGCATTCGAGGCTGCCGCAGCCGCAGTATGGCTTCACGGCGATGCGGCGAACAGGTTCGGCCCTCCCCTGGTCTCCAGCGATCTTGATCAGGCCTTGCGCCAGTCTCTTGCCGCAATGTTTGCCAGGCAACAAACCACAGCACTTTGAATTGAAAAGAGCCGCACGGCCACGAACAAAAAACTAATGATGGAATCATGTTTAAGTCGTTAAACTATAAAGCTATATTTAACTATGACTTCCCACAATGCTATTCCAGCATGACATGATTACCTTAAAGTGATCATGGCTCATCAGGAGCGCACAGTGACCGGCGCCTTCGCGCCGCCCTGGCGCAGGCCCGGGCAACGCCCGCCGTGAGCGAAGAGAGTATGGATTGAATCATTTTGAAGGTGTCCAGCTAAAGGTGTCCAGCTATATGAGCAGTTGGGATTGCCACCAAACAGGCTAAATCCGGTTCATTGCAAGTTGACCCGATGCGGGAGAAACCGAAATAATGCCGCTGGTTATTTCGACCATGCTATGTAACTTGTTTTCTATCGAAATCTGAACGGTCGGGGTGGAAATGAAACTGTGGTATCAAAGCTATGTCGATCATGAAAACGGCAAAACCTATTGGGAGATGCTGGGTAGCCATCTCAAGGACATCGCATCCCCGGATACGTCGATCGATATTAATGGCATAACACCGTTTGATTCATACGCCCATCCACTGGTGGAATTTCGATGTGCCCGAGAGATGATCTGCAACGCAATACAAGCGGAAAGAGAAGGCTACGACGCCTTTATTGTCGGTCATTTTCAGGACGCTGGATTGTATGAAGCAAGGGCGACCGTTGATATTCCAATTGTGGCATTGGGCGAAGCGACGATGCTCTATTGTTGTCAACTTGGACAAAGGCTGGGCATCGTCGCCAACAATCCGCGATTCATTCCATGGTTTCATCACCAAATCGGCAAATATGGCTTGAAAGAACGGGTGACGGGTGTGCATGCCATGACCTTCAGGCCCGGACAGATTCTCGATGCTTACAACTCAGAAGAAAAATCGCAGCAGGTCAAAAAATCGTTTGAACAGCAGGGCAAGCCTTTGGTTGCTTCAGGCAGCGATGTATTGATCCCCGGTGGTGGAATTCCCATGCTGCTGTTCTCAAATTTTCATAACCACATGATCGATGGTGCGCCGGTTATCAACGGCATTCCAATCGTCGTCAAGATGGCCGAAATGGCGGTGCAGCTCAAGCGCCTGACCGGGCAAAGCGTCAGCCGGGTTTCTGACTACGCGAAGGCGCCTCCCGAAATCATTGAGGAATTTCTCTCCAATCCCAAGGGCCTCTAGTCACAGGAGACATCGGATGAAACTAGCCGTACTTGGTGGCGGTAACGGATCCTGCGCCGCGGTTGCAGATATGATCGAAGCCGGCCATGAGGTTTCGTGGTGGCGCAGGTCAATTGATAGCTTTTCCGGCGTCAACAGGAATGGCGGCCTGACAATTGTGGATTATCAAGGCAAGCGCAAAGTCGTTCCGCAAATGACGGATGATATCGCAGTCGCCATGGATGCCGTAGAATTGATTTTGGTTCCGACGCCGGCCAACACACATGAGGACATTGCTTCTTTGCTGGCGCCTTACGTCAGTGACGATCAGGTTATTTTACTGACACCCGGCACGTTCGGCTCCTACTTGATGATGAGGCGGTTTCGACACATGGGATCAACGGCACGGGTCATTTTGGCCGAGACGGGCACTTTGCCCTGGCTTGCCAGAAAACAAAACGATCACACCGTTCGAATAACCACTCGTGCCTCAAGACTGCCAACCGGTATTTTCCCTGCCGACAGCTCACAACCGGCGCTCGACGTGATTTCAACAGCATTCCCAAATGCAATCGAACCTTGCGGCGATGCTTTGTCGGCAGCGCTGATGAATGCAGGGCCGATCATTCATCCACCGCTGATCATCATGAATGCGGGGCCAATTGAACATTTCGATGCCTGGGACATCCACAATGAAGGTACGCAGCCATCGATACGCAATGTGCACGACGCACTGGACGCAGAACGGATTGCCGTGCGCGAGGCGCTGGGATATGGACCACCGCATTTCCCGCTTGCCGATCACTACAATACCAGCAACTGGATGTACGGCAATCTGGCCCATGACAAACTGGTTGATTCTGGCGATTGGCATGAGCCGTTGGATCTGCGCCAACATCGCTATATCACCGAAGATATCGGTCTGGGGCTTTCCTTCCTGGTTTCCGTTGCTGACTGGGTGGCCGTGCCTTGTCCAGTTGCCAGGGGATTGCTCAATGTGGCCGGGGCTGCATCCGGCATAGATTTTTCCGCCTCGCCACGCACCCTGGCTGCAATGGGGCTTGGCGAATTATCGGTTGACGAAGTTCACAAAATGCTCGGAGCGGGCCTGTGACTTTCGACAGACAGATAATTGCCTGCATTGGTGCAGGCCGCATGGGCAGGGGTATTGCCCACGCGGTAGCATATGGCGGTCACCAAATTAGACTGCTGGATGCCAAGCAACGCACCAGCGAGGAATTCGAGAAATTCCACACCGACACGATCTTAGAAGTCAAAGCGACCCTGACATCGCTTGCGCAACTTGGTGCATTTGACCCAGACGCCATTGCTCACATTGTTGGCAGGGTAACAGTCTTTGCCCTTCACAATGCGCCAGAAGCGTTAGCCGACGCTTCAATTGTGTTTGAAGGCGTGCCGGAGGTTTTGAAGGCAAAGTCCGAGGCATTCAGCCTGTTTGACCACCATGCCAAAGACACCGCAATTCTGGCCTCCACCACATCAACCATTCTGTCTACCGATCTTGCCGAATTCACCCAATCGCCGGATCGGTTTTTGAACGCTCACTGGCTCAATCCGGCATTCATGGTGCCGTTGGTCGAGGTTAGCCCCACGCCGCAGACCAATAGCGATGTCACAAATACGCTAACCGGTTTTTTGGAAACTATTGGCAAGGTGCCGGTCGTCTGCAAGGCCTCGCCCGGATATATCGTGCCCAGAATTCAGGCGCTGGCGATGAATGAGGCTGCCAGACTGGTCGAAGATGGCGTGGCTTCTGCAGAAGATGTGGATAAGGCGATCAAGTATGGTTTTGGTCTGCGGTTTGCCGTGCTGGGCATGCTCGAATTCATCGACTGGGGCGGCGGAGATATCTTGTACTATGCCAGCCAATATATGAGCAAAGCAATGGACAGTGACCGGTTCGAAGCCCCCGGGATTGTCAAAGACAATATGGAAAATAATCGCATCGGCCTGCGTTCTGGCAATGGATTTTTTGACTATTCAAAGGTCGATGTTGCGGCATATCGCGAGCAAAGATTGTCAGAATTCCTGAAAATTCTACAGCACAATGGGCTGGTTCGACCACCGGTGCTTGACTAAAGTTAAAAGCGATGATCTTTTGGCTTCTGTGCCATTTGGATTGTGGAAATTGAAAATCGCCCAAGCTTTCGACATCATTGTGGATGTTGAAGTGCGACTTCGCTGGCAAAATGTGACCGCAGATGCATCATTCTTCCTCTGATTTGACCCGGCCCAAAAGCTACCTCACGCCAATGAATTTGAGGGGCCGGATCGCGCGTCCGCACCCGCGGGGGCTGCCCATTATCAACCTTGGGTATAATGAGCTTCCCTACGGCCCGACACCACGCATTGGTGATGCGATTGACAACACCAAAGCCCGGATAAATTACTATGGCAGTCCCCGTAATGATGATCTGCGGCAGTTAATTGGCAAAACATATGGCCTCGATCCCGAACAAATTATTTGCGGCAATGGCTCCGAGGAACTGCTTGATGTTATTGCCAGGAACTTCATTCGATCAGACGATGAAATACTGATTTCTCAATACGGCTACATTCAGTTCGTGCTAACGGCAAATCGGATGAATGCGCGGCTCCTCAAGGCAGATGAAACCGATTTCACCACCGAACCGGACAAGCTGTTATCTGCCATTTCACCACACACCAGGCTTATTTTTCTGGCTAATCCGAACAATCCGACGGGCACTGCGATATCTGCTTTACAGATTTGCGCGCTGGTGGAACGCATACCTTCCTCGATCGCAATCGTAATCGATTTGGCCTATGGCGAGTTCCAGGGACTGGACTATTGTGCCAAGGTTCACGCGTTAGTGGAATGCCACGAAAATGTCTTGGTTACCCGCACGTTTTCGAAGGCGTTTGGTCTGGCAGGGCTGCGTGTCGGCTGGTGCAATGCACCAGCGTCGATGATTGGCGGGCTTTACGCTGCCCGCGGCATGGGAACGGTCAATGCGATGGCCCAGGCTGCAGCAATAGCTGCATTGCAAGACATGAAAATTATCACACAGCGCGTCAGTGAAATCGTACGCGAAAGAGACAGGGTGGCCAATGCCCTTGCCGGGCTTGGTATTTCCACGCTACCCAGCGAAGCCAACTTCTTGCTTGCAACAATTGACGGCAAGGGTGCTAAAGAGGTTGAAGCGCTTGTGGAATATCTTTTCGATGAAGGTGGTTTTATAATCAACCGCACGCGTGAGACGGGCCTCGAACACTTTTGTCGATTTTGCCTTTCAATAACCGAACACAATGATAGACTGATTTCCACAATAGAAAAATTCATGAGTCAGCTAGCCTGAATTGAGCCGGTGATATTGCCGGTTCCAACTTCAGTTAATTGACCAAAAGTGAATGCAACAGGAAGGAATATCAATGAACTTTGTAAAAGCCTATGCTGCCAGGCTATTGGGAGCGGCAACCGCAGGGGCATTTTCAATGCTGCTGGCGACCTCTTCAACATTTGCCGCCGACAAAGTCACTGCGGTCCACGCGTTTCCAGGTTTTCTGGTCTACACAAAGACCTTTCTTGCCATGGTTGAAGACATCAATCAGCGCGGCAAAGGTATCGTTGAGATCGAAGTAAAGGGTGGACCGGAAGCTATTGGCATGTTCCAACAACCGGCAGCGTTGCGTGATGGTGTGGTTGACATGGTTCATACACCGGGCAGTTTCTACGGTGCCTCGGTGCCTGAAATCGATGCAATGGTTGCGGCTCGTGTCACCCCGATGGAAGCCCGCGCAAATGGTGGAGCAGCCGTGATGGACGCAGCTCACCAGCAACGGTTCAATGCCAAACATCTGGGCTGGATCGATGGCGGTGTACAGTTTCATATCTACAACACCAAACCATTCAAGATGGGCGCAGACGGTGTAATTGACCTTACCGGTGTCAAGTTACGCGACAACCCGATTTATCACGCCTTTTTTGAAGCATTGAACGCGACCACCTCCTCCATGAAGGCTACAGAGGTTTATTCAGCTCTTGAGAAGGGTGTTGTCGATGCGGCAGCCTGGACGTCGATCGGATTGATTGATCTCAAGTGGGACAAGTTCATGAAATATCGCATTGACCCGCAATTTTATAACACCGACATTGGGGTGATTTTCAACAAGGATTCCTGGAACGCATTGTCGGCTGAGTCACAGAAGCTGATTCAGGACGTGGTGATCGAATGGGAGCAAAAATCCTATAATGATCGTCAAAAAGACGTGGTTTCGGATGCTGAGAAACTCAAAGCTGGTGGCATGGAATTTGTCCAGATGAGTGACGAAGGAGCAGCCAAATATCTAAAGCTTGCCGATGATGCGGCGTGGAGCCGCATGGAAAGCAGGCTGAAGGAAATGGGCAGCACCGAAAACTACGCAAAACTGCGTAAGCTGTACTATAACGAATAACTTGATCATCATTTGAAAAGACAATTCCCGGCGCATTGTTGGACCAGTGCGCCGGGATGTTTGCGGCGACAGGCTTTTTAAATGCGACTGCTCGACAAAATATGTAATGCTCTGGCGATTTTTGCTGGTGTTTATCTGGTGGCGATCATGTTTGCCATTGTTATCCAGGCGACGCTGCGCTCCTTTGGATACTCGGGTTCGTCTCACATTTTTACGTTTTCAGAGTATGGGCTTTTATACATTGCCATGTGTGCTTCACCCTGGTTAGTGCGTATCCGTGGCCACGTATACATCGAAATGCTGACCGCGTTTTTACCTAAAAATATGTCGGCTGCGTTTTCGCGGACCGTATCTGTGGTTTGCATAATAATATGCCTGTTCCTGGTCTGGTACAGCGGCGCAAACACCTTGAAGGCCTACAACTATGGCGATGCCGACATGCGTTCGCTCGATATGCCGAAATGGCTGTTGCTGGGTTCAATGCCCATTTGCTTCAGTCTGATGGCGCTTCAGTTCGGCCGGTTTGTCTGGGGAAGTGAAACTTTGCACTCCGGTGAAGCGGGGGTGCATGAGTAATCTGCCCAAATCAAGCGAACGCTGCTGATGGAGTGGTATTACGCCCTCGCCTTTTTGTTGAGCATGATCTTGTTTTTCATGTTCATCGGCGTGCCGGTTGCACTGGCGTTTTTGGCCGCTAACATGATCGGTGCTACCTATTTCATGGGCGGCAGTGGAGACCTGCTTCGGCAGATGTCGCGCGGCATCGGTCAGTTGACCAACAACGCGCTGCCAACAGTAACAACATTCAACCTGATGCCGGTACCGATGTTTTTGCTGATGGGCGAGATATTTTTTCACACCGGTCTGGCCAGCAAAATGTTCAACGCGATTGACAGACTGATGGGACGGCTACCAGCGCGGCTTTCCTTTGTGACCGTGGCCGGTGGCACCGCGTTTGCCACCCTTTCGGGCTCGTCGATGGGATCCACAGCTTTGCTTGGGTCGTTGATGGTGCCTGAGATGAAAAAGCGTGGATACAAGAAGCACATGGCGATTGGCCCCATTCTTGGTACCGGTGGTCTTGCCATGCTGATTCCACCGTCTGCACTGGCGGTTTTGTTGGCGACATTGGCAAACCTTGATGTCGGCAGTCTGTTGGTAGCCGGTGTGATACCCGGTCTATTGCTGGCGGGTTTTTACGCCATTTTGATTTTGGCTATGTGTCTGATTGATCCCGATGCGGCGCCATCTTATGCGGTTGAACCGATATCCTGGAGGCTGCGGCTGCGGCTTCTGGTGGTTGATGTGGTGCCGATGATTTCGATTGTCGTCGGAGTGATCTTGCTCATCCTTTATGGTTGGGCCACGCCGTCGGAGTCTGCCGCATTCGGTTGCATTGGTGTTTTGTTGCTCGCCATCCTCTTTAGAAGGCTGACATGGGAAAACTGTGTCAAATCGGTGACCGGCGCTTTGCGGGTGACCACGATGGCGCTGTTGATCATTTTTGGTTCCGCCACATTTTCTGCTCTTCTTGCTTTTTCAGGGGCCAGTTCCGGTTTGATCAAATGGGCCACGGGGTTTGATCTCGATCCCTTGGTAATGTTGTTGGTAATGTTCGGAATTTTGTTGATCCTCGGTATGTTCATGGATCAACTTTCGATGATGTTGTTGACGGTACCGATATTCTTCCCGCTCGCGCAGACGCTTGGATTTGATTTGATCTGGTTTGCCGTTGTTGTATTGCTGGCATTGGAAATCAGCTTTACCACCCCGCCCTTTGGCCTTCTTTTGTTTGTCATGAAAGGGGTATCGTCACCCGACACCACGATGCGGGATATCTACATGTCGGCGGTGCCATTCATGGCATGTGCGATATTGCTTGTCGGGCTGTTGATCATTTGGCCCGGCATAGCGTTGTGGCTACCCAGCTTCGGAAATTGAGACATGGGAACCACGCTGGCCGAAAAGATTATCGCGCGCGCAGCAAACCGTGAAAAGGTGGCACCCGGCGAAATTGTTACGGTCAAAGTCGATCTTGCGATGATCCATGATTCCGGTGGCCCAAGACGGGTTGAACCGATCCTGCAAGAATTGGGCACCGGGCTTTGGGATGCGTCAAAAGTTGTGCTGATCTCGGACCACTTTGTGCCTGGCGACACCGACGAAGGCGCGCAAATCCTCGAGTTCACTCGTCGGTGGGCAAAGGAGCGAAAGGTTCGTTTTTATGACGGGAAAGGAATATGCCACGTTGTCCTGCCCGAAAAAGGGCATGTGAGACCTGGTCAACTGATCGTTGGCGGCGATAGCCATTCGCCGACCGGTGGCGCTTTTGGTGCTTACATGTTCGGGGTTGGGGCAACCGAAATGGCCGGTGTTTTGGCAACCGGTGAAATATGGCTGAAGGTGCCCGACACCATTTTGATAGAGTGGCAAAATCAATTGACTGAGGGCGTTGTTGCCAAGGATATGATGCTTTTTCTTTGCGGCAGACTTGGTATGGATGGCGGACAATATCAGGCTTTGGAATATTGTGGTGAGGCGATAACCCACCTGTCGATGCAGGAACGCATGACCTTGTCCAACATGGCTGCCGAACTTGGTGCGCAGACGGGATTGATTGCACCCGACACGGTCACAAAAGCTTTTATCGAAGACGCGGGCGGTGACGCCGGGGATTGGCAGCAATACAAGACCGCAACACACGCCAAAGTGCTGGCCCACCATGTTTTTGATGCCGAAGGTCTGGTGCCCCAGGTTGCTGAGCCACACTCGCCGGCAAATTCAGTCGATGTTGGTTTGGTCCCAAATACCCCAATCGATGTCGCCTATATCGGCGCGTGCACCGGTGCCAAGTATGAAGATTTGCGCAATGCTGCCGAAATATTGCGTGGTAAATCAATCGCCCCCGACGTTGAGCTTTTGGTCGCACCTTCGTCGAAGCAGGACCAGGAGCGGGCGGCTAACAACGGTATCATGGCGGTGTTTGAGCAAGCCGGCGCTAAAATACTTGCTAATTCCTGTGGAATTTGCGCCGGTTATGGAGCCCACCGATTGGGCCCTGACACGGTGTGTATTTCCTCGACCGCAAGAAACTTCAAAGGCCGGATGGGAGACATGACTTCAAATGTTTGGCTGGCGTCGCCTTACACGGTTGCAGCCTCTGCCGTTGCCGGCAAGATCGTTGATCCACGCGAGTTTCTGCCTCGGCCCGGGAGCACTCCATGAGCGGACGTATATTTTTGTTTGGTGACAATATTGACACTGACCAACTGGCTCCCGGCTTCTATATGCGCGGCGGTATTGGTCAGCTCGCCGGCCATTGTCTTGAAGGCGTTCGACCCGATTTCGCAAAAACGGTGAAACCCGGCGACGTGCTTGTCGCCGGCAAGAATTTCGGCGTTGGTTCTTCCAGGGAACAGGCTGCGGAGGCGTTGAAGTATCTCGGTGTCGCCGGCGTTGTAGCCTATTCATTTGCCGGCATATTTCACCGCAATGCCATCAATCTGGGCCTTCCGGTTTTAACCTCTACCGAACTGGCCGAAGTGGCTGATGGGGATGCGGCGGTGCTTGATCACAATTCAGCAACGCTGCGGCTGACCGAGAAACAAAAGATAGTCGCCCTCGACCCGCTGGCCGACCATCTGAAAGTTCTGCTGCAGGACGGTGGATTGGTTCCACATTTAAAGAAAAGATTTTCAGGAACTCACCACGAGACAGAGACGCTATGAGCTTAAAATCGAGACTAGAGCAAAGAAAAATACTGGTGGCGCCGGGGGTATATGATGCTTTGACGGCGCTGATTGCCGAGCAGGCGAGCGCCGAGGCCGTTTATCTCTCGGGTGCCTCGATTGCCTATACTCGCACCGGTGGTCCGGATCTTGGATTGGTCTCGATGAGCGAAGTTGCCGATACCATTGCGTTGCTGCGGGACCGAATCTCTATCCCCATCATTGTCGATGCGGATAACGGTTTTGGTAATGCCTTAAATGTTCAGCGAACGGTTCGCACCTTTGAGCGCATGGGTGCATCGGCATTGCAGCTGGAGGATCAAACATTACCAAAGCGGTGTGGACATCTGGACGGCAAGACCCTTGTCTCGACAGATGAAATGGTCGGAAAAATCAAGGCGGCCTGCGATGCCCGGCAAAGCGAAGAAACGCTGATTATCGGTCGGAGCGATGCGGTCGGTGTTGAAGGCTTTGAGGCTGCACTCAACCGGGCAGAGGCTTATGGTGAGGCGGGCGCTGATATCATTTTTGTCGAGGCACCAAAATCCGCCGGTCAGTTTTTGCAGATAGTTGAGCGGCTTGGCTCAAAAACCGCGCTGATGGCGAATATGGTCGAGGGTGGAAAGACCCCCTCTTTCAACGCCGGTGAGCTGCAGGAAATGGGATTGGATCTGGTGATTTTTCCAGGCGGCATTGTTCGCGCCATTTCGGCCACGGCTGAGGCCTATTACGCCAGTCTTGTCACTACCGGTTCAAACGATGCTTTCCTGGCTCATATGATGGATTTCTCCCAACTCAATTCGTTGATCGGCACCCCGCAAATGCTTGAACGGGGCAAACGCTATGAGAAAGGGGATAAGGATGGCAGTTGATTCCATTACGCTGGCCATTTTGAAGGGCAGGCTTGAACAAATCGCCGATGAAATGGATGCCACACTTTTTCGTTCGGCCTTCAACCCGATCATCGCCGAAGCCCATGATGCCTCTCATGGCATCTACGATGCGGTGAGCGGAGATACCCTGGTGCAGGGAAAATCCGGATTGCCAATCTTTGTTGGTGTCATGGCATTTGCCGTAAAAGCGGTCATTGAAAAAGCTGGAAAAGATGGCGGACCAGCCGACGGAGACGTCTGGATATTCAACGATCCATATGATGGTGGCACCCATCTTTCCGATTTCAGGCTGGTAAAGCCGATATTCCGCGCTGGCAAGGTCTTTTGCTACATTGCGTCCGTCGGCCATTGGCACGATGTGGGCGGCAATGTTCCGGGCAACTACAATCCGGCGGCGACGGAATCGTTTCAGGAGGGAATGCTCATTCCGCCGGTGAAGCTCTATGACCAGGGTGAATACAAGCAGGACATTGTTGATATTCTGTCGGCCAATTCGCGGTTGCCGATGTCTTTATACGGCGACCTTAACGGACAGATAAATGCGCTCGATCTGGGTACTAAACGCATTAACGAGTTGCTGGACGAATATGGTGATGAAACGATTGCTGAAACACTCGGCGAATTAACCGCGCGTGCGGAAAAAATGATGCGTGCCCAGATTTCTGCTTTGCCGTCGGGGACCATTTCGGCCGAAGACTGGCTGGATAATGATGGTATCAAAGATGAGCCGCTAAAAATTGCTTTGGATCTGACCATCGACGACGACAAAATGGTGATGGACTTCACCCGCTCATCGCCGGCCTGTGCCGGACCGGTCAACATCTCCCGTTCGACCGCCGTTGCAGCATGTTATGTCGCACTGAAGCACATATTCAGCGAAGTGCCCGCCAATGCCGGGGTGCTAAGACCCGTGGAGTTTCGAATTGACGAAAACTCTCTGCTTTCCGTCAAAGCTCCAAAACCGGTAGGCGGTTATACCGAAACCATATTGAGACTGATCGATGTCGTCTTCCAGGCGGTGGCACAGTTGCAGCCCGAAACAGCAATGGCCTGTGCATACGGCACCATCAATGCGCTTTCTCTGGCGGGGCACCGCGAGAACGGGCAAAGGTGGGTGATGTTTTCATTCTTTGGCGGTGGCCATGGCGCGCATGGATCGGGTGATGGATTGAACCATGGAAATGCGCCCATCTCGACGGCGACAATCCCTCCGCTGGAAATTCTGGAAGCTGCTTACCCGATCAAATTTAATCAATGGGCGTTAAGGCCCGATTCAGGTGGTGCAGGTCAATTCAGGGGTGGATTTGGCGCCGTCTATGAGATCGAACTGCTGGAAAAACAGGCAAACGTTTTTCTTTTTGGTGAGCGTGGAAAATTTCCACCTGCCGGGGTGGTTGGAGGTGGTGCCGGCGCACCCAATCGGTTCGTCTACGAGCAGGAAGACGGATTTCACCAGCCGCCAATGAAGTCGAAAATGGTCGGGATCTCAATATCAAAGGGTCAGGTAGTTCGCCTGGAAACACCCGGCGGCGGAGGCTATGGGGACCCGGATTTGCGTGATCGATCTCGCATTGAGGCCGATTTGAATGCGGGCCTGGTATCCGCTGATCAGGCAAAATCCGACTATGGCGTGGATCTGACCCAACGGCGGCACCAAACATGAGCGGCTCTCGGTTTGTGGTGGGTGTCGATGTGGGGGGCACGTTTACCGATGTCTTCATTTTAGATGAGGCAGCCGGAAAAGTGTCGATATCAAAAGTACCGTCAACCCGGGGGGATCAGTCCAAGGGATTTGTTGAGGGCATCGGGCAGAAAATCGAGAATTTTGGCGAAATCGCAACCGTGGTTCACGGTACCACCGTCGGTACAAATGCGCTGCTTGAACGCAAGGGTGGAAAAACCGGTATCATCACCACCAGCGGATTTCGCGATGTGCTTGAAATGCGGCGCAGGGACCGCCCTACAACCTGGGGCTTAAGAGGCACATTCGCACCTGTCGTCGAACGGACCAATCGCCTTGAGGTCAACGAGCGAACGCTTGCTGATGGAACTACTTTGACACCGGTGGACTTAAACGAGGTCAAATCCCGGGCAGTTGAACTGATGGGCGATAATTGTGAAGCCGTCTGCGTGTTCTTTGTCAACGGCTATGCAAACAGCGAAAATGAGGTACACGCTGTAGAAGCGGTCAGATCAATATGGCCAAATGCATATGTCACCGCGGCAACGGAAATTTTACCTGAGATCCGCGAGTTTGAGCGTTTGTCGACGGCCACTTTGAATGCCTATTTACAGCCGGTGGTTTCCTCTTATCTGGACCGGTTGGAAAGCGGCCTAAAGGAACAATCTTTCACAGGGGATATTTTGATCGTTCAGTCTAATGGCGGTGTCATGTCTATTGATATCGCCAAGCGATATCCGGTCCGCACCGCACTGTCGGGTCCAGCGGCAGGTGTTATTGCGGGAATGGCAATTGCCGATGCGGCCGGCTTTGAAAATATCATCACCTGCGATATGGGCGGAACCTCCTTCGATGTTTCGCTGGTATCGAAGGGCGAAGCCGCTTTGGCTGCGCAGACTTCCATTGATTTTGGCATGGTGGTCAGGACACCGATGATTGAAATCACCACCATTGGCGCTGGTGGGGGATCTATCGCCTGGGTCGATGCCAGCGGCCTGTTGAGGGTCGGGCCGGAATCTGCCGGATCAGATCCAGGACCGGTTTGCTACGGTCTCGGCAACGATTGCCCAACGGTAACTGACGCCAATCTGGTTTTGGGCCGTATCAATCCGGACAGGCCAATTGGAGGGAAACTGGATCGTCTGGATGTCGGTGCATCGCGCCAAGCTATTTACAGCAAACTGGCGGTGCCTCTGGAACTTGGCATCGAAGATGCGGCGGAGGCCGTTTTGCGCATTGCCAACTCTAAAATGGCCGGTGCCATTCGCCTGGTTTCGATTGAAAAGGGCCATGACCCAACCAAATTTGCGGCAATGCCGTTTGGTGGCGGTGGGGCCTTGCATACCGGCGCATTGATCAGGGATGTGGGGTTACGCTCTGCCATCATTCCACGTTACCCTGGCGTGACGTCTGCATTAGGTTGTGTTGTTGCAGATATGCGGCAGGATCGGGTGCAAACCGTGAATAGAATGCTTGATCAAATCGATCCACAGAAATTGGCTGAAGAGATGAAAAATGTTGCCGACAGTGCGCAAGCGATGTTGGCAGGTGCTGGTATTTCTTTCTCCCAGATCGACCATGAATTCGAATTGGACATGCTCTATCTCGGTCAAACCCACAGTGTCAGTGTACCAATCGCCAGCAGTAAAACGGGCTTCAGCCGGGAAGCATAAAAGCAGCATTCGAAGCTGCCTATTTGGAGGCTTATGGTCGTCTTCTTGATGCAATACCAATTCGTATAATGAACTATAGAATTGCAGTGATTGGCACACGTCCGGACCTGGACATGCGGGTATTTGCACCACTTGATGGAAAACCTCAACACGAATGCCAATCCGGCGTTCGAACAATCTATGCCGATGGCAGGTTCACCGAGGCGAAAATCTATCAAAGGCTCGAACTGGCAATCGGCGAGAAAATCACCGGACCGGCATTGCTTGAGCAGCCTGATTCGACGATTTTCATCGATCCTGGTCTGGTAGGCCAAATAGATGAATACGGTAACGTTATCATCAACGATGAGGTCTCCTAATGTCAGATCTGCAAAAAACCGCCCTTTTGATCGTTGATCTGCAAAATGATTTTCTGCACCCGGACGGAGCCTATGGGCGCGGAAACCAGACCAGCGCAGATATTGCGACCCTTCCCGCCAACGTGCTGCCGGTAGCGCAGGCGCTGCGGCAAAAGGGTGGCTGGGTTGTCTCGACCCAGTTTACATTGGTTCCGGGAAAGGCTGGCGAGCCATTTATTGCACCCCATTTGAAAAAGATGCGCCCGTTTCTCCAAAAAGGCGATTTCATGCCAGGCAGTTGGGGGAATGCACTGGTGGATGAATTGCAACCGGCAGATCTCGTGGTGGAGAAGGTTGCCTATTCGGCATTTTATATGACGCGCATGGAATGGGTGTTGCGCAAAGCGGGTATTGAAAACCTGTTTGTCGGCGGTATCGTTACCAATGGTGGTGTTGCTTCAACGGTGCGCGGTGCGCATGTCAGGGATTTCAACACAACTGTCTTGTCCGACGGCTGCGCCAGTTTTTCGCGACAGACTCATGAACATGCCCTGGCGGATCTGGCAACGGTTGCCGCCACCATGACCTGCCGGCAAGCCACTGAATTGATCCGGCAAGGATGACCGACGCGAGTATCAGTTTCAAAGCCCCATCAACCATCGATGCGACAACCGATGTGGTTGTGATCGGCGCCGGTGCTTGCGGGCTGGTCGCGGCACTAAAGGCTAAAGAAGGTGGCGCGGATGTGCTGGTGCTGGAAAGGGATGCATCTCCGGCCGGGTCCACATCCATGTCATCGGGTTTTGTGCCAGCCGCGGCAACACGATTTCAAAAATCAATCGGCACCAATGGCGACAGCCCTTTGCAGTTTGCCGCAGACATTGGTGATAAATCCAAAGACCTTGCTGACCGCGATCTTACCAAACTCGCCACCCAACATATTGGCGAAGCGCTGGAGTGGTTGGCCGATCGGCACGGGTTGGAATGGATTGTTTTGGATGATTTTCTCTATCCCGGCCACTCTCATCATCGCATGCACACGGTGCCGGAAAAAACCGGTGCCGCACTTCATGCCCGATTGATGAAAGCTATCCAATGTTCGGATATCTCCGTGGTGACCAATGCAAGGGCCACCACCCTTTATGTGAGCGAAGACAAGTCGATCATTGCAGTGTCGGTTCAACGACCGGATGGGGCGGTGGAAACGATTGGCTGTAATGCGCTTATACTGGCTTGCAATGGCTATGGCGGCAACGGGGAACTGGTTCGCAAATACATCCCGGAAATTGCGACCGGAGTGTATTATGGCCACGCCGGCAACAAGGGTGATGCAATCATCTGGGGTGAGCAGCTTGGGGCGAAGATCAAACACCTTTCCGGTTATCAGGGCCACGGGTCGCTCGCTCACCCACATGGAATATTGATCACCTGGGCGGTGATGATGGAGGGAGGTATTCAGGTCAATCTGGATGCAAAACGATTTTCCAACGAGCTTGGCGGCTATTCTGAACAGGCGGTGGCGGTGTTGTCACAGCCTTCGGGTGTTGCATGGAACATTTATGATCAGCGCATACACGAGTTCGCAATGTCATTTCCAGACTATCGCGATGCTCTTGAGGTGCATGCGGTCAAGCAGGCCGAGGACATACCGCAACTTGCAGAAAGAACCAACCTGCCCTTACATGTGCTTGAGGAAACATTTGCCGAGATAAGCGCAATGCGTGCGGCCCAAACCGATGACCACTTCGGCCGGACTTTTCATGACGCGCATCAGTTTGTCGCCCCCTATTTCGCTGTCAAAGTGACCGGTGCGCTGTTTCATACCCAGGGCGGGTTGGTGATCAATCAACAGGCGAAAGTGGTGGATGAAAACAACGTGCCGTTTGCAAATCTCTTCGCCGGGGGAGGTGCGGCTTGTGGCGTATCTGGCCCCGACGTTTCCGGCTACCTGTCAGGTAATGGCCTCTTGACTGCAATTGCTTTCGGATTTGTCGCCGGATGTTACGCATGCTGCTAGTGGTTCTGTACCAACATTTGCATCCGCCAGCGGCTCGTACTTATGGCAAATGTTGGAATCATAAGAACCACTAGCAAGATATTGAATCTAGTGGAATTTTCGAATTTGACATTTGAAGATAAACGATGCTGCAAATGCGTAACAAATGTCAAATTCATTCCACTAATTTGCCTGATACTGCCGGATCAGCGAAGCCAGTTCGCCATATTCCTTACAATGGGTGCCGCAGCGGATTTCAATCTCCGTCAATTGATCGCGCGCTTTGTCGAGATCATTCAGTTGCAGATAGGCTTCACCCAGATACTCCCGCACAAGGGTGTAATCCGGATCAATCTTCAGCGCCGCCATATAATATCCAAGACCGATATCGATGCGTCCGGCCTTGCGATGCGAATAGCCGAGATAGTTTAAGACGCGCGGATCTTTCATGTTACGAGAGTTGGAAAGCACCATGATCGCATCATCATAGCGGCCAAGTGCGGCCAGATCCCTGCCTGCCTGATAGAGGTTTTCGTCATCGAGCTGGCTGCTTTTCTTGATCAAGATACACTTTCTCTTT
The DNA here is from genome assembly GCA_965248135.1 of Rhizobiaceae bacterium. Lineage (GTDB taxonomy): Bacteria > Pseudomonadota > Alphaproteobacteria > Rhizobiales > Rhizobiaceae > SZUA-100. The sequence continues at coordinate 268,939 of CBDFIN010000009.1, read as the reverse complement.
TTCTTGCTCCAAACCTTGCCACGCTTGCATTTGGGCGTAATGATTGTGGTGCTATCACTGTCTCCAACCGAAAACGCCGGCGAAATGGAGAAGAAAGTAGCAGCCAACACGGCGGAAATGGCAATTTTACCGGCATTCAGCAACAGGTTCTGCATCAATCTTTCCTTTCAAAATGAGGCTAACGGGCCAACCGAATTTTTGCTCACTATAACCACCTTGTGAACCAAGGTAAATTCAACACGTCTCACGGCTAGTTGAATTGATGTCAGATTTTGAGCTAGTGGTTCGATTCCAACATTTGCATCCCGTTGCAGCACCCATATTTGCAAATGTTGGAATCAAAAGAACCACTAGCAAGTTGTTGAATCTAGTGGAATTTTTGAATTTGATATTTGAAAATGAATGAAGCTGCAAGTGGGTACCAAATGTCAAATTCATTCCACTAGCAAGAAATTACAACACGATTGAGACTTTCCCAATTCAGAAAGTTTCTGGTAAATAGATTTTCGAAGCCCACAAGACGCATCAACGTTGATGGAATGCTGTCTATCCGTCGTCGAATATTCACAGGGAGCATTGCCGGCTATTGAAAAAATCACTGACCGCGGTGTTGCTTGCCGATGACAAGCCGGGGCATTTTCATTTGGCAGAAGGTGTTCTTTCGGCGATAGGCCGACTGGCCGATGTGCAAGTGCGGCGCGTCGAGGTGCGGCGCCGGCGGTGGCTGCCTCCAAGAGCGCTTGGCGACCTTGCCAATCTTGGTGCATCTGCAAGCATGATTTTGAACCTGGGCTATGGTTTGAAATTGTCAGATCTGCCGCAAGCGGATCTGGTTGTTTCAGCCGGAGGCAACACACTTGGTGCCAATGTCGCGGCAAGCCGCGCTTTGAAGGCTGCAAATGTTTTTGTCGGTTCACTAAGACGCTTCAGGCCACAAGATTTTTCAGTGGTGATCACATCCTATGCCCGGTATTTTGATCTCCCGCGCCATCTCGTCTGCCTGAAACCCAGCAACCTGGATCCTGAAGCTATCGGGCGACCACTGCAGGTTCCGATCCATGGCAGTCAAAATCCGCCAAAAACAGCGCTCCTATTGCTTGGCGGCAACACGCCGGACTTCCGCTATGAACCGGCAGAATGGCAAACGCTGCTCGGGCTGCTTGAGCAAATGCATGATGTTTGGGGCACGACCTGGCTGGTTAGCAACTCCCGGCGAACCCCGGTTGAGGCGAGCAAGCTTTTTAGCCAGACTGCCGGCGGCTCAAGTGCCATCAGACAGTTTATTGATGTCCGCAATACTGCACCAGGTGGTCTTGGCAGGCTATTGTCAAAGGCCGATATTGTTTTTTGTACTGCGGATTCAAGCTCCATGATTTCCGAGGCAATTGCCGCACGCTTGCCGGTTATCGGCCTTACACCGCAATTTCACAGCTATAACGCCAATGAAGGCGAATATCGTCGAATGCTGCAGAAGAACAACTGGACGCGGACCATCGATATAGCCGCACTGAACCTTGAGAGTATCGACCTTTCGCTATCCGAAATAAGGCCAATGAAAGAAAATCATCTCGATCAACTGGCCAAAAGCCTGAAGCAACGATTGCCGGAATTGTTGGGCTAAATATTCGCACACCACTTGCCACCAGGCTAAGGATTGCGCTACCAGCATCTTTCGTACAATTTCCTTTTGGACAATTAGTTAAATGCTCAGCTATCAAGATATCGAAGTCGGAAGAGTGTTCCAACTTGAACCTTATGAGGTGAGCAAGGAGGAAATAATTGATTTTGCAAAAGAGTTCGACCCGCAATCTTTTCATTTGAGCGAAGAGGCCGGAAAAAACACCCACGCCGGTGGATTGATTGCTTCCGGCTGGCACACATCGTCCATTCTCATGCGCATGGTCTGCGAGAGCTGGCTCAATAACTCCACTTCACAAGGTGCACCAGGCATCAAGGAGATGCGGTGGAAGACGCCGGTAAGACCGGGCGACATTCTTTCGGGAACCTCCAGGGTTCTGTCCAAGCGCATATCTGCATCCCGACCGGGGCTGGGCATTTTCGAAGCACTTCACCAGCTCACCAATCAACGGGGCGAGATTGTTATTGCGCTTGAAAATACCGGCATGATGGCCATCGCCGAAACCGTTCAACAGGGCAGAAAATGAGCCTCTACAATCACCTTACCTGCGGGCTTTTGATTGAAATAGGCAGCTACACCTTTGAGGCTGAAAACATCAAACGCTTTGCCGCCAAATTCGATCCCCAGCCATTTCATCTTGATGAGGAGGCTGCAAAAAACAGCGTTTTTGGCGGCCTGTGCGCATCTGGTTGGCACACTGCGGCCATATGGATGCGGCTGAATGTCGAGCGCGGGCGCAAATTGCTTGAGGCGGAATCTGGTTATTGCGGGCCGCCACCACAATTTGGCATGTCGCCAGGGGCAAAAAACATCAACTGGCTAAAGCCGGTTTACGCCGGTGATACGATCAGCTACCGCACCACTGTCACCCACAAGCGTTTGCTGCGTTCGAAGCCCGGTTGGGGCTATATTCAAAAGCACAATGAAGGCTTTAACCAGCACGCAGATAAGGTGTTTGAATTCGATGGTGGGGTATTTTTGAAGGTTTAACCGCCTTCAAATTCGATCAGTGTACGCACCGGCACATTAAGCGCCTCGATCTTTTTTCGGCCACCCAAGTCGGGAAGATCAATGACAAAACACGCGGCGACGACCTCTGCGCCGATTTGTTGTAACAGCTTGACCGCCGCCTCAGCGGTGCCACCGGTAGCGATCAGATCGTCAATCAACACAACTTTTTCGCCCGCAATAATGGCGTCGCGGTGCATTTCCATTTCGTCAAGACCATATTCCAGCGAGTAGGCGATACGCACCGTGTCGTGCGGCAGCTTGCCCTTCTTACGTATTGGCACAAAGCCCGACGAGAGCTGATGCGCCACCGCGCCTCCCAGAATAAAACCCCGTGCTTCGACCCCGGCAACCTTGTCGATGCGCATGCCGGCAAACGGGTGCACCAACTCGTCGACCGAACGGCGAAACGCTCGCGCATTGCCAAGAAGCGTCGAGATATCGCGGAAAACAATGCCCTTCTTGGGATAATCTTCGATCGAGCGAATTGAACTTTCAAGCACTTCAAGCAGGGTTTTGTCCATCGACTGCATTCCTTTGCCGACCATTTGCTCAAAATCTACGTTTGGACTGCATTGCTGTCAGCTTGGTGTCAGTGTTTGATTGCCGACCAAATTCGCTTCTTGGTCAGATAGAGCAGCCCGCAAAAGACCAGCAAAAAGATAATCACTTTGAAGCCCATTGCCTTGCGCGCCACCAGATGCGGCTCAGCAGCCCACATCATGAAAGCGGACACGTCCTTGGCGTATTGATCGACGGTTTGAGGCGAACCGTCGGTATATTCCACCAACTCATCGGAAAGCGGTGACGCCATCGCCAGATTGTCACCGGCAACGAAATAGGGATTGTAATACCCCCCCTCCGGCACTTCGACACCGGCAGGCGGATCCTGATAGCCGGTTAACAACGAATAGATATAATCGGAACCGTTTTCAGCATACATAGTGAAGATATCGAACACAAACGCCGGGAATCCACGTTCCGGCGCACGCGCCTTGGCAAGCAGCGAAAAGTCAGGCGGCGCGGCACCGTTGTTTGCGGCGGCAGCTTCTGCATCGTTGGCGTATGGGCCGGTAAAGCGATCAGATGCTCTGGCCGGCCTTTCAAACATTTCCCCATCGTCATTCGGTCCGTCCGTCACTTCATATTCGGCGGCGAATGTTTTGATCTGATCTTCGTTGTAGCCAAGGTCCTTCAGCGAGCGAAAGGACACTAAATTGAGCGAGTGACAACCCGCGCAAACCTCTTTGTAGACCATCAAACCGCGCTGCAACTGCCCGATATCCCAATGGCCAAACGGTCCGCCAAAGCTCCAGTGAGCGTGCTTGGAATGCTTTAAAGGGTAATGCGGTGTCGCACCTTCTTCTGCAGCCATCGCCGAAACGGCAGCAGCAAGGCCCAAAACCAGCGCCAGGCTGACAACTCTGGAAACGAAAAATCTCATGATATTCACTTTTTCTCTCCCGGGTCAGCTATCGACTGGACTGGATTTCGCCAGCACAGATTCTGTGATGCTGGCGGGAATGGGTTTTGGTTTTTCGATCAGCCCCAACACCGGCAGGATGACGATGAAGTGGAAAAAATACCAAAATGTCAGAATTTGCGAGAAGGTCGTGTAGATACCTTCTGCCGGCTTTGAACCGAGATAGCCAAGACCGATGCACACCACCACGAATATCCAGAAAAACTGCTTGAACAGTGGCCGATAGACGGCGGAACGCACTTTCGATGTGTCGAGCCATGGCACCACAAACAAGATCATCAACGAACCAAACATGGCTATCACACCGCCCAGTTTGGAATCGATCAGCACGATATCGGTGAAGGGGATAGAGATGTTGAATGTAACGGCGCGCAGGATGGCGTAAAACGGCAGGAAGTACCATTCAGGCACGATATGGGCCGGGGTCTTCAGCGAATTCGCCTCGATGTAATTGTCGGGGTGGCCGAGATAGTTCGGCATGTAGAAGAGAAAATAAGCAAAGACCAACAAGAACACACCCATTGCCAGCATGTCCTTCATGGTGGCATAGGGGGTGAAGGCGACGGTATCTTGTTCGGATTTAACTTCGACCCCGGTCGGGTTGGTTTGGCCGGTTACATGCAATGCCCACACATGCAAGGCAACGACACCGACAATCATGAAAGGCAGCAGATAATGCAGCGAGTAAAACCGACTAAGGGTCGGGTTATCAACCACGAAACCACCGAGCATGAACGTTTGAATGGCATCACCAACCAGCGGAATAGCGGTAAAGAAGCTGGTTATAACGGTGGCGGCCCAAAAGCTCATCTGTCCCCATGGCAAAACGTAACCCATGAAAGCGGTCGCCATCATCAAAATGAAAATAATGACACCAAGGATCCACAGCACTTCGCGGGGGTCTTTATAGGAGCCGTAGTAAAATCCGCGGAAAATGTGGATATAGACTGCGGCAAAGAAGAACGAGCCACCATTGGCGTGCATGTAGCGCAGCAACCAGCCGTAGTTTACGTCCCTTACAATGTGCTCGACTGAATCAAACGCCATTGCGGTATTTGCGGTGTAGTGCATGGCCAGCACGATGCCGGTAACCAGTTGCACCACCAGCATGAGCGAAAGGATCGCCCCAAACGTGTACCAATTATTCAAATTACGCGGCACGGGATAAGCAACGAAGCTGTCATAGCCAAGCCGAATAATCGGCAGGCGCGAATCAAGCCACTTTGCTATGCCGGTTTTGGGAACGTAAGCGGAATGACCACCACTCATGCGACTTCTCCTGTCAATTCCGTTAGCCGATTTTCACGACTGAATCAGAGATAAATTCAAATGGGGGTACGGGAAGGTTTTCGGGCGCGGGACCTTTGCGGATACGGCCCGAGGTATCGTAGTGCGAACCATGGCAGGGGCAGAACCAGCCACCATATTCCCCTTGTTCGCCGAGCGGAATGCAGCCCAAATGGGTACAAACGCCGACCATGATGATAATGTTTTCTTTGCCCGCCGGGACCCGGTTTACATCGGTAGCTGGTGCTGCAGCATCCTTCAGATTACCGTTGCGGGCCGCCTTGTCTTTCAAATCATCCATAGACACAGCGCTGGCCTCTTCGACCTCCTTTGCCGTTCTATAGCGAATGAATATCGGCTTGCCACGCCATTTGACAATAACCGACTGTCCCTCTTCCAGCGAGGAGATATCAACTTCGGTGGTTGACAGGGCCAGGGTCGAGGCATCCGGGTTCATCTGGTGGATAAACGGCCAGGCAACGGCCGCCACACCGACCGCACCCGCGGTACCGGTTGCCACATATAATATGTCGCGACGGGTTGGTTCCGCCGTATCAGTTGCGCTCACGGGATTCAGTCCTTTCGCGATCACTGGTAAACTTTACAAACAAACAGATTCCACACGGCTATAGACCGGGTCAATCGGGTTCGCAATCCATATGCCGGGGAATCCACCAATTTTCGTCGACTGTTTTGACCCGCCTGCCCCCATTTGTCCAGACCAACAGTCAGAACAAGGGCAGATTGTCGCAACTCGGGTTGATCATTGCGGCCCCGGTTATCAATATTCAGTAGACGCTATTGCGCCGCACTTAAAGTTTCTTCGTCGGGCTGGTCAATGAATCCACCGGACTGGCGACGCCATAATTGAGCGTAAAGACCATCTGTATTGACCAGACTGTTATGCGTTCCATCCTCAATGATACGGCCTTCATCCAGCACGATCAATCGGTCCAAAGCAGCAATTGTCGACAACCGGTGAGCAATGGCAATCACGGTTTTGCCTTCCATCAGGGCAAGCAGATTTTCCTGAATGGCCGCCTCGACTTCCGAATCCAGTGCCGATGTGGCCTCGTCAAGAATAAGAATCGGAGCATCCTTTAAAAACACCCGCGCAATCGCAATGCGCTGGCGTTGTCCGCCAGACAGCTTGACGCCGCGTTCCCCCACATGGGCGTCATAGCCCTTGCGGCCCTCGGCATCTGCCAAATCAAGAATGAACTCATGCGCATTGGCACGTTTGGCCGCACTAACCACCTCCCGGTCGCTCGCATTGACGCGCCCGTAGGCAATGTTTTCACGCACCGAACGATGCAGCAATGTGGTGTCCTGGGTCACCACGCCAATCTGGGCACGCAGCGATTCCTGCGTGACATCGGCGATATTCTGGCCATCAACGAGTATCCGCCCGCCATCGATATCGTAAAGCCGCAGCAAGATGTTCATCAGCGTAGTCTTGCCAGCACCCGAGCGCCCGACCACACCCAGCTTCTCACCAGGTGATACGACAAGTTTGAGCCCGTCAATCACCCGGCCGGGTTTACCATAATTGAACTCGACATTATCAAAATCGATCCTGCTGGTATTGACAACCAGCGCCCGCGCACCCGCCGTGTCCGTCACTTCGCGAGGCAAGGCTATGGTGTTCATGCCGTCAATCGCCATGCCGATATTTTCAAAAAGGCCAGCCATTTCCCACATTATCCAGTGCGACATGCCGGACAATCGGGTAACGATAGCAACCGCCACAGCAACTGCAGCAACGGTCGACTGTGATTGCAACCACAGAAAAATCGAAATTGCGCCAACGCTGAACAGCAACAAATTGTTCAGCATCGTCAATGACAGTTCCATACCGGTTGAAAGGCGCATCTGGGGGTGCACCGTCTTCATGAACTTATCCATGCTATCATGGGCATATTCCGATTCATGCCCGGCATGAGCAAACAGTTTGACCGTCGAAATATTGGTATAACTGTCGACCACACGGCCGGTCATCAAGGAACGTGCGTCGGCCTGGCGCTTGGAAATATCGCGCATTCTTGGCAGAAAATAGCGAAGAGCGACCGCATAAAGCGCAATCCAGACAAGGAACGGCACCGCCAGCCATAGTTCAAGCGAGGCAACCAGCACTATAGCTCCGAGGAAATAGACCAGCACATAAACAAACACATCAAGCAGCTTCATCACCGTCTCGCGTACGCCGAGCGAAGCCTGCATAACTTTTGTCGCTACTCGACCCGCGAATTCGTCCTGATAAAACCGCATGCTTTGGCCAAGCAGGTAGCGGTGCGCCTGCCAGCGGATGATCATTGGAAAATTGCCAAAGATCGACTGATGGGTCAGCATCGCCCAAATAATAGTCACTGCAGGAAGCACCACGAGCATGATGACCGCCATATAAAGCAACCGGCCGCCCTCATCCGCCAGGAAGGTTTCGCGATTAGCGGAAGAAAGCCAATTGACCACATTGCCAAGAAAGCCAAACAGCAAGACCTCGAGTATGGCAATAACGGCGCCGAGCGCGGAGGAAATTACCAAAATCGGCCAGACGCCTTTGGCATAATGCCAGCAAAATGCAACCAGTCCCATAGGAGGCTGCTCTGGCTCTTCAGGTGGAAACGGATTAATCAGTTTTTCAAACCAGGTGAGCATGATCTCTCATCCCTTGATTTCATGGGTAATACAGGACTCAGCCGGAAGGCTGTGAAAAATGTTCGCCAATTCCATAGCTTTGCAACCAAGCCGGTCAGCCTGGCCATATAGCCCGTATTGTTGAATTGTGATGCGCATCGTCATTTTCCAGCTGCAAAGAAAGGGTCGTTCAAGACCGGCAGCCGAAAGCGATGGTTATAAAACTAGTCGCGAAGGAATTTGAGAATCGCGTAAAGTTCGCAAATGACTGCTGTGATTATATCGGGAGCCCGACAATCAACTCAATTTGAATTACATTGGTCATAGCGTCACCTTTGGACGTTGCGTGTGAAGCGTTGATAGCGTTAGTAGTCTAAAAAATAAAGTCACAATGGCGCATTGGCGTCAAATCCATCCCAATTGTTGCAAAAACAACACGCGAAAGTATCCAGTTTGACTGACCGGCCCACAATAGCGCTCTACCAGCCGGACATCGCCGGCAATACCGGCACAATATTGCGCCTGGCGGCATGTTTGGGGGTCGAGGTTGATATTATCGAGCCGGCCGGGTTTCGGCTCGATGACAAGAGCCTGAAACGAGCCGGCATGGACTATTTAGCGTTAGCCCGGTTAATCCGTCATGCGGACTGGACAGAATTTGAAAGCTGGCGGCAACAGACCGGTAGAAGGCTGGTGCTGGTGACTACCAGGGCAGATCAGCCCTATTTTGATTATCGGTTTCAAACAAATGATGTGATTTTGTTTGGCCGCGAAAGCGCCGGCGTGCCCGATCACGTGCATCATGTTGCCGACACGCGCCTGGTTATTCCCATGACCAGCAATGCGCGATCAATTAATCTTGCAGTATCAGCGGGAATAGTGATCGCGGAATCTTTGCGTCAGCTCAATTGGAATTTGGAATAAACCTGATGCTCGTTTATATCTACGCGACTAACTGACAAAAAGGCAGGCTAAAACCAACATGGAACATCACTACGTAATACCGCCGTTGACTTCGGACTGGTATACCGGGCTTGCCGTATCAGTGCTTTATGTCACCATCGGAATGTTGCTGATAAAGATGCTGAAGCCAGAGCACAAGACCCGCGCCATACACCTGCTCGGCGTGGCGATTTTGATACTGGTGGTATTTACCCAGTATTATGATTTGTTCGTGTCAGAAAATTGGGGCATTGCCCATTCCCTGCCTTTGCAGCTGTGCGATCTATCACTGATTTTAGCTGCGATTGCGATATTGACCAGGAACCAGTTCTTTTATGAATGGGCACTGCTGGTCAGTTTTCCCGCCGCCATCCACTCGCTGTTGACGCCGGAACTAACCCATGGTTATTCAGGATTCTGGCTGTTTGAGTATTATTCGTCCCATTCCACCCAGATCCTGGCGCCGCTGCTCTTGACCTTCCATTTTGGCATGCGGCCTCGCGAAGGCAGCTGGCTGAAGGTATTTATTGCCGTCAATATTGTGCTGGTATTGGTTTTTGCCCTAAATCTGGCAACCGGCGCTAACTATATTTATCTGCTTGAAAAACCGGCGGTCGACAACCCGCTGCTGATCGGACCGTGGCCGTGGTATATTATCGGTGTCGAGATTGCCGGGATGGTTCACATCATATTGTTCTATTTCATCTTCCGGCGGTTTGTGCCGCGAGTGTCAAAATCCTCGACTTCAATATAGGTTCGGGCGACAGCTGTGCCGTTTGATTGGGCGAAATTGGACAAAGCACCGGGTTTTGCGCAGACATCGCAGCCTGGCACCGGGTTTCTTCACATCAATTATTTCATACTGGCGTTATCTCAAGCTGGCGCAAAAGCGCTGGATGCGGTTGCAGGCCTCTTCCAGCGCCTCGGTCGAAGTGGCGTAAGAGATGCGGAAATTCGGCCCCAGACCAAAGGCACCGCCGTGCACCACCGCCACACCTTCCGCCTCCAACAGCGCGGTGACAAAATCCTCATCATTCTCGATTTTTTTACCCTCAGGCGTCGATTTGCCGATCAGACCGGCGCACGAGGGATAAACATAAAAAGCCCCTTCCGGTTTCGGGCAATTCAGGCCGGTAGCCTGATTGAGCATTGATACCACCATGTCGCGACGTTCCTCAAATACCTTGCACCGTTCGGCAATGAAATCCTGGGTGCCCTTGAGCGCCTCGAGCGAAGCCCATTGGGCAATCGAACAGGCCCCTGAAGTTTGCTGGCCCTGGATCATATCCATCGCCTTGATCAGTTCGACCGGACCGGCGGCATAGCCAATACGCCAGCCAGTCATCGCATAGGCTTTCGAGACACCGTTCATGGTCAAGGTACGGTCATAGAGGCCGGGTTCGACCTGGGCCGGCGTGACAAATTCAAAATCGCCATAGACCAGATGCTCGTACATGTCGTCGGTGAGCACCCACACATGGGGATGGCGCATCAGCACATCGGTAAGCGCCTTGAGCTCGTCATGCGAATAGGCGGCACCTGAAGGGTTTGAAGGCGAGTTAAACATGAACCATTTGGTTTTATCGCTAATTGCCGCTTCCAGTTGCGCCGGTTGAAGCTTGAAATTGTTTTCAATGGTTGTTTCGACAAAAACCGGTGTGCCGCCACAGATCGCCACCATTTCCGGGTAGCTGACCCAATAGGGCCGCGGGATTATAACCTCATCACCCTCGTTCATCGTCGCCATAAACGCATTGAACAGGATCTGCTTGCCACCGGTGCCGACAATCACCTGCGAAGCATCGTAATTAAGGCCATTTTCACGCTTGAACTTATCTGCAATAGCCTGCCGCAGGGGTGGAATACCGGAAACCGGGGTATATTTGGTTTCACCACGGTCGATCGCATCCTTGGCCGCCTGTTTGATATTATCCGGGGTATCGAAATCGGGTTCACCCGCGCCAAGGCCAATTACGTCCATGCCGCTTGCTTTAAGTTCGCGCGCCTTTTGGGCAACCGCGATAGTGGCGGAAGGTTTGACGCGTGACAATACATCGGCAAGAAAGGCCATCGAATTCTCCAATCGAAATGCGGCATAAACTGACATCCATGGAACATGGACGAGGCGGCGAAAAATTATGCTTTTGATCGTCAATTGGCAAGGGGCGATCGCTCCTCATCAATGATATTGATAGTATTTGTGAATTCGGTCGGAATTGACATTCACAATCGAAATCGGAGGATCACTAAATTTGATGATAAAACTATCGACAGACTGCTAAAATGGTTTTGCACAAATCAGGGGGAATGTTGATGCACACGCTCTATTCAATGCCAAGTTCGGGCAACAGTACAAACCACGTCTAGTGGTTCTGTACCAACATTTGCATCCCGTTGCAGCACCATTGTTTGCAAATGTTGCAATCAAAAGAACCACTAGCAAGATATTGAATCTAGTGGAATTTTTGAATTTTACATTTGAAAATGTTCGAAGCTGCAAGTGGGACTCAAATGTCAAATTCACTCCACTAGTGCTGGCGCATCTTGGAACGCCATTTACGCATGTGGCAATGGACTGGTTGCCAGATGAGGTTGATTGATCAGCCGGCTTGCGCTGCACAGGTTTGGCATCAATGCTGATATTTGCTAGAGTGAATTTGGGCATCGGCGTGGCAAGGGAAATGTGTTTATTAGGAGAAAAATGCGCTATGGTGCGCAATTGACAGACAAAATCTACCACCAAAATCCCGTGCGCCATGCGTTTTTGCGGCAGGCCAATTCATGCCGGCACCTTGGATCACCCTTCACGGCTCGCCTGTGCGAATTAATGGCCACCCGGCTTGATGATAAAAGCGAAGTTGGAAAAACAATATTGGGGTGGCCGCAAGACGCCTCCAGTGATGGCGATGCATTGGGGCTGAGATTGTGCGGTGCCCTGCATGCCCTTGCAATCGAGAAAGATGATCTTGCCGCTAGCTATCCCCCACATCATCACTCGATTGATGATGATCGTCTGTGGTTGGCCATCGAAACAACCCTTAAAACGCGCACAGCGTTTATTCTCGAGCGAATAAAGTCGCCGCCGCAAACCAATGAAATCCGGCGCTCCTCTATCATGCTGCCCGCATTATTGACCATATCCTGGCTCACCGGCTTGCCATTGGTTCTTTCGGAATTGTGTGCAAGCATGGGCCTAAATCTTTGTCTCGACCGCTTTTCCTACCAGCTTGGCGATTTCAAATGGGGCGATCCGACATCAAGTGTAAAACTTAAATCCAAGTGGTCGGGACCAGAGATGGACCACGCACCATTGGAGATTTCTGCACGAGCTGGATGTGACTTAAACCCGCTCGATCCCGCACGTATCGATGATCAAAATCGTATGCTTTCCTACATCTGGCCGGATCAGCTGGAAAGGCTTGAGCGAACCAGGGCTGCAATCAATATGGCTGCTTCTAGCGGCCATAAGGTGGAAAAAGTCGACGCCGTAGAGTGGCTCGAAAAAAGGCTCGCTGTTGATCAATACAACAGCGCTCACGTCATCTTTCATACCATTGCCTGGCAGTATCTTCCCAAGTATGCACAGGCTGAAGGACGCCGGCTGATCGAGGAGGCAGGAAAGACGGCAAGCGCTAAATCGCCGCTTGCCTGGTTGCGATTTGAGGCCGATGGCAAGTCGCCGGGAGCGGCACTGAGACTAACATTGTGGCCGACAGGCGAGGAGCATTTTCTTGCCCGCGCCGATTTTCACGGACAATGGATAGACTGGCGCGGCTGGCCTATGTGAATACACTCTTGTTTCAATTGCCCGAAGACTTTGCCGGATAGGGCCAGCCGAAACATTTGCATTTAAGGCATATTTCCAGTTATTCTCCATGTACCCGAAAAAGTGGACACCGGTTTTCGGATAAATGTGTGGAGCAAAAAATCAGTTATACCCTAAACACAATTTGTTGAGTGCTCTGGGTATACTTGAGAATTGCTATTTCTGCCGGAGGTGATGAAAGATCGAAAATTTTAACATTGATACCGTGATAGAAACCACTCGAGAGACATTGGTTTCGTGGTTCAACCTTCTTTTGCAACCCTCGACTTTCATTCAGTTGGGATTGTTGGTAGCACTGTTTTTGATAGCGCTGTTCTTATCTAAGATAATCGAGCCGTCGCTGGAAAGGCGCGCCCGCAAAATGAGGGTGTCGAAGGGCACCATGCGGTTGGTCATATCGCTGCTTCGCCGGTTTGAGTGGCTGCTGTTTATCTGCTTTTCATGGCTTGCGCTTACCGTGTTACGTGCCACCACCTGGACCAGCGAAAGCTATCTTATTTCGATTGCCATCTTCCTGGCATCGGCCTGGCTGATTATCGCCGTCGCCAGCAGCGTCATTCGCTCACGCTCAATTGCCACAGCTGTTACGATTATCGGTTGGACTGTTGCCGCGCTGTCCATATTGGGTCTGCTGGACGATGCGAAGATGTTTCTCGACGAGGCGGCGTTTACAGTCGGCAGTTTTAGACTTTCTGTCCTGCTTATCCTTCAGGGAATTATCCTCATAGTCGGTTTGCTTTGGCTGGCCACCGCCACTGGCAATTTCGCTGAACGGCGCATTGCCGACGTGCCTGATCTTGCGCCATCGTTGAAGGTATTATTGAGCAAGATTATCAAAATAGCCCTTGTGGTCGCAGCGCTGATCATTGCGTTCGCCAGTATTGGCATTGATTTGACTGCACTGACCGTATTTTCCGGTGCTGTTGGTGTGGGTTTGGGTTTTGGCTTGCAAAAGGTCGTCTCGAACTTCATCTCCGGCATTATCATCCTTCTCGACAAATCGATTAAGCCCGGCGATACCATTTCACTGGGTGATACATTTGGCTGGATCAGGGAACTTCGGGCCCGATTTGTTTCTGTTGTTACCCGCGACGGCAAGGAATATCTCATTCCCAATGAAGATCTGATCACCGAAAAGGTGGTGAATTGGTCATTTAGCAACGATCTCATCCGCCTGGATGTGAAGTTTGGCGTTTCCTACGACTGCAACCCGCATGAAATTTCCAAAATGGCGATTGAAGCGATCCGAAAACTGGATCGGATTTCTCCCAAAAAGGCACCAGTGTGCTGGCTGACCGAATTTGGCGATTCCTCGCTGGATTTCGTCTTGCGTTTCTGGGTGAACGACCCGCAAAACGGCCTCACCAATATTCGCGGCAAAGTCATGCTCGCCCTTTGGGACACTTTTGATGAAAACAATGTCAACATCCCTTACCCGCATCGTGAAATTATCATGAAAGACGAGGCGTCACAAACAGCCAATTAGGCGCCTTTTTAGGTGTGTTTGAAACGCTATTCGCGTGACAATTGCGCCCCATTCGATGAAGGGTGTTGATCGCACGGGCAAAAGGTGTCAGTACCCTTATCGGTTCGCCGCCACGCTGATTACAGCGTTTTGAATGAGGCTCCCGAAACTCTTTGCAACAAAATGGATACCAAGATGGCAAGTTCAGTTGAAGACATTGTTCAAGCACTGATCAGCAGTATTGAAAATGCGCAGAAAAACACCCAGCCCTATGATCACTGGTTTTTGAGCGATTGTATTCCGCAAGACACGCTTGACGAAATCATCGATTTGCCGATCAAGGCACCGGATTTGGGTGGTGAATCCGGTAGGCGAGAGCTGCACAATGCCACGCGAAACTATTTTGATGCCGACAATAACACCAAATATTCAAGCTGCGGGGCATTTTCGGTGGCATTTCAGGACAAGCGGGTAACCGATGCAATCGGGCGGGTGTTCGGCGCAAAATTGGACGGCACCAGTTTGAGAATTGAATATGTACAGGACACAGGCGGTTTCTGGCTGGAACCGCACACCGATATTGGCGTTAAAAACTTCACCATGCTGATCTATCTGTCCAAGGATCCAGCCCATCGGGGCCTTGGTACCGACGTTTATGACAGCGACCAAAACTGGGTGGGTCGGGCACCGTTTCATTCCAATGCGGGACTGATTTTTGTCCCCGCAAATGATACCTATCACGGTTTTAAAGAACGCAATATTTCCGGCATTCGTAAATCGCTGATCATCAACTACGTGACCAGTGACTGGCGCGAGCGCGATCAACTGGCCTATCCGGACCAACCGGTCGCCGTCTGACAGGCTGAATGTTAAAAGTCCCCGCGCTGCAATCGTTGCTGCAGGCGCTGGTCGATAGCGTCGGCAATTTCGCCAGTGACATCGACTGGCTGAACTGAAAAACCCTCAACCGAGCCGGTAAAATTGCGGATCATCTTGTGGTCCTGCAAATCATCAAGAAACTGATGCAATTTTGGCTTCAGACCTAGTGGCCGGAATACATAGACCGGAACGCCCGTCGTCAGCGCCTCTGAGACCATATTGTGGCTGTCGCCGGTAACCAACAAAACATCCGCCAGTGCCAATATTTGCCGATAAGGATTGTCGGCGCCGTCGACATCATTCCAGTAATAGAAATTATGCGCCGCTAGGGCGGTTTGCACGGTTTCTTCCAATTGCGGTGGGGTGCGTCTGGAAGCTGCGGCGAGGATCGAATGGCCGTCGATCGGTAACTGCGAAAGCCGTTCGGTAAGTCTTTGGCAGGTTTCTTCTTCCCAACTGACACCGCGGGTCAGACCGCCGATCAACAGGCCAACACGTTTTCCGCTGAACCCGGCGAACCGGGTTTCACCGATAGTGCGGGCAACACCTAATTCTTCCTCGGTCAAAGGGTGGGGTGAAGTTAAAGTGACGATTACGTTTTCACCGCGCAGACGGTCATGTTCAGGTACCCAGACAAGATCAGCAACCGACGACCCGGCTTTCGGATCCTTGAGAAAGACGGTGAAAGTTGTATCGCCGGCGGCTTTTTTCAGCGCCCTGAGATAGGGAAGAGTTCGCCTTCCCGAAGCAATAACAATATCGGGATAGGGAGGATGGATCGGACTATCGGGATTGTCCGGTCTGTCACGCGGCGGCAGCATTGCCCGTGGGCTCAATGACCAAGTCTTGCCAGGGTTAACAATCCGCTCGTCAATCGCACCACCCAGTCTTCTAGCCACCCCGATACATTGAATTCGGTCGCCTTCTTTACCGTCGGTCAATACCCATATTTTGCGATCTGTAGAAATGGCAATCGCCTCATGTCATGGGAATTTCAGCAGCGTTGGGGATGTTAAACCCCCGTTCGACAGCCGAGCGCCCAGCGATCGCCACATACCAGCGCTTGAGGTTTTTATACTCATTCAAATCGATGCCAAACCGTATAGCCGCTGTGACCCAGGGCCAGATCGCCATGTCTGCAATCGAATATTCGCCCGCCGCATAGTCATGCGCTTCCAGATGCTGGTCAAAGACATCGTACAAGCGCTCGACTTCCTCGCGGTAGCGGCGCTCGGCATATTCGCTTTTGCCCGGATTAAAGGCGATAAAGTGCCCGGCCTGACCCGACATCGGGCCGATACCACCCATTTGCCACATCAGCCACTCCATGCACTGCCAGTATTCTTTGCTGCCTTCCTTTGGCAGGAACTTGCCGGATTTTCGGGCCAGATACATCAAGATTGCACCCGACTCCATCATCCGGGTACCGGTGTCCTGATCAACGATAGCCGGGATCTTGTTGTTGGGTGATATTTCGAGAAATGCCGGCTCGAATTGTTCGTCCTTGCCTATGTCGACGGGGTGTACCTTGTATTTTAACCCCATTTCCTCCAGCGCAATGGAAACCTTGCGGCCGTTCGGGGTGCTCCAGGTATAAAGATCAATCATATTGGCCTCTGGGGAAAACTATTTTCAGACAAACTGCACTTTGACAATTTCATAGGATCGGGCGCCTCCAGGTGCAGCCACCTCGATACTGTCACCTTCTTCCTTGCCGATAAGCGCGCGGGCGATGGGAGAAGCAATAGATACCTTGCCGCAACTGACATCGGCTTCCTGATTGCCGACAATCTGATAGTGCTTTTCCTCTTCGGTGTCTTCGTCAATCAACGAAACCGTCGCACCAAATTTCACCGTGTCGCCAGACAGTTTGGAAATATCGATGATTTCGGCCTTGGCAATGCACTCTTCGAGCTCGGCGATACGGCCTTCATTGAGGCTCTGCTGTTCTTTTGCCGCATGGTACTCGGCATTTTCAGACAGATCGCCATGGGCACGAGCCTCGGCAATCGCTCCGACAATGCGTGGCCGGTCTTCCGACTGCCGGCGTTTCAATTCTATTTCAAGAGCGGTAAACCCCGCCCGAGTCATCGGGAACTTTTCCACAATGCACTCCTTATTTTGCAGTATTGCTGGCAAAATGCATGTTCTGAAACTGGTTCAGTCGAGCCCCAGAACGCAAAAAAACGCGGTCTCCAGCGAAAACAGGCCAGATACCGCAACTCTAATCGACAAGTCTATAATCTGTAAGCGGCAAATATCCAAGACAAATCGTCAATTCAATTGAAATAGCTCTGTAGAGGTCTGACCGTTAAGCCCTGGTCTGCAAGCGCCTCAATAGCCTCAGATACAGCAATAGCCCCCGAAATCGTCGTGTAATAGGGTACCCGTTGCATCAGTGTGGCTTGGCGCAACGAGCGGGAATCGGCCAACGCCTTCTCTCCTTCGGTGGTGTTAAACACCAGATGAATTTGCCGGTTGCGGATGGCGTCTTCAATATGCGGACGGCCTTCGAGCACCTTGTTGATGCGCCTGCAGTCGATCCCGTTATCATTAAGAAAGCGTTTGGTACCACCGGTTGCGACAATGGAAAATCCAAGTTTCACCAGGCGCCGCACCGCCGGTAGGATCAGTGGTTTGTCGTGGTCGCGGACAGAAACAAACAACGCGCCTTCGTCCGGTAAAACCACCCCTGCCCCCATTTGGGATTTGGCAAACGCCATGGCATAATCCGTATCCAATCCCATCACCTCGCCGGTTGAGCGCATTTCTGGCCCAAGCAACGTGTCGACACCGGGGAATCTGGCAAATGGGAACACCGCTTCCTTGACCGCAACATGGTTGAGATGGTCCACATCCGGTCTGCTGCCATAATGGGCTATGGCATTGTCGAGGCTTTCTCCGTTCATCACCCTTGCGGCGATCTTGGCAATCGGCATACCAATGGTTTTGGCGACAAATGGTATGGTGCGAGAGGCACGCGGATTCACCTCCAACACATAAATGGTCCCGTCTTTGATCGCGTATTGCACATTCATCAGGCCGACAACATTAAGGGCCAATGCCATGTCGCTTGTTTGTTGTTTGAGTTGGTCCAGGATTTCAGCCGAAAGCGAATTGCTGGGCAATGAACAGGCGGAATCGCCGGAATGGATGCCGGCCTCCTCGATGTGCTCCATAATGCCGCAAATAAATACCTTCACACCATCGCAAAGACAGTCCACATCGACCTCAATGGCGTTGGTCAAATAGCTGTCAATCAGCACCGGTGAATTGCCGGAAACAATCACCGCTTCGCGCATATACCGGTCGAGCTGGCTGTCGCTTCGCACGATTTCCATTGCCCGGCCCCCAAGCACGTATGACGGGCGGATAACCACCGGGTAGCCGATCTCGGCAACAATTTTCTTCGCCTGGTTGACCGAGCGGGCAATACCGTTTTCCGGCTGTTTGAGCTTAAGCTCGTGCAGCAGTTTTTGAAAACGGTCGCGGTCCTCAGCAAGATCTATCGCATCCGGTGTAGTGCCTAAAATAGGCACACCGGCCTGTTCCAGCGCGTGCGCCAGGCCAAGTGGCGTCTGGCCGCCAAATTGCACGATCACCCCAAGCAATTCACCACGCGACTGCTCAGTTTGAATAATTTCCAACACGTCTTCTGCGGTCAGCGGCTCGAAATAAAGCCGGTCCGAAGTATCGTAATCGGTCGATACGGTTTCGGGATTGCAGTTGACCATGATGGATTCATAGCCGGCCTCCTTGATCGCAAATGCCGCATGACAGCAACAATAGTCGAACTCGATGCCCTGGCCGATGCGGTTGGGACCACCACCCAGGATCATTACCTTTTTGGATGCCGAAACCTCTGCTTCCGAGCACACCTTGCCGGCAAAGGGCCCCTCGTAGGTTGAGTACATATAGGCGGTCGGCGAGGCGAATTCCGCCGCACAGGTGTCAATTCGTTTGTAAACCGGATGGATATCAAATTTTTGCCGTAATTCGACAACCTTGTCTTTTGATATCTCGGCCAGTTTTGCCAGCCGCGCATCGGAAAAACCGTTGGCCTTCAAGAGCCGCAGGTTTTCGCCATCCTGTGGCAGTCCATGTTGTTTGACGCGGGCTTCGAGCGCCACCAGGTCGTTGATCTGATTTAAAAACCAGGGATCGATTTTGCAGCTGTCAAAGATTTCATCGACGCTGGTTCCGGTGCGCATCGCCTGGGCCACTTTCAACAACCGGTCCGGTCGAGGCGTGCCTAATGCGGCCCGGATGGCGTTTTTATCTTCTCCCTTGCCGATGCCATCGATTTCGACCTCGTCGAGACCTCGAAGCCCGGTCTCCAGACCGCGCAGCGCCTTTTGCAGCGATTCGTTAAAGGTTCGCCCGATAGCCATCACCTCACCGACCGACTTCATCGAAGTGGTCAAAACATCGGAAGTCGCCTGAAATTTTTCAAAAGCAAAACGCGGGATCTTGGTAACCACATAGTCGATCGAAGGTTCGAACGAGGCCGGGGTAGCGCCGCCGGTGATGTCGTTGTCGAGCTCATCCAGCGTGTAACCGACGGCCAGCCGGGCGGCGACCTTGGCAATCGGAAAGCCGGTGGCTTTTGAGGCCAACGCCGAAGAGCGCGACACCCGCGGGTTCATCTCTATCACCACCAACCGGCCGTTTTCGGGATCAACGGCAAATTGCACGTTGGAACCGCCGGTCTCGACACCGATTTCACGCAATACCGCTATCGAGGCGTTGCGCATCATCTGATATTCCTTGTCGGTCAAGGTCAGCGCCGGAGCGACGGTAATCGAATCGCCCGTATGCACACCCATCGGGTCGACATTTTCAATCGAGCAGATGATGATGCAATTGTCCGCCCTGTCGCGGACCACTTCCATCTCAAACTCCTTCCAGCCGAGCACACTTTCCTCGACCAGCACCTCATTGGTGGGCGAAGCTTCGACACCACCAAGCACCAGATCGTAGAGTTCCTCCAGCGTATAGGCTATGCCGCCACCTTGACCGCCCATGGTGAAGGAAGGCCGGACAATCGCCGGCAGTCTTGCAACTTTCGACGCCTTCAATGCCAGCAACTGCGCGGTAAGACGGTGTTCCTCCAGCCGGGTTGTCTCGTCTTTCTCCCATTTACGGTTGAAAGTAGCGATGTTTTCCTCGGTGCCGCCGGCGTTTTTCACCGCCTCAAGATCAGCGTGATAATCCGCCTCAAACCGCTTCTTCAAATCGGTGGTATTAACAAATGCCGAACGCGGCGTTTCAAGACCGATCCGGTGCATGGCCTTGCGAAACAATTCGCGGTCTTCCGCCTTGTCGATTGCCTTGGCGTTGGCACCAATCATTTCGATCTTGTGCGCATCGAGCACGCCCATTTTTTGCAGCGTAAGCGCGGTATTCAACGCCGTTTGGCCACCCATGGTCGGCAGCAGAACCAGCTTGTCTCCCGGTCGCTCGCTGCGTTCCTTCTCGATGATCTTTGCCACTACTTCAGGCGTAATCGGTTCTATGTAAGTTGCGTCCGCAAGTTCCGGATCGGTCATGATCGTCGCCGGATTGGAATTGACCAAAACGATGCGATAACCTTCCGCCTTCAGCGCCTTGCAAGCCTGGGTGCCGGAATAGTCGAATTCACAGGCCTGCCCAATGATGATAGGCCCGGCGCCGATGATGAGAATGGTGTCAATATCCTGGCGTTTTGGCATTGGCTTCGAATTTCCGCTGTGCCGGTGTTTTTGGCTGCTCGCATAAAACCCGGCTCGCTGGTGCGACCGGGCCCGAATGGTGTGAGTTATTGACTAGTGGTTCTGTGCCAACATTTGCATCCTCCTGCAGCACCCTTATTTACAATTGCTGGAATCAAAAGAACCACTAGCAAGATATTGAATCTAGTGGAATTTTCGAATTTGACATTTGAAAATGAACGAAGCTGCAAGTGGCTACCAAATGTCAAATTCATTCCACTAGCGCATTCTATAAGGCAAAGTTTGTTTGCCGTGAACCCCGCATGCGCTTTGAAATCGTGCTATTTGGTCATTATGGCAACCTGAGAAGATGGATGTTCAACCGGATGATTGATCGGTGTGGATATGACGGCAAAATTGTGGTCCCGGAAACTGACAAGCCAAGCCTCACATTGAGGCTGGCGCTTTGGATTGTCGTTATCATCTTGCAGCTACAATGTGTGGCCGGTGCTGCAGCTATCGAGACTGTGGCCTATCAACCGCGATTGGGTGCCAAATCACCGCTTTTGGACATCTATCCGGTTTCCGGCCCGGGCAAAGCGCCGGTCATGATCTATGTTCATGGTGGGGCCTGGCAAAGGGGCAGCAGACGGCAAGTGGGCAGCAAACCAGATCATTTTCGGCGAAATGGATTTGTCTTTATCAGCATCGACTATCGGCTGGTGCCGGAAGTTTCGGTGGAAGATCAATTGAACGATGTGGACCAGGCGCTTGGCTGGATCGACCAAAACATCGATAAATATGGCGGCGACAGACGAAATCTCCACCTGATGGGGCATTCGGCCGGCGCGTACCTGGTCTCGATGATCGGCGTTAAACCGGGCCGACATTCGGCCCGATTGATTTCGAATGGCGCACTGCGAACGGTGATTTCCAACGATACGCTGGTTTACGACATTCCCCGTGTCGCATCGACCAGGGGCGGCAAACTACATACCCGGCATGAAGCTGCGCTTGGCACCGACAAACAACGATGGCGGCGGCTTTCGCCGCGCTATCATATTGGCGGGCGGACAACATATCCGGCATTTTTGATTATCTATTCCGGTCAGGGATTGACCCGGCTGCGCAAGGTTTTTGCCGAGGATTTTGCCGCAAGCCTGAAAGAAGCAGAGGTAGAGGTCACGGTGTACAACGGTAGTCAATATTCTCACCGCCAGGTTACCACCCGCATCGGCTGGGACAACGATCTCACCCGTTATATCGACCGATTGCTCGGCCAAAATGTGGCTAAGAGCGTAAAATCTAAATAGACCTGTATGCAAAATCGCCCCGCTTTCGACTTTCTTGCCAACATGCCGGCAATACCGCACAATAGATCATGGCCAAATGGCTGATGATATTATTGTTGCTAACCTCGCCGGTATCAGCCGCGGTGAAAATCCCGGTTGATCTGGAACTGGTGCTTGCCGTCGATGTCTCCAGTTCAATGGACAAGGATGAACAAAAACTGCAACGCGATGGTTATGTGGCTGCCCTTCGTCATCCGGCTATTTTGAATGCACTGGACAATGGCGTCTTTGGCCAGATCGCCATCACCTATTTTGAATGGGGCGGGGTGCAAAACCGCACCACAGTGCTTGACTGGACTTTGCTCAAGACCCGCAGCGACGCGTTAAAGGCCGCCGAAACTCTTGCCCGAACACCGATAGGCCGCGCCCCTTCCACCTCGATTTCGAGCGCACTGATCGCCGCATCGCAGATGATTGGCGAAAACCGCTACGAAGGCGCCCGCAAGGTAATCGACATTTCCGGTGATGGACCAAACAATGTTGGTGCGACAGTGCTTGCCGCACGGCAGGCTGTTTTAGCAGGCGGCATCGAGATTAATGGCCTGCCGATCATGATCAAAAAGCGCAGCGGGTTTCAAATTGATGATCTCGATATTTATTACCGCGAATGTGTGATTGGTGGTCCCCGGGCATTTGTTGTTCCGGTCTACGACAGGAACCGGCTGGCAGCTACTATCCTGCAGAAAATGGTGCTCGAAATCGCTAACCTTGCACCCCGCCGCTCAATGGTTCATACCGTGGCGAGCCGGGTCGATTGCATGATAGGCGAAAAACAACGCGACGAATTCATGCGTTCCATCGGCTTTGATTGATAGATGTTGCACCGAATATCGGATAATTTTCGACAATTGGGCAATGGTAATATTCGGCACTACTGAAATTACCTTGGGACAAGACACATTTCCACGCTATAAAGATGCCAGCACCTAACTGATCTCAATTGCGGAGAATTGCCGATGCGCTGGCGTGACCGTCGTCAAAGTTCAAATGTGGAAGATCGTCGTGGCAAAAGCGGCGGCGGCGGTGGATTTGGCCGTGGTGGTGGTGGCGGGTTCCGTTTGCCCCGTGGCATGGGCGGAGGTGGTGGCGGTATGCGGCGCGCTTCCGGTGGTGGCCTGAGCGGCATCATCATTCTGGTTATTTTATTTTTCGTGCTTAAATCTTGCGGCATCAACCCGCTTGATATGCTGGCCGGCGGTGGCGGCATCGGGTCATCCCCCAACACCCAGACGCGCCAGACCCAGGCACCCGGTCAAACCGGCACGCGAAATACATCAAATGCACGCGAAGATGAGCAGGCGCAATTTGCCGCAACCATATTGGCTGAAACCGAAGACGTGTGGCGCGGTATATTCAAAGCCAGCGGCAAAACCTATCCAGAACCCAGGCTGGTGCTGTTTTCGGGCCAGGTTAAATCGGCCTGCGGCTTTGCCAGTGCCGCATCGGGGCCATTTTACTGTCCTGGTGACAGCAAGCTTTATATCGACCTTTCGTTCTATGACCAGTTAGCCAATCAATTCAAGGCATCGGGCGATTTTGCCCAGGCCTATGTGCTGGCCCATGAGGTCGGCCATCATGTCCAAAACGTCATTGGTGTACTGCCGAAATTTAACGAAATGCGACGGTCAATGAGCAAGGAAGATGCCAACAAGATGTCAATCAGGGTGGAGTTGCAGGCCGATTGTTTTGCTGGCATCTGGGGACATTTTACTGCTCAAAAGGGGCTGCTTGAGCGTGGTGATCTTGAAGAGGCGCTTAATGCAGCGACCCAGATTGGTGATGACGCGATCCAAAAACGTACCCAGGGCTATGTGGTGCCGGAAAGTTTTAATCACGGCACATCCAAACAGCGCAAGAAATGGTTCAGCCGCGGGTTTGACAGTGGCCGGCTGGATGATTGCAATTCGCTCGGCGCGCGCAATCCTTAGGTGGATTGAGGTCATAGCGCCCACAAGTTTCCTGACCACTATTTACGACACTTAAACAGTGGATTGTATTGACTCGCAAAAGCTACTGCTAGATCGAAAATTTTTGTAACTCGAAACAAAAATGATCTAAACTGTTTCATAAGAATTAATTGTACAATACTGACGGAAACTCAGCCCCGATGATTTTGACAGGCGATTATACTTTACATAAAATTCCCAAAGTGCTGTATTCTGGCTCTTGAAGCGCGCCCATTATGGAACTTTGAAACAAAATAAATGGATCTTTATGTTTCAATCTCAGAAGCAGTAGTTGTCGTGTTTGGGTTGTGGTTAGATCGTTCTTCTAAAAATGCCTTGAGATCGGCGATCCATTTATGACTGGGGCCAAGGTGAATTTCCATTGCTTCCATAAGGCCTTTTAAAAGCTCTGAGGCCTGTTCAGGCTTATTTTGACTATCGAGCATCTTTGCCAGCCAGTATCTTGTTCTGAGGGTGTCGGGATGTTCCTCACCCAGCACTTCAGGCCGCCTTCGGATTTCCCAGACGGCGCGGAATTCCTTTTCAGCCGCCGCATAATCTCCACGATTGCCGATCTGCCGCGCAATGCTGGCGCGTGTTGCAAGGGTGTCGGGATGTTCCTCACCCAGCACTTCAGGCCGCCTTTGGATTTCCCAGACGGCGCGGAATTCCTTTTCAGCCGCCGCATAGTCTCCACGATAGCCGATCTGCTGCGCAATGTTGGCGCGTGTTATCAGGGTGTCGGGATGTTCCTCACCCAGCACTTCAGGCCGCCTTCGGATTTCCCAGACGGCGCGGAATTCCTTTTCAGCCGCCGCATAGTCTCCACGATTGCCGATCTGCTGCGCAATGCTATGGCGTGTTATCAGGGTGTGGGGATGTTCCTCACCCAGCACTTCAGGCCGCCTTTCGATTTCCCAGACGGCGCGGAATTCCTTTTCAGCCGCCGCATAATCTCCACGACTGCCGATCTGCTGCGCAATGCTATGGCGTGTTGTAAGGGTGTCTGGATGTTCCTCACCCAGCACTTCAGGCCGCCTTTCGATTTCCCAGACGGCGCGGAATTCCTTTTCAGCCGCCGCATAATCTCCACGACTGCCGATCTGCTGCGCAATGCTGGCGCGTGTTGTAAGGGTGTCGGGATGTTCCTCACCCAGCACTTCAGGCCGCCGTTGGATTTCCCAGACGGCGCGGAATTCCTTTTCAGCCTCTGCATAGTCTCCACGATTGCCGATCTCGTGCGCAATGTTATGGCGTGTTGTCAGGGTGTCGGGATGTTCCTCACCCAGCACTTCAGGCCGCCGTTGGATTTCCCAGACGGCGCGGAATTCCTTTTCAGCCGCCGCATAATCTCCACGATTGCCGATCTGCTGCGCAATGCTGGCGCGTGTTGTAAGGGTGTCGGGATGTTCCTCACCCAGCACTTCAGGCCGCCTTTGGATTTCCCAGACGGCGCGGAATTCCTTTTCAGCCGCCGCATAATCTCCACGATTGCCGATCTGCCGCGCAATGCTATGGCGTGTTGTAAGAGTGTCGGGATGTTCCTCACCCAGCACTTCAGGCCGCCTTTCGATTTCCCAGACGGCGAGGAATTCCTTTTCAGCCGCCGCATAATCTCCACGATTGCCGATCTGCTGCGCAATGCTATGGCGTGTTGCAAGGGTGTGGGGATGTTCCTCACCCAGCACTTCAGGCCGCCGTTGGATTTCCCAGACGGCGCGGAATTCCTTTTCAGCCGCCGCATAGTGACCTAGCGCCGATAGCGAAGATGCATACCAGAATTGTGCGTTCAGTGAGATGCTATCAGTTGGAAGACCGCTAATTTCGGCTAACTCCCATGCACGACCAAAAAACAAACGGGCAACTTTGTATTTTCCTAATTTATACATGGAGACACCAGCTTTGATCAAAGCATATGGTTCATTTTTGACCCTTGGTAATTTTAAAGCAGCAATTTCATGCTCTGGGAGTCCTTCAAACTCCAAGACATCACGAGCTTCCTTGATTTCTGTAATTAGTTCAATGTGTGCAGGTTCCAATGGATCAGCCGCAATCGCTCCTCGTACGTGATTAAGCGCGTCATCGAGGTCTTCTGTCGCAGAAGCATTAAGCAGCGTCTCTTTGGCTAAAGATGCATAGGCTCTGGCCAAGGCAGGACGGAGCGGACTTAACCATTCTTCTGGAAAAGTTTGCCATCTCCCAATTACCTTGTCGTGTGAAATTCTATCTAACTCGGCAATAAAAACCTGCGGGTCGAATCTAAGCAATTGATCATTGCGTTTCTGAATAAGTTTAATATTTTTTTCATGTTGGTCCCGCTGGTATTCTGCCAGTCGCCGCTTTTCGTCGATCTTTTCATCATATCTAGATACGCGTCGCCACCAAAACTTGATTGACGCATAAACCAACCCCAGAAATCCAATTGGCCAGCCCAGAAGTACAGACTTGTTTACAAAATCACCTTTTGCCATAGATTGATCTACAGCAGCAATATACTGGCGAAGTAAATCGGCGATTTGGATTAAAACCCAGTCCATTGTCCAGCCTTCCATTCAAATGGAAAAATCTAAAGCTCCAACTCCATTGTACGATAGAAGGTAGAACAGTCGATGCCAAGAGGTCCAGCCACAGCGGATGGTCGTTCATCCGCTTCAATTATTCTAAGTTCCACTTATTTGGGTCAGCTCCCCCGTCTTTGTATGTTCTGCATGTTTGGTGCTTCGGCACTGGATGCCCGGGTTGGGTGGCCATCCCAACCCGGGCGACCCTCTAAAAACCGTCCTCGTCTTGGGATAAAATCCGGGTCTGAACAGGGTTTGCGAGGGGCTGAAAATCTTTGACCAGAGACTACTGAAATAAATCTGAATGAGAGCCGGTTCGGTAAAGGTTTACGGTTTTTTCATCGACTTGATAAATCAATAGCCAGTCCGGCTCTATGTGACACTCCCAATAACCAGCCCAGTTATCAGATAATTTGTGTGGTCTGCAACGGACAGGAAGATCAATATCCTTTTTCAGACAATCAGTAACCTCAAAGAGTTTTTGCGGGTTTTTCCCTCTCCTGATCGAACGGATAAATTCCTTTGAAAACCGGTTAGTTTCCTCGACGATTTTCATTGGCAATTTTTGTGTATTTATCTTCAAACTCTTCAAACGACATAGGTTCACAAAGCCCTATTCCATTTTCAGCGTCTTCCAGCACTTTGATAGTTTCCGCATTGGGAATTTTTGCGTCAAAAGGCAAGCCTTGATGCATAACCACCTGTCTAAAAAACATGGTGATTGCTTCGGTTGTATTGAGACCAATAGCTGACAATACGGCTTCGCCCTCTGATTTTAACCCCGGCTCTATCCGGGCTTTGACGGTTTCGGTTTTAGCCATGATTTTTCTCACTGGAAAATAACTGTTTTCAGTGTAGTCCGATTGGGACACAAGGTCAAATATCTTAACGTAAAAACCAATTTTAAAGTCACCTGAAAACGGCATAAATGGTTTGACGGTAATGCCTGTAATTCGTACAATAAGTGATATAAATGCCTACAGGCGGGCTATAGGTGAGTTTATTCTCACTTGTGGGCTTTGTCCGTCCTGAAGACCTCTACAACGCTTCACAAGCCCACCTTATCGCGTGGCGTTCTGACATGAAAGCTAAGCCCAGCTGATCAAAAATACAAGTCCCTGCCATCACCCCCGCCTAATCGGCGTCCTTATACGCCAGCACCAGATCGCGCAGGGTGACAAGGCCCTCCAGCCCTTCAGCACCGGAAACCAGCGCCCGGGTACGGCCCAACTGGGCCAAAAGTCTGATGGCATATTTGACATGCATATCCTTGGTGATGGTCAAGCCAGGCTTGGCCATGATTTCGTAGACATCAACACGTTCGATGGAACGTCTCTTCGCAATCACATGATCGGCAATATCGCGCACTGTAACAAGGCCGAATTCGTCGTCATCGTCGCGCCGTTCGACAACCAGCGAACCTATATTGTGTTCTTTCATCAACGCCAGAGCCTGCTTCACCTTGGCCAAACCGTTGATGGTGTGAAAAGATTGGTCCATTATATCGCCGACGCGATCTTGTTCGGAACTCATTACAATTCCTCCTGGCTGATTTCCTGTTGTATTGTTTCAATTTGCCCGCCAAGCCCGATGGCATCTTCAATGTCGATCTGAAACGCCATGCCGGTGCCGGGTTTGGCATCAAACTCGCAATCATTGCCTATGGCCTCAATTATTGTACGGCTGAGATGTTCTTCCACCACAAACAGGATCATATCGCGCTGGCCTTCAACCGTAAGTCCAAGAAAAGTCGATTCAGGGTTTAGGCCCTCTCCCCTGGCGCTGGTGATAATGGTGCAACCGGTGGCGCCGTTTGCGCGCGCCGTTTCGATTGCCTTTTCGGTCAGGTCATCCTGTGTCATGACAATAATAAGTTTGAATTTCACGTTATTGATCCTTCAGATTTCCGGCTCGAGGTTTTTTTCGATGCTGATTTTCTGACCGAAAGCCAGTGGCCGATTTGTGCATAGCCCATAACGGTAATCATCGGAAACAGACTTGCAAGGGCAATCAGGCCAAAACCGTCAATCAGCACACTTCGCCCGGGCACGCTTGATGCCAGCCCCAGGCCGAGAGCGGTGACCAGTGGCACGGTCACGGTGGATGTGGTCACGCCACCGGAATCATAGGCCAGAGGAATTATTTTGCCGGGGGCAAACAGGGTCTGTATCACCACAATGAGGTAGCCGACGATCATGAACAGATGCAGCGGCGTGCCGGTTACGATGCGAAAAGTGCCGACCGATAGACTAAGCGCAACCCCAAGCGCCACGGCAATGCGCAGCCCCCAGGCGCCAACAGTGCCGGCCGAAACATCCCGCGCCTTGATCGCCACCGCGATCAGCGATGGCTCGGCGATGGTGGTGGCGAAGCCGATGGTGAAAGCAAATATATATGTCCAGTAATAGTCATACCATTTGAGCGAACCTAAGGGTCCGAGGAAATCCGCACCGGTTAGCTGGCGTGCCATTTCTTTTCCCAATGGAAACAAGGCTTTCTCCAGACCAAACAGGAAAAACCCAAGGCCGACAACCACATAGATCGAACCAATGAGCACGCGGCGGAGATGGGGTATTTTTCGGCGCAGCACACCCAGTTGAAAGCCGGCAAGAATGATGGCTATCGGCGCCACGTCAATGAGGGTTGAAAACACCGCCTGCCACAAATCAGCTAACAGTTCTATCATCATAGGCTGATCACCACCCCGAATATCAACACAAAGATGATCGGCATCAGGCTTGCGAAGGCGATGAGGCCAAAGCCATCCACCATCGGGTTTCTGCCCTTAATATTGCTGGCCAGTCCGACACCGAGCGCTGTCACCAGTGGCACGGTGATGGTCGAGGTTGTGACACCGCCGGAATCATAGGCGATGCCAATAATGGCGTTCGGCGCGATCATGGTGAGTGCCACAACAACAATGTAGCCCGAGATAATCAGCCACTGGATCGGCCATCCCATCAATATGCGCCACACGCCAAGCACCAGCGAAAAACCAACGGAAGCCGCGACGGTATAGCGCAGTGCCTGGGCATAGCGCTGCTCGCTCTCGGCACCGGCAGGAATGATATTTTCGGCTGACATCACCTTTGTCGCTTCGCTGCTTACCGCGATCAATGCCGGCTCGGCGATTGTCGTGCCAAACCCGAGACCAAAGGCAAACACCAGCAACCAGAAAAGCGATCCTTTTTTTACGAACGCGCCAGCCAGCGCCTCGCCCAGCGGGAACAACGCCATCTCAAGGCCACGGATGAAAATGGTCAGGCCCAGCAGGACAAAAACAAAGCCGACAATAATTTCGGTCAGGTTCGGTATCTGCTGGCGAAGCACGACCAGTTGAAAAAAGCCGATAATCAGGATGATCGGAGCAAGATCGCGCAAAGTGCTGCTAAATAGCTGAATTGCACCGCGGATTGATCGCACCATCCCTGTTCGCTCCCTGCCGATCCTTTGAGAATCTTGCCGCAAACCTAGCAGAAATTTCCCCTATTGCGATCACTTCACCGCCTAAATTGCCCAGGAACACAACAATATTTGATATCTTTTGCAGCAATGGACGATTATATCACGATGACGCATCACCGGCTGCTCGACTGAAACCTGGATATCATCCATTCCCGTTCGCCAGCTTTATCCCGCTATCGAGGACAATATGACCGACCGACTTGCCGCTATTATTGCCGCCATCGACGCCGCCAATGAGGACGATCCGCGCCGTGTCATGCTTGATGGTGTCAAAATCCCCAATGAATTGGTTTATGCCGAACGCATGAGTGCGCGACTTGCAGCGATGTACCCGGATGCGCCCGACGTTTTGAAAATTGCTGCCCACGGCCAGCATTTACGGCGTTTTGATATTGCACGGAAAGATTATGAGGAAGGGCGCGTCGGCTACAATTCATGGCGCGTCGCCTGCCGTGACCATCATGCCGTCAAGCTGGCCGAATTGATGGGCGAACACGGCTATAGCGATGAAGACATTGCCATTGTGCAGCAGCTTGTGCGCAAGGAGCAGTTGAAGAAGGACCGGCTTTCACAGGCACTGGAAAATGTCGTCGATGTGGTGTTCGTCGAACATTATCTTGCAGGATTTGCACAAAAATACAGCCAGTATGGCGAAGAAAAACTGATCGATATCGTGGCCAAGACCTTGCGCAAGATGTCGCCAAAGGGGCACGCGGCAGCACTTGCGCTCGACTTGCCAGATGCCCATCGCACCCTAATCGAAAAGGCCATCGAGCGCGACAAGGCTATCCTGGAAAAATTGGCGAAAACGGTCGACGACTGGTAATAGTTAATCTGGAATCCGGTTTTATAAAAACTTGTCAATACTTGATTGGCATTGTACTTGTTGATAGCGATGGAGAATAATTGTGGCGGTAAATACCGGAAAATCGTTTCGTAGTGGCGCTGTTAAAAACCGTGTTCAGGTCAAAAATCCTAATTCCGGACGCTGGGTCAAATTGGATACCAAAACCGGCAAGATTTTGGATGTAAAAAGTTCGAGAGGTCCATTCAAGGGAGTTGTTCAAAAGCACAAAGACGCAAAGCGCTCCACTTAAATGCCTCTTATCTATTCACCACTTGACGGAAGTGAATGGAAGGAGCCTATTCAGCTTTATCCAAGAACAGGCTTTCTGATGCTGCAAAGCGGTGGCAATATATCTACAAGTGACGCATATATGCAGGAGACCGTCAAAAAACGCCTTACTGCCAGGAATTTTTGCTTCAAAACCGCTCTCGACACACGTGGGACTACTGATTTTCTCCTAAAGATTGCTCGTTTGATAATGGGTTGTGGATTTGGTATTGCGATTTTTAGCAACCGGACGCCGCCTAAAACACTAGGAAATATATTCTTTGAAGTTGGGTATTGCCTTGCGGTGGGAAAACCAGTCCACCTCGTGTTTTGCGGAAAGAACATTGTCCCCAGTGATTTTGTCCGATCAGAATGGATTGAATATAAAAACGGTTCGAACGTTCAATTTACTCGTGATCTTGATGCTTCATTTGAAGGCCTGAATAATGAATGTCAGTTCATGGAGTTGTTGGCAGACACTGCATTTGAAGCCGAAAGAATGAATCCCGAATTAGCATTCGAGCGATACAAACGGGTGGCTCTTATTAATGGAAGTGTGACTGCCACCAGCCGTATTCGAGATTTGCAAAGACTAGTGAAACGAAACGACGTTAAAGGCACCTACGCACCGTATCGAGAAAATCTTTTGGAATCGATGAAAGAGTTTCTGAGATTGTTCCAATAGTGCGCACGTTATTGAGTTCTTAATTGCCTACTATTGGTGTCCGCGCTCGCACAGTATCGAGAAACCGGTCAAACAGGTAGTGCGAATCCTGTGGACCGGGCGAGGCTTCGGGATGATGCTGGACCGAAAAGACCGGTTTTCCTTTTACCTGCAGGCCGCAATTGGAACCATCGAACAGCGACACATGGGTTTCCTCAACGCTCTCGGGCAGGCTTTTTGAATCCACCGCAAACCCGTGATTCATCGAGACGATCTCCACCTTGCCGGTAGTATGATCCTTGACCGGATGATTGGCGCCATGATGACCCTGATGCATTTTGATGGTCTTGGCGCCAAGCGCCAGCGCCAGCATTTCATGGCCAAGACAAATGCCAAAGATCGGAATGTCTGTTTTAAGCAGCGCCCTTATCACCGGCACAGAATATTCGCCCGTCGCGGCCGGGTCGCCCGGGCCGTTGGAAAGAAAAATACCGTCCGGCTGGTGCGCCAAAATCTCCTTCGCCGAAGCCGTGGCGGGAACCACCGTCACCCGGCTACCGAGCGAGACCAGAAGGCGCAAGATATTGCGTTTGACACCAAAATCGACGGCAACGATATGGAGATTGGCAGCTTGCGGGCTGGCAAAGCCCTTGTTCCATTGCCATGCGCCCTCATGCCAATTGCAAGATCGGGATGTCGTCACCTTTTTCGCCAGATCAGCGCCTTCCAGACCTGCCCACTCGGCGGCCCGGCGTTTCAGCGCCTCCACATCGAACTGACCATCTGGATGATGCGCAATCACCGCATTTGTGAGACCCTTTTGCCGGATAAGATTGGTCAGCGCCCTGGTGTCGACACCGCTCATGGCGATTATATTGCGATGTTTGAGCCAGTCATCAAAATGATGGGCCGAGCGATAGTTTGAAGGCGAAGTAATGTCGGCCTTGAAGATTGCGCCCGCCACACCTGACCTTGTATCGCCATCAAGCGTCTCCAGATCTTGCGGATTGGCACCCACATTGCCGATATGGGGAAAAGTGAAAGTGATAATCTGACCGGCATAGGACGGATCAGTCAAAATCTCCTGATAGCCGGTGATTGCCGTGTTAAAACATACCTCCGCCTGAATTGAGCCGGTTGCACCCGCTCCTCGTCCGCCAATTACCGTGCCATCCGCCAATACCGACAACGCGGTGGTCCTGGTCGGTTCCCAGGCAGTTTGTGGCATATCTACCGAAGCTGAAACCATGCCGTTCAAACCTTTTTCTGCTCAATATATGGCATCTCATCCTCATGTACGCATTGCAGTGAATGCGCAAGGGCGCACAGTGGCTTGATATACGATTTATGGTGTTTTTGACCGAGATCAAACAATTATCGCCCCGGTTCACTAGGTTTGATGATTCAATGGTTCGGTCATTCTTGCTTTGAGCAGTTGCAAGGTTTAAGGTCTGCGGCCTAAAACCTAAGACGGCTGGGATGGCGAGCCGGACAATGCCGAATAGAGCCGAAAAGGCCGAGGCATTGACAGGGTGATTAGAAATTACCTCATCCGCCGGTTCGAACTAGTCCTGGTTTGGGGGAGACACAGGATGCGCGACACAATTTCCAAGGCGATGAAGGATGCCATGAAAGGCCGTGAAAAAAGGCGGCTTTCAACGCTCCGACTGATTAGCGCTGCAATCAAGGATCGGGATATTGCTGCCCGCGGCAATGGTGGTGAGCGGGTTTCCGATGACAATATTCTGGAAATTCTCACCAAGATGATCAGACAGCGCACCGAGTCAATAAAAATGTATGAAGAAGGCGGACGACTTGAACTGGCAGACCAGGAACGCGAGGAAGTGGAAATCATCCGTGAATTCCTGCCGCGCCAATTGCCGGATGATGAAATTGAGATAATCTGCGCCGCTGTGATGCAGGAAACCGGCGCCACCGGCCTGCGTGACATGGGCAAATGCATGGCAATCTTGAAAGAGCGCTACACCGGACAAATGGATTTCGGCAAGGCCAGCGGCATTATCAAAGGCATGTTTTGACAAAACCACTGGATAATCCGGGTTATTTCGTCTTTGTTGAATGACAGCGCGTTTGCGGCCTATAGTATCGATTGAACCAACCGGATCGACAACATGCGCTTCTCACCATCTTTTCTTGACCAGATTCGCGAACGAGTGCCGATATCGGATGTTATCGGCAGACGGGTGACATGGGATAAACGTAAGACCCAGGCTGCCAAGGGTGATTATTGGGCCTGTTGTCCCTTCCACGGTGAGAAGACGCCGTCGTTTCATTGTGAAAACCAAAAGGGCCGCTACCATTGTTTTGGCTGTGGGGTTTCGGGCGACCATTTCCGCTTTCTGGTGGAACTGGATGGGTTGAATTTTCCGGAAGCTGTCGAAATGCTGGCTGGCGAAGCCGGACTGCCATTGCCGATTGCCGATCCGAAAATGATTGAGCGGGAGAAGGAAAAAGCCTCGCTCTATGATGTCATGACCATGGCAGGGCAGTTTTTTCAGGACCAGTTGCAGGGAACTGCGGGTGCGAAGGCGCGGTCTTATCTGCGCGAACGCGGCCTTTCACAAAGTGTGCAAAAAGAGTTTGGCCTTGGTTATGCGCCAGCGAGCCGCAATGCGCTCAAGCTATATCTGGCCACAAAGGATATTCCCAAAGAGCAGATCGAAGCCTGCGGCCTGGTGGTTTTCGGTGATGAAATTGCCGTATCCTACGACCGTTTCCGCGACCGCATCATGTTTCCGATCGAGGATGCGCGAGGCCGGGTGATCGCCTTTGGCGGGCGGGCGCTTGATCCCGATGTGCCGGCAAAATACTTAAACTCACCCGAGACCGAGCTTTTCCATAAAGGGCACATTCTCTACAATCAAGCCCGGGCCCGAAAACCGGTCAATGAGGCCAAGTCGGTTGTCGTTGCCGAAGGCTATATGGATGTCATCGCGCTTGCTGCGGCGGGAATAGAAAATGCCGTGGCACCGCTGGGTACGGCGCTCACCGACGCACAACTCGATATGTTGTGGCGCATGTCGCCGGAACCCGTATTATGTTTCGATGGCGATGCGGCCGGCCTGCGCGCCGCCTATCGCTGCATCGATCTTGCCCTGCCGAAACTGGTTTCGGGCCGTTCCTTGCGCTTTTGTATGCTGCCGGATGGCCAGGACCCCGATGATGTGGTGCGCGAAGGTGGCGCCAAGGCGTTTGAAAAACTGCTCGACGAGGCAGCGCCACTACATGAATTTATCGTCTCGCGCCGACTTTCGGAAATGGACATCGATCGCCCGGAACAAAAAGCGGCGTTTGAAAAACTGCTTTATCAGGATGCCAATTCGATTGGCGATGAGGTGGTACGAAAATATTACCGCTCTCATGTGCGTATGCGGTTGTTGGGACTGTTTTCAGGCACGGCGAGCACACTCTCACCGCAAGTGGCCAGCGAAATCTCCAGAAACCTGGAGGAAACCCGCATTGTAAGGATAATTCTGGGTTTCTTTATCGAATATCCGATGCTTATTGCCGAGAATATTGAACGGATAGTGGCGCTTGATTTACGCTCGCAACCCTATCGGCTTTTTGCCGAGGGCCTACACCGCCTATATGTGGAGTTCGGCGATCTGGCGGTCAGCGATGTGTATGAAAAACTCGGCAGCTCATTTTCTTTCGTGCTCAACACCGTCCACGGTGACCGGGAGGAGAAGGAGATCAAGGATGCCGCCGGCAAAAGGGTTGGACTGATCCCGGTGAATCGTGGCCACCAGCTACGTGTGCTGTTTCCGATGGTCAGTTGTGAACCGCCACCCGAAATCGCCCAACAGACCCTCAATCTGTTGTTTCTCAAAATCGAAGTCATCAACATTGAGGCAGAAGCACAAAATATTACCGAATTTGAAAACGAAAAAGCGTTCGAGTCGTTCCAGCAAATTTTGCAGGACGCCCGCGACCGCTACACTGCCGAAGAACACGAACTCGACCAGTCCTATCACCACTGGGCCGGGCGGCGCTGGATGGGCGGCATATAGGATGCGGCGTATAGGATAATGGGCCAATTTACCTATCGATCAGTAATTGGCGAAACTACCAGCAACTGACAAATTCGCGGAACACCCAACCCCAGCTGCGCCATCGCCCCTTGTAGTAACCGCCGACATAAACCCAACTGCGCCCGCGGCTGTCGCGTCCGCTTTCGAGTATCTCTACTTCCCGACCATTTCTCAGCCGGTTGATAACTCGGCCATTGGGCGAGGCGCGCACATTCAACGGTGTTCCGGTCGGATCGGTCACCTTGCAGCGCCGGCTGGCAGCATTTGTCGCAGTCATGCTTGAAGCAATTATCAAGGCAGCGGCAAGCGCCCCAATGGTGGTGTTTCTTAGTCCGCTGTTCATCTTATTCATCCTGTGTTTTAACCCAGATTAGGTCGGCATGTCCCGGTTATCAAGGCGCATGCTGACGCATGGTATCATGTGGCTTTTGTTTTTGTGCCATGCGTGCTGGTGGTTGTCGCTGGGTTTGCATTGGCGTATATTTGCCAATCATGAGGATTTTGGACCAAAAAATGCCGGAAAAATGCCATAGTCAGGCCTTGCAAACCCGCATGTGATGGTTAAATATGGGTGAAAGACAGCCGAACCGGCGTTAGCTATTGAACAGCGCGCAAGATATAATCATTGGCTTCTTTTTTACTGCGTGGGACCGGGATAAACGGCAGCGTGAAATATTGAACGAGGAGTGGGGAAGTTGAGTTGCTTTCTTGCTGCTCGTTTTAGCGTATGCGTGGACCTTGCGAAGCTTACTTCAACCAATATTAGCGAAATTTGGCGGGACACTGAAATCGTACCCAAGCGCAGACGGTTACAACAATCAAACCATTCTTGCCGGTACGAGACGAGGTGCGAAAAACTCGGTGATGCGCTAGTTCGCGTTAATTATGGTTAATCAACAATTAAGCTGCAGGCCTTAAGGCCTGTGAATGAGAATTTCCAAGTTGGAAGGGCAAATTCGGGCTTGCGCCGTTTGGTAACTAACCAACACCTGGCGCACCAATTTGCAAGCGGAGCGGAGAACAGACCCAATGGCAACCTCGACCAAAGTCAAGGAAAAGAGCAAAGAGGAAACAGGCGGCGATCAGCCGTTGCTGGATCTCAATAATGCTGCCGTAAAGAAAATGATTACCACCGCGAAAAAACGCGGTTTTGTGACGGTTGACGAATTAAATTCGGTGATGCCTTCCGATCAGGTGAATTCCGAGCAGATTGAAGATACCATGTCGATGTTGTCTGAAATGGGCATCAACGTGGTTGAGGCTGATGAGACCGAAGAAAGTTCTGAAGAGCCCTCAAGCGCGCTGGTGGAAAAGACCAAGAAAGAAATTACCACTGTTGCCCGCAAGGAGCCGACCGACCGGACCGACGATCCGGTGCGGATGTATCTGCGCGAAATGGGCACCGTTGAATTGCTTTCGCGTGAGGGTGAAATTGCCATCGCCAAGCGCATTGAGGCCGGTCGTGAAACCATGATCGCCGGACTGTGCGAAAGCCCGCTTAGCTTTCAGGCAATCATTATCTGGCGCGACGAACTAAACGAGGGCAACATTTTGTTGCGTGACATTATCGCGCTTGAGGCAACCTATGCCGGGCCTGATGCAAAACAAAATGTGCCGGTAAACCCCAATGCACCAGCTTCTGTAGCCGAAGCAGTGCGACAGGGTTCGGGTGGCGAGCATTCGCCCGAAGCCATTGCCCGGCGCAAAGCGATTGCTGAAGGTCGCGATCCGGAATCCGCTGTAGCCGAGCTGCGACAGGTGAAGGAAGTGGAGCCAGGTACAGACAGCGGTAGCACTGACGAGGCGTCGGACGAGGATGACGAAGACGACGACGACATGGAAAGCGCATTGTCATTGGCGGCGATGGAACTGGAACTCAAGCCGCAGGTGCTTGAAATATTCGACACCATCGCTTCGAACTACAAGAAATTGCGAAGGTTGCAGGAGCAGCATGTCGAGAAACGGCTAATCAATAAGAAATTATCACCGGCGCAGGAGCGCCGCTACAAGCAGTTGAAAGAGGACATTGTTGAGGCCGTCAAAAGCCTCGAGCTCAACCAAAACCGCATTGATGCGTTGGTTGAGCAGCTCTACGATATCAACAAAAGGCTGGTGCGAAATGAGGGCCAGTTGTTGCGGCTTGCCGAAGCCCACCGCGTTTCGCGAGATAGTTTCCTGAAAGAATATCAGGGATCTGAACTTGATCCCAATTGGATCAGGCGCATCGCCAGTCTATCGGCCAGAGGGTGGAAGGAATTTACCCGAAACGAGAAAGTAACGATTAAGGAGTTGCGTGGGGAAATCCAGATGCTGGCGGCCGAAACCGGGCTGGAGCCACAGGAGTTCCGCCGTATCGTCCACATGGTTCAAAAGGGCGAGCGCGAGGCGGCAATTGCCAAAAAGGAAATGGTTGAGGCCAATTTGCGGCTGGTGATTTCGATTGCCAAGAAATACACCAATCGCGGGCTGCAGTTTCTCGATCTTATCCAGGAGGGTAATATCGGGTTGATGAAAGCCGTCGACAAGTTCGAATACCGGCGCGGCTACAAGTTTTCCACCTATGCCACCTGGTGGATCCGCCAGGCGATCACCCGTTCGATTGCCGATCAGGCCCGTACTATTCGAATTCCTGTCCACATGATCGAAACGATTAACAAAATTGTACGCACCTCACGGCAGATGCTGCACGAAATCGGTCGAGAACCGACACCTGAGGAACTGGCGGAAAAATTGGCGATGCCGCTCGAGAAAGTCCGCAAGGTATTGAAAATTGCCAAGGAGCCCATTTCGCTCGAAACGCCTATTGGTGATGAAGAAGACAGTCATCTGGGCGATTTCATCGAAGACAAGAACGCCATGCTGCCGATTGATGCAGCGATACAGTCTAATTTGCGTGAGACAACAACCCGGGTGCTGGCATCGCTGACGCCACGCGAGGAGCGGGTTTTGCGCATGCGCTTTGGTATCGGTATGAATACGGACCACACGCTGGAGGAAGTTGGCCAACAGTTCTCTGTCACACGCGAGCGCATCCGGCAGATTGAAGCCAAGGCCCTCCGCAAACTGAAACATCCAAGCCGCAGCCGGCGATTGAGAAGTTTTCTCGATAGCTAGTGGTCTGGCCGAAACGCTTGAATCCCTTTTCAGCACGTTCTTTTTCAAGCGTTTTGACCACAAAGACCACTAGTAACTTATTGAATTCTAGTGGTTCTTATGATTCCAACATTTGCCATAAGTACGAGCCGCTGGCGGATGCAAATGTTGGTACAGAACCACTAGGACATATTCCCGAAAAGTGTGTGCGGTTTTCGCAAAAAGAATATGCGTCAAAACAAAGAGATAGAGCATTTTAAGTGACTCCAATTAAACGAAAAATGCTCTAGTGGTTCAATTCCAACATTTGCATCCCATTGCAGCACCCATATTTGCAAATGTTGGAATCAAAAGAACCACTGGCAAGATATTGAATCTAGTGGAATTTTTGAATTTGATATTTAAAAATAAATGAAGCTGCAAGTGGGTACCAAATGTCAAATTCGTTCCACTAGGACATGCCGCAGCAGATCAGACTGGAAGGGTGATCAACCATGTCATTTCTAAAACGCCTGCTTGGCGGTGGATCAACCCAGGATACCGCACCGGCCGAAGCAATCGAACACGAGGGCTACCTTATCCAGATCACCCCCAAAAACGAGGGTGGGCAATTTCGGTTGTGCGGTGTAATTTCGAAGGAAATTGGCGGCGAGACCAAGACCCATCGGTTGATCCGCGCCGATATGTTCAACTCTGTCAATGAGGCCAACGATGCCACGTTGCGTAAGGCCAAACAAGTCATCGCCGAGCAGGGCGAGCAATTATTTGGCTAAGAAAATTGCCCGGCGGCCCAAGATGCCAGGCCGCATTTTTTTAACCTACTGATCAAAAATGCCTGTCGAGGAAAGGCCGTTGATATAGGATTTCGAACCACAAGTAGTGGAGTTCAAGCGACTTACAAGCCCTAAATCATACAGCCATTGCGGGTCGCGGAACGGCACATCTACCCGGCCGCACTGGGTAATACTTGCAAGATTACGCGGAATGCGCACCATGACGCCGCTATGGCGGTCGCGTTGCATCAAGGTGCTGGCGCTGCCGGTGCCAAATGCAACCTTTAAACCAGCACTTGCTCGGTAAAAGTGATCCTCACCGGCTTCAGCCTCAGCAAAAAAGCTCCAGATGCCGCCATAATGCTGTGAAAACTGTTTTTCAAAACCGGCGTTCACCACATGCCCCCGCGAAATTATCCGGTGGCCAATCGACGCCTTGAATTTTTCGTTAAAATGGTAAGAAATATCGATCTCGTCAAAAAAGCGGGTTTTGACATTTTGACCGAATTCCATGCCAAGCAATGCATCGATGCTCCATTGGCCGTGATAAAGTGCGCCTTCGAAGCCCAGCCTGCCATAATGTAGAGGGTCGAGACGAGCAAAATCCGCGTAAATACCAACCATGCCAATTTCGGGCTGGCGCCAGAACAAATGGGCGGCTGCCGCTTCGCTCATCGATATGTTGTTGCCATCATAAACGCCAACAGCAAAATCAGCCTGAAATCCGAACGAATCAAAATGGGGTATCGGGCCGGAAATCGAGGCCACCATCATGCCATTTCCTATGCCATCGAGAGTTCCCATTCGCGCCTGAATATTGACGTTGTAGCCATCAACGGCGGCACTAGAAAGTAAAGCACGATCAACTGTCTCCTCCGCATGGAGGATGGTTGCAGCGGCGGTTAGTCCAACAAAAAGCGCCCCGGCACCAGCCAAAAGGCGATTTAAACAGGTCACGGATTTGATCAAGTTCTTAACTTCCTACGCGGAATTGGCAATACTGGGCAACTTCTAAACTAATTCGGCCGGACGTCCAAGCCAGAGTTTTCCAAATTGGCATAAAAATACACTTTTTACGAAAGTTATTGCAAATATACCACGCTCGCCGCCTGCGCACCACAGGTTGAAGATGCCCTGCCCTGTTCCAGGGCCAAACGGCACGACAGTCACTGAATTGTCGGCCGGTTTATGGCCGGTGTAGCGGTGCGATTTTCAACTTTCCCTCCCATGTTATTTTGATCTCGGCATGTGCGGTTTTGTCCTATACAAGCGGTCGCGCCTCGCTTATATTAGAAATATCTGATGTAAACAAGGATTCCCTTCATGACCGAACTGGAAACAACTGAATTTTCCCAGTTGGAACATTTCCCGGTTTCTTTTTTCGCCATGGTGATGGGGCTTTCCGGCCTGACACTTGCCTGGCACAAGGGCGGTGAAGCGCTCGGCATGGGTGATGAAATCAGTCTTGTGCTGGGCTTTGTCGCGCTCTTTGCTTT
The DNA here is from genome assembly GCA_965248135.1 of Rhizobiaceae bacterium. Lineage (GTDB taxonomy): Bacteria > Pseudomonadota > Alphaproteobacteria > Rhizobiales > Rhizobiaceae > SZUA-100. The sequence goes on along the minus strand of CBDFIN010000009.1, from coordinate 227,570 downwards.
TATCGCGCTGATGGCAATCTACACCGCCAAGGCACTACGGTATCCAAACGCCATCAAGGACGAGTTGAAACATCCGATCAAGTTGTCGTTTTTCCCGGCAATATCGATTTCCCTGATCCTGTTATCAGCGTGTTTTCTGCCGGCAGTGCCGAGTTTTGCCCACGGCGTGTGGCTGGTGGGCATCATATTGCATTTAAGTTTGATGCTGTTCGTATTAAACAGCTGGATAAATCACGGACATTTCAAGATTGCCCACATCAACCCGTCCTGGTTTATCCCGGCGGTTGGCAATGTAATGGTGCCAATCTCCGGCGTGACGTTCGGTTATACGGAAATATCGTGGTTCTATTTCTCCGTCGGCATGATATTTTGGATTATTCTTCTGGTCATTGTTTTCAACAGGATTTTGTTCCACGACCCCTTGCCAGTGCGGTTGTTGCCAACGATGTTCATATTAATCGCGCCACCGGCAATTGGCTTTGTTTCCTGGGTCAAACTGGTCGGCGATGTCGACAGCTTTGCGCGCATTCTTTATTATATCGGATTGTTCTTCACCCTGTTTTTGCTCACCCAGGCACTGCGGTTTTTCAAGCTGCCGTTTTTCCTTTCCTGGTGGGCCTATTCATTTCCGCTGGCGGCGATGACCATTGCCACATTCGTCATGCATGAAAAAACCGCCATAGCTGGGTTTTACGCTTTGGCGCTGGCGCTGCTTGGCCTGTTGACAGCGGTGATTGCCGTGCTGGTTTATAAAACCTTTAAGGCAATTTTGGGTAAGCAGATCTGTTTGCCGGAGTGAGGCGCCGCCTTCGTTTTCTGATATTCCGTGCTGCCATACCTCAACTGTGGGTCAACGGAACCGAGAGATAAACGCCGAATTCTTCGCCAATATCGCAGCTTACCCGGGCATGAACCCTGCCCTGTCGATCTAAAAACCGCTGGCGATCTTCGACCGGGAAAATCCCCTCGTGCCAGATATTGGGATGAATATAGAGCCCCCGCGTGCCGTCGCACCAAAACGCCACCACCTTGTCGGGCGTCAGATCATCACCTGGCAGCGCCGCCGGTATGACGAACGGCTGACGGTCCAGCGGATAGAATAACTGCCCCCCATCGGGGTGGTAATTCATGTGCCAAAGCAACACTTTTTCACGTGATACGGTTTGTTTTTCGGTGCGCGCAGTTTGCGGATCGGTCGACCAGCCCAAAACATAATTTCCATTTACCGCCTCGTTGGAACCGTAAAGAACATCGCCCTTCCACTCGCCGTAAAAAATGCCTTCAACGAAGCCGCCTTCATCGCCGGTGTCTTCGTCAACCGGCCGCCAGCCGGATGCCGGCCACCGCACAATCTCAATATCGAAATTTTCAGGATCGTCGACCAACCGGCCATATTCTTTAACGCTTTCGTCGGTCGCCACAATCAGCGGTACGTCATGCCAGCCAAGAGAAGGTTTATCGCTGGCCTTGAAGATATATTGAGGTGCGTTCATGGCAACGTTCCCATTCGGTGCGCGGTTTGGCGTTTGTCTGCTGGGCAAAGCAACATTGTTTTTCATCAACCATTACAACTCGACAGGAAACCAAAGGATGCGTCAATCAGGGGAATCGCATTTGGGGTTTGACAAATATGCCTGAATAGATTCTTGAGGTTCCATCACGATATGGAGCCTCAAGATGTCAACAATCATAAGCTATTTCAATGATATAGACGATCCACGCACGGGCAATGCCTGCCGTCACAAGTTTTGTGACATCATGACAATCAGCCTTTTATGTGCCTTGTGTGGCGGCGAAACTGCGGTGGATATGGCCGATTTTGGCCATGCGAAGGAAGAATTTCTGCGCGATTTTCTCGAATTGCCGAATGGCACGCCGTGACACGACACGTTTTCACGGCTGTTTCGGTTGCTTAAGCCCGCAAGCTTTCAACGCCTGTTTGAGAAGTTCCGTGCTGATTTTGCCCAGGCACGCGATGCCCAACCCGCCATCGCCATTGACGGCAAAGAGATGCGTCGCACCTTTGACAGGGCCGCCAATCAATCCGGCCTGAACGTGGTGACCGCCTTTGCGCATGGGGCTCGTTTGAGCCTCGGTATTATCGAAAGTGCCAAGGGTGGTGGCGAGATTTTGGCCCTACGTGAGTTGATCAAAATGCTCGACATCAAGGGCATGACGATCACTGCTGACGCGCTGCATTGCCAACGCGAGACCTGTGAGTTGATCGTGCGTGAAGGCGGCGATTACTGTGTGCAACTGAAGGGCAATCAGGGCGATATGCAGGCGGATGTGCGGGCCTTCATTGATGATCAAGAGACTGATTATATTGACGAATATATCTCAACTGACGCCAACCATGGCCGCATTGAAGAGCGATGTTACCATGTCTACAGCACTACGCAATATCTTGACGACACACACAAATGGCCAAGCCTCAAGACCTTCGTCCATGTCACTTCAACACGTGAAATGAACGGAAAATCAAGCCGCTGCGAACGCGTTTATCTCATGTCAAAACCCCCACAAGCGCAGGAAGCTGCAACCATTATTCGGGGGCATTGGCAAATTGAAAACAGCCTTCACTGGTCGCTTGATGTCATTATGAATGATGATCTCCATCGCGCTCGCAAAGACAACGCACCGATCAATTTTGCAGCCCTCAGACGTATCGCACTAAACATCATAAAGGCAAATCAGGACAAGGGATCAAACCGCGTAAAATTCAAACGCGCTGGCTGGAATGATGATTTCCTGCTTTCACTCCTAAACAACTTTTGAAATGCGATTGCCCTGATGCGTCAATCAGGGGAATCGCATTTGGGGTTTGACAAATATGCCTGAATAGATTCTTGAGGTTCCATCACGATATGGAGCCTCAAGATGTCAACAATCATAAGCTATTTCAATGATATAGACGATCCACGCACGGGCAATGCCTGCCGTCACAAGTTTTGTGACATCATGACAATCAGCCTTTTATGTGCCTTGTGTGGCGGCGAAACTGCGGTGGATATGGCCGATTTTGGCCATGCGAAGGAAGAATTTCTGCGCGATTTTCTCGAATTGCCGAATGGCACGCCGTGTCACGACACGTTTTCACGGCTGTTTCGGTTGCTTAAGCCCGCAAGCTTTCAACGCCTGTTTGAGAAGTTCCGTGCTGATTTTGCCCAGGCACGCGATGCCCAACCCGCCATCGCCATTGACGGCAAAGAGATGCGTCGCACCTTTGACAGGGCCGCCAATCAATCCGGCCTGAACGTGGTGACCGCCTTTGCGCATGGGGCTCGTTTGAGCCTCGGTATTATCGAAAGTGCCAAGGGTGGTGGCGAGATTTTGGCCCTACGTGAGTTGATCAAAATGCTCGACATCAAGGGCATGACGATCACTGCTGACGCGCTGCATTGCCAACGCGAGACCTGTGAGTTGATCGTGCGTGAAGGCGGCGATTACTGTGTGCAACTGAAGGGCAATCAGGGCGATATGCAGGCGGATGTGCGGGCCTTCATTGATGATCAAGAGACTGATTATATTGACGAATATATCTCAACTGACGCCAACCATGGCCGCATTGAAGAGCGATGTTACCATGTCTACAGCACTACGCAATATCTTGACGACACACACAAATGGCCAAGCCTCAAGACCTTCGTCCATGTCACTTCAACACGTGAAATGAACGGAAAATCAAGCCGCTGCGAACGCGTTTATCTCATGTCAAAACCCCCACAAGCGCAGGAAGCTGCAACCATTATTCGGGGGCATTGGCAAATTGAAAACAGCCTTCACTGGTCGCTTGATGTCATTATGAATGATGATCTCCATCGCGCTCGCAAAGACAACGCACCGATCAATTTTGCAGCCCTCAGACGTATCGCACTAAACATCATAAAGGCAAATCAGGACAAGGGATCAAACCGCGTAAAATTCAAACGCGCTGGCTGGAATGATGATTTCCTGCTTTCACTCCTAAACAACTTTTGAAATGCGATTGCCCTGTCTATGGTATTGAATTGTTTGACATTTTCAAATCATTGCATTAGAATTGATGCATATGGTGTCAAATCTGATGGCAAAATAGGCCATTTAGCAACCACGAACCCCATCTCTCTGAGGTGGGGTTTTTGCTTTTTCAAATTTTTAAAGTAGAAATTGGTTGTTAGGTGCTAAAACTTGACGGTGTGCCATTCGGCAACACGAGCCGTGGTGGAGGTGGGAGAAATCTTACCCCCTTTAAAACCCCAATCATTCTGGTTGGGGTTTTGCTTAGTTCTCTATCCAGCACATTCTATGCCGCCTCTTCATATGGCTCGATTCCATCAAGATGCTGTTGCAATTGGGTGTAAACCGCTTCGCCATTGATGTAAGGATGTTCACGCAAATACGAACCGACTGTTTTCAGCCTACCAATATCGATGGCCTCATAGGTGGTTGCAGAAAATCCAAGACCCTTGAGGCTGGGCTCAACTTTGTTTGGCAGGAACGCACCACCTCTTTGGCCTTTCTGGGTGACGAAAAAGATCATCCGCGCCAGACTGTCGGTCTGGTCGTCATACCGCACGTCGCCATCATGCTCTTTTGAACCGCCAAGCAAGGCATCGCTGATGCGGTGAAGCTGGTTCAACTGCATTTCAGAGGGCATTCGGGTGGAATGCAATGGCCAACCGAAAAACTCCGTCAGGTGCTTTTCGTCCCTCAGTTTGGAGCGCATGTTTAAAAAGTCCAGGAAATTGCGAAGATACTCTGGCCTGGTGCCCTCGGGCATGGCAAATTCTTCACCGTCCACTTCCACCATTTTCTGACCACTTTCGGTGACATATGAATACATCCCTTCACGTCCAAGCGACATCTTGTTGCCCTCGGTGAACACATACTCCTCGTGCACCTCACCGGTTTTCGGATCAATTTTCTGTCGTTTCAAACCGGTATTGTCACGGATGTCCGTCGCGGTAGCATTTTTCAGTCGGGGAATACCGTAGGCCTTGGCAATTGTTTCCTGATATTTTTCGCTGAAACCGGATTTCTGTTCTGGTGTGTCAAAAATCTGGTGCTGAATGAACGCTACCGGATCAGGCAGTTTGGCAAAATTCAAGCCATTCACCTTTCGGGTGATGAGTTGCTGGTCTTCGGGTGTTTGTGCCAGTGAGATGATTTTGAGAAAACTTCGGGCGGCTTCGGCTTGCTCGGGGAATTGTTTAGCAATGAGCTGGAGTTTTTCCACCGCAGATTTATTCTTGAATTCTGGACTGCTGACCAACTGGGTGTATTGGCTCTGATCCTTCTGATCTGCCTCAGTTTTCAATTTATCCTTGTCTGCGGTATCAGTTCGTTGGTCTTCTGCTTTGGCCTGTTCCTGTTTATTGATAGTCTTTGTTTGGGTTTCAGTGGCTTTTCCAATTTCGGCCATTTCTGGCTCAATGATCCCTTCCTTCAAAAAATCTGCATCATCTTCTGTCACATCATATTCAGGATCATCATCGGCTCGATATTCGCATTCATATTCGTAGAGAATATTGACCAGAGTTTTCAGCGTTTCAGGCGTTTTGGGGTCAATGTCGAAATAGTTCCAGGGGAGTTCCACACATTCACCAATGGCAGCTTTGCGTTTTTCCGGGGCTTCGGCACTCTGGTGTGCTTGTTTGAGTTCCTGGGCGGTAGTGACACGCTTGGCTTGTCCGGCGATAGCCTCACCAGCTGGTTTTACCGATTGCGACGGTTTCTGCGGATTGCTTTCTGCAGTGGAATGAGCCTGATCTGGTGAAGGTGTCATGTTGGGGAGTTTATCTGTTTGATATCATAGTGCTTTGTTGGGAAACTGGCAATTTTGCTCATGATTGCCAACCGTTTCGAATGGATTTTGGCTTTCTGTATTCGGTCAAATCCGGTGGTAAACTACGTCTGATCTGGTAGAGCGGATCCAAACAATCCAACAGGGTGTCTCCCAGAATGGCTCTTTGCTCCGCAATCACAAAGCAGTTTTTTCGCCCGTATTTGAAGGCACTGTATTTGCGAAGTGTGGCTTCCATGCCCACAATAGCATTTCTCTCTGAAGGGACATCGTAAATAAAATCCTCGGTCATGGTCGCAGAACCGTTGAAAAAGTAGCAATCCTCCAAAGGAAACCCTTTGGGAGCGGCTCGTTCAAACCGGGAGAAAAATACAGCAGCCAGATATCGGGCTACTTTATCGCTCAGATCATGTTGGGGAATGGTAATCAGGGCAATTTTCCCTGACTTGGCAACCTCTCCGACATCAAAACCTGGATAAAGTGATGTGCTTTGGGGTGCATTGATGCTCAAGGCAATGCGGGGATCGGTCATAAGGAATTTGAGTTTTTCGGCCAGTCTCATCAGGGAGGTCTTGTTTCCGGTGTGTTCCCATTGTTGCCACCGCTGACGCAAGGTGTCATTCCAGACACCTTCGGTAAACGCTTTGCGATATTTCGGCTCCAGAAGCATTCCTATCAGGTACATCGGGCAAAGAAACTCTGGTTCAAACCCCTGATTCTGATCAATGATTTCTTGCAGAGTAAGAATACCAAGCCCCAAAAGTTCGGCTTCATCAAAGCTCAGTTCATTGCCATATAGCAACTGAAACAACCGAACCGCTTCGGTAACCATCACTGTTGGGTCTTCATCTGGATAGGTGGTCAAAAAATTGCAGGAAATTGTCCGCTGTGCGTTCAGCGGATCAAAGAAAAACACGTCTTTGGCTCTGTGATGTGGCAACCGAGCACAGATAATGCGGGTAAGCGTGCCGGTAAAATCAACCACAAACAAACCCTGACCCGATACAAGCTTTCGGTCAATGTGATCCACAATGTCTTTGGTTATGGGGGTATCTGGCCGAATTGAATTCGGAACAATGGGTTTTGGCAGGCTTACAGATGAAAGGTTCATAGTTTTCAATGGTTTATTTTACCATGAAAGCCATATTACGCCAAACATTCTGCCAGAAATCACCCTTGCTCCATTCTGCGTGCCAGTTCATAGACACCGGCTTCATTGGCACAGTCTTGCCAGCTTCTTTTGGTGCGTATTTCGCACAACGCCGCATTTCCAACCCGTTGGGTCATTTCGTCCATTCGGGCCTTTATCGCCGCAGACTCGGCCCGGTAGGCTTTGGATTGTTCCTTAAGTTTCTCTACTCGGTCTTTTGATGCGGCTATATCTTGGCGCAACTGGTCACTGCGTGCCTGGAATTCTCCTATTGATTGGCAAGTTTTTCCGACCCTTTTCCAAGCAAAATTGAGCCGTTTGAGTTTTTTCGGCTTGTCTTTATATCTCACCTCATATTTCTTGTATTTGGCCCCATATTTCTCCAGGCAGGCCTGCATGTGGGTCTGGATCAAGGTCACTTGTTCGGCCACTTGCGGGCTGATCCCTTCCATATTGAAGGCCAGTTTTTCTTGAGCCTCCACTCCGGTTGCCATAACCCCAAGCATCGCCGCACCAACAGCCGCTGATTTCTCAAACTTTCCCATTTTGAAAGAAGTTAGATAAGTAACTCTATTTTCTAGGGATTTTAGTGATTTTGTCAAACTTTCTTGACGAAAAACCGAAAATGACAGCACCGGCGATTGAGCGTTTTTGCAAGTCAATGGTAATTTAGAGAAATGCGAAAACCTGCTTGCAGAAAGGGAAAAACAGGTGGTCTTGACAGTTGAAATTGGTGTTGGTTTTCTATTGGTTCGATCAAAATTATTGTGCATTAGATTTCCTCCTTGAAGCAGTCAAATTTACGGGCGAGCGCAAGGGCTTCGTTTTGGTCAATTCCGAGATAGGCTTGGGTGGATTCCAGGCTCTTCTGTCCGAGCAGAAGCCGCAAAGATGGTGGCTGGACACCTCTCGCATACATGAATGCTGGTTTGGTTCGCCGAAGGCTATGGCCAGCGTAATCGGCAGGGTCGAGCCCTATCATGGTGGCCCATTTCTTCACCAGACGGCGGAGATAGTTGGCGGACAGGGGTGAGGTTTGGTCGCCTCGTTTGGCGGTGAAAAGGAAATCTGATGACTGCATTTTTGCTGAAGCAATCCAGCAGGCAATGGCAGATTCTGTGTATGGTGTGATTGCAGATTTTACAGGATTGCGGGTTTTCCCCTGAACCCAGGCTATTTCCCTCCTGGGTTCGCCGTTGGCATCCATCACGTCGGCAACAGTCAAACGCACCAGATCGGCACTCCGCAACATGGTGTCGATCCCAAGACAAAACAGGCAGAGATCACGAAACTGTTTTTCTGATTCCAGTGTTCGGGTGATTTGGGCGATCTGCTCAATCGTGAATGGGCGTTTTTGACCAACAGCCCGCCCCTTGTTCCACGGCTCGGCAGGATTTTTCATGTGAAGGGAGTTAGAGGACGTGCCACCAATCTCGCTGGTTCCGCTTTTTCGAAAAGCGTGCGTTATAATGACCAGATCAGGCTCACTCAGTGAACTTTATCGACCCTTTGGACACCAGTTGCATGATGGACACACTTTCATTGTCGGGAATACAGCCAGACTGTCAAAACAACCCGCCACAAAGTGCCGCTTTTCGAAAAAGCGAGAGTGATTATTACTCGGAAACATAAGAGCTTAATAATCTTGATATCTCCAGCGGAAAACCATTGAATACCGCCAGAGTTCTGCGGATTGTGGATCTGCACTTCAACCTCCAGCTTACTGGAATGGAAGTATTGCAAAAACAGGAACTGGCCGAAATGGAACGGCTGCTGGCCAGGCTTCTTTCATCGGCAAACGAGGACAGAGAGCATTCTGCGATTCTGAGACTGCATCACAGAATTGTCTCGATATTTGAAAATCAGAAAACCCTCCGCAAATCCCAAGCTCGCCTCAATGCGATCACAAGGCAAACTTCTCAATAATCACCTTTAGCTCCGAAAGCTCCTTGCCAAAACCGTATTTTGGGCGTTGAAATTTGTGCCCCATGAGTTGAGCCTGGGCGCGATCAACCACATCATTTTTGGTTAGTTGATCCTGAAACCAGTGGCGCAAGGAATAGAGGCTTTTGTCTTTTTCTGTTACTAATCCAGATTGCCGGAAGTATTTGTTGATCTGGCCTGTCGCATACATGTTTTTCCCCTGCCACTTTCCCCAACCACTGCCTGCCACAAGTTTCTTCGCGGCCTGAAGTGAAACTCCTACGAGCGGAATTTGTCTTTCGGAATGAGCGGTTTTGAGTGCATGGGTTTTGTTTGACCTTATATGGATAAACGGTACTGGAGCGGTAAGGTCGATATCTGCCAGTTCCAATCCGAGCAACTCGCTGGGTCTGGCTCCGGTATTAATCAGCATTCGCACCAAAATCTCCAGCCCAGGCTTCAGTCCGCTCAGTGCATTTGGCTCAAGCAGGACATTCTTAATAAACTCGGTAGCGAAAGGTTGGCGGGACCGTTCTTTGGTATCTTTCAGACGTACCCGCTGAAACGGATTGGGTCGTTCCACACAGTCTATGTCGAAATTTGTAGCGACCATTCGGCGCAAACAGTTTATCTCGCGATTTGCGGTATATGGCTTGAGGCCTTTTCTCTCGATGCGTTTTAGCCACCATGCTCGAAAAGCCATGGCATGTTTTCGTTCAAGTTCATGAAGCGGTATTAATCCAACGGCTTTTTCAAAACTGCGAATGGCCTTGAGATAGATATTTCGTTTAACCCTGATTTGGTCTTTATTTAACGCCATCCATTCATCTTGGATATAGTCCCAAAACCGATCAAAGGCTTGCGGTAGGGAAATTAAAGGTTCTTCAATCAGGCCAAGGATGGCTTTTTGCTCTCCCAAAGTATTTTCTCCGAGGACCAACATACGAAGCCGTTTGAGCAGTTCATCATCGGTAATCTCACTGGCAGGCTTGTAGTCCAGCTCCAGATCACGGGTTATTGCAGTGGCGGTGGTGAAGCGTTTGATAGCGTTGTCAGAATCAATGGAAACACCTCTTTCTTTGGCATTCTGCCATTGAATGTCCAATTCTGCCGATTGTTGTGCTGCTAGTATTTTGGCCTGATTGAAATCTCTCGTCTTCAACGAGAATCGAATAAGCGCTCGTTTTTCAACATCTACGAATTCTTTTGGCCTGCGGCGCTGGTAATGCCAAACATCGCCAATCTGCTTCAAATGCAAAACACGCATTGAATTTCCTCAACTTAGCTACAAATCGAGCTACATTCTCGATTTCGTTAAATTTGAGGAAAACTCTAAACCCAGTTAAATCAACAGGTTAGACACAGAACTCTGCCGCTTGGCAAAGCCGTTGGTGCCCCCTGCCGGACTTGAACCGGCACGGTCTTTCGACCTACAGATTTTAAGTCTGCTGCGTATACCAATTTCGCCAAGGGGGCATCGGGATCGCTTTTCTTTATTCCTGCTTGCTCAGCATTGATCACAGCCTCTGGCCGCAAGCCAATCAGCGATTGTGAAGCGGGATAGCGCCTTCGCACAGATTATTCAATTGCTATTTTGATATTTAGCCCGGCTGACTGACAGCGCTTGCTTGAATGTGTCAACGGCGGAGCCCGCTGGATTCACATTTCAAGTGCCGCACCTATTTCGTTGAAGTTGGAAAACGGATGGAGTTCTGTATCCGAGGCATTTTCTGGGTGTGTTGTTGTATAGAAGTGCCAAATCCGCAATATCGTGTTGTGAGTGTTGATGGAGTTTGGTTTTTCGCGGCAGATCAATGCGCAACCGGTCGTTAAATATCGCTGATTTTCACCTCCCAGTTATCCGGCTTGGACAACAGATAAACCAGCACCCCACGGGCCTCGAAAGAAAGCGCTTTATCATTGGCAAGCCGATTGGAAATGATGGCGAATTCAGACGATCTTTTGCGCTTGATAATCATCATTTCCCCCAATCAAAAAGTGGTTCATAATAATCGAGGTGAAGGGTTCGCACTACCGGGTTTATCTGGGTGATCGCGCCAGCACCATTCAAAGCGGTGAACTCACCCCGTTTCGCGTATCAAAAAGCAACTGGGGCTCTAGTGGTTCTGTACCAACATTTGCATCCGCCAGCGGCTCGTATTTATGGCAAATGTTGGAATCATAAGAACCACTAGAATTCAATAAGTTACTAGTGGTCTTTGTGGCCAAAACGCTTGAAAAAGAACGTGCTGAAAAGGGATTCAAGCGTTTCGGCCAGACCACTAGCACCCCGCAAACCGAGAGTGAGGAAGAGGCATGAAATACCACTATCTTGCCACCCTGGAAAAAGACCCCGGCGGCGGCTATCTCGCCAGTTTTACCGATGTGCCGGAGGCGATCGCTCATGGCCGCACGCGCGCAGACGCAATCTTCAATTCCGTCGATGCGCTGTTTTGTGGCCTGTTGACCTATTATGAGCGCGGCCTTGCCATGCCGCAGCCAGCGGCTACAAGCGGAGCGGAAATCAGCCTGCCCGGCCACCAGGCGCTCAAGCTTGCGGTGCTGGATGCATTCACCGCCGCCGAAATTTCCAAGACCGAACTTGCCCGCAGGTTGGAAAAGAGCGAGGGCGAGGCAAGGCGCATTCTCAATCCCGACCACGCCACCAAAACGCCCATGCTGGAAGCAGCTCTTGCGGTTCTGGGCAAACGGCTGGTGATTTCGATTGAGGAAGCCGCGTAAATCAGCCATCACGTCACCTCCTTTTTCCACCAGCCCGTTGCGGCCAGCTGCATGTCGGCGCCGCGCAGCCGGGTGACGGCTTTCTTTTCCAAAAAAGCCCTCACATCGCCGGCGCCTTCTACCCCTTCCAACGCATCGCAGGCGGCAAATAGCGCGCACACGTCGCGCCAGGCCGGGTGAACGGCGCTTTACTTCAGAGCGAGCGACGAGCGAGCCGCAGGCCGTAGCGCAAGTTGTGAGTAGCAGTGAGACAATTTTTCATTGTCTATTCGCCCGGCTCGCTCTTGGCTCGCTATCCGCCGTTGACAATCTGGAAAATATCACCAAAAACCACGATATACAGGCAAGATTGACGGCCTGATTCATATGTACCGAATCAATGAAACCTCGCCCTACCGGCAATTAAAATATGCTACCAAAAAACGCGACTATGACCCGGCATTAAGATTGATTGAAAAGTCAGCGGGCAGGGCAGCTATAAACGCTTTAACAGGAGATGATTTTCGCCGCTGGTATGAAGGCTGGGGCAAGGAAGGAAAGAAACATCGCGCCCACAATGCCATCAGGAAATTGGGAATAATTACGTCATATGGCGTAACACAACGTTATCAGGATTGCATTGTTGCCCGCGAGATACTTTCATTGATGCGGTTTGAGGCTCCAAAGCCTCGCCACGTCAAAATGGAACGCCGCCACGCGCAAGCCATTGTTCGGTTGGCAATTGGAGACCGGAAAACACTCGATTGCCCTCACACAGGCTATACAGTGGGATACGGCCCTGCGCAGGATCGATATCATTGGTTTATGGCAACCGGTCAAGAAAGGTGAAGGCGGCAATATCCGCGGCAACACACGATGGACCGGACCGACCGCCCAATCAATTGACTCAGAACAGATTTTGACTATCGAGGCAACAAGCAAGACGGGTACATTTGCGCAGTTTGATTTAAGGGAATGCCCGCTTGTCATGGACGTTCTAGAGAAAATCAATCTGCCAAATATCGGCCCGCTAATTGTTTCCGAAACCACCGGGGTTCCATATCGTGAGAATATCTATGCTCATGACCGGCGCAGCCTTGCCCGAATCGCAGGTGTGCCGGATGAAATCTGGTCAATGGATAGCCGTGCCGGCGCCTTATCAGAAGCAGAGCAGGCCACAAATGATCTTGAGGCGGTACGCAAAATGGCGACCCATTCAAGCCGAAAAACTACTCGCCGGTACATCAGAAATGGAGTGCTTGAAAACAATACCATGATTGCCAAGGCTAGGCGAAAATACACAGAGTGAAACGCGAGTGTACCGCAATGTAACGGGAAAAGTGCTCAATCGTAAAACAGCAGTATATTCAATAGGTTGTATGGAGCGGGTGATGGGAATCGAACCCACGTATTCAGCTTGGAAGGCTGCTGCTCTACCATTGAGCTACACCCGCGATTGGTCCTGACTGACGATGGTGGAGGAGGCTGGATTCGAACCAGCGTACGCTAAGCGAACGGATTTACAGTCCGTCTCCTTTAACCACTCGGACACTCCTCCATTATCAGTTGGAACACACCAAAGAGTTTGCGGTTGATCCGGCCTTGACAAAGCGGCGGATCATCGGCGGCGTTATGCCGGTGTGCAGGCCAACTGTCAATCATCAAATGGCGGTGATGGCGTTGCTGTCACGATGTTGGGCAAATTTTCGCGCAGGGTTTCATACCCTGCAACCGGGCTGTATAAGCGGCCAATGAAACGCTCAAAACCACTCCGCCACAATTCCAAGCCAGGCCACCAGGCCAATCGCCGGTCAAAGCGCAACTTCGATCATGTGCGGCTCTATGGCATGCACACGGTGCGGGCGGCTCTTGCCAATCCGGCGAGAAAGAAATTGCGGCTCCTGGCGACCCAAAACGCCCTGGCACGCCTAAGTGTTGCAGCCGAACTCTATGCGCCGCTAGAGGCCGAAATAGTTGATCTGCACGAACTAAACAGGCTCGCCGGCAGCGATGCTGTTCACCAGGGCATTGTGCTTGAGGCAGCGCCACTGGCGGGTATTTCACTACAAGACATGCACCATAGCGGCCTGGTTTTGGTGCTGGACCAGATCACCGACCCGCATAATGTTGGTGCCATCATGCGCACCGCAGTTGCCATGGATGCTGGTGCGGTAATCACCACATCACGCCACAGTGCCCATGAAACCGGTGTAATGGCCAAGGCCGCCTCCGGTGCGCTGGACATGCTTGATCATATCGAAATTGGCAATCTGGCAGGCGCCATTGAGGCGCTTGGCGATCAAGGGTATTTTTGCGTCGGCCTTGATAGCGAAGGACCTTTTGAGCTTGAACAAACCCTGACCAACGCCCCTCACGGTGGCAAACAGATCGCATTGGTGCTCGGCGCCGAGGGCAAGGGATTGCGCCAGAAAACCCGCAAAACCTGCGATGCGCTGGCGCGGCTCGACATGCCCGGCGCGATAAAATCGCTCAATGTTTCCAATGCCGCTGCAATCGCCCTATATACCGCCCATCGTCATCTGGTGAACTGACTTATCGCCGTAGTTCCTGTAGCCGCCGACGACGCAATTCCTCGGGCACATTGATGATTTTTGGCCCGCTTGAGGATTTGTAACGGCTGATGCTGTAATTGTTCTGGCTACCGAGACGGGTGAACGGAATGTTCAAGACAATCCGCCGATACCGGTTACGTCGTTTAAAACGATGGTGACCCTTGTGGCTGCGATACCGGCGCGCCCTTTTCGAACGATGATACGATCTTGAATGGGAATACGACTTTCCGTGATGGCGCTTGTAACGTTTACCGGCGCTGGCATCGACTGCCGTAGAAGGCATGAAGGCCATCACCAGAACGATTGCCAGGCCAATTCTTGTCAAAATGCGTAGCATGTCTTTTCCTTCCGTGCTGCAGTTGCAATTGCACCGCAGCTTCGGCTTGAATTCTCGACTGTATTAACAACGGCTTTCGCCATTGCACCGCATTTGAACTGAATTTGCCCGCAATTGGGACAAAATTCAATATCCGCCGACGAATCGGAAGGAAAACATGGTGATTGTGGTTAATGCTCAAGGGCTGAAAACGATGACGTCTATTGGCCTAGATGCGATCCCTTAAGCCGCTTGAGATAATAGCTCACGGTCTCTCTAATCCGCTTCATCGAATAAGCTAAAGCACTTCCATTCGGCCGTGACCAGGTCTTGAAACCTGCCCGGCTCGAACGCGCGGTCGCAACCGGCTCAAGAGTATCGAAATGGCGCGACAGACGCTCTTGCCACCAACTGCGTGGCCTGACCGTCACATGGGCATTGCGGCCATCGAACAAGATCGCCTTGGCCGGCTTCATGTCGATAATGATGATCGCATTACGGCAGGAAGTCCGCATGTCGGCGATCACCTCATCCAAATCATCTTCCTCGATATGCTCAAGCACGTCGATATTAATGAGCAAATCGAACACGCCGGGCGGCTTGTCAGCAATTGCCGCAATGGCCGGATCATAGCGGCTCGTCTTAACCGGGCAGTCAAGCTTGAGCGCGTCCATCAGGTTCGACTGGCCGCAGCCATAGTCGAGGATTGTCGCCGGTTTCAGTAGCTCGATCTCGGGCCGGATAAACCGCAGATTGCGTATCGCCGTGGTGCCATAGCTCTGACTGGCATGGATTTCACGATACTGATCTATGAGTTCCTGACTGCCGGCCAACGTCTTAATCCAGTGCTTCACTGCCGCTTGGGGGCTTGATACCGGCGTTTCTATAAAGAGATTTGCCACCAGTGACCAGCACGAACACCCATTCAGCGGCAAGAAAGGCAATTTTGAGCCTGTTCATGGTTTCAATTGCGCCTTGTTCCAATGAATTCAATTGAGCCCCCAATGCCGGCTTTTCTTTCACTTCAATCTCCGCTAGAGTTTTGACCATAGTCTCCATGCACCCGAAAAGTGGGCACCGGTTTTCGGATAAGTGTATGGAACAAAAAAACATTCATACCAAAAACACAATATTATTGAGTGCTTTGGGTACAACAAAAAACACGAGGGAGAAACTTCATGAAAACCACTTCACACCTTTTGAGCACGACCATCCTTACCGCCTTCGTTCTAACCGGCAGCGCAGCATTTGCCGCCGATAAAACACTGACCCGCATTGCCACCATGCCCAAGGGCGCCGAGGTTACCGGGCTCGGCACCAATGGCCTTGGAGAACTGTTTTTAAACGCCCAACACCCGGGCGGAAGTAATTATTATAAAGAAGACAAAGCGCCTGCCCAGATCGGTTATCTGGCCGGCTTTGACAGCCGGACTTTCAATGGCGACAGTCTGGAAATGCCGGGAGATGGCGAACGCGGCAAGGTCAATGCCACCGGCGGCAATTATGTCACCTTCGGCAAGGCAGGCGATACACTTGGCGACGGCAAGATTCTCGGCGGTGTTTACAGCACCGCGGGTGAATTGATGTATGTGTCCAATGCGCCCGACTATAACGGATTTGTCCCACGTGGCGCCAAAAGCGCCTATCTCTATACCGCCTGGGAGGGTGCCGGTCGAGATGGGGCGGGCGCTGTCAGCCGCATATCACTTAGTCGCGTTGATGGTCAGTGGCAGGCTGATTTGAACCAGTCAAAGATGATTGATTTAAGCTCGATTGACGGCGGACAGGTGATTTGTTCGGGCACGGTTACCCCCTGGGGAACCCCGCTTTTGGCAGAGGAATATTTTTTCTACAACACGGCCGTGTGGAACCACCCCGACAATCACGATGATGACGAACGCGCCAGTTTCCGCGGCGGTAATGACATCACCTATATCAAGCCCAAGAACATGAACAAGTATCTGGGCAAAATGTCCAATCCCTACCGCTATGGCTATATGTTCGAGATTAACAACGCTGCGGCGCAAGATGGTGTCGAACTGGTCAAACACTATGTCACCGGTCGCTTGAGCCATGAGTCGGCGGCGGTGATGCCGGATATGAAAACGGTCTATATGAGCGATGACGATTCAGCACAGTACAATCACAAGGTCTACAACACAGCCTCAGGTGGTGTTCTGTTCAAGTTTGTCGCTGATCACAAGGGCGATTTGAGCGCTGGCACGCTTTATGCAGCCAAACTTGCCCAGGACAGCACATCCGATCCCCACCGCGCCGGCTTCAATGTCGAATGGATCATGCTTGGCCATTCCAACAATGCGCAGGTGAGCAGCTGGATTGCCGAATATGACAATGTCAAGGTTGCTGACTATGTCGACGGCAAATCGAACTATGTTTCCGTCGAGGATGTCTCCAATTGGGCCGAGGGACGCACCGGAAAAGACATCAATGGTGACGGAACCGTGAGTTCCTACAAGGATGACCGTCCGGCGTTTCTTGAAAGCCGCCGTGCCGCCGCGGCCCTTGGTGCAACCAATGAGTGGGACAAGCTTGAGGGCGTTACCTCCCACGGCAATATGGTCTATATCGGCGCATCGGCCATTTCCTGGACCATGGATAAAACCTGGGGCGATCCCGATTGGGCCACCGGCAAGCGCGACGATACCAAACCTGGCGCCATTGCACTGGACAAGGAAAAGTGTGGCGGTGTCTATGCCGCTCAAACCGGCGCAGACTATAGCATTACGCGCATTGAACCCCACGTCATCGGAAAAACCACGGCAGACGGAAAATGCGATATGAACCTGCCGGCAAGTCCAGATAATATTCTTGCGATGAATGACGGCACGTTGATGATTGGCGAAGATGCCGGCAAGAAAAAGCATCCGCTCGACATGTTGTGGATGGTGAAATAACCGATCAAGAAAGCCCACCAGGTTTGGCCCTGGGGGCTTATTTGATATCATCCAGCAAGATCAAATGTCGTGTCTGTCTGCGGCTATCGGGCCGAGCCAATGGCGGCTTGTAATCACGGCATTGATCTTGGGAGGACTGTTCTAATGTCAACTCAGAATAGGACGGCACGGCCAATTATTGGGTCGATCCGGAAGGGAAAAGCTTCTAATATCGTCATCCTCGGGTTCCGTGGCCGACGATCAGAGGGCGTTTTGTTGAAACTGCCCAATCACCAACTTTGATCCTTATCGCCAATGCACGTTATTCTAATAGCGAACCCAGCTGCATAGCGATGCCCATGTCGCCGTCGACTGATAATTTTCCCGACATAAACGCCATCTGAGCATTGAGATCACCTGCGGAAATTTCAGCAAAATCATCGATTGAAAGACCAATTGTGCAATCGGCTTCACCCGTTTCATTGTCAACAACCGGATCATCACCCGTTCCATCGACGCGGATAGCACCATCATCACCGAAATCGAACAGCACGACCTTGCCGTCAATGGCTCCTTTTTCGGCAATACGGGTTTTCATTCCCTCGGTGAGTTCTGTCAGCGACATGTAATTTTCCTTCTTGTTAATCGCGGTGATACGGTGTCCGCTTGTTCAGCTTCTTGATCAAATGGATAAGCGTTCCATATCGCAGTTTACGTAAAATGCCTATCGAATATTTTGTTCGGCGAAAAAAAATGATGCGCTCAAGTTGAGTGTTGCTCAGCCAACAGGGTTGAGACATGAGCAGGTCCTCCTGCCCGCTTATACCAACTGCAACAAAGATCACCCTGTGCCATCATCGTTGGCCGGTTTGATCGGCGGATTTTGAGCAAAGCAATTGGGACTTGTGGCTCAAGGTTGGCCGGGGCCAATGACGCTCGGTTTTTTTGGTGGCACGAGATCAACTGCGTCTGGTATTAAAACACATCCTGCACCAGATTTTGATCCTTGAAGCAAATGGCCGAATTGTGGATTTTTTACCGTTCCTGTTCTAAAAGTTTGTTCAGACTGCGACACACGTCCCAGTTTCTCTTTGTCTCAAAAGTAGTCGTTCGGCCAAATGACGGCACGACCAGTCCGAGCCCAATTTGGGCATCGTTGAACAAGGTGATTACTTTCGGACAGATGCTCTGTTAACTTAGCAATCACGCAATGATTTTTGTTGTTCCAGTAAACCTTCAACAGCATCAACATAACGCAATTTTGTGCCGCAAATGCGGTCTGTTTCCTCTTTAAGGTATTGTTGCAGGCGCTCAGATTCTTTTTGAATATCTTGTATTGTTATATCAGGTATATGACTGGAACATTTGTAGGTATTCGTGCCAGATGGTGCTATCGTAACGCCTGCCAAATCTTCTCCAAAATAACACCGGAATACATCATTATTGCTTTTGTCGATGAATGCAGCCTGCTTCACGATTGCGGGGTGATTACCACTATTTTTGATGAAGAATTCTGCATGAAATTCCGGAGTAGTGGTTATTCTCTCAGTGACAATTTCACCGACGGATTTTTTAGTACTAGTGCCCTTTATGCGAAACCCGTGAACTTCGAAGGCCAAATTGGACCCGTCTGGCGGCTTAACCAGCTTTTCGTAAAGGAACTCAATATTTTCCCAAAATTTGACTACGCCGCCGACAATAGCGACGATTGTCAATGCTGCAATGACAAATTTAGAACGTTTCAATCCCTCGATTAAATTCATTGCTGCTTACCTTGGTTATAAAGCAATCATCACATCCCAGCATC
Source organism: Rhizobiaceae bacterium (assembly GCA_965248135.1). Classification (GTDB taxonomy): domain Bacteria; phylum Pseudomonadota; class Alphaproteobacteria; order Rhizobiales; family Rhizobiaceae; genus SZUA-100. The sequence continues at coordinate 208,401 of CBDFIN010000009.1, read as the reverse complement.
TTGAACAACACAGATCACTTTAAACCTTAATCTGAATTTTGTCGAGATTGATCTTTCTAAAAACTTCGCTTCACACCGAAATTATCATGTCTTCCTTGTCTTTGATCATTTTGTACATGAAATTTTGATAGACGGGCTATAGAATATCTTTGTCGCTGGTGCTGAACGCTTGAATATCAAGAAGCTGCCGCTCTGCCGGCATTGACCAAATCAGACCGGTGGCCGCATGGGGCCATTCCTGCTCCTGCAGCTCCTACTTGGCCATCACATCTGCGACAAAAGCTCAAGGTCTTAAGTGGCCCCACCCCAGCCGTACAACACCGTTTGGATTAACGGGTCCTGACCCTGGCGCTCCTGCAATCTGCCCTGCCAAGAGAAGCTATTGAGCAACGCCAGAATTACAAATGATACCACATTCAATTTGAGTTATTTTCCAATTTGGTTTTAATTGGCATTCTTTCATTACTGGCAAGCGCCACGCACAAATCGGGAGCAGTGTTATTTCCATGCTGGCAGAAGACAGATACCGGCACTTGGCCGTCAACATGATCCGCGCGGCACTGAAAGCCGGCAGTGCGGAGATGGACGTTTATCGCCAGGATTTTACGGTCGATACCAAAAAGGACAACAGCCCGGTCACTATTGCTGATCGCATCGCTGAAGGAATAATTCTGGATCAACTGAGTGCCGTTGCGCCAGATATTCCCGTGGTCGCGGAAGAAGCTGCGAGTGAAGGGAATATTCCATCCATTGGCGATTGTTTTTTCCTGGTGGATCCGCTTGACGGCACCAGGGAATTTATTCAAAAAAGTGACGAATTCACCGTCAATATCGCCATGATCGAACATGGGGTTCCGGTGTTTGGCCTGGTCTATGCGCCGGCCATCGAACAATTGTTCCTTACGCTCAGTCCAACCAGCGCCTTTGCCGGAACCGTTGCCAATGATGCTCGATTTGACACTATTGATGATCTTGGTTTACGGCCAATACTAACCGCACCGGCGCCGAAAGAGGGGGTAAGGGCGGTCGCCAGCAAATCTCACATGACCGAAGAGACCAAAGCCTATCTTGAAAAGCTGAAGGTAGCCGATTTGAAAAGCGCCGGATCATCTTTGAAATTCTGCTTGCTGGCAGACGGACAAGCTGATCTTTATCCGCGATTTGGACCGACAATGGAATGGGATACTGCCGCCGGTCACGCGGTTCTTTTGGCCGCCGGCGGTGAGGTAGTGATGGAAGATGGTGAGCCATTGATGTATGGCAAAGTTGCGCAGGGATATAAAAATCCGTTTTTCATCGCGCGTGCCTATCGGCAATAGGTGGATCAAGCACTTGGCTGATCTATGCCTGAAATGAGTTTTGACTTGCTGCTTTTTGGAAGGGCAACCTCATGGAAATCGAGCCTGATATTACTGACAACGCATCCCATGAAACCAGGTCCGACAGTAGGGTGATCCTGGTCGCTCCGCCCTATCTTGCCGGCGACAAAGCACGATCAATGCTGTATCCGAACGCAGCGCCAATCGAAAGCGGTACGGCCCGCCCGGTTCCCACCTTTTTCGATGGTGCGCAAAACCTGGTGATTACCGATCTCTCGGGTCAGGAACATCAAGCATTCAACGAAGTCGTGCTTTCGGGCCAGGCGGACATTTTGCTGTTGATCGCCGATTCGGCATTTGGTCTGGAAAAACGTGATTTCTGGAGCAAGATGGTGGGTGGCCTTGCGGCAATTCCACATGTCATTTTGGCGGTTGACACGACGACAATGGCGGATGGCTCGAAGGAACGTTTCGAAGCGCTAAAAGCCGAATATTCGGAATATTCCACCGGGTTCGACGATCAGGAACTGACCATCGTGCCGGTCGATTTTCGTGCCTATAGTCACATCGGACCGGCCGGCCGACCTTCCTGGTATGACGGCATGTCGCTCAGCGAATTACTGGCCAAACCGGGGCAGGAGAAAGGCGTCGGCGAGGACGATACTCCGCTGCAATCATCAGACCAGTTTGCTATCCATATCTACTGGAAATCAGATGAGCCGATGTTACCCGGCAGGCAATATCAATTGACCATGAACGAGAATGTCACAGATGCCAGCATCAGTGATCTGAAGCACCGCATCAGTCCGGATACCCTGGAGCAGCGGGCGGCCAAAAGCCTGCATAGCGGTGACATCGGCTACGCCAATATCTCGCTTGAAAAACCGATCGAATTCGCACCGTTCGCCGAAAACCGACAGGCCGGTTATTTCCAGTTAGTTGACAAACAAAGTGACGTGCTTGTCGCCATTTGCATGATCAAGCACGGGCTGCGACGGGCCACCAATATTCACTGGCAGGACCTGAAGATAAGCAAGTCCGACCGTTCGGGTGCGATGCATCAGACCCCTTGTGTTTTGTGGTTTACCGGGCTTTCGGGTTCCGGCAAATCTGCGATTGCAAGTCTGGTCGAGCAGATGCTGCATCAACAGGGTCATTTCACCTATGCGCTTGATGGCGACAACGTACGCCACGGCCTTTGTCGTGATCTTGGCTTTACCGATGCGGATCGGGTGGAAAATTTACGACGTGTTTCGGAAACGGCGAAACTGTTCGTCGATGCAGGAATGATCGTGCTTGTCTCGTTTATTTCTCCGTTCGGCTCGGAACGGCAAGCTGCGCGGGAATTGTTTGATGAAAAGGAATTTCTGGAAATCTTCGTTGATACGCCACTTGAAGTCTGCGAGGCAAGAGACCCGAAGGGCCTTTATAAGTTGGCGCGGGCCGGAGATCTGAAAAATTTCACCGGTATTGATTCGCCCTATGAAGCACCGGAAAACCCCGAGATCAGACTGCCTGGCGGTGATGCGACCGTCGAGACGCTGGCCGGTCAGGTTATCACAGGATTGGAAAAACGTGGCATGATTCAACCGGAGATCAGTTAGAACCAACGCGTTCACCACCCCTCATCCGGTAGCTCGGCTGGTACATCGTTACCAACTCCTCAGCCGCCGTGGGGTGAACCGCCATGGTGCGGTCAAAATCCGACTTGGTGGCACCCATTTTCATTGGAATTGCCACTAGTTGCGCCATTTCTCCTGCGTCCGGTCCAAGCATATGAACGCCGACGACAGTGCCGGTCTTGGCGTCAACGATCAGTTTCATCATCGTGCGTTCTTCACGGCCCGATAGTGTGTGTATCATCGGACGGAAAACCGCCTTGAAGATATCGAGATCGCCAAATTTCTCAGCCGCTTTTTCTTCGCTCAAGCCAACGGTGCCAATTTCAGGATGTGAAAACACAGCTGTCGCGATCAGTTCATGATCCGGCATGACCGGATTGTTTTTGTATTCGGTTTCGACAAAACACATCGATTCATGAATTGCCACCGGGGTCAGCGGCACCCGGTTAGTGACATCGCCCACCGCCCAGATGTTGGCGGCCGTCGTCTTTGAGTATTCATCGACAATGATGTGGCCGCGCCGTGTCTGCTCCACCCCGGCGGCCTGCAGCCCCAGCCCCCTGGTCATCGGCACTCTGCCAACGGCGAGCATAACTTGTTCAGCCGGCAGTTTTTCGCCACCAGAAAGGCTCGCCACAAGAGCAGCACCGGATTTCTCGACTTTTTCAAACACCGTATCGCAGATGATGCGAACACCCTTTCGTTCCATCTCCTTATGCAGATGCTGGCGCAAGTCCATATCGAAAATGCGCAATATTTCCGGCCCTCGATATACCAATGTGGTTTCGACCCCCAGACCCGCCATCACGCCGGCAAATTCAACCGCCACATAGCCACCACCGGCAATCACGATGGATTTTGGTAATTCCCTTAAATCAAATACCTCGTCTGAAGTTATGCACAATTCATGGCCCGGCAATTCACTTTGCCGGTTAGGTGTACCACCGACGGCGACCAGAATTTTGTCCGCCGTGACAACGCGATTATCGGCGATCAACCGGACTTCATGCCGGCCTTCCAACACCGCACGCGTATCAAACATATCCACTTCGGCATCATCCAGCCCCTTGCGATAAAGGCCTTCCAGACGCGCGATTTCGGCGTCCTTGTTGGCAATCAGTTTTGGCCAGTCAAACCGGCTTTCACCAACGCTCCAGCCAAAACCTGCCGCATCCTCGAATTTTTCAGCAAAGGAAGAAGCATAGACCAGCAATTTTTTGGGCACACACCCACGAATGACACAGGTACCGCCGTAGCGATATTCTTCAGCGATGCCGACGCGCTTGCCCATCGAAGCAACAAGCCGCCCCGCCCTCACCCCGCCAGAACCACCACCAATGACAAATAAATCGTAGTCAAAGCTCATTGGACCCAGCCTTGTTCAGTTGGAATCAGTGAATTTATAATCGCGATCACCTGGCGTCAAGCTCGCCAGATCCGCATAGGGGTTATTCAATACCCTTTTCTTTCAACCGCTTATCCACAGCCGCATTGAGATCACGAGCAATACCGGCTGCCCATATTTTGGACGCCTTGTTCATCTCACGTATCAGCACCGGTGCTTCTTTCAACAGTTTTTGGCCGGCGGAGGATTTATAGAATACGGCAATCTTGTCCAATTCCTCGACACTGAATGCACCACCGTAAATGGTTGCCGATTCCTTTTCCAAATCGCCTCGACGCATTGCCAGTTTCAGTGTTTCCTCGTCAACGATCATCGAAACAACGTCAGCCAGATCTGGCCTTGAAGAAATAATATCGGATTTCACCTTGGCAGAAATATTCGGCAAAATGCCATCAAACTGATCCGTAGCACCAGATGCTGCAAGTGCCGCTTTTGAGGCCTTCATCAATTCGGGACTGATATCCTGGGCGCTGGCTGATGTCACCAACGATCCAGTCAGCATCAACACCGTTATTGCCAGTCTACAAGTTTTCATCGTGATTTTCATGTGTACTCCGTTGTCATCCAGAACGTCAATCAGCGCTCAATGTTTGTATTCCGTTGTTACCGGCCAGAATTGCGGTTTTAGCAATACCAAGAAACAGACCGTGCTCCACTACTCCCGGCACCTGCAATAGCGCCTCTGAAAGAGCTTCTGGATCGGGAATGCGGCCAAAACATGCATCGAAGATCAAATGTCCTTCATCGGTAACAAATTCACTCTCCTCGCTCTGCCGAAGCTCAATACCACCGGTCAGGCCTAGCTTTTCCGCGATTTTTTCAACTGCCATCCGTGTTGCCGTCATGCCAAACCGGTTGACCTCTATCGGTAGATCAAAGGCACCAAGAGTTTCCACCAATTTGCTATCATCGGCAATCACCAGCATGGAATTTGATGCACAAGCGACGATTTTTTCCCGCAACAACGCCCCGCCGCCACCTTTTATCAGCCGCAGCGATGAATCAATTTCATCAGCGCCGTCAATAGTCAAATCAAGCCATGGTGTTTCATCCAGCGTGGTAAGTGGTACACCAAGCTTGCCGCACAAATCGGCCGTTTTTTGCGACGTCGGCACACCGATAATCGTCATCCCTTCATCGACCTTGCCGGCCAAAAGCTGGATGAAAGCATCGGCGGTGGAGCCGGTGCCAATGCCCAGCTTCATACCGTCCTTGACATATTCAAGTGCGGCCCGCGCGGCGGCCATTTTCAGTTCATTTGCCATGCCGGCTTCAGTTTCCTTCAATCACGCCCTGGCCTATAGTTTGCTCGAATCGTATCGACCAAATACAATTTTCATGCGCGGTGAGAGCTATCACGAACACTCGGTCAATGCCAACAGTACGATAGAAGCAAGACGCATAAAAACCCCTGCGGAGCCCATTCATGACAACATCCAACAAACCGGTGCTGGTACTCGATCTGGATGGCACACTTGTCGACAGCAGAGCAGATCTGGTGGCCGCCATCAATGTGGCCATCGTTGCCGAGGGCCTTGCACCGGTGTCACTTGAGTTTATTGGCGAAACTGCCGGCACAGGTGCCCGAGCGATGATCGCCAAGGCATTCGATTTCAACGGCCTTGACCTTGATGAGGCTACGCTTGAACATTTGATGACGGTTTTTCTGGAAGCCTATCAATTGAATATCGCCAACGCGACGCGGCCCTATCCCGGCGCGTGCCAGGCTCTTGACGATTTTCAGCGGCTTGGTTGGCACCTGGCAATTTGCACAAACAAACCGGAACATTTTGCAAGGCTGTTATTGGCGGAGCTGAAGCTGGATCACCGGTTTTCAGCGATCTGCGGTTCCGACACCTTTGACGTTCGCAAGCCCCATGGCGGCCATATCCTGCAGACCATCACGGCTGCAGGCGGCGATGCTTCCCGTTCTTTGATGGTTGGCGACACGCCCACCGACATTAATGCCGCCAAAAATGCCGGAATTCCGTCCATTGGGGTCGATTTCGGTTATTACGACAGTCCTGCTTCGAGCCTCGGTGCAGATCGGATAATTTCCCATTTCGATGAACTGCTACCAGTGGTTCAAAGTCTTTCAATGAAACTTGAATAACGGCAAAACAAGCAAGGGTCAGGCATCAACCGGATTACGCATTGCTCCGGTCTTCTTCAACGCCTTAAGCAATTGTTTGTCGCGGCCATAAATGTCGCCGAAATATTGAACATTTCCCTTGCGATTTGTCCAGGCGGTGAAATAGGCCACATAAACAGGCACCTTCCGCTTAAGATTTTGGGTGTTGTGGCCGGCACCAAGCCGATTACGGACGGATTTCACGCTGGTTCCCAATACCGCGGCAGCCATTTCGCGTGGCCTGTGCAGACGGATACAACCATGACTGAGCGCCCGTCTAGACCGCTTGAACAGACCGCGCGCCGGCGTGTCATGCATGTAGATATTATGCTTGTTGGGAAACAGTATCTTCAACTCGCCAAGGGCATTCTTCGGCCCCGGGGTCTGGCGTACATTATACCCGAAATTGGCACCAACGCTGTACCAATCAACACTGGCCGAAGATATCTGTTGGCCTGACCCGGTCGTCACCTCGTAGCCTCGCTGGTCAAGGTATGAGGGATTGCGCCGCAACTTCGGCAGCATCTCATTGACCAGAATAGAACGCGGCACGCCCCAATAAGGGTTATAAACCACCCTCTCGATTGTATCATGGAAGAAGCTGGACTGATTGGCAGGCTTGCCAACGATAATCTTCATCGAGAGATTCACTTTATCGTTGACGATATAGTTTGCCCGATAGGCCGGCTGGTTAACGAACACATGGCGTTTACCAAAATTCTTCGGGTGCCATCGCAACCGTTCCATCGCCAAAACAACCCGATTGATCTTGGTTGCAACTGGCATATCGCTCATTTTCGAAACCGTACGCGGGCCGATAATTCCGTCTGGTTTCAGCTTGTTTTCCTTCTGAAAATCCTGGACCAGCGCAACCAGTTCTTCGCTGTATATCTCGCCGCCATCATAGCCGGTCAGCAATTCCGCATGGGTTTCAAGCAATCCGCTTGATCCGCGTTTTTTAATCGCTTTGATGATATTGGGCATTTCAACATGGCTCTTGCCCGGTCGCACAAATGTATCAGGCGCCACAACAACGGCATCATCAACACTGTCGCGAAGTACGGCAAGCTCACTTTTCAGCGCCGAAAATACCGGATGGACCGGATGCAACGACAACAGATAATCAACCGCATCCTTCGGCTTTTGCCGTTCTGGTTGCGTTTGTTCTAAAGTGCTGTTCTGCTTCAAAACCGCCGATTCCGCCTGCTGCGTATCAACGGTTGCGCCATCAACACTGACGGGTTCAATTGTAACCGGGGCCGCCTGCGATGACCGCGCAAAATTCTCGATTTCAATCGACCTTTTATGGAATTCGGCGATGATGTCCTTTGCCTTCAGTTTTTTACGGGGCAAATCATGGTAACCACTGATTTTATTCGGGTTAACCCTTCCACCATTGGCATCAAGCCCATAACGGACCGCCCGCAGTGACAAGGTGATCTCAAAGCTGATCATGGCATAAAGCTCATCATCGGTTTCATTTTCGACAGAAGAGGGTGTTGTTTGCGGCACCGATGAACTCGCAAGTTCAACAAAATAGTCCCGTTTTTCCAACCCGTACTGATCGGCCGAATTGAGTACGTCAATCAGGCGAAGAGCACTGGCAGATGGTGCGTTATTTTCAACCCACAAAAAGCCGGAATGGTTTTTGTAGTGGTTCAATACCGCCTTGGAGATGTTCTTTTGCGCTTTGATTTCAAACTTGCCAAGCCTGGCGGACGCTTCGGCAAACAATAAACTGGTAGTGTCCACGTCAGCTAATTGCGGCCCATAATAACCCGATTTTGCGTACTGTTTTGCCAATCCTGCAAATTTAACACGGGCAAGCGCAGCGGGCTTGTAATTGTAATATTTAGGCCCCTTCACCTTGGGTCTGGATTTTGTCGCAATGCGGCGCGCGGCATCTTTTTCCGCACGACGGCGTCTTTCGACGCGAGCGCGCCGTCGGTCATAATAGTCTCTTGTATCGTAATACTCACGGTCATCACGATAATATCTGCGGCTAAGGGGTCTGCGCACATTCCTATAACGCCGGTCCCTATTGCCGAATAAAAGCTCACCCAGGCTTTGCGCTTTGACCTCGATGGGTGGGGTGGCAAAACTCAGCATCGAGGCGCCAACAAGCAGTGAGATTAGGCTGGATATACGCATAGTGAACCATCTATTGACCGAAACTAAAACAAGATTACCTACTATAGTGGCTGGAATGCGGCTGATAAAGGGTTAATCGCTCACTTGTTTGCGAGGTATCAAGACGTCAGCGGGCAGAAGTTTTTTCAATTTTTGGCAGTGCACGGGAAATTGCATCCTTGATACGGGCTGCACACATGACTAGGTTCGAGTTTAATTCGCCTCTTCAGCCAACACAATTCAATCACGGGTAGCTCATGAATATCAGTAATTCGGTCATCGATACCATCGGCAATACGCCGCTTATCCGATTGAACAAAGTATCCAAAGAAACGGGTTGCGAGATACTGGGCAAAGCCGAATTCATGAATCCGGGGCAGTCGATCAAAGATCGGGCGGCGCTGTCGATTATTCAGGACGCGATTGCTAATCATCGGATCAAACCAGGCGGCACTATCGTCGAAGGTACCGCCGGCAATACCGGTATCGGCATCGCCATGGTGGGCAACGCGCTTGGGTATCGGTCGGTAATTGTTATTCCCGATAGCCAAAGCCAGGAAAAGAAAGATGCGATCAAGGCCTTCGGCGCCGAGCTTGTTGAAGTGCCGCCTGCGCCTTATCGCAATCTCAATAATTATGTCCATGTTTCACAGAGGCTGGCGGCTCAATTGGCCAAAAGCGAACCCAATGGCGCAATTTGGGCGCAACAATTCGACAATGTCGCCAACCGCCAGGCCCACGCGAACCATACCGGCCCCGAGATCTGGCAGCAGACCCGAGGTAAAGTCGACGGTTTTATCTGCTCTTGCGGCTCCGGAGGAACATTGGCGGGCATTGCCATGGCGCTGCGTCAGCAAAACGCTGATGTGAAAATTGGTCTGGCCGACCCGGGCGGCGCGTCGCTTTATGAATATTACGCCCATGGTGAATTAAAAGCGGAAGGCACGTCCATTACCGAAGGTATCGGTCAAGGCCGCATTACCGCCAATCTGGAAGGCCTGGAAGTCGATTTCCCCTACCGCATCCCCGATGATGAAGCCCTGCCCTATATTTTTGATCTGATGCAGAACGAAGGGCTGGTACTCGGCGGCTCTTCAGCCATCAACATCGCCGGTGCGGTGCGCATGGCCAAGGATATGGGTCCTGGCCACACGATTGTGACCGTGCTGGCCGATTACGGCACCCGCTATCAGGCCAAACTGTTCAACCCGCAATTTTTGCGCTCCAAAGAGTTACCGGTGCCCCAATGGATGGAGCGCCAAAGCAATATTGAAATTCCGTTTGAGAAAGCCGATTGATGCCTCACTCCACCAAACCCCTATTTACCGACGATGCCTATCTTGCCACGGCAGAAGCCACAGTTGTCGCCGTCAATGGCCGCGGCGGCATCATTCTCGACCAGACCAATTTTTATGCCACCAGCGGCGGTCAGCCCGGCGACAGCGGACTGTTGAGCCGCCAGGACGGCTCGACAATTGACATTGCGCTTACGGTCTATGGCGACAGCAAGGAAGAGATCGTCCACGTGCCACAACCGGGTCAGCCGGTTCTTGATGTCGGTGAAAAACTGACCCTGGAGATCGATTGGCAGCGGCGATACAAACTGATGCGCATGCACACTGCCATGCACCTGTTGACGGTTGTTGCCCCCTATTCGATTACCGGCGCCAGCACCGGTGAGGATGTCTCGCGGCTCGATTTCGATATCCCGGAATATAACACCAACAAGTTTGAAATCACCGAAAAGCTGATGCAGCTTGTCAATGACAATCATCCGGTATTCACCCGCTGGATCACCGACGAAGAACTGGAAGCCAATCCGGGACTGGTTAAGTCCAAGAACGTCCGCCCGCCCAAGGGCCAGGGTCGGGTCCGGCTTGTTTGTATCGGCGAGAATAGTTTGATTGATACCCAACCTTGCGGCGGCACCCACGTTGGCGAAACACAAGAAATCGGAGAAATTCACATCTCCAAGATTGAAAATAAAGGCCGTCAAAACCGCCGCTTCCGCCTTGCCTTCGGCCCTATGCCGGCATAATTATCGAGCACCTTCCGCTTGAATCAACAAATCCACGCATTGGATCAAAACCATGAATTGCCCTGCAAAATCCGTTTCACCAGAATGGCTCGCCGATCATCTCGACGCACCCGGTGTGAAAATCATCGACGCCTCCTGGTATATGCCTAACTCTGAAATGAATGCCCGTGAGCTTTATGAGGAGGGTCATATTCCGGGCGCGGTATTGTTTGATATCGATACCATTGAAACGCCGCATCCCGAATTGCCACACATGCTGGCGGGCGAGGCCAGATTTGCTGACGATGTTGGCAAGCTCGGCATAACGGAAACTGACACCATCGTGGTTTACGACAATATCGGACTGTTCATGGCCGCCTCGCGGGTGTGGTATAATTTCGTCATTATGGGGGCAAAGGATGTGCGGCTGCTGGCCGGTGGCATGCCGGCCTGGCAGCGGCTAAACCTGCCGCTCGAGGCCGGTCAAAGCGAGCCAGAGCCGGTGGAATTTCATGCCAAATTCGATGCAAGCCGGGTCAAATCATTGGCTGAAATGAAGCAGATCGTCGCCGACCGCAGTGTACAAATTCTCGACGCCCGCGCCAGGGAACGCTTCAACGGCGAGGTCGAAGAAGCCAGGCCCAGCCTCAAGCGCGGTCACATGCCGGGTGCCATCAATGTTCCCTATAATCCCTTTATGAAGCTTGGCAAATTCAAAGATCTCAATCAGTTGCAGGCGATATTTGATGAGGCGGGTGTTGATCTTTCAAGGCCCATCGTCACCACCTGTGGCTCAGGCGTTACCGCCTGTGTCATCAATTTCGCGCTTGATCTGCTCGGCCACACCGACCATTCGATGTATGATGGCTCGTGGACCGAATGGGGAGCCGCCGAAGGTGTTGAGGTCGCCACCGACTGATTTTTTTGTGGTTTGAACCTAAAGTTTGTCGCCTTACATTGCAATTACCGGACCAACCTCAAATCCGCCACACTGGCAAAAAACCCGCAGGCCCATCGGGCCATGCGGGTCTTGCTTCTATTACTGTGTAAAAGTTCAATTGCGGTGGTTTGATTGGATCAGGCCGCCACCGCCTTGGCTGGCTCCACCATATCGTAGCCCAGCGCTTCGGCAACCGGCGCATTGGTAATGCGGCCGCGATGGACATTGAGGCCATTGCGCAAATGAGGATCATCGATCAGCGCCTTTAGCCCCTTGTCGGCAAGCGCCAGACCAAACGGCAACGTTGAATTGTTGAGCGCGTGGCTGGAAGTCAACGGCACCGCGCCGGGCATATTGGCGACACAATAGTGAATAATGCCATCAACTTCATAGGTCGGATCGGCATGGGTGGTGGCTTTTGAAGTCTCAAAACAGCCGCCCTGGTCAATCGCGACATCGCACAACACGGCGCCCTTTTTCATACCCGAGAGCATTTCACGGGTAACAAGTTTCGGTGCCGCAGCGCCCGGTATCAGCACCGCGCCAATCACCGCATCGGCGGAAAAGACTTCTTCTTCAACTGATTCGACGGTCGAATAGCGGGTATGTACCCTGCCCTGAAAAAGTTCATCCAATTCACGCAGACGACCAAGCGAGCGATCAAGAATGGAGACATCTGCACCAAGACCCGCCGCCATGCGCGCCGCATGGGTGCCAACAACACCGCCGCCGATTACCGTAACCTTGGCCGGCGCCACACCGGGTACACCACCGAACAATATACCGCGTCCGCCATTGGCTTTTTGCAATGCCGTAGCAGAAGCCTGGATCGAAAGACGACCGGCCACTTCGCTCATCGGTGCAAGCAACGGCAATGCGCCATGCTTGTCGGTCACAGTTTCGTAGGCGATTGCGGTACAGCCTGACGAGATCAGCCCCTTGGTCTGCTCGAGGTCTGGCGCCAGGTGCAAATAGGTATAAAGTATCTGGTCTTCACGCAACTGCACCCATTCACTGGGTTGAGGTTCCTTGACCTTGACGATCATGTCGGCAGCGGTAAATACCTCGGCTGCAGAACCAAGCACCTTGGCGCCGGCAGCCGCATAAACGCCGTCATCGGCACCAATGCCGGCACCCGCACTGGTCTCAACAACAACCTCATGGCCATGGGCAATATATTCGCGCACCGCACCCGGTGTCAGTCCGACGCGATATTCGTGGTTTTTGATTTCCTTTGGAACGCCAATACGCATCGGCTTGCCTCCCAACTGCTATTGATCATTAAAACTACCGCCCCGGCGAACATGCATCATGCGGCAATCTCATCATATAATACCAAACTCACGTCCGAGAGTCTTTGCATTCTGCGCTTCCAATTTCGCATTTCTTCTAATATTATTGTTCAACACCCAAAGAAACCGGAGAATAATTGCAATGATCGATCTTGACGCGATTGATATCACCATCTTGAGTGAGCTGCAACGGGATGCCCGCATTCCCAATGTCAAGCTCGCCGACAAGGCCGGGCTTTCGCCTTCGGCCTGTTCCCGTCGGATGGATGCACTGGAGGAAAGCGGCATTATTCGCGGTTTTCATGCCAGACTTTCCTCACGCGCGCTCGGTCATCCGATAATCGTTATTGTTTACATGACCCTTGAGGGCCAGTCGGTTGCGCATCTGAGCGCTTTCGAGGAGGCGGTTAAAAAATGCCCGAATGTTTTAATTTGCTATATGATGTCGGGTACCAGCGACTATATATTGCGCGTTGCAGCGCGCGATCTTGCCGACTATGAGCGCGTTCACAAGGAATGGCTTTCGACCATGCCGGGGGTATCACGAATGACCTCCAGTTTCGCCTTGCGGGAGGTGATCAATCGACCGAGCATCGATATTGAAATCAACCGACCGCCGAAGAAGTAGCTATTACCGCCGATTTCGGTTCCAGGGCCGATAGGGGCCCGAGTGCGCCTGCGCCACTTTAAAGCTGCCATTTGATCGCAAGGTTATTGTGTGGGAGCCGAATTCGCGTAGTCGATCCGGACCGATGATCAGCGCCGGACCGCTACACCAGTCCGGTGCTTTCACTTGAGTGACAATGATATCGGCCCGCAGGCAATCTTCTTCGAATGCCTGCGGTCTTTTGACGATGGCCAAAACCGTATTTCCCCTGACTACCGCTGTGCATCCAAGCTGATCGCAACGATAGGGATTTTGGTTGCTCAAACTGCCTTTGTTGATTTTCTCTTGCGCGATCTGGCCGGGCGCAAACGCCTTTTTCCAGATCGATGTAACAAACTTCTCCCGGCGCGGCTTTAACAGCACCAGATCACCATTCTCGCCAATGATGCCGACCGACCTGCCACTTTCCGTTATCATGATTTGCGGTATTTGACGTTCGCTATATAGCACCGCCGCCAGCACTAGAACCGGCAGGCCGGCAAGACGGAGCGGTGACTTCAATTGCGTTACCAGCACCAGCGCCAGCGAACCCAACAGCAAACTGGCAAGCGGTATAAATCCGGTGTTTCCAGCCGGGCCAAGTTCCATCACATAGGAAGCCACCCCAATCACCCCATCAATCGCCAGGCCCATCAGCCACAGCGGATAGACATCAAGCCCGAACGGCATCACCAACATGGCGGCAAGTGCCATCGGCATCACCGCCAAGGAGACAATCGGCATGGCGGCTAGATTGGCCAGCAGCCCAAGTGGTGCAACCCGGTGAAAATGGTAGGCGGCAAACAGTCCGGTGGCGAGACCGGCGACAATCGAAGTGACGGCAAGTCCGACAAGCGCCTTCAGCCCGTTTGAAATTACTCCATTCAGCCGGTTGCCACTTTGGCGGTAGGGCCGACCGCGCCGATAGCGCGACCATCTTTCATATACCGCAATCAACGCGGCAACGGCAGCAAACGACATTTGAAAACCCGGACTGACGATCGATTCCGGCCGCCAGGCAAGGATAAAGAGCACGGCCAGCGCCACATTGCGCATGGTCAATGCGCGACGGTCGGCCAGAATGGCGATCAGCATCACCATGATCATGATCCAGGCGCGTTGGGTGGCGATGCTGGCGCCCGAAATCACCAGATAAATGCTCGCCGCGACCATCGCAGCCGCTGCTGCCCACTTGCGCACCGGATAATGCAGCACCAACCCCGGCATCAGCGCCAGAATTCCGCGAATAACGAAGATCAGCGTCGCGGTGACCAGGGCCATGTGCAGCCCCGAGATTGCCAGAATATGTGCCAGACCAGATCGCCGCAGCGCTTCTGTTGTATCGTCGCTGATGCCGCTACGATCACCTACAATCAGCGCTGCCGCCAGACTGCCGGCTTCACCATCAAGCGCACCGCGTATTCTCGTCGCCAAATTGGCCCGCATGCTGGCAATCAGGATCGATGCCTTGTCGGTTAGCGGTAATTCAAGCTGCGCTGCAACATTATTTACCGGGCCAAGGAAAAAACCGCTGCCACCAATGCTTTTAAACCAGGAATGAAAGGCAAAACCATAACTTCCTGGATATGCCGGTCCCGATGGCGGCTGCAGGCGAACAAGACCCTTTATGCCGTTGCCGATTTCAATTGGTGGATATTTCGCCGCCGCCGAGGCCCTGACTATATTGGGCCTCGACCGCATTTTCTTTTCAAGGCGCAAAACCCTGATGGTGTATCGTATCCGGCCCTTGGCCCGCACTTCGCGGTTCATGACTATGCCTTCGATGCGGGTCGTCACCGGCCGCTCAATCATCACGGTGTCAAGTTGCACGGTACGGATTTTCCCTGCACTCATGCCACCAAAAACGAAAGCCGCGACCAGCATCAAATTGCCTGTGCGACTGCCATAGGTTTTTGCCGCCAAAAAGATGGTTGCGGCCAAGGCAAGCAAGAGGGCCACCAAAAGCGGTTCGCGTGGCAGCGAAAAATAACCAAGCGCGCCAAGCCCGAAAGCCACTGCCAGCATTTGGAACCCGGTGCCCGTGTCAGCCTCATGGCGAAGCGAACTGGCAATGCCATGGCTGAGTGAGAATGCCTTTCGGCGGATAATTGGCGGCGCAAGCCGCACAAGCCGCAGGGTGAGACTGTGGTCTTTAAACGCCCACTCGAGATCGGCATTGTTTCTAGGGTCAGCGGGCTCGCCAAACCTGCCCTCTTCAAGTACCGAAGGAACCGGGTCAGCTTTGGTGTGCTCTTCTTTGCCCCCGCTCATCTGCTCCGCCATCCTTTTCTTGCTTCGACGCCACACTATGCTAAATCAGCGCAAAAATCTCCCACCCGGCCAATACTCTTCATCTGGCAGGGCAAGTCTGGATAGACCTTCACATGAACAAAGCCACCAGCTCAGACGGCAATCACGCCGAAGTCGTCACCCGCTTTGCCCCCTCACCGACCGGATTTCTCCATATCGGTGGCGCGCGCACGGCATTATTCAACTGGCTCTATGCTCGCGCCCATGGCGGCCGCATGGTGCTGCGCATTGAAGATACTGACCGTGCCCGCTCTACCCAGCCCGCCATCGACGCGATAGTTGATGGTCTGCATTGGCTCGGCCTCAACTGGGACGGCGAGCCGGTGTCACAGTTTGCCCGCGCCAACCGTCACCAACAGGTTGCGGAACAATTGCTGGCCGAAGGCAATGCCTATCGTTGTTTTGCCACAAGGGAAGAACTTGCCGATATGCGCGAAAAGGCCCAGACTGCCGGTCTGCCACCGCGCTATGATGGCCGCTGGCGTGACCGCGATCCGGCGGAAGCACCACAAGGTGCGCAATCGGTTATTCGCATTAAAACACCAACCGGAGGTGAGACGCTTGTCGATGACAAGGTTCAGGGTCTGGTGCGCTTCGCCAACAAGGATCTCGATGATTTCATCCTGTTGCGTTCGGACGGAACACCTACCTATATGCTTGCGGTAGTGGTCGACGATCATGACATGAACGTCACTCACATCATTCGTGGCGACGATCATCTCACCAATGCGGCCCGCCAAACCGTCATTTCCAACGCCATGGGCTGGCGTGTGCCGGTTATGAGCCACATTCCGCTGATCCACGGACCCGATGGCGCCAAGCTTTCAAAGCGCCATGGTGCGCTGGGTATCGAGGCCTACCGGGCCAAAGGGTATTTGCCGGCTGCATTGCGCAACTATATGGCGCGGCTTGGTTGGGCCCATGGTGATGAAGAGTTTTTTTCAACCAGTGAGATGATAAAACTGTTTTCGCTAAAGGCGATCGGTAAATCGGCCTCCCGATTTGATTTCACCAAGCTGGAAAACATGAACGGTCATTATATTCGTGCAGCGGCAGATGACGATCTGGTTGCAGCAGTCGAAAGCACTATTGATGAAATGGAAGGTGGTGAATTTTATGCCTCCCGGTTGAACGATACCCGCCGTTCACAATTGCTGGCCGCCATGCCGGGGCTGAAAGAGCGTGCCAAAACACTGGTCGAATTGATCGGCAACGCCCGTTTCCTGTTTGAGGAAGCACCTCTCGAACTTGATGATGAGGCACTGAAGTTGCTCGAAAAAAACGATAGTGCGGGCCGAAAGGTGCTTGCCAAATTGCAGCCGGTGCTGGAACAATTGTCGAATTGGAACATCGCTGATATCGAAGCCGCCGTTCGTGTGTTCACCGAGCAGCAGGAACTCAAACTTGGCGCCGTGGCCCAACCGTTGCGAGCAGCTCTTACCGGACGCACAACTTCGCCTGGCGTGTTCGACGTGCTGGCTGTCTTGGGCAAAAACGAATGCCTGGAACGCATTTCTCAACAGATGTCGGAATGAATTTTCCGTGAATATCAACCCATTGCAGCGTCATAGTTCTATGGGCTAACTTGTTGTTTGCCTCTAAATCGTTTAGCAAGGCGTCAGCAAACCGGCAAAATCCCACTCCCTAATGCATGGCCGTACGCGCATTAGTGCCGACAAACACCCATAATTAGAGGTTCACATATGGCAGACAAGAATGCGACGCTAATAGTTGACAATGAATCCTACGAGCTCGGTGTCTATTCCGCCAGCGTGGGGCCTGACGTTATTGATATCAGCGCATTGTATAAAAACAGTCGCCGCTTCACCTATGACCCCGGCTTCACTTCAACCGCAGCCTGTGAAAGTAAAATCACGTTCATTGACGGCGTTGAAGGCATATTGCTGTATCGCGGTTATCCGATCGAACAACTGGCCGAACGCGGCAATTTCCTGGAAACCTGCTATCTGTTGCTATACGGCGAACTGCCAAGCAGCGCCGAAATGCTCGATTTCAACCATCGGGTCACTTACCACACGATGATTCACGATCAGATGACCAAGCTGTTCGGTGGCTTCCGCCGTGACGCGCACCCGATGGCGATCATGGTCGGGGTGGTTGGTGCGCTTTCAGCGTTCTATCACGATTCAACCGATATTACCGATCCCCAGCAGCGCATGATTGCGTCATTGCGGATGATCGCCAAGATGCCGACTATCGCTGCCATGGCCTATAAATACCACATCGGCCAGCCGATGATGTATCCGCGCAACGAGCTCGATTATGCGGCAAACTTCCTTCAGATGTGTTTTGCGGTTCCTTCCGAGCCCTATGAGCCTAATCCGGTTCTTGCCCGCGCCATGGACAGAATATTCACCTTGCATGCCGATCATGAACAAAACGCCTCGACCTCGACGGTCCGTCTGGCCGGTTCATCGGGTGCCAATCCGTTCGCCTGCATTGCAGCCGGCATTGCTTGTCTTTGGGGACCGGCCCATGGTGGTGCCAATGAAGCAGCGCTCAACATGTTGCAGGAAATCGGCACACCGGACAAAATTCCCGAATTCATCGAACGCGCCAAGGACAAAAATGATCCGTTCAGGCTGATGGGCTTCGGTCACCGGGTTTACAAAAACTACGATCCGCGTGCCAAGATTATGCAGCAGACGACCCACGAAGTTCTGGCGGAATTGGGTATTAAGGACGATCCTATCCTGGATATCGCGCTTGAACTTGAAAGAATTGCACTAACCGAAGATTATTTCATCGACAGGGGTCTTTATCCAAACATTGATTTCTATTCCGGCATAACTTTGAAAGCACTTGGCTTCCCCACAAGCATGTTTACCGTGCTATTCTCGGTCGCCCGCACGGTCGGCTGGATCGCGCAATGGAAGGAAATGATCGAAGACCCGAACCAGCGCATCGGTCGCCCTCGCCAGCTCTATACCGGCAAGACCGCACGGGACTATGTCAATATCTCCAAGCGCTAATCCGTCGCCTGCGCCGCACCGACCGAATGAAGATCAATTCGCCTATTTCGGCTACGGCTCGCTGGTAAATCGTGCGACCCATGCGCAGGAAAATCATCAGTTTTCCCGGGCGAGACTGAAGGGCTGGCGCAGGCAATGGCTGGCCCGGCCCAAAAACCACTTCGGCCACGTGGCCCTGTTGTCAATCCGACCTGACGATGATTGTGAAATCACCGGTCTTGTGGTCGTCGATCATATCGCTAACCTGCCGGCATTGGACCTGCGAGAGCGCCGCTATGACCGCATCAAAATTGGCTATGGCCAGTGGGATGATCTGGAAGAGAGCGCTACCAGCTTGGTTGAGCCAACAACACCAATGAGCGTCTACACTGCCAAGCAGGTTGGCGCGTTTGAGGGGGCCGAGAAATGCCGCATTCTGCGATCCTATCTTGATGCGGTGATGCAAGGGTATCTTAGAAAATTCGGCGAGCAAGGCCTTCGCAATTTTGTCGACACCACCGACAATTTCGATATTGGCATTCGCGAAGACCGCACCACACCGGTCTATACACGTCCGGTCACTGTCTCTCGCAGCGAGTGTATTTTGTTTGACATGTTGGCGCCGGCATCAAATTCGGCCTAATATTTGCTGGATTGTCACAACTAACTTGCTTATAGCCACCATGGCCTGCATCGTGACAGGGTATTAGGCTGAATTGTACTACTGGGTATCGGAACAGAAAATGGCTAACAATTGGACCCCCTCCTCCTGGCGCAACAAACCCGCCTTGCACATCCCTGAATACGCCGACAAGGCTGCTCTGGAAACTGCCGAGGCTCGGCTGGCTAATTTTCCACCATTGGTATTTGCAGGTGAGGCGCGGGCACTAAAACGTCAATTGGCGAAGGTTGCCCAAGGGGATGCCTTCCTGCTGCAGGGCGGCGATTGTGCCGAGAGCTTTGCTGAACACAATGCCGACACCATTCGCGATTTTTTTCGGGTGATACTGCAAATGTCAGCCGTTTTGACCTTTGGCGGCTCAAGACCGGTGGTCAAGCTCGGCAGGATCGCCGGGCAGTTCGCCAAACCGCGTTCCTCCGACACCGAAACCCGCGGTGACAAGACCTTGCCGAGCTACCGCGGTGACATTATCAACGCCATTGGTTTTGACAAGGATGGCCGCGAGCCTAATCCTGAACGCCAGATCATGGCCTATCGCCAATCTGCCGCCACGCTCAATCTGCTGCGGGCTTTCGCCCAGGGCGGCTATGCCAATCTGGAACATGTGCACAAATGGACGCTTGGCTTTGTATCAAATTCACCCCAGGCCGCGCGGTACAGAGAACTTGCAGACCGGATTACCGAGACAATCGGTTTCATGCGGGCGATCGGCATCGATGCGGAGCGTTCTTCCAAATTACGTGAAACGGAAATCTATACTTCCCACGAAGCACTGCTTTTGGGTTATGAAGAGGCGATGACGCGAACCGATTCAACCTCCGGCGACTATTACGCGACTTCCGGTCATATGGTGTGGATCGGTGACCGCACCCGCCAGGCGGACCATGCCCATGTGGAGTTCTGCCGCGGGATCAAAAACCCGATTGGTATGAAATGCGGTCCGACCACAACACCGGACGGTATTTTGCAGTTGATCGATATTCTCAATCCTGCAAACGAGCCGGGCCGTTTGACCCTGATTTGCCGGTTCGGCGAGGGTAAAGTGGGTGATCACCTGCCGGCTCTTATTCGGGCGGTCGAGCGCGAGGGTCGCAACGTTATCTGGTCTTGCGACCCGATGCACGGAAATACTATCTCGGCTGCCGGTTTCAAAACCCGTCCGTTTGACCGGGTACTGGGCGAAGTGTCGTCATTTTTCGACGTGCACGAGGCGGAAGGAACCTATGCCGGCGGAATTCATGTGGAAATGACAGGCCAGGACGTCACCGAATGCACCGGTGGCGCCCGCGCCATTTCTGACGATGATCTGTCTAACCGCTATCACACCCATTGCGACCCGCGGCTAAATGCGGACCAGTCGGTTGAGCTGGCCTTCCTCATCGCCGAGCGACTTGACAAGGACAAGTTGCAGCGTGGTGACACTATCGCCGCCAGCGCCTGATTGGAAGGAAAGACCATGAGCGTAGGTGGTTCCTGCCTTTGCGGCGCCGTCCGCTTTCGCGTCGACGGTCCTTTGCGCGACGTTATCGCTTGCCATTGCAATCAATGCCGCAAACAAACCGGCCATTTCTGCGCAGCCACCAATGCAGCTGACGATGATTTAACCATCGACGGTCAGGATAATATCACCTGGTTTCACGCCTCGCCAGAGGCCAGACGCGGCTTTTGCAAGCACTGTGGGTCATCGTTGTTCTGGAAGCCGGGACACAGTGAAAATACCTCTATTCTGGCCGGTTCTCTTAACCACAAAAGCGGCGTTAAACTCACCTCCCACATTTACGTGGCCGATAAAGGTGACTATTACGAACTGGAGGACGATTTACCCAAATATGCTGGCGACCGCTCGGACAAACCTTAATATTTATGACTGCCGCAACGGTTCAATAGAGATTTCCACCCGCCGGTTTGCAGCCTTGCCTGCCGCAGTTGCATTGCTGGCGATTGGCCGACTTTCACCTAGCCCTTGAACATAGTAGCGGCGGGAATCCGTTCCCTGATTGATCAGGAATTGCGCCACGGATACTGCCCGGCGTTGGGACAGATCCTGATTGTAACTTTCCGCCCCATCGCTGTCGGTGTGGCCAAATACGTCGACAATGGTGCGGTTATACTCCTTCAACACATGAGCGACAGATGTCAGCACATTGTGAAATTCGGGCCGAACCGCGCTTTGATCAGTTGCAAAGGTAATATTGCTCGGCATGTTGAGACTGATGGTATCGCCGTTACGAGTTACGCTGACGCCAGAATCACGCAATTGTTCACGCAACCGTTGTTCCTGCTTGTCCATATAAAGCCCGATACCACCGCCCGCGAGCGCCCCGATACCCGCACCTACCAGTATAGCGGTTCGTTTGCTTGCCTTGGTTGAATTACCAACAATTAGCCCACCCAAAGCACCCAGAGCAGCGCCGGTTCCTGCACCTATGACGGTTTTTGAAGCCTTTGGCTTGCCGGTGTAGGGATCAGTCGTACAGCCTACAATAGCAAAAGACAGCATTGTTGCTACAAGTGCGATCTTTTTCATAATCAAACCTCTTTGCGACGCGCGGTTTCGTATTTTGCTCTTGTGTTAAGGCGATTAGTGGTCAAACTAAGGCATGTGTAAGAGTATATTACACTTTTTGCACAAAACCTCACTCTATTTTTTCGGACAATTTTGATGACTGACCCCTGCCCCTACAATGTTCAGCCCAAGGCATCCCACCACGTCGCCGGCGCCTATGTTGAAGATGCAAGCGGTAGCGAGATGGTCAGCCGCTATGCCGCAACCGGTGAAGTGGTGGCCCGGCTTCACCAGGCAACACCGACAATCATCGAAGGAGCAATTGGCGCTGCTGTCGATGCACAGCAGGACTGGGCTGCACGCCCCGGTATCGAACGTGGCCGAATTCTGTTGCGTGCAGCCGATCTATTGCGCCAGCGCAATGACGAAATCGCCCGCATAGAGACCCTCGATACCGGTAAGGCGCTGCAGGAAACGCTTTATGTCGACGCGGTATCAGCAGCCGATAATATGGAGTATTTCGCTCATGTGGCGGCAACGCTGACCGGTGAACACATTCCACTTGGCGAAAGCTTCGCCTACACCCGCCGCGAGGCGGTGGGCGTGTGCGCCGGCATTGGTGCCTGGAACTATCCGATCCAGGTCGCATCTTGGAAGGCAGCTCCGGCACTTGCCTGCGGCAACGCACTGGTGTTCAAGCCGTCCGAGATGACACCCCTTTCTGCGCTCATCCTGGCGGAAATCCTGACTGAAGCCGGCCTGCCGGAGGGGCTGTTCAGCGTGGTTCAGGGCATGGGTGAGGTAGGTGCAGCACTTACCACCCATCCAATGGTCAACAAGGTATCATTGACCGGCTCGGTGCCGACAGGTGCCAAAGTAATGGCCTCAGCTGCTGAGAGCCTGAAACTTGTTACCCTGGAGCTGGGCGGCAAATCTCCGCTGGTGATTTTTGATGACGCGGATATAGAAAATGCCGTTGCCGGGGCTCTGCTTGGCAATTTTTATTCAACCGGTCAGGTTTGCTCTAACGGCACCAGAGTATTTGTTCAATCGGGCATTCGTGAAGCTTTTACCAAGCGCCTGCTTGAACGCACCAAGGCGATCTCTATTGGTGATCCTTTGGACGAAGGTACCCAGATGGGTCCGATGATTTCTCGCCAGCAACTCGATATCGTGCTGTCTTATGTCGAAAAAGGCCGAAATGAGGGCGCTGATCTGCTGTGCGGTGGCCGAAAGATCGACCTTCAGGGGTTTGAGCAAGGTCATTTTGTCGAACCAGCCATTTTTGACAACGTGACGGACACCATGGCGATTGCCCGGGACGAAGTATTTGGCCCGGTGTTGTCGCTGCTTCAATTCGATACCGAAGCGGAGGTGACGGCGCGCGCCAATGATACGCAATTCGGTCTGGCCGCCGGCGTCTTCACCCGCGACATCGCCCGGGCGCACCGGGTGGTCGACCAATTGCGCGCCGGCACCTGCTGGATCAACAATTACAACATAACCCCGGTTGGTGTGCCTTTTGGCGGCGTCAAACGGTCCGGTATGGGTCGCGAGAACGCCAAAGCGGCAATCGAACACTATTCACAGATCAAGTCGGTCTATGTCGAGATGGGTGATGTCGACGCACCATATTGATGAAAATTATGGAATAAGCACCGTCGAACCTGTCGTCCTGCGCGCCTCAAGATCACGATGCGCCTTTGCCGCTTCAGCCAATGGATAACGCTGGCCGATCTCAATTTTCACGTCACCGCTTTCAACCACTTCAAACAATTCTTGCGCCGAGGCAACCAGCTCTTTCCGTGTGGCAGTATAGTTCATCAAGGTTGGCCGGGTGAGATAGAGCGATCCTTTTTGAGCAAGAATACCCGGTTCGAATGGTGGCACCGGACCGGAGGCATTACCGAAACTGACCATCATCCCGCGTGGCCGCAGGCAATCAAGCGAACCTTCAAAAGTGTCTTTGCCGATGGAATCATAAACCACGGGAACCCCTTGCCCGTTGGTGATCTCGCGCACCCGTTCGGTGAAATTTTCTTCATTGTAGAGAATTGTGTGCTCACAGCCGTGTGCTCTGGCCAGAGCGGCTTTTTCCTCGCTGCCGACGGTGCCAATTACACTGACCCCAAGCGCCTTTGCCCACTGGCAAAAGATTAGGCCGACACCGCCTGCCGCAGCATGCAGCAATACGGTCTCACCGCTTTTTACCCGATAGGTGCTGCGAATCAGATATTGCACGGTCATGCCCTGCAACATCATCGCAGCCGCCTGTTCTTCACTAATTGCCTCCGGCAGTTTGATCAACGTTGATGCCGGCATCACCCGCTCGCTGGCATAGGCACCCACCGGCATGCCGGCATAGGCGACCCTGTCACCGGGCTGCAGATCATTGACCCCCTCGCCTATTGTCTCGACAACACCGGCACCCTCCATGCCGATGACCGCAGGCAATAGTGCCAATGGGTAAAGCCCGGTGCGCTGGTAAACATCGATGAAATTTAATCCGACAGCACTCTGCTGTACTTTCACTTCTCCGGTGCCGGGGTTACTGACCTCCACATCTTCGTAGACCAGGTTTTCCGGCCCTCCGGTTTGATGAATTCGAACCGCTTTTGCCATCACATGTCTCCTTTTCAGCGAGGTTTTGCTTCGCATGTGAACAAATACACCAAGACAGAAAACCCGGCTACCAGTGTATAAAACCAGAACAAGGTTTGAAACCCCGCTTCGGGTACACCTTCTACAGCAGCATTTTTGTAGACCATACCTGACAAAAGCTGCATAAAACCGGAACCGCCTATCGAGAAAAAGTTCATCAAGGTAACGCCCCGTCCCAAAAGATGTGGCGGATAAAAGGCCCTGGCATGGGCCATCATGATGCCGTAGCTCAGGCCCAGCATGCAAACCATAACGAACAGCGTTGTGGTCACTGCAACACCGGAAAGCGGCATCACCGCAAGCAATCCCATGCAAACCACCATCGACCCATTTCCTGCAATGACAATCCACTTTCGGGTGTTGAACAATGTGTCTAGCGGGCCATAGATGATGCTTGCGGCAATCATCGCAATGGCAATCCACATGGTTATCGTGCCGATGCCCAAAGTATCTAATGCGTATACCTCAGAAAAAAATGGGCCGGACCACAGACCGCGCAGACCGACCGGCAGAGAATAGGCGACCAGCATCATCGGTATGATCGGCCAAAGTCGCCTGATTTTCATCAATTCAAGATAGCTGCCTTTGCTGGTGACGGCATCTTGTTTGGTTTCCGGGTTGTGAACCAAAACAAGGACTAAGGCAGCTGTCGCGATAGTTATGCCTGCAAGCATCAGCATCACAGGCCGCCAGCCGAAATTCTCGGCCAGAATGGCCAGCGGTCGGGTGCCGATGAGGTTTCCTGCGCCGCCAATTGCCAGATACGAGGAGGTCAGCACAGCAAAGCGAGCGGCGGAAAACCGATGCGCAAAAATATACAGACTGGCCATTAGCACAGGCGCACAACCAATGCCGATCATCGCCATCGCGACGATGATCACCCAGCCGGTAGTGGCAAAACTAAACACCAACGCACCACCGCCAGCGAAAACGCCAAACAGCAAGCCTGCGGTTTGCCGCGGGCCCACCCGATCCAGCAATGGTCCAACCACAAACTGAGAAAGCGCAAAGGTAACAAACCAGGCGGCAAGCGCGTTGCTCATGTCGCTTGCTGTCATCGCCAGTTCTTCACCCAGCACCGGTGACAATACGGCCAGAAAAGACCGGTAAAATTGGCTCATCACATAGGAAAACGCAAGAATGAATAGATCGGCCATATTGCCTCCACCTGCTATGGGGCCACTATGGCCGAGACAGGTCCAGTTCATAGATGTTCAAACAGATTGCGACAACCTTTGCGCCGCTCACTTTCAGGCGTTAATTCAAAAACAACCAACTATTGCGAATCTTGCTCCGGCGGACAATTGATTCATCGATCCTGTGCAAAGTTGTATGGAGATGTAGATCATGGGGGATTTAATGGAACATCATTCAAACAGAACGGCGGCAGGCTTATGCCCTGTTGAAAACCGGGAAGATAGCCGGCTGACTAAAGTTTCTTCCAGCGAGTATGCTCCAACAGGATTGAACCGTCAGCATCAGCTACTGGTGAGAAAAACCGCAGCCATCAGTTCGGTTCATTCGATGCCCAACGCCGCAACCGAAGTTACCTCTCCATTGCATGCGATGAAACCGGCTGCACCAAAATCCACCGGTTCTTCCGATGTTCCACATGGGCAACCAACTGATTCACCTGCACTTTGCTCTGAAGAAGACAGGCGTGACCTTGGCCAAACGCGCAACCGAGCCATGGGATATGTGGTTTCTTGTGATGGCGCTAGGGCGGTAATACACGCGGTAGCCGACCACGTGAGCGAGGATCAACACACTCAGTGGGCGATTGGCCGGCTAATATCAATTAACATTGGAAAAAGCCGCATTGTCGGCCTGATCCAAAAGATTGAAGCATCCGAAACCGCATGGAATACTGGAGACAGCAACAAAATACTAGTTCAGGTAGAACTACAAGGCGAGGTTATCGATGGTGATTCTCCAGCTAATGCGATATTTCGACAAGGCATCTCTAATTATCCAAACGTCGGGGCTATCGCCCACCAAATCAGATTGAATGATCTAAAAACCATCTTCCAAAATAACGGCGATGAATACGCCGCCATTGGCGCGCTGTCGCAAGATGCATCCGTTCCAGCGATCATCTCGATCGAGCAGATGATTTCCAAACATTTTGCGATCCTGGGATCGACCGGATGCGGCAAATCTTCGGCGACCTCGCTCATCCTTCACCGGATTCAGGAGAAAATGCCCGATCTGCGCGTTCTGATCCTGGACCCGCACAATGAGTACTCCCGCGGTTTTAAGGATGTTTCGGCGACACTCGATATCAACTCCCTTGAGTTGCCTCATTGGCTGTTTCGTCT
The DNA here is from genome assembly GCA_965248135.1 of Rhizobiaceae bacterium. Taxonomy (GTDB): domain Bacteria; phylum Pseudomonadota; class Alphaproteobacteria; order Rhizobiales; family Rhizobiaceae; genus SZUA-100. The sequence continues at coordinate 181,450 of CBDFIN010000009.1, read as the reverse complement.
GGATGAATTTACCGAAGTGCTATTCCACGGCGATCCTTCTACCGCCCAGGAACGAGACGTGCTGCGAGAACTCGTTCTTCAGGCAAAAACCGCCTATGCGCAAAACACCGTAGAGCCAAGTCTACGCAAAACGACCCACAACAAAGGCATTACAGCAGAATCAGCAATTCCATATCGTATATCAGATCTGCTACGCGCCGCTGATGAACAAATAGGCTCACTTGAGCAAACAACAGACAGACCGGTATTCAAATCACTGAGAACGAGAATTGACGCCCTGGCCAACGATCCCCAGTATGCCTTTATGTTCACGTCACGAATTATAACCGACAACGCGGTTGAATTGTTGGGCAAGCTATTTCGTATTCCGGCAGAAGGAAAACCGGTCAGCATCATTCATATGGCCGATATTCCAGGCGCGGTTGTCAATTCGCTGGTCTCTGTTCTATGCCGCCTGGCCTTCGATTTAACCCTTGCATCTAACGGCAAACTCAAAGTTCTTGTCGTTTGTGAAGAAGCGCACCGTTACATTTCGGAAGACAAGACGCTGGGCTTCTTGCCAACCCGCCGGGCCATTGCCCGAATTGCCAAAGAGGGGCGAAAATATGGGTCGTTCCTTTGCATTATTTCCCAACGGCCGGGTGAACTGGATCCAACCATACTTTCACAGTGCAGTACCGTTTTTTCGATGCGGTTGTCCAATGAAGCCGATCAGAATATTGTGCGCATGGCCATCTCGGCGGCCTCGGCAAGCACGGTTTCATTCCTGTCCTCTATCGGCAATCGCGAGGCAATTGCATTCGGCGAAGGAATATCGACACCAATGCGGTTGCGATTTTCCGATTTACCGGACGAGTGGTTGTTGGGGCATGACAAGCAGGACACAGGAATCGATACTGAACTGACAAATGATATCGGTCTATCGCAAATGCTTGTCAATTGGCGAAGAAATCAGCGATAACGTTGCCTTGGGGTCTGTTGCGTATCAGGTTTCGATATAGCTATCATGTGCGCTTGATCACATCATTTCGATCAATTGTGCGCTATATGTGTTTGCATGACGGCGAACACGGCCCATATTGGGTCCAAGGGTTGTCGATAACCAGGGAGACAGCAGATGAGACTGACAAAATCCATACTGACGACAGCAACCATTGTCACCATTGTTCTACCGTTGAGCACTTCTTTCGCCGCTGCCCGGCCTGACACCACAAGAATGACCTGCAACCAGGTCAGAAACATGGTCTATTCACGCGGCGGAATTGTGCTAAGCACCGGACGCAATACCTACGACCGGTTTGTTTCAAGCCGTCGATTTTGCCCGCCAGGAGATTATATCGAGCGCGCCCATGTTCGCACCCGCGACCGTCGCTCCTGTCCGATCGGCTACACCTGCACCATGGACAATCCGTGGGAACCCTGGCGCGACTAATAACCTTGTTCGCTTCTCATCGTCTCGATGAGCGATACGAGCTTGTCTATACCGGCTGTAATTCGCGTTGCGGGAATTGAAGAAAAACCCAGTCGGAAAAAGTTTTTCGGTCGGTGTTCGCCGGCAAAATAAACGCCGCCTGGTTCAATCACCACACCAAGTTCAAGCGCCCGGCTGGCAAGCTGGTCCGCGTTCAGCCATTTGGGACCTTCAACCCAGTATGATGTGCCACCAAATCCTGATGAGTTTGAAGTAATCACCGATTGGGCCGCCAGAGCATCTCCCATGGTTTGCCAGCGTTCGCTATAGGCGCGCCGCAGGCGACGCAGGTGCACATCATAATAGCCCAGCGACAGAAAAAATGCCGTTATCCGCTGATTGTTGAACGGCGCGTGGCGCACCATCAACCGCCTCAGCGCTCGCGCTTCCTGGATCAATTCACGCGAAGCCACCATAAACCCCAGCCGCAAACCCGGAAACAGGGTTTTGGAAAAGCTGCCCATGTAAACAACCCGCTCATCGCGGTCGAGGCTTTTTAGCGCCGGCACCGGAGTACCCTGATAATTGGTCTCCAACTCATAATCATCTTCGATAATCAGCAAGTCATGTTCATGCGCGGCCGCAAGCAATTGCTTTCGCCGGGCAATCGGCATCGTTACCGAAGTCGGAAACTGGTGACTTGGCGTAGTATAGATAATATCCGCCCCGCCAACACCAGGGCTCACCGGCAGCCCCTCGTGATCGACCGAAAGGGGCAGGATGTTATCGGTCCTGAGGCTGAATATATTGCGCACGTCGGGGTAACCCGGCTCTTCGATGACCAGTCTGGTTGAACCGTCAACCAAAAGGCTTGCGACCAGATAAAGGGCCATCTGGGCGCCCATAGTGACCAATATCTGATCCTCGCCAACCAGAATGCCCCGGCGTGGCAGAATACGGGTACGTATCTGTTCAACCAGCATCTCGTCATCTTCTTCAGGTGTATCGCCACTCCACGCATCCAGCCATTTCTTGCCCAGCACCTTGAAAGCGCAATCACGCCAATCGGCGATAGGAAAGAGCAATGGATCGCTTTGACCATAAACAAACGGATAGTCGTATGATTGCCAGTTGCGCAGCTTGTCGATATTGCGCTGTGCGGCTGGATATTTCAGCACCTTTAGCCGCCAATCGACCCGGGTATCATCGTCCACAACTTCTTCATGCGATTCAGTTGCCGGGATTTCCATACCGGTTTCAGCGACAAAATAACCGGATCGTTCCGAGGCTTTCAGGTAACCATCATCATTAAGTCCCTGATAGACCAGCACCACAGTATTGCGCGAAACACTCAATTGAGTCGACAGCCGCCGCGTCGACGGCATTTTCTCCCCGGCCATCAATTGACCGCCGAGGATGGCAGTGACCAAAAACTCTCTGATCTGCGACTGGAGACTTTTGCGTGACTTACGGTCCAGAATGAAAACAATGTCCCGCATGACCGCTATCCATCCATTATGCGGAACACCACTTCCGCAATTTATCTGGCTCTAATTTCAATATCCTTCTGGTCCTATTTGTTTAGGGGCAGGCGGGCCTATCGTCAATGACAGATCAATGCGACGCCGATGGACGCGCCCGGTCGCTCGTCCGCACTCCATCAGGATTGGAAACCATGATGTATAACGTCAACTCCCTCGAAAACCATTGGATGCCATTTTCCGCCAATCGCGACTTTAAGGCAAATCCGCGCATCATTACCGCTGCCAGCGGCATTCATCTGACTGATCACAAGGGCGGCACCGTGTTGGATGGCTCGTCGGGACTGTTTTGCACCCCGCTTGGACATGGCCGCACCGAAATTGCCGAAGCCGTTCATCAGCAGCTGTTGCAAACCGATTACGTGGCACCATTCGGGCTTGGACATCCCGGTTCCTTTGAACTGGCGTCCAAAATCGCCCGCATTGCACCCGAAGAGATCAACCACGTCTTCTTCACCAATTCCGGCTCAGAATCGGTCGATACCGCGCTGAAGATGGCAATGGCCTATCATCGGGCTCGCGGCGAAGGCCAGCGCACCCGCATGGTATCGCGCGAGCGCGCCTATCACGGTGTCAATATCGGTGGCACATCGCTTTCCGGCATGGTGCGCAATCGCGAGACTTTCTCCGCATTAATGCCCGGTGTGGTGTGTATGCGCCATACCTGGAACGCCGATGAGCGCTTCGTCAACGGCCAGCCGGAAACCGGCGTCGAACTGGCCGAAGATTTGATGCGGATGATCGAGACCTATGGCGCCACGACAATTTCTGCTTGCTTTGTCGAGCCTGTCGCCGGCTCAACCGGCTGCTTGGTGCCGCCAAAAGGTTATCTTGAGCGATTGCGTGAAATCTGCACCGAACATGGCATTTTGCTGGTGTTCGACGAGGTGATTACCGGCTTTGGACGTCTTGGCCATGCCTTTGCTTCGCAGGCATTTGGTGTCACACCGGACATCATGACGATGGCAAAAGCGCTGACCAATGGCTGCCAGCCGATGGGTGCCGTAGCAGTCAGGGATGAGATATACGATACCATCACCAATGCGGCCCCTGAAAACGCTATCGAATTTTTCCATGGCTATACCTATTCGGGTCATCCCGCTGCCTGTGCCGCCAGCAACGCTACCCAGGATATCTACGCCAATGAAGGCATGTTTGAAAAGGCGGCAAAGCTGAGCAACATGTTCCAGAATGCGGTTCACCGGTTGAAGGATATCCCGATCGTTTTTGATATCCGCAGTTGCGGTTTGATGGCGGCGGTTGAAATCCGCAAAGACGGCATTGCCGCCGGCGCGCTTGGCACTGAAGGGCAAAAACGCATGTTCTGGAATGGCCTGCATATCAAGTTCACCGGCGATTCTGGCATCATCGCGCCGCCGTTCGTTATGGACGAAAATGATGTTGATGAACTTGTTGGCCTGTTCCGCAAAACGCTACTTGAACTCTGCTGAAGCAGATTTTGATGACGGAATTGGGAGAAAAGGTTACTAAAAACAGGCAAAAAACCGGGCGTCGAGATTATTCAAATATCCCCGCCCGGTTTTGCCGAAAAACATTAGCTTCCATTGATATCAGCGCACCACGCGGATGCGGGTTCGACCTCGTCCGCTTTTCTGGACCATTGAAAACAGTTTCGCCGCATTGGCCGGATGTAGCCGAACGCAGCCATGCGAGGCGACGCGGCCCAGCCGCTTAATCGCATTGGTACCATGAATGGCATAACCACCGCGAAAGAAAATCGAATGGGGCATCGGCGAATTATAGTATTTTTTGGAAAAATAGCGGCGGTGCATGCGGGTTGGACGATAGTTGCCGATGGGCGTACGATAGCCGCGACGTGCCGTCGACACTTTCCAGGTATATTTCAGCTGCCCGTTTTTGTAGACGTGCATGCGCTGCGACGACAAATCTATTTTCGCCAATACATTTGGAGCGCGATATCGACTGCCACTGGTGGCCGGTGTAGTCAGAAAGGCAAATACGGTTACCAGGATTACTAATACTCTTGTCATGATTTCCTCCGAATAATACACAATACAAAACCAGGAAGTCCGCCGCCTCATTTCCTATGGTTGTAAGTTTGTCACATTACGCTGCAGTTTCCACCAAGTTTGATGATCAATAAAACGTTACTTGTTTCAACATTCTGTGCATTCAATCACATCACCTAATCAGCCAACCCAGCCGCCCGATATTATAACAGGCCGAGATCGGCCAGTTCGCGTTTGAGTTGCGGCGGCATGCGGCCGATTTCAGCACCCCTCAAATCCCCCGGCGCATCCTTTTTTTCAAGATAGCGCCAACCCTGAAAAGCCCGCCGCGGTTGCCATTGGGTCAATATCAAACGGGGCTCCAAGACAAGCTTGCAGCGGCGAATACCTTCTGGATCGGTGAATATCTCAATATCATCAAGTATCTGGCGCACTTGCACATTGCCCTTGATCACCCAATAGAGAGAGCCGCCGGCAACGAGTTCCTCCCGCCTTTTCGGTACCATGCGGGTGACGTGCCAGGAATGCGGCTTTTTGCCCGAGTGCTGCTGATTTTCAATCCGCCGGTCGAGAAAGGTTTGCAATTCCTCCACCGCATCAACGCCAACACATAATTTCACCAGGTTCAAAGCCATGCCGCCAATGTAGTCGCCTTGTGGCCAAAGGGAAAGAGAGGGCACCCAGCATCCACAAATAACGCAGTGTGATCAATCGACTTCCTGTGACAGGGTTGGAAAAATACGCAGACCTATTTCACCCTCTTTCATCTGCGCGCCGGTCACCACCATACATTCTTTAATTGTTCCCGATACAGGCGCGATAACCGCGTGCTCCATCTTCATGGCTTCCACCGCAAACAGCAGGTCACCTGCTTCCACTTCGTCACCTTCGACCACACTCACGCCGACAATCTTGCCGTGCATGGGCACATGCACTGAACCGTCGCTGCCTTGTGCGCCAGCGCTGCTTTCGCCAGCCACAAAATATTCAAATTTCAGCTGGCGGCCGTGCTCCAACACCAACAGATGATCGCCGGCGTCGACGATTACCGCATCTGGCGAAGGTTCTGTCATGTTGTCGTCTTGGTCCAGCACCGTTACGCCATTCGCTGCAAATCCAACGCGAGCCTCACGCTCCTCACCCTCCAGTAAATATGTGTAAGGCTGTTGTCGCTGCCCACCGATGAAAAACGCATCGTTATGCGACCAGGGTGAACTTGCATCTGCCATAGCAGCAAGCCGCGCCTGCTCTTTGGCGATGAGCGCTATAATTCCTACAGCCTCAAGCCGATTGTCAGGTTCTTCAAAAGCTACCAATGCCTCCAGCTGGGTATCGATAAGAGAAGTATCGAAGCGCTCGCCGCGGAACTCTTTATTGGCGCATAGATTTGAAAGAAAAGAAAGATTTGTCTTTGGCCCGGCAATAATTGTGTCGCCCAACGCCTCTTGCAGGGTGTCGAGCGCAGCATTCCGGTCATCGCCAAAGGCAATCAGCTTGGCGATCATCGGATCATAATAGGGGCTGATCTCGTCACCACTTTCAACGCCGGAATCAACCCGTACACAATCTGGAAAATCGACCTCCACCAGCCGCCCGGTCGACGGCAGAAACCCGGTGGCCGGATCTTCGGCATAAACCCGTGCTTCAACCGCGTGGCCACTGATCGTCAACTCTTCCTGCCGCAATGGCAATTTCTCGCCACCGGCGACCCGCAATTGCCACTCCACCAGATCGATACCGGCAATCAACTCGGTAACCGGATGCTCGACCTGCAGCCTGGTGTTCATCTCCATAAAAAAATAGCCGTCGGGGCGCAGTTCGCCGGCCCCATCGACGATGAATTCAACCGTGCCGGCCCCTTGATAGTTGACGGCCCGGGCGGCATCGCAGGCGGCTGCACCCATGGTCTGGCGCATTTCCGCACTCATGCCCGGCGCGGGCGCCTCCTCAATCACCTTTTGATGACGGCGCTGCAGCGAACAATCCCGTTCAAACAGATGCACCACATTGCCGTGGCTGTCGGCAAATACCTGAATTTCGATGTGACGCGGTGCAGTGATGAACTTTTCTATCAGCATGTGGTCGTTGCCGAATGATGATTTCGCCTCCCGCCGCGCGGCCTCAAGTGCGGCATCAAATTCGATCGCCTTGCCGACCTTTCGCATGCCCTTGCCACCGCCACCGGCCACGGCTTTTATCAACACAGGATAGCCGGTTTCGTAGGCTTTGCGTTTTAGAAAAGACGCATCCTGCTTGGCTCCATGATAGCCGGGTGTAACAGGCACACCCGCCTGTTTCATGATATCTTTGGCCTTGTCCTTTAAACCCATGGCGCGAATTGCATCAGGTGGCGGGCCAACAAATATCATCCCGGCTTCCGCACACAGTTCGGCAAAATCAGCGTTTTCAGACAGGAAGCCGTAGCCTGGATGTATGGCCTCGATGCCCGCATCGCTTGCCACCTTTAAAATTCGGCCGGCCCGCAGATAGGATTCTGCCACCGGCGGCGGCCCCAGCCGGAAGGCTTCATCTGCTTCTCGCACATGACGCGCGTCTTGATCCGCGTCGGAATATACCGCGGCCGTGTGAATGCCGAGCCTTCTTGCGGTGCGAATAATCCGGCAGGCGATTTCGCCGCGATTGGCGATAAGCAATGATTTGATCATGCAACGATGTTTAGGATGAAATGGTAATTGAGGCCATAGGGATTTTCATCTGAAGTATCGGCGGTGTGACTAAGAAATAGCCTCATACCGGCTCAAGCCCTTTGGCAAAGCGTTTGGCGTTAGCGACATAGCTTGCCGCCGACGCCTCCAGTAGCTGTATTGCGGCTTCATCAAGGCTGCGGATCACTTTTCCAGGCATGCCGACCACCAGCGAATTATCAGCAATGGATTTTCCTTCACCAACCAGTGCGCCTGCGCCAATGATGCAGTTTTCGCCGATCACCGCACCGTTGAGGACCGTCGCGCCCATGCCAATCAGCGAATTGGCACCGATGGTGCAACCGTGCAACATCGCCCGGTGACCAATGGTACATCCGGCACCGATGGTCAGCGGATAGCCCATATCGGTGTGCAGCACGCAATTATCCTGAATATTGCTGGCGTTGCCGATGTCGATCAGCTCGTTGTCGCCGCGCAGCACCGCACCAAACCATATGCCCACATCCTCACCCAGCCTCACCTTGCCCAACAGCGTTGCCGAGGGGGCAAGCCAGTAAGAACCGTTTTCAGGGAAAGTTGGCGCGACGCCATCAAGCTGATAGACCGGCATGTGAAACTCCTCTCAGTCAAAACGTGGTGTGCTTTGGCGCAGAATTCACGTCCGGGCATGGAAATGCAAGAAATATACCCAAAAACGCAATCGGCCTCCAAACCGGTCAGCCACAGTATCGTTTGGCGCGAAAATAATTTGCCGTATTCCAGTGATTATGATGACAGTTTCTATTCGGCCGACAACGGCAGGAAAGAATGCCAACACGTGTTCATTGCGGGCAATCAGCTGGATCAGAGATTTGCCAAGAGCCCGCATTTTACCATCGCGGAACTCGGTTTCGGCACCGCATTGAATTTTCTTGAGACCTGGAGCCTTTGGCGAAAACTCCGGCAACCGGGTCAACAGCTTGACTATGTCGCCTTTGAAATCAGCCCGCTTGACTTCCCCTCATTGGGTCGCGCCGCTGCCAACTGGTCAGAGCTTGCACCACTGGCAGCAGTGCTGCTGAAGTTCTGGCAGGACCGCGGGGTATCGCCGGGGCTGTGGCAAATGGATAAACAAACGACATTGGAGCTGATTATCGGCGATGCCCGTCATCGCGTCAAAACCTGGCCGGATAAGGCAGACGCCTGGTATCTTGATGGTTTTTCACCGTCGAAGAACCCTGAAATGTGGTCGGCAGAATTGATGAGCGAAGTCGCTACGCATACTTCGACTAACGGCACTTTTGCCACCTACACCGCCGCCGGGTGGGTACGGCAGAACCTGATCGCCGCCGGATTTCGGGTATCGCGTCAACCGGGTCACGGCAAAAAACGCCACATGAGCGTTGGCGTTATAGAAGCATGATCAAAGGTGCAGAAACGCCGCCATGTGAAACGCCTGTTGTTGCACCCCATAGGCCTGCTCCGGCCCTACCGGACAGGCATTGCGGGCGAGACACCCTCTCTCACGACACGGGACACCAGCAAAAGATTGCACATGTTGTCTGCAAGCGCTGACATTGTAACCAGCTTGATCGATGGCTGATACCGGGCAGGCCGTCAAACATGGCCGGCCATCACAATCGTCACACGAGTGGTCGACAATCGCCGGTTCGTGCACCTTGAATGCCTGATCGAATACCATCACCGCCCGAAAGGCCTGCCAAAGCCCGAACTCGGCGTTAATCAACAATCCGGGCGGTGATTGCCGCATAGAGGTGGCCGTCTTGGCCCAGCGTTGAAACGGCCAATGAACATCGTAGTCGGTGTTGTCGATGAAGGGATAAAGCGCAGTCGCTCCAATTTCTGCTGCCATCGGGTCAATAATGCTCAATGTCCACCGGTCGAGTGGATCGGACTGATCATCGTCATGAAGCGGCGAGTTGCAAAAAGCCTGCCACATGCCGCCGCCGTGATTGCCGATCAATGCGGCCGGTTTATCGTTCAATTCAGCCGGACCGTCGAACATAATAAACCAGCCATGGACCGACAATCCATTAATACCCAATGCCGGCTCCAATTGGCTCTCGATAGCCTCGAAAGTCTTGGCCGCCGACATCAGTCTTTCTCGCCCATCGCCGAGCGCCAGACTTCTTTATGAATGATATCGGCGGTTCTGGCGCGGCCATCACCTTCTTTTGCCGCCTCCCCCTTTCAGGTAAAGGCGTCTGGCATCGATTCTTTCTTGTTAGCGATATAGGACTGCAGCGCCTCGTCGAGCGCCGGGTCAAGCGCTGGTGGTTGATACGAATTTAGCCATTGTCGCGCCGTTTCATTGGCGGTCTGTTCGGTTCGTTTCTCGCCTTCCACCTGCCATTGTTCGAAGGAATTGTTGTCGGCGATAGTTGAGCGGTAAAAGGCGGTTTTAAAATTGGCCTGGGTGTGGGCGCAACCAAGATAATGATTGCCTGGTCCAACCTCGCGAATGGCATTCAGCGCCTGGCCGTCCTCACCGACATCGACCCCTTGCGCCATTTTTTGCTGAGCGGCCAATTGATCGCAATCCATGACGAATTTTTCGTAGGACGACACCAGCCCCCCCTCCAGCCAACCGGCAGAATGCAGCATGAAGTTCACCCCGCCCAGCATCGCCGGCCAAAGGGTGTTGGCGCTTTCGTAAGCCGCCTGCGCATCGGGCAGCTTTGATCCGGTCAACGACCCGCCGGAACGAAATGGCAGGCCGAACTTGCGGGCAAACTGGGCTGCACCGAAAAGCACTTGTGCCGGTTCGGGTGTGCCGAATGCGGGCGAACCCGACTGCATGGAGATCGAAGTGGCAAAGGTGCCCATGATTACCGGCGCGCCTGGCCGACATAATTGTGAAAAGGCGATTGCAGCCTGCGCTTCCGCCAAGACCTGGGTCAATGTGCCAGCAACGGTTACCGGAGACATCGCCCCGCCAACGATAAACGGCGAAATTATAGTTGCCTGGTTAGCCCGCGCATAGGTTTTCAGCGCCCCTAGCATGACGCCATCCATCACCATCGGTGAATTGATATTAATCAGGCTCACCGTGACACAGTTTTGATCGACAAACTGTTCGCCGAACACGATCTTGGCCATGTCAACCGTATCAGCCGCCCGCTCAGGTGCGGTTACCGAGCCCATGAACGGCTTGTCGGAATATTTGACATGGGAATAGACCATGTCGAGATGACGTTTGTTGACCGCCACATCCACCGGTTCACAAACCGTGCCACCCGAATGGTGCATGGCCGGCGCCATATAGGCCATTTTGACGAAATTTCTAAAATCCTCCATCGTCGCATAGCGCCGTTCGCCTTCAAGATCACGCACGAATGGCGGCCCATAGACCGGTGCAAAAACCGTGTTCTTGCCGCCAATTTCAACCGAACGGGCCGGATTGCGGGCGTTTTGGGTAAAGCACGACGGAGCGGTTTTCATCAATTGCCGGCAAAGCCCAACCGGAAAATGCACCCGTTCTGCCTGCACATCCGCGCCGGCCTCTTTCCACATGGAAAGTGCTTCAGCGTCATCGCGGAATTCGATACCAATTTCCTCGAGCACAATATCGGCATTGCGCTCGATGATCGCCATCGCCTCTTCGTCGAGAATTTCGAACTCCTTGATGTTGCGCTGGATATAGGGCAGCGAAACCAGTTCCACGTTGGAACGAGCGGCCCGTCGGGCAGAGGCGCCACCAGCGGTCCGGCCGCGTCTTCCGCCACCTCTTGGTGCATCAGTGGACTGATTTTCAGTCGTTTGGGTCATGTCATTTCACCACCATCTATACCATATTTCATCAGGCCCTATCGAACAGCCGCGAGGCCGGACTGCCCGCCTGCGTCACCTTTTGACGCAACAACGATAGCCAATTCTCGCCACAGGTCGCAAATTGTCCCGATCATGTCGTGCAATTAACGCAATATCCATCGTAATTGCAGATACTTTGCTATCCTGGTCAATTGTGTTAGCAGGTTGAGCCGACTAAGAATATGAGGCCAATCTTCATCAAAGGAAAGATTAAATGAGCGACGAAGAAGACATCATCCTTTCCGAACTTCCTGACGATGAGCTAGCGCTGCAAATGCACGATGATCTTTATGACGGGCTGAAAGAGGAAATCGAGGAAAGCACCAACATCCTGCTTGGACGAGGTTGGGAGCCTTACAAGGTACTCACCAAGGCACTGGTCGAAGGCATGCGTATTGTCGGCGAGGATTTCCGTGATGGTATCTTGTTTGTGCCAGAAGTGCTGTTGTCTGCCAACGCGATGAAGGCCGGCATGTCCATTCTTCGACCGCTATTGATCGCAAGCGGGGCTCCCCGCCAGGGCACCATGGTCATCGGTACGGTTAAGGGCGACATCCACGATATCGGCAAGAATCTGGTTGGCATGATGATGGAAGGTGCCGGGTTCGAGGTAATCGATATCGGCATCAACAACCCGGTCGAAGACTACCTTGCAGCAATTGAAGAGCACAAACCCGAGATTCTAGGCATGTCGGCGCTGCTGACCACGACCATGCCTTATATGAAAGTTGTAATTGACACCCTGGTAGAAAAAGGTATCCGCGACGACATGATAGTGCTGGTCGGCGGCGCGCCGTTGAACGAGGAATTCGGCCAAGCTGTCGGTGCTGATGCTTATTGCCGCGACGCGGCAGTTACCGTTGAAACCGCTAAAGATCTGGTCATGCGCAAACATAATCAAATGGCGAGCGCCTGATAAACTGCGCAGCGCCGGCGAAATCTGTAACACAGGACTGGCGGTTCAAGTCACACATTTGTTGTTAATCTGATCGCTGTCATGGCGGAACGTCCGATGGATAACCAGACCGACAAACTACGTATCATTGCCTGCGGTGCGCTGGCGCGTGAAATTCTTGCCGTCATCAGAACCAACGGGCTTGACCATATTGACCTAACTTGTCTGCCGGCAATTTTGCACAACCGGCCGGAAAAGATCGCCGTAGCGATCGATCAGGCAATTGTCGAGGCGCGCCGACAAGGTATTGGCCAAATTTACATCGCCTACGCAGAATGCGGTACCGGTGGTGAACTGGACAGGGTTTGCCTCAAACATGGTGTTGAGCGCATTGCCGGACCACATTGTTTTTCCTTCTATTTTGGCAATGAGGCTTTCGGGCAGCGCGAGGACGATGATATTTATACATTTTTCCTGACTGACTTTCTGGCTCGCCAGTTCCGCGCCTTTGTCATAACCCCTCTCGGGTTGGACCGGCACCCGGAACTGCTCGAAAGCTATTTCGGCCATTACAAAAAAGTGGTTTATCTGGTTCAGCAGGAAGACCCGGAACTCGACCGGATGGCCGAAGAGGCAGCAGCGTTTCTGGGACTGGAATATGAAAAACGGGTCACCGGCTATGGCGACCTGACTGCGGCGATTTCCAAGCTATAGGAATAAAATGGCCGGTGGTGGCGGTCGCAAATCGTTGACTTGCTGTCGCCATTGGCGCATTGCGGAAAGCGCGCGCGCACTAGACGCCCCAGGAGATTAAAATGGCCCAACTGACTATCGTATATTGGCGGGATATTCCGGCGCAGGTCATCGTCAGGGCGGGCCGCAGGTCTGTCGCCAAACGGGAATTGAGCCTGCGGTTTACCGAGGCCATTGATATGTGCGCGATGCGTACCGGCCTTGCTGAAACCGACGCCTATCTTGAAGAGTGGTGGCGGGCGGCACCGGTTGAAGTGGGGAATGACATTGAGGCAGAAGCCGGGGCGGTGGCAGAACGAATTGAGGCGGAATATGACACGGCACGGCTAAAACAACTGATAAATTCGGCTGGACACGCCGACCCAAAAACATCAACTTAAACCATGGTTGCCAGGCATATTGACCCGGCATTTGACAATGGACACCGCCATGACCAATAAAATTGCTGCATCGATTGAAGTCTCGCCCAAACAGGCGATGGAGAGTCCTGATTTGCCAGGTCTGTTTCCACAAGGGACACGGGTCTATATCACCGACGTCGGTACCGACAGCGCCAAAACGCTGACAGCGGGCGCAAAGCGGGTGCATGAATTGGGTTATACACCGGTACCGCATTTTGCCTCCAGGCGACTGACCACAAAAGAGGCCCTGCTTGAGCGGGTTAAAATGATGACTGGTGAAGCAGGCGTCAGCGATGTTTTGGTCATCGGCGGTGGATTGGAGCGCCCTGCGGGATCGTTTTCGTCAACCATGGAAGTTTTGGAGACGGCTTGTTTCGATCAGCATGGCATCACCGATATCGGCATAGCCGGACATCCTGAGGGTTCACCTGATTTTTCCGAGGAAGTGGCGCTAGAGGCACTGCGGCTTAAACGGAATTTCGCCCTTCGCACCGGTGCACGCATTCGCATTGTCACTCAATTCGGCTTTGATGGTGAAAAATTCATCCAATGGGCCGACGGGTTGAAGGACGCCGGTATCGATTTGCCGGTGCACCTTGGTGTGGCCGGGCCGGCGAGGATAACTACGTTGCTCAAATTCGCCGCCATGTGCGGGGTCGGCAATTCTATCTCTTTTCTCAAAAAACGAGGTTCGGCGCTGGCAACATTGGCTACCGGTTTTTCACCTGAAAGCGTTGTCGGCCCGATTGAACACCATGTAATGACGGCCGAGCAGACGGCTGTCAGGCAAATCCATGTATTTCCGTTTGGTGGCATAAAGAAATCCGCCGAGTGGCTTGTCGAGCGCAGGACGTGGGATATACAAGGTGTTTTTTTTAGCCAGCCTGCTAACTCAAACCTGAAAGAAGCCCTTAGATGACGCACACGCTTGTCGCTTCCGCCACTAAAGAAGCAATAATCGGATTCGATCAGCCGTTTTGCGTGATTGGTGAACGTATCAACCCGACCGGTCGGAAAAAACTTGCAGCAGAAATGCAGGTTGGCGATTTTTCCACCGTCGAGGCTGATATCTATGCCCAGGTCGCCGCTGGTGCCACCATGCTTGATGTCAATGCTGGTGTGACGGCGGTTGATCCAAACCAGTCCGAACCACCGCTGTTGCGTCAAACGCTGGAATTGGTTCAAAGCCTGACCGATCTACCGATCTCGATTGATTCATCAGTTCCAGCCGCGTTAGCTGCCGGACTTGAAGTGGTAAACGGCCGACCTTTGGTAAACTCGGTCACCGGTGAAGTTGATCGATTAGAGGCAATTTTGCCGCTGATCCAAAAATACAATGTGCCTGTTGTGGCGATTTCCAACGACGAGGAGGGTATTTCCGAAGACCCGGACGTACGCTTTGAAGTGGCCAGGAAGATTGTCGAGCATGCCGCCGATTACGGCATCCCTTCGCACGATATTGTCGTTGACCCGCTGGTCATGCCGATAGGAGCGATGGGCACCGCCGGCCGGCAGGTTTTCACTCTGGTCCGCCGCTTGCGCGATGAGTTGAAAGTCAACACGACCTGCGGTGCTTCCAACATTTCCTTCGGCCTGCCCCACCGCCACGGCATCAATGCGGCATTTTTGCCAATGGCAATCGCTTCGGGCATGACATCGGCGATCATGAATCCCTGCCGTCCTGCGGAAATGGAGGCGGTTCACGGTGCCAATGTGCTGATGGGAACCGACCGCGATTGTGCCAAATGGATCAGAACCTATCGCGACCGCGTTGCGCCCATGGGCACCATGCCCGCGACACTGGGTGGTGCGCAGGATGTTGAAATCAAACCATCAAGCGGCGGTCGGCGCCGTGGTGGCCGTTCGGCCAGACGAGGCGCTTAATTAAGGGTAGCGGAGCTGGATTTGTTGAGAGACTTCTTAGCCAAAGGCTGATACGCATCGTTTGCGTTCAACTGTAAGGCAAGCGCTTATGCCCGATGATTCTCACCTGGTTTTGTTCATGCCGTCGGGCAAACGCGGAAGGTTTGCTGCCGGCACGCCGGTGATCGAAGCGGCGCGGTCGCTTGGTGTCTATGTCGAATCAGTCTGTGGTGGGCGTGGTATATGCGGACGTTGCCAGGTCGAAGTGGCGGAAGGTTCGTTTGCCAAACATGGCATCACCTCAAGTGCCGGTAATCTTTCGGAATTTGGCGAAAAGGAACAGCGTTACAGCGATAAACGTGGCCTAAAGGCAGACCGCAGACTTTCCTGTTCAGCAACCATTGCGGGCAATCTTGTCATCGACATACCACAAGACGTGCAAATCAATCAGCAGGTGGTACGCAAAGCGGCTGATGACCGGGTGATCGAACGCGACCCGGCGGTACATCTTTGTTACGTCGAGGTTGAAGAACCGGACATGGAAAAGCCCCTGGGTGACCTTGACCGGCTGCTATTAGCGCTCAAACGCGACTGGCAATATGACCGCATTAGTGTTGATCACGCCCTGCTGCCACAATTGCAGAAAATTCTGCGCCAGGGCAAATGGAATGTCACCGCTGCCATTCACAAGGATGAAGCAGACACCCCTGCCCGCCTCATCGCCCTATGGCCCGAGCTGAAAAACGAAGCCTATGGCATTGCCTGCGATATCGGATCAACCACCATCGCTTTACATCTGGTATCGTTGCTTTCCGGCGCCACAATTGCGTCTTCCGGCACTTCCAATCCGCAAATCCGCTTTGGCGAAGATTTGATGAGCCGGGTCTCCTATGTGATGATGAACCCTGATGGCCGCAAGGCGATGACCAGTTCGGTACGCGCAGCTATCAATGAAATGATTGGCGAAGTGTGCGCCGAAAGCGGCGTCCACCGGCATGATATCCTTAACGCCGTGTTTGTCGGCAATCCGGTGATGCATCACCTCTTTTTAGGAATTGATCCGACCGAATTGGGGGGAGCACCCTTTGCGCTGGCCGTTTCGTCGGCAGTTCACACCAACGCCAGCGTGCTTGATCTGGAACTCAGTGCCGCTGCACAGGTATATATTGTGCCCTGTATTGCTGGTCATGTGGGTGCCGATGCGGCTGCTGCGACGCTTTCGGAAGGCCCCCACCGGCAGGATCAACAAATGTTGTTGGTCGATGTGGGTACCAATGCGGAAATTGTGTTGGGAAGCCGGACACGGCTACTGGCCGCCTCCTCACCCACCGGACCCGCTTTTGAAGGGGCGGAAATCTCCTGCGGCCAGCGCGCTGCGCCCGGCGCTATCGAACGGGTACGCATTGATCGTGAAACGCTTGAACCATCGATTTCGGTGATCGGTGTTGATGGTTGGTCAAATGAACCGGGTTTTGCCGATCTTGCCGCCGCAACCGGCATTACCGGTATTTGCGGCTCGGGCATCATTGAAGTGATGGCCGAAATGTTTCTTGCCGGCATTATCAGCGAAGACGGTGTCATTGATGGTCGCCTGGCGGAAAAATCACCGCGCATCATCCAGCAAGGGCGCACCTGGTCTTACCGGCTCTGGCAAAGTGACGGTGGCCCCGATATCGTCGTAACCCAGACCGATGTCCGCGCTATCCAGCTTGCCAAGGCGGCCCTTTATGCCGGCATTCGCCTGCTGATGGACAAGCTCGATCTTGAATCGGTTGACTGTATCCGGCTTGCGGGTGCCTTTGGTTCGTTCATTGATCCGAAATATGCCCTGGTGCTGGGGCTTATTCCCGATTGTGAGGTAGAAAATGTGAAATCGGTAGGCAATGCCGCCGGCGGCGGTGCCCGCATGGCGCTGCTCAATCGCTCTCACCGACGCGAGATCGAAAACACGGTCAACAACATCGACAAAATAGAGACGGCGCTTGAATCAAAATTTCAGGAACACTTCGTCAACGCCATGGCCTTTCCCAACAAAGTGGAAGCGTTTCCCAAACTTGCAAGCGTAGTGAAGCTGCCTGAAAGTCGTGGCGAGACGGAAAGTCCCGACAATTCTGCATTCGAAAGCCATCAAGACCGGCCAAGGCGACGTCGCCGGAACCGCCAACGCGGTTGACGGCTGCCCCCAAACATCGGCCCGCATAAAGATTATTGGCAAAGTAATGCCAGTATCTGCGGCTGATTTTCCCTCTTTCCGGGTTCGGGTTTTTCTGCCATTGTCACCAAAATCTGGGCGACCAGAGAATTTCCAGCAGAGGAAAGCCATGGAAAACAATGGCAGTTGTGCGTCTGACGCAACATCAAGCGCCGCATCTACTGACACGGTGAAACGTAGCGTCGTGTTTTTTCTGGCGCCCGATTTTTCCATGCTGGCTTTTTCAACCGCGCTTGAACCCTTGCGCATCGCCAACCGGATGGCCGGTTATCAGGCCTATAAATGGCGGTTGGCATCAGTCGATGGCGAGCCGGTGTCGGCTTCCAACGGCATTTCAGTAGCCGTCAACACCTCGCTTGAGCAGGAACGAAAGATGCTGGCGGGCAGAGACCGGCCTTCGATGGTCTTCGTTTGCGCCGGGATGAACATCGAAAACTATAATAATAGGTCGGTATTTGCCTGGTTGCGCGAGGAATATAATCGCGGCGTATCGGTCGGCGGGCTTTGCACCGGGGCTTATCTGCTGGCCAAGGCCGGGCTTCTGGCCGGCAAGCGCTGCGCCATCCATTGGGAGAACCTGCCCGGATTTGCAGAAGCCTTCCCCAAGGTCGAAGCCTGTGCCGACCTGTTTGAGGTCGACGGCAACATATACACTTGCGCCGGCGGCACCTCCTCGCTCGACATGATGCTGTCGCTGATCGGTGAAGATCATGACGAGGCGCTGATCAACGCAATTTGTGAACAGGCGCTGACCGACAGGGTTCGCGGCCCGCATGACCGCCAGCGCCTGCCGCTGAGGGCGCGGCTCGGGGTGCAAAACACCAAAATTCTGTCGATTATCGAATTGATGGAAGCCAATCTTACTGAACCGCTGAACCTGCCGGAAATCGCCTCTTACGCCGGCCTTTCCCGCCGCCAGATCGAACGGCTTTTCCGCCAGCACATGGGCAGATCGCCGGCGCGTTATTATCTGGAATTGAGGCTTGACCGCGCCCGCCATTTGCTGGCCCAGTCGTCGCTGCCGGTGGTTGAGGTGGCGGTCGCCTGCGGGTTTGTCTCCGCCTCGCATTTTTCCAAATGCTACCGTGAGCTTTATGCCCGTTCGCCGCAACAGGAGCGCGCCGACTATAAGGCCCTGCTCAATGCAGAATAGCAGAAAGCTCCAGGACCGGCCTTTTCTTGAAGACATCGAAGCGCTGGAGATGGCCGCCGGAGGTTTTGCCGGCTTGAATATTGTCGATATCGGTTGTGGGCCTGGGGGGCTGTGCCATAAGCTGGCTGAACGTGGCGCAATCGTCACCGGCATTGACCCTAACGCTGATGCCATTAAAACTGCCCGGCAAAACGGCGAGGGGAATTTTCAGACCTCGGCGGCGGAAAACACCGGCCTGTCAAATGATCAATTCGATCTGGCTGTTTTTTCCAAGAGCTTGCATCATGTGGATCACATGAGTGAGGCACTTGGTGAGGCGATGCGCATCGTCAGGTCTGGCGGACGGATTGCCGTGTTGGAACCGCAGCCGGACGATCCGCTTTATCCGGTGGTTTGCTGGATTGATGATGAAATAGAGGTTTGTGAAAAAGCGCAAGTGGCGGTCGACGAACTGGTGGACACAAGCGCCGCCAAACGTCAAAGCACTTTTTATTTCGCCGGAAAATACCGGGTCGACAGCGTTGCCGATCTGATTGCTGAAATGCAACAGGTCGACGGCAACAGAACAGTCGACGGAGCCGCCCGGCTAAAAATGCAAACGGCCTTCGACCAGGTTGTACAAACTGATGGCGAAGGCCGTTACATTGAACACTGGTACCGGCTGGATGTGTTGGTGAAGCAGGCTTAAGCCGGGCCACCGAGGGTTCGATCAAATCATCTTACCCCTGGCACGCCGTTCCAACAAAATTCGCCGCAATTCTTGCGCCGCGCTCCTTTCGACGGGCAAGTTATTGGCCTGCACAACCTCTTCATGGGTCACCCCGATATCGCGCAATGTCTTGTCGTCGAGATAGAGCATTGTCTGGAAAGCCTGTCTGGCAATACGCTGGTCGCGGCGAAGCCGAAGCTTTTCGAGCAGTATTTGGGCTTCATTTTTGAGATAGTCGGCCAGACGAGCGGCAAATGAACCCTCGTTGGACAATTTCACTTTGCATTGGTCAAATGCAATGGTCGCGGCAATGTTCATAATAATCTCCTTTAGTCTGTAGCCGGCATCAAATGACCGGCCCGTGTCTGGACAATGGGTCTGATCTATGATTAAGTCGAACGAATAGTTCTGATGTGATCTTTCAATTTTTTTGATGGCTAAGGAAACAAGTCGTGAATTTGCCAATTAAACCCAACGTGCCGTTTCTCGATCTCGATCTGCTCAACACGCTGGTGGCGATTGCTGAGGGCGGGAATTTTTCTGCGGCCGCAGAAATTGTTCACCGCACGCCTTCGGCCGTCTCCATGCAAGTCAAGCGCATCGAAGAATTGCTTGGTCGCCCGATATTTCTACGCGACTCACGTGCGGTGACCCTGACGGAAGATGGTGATATGCTACTCCTCCACGCCAAAAGAGTGCTGGCATTGAACCGCCAAATAGTTTCGCAGTTTATTTCGCCAGATATCCTCGGTGTAGTCCGTCTTGGCGCCATTGATCACGCCACGGAGCAGTTCTTGCCAGCAGTGCTGAAACGCTTTTCAGAGACCCATCCCGGGGTCACGGTTGACGTGACGGTTGAAGATTCAATTCATCTAATTGACATGATCAACCGGAACAAGCTGGATGTCGCTATCGTCACTTGTGGCAGCGCCGAAACTTGTGATGTCGAGCAACTCTATCGCGAAAAACTGGTTTGGGCCGGTCTTAAATGCGGCATTGCTGTGGAACAAGACCCCTTACCGGTTTCCGTGTGGGAGAAAGGTTGCATCTGGCGTAAGGAAGCGCTTGACGGTCTGGAGCGACAAAACCGCGACTATCGCATTACTTTCAAAAGCGCCCACCTGTCGGCTCAAAAGGCCGGCATTCTGGCCGACCTTGTGGTTGCGCCTTTTCCGCTTTCAGCCTGTGAAGGACAGATCATCGCGCTCGGCGAAGAGAGCAATTTGCCACCGCTGCCCGATTATACACTTGGCATGTTGGTGACGAAAAATGCCATCCCTCCGGTCAAGGCTGTCGTCGATCATCTGCGCGCCAGTCTTGCCGATAGAAACTGATTGCGGGTTTGGCAGTTACGCCCTCAGCTTCTCGTTGGCCGGGTCATAGGGGCTTTCCTCAATTACCGTCGCCTTGTAGCGCTCGCCCAGAATGGAAATCTCCATTTCTGTACCCAGATCCGCAAGATCAGGCCGCACCATGGTCAGCGCCAGTGATTTGCCTAGTCGCCATCCATAGCCACCCGAGGTGGCTCGTCCAATCAGGTCATCACCAATATATATCGGCTCGGATCCACGCGCATCGGCATCTTTGACGTCATGTACTTCCAGCGTGGCAAAGGCCCATTTATCGCCGTCCGCATGACGTTCAACCAGCGCGTCGCGGCCAATAAAATCACCCTTGTTGGGATGAACGAAACGATGCAAGCCCGATTCATAGGCCGAATATTCGATCGACAATTCACGCGGAATGAGCCGGTAGGATTTTTCCAGCCGCATCGCGTCCATAGCGCGAATACCGAACGGTTTGATGCCAAATTCGGCCCCCGCCTCCATCACCAGATCGAAGATTGCATTTTGCTGGGAGATTGGATGGTGAATTTCAAAGCCAAGCTCGCCGACGAAATTCACCCTCAACAGATCGGCCTGCGCATGGCCGATATTGACCTTCCTGCCGGTCAGCCACTTGAAGTTCTCATTGGAAAGATCAGCGTCGGTCAATTTCTGCATCAACTCACGGGATTTAGGTCCGGCAATCACCAGCACACCATAGTCGGTGGTGACGGGGTCGAAGTTGACGCTGCCATCACCCGGCATTGATTTGATCAGATAGTCATGGTCATGGCGTTCAAAGGCGCCCGCCGAAACCAGATAATAGGCGTTGATACCGGTTTTATAGATGGTAAATTCGGACCGCACACCGCCAATCGTTGTCAGCATATGGCAAAGACCGACACGACCAATAGCCTTGGGAATGCGGTTGGCCATAAGCCTGTCTAGCCATTCTTCCGCCCCCGGGCCGGAAATAAAGCACTTGGCAAAGGCCGACATATCGAGCAACCCGACATTTTCTGCAACGTGTTTTACCTCATTACCGACATGCTCAAAATAGTTGGAGCGGCGAAACGACCACAGTTCCTTGACTTCGCCATCTTCGTCCGGCTCACCATGATTTTCGTTCATCAAGCAATCGGGCTTTTCAAGTTCATCCACCTTGATGCCATAGCCTTCAGGGGCAAACCAGTTGGGCCGTTCCCAACCGTAAACACTGCCGAACACCGCGCCAAGCTGTTTCATACGATCATAGCATGGCGCCTGTTTCAGCGGTCTTGCCGCCTCGCGCTCTTCATCTGGATAGTGAATGGTGAACACTTTGGCATAGGCTTCTTCGTTCTTTTTCTTAAGGTAGCCGCGGCTTGCATAGGGGCCAAACCGGCGTGGATCGACCCCCATCATATCAATGGTCGGTTCACCGTCGACAATCCACTCCGCCAATTGCCAACCGGCGCCACCGGCAGCCGTAATGCCAAAGGAATGACCCTCGTTAAGCCAGAAATTGGGCAAATCCCATGCCGGTCCGATAATCGGAGAACCATCCGGCGTATAGCAAATCGCACCATTATAGACCTTCTTGATCCCGACCTCACCAAAAGCCGGCACTCTCTCAATGGCTGATTCAATATGCGGCATCAGCCGGTCAAGGTCCTCCTGGAATAGTTCATATTCTGAATCCTCCGAGGGTGAATCGACATAGCAGCACGGCGCACCCTTCTCATATGGGCCAAGGATCAATCCGCCATTTTCCTCGCGCAGATACCAGGATGAATCACTATCCCTGAGCACGCCCATCTCGGGCTTGCCGGCCGCATGGCGCGCCACGATATCCGGGTGGGGTTCGGTGACAATAAACTGGTGCTGCACCGGGATGACGGGAATGTCGAGACCAACCATTTCTCCGGTTTTGCGGACAAAATTGCCGGTGCAGGAAATCACGTGTTCACAAACGATATCACCCTTGTCGGTTCTCACCAGCCATTCGCCATTAGCCTGTAGCTCAATTGCCAATACGGTGGTGTAGCGATTGATTTCCGCTCCCATCGCCCGTGCGCCCGCCGCCATCGACTGAGTGAGGTCGGCCGGTTGGATATAGCCATCTTCCGGGTGCTGGATCGCACCAATCAGGCCATCGGTTTTGCACAGCGGCCAGATATCCTGCACCTCTTGAGGTGTCAGGAAATTTACGTCCACGCCGATGGTGCGGGCGACGCCAGCATAATACTGATATTCATCCATGCGATCGTGAGACTGCGCCAGGCGAATATTGGAGACGGTTGAAAGACCGGCATTGACGCCCGTTTCGGCTTCCAGCTCGCCGTAGAACTTGACCGAGTATTTGTGGATCTGGCCAACCGAATAGGAAAGATTGAACAGCGGCAAAAGCCCCGCCGCATGCCAGGTCGAGCCGGATGTCAATTCCTTGCGTTCGATCAGGATCGAATCAGTCCAGCCCTTTTTTGCCAGATGATAAAGTGTCGCAACGCCGACAACCCCACCACCAATTACCACTGCGCGCGCGCTTGTTCTCATCAACCCATCCCTGCCAAGTTCTTTGGTTTAATCTCGAATATGCGCCAGTATATCAGGTTTTGGCGGCATGTTGCGCCCATCTGTTTGCGACATTTGGTTTCGGCTTTGCAATAACCGTAACAACTGGCGCAGCCGGGCGATGCAACAGGCCCGCCAATCCGGCCGGTTAACAAAAATCCAATCAATTTATGTGACAATCGGCCAAATCAGGTGGTATTTTTGCCTGTCAATACCACTAGTCAGGAATAGATAGCGGCTGATCATGGCAGAAGCAGACGCCAAATCCGTATCAACACGCCCGTTATGTGTCGATCTCGACGGGACATTGATCAACAGTGATACGTTGTATGAATCGCTGTTCGCGTTGATCAAATCCAATCCCTTGTGGGTTTTCTTTCTGCCGATCTGGCTGATGAACGGCAAGGCACGGCTGAAAGCGGAAATCGCTTCTAGAGTGCAAATCGACGTCACTACCCTGCCCTATAATGAACCGCTTATCGCCTTGTTAAAGCAGGAAAAATCAAGTGGGCGCAGGCTCATACTAGTTTCTGCCGCCAATGAGAATATTGCCAATGCGGTGGCCGCTCATGTCGGCCTGTTCGATGAGGTAATAGCAAGCAACCGGACCACGAACCTGAGGGCGCATAGCAAGGCGCACCGGCTGGTCGAGGCTTTTGGCAGCGGCAATTTCGACTATGCCGGCAATGAGGCCGGTGATATCGCCATATGGAACAAATGCAGCACCGCCATCGTGGTCAATCCCGACACCAAAGCACGGGCCTGGCACCAAGATACCACTACTCCCGTGAAGCTGCTCGAAACGAAAAAACCAACGATTACAACATATCTCAGTGCCATCCGTATTCACCAATGGCTGAAAAATACGCTGCTATTTGTGCCACTGGTGCTTGATCACCGGGTGTTCGAATTAACCGGTCTGATCCAGGCAGGCCTGGCGTTTGTGGCATTTGGCCTGTGCGCCTCAAGCGTCTATCTGCTGAACGACCTGATCGACCTGCCGCTTGATCGTCGACACGCCAAAAAACGTCATCGCCCATTGGCGGCGGGCACCGTGCCGATCCAGCATAGCGTGATCATGATGGCCGTTTTTCTGGTTATCGCAGCCGCCATCTCAACGCTTCTGCCATTCTGGTTTGCCGTAACGCTGGTGCTCTATTACGCCATCACCCTTTCCTACTCGCTGTTTTTAAAACGCATGTTATTGATCGATACCATGACCCTTGCCGGTCTTTATACCATCAGGATCATTGCCGGAGGAACAGCTACTGAGACCGACATTTCTTCATGGTTGCTGGCATTCGCGGTGTTCTTTTTCCTGTCGCTGGCGCTGGTCAAACGGTTTGTCGAACTTCAAGACCTGGCGGAAGATGCCGGGCGGGAGGAAACCGGTCGCGGATATCGCCGCATTGATCTTGAAACGCTTGGTCAAGGGGGGCTTGCTTCCGCCTTTGCGTCGGTGCTGGTTCTGGCGCTTTATATCGATTCAACCGAAGTGCGCACGCTTTACAGCAATCCGCGGATGATCTGGCTGCTGTGCCCGTTGGTTCTTTATATCATTGTCCGCATCTGGATCCTGGCGCGCCGGGGTGAAATCGACGAGGATCCCGTGGTCTTCATTATGAGCGATTGGCGCAGCCAGTTGATGATTGTTGCAGGCGCGATCATCATGAGCGTCGCTGCAACTCTGTAAGGTGAACCATGGCGGCCGATTACCAAAGCTGGGGCCGTAATATCAAAGCCGATAGAAAAGCGATGAACTGGCGTAAAGGGTTGCCGGACCAGCGCAAGGCGGCATACCTGCCCTTTGGCAACGGCAAGTCCTATGGCGATTCCTGCCATAATAATGCAGGCGTCTTGCTGGACAATCGATCATCTGGCCGCATTTTAGAGTTTGATGCCCAATCCGGCCTGTTGCGCGCCGAAGCCGGTATTCTGCTTTGCGATATTCTGGCCGGTGTTCTACCGTGCGGCTGGTTTTTGCCGGTGACACCAGGCACTCAATTTGTCACCCTTGGCGGAGCCATTGCCAATGATGTGCATGGCAAGAACCACCATCGGGCCGGAACCTTCGGGTGTCATGTGCAACAGTTTGAAATCGCCCGTTCTGACCAACCACTACAAATCTGTTCCCGCGATAAAAATGGTGACCTTTTCTCCGCTACCATTGGCGGGCTGGGTCTTACTGGCAATATCACATGGGCGGAAATAAGCTTAAAGAAAATTGCCTCCGCCGATATCGACCAACAAGTCATCAAATTTGCCCGTCTGGAAGAGTACTTTGCCCTCGCCGCGAGCGCTGATCGCGATAATGAATACAGTGTCGCCTGGATCGATTCCCACGCCAAGGGTGGTCAGCTTGGTCGCGGCCATCTGCTTAATGGCAACCACGCCGATAATGGCAATTTTGCCTATAAGCCGGCCAAACCGCTGGTTTCGGTTCCCTTCACACCACCGATAGCGCTGATTAACGGGGTGGCGCTGCAGGCCTTCAATTGGCTTTACTACAACCGCCAGTGCCAGCGCGAAGTTAAGAGCCGCCCCCCCTATGGCAGCTATTTTTATCCGCTTGACATTATTGGTCACTGGAACCGCCTATACGGGCCGAAAGGGTTGTTTCAACACCAGTCAATTGTCCCGGTCCACAACGCCGAAGAGGTCATTGCCAGCCTGCTCAAAACCTGTCAGCAGGCGCACCAGGGCTCATTTCTCACCGTGCTAAAGCGCTTTGGCAATGTCCCCTCGCCGGGCCTGATGTCGTTTCCGCGCGAAGGTTTTACCTTGACCCTCGATTTCCCCGATTCCGGTGCAAAAACGCTGGCGCTGCTCGACAGGCTGGATGAAATAACCATCATGGCGGGCGGTGCGGTCAACCCTTATAAGGATGCAAGAATGGCACCCGATACATTTAGCGCCTCCTTTCCCTCATGGCAACGATTGGAGCAGATGCGCGATCCGGCCATTATGTCCGATTTCTGGCGGCGGGTGACACCGCAATGAGCGGGAACCTGTTGCTGTTTTCCATTAACAATAAACCGTTCTTTTAGGCTTGCCCTGAATTAACCTGGCTCTCGCGTGAGAGTTGGTCACCGGCCAACCCAACACCCAATTCACCACGGCAATCGCTTGAAAGCGATTTGCACGTATTTTGTTAGTTTGCTCCGCTGCGGGCGGTTCTTTGCGGCGCTTTTTTGCGCCTCAATCACCGTCCTCACATGAGCAATGCTCAGCGCTGTCCCGAATTCCCGAGATTTTTCTTTGAAAAAATCCCTCCATTCGGGCGCCATGCGGATAAACTTTCTTTCAAGCGATCGCCGTGCCCAATTGGATGGTGTCCCGAAAAAGCCTGGCTGACCAGTTTCCCCTCAACGTCCAATCCCGCGGGCGAGAGTTGACGGCGGCAGGACCGGACAATTGACGGCATAGAGTTCCGCATCTGACAACAGCATCGGCAAAGGTGTCTGGTCATGTCGGGTCCGAAAAAATTTGCCGAACACCGGGCGCCTCGACTGATACATCGGCCTGATGCCCATATGGCTGTTTGCAAAGAAGCGGTCCGGGCAATGGCTGCAATCAATCCGGCTGGCTATGCCCAGGCTGTCGCCATGCTGGCCTCAGGTAGGCTGAAAGAGTGTGCGGCGAAAGTCCAACTGCCAAGCCTGGTGCTTGTTGGAACCGAAGACCAGATCACACCACCGGCGCAAAACCGGGCAACACACGAGGCACTGGTGAGTGCCGCGCCGAACTTGCCGCATTTCTATTACCAAATTTGCGACGCAGGTCATCTTGTGCATCAGGAAAAACCTGTCGAAGTTGCGGAGCATACTATTGAATTCTGCGGCTGGAATTCACTCACAGCCACCAGGGTGCCGGCATGAGCGGCAAAAAACCAACCTGTGGCGTTCCGCCGGTTGAGCGGGCTTTTCATTTGTTGCGTTACATCGCCGACGATAACACTTGCGCCAATATCAGCCGTGCGGCAAAGGACACAAGCATCAACCCACGACCCCGTTGCGGCGTTTTGGCGAACCTGATGAACCCGCTAAACCTATCGGTTTTCTGGCCTCACCGGCTGCCAGCTGCATCACCGGTGCCCGGCTTGAATTCTCCGGTGAAATATCAAAGACTGTGTAATCGGCTATGGAAATCTCTCGCTGGCCGATACAATTGTCCGGGATCATGCAAGTCTCGATCAGGCAACCAACATGGGCGGGCTGTGGTATGTCGGAGCGAATATCGAAAAGCTCAGCGGCCTCGACGGTGGCCAGATATATGGGCGAATTGTACCCGAGTAATTACACCAGCTCTGGTCGATTTTCGATCTGTAATAATTTGGCTGTGATTATTCATTTCACGGCCCAAACGCGAAAATCGATGATTTGTTAACCTTAACAGTTCAACATAATTCACCAAACAGATTTGATTTAAAATCGCTCAATTTCCAAGTAATTTCAGTAGTATATTCAAAAGCTTGAAAAAGTTTAATAAAATTCTACCAAGTTTTGCAACTCCGGCTTAACTCTCAATTACTATACCAAATAAGCGCTTGCAAATTACACATTCAGATGACGAGACAACGATCAAGGGGCGGGCAATTTAAAGAGCATTCCAGGTCTTATGAACTACATCCAATTTATCCTGTTTACCGTCTTCACCAATGCCGCCGCCCAAGTCATGTTGAAATACGGCATGATGAACCTGGGCTCGCTTCACATGGCATCTCCGCTTAGTGTTCCGGCGGTCGTAGTGGCGATATTTAAGGTGGTTTTCAATCCCTGGGTTTTCGCCGGGCTTTTGACCTTTGTGGTCTCTATGGGTTCGCATCTCTATGTGCTTACAAAGGTCGAGCTGAGCTTCGCCTATCCGTTTTTAAGCCTCGCCTATGTGGCGGTGGCGATAATCGCCTGGCTGGTGTTTGCCGAAGATCTCAACGCCTGGCGCATCGCCGGTATCGGGTTCATTTGCATCGGCACCATATTGATTGCCCAGGGCGGCTCGCCCGAACGACAAATCGCTGACACCACCAAACAATCCGAACAAGTGGCGACAATCGCTGGAGAATGAATTTCATGAAACATGTACTTTATGGCGGCGATGGTTTTGTCGGCAGTCACCTGGCTGCCAAACTAATGAGCGACGGCGAAAAGGTCGTTGTTGCCGATATCAACAAGAGCGATCACGCCCACTACCGAACGCACAAAAACGCCGTGGAGTTTGTTAAACTCGACGTCACCCGTCCGGCGCAATTCGACAGGCTCGAAATCGATCCCGATGATGCCATCTACAATCTGTCGGCAATGATGCTGTCGCCGATTGTCACTCGGGCTAAGCGTTATGATTTCTTCTGGCCGGTGAACTATCACGGCACCGTCAATATTTTGCAGGCGATGGAAAAGGCCGGCGCGAGAAACCTTGTCCACTTCACCACTGACATGATTTACGGCCATACGGTGGTCAACCCGATGCGTGAGGATCACCCGGTTGCGCCGCTGGGTGAATATGGTGCGTCCAAGCTGGCGACGGAAACCCTCGCCGAAGAATGGCGTGACAAGGGCTACAATATTTCGCTCTTCCGCCCGCGTTTGATCATTGGCCCCGGTCGTTTGGGTATTCTGGAAAAGCTGTTCAAGCTGATCGACTACAGCCTGCCGGTACCGATGATCGGATCGGGTAAAAACCCCTATCAGTTTATATCGGTGTTCGACTGTGCAGAGGCCGCCAGCCTCGCCTGGAAGGCAGGCTTTCCCAATCAGGCCTATAATCTTGGTTCCAACAATCCACCTTCGGTGCGCCAGCTGCTTGGCGGGTTGATCAAGGAGGCCAACTCATGGTCAATCCTGTTGCCGACCCCTGCACCCCTGGTCAAATTCACGCTTAATGCACTTGACTGGATGAATATGCCGATCATGGACCCGGAACAATATTTGATCGCCGACGAGGTCTGTATCCTCGATTGTTCCAAGGGCGATCGCGAGCTGGGCTGGAAAGCACAATATAACGATGAAGACATGTTGATTGCAGCCTACCGTGAGTATCGCGCAATGATCGATCATGGTGACAATACCAACGCCAAGTCATCCTCACCCGCTGAAGCGACTTGAGCTACTAACACTTGCGCTAATGGGTTTTTTAAAGAAGGAATGTAACAAATGCTCAATCTGCGCGCCAAAATTGCAGCCAGGGAAGAAACCCGTCCAATGACCGAGCCACCGTCAATCGTCAGCCCGGACAAGCCTGCCCTTCTTGGCGTCGAAGACGCAAAGGCGATGGACATCGAAATGATGACCGAGCTTTTCAAAGCGCACCTTAACCCGGGTCAGTATCACTTCATGAAACTGCTCGGTTTTCACAAGGTGAAAATCGAGCGCGCTGAAGGCATGCACTATTTTACCGCCGATGGCCGCAAGATACTTGACTTCTTCGGCGGCTTTGGTTCGCTCGCCTTTGGTCATAACCATCCGCGCATTCTGGCCGCCCGCCAGCGCTTTCAGGACGAGAACCGCCATGAAATAGCGATGGCCTTTCTTTCCCAATATGCCTCTGCGCTGGCCTACAATCTTGCCGCAATCTCGCCCGGCGATCTCAACATGGTATTTCTGGGCTCTTCCGGTTCGGAGGCGATGGAAGCCGCCATCAAGGTTGCCGAACAGGCACAGGGGCCGAAGCGTTCTAAAGTGCTTTATGCCCAAAATTCCTTCCACGGCAAAACTAAAGGGGTTCTTTCGTTGACCGACAGCGCACTTTATCGCTCTCAGTTCAATCTGGTTGACGAAGTCACAAAAGTGCCATTTGGCGATATTGACGCTATCGGTGCAGCACTGGAAAATGACCCGGCAATCGGCATTGTCTGCCTTGAAACCATTCAGGGTGGCGGCGGTATCGTCGAGGCTCCAATCGAATTCTGGCAACAGCTGCGGGTTTTGTGCGACGAAAAAAATGTTCTTTGGGTCGCCGACGAAGTGCAATGCGGCATGGGCCGTTCTGGCCGCTTTTATGCCTTCGAGCATTTCGGTGTCACGCCCGATGTAACAGCGCTGGCCAAATCGCTTGGCGGCGGCAAATGCGCTATGGCCGCCATGATTGCCACCAGCGATGTTTATATAAAGGCCTACGGCAAACCGGCCAACGCGCTGATCCACGGGCCGGCGACCTTTGGCGGCATCGGTGAGGCCAGTATTACTGCCATTGAGGGTCTCAATATCCTCTATGATGAAGACCTGATCGGTAATGCCGCCCGCACCGGCCAATACTTGCTGCAGCAATTTAACCAACTGAAAGACAAGTACCCGAAGATCATCAAAGACGTGCGCGGACAGGGGTTGATGATTGGCCTGGAGTTTCAGGACTTTTCGCAGACCATGCCGATAGCCATCCGGACCGCGGTTTCGATGCTTGATGCCAAGCTCAAGGGGTCGTTATCCGGGTTCATTGGTGCAGCACTATTGCGCGAGCACGATGTGCTGGTGGCGTTTACCGAATATAACCGCAATGTTGTTCGCCTCGAACCGCCGTTGGTTGCTGAAAATCAGCATGTCGACCAGTTGGTTGCGGCCCTCGACAAGGTGCTTGGCGGTGGTATCGTCAAAATTGTCTCGGACTTTGTCAAGTCGCAGGCAAAATAATTACGCTCGTCCGGTGGTTTAGGAGAAAGTCAATGAGTATCGCCGATCAACCAGCAAAAAGTGCTTTGGTCTGGTCTGGCGATCGGCTCAAGGCGATAGCGTGTCCGCTGCTGACCAAATCGAACCTTGATCGGTTGGCCATCGGCTTTTTCGTGTTGATGCTGACAGCCGTCGCCACAGTGGGTCTGATAAAACCGGAATATAATTGGGACATGGCCCCCTATGTGGCCGCTTCTATCCAGGACGATGTGAATAGCATCGAAGCGCTGCACAAAAAAACCTGGGGCATGATCGAGACCCGCGCCTCCGACGGCCAGCTTTATCGCCTGCAAGCCCAAAATCCCTATAATCTCCACACCTATCAGCACCCGGACGCTTTTCATTCAATGCTGCCGATGTATGAGGTCAAGGTTGCCTATGTTGCCGCCATACGCGTGTTGGGTAAATTGATCGGTCCGGTTGAGGCGACCATCTGGATCAGTGTTGTTGCCGCGCTGATGTTCGGCGGCATTTGTATGGTGTGGATGCAACGTGGCGGGTTTGTGCAGGCTGCGCCGGTGGTGGTAGCCCTGTTGTTGCTTTCCGGGTTTTTCTATATGCCGCGCCTTGCCTCACCGGATATGTTGTTTGCTGCCCTTTGTTTCGGCGGTATTTATCTGCTGCTTCAGGCACGCGACATCGCTGCCCTGCCGCTGCTGTTCACCGCTTTTCTGGTGCGGCCGGACAACATTATATTTCTGTTTACCTTGCCATTGGCCGCCTTGCTTTTTGATTTGAAGAGGGTCGGTCTGGCAACACTGTTTGCCGCTTCGCTAGCCAGCTATTTCTGGATCACCAGCGGCAACGATCATCCAGGCTGGTGGGCGCATTTTTACTTCTCGAATGTCGAAATTCAAAACACCATGATTGGTTTCCATCCGGAATTCGCCCTGGCTGATTATCTCAAAGGTGTGGCACGCGGCATTTTAATGTCGCTGCAAAACAATAATTGGCCGAAACTGATGATCGTGCTGTTGTTCGGCTGGGCGCTGCTCGCAAGGTCAAAAAGATTGCCAAACCGGCGCGCAACGGCGATGCTGGTGGCTATAATTCTTTGCTTTGGCGGTAAGTTTGTCACCTTTCCATTGCCCGACGATCGCACCTATTTTGTCTATGTAGTTGCCTTTGCCATGATTTTGCTTGAGGCTTGGAAGCCCCGGCTTGATTTAAACCGGACAGTGAGACTGCATAAATTCAACTGAGCTTGACGAAAAAACCGACAAGCTGGTTGAAACAGCTATGGCATGGTGGGTTCAGCCATATAATCCGCCATTGGCGTGTCCATTATAGTGGGGATTTTGGTGGTCATACGGATTGGGTGGCGGATTATTTCCGTTGCCCACAGCGCTATCGCTATCGGATGGAGATCTGGTCCGGCCACCCGTGAAGCTCGATAGCAAATACAATATTAGTCCGAGTATTGCACCTGCGATGAAGCCAATTCCGGCAATAATCGTGCGATGGGGACCGCTCCTTTCAAGCGGCGGTGTGGCCTTGGTTATGATGCGGGCATTCGAGGTGGTGATGCCTTCCTGTTCGCCGGTTTCGCGGGAACGCAAAAGGTAGTTTTCATAAACCCGGCGATGGGCATCCAGTTCACGTTCCAGCTCACGAAGTTTGATTTGATTCGTGCCAACCCCGGCAGCAGCAGCCTTGAGCGTATTCACCTGTTGCATCAGGTTTTCCTGCCTCTGCATCATCCGCTCGTAGTCCTTGGCAGTCCCCTTGATCAATCGCCTGAGTTCCTGATCCATTTGCGATCGGGTGCTCGAAAGTTCTGCATCCGCGGCTATCCTTTGGGGATGTTTGGGGCCAAGTTTGGTCGACAGCCGGTCGGCGTTGGTCTTCAGCGTTGCGTAACGATAGCGCAGAGTAACGATAGGGCCTTTGGCCAGTGTACCAGGCAACGCGCCTGCGATCACATCGCTCAAGTCTGTCGCCTGTGCCTGCTCCATCCGGGCTTTGGCACTGGCCGTATTGCCCTTGGCATTGGCAAGCTGCTCGTTAAGTCGCGACAATTGAACTTCATTGGTTAACTTGCCCTCAGAACTGATCAATCCGTTCTCAGCCTTGTAGTTTTCTACATCGCGCTCCGCCTCGTGCACCCGTTGGCGCAATGTGGTCAGCTTGTTGGCTAGATTTTCACTGGTATCGCGAGCTAGTCGGGACCGCGCCCCGGACTCACCGTCGACATAGGCTTTGGCCACCGCATTGGCGATGCGCGCCGATTTATCGGGGCTTTGGGTGTTTGCTTCGATTGAAACGATAAAAGTCCTGTTTCCCCTTGATATCGACAATGCCTCTTCCAGCGCCCTATTGGCCTTTTGGAGGTCATTCATGTGCTGGGTCGCGGGCGGCGGTGGCAAGATCAAGTCCAGCGGATTCCAAATTCCCCCACTGTTGCCAACAAACTCAGGATCGTTCCGCAGTCCCTCGCTTTCGATTACTGCATTAAGAACGCTGCTGGATTCGATGATACGCAATTGGCTTTCCAGATAGGCAATCATCGTCTCTCCACCATAGCTGGATGGGGTCAACTGGCTTTCCATGACTTTTACATCACGTGGGTCGATCAATAATTCGGCCACTGCGAGATAGGTATTAGGTAGGATAATGGCATATGCGCCGGCCGCAATGGCACCGATAATCGCGCCAATTGCCGCAAATCGCCATGATCCAAGAGCCACTCGCCCCAAATTGTCTAAATCAAACAAAGGCTTGCCCTGCGCACTGCGATATCCATGATGATCAGGTTTGATCGGATATGCAGGGGCATCGACAGCATCTCTATCACCTACCCGGTCATCCCATGCGCTGGCATCAGACGTGTTTACATCGTTAGTTTTCTGGCTACCTGCTTGTGGGTGATGTCCCGCAAGAGGGTCAGCTTGACGGTATCGGTAGTTCCTGTCGCCGGTCGCATGGGGCTCAATCGGCTCAACATATTGTGCATGTGGCGGTAACGGGTGGCTGGACGGAGGCGGATAGTAAGGTGTCGACACGCCCTCGGGTTTGGTTTGGGGCGGCGGTGGATAATGTGGGTGTTGCACGGTTTCAGCTGCCAAATCCGGTCGTCGATCTTGATAGCCGCTCGGTGCAGATGCAGAGCGCACGGTCTCCGCCTGGACGGATTGTTGATGGTACGGCTGGGGTTGAGCTGGTTCCGGACCAGCAGGAGCGTAATCAGTTATTGCCGCATGCTCGCTACGGCCACCCTGCTCGCTCGCAACCGACGGCCGTGACGGATAACCATATTTTATGTTTGTAGATGGCGGTTGATTGTGTGGTGACCGGACCGATCGGTCCGCCGGGCGTGCTTGTGGATCAAAAACATGATGGGCTGTGGCGTGAGGAACTTGCGCCTGGGGCGTTTGATGTTGCGGGTTCGGCGGGTGTTGATACGAATACTGGTCGTGATGGCGGGCGACCGGTCTAATACTGGCCGCACGGTCGTTATTCAATTGGCGAATTTTTTCTGCTCTGATCCGCTCAATTTCGCGTGAAAGCCGGTCGGCCTTTTCTTCGAAAAATTGTGAGGATTCGCGCTCAGCCGCGTGCCTGGCGTGTTGTTCCGCCTGCTCGAACGCTGCTTTTCGGGCGCGCAGTTCGGCCCTTTCAGCCGCCTGCTTCTCGATCAGGAATTCATCATTTCTGGCCGATATTCCACCAATTTGGCTGAGCAACGAATCATGTTTTGCTACCCCAGGATCAGGAATTTCGTTATGAAGCGGCACCACCACATCAAGTAGTGAGTTCGGCTGATCATTGCCAGCATCCTTCTCCGCTTCCCCTGCCGTGCGTTTTTTGAAAAAATCAACCATCGGTGGTTGTTATCTCCGTCATCAAAAAGCCCTCGGCAGTTATTCCGCGAGCCTGGTTACTTAATTATTAACATCCATGGATAACAAACTATTAACAGTGCAGCATTTGAGCCACCACTTTTGACATTAATTAGCGAATACCTTTGCATCAGATTGGCAGCAAAAGTTAAAGCTGCCGGCAAAACTGGTCGATTACATCAAACATCGGTTTTTGCCGATAGTCCCGGTCAAGCGGCAGTGGTCGGTTCGGTGCACCGTCATGGCGTTTGAAAACATCTGAAATCCACGAATATCGATCGGTAATACCCCAGGCAACAACAGACTGCGCGCCACCGCCGGCAGTTACCGCTTCGAGGAATTCGGCAACCACATTGGCAGCGCCTATGTCTCGCCGCACCGAATTTTTGGAAAGCCGCCAATCAATCACATCCAGTTCGGTAACCAGTGTCTTCACGCCCAACTGCCCCAGCTTGCCAATGAAGCGTGCGAGGCCCTCGCGATCGATCTCGCGCTCGGCATAAAGATGGGCCTGAAGTCCGACACCATGCACCGGAATATTTTGATCCTGCAGATCGCGAACAATGGTCAAGACTGCCTTGCGACGGGCTTCAAATCGCGGGCCGATGTTTTCAAGATCATAGTCGTTGATGACCAGTTCGGCTAAAGGATCAGCACGTGCAGCCGCCCTGAAAGCAATCTCCACATGCTCCTTGCCAAAGTGCTTCAGCCAAAGCCCTTGCCGCCACTGACCTTCCGACAACGGATCATGGGCAACAACTTCATTGACCACATCCCATGACGGCACCACCCCGCGATACCGATCAACCACCGTCTCGATATGCTCCACCAGAGCCCGTTCGGCCGCTTTCTTGGTTGAAATCTCTTCCACCCATTGTGGATTATGGGCATACCAAAGCAACGTATGGCCACGAACGCTTTTGCCATGCTTGCGGGCGAAACGGATAATCTCATCGGCACCGGTAAAATCAAACTTCCCTCTGGTGTGCCTCAGTAAAGCCCATTTGAACTTGTTCATCGGCACAAGCATGTCGGTGTGATCAATCAGTGCCTGCCGATATCGGGCATCGTTGAGGAACGGCTCATACTCCACCGCCGCACCAAACGGTATGTTGCGCGCCTTGGCCGAGGCGGGTTGCAGAAAACCCAAACCTGAACTGGCTGCAGCCGCCTGTGCAATAGTTCTAATTACGGAACGGCGTGTTAATTTCTGCCCGCTAGAATACCTTGCAAGAGAACTCGTCTTCATCGGCTCACCTTTCGCTAATCTGTTCGGGCATTGTAATACCAAGTGAAGCAAGTATTGGCATAACTTCATGATCTTGACGCAAACTTACACCTCCATCATCGATGCCGAAAAGATCAAGGCTTATCTTTCGCTGCTTTCGGGCCATGCGGGCCGGTTGGTAATATCGGTCGCCTATTTCATTGCCATCGCCAATGCCTTGAGCCTTGAGGATTTCGGCCTGTTTGCCACAGCCTCGGCCACCGGCGTGGTATTGTCCAGATTGGCCGGCTTCGGTTTTATTTCGCCGCTCTATCGCACCGCCACCGTGCGGCCGCTCCTGGTCGGTTCGTTTACCGCCGGATTTGCCGCTGTATTCGTGCTTTCCTTGCCCTTTGTTTTCGCTATTTCGCTGCTTTTCTATTGGCTTATTTTTTCCACCGGCATGAGCCTTACAGCCTTCTTGTGGATCATGGCTGCCGAAATTGTTTTCTGGCGGCTTTCGGAAGTTGCGATCATCGTCAATAATGGCATGGCCCGCTATGCCTATGGGGCACTTTTGACCATCGTCGGTTCTAGTTTGCGTGCGATTGCCGCGGTGGGCTTTTTTTTCTCCTACAGCCATGAGCTCGTTACTTGGTCGATGCTTTACGCCGGCGCCAACGCGACCTGCTTGGTAATCGCCGCGATATTCTTTTACCCCCGACAGCGATGGCGCTGGAAGCCGAAAGCCTATATCGGCCGAATGATTGACGCACTGGCAGTCTCGGCTGCCGATGTCTTGTTTTATTTGCAGATGGAACTCGACAAGGTTGTTGTTTTGGTGCTCGGTGGCGAAACCATGGCCGGTATATACGCGATCATCATGCGCTTGGTCGATCTGACGGCCCTGCCAATCCGCGCTTTTAACACCATGCTGGTGCAACTGATAATGAAGCGCCGCGGGGGACTGGCTAGAATGCGAACCAGGGCAATGATCGAAATATCCATTGCAGTGGTTTCGGTAATCGGCATGGCGGCGATTACCATCTTGCTCAATATCGCGCCTGGTTTCCTCGGCTCGAACATTGCCCAAGCCTCCGGTTTCCTCATTCTGGTGCTCGCTGTTCCCGCCTTCCGCAACTTGGTGGAATATCATGCGGAACTCCTTTACGCCTGCGAAAAAACAATCGCCCGGGTGATAATTCTGTTCCTTGTCGGGCTACACAAGGCGGCTTTGCTGATCCTCTTGCTCGGTTTGTCGCAGGATTTTTCCGATCGCGCCCTTTGGCTCAACGGTGTGTTCTTTCTGTTGTATGTTCTTTCCGCCTTAACCACTTACCGTGTCGTGCCAAGCGGCAAAACACCGACGATTGCCCACGCGGTATAATTGTAAATAGCCGCGAATTGACTGATATGGCGGGGTAAGAATTCGGTTGCTTGATCTGGGTTCATGCCACCTCTTCCAAAAACCGGCGCAACATGCCGGTATCGGTATTGGTAAAAGACTGGATACCGAGCGCATATTGTTGGTGGTCCATCCGTTCGACCAGTCGCCTGAGCGAGCCGGGTTCAAGCGCCTCTCCGTCCCAATATGTCAGGCACAGCGCCTTGTTGGTACGCCAGTGCACTGCCTCATCTGCCACAATGCGGTCGGCATAGACGCCGTAGATCAGACACTCTGAAAATGTCCGGTTACGGCCAATGGCCGATAGCCAATCACGCCCGGTGACCTTTTCAATATGCCGGCACATGGCTAGCACCGTTTCCCGCCGCCAACTGACCAGATTGTTAATGTAGTCATGGTGGGGGAAAGACTGGGAAGCCAGCCCGTTCAATCTATATGCGACATCCGGCCATTTTTTGTGTCCGGTCATATCTTTGCTGATGCCATCAGGAACCCGATAAAGGCGCAACGCCTTTTGACGCCACAACATAGCAAGATCAAAAGGCCGCACAAAAAACATGTCGGAGTCGCAGTATAACAATGCCTCGTGCTCGATGTGAGCGGCAATCGCGATGCGGCGCAGTTGTTGAACATGCCATCCGCGCATTGGCCAGTTTCTCGACGAAATCCACAATTTGCGAGCGCCGGCACCAACGCCGCCTGGTATCATGTGCAGCCAATCGGGCAGGATATCGCGCTCGTTAATAACTTGGCGTCGAGCGCCAGTCAGCTGCGAAAACAGGGTATAGTCATCGTCGTCGACCAGGATAAAATGATCAGCTACGCCTTTCACATTGGCGTCTATACTGTCGCATAGCAAGCGGCAGCGATCAAAATCCGCAGCAAAACTCGGGGTTACTATGGCGACTGACTTATCGTTTGTCATCAGCCGCGGTTCCCTTGGCGCCAGACCCGTATCGCTGCATAAGCGAGCGCCACAGGAAAACCGGATTACCAACAATATAGCGTCGCCACATTCGACCCGGCTCAAGCGCAAGGCGAAACAGCCACTCAAGCCGCAATTTCCGCATCATTCTTGGCGCTCGTGGTATCTGTTTGGAAGCAAAATCAAACAGTGCGCCGACACCGAAAGCCAGCGTGCAGTGTTTTGGTTCGCAGTTCCTGGCAATCCATTTTTCCTGCGCCGGATTGCCTAACGCGACCAGCAGAATATCCGGCCTGCACAGTTCCAGCTCGATCAAAATCCTGCTCTGATCTTCCTGGCTAACATAACCATGGCTGATGACACTAAAGCGATGACGAGGATAGGACTTGGCGAGATTTTCGCGCGCCCTGTTCACAACTTCCTGCTTGGCGCCCAACAGCCCGACTTCGATTTTTTCCTGCAAACTTTCAAGTAAAGCAGGGATAAAATCAGTGCCGTTGAGATTGTCGGGAAACTTCACCCCGTAGTTAATTCGAGAACAAAGATCGACGCCAATGCCATCCGGCAAAACCATGAATTTTTCCAGACACTGCCGCAGGTTTTTGTCTTCCCAAGCGATATTGGCGCAGTGGGCATTCAAAAAGGATACCTTTGCATGGGATTGACGGTCGATCAGCCGGTGTAATTCCGCCAGCACAGAGTTCTTTGCTCTCGCAACAACGTTGATGCCGAGGATATTGCGATATTTTCGCTCCTCAAAATTATCCGTATCCCTGCCAACTCGACGAGAAATAGTTAAATTCGAATCAATATTCGACATGACCAAAATAAGCCCTATCGACAAACCACCTTCACCCATTTTCAAGGTCTTGTCAGAGGCAGCACGCTCCATATCCGGTGACTGTCGCGACCGGCAGTTGCAATGTGTGGGAATCACCTCTGCCGGACAATCGCTATGTAGCAAGCAATTGGCATACCAAGATGCGGTCCCAAATTGGGACAATATCGATTTTCTGGTGCAAACGTTTGATTAACGACGAATATAGAGCATATTTTCAGCGTTGAATTCTGATCAGTGCTTAAACACTTTCAGCCCTTGACGAAGCACCTCTTCAAGTCCACGACGCTGAGTTTCAGCGAATGCGCTGCCGTCTAATTTGCCTGTTTTGCCGGTCTTTACGGTTCCAACCAGGCCGTTTAGCGCTGCTGCGAATTCCATCGCATCATCCTCAACCCGGCAGTTTGAAGGAATTTCGGTAAGCCCACGCACTGACGAACTGGTGGCGATGCACGGCATGCCGGCCTGGAATGCCTCGATTGTTTTCAATTGAACACCCGTTCCGCCGCGACTGATCAAAGCCAGTACCAGGGACTGGGCAACAAAGCTTCGCGCACTGGCAACACGGCCGACAAATT
The DNA here is from genome assembly GCA_965248135.1 of Rhizobiaceae bacterium. Taxonomy (GTDB): domain Bacteria; phylum Pseudomonadota; class Alphaproteobacteria; order Rhizobiales; family Rhizobiaceae; genus SZUA-100. The sequence goes on along the minus strand of CBDFIN010000009.1, from coordinate 141,714 downwards.
TGACCCCGCCATGTTCCACTTTGCCAACATCCGGCGCGTTGCCGGCAATCGAGATCGACATGTCCGGGTCCAGCAATGGTACAACTTTATCGAGAAACCAACGAAGGCCGGCAAAATTGGGTTGCCAGGTCCAGGTGCCGATCAGACCGACATCATGCGTAATGTCGGTATCGGCGGGCTGGTTTTCTGCTGTATTATTGGTGGCTGGAAAAACCATCGGCAACAATTGTGACTTTTCATTTGCCAGCCCCAGTGCTGCCCGATCATCTTCGCCCAGTACAAACACATGCCGGGCTGTAGTACACAGTTTGGCCTCGATTGGTTTGAGCAAGCGGGCATCGCGGGCATAGAAATAGCGTTCCGGTTTTCTGCCTGAGTATTCAGCATTTCGCGCAGCCGAGCGATGTTCAACATTATGTGCCACATAGCAAAACGGCGCGTAGTCGAGCAATTGTGGAAAGGCCGAAGGCATCTGGACCGAATTAATGATAATGCCATCGATTTTTCCAAGGCCGTCAAGCGCAGCTTTTACCTCGGCCCATGTTGCAACACAGAGCTTGCTGCCGCCCACCGGTAGTCCTCGCGCCAATGCGGCAACCATCCAACGCACCTTTTGCGATAGCGACGCGCCAGCATTTTCAACGCTAATTGTGCCCAGCAAAAGCGTGTCAGGATCATCGTTTTCCTGTTGGCGCGGCTGACAAAACCCAATCACGGATACCTTGTTGCCGATCGCACGCAGGCCGGCGACAATCGCCTCATTTGCGACCTCAAAACCGGTGGTCGGTCTCCCGTCGACCACAAGAGATGTTACGAAAGCCAGGTGCATCGGCGGCAACCTCAAATTGGTGAAAATGCGTGCGAACCTTATAAAGCGTGCAGTTGAACGTTGCGTTAAGCTACTAACGAAGAAGTTTATCTGTGTCCGATTCAGCCAATTTTCATTTATTGATGGCAAATCTAGTGAGATTAGTCTTGGAGACCTGCATGCCCGGCACACCGTCGCCCGACGACATTACATTGCACCACATCTGCGAAAATCTGACCCGCCAAGACGTCAAAGAGCGGGTTGAAGTCGCTGTTACCTTGCCAACTTTTCGCCGGCCCGGGCATTTGCTGAAAACACTGCGTTCGTTGGCCGGGCAAAAGACTGATCGGAATTTTATCTGCATTGTTATGGAAAACGATCCCGAAAACGGTGCTGGCGCACAAGTCGCCGAGCGGTTCTTTCAACAAAACCCTATGCCCGGCATGGTGGTCAACGCCCACAGGCGGGGCAATTGTTCCGCCTATAACGCAGGCTGGTTCACTGCCCTTGAAAAATTTCCCAATCTTGAGTGGATCATCGTGATCGATGACGATGAGGTCGCTGGCCCCGACTGGATTGAAACAATGACTGCTGCTGCCAGCAATTTAAATGTCGATATCATCGGTGGTCCGCAAAAACCGATCTTTGAAGGAACCACCTCAACGAAATGGTCGCGACATCCGGTTTTCAGTCCGGCCCACCAACAAAGTGGCAAAGTACCGATCATCTATTCCACCGGCAATGTATTGATCGCCGCCAAAGTATTGCATAGCATGGGCTATCCCTATCTTGATGAACAATTCAACTTCCTTGGCGGTGGTGATTCTGATTTTTATGCCCGTTGTCGCAAAAAGGGGTACTCGTTTGGCTGGGAAGCTGGTGCCCCGGTTATTGAAACCATCCCAACAAGGCGCACGGAGACAAGCTGGCTCAATGCCCGTGGCCTGCGCAATGGCGCCATTTCAGCACTCATCGAGAAGCGCGCGGCTACCGGTTTTGGCGACAAAATCAAAATCATCCTCAAGTCTCTCGCCTTGCTTGCCGCATCACCATTTCGCTCACTTGCATTATTTGTTAAGACCGGATCACCGATAATCGGCATTTACCATGTCAATGTGGCCCTGGGCCGCCTGCTGTTGGAGTTCGGATTTGCAAACGAACAGTATCGCGAACCTGAAAAGAACTGAGCCGGGATACTCGCGAAGGCAAGATCTGGCCCACGGCACAAATGAACATTTGCGTTCAACCGGCAGCGCGAGCGGTTATGAAACCCGGCACGTCGTGCTGCGCGGTATTATCGCCAATATCATGATGCTGGCGTCGTGGGTATCGTTTCATCCGTTCAAGGCCGTTCAGGAAGAAACCACCGGTGGCGATATCGTCAACCAGCTCGGTTTCGGCCTGCTGTCAATTTTATGTCTGGCGAGTTTTGCCAGCTTGATCGACCGGCGATTACTCGGCCGATTGCTTTCGCCGTCCTATTTACTGTTGGGGACAGTGCTGATTTTCAGCGTAGCCGCATCCTCAAATCCCGGCGCGTCGTTTCGCGCCATGATATTTTCTGTCATTGTCATGCTGGCGGCTGTTACGGTGATGACATTGCCGCGTAATCTTTCACAGATTGCCCTGTTCATTGGCGCTGGTTGCCTGATCAGTTTACTGTTTTCCTATTTCGCAATCCTCGCCTATCCGCTTGAAGCTATTCATCATTACGTCGGCGCCGAGGGCGAGCACGGCGGATTGTGGCGCGGCATTTACGATCACAAGAATGTGGCCGGCGCGGTCATGGCGATGTTTGCGATTTTTGGTATTTTTGTATTGCGTGAAGGTTATCGCCCTTTGGGTTTCTCCATCGTCATATTGGCGCTTTTGTTTTTATTTAATGCTGGCTCGAAAACCTCTGGTCTGCTGCTGCCATTTGCCGTGCTTTATGCCGCAATTGTCAGCTCGTTTAAATCACCCGCCATGCGGTTTGGCGCCAGCCTCATCCCGCTGACGTTGCTGCTTACCATGACCGTTGGCTCGGCTGCATTTGACGAGATCAACCAGTTGTTGCAGTCAATTGCTCCTGGTACGACCTACACCGGCCGGCTCGACCTGTGGCAATATACCATCGAACGCATTGGCGAGCGGCCCTTTGCCGGCTTTGGCTTCGAGAATTTCTGGGGAACGCCTGCGGTTACCAATACTGACAAGCCGATTGAATTATCGTGGGATATTCGCGAAATTGTCCACGCTCATAACAGTTATCTTGATGCGATTATTTCATTTGGTCTGCCCGGTCTGGCAATAGTCCTGTTCGTGCTGATTCTTTTGCCGGCGATTGATTTCGCCAGGATCGGCAAAGATGGCGCATCAAAACACTTCTCGACCATGCTTCTGGCCATTTGGATTTTTGCCAGTCTGGATGCCTGTCTTGAGAGTTTCTTTTTTCGCCGTGCTGATCCTGTGTGGTTTTGTATGTTACTTGCGGTCATAGGACTGCGATTGCTGGCCAGTGGCAAGGCGACCCAAAGCCGGCCTTAGCATCAGGACCCTAATCCATATATTCCTCAATCGGCGGACATGAGCACACCAGGTTCCGGTCGCCCGTAACATTGTCTATGCGGCCCACCGGCGGCCAATATTTGTTAGTGCCGTTGAAACCGAGCGGAAAAAATGCCTGATCCTTGCCATAGGGCTTTTGCCAGTTACCCATCAGCAAAAGATGTGTATGGGGCGCGTTTTTGACGACATTGTCCTCGCGGTCGGCCTTGCCGGATTCGATATCCGCGATTTCCTGACGAATGGTGATCATTGCTTCACAAAACCGGTCAATCTCGGTTTTCGATTCACTCTCTGTCGGCTCGATCATCATCGTTTCGGGCACCGGAAACGAAATCGTCGGCGCATGAAAGCCATAATCGGCAAGCCGCTTGGCCACATCCTCGACCTTGATACCGCTGCTTTCGGCAAAATGCCGCATATCGACAATACATTCATGCGCCACAAAGCCGCCGGGCCCGTAATAGACAATCGGAAAATGCGGTGCCAGCCGGCGGGCAATATAATTTGCGTTGAGGATCGCCACCTTGGTTGCAAGCGTCAGGCCCTCACTGCCCAGCATGGCAACATATGACCAGGATATTGGCAGCACTGATGCCGAACCCCAGGGAGCCGCTGAAACCTGACCACCCCCGTCATTACCTCCTGCCGATTGGTTTACCCCCTCGACAACAGAATGTGTGGGGCCAAATGGTGCAAGATGCGTTTTCATACCAATCGGCCCGACGCCAGGGCCGCCGCCGCCATGGGGAATGGCGAAGGTCTTGTGCAGGTTCATGTGGCAAACATCGGCACCGATTTCAGCCGGCCGGACCAGCCCCACCAGCGCATTAAGATTGGCACCGTCAAAATAGACCTGGCCACCGTGGTCGTGAATAATTTGGCAAATTTCCCGGATCGCCTCTTCAAATACGCCGTGGGTGGAAGGATAGGTCACCATCAACGCCGCCAGCCCCTCTTGGTGCTCAATTGCCTTGGCACGCAAATCATCGACATCGATATTGCCTTGCGCATCGCAGGCCACAACGACCACCTTCATGCCCGCCATTACCGCGCTTGCCGGGTTGGTGCCGTGGGCCGAGGCGGGAATGAGGCATATATTGCGCTGGCCTTCTCCCGTGCTCTCCAGATATTTTCGGATCGTCATCAAGCCGGCAAATTCTCCCTGGCTGCCGGCATTAGGCTGCAGCGACACCGCATCAAAGCCGGTGATTTCGCACAGCATGCGTTCAAGCTCCTCGAACAATTGCTGATAACCCTGCGCCTGATCTAATGGCGCAAATGGGTGCATATGCGAAAACTCCCGATAAGTAATGGGGATCATTTCGGAAGTCGCGTTAAGCTTCATGGTACAGGAACCAAGCGGAATCATGCTTTGATCAAGCGAAATATCCTTCATCTGAAGTATGCGGATATAGCGCATCATCTCTGTTTCGCTCTGATAAAGCGAAAACACGGGATGTTCGAGATAGCTGCTTTTTCGTTGCAACGCCGGAGAAATGCACTCCTCAACGTTCTTGTCTAATTCTTCGATGGAGATTTTTTCCAGCGCCCGCGGTGCAAAGCAACACCACACATTTCGAATAGTTGAAGGACGAATTGTCTCATCAAGCGACAGACCAATATGGTTGGCATCAATGACCCGAACATTGATACGTCGTTCCCGGGCACTGGCGGCAATTCGCTTGGCCTGGCCTGGAACTTTTACAGTAATGGTATCAAAAAATTCCTCGGTGGTAACATCGTAGCCGAGCGCCACCAGCCCTTTACGCAAGATGCTGGTCAGCCGATGCACCCGGCGGGCAATCTTCAATATTCCCTTGGGACCATGATAGAGCGCAAAGAATCCGGCGGCCACCGCAAGCAACACCTGAGCGGTACAAATATTGCTGGTAGCCTTGTCCCGGCGAATATGTTGTTCGCGGGTTTGCAACGCCATTCTGAGCGCATTATTGCCAAAAACATCCTTCGAAACGCCGATCACCCGCCCGGGTATCGAGCGTTTGTAGGTTTCCTTGGTGGCAAAAAAGGCCGCGTGCGGCCCGCCATAACCCATTGGAACACCAAAACGCTGGGAATTGCCGATTGCCACATCGGCACCGAGTTCGCCCGGAGGGGTCAATAGTGCCAGCGCCAATAAATCACTCGCCATGATGGCCAGGGCTTTTTGCTCGTGGATCTCTTCAATTACCGGTCGATAATCGCGCACCGCGCCACTGGAACCGGGATAGGAGAGCAAGGCGCCAAACAGATCGAGGCCCGCCATATCCGTCAACGGGTCGCCCACGACAGTTTCGAAGCCGAAAGAGGCCGCACGGGTTTCAATTACCGCAATTGTCTGGGGGTGGGTGTCCTCATCGACAAAGAACACATTTCCTTTCGATTTGGCAACGCGCTTGGCCATTGCCATGGCTTCTGCGGCCGCCGTTGCCTCGTCCAGCAATGATGCATTGGCAAGCGGCAACCCGGTCAGATCCTGAACCGCTTGCTGGTAGTTCAACAAAGCCTCAAGCCGCCCCTGGCTGACCTCCGCCTGATAGGGTGTATAGGCGGTGTACCAGCCCGGGTTTTCCAGAATTTTTCGCAAAATTACCTTGGGTGTGACCGTACCATAATATCCCATACCCATGAGTGAGGTGAAAACTTCGTTGCGTTTCGCCATTTTGCGTAAGAATGAAAGCGATACCCGTTCACTGCGGACCGGCGGCAGATCAAGCGGCTCGGTTGTGCGGATGGAAGCTGGAACCACCTTGTCGACCAGATCGTCGAGGCTCTTGGCTTTCACAATCTTCAACATCTCGTCAATGTCGTCATCCCGCGGTCCAATATGCCTGGGAATGAGATTACCGCCAGGCTGGAGTTCCTTCAACGTCAGGTATTGCTCGGCCATCAGGGCCTCCCTAATTGTTCAATCCGCGTGACCGGTTTAGTCAACCGATGCCTTATAGGCATCAAGATCCATCAGTTCTTCCAGTTCAGACGGGTTAGAAAGCGTCATCTGGTAAAGCCAGCCCTCCCCTTCAGCGTCCTCGTTTACTTTCGATGGTTCCTCGACAATGGCCTCGTTTATCGCGGTAACGGTGCCTGCAACCGGCGCGTAAACATCGGATGCCGCCTTGACCGATTCAACCACCACGGTGTCGCCGCCCTGTTCCACATCGTCGCCGACATCAGGCAGTTCGACAAAAACCAGGTCGCCCAGCTGTTCCTGCGCATGGTTGGTTATGCCGACCGTGGCGGTGTCGCCCTCAACGCTCAGCCATTCGTGATCTTCGGTATAATAGGTTTTGCTCATCTCAGTCTCCCTTGCTGAATTTTATCGTTTATAGTTGTGGGGCACAAACGGCAGCCGGTGCTGTTCCATTGCAACCGCCTTGCCTCGCACTTCTGCAAAAACCGGAGCCTTGGCCGCGTCGATAGTAATCATGCCAAGCGCCACCGGCCCGCCAAAAGAAGGCCCAAAGCCACCCGAGGTAATGCGGCCGGTCTCATTGCCATCGCCATCGACCAGCCTGGCACCGGCGCGAACCGGCATTTTCCCTGCTGGCTTCAAGCCAATTCGCTGGCGCTTGCGCCCTGCCGCGATTTTTTCTTCCAAAGCTGCAGCGCCGCTAAAACCGCCACCCTGGCGCAACGGCTTTGGCACCGCCCATATCAGACCTGCCTCGTGCGGCGTGGTCTCTTCATCAAGATCTTGTCCATAAAGCGATAGACCGGCCTCAAGCCGCAAACTGTCACGCGCGCCAAGGCCAATCATCTCTACCGATTGGCCGGCCAAAAGCTTACGCGCAAACCCGTCCGTCTGATCGACGGGCAAGCCAATCTCAAAGCCGTCCTCGCCGGTATAACCCGTGCGTGATACAAACCAGCCTGGTTTTGGTTCTCTTGCCGTCATGAAACCCATATCGGCAACATTGAGCCCTGCTCCCCCAAGTGCACTTTCAGCACCGGGTCCCTGCAACGCCAAAAATCCGCGCGGCAGGATTTCGACCGTAGCACCAAAATCAGCGGCCAATTGCCTGATATGATTCACATCCTTTTCAGCGCACCCCGCATTAGCGACAATCAGATAGCGCTCATCACCCAGCCGGGTAACAATCAAATCATCAATGATACCGGCATTCTCGTTGAGAAAGAACGTGTACCGCGCCTGCCCGATCGGTTGACCGGCAGCATCATATGGGCACGCCCGGGCAATCAATGCCGCCGATTGCGAGCCAGATATCTCCACATGCACCATGTGAGAGATATCGAACAGGCCAGCCGCCTGGCGGGTGTGCAGGTGCTCTTTCATCACCCCCAACGGATAGAACAGCGGCATTGCCCAGCCGGCAAATTCACCCATTTTGGCGCCAAGTTCCCGGTGTAGATTATCAAGCGGTGTTTTTTTCACGTCAATGCACTCTTCAAGGTTTCGGGTCGCGGCAACACCCAGCCACACTCACGAATAGCTGCGTCACCCCCCTGTTCTTGGCCTGAGAGACTCGCAAGATCGCCAGACCTTACTTAACACCTTCGGCGCAGGCAGAGTTTCCACCTGACTTTCCAGAGTGCTTCCCGTCAACGGTCCTTTTGCCTGAGAGATATAGGGTATGTTCACCTTCGGCGGCAACCAAATTGCACATAGCAACGCTGCGCTCTCCCGCGGACGGTCCGGCATATGGCCGGATAGCAGCGCTGACGGTAGTCGATTGTTTTTCGATTGTCACCCGTCCGGCGTCCGTTTTTATCACATATTTCCGTTATCGGTGGCCAGCGCGGGTTCCAATTGGTGCAGTATAGCCGGCAATTCCTCCAGTGAATCGATGACAAAATCGGCATGCCCGGCCAATTGTGCGCCCGGCAGCGGCCCGGTTGATATGCCAATTGCCGTCATGCCGGCGCCGCGGGCAAAGGTCATGTCATGAATAGAATCACCAACCATAACCACTTGATCGCAAGGCAATTGCATGGCCTTGAAAAAAGCCTCCGCCATGCCGGTGCCGGGTTTGGGACCGTGGCCTGAATCATAGCCGGTTACGAAATCGAAATAGCCAGCGATACCGACATGTGAAAGCTGCGCCCGCGCGCTTGCTTCGGCGTCGTTGGTGGCAATGCCCATATGGTAATCTTGAGCAAGCTCTTTCAACATATTGACCGCGCCGCCAATCAACACCGCGCTGGTTTCTGTCAGTTCTTTATACAGCGTGTCGACAAGCAACTGAAACGCTCTGTCGTTGGTGCAGCCAAGAACATTTGACCATATGCCACAAAAATCACTGGCATGGCCGGCAACCAGGGGTGACAGCGGATCGATAATATTGGTCGCAATGTCAAAACCGACATCTTTGGCCAGCCGATCCGCCACAATCATCTTTCCCCCGCTCAGGGTCGAAATGATTGCGCCTGTCGCGCGACCATAGGTCTGCTGAAAATCCATCAGCACCCCGTCCTTGTCGAGCAGGATTGCCTTGATGCTGGATTGGCTCAAATGCCTGCTCCGCGTGAGGTCAGCGAATCGGTTTTTCAAAAACGTAGCGACATACACGACAGTCCGCCATCAATTTTTGCCGCCTCGCTGGTGTTGAGCTCTATGACCGAGTAGCCGTTTTTGCGCGAAAGCGCCGCCGACTTTGGATAGTCGGCGCTGATCATAACCACCTCGTTTATCCTGACGATATTGGCTGCAGCCTCCTCGCCCGGTGGGACTTCGATCACCCGGTAGTTTTTAAAACAGCCGGTTGCGGCAAGTGCCCGGGTGGCAAATACGGTATTGGAATCAAGCAACCCGCATTCAGTTTTAAAATGCAAAATCGTCTCCGGTGTTTCGACTTTCACCGGTCTGTATCCAAGTTCTGCGGCAATGGCGGCAAGTGATTCAAATCCCTCGAGATTGGTGCGTGCGGATAGGCCGATAAAGACCTCATCATCGCTGGCCAGCACATCACCACCATCGACAAACCCCTTGCCCGGCAACTCAACCACACGCGAAAAACTTTGCTCTAGTGCCGGACGGATCAGCGCCGCCTCTCCCAACCGGCTGGGCGCACCGGGGCGCAAGACAATGGCCACACCGCCAATGCAAATAGCCGTATCCTCGACGAATACGGAATCGGCAAATGCCTCAGCCTCCGAGAGTTGCAAGACTTCGACACCCGCATCCCCCAGGGCCGAGCAATAGGCCACGTGTTGACGTTCGAACAGCGCGAAATCGGGGTCCGGCCCGCCATTATCGCGAAGCCCGTCAACGACGCTGGCGCAAGGTCGGCGGGTGATCGCTCTGCTAAAGCGGAAACTGCGCCCGGTAGTCATGTATCTCTCCCGTTGCGGAAAATCATTTCACAGACTATTGGCACATTTGTTTTAGCATCGCCACATCAACGATGCCCTGCCCTGCCTCGAAACCGGCAATGGGCCGATAGGGCGCATCAGGCTCTCCCAAATCGCTGACCACAGCCGCAGCACCGCAAAAGTCGTGGTCATCGGTATAAATCCCCGGAGTGATCAGTGTCGGAATGCCAGCGGCAAGCGCCGAAAGCAGGCCGTTTTTTGAATCTTCGAAAGCCATACATTCTTCGGGTTTAAAACCAAGCCGGTCCAGCACCAGATTATAGACATCCGGCGCAGGCTTCTTGTTTTCGACCATATCACCAGCGCCGACAATCTTAATCGCCTGGACAATCTTCGCGGGAAAACTGGTTTCCATCAAAGCCTTGACATTGGCCAGACTTGTGGTCGTGGCAATTGCCACGGCGATGCGGGCCGCCACCGCTTCGCCCATCAATCGCGCCACACCCGGCCGCAGTTGCAGCGTGCCACTGGAAACATGCTCAACATAGTGCCTTGTCTTCAGCCCATGTATTTCAGCTATCTGACCGCGCAACGGGCCACCTGTCGGATAGCCGATCTCATCGAAATAGCGGGTGATCCGTTCCTTCCCGCCAGTGACACCAAGAAGGTGCTTATAGAGTTTCTGGTCCCAGTGCCAGTCAAGACCGAACGCGGCAAAGGCCAGATTAAACGCCTGGCGGTGAACCTCTTCCGTCTCGGCCAAGGTGCCATCAACGTCAAAAATGAGTGCTTGCAGGGTCATGGCAATTCGTCTGCCTGTCCCGTTAACATTGGTTCGACCTGACGCACCGCATCAAACACCTGGTCCAGCCGGTCGATTAAGAGATCTGCACCAAGTTCATCCGGTGGCACATTTGTGTATCCATAGGAAACGGCAATGGTTACAAGACCAGCCGCCTTGCCGGCACCGATATCAGCGGGAGAATCGCCAATCATGATCGAATTCTCCCGCGTCCCCCCGGCCCGTTCAATCGCCAGATAGACCGGGTCTGCCGCTGGCTTGCGCGGTCTTGGCGGTTCAGACCCGACGACGCCGTCAAACAGATGTGCCAGCTTCAATTCTTCAAGCATCGTCCGGGTGATGGTCTCAAGTTTGTTGGTGCAGATTGCGGTCAAACAGCCTTCATCGCGAACCTTCTCCAGCATTTCGACGGCGCCTGGAAAAATGATCGTGTCGACACAGCTATTGGTCTCATAATAAGTGCGCAAATCATCGAAATGCTCTTGAAATTCAGCTTCAGAACACTCAACGCCCCGCGCCGCCAAGCCGCGTTCCATTAATTTCGGCATACCATTGCCGATCATGCCGGTTATTTCCGCCACCGACAGTGGCTTATGGCTCAAGGGTACCAGAACATGATTGACCGCGTGGGTCAGATCAGGTGCTGAATGCACAATGGTGCCGTCAAGATCAAAGATCAAAGTTGTTTTGGTCATGTGAACTGGCTTTTTTTTGACTATTTGCAAGCGTCGCGGATGGCCTGCATATTGGCCTTATAATGCTCCGGTGTGCCACCCTTGAAAATCGCCGAACCGGCAACCAGTGCCGTTGCGCCAGCCTCGACACAAAGCGGTGCAGTAACCGGGTCGACACCACCGTCGACTTCGATATCGATTGGCCGGTCACCTATCATCGCCTTGATGCGGCGAATTTTCTCGACCACATCGGCAATGAATTTTTGACCGCCAAAGCCGGGATTGACACTCATCACCAGGATTAAATCAATATCGTTGAGCACATATTCGATCACGCTTTCCGGTGTGGCCGGGTTCAGCGATACACCGGATTTTTTGCCCAGCCTGCGAATTGTCTGCAGCGACCCGTGCAGGTGAGTGCAAGCCTCTGCATGGACGGTGATATAGTCACAGCCCGCATCGGCAAAAGCCGCAAGATAGGGATCAGCCGGCTCGATCATCAAATGACAATCGAACACCTTGTCGGAGGCATGACGCACCGCCTTTACGATTGGTGGCCCGAAGGTGATGTTGGAGACAAAATGACCGTCCATCACATCGAGATGAATCCAGTCCGCACCCATCTTGTCGACATCACTAATTTCCTCGGCCAGCCTGCCGAAATCGGAGGACAGAATTGAAGGAGAGAGAATCACATTATCAGCCATGTGTCATATCCAATTGAAATTTCGGTTTAATCTGCCGCAACAATCAACACGCAGTTAGCACGCCATCCCGGGACCAGGCCCCGGGATTAAAGTAGCATCGCTCACTTCAAAAACGCACCACTTTGTTGGCTTGTTCCCAACTAGTGGTCTGGCCGAAACGCTTGAATCCCTTTTCAGTACGTTCTTTTTCAAGCGTTTTGGCCACAAAGACCACTAGCAACTTATTGAATTCTAGTGGTTCTTATGATTCCAACATTTGCCATAAGTACGAGCCGCTGGCGGATGCAAATGTTGGTACAGAACCACTAGTGGTTCGAACCTAACGCCTCGAACCGCTAGATTCTTTAGTGGCGGACAGAATTATCGAGACATTTGAGTATGTTGTTGAAGAATTCCTCTTTGCACCGAGGGACTCAAATGTCTCGTTCTATCCACTAGGCTGCGATCTTCAGCTTATCACGCCATCCGGGATAAATCGCATCGGCATCCTCCGGGAAGCTTTCGAAGGCTCGGGCAAATTCGTGGTGGTCCTTGGCAAATTCGACCGGATCGGCACCTTCCTTCCAGCACAGCTCCGCCTGACGGAGCGACTTGGCACCGTTTGCAGCGCCATCAATATGGCCGTAGGATCCACCTCCTGCAGTCATGATCAGGTTCGAGGTGCCGAGGTTTTCGAAGAAGCCGGGCATGCGAAGCGCATTCATGCCGCCGGAAATGATCGGCGTCGTCGGGTTCATGCCATGCCATTGTTGATGATAGAACGGACCATCAGCACTGTCCTGCATGATCATAAAGGCCATGTCGATGTCAGACCTTTCGCCTTCCATCTTGCCATAACCCATGGTGCCGGTGTGAATGCCGGAAGCGCCCTGCAGCCGCGCCATTTTCGACAACACAAAAGCCGTGTAGCCGCGCTGTGATTGCGGTGAAGTCACCGCACCATGACCAGCCCGGTGATAGTGCAGATATTGGTTTGGAAAACCACGTCGCGCGGTGGTGATCGCCGCCGGACCAGCGACATAGCCATCGACCAGGAAAGCCACGTGATCGGCATTTTCAGCAAATGTCTCCAGAATAAACTCGCCACGGGCCATCATCTCAAAATGATCATCGGCTGTGATATTGGCGGAAAACAGTTTTGCTTCGCCGGTTTTGTCCTGGGCGCGTTTCATTGCATCGGCCACCAGGGGCATGACTTCTTTCAATGGAGCAAATAACTGATTGCCCTGCGGCTCGTCGTTCTTGATGAAATCACCACCGAGCCAGAAGTCGTAGCAGGCATCAGCGAAGGGTTTGGGGCGCAGGCCGAGCTTCGGCTTGACAATGGTTCCCACGATAAAGCCGCCATCGACATGCGGACGGCCAAGCACTCGCCACAAATCGCTTATTGTCGTCGATGGGCCATCAAACAATTTCAGATATTTCGGCGGCACATAGAAATCATACATCTTGGCGTATTCAACATCGCCCATGCCCTGATTGTTGCCGATGCAAAGAGTGAGGAATGAACAAATCATCGCCCTGCCATCAATGATGTTGCGATCGAACAACGCCGTCGGATAGGCGATTTTCATCACCTCTTTGGCTTCATCTACTTCGTAAACAATGGCGTCCACACCACGGGTGAAATCATCGGTAGTGGATACATCAACATTGGTGCCGGTTGAAGATTCAGCGGCAAAATGGGCCGCTGTCGCGAGAAATCCGCTAAATCCGGCTTTCGGTTTCATCTTGTAGGCGACAAGCACGTGATCGCCGCCCGCTATGAGGTCTTTTTCTGTTAAACTAAGGTCGGCATAGCGACTTGACTGGTCCATTTTTATCTCCTTGGAACTTTCGTTCTCAACTGTTTCGCAAATTTGCGCGTGTGATTTTGCCGTCAGGCGGCCTTTGCAGGGGCAATTCTAGGGTCGAGTTCACCGGCGGCATAACGCGCCGCCATATCGTCGATTGGTATGATATTGATTTTGGATGCGTTACCGGCGGTGCCGAATTGTTCGAAACGGTCGTGGCAAAGCACCTTCATCGCATCAAGCGCCGGTTTTAAAAATTTGCGCGGATCAAACTGCTTGCCGTCTTGCTGGGCAATTTTACGGAACTGACCAGTCATGGCGAGGCGGCAATCGGTGTCAATATTGACCTTGCGCACGCCGTGTTTGATGCCGCGGACGATCTCTTCAACCGGCACGCCAAAGGTCTGTGGCATGGTGCCACCGAATTCATTGAACAGTTCCTGCAGTTCCTGCGGTACGCTCGATGAACCATGCATCACCAGATGGATATTCGGCAGCTTGGCGTTGATTTCTTCAACCACATGCATGGCCAGCACATCACCGTCCGGCTTGCGGGAGAATTTATAGGCGCCATGGCTGGTGCCCATGGCGATCGCCAGTGCATCAACCTTGGTCCTGGCGACAAAATCAACCGCCTGGTCCGGATCGGTGAGAAGCTGCTCCATCGACAGCTTGCCTTCGGCGCCGTGGCCGTCTTCCTTATCGCCTTCGCCGGTCTCAAGGGAACCGAGCACGCCCAATTCGCCTTCAACCGAGGCGCCGACCCAATGGGCCATGCGGGCCACACGTTCGGTGATCTCGACATTGTATTCATAAGATGACGGCGTTTTCATATCGGCCTCAAGCGAACCGTCCATCATCACCGAGGTGAAGCCATGGCGGATCGCCGACATGCAGGTAGCTTCGGAATTGCCGTGATCCTGGTGCATGCAAAGCGGAATATTCGGGTACATTTCAGCCAGCGCATCAATCATCTTTGTCAACATGATATCGCCGGCATAGGCGCGCGCACCGCGCGAAGCCTGAATAATCACCGGCGCATCGCAAGCCGAAGCGGCTTCCATAATAGCCAGGCCCTGTTCCATATTGTTGATGTTAAAGGCGGGAACGCCATAGCCGTTTTCTGCCGCATGATCGAGCAGTTGTCTCATTGTGATACGTGCCATTATGCGGCCTCCGTGTTGGTTGAGTTTGAAATCGCGGCAACGCCGGGCAACTCGCGCCCTTCGAGCCATTCGAGAAATGCGCCGCCTGCCGTCGACAAATAGGTAAAATCTTGTGATGCACCGGCTGCATTAAGCGCAGCTGCAGTGTCGCCGCCGCCTGCAACGGTGACTAATTCGCCTGCTTTGGTGAGCGCTGCTGCCGCCTTGGCAACACCAAAGGTGCCACGCCCGAAGGGTTCAATTTCAAAAGCGCCGAGCGGCCCGTTCCATAGCAAGGTCCTGCACTGAGCAAGTGCCGCAATTATCGCGGTTTCAGATTGTGGGCCGACGTCGAGCGCCATCATATCTTCGGGAATGGCGTCAATCGCGACCGTTTGATTGGCCGCATTAGCGGCAAATTTTTCAGCCACAACCACATCGACCGGCAGGATCAATTCACAGCCAACCGCCTTCGCCTTTTCCATGATACCCTTGGCCGTATCAAGCGCATCCATTTCGCAAAGCGATTTACCGACATTGTAGCCAAGGGCTGCAAGAAATGTGTTGGCCATGCCGCCGCCGATAATCAGCTTGTCCATTTTCGGCAGCAGAAATTCAAGCACGCCAATTTTTGACGACACCTTGGCGCCGCCAACCAGCGCTGCAACCGGCTTTTCGGGCGTATCAAGCGCTGCCGAAAGGGCGCTGATCTCGGCCATCAAAGAAGGACCAGCATAAGATGGCAATTTCTCGGCTATGGCATGGGTCGAAGCATGGGCCCGATGAGCGGTGGAAAAGGCATCATTGACATAGATATCGCCTAGTATTGACAGTCTGGTGGCAAAGGTCGCGTCATTGGCCGTCTCGCCCTTGTGAAAACGCAAATTCTCTAGCAAGGCGACCTCACCATCATTCAGCGCATGCACGGCTTCCTCGGTTGCACCGCCAACACAATCGACAGTAAAGGTTATTTCCTTGCCCAGTTTGGACGACAACACCTTGGCCACCGGAGCCAGCGAGAATGCCGGATTGGCTTCGCCGCTTGGCCGCCCCAAATGCGACATGATTACCACCCTGGCGCCGCGCTCCATCAGCCCCCTTGCGGTCGGCAAAAAGCGGTCGATGCGAGTTGCATCGGTTACCACTTCGCCTTTGAGCGGCACATTGAGATCGGCCCGCACAAGCACCAGCTTGCCCTTCACATCAATCTCTTCAATCGATTTGATCGAATTGCTCATATCAGCGCACCCATAGTGACAGCCGTATCTGACATCCGGCTGGAAAAGCCCCACTCATTGTCATACCAGGTCAAAATACGCACCAGGCTGCCATCCAGCACCTTGGTCTGGTCGAGCGCAAAGATCGACGAATGGGCATCGTGATTAAAATCGATCGACACATTGGGCAGATCGGTATAACCGAGCACACCTTTCAGTTTGCCGTCGGCGGCAGCCTTGATAGCATCATTAATTTCTTCAACCGAGGTCGAGCGGGAGGCAACGAATTTGAAATCAACCACCGAAACATTCGGGGTCGGCACCCGGATCGACGTACCGTCGAGCTTACCACTCAGTTCCGGCAGCACCAGACCGACGGCTTTAGCCGCACCGGTTGAAGTCGGGATCATAGACATCGCCGCCGCGCGGCCCCGGTAAAGGTCTTTGTGCATGGTATCAAGCGTCGGCTGATCACCGGTATAGGAGTGAATGGTGGTCATGAAACCGTGCTTGATGCCAACCGCATTATTGAGCGTGAATGCCACCGGCGAAAGGCAATTGGTCGTGCATGATGCATTGGAGACAACCGTATCTTCAGCGCCCAGCGCGGTGTGGTTGACGCCATAGACAATGGTTTTATCGGCTTCTGCACCGGGCGCGGAAATTAAAACCCGCTTGGCTCCGGCATCAAGATGCATGGCCGCCTTGTCGCGGGCTGTGAATATGCCGGTACATTCCATCGCGATATCGACGTTTAGATCACCCCAGGGCAGCTCCTTCGGATCGCGAATTGCGGTTACCCTGATTGGCCCGCGGCCAACATCGATGGTGTCATCGTCAACCGTAACCTTTGCCGGAAAACGACCGTGCACACTGTCAAACCGCAGCAAATGTGCATTGGTTTCAACCGGCCCCAGATCGTTGATCGCGACAACTTCGATGTCGGTGCGGCCCGATTCGATTATGGCGCGAAGAATGTTACGGCCAATGCGGCCAAAACCGTTGATTGCTACGCGTGTGGTCAAGGTTGTGCTCCTCAGGTTAATTTATTTGTCAGATCTGTTCTTTGGCGGCGGCGACGATGGCATCCGCGGTAATGCCAAAATGTTGATAAAGTTGGTCAGCCGGTGCAGAGGCGCCAAAACCGTTCATGCCGACAAAGCGGCCCTTGCGGCCAATCCATTGGTCCCAGCCATGGCGGATCGCGGCCTCAACCGCAATCATCGGCACATCGCCAAGAACCTTGTCCTGGTAGGCCTGGTCCTGGGCTGCAAATAGTTCCCAGCACGGCATCGAAACCACCGCCGCATTGACACCTTCATTGGCGAGTTTTTGCGCTGCCTCGCCCGCAATCTCAACTTCCGAACCGGTGGCAAGCACGGTCACGTCACGCGCACCTTCGCAATCGCGCAGCACATAGGCACCCTTGGCGGTAAGATTGTCGCTGGTGTGTTTGGTGCGCTGGGTCGCAATCCCCTGACGGGTCAGACAGAGCACCGACGGGGTCGACTGTGATTGTAATGCCAACGCCCAGGATTCCGCCACCTCCACCGGATCGCACGGCCTGAACACATTGAGATTTGGCATCGCGCGGAGGCTTGAAATATGTTCGACCGGCTGATGGGTCGGGCCATCTTCGCCAAGCCCGATCGAATCGTGCGTCATCACATGGGTAACCGGCACACCCATCAGCGCGCCGAGCCGGATGGCGCCGCGGCTATAATCCGCGAAGGCCAGAAAAGTGCCCGAATAAGGTTTGAAGCCACCATGCAGCGCAAGCCCGTTCATTACCGCCGCCATAGCGTGTTCGCGCACCCCGTAATGGATGTAGTTGCCATCGTAACTTTCAGCAGAGACCGCTTTATAGGTGCCGGTTTTGGTGCCGTTGGAGCCGGTCAGATCGGCCGAACCCGAAATCATGGCCGGACAGGCCGCGTTAAGCACTTCCAGGGTCTTTTGTGATGAAATACGAGTTGCAAGCTTCGGCGCTTCTTGCGCAAAGTCTTTCTTGATACCATCGATGATAGCTGCAAAATCCTTGGGCAATGCGCCGGCCATTGCCGCTTTGAACGCATCAGCCCGTGGCGAAGCGGCAAGCCGCGCTTCCCAACGGGTTCGATCTGCTGCACCGCGTGCGCCCACCGAATGCCACACCCCTGCGATTTCGGATGGCACCTCAAATGGTGCAGCAGACCAACCCAGCGCCGCCCTGGTGGCGGCAATTTCCTCTTCACCCAAGGGCGCGCCATGGGTAGCGGCAGTGCCTTGTTTGTTGGGCGAACCAAATCCGATAATTGTTTTACATGCGATCAGCGTTGGCTTGTCGCTTGTTTTCGCGCTCTCAAGCGCACTGGCGATATCGTCCATATTGTGGCCATCGACGCTGATGGTGTTCCAGCCGGACGCTGCAAATCGTTTGATCTGATTTGTTGAAGTGGCAAGTGATGTGTCACCATCAATTGAAATCGAATTATCATCCCACAGAACAACCAGCTTATTCAATTTCAAATTGCCGGCGAAATCGATGGCCTCATGGCTGATGCCTTCCATCAAACAGCCGTCACCGGCGATCACATAGGTATGATGATCGACCAGTTCGTCGCCATAGCGTGCCGCCATCATCCGTTCAGCCAGCGCAAAGCCGACCGCGGTGGTGATGCCCTGCCCCAACGGCCCTGTGGTCATTTCCACACCGGCCGCATGGCCATATTCGGGATGACCGGCGGTCTTGGCGTCCATTTGACGAAAATTGCGCAATTGGTCGATATCCATTCCAGGATAGTCACAAAGATGAAGCAACGAGTAGATCAACATCGAGCCATGGCCGGCTGAAAGGATAAAGCGATCCCTGTCCGCCCAATCCGGTGCCGATGCATCGAACTTGAGAAACTGTGAAAACAGCACGGTCGCCACATCGGCCATGCCCATGGGCATGCCAGGATGGCCGGATTTTGCCGCCTGTACGCCGTCCATCGAAAGGGCGCGGATGGCGTTGGCCATGTCGGCGGTCGGCTTGATGCTTTCGCCCGTCAAATCAGGATTGTGAACTGTCATTGCTGCGCTCCTAGCCGCCTGTCCGGCGTTTCTTGTCTATCAGTTGCTGGATCATCGGGGTGAAAATCAGCTGCATCGACAACTCAAACTTGCCGCCCGGCACCACGATCGAGTTGGCGCGGGACATAAAGCTGTCGTGGATCATCGACTGCAGATAGGGGAAATCGATGCCTTGTGGTCTGGCAAAGCGGATAACCACCATTGATTCATCGGCCGTCGGAATCCAGCGGGCGATAAACGGATCGGATGTGTCGACGATCGGCACGCGCTGGAAGTTGATATCTGTGTGGGCGAATTGCGGCACGATATAACGGGTGTAATCGGGCATGCGGCGCAAAATGACATCCATCACAGCATCGGTCGAATAGCCACGATGGGCCTTGTCGCGATGGATTTTCTGGATCCATTCAAGATTCATTACCGGCACCACACCGACCTTCAAGTCGGCATACTGCGCCACATTGATGCCGCCGTGAACGAATGCGCCGTGCAGGCCTTCATAAAATAATAGATCAGTGTCTTCCGGAAACTGTTCCCAGTCAGAAAATTCGCCCGGAGGCGTGTCAAAGAGCTTGGCCTCCTGATCATCATGGATGTAATGACGGGTCAGGCCGCCACCGGTCTCGCCATAGGTTTTGAATGTGTTGGCAAGTTCAGCCAACAGGTTGGCGTCCGGGCCAAAATGGCTGAAGTGGTTGTTTCCCTTGGCTTCCTGCTTGGCCATCTCGGCCTTCATATCGACCCGGTTGTAGAAGTGAAACGCATCACCCTCAATCGAAGCCGCCTTAAAACCCTCGCGGCGGAATATCTGGTCGAAAGTCTGTTTGACCGACGACGTGCCGGCGCCGGAAGAACCGGTGATCGATATGATGGGATGTTTTACCGACATTGAATTTGACCTTTGATTCTAGGCGCGAAACAGACCGCGTTCACCGAATAGCGGTGAGTGATTATCTTCCATGTTTGGTGCAATCTCCAACCGTTCGACGACCGAGACTTCATTATTGGAACCAAATACGAACGGTGTTCTTTGATGAATATCTTCCGGTATCTGGTCGAGAATTCGTGCCACACCGGTTGAGGCCGATCCACCCGCCTGCTCGACCAACATGGCCAGCGGCACCGCCTCGTAAACCAGCCGTAACCGACCGTTTTCATAGCCCTCGCGTCGATCCGCGCAATAGAGAAAAATTCCGCCGCGGGCAAAAATGCGCGACGCGTCAGCCACCAGCGAAGCAATCCAGCGCATGTTGAAGTTTTTGCCGCGGACCCCGTCCTCGCCTTCAAGGCAATCGTCGATATAGCACTTCACTGGCGTATGCCAATGACGCATATTAGACATATTGATGGAGAATTCCTGCGTATCAGACGGAATTTGAACGTTTTTCTTAAACATGACAAAGCCGCCACTTTGCCGATCAAGCATAAAAATCTGGGTGCCTGAACCTACCGATAAATACAGTTGTGTCCTTGGGCCGTAAGCCACATATCCAGCCGCAATAACATCATCACCGCTGCAGAAAAAAGATGATTCCGGATTATCCTGGTTCAATGGCAGGATCGAAAATATCGTTCCAATCGGCGCGTTTGTTTCAATGTTGGAGGAACCATCAAGTGGATCCATGGCCATGGCCAGCGATCCGCCATTTTCCATATAGATCGGTTCGTGCGCTTCTTCTGAGGCTATCACGCCAATGGGTGAATTTTTCAGCGCCGCCAGGAATATTTCATGGGCCTGAACATCCAGAGCTTTTTGCGCATCGCCATCGGTATTTTCACCAACGATCTCGTGCTGGGTCGAGCCTTCGGGGCTCGCAATTACCCTTTCCAGTTCGATGGCGCCATCCGCCACCGCCTCAATTGCAGCGCCCAGTCCGGCGAAGGCGGAAGTATTTTCTTCATGACTTTTAAGAAATTCATTGAGTGTTTGCCTGTCAGTCATTCTGTCAACCTGCTGGAGTTAGAATCTGCCGCCACTGTTTCTGGGAGATCGGTTTGTGGCGGCAGGGGCCGTTGAATTTATATTTGTATGCAACTTCTCGAAATAAATGTAAATTTAAACTAATTGTTGAGTGATTCAATAAAATTGAAAGAGCCATGAAGAACATCACACTTAAGCAGCTACGCGCTTTCGCCGCCGTTGTCCGCAATAAATCTGTCACCCGCGCAGCCGATCAATTGCATGTAACACCGCCTGCAATCACCTCTCAGATGAATCTTTTGGAACAAGAAGTTGGCGTACCGCTGTTAAACCGCAACGGCAAGAACTTCCGCCTGACCCAGGCTGGCGTGGAAGTGCTGGCGGCAATCTCGCGTATTAACGCAGCACTTGGCGAGTGCGCGGATGCAATTGATTCCATTCGGGACGGTTCACGCGGCAAGATCGCGGTAGGTGTTGTTTCAACGGCAAAATATTTCGCGCCTCGGGTGGTGGCAGAATTTGCCCGACAGCACAATGATGTGGATGTCCAGTTGGTAATCGGCAACCGGAGCGAGATTATCAAGGCAATCGGTGAATATAGAGTGGACTGCGCCATCATGGGCCGACCGCCGGAAGAACAGGGCATCAACCGCACAATTATCGGCGACCATCCCCATGTGATGATTGCTCACCCCGATCACCCGCTTGCGGCTGCGACAGACATTCCGGTCAATCGCCTGCTTTCTGAAAACATTCTGCGTCGGGAATATGGTTCTGGAACGAGAATATTGCTTGAAACGATTTTTACCGAGTTAAACATCGCCTACAGCGATGCGACCTTCAGCATGGAAATCGGCAGTAACGAGACAATCAAGCAGTCTGTTATGGCCGGTCTTGGCATATCCTTTATCTCGGCCCATGCAGTTTCGCGTGAAGTTGAGGACGGATTGCTGGTGGTTTTAGACGTTATCGGCCTTCCCCGCATCCGCCAGTGGTTTGTCGTGCGTCAACATGACAAGCGCATGATGCCAGCGGCGATCAAATTCTATGAGTTTATGCTCAACCATGGCAAAGAATTTCTGCCGGAAATTCCTGATCTCATGAAAGGCAAAGGGTGAATTATCGAGCAGTTTAAATATGTCCACTGCGCCAGCCTGCCACCATTGCTGTTCGATCTCAAACATGATCCAGGTGAACTGGACAATGTCGTGGAAGATCCGGCCTATATGGCAACCCGGCTGCACTATGCGGAAAAACTGTTGACCTGGCGGGCCCAGCATCTCGACCAGCACCATGCCTTCATGCAGGTAACCACTGATGGGCTGGCTGTTGTTTCAACATCATGATGTGGCAAAGATAGACCGCCCGGCGGTGGGGTAACCTGCCGGGCGGAGCGTTCGGTCTGGCGCTTGGGGTAATGGCCGGACTGAAGCAATAATCAAACAATAGGGCCTTAACCATGGCAGATACGTGCACAATGTCACACGCCGGATTTTGAGCGTGTCGCCCTTGATTTCTTTGGCAATTATGCGCTCTTTTCAAACAGTTCCCGGCCGATCAGCATCCGTCTGATTTCGCTGGTGCCGGCACCGATCTCATAGAGTTTAGCATCGCGTAATAACCGCCCGGTCGGATATTCGTTGATGTAACCATTGCCGCCCAGAAGCTGGATAGCATCGAGCGCCAGTTGGGTGGCCTTCTCACCGGCATAAAGGATCGCACCGGCCGCATCCCGGCGCGTCGTTTCACCCCGGTCACAGGCCGCCGCGACCGCATAGACATAGGCCTTGCAGGCGTTCATGGTGACATACATATCTGCCACTTTGCCCTGCACCAGCTGAAATGTGCCGATGGGCTGACCGAATTGTTTGCGGTCGTGAATGTAGGGAAGGACGATATCCATGCAGGCCTGCATGATGCCCAGCGGCCCGGCCGCAAGCACCGTTCGCTCGAAATCAAGACCCGACATCAGCACTTTCACGCCCTCGTTGAGCCTGCCCAATATATTTTCCTGTGGTACCTGGCAATTATCGAAAACCAGTTCGCCGGTTTCAGAACCGCGCATCCCCAGTTTGTCGAGTTTTTGGGCAATGGAGAAACCGGGAAAATCCTTTTCGACCAAAAAGGCGGTGATGCCCCTCGGCCCGGCCTCCATGTCTGTTTTTGCATAAACAATCAGCGTATTGGCCTGCGGCGCGTTGGTAATCCAGAATTTTGTACCGTTGAGAACGTATTTATCTCCCCGTTTTTCGGCCCGCAGCTTCATCGAAACCACATCTGAGCCGGCACCCGCTTCACTCATCGCCAAGGCGCCAAGATGCTCCCCGGAAATCAGCTTGGGCAGGTAACGTCCCTTTTGTTCGTCGTTGCCCCAGCGGTTCAACTGGTTGACGCACAGATTTGAATGCGCACCGTAAGAAAGCCCAACGGAGGCGGAAGCGCGCGATACCTCTTCCATGGCGATGCAATGTTCGAGATAACCCATGCCTGCGCCGCCCCATTCCTCGCTGGCGGTGATGCCATGCAGGCCAAGCGCCCCCATTTCCGGCCAAAGCTCAATTGGAAACCAGTCCTCACGATCGATCTTTTCAGCCAGAGGCGCTATTCGGTCTTGCGAAAACGAGCGCACCGAATCGCGCAACATATCGGCATCGTCACCGAGATTGAAATTAAGCTGCGGGATATCATTGGGGATCATGGTTTTAGCTCTCCCTGATTGCCGTTGTCACGTGGCGTTGTGTTTGACCAATCATTGTTGATTTTTGACCTGATGCCAAGCGATGATGGCATTGCAAGGAGCCGATGGCGACTTTTTGCCCCCTCTTCCTCCGGCATACTTTACATTCAAGGGATAATTGATGCTTCAATGCCCCCTCGCCAGCAAACGGGATTAGAAAGAATATGATTGAAGAGCCAACTGTTGTGTTTGAAAAAGATGGTCGCATTGGGCGGGTCACGTTCAATCGACCCGACGTGCTCAACGCCATTAACGACGCCTTGCCGCAAGCGCTGGCCGACTGTGTCCAGGCGGCAAATGACGATGATGAAGTTCATGTGATCGTTCTGTCCGGCAAGGGCAAGGCGGTTTGCGCCGGTTACGACCTGACCTATTATGCCGAGGCCAATGGTTCCGGCGATGTCACCCGGGAGATGCCCCGGGATCCGATGAAGGATTACGTTTTGTGAAAAGGAACACCGATCTGTTCATGCAGGTCTGGCGTTCCTATAAGCCGGTAATCTGCAAGGTGCATGGTCATGCGGTTGCCGGTGGCAGCGACATCGCGCTGTGCAGTGACATCATCATTATGTCCGACGACGCGCGGATCGGCTACATGCCGACTTGATCGGTGGACCTTGAGCCAACCAACTGAGTTAAATTGCCTGAGGTTGGCCGATCAAGTCGGCCAATGACGAATATGTAGATTTGATTAAACACGACATGCAATAGAGCGCGTCGCGCCCAATCAGGTTCATTTGATGCAGCCAGATCAGTTTACTCGGCTAGGCGCGATACCGGTATCGGTCAAGTTTCGCAACGATGCCGATGGGCTGATATGGCCCACCGGAGGCCAGATTTTCACGCTTTCTGGACGTTGCCTCGCTCTAGTTGTACGGTGACAAGCACCGACGGCGGCCACCGTTATAGGGCTGAAAGGTATTATCCCATTCTCGATAGGAACGATAGCGGTCAAAGCACCAGTCGACATGCGCACTGCTTGCCCGTCGCCTTCTCGGCCGGCGGCGGCGTGGTGGTTCATAAACCGTTCTTTCATGGGCATGATCGCTGTAGCGAGCGGCATGGCGGTGACAATAGTCAAAATGACAATGGCGATAGTTGCTACGCCGATTGGCATTGGCAATGGCACCGCCGATAATAAGCCCGCCGATAACTCCGGCAGCTACTCCGACGCCACGACTATGCTTGTGATATCTGCCTTTCTTGTAGTGCGCTTCAGCTGTAGCAACGCTGCTTAACGCCACTGAACCCGCCAACAGTGCTGATAGGGTCAAGGATAGAATTTTTTTCATCGCTTCGTTCCTTTGCAACAGTCCCCTTCAATATGAACACGGTACCTGATATTGCCAAATGTTCAATTGACATAAAGCAATTCTGGCGATTAATTACCAGAATGCTTAACGTCGGGTACAACTTAAAGTGTCAATCAGTTACCTGAGATTGTACCGATTGCCGGCACAATTTTTCTGCCAGATCCTTAGCGGTGGTGGCGTCGATTATGGCGATGGCGATGGCACTTGTAAATGCGGCCCCGACGGTTGCGGTGGCAATGGCGATGGCGATGACGACGATACTTGCGATGTTTCGTCGCTTGTGAACCAGCAATTATCGCCCCACCGATAATGGCGCCAGCAATAATACCGGCTGCAACACCCGAGCCACGATGGCTATGGCGCCAGCGCCGCCAATGAGCATCGGCTGGAACGAACGACGACAGAACAAAAAAACTGGCAAGTAGTGCCGCAAGTCCCGTCGACATTATCTTATTATGAGATAGTAGTTTCATGATTTTTCTCCTTGCCCCAGTTCTTGTGAAAGGCCGAAACCGAAATTTCATACCCATGCTTCGAGGTTAGCAGACTAGCTGGTTCAAAATCAATAGGATGTGCCATCGGGCACATTGCCAGACATCATCAGCGTTTGGCACACAAAGGTGACCGTTACGACCAGGCATGTCAATTCTCCAGCAACCCGCTGTTGCATCGACGCCGATAAATCCGCATAAGATTGCTTTTATCAAGGGAAGCAACCAATATCATGACCCTACGCATTGCCACCTTCAATGTCGAAAATCTGATGGCCCGGTTCGATTTTTCCGGCTTTGACAATGAACGCGCCCGTGATCGCACCATCGCCATGCTAAAGGTTGACAACAAGAGACATTACAAGGATTTGGAGC
The DNA here is from genome assembly GCA_965248135.1 of Rhizobiaceae bacterium. Lineage (GTDB taxonomy): Bacteria > Pseudomonadota > Alphaproteobacteria > Rhizobiales > Rhizobiaceae > SZUA-100. The sequence goes on along the minus strand of CBDFIN010000009.1, from coordinate 115,863 downwards.
AAGCGCGGGTCGTCGCCCATGCCGACGATACAAGGCAAATGACCGCGTTGGCCATTACCGAGACCGATGCCGACATCATCTGTCTGCAGGAGGTCGAAAACATGCAGGCGCTTGAGGCCTTTGAATATGGTTATCTCTATAAGATGGCGGGCAATGGCTACCGACAGAAAGTGCTGCTTGAAGGCAACGATTCCAGAGGCATTGATGTTGCATTGCTGGCGCGGGAAAAAACCGGCGACGGGTTGGAAATCGAGATTAAAAATGCTCAAAGCTACGCCGGCGCAACCTATCAAGACCTTGATCTTTATAATCCGGCCCTGGCCGAGATCGGTGAAAGAGCAGATGAAAAGATATTCCGTCGGGACTGTCTTGAAGTCGACGTAAGAATAGGTAATCGCCCGCTAACGCTCTATATCTCTCATTTCAAATCAATGTCGACCCATCGCCGCGGAGTTGTCGGGCGAGATTACACCATGCCCATCCGCCAGGCCGAGGCCGGCGCTATTCGCACCATTATCGAGCGGCGGTTCGGCAAAAATAAAACCGCCAGTAAACGATGGCTGGTATGCGGTGACCTTAACGACTACCGCTCGCGTATTATTATCGGTGGCAACCGGCAATCGGGTTTCACCTTCGACCACATTAACGAGCCGCATAGCGGCGTTGACCCGTTGTTGGCTGAAGAATTTAGCCACAATCTCATGGCCAGGCGGGCCAAGATGGATCAATGGACGCTGTTCCACTCACGCGGCCCAAACGAGCGTCATCTTTGTCAGCTGGATTATATTCTTGCTTCACCATCGCTTGCCAAATTAAATGCCCACGCGGTACCGCAAATCGTTCGTAACGGTCAGCCCTGGCGGACGGTATTTCCACCAGGACAGGAAGTTGAGCGCTATCCGCGCACCGGTTGGGACCGGCCTAAGGCGAGTGATCACTGCCCTGTGGAGGTGACGCTGGGCCTGGTTTGATCAAATCACCACTCGGTCGGCGGTTATCCTAATCAGGTGAGTTTCGTGCGCTATCCAGATATTTTCGAATGTCTTCTAAAGCGGGAAGCGCATTGGCGAAGGTCGCAACATCGATATCGGTAGCCAGTCTTCCCAGCGTCGGTGCCAGTTCGGCGATACAGGCATTGTGGGCGGCAACACCCTGACCGGTTATATTCACAAGCTTGGCCCTTCCATCGTCCGGATCAGGCGCAATTGCAATGTAGCCAGCCTTTTCCAGCCTGGAAAGCGTGTTGGTCATTGCGCCTCTTGTCACTTGAAAGGCGCGGGCCAACCGCGCTGGACTTTCGATCCTTTTCAGCCGGACAAAATGGTTGAGCACTGAAAATTGCGACAAGGTAAATCCATTCGGCATGACGCTTTCAAAGATATTTTGCGACAATTGCGCAATGATGCCGATTTCATTGAAAAACCGGAATATGGTGGTGGCGTCTGCGTCTTGATCACGCGATTGCTGATTTGCGATCATTTTACGCCTTCTTCAGTCTGCTTTGATAGGGCCAGCGCGGGCTTGGCGACGGAATTGGCGCATAACCCATCCTGACAAACATTTGCACCCGGGATGGCTGTTCAACCGCCAGCTCGTCGTGGATCGTCTTGAACAATTTGGCCATTTCCTCATATTCCTGTAGTGCCTGAGAGGTCGGATGAATGGAAATGCCTGTCTCACAGGTTATAAGATTGAGCCTGACATAATCTCGCCCGGCGATTATCTGGTCCTTGCGGCTGTTCCCGGGCGTCACCAGCCAGCCATGGGCGGCACCCGTTGTCAGCGGCGCCAATATCATGTCGAGGCCGGTTTTCCAGGCATAACTCGACGGGTCGCGCATGGCGCCACGATCCATTTGACCCAGCAAAGCCAGGGTTTCAAAGAACGGCCCGCCGATATCAATACCATCGGGATTGGCGAGAATTTCACTCTTGCCGATGCGCATGAGATCAATCGACTCGCCCAGTGTCGCCGGAGTGACATATTCTATCCGCATCGCCTCAACGGCAATTTGCCGTAATCTGGCAATCTTTGCCGTATCTCCGGTTGTTTGGAGGGTCGAACCATGCACTGCCACACGCTCCAGTTCAGCAAGTTTTGCTGTCGGAATTTTCTGATGGTTGTCATAGGTTTCTTTGTTGGAACGACGATGGATGATTTGCGTAAACAGCGGATCAGGCGCAATTGATCTATCCTTGATCAAACGAACGCGGGCCACCGGCCGCTGGTCAAGCATCGGCATTGGTTCGCCGTCGGGAAATGGCGTCACATCAGCCCGGTAACCATCGTTGGAAGCGGCAATTGCCAGTGTTTCAATAAACGCGCCAAGGCCGATGGTTATTTGCCGGTCATATGGGTCGGTCACCGGCAAATGTCGGTCTTTGTCGCAGAAAACAACGATCTCATCATCACCGACCAGTTCCACCAGCCAGGGCTGGCGGTTATGTGGGTTAGGCGCGAGAATGGCATAGGAAAGCGCCCGGCGCCGGAATTCGCTCTCGTTGGCGCCCGCCAGTTGCCACGGTTGACGGGCTTTGGCCGGATCACGGGTTGCAAGAAACGCCCCGCCCCCGGCAGCAGCAACGATCACCCCGCCACCAATCACCTTTAGAATGCTCCGTCTTGATATCGATTTCAAATTTTTGCTTTCCATGGTCATCGCCAGCTCCTTTGGCTTAATGTTAAACTATATAGCTCAACATTAAACCACTTTCAAGGGCCTATTTGAGTTTTCACCAAGCGAGTGGCAATCTCTCCAAGCCATGAAAATGGTAGCGGTCGGCATAGCGCGGCTCGCCATCGAGCGTAATTTTCGGCAATCGCTGGAACAGCACCGAAAGAGCGGCTTGCAGCTCGACCCTTGCCAGCGGCGCACCAATACAAAAATGAATACCGCCACCAAATGTGGCAAGCCCCTGGTCTTTTCGGGCAGGCAAAAAGTGATTGGCGCCATCAAAACGCGCCGGATCACGATTGGCGGCACCAAGCAGCAGCCCCACCACGTCACCCTTTAGCAAGTTCACACCGACGAATTGACAATCCTCAAGCGCGTAACGGGTAAACATGTGAAGCGGCGCATCATAGCGCAAGGTTTCTTCGCACAGTTTTTCGACCGCCTCACGGCTTCCAACCAGCTCAGCCGGCGAAAGCCCTTCCACCGCAGCATATTCAAGCACCGTCTTTGCCCCATTGGCGATCGAATGCACCGTCGCCTCATGGCCGGCGTTCAACAGCAAGATGCAGGTTGTGATCAGTTCTTCGCTTGAAAGATGTTCGCCATCCTCCTCCGCTGCAATCAGCACCGAAATTAAATCTTCCCCCGGATTGCGCCGACGCTCTTCCACATAGGCACCCATGAATTTGGAAAATTCCAGTGTCGCAGTAACCGCCTGGTCTTCGATTTCGCGGCTGCGATTATGCTGATACATGGCCACCATCTTGTGCGACCAGTCAAGCAATTGCTCACTCATTTCAGCCGGCACGCCCAACATTTCGGCAATCACCTTCACCGGGATTGGCGTCGCATAGGCCGCAAGCAGATCAATCTGTTTGTTGTCGGCAAATCCGTCAATCAATTGATGCGCCGATGTCTCGATGCGCGGCCGCAGACGCTCCACCTGGCGGGAGACAAAGGCGCGGTTAACGAGCCGTCGCAAGCGGGTATGCACGGGCGGTTCACGCTCCAGCAGCGAATTGGCTTCGAAAGCATAAAACGGTTCGAGCCTTGCAGGAATATCCGGCCAGCCGAGTTCCTGGCGTGTTGCCACATGCAATATTTCGCGCCCGAACCGCCGGTCCCGCAACAATGCCTGAACATGATCAAAACCGGCAAAACACCAGTGGCCGTATTGTTGCCACCAAAACACCGGATGGTCGTTATGGCAGCGATGATAAAATGCGTATGGGTTCTGCACAAAAGCGCGATCGGATGGAGACTGGCTGACGGTGAGTTTTGATTTGTCCATACTCGTACCAACCGCTTTTGTCATAAAAATTGCCTCCAATTACCCGTCATCTTGCCGATAGTATCCGATTGCCGCATGTGGTTAAATGAAGCAATGACAGAATCAATTATTATCCCGATGGCCAATTCCAAAGAAGCCCAAGCTGATATTAAACTCTCGCCGTCAAAGCCTGCCGGTATTGCCGCGCGGGCGATGGCTGGCATGGCGCAAGTACCAGCACAATCATCCTATCTTGAGGGCCTCAACGCCCCACAGCGTGAGGCGGTTGAAACGCTTGATGGTCCATTGCTGGTATTGGCCGGCGCGGGCACCGGCAAGACCCGTGTTCTGATCACCCGCATTGGCCACATTCTCACCTTGAAACGGGCTTTTCCAAGCCAGATTCTGGCCGTCACCTTTACCAACAAGGCGGCGCGGGAAATGAAAAATCGCATCGCCGGCCTGGTCGGTGGAGCGGTGGAGGGCATGCCCTGGCTGGGCACGTTTCATTCAATCGGCGTAAAGATTTTACGCCGCCACGCGGAACTTGTCGGTCTCAAAAGTGATTTTACCATTCTTGATACCGACGATCAGATCCGCCTGCTCAAGCAGTTGATCCAGGCTGAGGGTATCGACGACAAGCGCTGGCCCGCCCGTCAGTTTGCCGCCATGATCGATGGCTGGAAAAACCGGGCGTTGGCGCCGGATCAGATTTCCGAAGGCGATGCCCGGGCCTTTGCCGATGGTCGCGGGCGTAAGCTATATGCTGCCTATCAGCAGCGGCTGAAGGTGCTCAACGCTGCCGATTTCGGTGATCTTTTGACCGAAACCATCCGCCTGTTCCGTGAGAACGACGACGTGCTTGCCGATTATCAGTCGCGATTTCGCTATATTCTGGTCGACGAATATCAGGACACCAATGTCGCCCAATATCTGTGGTTGCGATTATTAGCCCGGCGCACTGGCGAGGAAGGTGCCAAAAATGTTTGCTGTGTCGGCGATGATGATCAGTCGATTTATGGCTGGCGCGGTGCGGAGGTCGACAATATCCTGCGTTTCGATAAGGATTTTCCCGACGCCAAAGTCATTCGACTGGAGCGAAACTATCGGTCCACCAGCCACATTCTTGCTGCCGCCTCGCATCTGATTACCCACAATGAAGGCCGGCTCGGCAAGACGCTGTTTACCGATGAAGCTGATCCGGACGAGGAAAAAGTCACGGTCGCAGCTGCCTGGGATTCAGAAGAAGAAGCCCGTGCCATTGGAGAGGAAATCGAGCAATTGCAGCGCGGCGGCAACACGCTCAACAATATGGCGATCCTGGTGCGCGCCTCCTTCCAGATGCGCGAATTCGAAGAGCGTTTCATAACGCTTGATCTCAATTATCGGGTGATTGGTGGGCCGCGATTTTATGAACGCATGGAAATTCGTGACGCCATGGCTTATTTCCGTGTTATCTGCCAGCCGGCCGACGACCTTGCCTTCGAGCGCATTGTCAACACTCCGCGTCGTGGCCTTGGCGATGTCACCTTGCGCGTCGTTCGCGATTATGCCCGCGGCCGTAATATTCCGATGATGCAGGCGGTCGCCGATCTTGTCGAAACAGAGGAAATCAAGCCCAAACCGCGCAATACGCTAAAAACCCTTTATCTCAATTTCAGCCGCTGGGCTGAACTGCTTGAGCAATTACCTCACGCAGAGCTGGCCGAGATGATTTTGGAGGAATCGGGTTACACCGCCCATTGGCAAAATAATCGATCTGCCGACGCACCGGGAAGGCTGGAAAACCTGAAGGAGCTCATCCGCTCGATGGAAGAGTTTGAAAACATGCGCGGCTTCCTCGAACATGTTTCGCTGGTCATGGATACCGACAAGAGCGAGGAACTGGACGCTGTCAATTTGATGACCCTTCATTCGGCCAAGGGGCTTGAATTCGATCATGTGTTCCTGCCCGGCTGGGAAGAAGGGCTATTTCCCCATCAACGCTCGCTCGACGAGGGCGGACGATCCGGGCTCGAAGAGGAACGCCGCCTTGCCTATGTCGGCATTACCCGGGCCAAACTGCGCGCCTTTATCTGGTTTGTTTCCAATCGTCGTATCCACGGACTGTGGCAGGCCTCTATTCCCTCACGCTTTCTCGATGAATTGCCGGCAGATCATGTCGAGGTGGTCGAAGCCTCCAACTCCTATGGCGGCTATGGTAGCGGTGGCTATGGAAAGTCGCGCTTTGACACCTCCGACCCGTTTACCACTTCGAGCTATTCATCCCCCGGCTGGAAACGCGCCCGGGCCAACGCGTCTAACGCCACCAAAAACAATTGGGGCAGCCGCTCGGGCCATCAGGCGGGCGGCGATGGTTCACGCGGCGGGTTTATCAATGGTGAGCTGGTGGCAAAATCTGTTGTCGGTGCCGAACAAAGCTCGTTCGCCATAGATGAACGCATCTTTCACCAAAAATTCGGATACGGTCATGTTGTATCCATCGACGGCAATAAACTGACCATCCAGTTCGACAAGGCCGGCCAGAAGCGGGTAATCGATTCGTTCGTTGAAAGGGCCTGAGAAATGTCCGCTGCCGGCGCTGGCAAGAAATTTGGCATTTATTGGCGGTTGTTATGCGGCTGACATGGAGCCTGTTTTTGCATGCCGCTGATTTTGTATGAATTCAATGACTTCGCGTGCCTGCATCGGTTTTGCTAAAAAGTAGCCCTGGCCGATCCTGCAACCCGCTTCCTTCGGCAATTTGGGGTTGCCTTCAACTTTCACGCCTTCTGCGACTTTCTGCGTGTCGAGGCTTTTACCAAGCGCGATCATGCTCTTGACGATCGCTATGTTGCCGGGATTTTTGGCGATTTCACAGAGAAACGATTGATCGATTTTAATTTTGTCGAACGGTAAAATCTGAAGGTTTCGGAGTTTCGAATGACCGGTGCCAGAATCGTCGATTGAAATTGATATTCCCTCATCTTTAAACTTGCTCATCGCAGTATCAACAATTCCAGTCTCGCCGAGAAAAGCGTTTTCGGTGAGTCCAAATTCAATCCTTTGGGGGTCGACATCGCCATCGTCAATGGTCGATATCAGCCGCGAAACAAAATGCTGGTTCATCAGATCACGAAGGGAAATATTTATCGCAAGAACGATGTGCTGTGGCCAGCTTTCAGCGACTTCAAGTGCCTGATGCAGGATTGAGATTGTCAGGTTCTGGAGCAAGCCCTGTCGTGCAGCCTCCGCAACAAATTCGTCAGGTGAAATTGTTCCAAGGATCGGGTGCTTCCAACTGGCCAATACGTCAAAGCCTGTGACACTGTTATGATTGATATTTATAAATGGCTGAAAATATGGAATTATCTCGCCCTTTTGAATAGCATCCCTCAAATCGGCTTTGATCTTGAGGTCTCGTTGCAGGGCCGGTTCCATCGCCTTATTAAATACAATAGTCTGACTATTGAGCTGGGGGCCGGACCTGGAAAGGCAATACCTTATCCGTTTTGCCAGACCACCGGTCTCTTGGTGAATCACCGCCCGGTTAACAGCGTTACTTTTCAGCAATGCAAAATTGAACAAAACTTTACAACCGTCTTGTTCATTTGCCACGGCAACCATTTTGATCTTCGAAATCGCTTTGACAATCTGATCCATCCGGAAGGCAACTTCATCCTCCGCCTCACAGATCGACACCAGATAGAAAACACCGTGGCGATCGTGGGCAAGAAATTCCGCTGAACCGGTCATCATGGCTATTTTTTTGGCGATTTTTACTTCAACCAATTCGGCTACACCACCGCCATGAACCTTCTCTAATGAATTGATATTAGCTATTTCAATCCCCAGAATAGACCAGTGCGGATAATCCAGCAGCAATGCCGTATCATTGATCACATTTTCGAAGCCTGTGCTATTGGCCAGTCCGCTGACAGCATTAATAAGTTTCTGTTTTTCCAGATTATTCTCGCCATAGCTTTTGGAGCGGACCACCAATTTATATCTCGACTGAATAAAATAGCTGTATACCAAAAGACCCATCCAAAGGCCGCCGACTACAGTGCTAATATGGGATTGCAGTCCTGGCACCAGTCTGCATGATGCCTGGGTAGCCCATTCAATGGCTCCGATTCGGAAGTCGACGAACATCAACAGAGCCATAATTCCGGTGACGCACAATAGCTCCACGGTCGTCCTGTTCTTAAACATAGAAGATAACATATTCGCTCCAGAGTGTTGGTGCGGCCCGCTGCTCAAAATAAGTAGTTCAGTGCTGGTTTAATTCGAGTTGTCAGTCTCTCATAGGTTGTTTTGAATTTGTCTTAACGCAACGTAAGGACGGGTGTTTTTTTGTGTTATGGTTAATCCACCTGCAAGCTCAACAGTCGAGTCGTATCATTTCAAAGAGGTTTGGGATTTTGTGGTTTTTTTTAGCGATAATGAGGTTGGAGCAATTTTGGCAAGAATTCGAAGTAAAAAAGTCAATTATTTCAACAACAACATCAAAAAACCGATGAGAATTCAATCCGCTAAAAAAAAGGCATATCATAACAGCCGTTATAGCGGCTTCATGGATACGAGACTGCCTTTACCGCTTTACCTTCCACTCGTTGCCGCCTCGAAACCGGTTTTAACCATCGCTGAAAGACAATCCCAATTATCGCAATCGCCCTGTCATTTACCTTCCCGAAACCCTTCGACCGCTATGCTCCAGCTAATCCGTCCAACAAAAAAGCAGTATAGAGACCACACCATGATCTTTAAAAAGCAGGAAGGTACAGGAACAAAAACCTTGACCCCTTTGCAGCGCATCAGCAATCGGATCGAAAGCATCCCCGTGTTGCGCATGAGCATTGTCGATATCTCAGAGGATGGAGAAACGCTTGTTCTTCTTTCGGCCAGCGACGGCCTGGATAAACTGATTAGTGTGTCGCTGGAAAACCATTGGCCAGGACCCATCGAAATCTACAACACCAGCGATTTGGCAATCGGTGGCACGCCGAGGCCGATAGTGGTCAAGGCTGCCGGCTTTTAAGCGCATTTCAACCAAAATCCGGAAACCTTCTTGGGCCTTATTCAAATTTTCCTTGAAGCTTATAGGCCTGAGGCAGAGATAATTTTTTCGGTTCTTGAAACCGCCTTGGAAGATCAGGGCCTGCCGCTGGCGCTTTACAGCGATGATGATCAGCCCGCAAACTGGTGCGTGTCGCTCTATGCGGATGAAGAAAACATACCCGCCCTTGAGACCACGATTGCCAAGGTATTAAGCGATAACTCGCTCAGTCCAAAAATTCGCAAGGAACCGATCGGCGACATCGACTGGGTGAGCGAAAGCCTGCGCGATCTGGCGCCGGTGCAAAGCGGGCGATGTTTGGTGCATGGTTCTCACGACAGACATGTTCCACGCAGTTGGCAAAAAGCCATAGAAATCGACGCCGGACAGGCCTTCGGCACCGGCCATCATGGTACCACTGCCGGCTGTCTCGAGATGTTGGAACTCTGCCTGAAATTCCGCACCTGTCACAACGTGCTCGATCTGGGCACCGGTTCAGGCGTGCTGGCTATTGCCGTTGCCCGCCTCACCAATGCCACCATTCTGGCAAGTGACATCGATCCGATAGCAGTTCAGGTCGCCCGGCAGAATTTCCGATTAAACCACTGCGCTGACCGCATCGCCACGGTTGTTTCAAGCGGCATGAACAATCGGGCATTTGCCGAACATGGCCCATTTGATCTCATCATCGCCAATATTCTCGCCGGACCATTGCGAAAAATGGCAACATCTGTTTTCCGGGGACTGAGATCGGGTGGCACTTTAATACTTTCAGGTCTTTTGCCTCACCAGCGGGCACAGATCATCGGGACTTACCGCGCCCAGGGGGCAAGGCTGATGCGCGCTCACCCTAAAGACGGCTGGCTGACTTTGGTGTTCGAGAAGGGTAATCGCCAGCCAAGATGACCGCAAGTATTGTCTTGAATGAGCAACTGATTGTCGCCTTGGTTGTTATCAAAGACAATTCAATGGCGTCCCGGCATGGTCGTGATATGATAGCGCCTTCGTTGCTCAATACGCGGGAAAATCATGTTCCAGACCTTCGACAACACCTCAGATCCGTCTCTCGGTGCAGCCCGGGTCAAACGATTGCGCGGGGTGTTACACAACAATCAGCTGGACGGTGTTATCATTCCCCGTTCTGACGAGCACCAGGGTGAATATGTGCCAACTTCGGCCGAGCGTCTTTCATGGTTGTCCGGTTTCACCGGTTCTGCCGGCTGTGCCGTAGTGCTGATGCAATCAGCGGCAATTTTTGTCGATGGCCGTTACACCCTTCAAGTGCGCGAACAGGTCGATACCGCGATATTTACGCAGCAAGATTTGTTGGCAACACCGCCCGCAAAATGGCTTGCCGCAAACATTGGTGCTGGTGCCCGTATCGCCTTTGATCCATGGCTGCATACCATCAACAATGCACGAACTCTTGCCACGGAAATCACCGGAGCAGAAGGCGAGCTAATTGCAGTTGATGAAAACCTGGTCGATGCCATCTGGCATCACCGACCCGCGCCACCAATTGAGCCGGTACGCATTCACCCGATAGAATATGCCGGTAAGCAAGCGACTGAAAAGCTGGCGGAACTGGCCACAAAAATTGTTGAAAAGGGCGCCGAAAACTGTCTCCTAACAGATCCATCATCAATTGCCTGGTGCTTTAACATCCGCGGAAATGATGTCGCTCACACGCCGCTGCCGCTCTCTTTTGCGATCATCAAAGGCACCGGCAGGCCGTTGCTTTTTATTGACAGGCGTAAACTCGATATTGAAACCAGCGCCTACCTCACCCAACTTGCCGATATCCATCCCCCTGCTGCACTTGAAGATGAATTTGCCGCAATTGCCCGAACCGGCAATTCGATCATGCTTGATCCCGACCTTGCCGCCGACAAATTCACCCGTATCGTAGCCAAAAATGATGGCAGGACAATCGAAGCGATGGACCCTGCCCGCCTGCCCCGGGCGATCAAGAATGAGGCTGAAATTACCGGAACCCGCTCAGCGCACCTGCGCGATGGTGCTGCATTCGCTGAATTCCTGTGCTGGTTCGACCGCCAATCTCCCGGCTGCATTGATGAGATTGGAGTTACCAAAAAACTGGAAGCTTGCCGGGTGCGTGAAGGCGAGCGTTTTCAGATACCCTTGCGCGATATTTCCTTTGATACCATTTCAGGGTCGGGGCCGAACGGGGCAATCGTCCATTACCGGGTCAATACCGCGACAAACCGGGTGCTCGGCGAGGGTGAATTATACCTTGTCGATTCCGGTGGCCAATATGAGGACGGCACAACCGACATAACCCGAACGATTGCCATAGGTGAACCAACCGACGAAATGCGCCGCAACAATACGCTGGTGCTTAAAGGCCATATCGCCATTGCGCTGGCGCGTTTTCCAAAGGGTACCCGTGGTGTTGATATCGATCCCTTTGCCCGCAGCGCCCTGTGGCAGAACGGGCTCGACTATGCCCATGGCACCGGCCATGGCGTCGGCTCCTATCTCGCTGTTCATGAAGGTCCGCAAAATATTTCGCGGCGCGGCATGCAAGAATTGCACCCAGGCATGATCATCTCCAATGAGCCCGGCTATTACAAACAGGGCCAATACGGTATCCGCATTGAAAATCTGGTGCTGGTGCGCGGGCCGGAAGAGATCGAAGGCGGTGATATCGCCATGCTCGGCTTTGAAACGCTGACGCTTGCACCTTTTGACCACAGTTTGATCGATCCGCAATTGTTGGATGACAAGGAACTGCACTGGCTAAATGCCTATCATGGCCATGTGCGGCGACAGTTGATGCCGCTGGTCAGCGATGGAACCGGAAGGTGGTTGCAGCAGGCGTGCGAGCCCATCGCCCGCATTCTGCCACCGGCATCCGCGTGATCAACCTGCCAGATAACGCAATGTGACAATCATTGCCATGCCAAATATCAATATACCGATCAGCCCCAGGCGCAATCCGGCAAGTGCGGCTGCCACTATGGTTAGAGCTTCTTTCCAGCCGCTGGTCATAGCCACAGGCACCACCAATGTGGTCAATACAGCCGCCGGCACGGCATCAAGCGCCGCCTCCACCCGCGGATGAATGCGTTTGAAAACGACAATCATCACATAGCCACCCGCCCGTGTGGCAAAGGTCACCAACCCAAGAGCCAGGATAAGGAAGAAGACGTCACGTTCCATCGATGTCCCCTTCCATCGACGGTTTACCCAAAATAGCGGCAACAAATATGCCAGCACCACCACCCATGCTGATATGCCACGGCGAGCCCAAAGTCAGATAGACAACGATTGACGCCACGCCCGATGTCAGCACCACCGGCAACCAGTTGTAGCGCTTTTTAAACCCCATGGTGAGGCCAAGAAAATAGATCGGCAGGATAAGATCAAAACCTAACGCTTCGGGATTGGTAATCAGCTTGCCGAAGACGCTGCCAATCCAGGTATTTAGCAACCACCAAATATAGAGCGGGACAGCGAGCCCGAAATAATAAGAAGGCTGCAGACCGACTGGGTGATTTTCTGCCCGAGCTTCGCCGGCGGCCCAGGTCGGGTCAACCATCAACAAAAAGGCCAGCGCTTTCTGCCAGGGGGAAAATGCCCGCATCTTGCGCCCCAGCGAGGCGGAATAGAGAACGTGCCGAAAATTCACCGCAAATACGGCAAGAATGATCGAACCATAGGCCAGCGGATAGGCCCAAAGTTCGAGTGTCACAAACTGGCTGGCACCGGCAAAAATGGCCGCGCTCATCCACAATAGTTCGGCTGTGACCAAGCCTTTTTCTGCCGCCACCGCGCCGAAAAGCAGACCAAACGGCGCCGTTGCCACCAAAAGCGCAATCAGTGGTTTCAGGCTGGCGCGAATTTCCGCTTTGCGGTCGATCATGGATTGGGAATTTTAGTTCTTCATTTAATTTGTATTGCTTAACCCTAACATCGACCCCACCGATTGTCGCGCCAATATAATTGATGTATCTGATCAAACTCTTTTAACTGGACCAGGCAATCTCTCTCATGAAGCACAGGAAAGCGCTGAAAAAACTCCTATCCCATCTCAAGCAAACGGCGGCGCTGTCGCAGGTCGCCGGTCTCATTTCGTGGGATCAGGAAACCATGATGCCTCCAGAAGGTGGACCGGCCAGGGCAGAGCAGTCAGCCGCCATGGCGGCTATCATCCACCAGCGAGAAGCTAACCTACAGGTTGGCGATTGGTGTGCGGCGATCGATACGGAAAAACTGGACCGGGTTGACAAGGCCAATGTGCGCGAGGCAATGCGCAGTCACCGCATCGCCACCCGGATACCGCAGAAATTGGCGGAGGAGCTGGCGCGCCAAGCGGCTCTCGGGCAATCGATCTGGGCCGACGCGCGGGCAAAAGAAAGCGTCGCCGATTTCCTGCCCACGCTTGAAAAGATGGTCGCGCTGAAACGCCAGGAAGCGCGCTGTCTTTCCTCCAATGATGACGACCTCTATGATACGTTATTGGATGAATTCGAACCGGGTATGACGACGAGCGACCTTGGCCAATTGTTTTCCAGCCTTCGACCAGGGCTCATTGCGCTACGGGAAAAGATCGCAACCTGTGCTTTTCAACCGTCTAACCTGTCTGGCAGCTTTAGTGAACAGGATCAAATGGAGCTGGCGAGGAGACTTGCCACCATCTTCAATTACCGCTGGCAGGCCGGTCGCATCGACAAGGCCGTGCATCCGTTCTCTTCCGGCTATCGCAGCGATTCCCGTATCACCACCCGGGTGAACCCGGCAAACATTTTTGACTGCCTCTATTCCACCATTCACGAAGTCGGCCATGCCAATTATGAGCAGGGCCGCGATCCGTCGATGGACCGGCTTCCCGCTGGCGGTTATGCCTCCATGGGCGTGCATGAAAGTCAAAGCCGCATGTTAGAAAACCAGATCGGCCGCAGCCGCGCCTTCATGGACTGGCTCCACCCGCAAATGCGGGACGTTCTGGGTGAATATGGCCTTGCTTCACCGCAGCAATTGTTTGCAGCCATCAACCGGGTTCAGCCTGGCTTCATCCGCACCGAGGCCGACGAGGTGCACTACAATCTGCACATAATGATGCGCTTTGATCTGGAGCGGGCGTTGATATTAGGTGATCTGCAGACGGGTGATCTTGAAGCGGCGTGGAATGACCGTTTTCTGGCTGATTTCGGCGTTGCGGTTGATATGCCTTCCAATGGTCTTTTACAGGACGTTCACTGGTCGTGCGGTCTGTTCGGCTATTTCCCTACTTACTCGCTCGGCAATATCTATGCGGGCGAGTTGTTTGCAGCAATGGACCGAGAGATACCGGACATAGAAAGCCTGATTGCCAAGGGCGAGCTTGCGCCGCTGTCAAATTGGCTGCGTGTCAATATTCACGAAAAGGGTTTCGTCCATTCCGCGCCTGAGCTTTTGCGCAAGGTGTTAGGCAAAAAGCCCGATACAAAGGCGCTGCTGGCCTATCTGGAGCAAAAATTCGAACGGCTGTATCAGATCTGAATGGACTGCGCTTGTCAAACCGCGCGCATTAGTCGAACCTCAGCCGAAGATAGGGTTGGAATATAAACCGAAATCTGTCATCATCATAATTGTCCGGAACCTTGCCGAAATTTATTGGCGACAGGCTGGGATAGCGTGATGGTTGCGCCGGCCAGGGAGAATTATGCGCTTTTTCATCAGGTTTATTCTGGCTCTCGGATTCCTGCTTGCAGGCGTTATTTTATTTTTTGCCGCCGTTCGACTAATTTCGGAACGGCGGCTGGAGCACGATACCAACGCCGCAATTCCTATGGCTGGCATGGCGATTTTGATCATCGCAATATCATTGTGGGCGGTCGTTCGCTCCAAAAAAAGCGTGCCTCGGTTGATGGGGGCAGACTTCCGCTGTTACCACTACCCCTTTGTTGACCTCGAACGAGGATTATGGAGATGATTTTAGTGATTAAGCCATTTTTCAGCACCACAATCTTATTGGCAATCTCGGCTCTGCTATTGCTGGCGGCATCAACAGCGCAAGCGCAATTTGAAAATCGTCCCTACCGGAATAAGGCGGAAGCGCAAAAATATTATGATGATTTCAAGTCTCTGGCTGCCGGGAAAAACAAGATCAATCAGCCGATCAGAAATTTGCAGGATCTATTGAAATCGCAATTCAAGAATATGAGAAAAGCGGTCAATACATCAGAAACCAACGCAGAAAGCCGCGGCAAATTCCATTTCGACCAACGGGCATTCAACCAGCTTAAGACAGATTTTGATCTCGCCATAGAATTTACCAGGAACAATGTGCGTACTACCCGCTACCAGGACATCAAGGGCTTCGGCAGTGAACTGCAACGGGTACTGACCCTGCAAAGGCGGATTATCGATTCAATCGAACGAGCCTTCAAAAACCAGGATGTGCACCGCCTTGATCAGGCGCTTGATGATATCCGCGAAAGCGTCAACGATATCAACGCCTATGGCGCCAGGCACTTGACCGCGGTCAAGGACAATATCGCCTTCGCCAGCAAGCAATTTGGTATCAAACAGACCAGGCAGGTCGGCTGTCCCCATCCGTTTGGTTCCAAGGACTATTTTCTTGAGTGCATTGGGGCCGGTGAACTTGCAACAAGCGGATCAAACTGATGAGACAAACACCCTCACCGTCCGCCAAAAGGCTGATTTCCACGTTGCTGGCCATAGTGTTGACGACACTGTTTTATCCCCTGTTTGGCGGTTCGCACAGCGCTGTAGCCCACGTCATCCGCGACCGGACCATCGATTTCGCCGATCGGTTCAAAAATCCGCTGGATGAGCTAGGCGAACTGTTCAAGAACCCGCCGTCCGGCAGTTCTGCGGCAACAGGCGCTGATCAAAAAGCCACGGATATTTTAAACACCTACAACAAAGCAGGCGTTCACAACGGCCCGCCCAACCTGCCGCAATTTACCATCGACCAGCCGATGCGTATCACCCATATTCAAACCTATCACTGGAACAATCGCAAAGGCACCCAACAGGCCGGCCAGATCGGCATTACCGGCAAGGGATTTTGGCAGGCCAAAGGCCAAAGCGGCATGTTCAACACGCCCAATGCGGAATGGATCGCCAGACCGAATGTGGTGCTCGAACCCGGCACCTATTTTGTCATCGACAGCGATCTTATGACCTGGTCGACTAACGACAAGGCCAAAGGTATGGGTTTTGCTATTGTGCGCGGTGTGCCGGCAAACGCCGTCAGCCCGCCAGGCAATATGGCAACAAAACCTCAAACCTCCAAACCCAAAGCTGCCACACCAAAACCAGCGCCCGCGCCAGTTCAGCCAAAGCCAGCCTCGGCGGCGACAATCGCTGGCACCGCGCGGCTGACCGTTTCACCGCAAGGTCCGGTTCCGGCAAACTCACGGGTTGAAGTGACGTGGTCGGCGGGTTCGAAACTACATTTTCAGTCATTCATCGCCATTGTCGACCCGGATCAGCCTCGCTCGGGGCGTATGCCGCGTTACTATCGGCGCAAACTGATCGGCAGAAATAAGACCGGCACCTGGAAAGCAAGGGTTCCAGGCAAGGCGGGTCAATTCGAATTGCGCCTTTATGATCCCTGGAACCGCAAGACGATTACATCGATCCCGCTCAAGGTCAAATCAGCACCAACCGCTTCCCGGGGTAAAACCGCAACCGGCAAAACACCGGCTCCGCGCCCCTCAGCCGGCAGTTCAGCCGGTTCTGGCCAAAAAAGTAACAAGGTTTCCCCCGCCAAAGCATTGTTGCAGCGCATGCCCAATTTTCTTGCCGGCTGGATGCAGTGGAAAGGACGGTCATCGAAGATTTACATGGCGCTGACCATCGACAAACGGCAGACGACATCGAAAGGAGCAGTGTTTGAGGGCCGGCTCGTCTATCGCTCGGAACGCTCCGGCAAAGAATCTGAATCGCGGGCCCGGTTGGTTATCGATCCACAGTCACTGCGATTTGTCATGACAGAGAGCGAAACCGTCGCGCAACAAAATTTCGATACCGGTGGTGCGTTTCGTGGCACCATCGATAACCGCACGCTGGTGATGACGGGAACCTGGTCCAAACCGGGCTTCAAGCGACAGGCACAAATGGAGCTTGGCCCAGCGCCCGACGAGCCGCATGAAACGCCTCAGGCAAATCAGAATACGCAGCCTGCCCCCAAACCAAAACAGACTGCTTCGGCAAAACCGGGCGCCACACTGATCGACAACTGGAACAAGGGTGGCTGCGGCTTTACCGATACGATCAGGTTCTCTTTGAAACGCAAAACCGCAATCGGCCAGTTCAGAACCTGGATTAATTGGCCGAAAGGGGTCGCCACTGTCGATTATACGATCACACAAGATGGCAATCGGGTTCATGCGGGAAGCGTGCGGCGGGCCAGTTGTGATCCCTACCAACAGACCTGGTGCCAGGGGGTTGATAGCTGGAACCGAACGCTTGAAGCAGGCACCTACACCATCAAAACCGCCCTCAAGCGGGTTTGTCAGAACAATGCCAGCAAACGCAATGGTTATATTGCGCTTCATGCAGCAACAGGCAACGTTGGCCAGGGTGGTGATACCAATGACGCAAATTCAACTGGCGATGCAGACATTCAAGGGCAGTATTACGACGATGAAGACGATGGTGGTGATTTTGCTGGTGATATGTCAACTAGAGGCATAATCAAGCGCCAACCCACCGGAGCAAGAGCGTCCGGCTACATGCCACCGGGTGACGTTGATATAGTGCGATTTGGCTTGCAAGAGGACACCGATATCAAGGTGACATTGAGGCCATGCACTAAAGAGGCGCGTATGCGTCTGCTGGATGCCAATGGCCGCGAACTAATGTCGGCGGAC
This sequence comes from Rhizobiaceae bacterium, assembly GCA_965248135.1. Lineage (GTDB taxonomy): Bacteria > Pseudomonadota > Alphaproteobacteria > Rhizobiales > Rhizobiaceae > SZUA-100. The sequence continues at coordinate 98,032 of CBDFIN010000009.1, read as the reverse complement.
GATGTGACCTTTGGCTATTATGGCCTTTACACCAGCCGCAGTGTGCCAAATCTAAAAAAGGGTGTTTATGCCGTCGAGGTTAGCCACACAGGTTCAAAACCCTGCGGCAAAGACCGAAAATACTGGGTTGTAGAAGTTGCGCCAGACTGGAAGACGGTTCACCCGGCTAAGCTGACGGGAAACAATGCCCGGACCAAGGAAAAAAAATCCTCCGCGGCTACGAAGCGACCCTCGACGACCGGCGATCAATCCGGAGGCGATAGATTTATGATGGTACCCAATGCCGGCATTCCTGGTCACAACAAGGAAATTCGCGATGGAGTATCAGTGGCTGCGTGTAAACGGATTTGCCTTGAAAGATCATGGTGCAAGAGTTTTGATTATGAGCGTGGCGCCAACAAATGCTACCTCCAGCCGGTTGATCAAAATGACGAACAGCTAAAGCACAATTATTCGGGCAATCCCTATGACCACTATATGCTAACGCCGCAAGACACCTTAAAGACCGGTGGCGATGAACAGTTTCTCAAGGAAGAGGCCGCCTTGCGAAAACTGTCAAGCGTCAAATTGTTTAGCGAATGGGTGAGTGCGGTCAAAAAAGCTGGAAATCGGGCGACATATAATGTCACCGAAACGCCGGCAGAAGATTGCCAGGGACAGGCCTGCAACTGGTGCTTCCGTTTTAGTGAAGACCTTTCAAGCCATACCAGCTATTTCGCTACCTATTGTGTAAACGCGATTTCCGGCAATGTGGAATCTGAAGACGGTTTTTAGCGGCTTGGCGCAACATACCCGGTACCTTTTTAGGTCTGTGCATCAGTCGATTGTGGATAGGAACAGGCAAAATTGTTGCATTGTATTTCAATTACAACCAACATCATGCTACCGTCACATAAACAAAGGCGGGCGGTATCAAATTTACCAAAGAGGAAATAATTCTGCCAATCCGGGCGAGGATGGATCGTCGTCACAACCGGGTTGCAGTTCGAACAAAGTGGTCAACGGCGATTGAGCGATTGGCCAGGACCGACAGCAAGCTAATCAAGATATCCAACCAACAGGAGAAACACTTATGTCCATATTGAAACGCGGTCTCAGTGGAGCACCAGTCAAACGCCTGCAGGAAAAGCTTGGCATTGATGCCGATGGTGCTTTTGGTCCAGGCACCGAAAAGGCGGTAAAGGAATTTCAAAAGGCCAATGGTCTGGCCGCTGACGGCATCGCCGGGCCCGACACATTCACCGCTATGGGTCTGCATGAACTGGTCTTGTTGCGCAATGGCTCGCGCGGCGATCTGGTGAAAAAATTGCAGAAATCGCTCGGCATCGGAGCCGATGGAAAATTCGGCCCCGGCACCCGCAAAGCGGTGATGGAATATCAAAAAACCAACGGGCTTGAGGCCGACGGCATGGCCGGACCGGCCACTTTGGCCTCGATGAATTCGTTCCAGGCGACCCACAATTCCGCGACCATTAAGAAAGCCGAAGTGCAATCCGACGAGGAGCATTTTGACAGTGAGCCACTGCCGGAAATCAAAGGCTCAGACCCGGTCAAGGGATCAGCTGCCGAAGCGCCGAAAAAATCGCTTTGGGGCAAGGTCAAAGGCTGGTTTGGCTGATCATACCAGACGCAGGTGATCTCGTGCCACCAAAAAACCGAGCGTCATTGGCCGGCGTGACCGGCCAACCTTGAGCCACAAGCCCCAATTGTTCTGCTCAAGGTCCGCCGATCAAGTCGGCGGATGACGATGGCATGGGTTGATCTTTGTTGCAGTTGGTATAAGCCATCACCATTGGAGCGCGGTTCAAAGCCTGTTGCGTATCAGGTCTTGAACCGCCTTCTTGCTATTCACCGGCCAATAAGCACGAACCAGCCGTCCTCATCGGTAGTTTCAACGTCCAGTTCCGCCGCCTTTTTGAGCTTTGAGCCCGCACCGGGCCCGGCGACCAGAAGATCGGTCTTTTTCGAGACCGAGCCCGCCACCTTGGCACCCAGCCGCTCGGCCATCGCCTTTGCCTCATCCCGGGTCATTTTTTCCAGCTTACCGGTAAATACAACAGTTTTTCCGGCCACCGGCGAACCGCTCTCCATCTGCTCGGTTGGCCGAACTTTGACTTCACGCAACAATGTTTCGACCACTTCCAGATTCTGAGCTTCGGCAAAAAAATCGGCCAACGCATGCGCCGCCGTATCACCAATGCCGTCGATATTGACAAGCTCCCGCCAAACATTGTCGGTCTCGTCCTTTAAGCCGGTCATGGCGGTGACAAAATGGTCACTCGTTTGATAGATGCGGGCAAGAATTTTCGCATTACCTTCCCCCACATGACGGATACCAAGCGCGTAGATGAACCGATGCAAATCAATCGTCCGGCGTTGATCGATCGCCGTAAACAGATTTGATGCGCTCAACTCGCCCATGCCCTCGCGGCTGGCGAGCCTGTCTTTCTCAGCTTTATCGTCATCACGCCGTTTCATGACAAAAATATCGGCCGGCGTTTTAACCAGCCCATCGTGGTAGAAAGCTTCCGCCTGCTTGTCACCAAATCCATCGATATCAAAGGCGTTGCGGGCAACAAAGTGCTTCAGCTTCTCAACCGCCTGAGCCGGGCAGATGAGCCCGCCGGTACAACGGCGCACCGAATCTTCGCGCCCGGTCCTGGCGTTGACCTCACGCACCGCATGGCTTTCGCACACCGGACATCTGGTTGGGAAATCGAAGGGTTTGGTATTCGGCGGGCGCCTGGATAAATCGACATCCATCACCTTGGGGATAACATCGCCTGCCCGGTAAATGGTGACCGTGTCGCCAGGGCGCAAATCGCGGCCTTCGCGGATAGGTGTGCCATTAGAGCCGATGCCGGCGATATAATCCTCGTTGTGCAGCGTCGCGTTGGAAACCACCACCCCGCCGACAGTCACCGGTTGCAACCGCGCCACCGGCGACAATGCGCCTGTGCGCCCGACTTGTATTTCGATCTCCCTCAAAATGGTGATCGCCGTCTCAGCCGGAAATTTATGGGCAATTGCCCAGCGCGGGCTGCGTGAAACAAAACCCAGACGTTGCTGCAACGAAAGATCATCCACCTTGTAGACGACACCGTCGATATCATAGTCCAAAGTTGCGCGTAGTTGTTCTATCTCGTAGTAATGCTTGATCAGATTTTCAACGCTTTCAAAACACCGCGTCAGTGGATTGATGTTAAATCCCCATTGGGCAAACTGTGCTGTCATGCCCGCTTGGGTGTTTGCAGGCATGGCGCTCATTTCACCCCAGGCATAGGCAAAGAAGCGCAATGGCCGCGAGGCGGTAATTGTGCTGTCCAGTTGGCGCAAAGAACCAGCAGCGGTATTGCGCGGATTGACATAGAGCGGTTTGCCGTCCAACTCCATCTGGGTATTAAGGGCGGCAAATGCCTGGTGCTCCATATAGATTTCACCGCGTACCTCGACTATTGCGGGCACATTATCGGCTGCAAGAACCGCCGGAATGTCCTTGATCGTCAAGGCATTGGCGGTAACGTTTTCGCCGACAGCACCGTCACCGCGGGTTGCCGCTGAGACCAGACGACCGTTTTCGTAGCGCAGTGAAAGCGACAAGCCGTCAATCTTCGGCTCGGCGGTAAAAGCGATCACCGCCTCAGTCTCGATATTCAAGAACCGTCTCACCCGTGCGACGAAATCCGCCACATCCTGATCGTTGAAGGCGTTGCCCAGCGACAGCATCGCCACCGCATGAGTGGTCTTTTCGAATTTTTCCTGCGGCGCGGCGCCAACCCCCTCGCTCGGGCTATCAGCTCTCGTAAGATCAGGAAATCGCGTCTCTATCGCCTTGTTGCGCGCCCACAAAGAATCGTAGGCCGCATCACTGATTTCCGGCGCATCTTCACCGTAATAGGCCTGATTTGCCCGGGCAATTTCTGCCGCCAGGCGCTGCAGCTCTAACGCCGCTTCTTCGGCACTCAATTCTTCAACGGATTTGGCAATATCGGTCATTGGCACATGTCTCGGGTTTAAAAACAGGGAAATAATAGGTGAGATCAGTTGCCGTGGGCAATCAGTTTTTGCGCTGCAGCGCGTGCCTCATTGGTGATCTGGGCGCCAGAGAGCATGCGAGCGATTTCCTCAAGTTTTCGGTGATCATCGACATGAACAAGTGATACTTCAAGGTTGCGGTTTTTGCTTTCGGCCTTTTCGATCAACAGGTGATTTTCCGCCATAGCCGCGACCTGCGGTGCATGGGTCACCGAGAGCACTTGCACTTTTTGGGCCAAACGCGAAAGCCTGCGGCCCATCGCATCGGCAACAGCGCCACCCACACCGGTATCAATTTCGTCAAACACCAGTGTCGGCGCTGACCCACGATCAGCCAACACCACCTTGAGCGCCAACAAGAATCGCGAGAGCTCGCCACCGGAAGCCACCTTCATTATCGGCCCGGCCCGGCCGCCCCGATTGGTTCTGACCAGAAATTCAACACTGTCGATGCCATTGGCATTGGTTTTCCCGGCCTCCGCATCAACCTGGACAATGAATTCCGCCTGCTCAAGCTTCAGCGGCGGCAGCTCCTTCATCACCGCATTAACGAGGGTTTTTGCAGCGCGCCTTCTTTTGGCTGAAAGTGCCATTGCCTTTTTATCCAGAATTGCTGCCGACCTCTCCACCTCGCGCGCCAGCGTTACCAGCCGCTCCTCCCCGGCGTCAAGTTCATCAAGCTGGCGTTGCATTTGGCTGCAAAACGCGGCCAGATTATCAACCGGCTTATTAAATTTGCGTGAGGCCGCCCGCAGCGAAAACAACCGCTCTTCGGTAGCCTCAAGTTCCGACGGGTCAAAATCCACCGCGCGCTGGGCAGCCTCAATCGCCGTTTGTGCATCGGCTAACCGGTCGAGCGCACCGCCAAGCTGATCAATGGTATCGTCCAGAAGTCCGGGCGCAAGTGCCGCTTTGCGTTCAAGCAGCTTCAATGTGTTGGCAATCAAGGGCACGGGCGAAGCACTGCCGAGCAGCACTTCACTGGCACCATGGATATCATCGGCAATTTTCTCGGCCTGCATCATCGTCTGCCGCTTTTCCGCCAGTTCCGGCTCCTCGCCTTCCTGCGGAGAAAGCAGCTTCAGTTCATCCACCGATGTGCGCAGATAGTCCATTTCACGTGCTGCCGCCTCAACCCGCTGCCGCAGTTCTTGCAATTCGCCCCGCAAATCGCGCCAGTTGCGATAGGCTGCACCAACGTCATTTCGGTAGTCCTCAAGCCCACCAAATGAATCGAGCAATCCGCAATGAGAACGGACATCTACCAACGCCCGGTCATCGTGTTGTCCATGCAATTCCACCAGCATGCCGCCCAGATCGCGTAAAATCCCGGCGCTTGCCGGATTGTCATTGATGAAAGCCCGTGTTCTTCCATCGGCATTTTGCACGCGCCGAACAACAATGCAGGTCTCATTTTCTTCAAGCAGCTCTCTGTCGAGCAGGAATTGCCGGGCCGGATGATCGTGGCTCACATCAAATGTGGCAATTACCTGGCCCTTGGGTTTGCCGGTGCGCACCAGCCCGCCGTCACCGCGGGCACCGAGCGCAAGCGAAAGCGCGTCAAGCAAAATCGATTTACCGGCCCCTGTCTCGCCAGTAAGCACAGTCAAGCCGGATGTGAAATCAACATCAAGTTTTTCGATGAGTACAATGTCGCGAATTGATAGGGCCGTTAGCATGATTGACCGGTGTTAGGCTTGGCAAGAACCTTTGCCTAACCGGTAACCAGGGTCTTGCCAACCCGAGAAATCCACGACCCGCGATGTTCGCGTGGCTTTAGACCGCCGGTTTGCAGCAGCTTATAGGAATCACTATACCATTGGCTATCCGGGAAATTGTGTCCCAGCACCGCAGCAGCGGTTTGCGCCTCATTGACCAGGCCAAGGGCGAAATAAGACTCTGTCAACCGGGCCAGTGATTCTTCCACATGGCGAGTATTGCTATAATTGGTGACAACCCGCTTAAACCGGTTGATCGCAGCAAGATGTTCTTCGCGTTCCTGATAATAACGACCGATCTGCATGGTCTTGCCGGCAAGCTGGTCACGTGCAATGCGGATTTTCGTCTTGGCATCATCAACATAAACACTGTCTGGATAACGCGTAACCACTTCGTTCATCGACTGAATGGCTCTTTTGGTGGCAGCCTGATCGCGAGTCACATCGGGAATTTGGCGAAAATGGGCCATGCCAACCAGATATTGCGCGTATGCAGCATCCGAATCACCCGGGTGCAGTGCAACAAAACGCTGGCCGGAATTGATGGCTTCAGCATATTTTCCCTGTTTATAGGCGAGATAAGAAGTCATCAGCAATGATTTACGGGCAAATCTGGTATAGGGGTGCTGGCGGTCAACTTCTTTGAATTTGCGGATAGCCTCACTTGATCGACCCGCATCTATATTGGCTAATGCCTGATTATAAAGCTGGTCCGCTGGTTCGGTATTGTCAACAAATTCATTGGTAGTACTACCGCTCTTGCTCGAGCAGGCAGCGAGCATCAGCGCGGCTCCAAGCGTCAGAACGCGTATGCTGATCGAAGCTGAATTCCTAAATTGGTTGATAGCAGGCAATTCGCTTTTTGCGGTCGTACCGCTTGAATTATTCACTCTGTCCCGGCTCATCACTGCACCCATCTCGCCATATTAAGCGTACCAATATACCAAACAACGTTAACTATCCATGGCAATGAGCGACGATTGCCGCATTATTGTGGCAATCACCAGCGGCCAGACAGCGCACATTCAATCATATTTTGAATACCCGCGATAGAACCTGCGCTTACGAGGTCTCGGCTGCAAACATCGGGGCGTAAACCGCAACCAGTTCCGCATGTGCTGCATGTTCGCGCTGGGCCGGCGATTCAACCACCTCATAGGCTTCTTCGTCTGACAACAGCATTCTCAGCGCTAGTGCGTTAAGTTTGTGTCCGCCACGATAGGAACGGAAGCAGCCCAGAATAGGTGCACCAGCCAGCGCAAGATCGCCCACAGCATCCAATGCTTTGTGGCGCACAAATTCATCAATGTAACGCAATCCCTCTGGATTGATTATCTTGTTATCATCACCAATGACAACCGAATTTTCCAGACTTGAGCCAAGTGCGTAACCGGCGGCCCAGAGCCGTTCCACGTCTTTCATAAAGCCGAAGGTGCGCGCTCGTGACAATTCTTTGCGGAAAACACTATCGGTCAAATCACAGGTATATTTTTGCCTGCCAATCAACTCATAATCAAAGTCAATTTCGACCTCAAACCGAGAGCCTTCATAGGGAATGAATTCTGCCCATGAAGCTCCCATGTCAACGCGTACCGGTTTGCGCACGCGCACGTAACGTCTGCGAACCGCTTGTCGGCTCAATCCGACTTGATCAATGGCATCGACAAATACCTCAGAACTGCCGTCCATAACAGGCACTTCGGCTCGGTCAATTTCAACAATAACGTTATCGACATTCAATGCCCGAAGCGCCGCCATCAAATGCTCGACGGTGGCGACATTTACACCTGCGGGATCACCAAGAACGGTGCACAAATCGGTAGCACCAACCGAACGAACAATCGCCGGAATGTCAAAACCGTCCTCATCTACATCTGTTCGCTGAAAAATAACGCCCGAATTCGGATCCGCTGGTAATAGCGAAATGGATACAGGGACACCACTATGGACCCCAATGCCGGAAAGATCGATACGATCATTCAAAGTTGTCTGGTAACCCAGCAAGTTCATACTCATATTACCCCACCAAATACGCCCAAAAGTGCGTGCATTTACTGCAACCTATTGTCATCTTGCCGGTTATTCACAACCCCGTAACCATGCAACATGTGTTGGCAACAATAGTACTCCAAACTGACTCAACCAAATCACGCTTTTTTACACTTTGTTACCAGCTCATTGGACGATCATTAACGAATTAATCCTTTTGACTCAACCCGTTACCATTACGTGTAAAATCCACGTATTGCTGCCAGCCCTCCCGTTTCATAACAATATTAACCATTCAGTTCGATTGCCGGCGTAAAAATGCTGGAATATCCAACTGATCTTCCTCTTGAGTCGCAGCTGATTGTCGAACCTGCCGGCCATGTTGGTCCACCGAGGGACTGCGCGGTGGCGCATAGGGATTGTTATCTTCTCGTACAACCGGTTGGTGTTGTGCCTGATTGACGGCTGGCGCAACCGGCGGTTTTTGCGCCTGTGTGTTTTCGGGTTTTTCACTCGCTCCCAAACCGGTGGTCAGCCGTTTAAGCAGACCCATCGGGCCGCGATCATCTGGCGTCTGGGTTTCTGGTGGTCGCAATTCACGCTGGGCGATTGGTGGAAAATCTTCAACCCTGGGCATTGCCGGTGCCTCGGCCAGTGTCGCGGCGACCGGCGCTAGCGGGGGCGCCAGTGGATTCATCTCCGATTCAAGTGCGGCAGCAAATTCAACCTCATCCACCGGCTCGCTGAATATCGCATTTTCCGGCTGGAACGGAGCAATCGTCACGCTAGGATCGGTTGCTGATTTAACCGGTGAAGCAATCTCCAGTTCTTTCTCGATCTTTTCTTCATCAACATTGACTGTCGTGGCTGCTTTGATCGCACGTGACGGTTGCACTATTGCGGCGGCCACGGCATTGATCTGGCCAACCGCGTCGGCTTTGACCGGTCGGGGCGGCGCCAGTGTGGTCTGCGCGACCTTGTCAATACCGGTGGCGACCACCGAGACGCGAATAATGCCTTCGAGGCTTTCATCAAATGTCGCACCCAGAATAATGTTGGCCTCCGCATCGACCTCCTCGCGGATACGCGTTGCAGCTTCATCCACTTCGAACAGGGTCATATCCCGGCCACCGGTAATTGAAATAAGCAAGCCATTGGCGCCTGACATAGAGGTTTCATCAAGCAGCGGATTAGCGATTGCAGCCTCAGCGGCGTTCATCGCCCGGCCCTCACCTGAAGATTCGCCGGTACCCATCATAGCCCTGCCCATTTCCCGCATGACCGAACGCACATCGGCAAAATCGAGATTGATAAGCCCCTCTTTGACCATCAGATCGGTAATGCAGGCAACGCCCGAATAAAGCACCTGATCAGCCATGGCGAATGCATCGGCAAATGTGGTCTTGTCATTAGCAACACGGAACAGATTCTGGTTCGGAATGACAATCAGCGTGTCGACATTGTCCTGCAACTCATCGATACCGAGTTCAGCTGTCCGCATTCTGCGCTGGCCTTCAAAGCTGAACGGTTTGGTCACCACTCCAACGGTGAGAATACCCTTTTCGCGTGCCGCCCGCGCCACCACCGGAGCAGCGCCCGTGCCTGTACCACCCCCCATGCCGGCGGTAATGAACGCCATGTGCGAGCCGCTCAGATGATCGTTGATCTCGTCAATACACTCTTCTGCCGCAGCCCTTCCGACATCGGGTTGCGAACCCGCGCCAAGGCCTTCGGTTACCGCGACGCCCATTTGAATAACCCGTTCGGCTTTCGACGTTGCCAGCGCTTGCGCATCGGTGTTGGCAACTACAAAATCCACCCCCTCCAGGCTGGTGCTTATCATATTGTTGACCGCGTTGCCGCCGCCGCCGCCCACGCCAAGTACGGTAATGCGTGGCTTAAGCTCGGTAATATCGGGCTTCTGCAGATTTATGGTCATGACGTCCTCTTTGGTTGTGGCAGCCATTTGGCCCCGTTTTTTCGGCATCTCCGGCCTCTTCAATTTACAAACTTTCTTTCAACCAACGACCGACACGCGCCAAAGCGCCGTCGGTGCCGGTCAGATAGCGCCGCCCTGTCGGGTGGCTGGAAAACTTTTCAATTCCGGCAATCTGTGGATAAATCAACAGGCCAACTACCGCAGAAAAGGCCGGTCCCCGTGCAGCACTGGGCAATCCCCTGATGCCCAACGGCCGGCCAAGTCGCACATTGCGACTTAATATCCGTCTTGCGACTTCGCTGATGCCGGTCAGTTGGCTGGCGCCGCCGGTCATCACGATGCGCTTACCCACCGCGCCGGCAAACCCTGACCGGTTCAACCGCTCGCGGATCAACTCTAGCGTTTCTTCCACGCGCGGTCTGATAATCCGTGTCAGCTGTGCCCTTGGCACTTGAATAGGGGCATCTTGTTCATCATTGCCAATCGGTGGCACCGAGATAATATCATTATCGTCGCTTACACTTGGCAACGTTGAACCATGCAGAACTTTCAGTCGTTCGGCCTCATCGAGCCGGGTCGAAAGACCGCGTGCCAAATCCATGGTAACATTGTCTCCACCAATTGTTATGGCGTCAGTGAATACAAACCTGCCAGCCAGAAAAACCGAAAGAGTGGTTGTACCGCCGCCGATATCGATGCACGCACAACCCATATTGGTTTCATCTTCAACCAGCGCGGCAAGGCCACTGGCATAAGGCGTTGCCACCAAAGTTTCGACCGAAAGATGCGCCCGGTTAATGCTCAGTTCAAGATTACGCAGTGGCCCGGTTTCTGCATTGACAACATGCATGTCGACACCCAACACCTCACCCATCATGTTGCGCGGATCGTGGATTCCATGATCATTGTCCAACGCATAACCAATGGGGATTGAGTGCACGACCGAATAGCCATCCTGTTCGGCGTGGGCGCTTCCTGCGCTGAGAACCCGCTTAATATCCCCTTCCTCGACCTCATGACCGTCGAGCGACACGCTGGCAGAAAAGGTCTCACTCGATAGCCGGCCACACGATACATTGACAATCAACGAGTCTATCGTGACACCTGCCATGCGCTCGGCTGCATCGACCGCAAGCCTGATCGCCTGCTCGGCTGCGTCCAGATCGATCACCACACCAGACTTGATTCCGGTTGAGCGCTGATGACCTATGCCAAGCACCTCCACGTTGTGGGTTCGCCCTGCCAGCAGTTGACTTTCCTCTCGCGGCCTCAGTTTTGCGATCAGGCAGCATATTTTCGAAGTGCCGACATCCAGCACTGAGACAACTGTCGAACGTTTGTTCGAAAGCGGGCGCATTCGCGGCATCGAGTCGGGCGGGCGGAAGAGGCTCATATGCTCTTCTCCGCCTGATGCATCTGCTTCAGTTTGTCTTTGGCAGTAATCCGCCTTTGTTCTGCAGCATCCGGCAAAAGCCTCAGTACCATGCGATTTTTCAACCGCATGTCGACTGCGGTGATAGCACGGGAAAGCAGCTGTCTTTCTCGGTCCATTGTAGCAACAGCAGCAAGCGCCCTTGGGGCATTGCCTTCAGGCAACTGAATGACAAGATCGCCACCAAGCACAATGTTCCAGCGCCGATCGGCCACGCGCACATAGGCATTCACCTGCGATTTCAAGGTCGGATAGGGAGAAACCAGTTCGAACAGCTCGGCGGCACGTTTTTCTGCTCCTTTGCCGACGATCCTGGGCAACAGTGAAATTCGATTGCTCAGCCTTTCGCCTGCAGGGATTTCGACAATAACCTTGCCATCGCCTTCGACAATGCGAAGCGTCTTGTCCCGCTGCCAAACGGCAAACGGCTGTTTTTCGCGCAGCGATATCGCAAGCTTGTCGGGATAGTATTTCCGGATGGTCACGGCCTCGACCCAGGGCAATCTCATTACCCGCGCCCGCACCTTTGTAAGATCTAGTCCGAACAACGAGCCGCGTTTATCAAGTTTAAGCGCTGCAAGAACCTCGCTTTCCCCGGTTTCCAACTGGCCGCTTATTTCGATGGCGCCAACCTCAAGACCGGCCGTTGATGCGGCCGACGACAGGAACAATTTCCCGTGCCCTCCGTAATAAGCACCGTATCCTGCTGCTATGACCAAAAAACCGATTGCAAACGCACTTCCTATTCCAGCACGCATTGGCGCAGCGGTGGTAGCAATGCGGGAAAAATGGCGGATGGCAAATCGAACAGGGCGGGGCATAACGCGTCGCTTTTTGGTGGCAGAACGCGAGATCCCGTCCGGGCGGCTATCGCCCGGATTGCGCGGTCTTTTGTTTCCACCTCGTGTCAACGACAACAACTTGCGTCCTCCACCATCCACGACAGCAATTCACCAAACGAGTGTCCCGCGTGTTCGGCTAGTTCCGGCACCAGAGAAGTCGGGGTCATGCCAGGCTGGGTATTCACCTCCAGCCAAACCAGCTCGTTGAAGCCGTTAATCCGGTCATCAAAACGGAAATCAGAACGGCTCACACCGCGACAACCGATTGCCTTGTGCGCTTTCAGCGACATTGTCTGAATTTTTTGGTAAATATTTGGTAAAATTTCTGCCGGATATAGATGATTTGATCCTCCTTCGCGATACTTTGCATCAAAGTCGTAGAAAGTATCACCAACCGGCACTATTTCGATGACGCCAAGCGCCACGTCTCCCATCACGGCACAGGTTAGTTCACGCCCGGCAATATAGCGCTCGACCATGACGATATCGCCATAGGGCCAGTCGGAGGAATAAAGCTCCTGCGGCGGAGTGGAGCGGTCTTCGCCGACAATCAACACGCCAAGCGATGAACCCTCGACCACCGGCTTAACCACATAAGGCGGTTTCATCGCGTGTTTTTTCGCCGCCTCAAGCCGGTGCATAACCTTGGCATCTGCAACCGTTATGCCGACCCTTCTGGCAATCGTCTTTGCCCGTTCCTTGTCCATAGCAAGAGCGGAAGCCAAAACGCCCGAATGGGTGTAGGGTATCTCAAGGTATTCAAGCACGCCCTGAATGGTTCCGTCTTCGCCATAGGGTCCGTGCAGGGCGTTGAAAGCAACGTCCGGCTTCAGTTCGCTTAATTCAGCGCTGACATCATGGCCGACATCAACGCGAGTAACACGATACCCTTCCGTCTCCAGCGCATTGGCGCACGCCTCGCCTGAAGAAAGAGAAACAGAACGCTCGGATGACCATCCTCCCATGAGAACGGCAACATGTTTTGCGCACATTTTTTCAAACCCCTTACCAATAGCAATGAGATTCGCGTAAAGGAATCAATCGCATATGGCAAAGAATCAGACTCTTAGCGAGGGCGCAAGTCCACACGGGGTTGCGTCAACCGCCATAATTGATTCAAAATGCCAGCGCCAGAGTCTAAGCGATTCTAATTACTGGCTTTTGGCCAAAATGAAATAATTTGCTCATTTTCGAGAAAATCTCCAATTCGCCTGATTTCCCAATGCAGCAGAATACCGGCATGTTCATAAACCCGACGACGCACGGTCTCACCCAAAAGCTCCAGATCATGGGCCGAGGCGTTGCCAGTATTGATCATGAAGTTGCAGTGCATAACCGACATTTCGGCCCCACCAATCCGTAATCCGCGCATTCCGGCCGCGTCGATCAGCTTCCAGGCGGAGTGCCCTTCAGGGTTTTTGAATGTCGACCCACCGGTCTTGTCGCGGATTGGCTGTACCGTTTCGCGGTGATGCTGGACGGCTGCCATTTGCGCTTGGATCTCGTCCCCAGGCGTCGGAATTCCTGCAAGAATCGCACCGGTAAAAATCAACTCATCGGCAGCCGACGAGTGACGGTAGCTGTATCCCATATCGCGGCGGGAAAGGACTTTCAAATCACCCGCCCGGTCAATGGCCCGCACCTGCACCACGCGATCCGTTGTTTCGGTACCGTTGGCACCGGCATTCATGCGCAGGGCACCGCCAATGCCGCCGGGAATACCGTGATAGAATGAAAATCCACCGAGACCGGCCTCAAGCGCCACCTTGGCCACCCGTTTGTCTGATGCGGCAGCGCCCGCTTTGATGTGGTTATTGCCGATGGATTCTACCGCACCAAACCCCTTGGCGGAAAGGCGAACAACCGCTCCTCTGATGCCACCATCACGGACCAGAAGATTGGACCCGACACCAACCACCATGACCGGAATTTCTTCTGGCAGGTTTTTCAGAAAAAACGAAAGATCTTCCTCATCGGCCGGTTGAAACAATATATCGACCGGCCCACCGACCCGGAACCAGGTGATGGCACTCATTGGCGCGTCTGGCGTGATGCGGCCACGAACCTCGGAAAAGCGATCACCAATATCTGCAAGAAGGGCGGCCCCAGACATAATTTCTATTTCCTGGCCGCCAGTTCGCCCGGCAGCGTATAGGCCCATTTTGTAATATCTCCAGCACCGAGAAAGATGATGATATCGCCCTCACCGGCCAGTTCAGCCACCAAAGGGGCAATATCCGCCGGCCCTTCTATCGTTCGCGCATCGCGGTGACCGGCCGAACGGAGACCCTCGACCAGCGTTGTAGAATTAATGCCCTCAATCGGCTTTTCTCCGGCCTCATAGACAGGTGCCACCAACACCGTATCGGCATCATTAAAACAGCTGCAGAAATCCTCAAAAAGGCTCTCCAGTCTGGTATAGCGGTGCGGTTGCTTGATGGCGATCACCTTGCCTGTGGCACTTTCGCGCGCCGCCTTGAGCACCGAGGCAATCTCGACGGGATGGTGGGCATAATCATCATAGATTTCGGCCCCGGCCCATGAGCCTGTGTGGGTAAAGCGGCGCCTTACTCCGCTGAAACCGGCAAGACCGTTTCTGATTTGCGCTTCGCTGGCTCCCAATTCGTGGGCAATCGCAATCGCCGCGGTGGCATTGGAAATATTATGCAAACCCGGCATCGGCAGCACCAGGTCGTTCATTATTTTCGGGGCTTCACTGCGGCGGTCGCGAATACTGACATCGAAGTGCGAGTTCGCTCCTCGGGTTTTATTATAGACGAAACGCACATCCGATTGCGGGTTGGCACCATAGGTGATAACCCGGCGGTCTTCGATCCGCGCCACCAGCGCCTGCACCTCCGGATGATCCAGACAAACCACCCCAAACCCGTAAAACGGCAGGTTCCCGATGAAGCGGAAGAACGCCTTACGTGCCTTGTCGAAGGTGCCGTAGTAATCCAGATGCTCAGGGTCAATATTGGTGATGATCGCCACATCGGCCGGCAGCTTTAAGAAAGTGCCATCACTTTCGTCGGCCTCGACCACCATCCACTCGCCCTTGCCCATACGGGCATTGGTGCCATATTCATTGATGATACCACCATTGATTACCGTCGGATCAAGGTCGGCAGCCGTCAACAAAGTACCAACCATCGAGGTCGTAGTGGTCTTGCCATGGGTGCCGCCAACCGCGATGGCCTTTTTGAACCGCATCAGTTCAGCCAGCATTTCCGCCCGTCGCACCAGCGGCAAATGTCGTCGCTTGGCTTCCAGCCGTTCGGGATTGTCCGGTTTGATGGCGGTTGAAGAAACAACAACGTCACTATCGCCGATATTTTCAGCCCGGTGCCCGATATGAATGATGATGCCTTTTTCACGCAGCCGCTGCACATTGGCGCTGTCCGACATATCGGAACCCTGCACCCGGTGACCAAGATTGTGCAACACCTCGGCAATGCCACTCATGCCGATGCCACCGATGCCGACAAAATGCACCAGACCGATATCCTCAGGCAATTTCATATATTGATTCCTCGCGTCAGTTCGCGTCACTCATTGCCACACGCTCGACCACATCGGCAAGCCGCAAAGCGGCATCAGGGATGCCGGTTTGTTTGGCGTTGTCAGCGGCTTTAGCCAGCAATTGCGGTTGGTTGATGGCCTCGATCATAAGTTGAGCCAGTTTTTCCCCATCAAGCTCGGATTGCGGCACGATAGTAGCGCCACCCTTGGCCGCCAGCTCAGCCGCGTTGGCTGCCTGATCATGATCAAGCGCGAAGGGATAGGGTATCAGAATTGATGGCCGCCCAATCGTCGTCAGTTCGGATACGGTTGAAGCACCGGCCCGGCAGATAACCAGGTGCGCATCGGCAATGCGTTGCGGCATGTCATCAAAAAAGGGCAAAACATCGGCCTGGATATCAAGATCCGCAAAAGCCTGTTTGAGCTCGTCCGCATCTTCAGGGCGGGCTTGCTGGGTGATGTGCAGCCGGTTGCGCAACGGTGGCGGCATCGCCTCAAGCGCCTTCGGCAATACTTGTGAGAAAAAGCGCGCGCCCTGACTGCCGCCAAATACCACAAGGTTGAATGGTTCACCGTCCTTTGGTGGACGATAGTGATTTTTCGCCGCCTCAAGCACCGGTGGACGTAACGGATTGCCGGTTACCACAGTTTTTTCACCAAGTGTGCTGTCCTTGCCAATTAATGGAAAACCGGTGGCAACCGCCGTGGCCGAATTGGCAAACATGCGATTTGCCCGCCCCAAAACTGCATTTTGTTCCTGCAAAACAATTGGTACACCACCGCGATTTGCAGCCAATAATGGCGGGATAGTGGGATAGCCGCCGAAGCCAACCATGACACTTGGATTGTGATCCACCACCAGCTCGCGCGTTTGTTTGTAGCCGGCAAAAATTGCAGCTAAAGTTCTGATAATCGCCAATGGGTTAATTGATGTGAAAGTAGCGGCACGGATGATGTGAATTTCATCAGCTGGAAACGATGTGGTAAATCTCTTTGCCCGGCTGTCGGTCAACAAATAGATCGTCCAACCGCGATAATTCAGTTCGTGCGCCAGCGCTTCAGCGGGAAACAGATGTCCGCCAGTACCACCGGCGCACAGAAAGATCGCACCCTTGTTCATTCGTCCAATTACCCGACCATCTGAAGGCTTTTCGGCACATAAGTGCGCGCATCATAGCGGCGGGATTCCGGTCTTGTCCGGGTTAATGCCAATACCAGACCCATGCCGATAGCCACCGACAGCAGCGAGGAACCGCCGTAAGAAATGAACGGCAAGGTCATGCCCTTGGCCGGCATCAGTTTTATGTTGACCGCCATGTTAATTATCGACTGCAGGCCGAATAACAGAATCAGCCCGGCGACCGACAACCGGACTAAAGTATCACGTTCCCTTAGGGCATGCGCCAGCCCCCGCATTACCACAAAGGCAAATACAAACAGCAGAAACAGACAGATCAGAATGCCGAATTCCTCTGCCGCCACGGCGAATATGAAATCGGTGTGGCTGTCAGGCAGAATGCTTTTCACCGTGCCCTCGCCCGGCCCCTGCCCCATCCAGCCGCCGCGCACAATCGCCACGAGCCCGGTATCAACCTGAAAAGTATCACCCACACCAGTGAAGAAGCGGTCTATCCTGCTGGCGAAATGATCGAGCAAAGAATAGGCGACACTGATGCCGGCAACCGCGAATATCGCAAGTCCGGCGACCCACAGCCACGACATGCCGGCCATAAAGAACATTGCCCCCCAAACTGCTGAAACCAGGATCGTCTGCCCGAGGTCCGGCTGCGCCACAAGCAGTGCTACCACGACGGCAAAAACCATGATGGAAAACAGGTTTCCCGGAATATCGGGCCTGCGGGCACCGTCGGCAAATAACCACGCCGACACGATGACAAAACCGGGCTTGAGAAACTCCGACGCCTGAAACGAAAAAGACCCGACCGAAATCCATCGCCGCGACCCTTTTGCTTCAAAGCCGAAGAACATGGTAGCCACCATCATCACCAATGACAGCAGAAACAGGATCAGCCCTGCCCGCCGCGCCATCTTGTTATCGAGAAAGGATAATCCGATAAGCAGTGCCAGTGCCGGCACCATAAACATCAGATGGCGGTGGAAGAAATGATAACTGCCGATGCCCAGGCGCTCGGCAATTGCCGGGCTGGCGGCAAGTGAAAACACCAGCCCCCCGGCCATCAACAAGAAAGCTGAAAACAGCAGCAACTTGTCGACCGTCCACCACCATTGCGAAAACCGACCGCGGTTTGCTCTGCTTTCCATCACGATATTCCTTTAATTGGCTGAAAGCCGTCCAGCGCCGCCGCTAATTTCTTGAAAGCGTTGCCGCGTTGTTCGAAATTCGGAAATTGGTCGAAGCTGGCGCAGGCAGGAGCCAGCAGAACCACCGGCTCCTCAATCCCGCTCGCGACCGCATCTTCGGCCGCATGGGCGACAGCGTGGTCGAGAACCGCGGAAATTTCGTAATCGACTTCGTCACCCAAAGTGGCCGAAAATGCCGGTGCCGCCTCGCCGATCAGATAGGCTTTGGCGATGCGAGCAAACCATGGCCGCAGCAGTTCGATGCCGCCATCTTTGGCAAGTCCACCGGCAATCCAGAAAATACCATGGTAACTGTCAAGCGCCTTTGTGGCCGCTTCCGCATTGGTGGCTTTCGAATCATTGACAAACAGCACCTTACCCAGATGGCCAACTTGTTCCATGCGGTGCACCAGGCCCGGAAAGCTCTCAAGCCCTGCCTGAATCTCATTATTACCGAGACCAACCGCCCGGCACGCTACTGCCGCAGCAGCCGCATTCTGCGCATTGTGGGTGCCGCGCA
Source organism: Rhizobiaceae bacterium (assembly GCA_965248135.1). GTDB lineage: Bacteria > Pseudomonadota > Alphaproteobacteria > Rhizobiales > Rhizobiaceae > SZUA-100. The sequence continues at coordinate 79,713 of CBDFIN010000009.1, read as the reverse complement.
ACGACCCGATCTTCCCAATTCGCGCAATTGTGTGACGCTCCTGAGCCTCAATCAGTTCACCGTCAACCGCATAAACACCGCTTTCAAGCACCTGATCCTTGGAAATCGACACCACCTTTTTGCCGGCCGCCTTCATATCCCCGGCAATTTTCCGGCAATGCTCGTCATCGACCGCGATGATCGCCCGGGCAGCACCATCGACAAGTCTTTTCTTGGCAGCCACATAGCGCTCCATGCTGCCGTGGCGATCAAGATGATCCGGCGACAGATTAAGCAAAATGCCGATAGTGGGATCAAGGCTCGGGGCAAGGTCTATCTGGTAGGATGAACATTCCACGACATAAATTCGGTCGCGCGCGAATTGCCGTAAAGACAGCACCGCGGCGCCGATATTGCCGCCCATATCCACATCCCGCCCGGCGTGAATTAGTATATGCGCAATCAATGCTGTGGTTGTGGACTTTCCGTTGGTGCCGGTGATTGCGATAAATTCCGACTGCGGTGATACGGCACGGCGCTCGCGTGCAAACAATTCAATATCGCCGATGATTGGCACGTCCACAGCCCGGGCAAGCTCCACCGTCCAATGCGGTTTCGGGTGGGTCAGCGGCACACCTGGCGCCAGTATCAGCGCATCAAAACGGGCAAAGTCACAAAGCCGCAGATCCTCCGTTTCGATACCGGCATTGCTGGCAGTGTCGACGCTCGTCGGATTGTCGTCAAAAGCCGACACCTTGCAGCCTCCGGCGACCAATGCTTCAGCCGTGACCAGCCCGGAACCGCCCAAGCCGAACACCGCGACGTGTCTGTCTTTAAATGTCGTGACCGGTATCAATTCACACCTATCGCAGTTTCAGTGTCGCCAGACCCAATAGGGCGAGCATGAAGGATATGATCCAAAAGCGGATCACTACCTGGCTTTCAGTCCAACCTAATTGTTCAAAATGGTGGTGGATGGGGGCCATCTTGAACACCCTTTTCCTCGTCATCTTGAACGAGGCGACCTGGATAATCACCGACAAGGCCTCAAGCACAAACAGCCCACCGATAATGCCAAGCACAATCTCGTGCTTGGTCGCAACCGCCACGGTGCCAAGCATGCCGCCCAGCGCCAGCGAACCGGTGTCTCCCATAAAGATGGCGGCCGGCGGAGCATTAAACCACAAAAAGCCCAGACCAGCGCCAATGATGGCGCCGCAAATAACCGCCAGCTCACCGGTACCGATGACATAGTGAATCTGCAGATAATCAGCGAAAACGGCGTTACCTGAAAGATAGGCAATCAGCCCGAACGAGGCGGCTGCAATCATCACCGGCACAATGGCCAGTCCGTCGAGACCATCGGTCAAATTGACCGAGTTGCCGGCACCAACAATAACAAAGGCGCCGAAGGCGATAAAGAATACGCCGAGGTCGATCAAGAAGCTCTTAAAAAATGGAAATGTCAAAGACGAAGAAAACGGTGCCTTGCCTACATTCATAATGATGTAACACGCGGCCGCCGCGATTATCATCTCCAGGGTCAATCGTGCCTTGCCGGAAAATCCTTTTTCGGTTGCGGCTGATACTTTCAGATAGTCATCATAAAACCCGATCATGCCGAATGACAGGGTAACCAGCATAACCACCCAGACATAAATATTGCTCCAATTGACCCACAGCAAAGCCGCGACAATGGTTCCAATGAGGATCATCAGCCCGCCCATCGTCGGCGTTCCGGCTTTCTTGAAATGGGTTTGCGGCCCATCAGATCGAATTGGCTGACCCCGGCCCTGGCGGACACGCAAGGAACGAATAATCATCGGCCCGAACAAAAAAACCGTTATTGCGGCAGTGACCAGCGCACCGCCGGTGCGAAACGTAAGATATCGAAAAACGTTGAACACTGAAATTTGGCCACCCAGTTCGGCAAGATAATATAGCATTCGGTCCCCCGGTTTGCTGTTTGATAATTGCGCTCACGAAGAGACGCTTTTGACCTCAGTAAATGTCTGCATCATGTCTTCAACCAGTCCGGCAAATCCTATTCCTTTTGACGCCTTGGCCATCACCACATCACCGTGACGCAGGTTCGAAAAGAGAACTGGCTTTATCGCCTCGACTGAGGGCACATAAAACGCCAACCGGGTTGACTGCAATGTTTCACTCAACGCCCGCATTTGCGGTCCGACCAGATAGACCTGGTCGATGCCGGCCTTTTCTATCGGTTCGGCTAATGCGCTGTGAAGGGCGCCTGTTTCAGCACCCAGTTCCAGCATATCGCCCAAAACCGCGATGCGACGCCCGCGTTGGACCGGCTTGCTCGCCTGAAGCATTTCGATCGCCGCTTTCATCGATGCCGGATTGGCGTTGTAGCTTTCATCAATCAGGGTGAACGGCCCATCGCGCAATTGTAATTGGTGCCGCCTGCCACGGCCAGCATCGGGCTGCAATGTTGCAAGCGCCAGCACCGATTTTGCCATATCTGCGCCCGCCAGCTTTGCAATGGCCAGCACGATTAGCGCATTTTGTATTATGTGCCTGCCAGGCAAGCCGATCTTGATGGCGCATTCTTCGCCAAAAAGGTCAATCAGCGCACAGGAACAGCTGGCGTGCAGGCAGATCTTTTTTAACTGCAGGTCCGATTTGTCGGCCTCGCCGCAGGTAACAATGTTGGTTACACCAGCCTTTTTCGCCAATAAATCCAATAGATTGAACTGATCATTATCGCGATTGAGCACCACGGCGCCTTCCCCTTCGAGGCCCGCAAAAATCTCCGCCTTGGCACGCGCGATATCAGCAATGCCGTCGAATGCGCCGAGATGAGCCTTTTCAACATTGGTGATGGCGGCGATATCGGGCCGCACCATTTTGACAAGCGGGGTAATTTCACCGGCATGATTCATACCGACTTCAAAAATCCCGAACCGGACATCGGCTGGCATTCGCGCAAGTGTCAGCGGCACGCCCCAATGATTGTTAAACGACGCAACGGAGGCATGCACCGGGCCCATTGCCGCAAGCACATGGCGCAAGGCCTCTTTGGTTGAAGTCTTGCCGACGCTGCCGGTAATGGCAATGATTTTTGCTTTTGTGCGTGCCCGCGCGGCAAGGCCAAGGCGTTCGAGAGCCTCAAGCACATTGTCGACAATAAGCAGCGGCACACCGGCATTGTGCAGCTCCGGCGCCTTTTCCTCACTTACTACCGCTAGTCCAGCGCCAGCCTTTCCTGCCATTGCGACAAACTTGTGTCCGTCAAGCACATCGCCTTTGATGGCAAAATAGGCTTCGCCCGGGTGCACACTGCGGCTATCGATCGAGATGCCGGTAATCGCGGCGGGCAATGCGCCGACCGGTGTAGCCTGCATAGCGGCAAGCATTTCATCACAACGCCACAACTCTCCCGTCATACCGCCCCTCCACCGCAATCTTCAAGCGCTTGTTTCACCACCTGGTGATCGGAAAACGGCAATGTCTTGCCGCCAACAATCTGTCCTTCCTCATGGCCCTTGCCGGCGACCACGAGGCAATCTCCCGTCTCCAGCATTTCCACCGCATGGCAGATTGCCGCCCTGCGGTCGCCGATTTCCAGTGCATCCGGCGCGGCGGCCAGGATTTCGGCTCTCACCTGGGTTGCATCTTCACTGCGTGGATTGTCGTCCGTTACAATCACTGTATCGGCCAGCCGGCTGGCGATTTCTCCCATCAAGGGCCGCTTTCCCTGGTCCCTGTCACCACCACAGCCAAAGGCCACAATCAGCTTTCTCGTGGTGTAGGGTCTTAGCGCCGTAAGCACGCTTTCCAGTGCATCGGGCTTATGGGCATAATCGACATAGGCTGGCGCACCATTTTTGGCTTTGCCCACCAGTTCCAGCCGCCCTTTTGCTCCCTCAAGCTGTTCAAGTGCTGCAAAAACCTGATTGGCATCACTGCCGGTGGCGATGGCAAGTCCGGCGGCAACAAGCGCATTGGCCATTTGAAAATCACCCGCCATCGGCAAGACAACCCGGTGAATATTGCCGCCAAATTCGATTTCGCCAACTTGATGGTAGCGCTGTTGTTCGACCCGCTTAAGGGCCAGAAATTCTCCCTTGTAGCCGACAGTGCACACCTTAAGACCGGCCTTTATAGCCCGTTCGATCACTGGCTCGCTGTAACGATCATCAGCGTAAATTACCGCCGGGCTGCTCTTGGCAAGCAGCGTGTCGAACAATCGCAACTTGGCTTCAAAATAGGCCTCAACCGTCGGATGATAATCCATATGATCACGGCCCAGATTGGTAAATGCGCCAGCGGTCAGCCGCACTCCGTCGAGCCGCCGCTGATCAAGCCCGTGGCTGGATGCTTCCATCGCACCATGGCTGACGCCGAGACCAGCAAGTTCATCCAGCAAGGCATGAAGCGCCACAGGATCAGGCGTTGTCAGCGAACCATAATTAACCAAACCCGGCGCAGTCACACCGGTAGTGCCGATCATCGCGGCTTTTTTTCCTTCCGCCTGCCAGATCTGACGGATAAAAGAGGCGATCGAGGTTTTGCCAGCAGTGCCGGTGACCGCGATCATGGTTTCGGGTTGCCGGGGATAAAATCGTGCCGCCATTAACGACAGTTCGCGCCTTGGATCATCCACCCGAATAACCGGCAAGCCGGTCTCATCGAACACCGCATGATGCTTTGCCAAAATGGCTGCGGCCCCGTTTTTTGCCGCACTTACGGCGAACGCCGCCCCGTCAATAGTCGATCCCGAGAGAGCAGCAAACAGGTATCCAGGTTCAACCTGGCGGGAATCTGCGGTCAAACCGGTGATTGTGCGCCCGAGTTCGTTTGCACCCAGGCCATCATTTTCACCGGCTAGCTCTCCAAGCTTCATTGTTCTTATTCTATCCCCATAAGTTGGCACACTATCCTTCATTCCAGCGTCAATAGGACGTAAATTTGGCGGTATCGCGGGCACGGAAATCGGGCCGAACACCGAGTAGTGGCCCAACGCGTTTGATCAGGGCGCTGACCGTCGGCGCCGCGTTCCAGCCCGCCGTGGCGTAGCGTTTGCCTTTCTCGGGTTTGGGCTCATCGATCACCACCAGCACCACATATTGCGGATTATTGACGGGAAATGCTGAAAGAAAGGCATTGAATCGCTTGGCGCTGGAATAGCGGCCATTAACGACCTTTTCAGCTGTGCCGGTCTTGCCACCGACCAGATAGCCGGGAACTTTTGCCTTTCGGCCTGAGCCTTTCAGCACATTAAGGCGAAAGAGATAACGCATCAGATCACTGGTTTTTTCGCTGACAACCTGCCGCGAAATTCGAGTTGCTTTTGCCCTGCTTCTTGGAAACAGCGTCGGCGATATCAGCTTGCCGCCATTCATCAGCGCTGCTGCTGCTACCGCCGTTTGTAACGGCGTTGTTGAAATCCCGTGGCCGAATGAAATGGTGATCGAGTTGATTTTTTTCCATTTCTTCGGCTGGGTGGGCTTTGCCACTTCCGGCAGTTCAAATCCGTCAAGCCTTGAAAGCAGGCCCATGCGGGTAAGAAACTGCTGGTGCCCCTCAATACCAACCCGGGCGGCCATTTTGGCGGTGCCGATATTGGAGGAATAGATAAAGATCTCCGGCACCGAGAGCACCCGCCGCTTGCCATGGAAATCAGTGATTGTATGGCGGGCAATCTTGAAGGGCTTGCGGGCGTCAAATCGGTCACGAATACCCACTTTGCCGGAATCCAGCGCCATCGCCGTAGTAAAAGTCTTGAAAGTTGAGCCCATTTCATAAAGGCCGGCCGACATGCGGTTCAACCGGTCGGGCTTGTTGGCATTTACCGGTTTGTTGGGATTGTAATCAGGCAGCGACACCATGCCACGAATTTCGCCGGTGTGAACATCAAGCACCACCGCGCCAGCGGCAATAGCCTTATACCGCTTTTTTGCTTTAATCAGCTCATCGCGAACCGCATGTTGCACCGGCAGATCGATCGAAAGCCTGACCGGCTCTAACACGCGATTTATGGCAAAGCCGGAATTGTGCAGGTCGGCAAGACCATTATCATCCAGGTATTTTTCAATTCCTGCAATTCCCTGGTTGTCGATATTCACCAGACCAAGAATATGGGAAGACGTCGCGCCACCTGGATAGAACCGGCGATTTTCACTGCGGAACCCAATGCCAGGAATACCAAGCGCCAGAATCTGGCTCTGCTGCTTCGGTGTCAGTTCACGTTTGATCCATTTGAATGCCGCATCGCTTGAAAGCCACTTATGAACCTTTTTGTAGTCGAGATCGGGCAACACCGTGGTGAGCAATTCAATCGCCTCATCGGCATCGACAATTCGCCGCGGCTCAGCAAAGAGCGACGCCATTTTGACATCCATGGCAAGCAAATTTCCGTGGCGATCAACGAGATTGGGCCGGGTTGCCGAAGTCGTACGGTCGGCAGGCCGGTGTGAAGCAAGTACAGCCTCCTCCTGCAGACCGAGCCAGATCAATTTGCCTGCGAGCACCAAATATACCAGCCCCAGCATCGCCATTACAATGACGATGCGATTTCCCGCTTGCTCGCTACGCACCTTGCGCCCACCGTCCAGGTTAATGCCGCTCTGGTGGTATTCATCGGCACCGCGGTGGCCATGAAGGGATAGAAATTTCACTGGTTTTGCCCTCCAACCGAGCCGGTAATGGTGGCGTCCACATCACCTTGTTGTCGCGCAATCGCCCCAATCGGGTCGTCCAGAATGCGAAGCGGTGGCAGATGTTCGGGAGTTGCAATCTGACTGATATCAGGCGATTTTAAATTCAATTCCCTGGAAAAACGTTCGGACAGCTCTTGCAGTCGTGAGGGTTGGGTAAGCACCGCCCAGTCGGCCTCCAACAACCTGACCCGGTCATTTTCCTTGCTAATCTCGCGCTCAAGTTGGACGACACCGGCTTCTGTGTCCTTGGTTTGATATTTGACCTGGAATGTCCACACAGCGGTGATAATCATCAATCCGGCAAGAATAATGTCACTAGACTTGATCATGACGCGCTGCTCCTGGAAAGTTCTGTCACACCGGAAAAATCCGCCAGTCCAAACACCGACCACTCCACTGGTCGCGCGGGTGCTGCTGTTCTCATAGCCGCTCTCAATTTGGCCGAACGTGCGCGCGGATTTCGCAGAATTTCGTCTCCGGCCGGCTTTGCCGCACCACGCTTGAGCATCGTAAATACCGGCTCACTGCCGGCAACGGGAGGCAGGTGTCGCGAACCTTTCTGGTCAAAACAACGGTCGGCGAGGAAGCGCTTGACGATACGGTCCTCGAGCGAATGGAAGGAAACAACTACCAACCGTCCGCCTTGGGCAAGAATTTTTTCAGATGCAGTCAGCGCTTGCGCCAGTTCCTCAAGTTCACGGTTCAAAAAAATGCGCAAGGCCTGAAATGTACGCGTGGCCGGGTGAATACGATCGTTGCGGCCACTTCCGGCCTGTTCCACCACTTTGGCGAGATCGCTGGTGGTTGAAAACGGCATTTTCTGTCGCCGCTCGACAATTGCCCTTGAAATCCTGGAAGCATGGTGTTCTTCACCCAAAATGCCGATAATGCGGGTAAGATTGACCCGCTCCAATTGGTTGACCAGGTCAGCGGCCGTCAAACCCGACTGCCCCATGCGCATATCTAGCGGCCCGTCGCTACGAAACGAGAAGCCGCGTTGCGCCTGATCAAGTTGCATGGATGAAACGCCGATATCCAGCACCACCCCATGCACCCTTTGATAACCGGCTTCACCGGCGATAAGGTCAAGCTCGCTAAAACGTCCCTCGACAAGCCTCAATTTTTTACCATGCTGCGCGCTAATTTCCAAACCCGCGGTAATTGCTTCAGGATCCCGGTCAATGCCAAGCACCGTTGCCCCCTTGGCCAGGATGGCTCTTGAATAACCGCCCGCCCCAAATGTGGCGTCTATGACAATTTCACCGGGCGCGGGCGCCAGGTATTGCAACACTTCACGCAGCATGACCGGAACATGACGATCATCGTGCGGCTGATTATCGCCAGTATTTGGGCCAGGTTTCACCTAACTCACGCCCCTTGTGCTGTGGTCGATTGGACCAGAGACTGTTTTAGGGTGCGAATACGTTGTCGCGCCTCGTTGCGGTAGGCGGCAAACTTTTCCGGCTGCCACATCTGAAAAAAGGTCCCACGACCGACAAAAGCCACATTGTCGGTTATGCCGGTGTGCTCGCGCAATTGCTGATTGAGGCCGATGCGGCCATCGCCATCGATTTTCAGCCAGGCGCTGTCGCCATGATAATAAAAAGACAGATCGTCGAAACAACTGGTCAGCGGATCGAAATCGGCCATGCGTTTTTCGTAGGCCAACAGCAAATCGGCCCCTCCGGCATCGACCGCCGGCATGTCGATGGACAAAAGAGTATAGAGCTGTGTTTGCTGTTTCAGCTCCAAAACACTGCGAAAAGTGGCGGGAATAGACACCCTGCCCTTCTTGTCGACATTGTTGATGGCGCTCGACAGAAACCTGTCCACACTCTGCTCCTGTTTTTAGCTCCCTCCCGGCCTGATTGGACAGGTATTCGAGGAGCTCTATCCAGATGGTTTTCGCTAACAATGCAGTGCTTTTAAGAACTGCGGCACTTTCAATCGTTCGGGTGGTTCGAAATATATTGACCAACCCATCCATTCGCTGTGAACTTGGGATACCATGGGGAAATATGGGGGTCAATGGAATCTGACAAAATTCAGCCATGGAAACACAATTTCAAATAGCAGCGTTAACCAATTGTGAATCATGAAACTTAAGGTTTGGTTAGGAAAACAGCCGGATAGGCCGTGATAATAATTTATCGGCAGCGCGTATAGATGGATAAAATGCCAGTTGGCCTGTAAGCCGGGTTCTGTATGGCCTCAGGTAAAACCTGAAGCGCGGCGGCCATTCGTCTTTGATGTTTGTCGCCAAACACCTCATCGCGACCCACCCGGATGATCCGGCCTGAAAACCGGCCGGGACACGCCGGAGCATATCCTCGTCATCCCTATTCGGTCTTGCTCCCGGTGGGGTTTACCGTGCCGTTGCCATTGCTGGCAGCGCGGTGGGCTCTTACCCCACCGTTTCACCCTTACCCCGCCAGTCTATAGGTCTGTACCACAACGCCGGCAAATTGCGCGCGTGCTGCATTAAAGGCCTATAAACAGGCGGGGCGGTTTACTTTCTGTTGCACTTTCCCTGGGGTCGCCCCCGCCGGGCGTTACCCGGCACCGTGTTTCCTTGGAGCCCGGACTTTCCTCCCCGCACCACCTTTCGGCATTGCACAGGGCGGCCGCCCGGCCAACTGGCATTGAAGACTTAGTCCAAGGGCTGTCACCGGGTCAAGGCCGACGCCGAACCTCGCTTGAACTTCATGCCAGGGCAAGCTGATATCGATCCATATGTTAACCGGACCAAATCACCTTGAAGGTGTCCTGCCTTATCAACCGACGGCCCGGCCCCGCGCCTGTTTCATCAACCGCTTAACTTTCGCACAATAGCGTGCGCTGATCGGATTCATGCGCTTGGCGTAAAGCCCGGCGTTATATTTCAGGATCGTTCCGCAGGTGGTGCCATCGCCCTTTTCTTTCGCGCGCCGCAGATATTTCATCCCGAATTTGATATTATTTTCTGGAAGATAGAGTTCGTTGCGTGTGCCGCGGTATCCCATTGCTCTGGCCGTCGAGGGTTTGACCTGCATCAGACCAATTTCACCATGACCGCCAAGCGCATTAACCCTGAAACTGCTTTCAGAATAAATGACGGCTTTGGCAAATTCATAGTCGATGCCATTCATTCTCGCATGACGCAGAATGACCGCATTATACAAATTCGAACGCCTGTTAAACGGCAACGCGGCCTGTCGCCGTCTGACCGAAGTGGACAACAGCGAAATCTCCCGACCTGTCACCGCATCTATTTTTGGGTTTGGAACAATATCAAGGGCGATATCATCGCGATAATACGTCCGCGAATAGGGCCTTGATCCAGGCAGCGGTATCTGTTCGATACTGGCAAATTGCAACGCGCTGTCAGTCGTGCTTTGGGCGTTGGGGATCAGGCGAAAACCTGTGGTGCTGCCACCATTTTGCACCTGACAGCCCGACACCGAAATGGCCAGCACTATGCCCATGCCAACTTTCATTGCCTTCGCCACCACTGTCATCGCTCAACCCTGTGATTCACTTTCACCCTCTTCTCTTGCTACCGATATGCTGACGGAGTCAAACTCTTCCTTTGACAATTCGCCGCACCTTGCCGCAATATCGCCGCGACCGCCACGTTGTGAATCTTTGACAAGTGAGGACCTTGCTACGCGATCAAACCAATTAAGAATGACGATGATCTGCCTTGTCGCTTTTGCCGGTTATCATACAAGCGATCTTGGTGAAGTTGGGTTACGGCAATTCAAACATTATTGCAGCCATGAAATACTTGAAATCACTGATAAATCATAAAGCCTTGTGGCGAAATCGGCAGCAATCAGAGCCTGTCAGGACATGGCTTCCAGCAGCTTGAGCAAGGTGGTGAAGGTCGATTGATCAGCGATGCCGTCAACGGTTTTCGGCCTGAAATGACGCTGGAATGCGGTTATGCAAGCAACCGTACAAGCATCAATTTTACCTGTTATTTCAAGCGAATAGCCATATTCAACCAACATCGATTGAAATTTCTCAATCGACTTTATGCTGTTGTCAATGGGCAAACCTGCGCCATCTGGTTTCACCCAATGGCCGATACCGGCCTCGTGCAGTTGGCGCCAAGGGAAGAGTTCGCCCGGATCTTCCTTGCGCAAGGGCGCCACATCGGAATGGGCGAGCACATTTTGTGGCGGAATGGCAAGCCTGTCGCCGCAATCCCGACATAATCGGATCACCGTTTCGATCTGGCATTGCGGAAATTCCCGGTAGCCGAACTGATGTCCAGGATTGACAATCTCAATGCCTATTGAGCGGGAGTTGATGTCATCTTCGCTCTGCCAAGAGCTTGCTCCGGCATGCCAGGCGCGCCGCGCTTCTGGTACCAATTGGGTGATTGTGCCATCTTCGTCGACGAAATAGTGGCACGAAACACCGCTGTCAGCCGCCGTCAACCGCTCAAGCGCGAATGCGCCACTTTCCATGCCAGTGTAGTGAAGGATAACCATATCGAGCGGCTTGCCTTCGGCCCGCGGCCCATGATTGGGCGAGGGCCGTACCGCATCAACACACCGGCTGTCAGGCGGGAACAACGGGTTTTCGCTCAAATTCTATCTGCTCCCAGGCCGCATTGAGACAAGCCAGCCGCTCATTGGCAATCGACACGAACTCCGGCGGCACCCCGCGGGCGATCAGCCGGTCTGGATGGTTTTCGCTCACCCGCTTGCGATAATGTGCCTTAAGGCGGGCAAAATCCCAATCGGGACTGGCATCAAGCAAAATATAAGGATCACGCCCCTCCAGCGCCATGTGGCGCATCAACATGCGTTTGAATGCCTGCTCGTCGAATTCAAAAACCACCGCTACATGTTCAATGAACTCCAGTTCCTTTTCATGCAACACATCATCTGCTTTAGCGATATGGAAAAGCCCGTCAAGCACGTCGCGGAAAAGTTCACAATCGTCGGGAAACAAGGTCTTGACCTGGCGCGCATAGGCATCAAACCCGGCAACATCCTGGCGCGCTAGATTAAACAGCCGGGCGACATTGTCGAGCTCGGCATCGGGCACCTCAAAAATCTGGCGAAAAGCAGCTATTTCGTTTTCCGTTACAATGCCGTCGGCTTTGGCCATTTTGGCGGAAAGCGCAATAATGGCGATGGAGAACGAAACCCGCCGACGCGTTTGCGCATCGCCGGCAAAAACCGTGCGCACCTTTTCTGCCAGTGCCGCGATGGCCCCGCTTGTGGCATTGGCAAGTATTTTGCCGAGATCAGTCCAAACCGACATATGAAATTCCGTCGTGAATCGTTGCCATTAAGCAGGGTAGTTTATACCGAACGGCCCGCCAGTCCAACGCAATCAAACAGTCATATACGGCAAAGTCGTGATGATGATGGAAATAGTTTTCATCGAATTGCGGTGATTTTTATCCGGCCCCGGCCACTATAGCATGATTACTTAAAAGTGATCATGGCTCATCAGGAGCGATTGAAGCCCGATGTACAAATTGATGAAATCAATTTGCGGGCGGAACCGACCTGCGCTTTTGCGCCGCCCCGGCGGAGGCCCGGGCGCCGCCCGGATTGGCCGTGAGCGAAGAGAGTATTGATCGAATCATTTTGAAGGTGTCCAGCTATACAGGCTTTTAAATCAAGAGCAAATTCCGGGCGCTGGCGACACGGCAATCGCTTGAAAGCGATTTGCACGTATTTTGTTAGTTTGCTCCGCTGCGGGCGGTTCTTTGCGGTGCTTTTTGCGCCTCAATCACTGTCCTCACATGAGCAATGCTCAGGGCTGACCCAAATTCCCGAGATTTTTCTTTGAAAAAATCCCTCCATTCGGGCGCCATGCGGATAAACTTTCTTTCAAGCTATCGCCGTGGCGCTGGCGAGCCTATTCCAACGGCGGTCAGTTCAAATGTAATAATCAGCCGGCGCGACCGGCGCGGTGCAAGGTCAATAACTGCACAAAAAAGAGAAAGGCGAACTCTTACGAAATTCGCCTCCCCTTAGGTCTTACAACTTTCTGCTGATGATCACCATTCCGAAGAACAATGCTCACGCAACCGACGTTGCAGACTTATGCCAAAATCCAATTCCCGAAAGTCTTGGTTTTCGACTTTGGCTATCAATTCCCGAAGGTCATGATTACCAGCGTGACAGTCAATTCCCGAAAGTCTCTTCCGTCACTTTTGACAGCCTTTACCCGAAAGCTCCAGCCATCCGACAGCTTCCACCCGGAGGTTTCTTCTGTCTGACAGTTTCTACCCGAAGGCTTCCACTATCTGATTACCGTTTCCCGAAGGTTCCGATAATCGCGGTCCTCCACTTTTCCCCGAAGGATCCAGCTTCGACCAACGAAAAGTAAATCTCTAAAGTTTCACTTTTCTGCCATCCCGCTTCTTTCCCGAAAGTCCGCCGCGTTCCGACAATTGAAGACTGTTCCCAAATGGCCAATGTGTCGAGAGAAATATCCCTGTGACCGAGAAATTTTCGTTTCCTGTGGATAAAGCGGTGGATAAGTATTGCTACCGTAAATTCAATGTCGCGAAGGTCAATATCCGGCCATTACAGCATTGCTTTGCTAAAATAACAGGCCGTTCCTCATCCCTTCAAATAGCCCCCGCCGCTGGGTGTTATCACAATCACCGCCTCGCCGGCAACCACGCTGGTTTGGTCGCAATGTTCCAGTTCCTCCAGTTCACCCGAAAGCCGCCGGATTTCGGTTTTGCCGACGGCGCCATTGCCGCCGCCATCAAGACCGGCGGGCGGCACCTTGCGATGGCTTGAGAGAATAGCGCATTCCATATCTTCCAGAAAGCGCAACACGCGCCTTGTGCCATCACCGCCGGGAAATTTTCCGCCGCCGCCGGAGCCTTCGCGGACAGAAAACTCCTCAACCACAATCGGATAGCGCATTTCAAGCACTTCCGGGTCGGTCATGCGGGTATTGGTCATGTGGGTGTGCACGCCCGCAACACCGGCAAACCCACGACCCGAGTTCATCTTTCCAGCCGGCGCGCCGGCGCAGATGGTCTCATAGTTTTGATATCGCGCATTGCCATAGGTGAGATTGTTCATCGTGCCCTGGCCGTTGGCGATAGCTCCCAGCGCCATCAACAGGCAATTGGTGACATGCTGGCTGGTTTCTGTATTGCCGGCAACCACGGCGGAAGGATATGAGGGCCGCAACATCGAACCGTCAGGTACAATGATATCGATCGGTTTAAGACAACCGGCATTCATCGGGATATCGCTTTCCACCATCAGGCGGAAAACATAGAGAACGGCAGCGCGAGTTACCGGCTCGGGCGCGTTGAAATTATTTTTCCCAGCCATCGAAGTGCCGGTAAAATCAACCCTGGCGGTTCGACCCTTCTTGTCGACGGTGATCTTCACCTTGATCACCTGCCCGGTATCGGTTTGGTAGGCCGATTGACAATCTGACAGGGCATCGATTACCCGGCGCACGCTTTCTTCCGCGTTGTCCTGCACATGGCCCATATAGGCGTCAACCACGTCTTCGCCGAAATGCGCCACCATGTTGCGCAACTCGACCACGCCTTTTCGTTGGCTGCTATCTGGGCCCGCATGTCGGCCATGTTTTGCGCCGGATTACGTGCCGGCCACGGATGGTTTGTCAAGACCTCAATCATTTCCGCTTCACGGATAATGCCCTGGTCGACCAGCTTGAAATTGTCTATTAAAACGCCTTCTTCATCGACATGGGTGGCGCGTGGTGTTGCTGAACCAGGCGCCATGCCGCCGACATCGGCATGGTGGCCGCGCGAGGCAACGTAAAACCGGATTTCGCTTTCATCTTCCTCAAACACCGGCGTCACCACGGTAATATCCGGCAAATGGGTGCCGCCATTATAGGGCGCATTGAGCACAAACACGTCGCCTGGATAAATATTGCCCGCGTTCAGTTTGATGATGGTTTCGACCGACCGGTCCATCGACCCCAGATGCACCGGCATGTGCGGTGCGTTGGCCACCAGCGTGCCATCAGCAGCAAACACGGCACAGGAAAAATCAAGCCGCTCCTTGATATTGACCGAATAGGCGGTGTTTTGCAGCGTCACGCCCATCTGCTCGGCAATCGACATAAACAGATTGTTGAACACTTCCAGCATCACCGGATCGGCAGTGGTGCCGATAGCCGCCTTTCGTTCAAGCGCCATTGTGCGGGTGAGGATGATGTGGTTGCGCGAATTTAATTCAGCCCGCCAGCCAGCCTCGACAACGATGGTCTGATGATCCTCGATAATCAGCGCCGGTCCCATCACCCTGTTGCCGGGCGCAAGCGCCTTGCGAAGATAAATTGCCGCCTCGCGGTTTTCACCACACGAGAAAATCGTTGCCTGCCCGTTTGCTGTCGGCTCCTCCCTTGCCAAATGAGCCTCCGGCTCGTTGAGTGTATTGCCGTCACCTTCTTCACCCTGGATCTCCAGCGCCTCGATAACAATCGGCTTGTTTTCGAACAGGAAACCGAACTGGGTGCGGTGGGTTTTTTCAAAAGCCGCAACGGCCCTTTCGATCGATCCATGGGAAAAGTCGATATGCAGGCTGGTATCGGTGCCATCATAGCGAAGATGTACTACCGTGCGGGTGACGATGTGAGCCGGGTCGCAGCCCTGGCCTAAAAGTTCATTGCACGCCTCGCTTAAAAGCTGCTGCTCCAGCGCCGTGATACTGTCAAGTGCGGCATCGTCAAACGGTATGATCATCGCCTTTGACCGGTTGGCGGAAAGCTGCGCCAGCCCCATGCCATAGGCGGAAAGTATGCCGGAAAACGGGTGGATTAACACCGTCTCCATGCCCAGCGTATCAGCCACCGCACAGGCATGTTGACCGCCGGCACCACCAAAGCATGTCAGCGCATATTCGCTAACATCATAGCCGCGCTGCACCGAAATTTTCTTGATCGCGTTGGCCATGTTTTCTACCGCGATCTTCAAGAATCCATCGGCGATATCCTGCGCCTTACGCCCATCGCCAATTTCCTGTGACAGCAATTGAAACTTTTCCCTCACCACTTCAACATCAAGCCGTTGATCCTGATTTGGCCCGAAGATCGCCGGAAAGAATTCCGGCCTTAATTTGCCGACCATGACATTGGCGTCGGTCACGGTCAGCGGCCCGCCACGGCGATAACAGGCCGGTCCAGGGTTGGCGCCGGCACTGTCCGGCCCGACCTGAAAGCGGCCCGCCTTGTAGTGCAGTATCGAGCCACCGCCGGCAGCAACGGTGTGAATGCGCATCATCGGCGCGCGCATGCGCACGCCCGCCACAGCCGTCTCAAAGGCCCGTTCATATTCGCCGTCATAATGGGAAACATCGGTCGAAGTGCCGCCCATATCGAAGCCAATCAACTTGTCATGGCCGGCCATGGCAGAAGTTTGCACCGCACCGACCACGCCGCCCGCCGGACCCGAAAGGATGGCATCCTTGCCCTGAAAAAGATCGGCGGATGTCAGACCACCGGACGATTGCATGAACATCAACTGCGGCGCCTCTTCACCCGCGCCGCCGGAGCCTATTTCACCGGCCACCTGATTGACATAACGGCGCAGGATGGGTGACAGATAGGCATCGACCACGGTCGTATCTCCGCGCCCGACGAGCTTGACCAGTGGCGAGACCTCGTGGCTGACCGAGACCTGCGAAATGCCTGCGCTACGGGCCAGTTCGGCGATTTTCTGTTCATGCTCAGGATATTTCCACGCGTGCATCAGGCAGATGGCAAGGCTGTCAAAACCGGCCGTCTTAATCTCTCCAAGAGCGGCTTTGACGCCTTGAATATCAAGTACCCGGTCAATGGTGCCATCGGCCAGGACACGTTCGTCTATTTCCACCACGCGGGAATTGAGCTGCTCGGGCAGAATAATTTCCTTGGCGAATATGTCGGGCCGGGCCTGATAGCCGATGCGCAGACCGTCGCGAAAACCTTTGGTGATCATCAAAGCCGTCGGTTCGCCCTTGCGTTCCAATAGCGCATTGGTGGCCACCGTAGTGCCCATCTTGACGGCGCCGATGCGTTCGGAAGGAAGCTTGTTTTCCTTGGCAATGCCAAGAATATCGCGAATGCCCTGAATGGCGGCGTCCGGATAGGCTTCGGGATTTTCCGACAGCAGTTTATGCGGGTGCAACGCACCTTCAGGTGACCTGCCGACGATATCAGTGAATGTGCCACCCCGGTCGATCCAGAAATCCCACTTGCCGCCCATTGAAATTCTCCGCGCTTTTATTTGACTTTTCTTTTTCCTTTGACAAACATCAACAATATATCGATAATTTGTCAACATAAAAAGTCAGGAATACCCATGAACAACCAATCCAGCAACGCCGGCAGCATTGGCCCGGTGGTTTCTGCTTCCCATCTGGCGGCAGGCGCAATGCCGGCGCTGTCGGAAATGGAATTCGCCTTAACGGTAGTCAACAACGCCTTTTCGCGCTGGATGGTGCATGGCATGACGGCAGCAGGATATCCTGGTCTGACCCCGCTGGAGGTACTGATATTGCATTCGGTCAATCACCGCGAGCGTGAAAAGACCCTGGCTGACATTTGCCTGGTGCTCAATATCGAAGACACCCATGTGGCCACTTATGCAATCAAGAAGCTGGTTAAACTGGGGCTTGTGGCAACCGGCAAACGGGGCAAGGAAAAAACCGTGGCGATCACCCGCAAAGGTGCTTCGGCTTGCGACCGTTACCGCGAAATCCGCGAGGCGCTGCTTATCGACAGTGTCAAATCGATGGGTCTGGATGATGGGGAAGTCAGCCGGTTGGCAGCGCTCTTGCGCGCGCTTTCAGGCCAGTACGACCAGTCGGCGCGCGGGGCTGCGAGTTTGTGATAAAATTCGCTCCAGTGCGAATAATTTCGCCAACCCAACAGCTATCGCAGAACAGCCAGCCTTAAAACGGCATCATACTGTTCATCATTGACATCGGGCGCGAGATGTTGCGGTTCATCACCGCCATGTCCTGGCGCAGATAATTTACATTACCCCCCATGACATACATGGTCCGATTCATTTTCCTCAGTTCTGCATCCATCGATTTCATATATTTGACCGATTCCATCAGCTCTGTCATCGTGCGGGTGCTTTTCGACATCGCCAACGTATCGTTCGACATGGCGTGAACCCGCGTAGTCATCTTGTGAATATCGCCGGAAAGCGAATGCAAATCGGTTGATAGTTGATCGAGATTGGTGATTATTCTCGGATCGTCGAAGCGTGTCACCATGATGCGCATGTCGTTGGTCAGGTTATAGATTAGATAAAAGCCATAGGCCATCAACAGCACCAATATGACCATTCCGGGATAGACCACCCGTTCCCAACGGCGGGCGCTTTTTTCAAAGCCCAAGAAAAACCGCTCGGCCGCTTCCGTCGGAAAATTCATTTGAGCAGCTGCTTTTTCGTCCGGCGCGTCACTGGTTTTTGTAATAATCAGCTTCAACTGCCTCCTTCTCCCACTGCCCGTAAGGCAGATTGCCGTCGGCATTGTCGCATTTTTATCGATACACCGCAATTCTTTATATATTAGAATGTTATTATGTATTGCAAATGTGTCACACCGCCGCAGCCAAAAAGCGTGGGCAGAAAACAGGATTTGCCAGCGGACTAATACACAACACCAAGCGCGCGCAAGATGCACCCATGGCTACTCTTGTTCAAATATGAGCGTATGTCTACCGGATTGGGGCCTTTGTTATTTCAGCCCGATCCAGACTTCGAGAACATTCTCATTGACAACCGGCACCTTGACCGCCTGTGTTTCAGTATTGACACCGGTATCTATGATTTCTTTTGCTAACATGTCCGCAGCATCTTTCTGGGCTTCTGAATGATATCGCACTTGCGCAAGATTCGCTGCTGCCTTTAAACGTTCCCCACCCCGATCCGCGCCTTGAATTCGCCATCCAGTCGACGAGAGCACATCGGCTAGTTTAATAATAGTGTCGCGATGATATCCGGCAAATTGCAGATAAACTCGATAATCAGCGAGCGAGACGCTCGACATTGCCGGTGGTATTGGAGTTGGCGGCCGATGGCTCACGCTGATTCTTGGCGCCCGCTCACTACCGATATCCAATTCATCTTTGAGTTTTTCGCAGTTCTCCCAAAACCGAATCATGCAGGCAGATCTCTTGAGTGGCCGTGGATCAACAACTATCGAAGCATAGGAAAAGGCCCCGAAAATCAAGACGAAAAAAATTACTATAATCCAACCAACAACCGCTCGTAGTAGATCGTTTGTAAACAATGTGGAAACCAAAAACACCAGTATGGAAAATGTCAATATCCACCCGGCGACGTAGATAGCGGTTTCAATATTGTTGTCAAACCAAGCGTTAACGATCGCGGCAGCAGCGAGGACAGCCATCCCAGCAAGTATCGGAACGCCTAATTCTGGTTTTATTTTCAACAATTTTGTGATCACATCGCTAGGATTCATAAAAATCACTACCTCACCGGCAATTTAAACTGCGATTTTGTTTATTTTGATGCAAATATTACAAAATTTTTGAAGTTTTACAATCTATATTTGCTTTCACCCCACCCTCGCCCTTTGCCCCAGCACCAGGGCTGTTCAACGCTAAATACTTGATGGTTGTCTGGGGGATTCCCAAAGCGGTATTTGTCTGAATCTATAGGAGTGTATTTGATTCGGAGGATGCACTCATGACATTGAAATTCCTGGAACTTTTATCGACGATCCCTGACCCACGCCGGGCGCAGGGCAAGAAATGGCAGCTTGGTCCGGTGATGCTGGCGACGATCCTGGCGATTTTATCCGGGGCGACGTCCTATCGCAAGGTCCATCGCTTCATCTGTCAGTAGCACATCAGTTGTCCGCTTTATGTAGCACGTGATTTGTCCGGTTTTAGGATGCTCTCAAAAGGAGGGTGTTTGATGAACCGGACTTCATGGTTACAGGAAAGACGGATGGAGAAGTTTATTGATGTGTTATCTCGATATGAAGAAAAGCGGCTTTCGGGACATGATGCGGCAGAGATTTTAGGGATGTCGGAGCGGACATTCCGCCGTTATCGCAGGCGCTATGAGGATTGCGGTTCTGATGGGCTCAATGACCGCCGGTTGGGCAAGAAGTCGGTGCGTGCGGTGCCTGCCGACGAAACCTCATGGATGCTTGAGCAATATGAGACGCGCTATATGGGCTGGAATGTGAAGCATTTTCATGATCATCTGGTCAAGCATCATAATTTCAACTGGGGTTACACCTGGACGAAGACCCGGTTGCAGCGCTCAGGGTTGGTGATTGCGGTCTGCGGGCGCGGCATTCACCGGCGCAAGAGGCCGCGCAGGCCATGTACCGGTATGATGTTGCATCAGGATGGTTCGACCCATGAATGGCTTGAGGGCAAACCTAAGCTTGACCTGATTGTGACCATGGATGATGCGACATCAAAGGTTTATTCGGCCTTTCTGGTTGAGGAAGAAGGAACAATGTCCAGCTTTCGCGGTTTTTTGGATGTGTTTGAGTGTCACGGCCTGCCCTGTTCAATCTATACGGATCGCGGCAGTCACTATTTTCACACGCCCAAGGCCGGTGAGAAGGTCGATAAAACCCGGCTTACCCAAGTGGGCCGCGCCTTTCATCAGTTGGGCATTGAGCATATCGCCGCCTATTCGCCGGAAGCCCGTGGCCGATCGGAGCGCGCCTTTCAGACCTTCCAGGATCGCCTCGTCAATGAATTGAAGCTCCATGACATCACCGATATGGCCGTGGCCAACCGCTATATCACGGAAATCTACCTGCCGGATCACAATGCTCGCTTTAGCGTTGCGGCTGAAGACGAGACAAGTGCTTTTGTGCCGGTCGCTGTCCCGGCAGTCTTACGCGATATTATGTGCGTGCAGAGCGGGCGCATCGTGCGCAGGGACAATACAGTTTCGTACAACAATTTGGTCCTGCAACTGCCGCAGAGCCTCATCCGTCATCACTATGTCAAGGCCAGGGTGCGGGTGCATGAATACTCAGATGACACAATGGCTATCTTCCATGGCCCCGGCAAAATTGCTACATATTCAAAACAAGGAGAGATTATCACCAGGCAGAAAACCCAAAAAGCAGCGTGAACCTTTTCGGCGCGAAAGCATTGATGAACAAGCCTCCAGTCGCCTCCGGCTCCTTACAGCTTGCCCATCAATGCTTAAAACAGAAGCGGACAATTAGTGTGCTACCAAAACCGGCCAACTCTATTAGCTACTAACAGGTCCATCGCTTCATCGAGGCTCATCGCGAGCACCTCAATGGGGCATTCGGCTTCGGCTGGGAGCGCGCGCCGGCTTATAGTGCCGTGCGAACCATCCTGCACGGGCTTGATGGTGGCGAGGTGGAGCTGGTTTTCCGCCGCCATGCGGTGGAATTGTGCGGTAGCGAACGGGGTGAAGACGTGGAAGCGATGCCGGTTGTCGCTATCGACGGCAAGACGCTGCGGCACAGTTTCGATGCCTTTAACGACCGCAAGGCGGCCCATGTTCTAAGCGCTTTTGCGGTCGATGACGCGCTGATATTGGGACACCTGGAGGTGGACGAGAAGAGCAATGAAATCCCCGCCGCGCAAGCGATGATCAAAGCGCTGGCGCTTACCGGCCGGCTGTTTACGATGGACGCCATGCACTGTCAAAAAAACTTTCCGGGCGGCCCGGGCGGCGAAAAGCCATCTCATTGTTCAACTTAAGGAAAATCAGCCCGGTCTGCTGCGAATAATCGAGGCTGTCGGCGAAAGAGAACTGCCGCTGGCTCGTCATGAAACCATCGACAGAGGCAAGCGCATGCGCGTCGAGACCCGCATTGTCGAGGTTTTCGATGCCGCTCAGGCGCTTAAACAAACCGGCTGGAACGGGCTCATCGTGCGTATCATCCGTGTGACGAGAGTGACATTTCTCCGCAGCGCCAAAACCGGGATGTGGAACAGACGCGAGGAGACCGGCTTTTATGTCTGCTCCGCACCCGTCAGCGCGAAGAAAGCGGCGCAAGCCATTCGCAGCCACTGGAGTATCGAGAACAGAAATCATTATGTCCGCGATGTTACGATGCTGGAGGACGCCAGCCGCATTCGCACCAACCCTGGCATCTTCGCCAGAGCGCGCAGTTTCGCACTTAATATCCTGCGTGCCAACGGCGAACAAAACATCGCAGACGCCCTGTGGCGCAACGCCCTCGACTTCACCAGAGTGCTCGATTACCAATACAAGTAATTAGCGTTGAACAGCCCTGGCCCCAGCACAATGACGCCGAGCACCGCGAGCGCAAATATCAGCGTTTCAGCAGTGATTTCCTCGCCCAGCACCAGGGCTGCAATCGCCAGTGTGACAAAGGTTTGCAGGAGTTGAAGTTGCCCGACCCGGGCGATGCCACCGAGTTTTAGCCCCGTATTCCAGGCGAAAAAGCCGATAAACATCGAAAACATGCCAAGATAGAAAAATGCGGAAATTTGCCCGGCAGATGCGGCCATATAGTGGCCATCCCAATAGAGCAATGATCCGATGAACGAGATCGGCATGGTGATAACCAAGGCCCAGGAAATAGCCTCCCAACCGGGTATATGGCGGCTGATTTTGGCCAGCACCACATAACCGCAAGAGGCCGAGAGTGCTGCCATCAGCAGCCATAAATCGCCAAGCGCGAAGCCAATTTCGCCATCGCGCAGGGCAAACAGGGTAACCAGCAAGGTGCCGACAATCCCCCAGAACCAGAACTTCATTGATGGCCGCTCACTAGCGATCAAGGTGGCGAACAACGCCGTTGCCAGCGGCAAAATGCCCAGCACCACGCCACCGTGTACTGCCGGCACATCAAGCATCGCCAGCGCCATGAAACCGGGAAATCCGACCACCACAAAAATCCCGGCAGCCGCAAGTTGTTTAGCCTGCTGCCAAGGCGGTCTGCGGCGCAGCACGAGAAGACAAATGACCGCCGCCACACTTGCCACCGCAGCGCGCCCAAAGGTAACGAACCATGGATCAAAGATTTCTACGGCAATGCGGGTCGCCGGCAATGTCGCGCCAAATATCACCACGCCGGCAAGGCCAAGAACAAGGCCGAGCTTTATATTCTCACCATCATTGATTGCCGCATTGCCCATGGCTGGTATTCGGATCACATTTGAAACCGCGCATCAAGCAGCTTTTCGAGCAACATCGAGCCAAACTTTATCCACAGGACATTATAGGCGACCCGGATACGGATGGTAAAAAGCAACAGAGCCGGCCACTAATCCACCCCTGCGCCCAAAATTCTCGATGCCCGGCGGATCAAGGTACCAGTGGCACAGGGCAAGTTGCGACAGAACAAACCTTGTGAACAGGAAACCAGCAACGCAAATCAGGTGGCGCGTCCTAAAGCGGCTCCTGATCGCCCGTCGAAAAATTGCCGGTTCCTTGTTTTGCGTCATCACTCATTGGGAAACCGGTAAATGTGACTGTATTTTATGGCCTTTCTTTGCGCCGGTGTTCCGGGTGCAGGCTCGAACCCAAGATATGGTCGCTTTTGCCGATAACATCGGCGCTCGAACCGACAATCAACGGGTCAGGCCCGGTTACCACATCGTAGTTTTTGTCCGGATAAGGCAGCGAGGCCAGGAAATGCTGCATGGTGTTTAGCCGCGCGCGCTTTTTATCGTTCGATTTAACGATGGTCCAGGGTGCATCGGCAGTATCGGTATAGAAAAACATTGCCTCCTTGGCCTCGGTATAGTCGTTCCATTTGTCGAGTGAAGCCCGATCGACCGGTGAAAGTTTCCATTGCTTGAGCGGATCAACCTCACGGGAGTTAAACCGGCGCAACTGTTCGTCCTGGGTGACCGAGAACCAATATTTATAAAGTCGCACACCGCTACGGGTGATCATGCGCTCGAAATCTGGGCAGGAGCGCATGAATTCGAGGTATTCGTTGGCGGAGCAAAATCCCATCACCCGCTCCACCCCGGCACGATTGTACCAAGACCGGTCAAAAAGCACGATTTCACCAGCCGAGGGAAGATGGCGGACATAGCGTTGAAAGAACCATTGGGTTCTTTCCCGCTCGCTCGGCTTTTCCAGCGCGGCAACCCGTGCACTACGGGGATTGAGGTGCTCGGTGAAGCGCTTGATCGTGCCGCCCTTGCCGGCCGCATCGCGCCCTTCAAACACCATCACGATCTTCTGGCCGGTATTCTTGACCCACTCCTGGGCTTTCAGCAACTCAACCTGCAATTCGGCCTTGGCCTTCTCATAACCGCGGCGTTTCAGTTTCTCCGAATAGGGATATTTACCGCTTTCAAAGGCCTTTCTGATGGCGTCATGATCTTGCCGCATCTCGGCAGCTTGCTCTGGTTCGCTTGCTTCCAAAGCATCGTCTGCTGCGATCACAGTCCCGATAGTGGTTGCCGGTTCTTCCTGTGAGTTGATTCCATCAACAGCCGCAGCTTCCTTTTTGCCCTGAGAAGTTGCCTTCCTGGTCGTGGTTCGAGCCATGGTAATTTCCTCAAAATGGGTTGGTGAGCTACTTTATTTGATCAATCCTGCTGTCACATTGATCGATGTCAACATTTATTATTACGATCGCAGTCTGTGGCTATTTTCAATCCTTGCTAATAACCGCTTATGTCGATGATATCGTCAATGTTGCACGTTGATGATTCCCTGTCCCAGAGCAATCTGCGCTCATCAGCAAAGCACGCATGAAACGGGTGGCTGCGAGTTTGCATAGTTGCTACCAATCTGCTTTTGCCAGTTGGAAAAACAATGCACGCACCACAAATGACAATGCGGGACTGGATTATGCTGGTAGCGCTTGCTGTCATATGGGGCGGAGCGTTTTTCTTTGCCCGCATTGCGGTGCTGGAAGTACCGCCGTTTACCCTGGTGTTTTTGCGCGTTTTCCTGGCAGCACTTGCCCTCAATTTCTTCCTTATGCTGATCTCGAGCAACACCCGTCATTCAGCGCAATTGTGGCAGCAATTTGCAATGATGGGGTTGCTGAACAATGTCATTCCGTTTTCATTGCTGTTTTTCGGCCAAAAGGAATTAGGTGCCGGGCTCGCTTCCATCGTCAATGCCATGGTACCGATATGGTCGTTGCTGATTGCCCATTTTGCCACCCATGACGAAAAACTCTCATCGTCCAAATTGGTTGGTATTGTCCTTAGTCTTGCCGGGGTGGGCAGCATGATAGGCGGGGCGGTCTTCGCCGGCCTGTCGACGGTAGTATGGGCGCTATTAGCTGTTGCCGGCGCGACCATTTCCTATGGTGTAGCAAGCGTTTACGGCCGAATTTTTGCCACCACACCTCCACTCGAAACGGCACGTGGCCAATTGACCATGTCGTCCTTGATGATGCTGCCAGTTATGCTTTTTGCCGATCAACCCTGGCTACTGCCGATGCCATCAGTTGCAGCTGCCGGCTCGGTTGTAATTCTGGCATTGGTATGCACAGCCTTTGCGTATATTCTGTTTTTCCGCATTCTGGCAAGCGCAGGCGCGGTCAATATTTCATTGGTGACCATGCTGGTACCGGCTTCCGCCATTCTGCTAGGCACAATATTTCTTGGCGAAGTGCTACTCCTACGCCACATCATGGGTCTGGGTCTCATCATTGCCGGCCTGGCGGTGATTGATGGTCGCCCGCTGCGTCGCCTTGTTCGGTTGATCGGCGGTTAAGCAGCAGCGCCGGTAATGCCGTTGTCATTGTCATCATCATCGGCCCTCAACCCCAGCATGTGGCAGATGGCATAGACCAGATCGGCCCGGTTCATGGTGTAGAAATGGAAATCGGAAAATCCCCGCCCTACAAGGTCCAGTACCTGCTCTGAGCCGACTGCTGCTGCCACCAACTCGTGGGTGCCCGGGTCATATTCAAGACCATGGAACTTTTCAGCCAACCAGTCTGGAATATGGCTGCCACATTTGCCGGCAAAAGCGGCGAGAGCGTTGAAATTGTGGATCGGTGCGATGCCTGGCACGATGGGAATATAGATGCCGGCCCGGCGCACTCGCTCGACATAGGCTTCAAGCACGTCGTTGTCGAAGCAGAACTGGGTAATTGCCCGCGTGGCACCATTGTCTACCTTGCGTTTCAGCATGTCGATATCGGTGGCAAAATCCGGGCTTTCTGGGTGACGTTCGGGATATACGGCGACCGAGATTTCAAAATCGGTAAAGGCTTTCAGCCCGGCCACCAGTTCGGCGGCATTTTGGTAACCATCACGATTGGGTACGTAGCGGCTGCCGATCCCATCTTTCGGATCACCGCGCAGGGCAACAAAATGACGGACACCAGCATGCCAATAATCGCGAATAACACTATCCACCTCTTCACGGCTGGCGTCGACACAGGTTAAATGCGCCGCTGGTGTCAAGGTAGTTTGCTGGCAGATACGCGAAACCGTTTCATGCGTGCGCTTGCGCGTCGACCCGCCCGCACCATAAGTCACCGAGACAAAGGATGGACCGAGCGGTGCCAACCGCTCAATCGAATGCCATAGCGCTTTTTCCATTGTTTCCGTCTTGGGTGGAAAAAACTCAAACGACACATTGATATCCGAATTGCGCAATGGCCTGTGTGAAAGGCGCGTGATACTCATGCAATCTTCTCCTGGTTGTGACCGGGCGAAGCCTCAGCCATCAAAATCCGCTGGTCTCTAGCAAGCCACAGCGTTACGGTTAATTTGTTTTCCTTGCCCTTGTCGGGCGTCACATCATGTATTCGGGTCACTTCAAGTCCACAGGCTTCAAGCCATTCCGTTACCTGCTCATGCGAAAACCCGAGCCTTTGGTGGGCAAATTGCTCCCGCAGCATATCAAGGTTATGGGAAGCGAAATCGACAATCAGCAAAGTGCCTGAAGGTGCCAGCGCACGGGTCGCCTCGTGTATCGCCAGCGCGGGATCATCAAGGAAATGCAGCACCTGGTGAATGGTTACCAGATCAAAATTATTACGCCGCACCGGCAATTGATAGAGATCACCCTGACGAACCTGGGCATTTTCAATGCCGGCCTGTTCAAGGTTGGCTCGTGCGTAGGACAACATGTCCCGGTTTGCGTCCACACCGATAGCGCGTTCGCACACAGGAGCAAAAATCTCAAGCACCCTGCCGGTGCCGGTGCCAAGATCAAGCATCTGGCCAAATTGCCGTTCGCCGATTATTTCGCCCATCGCCGCTTCAACCCGCTCTTCCGAAACATGAAGAGAACGCAGGCGATCCCAGCTGGCCGCATTGCTTGAAAAATACTCAGCCGCCCTTGCAACCCGGTCGCGCCGAACTGCATCAAGCCGCTCGCTATCATGGGCCAAAAAACCATCGTCGATGTCTATAAGGTCGATCAAGGTTCGGTTGAAGGCACGGGCGACCCCCTGGTCGGCACTGCGAAAATAGGCCCAGGCTCCCTCCTGATAGCGCTCGGCAAGCCCTGCTTCGACCAGCAATCTCAAATGGCGGGAGATGCGCGGCTGCGACTGCCCCAATATCTTTGTAAGTTCGCTAACCGTCAGATCGGACTTGTATAATAACGCTAAAAGCCGTAGCCGTGTCGGCTCGCCTGCCGCGCGCAAGAAGGCAACGTTGCGTTCCAGTGACTGGGTTTTGATGGCTTGGGTTCTCTCTAGCATAACACTCTCAAAATGATATAAAGATATGTTTATATCATTTTTTAGGAGTTTGCAAGTGAGAGATTAAGATGAATTATACCTCACGACAATTTGGCTGTTGAAATTTTTGCCGACACACAAACAGGTATTTCAAGCGTTTGGCGCGAAATATCTCAATCCAAAAACAGGCGATTTATGGCAACAACGATGGCGTCTTGTTGTGCTTATTTTTCGACCTGATATATCCACTGCGACGGAATACGCACTTCAAATCCTTCGCCCTTTTTGATGGTGCCGGGCTTTTCCACCCAGCCAACCAGCCCACGCAATCCCTTTGCATGTTTGGCAAAACCGAGTTCAATATCATCACGGCCTTCGAATTGGCTGGCGATAGAACGGCCCGCGAATTTGCAAGGACCGTTGTCTCCATCGATTTTAATTGTCACACCGCCTTCGAAAAACACCAGCGAGCGTGGTGGCAACCGTGTCAGGTTTTCAATCCCGGCAAAGACCATATTGGCGCCGATCCATTCTGGTTTGATCTCCGGAATATCAAGCCGTTTGGCGATAATCGCCAGTTCCGGGTACGAAACGATCGAAATCTGCCGCTCGTTGCGCATTTTTGTGCCGCGCGGATACCATGGTTCACGACCGCCGGAAAGCCTGGTCGGTCCACTGTGATAGTCATCCAATATTCCGTCAAAGGACAAAGCCAGACTAGCAACTTCATCGGTGATAAAATCATCGCCATCGGCACGAAGCAATGCCGATGCATGACCGGAAATCTTCATCGCGGCGGTAATTTCCATTATAACTCCCCTCGATACTGCGGCTCAGGTTGCTTTGATGGCAAGACGACGACCGAAGTTTTGTCTGACCTATTCGGCCCGCAATATCAAGCCGGTTCTACCTGATTGAGTATCGTGACGGGTCGTGATTTCCTTTCGTTTTGCTCAAGCGTTTTTACCCGCTGGCTTGAATATACCGCGTTAGAGCTCTGGCTTGAACACCATCAGCCAGAATATCAAAACAACGGCAGGAAATGCTAACCAGCCAAGTACCATCCACCATTTTTCCAAGCGCCAGTAAAGATCGGGCAATTCGTGGGTATCTCCGCTTGTCTTGCTCACCAGGTTGCGCATTTTGATTTGTATCCACACCACCAAAAGCCAACAAGTACCGACAAAGATAAATACCAACAAGGCCCAAAAAAGCCAACCGCTCAGGATATCGATATCAAGCACATAAGCCAGAGAAAGACCGGTTATCAGTTGAACAATCACCGCAGACGTGGTGAACAGCCAATCGGCAATCACCACGTGCCGGATGGCAAAACGAATGCCTTCAACCTCGCCCCGCCTGTTGGCCATGAAAAGAAAAAAGGCGCTGCCGATGCCAGTGCCGAACAGAATTGTCGAACTGACAACATGAATCCATTTGAGCAAGAGATAGTCCATCGGCTACACATAGCGCCATGGGCATTAACATGACAACAGAATCTCTTGACCGATAAGATCCTCATCCTCGGCGGCTATGGCAATTTCGGCAAACGCATAGCCACTGTGCTGGCCGCCAAGGGCTTCAGCGTCGTCATCGCCGGACGCAACGGGCAAAAAGCCCGACAACTGGCCAAAACACTTGGTGGAAACGCAACGATTGCTGTTTTCGATATCA
This sequence comes from Rhizobiaceae bacterium, assembly GCA_965248135.1. Taxonomy (GTDB): domain Bacteria; phylum Pseudomonadota; class Alphaproteobacteria; order Rhizobiales; family Rhizobiaceae; genus SZUA-100. The sequence continues at coordinate 50,798 of CBDFIN010000009.1, read as the reverse complement.
ACGTGGACCTGCCACAGCAGTTGCAAACCATCGACCCCGGCGTGGTGGTGAACACCTGCGGCCCCTTTCAAACCAGCAATTATAATGTCGCCATCGCCTGCATTGACGCCGGGATCCACTACATCGATCTCGCCGATGGTCGGGCGTTTGTCACAGGCATCACCCGGCTGGACCAAAAAGCGCGCCAGGCCGGCATCAGCGCCATCAGCGGTGCCAGCACCGTGCCCGGTCTGTCTTCGGCAGTAGTGGAAAATTTCCTGCCGGAATTCTCACACATCAGTCGGTTGGATTTCGGCATATCGCCCGGACACAAGGCTGAACGCGGGCTTGCCACCACAAAAGGGATCATGACCTATGTCGGAAGGCCGCTAAAACCGCCTGCCGGCACGACAGAAATGCGGTATGGTTGGCAAGACATTCATCGGCAATGCTACCCGGAGCTTGGTAATCGCTGGATGGCAAATTGCGAGATTCCTGATCTCGATCTTTTTCCGGCCCGTTATCGTATCGGACAGATCAGGTTTTCCGCTGGCCTGGAATTAACCCCATTGCATCTGGGATTGTGGAGCCTTTCCTGGTTGGTGCGCGCCGGATTGCCGCTCAATCTGCCCGCGCTAGCAAAACCGGTTCTTTCGATCAGCAACTGGTTTAACCTGTTTGGCAGTGCCGCTGGCGGCATGCATATGATCATGTCAGGCAAAGATATTGACGGCCGCACCTTGATTAAAAAGTGGTTCATCATCGCAAAAGATGGCGATGGCCCGCACATTCCGACCGTTCCTGCCATCGTGCTGACTAAAAAACTCTTACGAGGTGATAAACTGCCGACCGGCGCGATGCCTTGTCTGGGGCTGGTTTCACTTGAAGAGGCGCTAGCAGAACTGAAGCACTTGAATGTCAAGACCTACACCGAGTGAGCACGACAAGATCTGGGATAACACCTCACAAAGCGGCTCCCGGCCAGACATTTCGTCAGCAGCATTGTTGTGACCCGGCAAATCAATAGCTTGAGTGCAGGTTTGGATTTGCCATTGGTTGATGGATGTTTATGGTGGTTCCACAATGAATCAGTTTGTTCCAAATAATGTCAAAGAAAAATTCGACGTGTATGAATGGCGCAATGGACTGGCAATTCTGGCCGCTGCCCATGCCGCCGAATGGCAAGAAATCCTAACGCTGCTTTCAAGGTTTCAATTGACGGCTTCGGCTATCCTCGAGCCCGGTGGTAGTAAATCCAGTATCGCCAATTCACTCGACAAGCCGCTCATAGATTGTGGCTGGCAAGAAAAAAATTTGAAACGAAAATCATTGTAGATGACGTTTCACACGACACGCCAACGCACAAAGTCGATTGTTACAAGAACCGAGTGGCATTGAAGTCGAATGGAACAATAAGGATCCCTTTTTTGATCGAGATTTGAACAATTTTCGTTTGCTGTTTGATCTTCGGGCAATTGATGCAGACGTCATTATCACCAGATCAAGCGAGTTACAGTCGATATTTGACACTCTCGGCAAGGGGAAAAGTTATGGCAATTCCACCACCCATATCCAAAAACTGCTTCCGCGGGTCGATGGCGGCGGCGGTTGCGGTTGTCCGGTGATTGTTTTTGCGATCAAACCTGAGGCCTATATTGATGACAGATAATTCTCTCCAGACAATCATTGATTTGGCAAAACACACGAGTGGTCAAAGATTTCATACCATCCTTGCAGATCCACCATGGCGATTTTCCAACCGGACGGGGAAAATGGCGCCTGAACATCGACGCCTAAATCGTTACGAAACAATGTCGCTCGATGAAATCTGTGGATTGCCTGTTTCAGATTTGGCGGTAGAGCCGGCGCATTTGTATCTTTGGGTTCCCAATGCGCTTCGTCCTGACGGTTTGAAGGTGATGGAAGCATGGGGCTTTCAATACAAGAGCAATATCATCTGGCAAAAAGTGCGCAAAGATGGTGGCCCTGATGGACGGGGTGTTGGATTCTATTTCAGAAACGTCACCGAGATCTTGCTGTTTGGCGTGCGTGGGAAAAACGCGCGCACACTCGCACCGGGTCGCAGTCAGGTAAACTTTATTGCATCTCGCAAACGCGAACATTCAAGGAAACCCGACGAACAATACCAACTGATCGAATCGTGTTCTAAGGGCCCATATCTGGAATTATTTGCACGCGGAACACGCCCCAACTGGATATATTGGGGAAATCAAGCCAATGATGATTACCAGCCGGACTGGAAAACCTATTCGCATAATTCCGCAACGGACGATGCGACACCGCAAGCGGCTGAATAATCGTACAGAAAATCCAACAGTATTATTGCCACAGCAAGATGGTTATCTTGCGTCAAACCGCCCCCGATCATGCGGTGCGTCATAATCCAAAACCGGACCCTTCGGCACTATCCTGGTCGGGTTCACCGTCTCGTGGCTCGTATAATAGTGGTTCTTGATGTGGGTCATATGCACTGTATCGGCCATACCGGGCTGTTGATATAGATCACGCAAATAGTTGGAAAGATTGGGATAGTCGGCAATCCGGCGCAAGTTACATTTGAAATGCCCGACATAGACCGGGTCGAAACGGACAAGCGTAGTAAACAGACGCCAATCGGCTTCGGTAATTTCCTTGCCGATCAAATAGCGCATATTGGATAGACGTTCCTCGAGCCAGTCGAGGGTATCGAACAGCGGCACCACCGCCTCCTCATAGGCCTCCTGGGTGGTGGCAAAACCGCTTTTATAAACCCCGTTATTGAGCGTGTCATAGATGCGTTGGTTAACCGCATCAATCTCCACCCGCTCAGCCTCAGGGTAATAGTCGCCCTCGCGCGCACCCAGATGATCAAAAGCCCGGTTGAACATGCGGATAATTTCTGACGATTCATTCGAGACGATTGTGGCGCGCGATTTGTCCCACAACACCGGCACCGTCACCCGTCCGCTAAAGTGTGGATCGGCTGCGGTGTAAACCTCATGCATGAACCGGGCATTGTTGATTTCATCACCAATCACCCCCGGCCCCGGCTCAAAGGTCCAGCCATTTTCCACCATATACCAGTTAACGACGGAAAGTGATATCATCTCCTCAAGTCCCTTGAGGCTTCTGAAAATCAGCGTACGATGGGCCCAGGGACAGGCATGCGAAATGTAAAGATGGTAACGCCCGGCCACGGCTTCAAACCGCACCATCGCCAGAGGGACCCGGTGTGCCATCCTTTGTCAGCCAGTTTCTAAACTGCGCATCCTTTCGCACGAAGCGGCCTTTGTTTTCACTGGTTTGATACCATCGATCAACCCATTTTCCGTCCTGCAACATTCCCATGGCATTTCCTGATCTTCGTCTCTTGAACACAGTTTGTTCAGTTAAAGTTTCAAAACGCCAGTCTCAACAGCGTGGCAAGCATGTGACAATGGAACATTATCCGACATAGTCAACTGCTATGCCATCCACGATGTCTGAAAAGTGATTTAGTTTGCGCCCGTATTTTCACTGAAATGGAGTCAAGGCATCATCTTCACATGCCAGATCGCCGGCTAGAAAATCAACAATCGAACAACAACTATCAGCGCCGACAATCTGATAATCCATCTGAAAACAACAAGGTTGATTAGCTTGAGAATTTTGTGGCCGAGCCAGGCGCCGGAAAAAATGACAGGCAGCATCATCAGGTTGAGCTTCAGCGTCTCGGTGGTAATCAATCCCAAATTCACCGAGAACGGCACCTTAAAAATATTGAGCAACAGAAAGTACCAGCTTCGTGTTCCCACGAAACTCTCCTTCGTCAGACGCATATTCAGCAGATAAACCGCGAAAACCGGCCCCGCGGCATTGGCAATCATGGTCAGTATACCGGCGACGATGCCGACCGGATAGGTCCAAATTCCATCCTCTTTTATGGTAAGGCGTTGCCGCGCCAGCAGCAGATCCAGGAGCAGCATAACCACAATAATCGCGCCGATGGCTTTTTCAAAACCCTCGTGCGGCATGATATCGACTAAAAGGTAACCCACAAATATGCCGACCGCTGTCATGGGCAAAATGCGCACCAGTATCGACCAGTTGCAGGCACGCCGGTAATAAATTACCGCGAAAATATCCGCCATGACGATCATTGGCAGCAATATGCCCGGTGAAGCCTTGCCAGGAAAGGCGAGCGCTACCAAAAGCACCGACAGGATACCGACCCCACCGGCTGAAGTTTTGGAAAACCCGATCAATAGCGCCGAAGCGGCTACCAGGCCCAATTGTAGACTGGACAGAGTCTCGATCATGCATTGCTGGCCGGTGTGTGAGGTACTTCAAATTCGTGCTCTTGCCGGGCCAATAACTTTTTTTGATAGCGCGACTGGACGATTTCGACGACCAGCAGGATGAACAGCACGAAATAGAAGGTGGATTTCGCCATCGGTACTACAGCAGCGCCAAACAGATGCAGATGGGCCAGATGGCCGCCTTCTGATACCAGCATAATGCCGACGATAAACAGCACAAATAATCCAAGCACCTCATACATCCGGTTGCGCTTTAGAAATTCTGACACCCGGTCCGCCAGCACCAACATCAAAATGCCGGAGATGACAATCGCCACCGCCATCACCCAAAACACATCGGTCAGCGCCATGGCGGATAGAATGGAATCGAAAGAAAATACCAGATTCATCGCCACGATCCAGAAAACGGCGGAACCAACAGAACGGTGTCCGCCATTATTCATATGCTCGATGTCATGGATCGCCAGCATGTGAGAAATTTCCTTGATCGCGGTGTAGATGATGAATGCTCCGCCAAAAAGCACGATCAATACATGGCCGTTGACGGTGCCCTCCAGTACATTTTCCCAGTGGAACGAAAACAGCGGGTCCTGAAAAAACTGGATCGCATTAATGATGATGAACAACAGTACTATGCGAAGAGCGATGGCCAGCAAAATACCCGATTGGCGGACGAATTTCTGCCGGGATTCCTCAACCCGTTTGGACTCAATCGAGATATAAAGAAGATTATCAAACCCGAGCACCGCCTGCAACAGCACCAGCATAACCAGGGTGAAAAGATTGTCGACGCTTAGTATTTCGCTCATAACTTAGCCTGTCTCATCATTTGGCGGAAAACGGCGGGTGATTCGGCATATGTGATTTTATCCAGTTTCGTGCGACTTTGCATCGCTGATCATCAAACCCGAAAGCGGCGGCGTGATTTGGTTGCGAAATTTGTTCCTTCAAGCCATCGCCCGGCGGTTCATCGAGCGGGTTAAGACCAACACCATGATGGCGATATTGGCAAGATTCCAGGAAATACCATTGATGAAGGCAAGGTCGTAAGAGCCGGTCACGTCGTATATCCAGCCGGACATCCAGCCACCCAGCGCCATGCCCAGGATGGTAGCCATGATAACAAAACCAACCCGTGTGCCAGCCTCGCGCGCCGGCATATATTCACGCACGATAATAGCATAGCTGGGCACGATGCCACCTTGCGAAAGGCCAAATACCAGACTGACCACATAAAGCGAAACCGGACCAGAAAATTGCAGATATAAAAACAACGCCAGACATTGCAGCACAGAACCGATAAGCAGCGTTGGAACTCCGCCAAGCCGGTCGGCCAGAACGCCGGAAAGAAGCCTTGATACAACACCGCCCAGCAACATCAAGGACAGCATCTTGGCACCCGCAACCTGGCCATAGCCAAGATCGACGCAAAGCGAAACAATATGTACTTGCGGCATCGACATGGCGACACAACAGGCAATACCGGCAAATGCCAACAGCCATTGCAGGGTTCGGGGCGAGAAACTCACCGAATGCGCCGCCAACGTTGCCCTGGTTTCCGCCAATGCCGCAGCCGCCGCCGGCAAGCGATGGCGCAGGAAAAATGACAAAGGCACTATCGTTACGACCGAAATTATCGCCAGAGCAAAATACACCCATCGCCAGCCGGCATCAGCGAGCAATCCGCTCAACACCATCGGCCAGATTGCGCCGGAAAGATAATTGCCGCTGGCGGTGATCGCCACCGCAATGCCGCGCCGCCGTATAAACCAATGGGAAATATCGGCAATCAACGGCCCAAAACTGGCGGCGGTGCCAAATCCTATCGCCAACTGGGCAGCCGACAAGGTCCACACCGAACCACTAAGTGCGGCCAATGAATAGCCGGCGCCGATCAATATCGCAGCACCGACCAGCGCCAGGGTTATGCCAAAGCGGTCGACTGCACGACCGATATAGAGATTACCGAGCGCAAAGCCGATCATGGTCAGCGTGTATGGCAGTGAGGCATCGGCCCGGTCGACACCGAATTCGGCTTGCACCGCCGGCATAATAACGATGATCGCCCACATGCCGGTATTGCCGATGAGCGCAATCATCAAGGTAATTGCCAGCCGCATCCACGAATAGCGACTGTCAAGCACGGTGATATCATTCATAGGGCAGCTTCACTCACTCTTTACCGGCAGATCGGTAAACTTTGCTTGCCGGCCTTGTTGACGGGCGGCAATTGCCTCCATGATTTCTTCAGGGTGCAGCATGGCCATGTTCCACACACCAACATAGTCAAGCGTATCGCTGGTTGAATGATCGCGCGCGTGGGTGATGATACGTTTCGACCCCATTATCGCATTGGGCGCCTTTGTGGCAATTTCCTTTGCAACGCTCATAACGCCTTCAAGCAAGGTCTCATGGTCATGGTAGATACCGTTGACAAATCCAAGCCTTCGGGCCTCTTCGGCTTCCAGTTTTCGGCCCGTATAGGCAAGTTCCCGCACTACGGCTTCGGGCATCAGTTTAACGATACGCGGGAAGGTACCCACATCGGCGGTCATGCCGATATTAATCTCCTGAATAGTGAAATAGGCGTCTTCGGTGACATAACGCAAATCACAGGCGGTGGCGAAATCGACCCCGCCGCCGATGCAGCCACCCTGGATCGCCACCAGCACCGGCATACGACATTGTTCGAGCGACGTAAAAGTGTCCTGCAACCGGGTGACCAGATCGAGAAATTTCGCCGCTCGCTGCATGCGCGATTGCTGGCTGCCATCATCGCCAAACTCGGTGGCAAACAGACCAAGATCGATCCCGGCGGTAAAATGCGGTCCTGTTGACGAGATAACGATCACCCGGGCGGCGGCTTCCGCATCGATCTTGCCGATGATTTGCGGCAACTCGCGCCAGAATTCCAAAATCAACGAGTTGCGTTTTTGCGGCCTTTTCATCACCACATGAGCAATATGGTCCTCGATTGAAACATCGAAACAAACTGGCGTCATGGCTTCGCTCCGGGCGGATATTCGACACAGATCACAGATAGCCATTATGTTTGACATACGCCAGAGAAATTGTCGCGCCGGACTGACGAGCGCTTTTGCCGGATCGGCAATTGTCACATCAAAGGCGAAACACCCTTAATGTGGTCGAAGATAATACACAGTTGCGTTACGGCGTAATCCGATATTCCTCCGGCACGAAGAATACATAGTCTTCCCGCGACTTCTGGATATGACAGTCATGGCAATATTCAACCGTTTCAGGATCATCGCCGCTAGTGTCACCAAACATCGAGCCGTCCGGTAATACCATAATATAACGCCAATCGGCGGTGTCGGGACTGGCGCCTTTTTCGAGCTTTTCCATGACAAACATGGCACCGGGAAAGGTTTTCTTTTGCTCGGTCACGGTGATCGTATCCTTGGCGAACACCGTGCCAACCGGATAGACCTCTCCGTTTTTCAACACACCGTAGTCTTTCGCCAGCTTGTTGGCATAATTGTTGACATAGCGCTGGCCATGGGTGGCGGAAATATAGGGCTGATTATTGTATATTTTCCAGCTTTGGTAATTCTTGATCACCGGCAATTTGGCCAGTGCATAGCCACCGGCCATACGCTCTTTCAACACGTTATAGACCTGGTTGATTTCAGCCTGATCCAATATCGCCGGGTTTTCGATTGCCAGGTGCGAATCCGGTGATTCTTGTGCAAGGGTCTGGCTGGCACCCAACAGGCCGGCAAAGATGAAAATCAGGCAGAAAGCGTTGAAAGTCGAATTCGTGCGCATAATGTTAACCCACCTGAAGAAAAAATATAAACCGGCGACCCCAACACTGAACCGATAAAGGTTCACGGTCGAGACAAAATGGCGTGATGTTTTCCGCCTTGCCGAGCAATCAGGCGACCAACAGCACAAAACTCATTAAGCATTTAACGCCTGACAACAACCTCATATCCGGCCTCTTCCGGCTCATCATCCAAAATTTCAGCCGGAAAGCCCGGTGCCAGTATGGATAGGCCGGTTGCCTCTTCCAGTCGGCGGACAATATTGGGCGACCATTCCCGCGGCCCATAGCGCTTTTCACCGTCTTTGAATATCTCTACAAGCTTGGGGCTGATTTCCAGCGGCACACCTGCCTCTTCGGCAATTTTATGAGACAGGCCAATATCCTTCGAAACCAGATCCATGGTGAAAGAAATATCACGGCTGCCATTTAATATTACCTGACTTTCGGTTTCGTGTACGAACGAGTTGCCCGAGGAGATGCGGATTGCCTCGTAGGAAGTGGCAAGATCCATACCGGTGGCCTTGCAGCTGACCAGCGCCTCGCACAATGTGATCAGATTGGCCGTGGCAAGATAGTTGGTCACTACCTTCAACACAGACGCAGAACCAAGCGGCCCGGTGTGTAAGATGCGCCGGCCCATGGTGGTGAGCACAGGTAAAATGCGTTCGAACGTCACCCGTTCGCAACCGGCAAATATTGCAATATTTCCTGTCGCCGCCCGGTGACAGCCGCCCGAAACCGGGCAATCGACCGCCTCGCCACCTGCCTCGATGACCTTGGCGCCAAGGCGTTTGACCTCGGCCTCGTCAGTGGTGCTCATCTCGGCCCAGATCTTGCCGGCCGAAATGCCCGCCAGCACGCCATCGTCTGCCTCCATCACCGCCGCACAGATCGCCGGTGAGGGTAAACAGGTGATGATCAGGTCGCAGGCTTCGGCCATTTCCTTCGGGCTGTCGGCCCACCTGGCACCGCCATCAAGCAGCGGCTTGGCGGCTTCAGTATCAACATCGCGCACGGTCAAATCAGCCCCGTTACGCAACAGACTGCCGCAAAGCTTGCCCCCGACATTACCGAGGCCGATAAATCCGATTTTCATGGTTTTCCTCCCGGTTATATCAACCGGGTTGATGATGAACTGAAGACCGCCGTTCACTCAATGCGAATTTCGCCATATCAAGAGAAATTCTGCCGCAAACAGGATTTAGTCCTGGTCTGCGGCAAACAATTTGACGCCGCAATTAGGCCGACCGCCTAGCCGCCAAATTCTTTCTTGTGCATCCAGTCGGCATGTTTGGGTGCCCTCTTGGTCTTTGACCATTCCTCCAGCATATCCCATTTCACTGCGTCGAGCTTTTCTAGCATGGCATCCTCTTCCGGGTCCGGGCAGGCAAGTTCAATGCGATGACCGCTGGGATCAAAGAAATAGATCGAATGAAAGATTGAGTGATCGGTAACGCCCAGGACATCAATGCCGTTGGCCTCCAGATGGGCCTTAAATTCAAGCAAAGCCGCCCGGTCTTTCACCTTGAAGGCAAGATGCTGTACCCATTCCGGCGTATTTGGGTCCTTGCCCATTTCAGGTTTGGTGGGCAACTCAAAAAAGGCCAGCACATTGCCGTCACCCGCATCCAGAAAAATATGCATATAAGGATCGGGCTCATGCGTAGAGGGCACCATGTCTTCGGCAATTGCCAGAACAAAATCCATCTTGAGATTGTCGCGATACCATTCCACTGTCTCCTTTGCATCCTTGCACCGATAGGCGACGTGATGGATTTTTTCGATTTTCATGGGGCTTTCTCCTTGAGTTTCCGTTTTGATGTTCAACTATGATGTTTGCTGGCCACCGCAAGCGCCATTCGCAGGGTTTCCTGCTCGCCGATATGGTTGGCCAATATCAGAATCAACCGGGCATTCAGTGCATCGCTTTGGTGCTTGTCGAGGCCCTCGTGGACAGCCAGTAGATCGGCATAAAACCCGTCGGGATCATCGATATTGGCCGTAAGTTTCAAAATATCCATTGCTTCTACCCAAGTCTCAGGTTTTACCAGTTGCCCGGCTGACCGCCTGGCGTACCAATTGTTCGTTATAGTCAACCCAGCGCGCCGCCACATGCTGGTCAGGCCGCATCAGATAGACCGCGCTGTCATGAATACCAAGATAGCGGTCGTCGAGTGCACCTGAGGGATCATCTTCGCTCTCCAACGCCAGGCGATATACACCAATACCATCGACATCGAGCCTGTCCGGCGCATCCACATTGATGGTCAGCAACTGGAATTCTCCACCCAAAAGGTCGATCAGCCACTTCCCTTTCACCGGTGCATCGCTTGGCGATGACCCGGGCCTGGTGCGGCGCGGCATGCTCTTAACGTCTTCGCCATTGAGCGATGATCCATCATAAATCGCCGGAACAGACAATCGACCGGTATTGACCAATTGTCGCGCAAAGGCATGATCTTTTGCCAGATCCAACACCGCATTGCGGAATATCCGGCTGATTTCCGACTTCGGCGTGATAAAGTCGGTTGACCGGGTCGAGTTCAAAATATTCTCGTCGGCGGCATAAACCCGTTCCTCATCATAGCTGTCGAGCAGGCTTTGCGGCGCCTTTTCCGCCATCACCAGTTTCAGCTTCCAGATCAGATTGTCGGTGTCCTGCAAACCGGAATTGGCGCCCCGCGCACCAAAGGGCGAAACCTGGTGGGCGCTGTCGCCGGCAAACAACACCCGTCCGTGACGAAACTTCTCCATTCGGCGGCACTGGAAAGTATAAACAGAAACCCATTCCAGTTCGAATTTGGCGTCTTCACCGAACATGGCTTTGAGACGGCGAGTGACATTTTCCTCCCGCATTTCCTCTTCCCGGTCGATATCCCACCCCAGTTGAAAATCGATCCGCCAGACATTGTCCGGTTGGCTATGAAGAAGTACCGACTGGCCGCGGTTAAACGGCGGATCGAACCAGAAGCGCCGCTCCACCGGAAAATCGGCCTCCATAATGGTGTCGGCGATCAGGAAATTGTCCTCAAATACCCTGCCTCCAAATGCCAGGCCCATCAGGGTGCGCACGGCTGAATTGGCACCATCGCAGGCAATGACCCAATCAGCTTCAAGCGCGTAGGCACCCTCGGGTGTTTCGATCGACAAATCGACACCATCATCGCTCACATCAATAGCTACAAGCTTGTTGTTGCCGCGCAGTTCGACCGGTTTGCCCTCGTCCTGCAATTGCCGCAGCCGGTTCACCAGATACTGCTCGAAATAATATTGCTGCAGATTGATAAATGCCGGACGCTTGTGTCCTTCTTCAGGCAATAGATCGAATTCGTAGATCTTGCGTATATCTGAAAAAACCTTGCCCAGATTCCACTGCACGCCCTTATCGACAAACTCGTCGCCGCAGCCAAGCCGGTCGAGAATTTCCAGCGGTCGCTTGGCAAAACAAATGGCCCGCGAGCCCCACGACACCTTGTCATTATCATCGAGCACGACCACGGGAATATCGTTTTGAGCAAGATCAATAGCAGCCGCAAGTCCGATCGGCCCTGCCCCGATGACCACAACCGGGTGGCGCACCGGCTTCAACGCATCCTGGTCGGTCGAATGCCGAAAGGAATAGAGCGGCGTTTCGAATATTTTGGACACTGACCTACCTCGCCTCCAACTTCTAATCTAACCGGACTGGGCCAACACAACGGCCGCAACTGGCGGGCTTCATAGCTGACATAAGAAAGAAAACGCGCCCATTATCCCTGCAACGCCTGCCACATTTCTTGGTCGCGCTCGGCTGTCCATATTTTTGGCGTATCCATGTCACGGGCCTCATCATAGGCGCGCGAAACGTTGAATGGCAGGCAGTGCTCATAGATAGCATAGTCGCCGAATTTGGGATCGCAGATTTCCCGGCAGGCATCCCATGCCTCTTTCAGGCCGCCGCCGCCCAAGGCCACCCGGGCCACCGAATTATAGGTTGACGTGACAAAATCTTCTGTCGCATCCAGTGCCGCATTGACCAATTTTTCACCCACCAGCGCATCGCCGCGGCCCGGTGCGATGGCATCGACATTCCAACGGCGGACTGCCGCAAGAGTGCCCGGCCAATCGCGAAAATGACCATCACCACAATAGCAGGCGGATTTGTATTCAACGATATCGCCGGTAAACATGACATTTTCGTCACCCACATAGGCGACAATATCGCCTGCCGTATGTGCCCGGCCAAGAAACATCAAATCCACCCGTCGTTTGCCCAGATAAACTGTCATGCGATCGTTAAAGGTCGCCGTCGGCCAGGTCAGGCCCGGTATCGATTCGTGCCCCTGAAAGAGGCGTGGAAAACGGGCAAATTCGCTATCCCAATCCTCCTGCCCGCGCTCGACCACCATGGCGCGCGCTTTTTGCGACATGATAATTTCGGACGCTCTGTATGCAGAAGCACCCAACACGCGCACCGCATGATAATGTGATAACACCACATGTTTGATCGGCTTGTCAGTAATGTCGCGAATTTTCTCGATTACCTGGTTCGCCATCCGCGGGGTGGCCTGCGCATCAATGATCATCACGCTGTCATCGCCGATTATTACCCCGGTATTGGGATCACCCTGTGCGGTGAAGGCCCACAGACCACTCCCGATTTCAGTAAATGAGACGGTCTTTTCCGCCATGTCACCTTGTGAGGCGAACTTCTTGGTCATGAATCTGTCTGCCATATCGTTGCACGTGAAACCAATATGGCTGGCAATAGCGCTTTGTGTCAAACCCTGATTTTACCAGATAGCGTCCGCTGAATTGCCCGATAAAAGCAAGATTTTTTCACCCAACCGCCTTTGATCTAATGTTTGGGCTTGCCAATCACCATTGGTAGGTTTTAATTTGGTAACGAAATATTAATAACTCATTTTGGCAAATGTCCCGGTAATTGCAATGATACGAACCAATTTCAATAAGATCGTGTTGTTTGGTGCACTGGCTTTGCTGATGCAGCCAATGTTCGGCAGTTACGCATCGGCAGGCCCATACGAAGACGCATTTTCCAATCGTATTGCGCAACCAGGTGATCAGGCGAGTCTTGCCAGCTTCATTGAGATTGCGGTCGACTCAGGCCAATACGACCAGGCCCTGTCCACCATCGAGCAGCATTTGATCACCTATCCACGCGATGCGCAGGCACGGCTTTATGCCGCCCGGCTCTATTATCATGTCAGCTCCTACGATCTGGCCAAGCGGCAGGTCGAGCACGCCCTGTCAATCGGCACCTTGAACGGCGACGAAACCGATGACGCGGAGGAACTGCGTGGACTGATCGACAAGGGTCTTGGCGGCCTGACGGGGTATGTTTCGTTCACCATCGGAGCGGATCTGGTTCACACGGATTTTGCATCCACCGCCGCCATATCGGACCGAACGGATTTCAATCCCTATGGCGAGGTCACGGCAAGCTTGAAACGGAGCCTTGATACGCCAAGCGACGATGCGATCATATTGTCCGCATCTGCAAGGGTCGCCAGGCGCTTCGGTGATTTCGACCTGTCCGGTGCTGGTGGTGTATTTGCGGCATCCTCGGGCCGGGCTTCAATTACCTGGGAAAAGGGTCTGCCCAACAGTGGTATCAGCTCGCTGCGCATGGGCCTGACGGCGTATGGCGAATATTTTGAGTTTCAACGGGGCTTGGCAATCAGCGAATTTGGCGCCGAGGCCAATTTCACCGTTCAACCTTCGCTGGATTCAACTTTTTTTGCCAAATTCGGATACGCCAATCTGAGTGCCTCTCAATTATTGTTCACCGATCACAGATTGCGGGCCGAAATTGGCGGGACACAACGGGTCTCTGGCAATCACGCTATCGGTGCGGCGCTGCGGGGCGAGTTCGATTATGACAGTGGTGGCACTTTTGTCGGCAGATCGCTTGCTGCAGAACTAAGCTACGCTGGGGTGGTATGGTCGAAAGCAAACGGCCCGGTGTGGACACAACGGGTCAGCTTTGGCGCTGGCCATGTGATGCTGCCTGATCTTTCTGCCACACCCGGCACAACATTTGATGGCAATTTCTGGGATGTGAATTGGGATCACAGAGTGGAAATCAATGATCGAAACCGTATCGATGTGCGAGCATTTTACCGATCATTGGATCTTGATACACCGTCACGTAACAGCTCATCCTATGGCATCGGTTTGAGTTTTACCCACACGATATTTTAATCGGAGTTGCGGCAATGTTGAATGTTAGAAATTTGCTGATAGCCGGGGCCTGTGCGCTTTGTATACCGCCCGACATCGCCAACTCCGAAATTGTTGGTGCGGTAACGGCCTTGCAGACCAACATCTCCAACAACAGGGGCAAATCACTGGCGGTCGGCAACAAGATTTCGCTTGGCGATCAATTGACCAGCAACAGCACGGGCTTGGGTATGATCGTTTTTGACGATGAATCAAGTGCCAAGATTGGACCCAACTCAACATTGACGATCGACGAATTCGTCTATCAGCGTGGTCGCAACAGGGGTGCCATCGCGGTTAACATGAATTTTGGGCTAGTGCGATTTTATGGTGGCAGGATCTCCAAATCGGGCAGGATGGAGATAACGACACCTCATGTTGTGCTTGGTGTGCGCGGCGGCATTCTTGACACTTTGGTGAAAGATGGACTGACCAAGGCAATATTGCGGTCCGGACGCATGTTCTGCAGCGTTAACGGCACCAAAAAAATTGTCACCAAACCCGGGTTTTCCTGCCTGTCAGACGGCTCGTCTCTCAAGTTGGTCAAGGCGACAGGCGATGAGATGCGGATTTTGGACAGCCAGGACAAGGAGGCGGGATCCGGCCGACCGGGCAATGCGGCATCGCTGATTGCCCGCGCACCATGCATTTCAGCAACCCACCACAACGCCGTTCGATGTAATTCTAAAAGCGGCAAATTACCAGGAATTAGTATTCTGTCACACCTGCGGCACCGCTATCCACCTATCGGCTATGACCAGCATAATTATGAGTCTGAATATCAAGTGAAACGCTCTTTGTGCACACCGCTTGTCAACCGTTTTTTTAAGCACTTGTGAAAAAGCGAGCGATAAAAACCGTTGATGGCATATTGGGCCGGGCGCTACGCCATCTGGTCTTCGCTCTGGTGCGCCCGTATTACAGCATGTTTTACAATGTCAGTTGTTCCAACAAGGAGCAGGTACAGCATCTCGATGGCGCCGTTTTCCTGGCTAACCATGTCAGCCGCCACGACCCGCCTTTGATCCTTTCCTCGCTTTATGCGATTACCCGTATTCGACCCACCGCCTATTACAAGGAATATAATCACTGGGCGCAGCGCTGGCCAATGGTGTTATTTGGCACCATCCCGATGAGCAGTCCATCAAGTTGGACCCCGGAGCGCCGCGAGGAGCAAAAACAAAAAACCCTGGATATCATGCGGCGGGTTTTGGACAACGGCAATTCCATGCTGATTTTTCCTGCCGGCGGCATACGTAAGGGTGAGCGGGAAGTGATCGCCCGCCATTTTACCGGCACGTTTGACATGATCAACGCCCTGCCCGACAGTCCGGTTGTGTTGATCAAGATCGACGGGCTGGGACCGGGCCAATATAAAACATATGATCAGTTTTGGTCATTCCTCGGCATTACCAATGGCCGCCGCCATGTAAAGCTGGAAATGGAAGTCGTTGATCGGCTTTCAACCCATGGCGGGCGAGCAGCTTTCAACCAGCGGCTTGAGAACTATTTTAACGGTGCGCCGCTTTCATCGCTAACCGCCGCTGATGGCGAAAAAACCGGCAATGAGCTTTAACCGACTACGGCTTTCCTCTCTTGCTCTGGCTGCGTTGCTGTTGCTTGGCCACATTATTTTCGAAAACCCTCTTTCCTATCTCCGCGGCAAGACATTTGATTTCTACCAGAACCTGTCGCCACGCCCCGATGTCAACACACCGATCGTTCTAGTGGTCATTGACGATGCGGCCCTGGCAAAATACGGGCGCTGGCCATGGAACAGGAAAATTATTGCCAAGGTCGTCGAGAAAAGTCACGCCGCTGGTGCTGCCGTCATCGGCCTTGATCTGTTTTTTCCCGAAGCCGATACCGGGCCCGATGGAGAAGAAGGAGATAATGCTCTGGCCGTAGCGCTTGCCCAAACCCGCACCGTTCTGGCGGTCAGTCTCGGTAACGAAGCTGTCGCTAAACCGGTGACACCAAAAACCGGCATTTCGATTGTTGGGGCGGTGCCGCAAAGCCTGCCCGGATTTAGCGGTGTGATTGCTTCGATCCCCACCCTCAATCAGGCCGCGTCCGGGCTGGGGGTTATTCGCAGCACCCCCGATAGCGACAGCGTGTTGCGTCAATTACCGTTGATCTGGCTACAATCAACCGGTCAAGGATATCAGATGTGGCCCTCCTTTGCACTGGAGCTAGTGCGTCTTTACGCTGGCGTGGAAAGTCTTGCCGTCCGGTTGAACGCCAATGGATTTGACGCGCTGAAATTGGGCTCCACGGTCCTGCCAATGGAGCCGCAGGGCCAGGTTTTTCTGTGGGAGCGTCGGGGCAATATTCCAAAAATTTCCGTTGTCGGGCTGCTGGAAGGTGAACCGCTTTCTTCGCTAAAAGACGCTATCGTCATTATTTCCAATAACGCCGTCGGCATGGATCAATTTCATACCACGCCAACCAAAACCCTGCGCCTGGGCAGCCAAATACATGCGCTTATAGCTGAGCAGCTCCTGTTCAATGCCTTTTTGTCAAAACCCACCAACGCCCTGTGGATTGAACGGCTATGGTTTGGCATTGCGGCCATGGCGGTCATCCTGTTTTCCGGCCTCGTGTTTCAGCGCATGTGGTTGGCCATTCCGCTGGTCATCATTATTGTATCCAGCCCGCTTGTGGCCGGCTTTCTTGCATATCTGTGGCGGCATCAACTTTATGAGTCCGCTCAACCGGCAGTCGGGCTCTTTTTGGTGGTGACGATGGAGGCCTATTCACTTTATCGGGCCACCGAGCAGCGACGTTCTGTGCTGGCGCAGCAATTTTCCCAGTTCATGTCACCGGCAGTGGTCGACCAGCTCATGGCACAACAGTCTGAAGCGGGTCTGACCGGAGAAAAGCGCGAGATCACTGTGCTTCTCATGGACATGCGCAATTTTACCTCGACAACACAAAATCTTAATGCAGACCAGATGTTCGATTTGATCAACCATCTGCTTGCCATCGCCATTCGTGAAATTTTTGCCCGCGACGGCACTATCGATAAGTTCATGGGTGATGCGGTGCTTGCATTCTGGAATGCGCCGGTCGACCAAAGCGACCACGCCGACCGCGGTCTTGCTGCCGCCGAGGCCATTGTCGAGGCGGTTCAGGAGGCCAATCCTGAGCTTGAAGCCCGTGGCCTGCCACCACTTAAGATCGGGGCAGCACTGGAAACCGGGGTGTGCACCGTCGGTAATTTTGGCTCGTCGCTGCGCTTTGACTATACCGCCATTGGCCCGGCAATGAATGCCGCTGCAAGGCTCGAGGCCGCCACCAAAACCGTTGGCGTGCCGCTGGTAATGGGTTCGGGTTTTGCCGAACGAACCAGCCGGCGCCTGCACCTTGTCGCCAAAATCCCGTTAAAGGGTTTTGAAGGTGACGTGCCGGTCTATACGACAACGAAATATGCCAGGACACTACAGTCGAGTCGACGGGAAACTGAGGTTATGGATCAATACACCCGCGTTTCAAAATCTCCCGGCAAGGCGACTTCAAGCACTTCCAAGTCATCAGAGTAACCGGAAATCGTGTGCTTGACATCCGGCGGAATAACGAAACTGTCACCGGCTTCCAGCACCGCCACCTCTTCGCCTTCCACCTGAAGATCGATCGCGCCCTCGAGCACAAAACTGAACAACATCGGACAGTCATGGCTGGAGGTTATGGGACCGCGATTGCCCGAAACCCGCGCCGCCTTGACATCGGCAACGCCTTTGGTAGCCGCATTGATTTGCAAATCACGTGCCTCAAACCCGGCCAATCGCCATGGTTTGTATGGAGCTTTCTCTGCCTTGTGGTTGACAAACTTTTGTCCGGAATATTCACGCTGGGGGCGCAGCTGTGGCGTCGGTAGCTCCATCTCATGATCAAGATAGGTCAAGTGCTCGGACGGTACGCTGACCTCGATCACTTCCAGACCGGCGGAAGATTCAAGTACCCGGTGGCGGATTTCCGGCGGCTGCAAAAAACAGTCCCCGGCCTTAAGCAGGATAGGCGGGCCATTATCTTCGTAAAGCACCTTCACCCAACCTTTGTAGCAATAAATGATCTGGAAATGCACCTTGTGATAATGCACGTTATCCGGCACCGGCCCCTCATCGGCAATGGAAATCTGTGAGGCAATCACATGGCCGCCCAGTCGCCCGGGAATGAGATCGCGATAACACATGCCGGCGCGACCAACGATGATGTCGGAATTATCCTTCTTTTTGTTAACGATCAGGGCGTGTTTAGCCGGTGGAACCACCAAGGGCGGATTAGCCGCAACCCATTCGATGTGAGTGCCATTGGGCGCGACTAGTTTCCCCTCTCCGTTTGAGGCGGCAACCGGATCGTCACACACCAGGCGGATGCTACCGGCTGAACCCTCAACACCGCGTGCAAGCCGCAGCCGCAGGCCGTAACCGCTAACGACGGCGATCTGCGGATCGTCGGCCGGCGCAATAATATCAAGTCGAAAACCCAGTCTCTCGCGGAAGAAAGTGAGCGTCTCGCCCAGTTTTTCGCACGGAACAGTAAATTCAGCGGCGGAGATAGTATGGGGAACACTGGTAAACATGGGACGAGCCTATCCGTTATAAAGGAAATTGAAAACAGCAACCATTGATCTAATGCCGTTTTGCCGGCCCTGTCTGCTGCTTTGCATTGCTCAATCAACGGGCAATGTTTGTTCCACAAGCCGGGCCCAATAGGAGCACCCGACCGGGATTATTTCGTCGTTAAAGTCATATTCTTCATGGTGCAGCTTGGCGGAATCGCCATTGCCGATAAATATGTGCGCGCCGGGACGTTCAAGCAACATGTAGGAAAAGTCTTCAGCTCCCATCGAGACAGGATGATTTGTGTCGACATTGGCATCACCGCAAACATGGCGAGCTGCTTTGGCCGCATTGAAAGTTTGAGCCTCGTGATTGATTGTCATCGGGTAACCACGCTGATAGTCGATGTGAACCCTGGCGCCATGCGCGGTGGCAATGGCCGCTACCAGTTCATTCATTCGCAGTTCAACCAGTTCCCTGACCTCGCGCTTTAAAGTACGAACGGTACCACGTAGTTCTGCTCGTTGTGGAATGATATTAAACGCCTCACCAGCGTTGAAGACGGCAACCGAAAGCACCGCTGAATCGAGCGGATCGACATTGCGCGCAACAATTCCCTGCAAGGCCTGATAAATCTGTGTCCCGATCAGAATGGGGTCGGTCGATTCATGCGGTCGGGCCGCGTGGCCACCATCGCCTTCGATATGCATGCAGAATTCGTCTGTCGCCGCCATCAACGGCCCCGGGCGAAGCCCGAAGGTGCCGGCAGCCAGGCCAGGCCGATTGTGCATGCCATAGACTTCATTGATACTCCAGCGATCCATCATGCCATCATCGATCATCGCTTTGGCGCCAGCCTTGCCCTCTTCCGCCGGCTGAAATATTACGACCACCTCGCCATCGAAATTTCGTGTCTCGGCCATATATTTTGCCGCGCCAAGCAACATCGCCGTGTGACCATCATGTCCGCAGGCATGCATTCTGCCGTGAATGGTCGAGGCATAATCCTTGCCGGTCTTCTCCTCCATCGGCAGGGCGTCCATGTCGGCGCGAAGACCAATCACCCGGCCGCTGGTAGTCTGTTTTCCCTTAATCACCCCAACGACGCCAGTATGACCAATGCCCGTTGCCACCTCATCGAGGCCGAATTCGGTCAGCTTTTCGGCCACCAGAGCCGCCGTGCGATGGACCTCATACAACAGTTCGGGGTGAGCATGAATATTCTGCCGCCATTCAGCGATCTCATCATGAAACTCGGCAATACGATTGATTATAGGCATGTGGCGGAACAATCCCGATGGAAAATGATTGGAATTAACGAGCTGCGGTTCGGCAGTCGCTGTCAGATATTGCAACTTGCCTGCATAAACCTGTTGGCTTGATCCTGCAAGCCGATAGACGACCGCGAAAACTTGTGCTTAGTTGGCGTCAAGCGCGGTTCGAGATGACACCGCAAAATTGCAACAAGGAGAAACTGGATGAAATTCAAAAATCTTAAGTCCGCCCTATTGGCAAGTGCTTTAGTGCTTGGCATGGGGGCGGCACAAAGCTCGGCGGAAACCCTGAAATTTGCCTTTCAGGGATCGCTGAAGTCGCTTGATCCCTATTCGCTTAATGAAACTTTTACGCTCGGGTTCCTTGGTAATGTCTATGAGGGATTGATTCGCCGCGGACCAGACCTTGATATCCAACCCGCATTGGCGGAAAGCTGGGAAGTGCTGTCACCGACAAAATGGCGGTTCCATCTGCGCAAGGGCGTTAAGTTCCATAACGGCAATGATTTCACCGCTGACGATGTGGTATTCTCCGCCGCCAGGGTGATTTCCGAAGGCTCCGATTTAACCACACGCCTTCCCAAAGGGGCAAAATTCGTCAAGGTAGACGACCATACGGTTGACGTTGAATTGGCCTCGCCAAACCCGATCCTGCACTACGAATGGGGCACCTGGTCGATAATCGATAAGGAGTGGGCAGAAGCCAACGGTTCCGTCAAGGTAACTTCGGCATCAGATGATTCAGCTACCAAGATTTCTCTGGCAGCCAACGGCACCGGCCCGTTCAAGGTGACTTCTCACGAGGCCGGCGTTGCTACCACGCTTGAGGTTAACGGCGGTTGGTGGGATAGCCCCAAGCACAATATCGATAAGGTGGAATTCACCACCATTGCTTCCGATGCAACCCGCGTGGCGGCCCTTCTTTCCGGCGAAATGGACATGGTCTATCCCGTTCCGGTGCAAGACCTAAAGCGGGTCAATGATAACGCTGAAACCTTGGCGCTGACCGGGCCGGAACTGCGGACGATTTTCCTTGGCATGGACCAGATTCGCGATGAATTGCTGGAATCCAGCGTCAAGGGCAAGAACCCGTTTAAGGACGTGCGGGTACGCAAGGCATTCTACCAGGCGATCAATATCGAAGCGATCAAGATAAAAGTGATGCGCGACCTGTCGACCCCGTCGGCGCTGATGATTTCTCCGTTCCTGTTTTCCAAAGCAGACCAGTTCAAGCGTTATCCCTACGATGTGGCGGCTTCCAAGGCTTTGCTTGCTGAAGCCGGTTATCCGGACGGTTTTGAAGTTGGTATGGACTGCCCGAACGATCGCTATGTCAACGATGAAGCAATTTGTCAGGCGGTCACTTCGATGCTTGCCAAGGCCGGTATCAAGGTCAATTTGAATGCCCAGCCAAAGTCGAAATATTTCGCTAAAGTGCTGGCTTCAAACGCCTTTGAAACCTCCTTCTTCCTGCTCGGCTGGACCCCTGGTTCGCTTGATTCCTGGAACGTCATCTCCAATCTGCATGGTTGCCGTGACGAAAAAGGTGCCGGCAGCCCGTTCAATCTCGGTGGTTACTGCAATCCCGAGGTTGACGAATTGGCCAAGCAGGTCCTGGTGGAAAACGATCCGGCCAAACGCGATGATCTGATTGCCGCAGCTTACAAGATGACTACGGATGAAGTGGCCTATATTCCGCTGCATCAACAGGGTCTGGCCTGGGGTGTTTCCAACAAGATCAAGCTCGAACAGCGCGCTGACAACCAGTTCATGATGTACTACGTCAACAAGAACTGACCGGTAAATTGATCATCCGCCCTGTTCTTTTGACAACTGGGCGGGTGATCTTTGGAAAACTGTCTTCGGATCATGCTTCGTGGGATTTATGGATTGCGCGAAGTTCAAGGTTATCACCGGTATCGTGGACTGCCGGTACCGGTGTTTTTTGGCTACAAGGGAATCGGGTGCAGACCGGCTTGATGCGGACAAGACGTCCGGTGATATATTTCGGGTCTCCAGGGAGGGGTGATCAATGCTCGCGTTCATGATCCGGCGGATTTTTCAGTCGATAATCGTGATGTTTGTCGTCGCGTTGATTTCGTTCACTCTGTTTCGCTTTGTCGGCGACCCGGTCAACCAGATGGTGGGCATAGAAACCACGCCGGAACAACGCGAAGCGCTGCGGGAAAAGCTGGGCCTCAACGCACCGGTGCTGACCCAGTTTTTTCGCTTTATCGGTGGCGCCGCGCAATTTGACTTCGGCACTTCCTACCAGTTCAAGCAGCCGGTCGCTAAAATGATTGGTAAACGCGCCCCGGCGACGCTTGAATTGTCGTTCATGTCGGCGCTTTTTGCCATGCTCGTGGGCATTCCCATGGGTGTCTACACCGGCCTGAATCGTGATTCCTGGCTTTCGAAAACATTTCTGACCGTATCACTGGTCGGCATTTCGCTGCCGACATTTCTCATTGGCATCCTGTTGATCTTTGTTTTTGCGGTTAATTTCCAGGTGCTTCCATCATTTGGCCGTGGCGAAGTGGTAAAACTCGGCTTCTGGTCCACCGGCCTGTTGACCGTTTCGGGCTGGAAAGCCTTGATTTTGCCGTCCATTACCCTTGGACTGTTCCAGATGACGCTGATCATGCGTCTGGTGCGCTCCGAGATGCTGGAGGTCTTGCGCACCGACTATATCAAATTTGCCCGGGCCCGTGGCCTTTCCCGCCGTGCCGTCAATTTTGGCCACGCCTTAAAAAACACCATGGTGCCGGTAATCACCATCACCGGCCTGCAACTTGGTTCGGTCATTGCCTTTGCCATCATCACCGAGACAGTGTTTTCGTGGCCTGGAATGGGCCTACTGTTCCTGCAGTCGGTGCAAAATGTCGATATCCCGATCATGGCCGCCTATCTGATGTTAATCGGCTTCTTGTTTGTGACCATCAATCTGATTGTTGATCTATTATACGTTGCCGTTGACCCGCGCATTCGCGTGACCGGTGGTGCCACGTGAGTGATTTACCGGCAATTGCAACAAGCGAAGAAAAAGGGCTTTTAGCCCGGGCCCTCGACAGCGATATTTTCTATTCCTTTCGCCAGTCGAAAGTTGTCATGGTTGCCGCCTTCGTCACCCTGCTTTACTTCGCCTTGGCATTATTTGCGCCACTGATTTCGCCACAAAACCCGTTCGACCTGGCCAGCCTTGATCTGATGGACGGTCTGACCCCTCCCTCATGGCAAGAAGATGGCATGGCGAAATTCCCGATCGGTACCGACGACCAGGGTCGCGACATGCTGTCCGCCATCATGTACGGCTCACGCCTTTCGCTTGCGGTCGGCTTTGCCAGCGTGGCCTTTGCGGCAATCCTTGGCATCAGTCTTGGTTTAATCTCCGGCTATGTCGGTGGCTTTGTTGATACGCTGATCATGCGCATTGCCGATATCCAACTGACTTTTCCTTCAATTCTCATTGCCCTTTTGATTGATGGCACTGTTTCCGGCCTTTTCCCGAGCTTGCGGCGCGAGGATTCGGCCTTTTGGGTGCTGGTACTGGCCATTGGCCTGTCGTTCTGGGTGCAATATGCGCGCACCGTGCGCTCTTCGGTGCTGGTTGAAAAGGAGCGCGAATATGTTCAGGCCGCCAAGCTGATCGGCCTTAAACCGCTGACGATCATGGTGCGTCATGTGTTGCCCAATGTGCTCGGACCAGTGCTGGTGATCATGACCATCAATCTGGCGCTGGCGATTATCACCGAGGCGACACTTTCCTTCCTGGGTGTCGGCATTCCGGTTACCCAACCCTCGCTCGGCACCCTAATTCGCATCGGTCAGGATTTTCTGTTTTCCGGTGAATGGTGGATAACCATATTCCCCGGTGCGGCCCTGGCTGTGCTGGTGCTGTCGGTCAATCTTCTGGGCGACTGGCTGCGCGATGCGCTTAATCCAAAGTTGCGGTGATTTATGAGTGAGCCCCTTCTCCAGGTCCGCGATCTGATTGTCGAGTTTCCCACAAGGCGGGCGCTTTTACGCGCAGTGGACGAAATCTCCTTCGACATCGAGGCCGGTGAAGTGCTTGGTATGGTGGGTGAATCGGGTGCCGGAAAATCGCTCACCGGTGCTGCCATCATTGGCCTTCTTGAACCTCCCGGTCGCATTGCCGGCGGTTCGATTACCTTCGATGGCCAGCGCATCGACCAGTTTGACCATGACCAGATGCGCAAACTGCGCGGCAAGCGCATTGCGATGATTTTCCAGGACCCGCTGACCAGCCTCAATCCGCTTTACCGGGTGGGAGAACAATTGGTCGAGACCATTCAGACCCATCTGCCGCTTTCGGCCAGCAAGGCGCGAACAAAGGCCATCGAATTGCTCGACGAGGTCGGCATACCGGCACCCGAAACCCGCATTGACGGGTATCCGCATCAGTTTTCCGGCGGTATGCGCCAACGGGTGGTGATCGCCCTTGCGCTGGCCGCCGAACCGGATCTGATCATTGCCGATGAACCGACCACCGCGCTTGATGTTTCGGTTCAGGCGCAAATCATCGCGCTTTTAAAGAAGCTCTGCCACGAGCGCGGCACGGCCGTTTTGCTAATCACCCATGATATGGGTGTCATCGCCGAAACCGCCGACCGGGTGGCGGTGCTCTATGCCGGCCAGATTGCCGAAATCGGCACCACGCGTAATCTGATCAAGTCACCAATGCACCCCTATACCAGCGGTTTGATGAGTTCTATTCCCTCAATGGAAAGTATCGAAGACAGGTTAATACAAATCCCGGGCTCGATGCCGCGTTTGAACGCCATTCCAGACGGTTGCTCGTTTCATCCAAGATGCACCAAAGCTTTTTCGCCCTGTACCACCAGCCGGGCGCCATTGATTGACGTCGGTAACTCCCGTGCCGCCTGCTGGCTTTATGGAGGTGATGATGGCTGAAAAAGAGCTGGTCGAAGTCACCAATCTGACCCGCATGTTCGATGTCTCCAGGCCGCTGCTCAATCGCATCATCGAGCGTGAGGGCCGAAAGCTGCTTCGCGCGGTTGACGATGTATCGTTTAAAATCGTCGAAGGCGAAACCTTCGCGCTGGTGGGGGAATCGGGCTCCGGCAAGTCGACCGTTGCACGCATGGTTGTCGGTCTTTTGCCACCGACCAAGGGCCATATCCGCATTGGTGACCTGGACCTTGCCGACAAGTCTCAAGCTGTCAGGATGCGCCAGATGCGCGCCAAGATCCAGATGATTTTCCAGGACCCGTTCGCCAGCCTTAATCCGCGCTGGCGGGTCGATAAAATCATCGCCGAACCCATTCGCGCCTTCAAGCTTGAGGCCGACGATACCGCCACAACGCGCCGGGTCGGCGAACTGCTCACTTTGGTCGGGCTTGACCCTTCGGATGGACGAAAATTTCCGCATGAGTTTTCCGGCGGCCAACGCCAGCGAATTTGCATCGCCCGTGCGCTGGCTTCCAAACCGAATTTCATTATCTGCGATGAGCCGACATCGGCGCTCGATGTTTCAGTCCAGGCGCAAATTCTCAATTTGATGCGCGATCTGCAGGACGAGTTTGGCCTTACCTTTCTATTTATCAGCCACGATCTGTCCGTCGTCCGCCACATGGCCACCCGTATCGGCGTTATGTATCTGGGTCGCATCGTAGAAATCGCGGCGGCCAAGGAATTGTTTAAAAACCCGCGCCATCCCTATACCCGCATGTTGCTTGATGCTGTGCCGGACCTCGATATGACCGGTCGCGACCGCAAGCCGGTTGAAGGTGAAATTCCCAATCCGATCAGCCCGCCATCGGGATGCACGTTTCATCCCCGCTGTCCCTTTGCAAATCAGCGTTGTAAAAACGAAATCCCGGCGATTTTGGGCGCCAATGGCGCCTTCGTCACCTGCCATGCGGTGGAAGAAGAGCGGCTTTAACCGTCGTTGTTTACGCCCGATCAAAGTGGCCAGAAAACCAGGATGGCCGGAATTGATACCGCAAGAATGATGATCTCCAGCGGCAGGCCCATGCGCCAGTAATCGCCGAAAGAATAGCCGCCGGGGCCGAGCACCAGCGTGTTGTTCTTGTGGCCGATTGGGGTGAGAAAGGCGCAGGAAGCGGCAACGGCAACGGCCATTAAAAACGGATCCGGGTTGACTTCCAGTGTGCGCGCGATCGAAATACCGATGGGTGCTGCAACAATGGTCGTGGCGGTGTTGTTGAGCACATCCGACAGGGTCATTGTGACACCCATCAACACGGCCAGAATAGCCCAGGCGGGCATGCCTTCGGTGATGTTGACAATCATGCCGGCGATCAGCGCCGTACCGCCAGCGGCGTCAAGTGCTGCACCCAGCGGGATCATCGAACCAAGCAACACCACCACCGGCCAAGAAATGTCGTCATAGACTTCGCGGACCGGCACGATGCCGGAAAGCACATAGAGCGCCACCACGCAACCAAGCGCCACCGGCAAATAAATCAGCCCGAAGCTGGAGGCAGCAATGGCCGCCACAAAAATGCCGACAGCCAGCCAGGTTTTGCTGTCCTGGGTCACAATCAGCCCACGTTCCGCCAGCGGCAGGGCGCCAAGCCAATGGGCGATTTCAGGCAATTCAGCGTTCGGACCAAGCAATAACAGCACGTCCCCCGGCCTGATTTTAGTACGCCGAACCCGAGTTTTGATGCGCTTGCCACCGCGCGAAATGCCCAGCAGATTGACCCCGTGCCGCCACAACAGACCGATCGAAAGTGCGGTTTTTCCGGCAATACGCGAGTCTCCCTG
Source organism: Rhizobiaceae bacterium (assembly GCA_965248135.1). Classification (GTDB taxonomy): domain Bacteria; phylum Pseudomonadota; class Alphaproteobacteria; order Rhizobiales; family Rhizobiaceae; genus SZUA-100. The sequence goes on along the minus strand of CBDFIN010000009.1, from coordinate 23,902 downwards.
GACCACAACCTCCATCAGGCTCTGGCCCTCGCTCACCGCTTGCGATTGGTCGGCAGCTTCCTTGTCGCCCAACACCAACTTGGATGAAATGCGAAACTCTTCCAGCGCCTCAGGATCTGCTTCGACCACCAGCGCATCGCCCTCTTCGATGATCCTGTTGCGGGCGCCACCGAACAATCTGCGGCCACCACGGACCAGCCCAATGATGATCACATCGACCTTTTCGACTTCCGCATCAAGATCGCGGATGCGTTGACCAATCAGCACCGAATCCTTTGGCACTGTCATTTCGGCAACATAGTCGGCCAATTCGAAGTGTTTGGCCGCATCTCCATCGCCGAGATTGGCCGTCGGGATCATCCGCCAACCGATCAGCGCCACAAATAGCAGGCCGGCGATGGCCGCCACCAGGCCGACAGGGGCAAAGTCAAACATCAGGAACGGCGCCCCAAGCTCCTTCTCCCTGATCGACGCAATGATAATATTGGGCGGCGTGCCGATCAGCGTCACCATGCCGCCAAGGATGGTGGCAAATGACAGCGGCATCAAGGTCAACCCGGGGCTGCGCGATGCCTTGCGCGCCGTTTGCATATCGACCGGCATCAACAGCGCCAGCGCCGCCACATTGTTCATGAATGCCGAAAGCACCGCGCCGATGCCCCCCATGATGGCAATATGGGCGGCAAGCCCACGCGAGGCGTCCACCATGGTGCGGGTGATCAAATGCACCGCACCGGATTTTACCAGCCCGGCCGAAACCACCAATACAAGCGCCACCACCAAAGTGGCCGGATGGCCAAAACCGGAAAAAGCATCCTTGGTGGGCACAACACCGACAACAACGCCGACCAGGAGCGCGGCAAAAGCTACCAGATCATAGCGCCAGCGGCCCCACAGAAATAGCAGGAAGACAATGGCGAAGATGGAAAACAGAATAATCTGATCGTTGGTCAAGAGCATTTCCCTATGTCAATCCGGTGAACCGTGGCATCAAAAACGAATCGTAGACAAACCTATCGCAGATGGGAAATCAAACAATCTGACGTCAAGTAATTACCCTTGTCAAAACTACCGCCCCGTCATCATCTTTTCACCAAATTTGAGTACTTGGTTTCAGTAACGACAAATGACATTTTTGAGGTGAATTTATGAATAGCATATTCTGCCGGCTCATTTGCATTGCGTTTTTGGTTTTGCCGTTTTCAGCCGCCAACGCATCACAGCAAAGCGCGGAAAAATTCCAGCAATTCGTTCAGCATGGCAAATTCAGCGAAGGCGTGACGGCGCTGACAGCAATAGCTGCCGCCGATGCCAACGACATCGAAGCCCGGTTTGCCGCCGGATCATTGCAATTTATGGCTGCAATCAGCAATTTGCAAACAAATCTCTATCGTTACGGTGCGGGCAATGAACTTGAGCGCCAGTTGAACCGGCGCATGCGCAACGTTGTGCCGATCCTGCGGCTACCGGTACCGGCCAACCCCCAACCGGAAGTGGCAAATTACGAAATTGTCCGAGGCATATTCAGCCAGTTTGTTGGCGATCTTGAAAAATCGGTGGCGCTACTTGACGAGGTCGCCGGGCGGCCAGTGAAACTGCCATTTGATCCCTTCAAAGTTGCGGTTGATCTCAATAATGACGGCACGATTAGCGACAATGAAACCATGTTGGGGGCGTTGATGGCGATGTCCGGTGGCAGGCCGGCGGAGCAATTGCCCGATGCGGCAATTCACTTCGACACCGCCGATGTCACCTGGCTGCAAGGCTATGCCAACGCGCTGATGGGTATTGGCAATTTCTTTCTGGCCTTTGATTTTCAAGCCTCTTACGAAAACAGTTTCCACATGATCTTTGGAGCTGAGGCGACCAGCTTTGGCCGGGAATTGAAAAAAATCACCCCCGATATGAATAAGGTTCGCGCTATTCGGGCCGAAATTCAAACCCTTAAGCGTCAAAGCCGCAAAATCCGCATTTCGCCCGAGATGAGCACCAAAAAGCGTCAATTGCAGCGAAAACTTCGCAAACTGCTCAAATCGGGCAGTGCTGCCGACCAGCAGGAGCGCCAAGACATAAAAGGCGAAATCGACGCGATTGAACTGACCGAGGCGCAAAAAACCGAGAAGAAGGCGCTGGACGACGAAACCGCCAGCAAGACGCAAAGACTACGAGAATTGGGTGCCACCCAACAGGGCGGCTTTATCGAGCAGATTTTTGATCCACTGATTTTCATCCACACCATTAACTGGCAGGTAGTGGAACCGCAACGTCTCTTAAAGGTGCGGCAAAACTATCTGGAAGTCATGCGGTTAAACCGTGTCACCTGGAAAGCGGCGATGGCGGAAACCGACAACGACCGCGAATGGCTGCCCAACGCCAACCAGGACAGCCCATTTGATGGCGTAAGGATGACAAAGGAGCTTATTACTTCCTGGCTAAAGATCATCGATGAGGCGGAAGCCGTGCTGAATGGCGAAAAACTGTTGCCGCATTTACGTTTTTCCAAGGGCATCAATCTGCGTCGTTTCTTTGAACAGGCAAGGCATTTCGATCTGGTGATGTTTTTAAGCGGGCCGAACGCTGTTGCCTATTTCGAGACCGGAAAGGAAGTGACAAGCCAGCGCACCTGGGACGCCCTCACCCGGCCCTTCGGGCGCAATTTCGGCCTGTTCATGGTGTGGCTGAATTAGAGCAGACTTGATAACCAGACCATTTTGCGGTGGCGTTATCGCAGCGCCACACCCTTGGCCTTCATATCGGCCCGTGCCGCATCAAGCGAGCCCGCCATGTCGATTGCCCGGCAGGCATCTTCAATCACTACCGTCTCAAAACCCTCAGCGCGCGCATCAACGGCTGAAAACCGGACACAAAAATCGGTCGCCAGCCCGGTGCAATAAACCCTGGTAAAGCCGCGCTCACGCAAGTAGCCGGCAAGACCGGTGGGTGTCTTGTGATCGTTTTCAAAAAATGCCGAATAGGAGTCTATCTGTTTGCGAAAGCCCTTTCGTACGATCATCGCCGCATGGGGTAACTCCAGTCCTTCATGCAGCGCCGCTCCACGGCTGCCCTGCACACAATGGTCAGGCCATAATGTCTGTGGCCCATAGGGCATGTCGATTTCGCCGAACGGCTCTTTGCCATCGTGGGATGAAGCAAAGGAGGAATGTCCCGCCGGGTGCCAGTCCTGCGTCAGGATGACGTTTTCAAACCGCTGGCCGAGGGCATTGATCACCGGCACCACCTCGTCGCCACCCGGCACGGCCAAATTGCCGCTAGAACAAAAATCATATTGAACATCGATAACAAGCAGGACATCGGTGGCAGACGGGGTTATATCGGGCATTGCTGTTTCACTTTCTCTATCTGCGGGTGTGTCAGGCCAAGTTTACCGACTTGAAACCAACGGGCAAGCGGGAATTATTCTTGCCCAAAAGACCAACTACCACCCCGTCAATAATTTGGCCCATGGCGCCCCACATTCACACCATCTTTGCCAACAGCTGCAGCAATCCCTGCCTTTCCTCCGCATCCAACGGCGCCAGGGTCTGCTCGGTAATTTCCTGAGCCAACGAAATGGCCTCGACAATCAATGCACGTGATTTTTCTGTTAATCTGATTACCCGCTTGCGCCCGTCATTCGGGTCTGGCGCGACTTCCACCATGCCGCGTAATTCCAGCCGGTCGACGACGCCTTTGATGGTGGCGGCGTCCATCGCTGTTTGGCGCCCGAGTTCGTTTTGGGCCATGGCGCCCAGCTGATGCAGTTTAGCCAGTGCGGCAAAGCGGGTCGGGGTCAACCCGTCCGCCATCAGGCCAGCAAATATCGCCGTGTGGCGCTGGGAGACTTGCCGCAGAATAAAGCCGATTTGCTCGTCGAGGCGGTAGTTTTCTGCCGCTAATTCCTTGGTATTCGCCATCACCTCGTCACCACCAGTCTAATTGCTCCGCCACTCTTGCATTTTCTTTTCTCCTGGCCAATCATTTGCATACAAATAGACAAGCAATAAATCCGGGAGGACACCATGAGCGGACAAAAACTGGTGATCAAAAACATCGGTCTCATGCTAAGTGGCGATATGGCCACCCCGCTGCTTGATGGCGATTGCGTTACCGCCGTCGACGGTCGTATTGCCGCCATTGGCTATGCGACAGATCTCGATACAGAGCAGGCCGACACCACCATCGACGCCAGGGGCACGACGCTTTGCCCCGGTCTGATCGATAGCCATGTGCACCCGGTGATCGGCGATTACACGCCGCGCCAGCAGCAGATCAACTGGATCGATTCGTGCCTGCATGGCGGTGTCACCTCGATGATTTCCGCCGGCGAAGTGCATATGCCGGGCCGGCCGAAAGACATTGTCGGCCTGAAGGCGTTGGCCATCGCCTCGCAGCGCTGGTACGAGAATTTCCGCCCTTCAGGGGTCAAGGTACATGCCGGCGCACCGGTCATTGAAGAGGGCATGGAGGAGCATGATTTCAAGGAACTGGCCGAGGCCGGTGTCACGCTATTGGGCGAGGTCGGCCTTGGTTCGGTCAAGGCGGGCGAGACGGCGGCGCAGATGGTAAAATGGGCGCGCAAATATGGCATCCAAAGCACCATTCACACCGGCGGGCCTTCCATCCCCGGTTCCGGGCTTATCGACAAGGATGTGGTGCTTGAGGCCGATGCCGATATCATTGGCCACATCAATGGCGGCCACACGGCGCTGCCAGACGATCAGATCATCTGCCTGTGCGAAAGCTGCCTGCGCGGCATAGAGGTGGTGCATAACGGCAATGAACGAGCCGCCCTGTTGGCGGTGCGCACGGCGTTTGAGCTTAATCAGGCCGAACGGGTGATTCTCGGCACCGACGCGCCCGCCGGTTCCGGCGTTCAGCCGCTCGGCATATTGCGGATGATCGCCATGTTGTCGAGCCTGGGCGATATTCCGGCCGAGGTGGCATTTTGCTTTGCCACCGGCAACACCGCACGCATGCGCGATCTCGATTGCGGCCTGATCGAGATTGGCAAATCAGCCGATTTCATTCTTATTGATCAGGCCCAGCACGCGCCGGGCAAGACAATGCTTGAAAGCGTGCGTCAGGGCAATCTGCCAGGCGTCGGCATGACCATTATCGACGGCATTGTCCGTTCGACCAGAAGCCGCAACACGCCGCCAGCGACAACATTGCCAGAAATGATTTAAGGAAAAAACATGCCCCTTGCCAAACCAACCAGTGATGATTGCATTGCCATGCTTGACCGGTTGATTGCCTTCGACACCACGTCGTTCAAATCTAATCTCGAGCTGATCAACGATGCGCGTGACTATCTCACCGCGCTCGGCATCGAAAGCCGGCTGACATTTAATGAGCAAGGCAACAAGGCCAATCTGTGGGCAACTATAGGACCGCAGGAAAAGGGCGGTATCGTGCTTTCCGGCCATACCGACGTGGTGCCGGTAGCCGGCCAGCAATGGACCAGCGATCCGTTTGAGATGGCCCGGCGCGGCGACCGCCTTTATGGCCGCGGCACGGCCGACATGAAGGGCTTTGTCGCCTGCGCGCTTGCCCATGCTGCCGATATGAAATCGCGCAATTTGAAGACGCCGATCCATTTTGCTTTTTCTTTTGACGAAGAGGTCGGCTGCGCCGGGGTTAGAGAACTGATTATAGACATGGCCGAAAACCTGCCGCTGCCGGTGGCGGTGATTGTCGGTGAACCGACATCGATGCAGATTATCGGCGGCAACAAGGGCGGGCGCGGTTTCATCACCGAAGTGCATGGCGTCGATGGTCACTCAAGCCGCCCGGAGCTTGGCGCCAATGCCATCATGGCGGCTGCCAAGATCATCACCTTTATCGACGACTTGCAAACCCGGTTGAGCGAAAATGCCGATCCGCAAAACGGCTTTGTGCCGCCGCACACGTCGATCGATCTGGGCACTATTAAAGGCGGCACGGCGCACAATATCATCCCCGCCGCCTGCCGCTTTTCATGGGGATTTCGCGCCCTTCCCTCCGACGACGTCGACGCGCTTGAAGCCGAGGTCAGGGCATATATTGACAGTGAAATTGTGCCTGGCTTAAAAGTGATTTCCAGTGAGGCGGGCGTTACCACGACGATGCGTATCGACGTGCCGGCGTTGTTGCCTGATGCGGATTCGCCAGCCGAAAGCCTGATCCGCCACCTCACTGGCCTCAACCGTTCGGGTCGGGTTTCCTATGGCACCGAGGCCGGTCATTTTCAAAAGGCTGGCGTGCCCGGTGTCATCTTCGGCCCCGGCAGCATCGAACAGGCGCACCTGCCGGACGAATATATCGACGTGGCGCAGATGCACCAATGCAGCGCCTTTATGGAAAAACTGACCGACTGGGCCGAGAGTGAAGGGGTGTGAGGCGGGGGGCAATTGGCGAAACTTGGATCAATCGCTATCGCCTTGTCGGTGCTCGCAGTCAGGCTGCCATGGGGACTGCATTACCGCTCAATTTAAACCAGCCGAATAGTGATGTGGTTGAAAAACTGCATGATTTGGTGCTGGCCGTGAGGCGTTGATCAAGGACCGGACCGCTGCAAGGAACCGCAGTTCCACTTTTTTTTCAAAATTCTAAAGCGCCACAACGAACAGCGCCTGAGACAAATAGAACGACATCTCAAAGCCCTTGAGAGCGAGTGCCTGGCCATTATTGGAGAGCATGATGAGTTGTCGAGGCTGTTTGCTATTCTTTCCTCAATCCCAGGTGTGGGAACAACAACCACGATCACCATGCTGGCGGAAATGCCCGAGCCTGGCAACATGGATAAACGCCAGACCGCAACTTACATCTGGAAAGCCGAGACCAAAACTGATGCGGAAAAGGCATTCGACCTGTTTATTAAAATCTACCGGCCCAAATATCTAAAGGCGGCACTGTGCCTACAAAAAGATCGAGAGGAACTGATGGTATTTTTCGACTTCCCGGCCCGCCATTGGCAGAGCATTCGCACGACCAATCCGATTGAATCCACCTTTGCCACAATCAGACATCGCACCAAACGTTCAAAGGGCTGTCTGACCCGCGATGGCATGCTGCACATGGTGTTCAAACCTGGGCAATGTGCGCAACAAAACTGGAGGAGGCTACGCGGCTTTAACACCCTCGCTAAAGTCATCACCGGCGTCAAATTCAAAGACGGAATTGAAACAGCAAAAACAGATAAGATCGCCGCATGACCAACAACCCTCAAACACCAGATTTGACAGTAACTCTCAAACAGATTGGCAGGCATTATTGTGTCAACCGGACATTATTTCTAGTACCAGCGTTAGAACATTTTCCCTCTAGTTTGAAGAAGAAATCCATATGCCTATAACCTCTGGGATAAAGATCTTCCCAACCAATTTGTCGTGTCTCATTACATCCTAAACCTCCAAAAATATCAAGTTTTATATTTTTACGTTGTTGCACTCCATCAATGCCAATTCGATTTGAATATTTTTGATCATTACTCCTGACAACAGGACATTTTCTTCCACTATATCCACAATACCATCTGTAATGATAACTAGATTTCTTTATGTAATATACCATATATAACCGTTCGTAACCTGATATATCAATCCAGCCTGAATTACTCGATGCAAATCTTCTGGGCGGATACCTATATGCCATATTTAGCAAATTAACTCTCTTGCCAGTTACTTTATCGTACCCTTTCAATATTACGTCCTTGCTGAGTTCGCCATTCGCACTGTCAATGCGAAACCGCAAGGATGAAAGCATGTTGGGCGCAACAGCTTCAGACCTTACTTTGACAGGCATCGACTCTTGGCCATAAAGTTTGGCAAAAATAGTAGGTACATTATATTCAGCCTCCAACAACACGAACATACCGTTGCTGGAATTCCGTTTCTGGTATTTCGTTACAACGCCGTGGGTATTTTGCGCACCATAGAATTGCATTGCGAATTCTTTTGTCCCACCATTGCTAATCGCTGTTGTCGCCAGGACGGCGCTATCCAGGGAGTCTTGCATTTGGGTTTCAACACGATATATTCTGGTATAGTCCACAGCGACAGCAACACTCAACAACACCGGCAGCAACGCTATCGAAAACATAATGGCGATTGTGCCCTTTTTGTTTAGGAGAAATTTTTTCGCCAAACTATCCATAACTAACCTCCAAAATATAAATACCAGTTAGCTGTTTTAGCGCACCGAACTTTACAGCTGGTTTCCAGACATCGCTAAGCAGATGTTAAAATATACCCAAATTTTAGACCTGTTCTTGTAATTATTCACCCCGACCATCTGGGCATTTTACGTCCAGATTTCAGGTTGTTGTGGTCAAAAGGGTCTGAAACGGGGATTTTCCGGCGAGTTTTGCGGTATCGACCACGGTTCTGACGGCGCAATCGCTCTCAGCCGCCCACATTGAGCGGAAGCCGTTGGTGACCTTGCGCTGGATGACTGCCGGTCGAAGAGCCCGTTCGCAAGCATTGCTGGTAACTTCAACAGCACCAGGATAATCGAGAAAGGTCAGCAGTCGCGGACTGGCCCAATTTACCCCATTTGGCCAGTTAACCTCAATAATGGATAAACGCAGAGGATTCCCACCTGTGAACGCTTTATTGTCTTGCAAAAGCACTTGTTTGCGCCTTTGAGTGTGCTGTTGCACATGCTTGTCGCGCAGGGCGAAAAGACCGGTCTTTATGTGGTTGACAGTTCTTGCCTGAAGATCTGCCACAACAAACGGATTGCCAGACACAAGGTTTTTGAAGGGCTGGCGGAACGAGGCAAAACAACAACGGGCTGGTTTTTTGGCTTCAAATTGCATCTGATTATCAACCACAAGGGCGCGATTGCGGGCGCTCACATCACCCCTGGCAATGTTGATGATCGTGTGCCACTGGCCAAACTGACCGCTGGCCTGAAGGGTATATTGCTTGCCGACAAGGGTTATATTTATGCCGAATGGTTCGAAAAACTCTGCAAGAAGGGCCTGCATATTCTGGTGGGTATGCGCAAGAACATGAAGAATTACCTCATGCCACTTTTTGACAAGCTATTGTTACGAAAGCGTTTTATCATAGAAACATTGCTTGGTGTGCTCAAACAGGATATGGGGCCGGAGCACACAAGACATCGCTCGCCGATCAATGGTATTGTCCATATCCTGTCATGCCTGGTGGCCTGTTGCTTCAAGAAAAACAAACCACAAATAAATTTCGCACAATATCAAAGCTTGGCGACTTATTCATTATTGGAGTTGCATACGAGGCTGTTTTAAAATTTTGCCTACCGGGCACCCACAAAAGCTAACGGACGACAAATACGGTTTCGCGACTACGCGCACCGCATCTCCGTAATCACATCGTGAAAACTTGCGATTAAGTTTTACCAGCGTGGCGTTGACCCACGCCCTCGCGCCCCTCAAACAGGTGAACAAGCGAAGCATACTGCTGCAATTTCTTGGTTACGATAACTGGGAATTATCGTAATTAACCACAAAAGCTTCCCCTTCCAAATTAGGGCACCTGGAGCGTGCTGGCAAAGGCTACACAAATCAGGGTTCGTGGCAAGGGAAATCGCGAGCGCACGGTTTACGTGACCAATAACCGCCTTCAAATCGACTTCAGAACGTATTGGGAAAGGCGCAGTAAAAGCGATGATGCAAACGCGCATTTGTTTTTGAATTCTCGTGGCGGCAGATTATCAGAACCCGCGTTTCGCAAGCGGCTGAAGCAAATCTCAAAAAAGCTGCTGATCGCACCGCATCTCACGCCGCATCGTTTCAGACATTCCGCGGCGACGCTTTTGATCGAAGAAGGGGTGGATATTCGCATAGTCCAGCGGCTTTTGGGTCATGCCAGCATTTCTACAACGGAAATTTACACCAAGGTCTCTGACAATTCTTTGGTCGCAGCGATTGAACGCGCAGACACGCTGGCGCAGGTGGATTGCTGACCACGACAACCAAACATTGCTGGACACTTTCAAAAACTACAGACTGAACAATACTATTCCTCACTCCACCGCCGGCACGGCAAGCAGATAGGCGGCGATGGCAAGGCGGTCGGACGGCGACAATTCGGCCATGTTCTGCCGGACGTTTTCCATTTCCATGCCATGGCCAAAAAACGCCGTTTGCCCCGAACCCGGTAACACAGAAGCGGCAATTTCTTCCCTGGTCCGGCCACCAATGCCGTTTTGGTGCGGTGTGATATTGGGCGCCTCGGGCTTATTGTTGCCGGCGAGCCAGCGCCCATAGTCAAACCCGCCAAAGCCATTGCGCGGCGTGTGGCACTCGCCGCAATGGCCCGGCCCCTCGACCAGATATTGCCCGCGCAGCACCTCCACTGAGGCACTTTTTAACCGCAGCACCTTGCCTTTTCTAAAGTAAACCCTTTTCCACGCTCCAGCAGATTGGCGCGATTTTAGCGCCAGGCTCACATTGTGCGGTGCCACGTGGTTATCAACCGCTGGCAAGGTTTTCATAAACGCCCAAAGGCTCGCCACATCGCCTGTCGTCATGCGGGTGTAGGAAGTATAGGGAAAGGCCGGATAATAATGCCCGCCATCTGGCCCAACACCTTTTATCATTGCATCAACAAATTGCCGGAGTGACCAATTGCCGATGCCATGGGTTTTATCGGGCGAAATATTGGGCGCACGAAATGTGCCGAATGCTGATTTCAGCGCCAGCCCGCCTCCAAGCTGTAGCTTGGCTGTGCCTGCAGCATTGGGCGCTGAGTGACAAGCAGCACAGCCTCCGGCCCAAAACATCACCCTACCCTCAGCCAGCGATGTCACCAGGCGGCTTAGTTGATCATCGGCCTGACCGGGCGCATTGTCGAGCTTCAATTTCGGGGCAATACAACCGCTCAACAGCAACAGGCAGAAGATAGCGAGTACAGGCTTTGACAGGCCGACTGGCCGATTTACACCAGGCGCTGCAGCTATTACCCGGCCACCTGGTAATTCAGCACCGAATATCCACTTCAACATGGCGCAAATGCCCGGAACTAGAATCTATAGGAAACCCCAATAGCGAACTGATTGCTGATTATATCGGTGGAAAGCCAGCCGCCGCCATCAAGATCGGCATCAATCATCACATAGGCGCTTTTGAATTCGCCGAAAACCGACCAGTTTTCGTTAATCTCGGCGGAAACACCGATTATGCCCTCAACTGCCGGCCCTCCAAACTGATACTCAAAGGTGTTGCTGGTGAGTTCAACGTTCAAAACCTCAACACTTGGTGTCGTGAAACCGGCACCGACACCGATATAGGGGGTGTAGCGCGATTCATTTTGAAAGCGATACATCAGATTGGCCGTGTAGATATTGATGCCATCGGTGAATTCCAGCTTTTCGAACCCGGCAGGCATTGGATTTGCATTGACCTTGGCATGATTGTTGCCGATAGCAACGCCCCAGGCCGGATGACTGTCAAACCACCAGGTGGCACGCCAGCCGAAATAGGGCGGGAAAACAAATGCCTCGCCGTCCCAGCCGACGGTCATCGACTTTGGGCCGGCGCCAAGATTGAAATCATAGTCGACTTCGGAATGGGGTGAAAAATTGGCGCCCACATAGACCGAAAGCTCTAATTCCGCCCTCGCTGCGTTGGTAAAAATGCTGCTGCCCAGTCCGGTGGACAAAGCCAGTGCCAAACTAAGCGAAGCCAGTTTCGAAGCCAGGGGAGAATGGAATTTCGTATTCAATACCATGATATTTCGCATTTCTGTTGCTGGCCTGTCGCCACGGCAATTTTTTCGCATTCCCAATTAATCTGGAATCCGCAATGCAACGTTTATCTGCAAGAGGAGGTCAAAACAATACAAAATTTGTGCTACTGTGATTTATTCTCGCCATATTGCGGGCTTTTTATCTGTGTTGCCAAATGGTTATGCCAATCAATCAGTTCCGGTATTCAGCCGATTTTCATCTTTTTATTGCAGCTACCGGTTTTGAAGTCACCCTCAGCAAAAACCAGACAATCCGCCAAATCATCGACCCCAATCTCCAGCTTCCGGCGACGGTTTTGGCGTCACTCGTTGTCCGGCCCCGACCTTCTTTGCCTGTGAACGCACCAACCACAGCGCGACAACCGCCAGCACAATCAATCCACCGCTGATAAGCGGTCGGTAAAACAACCAGGCAATGGCGATGGTGACCAACGACAATACCAGCGCCACCAGAAAAGCGATAATGCCGGTACCCGCGCCTACCAAATTGCCAAACATCGGCACCAGGTCAGCCAGCACCGAGAGTATTCGCACCACCATTTTCAGGCCAACAAACATCATCATCAAGCCGACAAAGCGCAGCACCCAGGTGAGCAACGTATTGGCCGCCTCCTCAGCCTCAAACATTGCTGCGGCCGATACTATGCCATCGCTCAATATTTCGATGGCGCCGCCCGCTTCGGTTTCATAGGGTTTGAAGCTTTCGCCGGCCTGGGAGGATACGACGCTGATTTCGGCCGGATAGACCGCCAACAGCTGCACCCGCAAATCGCCGATCTGGTCATGTCTGTTGGAGCCGAGATACAAGGTGCCATTTTCGAATTGGGATCTTTCAGCAAGGCTTTGATCCAGCCGGATCGATCCGCTCAGGGGAACCAGCTCAAAATTGTCGATGCCGTTGATTTGAGTGCTGTTCAGCCGGAAGGCACCAAGCGACACATTTGGTGATTGCCAGCTTTGCGCCTCGATACTCATCGAACCGGGATTATCATAACCACCGGCATGAAAACCGCTGGAACTGACCAGATGCGGCGACCATTTTTTGCTGTAGCTAAAGGTAGTGATGGTTTCGGTGCCACCGCCCAGTTTCTTGCGAGTTTCCGAGCGTTTATCCTCGTGCCATTGCAGCATTTCCACGCTTCTTCGCAAGTGGATGGCGTTGACCATAACCCCAAACATCGGATCGGTTAGCTCTGCGGCGGTGTCAGCCCGGCCGCTCACATGCACAAGTTTACCCTCATTGGCCGCATCAATGCGATCGCTGCTAATCGAAATGACGATACCTGCACCTTCCTGCAGCATCTTGTGGGTCTTAACCGCCCTGCCCTCGTTCCAGAACAGCAGGAAAAAGCTGGCCAAAAACAGCAGCAGACCGAACAACGTGCCGGTCAGGCTTTGTCCTATGCGGCTAAACCAGGATTGATGTGTCAGTGTGGTGTATCTGTCAGACATGGGTTCTTTCAGTGTTCTTGTTCAAACGAATTCGCCAAATGGTGCGCGCTTTAACGCAGTGCCCGGTTCAAATCGGCCGCCTGCAGTTTCTTATCACGACGTTCGCGCCAGGCCACATAGCAGCCTGCAGTTGCAATTAGAGCCATCCCACAGAAGGAAAGCAAATCGGGAACATCGTTCCACATAACAACGCCCCAAAAGGTAGCAAATATCAGATAAGAATAGTCGAACGGTGCAAGCCAACTTGACTCAGCACTTTGATAGGCCTTGGTGAGACTGATATTCGATACAAGATGAAGCACTGAGCACAACACAATGACACCTATCAGTTCATAATCCAGCACACGCCAACCGGTCAGCAAATACGGCCATCCAGCGGCAAGCTGCGGTTCGGCCAGCAGGGGTACCAACACAACGCCAATCACACCAACTGTCATAAATACAATTGAGACGCCGAGTGTCAGCGTTGCCGGATTTTCATCCCGGCAAAGTTTGCGGGTAATCAAAATCGTGGCAGCATAACATAATCCGGCAGCCACCGGCATCAGCGCCACCCATTGAAAGCTTGAAGAACCCGGCTTCAAAATCATAACGGTGCCGGTAAAACCAACCAGGATGGCGCCCAACCGGCGGGGGCCCACCTTTTCACCAAGAAATATTGCGGAAAGAACGGCAACGAACAAGGGAAATACATATAGTCCTGCCGCTATTTCGGACAGGGCGAGAAACGGAACGCCACCAAAAAACAGCACCATCGCGGCCACAAGAATGAGACTGCGAATTGCTACCGCTTTCGGATTCTTCGGCCATGGCCGGCTTCCCACCCACAAAAATCTTGAAAAAATCACCAGCAGCGTGATGTTAAATGAAGCGCGCACAATTTGGAATTGCCATAAAGAACTGCTGGCGCTCACCAGCTTGGCGAGCGAGTCTTGAAGTCCAAGCAGAAACAACGCGAATACCATCAACATGGCTGCAAATGCCGGGCGGTCATAGGCCTCGTGATGAGGCACTGCGGCATTCGGTGTCATTACCGACTGATCAACCATGCTGTCTCGCCGTTGCCCGGATTTTAAAACCAGTTGGACCCATTTCGACCAAGGGTAAAACCAAGGGAAGTTATTATTGCGCAATTAGTATATAACGCTCATTTGCCCCCAGCGCCAAGGGTGCAAATGTGGTCGTCACCGGTGTAGGCCGTGGTATCGGCGCGGAAATCGCCTAGCATTTCCTCGGACATGGCGCCAATCTGTTTGCCCACCAGGGGGTTGCACGTGCCTCGGCAGGCTCGGCAGGGGCTCACACATTCGACCACAATCCAGGCGCAGGCAGTTGCCAATTCGCCTATGCGGATTTAGCGACAAAGATCGGCGCAAGCCGCCTGGCAGACAAGATTACCGATCACTTTTCTCACGTCGATGTGCTGGTCAACAACGCCGGCACCATGTTGGGCCGGGTGCCGGCAGATGAAATGAGCGCTGCTCATTACCACAAGGTCAGCGATTTGAACGCCCGTTCTGTGGTATTGCTGACATCTCTTCTGCTGCCGCTGTTAAGAAAATCTCAGGCGGCCTCCATCATCAATGTCACGTCGATCTCCGCCACCACCGGCGGCAGCCCGGGATCGTCTGAATATTCGGCCTCAAAGGCGTTTGTTTCCACCTATACCAGAAGTCTTGCCCGCGAACTGGCCGCAGATGGTATTCGCGTCAATGCCATTTCTCCCGGCACCATCGATACGGATTTTCACCAGTGTTATTCGTCGCCGGAAAAACTTGCCGCAGTTGCAGCGGCGATCCCCTTAAAACGGCTTCGCACACCGCAAGACTGTGCGCCCGCATGTTTGTTTTTGGCGTCAAATCTGCTCAGCGGATATATCACCGGTCAAATTCTTGAGATCAATGGCGGCCAGTTGATGGTGTGAATTATTGCGTGGGCAGCCCCATCGCCGCTGCAAGAGAAGAAATCCGCCCTACCCGCTCGGCATTATCACGCGCCAGCGAACCATCGGCATGCCAAAGGCTGTTTTCAAACCCGACCCGCACCTTGCCGCCAAGGGATAGTGCAGCTGCAAGCGCCCTGGTTTCGGCACTGCCAAAGGCACATACCGCCCACTCGCACCGGCGCTCACGGTCCACTTCGTCAAGCATTGCCAGAAACGGCAACAGCGATGCCGGGTCGCTTTGCTGGTCTTTCACATACCGCCCAAGGGGAAAAAGCACCGCGTGCTGATTGCCGGGCAATATTTCCCGGCGCACACAATCACCAAACTTTTCAACTTCGTGCGGTTCATAGAGAATGTGTTGAACGGCAATATCGTGTTCGAGCAGAAACCGGTAAAATTCGGCCGCCGCCAGCTCTTCGCTCTCATCCGGTATCATTTCGCCAAGCGCAATACTCACCGCCTCCGGCATCACGTCGCGCACCACCTGGCGTTGCTCAAGCGGCAAATAGCGACCGACAGCCTCGGTGGTGATTTGCACCAGCATTTTGCCTTTGGTTTCCCGCGTGATTGCTTTAGTTGCCGCCTGATAAAGGGCCGCATCCAACATGTGTCGCTGCTCTTGATCGCGAACATGAACGTGAATGGCATTAGCCCCCGCCTCCAGGCAAGCAGCCGCGGTCTTTGCCAGTTCATTTATGCTAACCGGTATCTCGGGATGATCATCCTTGGTTCGCCTCGCCCCGTTTGGCGCTACCATAATCAGCGGCAATTCCCTCATTTTTCTTCCCTTGCACGTTCAATAAAATACGTTGCGTAGAGAATATCAGGTCGTATTGACAAAAAGCTAGCAGGTAATATTGTTGGTGTACAAACAAATTTGGTGATGAAACGATGCAATATGCAAGGCCGGCGGAGCTTTCTCACGCCTTCGATCTGCTGGACAAGGGTGATTGGGAAGTGTTGGCCGGCGGCACCGATTATTACCCGGCGCTGGGTGAAAACACCCCGCGAACCGATATCCTCGACATCACCGCCATCAGCTCTTTGCGGGGCGTCACCGAAAAGACGGATCATTGGCGCATCGGGTCGCTGACAAATTGGACCGACATAGCAACTTTGCCTTTGCCGCCAGCATTTTGCGCATTGCAACAGGCAGCGCGAGAAGTCGGTTCTCGCCAGATTCAGAACCGCGCCACCATAGGCGGTAATTTGTGCAATGCCTCACCCGCCGCCGATGGCGTTCCTGCTTTACTGGTGGTCGCAGCGGCAGTGGAGCTTGCCAGCAAGAACGGTATCCGCACCCTGCCCTTGGCGGATTTTATTTGCGGTAATCGCAGCACTGCGCTTGGCAAAAACGAATTGCTGACTGCGATTTTGCTGCCGCGCACCGCCACCACGGGGATCTCCCAATTCATCAAACTTGGAACCCGCCGCTATCTGGTAATTTCCATGGTGATGACCGCCGCACGTTTGTTGAAAGGGCCCAATGGTGAGGTAATGGATGCGGCCATTGCCGTTGGCGCTTGCAGTGCTGTTGCCCAAAGACTGCCGGCGCTCGAAAATGCGCTGATTGGGCAGCCTTGCGACCAAGCTCTGTCGGGTCTTGTGCAGCCGGCGCATTTTAAAGGTCTTGCGCCGATAGATGATATTCGCGCCCCGGCTGAATATCGCCTTTGGGCGGCAGAAGAAACCAGCCGTCGCGCACTCATCGCCTGCGTGGAGAATAGCTGATGAATGCAGCGGAAAATCCCATCCGGTTTTTGCTCAATGGCGAGGATGTCAAGGTCAATGCGCATCCCGCCGAGCGGCTTTCCACCGTGTTGCGCCGCGAGCTTAATTTGACCGGCACCAAATCCGGTTGCGATGCGGGAGACTGTGGCGCTTGCACCGTCATCATCGACGGTGAACAGGCCTGCGCCTGTTTAACGCCGGTTGCCCAGGTGGCCAACTTGCCGGTTACCACTGTCGAAGGACTGGCCGCCGGCGACAATATCACCCGGCTGCAGCAGTGTTTTCTGCAACACGGCGCGGCCCAATGCGGCATCTGCACACCCGGCATGCTGATGAGTGCGGCCAGCCTGCTTGACCGCAAACCCGAGCCAACAAGAAATGACGTAGAGGCCGCGCTTTCGGGCGTGCTGTGCCGCTGTACCGGTTATGCCAAGATTGTCGATGCGATATTGGCCGTTTCCACTTTTGCCACTGAGCCGGAGGACCCGCCGGCGGGCAAGGCAATCGGCAGTTCGATCAATCGGCTTGATGGCTTTGAAAAGGTCGCAGGCACCGATCTATTTGGCGCTGATACAGTGCCACAAAACGCCGTCGCGGTGCGGGTGCTGCGCTCGCCCCATCATCACGCCTCATTCGAAATTGGCGATCTCGATGCCTACATCGCTGCCAATCCTGGTGTTCTAGCCATTTATACGGCCAGCGATATTCCGGGCAAAAATCGCTTCGGCGTTATCCCGCCTTTTGTCGACCAACCGGCATTGGCGGAAAATAAGGCGCGCTTCCGCGGTGAGGCTGTTGCTGTGATCGCCTTGGAAATCGATGCGATAACCGGTCTCGATCTGACGGAGTTTCCCATCACCTGGCACCAGCTTGATGAGGTGCTGACGCCGTGTGACGCGCTGGCCGATGGCGCACCGCAATTGCATAAGGACCGCGATAACAACATCCTCATCGGTGGCCTGGTCGAGCGCGGCAATGCTGAACGCGGCATTGAAGAGGCAACCCATGCGGTTGAAATCCAAATCTCAACCCCTTTTGTCGAACATGCCTATATCGAGCCGGAGGCCGGTCATGCCGTGCGCAAGGATGATCGACTGGAAATCCATGGCGGCACCCAGGCCCCGTATATGGATCGCCAGGCGGTGGCCGAAATTATGGGGCTTGCGGAAAACCGGATAAGAATTCTGCCTTCCGCTTGTGGCGGCGGATTTGGCTCCAAGCTCGATCTCTCCTTTCAACCCTACATCGCGCTTGTTGCCTGGAATCTAGATAGACCCGCAGTGATTGCCTATAGCCGTGGTGAATCGATGCGTTCGACCACCAAACGCCACCCGTCAGAAATCAGCCTGCGGGTTGGCTGTGACGAAAAAGGCGTAATTACCGGGTTTGACTTCGATGGTGTTTTCAACACCGGCGCCTATGCCAGTTGGGGGCCGACAGTGGCAAACCGGGTGCCAATCCACGCCTGCGGGCCTTACTTTATCGATAACTACCATGCCAAAAGCCTGGCTGTGCATACCAGTTGCCCGCCTTCGGGTGCCTTTCGTGGCTTTGGCGTGCCTCAGGCGGCGATTGCCCAGGAATGCGCTTTTGACGAACTGGCCGATAAAGCAGGCATAGACCGTCTCGAATTCCGCCTGCGCAACGCGCTGCAAAACGGCCAGCCGACGGTCACCGGGCAGATTTTTGATCAGGGCGTCGGCATCAGCCAGTGCCTTGAAGCGTTAAAACCGGCATGGCAGCGGGCCAAAGAGGGCGCGGCCAAATTCAATGAAGATTCGACAAATAAGCAACTAAAAAGAGGCGTCGGCATCGGCGCCTGTTGGTACGGATGTGGCAACACCTCACTGCCCAACCCGTCGACCATCAAGATCGGCATCCGGGCCGACGGGCTGATTGTGCTGCATCAAGGAGCGATGGATATCGGCCAGGGTGCCAACACGGTTATTGCCCAGATCGCTGCCGATGCGTTGGGCGTTGCGGTGCTCGACATGGCGCTTGCCGGTGGCGATACCGACCACACGCCTGATGCAGGCAAAACTTCCGCTTCGCGCCAGACTTTCATTTCCGGCAACGCGGCCAAACTCACCGGTCGTGCTTTACGCCGGAAGATTTTGCGCCAGGCCAATGTGTCGGATACGGCTGAAATTGTTGTCAGCGAGGGTGTTATCTTGTTGCGAGATGGCCAAACGCGTCGCCAGATCGACACTTCTGCAATGCCGGCGGATCACCAGGGTTATGTTTTTGTCGGTGAGGAAACCTATGATCCACCCACCACCGCGCTGGACATGCGCGGTCAGGGCAGCCCCTATGCGGTCTATGGCTATGGCGCTCAACTGGTTGAATTGACGGTCGATAGGGGTCTCGGCACGGTCAAGCTCGACCGCCTCACCGCCGCCCATGATGTCGGCAGGGCGATTAATCCAAAACTGGTGGAAGGGCAGATCGAAGGGGGTGTGGCGCAAGGCATCGGCCTGGCCCTGATGGAAGAATACCTGCCTGGCGTCACTGAAAATCTACACGACTATCTCATACCCACCATCGGTGACATGCCGAAGATCGACAGTATTATCATTGAGGTCGAAGATGGCGAGGGCCCTTACGGTGCCAAGGGGCTGGGTGAACATGTGCTGATCCCGACCGCGCCGGCGATCCTCAACGCCATTCGCGATGCCACCGGCGCGACGGTACGCCATTTACCGGCGACGCCTGCTAGGGTTTACGCTGCAATACGTCAAGCGGAGAATGACCAATGAACAAAGCACCGGCAAAACCGGAAAAAATTCGCTGCGACGCCTGTCCGGTGATGTGCTTTATCGCCGAAGGCCGGGCCGGCGCATGCGATCGCTATGCCAATGAGGGCGGTCATCTTTTGCGCGTCGATCCGCTTATCATCATTGAGCGCACCGAACAGGCCGGCGGACGCCTTGTACCGTTTCTCGATCGCGAACCGGACTGGGATGGCGGCCTCATCAACCCGGATGAGAGTTTCATTACCGCCATTGGCGCGGGCACCACCTATCCCGACTATAAGCCCGCACCCTTTATAGTTTCGAACACGGTCGAGGACGTTGACATGATCACCGTCGTTACCGAAGGGATATTTTCCTATTGTGGTGCCAAGGTAAAAATCGACACCGACCGGCATCTCGGCCCCGAGCGCAATTTGGTGCGGGCTGAAGGCGAACCGGTCGGCCATGTGACAACCGGTGAATATGGCTCACAAATGCTGTCCCTGGGTGGCGTTCATCACCTTACCGGTGGCGGCAAGAAAGAAGGCCGCGTTACCTGCAAGACACTAATGGACCTTTGCAATGGTAAACAGGTAGAACTTACCATCGATGATGGCGCCACTGTTGAAATACGCGCCGGTTTTCCGCCTGTTGTCAACGGCAAACGCGAACAGCGCATGCGCGTCGGTTGTGGTTCAGCCACCATCGGCATGTTCGCTTCACAATGGCAAGGGCTGGTCGACGAGGTCGTGGTGGTTGATGATCACATTACCGGGGTGATGTCCGAGCATCAGGCCGGTAAGGTGATTGGCTGGCCTGCTTCCGGTATCAAAATCCTTGGCCGCCGTTCCACCCCCGGCCGCTACTTCCAGGTGGCCGAACCGGGCACCGGCTGGGGCGGCACCGATATTGACAAACCGCTGAAAATACTGGGCGACTTCAAACCGGAGATAGCCAAACCCGGGCAGTCGCTTTTGATGGTGTCGACCACAGGTGAGCAATTTGCCTATTACGAACTCGATAAAGATCTAAAACCTGTCGAAATGGAGATGCCGGAACGGCTGATGCAGTCGGTCTCGCGCATTGACGAGAACTGCGAACCGGCGCTGTGCTCGGTGTTGTTTATGGGTGGTGCCGGCGGGTCTCTACGTTCTGGAGTGACCGAAAATCCCGTTGGTCTGACCCGTTCGGTAAGGCAGGCGTTAACCCATGTTTCTTGCGGTGGCGCACCCGCCTATGTGTGGCCCGGCGGCGGCATAACCGTCATGGCCGATGTCGCAGTAATGCCGGAAAATGCTTTTGGTTATGTGCCGACCCCGGCGCTGGTCGCGCCGATTGAATTTACCATGCGGCGCGAGGATTATCAGGCGCTCGGCGGCCACATGAGCCACGTGCTGCCGCTGCAACAGGCGCTTGAGGGCGAGACCGGCCTGCAACAGGACCATCTCATCGCCGGACAAAAAAAGACCGGCCACAAAGACCACAAGGCCTGGCCGACAAGGCCCCAAAATTATAGCTGGAATGATAGAACGGGGCACAAATGACCGCGCCCCAACGATCACCGCAATCCGCACCGCTGGTCACATTGATGCAAGACCAAAAACGCCTGCACCTGAACCACGGTCCGATTGACTTGATTATCGGCGCCTTTGGAACGCCGGCGGAAGTTGCCAAAGCCTATCGAAAGGCGACAATGCGTTTTCAGACCATTCTGGAGGAGCTGGTTGAGGAACTGCCGCTGCTCAGGTCTGCCATAAATGCCAACAGCGCTAGCCCTAATGGCCGCATAGCGCGGACGATGCATCGTGCAGCATTGGAACACAAGAGCAACTTCATTACGCCGATGGCTGCCGTCGCCGGGGCGGTGGCAGATGAAATGCTGGCGACCATGTGTGAGGGCACGCAATGCCAGAGAATCTTTGTCAATAATGGCGGTGATATCGCCCTGTGGCTGAGGCCGCTAAGTGGTGAGAGTTTTCGCGTGGGTGTTGTCGCCGACCCGCGCACTGGCGATATTGTTACCATGGCAACAATCGTCAGCGGCAGCACAATTGGCGGCATCGCCACCAGTGGCCGCCATGGCCGCAGTCATTCGCTCGGTATCGCCGATGCGGTAACTGTTTTTGCCGAAACTGCTGCAAGCGCAGATGCGGCGGCGACAATCATCGCCAATGCGGTCGATCTTCCCGGCCACCCAGCCATTGGCCGCACGCCGGCAAACCGGCTTTCGCCAGACAGTGATCTGGGTGAACAGCTGGTAACAACCTCCGTTAGTGCTTTAACCCGTGAGGATGTTGCAGTTGCTCTTGAAAACGGCGCAGCGCTGGCCCGCCACCTTTGCCGGACACAAATAATCGAAGCTTCATTCTTGTCGCTCGACGGTAACGAGCGTATTTTTGGCTGGCCGCGCCAACCAGCCCGCCAACGCAATATCACTGCAATTGTCCAACCTTGCGAGACCGCCCATGCCTGAAGTCATAGTTCGAAAATCGATCATATCGATCGAGGATATTTTTCACGAAGGCGGACCTATCGCCGCAAAGCCCTATCGCCGCGGCGCTGTAGTGAGCGTCATCAACAATCCTTATGCGGGGAAATATGTCGAGGAGATAACGCCGTTTATCGAAGACATGAAACCGCTCGGCCTCAATATGGCGAAAGATCTGATTGCCGCCATGGGCGCCAGTGCCGGCGAAATCGAGGGCTACGGCAAGGGCGCCATCATCGGTGCGGCAGGTGAATTGGAACACGGCGCGCTGTGGCATGCACCGGGCGGCTATTCCATGCGTGAGGTGGTGGCCAATTCAAAGGCCATCGTGCCATCGACCAAAAAGGTCGGTGGTCCCGGCACCCGGCTCGATATACCAATCACCCATGCCAATGCCTCCTATGTGCGTTCCCATTTCGATGCATTCGAGATCGGCGTCACTGATGCGCCAAGGGCCAACGAAATGCTGGTGGCGCTGGTGATGACCACCGGGCCGCGGGTTCACGCTCGCGCCGGGGGCTTGCAAGCAGCTGAAATCAAGGGCGAGGATGGACTGAAATGAGCAGTATGAAAATTCGCAAACTGATCACCGTGGTTGAAGACACAAGGCTGGAGATCGGCCAGGAAATTCTGCCACCGACAAGACGGGCTGCGGCCATTGCGGTGATTGAAAATCCGCTCGCCGGCAAATATCAGCAAGACCTTGAGGAACTGATGCAATTTGGCGAGGAGCTAGGCGGTCTGTTGGGTGAACGTGCAGTAGCCGCACTCGGGATCACCCCGCACGAGGTGGAAAGTTATGGCAAGGCAGCGCTGGTGGGCGAAAACGGTGAGTTGGAACACGCCGCCGCAATTTTGCACCCACGGCTTGGAAAACCGCTGCGGGCGGCGGTCGAAAAAGGTGCCGCACTGGTGCCGTCATCGAAAAAAATGGGCGGGCTTGGTGCGCCTTTGGATGTCCCGCTTGGCCACAAGGATGCAGCTTACGTGCGTTCGCATTTCGACGGTATGGAGGTGCGGGTCAATGACGCGCCGCGCGCCAATGAGATCATGGTTGCCGTCGCGGTAACCGACAGCGGCCGCCCCCTGCCCCGTGTCGGCGGGCTTGACGCCAAAGACGCCAGGGGCGACGACGGACTGCGATAAACCAGCCTAGCAATGTCGTCACTTGTTGCAGCGTTGGTTCAATGCTTTCCAGCAAAGCCAAAACGCCCGAATTCCACCGGCTTATTCCTTTGGCGGGGTCTCTTCCAGATTGGTCGGCGCAAAAACGTTGCCGAACGTACCCTTGCCCGGGTTCTTCGACTGCGGTTTATCTTTTTCACTGCCAGCGGCGTCTTCCAGATTAGTCGGCGCAAACACATTGCCAAAAGTTCCCTTGCCCGGAGATTTCGGTGCGGCATCGTCTTTTTTGCCGGTACCGACAACACCTTCAAGATTATCCGGCTTGAACACACTGCCAAAGCCAACTTTGCTCGGCGGTTGAGGAACCTTCGAACTACCGGAGCCAAAAATATCGGGGCCCTTGAACTGCTTTTGCAGTCTTTTGGCTTTCAGCCGCTCTTGCAGTGCATCGATTCTCTTTTGTTGCTCAGTGCGCTTTTTCTGCAATAGAACCGCTTTTTCCGGCTCCGGATCATAGAATTGCCCAATTGCCACCGTGCCCACTGCCGCAAGGATAAACAGGGCAAATATTGCCGCTGCCGGGTTGCCAGCAAATATTTTTGGCATGCTGAAACCGCCACTGACAGCGCCAACCGGTGCGCCATTGGCAATCGCCAATTGTGCCCGGCGGGTTCTGACCTCGTGAAACAGAGCAAAGAACACGGTCAAACATACAATG
>CBDFIN010000008.1:0-325277 GCA_965248135.1 Rhizobiaceae bacterium | reverse complement strand
GAATTGCTGTTTGGTAAGCCAAAACAGGAAATATCGGGCCCCGGTATTCATTTTCACTGGTGGCCACTGGAAACCTTTGAAATTGCCAATGTCCGCGAGAACCAGATCAATATCGGCAGTGTTGGCAGGGGTGGCCAAACCAGCGGATTGATGCTTTCAGGCGATCAAAACATCGTCGATCTGGCTTTCTCGGTGCTCTATCAGGTGGTTGATCCCGGCGCCTATTTGTTTAACACCAAAGACCCGGACGACATGGTGCGCCAGGTGGCCGAAAGCGCCATGCGTGAGGTCGTTGGTCAACGGCCGGCACAAGCCGTGTTCCGTGACGACCGTGCCGGTGTTGCGTTGCAGGTGCGGTCCATCACCCAGGCCACGCTGGATGACTATAAAACTGGCCTCAGGGTGAATTCGATTAACATCGAAGATGTGGCGCCGCCAGGACCGGTGGCAGATGCATTCGACGAAGTGCAGCGTGCCGAGCAGGACGAAGACCGGTTTATCGAAGAAGCCAACCGCTACGCCAACAAGATATTGGGCGCCGCGCGCGGTGAAGGTGCGCAAATTCGAGAGGATGCGGCCGCTTATAAGAATCGTGTGGTTGAAGAATCCAAAGGTGAGGCGAAACGGTTCATATCGGTGTATGACGAATATCGCAAGGCGCCGGAAGTAACCCGCAAGAGGCTATTTTTGGAAACTATGGAAGGTGTGCTGAGGGATTCGAACAAAGTCATCATGGAGCAGGGCAGCGGCCAGGGTGTGTTACCCTATCTGCCGTTGCCAGAAATCGGCAAGAAACGCAGTGAAGGAGCAAGCCAATGAACCGCACAGCGATAGTTGCCATATTGGTGGCGATAGTAGCTTTTCTGGGCTTCAATTCGATTTTCGTTGTCAATGAACGCGAGCAGGCCATTGTTTTACGATTTGGCGAGATCAAGCGGGTAAAGGCCGAACCCGGGCTTTATTTCAAACTGCCGCTTGGCATGTTTGATCTGGAATCGGTCCAAATTGTCGAGGACCGTTTGTTGCGGTTCGATCTCGACGATATCACGGTTCAGGTTTCGGGCGGCAAATTCTATCAGGTGGATGCCTTCCTGGCCTACCGGATATCCAATGCCAAGATTTTCCGTGGTCAGGTGTCCGGCAGTCTCGTTCTGGCTGAGCAACGATTGCGCACCCAGCTTGATGCAGCCCTGCGCCGGGTATATGGCTTGCGCGGTTTTGAAGCGGCACTTTCAGCAGAACGTACCGCGATGATGCGGGAAGTGCGCGACGAGTTGATACCGGCGGCCAATGAATTGGGCCTGCTAATTGAAGATGTTCGTATTCGCCGTACCGATTTGACCGCCGAAGTCTCAGACCAGACATTCAACCGGATGAAGGCGGAGCGGTTGGCTGAAGCCGAACGGTTGCGCGCCCGGGGCCTGGAAGCGGCCCGCCGTCTTCGCGCGAAAGCGGACCGTGAGGTTGTCGAAATTCGTGCCGCCGCAGACCGTGACGGGCAGATATTGCGTGGTGAAGGCGATGCCGAACGGAATTCGATTTTTGCCGATGCCTACAATCGCGACCCGGAGTTCTTTGCTTTTTACCGGTCGATGGCAGCCTATGCCGAGGCGCTCCAAAAGAGCGATACGACGCTGGTTCTGTCGCCAAATTCCGAGTTTTTCCGGTTTTTCCGTGATGCAAATGGCGCAGCGGCGCCGGTGCAGGCTGAATGAACGACTTCATCACGGCCATCGGCCTCGTGTTTGTAATTGAAGGATTGGTTTATGCAGCAGCGCCTTCGGTGGCGCGGCGGATGGCCCGTGAGGCGGCACAAATTCCGGAAACCACTATGCGAACTATCGGCATAATTGTGGTGTGCGCGGGTGTTTTGGTTGTTTGGCTAGTCAGAGGATAGCAGGAATTTTTCGCGTCATATATCCAGATGAGATGCTATCAATCTTACGTGAAAAACCCTGCCGGCTATTCGCTGTCGTAATATTTTGACATAACATGGGTAAATTGAATATCGAGCGGGTGGCCGCTTGGAACACGATGCAAAGGACGAATTACCATGGCCATGATGTCCGTAATTTCCAGACTGGGACCACAGGCAAAAATCCTGCTGGTGGCGTTGGCAATCACAACCGCTCCGATAGATTTTGGTGATTGGCGGGGCCTTGTTGGCATCGAGACAGCGCGGGCGCAAGGACCGCAGTCAGTAGCTGATCTTGCAGAGCCACTGCTGGCAGCGGTGGTCAATATATCAACGTCCCAGACGGTCAAAGGTGACCGCGGCGGTGCGCCATTTAGTCTTCCAACGCCGAAAGGACCCAAGGGCCTGCCCTTTCAAGAGTTCTTTGATGAGTTTTTTAATCGCCAACAGGAAAAGAACGGCAACAATCCGAACAAGAGGCAATCCCGCAAAGTGCAATCCCTCGGCTCGGGATTTGTCATCGATGCGTCTGGAATTATTATTACCAACAATCATGTAATCGCTGACGCCGATGAAATCACAATCAATTTTACCGATGGATCAAGATTGAAGGCCGAGAACATCGGCACCGACAAAAAGACCGACATAGCGGTGCTGCGGGTGAAACCGGAAAAAACCACTTAAAGCGGTATCGTTTGGTGATTCGAACAGCGCACGCATTGGTGACTGGGTGATGGCGATCGGCAATCCATTCGGGCTTGGCGGTTCTGTAACTCTGGGTATTGTCTCGGCTGTTGAACGCGATATCCGCTCGGGGCCTTATGACAGTTTCATCCAGACCGATGCGTCGATAAACAAGGGAAACTCAGGAGGGCCGTTGTTCAACATGAATGGTGAAGTGATCGGCATAAATACGGCGATCATCTCACCTTCCGGCGGTTCAATCGGTATCGGTTTTTCGACGCCTTCAAACATTGCGATGAATGTGATCTCGCAATTACGGGAATTTGGTGAAACCAAACGCGGATGGCTTGGTGTGCGAATCCAGCCTGTCACCGACGATATTGGTGAAAGCCTCGGTATGAAAAAAGCCCGTGGGGCGCTGGGTTGCCGGCGTAACAAAAGGTGGACCAGCGGAAGAATTCGGCCTGTTGCCGGGTGATGTGATATTGAAGTTCGACGGGCGGGATATCGTGAATATGAGAAATTTACCCCGGATTGTCGCCGATACGCCGGTGGGGAAATCGGTGGACGTGAGGGTGCTGCGCAAGGGTGAAGAAGTGAACGTCAAAGTAACCCTGGGCCGGCTGGAAGATGGCGAAAAGCTGGCTTCGGTTTCGCCAAGGGACGAAGTGGTGCCAAAAAGTACTGCGGTGACAGTGCTGGGTATAACGGTTGATGAACTAAACGAGACGACCAGAAAGAAATTCGAACTTTCCGAAAGCGTGGAAGGCGTCGTGGTTACTGAAGTCGAGGTGGAATCGGCTGCTGCCGGCAAAGGATTGAAAGCTGGCGATGTAATCGCGGAAGTTGGTCAGGAAGCCGTAAAGACACCGGCGGACGTTAAAAAAAGGGTTGAAGCACTGAAGAAGGAAGGGCGCAAGAACGCTCTTTTGTTGATTGCTTCGAAAACCGGTGATTTGCGCTTCGCTGTTGTTCGTATCGAATAGTTTTTATAACCCAAAACGTCGGAACGGTAATTATCCCTTTTCGCGTTTGGCAGCAAACTCGTCCCTGATAATTGCATAGAAAACGTGCCGTATTAAATGCGTCACCTTGGGCGAGATAGATGGGTGATCAAAATCGTTCCGCGGATAGTGCTTCATGCCCAATCGCTTCATTACTGCGATTGAGGCGGTGTTTTGAGGAACGGAAAACGAGATAATGCGCTTTAGCCCAAGGGTTGAAAAACCGAACTCCAGCCAGGCCTGTGCGGCCTCGGTTGCATAGCCATTCCCCCAGGATTCGGGTAAGAAACGCCAGCCGATTTCAACTGCAGGGGTGAAGGGTAAGTTTACGGTGAAATCCGAGATACCGCAAAATCCCACAACCTCATTGCTGGACTTTAGTTCCACAGCGCTCCAGCCATAGCCCAAATCGTCAATTCGCTCCGACACATCGGCCATCATCTTGTTGGATTCTTCTCTGGTGCGGTGAAAGGGAAAAAACTCCATGGTCTTTTCATCACTGTTCAACCGGTGCATGACGGGCTGATCTTCTTCGCACCAGTTTCGCAAAATCAGTCGTTCTGTTTCAAGCAAGATCATGCAACAAAATCTCTTTTCCGATATCCCTGAATATAAAGCAAAGCACTAAGGTCACCATGGTCGATGCGGACTTCGGCTTGCTGTGCCACCACCGGCTTGGCATGTAAAGCAACGCCGCATCCAGCAGCGCTCAACATTCCCAGATCATTGGCACCATCGCCGACGGCAATAAACTCATTCTTGTCGAGATTGTTGGCAGCGGCAATTTCATCGAGTGCCTCAACCTTCGCCTGACGGCCCAAAATGGGTTGGGCAACCTCGCCGGTCAGTATATTTTCATGCTCAATGAGAACATTAGCCCGGTTTTCAGCAAAACCAAGCAGCCTTGCAACATGGCTGGTGAAATGACTAAACCCACCGGAAACCAACGCCGTATGAGCTCCATTGGCATTCATGGTGGCAACAAGTTGCCGCCCGCCAGATGTCAAAGTGATGCGCTTTTCGATCACCCGCTCAATGATTGAGATAGGCAGCCCCTTCAATAATGCTACCCGTGCCTTAAGGGCCGGCTCAAACGGGATTTCACCATTCATTGCGCGCGCTGTAATTTCTGATACCTGGTCTTTGAAGCCGGCTTCGGCCGCCAGTTCATCAATACACTCTTGCTCAATCATGGTGGAATCCATATCGGCAATCAGCGCTTTTCGTCGGCGGGTGTCTTGATACTGAACGACAATATCGACGGGTTGGGCACCGATAATACTTTTGATTGTGTTTTTGCTGGTTGCCGGATCGCTGTTAGCATCTAGAACAATATCGCAGGCAATGTTATCGGCAAGCCAATACACAGGTGCGCAACCGAGGAGGGCGGCAATGTTTTCGGCAAGATCCTCGCTTACAGCAGGATTGGCCGGATTTGAAATCAACGTCGCAACATATGACATGGAAAAAGCTCGATTGGGAACAAGACCTGAAGCAGTTTTGATAGCCGGGCCAACGGCAAGCGGCAAGTCTTGGCGTGCGCTGGAGATGGCAAAAAAATGGGACGGCGTCGTCATCAATGCCGATTCAATGCAGGTATACCCGGTGTTGAAAGTGTTGACGGCTCGTCCAGATGACACGGATATGAAGGACGTAGCGCACAAATTATATGGTCACGCCAGCCTTACGCGGGCCTATTCTGTTGCCCAATGGTTGGGCGATGTCCGTATCGCCCTTGCAGAGATCGAGGAAAATGGCAAAATACCCGTCTTTGTTGGCGGCACGGGCCTCTATTTCAAGGCACTGTGTGAGGGGCTTGCCTCGATCCCTGCTGTACCCGGTGATATCCGCGCGCACTGGCGCAAGCGCCTGCAAAAAGATGGTGTCGATATTTTGTGGCGAGAACTTGAGCGGCATGATCCTGGTGTTGCCGCGACGATCAAAACTGGAGACGGCCAGCGCATTGTACGCGCGCTGGAAGTTTGGCAAGCAACCGGTCGGTCAATCCTCGATTACCACAAGTCAACCCGGCAGTCCCCGGTTCTGACAATGGAAAATGTCGAACGACGGCTTATTTTGCCGCCGCGCGAGGTTTTGCATCGGCGTATTGAAGAACGGTTTGGCGCCATGTTGGAAAAGGGTGCGATTGAAGAAGTCAAGCAACTAAATCAGCATGCCATTTCAGCTGATCATCCGGTGCTCAAGGCAATTGGTGTGCCTCAGATCAAAGACTATCTGAATGGTGCAATTTCTCTTGATGAGGCCGCCGAACGGGCAAGAACCGCAACCCGGCAATATGCCAAGCGCCAGTCAACCTGGTTCAGAAACCAGTTAGATAAAAGCTGGGTTGTATTTCGACAATGAACACTTCCGGCATTTATAGAATGTTCACTCCTTGCAACTAATTTCATGCGATAATATGGGTTGCAATCAGTTGAATGTGCAGTTCGGACATACTGCGGGGGTAGGCGTTGAGTACTAATCTTAAATATCTGCCTGAGCTGGCCTATGGGGTATACACAACCGCAGTGACACTTTCTTTGGGGTCAGCACTTTATATCTATTTCCGACTCAGTCATTCTGTTGATGATATTGTTGCCGGACGAAGCGACAATATTACAGAATCTTTGGCCACCACTTTTCAGCAATTGACCTGGTCGGCGTTTTTTATTGCTGCGACAATGGTTGGTGGTCTGCTTGTCGTGATGCCGATCATCAAACATCAATCGCAAGAGGCTCGGAGCCAAGAGAAACGGGCTCAAAAATATGCGCTTGAAGCGCTGACCGATCCGCTTACGGGCTTGCACAATCGCCGCTTTTTTCAGAAAGCACTGGTTGAATATCTCAATGAATTCAGAAAGATCGGCAAACCTCTTGGCCTCCTCATTCTGGATCTGGATCACTTCAAGGAGATCAATGACACGCATGGCCACGATGTCGGCGACCTGGTGTTGAAAAGGATCAGCGCCCTGTTGCAGCAATTGACCCGCGAGCATGATATTATCACCCGTATCGGCGGTGAAGAATTTGCGGTTATTGCGCCGTTTGCCAGCGAAAGCCAAATTGTGCCGTTTGCAGAGCGATTTTGTAGCATGGTGGCTGATTTGAAGATTGAGGTTGACGAAGCGATTGTCAGTCCAACGGTAAGCATTGGTGTTGCTGTCAGCAGCGAAAACATCTTCGATGACCGGGCACTGATCAAGCAAGCTGACAAGCGTCTATATGAGGCAAAACAACAGGGTCGCAATTGCGTCTGCGCCTGATGTTTGTTTGTCCTCTCTCGGCCTGACGACAGATTTCATTCAAAATGATTAGCACAATGTTTTTGCTATCCGGCAGCGCGGCGTCAATCGTTCGCTTGCGGGGCGTCGCCGTTTGCACTAGAGTTGCGCTCGTACTCAAGTAGGCAGGCAGTGAGCCAAAACGGTGTGTGCCATTTTTCTGGAACCCGGAGGAATGTTCGATGGCTCGAAACCGTTTGCCAAGACGCAGGAAAAATAGCAAACCTTTTGTTGCAGCACCACCTGATGCGTTCAATTTGGCAAAGCCCGCAACCGCGCCCCCTCGATTTTCTTTTTTAAGCGATGATGATCTTGAACAAATCAAGTCTCGTGCGCTCGACCTGCTGGAAAATCATGGCGTAGCCGTTGTTCATGAGGAGGCAAATGCGAAGCTGCGCCAAAAAGGCGCGCTCGCCGGGCGGGAGCCG
Organism: Rhizobiaceae bacterium; assembly: GCA_965248135.1. GTDB lineage: Bacteria > Pseudomonadota > Alphaproteobacteria > Rhizobiales > Rhizobiaceae > SZUA-100. The sequence continues at coordinate 317,965 of CBDFIN010000008.1, read as the reverse complement.
ACCCGGTTGCTATTGCCGCGCGAACTTGTCAACGAAGCGCTGCAACACACGCCGCGCCAGATCCAACTTTGTGGCAAACGACCGGAACGGGATATATCTCTGCCGCGCACCGATAATGGTTTTATCATGCGCACCGGCACCGGCGCCCACGGTTTTGTCGAACCGCATTCCAACAAATACCGCAATTTGATGATCGACGATGTCGCCACGATAGCGGCCCTGGCAAACGGGCTCGACGAGGTTGGCATTATCGCCCATCCCTTCAGCTACGGTGTGCACGAACTGACCAGCGACATTCATGGTGTCGCTTCGCTGATTGCCAGGACCGACAAGCATATCTGGCTGCAGCCCTATAATGTGGAAAATGTCGAATATCTGCTGCGCATCGCCACCATTGCCGCCGGTGGTGAAGACGAGTTGAAAAAAAGGCCGATAGCTAGTTGCATCATGTGTTCGTTTACACCGCTTGAATTCAAGGTGATGGATGTGGAGGTGATGATCCAGTGTGGCAAGGCCGGCATTCCCGTCCATGCCTGCTCGCTGCCATCGGCTGGAGGAACCGCGCCAATAACCGTTGCCGGCAATGTGTTGATGGCGGTGAGTGAGATATTGGCGATGATCACGCTCGGCCATGTGCTGGTGCCTGGAACACCGGTTATAGCAACGCCTTTGATGTTTACCCTCGATATGCGCACCGGCAGGGCGCTTCATTCCTGTGTCGAGAGTTTGCAGGCCAAGGCGATGGCCATCGATGTCTTCAAACGCGGCTTTGGTCTGGTGGCGCATACCTATGGTGCGGGTTCTGATACGCCGGATGTGGATGGCCAGTCGATGGCAGAGCGTGCCATGCTGGGGCAGACGGTCGCTCTTTCGGGTGCCGATATTCTGGGCGGTGTCGGCCAGCTTGAATGTGCCACCGTGTTTTCACCCGTACAGGCGGTGCTCGATAATGAACTGGGTGGATTTTACCGCCGGCTTAAACAATCGCCACCCGTCGATGACGAGGCTTTTAACTGGGATGAGATTTCCAAAATCGGCATTGGTTCGCATTTTCTGGATTCAACCCATACGCTGAAATATTGCCGCAGCCAAAATATGCCGGAAGTGTTTCAACGCACCGGACGCGACGATTATGAAGCGCAAGAAAGGGCAGGCGCCTTTGAGGCGGCCCGCGATAGGGCGCTTGAACTGATCAAGGCGTCACCGCCACAAGGCTTGCCGGATGATGATCAGCTGCACGAAATTGACACGGTGGTGCAGGCGGCGGAAAAGAAGATATTGGGCAAGGTGACCACGCACGGGGCGCGTGAAGTGATTTGAGCGGGTCGCGCCTAATCAGGTTTATGTGATGGAGACAGATCATTTCATTCGGCCAGGCGCGAAAAACAATAATACCAGACGCGGTTTATCTCGCTTCACCAAAAACCGGGCGTCATTGGCCCCGGCCAAGCTTGAGCCACAAGTCCCAATTGTCCAGCTTGCGACCCGAATGATGATGTTAATATGTGCCACTGGCGGGCATTCGATTATTTATGGCTTTGGCGGTTCAGCCCCCATTTTACTGCTTGCCGCGCTAGATATTGAAGCCGGCTTTCGCCGAGCGGCAAAACTGTGACTAAATTGTTTTGGTTCTTCCTGAGGCATACGGCAGCGCTTAGCCATTACTTTGGAAATTGCATATTAGACAATTTGAGGGATATTATCCTTCAATTTTATCTCCGGATAGTTGCAGGTAATTTTCTCTGATTTCATTTTTGTGCGGCGATAACGATCTGATGGAAGGCGCAGTATTCAATTCTCGCCGCAATTCAGCGTCTGCCCGCCTCACCAAGACCTGCATAAACTTCCTCAGAGCCTATTTCGAAAGTATCATCATGTTTTCAATATGTTACGCCAGGTCCCCCAATAGCTGGGGAAACTCAACGGATTGCAAATCTCCCGAAACAATGGGCTTTTGCAAAAAATGATGGTTTGGCACGATTTTCAAGCCTTTGTTGTTGTTACAAGACTTTCGAGTCAGACTGTCAGCGTGGAACTATAACAGGACGTGGCTAAACAATTATTACTTGAAAAACGCGCCAAAATCGCCTAAGCTTTCCTCAAACTCAAGTAACATGGGGAAACCGGCAATGAACAACCAGTGTTCTCGACTAAGGCTTTTTTGGTTATTCAGTATTGCGATGAGCATGCTGGTCTGTTTGCCGTTACCCGTACGCGCAATTGATGAGTTTGGTTTCAAGTGTGCATTATCTGCATTGCATCCTGATGAAGATCCTATAGTCCTTTTCCCAGTGCATACCAATGCAGGTGGAAAAGTCGAGGCCACGAAGGAATATCTGAGATTAATTGAAAACGGAGTGAGTTTAGATGAAATTAAACGCAAAAGTGCACTTAAAGAGTGTCGATTAGCTGTTGAAAGCGACCCAGTTCCTCAAAACATCTATCGCTTGTCACGCGCACTGTTGTCGGGTGAACCTCTGGCTGAAGATGTTGAAGAAGCGCGGCTTTTGGCAATACGCGCTCTTCGTGCAGGATATAAAATTGCTCATTTGTCCATGGCTCATATTGCAAGCGTTCATGACCAAGACGCAAACTTGGCTTTGGAACATATACACGGAGCTGCAGGTGCTGGCGTACCTTCTGGAATCTTCTGGCTTGGAGAAATTCTACTATTTAACGAAGAATATCCCGGCAAGCGACAAGAAGGTCTGCGTTTGCTGAATTCAATCCGTGAGAAAAAACCTGCTTCGCTTATTTTGCTGGCGCGGTATTATTTTGCGAAATCAAAAGAATTTCAAGATTGGAAGATGGCCGAAACCTTTCTTTTGGAGGCATCAGAATTAGGTGAGGCTGATGCCCACATTCAACTTGCCAATCTTTACTTTGAAAAAGGCGGTTCTTTTCGTGACCGTAAAAAAAGTATTCTCTACGCACAAAGAGCTGCGGAAACTATTCATGCTGGAACGGCTTATGAAATTCTGTTTCGTGAATGGTATTTTGCTTCCGACGATGAAAAGAATTTGGTGGTGGCGCGAGGCATGGCATCGAAGGGCGCCGCAGATGGAAATTTATATTTGAAATACGCTAGTGCCTCGCTTCTTTTAATTTGACATGTTTGCCGAGTACTGATTCAGCTTCATTGATTTTGTTTTTCTGATTGAGGCTATTATGGTGACTGGTGCGGGTGGGGTAAAGAAATATGTTGTTCGGTTGAGCAGTGAGGAAAGAAGTTCACTTAAAACCATAATCAACACCGGGCGCGATGCGGCCGGGCGTCTTTTGAAGGCGCGGATTTTGCTGAAGGCCGATGTTTCGACGGATGGTGAGGGCTGGAGTGATGAACGGATTGGCGAAGCGCTTGAGACCAGCGTTTCGACGGTTTGTCGTATCCGTCGGCGTTTGATAGAGCATGGGCTTGAGGCGGCGATCAATCGCAAGAAGCGCGAAAAGCCACCGATTGAACCGATATTTGATGGTGAAAAGGAGGCTCGCCTTATCCAGTTGGCCTGCTCTGAACCGCCAGTCGGCCATGCTCGCTGGTCGTTGCGGCTTCTGGAAGAAAAGGTGGTGGAGCTTGGCATTGTTGAGAAAGCCAGCGATTCAACAATCGGTCGGGTTTTAAAAAAACACTCTCAAACCCCATCGGTGTAAGTATTGGGTCATCCCCCCCAAACAAAACGCCGCCTTTGTCGCCGCGATGGAGGATGTTTTAGAGGTTTATACCCGCCCCCATGACCCCAAACGCCCGCTGGTCTGCCTCGACGAGACATCAAAACAGCTTGTCAAGGAAACCCGCACACCGGTTCCAATGAAGCCAGGTCAGGTCCAGCGTTTCGATTATGAGTATGAACGCAATGGCACCGCCAATCTGTTCATGCTGTTCGCTCCGCTCGAGGGCTGGCGGCACATCAAGGTAACAAAGCGCCGCACAGCCATTGATTATGCCCATGTTCTGAAAGATCTGGCCGATACCCATTTTGCAGGGGCCGGGAAAATCATCCTTGTGCAGGATAATCTCAACACCCATTGCCCCGCCTCGCTTTATCAGGCCTTCGAACCGAGCGAAGCACGTCGTCTGGTTGAGCGGTTTGAATGGCATTTTACGCCAAAGCACGGCTCATGGCTCAATATGGCCGAAACTGAATTGAGTGTGCTCACATCGCAATGTCTGGATCGCCGTATCTCGGATAAAGCTTTGCTTGAAACCGAAAGCGCCGCATGGCAAAATCACCGCAACAAACACAACGCAAAGGCCGATTGGCACTTTTCAACAGATGCCGCACGGAATAAACTCAAAAGCCTGTACCCAGTAATATAGATGAATCAGGGTACTAGTGGTTCTGTACCAACATTTGCATCCGCCAGCGGCTCGTACTTATGGCAAATGTTGGAATCATAAGAACCACTAGAATTCAATAAGTTGCTAGTGGTCTTTGTGGCCAAAACGCTTGAAAAAGAACGTGCTGAAAAGGGATTCAAGCGTTTCGGCCAGACCACTAGTGCCTCGCTTCTTTTAATTTGACATGTTTGCCGAGTACTGATTCAGCTTCATTGATTTTGTTTTTCTGATTGAGGCTATTATGGTGACTGGTGCGGGTGGGGTAAAGAAATATGTTGTTCGGTTGAGCAGTGAGGAAAGAAGTTCACTTAAAACCATAATCAACACCGGGCGCGATGCGGCCGGGCGTCTTTTGAAGGCGCGGATTTTGCTGAAGGCCGATGTTTCGACGGATGGTGAGGGCTGGAGTGATGAACGGATTGGCGAAGCGCTTGAGACCAGCGTTTCGACGGTTTGTCGTATCCGTCGGCGTTTGATAGAGCATGGGCTTGAGGCGGCGATCAATCGCAAGAAGCGCGAAAAGCCACCGATTGAACCGATATTTGATGGTGAAAAGGAGGCTCGCCTTATCCAGTTGGCCTGCTCTGAACCGCCAGTCGGCCATGCTCGCTGGTCGTTGCGGCTTCTGGAAGAAAAGGTGGTGGAGCTTGGCATTGTTGAGAAAGCCAGCGATTCAACAATCGGTCGGGTTTTAAAAAAACACTCTCAAACCCCATCGGTGTAAGTATTGGGTCATCCCCCCCAAACAAAACGCCGCCTTTGTCGCCGCGATGGAGGATGTTTTAGAGGTTTATACCCGCCCCCATGACCCCAAACGCCCGCTGGTCTGCCTCGACGAGACATCAAAACAGCTTGTCAAGGAAACCCGCACACCGGTTCCAATGAAGCCAGGTCAGGTCCAGCGTTTCGATTATGAGTATGAACGCAATGGCACCGCCAATCTGTTCATGCTGTTCGCTCCGCTCGAGGGCTGGCGGCACATCAAGGTAACAAAGCGCCGCACAGCCATTGATTATGCCCATGTTCTGAAAGATCTGGCCGATACCCATTTTGCAGGGGCCGGGAAAATCATCCTTGTGCAGGATAATCTCAACACCCATTGCCCCGCCTCGCTTTATCAGGCCTTCGAACCGAGCGAAGCACGTCGTCTGGTTGAGCGGTTTGAATGGCATTTTACGCCAAAGCACGGCTCATGGCTCAATATGGCCGAAACTGAATTGAGTGTGCTCACATCGCAATGTCTGGATCGCCGTATCTCGGATAAAGCTTTGCTTGAAACCGAAAGCGCCGCATGGCAAAATCACCGCAACAAACACAACGCAAAGGCCGATTGGCACTTTTCAACAGATGCCGCACGGAATAAACTCAAAAGCCTGTACCCAGTAATATAGATGAATCAGGGTACTAGCCCGGATTATTCATCAGGGTGCCTAATATAGCTGGCGGGCATGGATCAAGCTGTTGAAATAGCGTATGATTTCGGTGTTTGACAAGATCATTCACTCTCAGCAGAAAATCCGGCCCGCCATGCAAGAAGATAACCTGTTTCTCCCCGGTTTGTCACCTTTAGGGCGGCACGAAATATCTGCCCGGTTTGATGGTGGCGCTTTGTCATCTGATGGCGGTGTGTTGATACTGCGCGAGATCGAGCGAAAGCTGAACTTTGCCGGTATGATTGCTTCCTGCTTGCATGACGAGCGCGATGCGGGGCGCACCATCCATTCCCAGACCACCATGATCCGCACCCGCATGTTTGCAATAGCTTGCGGCTATGAAGACTGTGATGACCTTGATGAGTTGCGCCATGATCCGGCACTGAAGATTGCCTGCGAGCGACTGCCGGAAAGTGGATGCGCGTTAGCATCCCAGCCAACCTTGTCGCGGCTGGAAAACACACCGTCCTGGCGGGAGCTTGGCCGCATGGGGTTGGCCCTGATTGACCTGTTCTGCGACAGTTTTAGCGCCGTGCCTGGTCATATTGTTCTGGATATTGATGATACCACGGACCGCACATATGGCGATCAGCAGCTTTGCCTGTTCAACACCCATGCGCAAGGATACTGCTTTCAGCCTATTCATATTTATGATGCTGCATCGGGCAAGCCGGTGTGCTTTTTATTGCGGCCCGGCAAACGGCCTTCGGGCGAGGAAGCAGCCCGGATTTTACGCCATGTCATTCGTCGTATCCGGCACAACTGGCCCCGCACTGTCATCACCGTGCGCGGTGACGGGCACTACGGAACACCAGAGGTCATGGATCTTCTGGAGCAACACGGTTGTTTCTACATCTTCGGCCTGCCGGGCAACAACAGGCTAAAGACGCTCTCCCATCCATGGAGTGAGGATGTTGCTGTTCGTCGGGCATTGAGCGGCAAAGACAAGGTGCGTCGTTTCTTCCAAATTCGTTACGGTGCCAAAAGCTGGTCAAAGGAGCGCAAGGTCATCGCCCGTGTTGAGGCAACCAAATTGGGCAGCGATACCCGCTTCATCGTCACCAATCTGCCAGGGCGGGCCAAGCATCTTTATGAGAAGGTCTATTGTGCACGCGGAAAAATGGAAAACCTGATCAAGGAACACAAACTCTACACCAAATCCGACAGAACCTCCTGCCACCGCTGGGAAGCCAATCAGTTCCGGTTGTTTCTGCACACCGGTGCTTACTGGCTGTTATTATTATTGCGCGGGGCAGCCCCAAAACGTTCGCGGTTTAGAACCGCCACCTTCGAGACCATCCGGCGCACATTCCTGAAAATCGCGGTGCGTATTGAACAGTTGAAATCGAGGATTAAAATTGCCCTGCCAACGGCTTGCCCGCACCGTCAATTGCTCGTCTTGTTGATGGGACGCATCAACGCCCAGAGCCCGTAATCAACGCGGCATGAGCCGATGATTACCCCCCAACAACAACCCCAAACGCGTATTAAATGTTCCAATCAAACTCCCGCCGTTAGCCCGGTTAATCCTTCACGCCCGGATGAAACCTGAAAGGCCTGGTGAATAATTCGGGCTAGTGGTCATATGTTGTATTATGGGCAAGGTGGTGACCGTGATCTAGTGAAAGCGAGAGCATATCTGAAAAGTGCAGTTGCATCAGGTCAAAGTGAAGCTGCAGAACTACTAAAAGAAGTTGAGGGAAAAATAAAAAAAATTGAAACCGAATCGACACGAGCGCTACGTGAATGCGTCCGTCAAAAACGCAGTTCATATGATAAAAACATTATTAATTACATTAATGTGTGCAACAAGCCCATCAATGCAAATATTTGCAAACAAAAATCCGCGGGATTGATTATAGGTCTCTTCTCTGGGAAGGAACCAGAGTGGACTTGTAAGTATAAAACAGTGCAGTCTGGAAAATTGATTGACTATCTTTATGATGCAGACAGCAATAGCTCTTTGCTCCGAATGGCGATTACCGACGCCTTTAACAAAATCATGGTTTGTTATGCACCAGCGAGGCCGGTGTCAGAAGGCAGGGCTGTTCAACGCTAATTACTTGTATCGGTAATCGAGCACTCTGGTGAAGTCGAGGGCGTTGCGCCACAGGGCGTCTGCGATGTTTTGTTCGCCGTTGGCACGCAGGATATTAAGGGCGAAACTGCGCGCTCTGGCGAAGATGCCAGGGTTGGTGCGAATGCGGCTGGCGTCCTCCAGCATCGTAACATCGCGGACATAGTGATTTCTGTTCTCGATACCCCAGTGGCTGCGAATGGCTTGCGCCGCTTTCTTCGCGCTGACGGGTGCGGAGCAGACATAAAAGCAGGTCTCCTCGCGACAGTTCCACATCCCGGTTTTGGCGCTGCGGAGAAATGTCACTCTCGTCACACGGATGATACGCACGATGAGCCAGTTCCAGCCGGTTTGTTTAAGCGCCTGAGCGGCATCGAAAACCTCGACAATGCGGGTCTCGACGCGCATGCGCTTGCCTCTGTCGATGGTTTCATGACGAGCCAGCGGCAGTTCTCTTTCGCCGACAGCCTCGATTATTCGCAGCAGACCGGGCTGATTTTCCTTAAGTTGAACAATGAGATGGCTTTTCGCCGCCCGGGCCGCCCGGAAAGTTTTTTTTAACAGTGCATGGCGTCCATCGTAAACAGCCGGCCGGTAAGCGCCAGCGCTTTGATCATCGCTTGCGCGGCGGGGATTTCATTGCTCTTCTCGTCCACCTCCAGGTGCCCCAATATCAGCGCGTCATCGACCGCAAAAGCGCTTAGAACATGGGCCGCCTTGCGGTCGTTAAAGGCATCGAAACTGTGCCGCAGCGTCTTGCCGTCAATCGCGACAACCGGCATCGCTTCCACGTCTTCACCCCGTTCGCTACCGCACAATTCCACCGCATGGCGGCGGAAAACCAGCTCCACCTTGCCACCATCAAGCCCGTGCAGGATGGTTCGCACGGCACTATAAGCCGGCGCGCGCTCCCAGCCGAAGCCGAATGCCCCATTGAGGTGCTCGCGATGAGCCTCGATGAAGCGATGGACCTTGCGATAGGACGTCGCCCCGGATAAAATCGCCAGGATCGTCGCCAGCATCACCGGACCAAGCTGCCATTTCTTGCCCTGCGCCCGGCGTGGGTCAGGGATCGTCGATAAAAGTTCCAGGAATTTCAATGTCATGAGTGCATCCTCCGAATCAAATACACTCCTATAGATTCAGACAAATACCGCTTTGGGAATCCCCCAGACAACCATCAAGCATTTAGCGTTGAACAGCCCTGTGTCAGAAGGCAAGAACAATTACAGATGTTCGCTCTGAAAATCTTGTGGGTTCCTTCAGCGCCCGGTTGTTTATGCGAATATGCAAAGCGGTCTAATCTGTTGGCTACTGCCGCCATTGACCAAATCATTTCTATGGCCGTTTTGGGCCATCTTTGACAGCGGATGCATCGTCAAGCTCCCGCCCCAACCACAACAAATAGCCAATCAGGGGAATCGCATTTGGGGTTTGACAAATATGCCTGAATAGATTCTTGAGGTTCCATCACGATATGGAGCCTCAAGATGTCAACAATCATAAGCTATTTCAATGATATAGACGATCCACGCACGGGCAATGCCTGCCGTCACAAGTTTTGTGACATCATGACAATCAGCCTTTTATGTGCCTTGTGTGGCGGCGAAACTGCGGTGGATATGGCCGATTTTGGCCATGCGAAGGAAGAATTTCTGCGCGATTTTCTCGAATTGCCGAATGGCACGCCGTGTCACGACACGTTTTCACGGCTGTTTCGGTTGCTTAAGCCCGCAAGCTTTCAACGCCTGTTTGAGAAGTTCCGTGCTGATTTTGCCCAGGCACGCGATGCCCAACCCGCCATCGCCATTGACGGCAAAGAGATGCGTCGCACCTTTGACAGGGCCGCCAATCAATCCGGCCTGAACGTGGTGACCGCCTTTGCGCATGGGGCTCGTTTGAGCCTCGGTATTATCGAAAGTGCCAAGGGTGGTGGCGAGATTTTGGCCCTACGTGAGTTGATCAAAATGCTCGACATCAAAGGCGTGATGATCACGGCGGACGCGCTGCATTGCCAGCGCGAAACATGCGAGGTGATCGTGCGCGAGGGTGGTGATTACTGTGTGCAGCTGAAGGGCAATCAGGGGGATTTGCAGACGGATGTACGCGCCTTCATAAACGACCAGGACTTTGATTGTATTGATGAATATATCTCAACCGATGCCGATCACGGCCGCATCGAGGAGCGATCTTACCGCGTCTATGGCACCCCGCAATATCTCCACGATACCCACAAATGGCCAAACCTCAAAGCTTTCGTTCATGTCATCTCAACGCGCGAACTGGATGGAAAATCAAGCCGCTGCGAACGCGTTTATCTCATGTCAAAACCCCCACAAGCGCAGGAAGCTGCAACCATTATTCGGGGGCATTGGCAAATTGAAAACAGCCTTCACTGGTCGCTTGATGTCATTATGAATGATGATCTCCATCGCGCTCGCAAAGACAACGCACCGATCAATTTTGCAGCCCTCAGACGTATCGCACTAAACATCATAAAGGCAAATCAGGACAAGGGATCAAACCGCGTAAAATTCAAACGCGCTGGCTGGAATGATGATTTCCTGCTTTCACTCCTAAACAACTTTTGAAATGCGATTGCCCTGAATAGCCAATTCTTCCTGTTGACGCGAAATACTGCACGGTCTAGTCTCGCGCTCGAAGTTGGAGAATTGTGATGAAAACTGAAATTCTTGTAGTGGTGAGGTGTGCGCTGGCGTGAGGGTTTGCCGTCCTTCGTGAATGATAGCGCACATTGAGGCTCCTTAGGGGGCCTTTTTTAATGTGCGGTTTCAACCGCAATGGCAAAACAATCAACCGATCATACAATACAAACGGGACTAGGGATGACCAAAGCAGAGGAAATGACAGGCGCCGAGATGGTTTTGCGGGCGCTGAAAGATAATGGTGTCACAGATATTTTTGGGTATCCCGGTGGCACCGTCCTGCCGATTTATGACGAACTCCACCAGCAGGAGGATATTCGCCATATACTGGTGCGGCACGAACAGGGCGCCGGCCATGCGGCAGAAGGCTATGCCCGCTCCACTGGCAAGACGGGTGTCATGCTGGTGACGTCCGGTCCAGGTGCGACTAACGCGGTGACCGCCCTTCAAGATGCCTTGATGGATTCCATTCCGCTGGTCTGCATTACCGGACAGGTGCCGACAGCGTTGATTGGCACGGACGCCTTTCAGGAATGCGATACCGTTGGCATCACCCGGCCCTGCACCAAACACAACTGGCTGGTTAAAGACGTCAACAAACTGGCGGAAGTCCTGCATGAGGCGTTCTATGTGGCAAAGTCCGGTCGTCCCGGCCCGGTTGTTGTCGACATTCCCAAGGACGTTCAATTCGCAATTGGCACCTATCGTGGCCCAAATACGGCCGAACACAAGACCTATAATCCCAAAGTTACCGGTGATGCCGACAAAATATTGCAGGCGGTCAAGCTCTTGGCAGGGGCCAAGAAACCGGTCATCTATTCAGGCGGCGGCGTCGTCAATTCCGGGCCGCTGGCGAGCCAGTTGCTGGGTCAACTGGCCGATTTGACCGGTGCCCCGGTTACCTCGACTTTGACGGGTCTTGGCGCCTATCCGGCAAGCGGCAAGAATTGGCTGGGCATGCTCGGTATGCACGGCACCTATGAGGCAAACATGGTGATGCATGATTGCGATGTTATGCTGTGCGTGGGGGCGCGTTTCGATGACCGCATTACCGGCCGGATCGATGCATTTTCGCCCAATTCCACCAAGATCCATATTGATATTGACCCGTCTTCGATTAACAAAATTGTCCGGGTTGAGGTGCCGATCATTGGAGATGTCGCCCATGTGCTGGAGGACATGGTGCGGCTGTGGCGGGCGCATTCCAGCAAAAGCAATGCCGATGCGTTGAAAAAGTGGTGGGCGCAGATTGATATCTGGCGCCAGCGCCGGTCGCTTTCCTATCGCAAATCTGCCGATGTTATCATGCCGCAATATGCCATTGAGCGGCTAAATGTGCTGACAAAAGGCCGCGACGTCTTTATCACCACCGAAGTTGGTCAACATCAGATGTGGACGGCACAGTTTTTTGATTTTGACCAGCCCAACAGGTTCATGACCAGCGGTGGCCTTGGCACCATGGGCTATGGACTGCCGGCGGCGTTTGGCGTTCAGATTGCCCATCCAGATGCGCTGGTGATCGATATCGCCGGAGACGCTTCGATACAGATGTGCATTCAGGAGCTGTCGTCAGCCATCCAGCACAATGCGCCGATCAAAGTGTTTATTCTCAACAATGAGTATATGGGCATGGTGCGTCAATGGCAGCAATTATTGCACGGAAACCGGCTCTCGCACTCCTATGTGGAAGCCATGCCCGATTTTGTCAAACTGGCCGAGGCCTATGGCGGCCACGGCATCCGCTGCCGAAAACCGGGCGAACTTGATGACACCATCATGGAAATGATCGAGACCGACGGACCGGTGATCGTCGATTGCCGGGTGGCCTCACTTGCCAATTGCTTCCCGATGATCCCCTCCGGCAAGGCACATAATGAGATGCTGTTGCCAAACGAAGCAACGGACGAGGCGATCAGTTCAGCCATCGACGAGGAAGGCAAGGTATTGGTCTAATGACACTGTCCAGCCGTGCGGGAAGCAAATGAGCACCATCCGCCCCACCGACTATGTGTTGCTGATAACCCTTTCAGCCATATTCGGTGCAAGTTTTTTACTGATCAAATTGAGTGTCGGTGAAATACCGGTGCTGACGTTTGTCGCGGCACGGCTGTTGGTTGCAACCCTGATGCTTTGGATAATTATGAAGCAGATTGGCCAGCATTTTCCGCAAGGGAGGCAAATCTGGGGGTGGATATTCGTCGCAGCCATGTTCGGCAATGTCATACCCTGGTGGCTGATAACATGGGGTCAACAACGGGTGGATGCGGGGCTGACCGCTATTTTAATGGCGACCATGCCGCTTGCCACCATTCTTCTTGCCCACGTGTTTACCAGAGATGAAAAACTCAATGTCTGGAAATTACTCGGTGTGGTGTTCGGTATATTCGGGGTCATCGTGCTGATCGGCTTCGACAAGTTCACCAGTCTTGGCGAGGATACGATCCGTCAATATGCCATTGCGCTTGCAGCAGTCTGTTACGGTGTCAGTGCAATTGTCACCAAGCAGCTAATTGGCCATCCACGCCGGGCCATGGCCACCGCCTTGATGGCGGTGTCATTGGTTGTGGTTGTGCCATTTGCGCTGGTCTATGACCAACCCTGGGCATTGCGCCCATCATATGAGGCGGTCGTCGTTGTCATTGTGCTGGGCATATTTCCGTCAGCAATTGGCACCTTGATGATATTTGCAATAGTGGCTCGGCAAGGGGCATCGTTTCTCAGCCAGATAAATTTTCTGGTGCCGGTTTTCGGGGTCTTGTGGGGGGTATTATTTTTGTCCGAACGCCTTTCCGCCGATGCGGCTATTTCGCTGGCGCTCATTTTGGCAGGTGTAGCACTTGCCCGCATCAATACCAATGTTTCAAGAAACTTCAAACATAAGAACCCTGACACGGGGAAGGCAAAACCATGAACGCGCAACATCTTCCAACCGGCTCGGCTTATTTCATTGCCAAGGAAACCGAAACACCGGAAACCCATACACTTTCCATTCTCGTCGATAACGAGCCGGGCGTACTTGCCCGGGTGATAGGACTGTTTTCCGGCCGAGGCTATAATATTGACAGTTTGACGGTTTCCGAGACCCAGCACGAAAATCATATTTCGCGCATCACCATTGTCACCACCGGAACCCCGCATGTGCTTGAACAGATCAAGGCACAGCTTGAGCGCATGGTGCCGGTGCACAAGGTGCTTGATCTGTCTATTTATGCTTTCGCCCATGGTCACGAAAAACCGCTGGAACGCGAACTTGCGATGATCAAGGTGGCTGGAACCGGCGAGCACCGGGTCGAAGCGTTGCGATTGGCGGAGGCATTTCGCGCCCAGGTGATCGACGCCAACACCGAACATTTCGTCTTTGAGATCACCGGGCGGACATCGAAAATCGAGCAGTTTATCACCATCATGCAGCCGCTTGGGCTGGTGGGGGTTTGCCGTACCGGTATTGCCGCCATGAACCGCGGTCCGCAGGGCATGTGAGGCTGCAATTCGATTAAGGATATGGTTTACTGCTGAGCTATAGCCCTGCGAAAAGGATAGACCCGTGGCCCAATCAGATATTCCAGCAAAAATTGAAAGACTGAAAGCCCGCTGGCCGGAAAATATCGCAATCCAGAGTTTCGATCCGGACTATTTTGCAGCGCTTTCGCAGGGTCAACAGATCCGGTTGCTGAAATGTATCAATTCCGGCATCGAGAACCCCGACAGCCAGATGGGTTGCTATGCCTGTCAGCCCTTTGATTATGACACCTTCAGGCCATTCTTTGCCAAAGTGCTGGCTCGTTACCATAAGGTTTCTGAAGGCGCGCGCCATATCAACGATTGGAACCTTCAAAGCATCGAAGATCTGCCGCCAGACGGCGTGCTGGACCTGGCAAAACTGGGCTTGCCGGCGCTGTCGATGCGGGTGCGGGTGGGGCGCAATCTAAGCGACTTTCCGTTGCCGGGCAGCATGAGCAAAAAAGACCGAATCGCGCTCGAGAACAAGATGATGGCGGTGTTCGAGCGGTTGATCGAAAAGCCGGATTATGGCGGTCGCTATTATTCGCTGACACCGGGCAATGCCAATTTCATCGACGATCCGGCCTACCAGCAACTGGTGGATGCGCATATCATGTTCAAAAATATGGATAAGGATCGCTATCTAAGCGCTGCGGGCATTGCGTCAGACTGGCCGTTTGGCCGTGGGTGTTATGTCTCGGCCGACAATGAGATCATTATTTGGGTGGGCGAAGAGGATCACCTGCGCATTATGTGCATGCAGCGCGGTACCCTGCTGAACGAGGTTTTCGACCGGTTGAAATCAACCCTTGATATCGTCGAAATGATTGAGGGTGTCGCTTTTGCCTATTCACCAAATTATGGCGTTGTCACGTCCTGCCCGACCAACCTGGGCACGGCAATGCGCGCATCGCTCCATATCGCCTTGCCGAACCTGACCAAGGACGGAACAGACACCAAGGCAAAGGCGATTGCCAAGCCGCTGGGCCTTTCGGTGCGGGGCATAGGTGGTGAGCACACGCCAATCGGGGCGGATGGTACGGTCGATATATCACCTGGAGCGAGATTCTGCATCACCGAAGCACAAATCGTCGTGGCTCTCTATAAGGGCATCGCGGCGTTGATGGCGGAAGAAAACAAGGGCTAATACCAGACGCAGTTGATCTCGTGCCACCAAAAAAACCGAGCGTCATTGGCCCCGGCCAACCTTGAGCCACAAGTCGAACTGTTCTGCGCAAGTTCCGCCGATCAAGTCGCGGATGACGATTGCACAGGTTGATCTTTGTTGCAGTTGGGATAATCGGCTGCAGCCCCGTGAGGCAAAAAAACTAGCCGATATAGCCGTCGTTGCGCCGGCCGGCCCGTTCATAGTGCACCGGCAAAACCCGGCCATATAATTGTTTGCAGCGTTCTGGCGTGGCGACCATGTCGGGTTGTTCGACATAGGAAAATATCGCCACATATGGGGGGGTGGAACCAGCAATCGGGGCAACCCGGTGCAGCAGCGGCTGTAACCCGAGGTATTGCAATTATTCATAGATTAATGCCAAAACTGCAATCGGATAAAGAGCTCATTTATAGTTACAACGCGGATCTGTATAGGTGTTGCCAAAAATCTCGGCGTCTAGTGGAATGAATTTGACATTTGGTACCCACTTGCAGCTTCGTTCATTTTCAAATGTCAAATTCGAAAATTCCACTAGATTCAATATCTTGCTAGTGGTTCTTTTGATTCCAACATTTGTAAATAAGGGTGCTGCAGGCGGATGCAAATGTTGGCACAGAACCACTAGGAGACACATATGCCCAGCTCACACGCCGGCTCGCCTTTCAGGGCCATTCAGGCGATAGACTATACGGTAATAATCGTCCGCGACATGCAAGCCATGCGGCATTTTTATGAGGCCATTCTTGGTTTCCCATTGTTGCGTGCGCTTTCGCCCAACTGGATCGAGTATAAAATTGGTGCCAACACATTGGCCCTTTCTAACCCCGGGCTCACCGCATCGGATGTTCCGGCGCCGCAAGGTACCGCAGCGCTGCAACTTGCCTTCAAGGTTTCGGTGCTTGAAGTCGATCAGTGCGCCGATGAGCTTGAGCGCAAGAATGTGGCGGTGCTTTCACCACCCACTGATCGGGACTTCGGCCATCGCACGCTGTTCTTTCGCGATCCGGATGGCAATTTGCTGGAAATTTTTGCGGAGATTTGAGTGCCGATAGCCCTCTTGCCATGACAAGCAAAAATCCATCCAAACCCGCCGCGACACGTCACTCAATCACAAAAATCTCTCTTGGCACATTACTTAGACAAGTTGCCCCGCGTTCACCGATTACAACACTCTCGGTTATTTCCAGTCCCCAACCATCTTGCCAAAGGCCAGGCATGAAGTGGAAGGTCATGCCGGCTTCTAACACAGTGCGGTCGCCAGGTCGCAGGCTCATGGTGCGCTCACCCCAGTCCGGTGGATAAGAAAGGCCGATCGGATAGCCGGTACGGCCATCTTTGGTTATGTCGTATTTTTTCAAAACACCATAAAGGGCGTTGGCTATATCTTCGCAAGTATTGCCCGGAATGGCCCTTTCAAGCCCGGCTTCAAGTCCTTCGATCACCGCCTTTTCAGCATCGAGAAATTTCTGCTCCGGCTTGCCAATATGGATCGTGCGTGAAAGCGGGCAGTGATAGCGCCGGTGGCAGCCGGCAATTTCAAAGAAGGTCCCTTCGCCCTGCTGCATTGGCCGCTCATCCCAGGTTAGATGGCAGGCCGAGGCTTCGGCTCCTGAAGGTAACAGGGGCACAATGGCCGGATAGTCGCCGCCAATACCCTCAACACCGCACAGGCTCGCATCGTAAATTTGCGCCACCAGCTCATTTTTTGGCAGGCCCGGACGAACGGTCTGGCGAATGCGTGCATGCATGGCCTCGACAATCTTGCCGGCCTTGCGCATGTAGTCGAGTTCCTGTGGTGATTTCACTGCCCGCTGCCAATTGACCAGACTGCGGCAATCCTTCAACTGTGCGTCGGGTAGATTGCTGACAAGCGATGCGTGGGCTGCGGCGGAATAATAATAATTGTCCATCTCGACACCGATAACGCCCTTGTCGAGACCGCGCGTTGCCATAACACCGGCAAGAAATTCCATCGCATGGCGTTCGGTGCTCATGACATAGTGGTCGGGGTAATCGACGATGTTGTTTTCACCAAGCCAGCTTCGAAACCTTGCTCCATTGGCGTCTATGCCGCGGCCAAACCATACCGGATCGCCGCTTTGCGGCACGATCACGCATTGGTGGACATAAAACGACCAGCCGTCATAACCGGTCAACCAGTGCATATTGGAAGGATCGACAACGACCAGGGTGTCGAGTTCGGCTGCCGCCATCGCTTTTTGGGTTTTTGTAAGCCGTGCAGCATATTCCTGCATGGTGAAATTGAGCCGCGATTTTTCGGTTGTCCGGTTCATTTGTGGTCCTGCGCGTTGTTGCCCTGATTGGGCAAGTTGCCAATATGCTTGTTACTTTCCAGCTTTGCACAATCGCTTAGCCATGCAATCTTCACCCGGTGGATGTCAATTGCAATAGGGCAGAAGGTGAAAGGGATCAAATGTCAAAAGGCGGTATATCCGGACAATCTCCCGAGGCGTTGTTGAAACGCGCCCATGCTCTTAAAGACGAATCCGAGACGAGGGAATTATACCGCGATTGGGCGGTTTCCTACGATGAAACCATGACGAGCGGCCTGGGATATTTGTCACCTGCGACCGCTGCGAAATTGTTGACAGCCAATATGGCCAATAAGTCGGACCGCATTCTTGATGTCGGCGCCGGTACCGGGCTGGTCGGCAAGCAACTTGCAAATCTCGGCCACGGTTTGATCGACGGCATTGATTATTCGGCCGAGATGCTTGAACAGGCCGCCGCAACCGGGCTTTACGACAATTTGATTGAGGCGGATCTGAACACTCCTGTGGCGATTTCCGACCGGACCTATCAGGGCCTCGTGTGCGTCGGTACTTTTACCTATGGCCATGTGGGGGCAGGGTGCCTGGACGAGTTATTCAGGATAATGAAGCCTGGCGGATATTTTGTTGCGGCAATCCGCAAAACCTATTGGCAACCGGCGGGGTTTGCCGACAAGATTGAAGAGCTGATGGCAGCCAATGTGATGCGCACTATCAGCTTTGGCGATTATTCAAACTATGCTGATTCAACCGAATTGGAATCCTGGTTTCCAGTCTGGCAAAAATGCTGATTTCCGCAGTCGCCAACCAACAAGTATCACCGCATGAGGGCCGGGAAGATTATCCAAGATCAGCCGCAAACAACCGATTGTCTCTGGTTGCCGGGCCCTCCACTCCCACTAGGCGCAGGGTTTGCCAGATAGCGGCCTGATTGCTGGTGATAACCGGTTTGCCGATTTCCTTCTCAATTGCACCGGCAACTTCAACGGCCCGCAGCGCGGTGCATGAGATAAACATCGCATCTGCATCACTGTGATCGGCGGCGATTGCGGCACGGGTGAGAGTATTGGCATCAAGCCTGGCCATCTCCCTGTCGTCACCCAGCCCCAGATAACAATGGCGCACGATGTTGACGCCTCCTTCCAGTTCAAAGCAGGGTGCCAGATCGGCGCTGGTCTGGGCAAGATAAGGCGTCATCAAGGCGACATTTTTGATATTGAGGAACTTGAATGCCTCGATTGCGGCGGTGACCGGGGTAATTACTTCCGCGTCCGGTTTTTCCGCCTGCACCGCATCGATGATCTTCTGGTTACCAATATGAACAGCGCCCGAGGTGCAGGCATAATAAACCACGTCGAGATGAGTATCAGGCAAAATGGAAGCAGCCGAGGCGTTGATATTGGGCGCCATGGCGCGCAGTCTTTGCGGCGTGGTCGGGTTGGAAAATGCCACTCTGCTAGTGAATATCTCCACCCCAAGCGGAGATATTTGCCTTGCAAACTCGATTTCAGTGGTGTGATCGGTCGATAGCACTACCAGTCCAATGCGTTTTGTGGCCTCAATTGGCCTGTAAGACAACGGTAATTCAAGCTGCTCCAGCAACGCTACTTCCCTTCATCATTTGAAATTTGCGAAACTACTTTATCATGTTTTTTTAACGGTTAGAACCTACCACCGATCCAGTTCATTGGGCAATCTCCGCTCTCGCCCGGATGCCGCGCCGCAGCACAGGCGACGCCACGGCCATGATTGCCGGACGAACAACACGTTACACCAAGGCAAAGCGTCATTGGGCCAGTTCGTCCCCGAGCTGGTCAAAAAACCCGAGACAGGCGCCAATTTCGGCAATCTCGATATATTCATCGGGCTTGTGGGCCTGCTTGATGCTGCCGGGTCCCATGATGACGGTTGAGATATCGGCTGCTGCGAAATGCCCTGCATCTGTGCCGAATGGCACTGCATGGGTGGCATTGTGGCCGGTTATTTTGGAAACAAGTTCCACCGCCGGGCCGGATTGTGTGTCGTCAAGCGGCGGCACATCGGCTTCCATGATGATGCGAATACTGGCGCCGGGTGAGGCCGCCTGCATTTCCGGCAGCAATGTTTCGTAGGCATATTGTTCGATATCGGCGACCAGTTTTTTCCCGTCGATTGAGGGCATGGGCCGCATTTCCCAGTCGAACACGCAAAAGCCGGCAACGGTGTTGCGGGCGACACCGCCCTCGATAGTGCCGACATTGATGGTGGTGTAATTGGGATCAAACCGGCTGTCCTTTTCCGGCCGCGAGGCCAGATCACGGGCCATTGCGTTAATATACCGGACAAGGCGGGCGGCGTATTCAACCGCATTAACACCAAGACGCGGATCGGAAGAATGGCATTCGAGCCCGGTAATTCTTGTGTGCATTTCAAAGCCGCCCTTGTGGGCATTGACAATCTGCATCCTGGAGGGTTCGCCAACAATGGCGATCGCCGGGTGTGGGCCCCGTGCACCCATGTCGGCGACCAGGATGGGTGCGCCAAATCCGCCGGTTTCCTCATCAAAGCACATGGAGATGTGGATCGGTCGGTCGAGCGATTTTTGCTGCCAAATCGGTACCGCCGCCATCATGCAGGCGAGATAACCTTTCATATCAACCGCACCGCGGCCAAAGAGCCGATTGTTGCGCGCCACCAGTTTAAACGGATCGCTGGTCCATTGCTGACCCTCGACCGGCACGACATCGGTGTGACCGTTGAGAGCGACGCCACCGTCGATTTCCGGGCCGATCAAGGCATGCAGATTTGCCCGTTTGCCGCTTTCATCGTAACTGATGAACGATACTACACCCAACTCAAGCAGCACATCGCGGACATAGTTGATAATGTCCAGATTCGACAAGCCGGAAACAGTAGGGAAGGCAACCAGCCGTTCGAGATAGGTGATTGCGCGAGTAATATGATTTTCCAGCCCGAACAGCCTCCTGTTTTCAGCCATCCAGCCAGCCAGGGTGGTTGATTGAAATTGCTATTCTCGCGACCTTGATAGAATTTGACAAGGAATTCAAGACGGTCTGGAAACTTTGGCTTTCAAATTTCAATCATCTTCGTTTCCACCAATAAGCTACGATAATTTGCCTTGCAGCGCAGCGGCGTCGGTCGGCGAATTCTTCATAACAATCAAGCCATTTTCTCTTGCGCTTTTGCGGCCTAGCCGCTAGAAGCACGTTAGTTGAAAGGTGCGTTGGGCAGATTGTGGCTTGTCGCGCCCTGGTGTCGTGCCTAATTACAAGAAAAATCGTTCTGTATAAACCCCTCAACCGTAAAATTGTGTGAGCATAATGGCGAGCAAAACCAATCCGTTGACATTTCTCCAGCAGGTGCGGGCAGAGGTGTCGAAAGTTGTTTGGCCTAGCCGTAAGGAAACTATGATTACCACCGTCATGGTTCTCATAATGGTTTTCCTGGCGGCGATGTTTTTTCTGGCCGTTGATCAGGTATTGGGCTTTGGCGTCGGGCTTTTGCTCGGCTCCGGCAGTTAGAATCAGGAGCTTGCGGCTTACTAATGGCATTGCGTTGGTACATCATTCACGCCTATTCAAATTTTGAGAAGAAGGTAGCGGATTCAATCGAAGAGCAGGTGCGTCAAAAACATCTGGAGCATCTGGTTGAGCAGATTTTGGTACCGGTGGAAAAAGTGGTTGAACTGCGTCGCGGCCGCAAAGTCGATGCCGAACGCAAGTTCTTCCCTGGTTATGTGTTGGCTCGGATGGAAATGACCGATGAGGCCTATCACCTGATCAGGAACACTCCCAAGGTGACCGGTTTTTTAGGCGCTGACAACAAACCTATGCCGATTTCCGATAAGGAAGCCGAGCGCATTCTCAATCAGGTTCAAGAGGGTGTCGATCGGCCAAAGCCTTCGGTTATGTTCGAGATTGGCGAAAATGTGCGGGTTTCCGATGGTCCCTTTGCTTCCTTCAATGGCATTGTGGAGGAAGTCGACGAAGAACGCGCAAGGTTGAAAGTGGAAGTATCCATTTTTGGCCGGGCTACCCCTGTCGATCTGGAATACAGCCAGGTCGAAAAAGTTTAAGCGCTTTGGCGCATCTATATGGTGGTGCCGTTTATTGGCGCTGCAATCGGGATGTCATCTGCCCGTCAACAGATGGCAAAAAAGAAGGATGTGGCCTTGTTTGGGTGGCATTTTTCAATTTCGTGGGAGGTAGCGGGACCTGGCCGGTTCAATGCACCGCACCACGTATCTGCAAGGCCGGCAACCGAAGGGTTGGCCGGATTTAACCAACCGCCTGCTGACCACGGTCTGCGGGCAAGAGATTAGGCAGGAAACATGGCCAAGAAAATACAAGGTTACCTGAAGCTACAGGTGCCGGCAGGAAATGCGACACCTTCACCTCCAATTGGCCCCGCGTTGGGCCAACGCGGGTTGAATATTATGGAATTTTGCAAGGCGTTTAACGCGGCGAGCCAGGAGATGGAAAAAGGTTCACCCGTACCGGTGACCATTACGATTTTCCAGGACAAGTCGTTCTCCTTCAAGATGAAAACACCGCCCGCTTCTTATCTGTTGAAAAAGGCAGCCAGATTGGCCAAGGGCGGAGCAACGCCGGGTCGTGAGTTGGCCGGTTCGGTAACACGAGAACAGGTTCGCGAGATTGCCGAAGCAAAGATGAAAGATCTCAATGCAAGCGATATCGACGCGGCAATGCTGATGATTGAGGGTTCGGCCCGGTCAATTGGCCTGACGGTGGAGGGCTAGTGTGATGGCTTTTAAAGGCAAACGTTTAAAAGAAGCCCGCAAGACGGTTGACCGCAACAAGCTCTACGAACTTGGCGAGGCAATCGATCTGGTCAAAAAGTCGGCGACCGCCAAATTTGACGAGACGGTGGAGATGGCGATTAATCTTGGTGTCGATCCGCGTCACTCTGACCAGATGGTGCGCGGCGTCGTGCAACTGCCCAATGGTTCAGGCCGCTCGGTGCGCGTCGGTGTTTTTGCCCGCGATGCCAAGGCGGAAGAGGCAAAAGAAGCCGGTGCTGATGTGGTTGGCGCAGAAGATCTGATGGAGATCGTTCAAAGTGGCAAGATCGATTTTGACCGCTGTATTGCGACACCGGATATGATGCCGCTGGTTGGCCGGCTGGGCAAGATATTGGGTCCGCGCGGTATGATGCCGAACCCGAAAGTAGGAACCGTGACACCCAATGTGGCTGCTGCGGTGAAAGATGCCAAGGGCGGCGCGGTCGAGTTTCGGGTGGAAAAGGCCGGTATTATTCACGCCGGTGTCGGTAAGGCAAGTTTTGAAGCAAATGCGCTGGCCGAAAACATCAAGGCGCTGGTGAATGCAGTACAGAAGGCCAGGCCGGCGGGTGCGAAGGGTACATACCTTCAAAAACTGGCGGTTTCTTCGACCATGGGCCCGGGGGTAAAGGTCGATCCGGCAACCGCGCTGGAATCGTAAACTGAATTATGAAGTTTGCCGTTTGGGCGGCCAATTTCATCAGAATTCATTCCCCTGCTGTTGTGGGAGGAGTGATATTCCGGGGAAAGGAAACTGGAACCGGAATCCTGTCCAAGACTGCAGGTGGCTTGCCTTAATTATCTTGCCTGCACAGACGAAGTAAGAATTGAACTGGCAGACCGGTTGTCTCCTTGTTCGGTTTGAACGACAGACTGCCTTGCACCGTGGTTCATCCTTCGAGCCGCGATACGTGAGGGGGCGGGAACCTCGAGCGTTGCCCTTTTTTAGCCTTTTGGCGGAAATGGCAGCAAAGGCAAACCGGCGAATTGCGTCAAAGTGCGAAATTCGTCAACTGGAGAGAAAGAGTGGATAGAGCGGAAAAAAGTGAATTCGTCGCGGCCATGAACGAAGTGTTTAAAGACACCGGTTCGGTTGTTGTGGCGCATTACACCGGTCTGACCGTCGCCGATATGACCGATCTTCGTGGTCAGATGCGGGAAGCGGGCGGAACGGTGAAAGTCGCTAAAAACCGGCTTGCGAAGCTCGCTCTTAAAGGCACGGATGCCGAGCACATATCTGATCTGTTTAGGGGTCAGACCATGATCGCCTATGCGGACGATCCTGTGACGGCCCCGAAAGTGACTGCCGCGTTCGCCAAGAAGAATGACAAACTCGTTGTTCTTGGCGGTGCGATGGGCACGACAAACCTTGATGAGGAAGGTGTGAAGCAACTCGCTTCATTGCCATCCCTTGATGAACTGCGCGGCAAGCTGGTTGGTATGGTGCAAACACCTGCAAGCCGAATTGCTCAGCTTGTCAAGGCGCCAGCGGGTCAGATTGCCCGGGTGATCGGGGCTTATGCCGAAAAGAACGAAGCTGCGTAAGGCAAAAATAGTAATCTCTGGAACAAACGTTCAAATAAACAAGGAATGAAGAAAATGGCTGATCTGGCTAAAATCGTAGACGAGCTTTCTGCTCTGACTGTTATGGAAGCTGCAGAGCTTTCGAAAATGCTTGAAGAATCATGGGGTGTTTCTGCTGCCGCTCCTGTTGCTGTTGCCGCTGGCGGCGCTGCACCGGCTGAAGCGGAAGAAGAAAAGACTGAGTTCGACGTGGTGCTAACCGCATTTGGCGAAAAGAAAATCAACGTCATTAAAGAAATCAGGTCGATCACCGGTTTGGGTCTTAAGGAAGCCAAGGAACTGGTGGAATCGGCACCAAAACCGGTCAAGGAAGGCATCTCCAAGGGCGAAGCCGAGGAGCTTGTCAAGAAGCTCACCGAAGCTGGAGCTACGGCAGAGATGAAATAACAGGGCCTGCGCTGGCTTAATGGATAGAACGAGACATTTGAGACCTTCGGGGCAAAGAGGAATTCTTCAATTTCATACTCAAATGTCTCGATAATTCTATCCATCGCTAAAGAATCAGGCGGTTCGATGCGTTAGAACAGAACCACCAGGGCCGGCGCGATGGCGAAACCAGACAGTTGTTTGGTGCAGGTAATTTGATCCCGGATTTTTCGGGGTCGCGTGCGTATCCAGGGCAGTCTGGTTGACTGCAACTAGACTGCCCGTTTTGGCGTTCGCCGGGAAGGCCGGGTTTGTTGGCGATACCGGGACCGTACAGTTTGTGTCGTGGATCAGGCCCGTGTATATGGCTGGTTTCGCGAAATAGTTTGATTTGAAACTTGTGTCCTGAGAGCCCGGATGAATTGAGCTTTTTGGCGACAGGTTTCACTCATTGTAATTAATATTCAACGCCGTGGGAGAGGCAGTACTCCGCAGGGCGTGCGAAACAGGAGCAAGCATGGCTCAGACCCATTCTTTCAATGGCCGCAAACGCGTAAGAAAAATCTTTGGAAATATCACTGAAGTTGCAGAAATGCCCAACCTCATAGAGGTGCAAAAGGCATCGTATGACAACTTCTTGATAATGAATGAACCGGAAGGCGGCCGCGGCGACGAAGGCCTTCAGGCGGTTTTCCAATCGGTTTTTCCGATTACCGATTTCACCGGCTCGGCAATGCTGGAATTTGTCTCCTATGAATTCGAGCCACCAAAATACGATGTGGAAGAGTGCCGCCAGCGTGACATGACCTATGCTGCACCGCTCAAGGTGACGCTTCGCTTGATCGTATTCGATATTGACGAGGAAACCGAAGCCAAGTCGGTCAAGGACATCAAGGAACAGGACGTCTATATGGGCGATATGCCCTTGATGACCGGCAACGGCACCTTTGTCATCAATGGGACGGAACGGGTTATCGTTTCCCAGATGCACCGGTCACCGGGCGTATTCTTTGATCACGATAAGGGTAAATCCCATTCAAGCGGCAAGCTGTTGTTCGCCTCGCGCGTCATTCCCTATCGTGGCTCCTGGCTTGATATTGAGTTCGATGCCAAGGATATCGTCTATGCCCGTATCGATCGCCGGCGTAAAATTCCAGCCACTTCCCTGTTGATGGCGCTTGGCCTCGACAAGGAAGAAATTCTCACAACCTTCTATACATCCTTTGTTGTCAGGAAGGAAAAGGAAGGCGACGACTGGCGTATGCCGTTCCTTGCCGATCGTCATCGCGGCAGCAAACCAATGGCCGATGTGATTGATGCCGATTCGGGCAAGGTCATTCTTGAGGCCAATCAAAAAGTCACCGCCAGGGCACTGAAAAAAATCGAAGAGACCGGAACCAAGGAAATCAAAGTTCCGGTCGATCAGATCTACGGCCAGTATCTGAGTGGAGATATCGTCAATGTGGAGACCGGAGAGATCTATGCCGAGGCTGGCGATGAACTCAACGAAGCGCTGATTGAGACTTTTGCAGAGCAAGGATTTGACGACCTGCCGGTGCTCGATATCGACCATGTGAATATCGGAGCCTATATTCGCAACACGCTTGTTGCCGATAAAAATGATGGCCGCCAGGATGCCTTGTTCGACATCTACCGGGTCATGCGGCCGGGCGAGCCGCCGACAATAGATACGGCAGAAGCGATGTTCCAGTCGTTGTTCTTTGACCGGGAACGCTATGATCTGTCGGCTGTTGGCCGGGTGAAGATGAACATGCGACTTGATCTTGATGTCGACGATACCATGCGGGTTTTACGCAAGGAAGATATCCTCGAAGTGGTCAAAACGCTGGTTAATCTGCGTGACGGCAATGGCGAAATCGACGACATCGACAACCTTGGCAACCGTCGGGTACGCTCGGTCGGCGAATTGATGGAAAATCAGTATCGGGTCGGCCTGCTTCGCATGGAGCGCGCTATCAAAGAGCGCATGTCATCAATCGAAATCGATACGGTGATGCCGCAGGATCTGATTAACGCCAAACCTGCCGCCGCCGCGGTGCGCGAATTTTTCGGCTCCTCGCAGCTTTCGCAGTTTATGGACCAGACCAACCCGCTGTCGGAAATTACCCACAAACGGCGGCTTTCTGCCCTTGGGCCGGGTGGTCTGACACGTGAACGTGCGGGCTTTGAGGTTCGTGACGTTCATCCGACCCATTATGGCCGCATCTGTCCGATCGAAACGCCTGAAGGGCCGAATATCGGTTTGATCAATTCACTGGCGACCTTTGCCCGTATCAACAAATACGGCTTTATAGAAAGCCCCTATCGCAAGGTCGCTAATGGCAAGGTCAGCCAGGAGGTGGTCTATCTTTCTGCCATGGAAGAGGCCAAGCACACGGTGGCCCAGGCCAACGCACCGCTGGACAAGAATTTTAAATTCATCAACGAAACGGTGATTTGCCGTCACGCCGGCGAAGTGACTTCGGTGTTGCGCGATGCGGTGGATTTGATGGACGTTTCGCCGAAGCAGCTTGTTTCGGTCGCTGCTGCCCTTATTCCGTTTTTGGAAAACGACGACGCCAACCGGGCCTTGATGGGTTCCAATATGATGCGCCAGGCGGTGCCTCTGGTTAAGGCCGAGGCGCCATTTGTCGGCACCGGCATGGAGCGCATTGTGGCGCGCGATTCAGGTGCTGCAATCGGGGTACGTCGCAGCGGCGTGGTCGATCAGGTTGACGCTACCCGTATCGTGGTGCGGGCGACAGAAGACCTCGACCCATCCAAATCCGGTGTCGATATCTATCGGCTGCAGAAGTTTCAGCGCTCGAACCAGTCGACCTGTATCAACCAGCGACCGCTGGTTCGGGTGGGCGACCGGGTTAACAAATTTGACATCCTGGCCGATGGACCTTCTACCGACTTGGGGGATCTGGCGCTTGGCCGCAATGTGTTGGTCGCCTTCATGCCTTGGAACGGCTATAATTTTGAAGACTCCATCCTGCTTTCCGAACGCATTGTACGCGACGACGTGTTCACCTCAATTCACATCGAGGAATTTGAGGTGATGGCGCGCGACACCAAACTGGGGCCGGAGGAAATCACCCGTGATATTCCCAACGTCTCGGAGGAAGCACTGCGCAATCTCGACGAGGCTGGTATAACCTATATTGGTGCGGAAGTTGGTCCTGGCGATATTCTTGTCGGCAAAATCACACCGAAGGGCGAAAGCCCGATGACGCCTGAAGAAAAACTGCTGCGGGCGATTTTTGGTGAAAAGGCTTCCGATGTGCGGGACACTTCCTTGCGCATGTCGCCTGGTGCTTTCGGTACGGTGGTTGAGGTCAGGGTGTTTAACCGTCATGGCATCGAGAAAGATGAACGCGCCATGGCCATCGAACGCGAGGAAATTGAAAACCTCGCCAAAGACCGTGACGACGAACAGGCGATTCTCGACCGCAACGTCTATGGCCGGCTAAGCGGCATGCTTGATGGCAAAAAGGCGATTGCCGGGCCAAATGGCTACTCGAAAGGCGATAAACTGTCGCAAACGGTGATGGACGAATACCCGCGTAGTCAGTGGTGGCTGTTTGCTGTCGATGACGAAAAGCTGCAAGGCCAGATTGAAGCGCTCCGCAACCAGTATGATGAGTCTAAATCGATGCTGGAAGGCCGCTTCATGGACAAGGTCGAGAAGCTGCAGCGGGGCGACGAACTGCCGCCGGGAGTGATGAAGATGGTCAAGGTCTTTGTCGCCATCAAGCGCAAACTGCAGCCGGGTGACAAGATGGCCGGTCGTCACGGCAACAAAGGGGTGGTCTCGCGTATCCTGCCGGTCGAGGACATGCCGTTCCTGGAAGATGGAACCCATGCTGATATCGTGCTCAATCCGCTGGGTGTGCCTAGCCGCATGAATGTCGGACAGATTCTGGAAACCCATCTTGGTTGGGCTTGTGCCGGTATTGGCCGCAAGATCGGTGATCTGCTAAAGGCCTATGAGAAAGCGGGCGACATCAAACCATTGCGCAAGCAATTGGAATCGATTTATCCCGACAACGATCGAAATGAGCCGGTACGCCGCTATGATGATGAAAGTGTTGTGCGGCTGGCTGACCAGTTGAAGACCGGCGTTCGCATTGCCACACCGGTTTTTGATGGGGCGCATGAGCCGGATATCGTCGACATGCTTGATGAAGCCGGTTTGCACCGAAGCGGCCAGTCAACGCTTTATGATGGCCGCACCGGCGAAGCATTCGACCGGCCGGTAACCATGGGCTATATCTATATGCTCAAGCTGCATCATCTGGTTGACGACAAGATCCATGCTCGCTCAATCGGTCCGTATTCACTTGTTACTCAGCAGCCACTGGGTGGTAAGGCGCAGTTCGGTGGTCAGCGGTTTGGTGAAATGGAGGTCTGGGCACTGGAAGCCTATGGCGCCGCTTACACCTTGCAGGAGATGCTGACGGTGAAATCGGATGATGTCGCCGGCCGGACCAAGGTCTACGAGGCCATCGTTCGCGGCGATGACACCTTCGAGGCCGGAATTCCGGAAAGCTTCAATGTGCTGGTCAAGGAAATGCGCTCGCTCGGACTGAGCATTGATTTGAATAATACCAGCCTGGCGCTTGATCATGACGACGAAGATGATGCCGGTTTTTCCGACGCAGCCGAATAATGATCAATGGCGGGCCGTGCAACGCCACCGTGCCCGCCAGGAATTTGTGAGTAAGACCGTTTAAACGGAACTGAAATGCGATCAAGGGCGATGGGCCATGTTATAATTTTGGCCAGCCTCGTCCGTAAAATGGGTCAAAGACCCAAAGGAGACTACCCATGCACCATGAGGTCATGAACCTTTTCAACCAGCAGTCCCCGACTCAGACGTTCGATTCCATCCGCATCTCGATTGCGGCGCCGGAAAAAATTCTCTCCTGGTCATTTGGTGAAATCAAGAAGCCGGAGACGATCAACTACCGGACATTCAAGCCAGAGCGCGACGGGTTGTTCTGCGCCAGGATATTTGGTCCGGTCAAGGACTATGAATGCCTGTGCGGTAAATACAAGCGGATGAAATACAAGGGTATTATCTGCGAAAAATGCGGCGTGGAAGTAACCTTGTCACGGGTGCGGCGCGAGCGGATGGGTCATATTGAGCTGGCGTCACCGGTTGCTCATATCTGGTTCTTGAAGTCGCTGCCTTCGCGCATCGGCCTGTTGCTCGACATGACGCTGAAAGATCTTGAGCGGGTGCTTTATTTTGAGAACTTTGTTATTACCGAGCCTGGCCTGACGACGCTCAAGGAGCGTCAATTATTGTCTGAAGAAGAACACATGATTGCCGGCGAAGAGTTTGGCGAGGATGCCTTTACCGCGATGATCGGTGCTGAAGCAATCCACGAGATGCTGGCCTCGCTCGATCTTGAAAAGCTTGTCGCCGATCTCAGGGTAGAAATCACCGAGACCACATCGGAATTAAAATACAAGAAGCTCTCCAAACGGTTGAAAACGGCGGAAGCGTTTCTTGATTCAGGCAATCGCCCGGAATGGATGATCATGAAGACCATTCCGGTGATTCCACCCGACTTACGACCACTGGTGCCGTTGGATGGAGGGCGTTTTGCCACCTCCGATCTCAACGATCTTTACCGTCGTGTCATCAACCGCAACAACCGCCTGAAGCGGCTGATAGAGCTGCGGGCGCCTGACATTATTGTGCGCAATGAAAAACGCATGCTGCAGGAATCGGTTGATGCGCTGTTTGACAATGGCCGTCGTGGCCGCACCATCACCGGGGCCAACAAACGGCCGCTGAAATCGCTGTCGGATATGTTGAAGGGCAAACAGGGTCGCTTCCGCCAGAACCTGCTTGGCAAGCGGGTCGACTATTCGGGCCGTTCGGTCATCGTTGTTGGCCCGGAACTCAAGTTGCATCAGTGCGGCTTGCCAAAGAAGATGGCGCTGGAACTGTTCAAGCCGTTTATCTATGCGCGGCTTGACGCAAAGGGCTATTCCTCGACCGTTAAACAAGCCAAGAAACTGGTGGAAAAGGAAAAACCGGAAGTCTGGGACATTCTCGATGAGGTGATCCGTGAGCATCCGGTTATGCTCAACCGCGCGCCCACCCTTCACCGGTTGGGTATTCAGGCATTCGAACCGGTGTTGATCGAGGGCAAGGCCATTCACTTGCATCCGCTTGTCTGCACCGCCTTCAACGCCGATTTTGATGGTGACCAAATGGCGGTTCACGTGCCGTTGTCGCTGGAGGCGCAGCTTGAAGCACGCGTCTTGATGATGTCGACCAACAACATTCTGCATCCGGCCAATGGTCAGCCGATTATTGTGCCGTCGCAGGATATTATTCTTGGTCTGTATTATCTGTCGATTGTAGCCGAGAACGAACCAGGTGAAGGCATGATGTTCGCCGATATGGGCGAATTGCTTCACGCGCTGGAAAACAATGTTGTCACCTATCACACCAAGATCAAGGGCCGCTTCAAGACAATGAATGAGGCCGGCGAACTGGTGTCGGAACGGCACGACACAACGCCTGGCCGCATGATCATGGGCGAATTGTTGCCCCGCAACGTCAATGTACCGTTTGATATCTGCAACACGGAAATGACCAAAAAGAACATTTCTGCGATGATCGACAAGGTCTACCGGAATTGCGGGCAGAAGGAGACTGTGATTTTCTGCGACCGCGTCATGGAACTTGGCTTCAGCCACGCTTGTAAGGCCGGAATTTCATTCGGTATGGACGATATGGTTATCCCGGAATCCAAATCCAGGATGATCAAAAATGCCCAAAAACAGGCGCGGGAATTTGAACAGCAGTTCAACGATGGCCTGATCACCCGCGGGGAAAAATACAACAAGGTTGTCGATGCCTGGGCGAAATGCGGCGACAAGGTCGCCGATGAAATGATGCAGGGCATTCGGGCTGTGCAATTTGAAAAAGACGGTCGCCAAAAGCAGATGAACTCAATCTATATGATGTCGCGTTCAGGCGCCCGTGGTTCACCGGCGCAAATGAAACAACTTGCCGGCATGCGCGGGCTGATGGCCAAGCCTTCGGGTGAGATCATCGAAACGCCGATTATCTCGAACTTTAAGGAAGGTCTGACGGTGATGGAGTATTTCAACTCCACCCACGGTGCCCGTAAAGGACTTGCAGATACGGCCCTGAAAACTGCCAACTCCGGCTATCTGACCCGCCGTCTAGTTGACGTCGCACAAGATTGCATCATCAACGAAACCGATTGCGGCACCGAAAATGGCTTGACCATGCAGGCGATTGTCGATGCGGGGCAGGTAGTTGCTTCACTCGGCCAGCGCATTGTCGGCAGAGCTGCGGCCGGCGACGTGGTCCACCCGGAAACCGGTGAAGTGATCATCGCTTCGGGCACCTCGATTGAGGACGCGCATGTTGCTGCGGTTGACGAGGCCAATATTCAGCAGGTCAAAATTCGCTCGGCTTTGACATGCGAAACCCGCACCGGTATCTGCGCTACCTGTTATGGCCGCGATCTGGCCCGCGGTACGCCGGTTAATCTTGGCGAAGCCGTCGGTGTTATCGCGGCCCAGTCGATCGGTGAACCCGGCACCCAGCTTACCATGCGTACCTTCCATATCGGCGGCACCGCGCAAGTGGTTGATACGTCGTTTATCGAGGCGGCATTCGAAGGCAAAATCGCTATTCGCAACCGCAATGTGGTGCGCGATTCCGATGGCCGGCTGATGGTTATGGGCCGCAACATGTCGGTCCAGATTCTGGATGAGCAGGGCAAGGAACGCGCGGTTCAGCGTGTATCATATGGTTCCCGTATCCATGTCGATGACGGTGATATGGTTAAACAGGGACAGCGTCTGGCGGAATGGGATCCCTATACGCGGCCGATCCTCACCCCGGTTGAAGGTATTGTCGAGTTTGAGGATTTGGTTGAAGGTATTTCAGTCACCGAATCGGCCGATGAATCTACCGGCATCACCAAGCGTATGGTGATCGACTGGCGCGCCCACCCACGTGGCGGCGAGTTGAAGCCCACGGTGATAATCAAGGACGCCAAGGGCAAGGTGCTTACCCAGGCACAAGGTGGCGAGGCCCGCTTCCTGTTGTCGGTGGATTCGCATTTGTCGGTCGATCCCGGATCTTCGGTCATGGCTGGTGACGTGCTGGCGCGTATCCCGCTTGAATCAGCCAAAACCAAGGACATCACCGGCGGTCTGCCGCGTGTTGCCGAACTGTTTGAAGCCCGTCGGCCGAAAGACTGTGCGGTTATTGCCGAAATAGATGGTTCCATCCGCTTTGGTCGTGACTACAAGAACAAGCGGCGCATCAGCATCGAACCGGATGATGCGTCACTTGAACCGGCGGAATACCTTATTCCGAAAGGCAAACCATTCCACTGGCAAGATGGTGACCCGATCGAGCAAGGCGAGTATATCCTCGATGGCAATCCCGCGCCGCACGATATTCTGGCGATCAAGGGCGTCGAAGCCCTGGCCTCCTATCTGGTCAACGAGATCCAGGAAGTCTATCGGCTGCAGGGCGTTGGCATCAACGACAAGCATATCGAAGTGATTGTTCGTCAGATGTTGCAGAAGGTGGAATTGACTGATGCGGGAGATTCCGGCCTGGTGCGCGGTGAACAGATAGACCGGATTGAAATGGAGATCATGAACGAAAAGCTGGTCGAGGAGGGCAGGGAGCCAGCGATTGGTGTGCCGGTTCTTTTGGGTATTACCAAGGCAAGCCTGCAGACCCGCTCGTTCATTTCAGCCGCGTCGTTCCAGGAAACTACTCGGGTTCTGACGGAAGCGGCTGTTGCCGGCAAGTCGGACACGCTGGAAGGATTGAAGGAAAACGTTATCGTCGGAAGACTTATTCCAGCCGGCACCGGCGGAGTGATGAGCCAGGTTCGCCGCGTCGCCAATGCACGCGACGACCTGATTGTCGATGCCAAGCGCAAGGCCGAAGAGGCGGCCCAAGCGGAAGCAGCGGAAGCGGCGGACGCTTTGTTGACCGACCTAAGTCAGTTGGAGCAAACGGCAGATGGGGAGCCGGTGGATGGTGAACCGGCTGAGTAGGTTATCGCAATAGTTTTCGGGACTTTAAAATCGTTTTGTCGGATTTGATGATAAGAAAAGGCCACTCCGATGGATTGGCCTTTTTCATTGGTCACGGAATGGCCGAATTGAGCGCTCCTGGTCACTGCCAATTTGAATTCATCCTGTCGACAAAGTCGATTGACTTTATTGCACTATTGATTTTACGCCAATAGTCCTGTGAAATGGTGCAAAGTAGAAAAATTAATTTGATGAGAAAAATTTGGACCGTTTGGACCGCAAAATATTGACATTGCTGCAAGAAGACGCAACCACGCCGGTCGCCGAAATTGGCCGGAAAGTCGGTCTGTCAACAACACCGTGCTGGCGGCGCATCCAGAAAATGGAGGAAGACGGGGTGATACGTCAACGTGTCGCACTGCTTGACCCGGCCTCCGTCAACACCAAGGTTACCGTGTTCGTATCAATCCGCACGGCTAAACACTCGGATGACTGGCTCAAACAGTTTGCCCGTATCGTGGCAGAGTTTCCTGAAGTGGTTGAATTCTATCGCATGAGCGGCGCCATCGACTATCTGTTACGGGTGGTGGTGCCGGACATTGAGGCCTATGACCAGTTTTATCAAAAGCTGATCTCGAAAATCGATATACTCGATATCAGTTCCAGCTTCGCCATGGAGCAGATAAAATACACCACCAAACTGCCACTTGACTACGTCGAGTTGGATGGTGCAGCTAGTCGGTGAGTCTCAGTCTCATCAGCAATTTTTCACCGGTCAGCTCCTTGACCGCATCCTTGCCGTTCCAGCGGGCGACCTTGTTAGAAGTTTGAGCCAGTTCATTTGCCAGCGTAAGTGCATGGGGATGGAGAAATGCCGAACGCTTGCCAATCTGCCGCAATGCCCAGTTGACGGCCTTCTTGACAAAATTTCGCGGATCACCGGCCTCGCGTTTGATAATTGGCAGAAATTGCAGGAAATCGGCATCATTGCGCTTTTTGTCATGCACGGCCAGCCAGGCGATGAGCGCAAATCCGGCGCGTTTGACATATTCTTCGTGCCGTTTTGACCACTCGATGGCCTTTTGGATGGCAAAAGGGGTGCGGTCGAACAATTCGCCGCAGGTCTGGTCACAAATGTCCCAGGAATTGAACCCAACGACCCAGCGCTCCATCTGCTTTTCTGTTACCTGGGCTGGAATATCGACCATGCTGGCCATCAGCCGGGTCTCATGAATATCCGCCTGCCACAGCGCTTCGGCAAGCGCATGGTCCTTGGTGACACTTTTGGCGATGTGACGGATTTGCGGCATTGATAGTCCATAGGCCTTTGAAATATCGATGCCGAACCTCACTTTTCCGGTCAGATTTTCCTCGTTCCTGAGCGGTTCAAGCTGCCAGATTATCTGTTCTACGGTTTGGGGACCGCGCGTCATTAGAGCATATTCCCGAAAAGTGTGTAGTGGTTTTCGGATAAGAACATGCACCAAAACAAGCGGATAGGGCAAGTTATACCAGACGCGGTTGATTTCGAGCCACCAAAAAAACCGTGCGTCATTGGCCGGCTTGACCGGCCAATCCCAGGTCACAAGTCCCGGTCGTTCTGCTCAAGGTCCGCCGATCAAGTCGGCGGATGACGATGGCATAGGTTGATCATTGTTGCAGTTGGTATCAAGCGATACATATCACGCGAAATTTGGCCTAGCAGTTCAGTTTCTCCAGTCGGGCAAGCAACGAAGAAGTGTCCCACCGGTTGCCACCCATCGACTGGACGTCTGCGTAAAACTGATCAACAAGGGCAGTTACAGGCAATGATGAACCATTCTTGTTGGCCTCGGCCAGACAGATCGCCAGGTCTTTACGCATCCAGTCAACCGCGAAACCATGCTTATAAACCCCATCATTCATGGTCTTGTAACGGTTTTCCATTTGCCACGAACCTGCCGCTCCCTTGGAAATGACTTCGATCACCTTTTCGATGTCCATGCCGGCATTTTTGCCAAACAGGATGGCTTCGGACAGACCTTGCACCAGCCCGGCGATGGCTATCTGGTTCATCATCTTGGTCAATTGGCCGGCGCCGGCCTCGCCCATCAGTCCGACCATGCGGGCGTAGCATGCGATGACGGGTTTTGCTCTTTCAAAATCGGCTTCGCTGCCGCCTGCCATTACTGTTAGACCGCCGTTTTCGGCGCCGGCCTGACCACCGGAAACGGGCGCATCGAGAAAACCAAATCCCTTTTCGACCGCCAGATCCGCAAGTTCACGCGCGATCACCGCGCTGGCGGTGGTGTTGTCAATGAAAATGGAACCAGGTTTCATCGCATGAAAGGCGCCATCTTTTCCGCTGGTAACGGAACGCACATCATCATCATTGCCGACACAGGCAAAAACAAAATCGGCTTCCGCCGCGGCTTCTGCGGGGGTTGGGGCCGATGAGCCGCCAAACTCTTGTACCCATTGGTCGGCTTTGGCGGTGGATCTGTTATAAACGGTGAGCGTGTGTCCGCCCTTGCGGGCCAGATGCCCTGCCATCGGATACCCCATAACGCCAAGTCCGATAAACGCAACGCTTGCCATGTGACCTTCTCCTTTGCACAATGCAGTATTGGCTTCTTGTTTAAAGGAATTATTGGAATGCGGGCAATATTGAAATGGAGTATTCGGGGAATAATTGCGATCGTCGGTTTGGCAATCGTTGTAGCGCTGTTGGGTTATGGCTTCCTTGCCCGAACAATTCAACCCTATTCAGGCGAGATTGAGATTGCCGGACTCTCTGCTCCGGTTCGAGTTGTCCGTGATAAAGAGGGCGTTCCCCACATCGAGGCAAAAACCCGCGACGATGCGTTGGCAGCGCTTGGCTTTGCCCATGCACAGGACCGGCTGTGGCAAATGGAAGTGTTACGCA
This sequence comes from Rhizobiaceae bacterium, assembly GCA_965248135.1. Taxonomy (GTDB): domain Bacteria; phylum Pseudomonadota; class Alphaproteobacteria; order Rhizobiales; family Rhizobiaceae; genus SZUA-100. The sequence continues at coordinate 281,768 of CBDFIN010000008.1, read as the reverse complement.
TGTCGAGCCAGGGTCGCTTGTCGGAGATGTTTGGCAAGGCCACCAAAAATGTCGATGTTTTTTTGCGTACATTGGGGTTCTTTGGACAGGCGACAAAATCGCTTGAGGCGTTATCGCCAAATACCGTCGCCGGGCTGGAAGCCTATGCGCGTGGCGTCAACGCTTTTATCCACCGCAAAACCAGACTGATGGAGTCTAGACTGCCGCCCGAGTTTTTGATTCTCGGCCATCAGGCAGAAGACTGGCAGCCTGCCCATTCGGTTGCTTCGCTCAAGATGATGTCGCTCGATTTGTCGAAAAACATGAAGACCGAGTTAGCCCGTCTGGCCTACGCAGCCAACGGTCTGGGGCCAAGGGAAATTGAGGATCTGCTGCCCACGGGTCCGCTTGATCAGCCCGGACCGTTGCCCGATTTACGGCAGATATTTGAATTGAAGCGACCAGAAGTGGAAACGGCCGGGCAGGAAATCAAACGAAACCTGCTGGACGATCTTTATCCCAATACCGGGGTCTGGGCTTCCAACAACTGGGTGCTGGCCGGTAGCCGCACCAAAAGCGGCAAGCCGTTGCTTGCCAATGACCCTCATCTTTCGTTCGGTTCGCCATCGCTTTGGTATCTGGCGCATATTTCCTACCAGGCAGCCGGCAAACGTCGCAATTTGATCGGCGCAAGCCTGCCGGCAACACCACTGATATTGCTTGGGCGAACAGACAGTGTCGCCTGGGGCTTCACCAATGCAGGCGCCGATGTGCAGGATGTGTTCATTGAGCAGCTTAACGGGGAGGATAACACGCAATACAAGACACCGCTCGGCTGGCAGAGCTTTTCAACACGCGAGGAAGTCATTCGCATCAAAGGCGGAGAGGATTTCACCTTCACTCGTCGCAGCACCCGCCATGGCCCGGTATTGCCGGGTTTCTACAAGGATATCGATAAGGTGCTGCCTTCCAACTATGTCGCAGCGCTGCAATGGCCTGGCTTTTCGGACCGGGACACAGGTATGGATTCAGCATTGGCCATTAGCATGATCGAGAACTTTGACGACTTTGTCGTGGCGCTGGCAAAACTGGTTTCACCGATGCAGGCAATTGTAATTGCCGATAGCGCCGGCGACATCGGCCTGTTCGCCCCGGCAAGTGTGCCGATACGCCACGCTGAAAATGGCATAAAGGGCAGGGCGCCGGTTCCTGGCTGGGAGGCGAAATATGACTGGCAGGGCACAATTCCGCTGCGCGAACTGCCGCTAATCAGAAACCCGGGCAATGGCGCCTTAGGCACCGCGAATTCACGCTTTGTCGATGCAACCTATCCGCATCACCTGACCTATGACTGGGAGGAACTTTTCCGCCTGAACCGGGTTAATCAGCTTATCGTCAACGCCAATGAAAAACACACGGTCGCGTCGATGAAAGCCGCCCAGGGTGACATCCATTCCGGGGCTTTTGAGCAGCTGCGAAACCTGTTGATTAAGGACGCCAGCGGCATTTCAGCGGAAAACCTGGAGGTGCTGGAAGCGATGAAGCGCTGGGACGCCAAGATGGACAGACAGCGAGCTGAGCCGTTGATTATGAACGAATGGGTGCGGGTGCTGGTTGGTTCGATTTACAAGGATGATCTTGGCTCCGCCTTCAAGCAATACAACCACCAGCGGGCAACAGCGATGATCAGGCTGCTTGAACAGGGCGGCGCGCGAAACTGGTGCGATGACATCACGACAAAGCGGGTCGAGACCTGCCCCGAAATGATCGCAAATTCTTTTGACAGTGCACTTGCGAATTTGGCTAAAAAACACGGAAAAGACTGGCAGAATTGGCAATGGGGCAATGCGCATGTGATGCATGGAGAACACCGCCCATTTTCAAAGGTTTGGCCGCTCTCCAAGTTTTTCGCAGTCGAAGTGCCGTCACATGGGGGGCGCTATACGCTTTCGCGCGGCGCGACAGATTTTAACGAAAGCAAAACACCTCACAGGTCAGTTCACGGCGCCAGCTACCGCGCGATCTATGATTTTACCGATCTGGACAAATCAATGTACATCCATACCACCGGTCAGTCGGGCCACTTCCTGTCCAGTCTTTACGACAACATGGCAGAGCGCTGGGCCAATGTTGAATACCTGCAGATGACCACCAAGCCCGATGAATATGGCAAAGACGCGCTGGGCGTGTGGAACTTGCAACCAAAACAGTAAAGCATGCCATACCAACTGCAACAAAGATCAACCTGGGTCATCGTCATCCGCCGACTTGATCGGCGGACCTTTAGCAGAACAATTGGCACTTGTGGCTCAAGGTTGGCCGGTCAAGCCGGCCAATGACGCCCGGTTTTCTGGTGGTTCGAGATCAACTGGTATCACGCCTGATCAGGCGCTAATCGCCGTCGCGTTCAAGATGCTTGGTCAGGTATCGCTCAAATCTGTCCCACAGCTGGCGCAAGACTTCAACCACGGAAAGATACATCAGCGCTGCCCAAATATAGGTCTGGAAGTCAAACGAACGGGAATAGGCCCGCCGGGTCTCGCCCATGAGATCGAAAACCGTTACCAGCGACGCGATGGCCGATCCCTTGATCATCAGGATAATCTCGTTGCCATAGGGACGAAGCGCGGTAATCAGCGCCTGCGGCAATATGATTTTCCAGAATATCGCCAGTTTGTGCATGCCCATTGCACTTCCGGCCTCTGTCTGGCCTTTGGGCACGTTTTCGATCGCTCCCCGCAGGATTTCCGCCTGATAGGCAGCGGTGTTGAGGGCAAATATCAACACGACGCAATTAAAAGCATCACGGAAAAACCACCACAGCCCAATAGCTTGCAGTTCCTTGTTAAAGGAGCCGAGACCATAATAGACCAGATAGGTCTGGGCCAGCAGCGGTGTACCGCGCATGAGGTAGGAATAGCCAAAACTCACAGCACCGATTACCGGGTTCTTTGAAAGCCGCCCGAGTGCTACAGGGAAAGAAAGCAACGAACCAAACACCAGTGACAGGCCAACGATTTGGAAGGTCACCCAAAGGCCATGTAAAAATTTCATGGCATAACGGTCGGCAAAAGCCTGGGTATAGGCAGTGATAAGATAATAAACCAGCCCCAGCGCGGCAGCGATCCAAAGGGTCAACAAAGCTACGCCGACGATCCGCGCCTTGTTCCAGCGCCTGGCGGGCGGCGGTGGTCGTACGACAGTTTCATTGAGCGTCGCAGTGGTCATCGTAGTCCTTCCCCACGCTTGGACCAGCGTTCAATCGCCGTAATGCCCAGCGACGAGATGATTGAAAGCACCAGATAAATCAGGAAGGCGATGAAGAAGAATAAAAAAAGTTCTTTCGACACGCGGGCGGCGACACTAGAAGACCGCAAGATGTCGGTCAATCCAATGGCCGAAACAAGCGCGGTTTCCTTCAACAGTATAAGCCACAGATTAGAAAGGCCGGGTAACGACAATCGTATCAATTGTGGCAATACCACCAGTCTCATGGTTTGAGATTTTGTCAGTCCGACCGCATAACCGCCTTCATATTGTCCCTGGTTGATACCCTTAAAGGCGGAAACAAAGACTTCGCTTGCGTAGGCTGAAAATACCACGCCCAGCGCCACCATGCCGGCAACGAAGCTGTTGACATCGATAATCTCGAAACCGAGTATGTCGTGGACAATCAGGTTCAGACCGATTGGAAATCCAAAAAAGACGATGAACAGGGTCAGAAGTTCCGGCAATCCGCGGAAAATCGTAATGTAAATATTGGCTGAAATCACCAGCGAACGCTCGCCGGTTTGTTTGGCTAACGCCAGGAAAAAACCCATTAACAGGCCCAACGGCAAGGTCGCAATCGCCAGCGATGCCGTTACCAGTGTGCCGGCGGCGATCTCGTCTCCCCAGCCCTCGGGGCCAAAAGACAACAGGGTCAGTATATTATCCATGACTGAACCTGCTATATGGGCGGATTATCCAACTGGCGGCGCGATTGTGCGCCGCCAGCGGCTGATTACTCGCGGTCAATTAACCGCCATAAACGTCAAAGGCGAAATACTTATCATTGATTTCCTTGTATTTGCCGTTGGCGCGAATGGCATCAATCGCGTCGTTGAGGGTCTTTTTCAAATCATCAGTACCCTTGCGCAGACCAATACCGGCGCCGATGCCGTTGATCTTGTCGTCAGGCACCAGCGTGCCCAAAATCTTGCAGCAACCTCCCGAATCGCTCTTGAGCCAGTCAGAAAGCACCACGACATCGTCGATCACCGCCTCAATGCGACCGGAAGTGATGTCGGCCTTGTACTCGTCCGGGGTCGGATAAAGTTTCAACGTGGCGGTGCCAAGTTTGGCTTCAGCATAGTTTGAATGAGTGGTGGAAGATTGGGCACCCAACATCACACCATCAAGGTCCGCGTTGCTGGTGCCGGTGATTTTTGAATCTTTCGGCACGGCAATCGCCGGCGGTGTATTGTAATATTTATTGGTGAAGTCGATCTTTTCCATCCGCTCGTCGGTAATTGACATGGAAGCGATGATCATATCGAACTTGTTGGCCAAAAGGGCGGGGATCATGCCGTCCCAGTCCTGGATCACGAATTCGCATTTCAGCTTGGCCTGTTCGCAAAGTGCCTTGGCAATGTCGACATCAAAACCTTCAAGTTCGCCAGCAGCATTGACGCTGTTAAATGGCGGGTAGGCGCCTTCGGTGCCAACCTTGATCGTCTTCATTTCCTGGGCAGTCGCAATGCCCGCGCTGGCGGCAATAGCTATGGCCGCTGCGGCAATGGTGATTTTCTTAAAAATACTCATTAAGGTCGTTCTCCCTGTTTGTCGTTGGAATATCAAATTGAGTTCGTTGTTTACCCCATGGTTCCAACATTGTGGTCCATGTTTCAATATTCATGGGTTCAATGCAACCAAAATAAGCAAATTGCCGACCGAGTTTCTTTACCGGCCTATGCCAAATTCGGAAAAGGGGATGAAACTGACAGGTTCGCCCATGTGAACGGCAGTTGTTTCTTCACCAATTTCAATCAGCCCGTCGGCCTGGCGCAGCGAAGAAATGATGCCCGAACCATCACGGTGATATTTGGCAATTGCTGTATTGCCATCGCTATCGTGGCTCAGGATTCCGCGTAAAAACTCGCGCCGGTCCGGTTTTTTGCGGGCTATTTCAAACAGCGCGGGCAGGGGATAACGCGCCGGCTCCCGCCACTTGCCACCGGCCAAAACATCGAGAGCCGGCTTGACATAGAGCAGAAAACACACCATCGCCGCGACCGGGTTTCCTGGCAGACCAAAGAACAGACAATCACGGCCTCGTTGTTTGATTTGGCCAAAAGTCATCGGCCGCCCTGGTTTTATTGCCAATTGCCACATGTGACGTTTTCCAAGTGCCTCTATCGTGGTGATAACGTGGTCTTCCTCGCCGCGCGAGGCGCCGCCGGTGGTGATCAATACGTCATGGGTCTCTGCCGCACAGCCGAGCGCTTCGCCAACCGCCTTGCTGGTATCGGCAATAATACCGCAATCGCTGACTTTGCTGCATGTTGTCTGCAACAGCGCGGCCAAAAGAAAGTGATTGGAATCATAAACCTCACCAGGCTTGATGGTGCTTCCAGGCCGGCGAATTTCGTTGCCTGTTGAAAATGTTGCCACTTTCAACCTGTCGTATATTTCAACGGACTGACGGCCAATCGAGGCAAGGGCGGCGCTGTCTTGCGGTCTGATGCGTTGGCCGGGTGATAACAGTTCATCGCCCTCCGCAAGGTCTTCTCCCGCCAGCCGCCGGTTTGCACCCTGTTTCAGACCGTTTGCAATGACCACTCGCTGACCATTGTCTTCAATGGCGCAATCTTCCTGCATGGCGACGGTATCGGCATTAACCGGCATCATTGCGCCGGTGAAAATCCGGGCCGCTGTCGCCTCGGCCAGTGTGAGCGGTACAATATCACCGGCAGCAATTCGTGCGCTTATGGGAAAATTGCCGCCGGTACGTTCAAAATCGGCGGCGCGGTAGGCGTAACCATCAACGGCAGAATTGTCATGCAGGGGCACATTATGCGGTGCGGTGACGGTTTCGGCGAGCATCCGGTTTGCCGCCTGCTCCAACGGAAGCGATGAGGATGAGACAATCGGCCTCATGCGCTGTCTTAGTATTGCAAGCGCATCGCCGTGTCGTAGCCTGTCTTTGTCATGCAGAAAACAATCGTCCAGCAGTGTTGGCGGTCTGGTGTTCATTTGGTTGCAAGCCCGAGATGGGAAACGACAAAATCAGCTATTTTTGGAATATCGTTGAGATCGAATAGGGCGCGGTCGCAATCTTCTACCGGATAGTCACTGGCCACCGCCACAATAGAAGTATCAGAAGGCCAAAGCGGCGTGTCGCGCTTGGTTTCGCTACGGGTTGCTTCGATCTTGGCATGGGGGTAGCGCTTGAAACCTTCTATGATCACCACATCACAGGGTTCCAGTTTTGCCAGGATCTCATCCAGCGTGGGTTCGTCATCGCCGCGCATTTCGTGCATTACCACCCAGCGATTGCCGGAAACCAGCGCCACTTCGCAAGCTCCGGCTTCCCGGTGGGCATAGGAATCCGTACCCGGCTTGTCCACATCGAAGCCATGGTGGGCATGTTTGATGGTCGAAACAGTGAAACCGCGTGATCTAAGGGTCGAAACCAGCCCCGCCACCAGTCTTGTCTTGCCGGAATTTTTCCAGCCGGTGACGCCGAAAATTGCAGGTTTCATTCGGTGTTCTCCGCCAATTCCGCCAACACTGCTTCCGCCACAGCAAGATCTTCCGGCGAGTTGACATTATAAAAAGGATCGATTTCGATATCGTCTATCATGGTGCCGCGAAATTCGACCCGCGCAAGGGTGTGCCGTTCGACAAACGCCAGTACCTTGCGATTTTCTTTAGTGATCAGAAATTCTTCCAGATCATCCGCCAGATCGACCGGCCATATGCCGACAACCGGGTGAACGCGCCCGCCTGAGCAGGCAAGCGCAATGGTTTTAAAATTGTGCCCGGCCGCGGCAATTAGCCGGTTGACCAGATCGTCCGGCAAAAAAGGCGTGTCGGCGGGTGCTGTCACGATCCAGCGCGCCTTTGGTGCGTTTTCCCTGGCCCAACGCATACCGGTCAAAACGCCCGCAAGCGGGCCGATGTGACCGGTTATCAGGTCCGGTGCGATGGGCAGGCCAAGTGGCTCAAATCCGGTGGCGTCACTGTTGGAATTAATCACTACTTTCGATGTTTGCTGCTCCAGGCGCTCAACCGCATGGGCAATCATCTCCTTGCCGGCAAGCTGCATCAGACATTTATCGGTGCCGCCCATGCGTCGCGACAGTCCACCGGCCAACACCACGCCGGCGACAAAATCACGGTTGCGCAAAGGGTTGCTTGACCATTCGTCCTGATCGACACCAGTATCACTCATGCCCGGCCGCCTTTCGGTGGTGACGCGGCGGTTCGTCCGCAAGGTTGCTGTGATCAGCGTCAAATACAATGCGTTCGGCACCGGAGACGGCAACAAAACGTTTGCCGCGAGCACGGCCAATCAGTGTCAGCCCTGCCTGGCGCGCCAATTCGACCCCCCAGGCGGTAAAGCCAGAGCGGGAAACCAGGATTGGAATGCCCATCATCACCGTTTTGATCACCATTTCAGAGGTCATCCGCCCGGTGGTATAGAAAATCTTGTCGTCAGCAGCAATATCATCCATTGCCATCCATCCGGCCACCTTGTCCACCGCGTTATGACGCCCGACATCCTCCATATAGGCGAGCGGCTCATGCTGTTTACATAAAACGCAGCCATGGATAGCGCCGACCTCGAGATAGAGACTGGGCATGGTGTTGATTTTCTTGGTCAGCGCATAAAGCCAGGAGGTTTTTAAAACGGCAGAGGAGTTCAACTGCACCTCATCAAAAGCATCGATCACATCTCCAAAAATTGTTCCTTGTGCACAACCGGAGGTGCGCACTTTCTTTTTCATTTTTTCCTCAAAGTCGGTTTGCTGTTTGGTGCGCACGACAATCACGCCAAGATCTTCATCATAATCAATGCCGGTGATATCTGCAGCATCCTGCAGCATGTTCTGGTTGATCAGATAGCCGACCGCGAGATATTCGGGGTGATCACCGATAGTCATCATGGTGACCACTTCCTGGCTGTTGATAAACAGGGTCAGCGGTTTTTCGTTGATGACACGGAGCGTGGTTTCCTGGCGATTATGATCAATACCCACGACGGGTGCTGAAAGCGATGCGTCTTTCGGGTCTGGCGCGATGACGGCGTGGCTTGGGATGGTTTTCATGGCAATTGTCTAGCGCGGCATTAGACGCCCGGCAAGCCTGTCATCTTATTCGTGATCGGACTGGCGTGGGCCAATGAATATCAGCCAGGAGGCAATCACGCTAACCAATGCAGCACCGAGCATGACGGCAAGCAGCGGCATGACGCCGGTTTCGGGGCCGAGCAGATTTGCAGCAATGAACGACAGCGCCGCACCGCCACCGACCTGCAGACAGCCGGCCAGCCCCGAGGCGGAGCCGGCCAGATCGGGCCGGACACTAACCGCGCCTGCATTGGCACTCGGTAATGACATGCCGTTGCCTGTTCCGACCAGCAACATCGGCAGGAACAAAGATGCTGCATGGATAAATCCGCCAGCAAACAATCCAATCGACAGCAAAACCCCTGCCACCGTGGCCGAGGTGCCAACCATCATCATGTTTTCCAACCCAACCCGCTCGGTAAAACGACCGGCAAGATAATTTCCGGTGATATAGCCGAGACTGACAAAGACGAAATATGCGCCAACCGTTGTGGGTGTGAGGCCGAGAAAGTGCCGCCCGACATAGTCAGCGCCGCCGATGAAGGAGAAAAACACGCCTGCGCCCGCTGTCGAGATGATAATATAGATCCACAGTGTTCGCTGCCGGATGAGGATCGTATAGTTGCGGAATTGCGCCGCCAGGCTGGTAGACTTGTTCTTGTTGGTTTCTCCAAGATCGAACCAGCATAAGATCAGCATTGCCAGCGCCAGGATGGTCAGCAGCACAAAGCTTGCCCGCCACGAATAATATTCCTGCAGCAGACCACCGATAACCGGTGCTAACATCGGTCCAATGGCCATTGCCATGGTCACATATCCTATCATACTGGCCGCCTTGGAGCGCGCAAATAAATCGCGAATAATGGCACGGCTTAGCGCCATTGTGGTGACCGACGCCGCCTGAACCAGACGACCAAACAACAATACTTCAATCGACCAGGAAAACACGCAGATCACCGACCCGCCAAGGAAAAATATGTAGGATACCAATATGACTGGCCGGCGACCGAAGCGGTCGGAAAGCGGGCCGATAAGCAATTGAATGATCGCCGTGACACCGAGATATCCTGAAAGCACCAGTTGGGCGGTGGCGTAAGAAGTATTGAATTCTTCCGAAATAGCAGTCAGCGAAGGAAGGAATATATTCATCGTCATCGCCGCCGTAGCGGCCATCAGCACGATGGTCAGATAATGAGGCGGGGCCGATTTATGGCCGTCGATGAACCGGTCTTTCATGAAAATCCATGTTGGGGGCAGGGATAGCGATCCAAAGTCGGACCTGATAATCCCCGAATGAGGCGACAACAAAGGTTTGTAAAGGTAAATGCTGCGCTGTTGGAATTGGCTGAATGTCCAATACACCTATTTGATGGCGAGACATATCAAAAATTATCGAGTCGAACAACATGCGCTTGACATTCGGTGATTTGGCTTGTCCAATTGTGCCTCAAATGAAGTTTGGCTGGTTTGGTGGCTCAATTGGATGTCACGCATTGCCGGACAAATATAATCTGATCGAAGCAGAATTCTTGGGAGGAATTTGTAGATGTTTGATACACATAGAATGTTAACCTCGGTTGCCCTGGTGGCGGCCATGGTTGCCGCGCCTACAGCGCTTAAAGCAGAAGACATGATTACGCTTGGTTCGGCCATATCGCTGACCGGCAAATATTCGACCAATGGCCACCACGCCAAAAACGGCTATGAATTCGCGGTCAAAAAGATCAATGATGCCGGCGGCGTCAAGGTTGGCGAGAAATCCTTCAAGCTGCAGATTAAATATTATGATGACGAATCAACACCGGCCCGTGGCGCCCAACTGGCCGAACGGCTGGTGTCACAGGACGGCATTAAATTTATGCTTGGGCCATATTCTTCCGGTCTGACCAAGGCGATTGCCCCGGTGATGGAAAAATACAAGGTGCCGATGGTGGAAGCCGAGGGCGCGTCGCGCTCGCTGTTCAACAAGGGCTACAAATACCTGTTTGCAGTACTGTCGACCTCGGAGCAATATCTTGCCTCAGCCATTGATCTTGCTGCGGAAGTTGCCAAGAAAAACGGCAAGGATCCATCTGAAGTGAAAGTGGCGATCGCCGTGGAAAACGATCCGTTCTCACTGGATATTCGTGCCGGTGTGAAGGATGACGCCGAAAAGAAATACAATATGAAAATTGTCATCGACGACAAGTTGCCGCGCGATCTATCGGATATGTCGACAACGCTGACCAAGGTTAAAGCGCTGAAACCCGATGTGCTGATAGTTTCCGGTCACTCAAAGGGCGCCGCAACACTTACCCGTCAGGTCGGTGAGATGAAAATCGATGTGCCGATGATCGCCATTACGCATTGTGAAGCGGCTGATGTCACAGGCAAATTCGGCGACACTGCCAATGGATTTCTCTGTTCAACCCAGTGGGCTGAAACATTGTCCTACGAGGACCCGATGTTTGGCACGGCTGCCAATTTTAACACCGAGTTCAAGGCGGCATTTCCAGATTACGCCAGCAAGAAAGTGCCGTATCAGACTGCCCAGGCGACCGCTGCGGTTTATGTCTACAAAGATGCAATGGAGCGCGCCGGCTCGCTGGACAAGGAAAAAGTGCGTGATGCGCTTGCTGCGACCGATCTGCAGACCTTTTATGGCGGCATCAAGTTCTCAGAAGCTGGCAATAACATTGCCAAACCCATGGTACTGCGCCAGATCCAGGATGGCAAATATGTGGTGGTTGCACCATCGGCATTTGCTTCCCACAAGCTGGATTGGCCGCGTATGAGCCAATAGTCGCTTTAGTTAAAGCCGGGCTGTCATTCGGCCCGGCTTTTCAATAACGACATGGTCGCACCTGTAAAAACTGTCGCCGACTTGGCGCAATACCATTGATAAGGCGCATTCCCACGGTGATGGGAACTGGCGACGGGGAATCACCAGAATAGATGGAACAGATTATTGCCAATTTCGATCTGCTGGTGCAGATACCGGTGATCAATGCCAAAATAATCATCGATGGATTGCTGATTGGCGGCGTATTTGCGCTGGCGGCCTATGGGCTGGCGCTGGTCTGGGGCGTCATGAACGTCAAGAACCTGGCGCAGGGCGAGTTTGTTATGGTCGGCGGCTACGCTTCCTGGTTTGCGGTCGGCCATGGTGTCCACCCGCTCATCGGCATTCCGATAGCTTTTGTCCTTCTTTGGGGTATCGGCTGGTTGATTTACAAGCTGGTGATCAAATATGTTATTGAGCTCGACATGTTCACGTCGCTGCTGGCGACATTTGGCATCGCCATCGTCATTGCCCAACTGCTCAATATTCTGTTTACCTCAGACACGCAAACGGTGTACCTCGACTACGAGACAATATTCCTGTTTGACGGTTTTGTGGATGTGCCGATCGCCAAATTGATCGGCTTTGTCTGCGCGCTTGGGCTGGCGGGCGCGGTTATATTGTTCATGAAGAAAAGCCGCATGGGACAGGCCATCAGAGCGACCTCGCAAAACGCCCGTGCGGCCCGCGTCATGGGTATCGATACCGAGAAGGTCTATGCTTTCACTTTCAGTCTCAATGCGGCCATCTGCGGCGCCGCCGGTGCGCTGATTGTGATGATCTGGCTGATTCAGCCGTTTTACGGCATCACCTATTCGATCCGCTCGTTTGTCATCGTCACTGCTGCCGGTTTTGGCAATCTGCCCGGTGTTATTGCCGCCGGTCTGGGGATCGGTGTGCTCGAACAATATGGAGGCCACATTTTGGGCGTCGGCTATCAACAGGCGATTGCCGTGCTCTTGTTAATCGGTGTGCTGGTTTTCCGCATATGGCAACAGCGGAAAAACCGCCAAGTCGTCGAGTAGGGGAGGGGGCGAAATGAAAAAGTATGTCGTTTACGCGATCCTGCTGGGCATTGGAGTTTTGGCACCGCACGTATTTCCCAATCAGACCAACACATTTTCGGTATTTTGGGTGATGGTTACCCTGTCTTTGACCTGGGACATGACCGGCGGTCAAATGGGCTACAATTCGCTCGGCAATATCACATTTTTTGGTATCGGCATGTATGTGGCTGCCGTCACCCAGATTGGTATGGTTTATGACGTCGGTCAATATACCGCTGCCAGTGGCGGCGGTATCTTTGAATTTACCATCAGCCAATATCTCACCGGTCTGGGCCTTGGCTCGGTTCTTGGTGGCATTGTGTGCGCCGGCTTTGCAGTTGTGCTTGGTATTATTTTGTTTGGCCTGCGCGGCCCTTATTTTGCTATTGGTACGCTGGGCGTTGCCATTGCCGGGGGCGAATTGATTTCCAACTGGGAATGGGTTGGCGGCGGTCAGGGCATCACCCTTCCGGTCTATCCCGGCGATATCTACACCTCCAAGTTTTTGTTTTATTACGTGTTTTTTGGCCTTGCTGCTGTCACTCTCGTGACTTTGGGCTGGTTATATTCCACCCGCTTTGGCCACGCTCTCAACGCCATACGCGATGATGAAGGAAAGGCCGAAGGCATGGGGTTGCATACCATGCGATACAAATTGACCGCCTGGGCCATTGCGGCTTTCTTTATCGGCATTTGCGGCGCGCTGTTTGGCCATATGTCGATCCAGATCGAGCCGACCGAGACGGCCTTCCAGACGATCAATTTTGGCCTCTTTATGGTGGTTTGTGTGTTGCTTGGCGGCAAGGGCACGCTGTGGGGCCCGGTTGTTGGCGCGCTGATTTTTCAGTTGTTCAAGGACGTCACATGGAACTATATGCTTGGCACCCAATGGGTGGCGCTGGGTGTCCTCATTGTGGTCACGGTTGTCTATTTCCGCGAGGGTGTCATGGGTTGGATGATGCGAACCCGGCCTGAATGGTTCGGTATTGCCATCGACGAGACCAAATCCTCAACGGAGGCGGCCCAATGAGCAACGCCGTCATTGACGTTCAATCGGTCAGTAAAAGTTTCGGCGGTGTCGTTGCCAACAAGGATATCAGCCTTAAGGTGGAAAAGGGGGCGATAACCGGACTGATCGGACCAAATGGTTCGGGAAAAACCACATTGTTCAATTCAATTGTCGGTTACCACCCCATTGATGCTGGGGAAATCTATTTCGAGAGCAAGCCGATATCGAAATTACGCGTGCAGTCGATCGCCCGGCTGGGCCTGGTGCGTACCTTCCAGCAGACGCGGATTTATGGTGCCATGAACTGCGTCGACAACATGTTGATTTCGATACCGCACCGCAAACACACCTATTTTGACATGTTTGCCCGTAATCCGCGGGAAGAACATGAAAAGGCCGGGCAGCTGCTGGAATTTGTCGGGCTGCATGAAAAACGGTTTTTGAAAGCCGGCGATTTGTCGTTTGGCCAGCAAAAATTGCTGGAATTCGCCATGGCGCTGATGAATGATCCTTCGGTGCTGATGCTTGACGAACCGACGGCGGGTATTAATCCGACGCTGATCAACGGGTTGATCGACCGGTTGCATCGCGCCAATGAAGAATTCGGCATTACCTTGTTTGTCATTGAGCACAATATGCGGGTGATCATGAACCTTGCCAGCCATATTTACTGTCTGGCCCACGGCCAGTTGCTGGCCGAAGGCGCACCTCATGATATCCAGACCGACCAGCGCGTTATTGACGCCTATCTGGGAGCGCACTGATGGCCGGGGACAGTAATAAACCGCCAACACCAGGCAATGGGAAAAGCGAGGCAAACAGGGCAAACGAAAAGGTCAAGGGCTATGGCGGTGGTGACGTAGACACCATTATCTCGGTCGAAGCGGTGAACCGCGAAGTTGAAAAAATGTCCGATGGTGTGCCCGATGCAGCAGCGCTTGAGGCCTTGGCGGGCGGCGAGCCGTTCGTATCCATTGAGGCCTTGCGGGCCGGCTATGGCAAGATGGAAATCCTGCATGATTTCAATCTCTCGGTCGCCAAGGGCCGCTCGCTGTGCCTGATCGGGCCGAATGGCGCAGGAAAATCCACCGTGCTGCATTCGATCTTCGGCTTCACCAACATATTTTCCGGCAACATAGTTGTCGACGGCAAGGAAGTCACCCGCGATAAACCGAATGAAAAGCTAAAAAACGCCGGCATCGCCTACATCCTGCAGGATAATTCTGTTTTCCCCAACATGACGGTCGAAGAAAACCTGTGGATGGGCGGCTATTTGAAAGACCGGCCCGATGAGGCCAAACAAGCGGCTGAAAAGGTGTTTGAAAAATATGGCAGGCTTGCCGCGAGGCGCAGGCAACCGGCCAGGGTTTTATCCGGTGGGGAAAGGCGGTTGCTTGAAATTTCACGCGCCCTGGTGATGAACCCGGAGGTATTGCTGGTCGATGAACCTTCTATCGGCCTGGAACCGCGCTTTATCGACATGGTGTTCGAGATATTGGATGATTTGCAAAACGTCGAAGGCAAAACCATTATCATGGTTGAGCAAAATGCCAAGAAGGGGCTTGAATTCGCTGATATCGGCTATGTGCTGGTTTCAGGTCAACTGGCCAAGGCGGGTCCTGGCAATGAACTTCTGGCCGACCCTGACGTAGGGCGGCTGTTTCTCGGTGGATAAGAGCGGGTTTTTTGTTTTGAGCCGCTTTGGCGGGCGCATAGAAAATCGTTTGTATCTCAGTTTCCCGCGAAAACAAAGTATACTTTACCGGATTTGGATCATGTAAATTTGTTTAACGTCCGCACAAGTCATACCTATTCACCATCAACAGACCGTGCGAAATCTCTCGACACAGGTATCAAGAACAATTTCCGGTGGTTTCTTCCACCAATTTTGCGCCGAAAACACCTCGACCTCACAAAACCCAAGATAACCGGCGCTCTCGACCGCCTCACGAATGTGCTTAAGATCGGCCACGCCGTCACCCATCATACCGCGATCCAGCAAAATGTCACTGGTGTCAGCCAGCCAGTCGCAAAGGTGATATCCGGCGATTTTTTCAGCCGCCAACCGATGCAACTGCTGTCCAAGATTTAGATCCCACCACACGTGATAAACATCAATGGCGATCTTTAGAAGCGGATGGTCAATTGCCTGGCACAGATCGACCGCATCACGAACAGTAACAAGGCAGGAGCGGTTACCGCCATAGACCGGATTGAGCGGCTCAAGCGCCAGCACCACTCCGCATCGCTCAGCATACGGCAAGGCCTGTTCGAGAATTGCAAGCACCTGATCCAGACTTGCCCGCATGCTGTGGCTGCCCTCGATCACGCCACCGACACAAATCGTCAGGCATTGAGCCTGCAGTTCTGCAGCCATGTCGATTGAGGCTTTGAAATCATCCATGACGGCCTGATTTGAGGCAGGCGCAAGCGGTCCCACCAGAAAGGGTGCTCGACAAAGTCCGCAAACTTCCAGTCCTGCTGCTCTTGCCTGCTCACCAATTTTGATAGCGTCGTTGTCCAATTCCCGGCGCCAGAATGTTATCGCACCAAAGCCGCGCTCGGCACAGCCATCGATTACCTGTTGAGGCGTCCAGCCCGCGCCGTGGCCGTCGACATTGTGACCCAGCGTTGCTGTATTGAGGGCCAGCGCCGAATAATTGACAGAAAAATCCCGCACCTTTCAGCAAGCTCCGTACATCGACAGCAATTTTTTCATGCGCGCCGTGGCAAGTTCGGGATCGCTCAGCACACCGCATTGATCGGCCAGCTTGAACATAGCGACAAAATCGGGCAATGGCCGCATGGCCTGGGCGCAGTTCAGCATGATGAAGTGATCCTGATGGCCGTTGAGCCAGGCCAGAAAAACCACACCGGTCTTATAAAATTGCGTTGGTGCACGAAAGATCTGACGCGCCAACGGCACGGTCGGCTGCAATATTCGGTCGAACGCTTCGCTATCGCCATCATTCAATCTGGAGACAGCAAGTGCTGCGGCGGAAGCGAGTGGGTCAAATATCCCCAACAGGGCATGGGAAAACCCCTCATCGTCTCCGGCCATAAGCTCGGGATAGTTGAAATCGTCGCCGGTGTACATTTTGACACCGTCAGGCAATCGTCGGCGCAAACTGATTTCCTTGCCTTTGTCGAGGAGCGAGACTTTAATGCCATCCACTTTCGACCGATTGTCGTCAATCACCGCAAGAACGGTTTCAAGACAATCGTCAAAATCATTGCTTCCCCAATAGCCTTCAAGTGCCGGATCGAACATTGGCCCCAACCAATGCAGGATAACCGGCTGGTCGCAGGCGCTTAGCACCTTTTTGTACGTATCGACATAGTCGCGGGGCGAATTTGCCAGCTGCGTCAAGGCGCGAGAGGCCATGAGGATAATGCGGCTATCAACCTTTTGAACGGCTTCTATTTGTTCAACAAAAGCGGCATGCACCTGGTCCAGCGACCGGGCATCGCCAGACGTCAACTGGTCGGTCCCGGCACCGCTGAAAACCAGCGCATCAGGAAGTTCATTTTTAGTGCGTCGGATTAATTCCAGCGCATCAGGCCAATTAAGCCCCATACCGCGTTGTGCGGTGTCCATGGCCTCTGCAATGCCAAGGCCCAATGAGTGCAGATAGCGCCGAAACGCCATTGTCGCGTCCCAGTCGATGCTCGCGCTTTGCCATGGGTCCTTATGGGTGAAAGGATCGGCCACCACATGGGCGGCAGAGAATACTACACGGCACGAGTTCGCCGCCAGTTTGGTGGCTTCTATCGGTTGTCCGCGAAGCGAATATTTTTCCAGTTTGCCGAATTCGGCCGGCAGGTGAATATCCATTTCTATCCTCGTTAAAAGCGCTGCACCAGCAGACCACCATCTGCTGAAATCACCTGGCCCGTGGTGTAAGGCAGCTGGCCAGATGCCAATGTGGCGATGATGCGCCCAATTTCTTCAGGTGTTCCAACCCGGGGAACGAGCGTTAGGCCATCTTTGGCCCGTTTTTCATAGTCATCGATCACCGGAGCGGTCATTTCAGTTGCAATCAAACCCGGCTGAACATCGAATACCGCGATATTCTCACTGCCAAGACGGACCGCGAAGGCCTTTGAAATCATCGCCGCCGCCGCCTTGGAAACGCAGTACTCAACCCTTTGAACGGCAACCGCGGTGGCATTAGATGAAGTGACATTGATGATGCTGTCAAACAAGTCGGCTGAACGCTTGCGGGCAAGAAGTCGGCGCGCAAATGCTTGTGCAAGGAAAAATGCCGCCTTGGCATTGACTTCCAGACACCGGTCATAACTCTCTTCGCTGACATCGAGCACGTCGCCGCGGGACAATACTCCCACACCGGCATTATTAACCAAAGTGGTGAGTGGACCGAGTTCGGTTTCGATTTTTGCCAGCCACGGGTCGTGCGACTTAATGTCGGTCACATCAAATGCAGCGACTGAAAATGGCACCTTCATTTGCCGTAATTGATCTGCGGCATGCTCAAGTTCAGCATCAAGGACCGGGCCGTTGATGGCAATCGAGAACCCGGCCTTGGCCAATTCAATTGCCGTTGCCAGTCCAATGCCCCGGCTGGAGCCGGTGATCAAAGCGCATGGTCGATCTACCATGCCGCACCTTTGTTGTGCAGTTCGCGTGCAATAATCATACGTTGAATCTGATTGGTCCCTTCATAAATCTGGGTAATTTTTGCGTCCCTGTAAAATCGCTCCACTTCACCCCCCCTGATATAACCGGAACCACAAAAGACCTGAACCGCGTTAGCCGTTCGGGCAGCCGCCATGTCACCGGTAAAACACTTGGCGATTGAACAATGTTTAGTCGCATCGGCACCAATGGCGATTTTGTGAGCGGCATTGTGAACCAACAAACGCGCGGCTTCAACATGCTTGGCAATATCTGCCAAAAGCCACTGGATGCCCAGGAACACGGCAATGGCTTGCCCGTTGCCCCATCTCGTGTTCTTTCGGGCCGCGCTCGACCCCGTTCAGATGTAAATCGACTAAAAAATGGGCATGCCGCGGTGACCGGCCTCCTTGTCAGTTCACGCCAGCACCGGTGTGAGCAAATGGCGAATAATAACACGCTCGCTCCGGGCCACCATGGCTACGGTGAAGTCAAATTGGGCGACCAGTTCATGACCGGCAGTTGCACCTAATCGACCCAGCAAACCGACCGTTTTGCCGATCGGGTTTGGTCACTTGATTTCATTGCTATGCGCTTTCCAGTTTAAGACCGATAGGTTCAGGTAAAAAGAGAGCCTTGTCCATCATCTTCAAATCAGCTGAAACGCTCAGTCCGGCATTCGATTGATCAAGCACATCCTTTTGGACATCGAGACCCGGAGCAATTTCGGTGACCACCAGGCCGTGCTCTTGAAGCTCAATTGTGCATCGTTCTGTTATATAACTTATTTCTTGCCCCTGTCGCCGGGCGCGGGTTCCCGAAAAGGAAATCTGATCGACTTTGTCGACAAATTTGGCGATCTTGCCTTCCTGATTGATCTTTAACCGTCCATTTTCAATCGACATCTTTGCCCCGGCGTTAAAATTGCCGGAAAAGACAATCTTTCGGGCCCGTGCGGTGATATCGACAAAGCCACCCGCTCCGGCCGTTCGATGCGGGACACTTGAAAGACGCGATACGTTAACCGAGCCCTGGGTATCGACCTCCAGAAAAGACAACAACGAGGCATCAAACCCGCCCGCCTGAAAGTAACAGAACTGATGTGGTGAAGCGACAACCGCTTCTGCATTAGCGGAACAACCGAACTTGAAGTCCAAAAGCGGCACGCCACCGACAGCACCTTGTTCAATCATCCAGGTGACAGAACCGTGCAGACCTTCCTCGACAAAAATACGGGGCACATTGGCCGAAATACCGAAGCCGATATTAACCGCCCAGCCATCCTTCAACTCTTGCGCCACCCGGCGCGCAATAACTTTCGATACGCTGAATTCTGGCGTACTAAATGTCGATAGGGGCCGGATGAGTTCACCGGATATGGCCGGATCGTATAGGGTTGCGGTTGTCTGCAACTGATCCGGCGCTTCCACGATCACATCGACCAGAATTCCGGCCACCTGCACATCATGTGGTCGAAGCGAGCCATTCTTTGCCAGCCGTTTTACCTGGGCAATGACAATGCCGCCATTGTTGTGGGCGGCCAGCGCCATTTCCATGGCACCGAGATAAGCGCCCTCTTGCTCAAAGGTCAAATTGCCGTTTTCATCGGCAGTGGTGGCACGAATAATCGCCACATCGGGCACAATCGCCGGGAAATAGAGCCACTCGTCACCATCAAAAACTTCTCTGCGGACAATCGGTTCGTCCTGGGCAGCCGGGTTCATGGCGCAGCCGTCGATATCCGGATCGACAAAGGTCTCCATGCCAACCTTGGTCAGAACGCCCGGCCGCTTGGCCGCCGCTTCGCGCAGCATGTCAAAAATTACTCCCGAGGGAACATTGTAGGCCTTGACCTGGTTTTGCGTTACCATCTGCCAGATCAGTGGTGGTTCTGCCCTGGTAGGGCCTGAAGGATAGGAGCCACCAATAATGCGGGTCAACAATCCGGGACGGGCGATATGATCTACGCCTTTTGTGCCAAACATGTCGCCTGCCGCAATAGGATGAATGCTGGTGAGATTTTGCGGTGTGCCTTCGGCATCAAACCGCTGGCCGATGGCCTCCAGAACCAAATCCGGACAACAAAGGCCACTGGAGGAATTAACCGCGACAACGGCCCCGTTTTCTATGAGAGCGGCTGCTTCCCCAGCTGTTCTGATTTTGGTCATCGTTACCTCGTCATTCAATAAGTAACTAATTAGTTATCGACGTTATGCGGTCATATCCGTTCTCAATCAAGGAAAAACGACGAAATTTATCAAGGGGCTTTTCAATAAGTAACTATTCGGTTACATTGATTGCAAAGACAGGATAGGGACTATGAACATTTACTTTCAAAAAACCCATCAACGCTGCTTTGGAACATTTCCGCTGCAAGGTGATGAGCTGCGCCATTCGATAGAGATCGCGGCTGAAGTCGGTTATCGGGCATTTGACACCGCTCAGATGTATCGCAATGAAACTGACACGGGTGCTGCATTAGCACAGACCGGGTTGAAGAGGATCGATCTGTGCATAACCACGAAAGTGGAGAATGATAATTTTAACACCGGCTCCTTTCTCACTTCAGTTGCCGACAGTTTGAAGAAACTGAGGATCGATTATGCCGATGTGCTGTTGCTGCATTGGCCACCTGCCGATGGCAACATCAAGCCGTCACTGCAATTGCTGCAACAGGCCTACGACCGGCAACTGACCCGCAATATCGGCGTTTCAAATTATACCGCGCAGATGATGCGCGATGCGGCAGAAATTATTGAGGCGCCAATTGTTACCAATCAGGTCGAGTTTCACCCCCTGCTCAATCAGGACATTTTGCTCGGTGCTGCGTCGAAAACGGGCATTCCCCTTTCATCCTATTGTTCGGTCGCCCGGGGCGAGGTATTCAAGCACCCGGAATTCGCGGAAATTGGCGAAGGGTATAACAAGACCGCTGGTCAGGTGGTGTTGCGTTGGATTTTGCAAAAGGGTGTATCGATCAACACGATGTCGACAAAGCGAGCCAATATCGAGGCAAATTTCAATATCATGGATTTTACCCTCTCGAGTGTTGACATGGCAAAGATCGATGCGTTGACGGCAACAAATTTTCGCATCGTCGGTAAGGATTTGGCGCCCTGGGCGCCTGATTTCGATTAACGAACCAGGCAATTGCGCATTGGGTTGTTGCCGGGCTCAGCAGATTTTACTGATTGCCGCGGATCATGTCCGCCGCTTTCTCACCGATCATGATGGTCGGGGCATTGGTGTTGGATCCCACCAGCGATGGCATAATCGAACTATCGCAAATGCGCAAACCATCGATACCGTGAACCCGTAGCGCCGGGTCAACCACCGCCATATCGTCAATTCCCATTTTGCAAGTGCAAGTGGGATGATAGGAGGTGCGCCCATATTGGCGGGCATAATCTTCATACTGCTTTTGGGTTTTCACAGCATCGTCGGGAAAACGGATTTGGCGAATGTGTTTTTGCAGCGAATGTTGGGAGAAAATTTCGTGACTGATTTTAACGCCCTCGACCGAGGTTTTCAGATCATCCTCTTCAGCCAGGAAATTCGGGTCGACTATGGGCAGATCTTCAGGCTTTGACGATCTAAGACGAACCGTTCCCCGGCTTTTGGGCCGCAGATTGTAAGAATTCAAAGTTATGCCTGATGACCCTTTTGGCACACTTGGCACCCCGGCTTCGGCACCGGCTCCGGCCAGAAAATGAAATTGCAGATCAGGGATGGTCTTGTTCTTGTCGGCGAACCAGAAGGCGCCGCCCTCGACAATATTGGAGGTAATGGGCCCTGATCTAAAAAGGATATATTGGGCACCGGCCCAAAAGGCCCAGTGCGGCTTGTTGTACTTATCGAGGCTCTGGTGGCCCGTCAGTTCCGCAACAATATCAATGCCAAAATGATCATTGAGGTTTTCACCGACACCAGGCAAATTGTTCACCACTTCGATACCGTGTTGGCGTAAATGTTGCTCAGGACCGATGCCCGACAACATCATCAGTTTGGGCGTGCCAATTGCTCCGCAGGTGAGAAGCACCTCCTGATCTGCGTGCGCTTGTTTGGCCTTGCCCGAGCGGAGATATTCAACGCCAATGGCCCGGTTGCCGAAGAAAATGATTTTTTGCACCAGACATCCCGTCTCGACGGTCAGATTTGGACGCCGCCGAACCGGCTGCAAATAACCCGTTGCCGCCGAACACCGACGTCCATTCAGCGTTGTCGTTTGATAAATACCGGCACCGGCCTGAACTGCTCCATTGAAATCTGGATTGTATGGTATACCCAATTCCTGGCATGACTGAACGAAGGCGCGTGACATCGGTTGCGGGTCTGGCACATTTGAAACGCCAAGCGGACCGTCCGTTCCGTGCCATTCTCCCGACAGATGGGTATTACCCTCCGAACGCAAAAAATACTTCTGAATGTCGCTAAAAGCCCATCCGGTGCACCCTTCTTCGGCGGCCCAGCGATCATAATCAGCCGGGTTGCCACGCGTGAAAATTTCTGCGTTGATTGAACTACCGCCGCCAATAACCCGCGCCTGGGCATAGGGAATTTCGCGGTTGTTGGCATGTTTTTGCGGCGCTGTTGTCAGTCCCCAGGTGTAGGGGCCTGTAGTCATCTTGGCGAACCCGACCGGCATGTGGATCAGCGGGTGATTGTCTCTGCCGCCTGCTTCAAGCAGCAACACCCGCACGGCATCATTCTCGCTCAACCGGTTCGCCAAAACGCAGCCCGCGGAGCCGCCGCCGACAATGACATAATCATATCCCTTAGTACTCATTGGCTAATCCATGAAGTTCGGTTGCCGAATTCGGTGTGGACAGATTTTATCTGGGTGTGTTCTTCCACTCCATACTTTCCAGCCTTCCGGCCCCAGCCCGATTGTTTGAACCCGCCGATCGGCAGGCCCACCCCGCCTGATAGCGTCGTATTGACTGACCCAAAACCGGCCGGCTTGAGCTCGTCTTGTCACTGTCAACGCCTTGTCGATGTTTTTAGTCCATACACTTGCCGCAAGTCCATAGATCGTATGGTTTGCTATGGTAATGGCCTCATCCATCGTGTCGAATGCACCAATACCGGCAGCACCGCCAAGCCCATAGGTCAAGGTGAACTGAAAGTTTCGTCGATTGATAGTATCCCGCTCCTTTGCTCAACCACTGGAAATCCCCAGTCCAGATTTACGGATAGAGCCGACGTGTTGTTGTGTGTTGACTCCATCAAATGGCAGACTGTAACCGTGTAGGGGACAAAAGGGAGCTATTATGGCGAGTAGGGAAAAGATCAGGAACAGAGACGCCGATGCCACCCGGGCGCGAATATTGGCCGCTGCAAAAAAAGAATTCGCAAAAAACGGCCTTGGCGGTGCCCGCGTCGACGAAATAGCTGACCGGGCCAACGCCAATAAACGTATGATATATCACTATTTTGGTAGTAAAGAGGAGCTTTTCCGGTCGGTGCTGGAGGCGGCATATATCGATATTAGAACGGCCGAACAAAAAATGGATCTCGAACATCTGCCGGCGCGTGAGGCTTTAGAAAAACTGGTTCGATTTACCTGGTGCTATTATTTGAAGAATCCGGAGTTCATCACCCTTGTGAACAACGAAAACATGCACCAGGCCCGTCATCTGAAAAAATCCGAAGCCCTTACAAGCTTAAGCCGGAATTTGGTGTCAATGGTGGAGAAAATTCTTCAGCGCGGTATAAAAGAGGGTTCATTTCGATCCGGCATTGATGCCACCCAACTCAACATTACCATAGCCGCGATTGGCTATTACTATCTTACCAACCGCTATACAGGCGCGATCTTGTTTGAACGTAATTTCATGACCAAAGAGGCGCTTGAAGAACGTTTAAACTTTAATATTGATACCATCTTACGGTTGGTCAGCAAATATGGCTAAACGACCTAAACATGATTCCACCATTTGTTTTTTTGCTCACGGCCATTTTGGACTACGCCCAGGCCTTTGCGGGGTCGGCGCATAAGCGCTATATAAACGACTTTATCGTTTTCAGCGCCCCGTCCAGCGCCTCGCCTTTTTCATCCGCCAAAGCCGCCTCGCGCAGCCGGCCTGCCCACTTTGCTGCGTCATCGCGGTTGGCAACCAGCGCGATGGCTTCCATCACCAGGTCAAACTTGGATAATCCGCGACTGTGGGTGTCTGAATATCCCTTAATCAGTCGCCGGTTGCGCAGGGTTTCAACCGCCAGATCATAGTTATTCGCAGCGTAACCGATAGCAGTTGCCAGCCATTGGCGCAAATGCTCGGTTTCAATCGCATGACGCAGGGTGCGGCGGCGATAGTTGCGCAGTCCTGCGACGAAATACAATTGCAGGAACCCCCAAAGCCCATCGCTGCGCAACCGGCGGCCGCGATTGAACATCGCGTCAATGCGGCGCATCCAGCTTGGGCTTTTTTCGATTTTGCGGCCCAACCCCGCCGGCAACATGCCGACGATTTCTTCAGCCCGCGGGTGCATGAATTCGGTAACGCGAAGCAATTTTTCGTCTCCAGCCACCATTTCGCGATTGATGCGGGCAAAGCGCGCCTTGCGGGTCTTCAAATCGGCAACCCGAATTACATCGTCATAGGCCATGGCATTGGCGATGTATTTTGCTGCTTCGATGGTCAACAAATAGCCGTGCGCCGCATCATCATGACCCGCCATTGTGCCAAGGTGCGCAAGATAGGTGCACCCGTAGTCGATATCTTGAAAATCGGCCACCTTGCGCAAACCGGCCAGCGCCATGGCTTGGGCCGGTGACGGCAATTTGGCCACTTTATCTTCCAATTGTTGCCATTGGGCGAGCACGAGATCGCTGCCCTTGGGGCCAATAACAGTGGGCGCAACCTCTTTTTGATCGTCTTTATGCGGTCCTTCGCCGGCAATAACCCTATCAAACCCTTGCGAAAACGCCCGCAGGCTGGCTTCTGCCCCGCGATTTGATTTTTTAATTGCTGCCTCAAAGCTGTCGCGCGAAAACGGCAGGGTTTGCGATGCGGCCAGGGCGCCGAACAGGCTTGCAGAAATCACCGAACCGGCTGCCACCGCCATGGCATCCATATCGAAATAGATGCAGCGCAAAGCGGCATCATCGATGGCTGCAATAACGTCCCTGGACTTGGCGATGCCGTCGCCGGGCACAGATTTTTCCGAGACCGCGAGAGTGCGATGGGTGGAAGCAATCAATGTGGTGCGATTGGGGGTGACAAAGCCGCGCATTACTGCCCGCCCGGCCTCCATCAGTTCTGCCGCGATCAAAATATCGACGTCGCCGGCAGCCGGCATTAGCGAGAATACCGGCGCACGGTCGCCCAAAGGTGCCATTTCGATATAATAGATCGTCGCCCCGGTGCGCTGGGCAACACCGGCCACCGAAGTCGCCTGCACCGCATAGCCGTTCAGCCGGGCGCAATCCTCGATCCAGTTAGCCAAGACACCGCCGCCCTGGCCACCGACTGCCATGATCGCCAGTTTGATCACGTTGCCAACGTCAGGTGAGTTTTTATCCAGGTCGGGCGAATCAGCACACATTGCTCAAACCTTTGCAAACAGAAGACGCGATTTTTGCCGGCGCTCTTGCAACCAGGCGATAATCCTGCCTCTGATCCGGGTTAAATATCGTTCGGCCGAGGTCGGATTGTGGATCACATCAGCACGGTAAAATGACGGACACAGCACGGCCGCATCCGCGACCTCGCCGCAATTACCGCAGCCGACGCAGCTTTGATCGATAGCGGCGATCGGGTCATCGCGCAACGGATCATCAAGAGTTTTGAGTGACAGCGACGGGCAGCCCGACAGGCGGATACAGGCATGATCGCCAGTGCAGATGTCTTCGTCGACACCAAAACGCGATAGGTCGACGCGTCGGCCTTCCTTGATAGCTGCATTTTTCAGCGGTTTTTCGCGCCGTTGGCGATTGAGCATACACTCCGATGCCGCAACGATGACTTTTGGCCCCTTGTGGCCGGTTGTCAGCGCCTCCTTGAAGGTTTTGCGCATGCGCCCGACATCATAGGTGTGATCGATTTTGCGCACCCACTCAACGCCGACCCCTTTTACCGCGCTGGCAATGGTGTGCCGGGTAGATTTTGATCGATTTTCGGCGCGCGATGACAGCACGTCCTGGCCGCCAGTTGCAGCGGCATAATAATTGTCGACCACAACGATCACGCTGTCAGATTTGTTGTAGACCGCGTTGCCAATCGACGACGACAGGCCGTTGTGCCAAAAGCCGCCATCGCCGATGATCGAAATGGCGCGTTTGTCGCCACCCCCGTCGAAGGCACCGTTGGATGCCGGGCCCAGGCCATAACCCATGGTGGAACCACCGATTTCAAACGGTGGCAGGCTGGCAAACAAATGGCAGCCGATATCGCCGGCGATCTGGTGCTTGCCAAGTTCATTCTCGACAAGCTTCAGGGCCGCGAAGATTGGCCGCTCCGGGCAGCCGGTGCAAAACCCTGGCGGGCGGATCGGAACGGTTTTCGACAGATCTGGTGTCGGCGGCTTTTCTGTTGCGTTGGGGGAACGACGCTGTGCCGGCAAACGCTGGGGCGCCATCTGGCGCAGGAACGCTTCCACACCATCTACCATCGCCTGGCCGGTATATTCGCCGGCCATCGGCAGCACATCTTTGCCAAACAGCCTGGTCTTTCGGCCAGCGCGGAACAACATCGAGCCAAATGCCTGTTCGATGAAGTCGGGTTGCCCCTCCTCGACCACCAACACCGCATCTTTGTCGGTGCAGAAATCGAGAAATTCGTCGTTAATTAGCGGATAGGTGACGTTGAGCACGTATAGACCGATATCCGTGTCGCCATACATATCGGCCAGGCCGAGTTGCTGGAGCGCACGCACAACGCCGTTATACATGCCGCCTTGCATGACAATGCCAATCGACGCGTCAGCGGGGCCAAATAGCTCGTTAAGCCCGTTTTCGCGAATATAATTTTGTGCTGCCGGCCAGCGATTATTGATCTTGTCTTGCTCCTGCGCGTAAGACACCGGCGGTAGCACCACCCTGGAAAAATCGCTACGTGGATTGGCCAATGCATCTTCGACACTGAACGCAGGACGCTTGTTGTCTCTTGTGATAAATTGCCCGGTCACATGGCACGAGCGGATGCGAACCATCAACATCACCGGGGTATTGGTGGCTTCAGACAGTTCAAACCCCTGGCGCACCGATTGTACAATTGACGGTAAATTGGGACGCGGGTCGAGTAACCAGATCTGCGATTTCATGGCAAAGGCGTGGCTGCGCTCCTGCATGATTGACGAACCCTCGCCATAGTCTTCGCCGACCACCACCATTGCGCCACCGGTGACGCCTGATGAGGAAAGATTGGCCAGCGCATCGGCTGCGACATTTACCCCGACCGGACCTTTAAAGGTTACCGCGCCACGAATGGGATAGTGAACAGAGGCAGCGAGCATGGCTGCGGCGGCTGATTCCGAGGCGTTTGCCTCATAACGCACTCCAAGGTCTGACAAAATGTCTTCGGCATCGGCCAACACATCCATCAAATGACTGACCGGTGCCCCCTGATAGCCGCCCACATAGCCAATGCCGCATTCAAGCAGCGCCTTGGTGATAGCCAAGATGCCTTCGCCGGTGAAGGTGTCACCTTCGCCCAACTTTAATTTTTTGACTTCTTGCACAAACGAGCGTTCAGCCACCGTATGATCCTTAAAATTCGTGTTTGCGGATGTTCGTCAAAATCTTCTGCAAGGTGGCGACGAATACGTCCCGCTCGTTGGGGGAAATGTTGTCAAACATTTGCGCGTAGGTGTTGGCCATCGCCGGCCAGATATCTTCAAACGTGGCCCGACCGGCATCGGTGATATAGATCCGGGTCGCACGGCTGTCGTTTGCATCGGCTTCGCGGCGTATCAGCCCTTCCGCCATAAAAGCATCAAGCGCTCGGCTCAAGGTTGACTGTTCAACTATCGCATAGACCGCCAGGTGGCCGATCTGCAGTCCGCCGATTACCGATAGCACCGCGAGAGTACGAATTTTGGCAGTCGTCAGGCCGGCCTGTGCCATCTTTTCATGGATGCTGGCATTGTAGCGGCCCATGATGCGGTTCATCAGATAAGGCGCGAAATTCTGCAGGCCGATTTCTCCCAGCCGTGGGATGTTTTCAATTTGTGCATCGAAAGTTTGAAGTTGTTCGTTCATGCACCCAACCTTTTCGTCCGCAGATACAGGGGGCCAATATCGCAATTGGCCCCAGGGTGAACAAAGGCGTCGACAATATGACCGTAAGCACATCAGGTTACACAATTTATATGATTTTGCAAGTATAATAGCGATTTGGATTGTGCATTAAAATTTGACCCAGATAACGTGACGCCGCCGCAACAATTTGGCAAATGATGCAGACTATGAGGTAGATGGTTGCAGCACCGGTGATTTTTCTTCGGTATGTGGTAGCGCGAGCGATTTCTTTACTCAAATTGACGGTGCAGGTTTTAGTAAGCTTGGCGAGGATAAGATTCAGTGAGTGAAATAACGCTGTATTTCAGTGAGTTAAAGAGCGAAACCAAGTTGGCATTGCGTAACCGTTGACGGGATTGAATTGTGGGAACACTTATTTCAAAATCAATCTAAAGGCGTGTTGGAATCGGCTTTTCGCAAACGATTGTCCTCAATGTTGAAGTTGACGACCAGATCGAAAGGATTGCCGGGCTCTGCCTGGTGCGTTGTCGCAACATTTGGAAAGTTAGTTACCTTCATCCAGTTACAGTTTCTAAATATGCAATTGCATTCAATATTGTGAGGAGACGACCCGGGGAACCTGACCCGGAGCAAGGTAAGAGCGGCA
This sequence comes from Rhizobiaceae bacterium, assembly GCA_965248135.1. Classification (GTDB taxonomy): domain Bacteria; phylum Pseudomonadota; class Alphaproteobacteria; order Rhizobiales; family Rhizobiaceae; genus SZUA-100. The sequence goes on along the minus strand of CBDFIN010000008.1, from coordinate 253,097 downwards.
GGAGGAGTTGGCGTATATCGCTTGACAGTATTTCTACTACGAAGAAACATATTCAGGCCATACACCTCGCGCATATGTCGGATGGAGTTTTTCTTTGGGAGGTAATAATGAGATTGTCAGCCGTTTTCCTTTTTTTCGTCACCTGTTTGCTCACCCTTCCAATCACAGTTTCTCACGCCGGTGACGAAGAGGTGATGATTGTTCTCGATGCGTCCGGCAGCATGTGGGGACGCATCGACGGTAAGCCAAAGATCGAGATTGCCCGTGAAGTGATGGGGCAAGTGCTCAGTGATCTCGATGGCAAAGCGGAAATTGGCGTTATCACCTACGGGCACCGCCGCAAAGGAGATTGTGGCGATATCGAAACCATTCTTCCGGTGGGCAAGGTCGATCACGAACGCTATATGGGAGCGATCAGCAGACTCTCTCCAAAAGGCAAGACGCCGATCACTGCTGCCGTGCGGCAAGGTGCGGAGGAACTAAAGTTCACCGAGGAAAAAGCAACGGTCGTTTTGATTTCTGATGGACTTGAAACCTGCAAGGCCGATCCGTGCGGTCTGGCCCGGGAACTAGAGAGCAAGGGTGTGGATTTCACCGTTCATGTGGTTGGATTCGATCTTAAAGACGAGGACACCACCAGCCTGCAATGCCTTGCAGCCGAAACCGGCGGTAAATACCTTGCCGCCGACAATGCCAGGGAACTGGGTGAGGCGATCGGTTCGGTCGTGGCAAAGGCACCACCTTCTGTTCTGACACCCAAGCCCGAACCGGCGAAAAAATCGACAACACTGAAGCTCGACGTGTTGTTGGCCGCAGGCGGTGAACCGGTTAAAAATGCCTATGCCTATATCATCCCCGAGACGGCAGATCGCGACCGGTCCAAAGCGGCCGCTTCTGGCGTGCCGCGCAGACCCTACAAACTTGAACCGGGCCGTTATTTTGTCGAAGCCAGTTTGGGCAAGGCCAAGGGATCGGTGTTGGTTGATGTCGAGGCCGATAAGGCAAACCATGCCGAAATCGTGTTGGGCGCTGGATATCTTTCGGTCAAAGCCGTTGCCAAACAAGGCGGAAACCCGATCGCACAGGCCTATATCTATGTCGACGAACTGCAGGCCCGGTTGGATGGAAAACGCAAAAATGTAACGGCCGGTAACCAGCGCAACCTGTTTACGGTTCCTGCCGGCAAATATTTTGTGACCGCCACCCACGGCAAGGCGCGCGTTGGCCAGGAAGTTGAGATTTCGGCCGGGCAAAGACACGATGTGGTCATCGTACTTGCTTCAGGAATTCTAAAAGTTGACGTTTTGGCAGAAGAAGGGGGCAAAGCCCAGTTGGATGCCTATGTGACCATCTTCGAAAACCTGCTGCAGGCCGACGGCAAGCGCAAACGCATCGCGTCAGGCAATCAAAGGCAGGATTTCTCGTTGCCAGCCGGGGAATATTTTGTTGTCGCCTCGGTAGGCAAGGCCAAAGTTGGTGGGCCTGTTATAATCGCGGCCGGCAAACGCAATGAGGTCACCATGGTCGTCGGCGTCGGAACGCTCAAGGTTTCCGGTGTTCCTGTTGAGGGGGCAAAACCGCTCAATGGTGTTTACATAAATGTGCATGAACTTGAAAAGGACCTGAAGGGCAAACGCAAGCGCATTGCCGGGGGAGGCCAGCGTACTCTGTTCAAGCTGCCTGCCGGCAAATATCTGGCGGTCGCCAAGATCGGCAATGCGCAGATGGCAGCGGAAGTAGATGTGAGGGCCGGCAAGATGACCGAAACCACCATCATTCTCAATGCCGGTGCGTTGGCTATTAAAGCTGAAAAAGGGGTCTACATTACGGTGTACGATGCTGATAAAAACCTCGATGGCAGCCGAGATCGCGTTACCGGGCACGGGGCGCGTAAAAAACCGGTCATGCTGCCTGCGGGGCGATATCTGGTAACCGGCAAGAAGGGCCAGAAAATCGCTGAAGCGCAGGTTGAGGTCAAAGCCGGCAAGCTGTCAGAAATATCGCTTAAACCTTAGAGATAGTTTTCGAGTTGCGGTTATTGTCGGGTTGGTCAAGAAGGAACACCAAGAGTGGCTTTCTTGATCATCAAGAGATTGCCTGCTTCAGTGTTGCATGGACGCGGTCTATGGTTCTTCGAACCTGTGGCACGAACCTGTCTTCGTTATGGGTGACCAGCCATTGTTCGTGTTCTAGTTCTTCGATCTCCGGAACGATCTGCACCAGTGAACCATGGCTGTTGCCGATAAATGTCGGCAAAACCACGCGAGCAGCACCGGCCAGTGCAAGATCAAGTGCGCTGCGCGGATTGGTGACCTCAACTGACGGCGCGTTGCCAATGTTTTGTCCGACCCACCGCGCCGACGGTGTCGAGCCGACTACGCAGGCCCAGGTTTCGACTTCAGCATTTACAGCATAAGCGGCAAATCGAACCCGCGTGATCCGTCGGCCTGCCAGACCAAGCTGTTCAGGCCGCCGGTTTCTGATCCCGATAACCGCTTCCCGATGGCCAATATCGAGCACTTGATCGGCCGAAATGAATTGAAGCAAAACCGGGTCCCGACCGACGAGCGCTGCAATCCTTTGACACAACATATGGGTTACCCATGTCCCGGCCGAAATCTTGACACGGCGAAGCGGCTCACCCTTTGCTTTCGCCACAATAGGGCTTATCCGATCTTCAAGCTCGACGACCTTTGCCAGCAGTAAACGACCCTGATCGGTCAACGCGTATCCTCTGGGCAACCGCTCAAACAGGTCCTCGCCCAATCGCTGTTCCAGTGCGAGCATGCGGCGCCCGAGCGTTGGCTTGCTCTTTCCGGTCAACGCCGCCGCTGCGGCAAGACCGCCTTGTCGGGCAACTTCAAGAAACAAACGCAAATCGTCCCAATCGATATTTGTTTCATTCATGAAACGATCATTACATTCAAAACCATTGATAGTACAGACATTTGGTGGCGAGATGGGGCGAAATACGAAAGGATTTGCACTATGAAAGTTCTCGGCACAGATATTAAGCCCTTGGGGATGGGATGTTGGCCAATAGGCGGGCCGATGTTTTCCGGTGATCAATCGCTCGGTTATTCAAACACCAACGATGCTGAATCGATACGAACCATCCACGCCGCACTAGACGGCGGCATCAGGCTGTTTGACACCGCTGCCGTCTATGGCGCTGGCCATGCCGAGAGGCTTTTGGCAAAGGCATTGAAAGGCCGGCATGACGTGCTTGTCGTCACGAAAATCGGCATCGCTATTGATGAGAAAACCAAACAGCTGACCGGTGACGAGACCGATCCGGCAACCGTTATCCCCGCAATTGAGCGCTGTCTTCAACGGCTGGAGCGCGACACGATAGACATTCTTCTGTTTCACCAGAACGAATTCCCATCCGAAAAGGCGGCGTTGCTGTTTGATGAGATGGAAAAGGCCCGTAAGGCCGGCAAAATCAGAGCCTTTGGCTGGAGTACCGATTTTTCCGCCAACGTGCGTGCGATGGCTGGGCGGGAGGGATTTGTCGCAGTGGAATACGCCATGAACGTGCTATATGATGCGCCCGGGATAGGCCAAACCGCACGCGAGACAAACTTGTATTCCTTGATCCGCTCGCCATTGGCCATGGGGTTATTGACGGGCAAATATGATGCTGACGAGGTGTTGCCGGCGACCGATATACGCGCAACCGGCAACCCGGCGACGGCATATTTTCAAAACGCCCGGGCCAATCCGCTTTTCCTGAGGCGACTGGAGGCGGTGCGCGATCTGCTTATAACGGATGGCCGCTCGCAGACACAGGGCGCACTTTGCTGGCTTTGGGCCAAATCAGATGAGAATATTCCGATTCCCGGCGCACGCACTGTCACTCAAATCGAAGAGATTGTCCGGGCAATCGATTATGGACCGCTGCCGCATGACGCAATGGCGCAAATTGAGATACTGATCGACAGGGAGCCAGTTGAGGCGAAAGAACGCGCTCGGTAAGAACGGGAAGAGCGCGATGATGTTCTTGATATCAAGAGCACTGGACAGCTGGCAACGCTACTGCGCGTCCCCATCCATTTCACTAGTGGTCTGGCCGAAACGCTTGAATCCCTTTTCAGCACGTTCATTTTCAAGCGTTTTGGCCACAAAGACCACTAGCAACTTATTGAATTCTAGTGGTTCTTATGATTCCAACATTTGCCATAAGTACGAGCCGCTGGCGGATGCAAATGTTGGTACAGAACCACTAGTTGCGTGCGATAACACCAGCTGTTCAAAAGCTTTTACCAGCCGTGATCTTGGACGAAGACGGGGCCGCATAAGCCAAATGGTGACATTAATTGCCGGCTTGATTGGCCGAAACACCGCTTTGCCGCCAGCATATTCGGTAACCGTCAGGCGATCGACCAGAGCAACACCAATGTTTCTTTCCACAAGTTGCAGCGCCACGCCCGGCAATGAACATTCGCTGCGTTCCCTGGGTACGACGTTGTGTTTGCGAAAATATGATTCAGCCTGTTCGCGAGACCGGTCCAACATGCTGGAGGCAATGAAATCCTGCTGATGGAAGTCTGACGGTTCTAACTCGGTCTTGGCGGCAAGAGGGTGGCTAAGGTGGAGTGCTGCAAGCATTTCCAGATCGAGCAATTTCTGGCATTCTACGGCGGGTTCGTCGATCGCCAGCATTCCCAGCGCAAGATCCAATTGGCGTTCAGAAACCAATTCGATCAGTTTGCGTGAACTTCTGGTATGCAAACTCGTGCTGACTTCAGGATACCGGACCATAAATTCGGCCAGAAGACCGGGCAACCAGCTCCTTGACAATAAGGGCATGGCCCCGATGGTCAGGCTGCCGAGACGCATATCGCGCACGTTTCGCGCGCGTGATTCAAATCGGCGAAGACTCATCAGCGTCAATTCCGCCTGTTCGGCGATAAGACGGCCCTCCTGGGTGATTTGCAACCTGCCGCTGACCCGCTCAAATAGCAAAAAACCAAGCCGTTCTTCCAAACCTTTCAATATCTTGCTGGCATTGGGCTGGGTCGTGTGCATGGCCCTGGCGGCGGCGGATACCGAGCCCAGTTCGACCATACTGTGCAGCAGTTCCAGTTCCCTGATTTTCATAGCCTATATCCAATTGGAATGGATTGATGAGAAATCGCAATTTGTAGAATACTATGCCCTCGGGTAATCTGTCTAGTGTTTGAACATAAAGGCAATTGGTCTGCGCCACGCCACCGTTGAGGTTGTCGTGGCGCGCCATTCGGGAGGAAACCATGAAAACAACTACCCTTGACCGCCGCACATTTCTGTCAGGGACGGCAGCTGTGGGCGCATCGGTTGCAGCCGGAACCACTGGCATAAACTTTGCTCGGGCAGCCGGGAAGCCGGTGGAAACCATGTCTGTATTGACAGCGAATGCAAGTTTCGACCCTGTGCGCCCGGAAATGGGCCGCCTAATCGCGCAAGCGGCAAAGGGCATTGGTTGGGATGTGAAGCTGGCTGCCGAAGACTATAACCTCGGCATTAGCAAGGTCTTCAAGGAGCAGGACTTCGACATGTTCATCGTGCGCTGGACCGGTCGTGCCAACCGCATCGACCCAGAGACCTTTATTCGCATGCAGCATCATGTGAAAGGTTCTTACAATAAGTGGGGTTACGACAATCCAAAGATAAACGAGCTGGCCGATGCACAACAGGTCGAAATGGTCGCCGAAAAGCGCCAGGCCCTGGTGCATGAAGCGCAGCAAGTGCTATTTGATGATGCAGCGCGCAGCCCGATTGTTTATCCAAGCATGACCAATGCCTATCGCGAAGACCGGCTGGATGGTCTTGTACCAATGCTTGGCGAGGGTATCGGCAGCTTCTGGACCGACATCAATGTCTCGGTCAAAAGTGGCGACGGCTATGTCCGCACCGGTCAGACCTCTCCATTGAAAAACCTTAACCCCGTTTCAGCCACGGACTCCAACGAGTTCAAAGAACTGCGCATGATCTATGATCGCCTGGTGCAGGTTGCACCGGATGGTTCGGTGACGCATTGGGCTGCCAAGTCGATCACCATTGTCGACGACACCACGGTCGATATCGTGCTTCGGGACGGAATGAAGTTCCATGACGGTAAACCGGTTACAATCGATGACGTGAAGTTCACTTTTGATTATCACAAAAAGTGGAAGGCGCCGTTCTTCATTTCCTCGCTGGAGAAATTTGAAACTATCGAAATCACCGGCGCCAACTCGTTGCGGATCAAGCTGTCGGCGCCGCATGCGCCGTTGATGATCAATTTCTTCTGCTCCATTTTCATTCTGCCGCAGCATATCTGGAAGGATATTCCGGAAAAAGCCAAGGTGGACGATGTGCTGAACTTTGCCAATGAAAATCCGGTTGGCAGCGGTCCGTTCAAGTTCGATTACTGGGATCGCGGCAAGGAACTGAAGGTCAGCGCCAACGCCGATCATTTCAGCCCGCCAAAATGCGCCGGTATTATCCGTGTCACCTATGGCAGCCATGATGCCATGGCAGCCGCCATCGAGGCCGGCGAATGCGACCGTACCCGCTACATTTTGAAACCGGCCCTGGTTCAGGATCTCGACAAGGTAAACGGCGTTGTTGGCAAGGGCTATGCAAGTCACGGCTTTTATGATCTTGGCTACAATACCAGACGCGGACCTTTGAGCGATCCGGCTTTCCGCAAGGCCATGGACATGATCATTCCTCGCGATGTCATCCGGCAGATCATCATGGCCGGATTTGCTGAAAATGGCGGCTCGGTTATCGCGCCAGCCAACAAGTTTTGGCACAATAGCGCGGTTAAATCGCGACCGACGAATGTCAACAAGGCACGCGATGTATTGGCGGCCGCCGGATACAGCTGGGATGGTGACGGGAAAATTCTGTATCCCGGCTAAGCCAACTTTTTGCGGCATCGAGACTGCATTGACAATTGAAAAACGACCGGCCGGCGGTTTGATCCGCCGGTTGGACCTGTGACAAGAGGCAGCTGAAAACATGCTCGACTATATCCTGCGCCGACTGGTTTATACGTTGATCACCATCTTTGCGGTGGCCAGTATCCTGTTCGTTCTATTCAGGATGCTGCCTGGTGAGCCAACCATGCAGGTAATCAGCCCGGCGATGGATCCAGCGGTTCAAGAACGCATGAGAGAGGCTTTCGGCTTGAACGAACCGGTTTGGAAGCAATACCTGATCTACATGAAAAACCTGGTCACGCTGGAATGGGGCAGATCGTTCGTCTCTGCCCAGGAGGTGACTGACATCCTGGCCTACCGGTTCTGGAACACCATATTGTTGATGACTGCGGGCATGTGTCTGACGCTGGTGTTCGGTATTGGACTGGGCATCATCATGGCCTGGCGGCGAAACAGCGCGCTGGACGTGGTTGGAACCGTGATCAGTTTGATATTCCAGGCAGCGCCGCCTTTCATTACCGGCTTGCTGCTGTTGATGGTCTTAAGTTACCGGCTGGGCCTGTTTCCTACCGGTGGCATGTATCCCGCCGGCCAACGCCCTGATGGACTGCTTGAGCTGTTATTGATGCCTGAATTCTGGCACCGCATTGTGCTGCCGACCTTGACCGTTGGCATGTATTACATCTCCACCCCAATGTTGATCATGCGTGACAGCATGCTTGAGGTGCTGGGCAGTGACTATATCGAACTGGCCCGGGCTAAAGGTCTTAAGCCCCGCGTTGTGATGTTCAAACACGCCGCCCGCAACGCACTATTGGGCGTTGTTACCATTGCCGGCATCATGATCGGTTTTGCTGTTGGCGGGCAGGTGGTGGTGGAATCACTGTTTTCATGGCCGGGTATGGGTCAGCTAATGGTGGAATCGGCGGCCCAGCACGACTATCCCGTGGCACAGGGCACTTTCCTGATGCTCGCCATCCTGGTTATTGTGCTGAATTTCTTCACCGATGTGCTCTACAGCCGTCTTGATCCGCGCATTAAGATCACTTCCAAGGGAATGAATTGATGGGCGCGGAACTGGAAATTATCGCCATCGATTACTGGCCTTTCAGGATACCGCTGGCCCGACCATACCACCTGTCAGCGGTGTATGGCACGCTGACCCACAGCCAGGCGGTGGCGCTGCGCATTACGCTTGCCAATGGTGTGAGTGGCTGGGGGGAGGCCGATCCGCATGCGGATTTTGATGGATATACGCTGGATATGAGCTGCCAAACCATCGGCGAACGCGCCGGCAACATGATCGGGCAGAATGTTGCCGATTGGGTGGCGCAGAAAGCGGGCACCGACCACCACGGCGCCCCGGCGGCGGCGATTGATGTCGCCTGTTACGACGCCCTGGCAAAATCCCTGGATATCCCGGTATGGGCTTTGCTGGGTGAACGCATTTCCACCGGCATTGATTCACTTTGGCCGACCTCCAGCGGTGATGCGGCGGAAGACCTGGAGGTCATCGGGGAGTATCACCAAAAAGGGTTTCGCACCTACATGCTGAAAATGGGTGATCGGCCGATCGATGCCGAAATTGCCCGCACCCGCGAAGTGCTGGCGGCCGTGCCCGGCGATGTCATGATCATGGTCGATGCCAATCAGGGTTGGGAAATGGAGCAGGCGGTTGATTATATCCGGGCCTGTTCCGGTTTGCCGGTGGTTTTGGTGGAACAGCCGCTTGGCGCTGATGATCTGGCCGGTTTACATGCGCTCGTCGAAATGACCGACCTGCCGATATCGGTCGATGAATCCATCCTGCGATCAGATCAGGTGGATGATATAATCGAGGCGGATGCCGCTGATGTCTTCAGCATCAAGATCTCCAAAAATGGCGGCCTGGCTAATAGTCAGGCTATTGCCAAGTCGGTTGAACAAGCCGGAAAACGCATTTTAATGAATTCGATGATTGAACTGGGAATAAGTCAGGCGGCATCTTTGCATCTTGGATGTACCTTGAAAAATCTGATGCCGTGTGGCCACGCCTATATGTCTACCCTGCGTATGGCAGATGACATTACGAATTTTTCAGATTGGGTTGAAAATGGCAGGGCAGACCTGCCAGACCGCCCGGGCCTCGGTATTGATGTCTCACTCGATAAAATCAACTATTATAAGGTCGGGGAGCATCATGTCAGCTAATCGTTTCTCGCGGCAAATGTGCAACCTTCGCGTCGCTCTGGCCGAGCACTACCGCATAATCACCTCCAACCGGCTGAGCGGGGCCGGCTTCTGGATTATCGTCATTTTCACGTTCGTTGCTCTTTTCGCGCCGTGGATTGCACCTTATGAACCGTGGGAGATGGTCAATGACAGCGAAGGCAATTTCGCCTCCCTAAGGCCACCCTCACTGGAATTTCCGCTTGGAACCACGCACCTTGGTTATGATCTCTTTTCCCAGCTTATCCTCGCTACCCGCACTACGTTGTTGATTGGTGCAACGTCCGGATTTATATCGATCATCATCGGTGCCAATATCGGGCTGATCGCCGGCTATTATGGTGGCAAGGTCGATGAGGTGCTGATGCGGTTGACCGACATTCTTTATGGCATGCCGTTCCTTCCCTTCATTATTATTTTGATTGCATTGTTTGGCCGTAAAATTGAATTTGTCATCCTGGCGATAATTTTGATAATCTGGCGCACCTCTGCCAGGGTGATTCGAGCCCAGACAATAGCCATCAAGCAGCGCCAATTCATCGCCATGGCAAAAGCCAGGGGATGCAGCGACTTCCGAATCATATACAAACACATCCTGCCCAATGTCCTGCCGCTATTGTTGCTCTACGCCGCCTTCAACATCGCCTGGTCGATTATTACCGAAGCAAGCGCCAGTTTCCTCGGCTTCGGTGACGGCGAAACAATCAGCTGGGGCGGCATGCTCTACGAATTGTGGCTTTCCGGCAAAACCCGTGTTGCCTGGTGGTGGTTCGCCACACCATCCATTTGCATCATTCTGCTGGTTACCTCGCTCGTGTTCGTCAGTCGCGCCTACGAGGAAGTGGCCAATCCGAGGCTTCGCAAGAGATAACACCGTGATGACACAAGCAAACAGCAAAGCCCTATTATCCGTACGCAACCTTGGGGTGATCTATGAGACCTCTCAGGGTCCGGTTCACGCGGTCACCGATGTTTCCTTTGACGTCATGCCAAATGAGGTGTTCGGCATTGCCGGTGAGTCCGGTTGTGGCAAATCCACTCTGATCCGGGCACTGTTGCGGCTTTTGCCAGAAAATGGCCAATCCAGTGCCGATGTGTGCACTTATAAGGGTCAAAAGATAATGGCCATGGCGGACGAGGATTTCCGCAAGAACATCCTGTGGCAGGAAATCTCACTGGTGCCGCAAAGTGCTATGGCCTCGTTCAATCCGGTATACCGGGTTGGGGACCAGATCATCGAATCCATGCTCGCCCACAAAAGCATGAGCAAAGCCGAAGCCCGCGAGCGCAGTACCGAGTTGTTTGACGTGGTTGGGCTGGAGCCGGGTCTGCTTGATGGCTACCCCCACGAATTTTCCGGCGGTATGCGCCAGCGCGCCATGATCGCCATGGCTTTGTCTCTCGATCCCGGCTTGATCATTATGGACGAACCGACTACCGGCCTTGATGTGCTGGTGCAGGAGAGAATTCTGCGCCGCATTCGTGAGATTCGTGCTGAACTCAAGAGTTCGATCATCCTGATCACCCATGACATTGCCGTCATCGCAGAAATGAGCGACCGCATCGCCATCATGTATGGTGGTGAAATCATGGAGCAGGGAACCGCGGTTGACCTGTTTGAGGATCCATACCACCCCTATACGCTGGGCCTGAAAAACGCGTTTCCCTCAATCCGTAATATCGGCACCGAACTCATCTCGATCCCCGGTTCGCCGCCGACCCTGGTGGGACCGGTTTCCAGTTGCCCGTTTGGCCCGCGTTGTCCGTTTAGTATTGACATTTGCGGTTCGGCAAATCCACATGCTATCGAAATCAGTGCCGACCATAAAGTACGCTGCACCCGCACCACCGATGTGAGGCAGTTTCGTGAATTGGCCACGGAGAAGTCAACATGGCGGTCTTAGAACTTAAGCAACTCAGTCGTCATTTCGAGATCCAGCCCGGACTGGTCGATCGCGTCTTTCGCCGCAAAGACTCAAGCTACATCAAAGCCGTGGAGTCGCTTAATGTGACAGTCGGTGATAACGAAATCCTCGGCATCGCCGGGGAATCGGGATGTGGCAAATCCACCACGTGCACCATGGTTTCCGGACTGCTGGAGCCCACCGATGGGGATATCCATTACAAAGGCAAGTCCATTCTAGGCCTTAAGGGCGAAGAATTAAGGCAATACCGGCGAAGGGTCCAGATGATTTTCCAGGATCCCTATGAATCGCTAAACCCTCGATTTCGCATTGCCGATATTGTCGCCGAAGGACCACGCGCGCTAAAGCTTTGGGAAAGCGAGGAAATCGACCGAAGGGTAATCCAGATTCTGGGTGCCGTGGGTCTCGATCCTGAAAAGTATGGCGAACGCTATCCCCATGAGTTAAGCGGCGGGGAGCGCCAACGGGTAGGCATCGCCAGCGCATTGGTGATGGAACCGGAAATGATCATCGCCGACGAGCCATTGTCCATGCTTGACGTTTCCATTCGCGCCGGCATTCTTGATCTGTTGCGCGACATGCAGAGCCAGCGCGGCTTTTCCAGCATCTATGTTTCCCATGATCTGTCCATTTTAGGTAATATCGCCGACCGGTTGCTGATCATGTATTTGGGGCAGGCAATGGAAGTGGGGCCAGCTACAGAGGTTATCCGCAATCCAAAGCACCCCTACACCAAGGCGCTGATCGGAGCGGTTCCCATCCCCGATCCGCGTTCCCGACGAGCAATACCCAACATCCGTGGTGATATTTCCAAACCGATCGATCCACCGCCCGGCTGCCGATTTGCCCCCCGTTGCCCCCATGCCGATGCATCCTGCGGCTCCAATTTTATCGAGCTGGATGCCGATGATCCAGATCAGCACCAGGCGGCATGCCACAAACTGGATTCACTGCCTGATGATTGAATATGATGTGGCGATAGTGGGTGGTGGCCTTCTTGGTTCCGCATTTGGTTGGGGCCTGGCCCGATCCGGCCAGCGGTGCGTGATATTTGACGAGGGTGACAACGCCATCCGCACCGCGCGCGCCAATTTTGGTCTGGTCTGGGTTCAAGGCAAGGGAAAGGGAATGCCCGCCTACGCCCGGTGGTCATTGAAGGCGTGCCAATTGTGGTCTGGATTTGCGGCTGAGCTGGAAGACAGTTCCGGTATTGCGTTGCACTATTTCAAAGGTGGCTACGACATTGCCACCGATGAAGCGGAATTGGAGCGATCCGTCTCACGCCTCCACCAGATCCGCGATGAAATGGGTGATGACGCCTATGACTTTGAGGTGCTGGACCACAAAGGCCTCAAACAGGCTATGCCAATGATCGGTGATATTCCAGGAGCCACCTATACCGAACATGATGGCCACTGCAATCCGCTATTGCTTCTGCGTGCCTTGCATGGCGATATGCAGACAAAGGGGGCAACCTACCGGCCCAATTGCCCGGTTTCGACCGTTAATCCGGTCAGTGGCGGTGGATTTGATCTGATAGGCCGTTCGGGTGAAACGCTGGCACGTGCTGCAAAGGTGGTCATTTCGGCCGGACACGGTTCGCCGGCGCTAGCCCGGCCACTGGCGATAGATCTGCCCATTCATGCCGACCAGGGACAGATACTGGTGACCGAGAAGGCGGCGCCGGTCATGCATCACGCTACCAATGTTGTTCGCCAAACTGACAATGGCAGCCTCCTGCTCGGCGCTTCCAGAAAAGCAATCGGTCTGGACACACGAACAGATGTGAAGACGCTCGCCGCCATCGCCAAACGATGCATCAAGATATTTCCGGTTCTGGGTCAACTTCGCCTGCAACGCGCGTGGGGTGGATTGAGGGTGATGACCCCGGATGAATTTCCGGTCTATCAGCAGTCGGAAAGCCATCCTGGCGTGTTTTCCTTCGCCTGCCACAGTGGTGTAACACTTGCAGCCTGCCATGCTCTGGAGGTTTCAAGATGGGTGATTGACGGCGCGATCCCCGATATATTCGATCCATTCCATCCAAGGCGGTTCCATGTTTAGACGGGTGGCCGAGATCGACCGGCCGGTGATGTTTGAATTTGAAGACCGCGCCATCACCGCTCAGGAGGGTGATACTATTGCAGCCGCACTGCTGGCTGCCGGCATTGTTCACTTCCGTTATTCCGCAGAAGACCAATCGCCGCGCGGTCCCTATTGCATGATCGGCAATTGTTTCGAATGCCTGGTCGCGATTGACGGAATGGGCAGCCGCCAGGCCTGCAGGGAGCGCGTCGAGGAGGGCATGCGGGTGCGGGCGCATTGCGGCCATGCATCTTTGGAGGCAGAGAGTGAAGCGTGACATTGCCATCATTGGTGCGGGGCCAGCCGGCTTAAGCCTCGCCACAGAACTGGCGCGCGCAGATATCGCGGTCAAGTTGATTGATGAACAACCCTATCCGGGCGGACAGATCTATCGGGCAAGTGAAAAGGTTGCGCGCGCGCCCAGCACAATTCTCGATTGGCTTGGAGCAGACTATTGCCGGGGGCTCGATTTGATCGAGGCAGCGAGGCGGGAAAAGAACATCGAATGGCATTTCGGCACCAGTGTCTGGGACATAGACTGTCAAGAAAACGCTATCGGCCTGGGTGTCACTGAAGGCAAAACCGCCAGTATCATCAAGGCCCGCGAAGTTGTGCTGGCTACCGGTGCAATGGAACGCCCGACACCCTTTGCAGGGTGGAACCTGCCGGGTGTAATGGGCGTTGGGGCTGCCCAGACGCTGTTAAAGGATTCAGGCATGTTGCCCTGTGATGGCGTGGTTCTCGCGGGCAGTGGCCCGCTGCTTTATCTGTACGCCCATCAGCTCATCAGTGCCGGCGTTCGCCCCGGCGCTGTGCTCGACACCGCGCGAAAATGGCCAACTGCCGGTGCCGTAATGCCATTGTTAAAGGCGGCAATTGGTAACTTGCCCCAATTGACCAAAGGGCTGGCGTGGCGTGCAGAAATTGCCCGATCAGACGTTGAACATCTCTTTGCGGTTGAGCATCTCGAAGCGGTTGGCAGTGACGGCGTTGAATCCGTCCGCTACCGGCAGCAGGGACAGTCCCGTGAAATTGAAACGTCGCTGTTGCTGGTGCACGACGGCATTGTTCCCAATACCCATCTGACCCAGGCGGCCAACTGCGAACATGTCTGGAATGAAGCGCAGCATTGCTGGCAGCCTCGACTGGACCAGAAAGGACAAACCAGTCAGGCTGGATTGTGGGTTATCGGCGATGGCGCTGGTATTATGGGTGGTGAATCTGCCACCCTCCAGGGACGCGGTCTGGCCCGGCACCTGATTGCCAAGCTCGGCAAGGAAGGACCAAACGGAACCGCAAATCAGAAGCGGGCGGATGATAGGAACCTGTCAGCTATGAGGCGGATGAGACACTTGCTCGACATTTTGTATCCGCCGGCTGCAGCTTTCGCCACTATTCCTGGCAACACCATGGTATGCCGGTGTGAATCGGTCAGCGCAAACGAAATCCGCAACCTGGCCGAACTCGGCTGCACCGGCCCCAATCAGGCGCGTGCCTTTACCCGCGCCGGTATGGGTCCCTGTATGGGACGTCAATGCGGGCTTGCCATAAGCGGTATATTGGCGCAAGAGACAGGCAGAAGCATGCAGGAAGTCGGTACCTACAGCATCCGTACGCCGGTTAAACCCATCACTTTGGCTCAACTTGCGAACCTGGCTGAAGAATAACCAAATCCCCACGGCAATCGATTGAAAGCGATTTGCACGTATTTTGTTAGTTTGCTCCGCTGCGGGCGCTTCTTTGCGGCGCTTTTTGCGCCTCAATCACCGTCCTCACATGAGCAATGCTCAGGGCTGACCCGAATTCCCGAGATTTTTCTTCAAAAATCCCTCCATTCGGGCGCCATGCGGATAAACTTTCTTTCAAGCGATCGCCGTGACCAAATCAGCTTCCCTTGATATTACCGGTTGATATGAAGAGGCATCGGAGGGTCGAAAGGTGCTGGGCCGTAGCAATGCGCTATAACAACTTGCACAGCGCGGTCGCTATTTCTGCTGCCAACCGGGCGTTGTTCATGACCAGCGCGATGTTGGTTTCTAGGCTTTTACCGTCGGTCAGTTCAAAGATGCGAGAAAGCAGCCACGGAGTGACGGCTTTTCCGACTATGCCGGCTGCTTCGGCTTCCCGTATCGCCTGGTTAATGTGGATGGCCATTGTGTCGGCTGGAATCTCATCTTTTGTCGGCACCGGGTTGGCGATCAGCACGCCGCCTTTGATACTCAAACTTTGCCGCATCAACGCCATGGCGGCAATTTCTTCGGGCCTGTCAAGCCGCAAGGGTGCCGCGATAGGGCTGGTGCTCGACCAGAACGCTGGCATAACGTTGCTTTGATAGCCAATTACCGGCACCCCGCCGCTCTCCAGCACTTCCATCGTCTTTGCCGCATCGAGAATGGCTTTCGGGCCGGCTGAAACCACAATGACGTTGGTACGGGAAAGTTCGCCCAGATCGGCCGAAATATCAAAGCTGGTTTCAGCGCCGCGGTGCACCCCGCCGATGCCACCGGTGGCGAAAACTCCAATACCGGCCAGTTCTGCCGCCACCATGGTAGCAGCAACCGTTGTAGCGCCGGTTTTCTTCATGGCGAGCGCATAGGCCAGGTCAGCGCGCGAAAGTTTCATCACATTTTGTGCCCTGGCGAGGCGCTTTATTTGTTGCTGCTCCATGCCGATATGAAGCGTGCCACCCTCGACGGCTATAGTCGCCGGAACCGCGCCGTTGGCCCGTATTTCATCTTCAACAGCGCAGGCGACATCGAAGTTTTGCGGCCAGGGCATGCCATGGGTGATGATGGTCGATTCAAGCGCCACGATCGGCTGATTGCGGGCTAACGCCTGTTCTACTTCAGGTGATACGTTCAATGGGGTTGTCACAAAATCAGCTTTCCTGCGCTGTGGGGTTAAGTTTCTTGCCTGGATAAGGCCCGGCAACCCTTAGTACAATGGCTGCTGCTGCAATTCCTTTGGCAACAGCCTTTTCGAACGGGTGTCCGCCAAGCAGTGCCGCCAGGGTGCCGCCGGCAAGCGCATCGCCAGCACCGGTCACATCGATGATATCTTCGACAGGGGGCACGGCCATGCAGTCGACCTTACCATCATGCCAAAACCATACCGGGCTCTTGCCGTCGCTTACTATGCCGCTCTTACAGCCCTTTTTTGCCAATTGCCGCGCTAGATTTTCGGTTGACTGTTGCGGTGACTTTAAGGCCAGCAGCGCTCTTGCGTCCGCCCGATTTGTGAATACAGTATCGAGCCGGTCGAGAACCGGCATAAGCCGACCGGCCTTTGCCGGTGAAACAGTTGCTGCAGCAAAAAGCGCATGGCTGCAACGATCAGCTAGCTGGCGAATCTGTCTTTCAGCCAGGTTGGCGTCACAAAAAATTGCCTTAACAGACAAAAGAAGTTGATTAGAGGTGAGTTCATCTACATTATAGAAATTGTCGTGTATCCTCATGTCATTACACGCAATTTTCAATTTTCCATCAGGTTCTAAAACCGAAATGTAACTACCGGTGGCCTGCGTATTAATCCACTTTATCCGACAATCAATGCCGGAATCTTGCAGCACACCGGCAATGATGCGGCCATTTTTATCGTTACCCAGCGGGCCGGCAAAGGTCGTGGCAATGCCTTGCAAAGCAAGAATTCGCGCGGTATTCAGCGCAGCACCACCTGCCATGGAGGTTATTTTTGCCGGGTTTGAGACTTCATTACGCGATGGGGCCAAAAGTTCAACCCTGGTATCAAGATTGGCCACGCCGACACAAAGACAAGATGGTTGGTTGTCTGACAATTTGCTCGATTTCTTCATGTCTTGCTCTCCGCTGCCTAAGCCTTGCGTCAGCCATATCCGGTGTATAGTTCAGCCATTTTTTCGATGCCGTCAATTGCCGCAAATTCAATTATGGATCAACGACCAGCGTATTTTCCGCCGATAGCCAAACGGCCAGGATCAATAATCGCGATGCGTGAGGGTTCATACCATGGTTGGTTGCGAATCCTCACGGCTCTTTGGCCGGTTCGGTTTTGGTCATGGGTAGGTTTGCAATGTGAATGGAATGAGAACATTAAAAGAACAAAATTGTTTTTTCTAATTATTTCAACATTTTATGTAACTTTACAATTGAGAACAAATAGTGTACGTTTTTAGGTGATTGCAAGGGTGCGCCGCCCGTGAAATAAGGAGTTAGGCATGGCAAAATCTGCTTTGAGACTGGTTGAGGACAATTTGGTGGACAAATCTAAAGCGCTGGATGCAGCACTTGCACAAATCGAGCGGGCTTTTGGTAAAGGGTCGATCATGCGGCTTGGCGCCAATGACAAAGTTGTCGAGATCGAATCTATCCCGACTGGCTGTCTTAGTCTGGATATCGCGCTCGGCATTGGCGGTTTGCCAAAAGGGCGTATTGTCGAAATTTACGGCCCCGAATCCTCTGGCAAAACGACAATGGCATTGCATGTGATTGCCGAAGCGCAAAAAAGCGGTGGCATATGCGGGTTTGTCGATGCCGAGCATGCGCTTGATCCTGTCTATGCACGCAAACTTGGTGTTGATCTGGAAAACCTGCTTATTTCTCAGCCGGATACTGGTGAGCAGGCGCTTGAGATTACCGATACACTGGTGCGCTCCGGTGCTTGCGATATTTTGGTTATTGATTCAGTGGCCGCACTAACGCCGCGAGCCGAGATCGAAGGCGACATGGGTGATTCCCTGCCAGGGCTGCAGGCGCGGTTGATGAGCCAGGCATTGCGCAAATTGACCGCTTCTATTTCGCGTTCCAATACGATGGTGATTTTCATCAATCAAATCCGCATGAAGATCGGGGTAATGTTTGGCTCTCCCGAAACAACTTCCGGCGGTAATGCGTTGAAGTTTTATGCCTCCGTTAGGCTTGATATCCGCCGCATCGGCGCGGTGAAAGATCGTGATGAAGTAGTTGGCAACCAGACCCGTATCAAGGTGGTTAAAAATAAGCTGGCACCGCCGTTTAAACAAGTTGAGTTTGATATCATGTATGGCGAAGGTGTTTCGCGTTCAGGCGAGCTTATTGACCTCGGCGTGACCGCGGGAATTGTCGAGAAATCAGGTTCATGGTTTTCCTATGACAGCCAACGTCTGGGGCAGGGCAGGGAAAATGCCAAGACATTTTTAAAGAATAATCCCGACGTTGCCGATGAAATTGAGCGCGCAATTCGTCAAAATGCCGGCCTGATAAGTGATATTTTACCTGATGGCCCAACCGGGGAGGATGAAGATGGTGTCGACCCGGAATTGGGTGCGTCTGCCGGTAAGTAGCTTATTTGATTGCGCACAATTTGAGGATGCCAATGGAACTGCGGCCTGTGTGCCGCGGTTTTTGTTCTTTGGTGTCGGGTTGCCGAGGGGTCCGCATACGGTTGTTATCATTCAAAATCACCAGAGCAAATAGTTGAGTGGTTCCGCCGAATTGTGCCCAACAGTGTGCTGGACATAAAATAGCACCCTCGCTACAACGCAGTTCGGATAAGAGATGTAAAAAATAGCCCGAAAATAGTTTTGACAGGAAAAAAGATGAGTGGCGTAAACCAAATCAGATCGGCGTTCTTGGACTATTTTGAAAAGAACGGCCATGAGGTCATCGCTTCTTCACCGTTGGTTCCGCGCAATGATCCGACTTTAATGTTTGTCAGCGCGGGCATGGTGCAGTTTAAAAACGTTTTTACCGGACTTGAGCAACGGGACTATTCGCGTGCCGTGACGTCGCAAAAATGTGTTCGCGCCGGTGGCAAGCATAATGATCTCGACAATGTTGGTTTCACCGCCCGTCACCACACGTTTTTCGAGATGTTGGGAAATTTTTCCTTTGGAGATTATTTCAAGGAACACGCAATCGAACTTTGCTGGAATCTTTTGACCCGGGAGTTTGATTTGCCGGCGGAAAAGCTGCTGATTACGGTTTATCATACGGATGATGAGGCTTTCGATCTTTGGAAAAAGATCGCCGGTTTACCGGAAAGGCGGATAATCCGCATTCCCACACACGATAATTTTTGGGCCATGGGTGAGACCGGACCATGTGGTCCGTGTTCTGAAATATTTTATGATCACGGTGAAAACTTGGCTGGAGGGCCGCCCGGATCGCCCGACGAGGATGGTGACAGGTTTGTTGAAATCTGGAATCTGGTGTTTATGCAGCATGAGCAGGTCACCGTCGATAAGCGCATAGACCTGCCTAACCCTTCGATCGATACGGGCATGGGGCTTGAGCGCATGGCTGCGGTTTTGCAAGGCGTGCACGACGTTTATAATATCGATCTGTTCAGAGCATTGATCCAGGCGGTGGAGGAGGAAACCGGCACTCAGTGTGGTGTTGAAAATCAGGCAAGTCACCGGGTTATTGCCGATCATCTAAGGGCCAGTAGTTTTCTGATAGCCGATGGTGTGATGCCTTCCAATGAGGGTCGGGGCTATGTGCTGCGCCGGATCATGCGGCGGGCCATGCGGCACGGCAACCTGCTTGGTGCGAAAGAACCGTTGTTGTGGAAACTGGTACCAGCACTGATTACCCAGATGGGGTCGGCCTATCCTGACTTGATCAGGGCGGAATCGCTGGTAAGCGAGACGCTTGGGCTAGAGGAAACCCGGTTCCGCCGGACCTTGTCGCGTGGTCTCGAACTCTTGAGCGATGCCACAGAAAATATGAAAAGTGGCGATGTTCTTGCCGGTAAAACTGCATTCAAACTCTACGATACTTATGGCTTCCCACTCGATTTGACACAGGACGCATTAAGAAGGCGTGACATCGATGTTGATGTTGCAGGATTCGATGTTGAAATGGAGCGGCAAAAGTCCGAGGCCCGTGCTTCCTGGGCTGGATCTGGTGAGACTGCTGATGAGGCGCTGTGGTTTGAAATGAAAGACCGGCTCGGAATAACCGAGTTTCTTGGCTATGATACCGAAAGTGGCGAGGCGGTGGTCTTGGCCCTAATTGTCGATGGCCAGGAGGTGGCAAAAGCAACTAGCGGCGAGGAAGTTTCGATTATTCTCAATCAGACGCCTTTTTATGGTGAATCCGGAGGCCAGTTGGGCGACACCGGGACAATAACCACCGGGACAGGCCGGCTGAGCGTGACCAACACTTTGAAAAAAGGTGATGGCGTGTTGGTCCATCTGGCGGTCGTGGAAGAGGGAACATTGTCCACTGGCGATGCAATAGTCATGGAAGTTGATCACCAACGCCGGACCCGATTGCGATCCAACCATTCGGCCACTCACTTGTTACATGAGGGATTGCGCCAGGTGTTGGGCAATCATGTGGCACAAAAGGGCTCGCTGGTTTCGCCTGACCGGCTGCGGTTTGACTTTTCCTACGCGGACCCAGTTTTGACCGCTGAGCTGGATGAAATTGAGGCGATATCGAACGAAATTATATTGCAAAATGCACCAGTGGAAACCCGGATTATGGCGGTGGATGATGCCATCGATGCCGGCGCCACAGCTCTGTTTGGCGAGAAATATGGTGATGAGGTTCGAGTGGTTTCGATGGGGCGGGGGTTGCGTGGTGAGAAAGAAAACAAGCCCTACTCGATTGAACTTTGCGGCGGCACACATGTCGCCAATACCGGTGATATCGGCATTGTTACCGTGGTTTCGCAAAGTGCTGTTTCTTCCGGCATTCGCCGTATCGAGGCGCTCAGTGGCAATGAGGCGCGGCTTTATCTTGAACATCAAAAGAAACGGCTAGACGATATTGCCGGACTGTTGAAAGTTAGTCCGGCGCAGGCTGGCGAAAGGGTAAAAAACCTGATCGCCGAGCGTAAGGCAATGGAGCGCGAACTGGCGGATGCCAAAAAGAAACTGGCCATGGGTGGCGGCACCTCGTCGGGCAATGCGGTTCTTAAAAT
Organism: Rhizobiaceae bacterium; assembly: GCA_965248135.1. Lineage (GTDB taxonomy): Bacteria > Pseudomonadota > Alphaproteobacteria > Rhizobiales > Rhizobiaceae > SZUA-100. Next base: position 232,084 of record CBDFIN010000008.1, on the reverse strand, counting down.
CAATACGCCCCAGGGCCAGATCGATTTCGTCGGCAAATTTGTAGAGGGCATATCCCCGAAGGAGCTCAAGGGGCTGGCGGATGAAGGAAAATCAAGCCTCGGTTCCGGAATTGTGGTGGTCAGCACCAATGCGCCCGACGGCAAAGCGGGCATTGTGGTCGCTGTCACTGCGGATCTGACCGACCGCTTTAATGCCATTGATCTTGTGCGCGCTGGTTCACTTCATGTTGGTGGCAAGGGCGGCGGTGGCCGGCCAGACATGGCTCAGGCGGGTGGGCCAAATGGCTCGCTTGCCGATGGGGCCATCGGCGCCATTGCGGCCGCTATTCAAGACCGCGGAAAATAAACTCAATGTGAGCGAATCGGGTGCTGGCAACTCGACTCAGGCATATCTTTCCGGGCCAATCCACTGGTCTAGTGGAATGAATTTGACATTTGGTACCCACTTGCAGCTTCGTTCATTTTCAAATGTCAAATTCGAAATTTCCACTAGTGGTTCTGTGCCAACATTTGCATCCGCCAGCGGCTCGTACTTATGGCAAATGTTGGAATCATAAGAACCACTAGAATTCAATAAGTTGCTAGTGGTATTTGTGGCCAAAGCGCTTGAAAAAGAACGTGCTGAAAAGGGATTCAAGCGTTTCAGCCAGACCACTAGATTCAATATCTTGCTACTGGTTCTTTGATTCCAACATTTGTAAATAAGGGTGCTGCAGGGGGATGCAAATGTTGGCACAGAACCACTAGCGAATATCGATCGCCGTGGGTCCAGCCGATGGGCAGAATTTTTCGACCAGCTCGATATCCTCTTGCACAATTGTAGGTCAGCTCCTTCGGCAAGTTCCTCAAGGTGATCGGTCGAGCGGGTGCCGGGTATGGAGATGACATGCGACCGCTTATCTCAACACGGCAATCGCTTGAAAGCGATTTGCACGTATTTTGTTAGTTTGCTCCGCTGCGGGCGGTTCTTTGTGGCGCTTTTTGCGCCTCAATCACCGTCCTCACATGAGCAATGCTCAGGGCTGACCCGAATTCCCGAGATTTTTCTTTGAAAAAATCCCTCCATTCGGGCGCCATGCGGATAAACTTTCTTTCAAGCGATCGCCGTGCTTATCACAACTGACGGATTGACACTCCGCCCGATTGCTGGCTTACAAGGCATCCGACAATTTGTCATGTGTTGATGGCCTTTTTGTCAGTCTCGAAAACATTCGTTGCGTTTGGCCATGGAGCAGACCCATTGAGCAGCATATTGATACTTGGTGGCGCCCGCTCGGGCAAAAGCCGGTTTGCCGAACAATTAGCAGGCGAGACCCAGTTGACGTGTGTCTATCTTGCCACCGCGCGGGCTGAAGACGATGAAATGCATGAACGCATTTACCAACACCGACAACAACGCGGCTCATCCTGGCACACGGTTGAGGAGCCGCTGGCAATTGCCGACGCGCTACGCAATGAAGCCCGTCCGGGTCGTGTTATTTTGGTTGATTGTCTGACCCTGTGGCTCAGCAACCTGATGATTGCCGGCGCCAATGTAGGTGGAGAATCGAGCCGGCTTGCGGGCGCGGTTTCCAAGCTGCCAGTACCGGTGATATTTGTTTCCAGTGAAGTGGGGCAGGGGATTGTACCAATTGATGCAATGGCTCGGGAATTTCGCGATCATGCCGGCCGGTTGCACCAACTTATGGCTAAGGCCTGTGAGGAAGTGTGGTTTGTCACAGCCGGTCTGCCGCAACGGCTGAAATAGAATTCGAAGGAAATGGCCTAGATGAACGCGCAGAAAATTCCGGCGACGGTGATTACCGGCTTTTTGGGTGCAGGGAAAACCACCCTGATTCGCAATGTACTTGCTACCGCCAATGGTCGGCGTATTGCGCTGATTATCAATGAATTTGGCGATCTCGGCGTTGATGGCGACGTGCTGAAGGGTTGTGGGGATGAAACCTGCAGCGAGGAAGATATTGTCGAACTCAACAATGGCTGCATTTGCTGCACCGTGGCCGATGATTTTATTCCTGCCATGACAAAATTGCTGGAGCGCGACAATAGGCCCGATCATATTGTCATCGAAACCTCTGGTTTGGCGCTGCCGCAGCCGCTGGTCAGTGCCTTCAACTGGCCCGAGATCAGAGAGCAGGTGACCGTCGACGGGGTGGTGACAGTGGTGGATTCAGCGGCTGTTGCCGAAGGTCGGTTTGCCGATGATGAGGCCGCCGTTGCGGCGCAACGTTCCAGCGATGAGGCGCTCGATCATGACAGCCCGCTGGAAGAACTGTTTGAGGATCAGATATCATGCGCCGACCTGATCGTTCTCAACAAAACAGATCTTGTTGACCGCTCGCAGATCGAGGCGATTGAACATGATGTGCACGGCGCAACCTCGCGGTCCGTCAAACTGGTTCATGCCTGGCAGGACCATGCGCCCGGTGCTGACATTTTACTCGGGCTCGGGGTCGGGGCTGAAACTGATATGGACGCACGCAAATCGCATCATGAAACCCATCACGAGGATGGCCACGAGCACGATCACGACGAATTCGAGAGTTTTGTCATTGAAGGCGGAGCGATTGTCGATATCGAGCAGATGCGGCAGAATCTGACGGCATTGATCGAACACCATGATATTCTTCGGCTGAAAGGCTTTGTTGAGGTGGTTGGAAAACCCATGCGGCTGGTCGTTCAGGCCGTCGGCAACCGGCTCGATACATACTTCGACCGTGACTGGCACGGGCACGAAAAACGCGGTTCCCGAATGGTGGTGATCGGTCTTCATGGCATTGACCAGGAGGGGGTTCGCACGGCTCTTTCAAAGGTATTTTAAATGCACTTGCTTTTGGCGCAAAAGGGCACGCTGGCCGATGGTGACGAGGCGATTGACCTGGGCCAAACTCCGGCTGACATGGTGTTCATTTCAGCGGCCGACACCGAGCTTGCAGCGCTTGCCAGAGCACGAAAACAAATGGGCGACGAGGCGCCCGAACTGCGACTTGCCAACCTGTTGCAGCTTTCCCATCCTCTTTCTATCGACACCTACGCCCAAAAAACCATTGCCGGCTCCAAGCTGGTGGTAGTGCGCTGTTTGGGTGGCGAGAGCTATTGGCCCTATGGCCTTGAAAAACTGTATCAGATCGCGTTCCAACATAATATTCCGATGGCGGTTCTGCCCGGTGATGACAAACCGGACCCGTCGCTGGTCGGTTTCAACACGGTCGGTGAGCAGGATCAAATTGCTCTATGGCAGTTTTTGCTGGCAGGCGGAGAGAACAACGCTCGCGCCTTTCTTGCCTATGGTGCCTTCCTGCTTGGCCGCGGTGAAAAACCGCCCAGGGCGGCGCCATTTTTGAAGGCCGGACCCTGGTGGCCGGGCATTGTTAGTCCAACCCTTTGTGACATTCGTGACCGTTGGCTTGATGGCGCGCCGGTGGTGGCGATCACGTTCTATCGGGCGCTGGTGCAAAGTGGTAATCTTGCGCCAATCGAAGCGTTGGTGGAAAGTCTGCGCGCTGCTGGCCTGAACCCGTTGCCGGTCTATATTTCTTCCTTAAAAGAACCGGTCTCGTGCGCCACCGTTGAAACCCTCTTCGATGAGACATCACCGATGGTGGTTTTGAACACCACCGGCTTTGCCGTCTCCACGCCGGGTGGAAAACGCTTTGCCACGGTGTTGGAGAAGTCCGGTTCGGTGGTGTTGCAAGTGGTGCTGTCGAGCAGCGATTTTGACACCTGGCAGACATCGCCCCAGGGGCTTTCGGCCCGAGACCTGGCAATGAATGTCGCCCTGCCGGAGGTTGATGGCCGGCTGCTTTCGCGCGCGATCGCCTTCAAGTCTGCTGCCATATTTGATGATGCGTGCCAGACCAGCGTTGTAACCCACCAGCCGGCAGCGGATCGGGTTGATTTTGTCGCCAAACTTGCGGCCAACTGGACCCGACTGCGACTTTGTTCCGCCGCTAAAAGACGCATTGCGCTGGTGCTCGCCAATTACCCAAACCGCGATGGCCGACTGGGCAATGGCGTTGGCCTTGATACGCCCGCCGGCACCATCGAGGTGCTTCGCGCGTTGCAACAACACGGTTACAATACGGGCGAATTTCCAGCCGACGGTGATAGCTTGATCCGGCACTTGCAGCGCGGGCCAACCAACGCCACGTTGGACGATAGGGAAATTCGCGAGACATTGAAGCTGGATGATTATCTGGCGTTTTTCGCCGCCTTGCCGAATGAAGTTCAACAGCAAGTCTACCAACGCTGGGGCGCACCGCAGGATGATCCGTTCTTTCACCAGGGGCGAGGAGCCTTTGCTCTTCCCCTGACCAGGTTTGGTAACGTCGTCATCGGCATTCAACCGGCACGCGGCTATAATATCGACCCGAAGGAAACCTATCATTCTCCTGATCTGGTGCCGCCACACGGCTATTTCGCCTTCTATTGCTGGTTGCGGCGGCAGTTCGACGCTCATGCCATTGCCCATATGGGCAAGCATGGCAATTTGGAATGGCTGCCGGGCAAGGCATTGGCTTTGAGGGCAGATTGTTTTCCCGAAGCGGTGTTTGGGCCGACGCCGCATCTCTATCCGTTCATTGTCAATGATCCAGGCGAGGGGACACAGGCCAAGCGTCGAGCTCAGGCGGTAATCATCGATCATCTGACGCCACCTCTTACCCGGGCTGAAGCCTACGGTCCAATGAAGCAGCTTGAGGCGCTGGTGGATGAATATTACGAGGCATCCGGTGTCGACCCACGCCGGCTTGTTCATTTGAAGAAACTGATTTTTGAACTGATTCAGGATAGCGGACTGGACCTGGATGCGGGTATTGGTGCAGGTGACGGCGACACAAGGGCGCTTGAAAAGCTCGATGCTTATCTTTGTGAATTGAAGGAGATGCAGATACGCGACGGCCTGCATATATTTGGTGTCTCACCCGAGGGTCGGTTGAAAACCGACCTTGCCGTCGCCCTGGCGCGGCTGCCGCGTGGAAAAGGCGAGGGAGAAGATCAATCGCTACACCGGGCGATTGCCGCTGATCTCCGGTTCGACGGGTTCGATCCGCTGGACTGCGATATGGCTAAGACGTGGCAATACGACAGACCAGCGGTGCTTACAGAAATTTGTGATGATCCGTGGCGTTCTTATGGTGATACGGTGGAGCGGATCGAAATTCTCGCATCGCTGCTGGTTGATGGTGAGCGCGCCTGTGAAGAAACCTGGCACCACACCAAAGCGGCTCTGGTGGGGATAAAACAACATATTCTGCCATCGATTGAACGCTGCGGTGAGGCCGAGATCAATGGTTTTCTTACCGGGCTTGAAGGACGTTTTGTTGCCCCCGGGCCTTCAGGTGCACCTACGCGTGGTCGGGTGGATGTGCTGCCAACTGGCCGCAATTTCTATTCCGTCGATTCACGCACCCTGCCGACACCGGCGGCTTGGGCACTTGGGCAAAAATCGGCTGAATTGCTGCTTGTGCGTCACCGGCAGGAGCAGGGTGAATGGCCGAAGCGTCTGGGCCTTTCTGCATGGGGTACATCAAACATGCGCACCGGCGGCGATGATATTGCCCAAATGATGGCGTTAACGGGGGTGAAACCGGTCTGGGAGCATGGTTCGGGCCGCCTCACGGGCTATGAAATCTTGCCCTTGGCGATCCTTGGTCGTCCGCGGATTGACGTCACCTTGCGCATTTCCGGTTTTTTCCGCGATGCCTTTCCTTTGCAGATCGATCTGCTTGATCAAGCCGTACGCGCGGTAATGGAATTGGACGAAGATGCGGAGGATAATCCTCTTGCCGCCCGCTACCGGGAAGAAAAGGCCGCATTGCAGAGCGAGGGTTTTGATCGGGAGCACGCGGCGCAGAAGGCCGGTTATCGCATATTCGGCTCCAAACCCGGTGCCTATGGCGCGGGACTTCAGGCACTGATCGATGAACGCGGCTGGGAGGATCGCAACGATCTTGCCAAGGCCTATCTCGCCTGGGGCGGATACGCCTATGGCGCCAATGCCGAAGGGGAACGCGAGATCGAGCAATACATTAATAAATTAAAAGATATAGAGGCCGTTGTTCATAATCAAGATAATCGGGAGCATGATATTCTCGACAGCGACGATTATTATCAGTTTGAGGGTGGTATGACCGCAGCGGTGGAACATCTTTCGGGCCAGCGACCGGCCATCTACCACAATGACCATTCCCGCCCTGAACGCCCGGTGATACGCACGCTGGAGGAAGAGATTGGCCGGGTTGTGCGGGCAAGGGTGGCCAATCCGAAATGGATTAGCGGTGCCATGCGCCACGGTTACAAAGGGGCTTTTGAGATGGCGGCGACTGTGGACTATCTTTTTGCCTTCGCAGCCACCACCGGTGCGGTGCGGGATCATCATTTCGAGGCGATCTATCAGGCGTTTTTGGGCGATGAGAAAGTCAGTGAATTTTTGCAGGATAAAAACCCGTCGGCACTAAAAGAGATGGCCGAGCGGTTGTTGGAGGCGCAAGACCGCAAGTTGTGGACAGCCCGGTCGAATTCGGCCAGATTTGAGCTTGAAAAAATAGCCGCAGAGACAGCAGGATGACGTCCTGTTTGTGGCGCGGCGAGGGCTTTGCCAACCGGCCGCAATTTTCAAACAGGGAGAACAATTGATGCGAAAAAAAGCCACCGACAACATGAGCGAGGAGGAGCTAGACGCCCGCCATGCCGACAAGATGAAAAAGAAAAAGGTGGCGCGAGACAAGATCATCGCCACCAAGACCATCGAAAAGGGGCTGACCATTGTCCACACCGGCAAGGGCAAGGGCAAGTCCACCGCCGCATTTGGCATGGTTTTTCGGGCGCTTGGCAACGGCATGAAGGTTGGCGTTGTGCAATTCGTCAAGGGCAAGTGGGGCACCGGCGAGCGGGTAATCCTGGAGAAACTGGATGATCAGGTGACCATGAGCTCGATGGGGGAAGGGTTTACGTGGGAAACCCAGGACCGTCAGCGAGACATCGAAGCTGCCCGTATTGCCTGGGAAAAGGCAAAAGAGCTGATCATGGATGACGAGCACCAAATGGTGCTTTGTGACGAGTTGAATATCGTGTTGCGTTATGACTATTTGCCGATAGCGGAAGTGATAGAGACGCTCAAAGCCAAGCCAGCGAAGAAACATGTCATCATCACCGGGCGCAACGCCAGGGACGAGCTGATTGAATTTGCCGATCTGGTTACCGATATGACGATGATCAAGCACCCGTTCCGTTCTGGTGTCAAAGCCCAGGTCGGGATTGAGTTTTAGGGCAAGGATTGATGCTTTGAAAGATCAAAATCGCCGGGTCGCGCTTTACAGCAGTTGATGTTTCGAGCGTAAAACTTGTCGCGAAAGATTACGCTGCGCGGCCATAAAATTTCTTCTGGGTGAAGGCATTCATCCGCTGATTGGGTTTTTCATCATAAGTCAAAATGGCGATGATGCGGGTGCGGGCGCCCTTAACCGGTGCAACACGGTGGATCGAATGACGGCCCTTGAACAGGCACAAGGTGCCGGCGGAAATGTCGAGCGATTTGACATCGCCGGTGTCGCCATCAAACAGCTTTTCCACCTGGTCGTAGGCGGGGTCGCCCTCACTTCTGGTTTCAGCGACATATTCAAATTCTCCCCCGCCCTCCGGGGTTTGCAACGCCAATGTGGTGGCAAATTCTGACCTGTCGAAATGCCAGGCCAGGGTTTCATTCTCCCGCGTTACACCGATATTGAGTGGCGAAAGAGCATCGACATAGGGATAAATTCCGGCTTTGCCGCTTACATGGGCAATAAACCGGTGAATCGCCTCGCAATGATAAAGCGTGCGCAATGCCGCATCGGACTGAATATCCGCATCGGCAATTGTCGAGTTGGTGGTGGTCAAGAGCCGATTGCGCGGGTGGTCATCACCGTGGTTTGGGTCTTTGTCCGCCAGATAAACATTATGATGTTTTGTTTGTTTGTAGGACAGATGTTCGACTTCGCGTGCTTGGGCAGCCATGCGCTCGAGCGCTGCGGCCTGCAGAAATCCGGGCAACATTAAAACACCGTCCCGCTCGTAAGACTTGCGGCAGGAGTGATAGAACTCCTGGCTCGAATGGTCCGTGGTCGGAAAAATTGGATAGCGCTGCGTATCTATGAGTTTAGCTGCATCGGTCATCTAAATTGCCCCGTTTGTTGCCAAATGAAAAGACTTACTGCCTGTTCTGCAATCGTGTGAAATTCAGTTGATTATTATCAACTAGTGGTTCGATTCCAACATTTCTGTTGGATCAAGTCTTGGTCGACATTGCCACGGCAATCGCTTGAAAGCGATTTGCACGTATTTTGTTAGTTTGCTCCGCTGCGGGCGGTTCTTTGTGGCGCTTTCAGCGCCTCAATCACCGTCCTCACATGAGCAATGCTCAGGGCTGACCCGAATTCCCGAGATTTTTCATTGAAAAAATCCCTCCATTCGGGCGCCATGCGGATAAACTTTCTTTCAAGCGATCGCCGTGGCGACATTGCCAATAGCACAGCCAATTGATCTATCGCAATGCGCAGCCAAATTTCTTGACTACCATCTGCGGCTAAAAGCACAAAGGGACATAGCGATGAATTTCATGGAAGTTCAGGAAAACGCCCGCAGGTTGTTTGATGCCCACGGCGACAAGGCAGAAGCGGAAGCCGCTCAAAAAGCTCGTGAACTTGAAGACAAGGGCGATAACGAGCAGGCCGGCCATTGGCGCCGCATCCGCGATGTGATTGCACAAATGCGTGGCCCGCACGAAAGTTGATCTGAACTTTGGCACCATAGGTGGCCGCTGGTAAAGATAGGGGAGAATACGGATGAATTTTCTGGTTGTTTATGGCACCACTGAAGGGCAGACGCGCAAAATATCAAAGTTTACCGCAGCCTGGCTTGAAGATGCCGGTCACAACGTTACGGTTCTTGATAGTCACCGCAGGATGCAGGATCTGGATATTTCCGACTATGACGCTGTAATCCTTGCTGGTTCGGTGCATCAAAACAAGCATCAGAATTCGATCTGCAACTTTGCCGTTGCCCATAAGGTTCAATTGAACGACAAACCGACCCTGTTGATGTCGGTCAGCTTGTCGGTTGCTTTCGATGACGGGCAGAAAAAAGCTCAAGATTATGTCGATGACTTTGTCGACTATACGGGCTTTTCACCGGATAAAAGTTTGCTGGTCGCCGGTGCCCTGCGCTACGACGAATATGATTTTTTCATGGAGCAGATTGTCGAATATGTTGTTCTAAAGGATCATGAAGAGGTTTCTGGTGACAAGGAATTCACCAATTGGGAAGCACTGGGTATTGATCTGGATACGTTCATAAAAACCGTCGCGAAAGATGCCTGACCGGTTGTTGGCAAATTAATCAATCTTGAAAATTATTCGACCAGGGTTTCATTGCGGTTGACCAAAATCAATAATTTCATGATCGACATGCCATAAGGTCTGTGGCGCGGATTACTGTATAGGAGAAATTTGATGTCGTACAAAGATCTGATGGTTCACCTGGATGGCAGCAAGGCTTGCGCCTACCGGATAGAGGCGGCAGTGGCGCTGGCCAAACGCAAGGAGGCGCGGGTCACCGGTGTCGCATTGGCGCTCAAATCGACTATCTCGACCTATATTGGTATCGATATACCCTCAAGTCTGACGGAAGCTCAGCAAGAGATTGTTCACAAGGTCGCGCAAACAGCTGTCGAGAATTTTAAAAATGCCGCCAATGCGGCAGGTGTTTCACATGCTAGCGAAATCGTTGCATGCAGCGCCACCAAAGCGCCGGCACGGCTGTCATTTCACGCCCGCCACAAGGACATAAGCTTTATTGGACAGCCTAATCCCGATGAGCAGGGCGTTTCTTTTCAGGAATCCCTGCTTGAAGGCGTATTGTTCGGCTCAGGCCGCCCGGTCTATATTGTCCCTTACATCGGTCGACCCAATGTCAGGGTGCGCAAGGCTGTTATCGCCTGGGATGGTGGAAAAAAGGCGGTCCGGGCGGTCAACGACGCCATTCCGCTGCTTCAGGGCCGCAGCGAGGCGATTGTTTTGGTGATAAATCCGGAAAGCCGGCAATCCGTTCATGGCGACAACCCCGGCAGCGATATTGCCGCTCATCTGGAACGTCACGGCATTAAAACCAGCGTTGATCGGCAGACATTTCCCGATATTTCGCCCGATACGGTTATCCTCAATTATCTCGCCGATAGCGGCGCCGATCTTTTGATTATGGGTGCCTATGGCCACTCGCGTCTGCGCGAGAAGGCATTCGGCGGCGTGACCAATACAATTTTGCACCAGATGACTGCACCGGTGTTAATGTCAGAATAACAGTACTATTCCCAAATATGCCGGCCAAGCGATCCAGGCGATGCCGGCAGTTCAACCCGTGCGGCGATGCCGGTTTCATAAACCGGTTGCAATGAGAATATATTCATGTATCGTAATATATGTTGCTTTGCAGAGCGCAAGGGGGGCAGGAAATGGCATTTATACGCAATATTCTGGCACTGGTCGGTGCTTTAACGATCATCGCGGCAATCTGGTTCGGGCCATCGATCTATAAATATAAACGAGCGTTTGATGGCTTTGATAGTGGCGCTTTTGCTGTCTACAAACAGATGGCGGACAAACTTGTCGAGACCGGCAATGCGGCAGCTGCAACCGTGTGGAAAGCCAAGGTGGCAGACGGGTTGAGCTATGAAGAGGTCAATGATTCCATCAAGCAGATCGCCATAGAACGCAATATCCGTGGTGTCGGCGAATTGCCCTTGGGAGACCAGGTCGCGGCGATGACCGGCAAACCCTGGCGCAAGCTCAACATTTTTCTCTATTGCAATCCATTGACCGCCGCCAAGATGATCGAGCATCATCCGGCCTACTCGGCCTATCTGCCATGCAGAATCTCGCTGGTTGAGAACGAAAAGGGCGAATTATGGCTCTACACCTTGGATATGGATATGATGATTCATGGCGGCAAAGAACTGCCGCCGGAATTATTGAAAGAGGCGCTGACGGTCAAAGATATCATGCTGGATATTTTGAAGCGCGGTGCTGAGGGCGATTTTTAGAGCATTTTTTGTACACGCCATGAAGTGTTGCCGATATTGGCGCCTGCACTTCATTGTTCACTGCTGGTGGTGCAGGCATTGGTAATGCTCGCCACCCGTGGGTCGGTGCCAATATCGATATTTCTTTGGTGAATGCCTAGCCACAAATCCTGTGCCTTGAACTCGCTGACCGCGCAGGCGCAGAACCGCTGGCAAAATTTTGCATCGCTGCTTTTAGTACAGTTGCTCTCGCAATCACCAATGAATGCCGGTGTGCGGTCGGGCCCACCTGTTAGAGCCACAAAAACATAGAGGGATCCGAATAACACAGGCTGATGGACCAGATAGGTCAAAAGCGAGTGCCGGCCCAAAAACGCCAACGCAGATGACAACTGGCCCGATGGCGACAGCTCGGTCAGCCGGTCGAACAATCGATATTTCTTTGCAACAAGTGCAATCGCTACCCCGAGCGCAATGGCGCTAAACCAGGGGAAGACGGGTTCGTAATCGTTGGAGTGGGGTAGTTTGCTTGACAGGCCGGTCCAGTACCAGACCGGTGCATCGAAATAGGGGCTGCTGAATATCCGTGCACCAATAATGAAAAACCCAGCTGCCAAGACGCTGGCCTGCCACGGCAGACGCAACAATGGCAGGGCCAATACGCTTCCAAGCGCAATAATATGCAAGATGCCGAAGAAGACAAAACCGCCAGGCATGATAAGCCAGGTCGCCAGCGAAACGAGTGCGGCGGCGACGGCCACTTTAATTAGCCGACGCAGAAAGGGCTTGGCACCAAACCTGTGGCCATGGGCGAGCACCAGGCTTATTCCCACCAGCAACAGGAATGATGAAGCGATTGCCCTGGCAAAATATTTCCATCCTGGCTCGACGATGGTCGCAGTTGGCAGATAGCCAAAAAACTCCAGATCCCAGGTAAAGTGATAGATCGCCATCGCCACCAGTGCCACACCACGGGCGATATCCAACGGTGCTATTCGCGACCGTTTATCGTCGTTGCTGTCGGCTGATGGTAGCAAGGCCTGTCTCCGTGAATTGCCAGTCAATGGCTTTACCAGCCCGACACTGGTGTGTCGACATGGCAGCAATTGACAATTTGATCGAACGCGACGATTAAGTGGACTGCTGCATGGTTAGCAAAGATCGTTTCAACCCGATGGGATAGCTTGTTGCATGCAATTAGGACCGATGAACAGGGTCGCTAATTTTCATTGGCGAACAAAACCTGTTCATATCCCGTTCAATCATCTATTGCTCGCAATAATCTGCGAATTTGAGGCAAGCCATGAAAATACTATCCGCTAATGGGGCAAACATACCTGCCCTTGGTTTCGGCACCTGGCCACTTAAGGGCAATCAGTGTGTGGATATGGTGCGGCGGGCCATACAGAGTGGCTACCGCCACATTGATACCGCGGCATTTTACGAAAATGAAAGAGAGGTCGGAGAGGCGATACGGGCTTCGGGCGTACCGCGTCGCGATATTTTTCTAACCACCAAGATATGGCACAGCGATCTGGCCAACGGCGCCCTGCAGCGATCTGTAGACAACAGTCTGGCACAATTGGACGATGAATATGTTGACCTTGCGCTCATTCATTGGCCATCCAAGACTGTAGCGATGAGCGAGATGATTGCAGCACTCAATGATGTGAAAAACCGTGGGCTTGCCCGCAACATCGGCGTTTCGAACTTTACCAACGCCATGATTGATGAGGTGGCCAATTTGTCCGAACATCCGCTGGCCTGCAATCAGGTAGAAAATCACCCGTTGCTCGATCAATCACCAATGCGGGCAACCCTTGCCCGTCATGGCATGGCACTGATTGCCTATAGTCCCCTTGGCCGCGCGGGAGCTTTGTTCAGCGAACCGGCTGTCATTTCTGCGGCGACCGCCCACGCCAAGAGCCCGGCGCAAATAGTATTGCGTTGGCACATTCAGCACAACGGGGCAGGGGCGATTCCCAGGACCGCCAGCCCGCAAAGGCTGGAGGAGAATCTTGGGGTTTTTGATTTCGCCCTTGACGATGAGGAGATGACCGCCATCCAGGCGCTTGGCGCCAGGAAAAATCGCATCTGCGATTACGCTTTTTCACCGCGTTGGGATTAAGGTTCCGATATTGGCGTAAAAAAACCTCGATCTGAGCTTTTATGGCGGTTTTATCAACAGGCACGACAGGCTCTAGCAGCTGATGATAGACATAACCCATTGAAAATGTACGGTTAAATTTGTTCATAAAAGTTGCATGGCTGCCATGCGTGTGTTGCCGCGAAATTGACACAATTTCCGTTGCGCCTGGTCAATAACTGCCATATACCAGCGCTGATCCGCGATGCGGTAGCCGCCAATACAGCGACTATCGTCGCCATAAACAGCACTCGATATACTAACAGGTTTTCCATGGACGACTATGCGAAGGAGTCCTGCTGGGGCATCACAGCCCGGGCAGTCGGTTTTTTTTGCGCGGTGTTATTTATCGCGTTTATGTTTGGTGTCTTGGGATAGGTTTTTTTAGCGTGTCTTGCGAAAGAGTCACCACCATAAGCACACTTACAGAACGTTAATGCCATCTTGCTACATTGGTTACTTTTAGTAACCCGTCAAGGCGGCATCCATGAAGTGAAATTTCATTACTGCGACACATCTTGTCATTTTGGTGAACATCGTTGCCTGCACGATGGTTCTGGTGGATATGTATGCAACCAATGAAAAGGATCGCCTGGTCAGGGATCTGATATTCACGGCATTTTGCGCGACAGTGATCGCCTATCCGGTGTTTCTATATTTCATTATCCAGCGAGATCGGCTGAAAGAAATGAACACCGCTCTTGAAGTGGCAAATCAAAAAGCCAAACACGCTGACATCGCGAAATGCGAATTTCTGTCCAGCACCAGCCACGAAATCAGAACGCCGATAATCGGTGTTACGGCCTGTGCTATGACCAGTGATAAGGAAAAATGCCTGGCAGCGGGAATGGACGACTGTCTGACCAAACCGATCAGTCCGGACATGGTTGAGGAAAAAATAGAAAAATGGATGCCCGGCAATCAAGCCAAAGTGGCAGGCCAGACTGCCATTGCCCCTTAGCAGTATAGAGGCGGGAAATCGGTGTTAGCGAATTGTTAAGTAAACAGCGTCAGGCTGAATGCAACAGGGATCAACGGAGTAACGCAATGGGCGGAACAAAAATGTTCAGCCAAGGAAGCGCTGAAACGGGACCGTAGTTAATTGTCGCCCGTTCTGGCTGGCTTCTGGCTGGCAGCGGAGCTAAGTACAATGACATACCCATCCAAACTAGTCGTATCGATATCCTCAATGGCGTTGGCCGCCACCATGGTCTTAGCCTACACTTTACCTTCCATTGCGCAGCAGCGCATGTGCGGCAAACGAGCCTCGCTGATCAAGGTACTGATCGAAAAATATCAGGAAACGCCACGTGCGCTGGGGCTGTCTTCAGCCAACAAGATGGCCATGGAAATTTATGCGTCAAGAAAAGGCTCCTGGACGGTCATGATGACCATGACCAATGGCACGACCTGTATCATGGCAGCTGGCAACTCGTGGCAGCAGATACCGCTGCCCAAAGGGCCACAGACCTGACCGTTCAGGCGCCCGGTCCGGCGTTAGCGATGTGACGGAGATAAGTCTCGACCTCATCCATGTTCCGATCAAAACCCTTATACGGTTTTTGATCTACCGACATGGCGCCGATCTGGTTGAGTAAACTTGCTGCAATTGCCGCCGGATTTTCCTGGGATTCGATGATTGTCAGCGGTTCCACCAGAATTCTGATGGTGAACAGGATGTCACCGCTGGCCGGCAAGCGATGCAGGGTCTGATATTCGCGCCGCAGATAATTCCGGTTCGCTTGATGTGCGCCATCATGTCGGTGCTCATTTTCACCGGCAGAATGGCGCAAGGCGTCGTCGGCGTAGAACGACCAGTTCTCCCGCCACACCGGCAGTTGCGGCTTGAGATTATCGAAAATGCGGTGAATCATCGGGTCCAGCCCGGTGGCGGCGCCCGGCACTGGTTTGTGGATTTGCATAAGCGGCTTGCCGAATTTTTCAGCCAGTTTCCATGAAGAAGGAAAGCAAAGCGATGCAGCTACCAGACACCAGCCCTCTTGCCGTCGCCGCATCAATACAAGATCCTCCTGCACCAGCAGCGAAGCCAGCGCCAGCGGACAGGTTTCAAAGTCGCGACGTGCATAACGAATTCCCAATGAAGGGCTCGATATTTCTGTCTCACAAATCTTGTAAAGTGATGGTTTTGCCGATTTGATGCCACGCAACACAAGTTCCAACGCCTCTTGCTGGGCATCCCGCGTATCTGCCGCAGCCATGAACACTTCGTCTCGGCATTCCTCAAACAATTGGCGTTTTTGCCTCAGGAAGTCGCCGATCTTCTCGTCGATCAGGATTGGCGAATTATCACCCAGAAGCTGCAGGCCGACAGAAAACGGTTTGGCAAAACGCCCAAATGCATCAAATTTCTTTACCATCGCCTGTTTGCCGGTTTGTATCGATTTGTTTCATGGATGCGATCAGTATGTTTTATTTGTCAATAGAAACCTGCTCGGCTATCTGTGGCCAATGACCACAAGACTATCAATCAATCTCAATGCGGTTGCCCAATTGCGAAATCGTCGTAACCTGCCCTGGCCCGGCGTTGCTGAGTTGGGACGCATCGCTTTGGCGGCGGGCGCCTTTGGCCTGACCGTCCATCCAAGACCTGACGAACGCCACATACGCCGCGCCGATGTGCCCGAATTACGGGCATTGATTGATGATGAATATCCCGACCGGGAATTTAATATCGAAGGCTTTCCGACAGAAGAGTTTTTGGCGCTCTGTGAAAAAAACCAACCCGAACAGGTGACATTGGTGCCAGATGATCCCTCGCAGGCGACTTCTGATCACGGTTGGGATTTTTCCCAGCAACATAATTATCTCACATCTATTGTCAGGCGGCTAAAAAAGGCCGGCATGCGTGTTTCATTATTCGCCGATGCCGAAGTTGAACAAATCAAGTGGGCCGCCGATACCGGTGCTGATCGCATCGAACTCTATACCGGCCCTTATGGGGCGACCTATGACGATCCTGCGGCAGCGGCGAGAGAAGTCGAAGCGCTTGGCAAGACCGCCGAAACCGCCATTGCACTTGGGCTTAAAGTAAATGCCGGGCATGATTTAACGGTTAGAAACCTGCCGCTGCTTGTTGCCCGCATTCCCGCACTTGCCGAGGTATCCATCGGCCACGCCCTTTCCGCCGATGCGCTTGAACATGGCATGGCGGCCTCGGTGAAGCGCTATCTGGCGGCATTGGAGCCGCAGACTTGACAGCAAATCCCAATCCTGCCCATCCGCTTGTTGCCAATTGCAGCTACAGCGGCTAAGAACGCGCTGATTTTTCATGGTCTGCTCGACCAGATCGGCAGCACCATCTACCATTATTTCGGCTTCGCCGGATCAGCGCCAAAAGGAACAGTAACATGCGTGTATATTACGATCGCGATGCCGATCTAAATCTGATCAAATCGAAAAATGTCGTCATCATTGGCTATGGTTCGCAAGGTCGCGCCCATGCTTTGAACCTGAAGGATTCGGGCGCTGAAAATGTCGCTGTTGCTTTGAGAGATGGCTCGGCCACTGCAAAAAAAGCTGAAGCAGATGGTTTCAAAGTAATGAGTGTGGCAGAAGCCGCCGGCTGGGCTGATTTGATAATGATGGCCGCACCCGACGAGCTGCAGGCAGGTATCTGGACCGACAGCATTCGCGACAACATTCGTGATGGCGCAGCGATTGCCTTTGCCCATGGTCTCAATGTTCATTTCAATTTGATTGAAGTGCCGAGCAATATCGATGTGGTGATGATTGCACCAAAAGGACCTGGCCACACCGTGCGCGGCGAATACCAAAAAGGTGGCGGTGTACCGTGTTTGATCGCTATTCACCAGGATGCGTCAGGTAACGCGCAGGAACTGGCACTTTCCTATGCCTGCGGCGTTGGCGGCGGCCGTTCGGGTATCATTGAAACCACATTCCGCGAAGAATGCGAAACCGATCTGTTTGGTGAGCAGGTGGTGCTGTGCGGTGGTCTGGTCGAGTTGATCCGGGCCGGATTTGAAACGCTTGTCGAGGCGGGGTACGCCCCTGAAATGGCTTATTTTGAGTGCCTGCACGAGGTCAAGCTGATCGTTGATCTGATCTATGAGGGCGGCATTGCCAATATGAACTACTCGATTTCCAACACCGCCGAATGGGGTGAATATGTTTCGGGACCACGCATCATTACCGATGAAACCAAGGCGGAAATGAAACGGGTATTGAAAGATATCCAGTCCGGTCGGTTCACCTCCGAATGGATGCAAGAATGGCATTCGGGCGCCGCCCGTTTCAAGGGCACCAGGCGGATGAACGACAGCCACGAGATTGAGGAAGTCGGTGAAAAGCTGCGTGGCATGATGCCCTGGATTAAGGGCAACGCATTGGTTGATAAAGATAAAAATTGATGCCCACGGGGCCATGCTCACAGCTCGTTGCGTAAGGCCCATAGTTCCGGGAAAAAGCGATGCTCGGTCACGTGGCGTAACCAGCCAACGCCGGAAGACCCGCCGGTGCCGGGCTTGTAGCCGATAATTTTGTGGACCGAGGTGAAGTGACGCCATCGGTAAAACGAAATCTTTTCATCGATGGCAATCAACATTTCCGCAACTTGATAAAGTAAATTGTCGGCCGAGGCATTTTTATAGACCAAAGCCCAGGCCTGTTGGACCGACGCATTGGCGCGATAATCCTCGCTCCAGTCGCGCTCAAGCGCATCATCATCGATCTTGAAGCCGTTCTTATGCAGGGCTTCGATTATCGCATCATAAAGGCTTGGCGAATTGAGTGCCTCCTCCATGGCCGGCCATACATGAGGGACATTTTTGTGAGCGGCGGCCAGTTTACGGCTTTTATTACCCAAAATGAACTCGACATGGCGATACATGAATGAGAGTTGACCAGAGGCCGTCGACAGGTGGTCGCGAAACTCGTTGAAACCTTCCGTCTTGATCGTCGACAATACGTTCCAGGAATCTGAAATGTAATCAACATAATTGGCGGCCCGAGACAATATCACCAGCGCGTTGGCCAGATTACCCTCACGTACCTGATGGCGTGCGTTGTGCAACTCAAAATGCAAACCGCGAAAAAGCAGTTCCTTCACCTGACCCATGACGAAAAAGCACATCTCGTCATAGCCCTCGCTACGCGGATGCTGCAGCGAAAGCAGCAGATCGATGCTTTGATAGTCAATATAGGGGTTTGATGTTCCTTCGAAATCAACGATAGGATCACCGCCGGTTTCTCTAACGGTTTTTGATCGGGATTCGTTGGTTGTTTTGTCCATCGGGCGCGGGTCAACCGAGGCCTGAACCCGGCCAGAATCGACAATGGTGGGAAAGACAGGGCGATAATCAGGCAATTTAGTGTTCTCCTATTCTGTCAACCAGCGCGTAAAACCGACTACCGAGTAAACTGTCGTTGGCCAGGTGTTCAACTATATCAAAGTGGTTGAAGCCTGAAACTTCAAGCGCATCAACTGCGACATCTACGGCAGTAAGTAGATGCGCAAAAGTCAGGCTTTGACGTTTGAATTCATCGGTTTCCTGCGCACCCCAGGCAATCAGTGTCGGGGGAAAACCACTTAAATTCAGTTCCGCCGGGCTGTTGCGGTTTGCGGCCACCTCATCCAGCTTGATAGGGTCATTGATATAGGTGCCTATTAGTGGCTTTAAGTCAAAGATGCCTGAAACCAGGGCAGCCGCACAGGGTCTGTACGGCTCTTGCAACTTCAAACAGGTCATGGCAGCAAGATGGGCGCCCGCCGAGCTGCCTGATACAATGATCCTCGTTGGATCAATGCCCAGCTCCCTCGCCCGGTCGTGCACCAGTTCGACCGCCCTGCAGCACTCATCGACAATTTCGTCGAGCGTCGCATGTGGCGCCAGTGTGTAGTCGACGGCTGCAAATGCCAACCCATGGGCAAGCGTGTCTGGTGCCAGAAAGAACGAGTCCAGTTTGGACAGTTCGCACCAATATCCACCGTGGATGAATACGTGCAAGGGCAGGGCTGTCTTTGTGCCTATTGTTTCAGGCACTGCGATATCAATCGTATGGGCGTCACCGGTGCCGTAGCGCTGTGTCATTACGTGGGGGCAACGCTGATACGCAGTCTTGCTGTTTAGGATATAGGACTGAATAAGGGGGCCAATATCACCCTTAACCATCGAACTTGGCGAATAGGCTTTTGAACGAATATCGGTAGCCATAGCTCGCCACAAGGGTAAGAAATCCTTCGGTGAAATCTCTGGTGGAAAATTGATCATCTGGCTGGAGTTCGTTGGCGCTGGTTGCTGGTGCAACTCCAAAATAAGAAGAAATGTGATTGGTATTTGACCCAGGCTAGTGGTCTGGCCGAAACGCTTGAATCCCTTTTCAGCACGTTCTTTTTCAAGCGTTTTGGCCACAAAGACCACTAGCAATTTATTTAATTCTAGTGGTTCTTATGATTCCAACATTTGCCATAAGTACGAGCCGCTGACGGATGCAAATGTTGGAATCGAACCACTAGGGTCTGTTAAATATCAGGTTTCGGTTGTGGCGCAAAATGCGCCGCGTCCAAATCCTGATACTCAACAGACCCCGCAATATTATGCACACTTGAAACTTCATTAATATCAAAAACGTTGCAACCAATGTTCCGGTTCGGGCCCCAGGTCATGAAGTAAGCAGGCTTGATTGTATCGACCAAATTTTTAAGTAATTTGCACCCTGGCCAAATTTCGCTATGGATGATGTGATAAAACAGCAGTGGCTGCCAGGGAGATTGCCCGTTACCATGCTTTCAATATTTGAAATTGCCGCGCTGCTATTGGCGCTGTCTGCCTTTTTCGGCTGGATCAATCACTATTTAATGCGCTTGCCGCATACTATCGGGCTTTTGGTGATGGCGCTTGTCGCTTCAATGGCGCTCTTGCTGCTTGAGTATTTCTTCCCGCTTTTGGGCATCACCGACGCCCTTCAATCGGTGATCGGACAAATCGATTTCTATTCGACCGTCATGGAAGGCATGTTGGCGTTTTTGCTGTTTGCCGGCGCTATGCATGTGGATTTCGACTATCTGCGCGACCAGCGCTGGGCCATCGGCCTTATGGCCACCGGCGGAATTTTGATTTCGACGGCGCTGGTGGGAACCAGTTTTTGGTTTGTCTGTGGGCTGTTTGGTGTCCAGTTGCCATTTCTTTGGGCGCTGGTATTTGGCGCGCTGATTTCGCCAACCGATCCGGTTGCTGTGCTGAGCCTGTTAAAATCGGTCAACGTGCCGCACACGATTGAGGCCAAGATTGCCGGGGAATCCCTGTTCAATGACGGGGTCGGCGTGGTCTTGTTCACCATTCTTGTGGCCATTGCTGCCGGTTCAGGTGGAGAACATGTGAGCGCTGCCCATGTGGCGGAGTTGTTTTTTGTCGAAGCCGGTGGTGGTGCCTTGCTGGGCCTGGTGACCGGCTGGATTGCCTATCGGGCGATGGCGACGATTGATGAATACTCGCTGGAAATACTGATCACACTGGGGGTCGTTGCCGGCACTTATGCGCTGGCCCAGCGGTTTCACCTTTCCGGGCCGATAGCGGTGGTGATCGCCGGTTTGCTGATCGGCAATCGTGGTGCTCGCATAGGCATGAGCGAACTTACCCGGCAGCATCTTTTCGGATTTTGGGAACTGATTGACGAAATTCTCAACTCTGTGCTGTTCTTGTTAATAGGTCTGGAAATTCTGGTGCTCGGGTTTGCCCCGTCGCTGGCCTGGATTGCTGCTTCGGCCGTGCCCATCGCGTTGATATCGCGCTACATCTCGGTGTCGATACCGATCTTGCTGCTGTCCTTTCGCCAGACGTTTTCACGTGGTGCCATCCCTGTATTAACCTGGGGTGGGCTGCGCGGCGGCATTTCGGTGGCGCTGGTCCTGTCGTTGCCCGCGATCCCCGAAAAACCGCTAATATTGACGGCAACCTATGCGGTGGTGCTGTTTTCCATCATCGTGCAGGGCTTGACCGTCAAGGCGCTGGTCAATCGAACCGTTGATCCGACGCTGATTTGAGAAAACACCATGTTACGTCCCTATGCTATCCTCAATGTGTTCACCGATGAGCCGCTAGCCGGCAATCCGCTTGCGGTTGTGCTGGAAAGTTCAGGGCTTGATGACGCGCTGATGCAAAAAATCGCCGGCGAATTCAATCTCTCTGAGACAGTTTTTGTCACCGGATTTGAAGACGGTGGATTGCGGGCGCCGGTGAGAATTTTCACGCCCGGTGGCGAGTTGCCATTTGCCGGCCATCCAACGGTGGGAACGGCGATATTACTGGCGCTTGAGGCGGGGCTCGGTGAGGGCAGCGCACCTGCCCAAAAGGTCATTTTAGAAGAGCGCATTGGTGCGGTGCACTGTGATGTGAAGGTCGGTGACGGTCGCGGTTCGGGCAGATTTACCCTGCCACAATTGCCGTCTCAAGTCGGCGAAACCCGTTCCAAAGAAGCAATCGCCGCAGCGCTTGGCCTGTCGGCCAGCGACATCGGGTTTGGCAGTCATCAGCCGGCCCGGTGGTCTGGCGGTGCGCCTTTTACGATTGTCCCGGTTGAAGGGCTGGAAGCTATTCGGCGCATCGAACCGGAAAGTAATGCCTGGGCGTCAGCCTTTGGCAGTGGCCATCACAACAACGCCTTTGTCTATAGTAGCCAGTGCGAGAACGCCGACAGCCACTTTCATGCCCGCATGTTCTGGCCTGCTGCGGGTATCAAAGAGGACCCGGCAACGGGCTCTGCAGTTGCAGCTTTTGCCGGAGCCGTCATGGCCTATAAAAAACCATCGGATGGAATTCACCTCTACCGCATAGAACAGGGGTTTGAGATGGGGCGGCCATCGCTGATCGAACTGCAGCTTGACATTAAAGACGGTGCGCTCGTCACGGCCCGCATCGGCGGTGAAGCCGTGGTCACGGCCCGCGGCAATTTGATGATTTGAGGCAAGGTTTTGCGAGCGAAGCGAAGAATTGCCGTGAGCAAAGAAATTGCGGACTGAATAAATTTCAAGTAGTACCGCCATAAATGCCCCGGTAGAACCTGGCTTTTACCGATTGCGAGCCCTTTGGAAGCAGGCCAACAATGCCGAATTGAATGCTGGACACGGACTTCATTGATGGCTATATCGGCCAATGAACACGCTTGCGACCAAGCAAGATCGGGTTTAGACGGGCCGTTAGCTCAGTTGGTAGAGCAGCTGACTCTTAATCAGCGGGTCACAGGTTCGATCCCTGTACGGCCTACCAAATATCTCAAGAATATCAATTAGTTATGCCGTAACTAAAATTCTAGTAAATTTCGGAAACCTTTTTAGCTACCAAATAGATACCACTCTGAATCAAAAGATTTGCCGAAAATATCAGCTGTTCCGAGTATGGCGATATGTGTCGAGTGTTGCAATTCACTTCGGTTTTTGTGCGATTCTTCAATTAACTCCTGCATTCCAAATCCCGCGCCATAGTGGCCTTGGTTGTCGCAGGGTGGCATTCCTTGTCCAGCCCGCCAAGCCCCGCACGCGAGCGTGCGCCTCCGGTTTCAGGGCAGCAACCTGTCCTTTGTCTTGCCCCGTCTTCTGCGACAGGCCGCAATGGGCGGTCTTGCAAAAGAGCAGGAGACAAAACAATGACCGACGCAACGAAGATCGATAATGAAACACAATACCTGATTACCACAGAAGCGGCAGCAGTTCTTCGGCTTTCTCCAAAAACCCTTGAGCGCATGCGTGTCGATGGCTCTGGTCCAACTTTCCTCAAGGCTGGTCCAGGTCTTCGCTCCCGCGTTCTTTATCGCCGATGTGATCTTGTCGAATGGCTTGAGGGTTTTGCTTATGGTTCGACATCCGAGATTGGAGACAAATGACTAAGTTACCTAAAAAATCAATTTGGAGTGAGTTTGAAGATGGGGTATTGGCGTTTCCGAGGCGCGCGTCATGCTTGATACATTTTGATTGGCTGGCTGCGCAGATAACAACATAATGCGGATAAGCTGTATTTCGTTTTACAGCAGCCAAAAAAATGCTGCGGTGGATTTCGCAGCATTTTTCACTTCATCTTCTACTTATTCTTATCCGTTTTACAACAACTTCACACAGAGCGAAAATAATTGCATAACAGAGTAAGGCTGTTATAGGTGTAGTCGCACTTGAGAAAAATGTATCTGGAATTCGATGATACTCCAAAATTACGACTACGCAGGTAAGTAGAAAGCTAGTGAATGAAATATTATGGTGTTTTCCCATGTCTTCCTCCTCAGATCACAAATATTACATAAGAAACATACTAACTTTCAATGTAAAACGTATCATAATAGAGATAAAAACACAAGAAAAAGGCATTCATGATGTAATAGGTGAGATATTTAAGGAAACATTATTTACTGTTACTGTAATAATATACAATATTATCTCTGCTCTAATTCCTTTTTTCTTTTTTACATATACGCCGATAATCATTTGGTTATGCTTTGGTCTGGGTCTAGTTATTTTTCCAGCATGGATATTGAAAATTATTGGTTTTTCAATTGTATCCGTATTTGTATTCGGATTGATTATTTGGTTGTCCAACTACATACGCAAAAATATATCCCCAGATTCAAAACCGCAAGAAAATTTAACCTCTATCAAAACAAGCACTTCTGATCCAAGTGACAAAGCATCGGAAAAAGTTGGATTTGTAAAAAGAATTATCAATAATATAAAATTATATATTAGGAAAATCTCAGATATAATCAATCTAACTAAATCATTAGAGAAAGGAGGTGTGTTTTATAACTTTATTATATTGCCTTTATCGTATATATTTTTGGCTGTAATTTATAGTGATGTGTCAAAGAATACCGTATTTCATAATATATTGTTTTCCCTATTTGACTCAAGTTGGAGATTTTTTATCATGGAGCCTGTAATGATATTGCTCAATAGTTTAGTATTCTTATACAATGAAGTAATACTTTATATACTAAATTTTGGAAACGCTGGTAAGGTAATATTGAGTTTTACTTTAATTGTATTAATAGCGCTCATATTGAGTAATTATAAAAAACTAGCCCGGATTATTCATCAGGGTGCCTAATATAGCTGGCGGGCATGGATCAAGCTGTTGAAATAGCGTATGATTTCGGTGTTTGAACAAGATCATTCACCCTCAGCAGAAAATCCGGCCCGCCATGCAAGAAGATAACCTGTTTCTCCCCGGTTTGTCACCTTTAGGGCGGCACAAAATGTCTGCCCGGTTTGATGGTGGCGCTTTGTCATCTGATGGCGGTGTGTTGATACTGCGCGAGATCGAGCGAAAGCTGAACTTTGCCGGTATGATTGCTTCCTGCTTGCATGACGAGCGCGATGCGGGGCGCACCATCCATTCCCAGACCACCATGATCCGCACCCGCATGTTTGCAATAGCTTGCGGCTATGAAGACTGTGATGACCTTGATGAGTTGCGCCATGATCCGGCACTGAAGATTGCCTGCGAGCGACTGCCGGAAAGTGGATGCGCGTTAGCATCCCAGCCAACCTTGTCGCGGCTGGAAAACACGCCGTCCTGGCGGGAGCTTGGCCGCATGGGGTTGGCCCTGATTGACCTGTTCTGCGACAGTTTTAGCGCCGTGCCTGGTCATATTGTTCTGGATATTGATGATACCACGGACCGCACATATGGCGATCAGCAGCTTTGCCTGTTCAACACCCATGCGCAAGGATACTGCTTTCAGCCTATTCATATTTATGATGCTGCATCGGGCAAGCCGGTTTGCTTTTTATTGCGGCCCGGCAAACGGCCTTCGGGCGAGGAAGCAGCCCGGATTTTACGCCATGTCATTCGCCGTATCCGGCACAACTGGCCCCGCACTGTCATTACCGTGCGCGGTGATGGACACTATGGAACACCAGAGGTCATGGATCTTCTGGAGCAACACGGTTGTTTCTACATCTTCGGCCTGCCGGGCAACAACAGGCTAAAGACGCTCTCCCATCCATGGAGTGAGGATGTTGCTGTTCGTCGGGCATTGAGCGGCAAAGACAAGGTGCGTCGTTTCTTCCAAATTCGTTACGGTGCCAAAAGCTGGTCAAAGGAGCGCAAGGTCATCGCCCGTGTTGAGGCAACCAAATTGGGCAGCGATACCCGCTTCATCGTCACCAATCTGCCAGGGCGGGCCAAGCATCTTTATGAGAAGGTCTATTGTGCACGCGGAAAAATGGAAAACCTGATCAAGGAACACAAACTCTACACCAAATCAGACCGCACCTCCTGCCACCGCTGGGAGGCCAACCAGTTCCGGTTGTTTCTGCACACCGGTGCTTACTGGCTGTTATTATTATTGCGCGGGGCAGCCCCAAAACGTTCGCGGTTTAGAACCGCCACCTTCGAGACCATCCGGCGCACATTCCTGAAAATCGCGGTGCGTATTGAACAGTTGAAATCGAGGATTAAAATTGCCCTGCCAACGGCTTGCCCGCACCGTCAATTGCTCGTCTTGTTGATGGGACGCATCAACGCCCAGAGCCCGTAATCAACGCGGCAGGAGCCGATGATTACCCCCCAACAACAACCCCAAACGCGTATTAAATGTTCCAATCAAACTCCCGCCGTTAGCCCGGTTAATCCTTCACGCCCGGATGAAACCTGAAAGGCCTGGTGAATAATTCGGGCTAGAGAGTTTGTTTCTGCGAAAAATTTGGCGCCGTGATAATGAGCTAGTTATGGAGAGCGAGAAACAAGCCACAAGAGAGAGTGGTCCGTGGGACAATACGTCTGAAAAAAACGTAACCCTGTCTCTAGGTGACACCCCTGAGAAGGCAAAAACCACAAAATCCAGAGCAAAATAGGCACCAGTTGCATATGAATTGCTCGCCTGCTTTGAAGCTTGGACTCAGTTGAAAACCTATCAATTTCTTAAAAGTATTCTAACTTTTTTGTCATCTTGGCAATAAAGAAGGACATTTCAAGAAACCTCAAGGATAGTACCAGTATGGTGAGCGTCTGGTGTCTCGACGCCTCGAATCGGATCAGGGGTTTTTAGAAGTGTCCAGATTGCTTGGGAACCAGCCAGGGCAATCGCATTTCAAAAGTTGTTTAGGAGTGAAAGCAGGAAATCATCATTCCAGCCAGCGCGTTTGAATTTTACGCGGTTTGATCCCTTGTCCTGATTTGCCTTTATGATGTTTAGTGCGATACGTCTGAGGGCTGCAAAATTGATCGGTGCGTTGTCTTTGCGAGCGCGATGGAGATCATCATTCATAATGACATCAAGCGACCAGTGAAGGCTGTTTTCAATTTGCCAATGCCCCCGAATAATGGTTGCAGCTTCCTGCGCTTGTGGGGGTTTTGACATGAGATAAACGCGTTCGCAGCGGCTTGATTTTCCGTTCATTTCACGTGTTGAAGTGACATGGACGAAGGTCTTGAGGCTTGGCCATTTGTGTGTGTCGTCAAGATATTGCGTAGTGCTGTAGACATGGTAACATCGCTCTTCAATGCGGCCATGGTTGGCGTCAGTTGAGATATATTCGTCAATATAATCAGTCTCTTGATCATCAATGAAGGCCCGCACATCCGCCTGCATATCGCCCTGATTGCCCTTCAGTTGCACACAGTAATCGCCGCCTTCACGCACGATCAACTCACAGGTCTCGCGTTGGCAATGCAGCGCGTCAGCAGTGATCGTCATGCCCTTGATGTCGAGCATTTTGATCAACTCACGTAGGGCCAAAATCTCGCCACCACCCTTGGCACTTTCGATAATACCGAGGCTCAAACGAGCCCCATGCGCAAAGGCGGTCACCACGTTCAGGCCGGATTGATTGGCGGCCCTGTCAAAGGTGCGACGCATCTCTTTGCCGTCAATGGCGATGGCGGGTTGGGCATCGCGTGCCTGGGCAAAATCAGCACGGAACTTCTCAAACAGGCGTTGAAAGCTTGCGGGCTTAAGCAACCGAAACAGCCGTGAAAACGTGTCGTGACACGGCGTGCCATTCGGCAATTCGAGAAAATCGCGCAGAAATTCTTCCTTCGCATGGCCAAAATCGGCCATATCCACCGCAGTTTCGCCGCCACACAAGGCACATAAAAGGCTGATTGTCATGATGTCACAAAACTTGTGACGGCAGGCATTGCCCGTGCGTGGATCGTCTATATCATTGAAATAGCTTATGATTGTTGACATCTTGAGGCTCCATATCGTGATGGAACCTCAAGAATCTATTCAGGCATATTTGTCAAACCCCAAATGCGATTCCCCTGGGGAACCAGCGCAGTTTGCCCGCCCTTGCCATCCGCCCACACATCCCCGAGCGGGGAGTGCTGCATGAGTTCGTCGTAGTCGGAAAAGAGAAATGCACCAGGTGGGCATAAGTGCCGGACGTGCTCGTTATGCGCATCAATCATTGCGGCAATACGGTCGCTGCCTCGGGTAACAAAAAGCACGCGAAAATTCTTGTAGCCAAACCGGTCTACATGAAGTTTACGGTTGTAGATGTCGGCATAGCCGAGCATTTTCTGGACTATAGAAGACTGGTTGGGTGTCTTGCGCACTATAGGCATGGTGCTGCCGTCATATTCAAGAAAGTGGAAGGCGGTGCGGATTTTCTCTCCTCTACCGTCTACAAGGGCAAAAATGCCGTCTGAGACGGTTGAGCGCCTTACATGCTTGCCATTGAACCACTTGTACTCTGTGGCTAGCCTGAGAGGAAAATCAAGCTTCTGGGTGCGTGCTGGCGCTTGGGCTATAACCTCGGCTTGGTTTACAAGCCGGATTTTGTCATGGGAGCCTATGCTTTCGTGAAGTGATACGAAAAACTCTGCCGTTCCCAGGGTGTGGGTCAAGAATTTCGGACTTCGTACCTTGCGGTTTTTGTCCGTCCAATAGACTGAAGAGGGGAGCTTGATATTTAAAGCCTCCTCGATGTATTTGGCTCCCTCATTGCCAAGAGCGTGCACAAGTGGCCGTTTGTCGGTATAGGCAAACAGGCGCTCTTGTGCGATTGGCCGGTCAAGGAATTTGGCATCAAACAAGTGTTTGAGCCGCTTATTCAGCTTGTCGCGGCTCTTCGAGGCGGTGATAGTTTGGATATGGTCTGTGGTTAAAAACCGATGCCGATACACCCATTCCAGAATGAGCCGGTCGCGCTCAGTAAGCACTAGGGGACTGGGTTTTCTTCTCGTGAGTTTTCGGGGTGTTTTGGTCATATGTTTTCGCACTATTTGTAATTGTCATACCATGCTGCCAGTTTCTTTTCCACCTGAGCGCGTGGTGTAGCAAAACGGATACGACTGTTGTTTATAACCCGCGCAAGACTATTGCGGCTCTGCTCGTCAACTGGCGGGAATCCGCAAACAATATGGGGGTCTTGATACCTGCCGTCTGCTCTGGAGCGCACCCAAAACTTACCGCGCCCTGAAATCATAAGGCTCTCGGCTGGTACTGGCGCAACCTCCGCTTTAAGCGCTTGCGCGTCGGCAGCGGCAAGGGAAAACATGGCAAGGGTGCCGACATTGCCGGTTATGGCTTTGAGTATGGAGGGGTCAACCTGGTCTAGGTACTGGTGGGCAACGGTTAAGCAGAGCCTGTATTTGCGAGCCTCTGATAAGATGCTCTCAAATTCTCTGGTCGTGAAGTTCTGAAATTCGTCAATGTATAAATGGTGGTCAATGCGCTCGCTCTCCGGAATGGCAGCACGTTGCATTGTCAAATGCACAAGGTGCGAAACAAAGAGAGAGCCTAACAAGTTAGAATTGTCAGCTCCAAGCAGCCCTTTTGAGAGGTTGACCAGTAGTATTTGCTTGCTGTCCATTGCACGTTTGAAATCAAACCCGGGTTTTTGCTGCCCGAGAATATTGCGTAGGGTAGGGGAGAGGGCGAGCTTTCCTGCCTTGTTGAGTGTCGAAGACACGCGCTCAAGTTCCTGGCGCTGGTCAAGCTCACCAAAGAAATTCTCCCAGAAACGGCGAATTTCAGGGTCGGTTACATATTCAAGCACGTGCTCTCGGAAAGCATGGTCAAGTAGAAACCGGGGGAGTGCTGCAAGCGAAAGCCCAGGGGCAGGATATTCCAAAATAGCCATGAGGCTGTTTTTCAGCAGGTATTCCAGCCATTCACCCCAGGAGTTAGCCCAAAGCCCCTTAAAAGCCGCCACAATGCCTGAGGCACTGATGACGGCGGACCGCAAGATCCATATTGCCGATGACCGGTTTGTTGACCGTCTCGATGAAATCGTTGACGAACTGCGGCAGGCCGCGCCCGCAACAGTCACGTTTGCCCTGATCGGGCGGCGTCACCTGCGCACCAACAATTCATGGATGCACAATGTCGAAAAACTGGTGGCCGGGCGAAGGCTGTGTACGGCGATGATCAGTGAGGATGATGCCGCCAGGTTGGGCATAGCTGATGGTGAGATTGTCAATGTCACTTCTCCATTGGGCAGTATTTCCATTCCGGTTGAGGTTAGCGATGCAATAATGGGTTCGTCCCAACAAAGGTACGTGAAGTCCCACGGGATTTGATGTACTGATCTGATCTTTTTAGGTTTTTGCTGATTTTGTTCCCGCGTTTTGGTTGGTGTTTTACGCTGCTGATTTCAGGGGTAGGATTCCGAGTTTGTCGCGGAGTTTTTCTTCTGAGAAATCGTATTCTCCAAGCATGTTGATGTGAGCCCATGACATGGGTGAGTGGATTGCGGTCAGTCGCAGCAGGTTTTCTTTGGCTTCCGCGTTTGGCGCTTTTTCTATCTGTCGGGCGAGATAAAGATAATTCCAGCAGATGATACTGTTTTTGATCAGCCGGTTGCAGGTCTCTGCGATTTCCTGTTCTTCCTTTTCTGTCTGGGCAAATTCGCGAGGGCTTCCTACGGCCACGGCGCGGGTAAAGCGGTTGGCCAACTCAACCTTGTTGAGCTGTTTTTCGATGGCTTGACGCAATGCCAAGTCGTCAATGTAGCGCAAGATGAACAGGGATTTGACGATCTGACCGAAAGCCTTGAGTGTCTGATAAAGGGCGTGCTGTCGCGAGTATGAATTGAGCCGCCGAAAGACATCGGAAGCCGTGTTTTCCTTGAGCTTGATGGTGGCAACCAACCTGAGCATATCGTCCCAGTTTTCACGAATGACGGTTTCGTTGATGGTTTTGTCAGGTTGAATTGACCAGTCTTCGCGCGTCTGCCTTTTCGGTTTGAAGATATAGAGGGTCTGTTTGCCGACCCCCTTGATACGTGGTGCGAAGGAAAATCCTAGCAGATGGGTTAAGCCAAAGACGGCTTCGGTGTAGCCGTGGGTGTCGGTGGAATGAATGTCACTTTTGACGACGTCGTTGTGCATCAAGCCGTCAATGACATAGGCGCTTTCGCGATCTGCCGCACTGATCATCAGCGAATGCCAGAGGAAGTTGCGTTCATCGACAAAGGTGTAAGCGCTGATACCCTGTCCCTGGCCGAAGTACTTGAATGACCGGCTGGCGTGCAGGCTGTCACCACGCACTTCGAATTTCTGGCCATCACTGGCGGTGTGTAGCTGTTCCTGATTTTGGCGATAAAGATTGGGCAGTTCCATTGCGTCCATGGCTTTAACCACGGCGTCATTGGCGGCACGTATGTTGTCGATTGAGAAGCGCCAGTTGACGGTATGATCCAATTCGCTTTCCGTGACGCTTGAGGAAATACGTGCCATCTTGCGCACACCGATCCCGCAGCCCAGTCCCATGATCCCCGCCAACAAAGCAGGGTGCGATGTTGCTTGCCGGGCATGGGTTTGCTGCCAATGTTCAAAGGCAGTTAGCATATTACAGTGGTTGTTGACGGTTTCCAAAACTTGGGCGAGCGGCACATCGTGCCGCTGGGGAAACAGATCGCCAAGCGGATCGCTCTCTCTATCATCAAGTGCCGGGGTGGCAATGTGGAACGTGCCGTCTTTGCGGATCTTCAGATGTGGGTTGGCTGCTGCATGGGTATTCGTCGCTTGATACTGGGTAGACAGCGCTACACTCAATTTTTCGAGAACGGGTTCGGAGTTAGCAAATTCAGAAAGACCAGCTCGTTCCAACAGAAGGGGCTTTTCCCGTTGCCAGCGTTCCTTATTGATCAAATAGGCGTCCATGGGGCGATATTTGTAAGACTGCTCAACGTTCAGGTCGCCAGATTTGATGGCTATTGTGACAGCGTGGAACAAGAATACTTTGTACAATGAAACCCTGAAGGTGTCGTCGGCCCTGATGACGGCCAGCTTTTGATCGGCATCAAGAAATCCCAGCGGTGCACGGGTAATGGAAAGTTCCCCATCGTTTTTGAAGTGATCAATTGCTTCCAGCAACGCTGCAGCACGTTTGTTGGGCATGAAAGTCAGCGCCCGCAATACAGAGCTGAGACGGTTTTGTAGCCTAAGGGAACGGGCTTCCAAAATGTCATTCCAGCTGGCATCCTTGGCCGTGTTTTCGAGATCGTCTTTTAGCTGGTCAAAATCACGCGTTTTTCGCTGATCCAGAAGCGCCTTTATGGCAGTGACCTTTTCCGCATCCGACAGATTAGCCGCTTCCATGACACTATCGATTCCGCGCAGTACGCCGAAAACCGAGACCTCTAAGCCATCGACAATAATCTCAATTCGGCGTTGCTGATCCTTGCGATCCTGAACCAGTTTTTCTTGATATTCCCGTGTTGCCGCTGATTTAAAACTCGCCATGACGCTCAGCCACAGATCGATCATGTTATCTTGGCAGCGGTAGAACTGATGGGCCACAAAAGCTGTGGCATGGATATAGCGGTCGTTCTGATCCCGACGCTGAATCTGAAAGATTTCAGATCGAAGGACGCTGCCAGAAAAGTAGCGAATGCCAGCAATCCCAAGGTTAAGTTTTGAAAGAATGTCTCTCAGCTGATCGTGAAGTTCTGACAGCACTTCAAAATCAGAAATGGCTTCTTTGATCTTGGTGGGCTTGGTCGATTGTGACAGCTTTTTCAGAAGTGTCAGCCGGTAGCGGTTCTGATCTTCAGGGGCCGTGAACAGCATATCAAGCAAACTACGTGGCTCGTCTCCAAGGTGGCTAGACATCAGTGCTATCAATTCTTCTTTCCGTTCCTGAAGCCCCAACCGGATCAGTTCCAAAAGTGTTCCTGACTGGGGAACTTGCATCCGGTTCTGCATAAGAAAGTCAACGCAACGATCAAAAATCAGCCGTGGCTTAAGATGCATCCGCGCCATCGTCGCAATCTCAAGAGTCAAAGCATGTTTGGCTTTTTCATCAAAAGGCCGGAACCCATAGAAATCCAGAATAAGCTTTTGGTGGCGGGCGCGTGTTTGCTTGGCATATGTCTCCTGCGAGAAATCTATGTCTCCTAAACCAACAACTTTAGCGACGGCTTCAATGTCACGCCCATGAAAATCTTGCGGCTGGTAAAAACGCCTGGTTGCTTTGAAATACCCGCACATCAGCAGAAAACCAATCTGGCCACCTGGGGTACGCAAGCCAGTGGCGATATTTAGCAACTTCCTGGGAAAATCGAAAAACTGTTTGCGCATACGATGGTCAAACAGTGGTGGTTGATCGAAAACCTCCTTTTCGTTCTTGGTGAGAATATGCATTCTTGCCATGGGCGACCCTATATCTGATGTCCTAAAAGGGACGATTGCGGACAGGGCTTAAAAACCCGTCCGTAAATTAGCTTGCAATATTATAGGACGCAGGTAGAATTCCGTACAGCCATTTCGTAACAAATGTCAGTAGCACATCAGTTGTCCGCTTTATGTAGCACGTGATTTGTCCGGTTTTAGGATGCTCTCAAAAGGAGGGTGTTTGATGAACCGGACTTCATGGTTACAGGAAAGACGGATGGAGAAGTTTATTGATGTGTTATCTCGATATGAAGAAAAGCGGCTTTCGGGACATGATGCGGCAGAGATTTTAGGGATGTCGGAGCGGACATTCCGCCGTTATCGCAGGCGCTATGAGGATTGCGGTTCTGATGGGCTCAATGACCGCCGGTTGGGCAAGAAGTCGGTGCGTGCGGTGCCTGCCGACGAAACCTCATGGATGCTTGAGCAATATGAGACGCGCTATATGGGCTGGAATGTGAAGCATTTTCATGATCATCTGGTCAAGCATCATAATTTCAACTGGGGTTACACCTGGACGAAGACCCGGTTGCAGCGCTCAGGGTTGGTGATTGCGGTCTGCGGGCGCGGCATTCACCGGCGCAAGAGGCCGCGCAGGCCATGTACCGGTATGATGTTGCATCAGGATGGTTCGACCCATGAATGGCTTGAGGGCAAACCTAAGCTTGACCTGATTGTGACCATGGATGATGCGACATCAAAGGTTTATTCGGCCTTTCTGGTTGAGGAAGAAGGAACAATGTCCAGCTTTCGCGGGTTTTTGGATGTGTTTGAGTGTCACGGCCTGCCCTGTTCAATCTATACGGATCGCGGCAGTCACTATTTTCACACGCCCAAGGCCGGTGAGAAGGTCGATAAAACCCGGCTTACCCAAGTGGGCCGCGCCTTTCATCAGTTGGGCATTGAGCATATCGCCGCCTATTCGCCGGAAGCCCGTGGCCGATCGGAGCGCGCCTTTCAGACCTTCCAGGATCGCCTCGTCAATGAATTGAAGCTCCATGACATCACCGATATGGCCGTGGCCAACCGCTATATCACGGAAATCTACCTGCCGGATCACAATGCTCGCTTTAGCGTTGCGGCTGAAGACGAGACAAGTGCTTTTGTGCCGGTCGCTGTCCCGGCAGTCTTACGCGATATTATGTGCGTGCAGAGCGGGCGCATCGTGCGCAGGGACAATACAGTTTCGTACAACAATTTGGTCCTGCAACTGCCGCAGAGCCTCATCCGTCATCACTATGTCAAGGCCAGGGTGCGGGTGCATGAATACTCAGATGACACAATGGCTATCTTCCATGGCCCCGGCAAAATTGCTACATATTCAAAACAAGGAGAGATTATCACCAGGCAGAAAACCCAAAAAGCAGCGTGAACCTTTTCGGCGCGAAAGCATTGATGAACAAGCCTCCAGTCGCCTCCGGCTCCTTACAGCTTGCCCATCAATGCTTAAAACAGAAGCGGACAATTAGTGTGCTACCAAAACCGGCCAACTCTATTAGCTACTAACAGCCATTTCGTAACAAATAGGCCCATGTCACGCACCTTCGCCTACGCACGAGTATCAACTCTCGATCAAACCCCAGAAAACCAAATCCGGGAAATCGAGGCCGCAGGGTTCGCTATCGAACCTCACCGGATCATCTCTGAAACAATCTCGGGATCAATGGCTATCGCGCAACGTGAAGGCTTCTCAAAGCTTCTCGGTAAAATGGAAATGGGCGATGTGCTAATCGTCACCAAACTCGACCGGCTAGGTCGTGATGCCATCGATGTCAGCACCACCGTGGCTAAACTCGAAGAGATCGGCATCCGCGTACACTGCCTCGCCCTCGGTGGCGTAGACCTGACCAGCTCTGCCGGAAAGATGACCATGGGCGTAATCAATGCAGTCGCACAATTCGAACGCGACCTGCTTATCGAACGCACTCAATCCGGGTTGGCGCGGGCAAAAGCAGAAGGAAAACCGTTAGGACGCCCATCGGCACTATCGGACGACCAACAGATACTAGCCCGGATTATTCATCAGGGTGCCTAATATAGCTGGCGGGCATGGATCAAGCTGTTGAAATAGCGTGTGATTTCGGTGTTTGACAAGATCATTCACCCTCAGCAGAAAATCCGGCCCGCCATGCAAGAAGATAACCTGTTTCTCCCCGGTTTGTCACCTTTAGGGCGGCACGAAATATCTGCCCGGTTTGATGGTGGCGCTTTGTCATCTGATGGCGGTGTGTTGATACTGCGCGAGATCGAGCGAAAGCTGAACTTTGCCGGTATGATTGCTTCCTGCTTGCATGACGAGCGCGATGCGGGGCGCACCATCCATTCCCAGACCACCATGATCCGCACCCGCATGTTTGCAATAGCTTGCGGCTATGAAGACTGTGATGACCTTGATGAGTTGCGCCATGATCCGGCACTGAAGATTGCCTGCGAGCGACTGCCGGAAAGTGGATGCGCGTTAGCATCCCAGCCAACCTTGTCGCGGCTGGAAAACACGCCGTCCTGGCGGGAGCTTGGCCGCATGGGGTTGGCCCTGATTGACCTGTTCTGCGACAGTTTTAGCGCCGTGCCTGGTCATATTGTTCTGGATATTGATGATACCACGGACCGCACATATGGCGATCAGCAGCTTTGCCTGTTCAACACCCATGCGCAAGGATACTGCTTTCAGCCTATTCATATTTATGATGCTGCATCGGGCAAGCCGGTTTGCTTTTTATTGCGGCCCGGCAAACGGCCTTCGGGCGAGGAAGCAGCCCGGATTTTACGCCATGTCATTCGCCGTATCCGGCACAACTGGCCCCGCACTGTCATTACCGTGCGCGGTGATGGACACTATGGAACACCAGAGGTCATGGATCTTCTGGAGCAACACGGTTGTTTCTACATCTTCGGCCTGCCGGGCAACAACAGGCTAAAGACGCTCTCCCATCCATGGAGTGAGGATGTTGCTGTTCGTCGGGCATTGAGCGGCAAAGACAAGGTGCGTCGTTTCTTCCAAATTCGTTACGGTGCCAAAAGCTGGTCAAAGGAGCGCAAGGTCATCGCCCGTGTTGAGGCAACCAAATTGGGCAGCGATACCCGCTTCATCGTCACCAATCTGCCAGGGCGGGCCAAGCATCTTTATGAGAAGGTCTATTGTGCACGCGGAAAAATGGAAAACCTGATCAAGGAACACAAACTCTACACCAACAGAACCTCCTGCCACCGCTGGGAAGCCAATCAGTTCCGGTTGTTTCTGCACACCGGTGCTTACTGGCTGTTATTATTATTGCGCGGGGCAGCCCCAAAACGTTCGCGGTTTAGAACCGCCACCTTCGAGACCATCCGGCGCACATTCCTGAAAATCGCGGTGCGTATTGAACAGTTGAAATCGAGGATTAAAATTGCCCTGCCAACGGCTTGCCCGCACCGTCAATTGCTCGTCTTGTTGATGGGACGCATCAACGCCCAGAGCCCGTAATCAACGCGGCATGAGCCGATGATTACCCCCCAACAACAACCCCAAACGCGTATTAAATGTTCCAATCAAACTCCCGCCGTTAGCCCGGTTAATCCTTCACGCCCGGATGAAACCTGAAAGGCCTGGTGAATAATTCGGGCTAGTGAAAGATAAAATCCAAAAAGGAGAGACAATCTCAGCGATTGCACGGGAATTCGAAACCAGCAGACAGACCATCATGCGTGTCAGGGATCAGCAATAATTCTGAACCGCCCCGGGTTTACCGGAGGCTGATTAGTTTGTTTATGCGACTAATTCTAACTGGTTTATCTGTGCATAGTACAGCTCCTCTGCTTCAGCGGGCGGAATATTTCCGATTGGTTCCAGCAGGCGACGGTTGTTGAACCAGTCAACCCATTTGAGGGTCGCCATTTCAACATCATCAATGCTGCGCCATGAACTCTTTCGATGAATGACTTCGGCCTTGTAAAGTCCATTGATGGTTTCGGCCAAGGCGTTGTCATATGAGTCGCCGACACTGCCAACGGATGGCTCAATCCCGGCCTCGGCCAACCGCTCGGTGTAGCGGATCGAGACATACTGAACGCCCCGGTCACTGTGATGGATCAGCCCGTCTTGTTGAACCGGCCGTCGATCATAAAGAGCCTGTTCCAGAGCATCCAGAACGAAGTCCGTTTTGGCAGAGCGTGACACCCGCCAGCCAACAATCCGCCGGGCAAATACATCGATGATGAAAGCGACATAGGCAAATCCCTGCCACGTTGACACAAAGGTAAAATCACTCACCCACAGCATATTGGGTGCAGGAGCGTTGAATTCTCTGTTCACATGGTCGCGTGGACACGGGGCGGAAGGATTGCTGTGGGTTGTCTTGAGGATTTTTCCTCTGATAACGCCCTGTATTCCAAGCTGTTTCATCAACCGCTCCACAGTACAACGCGCGACATCAAAATCCTCTCGCTGCATCTGTCGCCAGACTTTACGTACCCCGTAGACTTCATGATTGTCATCCCAAACACGCTGGACCTCAGGGCGCAACTCTGCATCTCGTTTGGCGCGATCACTGGCCAGACCGGGATCACGCTTAATGGCAGCATGCGAATAATATGTTGAAGGGGCGATCGGCAAAACCTTGCAGATTGGCCAGAATATAACAGTGGCCCGTGATCATCACGATGATCATCGATAAACATCTTCATCTTCTCAGTGGGCGCCCACAATCATGGCTCGCTCCGCCTGGGCAAAGTTGACCGCCAAAACGCCATTGGTTCGAGTGACAAGGTCAACGCGAGACGCTTTCCTGAGAATTTCATTGGCCTGACGCAATTCCCGGACTTCGCGTTCCAGCGCTTTGATGCGCTCACGCTCATCGCTTGTAACCCCATCGCGCAAGCCAATGTCCGTCTCTTCCTGACGAAGCCATTTGCGAAGCGTCTCCGCAGTGCAGCCAATTTTGGGTGCAATTGCAGAAATCGCCGACCACTGACTGTCATAATTTTGTTGATGTTCCAACACCATCCGAACGGCACGCGCACGCACTTCAGGTGAATATCTCTTCGATCTCTTGTTCTTTTCCATAGCTCCAAATTATCCTATCTTTGGAGCCTCCGGTAAACCCGGGGCGGTTCATTCTGTGGGACTTCACGTACCTTTGTTGGGATAGACCCAATAATGCAAGGTGTGGTTTCGATCCCCCACGGGTTTGGCCACCACCGGCCCGGAACCCGGCTTTCGGTGGCTGAAAAACATGCAGGCGTCAGCATCAACGATATTACCGATCCGGCCTCAATCGACCCGCTGACCGGCAATGCCGCTTTTTCGGGCCAGCGTGTCAAGATTTCAAAGGCGGTGCAGCAGTGATGAAACATGTGGTGGTTACCGGTGTTTCGACAGGCATCGGATATGACGCAGTCAGGTATCTGACGGGCCGGGGCTGGCATGTATTCGGCAGTGTCCGGAAACAAAGCGATGTCGCTCGTCTGGAGCAGGATTTTTCGGAAAATTTTACTTGTCTGAAGTTTGACGTTACCGACCCGGCGGGAATACGCAAGGGTGTTGAAACGGTTGGGGAACAGCTGGGAAAGGGCAAACTTTCAGGGCTTGTCAACAATGCCGGTTTTGCGGCTGGCGGTCCGATGGAACTGTTGCCGGATGATGTGTTCAACCGCCAGATTGAGATCAACCTCATTGGCGCTCGTAATGTCACCAATGCTTTTCTGCCATTGCTTGGCACCGACACATCGCGCGAGGGAGAGCCTGGTCGGGTGATCATGATCAGTTCCATTTCCGGGGTTCTCAATACCCCGCTCAACGGTGCCTATTGTGTCTCCAAACATGCGCTTGAAAGTCTGGCCGAGGTCTATCGCCGCGAATTGATGATGTTCGGTATCGAGGTTTCGTCGATCCAGCCGGGGCCGATCGTATCCGACTTGTGGTCCAAAAATATCGGCACGCTGGAGAAATATTACAACACGCCCTATGGCTTGATGGCCCACAACACCGAATTGTCAATGATCGGCGCCGAGGCCGATGCGCTGCCGGCTGAAACGATTTCGAAACTAATCGAGAAAATTCTAACGGCCAAGCGTCCGCGGTTGAGCTATCTGGTCAACAAAAAACCTCTGCTGGCCTGGTTGTTGGTTCACGTCATTCCCAAACGCATTGCCGACAGGCTGATCTTTAAAAAAATGAACAAGTCGCATTGCCGGAACTGCAAACCGCCACCGGTCAATGGCGTTTGATGACGATCAGCTTTTCCTGAGTCATGTCGTGCATTGTGTAGCCGATGCCGCCGACGCCCAGCCCCGATGTCCGCCAACCGCCGAATGGCATCCAGTCGACCCGGAAGGCGCTGTGATCGTTGATCATGACGGCACCCCCGGCGAGCCGGTCTGCGGCATCAAGGGCACGGTCGATATCGCGGGTGAAAACGGCTGACTGAAAGGCCACCGGCAGGGCGTTGGCGCGCGATATGGCATCACAAATATCGTCAAAACCGTAGATGCAGGTGACAGGGCCGAAAATTTCAAGTGTCGACACCTTTGCATCAACATCAGGCTCCATCAACACCGTGGGTTGATAAACCCGTTCGCTCAAGCGTTTACCGCCGGTCAGCACGGCACTACCTGCTTTTGCGGCTTCGTTTACCCAGTTTTCAACCCGGTCGACCTCGCGCGGCAGAATGAGCGGACCTACTTCGGTTGCGGCATTGGTGGGATCACCGGTTATCAGTTTTTCAACACCCGCCGCCACCAGGCTCTGAAATTCTTCGCGGATCGAGTTCTCAACAAATATGCGTTGAGTCGACACACAAACCTGACCAGCATGGTAATAGCCGCCTTTGATCAGGGACGGGATCACTGTATCAAGATCTGCATCAGCGGCGATAATGGCGGGTGCTGCGCCACCGTGCTCAAGCGCACAGCGGGTGCCCGGTGCCAGCTTGGAGCGCAAATGCCATCCGACCTTGGCCGAACCGATAAAGGTGAAAAACGCAGTGCGCGGATCGGTAACGAGGCGCTCGGCGGTTGGAATGTCGCAGACAATCGCCTGACACCAGTCCGCATCAAGGCCGGCTTCATGAACCAGTTCTATAAAGCGCAGGCAGCATAGCGGCGTGGTATCTGCCGGCTTGACGATGACGGGGCAGCCGGTGGCGATTGCCGGGGCGACCTGATGGACGATCAGGTTGAGCGGATGATTGAAGGCGCTGACTGCGACCACCGGGCCGATCGGTTCGCGCCGGGTAAATGCCATCCGACCGGCGCCGCCGGCGGTGATATCCATCGGCATTTCGGCACCGTTTATGCGGCTGACTTCCTCTGCCGCTAGTTCAATTCCGTTGACGGCCCGGTCGACTTCGACAAACGCATCGCTTAGCGGCTTGCCGCCTTCGCGGGCGATCATGACGGCAAACTCTTCACGCCCGGCCGCCACCAGTTTCGCCAACCGCTTCAAAACGGCGATGCGTTCATGGGCGGGTAGCCATAGATCGCGCGAACCATGCAGTTCGCGCGCCCGGGTTAAAAACCGGTCAGCCTTTTCCCAGCCATCCATTTCCAGGGTGGTGATTTGTTCACCGTCATAGGCCTGCTCGACGGTTAATGTGGGGTTTGCCATAAGGTGTTCTCCCGTCGGCGGTCAGACAATGCGTTCGCGGTTTGCCAGACCGTCGATCAGAACACGTTTGTTTTCCGAATAATCGATAGGGACTTCGACAAGGTGAACGCCGCCATCCGCAAAGGCTTTTTGCAATGTCGGGACAAAATCGTCGGTGGCGTTGATCCGGTGGCCGGTTGCGCCATAGCTTTCGGCGTATTTGACGAAATCCGGGTTGCCGTATTCAAGACCCCAGTCGGCGAACCCTCCGACCTCCTGTTTCCAGCGGATCATGCCGTAGGAATCATCGCGAATAACCAAAACAACAAGGCTGAGTTTCAACCGAACTGCGGTTTCCATCTCCTGGCTGTTCATCATGAAACCGCCATCGCCACACACCGCCATGACGCATCGGTCGGGATACAGCATCGCCGCCATCATTGCCGAAGGCAGCCCGGCACCCATGGTGGCAAGGGCGTTGTCGAGCAGGATGGTGTTGGGCTGCTTTGCCCGATAATTGCGTGCGAACCAGATCTTGTACATGCCGTTGTCGAGCGCCAGCATACCATCATCGGGCATTACTTTTCGCACATCTGCAACGATGCGTTGCGGTGCCAATGGAAAACGCGGGTCGTCGGCGTTCTCGTCCATCTGGGTTGAAACCCGTTCGCGCACCTTGGTGAACCCGCTGAAATCGTGGCTTGCAGATGGCTCGATCATATCGGTCAGTTTGACAAACGAAGTGGCGATATCGCCGACCAGCTCCAGTTGCGGGAAGTAGACATCATCGACCTCGGCGGTATTGAAGTTCACATGGATGACCTTCTTGCCGCCGGCCTCCATGAAAAAGGGTGGTTTTTCGATCACGTCGTGACCGGCGTTGATGATCAGGTCGGCCATGTCGATGGCGTCGTGGACAAAGTCGCCCTCCGACAACGCGGCGGTTCCCATATACAGCGGGTGATAGCCGCCGACGACGCCCTTGCCCATCTGGGTGTTGAAAAATGGAATGCCGGTCTTTTCAATAAACGTGAGCAGGGAATTGATAATCCGTTTACGGTTGGCGCCGGCGCCAATCAGCAACAGCGGTTTTTTAGCGGCCGTGATCATTGCGGCGGCCTCACCGATCATCTCGGTTCCGCAATCGGGGCGGCGCACGTTCGAGGGTTCGAACAGGTGGACATCGGTTGCGGTTTGCTCGGCGATGTCCTCGGGTAACTCCAGATGCACCGGGCCGGGGCGTTCTTCCTCGGCCAGACGGAACGCCTCGCGGACAATCGAGGGGATGGTGCTGGGATAGACGATCTGCTTGGCGAACTTGGTGATCGGTTTCATCATCGCCACCACATCGACGATCTGAAACCGGCCCTGCTTGGATTTCGTCACCGGTTTCTGCCCGGTGATCATCATCATCGGCATGGCGCCAAGGTGTGCGTAAGCCGCTGCGGTAACAAAATTGGTGGCACCCGGCCCAAGGGTTGCAAGGCAAACCCCGGTCTTGCCCGTCAGCCGGCCATAGGTTGCCGCCATGAAGCCGGCGCCCTGTTCGTGGCGGGTCAAAATCAGTTTGATTGTCGACGTTCTTAGCGATTCCAGAAAATCGAGGTTTTCTTCACCGGGAACACCAAAAATATATTCAATGCCCTCGTTTTCCAGGGCCCTGACCAAAAGATCAGACGCCTTGATAGTATCATAGGGTTGCATGTCAGCTCCTGAGGGCCGGTTGGGCCGGTTGATTTACTTTTTGGCGGTATATTTGGATAAAACGTTGTTGACCGGAAACAGCTCGTCCATCGGCACCGACTTGCCGTTGGCCTGAACAATGCGGACATGGTAGCGTTTGAGGGCGCGCGGATGGCGGGCGCCGCACGAATGGGCGATCAGGCTGGACCCGTAGTGTATTTTGCCAATGAAGTTTTTCACCCTGACGGCCTTGTCCTTGGGGTCGAGGCCGCGCTGTAACCGGGCATCATGCGTTGCAATGCCTG
This sequence comes from Rhizobiaceae bacterium, assembly GCA_965248135.1. Classification (GTDB taxonomy): domain Bacteria; phylum Pseudomonadota; class Alphaproteobacteria; order Rhizobiales; family Rhizobiaceae; genus SZUA-100. The sequence continues at coordinate 189,750 of CBDFIN010000008.1, read as the reverse complement.
TCGGACAGGTGTTCTTGTTGCATTTGAGTGATTGGATGCAGCCGATTGCGAACATGAAACCACGTGCCGAGACGACGAAATCGGTGCCGGCGCAAAACGCCCACGCCGTTTCCGCCGGTGTTACCAGTTTGCCCGATGCGATTACCTTGATGCGGTCACGCAGGCCATAGCGGGCGAGGATGTCGATGACCATCGGCAGCGATTCGCGGATCGGCAGGCCGACATTGTCCATCAGTGGCATCGGTGCCGCGCCGGTGCCGCCGTCACCTGAATCAACGGTGATAAAATCGGGCGCACACTCGATGCCGCGTTTATGAATTTCCACACACAAGCGTTCCAGCCAGTCATAAGCGCCAATGACGCTCTTGAACCCGGTCGGTTTGCCGGTTACCTCGCGGACGCGGTGGATAAAATCAAGCAATTGGGCATTGTTGTCGATCTCAGGGTGACGGTTCGGTGAAATTGAATCAGAACCTTCAGCGATGCCCCGGATTTTAGCGATTTCCGCTGTTACCTTGGCACCGGGCAGAATGCCGCCCTTGCCGGGTTTGGCACCCTGGCTCATCTTGATTTCGAACATCTTGACCTGATCGTGGGCTGCAACTTCGGCCAGCTTGTCATCATTAAGGCTGCCATCGTCGTTGCGGACACCATATTTCGCCGTGCCGATCTGAAACACGATGTCGCAACCGCCGGCCAGATGGTGCGGCGATAGCCCGCCTTCACCGGTGTTGTACCAGCATCCGGCCATCTTGGCGCCGTGAGAAAGGGCAAGCACGGCGGGTTTGGAAATGGCCCCGAAACTCATGCCCGATATATTGATCAGCGAGTGGGCTTCATACGGGTTTGGACAATGGGGGCCGATCGTAACGGCGGGGGCTTCTTCCGCGTCCTCATCCAGCGTCGGATAGGGACAATTGATGAATATCGGCGTTCCGACCGGCGAAAGGCTTCTGGTTGAACCAAACGCGATGGTGTTGTCGACACCCTTGGATGATTTGTAAATCCAGTCGCGCTCGGCCCGATTGAACGGCATTTCTTCGCGGTCCATGGCGAAAAAATACTGCCGGAAAAATTCACCAAGTTCGGTGAACAACGAACGGAACCGGCCTATCACCGGATAATTGCGGCGGATGGCGTCGGCGGTCTGACTGACGTCAATGAAATAAAGTACGATGGTGATAAGGATTGCCACACCGACTGCAAACAATAGCAACGTCGATAGGAATGTCAGGCCCTGCATGGCAAAATCGGAAAACCAGTTCATGTTGTTTTTTCGCCTCCACCGCCTTCGGTTACAATTTCCGTGCGGTTGTATTCAATTGCCTAAATGTTGTAGTTTAGCTCATTATTTGTGGCTTGGCTCGGTCGGTTAGATGCTGGTCATATTGTGTAGGTTACAAAAATTATGTAGGCGATAAAAAGGAAGAGAGATGGAAAGGTCACCTGCAAAATACGGCGGAAACAGAAAACTTGTCAAATCTGGGGGCTGTGTGTGAATTTATCCTCACCAAGGATTCGCGAATCTGACAGATCTGATTTATATGCGTCAGACATGGACATTGCCACGGCGATAAGTCGAAATGACAACAAAGCTGCCGAAGACTTTGTTCGTGAGCATATACAGTGGATGCAGGTCGTGGCACGTCGCATGTTGGGCAATGATGCATCGGCGCAAGACGCCGTTCAGGAAGCGTTTGCCGATGCATTTTCCAGTATCGCCAAGTTCGAGGGCCGTTCGAAGTTGAAAACCTGGCTGCACCGGATTGTGGTGAACAGATGTTTGATGATCCTGCGTAGTACGCGGCGCAAGGCGGAAGAACAAATAGACGGGTTGATGCCGCAATTCGACAGCCTTGATTGCCGCATTGAGGAGCCGTGGTCAAAGCTGCTCTCGGCCGACGAAATCTGTGAACAAAAGCAATTGAGCACCATGGTACGTGAGGCTATTGGCAGATTGCCCGACAGTTTTCGTATCGTTTTGCTATTGCGCGACATCGAAGGGTATAGCACCAGGGAAGTGGCCACACAGTTGGATTTGAGCGAATCAAATGTAAAAGTGCGTCTGCATCGCGCACGCTCCGCTCTCAAACAACTGATTGAGCCCGTTCTGAAAGGACACGTGTTATGAAACGCCTCGGATTTTGGATAATAATCCGTTCGTTGCGCGCCGCGATGCTTCGCTATATGCCACTAATGATCACCTGTCGGCAGTTCGAGGATTTCATCGTCGAATACCTTGAAGATAACCTGTCACGAAAACAGAAACTGATTTTTGAAATGCATATAAAGGTTTGCCGGGAATGCCGTGATTACCTGGCAGCATACAAAAGGACGGTAGATGTGGTGGCGCAGACGTCTGCCGGTGACAAACAAAGCGAGCCACTCCCGGAAGTGCCAGAGGATCTCGTCAAGGCAATTCTTGCTGCACGCAAATTGTAACCAACTGATTATCTCTGGCATCTGAAATCACGAAACAATAATCATTCCCAAAATTCTCTGGAGAGAAATACAATGAAGAAGTGGATCATAGGTATCGTCGGGTTTCTGGTTTTGGCCATTCCGGCGGCGATCGTTGGCATTTCATATATGAAGGCCTACACCAATCCTTACGGAAAAGTGGCAGCGACCGGGGTTGATATTCCCATGTTCAAGGAGACTGCTTTTCCATTCACGCATCAATTCAACAAGGAAAAATCACTGCCTTTCCTTGGTTCGGCGGTTTTTGATGTTGATGGCGATGGAACGCCTGAGGTGTTTATTGGCGGCGGCTATGACCAACCAGACGCGATCATGAAATATAACGGCGAAGGTTTTGTTGATGTTACCGCCAGTCTTGGCAAGGGGCTGACAAAAAATTCCGGCGATACCACCTTTGGCACTGCAGTGATTGATGCCGATGGCGACGGGCGCACAGATATCTTTGTTGCCCGCGACAGTGGCATCACGCTTTATCTCAACACCCCCGAGGGATTAAAAGGGCGCAATCTCGACATTGCCTTCAACTCCAAATCGGTTCCGTTGTCGATCGCTCTCGCCGATCTCAACCATGACGGCTATGTTGATATGTTCGTGTCAACCTATATCAGGCTTGCCCAGGTCGAAGGCCAGAATATCTTTAACAAGGACGGCTATGGATCCACCAGCCTGTTGCTTCTCAACAATGGCGATAACACCTTTAAGGACATCACCGGGAAGGCCGGTGTTGAATATGTCCACAATACTTTCTCTGCGGTTTTTTCAGATGTTGATCGCGATGGTGATCAGGATATTGTGGTTGCCCATGATACCGGCCAGGTGCGTACCTGGCGCAACGAGGGCGGATTGAAGTTCACTTCGGTCGAAAACCCCTCATCCAATGTCTTCAGCTATCCTATGGGTGTTGCCATAGGTGACTACAACAACGATACACGGATGGATTTTTTCTTCTCCAATGTGTCAACCACGCCGCCACGGTTTCTTGCCAGCGGTGACTTGAGAGACGATCAGGTGTTTCACACACCGCTGATGATGTTCCGCAACGACGGCGATTTCAAATTCACAGATACCGCCGCAGAAACCAAAACAGCAATGTATGAGTTTTCCTGGGGCGTGGTGTTGGAGGACCTCAACAATGATGGCCGTGAGGATTTGCTGATCTCCCAGAATTACGTTTCACTGCCATTGCAAAAGATTTTCCGCCTGCCGGGCCGGGTCTTGTTGCAATTGCCTGATGGCACGTTTGCCAATGCTGAAGATGACATGGGTCTGGTCAACCGCAACTACGAAATCAACCCGCTGGTGGCCGATTTCAACAATGACGGCTACCGCGACATCATCAAGATCAACTTGGCCGGCAAGTCACGCGCCTTTATCAGCAATGGCGGCAAGGCCAATTATCTCAAGGTCCGCTTGCCGGAAAACCCGCATTCGCTCGGCGCTCTGGTCGAGGTCGAAGTGGAAGGCGGCGTCAAATTAACCCAGCAATTCACTAGCGGTGAAGGCATGGCGTCAGACCAGTCGCACGAGCTGATTTTTGGGCTTGGCGGGCAAAAAACGGTCAAGCGGGTTATGATCAACTATGCGGATGGAAACGGGCAGCATTTCGGGCCACAGGACGCCAACACCACGCTGGTTGTCAAGTGAGCGGTATGGAGGGACGAGAGTTGGCCGGCAGCCGATCCCGTCACCACGCCATCCTATTGTGGACCGGTCTACTGGCCACAGCCGGTGCTCTGGTGGTCGGGGTTGGCGAGTTCATGTTTCAATATTCGCCGCGCGGTGGTTATGAGGAAAGCGATTATCTCTATTTTCTCGATGTCAGTCGCTGGCGCTTGACTTGGGGCCACTTTATCGGGGTGCTTGTTGCGCCGGTCTATCTGGTTGGATACTGGCATGTGGCGCAGATGTTGCGTCCGGCCGGGCGGTGGATCGCGGGCGGTGTTTTAGGCTTGGGCATTTACGCTTTTGCCATCGGCAATGTATGGCTTGGTGGCAGGGTTAATCTGGCATTGACCGTGCAGGCGCGCGAGACCGCGCCGGAAGCCACGAGGCCGCTGCTCGATGGTTTGTTGGCCGATATCAGCGCGCACAACGAGCCGTTTATCGCCATCGTGCGGGTTCTCATTTTGGTGGTTTCGGTGCTGATGGCATGGGGCATTTTGACCAACAGGTCGAATTATCCGCGCTGGATGGTGTTGTTTTTGCCCATCGTATTGTTGGTTGCGGTGTTCGTTAGTTATGTCATAGCGCCAGCGGTTGGCGGCTTGCTGCTACCGGCGGCGATGAATATCGCCCATTTCATCTTTTTTGCGCTGTCGACAGTGATTGTCTCAAGATTGAAACCGGCATAGCAGCAATAGTGTTATGTTGTTTTTGCGGACATTTGTCTCCAAGCCGTCAAAGGAAACCCTGTTCAGTGCGCTGTTCGCAGAGCGGTCGGTTAATGTCGAACGTGATGTCGCATATTGCGATCATCCCCGTCACCGGCTCGATATCTATCACCCGTTAACCGCAGCGCCGGCGGCACCTGTGGTAGTGTTTTTCTATGGCGGCGGCTGGGACAGTGGCGCGCGGGAATTTTACGGCTTTGTCGGCGCAGCGCTGGCCGCGAGAGGCATTGTCGCGGTGATCCCCGATTACCGGCTTTATCCCGAAATACGCTATCCCGGCTACATGAGCGATGCTGCCAGCGCCTATCACTGGGTAAGGGAGAATCTGACCACCGGAGACGCGCCGGTTTTCATATCCGGCCATTCGGCCGGTGCCCATATCGGTGCGTTATTGTGCTATGACCGCAGTTATCTCAAGGCTATCGGTTCAACCGTGCCGGCACCACGCGGCTTCATCGGATTTTCCGGTCCTTACGGGTACGACCCGACTACTCACCCCCGCAGCCGGCATATTTTTACTGATGCGGAAAATGCCGCCAAGGTGCAACCGGTGAACCAGGTGCGCGAGAACGCTCCGCCCGCTTTGTTGATGCATGGGGCCAAAGACACAATCGTCAAGACCCTCAACGCATTTAGCATGCGCGACAGGCTCAATGAGGCCGGATCACACGCGCGTGCAATCGAATTCGAAAATATCGGACATACCGGTTTGATTCTGGCATTATCGAAACCATTTCGATATCGTGCACCTGTACTCAAAATGACAACAGAGTTCGTTCGCGATCAGGCAAAATAGTTCTCTGAACAATAGGGTAGATTGCACAGCGCTACGAACCACAAGATGGCCGGAATGGGTCAAAAACGACCATCGTGCCAAATTGAAGCCAGCTATGCCTGCCAAAAGTTCTGGAATATTTCGGCGAGCAGTTCAAACTCTGAAACTCGAGGCGACGATGCCCTCCACGCCAGCCCGATTTGCCTTGATGCCGGCGTTTGGAGAGGGACCAGCTGGATGTTTCGAGCCGTGGCCATACCGGCATCTACCGCCATTTGTGGCAACAGGGTCACGCCAATTCCTGAGGCTGTCATTTGAACCAACGTCTGCAGGCTCGTGGCTTCGAACTGAATGCGGACTGGAGAACTGTGTAACCGGCAAGCATCGAGAGCATGGTTGCGAAGACAATGCCCTTCTTCAAGTAGCAATAGAGGCTGATCGACCAGGTCATCGTCGGTGATCGATTTGTGCCCGGCCAGAGAATGCTTGCCATGACAAGCGAACTGGAACGTATCATCAAACAGTATTCTCACAGACAAATTTTCAGTGTCGTAGGGGAGCGCGATCAGCGCCACATCAAGTTCACCGTATCGCAAACGAGACAGAAGAACGTTGGTTTGTTCCTCCCGTAGATACAGTCTTAGTTTCGGATACTTCTCTTCGACGGTCGGAAGTATCCTCGGCAGGGTGAATGGGCTAACTGTTGGAATGGCGCCAAGCCTTATTTCTCCGGTCATCGGCTCTCTTTGTGTCGATGCAAGCGCCATGACATCTTCAGCGTCACGCAATAACCGGTGCGCCCGCTCTGCAATTGCCTGACCCATCGGCGTAATGAAAACCGTCCGCTTGGTTCGCTCTGCCACCGCAACGCCCAAAACAGCCTCCAGGTCGCGAATGCCTGTGCTCAACGTCGATGGCGTGACATTACAGCGTTTGGCCGCTTGAGCGAAGTGCTGGGTTTCGGCAAGTGCCGCTAAATATTCCAGCTGTTTGAGACTAGGCAATAGCTTCATTTACGCCTCACAATAAATCGTATTTTACGAATACAGTAGCAAAAATATTTCAATTCTCAAAATTATTTGAAGCGTGTATCGTACTTTCCAACAAACACGGTTTGCATCGTGAAATCGAAACCAGGGGGGAAAATGTCGTACCAGCGACCGTTTCATCCACCAAATTGTGCATTATCGTGAGAAAACCGCGTGGATTCGGCTCTCGATGAGCAAATAACGCAACGCCAATCGAAATTTAACCACCAAATCAGGAGAAAACCATGCCCCAATCGAGCGAAAATAGTGAAACCAAATGCCCGGTTGTACATGGGGCCGCAAATCTTGGTAGCAAGTCGAATCGGGACTGGTGGCCAAATCAGCTGAACCTCAGGATTCTTCACCAGAATTCTGCTCTATCTGATCCCATGGGCAAGGCATTCAACTATGTCGAGGAGTTCAAGAAGCTCGACCTTAAAGCGATCAAGAAAGACCTTTATGCGCTGATGACCGACTCGCAAGACTGGTGGCCAGCCGATTATGGCCACTACGGGCCGCTTTTTATTCGCATGGCATGGCACAGCGCCGGCACCTATCGTACTGGAGATGGTCGTGGTGGGGCAGGCACAGGCAACCAGCGCTTTGCGCCCCTCAACAGCTGGCCTGACAACGTCAACCTCGACAAAGCGCGCCGGCTGCTCTGGCCGGTCAAACAGAAATATGGCAGCAAGATTTCCTGGGCTGACCTGATGATCCTCGCTGGCAACTGCGCCATCGAATCGATGGGTGGCAAAACCTTCGGTTTCGGTGGCGGACGCGCTGATATCTGGGAGCCGGAAGAGGACATCTACTGGGGCACAGAGACTGAATGGCTCGGCGACAAACGCTTTTCCGGTGACCGCGACCTGGAAGACCCGCTTGCAGCAGTGCAGATGGGCCTGATTTACGTCAACCCGGAGGGACCAAACGGAGAGCCCAGCATTCTGGCATCAGGCCGCGATATTCGCGAAACATTTGCCCGCATGGCCATGAATGACGAAGAGACCGTTGCGCTTGTTGCTGGCGGTCACACTTTTGGCAAGGCCCACGGCGCAGGCGATGCATCGCTCGTTGGTCCTGAGCCTGAAGGCGCCAGCATCGAACAACAGGGGCTCGGCTGGAGGTCGAGTTTCGGCAGCGGCAAGGGCGGAGATCAGATTGGCAGTGGCATCGAGGGTGCCTGGACTGCCGACCCGGTTAAATGGGACAATGGCTATTTTGACCTTCTATTCGGCTATGACTGGGATTTGACAAAGAGTCCCGCGGGAGCCTGGATATGGGTGCCGGTTAATGTAAAAGAGGAGGACCTGGCACCTGCTGCGGATGATCCTTCGAAAAAGGTAACAACCATGATGACCACCGCCGACATGGCAATGCGCATGGATCCAATCTATGGCCCGATCTCGAAGCGGTTCCACGAAAATCCGGACGAGTTCGCAGAGGCATTTGCCCGCGCATGGTTCAAGCTGACACACCGCGATATGGGCCCGCGCAGCTGTTATCTGGGTGCCGAGGTTCCTGAAGAAGAACTGATCTGGCAGGACCCCGTTCCGGCGGTCGACCACGACCTGATCGACGCCAGCGACATTGCCGACTTGAAGAGCAAAATCCTCGCATGCGGGCTTTCGAATACCGATCTGGTTTCAACCGCCTGGGCATCCGCGGCAACTTTCCGCGGCTCGGACAAACGCGGCGGTGCCAACGGTGCGCGCATCCGCCTTGCTCCACAAAAAAGCTGGGAAGTTAACCAACCCTTGCAATTGGCGAAAGCACTTGAAGCGCTTGATGGCGTCCAAAAAGCATTCAACGATGAACAGTCTGGCGGCAAACAGGTTTCGCTCGCAGACCTGATTGTGCTGGGCGGTTGTGCTGCCGTCGAGCAGGCTGCCATGGATGCTGGTCATGATGTTGATATTCCTTTCACGCCGGGCCGCACCGACGCTTCGCAAGAGCAGACAGACGTGGAATCCATTGCGATGCTTGAACCGGTGGCAGACGGTTTCCGCAACTATCTCAAGCGTGACTATAGTGTGTCTGCAACGGAACTGCTGGTCGACAAAGCGCAACTCATGACCCTGACCGCACCTGAAATGACGGTTCTTGTCGGTGGCATGCGGGTGCTGGGCGCAAACCACAATCAAGCCGCACATGGGGTTTTCACGAACCGGCCTGGCAAACTCACCAATGACTTTTTCGTAAATCTGCTTGATATGGGCACCAAGTGGGAAACTGCCTCAGATTCCAGGGATGTGTTCGAAGGATGCGACCGTACAACCGGTAAAGTGAAGTGGACCGCCACGGGTGTCGATCTGATCTTCGGGTCGAATTCCCAGCTTCGCGCCCTTGCCGAAGTTTATGGCCAGGGCGATGCGGAGGCGAAGTTCGTGCAAGACTTCGTCGCGGCCTGGACCAAGGTAATGAATGCTGATCGCTTCGATCTGTCATAGAAACTGGAAACAAAATCTGCAAAGAACACCGCACCACGGGTCAGTTTTGACAAGTACATTGAATTGTGATTTCCGTGTGGTTTTGAGGAGTGGATTATAGTTACCTTTTCGCCTTTGGGTGAAGCCATCCGGGAGGACTTGCAACGTCGTTTGCCCGCGCAACGCAACACCCGGCGGGACCAGTTGAGCCTTTTGGTGGCGACCATGCTTGAAATCCGCAGCGGTCAACTTATGGAACTGGCCCGTGGTCCAGCGCTTGCGACGGCGAATAGCTTGTCACGGTTTCAATGGATCAAACGTTTTTTTAAACAACGCGCATGTTGATTAAGTGATGGGGAGTTTTTCGCGGGAAGCGCTTCAACTTGATCATGATAATGATGGCCAGGTTATTGTTATTATTGATCAAAGTACAATCACCAACTTTCATCGCCACGAACTGATCATGCTTTCCTTGGATGTCGGCAAACCCGCCATCCCGCTATGTTGGCGGGTTAGCGCCATTCGCCAAAACGAACCAATCGTTTCGGTCAATCAGCTCAAAGTACCATTGAAAACTCAAACACCTATACCCGGTGATTTGATTGATTTAAACTACTAGTGGTTCTTTTGATTCCAACATTTGCAAACAAGGGTACTGCAGGGAAAGGCAAATGTTGGTACAGAACCACTAGCGCTCGAAGCTAATACCGTTGCCCTTGTGGCAGAGGCAGGCTAAAGCGTCGTAATGAATAAAAAACCCGACATTATTCGTATCGCGATGGTGCAACTCAACCCGATTGTCGGCGATATTGCCGGCAATATTGTTCTTGCCCGCAAGGCCCGCGCCGGGGCCAAGCGACACGGTGCCGATCTGGTGGTTTTTACCGAACTTTTCGTTTCGGGTTATCCACCTGAAGATCTGGTGCTGAAACCCGCCTTTGTCGATGATTGCCGGGAAGCGCTTGAGGAACTTGCCAAAGACACCGAAGATGGCGGGCCTGGTATTATTATCGGCGCGCCGTGGCGTGAGACTGCCGGCAAAACACCAGGTCTTTTCAATGCCGCAGCGGTGCTCGATGGCGGCAAAATTGTTGCCACCCGCTACAAGGTCGATCTGCCCAATTATGGCGTGTTCGATGAAAAGCGGGTTTTTGATACCGGCCCGCTCACCGGCCCGGTGGATTTTCGCGGTATTTTGATTGGTATACCGGTTTGTGAGGACATCTGGGGAGAGTTGGGCGTTTGCGAGACCCTGGCTGAATGCGGGGCGGAAATTCTGATTGTGCCAAATGGTTCCCCCTATTATCGCGGCAAGGTTGATGTGCGCCAGCAGGTGGTTATCAAACAGGTGATCGAAACAGGATTGCCGGTGCTTTATACCAACCAGGTCGGTGGCCAGGATGAACTGGTGTTCGATGGCGCATCATTTGTCATCAATGCCGATCACCAGCTTGCAGTACAGATGTCTCAGTTCGAAGAAAGCGTCACGATCACCACCTGGCGGCGGGGAGCACAGGGCTGGTCATGCGACTTGGGGGTTATGAGCAATCTGCCTGATGAGAAAGAGGCGGACTGGCGCGCCTGTGTTCTGGGCCTGCGAGATTATGTCAACAAGAATGGTTTTTCCAATGTTGTGCTTGGTCTTTCAGGCGGCATTGATTCGGCCATTTGTGCCGCCCTTAGCGTCGATGCACTGGGAGAGGAGAGGGTGCGTTGTGTCATGCTGCCCTATCACTACACGTCTGATGAGAGCTTGAAGGATGCGCAGGATTGCGCCGCTGCTCTTGGGGTGCGTTACGACACCATTTCTATTGCCGAGCCGGTTGAGGGATTTCAGCGTGCCATGTCTTCGATGTTTGAAGGCACAAAAACCGGGGTGACGGAGGAAAATCTTCAAAGCCGCGCCCGCGGTGTGATCTTGATGGCGATTTCAAATAAATTCGGTTCGATGCTGGTGACCACCGGCAACAAATCGGAAATGTCGGTGGGCTATGCAACCATCTATGGCGACATGAACGGCGGGTTTAACCCCGTCAAGGATCTCTATAAAATGCAGGTCTATGAGTTATCCGCCTGGCGCAACACTTGTGTGCCACCTGGATCGCTTGGGCCCTCGGGCGAGGTCATTCCGCGCAATATTATCGACAAGGCGCCGACCGCCGAACTGCGTGAGGGGCAGCTTGATCAGGATTCGCTGCCGCCCTATCCGGCACTCGATGATATTTTGGAAAGCCTGGTTGAGAACGAGCTTTCGGTTGATGAAATTGTTGCCCGCGGCCATGCAAGAGAGCTGGTTCACCGGATTGAAAACCTGCTTTATATCGCCGAGTACAAGCGGCGTCAGGCAGCACCCGGCATAAAGATCACCAAAAAATCTTTTGGCCGCGAAAGGCGCTATCCCATCACCAACCGTTTCCGTGACCGCAGTTGAATGCTTCGCTCTCACCAGACGCAATGAATTTTCCAGTCAGGTTGTCACGGGCGTTCCTTCGCTGCAAAAGATGGTGTCTTTGCGGTAAGCCAGAGGCACTGCAATAATGTCATACCTCCATTTCCTGGGAAACAATCTTCGCTGGCTGACCGGCGGATTTCTGCTTACGGCTTTTTCCAGCTTTGGCCAGACTTTTTATATCGCCCTTTCCACCGGCCATATTCGTCAGGCGTTTGATCTGACATCCGGCGAATATGGCAGTATTTACATGCTGGCGACGCTGGCGAGCGCCATGATATTGCCCTTTGTCGGCCAGATCGTCGATCGCATATCGGTTGTGTCGGTATCGATGATCACCATGATTATGTTGGCGATATCCTGTCTGTTGATCGCCATTGCCCAATCTCAATTGTTGCTGTTGGTGGCACTGTTTGGCTTGCGTCTATTTGGGCAGGGATTGATGACCCACATCGCCATCACCGCCATGGGTAGATGGTATGCGGAAAATCGGGGTAAGGCGGTTTCCATCGCATCGCTGGGGTTTAACGTCGGCCTGATATTATTTCCGGTTATAGTTGTGCTGTTGCTGCGCCTGTTTGATTGGCGTCAAATCTGGCTTGGTGCGGCGGCTGTGATGGTGTTGGTGGCACTGCCGTCGATCGTTTTGTTATTGCGGGTTGAAAGACTACCGCAAAGCGTGGTCACCAGCTCTTCTATTGCCAGCGGGCGCCAATGGACCCGTTCGCAAATGCTTGCTGATCCGTTGTTCTGGCTGACCACCTTTGGTGTTCTTGCCCCTTCGTTTATCGGTACTGCGATCTTTTTTCATCAGGATTATTTGTTGTCGACAAGGGGCTGGCCGCTTGATCTATTTGCCTGGGGTCTGGTCATCATGACTATTATATCGATCATCTCAGGGCTGATATCGGGCATCGCAATCGACCGATATAATTCTATCTCTCTATTGCCGATGTTTCTGCTGCCGATGGGTCTTGGGTGTCTGTCGCTGGCAGCAATTGATGCGCCTATTGCGCTGTTGGCGTTTATGGCACTACTCGGCATCGGCATGGGCCTGACCTCATCATTAACGGGCACGTTGTGGCCTGAAATATATGGAACCCTTCATCTTGGCAGCATTCGTTCTTTGGTAATGGCGATGATGGTTTTGTTTTCAGCGCTGGGGCCGGGTGTCGTTGGCTGGCTGATCGATTTTGGCGTGAGTCTTTCAACCCAATTGTATTACATGGGCCTTTACTGCGCCATCGCCACCGTGGCCCTGCTATATTGCTCACGACGATATCAGCAGCGATTGATCCAGCCGGGTAGCGGATAGCTTTCCTCGATATGAACATTAAGGTTGCGCCAAGGTTGCATTTGGAAGCGACAGAGTTTACTGCCCCCTCCATGACAAAAAATCATGCACCTATTGTACGCTTTGCGCCGTCTCCGACCGGAAATATTCACATTGGCAATGCGCGACCGGCGCTGTTCAACTGGCTATACGCCAAGCAGAACAAAGGCCGCTTTATTCTGCGTTTTGATGACACCGATTTGCAACGCTCGCGTACTGAATACGCTGATAACATAGAGCAGGATCTCACTTGGCTTGGCATTGCACCTGATCGCCAGGAAAGACAGTCTGAGCGCATTGCGGCCTATGACGCGGCCAGCGACCGGCTCAGACAGGAAGGGGTGTTATATCCCTGTTATGAAAGCTCAGCCGAGATTGAACGCAAACGCAAGCGTCTCATGGCGCGTGGTTTGCCACCGGTTTACGATCGCTCGGCGCTTCGGTTGAGCAAGGCCGAACGAAAGGAGCTGGAAGAACAGGGAAAGCGGCCACATTGGCGGTTTCTGCTGCCCAACTTTGACAGTGATCCGTTTGACCCAAAACGGACTGAGATTTGCTGGAACGACCTGGTTCGCGGAGACCAGATTGTCGATCTTTCGTCCCTTTCAGACCCCGTTCTGGTGCGCGAGGACGGTAGTTATCTCTATACCCTGCCATCGGTTGTTGACGATATCGATATGGGTGTTGACCATGTTATACGCGGCGACGACCACGTCACCAATACAGGGGCGCAGATCGCGCTGTTTCAGGCACTTGATGCTATGCCGCCAATATTTGGCCACCACAACCAGCTGATTTCCAGCGATGGAGAGGGCTTTTCAAAGCGGCTCGGTTCGCTGTCTGTTGCAAGCCTGCGTGAAGATGGGCTTGAAGCGATGGCGGTTGCATCGCTTGCGGCGCTGACGGGCTCTTCCAATCCGGTGATTGCGTGTGCAAGTATGGACGAACTGATCGACTATTTTGACATTTCAACAATAAGCAAATCGCCGGCACGTTTCAACATCGATGAGTTGTACGGTCTAAACGCCCGGCTGATCCATCAGTTCGACTATGACATGATAAAGCACCGCCTTGGCCAGTTGGAGGCCGACGGGGGTGAAGCGTTCTGGATGGCTGTCAGGGGAAATCTTGTGACTCTAAAGGACGCCCGCACCTGGTTTGACATCGTTGAGGGACGGTTTGAACCGGTAATCGAACCCGATAGTGGGGAACTGTTGCGGGCAGCGATCAAGGAACTTCCAGTAGAACCTTGGGATGATAGCACCTGGAAAAACTGGACCGAGGCGGTGAAACAAAAAACCGGCAAAAAGGGCAGGGCGCTTTTCATGCCATTACGACTGGCAATGACGGGGATGAACCACGGTCCCGAACTGGCGCTGCTGTTGCCCATTATTGGGAGGGAAAGAACGCTTCTCCGACTACCCTGACCTTGCGTTTATCGGTGCTGCCGGCTGCAGCCATGTCAAGGTTTGTTGGTTTGATTGGAACCGGCAGGAAACCACCACGCAGATTGGCCAGTGTTTCCGGATCCTCTGCTCTGTCCATTCTGTAGACAGGCAGCGCTGGGAAGAATGGGGTGGTATTTTCCTCCTCGGTTCCCCCGGGCTCGTCGCCGGCCACCGTTTCCAGTCCGCTTGGCCGTGACTGGCAACTGCATCCAGGCGTCACGGTTTCTCGATACTTGAATGCATTTTTCAATGATGTGTAAAGTTTGCCATTATTGCGAGAGATCATTTCTTCGGAAGATTCCCGTTGGCTGTTGTGATAGTATAGCTCTATTTCGGCACCCGGACATTTGGCTTGGCAAACTTCAAAATCACGTTCAAAATTTGTCCGTGTGGTCGAGAAACTGACGGGGAAATAATATCCATCACAGGTTCTCACGCATAATGTGCGGTAGGTGTTGCGCGGGCTTTTCGGTCTCTGGCGAAGGATAGTTTTACGCAGCCGATCTTTTTCTCGTCGATTGCGCCCCTTGCGACTTTGTTGCCGGTTGAGACGAGCCTGCTTGACGACGGCTTTTCTTTTGGCCCCACTTTTGATTATCACACCACTTCGACGGGCCGCCGTGACGGGTTGTAATCTATTGCAGCGATTGGCTGCCAGTGCGCTTTTTATCTGCCTGCGTTTGCGATTTGTTGAACCGCCTCCACCTTTCAATCTCTCTCGTTTTCTCCTCAGGTTTGCAATGTTCGATTCCATTTTTCGCAGCGCCGAAATGAGTCCTCGGCATGAGCGATTGCGCGATTTTTTTTTGGCCGCTCTCCCAAGACATCCACCTTGGTGCAACTTGCGATTCGCTCTTTTAATGTGATCCTTCTGTCGCTTTATAACGCTGTTATAGTTCAACAGTTTCAGTCGGCTGCCGGACCGACGGTTGCTTGAAAGAGACGCCAATTGCCGCTCGAGACGGACACAAGTCCTGCTCTTTGCATCGGATGGAAACTGCTGAATCAACAGCATTGCCAGCGCCAGCGGCAGCACAACTATCAGCCGCGCCCCCCAACGTTTGGCAACCAACTGTGTTGATCTGGCGATCGCCATTAACATCGTACTCCTGTTCCCGCGGCAGGTGTTTTTTATTCGACCCTCCCGGTTTTCGGCAATTTTGCCGGAATACCAATTGTCAGGTAAAAGCACAGGCACCGCAACTAGCCTAAACAAAATCTTTAAGAATTCGGTTAACGGAGTACTGTCAGACTACTAGTAACGAATTGCTTATTCCCAGGTTAAGCGTCGAACTTCGACAGGAATTTCGAAAAAGCCATCAGCCCTTCAGGCAAATGACCATGACCACTGGTGGCATTGATATGACCCTGATTGCCAGCGTCGATCAACAGCGATCCCCAGCAAGTGGCCATATCATGGGCTGCTTGATAGTCGCAAAAAGTGTCGTTGCAGCTGGCAACCACAACCGAGGGAAAGGGCAAAGGCTCGCGCCGGTAAGGCCCGAGGGCAGGCTCCGCTATCACCAACTGTACCGGCAGACGGATCGATACCGGCATCGGCCAGCCGGTCGGTGCATTTGGTGAACAGATATTGACTGCCGCGATCCGAATGGTGGATCAAGTTGTCCGCCTCAGAAAGGCATCTCTGGCAGATGGCCTGGTTCAAAGCGTCCAGAACATAGCTGGTTGTCATGGCTGTCGAGACCCGCCAGCCGACAATTCTGCGGGCAAAGACGTCGATGAGTGAAGCGGAAAAGCAAACATGAAAAGGATCCATGTTTGCCCGCTGAACGCCACATAGACCACGCCTTGCCAACAGGAGACTGAGGTGAAATCGTTCGGCCTGGCCCTTGAACCGGTGGCGGGCTGGCGACCTCACCCCACAGCTGGTTGGGCGCAGTTGCCGTGAACTTGCGGTTCACCTTGTCATCCGGGCATGGCTGTGCCGTCTCAGGGTTGGTCGTGATAACCTTTCCGCCCCGCACAACCCCTTGTATTACTATAGCTTTCATAAGTCTCTCCACTGTACAACGAGCAATATCTTTTTCTTCACGGCACAAATCATGCCAAACCTTGCGGGCGCCATAGCGCTTGCCGCCTTGTTTATGAACGCGCTCGATTTCCGCGCGGTTACAAGCATCGCTTTTGGCGCAAACTAACGCGAGAGCGGGGTCGCGGGCAATCGCGCGGCGCGCGTACTATGATGATGGGATGCCAAGGGGTTCTGGCGGCAGGACCTTGCGGATCGGCTCGACCCCAAATGCATCCCGGTGCTCTTCAATGAAGGCACTCATTTGCGGAATGGGCGTCATAAATTTTCTGGGGCTCGCTCCGCCACCGTAAGGTTGACCACCAGAATGCCATTGGTTCGAGTGACAAGGTCAACGCGAGATGCCTTCTTCAGGATCTCATGGGCCTGGCGAAGTTCACGGTTCTCGCTTTCCAATTTCCTTGATCCGGGCCTTCTCCTCGCTCGTAGGCCCGGGCAGAGCCCGCCGTGAGCAAAGAGAGTACAGATCGAATCATTTTGAAAGTGTCCAGTAATACATGATCTTTCCGAACTGGGGTGACCTCATAAGAACTCTCATTGACGGCCAACCACCACCCAAAGTTCTGGCGCAATGAGATCACATAAAACTTCACATTCAAAAAAATTAAAAATAGGCCAATAAACAGAACTCAATCCCATAATGAGAATTGCTGCAAAGCAGCCGCACTTCTTGCAAAGCAAATCAGACATGGTAATCTCTTGTTAACCAAATGTAATGTCTGGTAGTGGCAATTCATCTTTAATTGGTTAACAGTCTCAAGTGGAGAAGGTGAAGTGACGTTATTCTTTTCGCTTGTTTTGGACTGGTTCTTTGGCGACCCTCAATCGCTGTGGCGTCGCGTGCCACATCCTGTGGCGCTGATCGGCCAGGGCATCGACTTTCTTGATCAAAGCTTGAACCACACCGAGCTGACTGAATCGGAACTGCGGCAGCGCGGCGTCATAGCGTTGGCAATTTTGATCGTTGCCGCTTTGCTGGTCGGTGTGCTGTTGTCCTTCATGTTTGAAGCTCTGGCAATTCTCGGTTGGATACTGGAAATTTTTGTGATCTCGATATTTCTCGCCCAAAAAAGCCTGTTCGACCATGTGGGTGAAGTGGCAATTGCGCTGCGGCAAAGCTGCATTGTCGAGGCCAGAACAGAAGTTGGAAAGATTGTCGGGCGCAATACGGATGATCTTGATCGCAAGGGTGTCTGCCGTGCCGCTATCGAAAGTCTGGCAGAAAACTTTTCCGATGGCGTCGTTGCGCCGGCCCTATGGTACGTGATTCTTGGTTTGCCTGGACTTCTCGCGTACAAGGCGATCAATACAGCCGATTCAATGATTGGCCATCGCAGCGATAAATATTTGCATTTTGGCAGAGCATCGGCGCGGGCGGACGATCTGGTCAACTGGCCCGCAGCCCGCCTTTCTGCCCTACTGATCGCCGCCGGTTATGTGGTGATAGGCGGTCTGAAAAAAGGTGGAGACACTTTTTTCAATACCATGCGCGAAGCAGGTAACCACCGTTCACCCAATGCCGGTTGGCCTGAAGCAGCGATGGCGTTCGCACTCAATATCGCGCTTGGCGGGCCACGCAACTATGGGGCCGAAGTGGGGAATGATCGCCCCATCAATGCAGCCGGCAGGGCCGATATTGATGCAGTAGATATCGATCGCGCATTAAAGTTATTTCGAAACGCCTGTTTTGCATTGTGGATATTGGCTTTCCTGTTTGGCAACTAATACCAGGGGAAGTTACTATTGACCCAATGCAACAAAGATCAACCTATGCCATCGTCATCCGCCGACTTGATCGACGGACCTTGAGCAGAACAATTGGGGCTTGTGGCTCAAGGTTGGCCGGTCAAGCCGGCCAATGACGTTTGGTTTTTTGGTGGAGCGGGATCAACTGCGTGTGGTATGATATCTGTAATATCGCCAAACATGCTGCAAACTGCCATGCCGACTTGTGACTAAAAAAAGCTGCGACGCTGCCACCAGCCACCCTTTTTGGAAGAGGTATCTTCTTTTGCAGGGAGTGCGCCTTCTTCCGCAACCGGCATCACGGGCGTGGCTTCCTCCAACGCTTGCGTGTCGAGCTTCCGCTTGGTGTTCCGGCGAGGTTTGGCGGGCGGTTCTGCCACCTGTTCCTTAGGAACTTCGTCGGCCTCAGCGGTTTGAACCTCTGTATTGTTGAGCGGTGACTGCTCTTGCGTTGATGTTGTTCGGCTTTCGGACACCCGGGCTTCCACCGAAGCAACATCAATTTCAATTGCTTGCGGTTCGATCTTTGCTTTGCGTGGCCTGCGGGTTGCACGGCGGGGAGGGGCGGCTTCCTCCGGGCTGGTTGTATCGTTGCTATCCTGGCTCGTTACCTCACTTGCCTGCACGGTCTCATCTGCAGCCGCAGGTTCGCTCTTTCTCGAGCTTCTACGCCGTTTTGGTTTTTCTTCCGCGCTCGCTTCTTCAGCAGATGTCGCTTCGACAGTTTCGCCCTCGGTGGCACCATCGGATGGCGGCGTTGCTTGTTGTGCTGCATCATTGCGGCTTTTTCGGCCCGACCTTCCGCTGCGCCGGTGTCGACTTCCACTCGATTGCTCTGGAGAATCCGCATCAATTTCCTGCCTGGCTTCTTCCTCATCACCGGTGGCTTTGACCTCGGCTACCGCTTCACCACCGCTCGTGGCTTCATCGGATCTGCCGCGCCCGCGCCGCCGCCGTCGCCGCTTGGGCCTGGCAGCGACTTCCGTGTCTTCCACAACAGGTTCCGCCTCAACAACTTTGTCCGCTTCATCTTCTGACTCAAAAGCAATTGAATCGGGCTGGACGTGATTATCGGCGCGTGTCCTTGGTGTTGCTAGATCACCGCGCTCAATTGCAAGATATTGGTTTCCAATCGAGTCATCAGCCTGGAATGAAACGGTTAAACCAAATCGCTGTTCCAGTTCGACCAAACTCATCCGCTTGGTGTTCAGCAGATAAAGCGCCGTCTCGGTTGAAGTCTTAACAGCAAGATTGTGGCGCGAGCCCTTCAGCAAATAATCCTCAATTGTGCGCAACACGTGTAGCGCAACGGAAGATTGCGAGCGGATGTGACCAGTGCCTTCACAGGTCGGGCAGACTTGAGTGGTGCTTTCAAGTACACTAGCCCGGATGCGCTGGCGTGACATCTCCAACAGACCAAAATGAGAGATGCGGCTGATCTGGATGCGCGCCCGGTCGTTTTTCAGCGCTTCCTTCAGTCTCTTTTCGACGGCGCGATTGTTGCGCTTTTCCTCCATGTCGATGAAGTCGACAACTATCAACCCGGCAAGATCGCGCAAGCGAAGCTGGCGCGCCACCTCTTCGGCTGCTTCCAGATTAGTCTGGGTCGCGGTTTCTTCGATCGAGTGCTGCCGTGTGGCCCGACCAGAATTGACATCAATGGCCACCAAGGCTTCGGTCTGGTTTATCACCAGATATCCACCCGACTTGAGGGTCACCTGCGGTTGCAACATCTTGTCTAGTTGTGATTCCACATTGTTGCGGGTGAAAATCGGCACCTGATCCTTATAGGCCTTCACGTTCTTCGCGTGGCTCGGCATCAACATGCGCATGAAGCCTTTGGCCTCGCGATAGCCCTCTTCGCCGGACACAAGAATTTCTCCGGTCTGCTTGTCATAGAGATCGCGAATCGACCGCTTGATCAGGCTACCCTCTTCATAGACCAGACAGGGCGCGGTGGATTGTAATGTCAAACTGCGGACGGTTTCCCACAGCCTTAAAAGATATTCAAAATCACGTCTGATTTCCGCCTTGGTGCGGTTGGCGCCGGCTGTGCGCAAAATAACGCCCATGCCCTCGGGCACATCAAGTGAGCTTGCAACGGTTTTTAAATGTTTGCGATCCGATACATTAGTAATCTTGCGAGAAATACCGCCGCCGCGTGCGGTGTTTGGCATCAGCACCGAATACCGACCGGCAAGCGAGAGATAAGTGGTCAGCGCTGCGCCTTTGTTGCCGCGTTCTTCCTTGACTATCTGCACCAGGATAATTTGCCGGCGCTTGATCACTTCCTGTATTTTATACTGTCGCCGGCGTTTGTGTCGGGTCGGCACTTCTTCAAGCGCGTCCTCTGCACCGACCGATTCAACGTCGTCGTCTACATCGCCATTGGTTTCATCAACGCCATTAGCAGCATCAATTTCACCGTTGTCGTCATTTTCGTCGGCACCTTTTTTGGCTTCAATGGTATCGGCGGCATCTTCTTCGTCAACGGCAGGTTCTGAAACGACATCGCTTTCATTTTCAGCGGCGATTGTACCAGGAGTATCGTCTTCGTCCGATTCGGTCGTGCCCTCTTTGGTCGTTTCGGCTTTTTCTGTCCGAGCATTATCATCCAAGGCCCTTACGACGGAATCTTTCGCCTCATCGGCATCCGCCGTGACCTCTGCCTGATCGGATTTTTCCTCAGACGCTGATATTTTCTCGCCGTTTGAAACCTGGTCGCCCGCAGCGTCAGGCAATTCTTTGGTCTTTGTGGAAGTGGCCGGTTCGCTGGATGACTGCGCATCTTCTTTTGCTGCTGTTGATTTGCGTCTGGAGCGCCGGCGGCGTGGGCGGGGTGCTGGTTTGGTTTCTTCATCCCCGTCGTCTTCGGCCGCTTTTTTCTCTGCGGCTGCATCTTCGGCCTCCTCGTCAAGCAATGCCTGACGGTCGGCGATGGGAATCTGGTAATAATCCGGATGGATTTCGCTAAAAGCTAGAAACCCGTGCCTGTTGCCGCCATAGTCAACAAAGGCGGCCTGAAGTGAAGGCTCGACCCGGGTTACTTTTGCTAGATAGATGTTGCCGCGAATTTGCGTTTTGTTTTCGGATTCGAAGTCAAACTCTTCAACCCGGTTGCCTCGCACCACCACGACCCGGGTCTCTTCCGGGTGGGCGGCATCGATAAGCATCTTGTTCTGTGCCATGTAGAATTCTTTCCACGATCCCGTGGCGGAAGATTGAATTCGGCCTGGCGGCCACAATTCGCGGTTCTTGCCGCATGAGGATCGAATATGTTGATTGCCGGCATGACCATTGCCGGAGCATTCATGCATGACCAAACTGAACTCACACTTTGATGTCTGGATCCAACTGTTGCTGGAGCCGGCATTTGTAGCTGGGCGTCTGGTATCTGATGAGCTCTGGCTGTCATTGTTGCCGCGCGTGTTTTTTTACCAATAGAATTCCGGATTTACGCCGCCGAAATTCTGTGAATGTGCCGAAATGGCGATAGCGCTGTGGTGACTTATTACACCAAAACGCCTATTAATTGTGAGTCTCGTCAATAGCCGAACTCACGAACTCTTTAATCGGATCGGAAGGATTATCAGACGTCGGATGGCCGGAGCGGACGCTTGTCAACGCCACTAAAGTGTTGCTTTGATTGTATTATTCAAACCTGCTTTACGGCTTTTTCATAAAATCAGTTTGCCACATTTCACTCTTACTCTGGCCCGTGTCCCGTCAAATCGAAACCGGATTCCATATCAGTACACATATGCGCCATTCACCAATATGACAAGAAAAATAAATTCCACGACAATTTAGCCTGAAATTTGCAAGCTGACCATGACGATGTGAAAATTCTGGCAACAATCTGTTAACCATAAATCCCTAGCTTCGATATCTGGAGATCAAGAGCAGCTTTCAACCAAAAAACGCTCCGCAGAAACACCATGAGCCGCAACCATTTCATATCAGCCCGTCTGACGGGAACCACAGTAGTTTTGTTGTTGACGGCCATATTGCTCGCCGTCCAGGCTGGAATTGCTGTAGCAGCCGGTGATGAGGAGGGCACGCAACAGCAAAAGCCGGCAATTGCATTTGCCGCAAGCGTTGTGGGAGATAAAAACCGGACAAGATTATTCGTCGATTTTGACCGTAAGATAACTCACAAAGTGCTCTATTTGGAAAACCCAAACCGAGTGGTGATCGATCTGCCGGAAACCGTGTTCAACTTTGGTGGAGAATATCAAGACCGCATCCGTGGTCTTGTCAGTGATATTCGCCAGGGAGCCATTGCACCGGGTCGCTCTCGTATTGTCTTGATGACCAATTCGCCGACAAAGATTGAAAAATCGGTTGTCTCGCCGTTGGGCGATGACGGGCGCCACCGGTTGATAATCGATCTTATGAAGACCGATTATGAAAGCTATCGTGAAGCTGTATTTCTGCACACAGGTCAGTTCGGAAATTCGGGCAATGTCGCTTACAAGGGCGATCGCATCAGTCGGGGAAAACGCATCAACGGTTCGAGATTTGTGGTGGTGATCGACCCTGGCCATGGGGGAATTGACGGTGGTGCGGAAGGCAATGGCGGTTCGTTAGAGAAATCAGTCACGCTGGAATTTTCCCTTGCATTAAAAAGTGAGTTGGAACGCGACAAAAGGGTCCATGTAATTTCAACCCGCGACAGCGATGTGTTTGTCTCCCTCGACGAAAGAGTTGCGATAGCGCGCCGTAACGAAGCGGATTTGATGATTTCTGTTCACGCCGATTCGTTGCGTCAACGTCATATTCGCGGCGCAACGATCTATACTCTGTCAGCTGAAGGATCGGACGAACTGTCAAGAATGATTGCTGAAAAGGAAAACCGTGCCGATTTGTTTGCCGGGCTGGTGCTGCCAGAAACCAGTAATGAAGTCACTGATATTCTGATCGATCTTACTAGAAGGGAGACAAAGCTGTTTTCCGGCCAATTTGCAGATGCGCTGGCTGGCCAGTTAAAAGGCCGTATTCGACTGATCAAAAATCCTGTGCGGGCCGCCAATTTTCACGTATTGCGGGCACATGGCATACCCTCCGTCCTGTTGGAACTGGGCTATATGTCAAATGCTGAAGATGAGCATCAGATGAAAGACCGTCAATGGCAGGAACGCGCCGCCAAACCCGTCAAGACCGCAATCGTGCGCTTTCTTCTTACCCATGTGGCACGAAGATAGGACGAATATGGTCACCAATACACAACATTCGACCGGCTCTGCCTGGTTATTGGGGCGACACTTCCTGTTGCAGAGACAGACTATGTTTAAAAAAGAGCCGAATTCCAAACCATGCTTGACCTGATCAGACAATTGCCACACTTACCAATTAACAGCCGCGATACACCAAGGCTGGAACTTCGTGCTAGGACGCCGTGTAAGAAACTGGTACAATTAATGCACAAATCAGTTCATTTGGGTTGTTGGAGATTGCGCAGTGAGACAACCGTTGGAGAAATATAAATGTTTTTGCGACTGATTGGCTATCTGTTTGGTATTGGCGCATCGGTGTTTTTAATTGTTGCCCTGGGTGTTGGTTGGTACGTTTCCAAGCTGGTGGCCGATCTGCCGGACTTTGAGGTGCTCAACCGCTACGAGCCGCCGGTAACGACCAGGATTCACGCGGTCAACGGCAGCCTGATGGCAGAATATGCACGCGAACGACGGCTTTATCTTCCCATTCAAGCAATACCGGAGAAATTGAAACAGGCATTTATCGCCGCCGAGGATAAGAACTTTTACAGCCACAAGGGCATTTCAATTCCCGGGCTTGCCCGCGCCGTAGTGACCAATGTCAAAAATTTTGGCAAAGGCAAACGCAAGGTCGGCGGATCAACCATTACCCAGCAGGTGTCGAAAAACTTTCTGCTATCGAATGAGCGCTCGATCGACCGTAAAATCAAAGAGGCGATTCTCTCCTTGCGCATCGAGCGGGCCTACTCAAAGGATCGTATCCTCGAACTCTATATGAATGAAATTTTCCTCGGATTGGGTTCTTATGGCGTAGCTGGCGCTTCGCTTGCGTATTTTAACAAGTCTGTCAACGAACTTACCCTTGCTGAAACAGCCTACCTGGCAAGCCTGCCCAAGGCGCCCAATAACTACCATCCGTTCCGCCATCCCAAACGGGCGGTGGAACACCGGAATACCATCATAAACCGTATGGTGAGCAATAATTTCATCTCGTTTGATGATGGTGACAAGGCAAAGAAGCAGCCCTTGGGGGTCAACCCAAGGCCAAAGGGTGCTTATCTGTTTGCCTCGGAATATTTTTCTGAAGAAGTGCGCCGAGAAATCGTCCAGCGGTATGGCGAAGATGCGCTATATGAGGGCGGTCTTTCTATCCGCACCACACTTAATCCCAGACTTCAGGTCGCTGCACGCAGAGCGCTGATAAAAGGTTTAATCAAATATGATATCCGCCATGGTTACCGTGGTCCTGTCACGACAATCGAACCTGGCGATGACTGGGGCATAGTGTTGAATAAGGTCAAACCGTTCACGGATGTGCCGGAATGGACCTTGGCGGTGGTATTGTCGATTAATGGTAGTGAAGCGCGGGTTGGCCTGCGGCCAAAAACGCTTGTTTCCAAAAAAATATCCGATCAGCGGGATGAAGTAACGATTTCCCTTAAGGATATGAAATGGGCGAAGCTGGTCACTATCAAGGATGAAAAACGCCGCAAAGCCAAGACGGTCGACCAGATATTGAGCATTGGCGATGTTGTCTATGTCGAGAAAAAATCGGATGACACAGGCTATCGATTGCGCCAGCCGCCAAAAATTGGTGGGGCCATCATCGCCATGGATCCCCACACGGGCCGTGTTCTGGCGATGGTCGGTGGTTTTTCCTTCTCGCAATCCCAGTTCAATCGGGCCACCCAGGCCTATCGTCAACCCGGTTCGGCATTCAAGCCATTTGTATATGCAGCCGCACTCGACAATGGTTACACCCCGTCTTCGGTGGTGCTTGATGCCCCGATCAAGATCAATCAAGGGCGCACCCTTGGCCTATGGGAGCCGAAAAACTATGGCGGAACATATGCCGGTCCGTCTACCTTGCGGCTCGGTATCGAACGGTCGCGCAACCTGATGACCGTGCGCCTGGCCAAGGACATGGGCATGCCGCTGGTCGCTAAATATGCCAAGAACTTTGGTATTTACGACAATATGTTACCGGTTCTGGCGATGTCGCTTGGTTCGGGCGAGACGACCGTCATGCGGCTGGTCAGCGCCTATGCTGTGCTTGCCAATGGCGGTAAATATATCAACCCGTCACTGATTGACCGCATCCAGGACCGCTACGGCAAGACAATTTTCAAGCACGAAGAGCGCATTTGTGAAACCTGTTCGGTTGAACAATGGCGCGGTCAGGAAGAACCGGTACTGAAAGACAACCGTGAGCAGGTTCTAGATCCGATGACCGCCTATCAGATCACCTCCATGATGGAAGGCGTTGTGCAGCGCGGAACAGCGGCCAAACTAAGCACCATGGGAAGACCAATTGCCGGCAAAACAGGGACAACCAACGAGGAAAAGGACGCCTGGTTCGTAGGTTATTCAAGTGATCTGACGGTTGGTGTTTTTATTGGCTTTGACCGGCCAAAGCCGATGGGCCGGGGCAGCACGGGTGGCGGTCTTGCCGCGCCGATTTTTCGCGAATTCATGGAAGCAGCATTGAAAGGCGTGCCACCGGTGAAATTCCGGGTGCCTCATGGTATTCAACTGATCCCGATCAATCGCAGGACCGGATTACGGGCAAAAAAAGGTGGCAAGGGTGTCATACTGGAAGCCTTCAAACCTGGCACTCGTCCACCGGACACTTTTTCTGTCATCGGATTTGAAGAAGAACTGGCCCGCGGTTTATTGACGGTTACGCCGCAGGCAAACCGGGCAGTGGTTTCCGGCACCGGTGGCCTTTACTAACCATGAATGCGGTCGCTATGAAAAATACGTCCCAAATGCAGTTTGATTTCTGCCGGCCGGCTTGAGAAAACCACCGACGGCGCCCTTTACTTCCGCAAGCTACAGACCTATTTTTGCGCATCGATCAATGGACGCCAGCGGTCGTATTGCGCTTTCTAATGAATGGAAACACCAATAAATGCGTGCAGAATCGCAAGGCCTTGTTGACGAAATAACGCAGACGATCAGTCTCTTACGACGTCATCTTGACTGGGGAAAAGCACAAACGCGTCTGGCACTGCTGAACGACAAGGCCGAGGCGCCGGAATTGTGGAACGATCCGGCCGAGGCGCAGAAATTAATGCGCGAGCGCCAGCATCTGGAGAATTCGATCACGTCGATAAACGGTCTTGAAACCGAAATGACCGACTGCACTGATCTCATCGAAATGGGTGAAGAAGAGGGCGACGATGAGGTCGTTGCCGAAGCTGAGATGGCATTGCGCGTGCTGCACAAAAACCTCGGTAAACGCCAGGTCGATACGCTGCTTTCTGGTGAGGCTGATGCCAATGACACCTTTCTTGAGGTTCATTCGGGTGCCGGAGGTACGGAAAGTCAGGATTGGGCGGCCATGCTTATGCGGATGTATTCAAGATGGGCTGAACAGCAGGGGTTCAAGCTCGAGGTGATGTCGACAACGCCCGGCGACGAAGCAGGCATAAAATCTGGAACCATTTTGATCAAGGGCCACAACGCCTATGGCTATGCAAAAACCGAGTCCGGCGTGCACCGGCTGGTCCGTATTTCGCCCTATGACAGCCAATCGCGCCGCCACACGTCGTTTTCGTCGGTGTGGGTATATCCGGTGATTGACGATAATGTCGAAGTCGATATCCAGGACAAGGATATCCGGGTCGATACCTACCGTTCCTCGGGCGCAGGGGGGCAGCACGTCAACACCACCGATTCGGCCGTGCGCATTACCCACCTGCCAACCGGCACAGTGGTGACCTCGTCAGAGAAATCCCAACACCAAAATCGCGCCAATGCGATGAAGGCGTTGCGGGCGCGTTTGTATGATATGGAGATCAAGAAACGAGAGGAAGCAACCCAGTCGGCGCACGAGGCGAAAACCGATATTGGCTGGGGCCATCAAATCCGTTCTTACGTGCTGCAGCCCTATCAGTTGGTAAAGGATTTGCGCACCGGTATCGAAAGCACCAACCCGACGGCGGTGCTCGACGGCAATCTCAATGAATTCATGGAAGCAGCGCTCGCCCACCAGGTTTCGGGTGAAGACAAGGCTGTGGAAGACATCGAATAAAGCGGAAATTGATGACCGGGAAGGCAGTTATCTCCGCTGTTCTACACCGCTGTTGATCTCATTCCAACGCATCGAACGCGTCCGCATAGGAGACCGCACCGGTGTGGACCGGGAATTCACTTCCCTGCAATGAAAGGGCCATGAAGTAAGGTCCGGCATAGCGCGACTGGAATTCGGCGGCAGCAGCGACACTGAAGCCGAAACGCTGGTAGTAATCGGGATTGCCAAGGACGAACATCCCCTCCCATGCCGCAAGTTTTGCCAATTCGATGCCTTTTTTTATGAGACCGTCGGCGACCCCCTTCTTGCGATGATCAGCGAGAACGGCAACCGGGGCGAGCCCCAGGGCACTAAATGGCGCTCGCATTCGCGAGAACATGACATGACCAACGATGGTATCACCATCAATTGCAACCAGCGACAATACGGCGTCGTGTTGATCCCTCAATGCATCAACCAGATCGGCCTCCTGATTATCCGAAAACGAGTTGATATGGACATTTCGTATCGCTGTGATATCGGCACGGCATTCTGGGCGAATTATCATGGTGTGTTGCCGCCGCGCCAACGATTGTGCAACCAGAGCCATTGGGCCGGATATTGCCGCACCCAGTCTTCGACAATCGAATTGATCATCTGGGTTGAGGCAGGCACGTCGATTTCTCCGGTCTTGTTGCGGGGCAGGGTGATTGGGTCCTGCAACTCCAGGCGAAACCGTCCGCCTTTAAGCCGGATACAGCGCGCGGGATAGACCGGGCAGTCAAACTGCCGGGCCAGTTTTGCCAATAGCGGGTTGGCGCGGGCCTTGTGGCCAAAAAAATCTATCATCGGGCCCTTGGTAAAGTGCTGGTCGACCAGCAATCCCACTGTGCCACCTTTTTCCATCACGTCTGCCAGCGCCCATGCGGCACCAGCGCGTGATGGCACCAAATGGCCCATTGTGGTGCGTCGCGCCTTAAGCACCTTTTTCGCCAGAAAACGATTATTCGGCGGTCGAAAAAGCGCCGTCACATTGAGATCATAGACCGCCGCACCGATGGGCAGCAATTCCCAGTTGCCGGTGTGGCCGGTAAACAGGATTACGGGGCCGTCAGTGTCCCTTATCATGCGGAAATGCTCGATCCCCGAAAACTCAACCCGACCCTCATTTGGCCGTTCCGGGTCGAAATCGAACAATTGGTCGAGAAAGACATACTCAGCCATCGCCCGGCCGAAATTGCCCCACATTTCACGCAACAGGGCGTTGATCTCACCGGGCGTTTTTTCAGGAAAGGCCATACTCATATTGCGCCGGGCAAGTGCCGTGCGCGGCAACCACATGGCCAGTCGCCGGAAATTGCGCTCGGCCAGTTCTGTTGAACGTTCAGGCGGCAACTTTTTCAAATAATGAAGAACCAGCCCGACCAGCTTGGCGATAATCCAGTCTTTGACGATCTTCGCTTTGATGTAACTTCGCTCGACCAGCGGGTGGCGCTTGACCTTCATGTTGTTCAATTCATCCGCATGATAATTTTGCCAAATACTTTGCGGCTTTCCATGCGTTCAAGCGCGGTCGCCAGATCGCCGAACTCGATTTCCTTATCGATCACCGGTTGAACATAATTCTTGGCCATCTTGTGCATGGCATCGGCCATGTTTTCCATTCGACAGCCGAAAGAACCCAGCAGTTTCAATTGCTGTTGGAACAGCATCATCAAATTGGTGCTGGCCGATACACCGCTGGTCGAGCCGCAGGTGACCAGTCTTCCACCTCGTTTCAGGCACAACATCGAACCCTGCCACGTGTCCGGGCCGACATGTTCAAACACCACATCAACGCCCCGCTTTTTGGTCAGTTTGCGGGTTACACCCTCAAACCGGTCCTCACGATAGTTGATCACGTGGTCAGCGCCAAGCTCATGACAGCGCTCGATTTTTTCGTCACTACCGACCGTGGTGATTACCGTGCAGCCGATGTTCTTGGCCAACTGGATGGCGGCTGAGCCTATGCCCGAGCCGCCGGCATGGACAAGCACGGTTTCGCCGGAAGTAAGTTTGGCATTATCGAACAGCATGTGCTCGACAGTGCCGAAGGTAACCGGCGCCAGAGCCGCGCCCACCGCATCAACGCCGGGAGGGGCGGGCACCAGCAGTCGGGCGGGCATATTGACCAATTCGCGGGCAAAGCCATCTAGGTGGAAGCCGTGGACCCCACCGACGTGTTCACAAAGATTGTCCCTGCCTTGGCTACACGGCGCACAAAGACCGCAGGTTTGGGCACCGTAGATGGATACAAGCTGGCCGCATTTTAGGTCAGCAACACCGGGGCCGAGTTTAACCACTTCGCCAGAAGCTTCTGCTCCAACCGCCATCGGCAGTTTGCGCTTGGCGAATGCCATGCCGCGCCAGCCCCACACGTCAATGTGATTGAGGGCGACAACCTTGATGCGCAGTTGAACCTCTCCCTCCGCAGGTTCTTGCGGTTCTGCGATATCGGTGATCGAAACATGTTTGTCGGCGAGAAGTTGCAAGGCGCGCATGGCGGGCTGTGCTCCAGGAAGTGTCAATTCGGAGCGGGTTTAGACGATGTGCGGCGAAAGCGCCAGCCATGAGTGTGTACTGCGCCCAATTTGATGAAATCCGGGCGGCTTCCGACATATCAAAACCGGACCGTAGCTGCCGAAACAATTATCGCCGATGTAGCGGTTTGACGCCCTATCTGGATTCAGTTTCACGCAGATAGGAACGCACATAAACATTGGCGCCAGCTTGCACGCGCGCATATAGATCGGCTGCATCCTGATTAATCATGCGGAAACAGCCGCTGGAAGCCTTGCGGCCAATGCTGTGCGGCCGGGTTGTGCCATGAATGCGGTAAAGCGTGTCCTTGCCATTCTTGTAAAGATAAATGGCGCGTGCTCCAAGTGGATTATTTGTGCCACCCGGCATACCCTCGGCATATTTGGCCAGGCTCGGCTTGCGCTTGATCATTTCTGCTGGTGGTGTCCACGTGGGCCAGGTGGTTTTGCGCTGAACCCTGGCACTTCCGGTCCAGCCAAATCCCTCCTTGCCGACCGCAATGCCGTAGCGCATCGCCATACCGCCCGCTTGAACCAGATAAAGATGAGGGCCCGAAGCATCAACAACAATGGTTCCCGGTGCCTCGGGGCCGAAGAAACGAACCTGCTTGCGCAGATATTTGTCGCTCATCTTGTTGTGATTAAAGGCGCTCATGACAATATCGCCATCGGCGGCGGAGGCGTAAATTGAGCTGTAGTCAAATTGTTGTGGCTGGCCGCGGGCCGCCCAGGCCCGGTTAAGCGCTTTAGAGCCCGGATCATCAAAGGGCGATCTGGCTTGTGCGCCGACAATACCGCCATGGGTCGAAGACCCGGTATTGGTGCTCGTGCAGCCGGTCGCGAATACCGTTAGAGCAAGGAGTGGAAATACCAATATGTTTCGCTTTGAAATCGCTTTATCCATAATGCGCCCTTCCGATCGCGCCCGCTTGTTTTGACCAGCAAATTCGTGGACGCCTTACCCCGCGATAGTGGGGCTTACTGGAAATCGCTGCCATAGTGTGACTCAAATCGATATTTTGCAAGTTGTCTTCGCCCAAATCGTTAACCAGAACTAACCGCAAGGTGCAATATGTCACGTGGCTTCGATGGCAAACTGGCGTTTTCGGCATAAAAAAGTGCGCGTTTACTCATTTCTTGCAAACAGGTCGATTTTCTCAAATGTCCTGACATCGATGATGCCCTGATCGGATATACGGATTTCCGGTATCACCACCAGCGCCAGCAACGAATGCTGCATATAGGCATTGTTGATGGAACAGCCGCAACTGGCCATGGCGGCGACAAGGTTCTCGGCCTTTGCCGCAACAATTTCGGCGCGCTCATCCGACATCAGTCCGGCAATCGGCATTTCAACCAGGGCGAGCTCCTTGCCACGTGAATAGAAAACCACACCACCGCCGACCTCGCCAAGCCGATTGGCAGCCAGTGCCATATCTTCTTTTGACGTGCCGACAACGATCATGTGATGGCTGTCGTGGGCAACGGTTGAGGCCATGGCGCAAGGGCCGTCATAGCCAAAACCGGAAACAAAGCCATTGACCACGTCGCCGCTGCCCCGGTGCCGTTCTACCAATGCGATCTGGCAAATATCGTTGTCCTGGTCCATCTCTACCAGACCGTCTTCAACATCAAGTTCTTCCACCAATGCCCGCGTCGGCGCCTGGTTTTCAATCACGCCGATAACATTGACACGCACTTTGTTGGCACCTTCAGGGGCCTTGATATCGAACACTTCGCTATCAAGCTTTCGGCCCACATTGACCGTGTTCTTGACGTGTTCGGGGTATGACCAGGCGGGAATGTCGATGGCAAGACCGGAACCGTCGGCCACTTTCTGGCCGCGGCTATAGACTGTATGGATGGTCATTTCAGGCAGGTTAGAGACGATCAACAGATCGGCGATACGGCCGGGGGCAATAGAGCCGATCTCACGCTCAAGGCGGAAATGCTGTGCCGTGTTCAATGTTGCCATCTGGATCGCGGTAACCGGCTTGAGACCTTGTGCGATGGCGTGGCGAACCACGCGGTTTATATGGCCCTCATGCACCAGCGTGCCGGAATGGCTGTCATCGGTGCAAAGAATAAAGTTACGCGGATCAAGCCCCTGTTCGGTTATCGCCTTTACCTGCTCGGCCACATCATACCAGGCGGACCCAAGCCGCAACATCGCCCGCATGCCCTGGCGCACCCGTGAGATTGCATCGATGGCGCGGGTGCCCTCGTGGTCGTCTTCTGGTCCACCGGCCACATAGCCATGGAAGGCGGGGCCGAGGTCGGGGGAAGCATAATGTCCGCCGATAGTCTTGCCGGTGGCCATGGTCGCCGCAATTTCACCGGTCATACGGCTTGAATTGGCGGCAACACCGGGAAAATCCATCACTTCGCCAAGGCCGATGATATTCGGCCAGCTCAAAGCTTCGCGCACATCATCGGGGCCGAGTTCAGCACCACCGATTTCAAGTCCCGGGGCTGAGGGTACACAACTCGGCATTTGCACATGCACATTGATCGGCATCGCCACCGCCTCGTCATGCATCAACCGCACACCTTCAAGCCCCAACACATTGGCGATCTCATGTGGGTCGATAAACATCGAGGTCGTGCCATGGGGAATGACGGCGCGGGCGAACTCGCTCACGGTTACCATGCCGGATTCCACATGCATATGGGCATCACAAAGGCCGGGGACCAAATATTGCCCACCAGCATCCACCAATACCGTATCATTGCCGACACAGTGGTCGGCGTTTTCACCGACATAGGCAAAACGGCCACCGATGATGGCGATATCGGTATCGGCGATAATTTCACCGGAATAGACATTGACCCATTTGCCATTGCGGATAACCGTATCAGCCGCCTTGCGCCCGGTGGCCACATCGACCAAAGTGGCGGCCATCTCGTTCCATGGTTTGGGTGCATTGGATTTTGTTGGCATAGCTATCTCCGGCCGGATATTTGTCTCAAACAGTGATTCACTGGGGAAAAGGAACCTGATATCGTCTTTTATGTGCCGCGTGGCAATTTGGCAAACGGCCTGAAGGGAAATTTGCGCATGAAAGTCTTCACCAAGGATGAAACCATGGCGGCGATCTCCTATCCGGCGCTGCTTGAAGGTTTGCGCGCGATGTTTGTAAGTGGCGGCCAAGCGCCGCTCCGTCATCATCACATTATGAGGCGCCTTAACGAGCCCGACGCGACACTGCTTTTGATGCCCGCGTGGATGGATGGCAAGAGCTATGGCGGCGTGAAAATCGTCAATGTGCACCCGGGCAATAGCGAGCGGAGCCTTGCTGCTGTTTCGGCGACTTATCTTTTGTTCGACGAGGTCACCGGCAAACATCTGGCGTTGTTGGATGGGGCGGTCATGACCGCACGGCGGACGGCTGCGGCCTCGGCGTTGGCGGCGACCTATCTGGCGCGAAAAGATGCCAAAAACCTGTTGATCGTCGGTGCAGGCACCGTGGCTGAGCAGCTTGCCCACGCCTATCGGGCCGCCATTCCTTCGCTAGAAAAAATCACCATCTGGAACCGCAATCTGGCAAGCGCTGAAAAGCTTGCTGCAAAGCTTGCCGAGGCCGGCATTACGGCAAATTGCGTGAGAGAACTTGTATCGGCGGTTGATGGAACCGACATAATCACCTGCGCCACTCTGTCTAATGAGCCGATCATCAAGGGCGAGTGGCTAAAACCCGGCCAGCATCTCGACCTGATCGGCGGCTTCACCCCTGAAATGAGAGAGGCGGACGACGAGGCCATCCGGCGATCGCGGGTATTTGTCGATACCGAAGCCGCCAAGGTGGAGGCGGGCGATATCTGCATTCCGATTGCATCGGGAATTCTTAAAGCAAACGCCATTGCCGGCGATCTCTATGGCATGTGCCGGGAAACCGCGGGACGGCGGTCGGTCGAAGAAATTACCTTGTTCAAATCGGCCGGCAGTGCGATTGAAGATCTTGCCGCCGCCATGGTGGCGATGAAAGCCCAATGAAATCAATAACAGCTGGAAGGGCCGGCATGCCGGACTACGCCAATATGAAGTCAGTCAGTATCCAGACGAGTGTCCGGCAAAACGCCTTGATAGATTTTCGCTCGGACACGGTGACCCGGCCAAGCGAAGCGATGCGCAAGGCAATTGCCGAGGCTGATGTGGGTGACGATGTTTATAGCGACGATCCTACGGTAAACGAACTTGAGCGCTATGCGGCAGAATTGCTTGGCAAGGAGCAGGCGCTATT
Organism: Rhizobiaceae bacterium; assembly: GCA_965248135.1. GTDB lineage: Bacteria > Pseudomonadota > Alphaproteobacteria > Rhizobiales > Rhizobiaceae > SZUA-100. Next base: position 155,573 of record CBDFIN010000008.1, on the reverse strand, counting down.
TGTCACGTCGGGAACCCAGAGCAATTTGACCGCCATGCTCACCCATTGTGGCCGGGGCGAGGAATATATCGGCGGCAATATCTATCATATCAGCCACTATGAGGCTGCAGGTGCTGCCGTATTGGGGGGCATATCGCCGGTCCATCTGCCGGTTGATGCGCACGGAGGCCTCAATGCGACCGACATTGAAGCAGCAATCAAGCCCGACGACATACACTTTGGAAAAACCCGATTGGTGTGTCTAGAAAATACCGTTAACGGGCGGGTGCAGGATCAGGCTGCAATCGAAGCGATTGCTGATATGGCCCACCAACGCGGATTGTCTGTTCACCTTGATGGCGCGCGGTTGATGAACGCGGCTGTGGCCAGCAGCGCAAGCCCGGCCGTGTTGGCGGCAAAGGCCGATACGGTTTCGGTTTGCCTTTCAAAGGGGCTTGGCGCACCGGTTGGCTCGGTGTTGTGCGGGCCGGGAGAACTCATTCATCGCGCCCGCTACATAAGGAAGATGCTGGGTGGCGGTATGCGACAGGCGGGCATATTGGCCGCTGCCGGACTTTATGCGCTGGAGCACAATATTGAGCGGCTTGAGGAGGATCACGCCCGTGCTGCTCATCTGAGAGATGTCATGGATGAATTCGAAGAGCTGGTGCTTGACCCGGACAAAGCCGGCACCAACATGATTTTCTTTCGCCCGAAAAATGCCGACCACCATTCCCTGCAGGAGTTCCTGATCGGCCAAAACCTGCTTATTGATGGCGGTTTGCCGGAAATACGGTTGGTTGTCCATCTCGATATCGATGATACGGCAATTGAACGGCTGGTAGCTGCGTTGAAGGATTTTTTTGCCGGTAGTGGAAAATAAGCGCCGCACCTCAGTCTGCTATCAATGCATGAACCACGCCGCCATCCACTAACTCGCTGGTCGACGGATACCAGATATTCTCGGCCCCAGCGGTGAAAATGCGGTCGAGAAATTCGTTTTTGACTGACTGACTTTGATAGAATTGCCGCTCTTTTTGCTGTTCTTTTTCGGGATCAACATTGGGAATGGGGTAGTTGGCATCGAGCCGGTATTGGTGAAACCCCAAACGGCTGGTTTTTGATATCAGCCGACGCTCGCCGGCAATGAAAATGGTGGTGCAAGCGGAGCTGCAGTCATTGTGTACAACGGTGGTCAACCGGTGCGCCTTGACCAGCCTGGCGATGCCCCTTGCCTCATAGATATTGCCACCGTCGCTTTGAAGAATTAGCCGTTTCACACCGGTCGTCTCACGCATCATCGCAGCAAAACGCTTGGAAGACCCCAATTCAACCAAACCCTTGAAAACAATGGTTTCACCCTTTTCGTCCAAAGTGAGGGAATATTTGCTTGCATGTTCCCGATCCATGCGGGTTGAAAACAATTCCTCTTCCGGCAGCAGTGAATACCAGGCGGACAACAGGCTCCACAATACCGCCCAGGTGCTCAACAGCAGGCCAAGCTGCATACCCCACACTATTGCCATTGAACCGTAATTGCGCAGATGTTGCGAGCCGCTGCGAATAACCCCGACCACCTGCCAGGGGAAAATAATGAAATGGGCCACGAATGCGAAGCCAGTTGTCGTTAGAAGGGCGAGTGCGGGATCATCGAGATAGGGGCTTTGGAACAGCGGTTGCACCGCCTGCAGCAAAACTCTCAAAGCCGCGAAATTGATCCAAAAGGCCCGTGAAACCGGGTGTCGGCCGTGCCAGTGATCAACAATGTATCGCATCATGGGCGGCACTATTGTCTATACGTACCAACGGGTCAAACTTCGGTTGAGCGATCTATTCAGCCGGCTTTTTTTTGCGAACCCGCGGTTGACAGCAGATCGGCCATGAAATCCCCGACCCCCGGGCGTTTTTCGTGGGCAAATGGCATTGGACGACAAAGATCGATGGCTGAAATCCCAACTCTGGCGGTCAACAAGCCGTTGATCACACCTTCGCCCAATCTGGAAGAAAGTCTGGCCGCGAGGCCATGGCCGACAAATTGTTGAATTACACTGTCACCGATAGCAATTGAGCCGGTAACCGCCAGATGCCCGAGCACGTTTCTGGCCAGCCGCATCATACCAATGGTGCCGGGTCGCCCGCCATAAAGCTCCGACAAATGGCGGATCAACCGCATATTTTCTATCGCCACATAGGCGATATCGACGATGGCGCGCGGGGACACCGCGGTAACCACACTAACCCGTTTTGCCGCGCTCAACACCGCTTCCCGCGCTTTCTTGTCAAGCGGCGCGATCAGATCACGTTCCACCAGGGCGATCAGGTCCGGACCGTCGATGATTTCCCCCTCATGCGCCTTTAACGCCGCGCGGCCTCTGGCCGTATCCGGTCGCGCTGCGTACAACTCCATCAGTTGATCGGCTAATTTGCCGGCAGAGCGCATGTCGCTTTGATCGGACAGCACTGCTGTCTTTTGACGCAAGGCTTCGATCTGGCGCAGCCTCATCAGACCGGCGATCTCGCGAACGATGATCCCCAACGCCGCCAGGACCACCAGCCCCGTCAGCCCCAGGGCCAGCCAGCCGAGCCAGTCGTTGCGGGCAAACAGTTCCCGCACGAGCCGATCAATTGTCAGGCCGAAGCCGAGCGTCACCAATCCGCCAAGGCCGAAGAGCAATATTCTGGCGAATGAAAACCGTCTCTTTGGTGGCGTTGCCGGTGGCGGGGTGAGTTCGCCTGCAAGATCATCAAGCCGCTCGCTTGACGGAATTTGCGCCAACTCGTCAGAGACCGGTGTCAACATCGCAAGATTATTCTGCGCACGAGGTTTTCTGATTGTTTCTTCGGCTTTTTCTGGCTGCTTCTTTATCGGCCGGGAATTATCAGACCGGTTAAGTTTGACCACTCTTGGTTTTCTGGGCTGCTTGCTCATTGCAATTGGTCTCCCAGTAAAAACTCCAATGCCCGGTCAAGCCTGATATGTGGCAGTGACAATGTCAGTCCTTCCGCCGTTTGATCCAGTTTCGGTGGACGAAAACGGACAAAGTTGAGATCCATCGGCGGTGGGGCATCTCCCGACATTGTTTCAGCAAGCGTTACCGGCAGATCTCCTGGAAAGATCGCTGTCTCGGCTTCACCATCAAATGTTTCGCCATCGATCATCTCACCGGCCAACGGCGTTCCGACAATAACCGGCAGTCTCTCGTCATCCGCTTGCAACTCTGCTTCCCTGGTGGCTCGAACCGCAGCAATGGCGGCCACTTCGACACGAGCACCGGCGAACTTGGCCTTGTTGATCGCATTGGCCACCAGATGAGATAACAGTTTTTCCAGCCGGTCGTGGTTTTCGTGATGCAAATGGTCCGCCTTGGTGGCGGCAAAGAGTATCCGGTCGGTGCGCGAAGTAAATAGTGAAGTCAACCAGGAAGCTCGGCCGGGCCTGAAACAGGCCAGAATATCGGTCAGCGCATTTTCCAGATCCTGCACCGCGTGATTGCCGGCGTTAAGCGCCTGCAACGCATCAACCAACACGATTTGCCGGTCAACACGGGCAAAATGCTCGCGAAAGAATGGTTTGACCACAATGGATTTATAGGCCTCGTAGCGCCTGGCCATCATGGCGTGCAGAGAGCCGGTTTCAGGCTTCGCATCCTTGGGCATATCAAGCGGTGCGAAGGTCAGGGCAGGGGAGCCCTCAAGATCGCCGGGCATCAAAAATCGACCAGGTGGAAGGGTCGAAAGGGCTGATTTGTCCTGCCGGCAATCATGCAGATACTGGGTAAATATAGCCGCGAGTTCTCTGGCAAAAGTCTCGTCTTCGGCCGCCGTGTGATCAGCAAGTGCCAATTTCTCGTGCCAGGGTTTGGCCATCCCAATTCTGTTTGGTAAGCGTGATAGTTTGATCGCTTCATTTGACCACGCCTCGTATGATTTTGCCAAAAGTGGCAGATCAAGCAGCCATTCACCGGGGTAATCGACGATATCCAGGGATAATTGGCCGCGTCCGAAGGTGCGGTTCCAGGCACTGGCCGATTCGTATTCAAGGGTCAGCCGCAGTTCGGATATGGCGCGGGTGGAACTTGGCCAATCACGTTCCTCAAGCAGTGATTTCAGATGTTCTTCATATTGAAACCGAGGCACATTGTCGTCGGGTTGTGGTTGCAGATAAGCTCGCGCCAGCCGGCCGGACGCCTGAGCCGAAAACAAGGGCAATCGACCGCCGTGGATGAGATTATGCACCAGTGCGGTGATGAATACGGTTTTCCCGGCACGCGAAAGACCAGTCACACCAAATCGCAGGCTGGGTGAAACAAGATTTCGCGCAGCATTGCCCAACGCGTCAATTGCAATCAGCGCATCGTCGGTAAATGTGGTTATGCTGGTCAAGAATGGCGCCTCGATATCAACTTCGTGAATTCTGCGTTAATGTAGGTGTCTTGGCCGCGATTTACAGGCCCGACAATGATGTGCAATTCATCTTTAAATCAGCGAAACCATGTTGCCCGAATGACGTTCAAGCCGACCGGCAAGTTCCAGTTCAAGTAAAATGAGTTGCACCAGTGGTGCCGTCAATCCGGTAAAGCGGAGGATATCGTTGATGTCGCATGGCGTGGGGCCTAACGCTGAAATAAGTGTTTGTCGGTCACTCTCATCGGCTGGAAGAGGTGCAATGGGTCTTACTTCCTTGTCGCGCTCTTCCAGCGAATATGGTGCCTGTTCAATTGATGATGTGGTCAACGGCGCCAGGGCATCAAGCACGTCTTGCGCCCCCGTGGTCACAATGGCACCCTGTTTCAACAAGTGATTGGTGCCGGCGCAACGCGGGTCGAGAGGAGACCCCGGCACCGCGAAAACTAGCCTGCCCATTTCATTGGCCAGCCTGGCACTAATAAGCGAACCCGATCGATTGGCGGCCTCAACCACCACCAGTCCAAGGGCAAGACCGGCTACCAGCCGATTGCGACGCGGAAAATCCTGAGACCGGGGTTGCCAGCCAAACGGCATCTCGCTGATTACTGATCCGCCCTCAGCGATGATTTTACCAAGCAAGGGCGCGTTTTCAGGCGGATAGACCACATCCAGTCCGCCGGCGAATACTGCAATTGTACCACTTTCGAGACTTGCCTCATGCACCGCCGTGTCGATACCGCGCGCCAGGCCCGATGCGACTGAGAAGCCGGCCCTGCCGACATCCTGTGCGATCTGTCTGGTAATCTTGGCCCCTGACAGCGAGGAATTGCGCGATCCGACAATCGAGACAACATGATTTTCCAGTGGTTGAATGGCTCCTCTCACCGCAATCAGTGGCGATGGGGTGTCGGCCAGCTTTAGCGCCATCGGGTAATCCGGCTCGCCAAGGCCGATAAACCGTGCGCCATATTGTGCAGCAATATCCATTTCGCGCTCGGCGTCGCGGCGGCTTGTTATGTTGATACTGCCTTTCTTGCCGCCCCTTGCCATCAGTTCGGGCAGCGCATCGAGCGCAATTTCCGCCGTGCCAAACCGGTTGATCAGCTCGCGAAAGCTCACCGGGCCAACATTGTCGCTCCGGATCAACCTCAACCAGGCAAGTCGTTGGCGGTCGCTGAGCTCAACACCGGTCTTTTCTGGCTTCTCAATCATAATGCCGGCTAGTCCTTTGACCCAATGCGACTTTCGGCACCATTAAGCAACCGCGAGATGTTTTGGTGATGTTTGGCAATTGACAGGGCAGAAAGCAGGCCCATCAATTCTGTTTCCTGCAACAGGCCAATAGACCAGGTAAACAGCGGTGTAATAATCATGGCAACTAGTGCTGCCAGCGATGAAATGCGAAAAACGCCGGCGACGGTCAGCCAACTGACGGCAAATATCACCACCGGCCAAATGGTCTGTGCCAGCAATGACACGGCGGCCAAAACGCCGATATAAGTGGCAACGCCCTTGCCGCCATTGAATTTCAGCCACAGCGGAAAAAGATGGCCGATAAAGGCGCCAAAGCCCGCAAGCAGTGCTGCGTCCAGCCCCCACCAGGAAGCAACCAGAACAGCAATCGCACCCTTTAGCAAATCCGCCAGCAAAGTAAGCGCTGCAAGCCAACGATTTCCGGTACGCAGTACATTGGTCGCACCAATGTTGCCCGAACCTATCTCGCGCACATCACCCAAACCGGCAAGTCGGGTGAAGATCAGGCCAAACGGTGTCGAGCCAAGCAGGTAGCCGAACAACCAGGCCAACACCAACATGGGCCAGGCCTGCGACCACACGGTAATATCGGGCATGCACCAGTCTCCGGAGAAAGTCAGATTGTACGAGCGTGTATTGTGCGTCCGGCGACCAATGTTTGCAAGACCCGCCCTTGAAATCTGGCGTCTTCAAATGGTGTATTCTTCGATCTGGATAGTAAATCGGCGTCTTCAAGTACCCAGGGCTCATCGATATCGACGACAATCAGGTCAGCGGGCTTTCCAGGCTCCAGCGAACCTCCCGGCAGATTGAACAGTTTTGCCGGAGCGCTGGTCATGGCTTCAATCAGTCTCAGCAGGGGTACATCACCATTGTGATAAAGCCGAAGCGCTGCCGCCAACAGGGTTTCAAGCCCAACCGCGCCTTCTTCAGCTTCGGCAAATGGATGGCGTTTTGTGTCCACATCCTGGGGATTGTGGTTAGAAACGATGATATCGATTGTGCCATTGCGCAAAGCCTCGACCATGGCCAGCCGGTCGGCTTCTTTTCGCAATGGCGGTGCGAGCCTGAAGAAAGTGCGGTAGCGGCCGATGTCATTTTCATTCAAGGTCAGGTGGTTGATCGATATTCCCGCCGTCACCGGAAGATTTTGCGCCTTTGCAGCCGCAATCGCTGCCGCACTTTCAACGGTGGATATTGCCGCTGCGTGATAGCGTCCCCGGGTCAGCGCGACAAGGCGAAGGTCTCGTTCAAGCGGAATGATCTCAGCCTCTTTAGGGATGCCGGGAAGGCCAAGTCTGGTGGCAAATTCGCCCTCGTTCATCACCCCGCCGCGGGCCAGCGCCCGGTCTTCGGTGTAATGCATGACAAGGCAGCCGAAATCATTGGCATAGGTCAACGCGCGCCGCATCAAAAGTGAATCTGACACGCTTTGTCGACCATCGGTAAAGGCAACAGCACCGGCTTCCCTCATCAGGCCGATTTCGGTCATCTCGGTGCCGAGAAGCCCGCGGGTTAGCGCGGCGGTGGGATAGATGTTGATAGCCGAAGTTTGGTCAGCTGTACGGCGAATAAATTCGACCAGCGCGACATCGTCAATCACCGGATCAGTGTCCGGCATCATGATCATCGAGGTGACACCTCCGGCAGCCGCAGCGATGCTGGCAGAAGCGATGGTTTCGCGGTGCTCTGCGCCGGGTTCGCCGACAAACACCCTGGCATCGACGAGGCCAGGAAATATGCAATTTTCTTTGCAATCAATGGTATCAACGGTTTTATTAAAGTTGATTCTGGAAAATTCAGCGCCGCAAGCGGCGACCCGCCCATCTTCCACCAACAGCGAGCCGACCTCGTCCATATTCTGTCCCGCATCGACAATACGAGCATTGGTGAACAACAGGCTGTCGCTCATGATGTTCCCCCTGATACCGCAGGCTCGTTCTCACCGTAATTATCAATTATCGCCTCAATCACGGCCATCCGCACGGCAACGCCCATCTCGACCTGTTCCTGGATCAGGCTGCGCGGGCCATCGGCTATTTCTGACGCTATTTCAACGCCCCGGTTCATTGGTCCCGGATGCATCACCATGGCATCGGCTTTCGCCAACTCAAGGCGTGTCCGGTCGAGGCCGAAAAAGCGAAAATACTCGCGCACCGAGGGCACAAACGAGCCTTCCATGCGTTCGCGTTGTAACCGCAGCATCATAACGATATCAGCGCCTATCAGTCCTTCTTCCATGCGGGTAAAAACCTTGACTCCCAATTCATCGATACCGCTGGGCAATAGTGTTGTCGGTGCAATTACCCTGACCTGCGCTCCAAGCGCATTGAGCAGCAAGATGTTGGAGCGTGCCACGCGCGAATGCAGTATATCGCCGCATATGGCCACTACCAGGCCGGCAATCCGGCCCTTGGTCCGGCGGATGGTCAAGGCATCAAGCAGCGCCTGAGTAGGGTGTTCATGGGCACCGTCGCCGGCATTGATCACCGAGCAATCGACCTTTTGCGCCAGCAATTCCACCGCGCCGGCGGCCTGATGGCGGACCACCAGAATATCCGGCTTCATCGCATTGAGGGTCATGGCGGTATCGATCAGTGTCTCGCCCTTTTTTACTGACGAGGAACCGACGGCCATATTCATTACGTCGGCGCCAAGCCGTTTGCCGGCAAGCTCGAACGAGGACTGGGTGCGGGTTGAGGATTCGAAAAACAAATTTATCTGGGTGCGCCCGCGCAGGGTGTTTTTCTTTTTCTGGACCTGACGGGAGACGGCAACCGACTTATCCGCCAGATCAAGCAGAGTTTCGATTTCCTGTGGGGAAAGCGATTCAATTCCAAGCAAATGGCGGTGGGTGAACGGTTTTGATACGAGGGAAGAGTCTGTCATCAAAACTTGCCTATAGGCGCAAACCCCGTAACAGGCAAGCAGCAGATTTTGTTCTGCACGGAAATCTGACGATTGAACCAGAATACCATATGCCCGATAATCATAGTCACCCATGATGATGGTTTGCATCCGGTTAAGAGGGTTGAAAGAATTTGAGTCTATTTTCCACCCAACATTTTACTGAATTTCCACGATTGAGGAAATTCCTGCGGCAATTGTATAGAGTAGCCGGCATGAACGATGACCAGATTTTCCGGCCAATGCCGGGGGTAAAAATACGCGGTTGCATTGATGCATCTGCCGCAGCGTTGAAATTGGTCGCGATTGGCGCTCTATGCGCCAGCATTGCCGCCTGCAGCAGCAAACCGCGAAAATCATCATCGCGCGCCGATATCAACAACAAGACCAAATTTTCGGTAAAACAGTTCGGCGTTAAGGCAAGCCCCCGTGTAACCACATCGCGGCGGGTGAGACGGGGAGGCGGCCGGGCCCAGGTCGGAAAACCCTACAAGGTGCGTGGCCGCTGGTACTATCCCAAAGAGCAACCCGGCTACAACAAGACCGGCATGGCATCGTGGTATGGTCCCAATTTCCATGGAAGGTTGACCGCCAATGGCGAGATTTACGACCAGTATTCGCTCTCAGCCGCCCATCCGACCTTTCCACTGCCGAGCTATGCCAGGGTGACCAACGTTGCCAATGGCCATTCTGTTGTGGTGCGGGTCAACGACCGTGGGCCATACGCCCATGGCAGGGTGATTGATCTATCGGCCAAGGCGGCGGATATGCTCGATTACCGGCGCAAGGGTGTAGCCAAAGTCAGGGTTAAGTATATCGGCAAGGCCCGGCTTGATGGTCGCGATGAACGTTTCCTGGTTGCCTCATACCGGCCCGGAAAGGGTGGCGCCCCAAGCCGTCATAGAAATTCGATTGGTGGTTTTCCTGGGGTGATGATCGCCGATGCCCGCCCCAAGGCGAGTGTTGGTTCGTTGCCGGTAATGTCGTTTGTCAAGGCGCCGTACCCCAAGGACCGGCCTTTTGTCACTGGTGGTGTTCCGATGGTGATCGGCGCATTGCCGCAGAAAATCTCACCATTGCCGGCAACCAACGACACGGTTATTCACCGTCAGCCACTCGAACCGCTCAGCCCGTCGGTTACGGCTGAAATAAAGGATGGATTTATCATCTCGTCCTATGTGGCGGGCCAGCGTATCAATGCTGCCCATCAGGCGGCCTCGAAACTTGCACCCGGCTCCTCGGGAAAAACGACGACAGCCAAGCTTGGATACTTTTGGAAAACACGTGCCAAAATCGGCTTAAATTGAAAAACTCGTACCACAGCCACACGAGGTGGTGGCATTGGGATTTTTGATCTGGAATGACTGGCCGATCAAATCATCGACAAAATCTATCTCCGATCCTCCCATATATATCACCGATATGGCATCGATCAGCACTGTCGCACCATCGCGCTCGATAATCAGATCATCGTCATTGTGGTTCGATACAAGATCAAACTTATAGGAAAAACCAGAGCAACCGCCGCCTTCGACCGAAACCCGCAAGGCATTCTTGTCGGCTTCACCACTGATGATGCCGGCAACCCGCTTCGCTGCTGCAGCGGAAATTGTAATGTCCTGATTTTCGATCATTGCGGTTTAATCCTATCCAGGGTGTTTGGCACTTCCGGTCCCTATGATAATACCAATGGCCGGCGAAATCGAGTAGTGTGGTCATCAGTTAGGTTCGAGTAGGGGTTTCGTCAATGCAGAATGAGGAATTTAGCGCCACTCCGCCGGGCTGGCGGGAACGGGCCAATTATTCCAGTAATCCGCTTGAAAGTCGCGGCCGATTGATTGACGAACCGCCCAGCCGCACCAGAACCCAGTTTCAGCGCGACCGTGACAGGATCATCCATTCAACCGCATTCCGGCGATTGAAACACAAAACCCAGGTTTTCGTCTATCACGAGGGCGATCACTATCGCACCAGGCTGACCCACACGATTGAAGTCTCGCAGATTGCCCGCTCGATGGCCCGGGCACTGCGTCTCGACGAAGACCTGGCCGAGGCGTTGGCTCTTGCCCATGATTTTGGCCACACCCCCTTTGGACATGCGGGAGAAAGAGCCCTCAATCGTTGCATGGCGGACTATGGCGGCTTTGACCATAATGCCCAGTCCTTGCGCATCGTGACGGCGTTGGAGCGGCGTTACGCCCAATTTGACGGTCTTAATCTTTGCTGGGAAACCCTTGAGGGACTAGCCAAACACAACGGTCCGTTGATCGGCCGCGATGAGGCGCAGGCGGCCATCTTGCTTCCCTACCAACTGGTTGAATATGCCGAACAACAGGATCTGGAACTGTGGAGCTGGCCTGGGCTGGAAGCTCAATTGGCCGCTGTCGCCGACGACATTGCCTATGACAACCATGATATCGATGACGGTTTGCGCGCCGGCTTGTTTGTGCTTGACGATCTGGTAGATGTGCCGCTCGCTGGTGATCTTTTGAGTGAAGTAACAAAGCAATATCCGACGCTGGAAACCGACCGCACCATTCACGAATTGATCAGAAGGCAAATTACCATAATGGTGGAGGATGTTATCGACGAGACCAAGCGGCGCCTTGCTCGTCTTGCGCCTGGCAATATTGGTGAAATCCGGCAGGCAGGAAAAGCGACAGCAGGGTTTTCCGCCCCGATGGCCCGGTATGACAGCGGCCTGAAATCTTTCCTTTTCGCCAACATGTACCGGCACACAAAGGTTATGCGGGTGATGGACAACGCCGAAACGATCATCCGCAATCTTTTTGCCGCTTACTTTTCAGGCGACGCCACTTTGCCCGCCTCGTGGTCGTGCGAATTTGGCAAGCTCGATGAAATCAGTCGCGCCCGAAGGGTGGCGGATTTTCTTGCCGGTCAGTCCGACCCCTATGCCATTGCCGATCATCTCCGGTTGTTTGACGCCACACCTGATTTGGGATAGAGCGTGGCCGATTTTCCACAATTGGCCATTTCGTCACAGATCTTGAGGATCGAATTATCAATGAACATATTCGCGAAATTCGAGCAACACATCAAAAAACGTGTGGAAGAAGTTGATTTTAAAATTGAAAACCCCATCGATCTTTCTCGTGTCGTGGTCGAACCGCCAAGGGATGCGGCGCATGGCGATTTAGCAACAAACGCGGCAATGGTGCTGACTAAACAGCTAGGCATGCCACCAAGGCAGGTCGCGGAAATGATTGTTGCCGCCCTGAACGATGAGGAAGAGTTCGCCTCTGTTTCGGTCGCCGGCCCCGGTTTCATCAATATCAAATTGACGCAGCAGTTTTGGGCCACGCATCTCGACACTATCGTCCACGAAAAAGAGAATTACGGCCGCTCGATGCTCGGCAACGGCCAAAAGATCAATGTTGAATATGTTTCGGCCAACCCGACCGGGCCGATGCATGTGGGCCACTGCCGGGGTGCTGTGGTCGGCGATGCGCTGGCCAACTTGCTGGAGTTCGCCGGCTTTGAAGTAACGCGGGAATATTATGTCAATGATGCCGGCGGGCAGATCGATGTCTTGGCGCAATCGGTTTTTTTGCGTTATCGCGAAGCCTTGGGCGAGGATATCGGAGCGATCCCGGAGGGGCTATATCCTGGCGATTATCTTGTGCCGGCTGGTCAGGTGCTGGCTCAAGAACACGGTCATAAACTTGCGGGAATGGATGAGCGAGACTGGCTGCCAGTGGTCAAAGAGGTGGCAATTGACGCCATGATGGCGCTTGTGCGCGATGATCTGGCCGCGCTCAATGTTCACCATGACGTGTTTTATTCTGAGCGTAGTCTACACCAAATGTCAGGCCAGCATAATTTGATCGATAAGGCGATAGGCGAACTTGAGACTAAGGGACTTATCTATCGCGGTACGCTGCCACCGCCAAAGGGCAAATTGCCGGAGGACTGGGAAGACCGCGAGCAATTGCTGTTTCGTTCCACCGATGTCGGCGATGACATCGACCGGGCACTAATGAAATCGGACGGCTCGTACACTTATTTTGCCGCCGATGTGGCTTATTTCTCTGATAAATATCGACGCGGGTTTGATGAAATGGTCTTTGTTTTTGGTGCCGACCATGGCGGTTATGTCAAGCGACTTGAGGCAGTGGCGCGTGCAATTTCAGGCGGTAATTCGAAACTCACGGTCAGGCTTTGCCAGTTGGTCAGGCTGCTTCGTGATGGCAAGCCGATAAAGATGTCCAAGCGCTCCGGCAATTTTATTACTTTGCGTGAAGTCGTTGACGAAGTGGGCAGCGACGCCGTCCGCTTTATGATGTTATACCGCAAGAATGACGCACCATTGGACTTTGATTTCGTCAAGGTTACCGAGCAGTCGAAGGATAATCCGGTTTTTTATGTCCAATATGCCCACGCGCGATGCAAGTCGGTGTTCAGGCAAGCAGGCCGCGAAATGGCTGGCTTGGCGGTTGGAAAGGAGGCCCTGGAGGCAGCAGACAAACACTTGCTGCAGGACGAGGGGGAATTGGCATTGATCAAAAAAATGGCCGAATTCCCCCGCATTGCAAGGGCAAGTGCGGCCTCCCACGAGCCCCATCGGGTGGCTTTTTATCTCTATGAACTGGCCAATGTATTCCACAGCCACTGGAATCGCGGTAAAGACTTGCCGGAATTACGCTTTATTAACCCTAAAATCAGAGAATTGACCTTGGCAAGGCTGGCCCTCGTCGACGCGGTTGCAGCAGTATTAGCTTCCGGATTGGCGATAATTGGCGCTAATTCGCCGGAGGAAATGCGGTGAATACTATAAATATATCGGCACAAATGAGCATTTTGGCGGCTCACCCTTAAGTTTCGACCCTATTTCGCCAAAATCAGGTTATAGTGCATGCGGGAACATGAACGGAAAGTGATTATGGTGAAAAAGTCGAGTGCTGAGCATGTAAACCCAATAACACGTGCGAATTATGACACCAAGCAAAATTCTGCAGCTTCATCGGATGATGATGCCTATGATCCTTTGACCGCGCTCGCCAACATGATCAGTAGCAATGACACGCTTGGCGCATCGGCCAGTGGAGACGAACTTGAAAGAGGACTTGAGGCTGAATTGTTCCCGCTTGAGGTTGCTGGCATCGAAACGGGCAGTGAGGTAAATCCGCTTAAGGGCGATAGCGGTCGCGGCGATAGGGATCAGGAATCTGACAGGGCAGGGGTATCATCGGGCAACGGGACCGAGACGCCCGTCGCGGCAATTGCCGAAGAGCCATCCTATGCTCAATCGGTAAGGCGGTCATTTGAGGAATTGGATTCAGCCTTTTCTAAATATCCCCAAGATACGGAGGACGCTGGCAGCGAATCGCTTGAAAGCATCGATAGTTCACACCAAACTTCGGAATCCGGCGTGGGCGAGGTGGCAACTGTTGCCGCATTGGTCGATTTTGGTGCCATTGAACCCGATGCAATGGCTGGTGACCGAATTGAAATTGCAAAAGACCCAACGCTTGATGAAACAATCCCGCCGCTGATTGAACCTGACACGTTCAATCCAGAAACCGGGCCACTGGAAGCTGATGGCGGCTTTTCGCTTGAAGCCGAAATTGCCGCCGAACTTGAACAACACCTGCACAGCGAGCAAGCTTTAGCAACTGACCATGAAATCGCAACTTCCCACCCGGAGACCTCACCAGATGTGGTGGATTTTCCCGTAGCCGCTGAAACAGGCAATCGAGACAATCACCAATCGGATTTGGAGCCCCTGTTGGCGTTCGACGACGGTTTGCCCGCTGACCCGCTAGTGGATGACGGCTTTGAGCAGGAATTTGACGCCGCGCTGGCCGATGAATTTGAAGCGGCTCTTGCCGTGGATGCGGTGGAGATGAGTGGAGAAAGTGAGGCCGTAGCTACCGCTCACCAAGAGGACCAAGCGGTAAATTCCAAGACAAGGGAGTTCTCGTCCGTTGAAACCATCACGGCGCCAACGACCGCACTTGAAACCCATGTGCTTCCGGCGGTTCGTACACCATTTGATGATCAGGTGAATGACGCACTGGCTGATTTACAATCGACAGAGCACTCCCGCGATAGTCAACTCGGCTGGACCGGCGAATTGGCTGACGAGTTGCAGCAGATAATGGAACCAGAAGCTGCACAATCGGACCTGCCGGTCGATGAAACGTTCGATGCAGCACCGTTTAATCAATCAACGGCAGACGAATTCGCTCGCGATGATGCCAATGGCGATGGGTCGACGGACCGCGTAAACCTACGTGCCTTTGAGGACGAGTTCGCGCAGTCAAATGAGTTTCACAGTTCGATGTCACTTGATGAGCACCCGCCGGTTGGAATTTCAAATACACCGAATGCCGCTGGCGAAGAAAGCGGCAGGCAAGGCGGTTGGTTGGTTGCGCTTGTGGTCATTGGACTTGCGGTCGTCGCCGGTGGCGGGGCGTTGGGTTGGGGCTATATTGACGGTCAAACATCGGTCGATGCGCCGGTGAAGACGATCATGGCATCAACCGATCCGGTTAAAATCCAACCGAAAGATCCAGGTGGCAAGACCATTTTGAACCAGGATCAGGTGGTGTTTGAAAAAGTGGCCGGCAAGAATGAAAATGCTCCGGTGCAGAAAAGTCTGAAGACTGGCGAAGAAAAGCCGGTTAAAGTGAACACAGCCACAACTTCCAGGGCCGCACCGTTGGCTGGGCAAGCCGGCGCAATTATTAAAACCGCTGCGAAATCTGCAGCGCGTGTCACGCCTGATGACAAATCATTATCGAGGACCCAGCACGCGACAATTAATCCGCGCCGGGTGCGCACGGTGGTTGTCCGCCCTGATGGGTCTATCATTGCCGGGCCGGCGGCGGCGAAATCGGCAACCAAATTGAACAACCGGTTGGCAGGAGCAGATGGCAGAGCCACGGCTTTGAAGGGAGCGGTCGAAAAAGTGGGAGCCGCGGTGGTGAAGACCAAATCGGTAAAAGATGCGGTTACCGGCACATTGGTCACCGGAACGATTGGGGCAGAAAACCAGCCCCTGATTGCAGCTATTCAACCGGCGCAACAAAGCACTAATGGCACCGAAAGAATCGCCGTGCCCAGTAAAAATCCTCAACTACAGTCGGTGGTCAAGACGTCTGCGGTGGTCAAGACCAAGGCTCCTGTGGCAGCAAAACCAAAAAGCGTGACAAAAAAAGCCCGCGGCAAACCGGCCGCGAAAGTTGCTGCGTTAAAAAAACCGCCCAAAGCAGCGAAGAAACCGGCCAGGAAAGCAACGCCAAAAGCGGTTAAGACAGCATCCCTTGGCAACTATGTCATGCAGATTTCTTCCCAACGAACCGCACAGGATGCACAGGCTTCCTACAACCGGCTTGCCCAGCGGTTCGCCAGTGTTTTGGGGGGCAGGGGTGTTGATATCCGCCGCTTCAAGATCAAGGACAAGGGCATATTTTACCGGGTCCGCGTGCCGGCGGGAGACAAACGCCAGGCGATCAATCTTTGCCAGCGCTACAAGAAGGCTGGCGGCTCCTGCTTCGTCTCGCGCTAACCTTGCGAACCATGATTTGATCGTGATTGCCAGCCGGTGACAAATATGTTGAAGCATTTAGTGCCATGGTCTATGACACGGCGTTACGCACCCGTAGCTCAGCTGGATAGAGTGCTGCCCTCCGAAGGCAGAGGTCACAGGTTCGAATCCTGTCGGGTGCGCCAATTATTTCAATGACTTAGCCCATTGTGACGGTTCCAACAATTCCTCGTTGTCCGCGCTATGTCCGCGGAATCACCTTTCGATCACGGACCACGAACACCCGCCAATTGATGAATCTGCACGTTGGCTTGCAGCGAACGGCCCAGGGCAACAGGCACTAAATGAGTGCCGGCAGCGCTTTGGATTGCCTTGTTCTCAATTGCCAGAGGTTTGTGCAGTCGCCCGCAAATTGCGCCAAGAAAAGTATGATTCGGGGGCGGGTCGATGAGGGGATTACAAAGAAAAACCGCCGCGACCAATGCAATGGTCAACGGCGGCAATATTGAAAAGCAGGACAGCTATTTCATTCAAAAGAATAGCAAATCCAATCCTCTAAGACAAGAGATTATTCGGCTCCACACCGCTGGATTTGGCATCTTGCCGATAGGTGCCGGTGAGGATGGCAAAAAGCCGTTGTTAGGATATAAAAACACCCCTCAAATACCGCTCAGGAACGCTCTGGGTGCGATGTATGACAAAGGCAGCCAAATGTATGCCGTGCGCCTTCCTGGCCTCCTGGTGGTTGATATAGATACCGATACGCCAGAAGCGCATGCCTATGTTGAGCAACATTTTGGGGCTTCGACAGTGCAGGTCAAAACACCAAGGGGAATGCACCACTATTACCATCTGCCAAAAGGCACACCAATTCCAAAAAGTGTTCGACTGGATAAAATTGCCATCGATTTTAAGGGTGGCATGAATTCATATGTTGCTGGACCAATGTCAATCAGACCAGATGGAGGGCAGTATATTCCCGTTTCTGGAGTGCTTGGAACAACACACCTTCCGGTGTTCCAAAATCGGTCAAAAGCCCGGAAATCGCAGGGGAATCGCATTTGGGGTTTGACAAATATGCCTGAATAGATTCTTGAGGTTCCATCACGATATGGAGCCTCAAGATGTCAACAATCATAAGCTATTTCAATGATATAGACGATCCACGCACGGGCAATGCCTGCCGTCACAAGTTTTGTGACATCATGACAATCAGCCTTTTATGTGCCTTGTGTGGCGGCGAAACTGCGGTGGATATGGCCGATTTTGGCCATGCGAAGGAAGAATTTCTGCGCGATTTTCTCGAATTGCCGAATGGCACGCCGTGACACGACACGTTTTCACGGCTGTTTCGGTTGCTTAAGCCCGCAAGCTTTCAACGCCTGTTTGAGAAGTTCCGTGCTGATTTTGCCCAGGCACGCGATGCCCAACCCGCCATCGCCATTGACGGCAAAGAGATGCGTCGCACCTTTGACAGGGCCGCCAATCAATCCGGCCTGAACGTGGTGACCGCCTTTGCGCATGGGGCTCGTTTGAGCCTCGGTATTATCGAAAGTGCCAAGGGTGGTGGCGAGATTTTGGCCCTACGTGAGTTGATCAAAATGCTCGACATCAAGGGCATGACGATCACTGCTGACGCGCTGCATTGCCAACGCGAGACCTGTGAGTTGATCGTGCGTGAAGGCGGCGATTACTGTGTGCAACTGAAGGGCAATCAGGGCGATATGCAGGCGGATGTGCGGGCCTTCATTGATGATCAAGAGACTGATTATATTGACGAATATATCTCAACTGACGCCAACCATGGCCGCATTGAAGAGCGATGTTACCATGTCTACAGCACTACGCAATATCTTGACGACACACACAAATGGCCAAGCCTCAAGACCTTCGTCCATGTCACTTCAACACGTGAAATGAACGGAAAATCAAGCCGCTGCGAACGCGTTTATCTCATGTCAAAACCCCCACAAGCGCAGGAAGCTGCAACCATTATTCGGGGGCATTGGCAAATTGAAAACAGCCTTCACTGGTCGCTTGATGTCATTATGAATGATGATCTCCATCGCGCTCGCAAAGACAACGCACCGATCAATTTTGCAGCCCTCAGACGTATCGCACTAAACATCATAAAGGCAAATCAGGACAAGGGATCAAACCGCGTAAAATTCAAACGCGCTGGCTGGAATGATGATTTCCTGCTTTCACTCCTAAACAACTTTTGAAATGCGATTGCCCTGCCGGAAATCGTCGTTTTTACTGAAAACCAGAATCATATGTAATATTAAACCCCCCCCTCTAGCTTCTTCTAATCAATCCAGTTCTCAATCAACTGATCATGGCAAGATCAGGGTAGGGCAACGTAATGGATATCTGACCCGCAAGGCGGTTGAGTTTGTTGAGTGTGTCGACAGTGAATCTGAATTGTTGGATGAGCTAAAAGCAGTCAGAGAATATGATTGCGACGATCTTGAAAGCATACCGGACAGCGAATTAATCGGCATAGCGTCTTGGGCATGGCAACTCAGAGCAGAAAATCGAATATTTGCAGAAAGGAATAGCGGCGTGTTGATCATGCGAAGCACAGCAGACAAATTATTGAGCACTCCAAATGGAGAAAAAGCCTTTGCGCTGTTCTTCATTCTCAAAGCAGCTCATGGGCATGTACCTGGTAAGCGGTTTGGTCTTGATCCAATCGCGATGAAAAGGGATGGGCTGATTCCCTTTGGTCGTGATGCTTTCCGGAATGCCCGAAACTTACTCATTGATCAGGGCCTGCTGCAATCAATCGGCGGTTACAAAAGAGACGGGTTTGCGCAGCAGTACCAACTCACAAGGCTTGTCAGATGATCAACGATCTAATCAATCCGGGTCCTTCCTGGCTGTCCGGCCTGCGGGGGCGCTGCATCCCGAGAAATCACTCGCTTTTGATTTTTGCAAGGGGGGGCCGCTTCCGTGGATGACATAATCATCACTGCAAAAGAGCTGGCCGAATTGCTTGGGGTGACAGATCGGACGGTTCGCAGCCTTCATGATCGCGGCCATGTAGTGAAAGCCAGCCCTGGGAAATACAAACTCAGGGAAAGCGTCAAAACCTATTGTGAAGCCATTCGAGGCATTGCCGCCGGCCGTGGTGGTGAAAGTGGTGTTCGGGAATTGACCACAGAACGCGCGCGCCTGGCGAAAGAGCAAGCCGATGCTCAGGAACTCAAAAACTTGATCTTGCGGCGTGACCACGTGCCAGCAAACGAGGTTGAACGGGAATGGGCAACAGTTCTGAAACGGGTTCGTTCCGGTGTTATGGCCGTCCCGTCCCGGGTACAGCAGTCAGCAGCACATTTGACGGTCCAAGATATCGAGGCCTTCGATCATGAATTGAGGCAAGCTTTATCGGAGATTGGCAATGACGGCTGAAACGCTTGCCCGCATTCGGCGAAATGCGCTGGCGGTAATTATCCCACCACCAAAGATGAAACTTTCCCAATGGATTGAATCGCATGTGCATTTGCCGGAAGGGGTCTCGGCGCTGCCAGGTCCAGTTCGATTGTGGCCATACCAGCACGAAATTGCCGATGCCATTGGCGACCCTGAGTTTGAGCGGGTAACACTGGTGAAACCTGTTCGGGTTGGGTTCACCACATTGCTCACCGGCGCTGTTGCCTCATTTGTGGCCAATGACCCGTCACCAATCCTGGCACTGCTGCCAACCGAGGCGGATTGCAGGGATTATGTTGTCAGTGACATTGAACCAATCTTTGCAGCCTCGCCAAACCTTGAGGGAATATTGGGCAGCGGTTCGGATGAAACCCATCGCAATACAATTCTGCATCGCCGGTTTGCAGGTGGATCGTTGAAGATTGTTGCGGCCAAGGCACCTCGCAACTTGCGCCGGCACAATGTGCGAATTCTGCTTTGCGATGAGGTCGACGGCATGGAGGTTGGTGCAGAAGGATCACCGTTATTGCTGGCCGAACGGCGCACCCTGAGTTTCGCAAATCGAAAGATTGTTATTGGATCGACGCCGATCTTCGAGGAAACAAGCCCGGTATTGAGATCTTACGCCCAATCGGACCAGCGCATATTTGAGGTTCCCTGCCCAGATTGTGGTGTTTTTAGCGAAATTCGCTGGAATCATATCGAATGGCCTGAGAACCAACCCGAAAAAGCCGCCTATCGCTGCCCAGAATGCGCGGAATTGATCTCAGAGCGTCATAAGCCACAAATGGTTGCCGACGCTCTGTGGCGCGCTCTGTGTCCCGATGTGAAGGGTCATGCAGGCTTTCGGTTGAATGCGCTGGTCAGTCTGCTGGCAAATGCTTCCTGGGGACGGTTGGCGGTGGAATTTATTGCCGCAAAACGCGATCCTGCCGATCTACAGGTCTTTGTGAACACGATTCTGGCTGAGGGCTGGAAACTTGATGGTGAGGTGCTGGATGAAAACGAACTTGCCAGTCGCGCCGAACCGTTTGGGCTTGATGCTATTCCCGTTGAAATTCTGTGCATCACCGCCGGGTGTGACGTCCAGCATGACCGGGTAGAAATTACCTTTGTCGGTTGGACCCGTGAGGGTGAAACCATCATTCTTGGTCACACAGTAGCCTGGGGAATGCACGACGATGATACCACCTGGCTGGAGGTTGACGAGATACTGAAAACCCGCTGGCAGCATCCCCTAGGTGGCAGGATCAAGATTGACGCCGCCGTTATCGATTGCGGTGATGGTGCCACCATGGAAACTGTCACACAATTCTGCTTTGCCCGTTACGGCCGCAAAATACTGGCTGGCAAAGGCGTTGCTGGTACGCGCCCCTGGATTGAGGTTTCCAAATCAAAACAGCGTGGTGGGCGCATCTGGCTGGTGGGTGTGGATGGTATCAAAAGCGCCATCATGACCAGGCTATCCCATGGCCGGACGATCCGGTTTTCCGCAGACCTTGCGCCAGTGTGGTATGAGCAACTTGCCAGTGAGCGGGTGGTCATCCGTTATTCCCGTGGTCAACCACAGCGCAGGTTTGAACGCATACCGGGACGCGAAGCGGAAGCCCTGGACTGCTTGGTCTATGCCATGGCAGCCCGCCAGGTCTGCAATGTTAACTGGGATCAACGGGCTGATAATCTCAGGCGCGGGGTTGATGATCAAGAAGCTAAAATAGACACGGTTATTCGTTCGAAATGGTTGAGGTAGGCTGAGGTCAAGGGCCATTCGGCGGGCGGGGGAGTTGGTAAAGGCTTTTGATGGTTCGACGCGGAATGGAGGTGGTGAGGGCTTCCGTACTACCTCGCAAGTTGACGCCGCGAAACAAGCGGGATTTTCAGAGCATCAAAAATAGCCAACCTTTTCAGGGTGCCCAATCGTGAAATACTTATCCTCATTTGCCAATCATGCTGCATGGTTAGAAGACAATCGTCGTCGCTCAAATGGCGAGGATACGTTTGCATTAGTTGGCAATGCAATGCGCATCCGGTTAGTCGGGCTTGGAAAGGGTATTGGCAGCATGCAAAGAATAATGTTTAAGGTTCATATTGCTGCCAAGGAATTGTTGCCTATATGGTCAATAACGACGTTCTCAAAGCCATCGCCGCAGGCATGAAGGGGAATGCCGATGCGTTGTTGGCATTTTTTTGTCTGATCGCTTGTGGCACATTCTTAACTTTCGGCCTTCACGAAGCAATCTCGATTGGCGCTCCATTAACTATTTTTGGCTTATATGTATTTCTGAGGTTGCGTCAAAAGAAATTTGAGGTGACTCTGAAAGAGATTGATTTCGACAGAGAAAAAGAGTCAAATAGGGTAATTCTTGAACGCAAAAAACGTAAGGCTCTGAAATGAATGAACAATTTGTTCAGTTCTTAATCATGAATAGCGCGTGGCTGATTGCGGCGGCGACTTCGCTTGCTCTAATGTTGGGTGTTTATCGTTCAAAATCTGGACATCTCAGCAGACGTATTCGAGAACTGAAAATCGCAAAATCTGCGCTAGAAGCACACTATCGAGCAGTTCAAATTGTCCTTGATGATCCCGCCCCATCAAAGGAGTTGAAACAATCACTCTGCAACTTCAGCGATGCCGTTACTGATCAAGACTTCGGAATATTCCTTACCAAAATGGCCCTTGACGATTCGTTGTTTAAAGCCAGAATTAGCGCAGGGACCAAAAAAATTCATGCTGAGAGAATAGACCTTGAAAAGAGAAATGAAGCCTTGAAAAAGGCATTCCACACAGCCTCTGAATCTGGAATTGTGGCCATTTTCTTAAGATGGCCGGAAACTGCCAACCTTTTTATCAAGGTTATGGCAGAGATAGCTACAGACGAAAGGAATGAGACAAGACTTACTCACAAGGCTAGCTCATTCTACAAAGGAAAAACTAACGACAATAATTCAAATGGCCCTACTGCTGCCTTGCCAATTCTAGTCTAATTGCTTCACCCGCCAAACCACATTCCCACGTTCATCTGTAGCCTTGCAGACAGCCGCATTCGGTGATTGTCTGCAAGCCACTACCTACGCGCTTTGTCAGATCTGACACAAACTTCCTATCCCGTGCGTCCATGTCACGAAACTATCAATTTTTGTCTTGAAATTATTCTGCTGGTTTATTCAGCCTCACGCCAGCCCCTCCGCCATTCTCAGAAATGAACTCGACTCCGGCATTTTTAAGAGCTGATTCGATTGCGGCTACAGTCGAAATTTTGACATCCTTGCCGGTTTCGAAGGCTGTTACAGTATCCTTGCTTACCGCTGCTAGTTCGGCCAATGCTCGAACTGACAAGCCCAACATACCTCTTCCTCCTCTACTTTGCTGCGGTGTTATCATGTGGTTTTCCTTTTTTGTCCGAATATAGTTTGACAAATACGGTTTTATCAGCATATGTATTACCAACTTAATACAAAAACAGAAAAATACCAGCAGCCATTCAAAAATCGAGGAGCAACGCGATGGCCCCCCATTTTCGCGAACAGGACAGTTTTGTCCAATCCAAATCAGATAACCCGCCGTTGAGTACGGGCGATATTTTGGACCGCCAACATTTGCACATCTACGACATCGAAGTTCTGCACCAGGCGCTGCATGTGGCGGTCAGGCATAAGGAAATGGAGCTGTTCTGGTCTGCCCTTGAATTTATGGGGGAACGGATCGAATGCGCCAAGGCAGACAATGTGACCGTTAGCGATCGATATTTCGACCGGAAAAAGGATTCGGGCGAAGGAGGGAACGGGCGATGAGTGACCCAGTTTCATGCGACGAAGTAGCCACGATTGAAGATTATGCAGCACTGGACTTCAAGCCGTGGGTAAAGGACGAGGGTGATTGGGTTCCACCAACCAACCAGGAATGGGCGGCGCTTGCTGATCTCCATCTGGTAAGCCTGAGAATCGCCTGGGGCTTCATGTTTAAAACCAAGCAGGAGCTTTTGGATGCCATTGAACAACTTGGTGCTGAAAGATTCTTCACAATTGTTGCACAGCTCCAGCAAAGCGAAGACTATTTCAAAGGCCTGCATACGGTGATTGCGCAAGCAAACATGCGGCTTTTATGCGCCGCCTCTGCCGGTGTCGATGTGGGTGCGCCTGCCGATCAGCAATCCAGTCATTAGAAAGGTAAGTATTTAAATAAATAAATCATGTAGACTTTACACTATTAAAAACTGGTGTTATATCCCGATCATCAAAATCGGAGACTGTGATGCTACAGAAAATAATGAGTACAACTTATTCAACCGCCGAAGCCGCCGCTGCCACAGAACACGGAAGCTTTGCAGACTTTCGCAGAAATATGGTTCGCGATGACATGGCGGTGTTGCCAAGGAAATCACAAGTTGGCCGGGGCGGAGGTGATTATGAATATGCACACATTATCGAAATGGCTCTACACATCCCCGTGGCTGCTCAATATTCACGCGAAACCGCCAAACAGTTTACGGCAGGCCTGTTTCGATTGATCTGCCAACAAATATTTAACACGCGAGATTTCCAGGAAAAATATCAGTTTTTGGCGGCAAGACGAGACGAGTACGAAACTGATAAATACCAAATGGCTGATTACGTGAATGGCCCTGCTGTTTTCTTTAATGAAGATATTATTTCTCGTGATGAGAATAACCGAACTTGGGCCATCTTTATGCCTGGAATAACAGCACAAACTGGTGGCAGTATCTCGCTTGTGAATGAAATAACCAGGGATACCAAAGGCAAGGAAACCAGCCTTACCTTTGCCGGTCTTCGAGCCAAAGCTGAGAGCCTTGCTCTTGATGGGGCAACAGATGAGCGCTCAAAATATTCGTTTATTCGCTCCGCCTGGTCGCCGGGAATTCTCGATCTGACCGGAATTTTCACTCGAGTTGAGGACATATTACAATTCCGGATTAATGCACGTGAGGCAGGTAGAGCAATCTGATGTCTCTCCTGCCAGATTTTTTTCTACGTTGGGCCAAGGCAAGCCACAAGCGATCTGTGAACGCTGCCAGCGTCAACTGGCCGGATGACAAGGCGTCTGCCTCTGCAAGTGCCGATGTCCTGCAAGCTTCACAGCTTACCGGGCAGCGCGTTGCTGGCCTTTACCTGAACGATCCGGTGGTGCGGTCTGGAATAGACCTGCTGGTATCCAATATGGTCGGTTCGGGCAGTCGGGTTAATTACTCCAATGCTGATAGTGAGGTTGAATTCAACACGGCAAAGCTCGACCCATCACGCCTGCAATCATCCACGGCCATCCAAAGGGCCGCCATATATTCGTGGGCAATAAATGGAGAGTTTCTAGGCATTCACCGCCTGCTTGATGATGGATACGCAATCCAAATCCTTCACAGTGAACAACTTGATCGGAGCAAAAACCAGGAACTTACCGGCACAGCACGGATAATCGCAGGCGTTGAATATGATGGCTTCGATAGGATTGTCGCCTATTGGATTTTACCCCATGCGCCAGGTGATCATTTTGCGTCCATAACACAAAGCATTCGGTTCGCGGCCGGGGATGTGGTGCATGTTTTTGAACGTCATTTCATTGGCCAGGTGCGCGGAATTTCGCCACTTGTTGCCGCTCTACCTGTCGCCAATACAGCCAGCATTGCACAGGATGCAATGGCAAAACGCCTGCAAATTTCGGCAATGTTTCTTGGCGCAATCACATCGCCTGACGGTTCTGATTCTTTTGAAGGAAACCCCAATCCATCAATGGAACCAGGTGCAATCCTGAGATTTAGACCGGGGGAAGATTTTGAGACATTCCAGGCCGCTGACGCTGGCGACTACATGGCATTCTTCAAGATGCTGTATCGGTCAATCGCCGCCTCAATTGGCGTCACCTATGAGGATCTGACGGGCGATCTTAGTGGTGTGAATTATTCCTCATATCGCGGTGGTTCACTCACAGCAAGACGCAAGGCTGAGGCCCGGCGCAAGGTGCTGTTGATTGAAGGCTTGCTTGATCCGGTGTTTGAACATTGGCAGGCAATCAAGATGCTCGATGGCGAAAGTAAAGCAGATCAGGCTCATTCCTGGATTGAACCGGCATGGCCGCAAATCGATCCACAGAAAGAGGCCAAGGCTGAAATTGAGCTTTTGAACGCCAAGCTGAAATCCCGGAAAGAAATCATTGAGGCTCGTGGCCGCGACTTTGAAGCTGTGAACACAGAAATCAACAATGATGATCTTTCCACAATCAAAGAGGTTGAAGCGGCATGACAGATATCATTCAACGCCTTCAAGTCACAGCCAGGCCAAACAGCTATGATCCGGTGACCCGAACATTCACAGCGGTTGTTGCAACAAATGATCCGGTGGAAAAGGGGACCTATCTGGAAGTTTTCGACCTGGATTCTATTGGGCTTCCCAACCGGCTGCCATTGCAGGCTGATCACTCGACCAGCTCCAGGCAAACATTGGGTGATCTGATTAATTTTCGAATGGAAACCCTTGCCGATGGCACCCGCGCCATGGTGGCAGATGCGCAATTATCCGATGGAGTGCACACCCAGGTGTTTCACGACAATCTGCGATCTGGAAAGCAGCACGGTCTGTCAATCGGACTTCGCCCAATGAAATGGCGTGAGAGCATCGATCCGACCACAAGAAAGAAAACCAGAACAGCAATCGCAGGAAACTGGGTTGAAGCTTCATTCGTTGTTGAACCCGCCGATCCCAAAGCAATAGTGAGAAACGCTAATATGGAACCTGAAACCAATCCAGCAGAAACTGAAACGGCTGGCATGACCCAAGCCCAGCTTGAAACCATATGCCGAGCCGTCAATGTCCCACAGGATATTGCCGATGCGGTAAATGCCAGCAATGCGCCGGACGCCGAAAAAATGGCAATCATCCGTGCTGCAATTCCTGCACAGCCTGTCATTCGAACGGCAGCCAATCACAATGATGCATCACTTGATAATCCGGCTGTGCTGCGAAGGGCAGCAATAGAATATTTTGATGCTCACAATCGGGGAGAGGCACCAACCGGCCAGGCAATAGAAGTATTTGCCAACGGTGAACGGGGCCTTGCAGAACGGATATGTCGAAGCAATGGCATCAACACAACTGGCCTTTCCGACCAGGAAGTAAACCGGCGGGCAGTCACTACGTCAGATTTTCCAATCATTGCCGGCGGCACATTCAATCTGGCCATGCGTCGGGAACTGGACACATCGGCGGCGCCAATTACCGCGCTGTATGGTCGTGATACGGTTTCAACCTTTAATGCCGAAACGCGGGCGCTGGCGGATTGGACATCATTGGCTATCGCGGATCGTTTGGAATCCGGCCACTACAAACATTCGTTCATTCATGAATCAGGCGAAACCGTCCAGGCAACTGTTATGGGCGGGATTACCTCAAAATCCTATGAACTGAATATCAATGCAGGATCACGCCTTGGCAATGATGGTGCTCAATTCGGCAAGCGTTTATCAGCGGAAATTGCAGACCGCATGACCGCCTATGTTGAACAAGATGATCATGCTGGCCCGAAAATGAGCGACAACAAATCGGTGTTTGATGCAAGCCGGGGAAATATTCAGGCATTCACCATCGATGGCCAGACCGAAATTGCGCAAGTGATGGCGATGAGAACAACCATGGCCAAACGCAAAGGCAAGGGCGATGTGATGATTGGCGTCTATCCGACCCATTGGATGGTGCATTCAGATTTTGAAGAGCAGGCATTGCGATTGTTGGCAGCCGTACAGGCATCGGCCATCGCCGATGTAAACCCACTTGCAGGCAAACTACAGGTGGTCGTGGAACCCCGTCTAAACGATCCAAGTAAATCATGGCTTGTGGCTGATCCTTCCAAAATGGACGGCGCTGTAAGAGTTTATCTCCAAGGGCAGGAAGCACCATTCACTGATAGCCGTATCAATTTCGAAACCGATGCTGTCCAGTTTAAAATTCGTCACCCGTTCGGGCTTGGCTGGCTGGAATGGCGGTCCTGGACCAGGCTGGATCACGCGGCGGAATAATCCCATGACAACCACCGCTGAAATGGAATTGCAACTGGCAGAACTTCGTGAACTGCGCGCGGAAGGCGTGCGCAGGGCTCAATTTGGAGAAGATCATGTTGAGTACCGGTCCGACGCAGAACTTGCTGCAGCGATTGCCGATCTTGAATATCGTCTTTCACTCTTAACCAAACCCACGGCAAGGATTATCTATCCTCGCGTTTCAAAAGGATATTGAAATGAGAAATTACATTCAACCGGGTAACTCACTCGATCTCACAGCGCCGGCTGGTGGCCTTAAATCCGGTCAGGCCGTCGTCATAGGCGCACTGTTCGGCATCGCCGCCAAGGACGCCACAGAAGGGGCAAAGGTAACCTTGGCAGTCGATGGTGTATTCACCCTGCCAAAGGCTACAGGTAGCAGCCTTGGCGAAGGTCAAAAGGCATATTGGACTGGCACCGAAGTAAGCGGAACGGCCACCGGCAACACGCTCATAGGCCACGTTGTCGAGGCAGCAGATACCGCAGCAACAGAAACCAAGGTGCGACTTTCAAACTGAGCAATCAGGTTGCCGCTGCATTCAACTGTAGCAGTGAAACGCATCATGACGATCACAAAACTCAATGTCAGAATAGGGGAGTAAATATGGTACACAGAACAATTCCCCAGTTTTGCAAAGATGAAGGATTGAGCCGATATCAGGTTGACAGACTGATCGCTAAAGGTGATCTGACATATTTTCCGCTTGGATCCCGCAAGCTAATACCAGATGGTGCTTGGGAGGAATATATTCAGAGAAAGATGGTGCAACCATGCCAAGACGAAACCAAGGACCTCGACTCCGCTGGCTCGAAAAAAGGCAGTGCTACTACATTGTCTGGACCGAAAATGGGCGCAGCCGTGAGCGCAGCACTGGCACAAAGGACCGTGGAGAAGCTGAAATCCAGTTTGCAGAGTGGTTCCGCGAGCGACAACGCACCGAAGGGCCATGTAATCCAAGCCAAGTTTTCATAACTGACATTCTTGGTGATTATGCTTCTGAACGCGGGCCAAAAGTGAAGGCTGGAGATCGTATCGTATACGCACTTTCGCCGTTAATTGAATTTTGGAAAGGCAAGACAGTGGCAGACATTACGCGACAATCTTGCGAGCGCTATTCAGATTGGCGTTGTCGCTCTGCTGGAACTGTTCGGCGTGAACTTGGCACACTTAGAGCGGCAATAAATCATGGTGTTGCAGAACGGCGTCTTTTTCATAGTGTTCCAGTTCATCTGCCTGCCAGGCCGCCGTCAAAGGATCGTTGGTTAACCAAACAGGAAGCTGCGTCACTACTTCGCGCATCGCTTCGCTTGCCAAGAGCGCGGTTTTATCTTCCGATGTTCATTGCCCCGGTTCAACTCCGAAACGCAACATTTGTTTGCTGATGGAATATGATTTTTGTTTGCGGATTTGGTGGGCGGGGTCAAGGGCATTGTCGCGTAGCGATGCGCAGCACCCTTGAGGCCGACCGGAAAATCCGCAAAACTCGTCAAACCATTCCATTATGCCTTTGATTATTTAGCCAGATGGCTGCAATCCTCGTATGGGACACCACATCTCACGGAGGATATTATGCCCAAAGGACATCACCATCTGGCCTATGATCAAAGATGCCAGATTTACACACTTTTGCAAACCGGTCTCTGCCGCGCCCAAATTGCCCGCCAGATTGGCGTTGAGCGTTCGACTATCACCCGAGAGTTGCAGCGCAACAAGGGCAAATGTGGTTATCGCTTTAAACAAGCGCATGACAAGGCGTGTGAGCGGCGCAAAAAGGCCTCTTGTGTGCCGCGTAAAATGACCGTTGAGCGCGTCGAACTCATTGAAAGCCTGCTGACGAAATGGCAGTGGAGCCCCGATCAGATCAGCGGCTGGCTGGCTCGAAACGGGCTCTTCGTCTCACACGAGTGGATTTACCGCCACATCTGGGCGGACAAAAAAAAGGGTGGCAAATTATGGACTTGCCTGCGCCATCGCGGCAAAAAATACAATCGACGCGGCACGAAAACAGCCGGTCGCGGCCTCATTCCAGGGCGGGTTGACATTGAGGAACGTCCCGAAATCGTCGAAACCAAAAGCCGTGTTGGCGACTGGGAGGGCGATACTATCATCGGCAAAAACCACAAGGGTGCCATTCTTTCTCATGTCGATCGAAAATCAAAATACACCAAGCTGGTTCTGTTGCGCGACAAATCAAAGGACAGCGTGCAAAAGGCCTGCGGCAAGACGCTTTCAAAGCTCAAAGCGTTCATCAAAACCATCACGTATGACAATGGCAAAGAATTCGCCGGGCACAAAAAGATCGCCAAAATATTGCAATGCGACATCTATTTCGCCAAGCCCTATCACTCATGGCAGCGCGGCCTCAACGAACATACCAACGGTCTTGTTCGCCAATACTTCCCAAAGGGTACCGATTTCACTAAGCTGACAAAAGCCGAAGTTCAGATCGTCGAAGACAAGCTGAACCAACGTCCAAGAAAATGTCTCGAATACAAAACCCCATATGAGGCCTTTTCAAAGGAATGTGAGCAAAATGTTGCATTTCAATGTTGAAGGGGCGTTGTGATTGCTTTGCATACTGGACAGCGCAAAGAAGCAATCTTGTCACTTCGCTGGCCGCAAATTGACCTTGAGGGCAGCTCTATTCAGTGGAACCCTGAGGGCCGCGCCCAAACGAAAAAGCGGCGGCCACGCGCTCGAATTCCATCAAAACTCCTACCTCATTTGCGCCGCGCCCGTGAGCGCGGGTTTGATCTCGGATATGTCATTCACAACGATGGCCGGCCTATCGGAGATATCAAGAAATCGTTTGCTGATGCTTGCCGTCGTGCAGAATTAAAGGGGGTTCATCCGCACGTCTTACGCCACACACGGGCAACATGGGGAATGCAGGCTGGGACCGGAATTTGGGAACTTGCAGGATTTTTGGGCATGACACCAGAAACGCTTGAAAAGGTCTATGGCCACCATCATCCAGAATTTCAATTATCAGCAGCGGAGCACTATTAGCATTTTGTCCGCGTTATGTCCGCGCAATAACCGCATGTTTTCGTAATGTTCCGCAACAAATCAAAACAAAAGCTCTTATAAAACAAGGTACTTAACTATGGATAGCAGTTCTCCGAAGGCAGAGGTCACAGGTTCGAATCCTGTCGGGTGCGCCAATGATTTCAATGGCTTAAGATGCTTTAGGCTTCATGATTATGCCGATTTTCACACGCAACTCACACGCAAAATATGAAAGTTCAAAGAAACCCGATACTACGGTTTGCCAACTTGTTGGTCAGGATTTTGTGGGAACGATTGTGTAGCCGTTCAATTGCCGCTGTTCGAACTTTGAATAGAAGAACAGTTGTACGGGAGTTCAAAATAGCACTCAAATCTACTTTTTTCTTGGCTGCTTTGTTGTTCTGTGTGAGACTGAGAAAATTTCGCGTCAGGAGAATGAGCATCCAGAATCTTCTTAACAACCAACAACCCCATCCCGGTTCCACCGGAATTTCTATGTTTTTCGTTTTCATCAAATGAAACATCGTGATGGAGTGTGTTTGAAATCGAAAATCGATAATGTTCATCACAGAACGTTATTACCCATAATACTTCGCCTCGAATTTTAGAATATTTTATCGCGTTATCAATCAAGTTGATCAAAACGACATGCATCATTTTTGCATCAGCCAAAATTTGGGGCGGGCTTTGTCCTACAACTTTTGACTTTAGAATTATGCCTTTATTCTTCAGTTTGTGGTCAAACAATTTCGTTATTTGATTCATGGTTCGAAAAATATCGAACGAGCCTAAATTCAACCAAGCTGGATCAAATTCACCCATTACCCGCCTACCGTTTTCAAGAGCTATCTCAGCTTGACCCAATGAATACAGGCTACGCTCTACAGATTCAGCCATCACCGGATCGGTACGAAGTTTAGCCCAATAGCTTTCATCTTTTTTCCCTCTTTCGATCAATTTCGCCAAATTTCTTAAACTCAAACTCGACGCCGAGAAGTGATGTACTGTGGCGTGTCTCATCTGAGAAAAGTACTCAGCGAAGTATCGGCGTTCTTGTATATTTTTTGCCATTTCTGCATTTTGGGCTAACAACTGTGAAACCATTTTGCGGAGCTTTTGCACTTCATCGTCATCAACCGTTGGCTTCTTGCCCATTTTCAATTCCTCAGAGTGTTTACTTTTGAACTAGCACCTTTTTTCGATATAGCTTCCTTTGACAACGGTGTCTGGCTGACGGAAAACTTCATGCTGTCACTTGTCTGTTGAGTATGTTTGGCTTCTATACTAAAGGAAAGGATAGTGAGTATGAAGGTCGCAATAGCAACGGTGGTTCTGACAATTGCCAGTGTCAATTCTAGCCCGGATTATTCATCAGGGCGCCTAATATAGCTGGTGGGCATGGATCAAGCTGTTGAAATAGCGTATGATTTCGGTGTTTGAACAAAATCATTCACCCTCAGCAGAAAATCCGGCCCGCCATGCAAGAAGATAACCTGTTTCTCCCCGGTTTGTCACCTTTAGGGCGGCACGAAATATCTGCCCGGTTTGATGGTGGCGCTTTGTCATCTGATGGCGGTGTGTTGATACTGCGCGAGATCGAGCGAAAGCTGAACTTTGCCGGTATGATTGCTTCCTGCTTGCATGACGAGCGCGATGCGGGGCGCACCATCCATTCCCAGACCACCATGATCCGCACCCGCATGTTTGCAATAGCTTGCGGCTATGAAGACTGTGATGACCTTGATGAGTTGCGCCATGATCCGGCACTGAAGATTGCCTGCGAGCGACTGCCGGAAAGTGGATGCGCGTTAGCATCCCAGCCAACCTTGTCGCGGCTGGAAAACACGCCGTCCTGGCGGGAGCTTGGCCGCATGGGGTTGGCCCTGATTGACCTGTTCTGCGACAGTTTTAGCGCCGTGCCTGGTCATATTGTTCTGGATATTGATGATACCACGGACCGCACATATGGCGATCAGCAGCTTTGCCTGTTCAACACCCATGCGCAAGGATACTGCTTTCAGCCTATTCATATTTATGATGCTGCATCGGGCAAGCCGGTTTGCTTTTTATTGCGGCCCGGCAAACGGCCTTCGGGCGAGGAAGCAGCCCGGATTTTACGCCATGTCATTCGCCGTATCCGGCACAACTGGCCCCGCACTGTCATTACCGTGCGCGGTGACGGGCACTACGGAACACCAGAGGTCATGGATCTTCTGGAGCAACACGGTTGTTTCTACATCTTCGGCCTGCCGGGCAACAACAGGCTAAAGACGCTCTCCCATCCATGGAGTGAGGATGTTGCTGTTCGTCGGGCATTGAGCGGCAAAGACAAGGTGCGTCGTTTCTTCCAAATTCGTTACGGTGCCAAAAGCTGGTCAAAGGAGCGTAAGGTCATCGCCCGTGTTGAGGCAACCGAATTGGGCAGCGATACCCGCTTCATCGTCACCAATCTGCCAGGGCGGGCCAAGCATCTTTATGAGAAAATCTACTGCGCACGCGGCAGAATGGAAAACCTGATCAAGGAGCACAAACTCTACACCAACAGAACCTCCTGCCACCGCTGGGAAGCCAACCAGTTCCGGCTGTTTCTGCATACTGGTGCTTACTGGCTGTTATTATTATTGCGCGGGGCAGCCCCAAAACGTTCGCGGTTTAGAACCGCCACCTTCGAGACCATCCGGCGCACATTCCTGAAAATCGCGGTGCGGGTTGAACAGTTGAAATCGAGGATTAAAATTGCCCTGCCAACGGCTTGCCCGCACCGTCAATTGCTCGTCTTGTTGATGGGACGCATCAACGCCCAGAGCCCGTAATCAACGCGGCATGAGCCGATGATTACCCCCCAACAACAACCCCAAACGCGTATTAAATGTTCCAATCAAACTCCCGCCGTTAGCCCGGTTAATCCTTCACGCCCGGATGAAACCTGAAAGGCCTGGTGAATAATTCGGGCTAACTGCAAGGCAGATGAAGGCCAACAAGACCCGCTCGAAGGTGCGGGTCGAACACATCTTCGGCTTTCAGCAGCGATCCATGGGCGGCAAGCTCATCCGCACTGTCGGCATGGCGCGGGCCAAAACGAAGACCGGCATGCTGAACCTCGTTTACAACATGAAGCGGTTCATACAGCTTGAAACCGGTGCGGCAGCCCCCGGCTGACCCGGCTTTCGGGGGAGAAGTGCGCGTAAACTCCCGAACAACACCCTGAAAACGCGGATATCCGGGCAAATATTAGCCGCGGAAATGCTGGCTGGCGGCGAAAACCGGTTAACCGGCCATGTTAAAAGGGAAATGCGGGATTATTAGAGGTGCCCTTTATTGTAAATTTTCCGACAAGAATTTTTCTTTTTAACTTGGCGGTGGTTGTATAACGCCGAGGCTTGGCTCTGGGCATAAAGATTTTTTTAAAGCTGGATGAGCCTCTAACCCCCAATCGCAAGGCTGCTCTTCGCCCGATTCTGGTTTTCATAAATGCATTGCGCCCTTTATTTAACCGGGCACCACGCACCTCAGACCTTCGAGCTTGAACAGCCTTGCGGGAGACTCTTGATTGTGGGCGTATGTTTCGTGGCCTAGCTCTGTTTCGGCTTCTAAATCGAGGCCTGGACCTATTCTGTGCTACCAAAAAATATCTATAAGTATTTGATAAATTGAGAATATTATGAATAGAATTATGTATTGGTGCTTTGCTTACTGCGTATTCCGGAATATCCGGCACCTCATTCCAACAACATCCGGCACCTGATTCCGGGGTATCCGGCCCCCTTTGGGTTTGCCGCTGGTGAGCGTTTATTTTTGTGTCAGTTGATGATTGTTTCGTCAACAGTTTTGATTTCTTCTTTTCCTTTCATTTTTCGCATGGACGGGCCATCAAGATTAAGCCTGTAGGCGTTGTGAACGAGGCGATCCAGGATAGCATCTGCGAATGTTGGCTCTGCGATGACCTCATGCCAGGTATCCATTGGAAGCTGACTGGTGATGAGGGTTGAACCTGCGCCATAACGGTCTTCGACAATTTCCATGAGATCACGGCGTTGGCTGGCATTCAGGCGGTCGGGTCCCCAGTCATCAAGAATGAGAAGATCGACTCTTGTCAGACTTCTGAACAATCGCCGGAAGCGTCCATCGCCGTGGGCCAGTTCCAGTTCGTCAAACAGGCGCGGCAGGCGTTTATAGAGAACGGTGACATTATCCCGGCAAGCCTTTTGCGCCAGTGCGCAAGCAAGCCATGTTTTACCCACCCCGCAGGGTCCGGTGATCATCAGGTTGCGCCGGTCGCGGGTCCACTTCCCGGTCAGCAGTTGTTGGAAAAGAGCTTTATCGAGATTGCGCCGGGTGCGGTAATCCACATCCTCAATGACAGCTTGCGCATGGCGCAGTTTTGCCACGCGCATGCGGGTCTGAAAGCGTTTGGTGGCCCGGCTGGCGACCTCACGGTCAATCAAAAGCGCCAGCCATTCAGGGTGGCTTAAAGTAGCCGTGCCGTCCTGTGTTTCCAGTTCGGTAAAAGCTTCGCACATGCCGTCAAGCTTCAGGCTCTTAAGCTGGTCAAGGGTTGGGTGTGTCAACATTATTGTTTCCTCTTCAATGGAAGTATTTTGCGCCGCGGATATTGGGATGAGTGATCGCAGGACCGTCCGTGGCACGTTCTCGGCGCCTGCGTTCAAGGTTATTGTTCAGAATGGATTTGACAGAAGCATAAGAGCGGGCATTGATCTCCAGTGCCCTTTCGCAGGCTGCATCCAGCCTCCCGCTACCATGCACTTTAGCTAAACGCACAATACCAAGACAGGCTCGAAAGCCCTGTTCAGGGTGTCGCCTCTCACGCATGATAACTTCTACCAGTATTCCGGCATTGGGGCCGATCTGGCTCGCTTGCCGCCTCAGCTTCTCCGGTGTCCAGTCTGCGTATTTGCGATGGTGTGATGGCATATGCTCGCGCACTGTTGTGTGCTGGTAATTGGAGGATATCCGGGCGTGGGCCGCGACCCGCTTGCCTTTATGAAAAACCTCAATCGTGCGCGCTGTAATGCGCACCCAGACCTTTTGGCGCAACAACTGATGGGGCACCGAGTAATAATGACGTTCCACATCAATGTGATAATCCAGCGCCACGCTGCACTGTTTCCATTCGGCATAAGTATAGGGTTCGACAGGTAACGGCTTCAGGGCCGGTTGATCCAGTTGCTCAAATAAATCTCGACGACTGGTTCCCAGATGCCGGGTGACTTTAGCATTGAACCGTTCCAGCAAAATTTGAATGGCCGCGTTCAAATCATCAAGAGTAAAAAAGCGCTGATTGCGCAATCGCGCTATGATCCAACGCTGTGCGATCAGAACCGCGCCTTCGACTTTAGCTTTGTCTTTCGGCTTATAGGGACGGGCTGGAACAATGGCGGTATCGTAATGTGCCGCCATATCCCCATAGGTGCGATTAACAGTGGGTTCATAAAAGCATGCCTTGGTCACTCCAGACTTCAGATTATCTGAAACCACCTGGCAAGACACACCGCCAAAAAAACTGAATGCGCGCACATGGGAGGCAATCCAGTCAGGCAGGCCCTGGGTCCAGGTTGCCTCAACATAGGTGTAATTGGATGCGCCCAATGTGGCGACAAAAACTTGGGCTGACTTTATCTCCCCGGTTTTGGGGCAGATCACATCCAGTGTGCTGCCAGAATAATCCACAAACAACCGTTCGCCGGCCACATGATGTTGTCGCATCACCGGCGATAAACGTCCCTCCCAGCGCCGGTAAAGTTCGCAATACCGACTGTAGCCATAGCCATCTGGATGCACCGAGCGATACTCTTCCCAGAGCAATGAAAGCGTCACCCCCTTGCGCTTCCCTTCGCGGTGAACATACGCCCAGTCAGGCCGAGGAAACGACCCGCGTATAGCGCCAGTCGCACGCGGATAAAGACGTTGCTCAAGATCAGCATCGCTGAGTTCCTCGGGCAACGGCCAAATCAAACCAGCTGCCCTGGCCCTGCAGGGCTGTTCAACGCTAAATACTTGATGGTTGTCTGTGGTATTCCCAAAGCGGTATTTGTCTGAATCTATAGGAGTGCACTTGATTCGGAGGATGCACTCATGACATTGAAATTCCTGGAACTTTTATCGACGATCCCTGACCCACGCCGGGCGCAGGGCAAGAAATGGCAGCTTGGTCCGGTGATGCTGGCGACGATCCTGGCGATTTTGTCCGGGGCGACGTCCTATCGCAAGGTCCATCGCTTCATCGAGGCTCATCGCGAGCACCTCAATGGGGCATTCGGCTTCGGCTGGGAGCGCGCGCCGGCTTATAGCCAAGCGACATAATTTTGATTATAGTTTTGTGCATGACTTATCCTGTTAAATTCCGCAAACATGTTCTTAAGGTTCGAGACAAGGAAGGGCTGACATTTAAACAAACGGCACTTCGGTTTAGCGTTGGGGTTGCCTCGGTTGTTCGCTGGGCCAATCGGCTTGAGCCGGATCAATCCAAGCCCCGCATGCGCAAGATTGACATGGCTGCACTGGCCCGCGATGTGGCGGAATTTCCCGATGCCTATCAGTATGAACGTGCGGTGCGTTTTGATGTTTCACCTAAGGCAATCTGGCAGGCGTTGCGCAAGTTGGGGGTGACATATAAAAAAAGCGTTTCGCCATCCGAAGGCGGACGCGACCAGGCGTACAGCCTTCCAGGAAACGATTAGCGGGCATGAAAAAACCGGCAAGCCCATCGTCTATATTGATGAATCAGGCTTTGCCCATGATATGCCCCGCACCCATGGCTATGCGGCCAAGGGCCTGCGCTGTTTTGGCGTTCATGACTGGCATGCGCGGGGAAGGACAAACGTCATCGGGGCGTTGTTGGGCGGCACCTTGCTGACAACCTGCCTGTTTCCATGCAATATCGACAGCGATGTCTTCCATGGCTGGCTGACAGGCGATCTCATTCCAAAGCTGCCTCCCGGTGCTGTTGTTGTTATGGACAATGCAAGTTTTCACAAGCGCCAGGACATGAAGGAGGCTATCAAGGATGCCGGACACACACTCGAATATCTACCGCCATATTCTCCAGACCTCAACCCGATCGAGCATAAATGGGCACAGGCAAAGGCCATCAGACGAAAACACAAATGCGATATCGAAACACTGTTCAAGGACTTCAATATTTGAATCAAAACAGTGTCGCTTGGCTATATAGTGCCGTGCGAACCATCCTGCACGGGCTTGATGGTGGCAAGGTGGAGCTGGTTTTCCGCCAGCATGCTGCGCAATTGTGCGGTAGCGAACGGGGTGAAGACGTGGAAGCGATGCCGGTCGTGGCGATTGACGGCAAGACGCTGCGGCACAGTTTCGATGCCTTTAACGACCGCAAGGCGGCCCATGTTCTAAGCGCTTTTGCGGTCGATGACGCGCTGATCCTGGGACACCTGGAGGTGGACGAGAAGAGCAACGAAATCCCCGCCGCGCAAGCGATGATCAAAGCGCTGGCGCTTACCGGCCGGCTGTTTACGATGGACGCCATGCACTGTCAAAAAAACTTTCCGGGCGGCCCGGGAGGCGAAAAGCCATCTCATTGTTCAACTTAAGGAAAATCAGCCCGGTCTGCTGCGAATAATCGAGGCTGTCGGCGAAAGAGAACTGCCGCTGGCTCGTCATGAAACCATCGACAGAGGCAAGCGCATGCGCGTCGAGACCCGCATTGTCGAGGTTTTCGATGCCGCTCAGGCGCTTAAACAAACCGGCTGGAACGGGCTCATCGTGCGTATCATCCGTGTGACGAGAGTGACATTTCTCCGCAGCGCCAAAACCGGGATGTGGAACTGTCGCGAGGAGACCTGCTTTTACGTCTGCTCCGCACCCGTCAGCGCGAAGAAAGTGGCGCAAGCCATTCGCAGCCACTGGAGTATCGAGAACAGAAATCATTATGTCCGCGATGTTACGATGCTGGAGGACGCCAGCCGCATTCGCACCAACCCTGGCATCTTCGCCAGAACACGCAGTTTCGCACTTAATATCCTGCGTGCCAACGGCGAACAAAACATCGCAGACGCCCTATGGCGCAACGCCCTCGACTTCACCAGAGTGCTCGATTACCAATACAAGTAATTAGCGTTGAACAGCCTTGCCTGGCCCTGCCATGACATTCCTGCACCGTGGTGCGGCCAATGCCAAGACTCTCGCCAATCCTGCGTGGCGATAACCCTTGTGCTCCCAGTCTTATTACTTCTTTGATCTTGCGCATTGCCAGTCTCTTTATGGGGGTTCCTCACGTTAAAAAAACGCAAGATTAACCCGCTTCGCCGGTGCTCAAGAGCAGCAAAATCAAAGCCCAAACAGGGGGGCCGGATACCCCGGAATCACCTGCCGGATGTTATTGGAATGGGGTGCCGGATAAAATCGGAATAGGGTGCCGGATCACCCCGGAATGCGCAGCTGTTTCGGTTGCTTAAGCCCGCAAGCTTTCAACGCCTGTTTGAGAAGTTCCGTGCTGATTTTGCCCAGGCACGCGATGCCCAACCCGCCATCGCCATTGACGGCAAAGAGATGCGTCGCACCTTTGACAGGGCCGCCAATCAATCCGGCCTGAACGTGGTGACCGCCTTTGCGCATGGGGCTCGTTTGAGCCTCGGTATTATCGAAAGTGCCAAGGGTGGTGGCGAGATTTTGGCCCTACGTGAGTTGATCAAAATGCTCGACATCAAGGGCATGACGATCACTGCTGACGCGCTGCATTGCCAACGCGAGACCTGTGAGTTGATCGTGCGTGAAGGCGGCGATTACTGTGTGCAACTGAAGGGCAATCAGGGCGATATGCAGGCGGATGTGCGGGCCTTCATTGATGATCAAGAGACTGATTATATTGACGAATATATCTCAACTGACGCCAACCATGGCCGCATTGAAGAGCGATGTTACCATGTCTACAGCACTACGCAATATCTTGACGACACACACAAATGGCCAAGCCTCAAGACCTTCGTCCATGTCACTTCAACACGTGAAATGAACGGAAAATCAAGCCGCTGCGAACGCGTTTATCTCATGTCAAAACCCCCACAAGCGCAGGAAGCTGCAACCATTATTCGGGGGCATTGGCAAATTGAAAACAGCCTTCACTGGTCGCTTGATGTCATTATGAATGATGATCTCCATCGCGCTCGCAAAGACAACGCACCGATCAATTTTGCAGCCCTCAGACGTATCGCACTAAACATCATAAAGGCAAATCAGGACAAGGGATCAAACCGCGTAAAATTCAAACGCGCTGGCTGGAATGATGATTTCCTGCTTTCACTCCTAAACAACTTTTGAAATGCGATTGCCCTGCGCCGAACAATGTATCAATTGCTTTCACCGCCTCATTCAGATACGTCGGATCATACGGTGCATAGATTTCAGTGATTGAAAGATCACTGCGTTTGTGGCCAAGTTGAGCAGACACTTCCCAACCCGATACCCCCTCTTTCCTAAGCCATCGTGCCATCGTATGGCGGATGGAATAGGGATTAACCTGTTTGTCCAATCCGGCTCTTGCCCGCGCCCCGCGCCATGAGGTTCTGATATGGTTGATCTTTTGCGAACCAAGGCCAATAACATAAGTTTCTGACGGATATTCCGACTTTAGTCGTTCAACCAATGGTACAATGCTTTCCGGCATTCTCAAAGTTGGGCGATACTTCGTTGTTTGCTGACGATCAGAAGGGTTGAGGATGATCAGACGATTTTTCACGTCCAGTCGGTCTAATGTCAAATCTTTGATGGCATCAGGACGGCCTGCGGTAGCGATCATGAATATCAGGAACATATGGAAGTTGGGAATTTTACTTGCCTCAAACAAGGCAGCAATCTCTTCAATTTCCAGCGGACGCCCACGCGGCTTACTTGGATCTTGATCCGATTTCTTGATTGGGACGATTTAGGGAACGCTGGCAATTTCACCACGTTTCCATGCAAAATTGATCGCTGCTTTTCCCGCTGTGATCACCCGTGCCACTGGGGCCAAGGGCAATGATGTTTTCCTGTCGCTCGAAATATTCTGATCTGGACAGTTCCATTACCATTACCTTGTTGAGGGATGGCATGGCTGTAAAATCAAAGCTGTCGAGACTTTTGACAGCGGTGAACTTGGCCGCCTTTATACGCCGTTCGATCATTCTTCTGTGGCGCTCAATCAATTCCAGTTCCGACAGACGCAACAAATAATGAATATGATCCTTGTTGGCGGCGGCACACTGGCACGCCAGCTTGTCATACTCACCTAAGAAGGTTGGCAGACGCAGCTTTTTGAGATGGTGAGCCAGCAGCACTTGTGGCGTGTCGGTCATGATCGGGCCAGCAAGCCCATATAGGCAT
This sequence comes from Rhizobiaceae bacterium, assembly GCA_965248135.1. Lineage (GTDB taxonomy): Bacteria > Pseudomonadota > Alphaproteobacteria > Rhizobiales > Rhizobiaceae > SZUA-100. The sequence continues at coordinate 114,682 of CBDFIN010000008.1, read as the reverse complement.
CTGGGTCTGTTGTTTGTACTGTAGCTTTGGGCAGGTAGGTATCCAGATCAAGTTTTGGTGGGCGGTGTTCAATGCGGCACAGCACAAGATGTTTGACCGCGTCGTATCCAATAGCGCCAAGGTGCAGGGCACATTAATGCCCCCAAAAACCAATCAACCGCTGATATCCAACAGGATCAAATTAGCGGGCTCCAGGCAACAATTACTTAGTTCAAATTTATATTTGCGCTTGTAGCATTCCGTCTACTGTGTTCTCGAGTTTTGAAACTATCGGCTACTTGGGATTTGATAAGCATTGCGGAAATAGGATCTAAAGGCTTCCATGGCCGGAGTAAATTGCACTCCTTTTCGCCAAGCTAGTCCGACATCCATTGGTGGAATTGAATCACTGAGTACAATAGTTTTATTTCTCTTACCTTCCAGAGACCATGGGCGGTGCACCAAATCTGACAGAATTGCCACTCCCTGATTATTTGCTACAAGTGAACGCACAGCTTCGACCGATGATGTTCTCAAAGTCACGGATGGCTGGAAAGCAGTACTGCTCCAGTATTTTAACGACGTGTGGGCCGCCTCATCGACGGTGAGCATTATATATGGTTCCTTCGACACTTCTTTTAATCCAACTGTTTCTCGTTCCAAAAGAGGGTGTTTTGCCGAAACCCAAAGTCGCCTTGTAGAATTTACCAACGTCTCTGTCACAATAGCTGGATTCAGTATGTTGGCGGTGAGCAATACCGCAATATCGTACCGGTTTGAAAGCAAACCCTCTTCGATTGTCTCGCGATTAAGCTCAAAGAGTTGCACTGCAAGACGTGGTAATGCTCTCCTGATTTTATCCAGATGATTGGGCAGGAAATATCCAATGACAGTGTAAGTTGCTGCGACTGACAAAGTGCCTTCAAGATCATCCGTTATAATATTCAGGTTCGTTGCTTCATTCACTTTTTCAAGTATTTCGTAGGCGTGGAACAAAAACTGCCTACCAGCAGTTGTTATCTCCATCCCTTGTTGTGAGCGATTAAACAGTGAAACGCCGACTATTCGCTCCAGGTCTTTAATCGCTGTTGTGACAGCAGATTGTGATATGGACAATTCGATAGCTGCTTGTGAAATTTGCCCGCGTTCAGCTGTCGATACAAAGTATTTTATCTGCTTCAAACTGATTGACAATATTACATTTCCATCTGTTTTTTTTATAATTGACCACCATTTTCTTGAAAATACAACAGTTTGTTGATTCCTAAATGATCGATGAGTAAGGAAAGACTCAGTAAAATGTTGTATTAAAACGATTATTAGGCGTATCGATAATTCTTCTTAATATCTAAAAAACAGAAAATACAGATATTAAAATTGAATTTTCCAATGATAATTTACCTTGGTAAGCTCGCTACCAACGAAAATGGTGGGCTGGTTTTTGCGTATCAATAAAAATTTGGAGGAGCATAACGTGCCACTTAGTGCAATCGATATCAATTGTGACATGGGTGAAGCTTTCGGTCGCTGGAGTATGGGCGATACCGATGACGCACAACTGATGAATCTGATTAGCTCTGCCAGCATAGCCACCGGATTTCATGCCGGTGACCCAAATTTAATGGACCAGGCAGTACGTCTTGCTGTGCAGCATGGGGTCAATATTGGAGCGCATCCAGGGTATAAAGATCTTCAGGGTTTTGGTCGACGGAAAATTGATGGAAGCTGTGAGGAAGTCGTCAATGATATTGTATATCAAGTTGGTGCCTTGCGCGAATTCTGTAGAAGACATGATGCAACCATACAACATGTAAAACCCCACGGGGCATTGTATATGGAAATGGCAGTCAATGAGGCGTTATCGCGATCATTCATTGGAACAATGAGGACGATCGCGCCCAATGCGTTTGTTTTATGCTTGGGAATTTCCAAAACTTTCCAAGTTGCAAAAGAAGCTGGCCAACCGACAATTCGAGAATTTTACGCTGATCGCGATTATGACGAATCCGGCTCGATAGTTTTCACGCGTCATGTGGGCACGCTTAAACCTTCAGACGTAGCTGACAAAGTGGTGAGGGCTTGTACCGAAGGCAAAGTCCGCACTGTGACCGGCGTTGATATCAATGTTGAATTTGAATCAATCTGCTTTCATTCGGATTCGCCTGGAAGTTTTGAGATTGCCAGCACAATGCGGGAAGCACTTATCGCAAATGGTATTCGAATAGTGCCCGTTTCAAAAATTACGAGCAGTTAAGAACAGTTAATTGGGAGAAAACCATGGCCATCATCGAGATTAAATCGCCAATACCAGGAACCTTCTATCGCAAATCTTCTCCGGAAAATCCTGTGTTCAAGGAGGACGGGGCAGACGTTGTTGAGGCGGATATTATCGGTTTGGTTGAAGTGATGAAAACATTTCATGAGATTCCCGCTGGAGTGAGTGGGAAATCCATCCGTTTTCTAATTGAAGACTCTGAACCAACAATGGCCGGGCAGGTAATTGCGGAGGTTGAGGTGTGAACATAACTAGCATTTTGATTGCCAACCGTGGAGAAATCGCCGTTCGGGTTATTAGCGCTGCAAAGGTGCTTGGGTTACGAACTGTTCAAGTCTATAGCGATGCAGACAAAGATTCATTAGCGGTTCAATTAGCCGATGATGCCGTCAATATTGGTCCGCCCGCTGCGGCAAAATCCTATCTTAATATTGAAGCAATAATTCAAGCCGCTCAACAAGCAAATGTTGATGCTGTGCATCCTGGATATGGTTTTCTTTCAGAAAATGCCGACTTTGCGGATGCAGCTGTTGCTGCAGGCATGGTTTTCGTTGGGCCAAGCGGTGCGTCAATCAGACTTCTTGGCGACAAAATTGCGGCGCGGGATGTTGCCTCAAAAGCTGGTGTAGCGACGGTGCCGGGCAGTGATGGTAAAGTTGCGGATTTGGATGCCGGACGCAAGATCGTTGCTCATATTGGCTATCCGGTAATGATCAAAGCTGCGGCTGGCGGCGGTGGGCGTGGCATTAGGATCGCTTCGAATCACGAAGAATTCGAGAGATATTTCCCACAGGCTTCTGCCGAAGCCGTATCAGCTTTCACCGACGGTAGTCTCTACATCGAAAAAATGATTGAGTCTGCGCGTCATGTTGAGGTTCAGATTCTCGGTGATGGGGAGAACTTTGTCCATTGCTTTGAACGTGAGTGCTCGATGCAACGCCGCCGCCAAAAAGTGTGGGAAGAAGCCCCGGCACTTTGCCTTCCCGAAGATGTCAGGAAGGAACTTTGTGAACGAGCTGTGGCACTGGCGCGGCAGGTAAAATACAAGGGCGCTGGTACCGTAGAGTTTCTTTACGATCAAAAAACACAAGACTTCTACTTTATCGAAGTCAATACCCGGATCCAGGTCGAACATACCATCACCGAAGCAATCACCGGCGTTGATTTGGTTCAGGAGATGATCCGCATCGCCGGTGGTGAAAAATTGTCATTCAGACAAGAAGACTTGAGTGTTACAGGCCACGCAATCGAATGCAGGATAAATGCCGAAGACCCGTCAAAGGACTTCATGCCTTGGCCAGGTCTGGTTGACGGGTTGACTATCCCTGAAGGTGAGGGTGTCCGGTTCGATACGCTGTTATATCCCGGTTATTCCATCCCGCCATTTTATGATTCTCTTTTAGGCAAATTGATTGTCTGGGGAACAGACCGTAGCGACTGCCTTTCGAGATTAAGAGGTGCGCTGCAAGAATTGAAAATATCCGGGGTGCCAACAACCATTCCGTTGCACATCGCATTAGCAAATGACGTTGATGTGTCGAATGGAGACTTCGACACAAAATTTCTTGAAAAATGGCTGGTGACCGAATTTACGGTTGCTGACAATCAAAATGAGGAGGTTGCTTGATGCAAAACCGATACTCTTTTGGTGGAGACGAACACCTGTTTGTGGAATGTAGCGAGGAAATGTCTCTCGAGGCATTTTTCAAAAGCTTGTCGATGACCAATGCAATTCGCGAGATCAAAATCAAGGGGATTACTGAAATATGCCCTGCGAATGCGTCGTTTCAAATCAAATTCAATCCTGACATCATTCACCCTGATGATATGTTACGTGAAGTTCAACAAATCGAAAAGGCAGCGGACAAAGCCTCTGCAACAATCAAAACGCGGATCATAGAAATTCCCGTCTACTATCAGGACCCGTGGACCCACGAAACGCTCATGCGATTCAGGGAAAGACATCAAACTCCAGAAGCAACTGATCTGGAATACGCCGCGGAGGTAAATGGTTTTGCATCGGTGGATAAATTCATCGATGCTCATTCGGGTGCACCGTGGTTTGTCTCAATGGTGGGTTTCGTCTCGGGCCTGCCGTTTATGTACCAAATGGTCGATCAACCTCGCCAAATTCAAGTCCCAAAATACCTTAGTCCGCGCACGGACACGCCAAAGTTAACGGTTGGCTATGGTGGCTGCTTCTCCTGCATTTATTCTGTTCGAGGGGCTGGCGGGTATCAGATGTTCGGCATTACTCCGATGCCGATTTTCGACCCCGAGCAAAAGACCAGTTACCTGAAAGACTTTATGGTCTTTTTCAAGCCCGGCGACATTGTGAAATTTAAACCCATTGGCCGCCAAGAATATGACCAGTGCGTAGAAGATGTAGAGCAAGGGAAATTTTGGCCAAAATCATGTGATGTCACATTTGATCTACACGATTTTCAGCAAGACATTGATGCTTACAATTCGAAGCTGGAGGGCCTGATCAATGAGTACTAAAGTATTACATCCTGGTTTAGCAACCACAGTTCAAGACCTTGGGCGTCCGGGGTATTTCCATTTAGGAATTCCAATTGGCGGTGCGATGGATCGTTTGGCCATGCGCGCGGCAAATTTGCTTGTTGGCAACCCGGAAGACGCCGCCGGTTTGGAAGCGGTATTTGTTGGCCCAAAACTTGAATTCATGCAAGATGCTGTAATTGCTGTGACTGGCGCTGAAATGCCGGTCAAGGTGGATGGTGATGAAAAACCAACATGGACTGCTATTCACGTTAAGGCAGGCCAAATACTAAGTTTTGATTTTCTCAAATCAGGCGCTCGAATTTGTCTGGCAATTTCGGGTGGTATTGATGTTCCCGAAGCTCTCGGTAGCCGATCAACATATCCGATTGGAGCATTGGGTGGCTTTGAAGGTCGCGCCATAGCAGAAGGCGATTTGCTTCAGATCGGAAATGCCAGCCTAGTGAACGAAGGGCGTAGTGTTCCGGCTGCACTTCGCAGAACACCGGGAACTCCTGCGCAATTGCGCGTCCTTCCAGGATTATACAATCATCGCATTACTGAAGAAGCTGGCAACAATTTCTTTGACGATGAATGGAAAGTGGCCCCAGAAGCTGACAGGATGGGGTACAGGTTTTGTGGTGGCAGGCCACTTGAATTTGTCGATAGAGAACCACCGTTCGGCGCAGGTTCAAACCCATCTAATGTTGTCGACTGTTGCTACCCATATGGATCGATCCAGGTGCCCGGCGGCAAAGAACCAATAATCCTACATCGAGATGCAGTATCTGGAGGCGGATATTTCATGGTTGGCACAATCATATCAGCCGACATGGACTTGATAGGCCAATTGCAACCACACACACCTACAAAATTTATACGTGTCACCATGGACGAGGCCCTGCAAGCCCGAGCAGACAGAGCTTCTGTACTCAACGCCATTCGAACTTCACTCAACTAAACTGACTATCAACTCGCAAAACTCAAAGGGAGAAAACTCATGCGAAATTCACTAAAACTACTTGCCAGTACAGCCTTGGCAATAACAATATCAGGACAGGCCTTTGCCGGGGACTGGTTCCCTTACAATGCCCAGCAGGTTCAACCAGCATTTGCCGCTGATGGTAAAAAATCAGATGTTTCTTACACACCTTTGGCGAAAGCTTCAAAAGCGTGGGACATTTGTGTTTCGTTTCCTCACATGAAAGACGCCTATTGGTTGGGTGTGGACTACGGTGTTGCCGATGAAGCCAAACGTCTGGGTGTTAAAATGAACCTTGTTGAAGCTGGTGGGTACACTGGTTTAACCAAGCAGATTTCCCAAATCGAGGATTGTGTCGCACGCGGTGCCGACGCGGTCATTATTGGTGCGATCTCGTTTGAGGGTCTCAACAACCTTGTTTCAGAAATAACCAAAAAGGGCGTGCCGGTCATTGACGTTGTTAATGGCATGTCATCAAAGGACATTTCTGCAAAATCTCTTGTATCTTTCTACACAATGGGATTTGAAACTGGTTCTTATCTGGCGAAAAAACATCCATCAGGATCAGACTCGGTTAAAGTGGGCTGGTTTCCTGGACCAGCTGGTGCAGGCTGGGTTGAAGCTGCTCACAAGGGCTTTATGGAAGCAGTTAAAGGTTCAGCTGTAACGGTGCTTGAACCAAAGTTTGGCGATACCGGCAAAGAAACCCAGTTGAAACTCGTCGAAGATGTGCTTCAGGCTAATCCCGACGTTCGTTATATCGCTGGAACTGCGGTTACGGCTGAAGCTGCGCAAGGTCTAATTCGTGAGCGCGGTCTCAAGGGTAAGGTTGATCTTCTTGCTTTCTACATGACACCAGGTGTCTACACCGGTATTAAGCGTGGGTTCATTCTTGCAGCGCCTGCAGATTCTATGGTTATACAAGGTCGAATTGCTATCGATCAGGCCGTGCGTGTGCTGGAGAAAAAAGACTACATCAAACATGTAGGCCCAAAAATATTCGTGGTGGACCCCAGCAATATTAACGATGTGTCCAAAACCAATATTCTTCCACCGGACGGATACAAACCGGTTTTCAACATTAAATAAAATCTTGATAGCACTCCGGCCCTTGGCGACTGTCAGGGGTCGGAGCAATCTGGCTTCATCCATGTCCAATTTACAAACTCCATTAGTAGAGATGAAAAACATCTCGAAACAATTCCCCGGTGTAAAAGCACTGGATGGAATAGACTTCACACTTATGCCTGGTGAAGTTCATGTTCTCTTTGGTGAAAATGGTGCGGGGAAATCAACTTTAATATCAATACTATCAGGCGTGTACAGGCCTACTTCTGGAACAGTTGAAGTATCTGGAAAGCGTGTCGATTTTAAATCAGTACACGACGCAACAGATGCTGGAATTGGAACAGTATTTCAGGAATTTTCACTCGTCCCCACACTAACGGTCTTTGAGAATATCTATTTGGGCAATGAGTTAAAATATGGGCCATTCATTGATAGACCCGCGATGGCAAAAGGTGCGGAAAAATTATTTAAAGAACTTGGGTTTGAACTCAATGTTCGTCAACGCGTTTCGAAACTGTCCCGTGCAGAACAGCAGATGGTAGAAATTGCCAAAGCATTCCAGTCCAAAGCGACCATTTTAGTACTAGATGAACCAACAGCATCTTTAACAGAGCGAGAAACAGAAAAACTGTTTTCGTTCATCGAGAATGCCAAAAATAATAATGTGGGAATTATCTATATATCCCATAGAATTCATGAACTTGAAAAAATTGCAGATCGAATAACCATTCTTAGAGATGGCCAATTTATTAAAACTGTCCCGGCCAAGGGCACATCGGAAGCGCACTTGATTGAGCTGATGACAGGACGGGAAATTGGTGATGTGTACCCAAAAATTAACCGCCTGAAAGATGGCCAAATAATCTTGTCACTACGAGATGTGCACTCTTGGGGCGTTAATGGTGTGAGCCTGGATGTGAAGGCTGGCGAAGTGCTGGGTGTAGCTGGACTTGTGGGCAGTGCAAAATCACGCGTGTGGAGAAGTGTTGTTGGTCTGCAGCCCGTCAAATCTGGCTCCGTCATGCTTAAAGGTATCGATGTCACAAATGCAAAAACCAGAATTTTAATCCAGAATGGTTTGTTCTATTTGCCACCAGACCGCAAGAATGAAGGTCTTCAACTGTCGGCGACCAGTCGAGAAAACTTGAATCTCAGTATTCTAAACCGGCCAGAAATTGTTAACCGTGCGGGTTTTCTTTCACCGAATAAGAAAAAGCTGCTTACGAACAAAATTGGGGAGCGTGTCGGTCTATCAGAGACGTATTTTGACAGGGCTGTTTCCAAACTATCTGGCGGAAATCAGCAGAAGGTTTTGTTTGGCAAAGGCTTTGGTGAAGAACGCGACATCTATATTTTTGATGAGCCGACTGTTGGCGTCGACATGGGGACGCGGGCGGCCCTTTATCGCCTCATAAAGAAAATAGCAGAATCTGGAAAAGCGGTCGTTGTAATTTCGTCGGACTTACCCGAAGTGATGAACTTGGCTCATAGACTGTTGGTGTTTTCAAACGGCAAAATTGCCGCTGAACTGGCTGGAAATGATGTAACGGAAAAAATTGTGCTCAAGCACTTTTTTGCAGAATTAAGGGCGACCGCATGAATACCAATATCCAGAACTCAAAAAATGAAACAGCATCAAATTTTTTGACATCAATTCCTGATAGATTATTGAATTTGTTTATTAAAGGGGGTGTGCTTCCGTTCTTTTTGATTGGTGCACTGATTATATTTTCCTTGCTTTCCAGTCACTTTTTGTCGATCCAAAATTTGACCAATGTTGCACGGCAATCTGTTTATCTTGTATTGGTTTCACTTGGTCAGATGGTCGTTTTGATAACGGGTGGATTTGACTTGTCTGTCGGCACAGCCATTGCTTTAACGTCAGTTGTTTCTGCAACCGCTATGGTGACATTGGCTAGTATGTTTCCTGACTACGTCTGGTTGGTTATTTTCCTTGGGTTTGTTGCCGGGTTTGGTGCAGCTGTGCTCATCGGATCATTAAATGGATTAGGCGTTGCTCAGTTTGGCGTATCGCCATTTATTATGACCCTTGGCGTTCAGTCTGTTGGGGCCGGTATTGCATTGTTCATTACAGGAGGCGTGCCGGTCTCTGGGTTACCATATGAATTTGGCGATTTTTTTGGATTTGGGCGAATTTTCGGGGTTCCTGTTCCGGTGTTGGTTGCAATGCTAACAATAACCGTGATGTGGCTGGTTATGAACCGCACAAAATTTGGTGCTCATATTTATGCAGTTGGGGGCAACATCAGGGCTGCTCATCTTTCTGGAGTTGATACAAAACGAATATTGTTCTTTTCGTATCTGGTTTGCGCATTGCTTGCATCTCTTGCGGGACTGTTGCTGACTGCCCGGGTCGAGTCTGGTGAAACAAATCTGGGTGGGACAATCGCCCTGGAATCTATCGCTGCTTGTGTCATCGCGGGTGTTTCGCTGCGAGGTGGAATTGGCCGTGTGGAAAATGTCGTTCTGGGATCATTCTTCATTGTTCTGGTTCAAAACGGAATGAATCTCTCGCAAGTTGGATCTTATATGCAAATGATTTTGCTTGGTTCCTTATTAATTCTTGCGGTTATCCTCGATCAATATCGATATCGCAGAATAGTCGGCGAAAGCTAGTGGAATGAATTTGACATTTGGTACCCACTTGCAGCTTCGTTCATTTTCAAATGTCAAATTCGAAAATTCCACTAGATTCAATATCTTGCTAGTGGTTCTTTTGATTCCAACATTTGTAAATAAGGGCGCTGCAGGGGGATGCAAATGTTGGAATCGAACCACTAGTGGAATGAATTTGACATTTGGTACCCACTTGCAGCTTCGTTCATTTTCAAATGTCAAATTCGAAAATTCCACTAGATTCAGTATCTTGCTAGTGGTTCTTTTGATTCCAACATTTGTAAATAAGGGTGCTGCAGGGGGATGCAAATGTTGGAATCGAACCACTAGTTAAGTCAGGTGAAATACGCACATTTTATTGGATAGTTGAAATTATGTCGCAAAATATGAGTAGTGAAAATTGGATTGGAAAATCCTTGCTTCGAAAAGAGGACGCAAGGTTTGTTACAGGAACAGGAAGCTTTGTAGCCGATATTGCTGATAAAATGTCGGACGTCAGCTACATTTCCATTGTTCGCTCACCGCATGCGAGCGCAAAAATCATCTCAATCACAACAGAAAAAGCATCAGCATTTCCCGGTGTACTCTGCGTGTTTACCGGGCAAGATCTTGCAGACGCCGACATTGGTGGGCTGCCATGTGCATGGCCGGTAAACAGTAACGATGGTACACCCATGGCGGCGCCTGAACATCGTGTACTAGCTATTGATCATGTATTACATGTTGGTGACCCGATCGCGGTGGTGGTTGCCCAATCTCTGGAAGAAGCGGAAGAAGCGGCAAATTTTGTTCAAATTGAATATGAAACAAAACCAAGCCAAACAGACCTTTCGACCTGCCTTGATGAAGATTCGCCGATTGTACATCCGGGGTTTACGACCAATCAGTGTTTTGACTGGGAACTTGGCGAAAGGTCCGCTGTAGAACAGATCATTCTAAATGCCCCCCATGTTGTTGAACTGGAATTGGTGCAAAACCGTGTTACTGCCTGCCCTATGGAAACGCGAGGAACAATCGGAATATATGATCAAGGTCGAGATAACTATACCTTGTACACATCGACTCAAAACCCCCATGCAATCCGCGTTATGCTGTCAGCCAGCACTTTGAAAGTGCCAGAAGAAAAAATTCGAATTATATCTCCAGATGTCGGTGGTGGATTTGGAATGAAAATCTTTCATTATAGTGAAGAAGTTCTAGTGTTGTTTGCATCAAAGCTTGTGAACAAACCAGTGTGCTGGACAGCCACAAGACTGGAAGCGCTTCTGACCGATTCACATGCCAGAGACCATGTGACCGAGGTATCGTTGGGGTTTGATGATGAGGGAAAATTTCTAGCACTAAAAGTTGATACTTTAGCAAATATGGGAGCCTATCTTTCAACTTTTGCGCCTGCCATTCCCACTTTTTTTTACGGAAATCCGTTTCCCGGACCTTATACTTTGCGCGACGTCTATGTGCATGTCAAAGGGGTGTTTACCAACACAACTTGTGTCGATGCGTATAGAGGAGCAGGCCGCCCTGAAGCATGTTATGTGCTTGAAAGAATTATTGAATTGGCAGCACGCAAGATTGGCTTGAACCCGTTTGAAATTCGAAGGCGAAATTTGATTGCAGCTGAGCAAATTCCTTATAAAACACCCTTTTTGTGGACATATGATTCTGGAGATTTGCCAGCATTGCTGAATTCGTGTCAAAAAATTGCAGACCTTCCAGGGTTTGTTCAACGTAAAAGTCAATCTTTAGCGGAGGGAAAAGCACGAGGGCTGGGTATCTCATTTTATATGGAATCCTGTGGCATGGGGCCCTCAGAACTGCTGGTCGAGCATGGTTGCGGCGGTGGACAATACGAAGTGGCAACTGTTCGCGTCAGCCCAACGGGCGGCATCACCGTTTTAACAGGCAGCCATTCGAACGGTCAGGGGCATGAAACTGCCTTTGCTCAACTTGTTGCTGAACAAACAGGTATTGATCCAGAAGAGATTGAAATCGTCCACGGTGATACTGCACAAGTTCCCTACGGGGTTGGCACCTATGGTTCCCGATCACTTTCTGTTGGAGGCAGTGCACTTACAATCTCAACCCGCAAAGTAATTGCAAAAATGAAAATTATTGCCGCTCATATGTTGGAAGCAGATGTTGTGGATATCGACTTGGTAGACGGATATTTTAAGGTGGGATCGACAAACACAATGCTGACTTTTGCAGAGGTCGCAGGTAAGGCCTATGCACCCGCCAACTATCCGGACAATTTGGAGCCGGGGCTGGAAGAAATAACCTATTATGACCCGGAGGCCTTCACTTTCCCCTATGGCTGCCATCTGGTTGAAGTTGAAGTAGACTTGGAAACCGGCCAGGTCACAATAGAGCGGTACCTGGCAATCGATGATTTTGGCAAACTTGTAAATCCAATGATTGTCGAAGGGCAAATTCATGGTGGCGCTGCACAGGCAATCGGCCAGGCAATGCTGGAAGAATGTCGATATGACGTACAAAACGGTCAATTATTGACCGGATCCCTGATGGATTATGCATTGCCCAGGGCGTCTGATATTCCAAATGTGGAATTCCACTGCCAGGAGACCATTTGCACAACAAATCCTGTTGGCGCAAAAGGGTGTGGTGAAGCATCTGCGATTGCAGGCCCTGCTGCAGTTATCAACGCGATTTGCAATGCGCTGTCCCATTTGGGAGTTACCCATATTGATATGCCTGCCACTTCTGAAAAAGTATGGAAGGCAATCCATGCCTCACCCTAGTAAACTCATGAACGAGACAAGAAGGAACCAAACATGTTCTCCATTCAGACCATCCACCCAACTCTAACCCACACACCATCAGGATTGAATCCAGCTATTTCATCAAAATTCTGTTGGCAATTGCTGGATCTTTAGCTTTGTGCTGCGACAATTTTGCTTTACCTGATTGAAGGTGCTTTAGGCCTTCCTGTTTTCTCGGGAACGCCGGAACGCGGAATTGGAATTGCCTATATGACGGGTCCAGCGGGTGGCTATCTTCTGGGCTTTGTAATTTCCGCAGCAACGATAGGTTGGTTGGCTGAGCGAGGCTGGGATCGTAATTTGTATACAACACTTTTGGCAATGACCTTTGGAACAGCAATGATTTTTCTCTCAGGATTAGTCTGGCTGAGTGCTGTTATTGGATGGGACAAGCCAATTCTAGTTCTTGGATTAACACCCTTTGTCTATGGTGCTATTTTAAAAATTTCTATGGCATTAGCTCTGCTGCCATTCATTTGGAAAACAATTCAGCGGACTTCTAAAAGATAGTACAGTCTTCCTCCCAAGACTGACCTGGAGGGTGCGTAGATGTTGATTTACGCCTCTCCATTTTTTGAAAAAATATCCAACCTAAAAATTAGAAGTAGTGGAAAAACTATGAAGAACGCAGAAATAGCAGAACGTAAAAACACTTCGATTTCCCGAGCTGTTGGCATTATGACGCAGATTTATGTGGACCGGGCTGAGAATTCGGAAATTTGGGATGTTGAGGGCAATCGTTATATCGACTTTGCCTCCGGTATTGCCGTGGTCAATACTGGCCATCGCCATCCAAAGGTGATTGAGGCGGTTAAGGCGCAGATTGATCGTTTCACCCATACCTGCCATCAAGTTGTGCCCTATGAAAATTATGTGGCTTTAGCCGAACGGTTGAACGATCTTGTTCCCGGCGACTTCGATAATAAAACCGTATTTGTAACCACTGGCGCTGAAGCGGTTGAAAATGCCGTGAAGATCGCCCGTGCTGCAACGGGGCGTTCGGCTGTCATTGCATTTGGTGGCGGGTTTCACGGGCGCACATTTATGGGCATGGCGCTGACGGGCAAAATTGAACCCTACAAGGTAGGGTTCGGCTCCATGCCGGGTGATGTATTTCATGCACCTTTTCCAGTTTCGTTGCATGATGTCTCGGTTGATTATTCCATCGCTGCGATTGAAAAGCTGTTTAAGTCCGATGTGGATCCTGCACGGGTCGCGGCAATAATTCTTGAGCCAGTTCAGGGTGAAGGAGGCTTTTACGAAGCACCGAGAGAATTCATGGTGAGATTAAGAAAGCTTTGCGATGAACACGGGATATTGCTGATTGCTGATGAGATACAAACCGGATTTGCACGCACTGGTCGTATGTTTGCAATGGACCATCACGATGTTGCAGCAGATTTAACGACCATGGCCAAAAGTCTTGCGGGGGGATTTCCGCTGGCGGCAGTAACCGGACGTGCTGATCTGATGGATGCACCAAATCCGGGTGGTCTTGGTGGCACCTATGGCGGTAATCCGTTGGGGATCGCAGCAGCCCATGCTGTTCTCGATGTCATTAAAGAAGAAAGGCTCTGTGAGCGCGCAGAGCAACTGGGCAGCAGGCTAAAACAGCGTTTACAATCACTCCGAGACGATGTGCCGGAAATCGTTGACATACGCGGGCCGGGCTTCATGAATGCCGTCGAGTTCAATGACGTTACGACCGGTTTACCCAACGCAGAATTTGCCAATGCGATTCGTGCCAAAGCGCTCGAAAATGGGCTCATCCTTTTGACCTGTGGCGTCTACGGCAATGTTGTTCGGTTCCTATGTCCACTGACAGTGCAAGACGAGGTTTTTACTGAAGCACTGGATATTTTCGAAAAATCCATGATTGAAGTGAGAGTTGGCTAACTGGCATGAGCATTTCCAAAATATTGGTATCCAAATTGGAGAATACGGACTTGCTTCGTGCAGCCTCCCTCGTTGCAGGTGACTGGCTGAATGTCGCCGCTAGCGGAAAAACTTTTGATGTAACCAATCCATCAACGGGCGAGAAAGTTGCCACCCTTCCTGACCTTGGAGCTGAAGAAACGCGGATAGCTATTGACGCTGCCTATAGCGCACAAAAAGCCTGGGCTGCCCGCACCCTATAGGCTACCCTTCGCAACGCGTCAGTGATGGAGTTTTGCTCCGGGAAACGATGGTAAAACACTCAGACGTTGACAGTGCAATCATCAACGGACAACAGGGGAATCGCATTTGGGGTTTGACAAATATGCCTGAATAGATTCTTGAGGTTCCATCACGATATGGAGCCTCAAGATGTCAACAATCATAAGCTATTTCAATGATATAGACGATCCACGCACGGGCAATGCCTGCCGTCACAAGTTTTGTGACATCATGACAATCAGCCTTTTATGTGCCTTGTGTGGCGGCGAAACTGCGGTGGATATGGCCGATTTTGGCCATGCGAAGGAAGAATTTCTGCGCGATTTTCTCGAATTGCCGAATGGCACGCCGTGTCACGACACGTTTTCACGGCTGTTTCGGTTGCTTAAGCCCGCAAGCTTTCAACGCCTGTTTGAGAAGTTCCGTGCTGATTTTGCCCAGGCACGCGATGCCCAACCCGCCATCGCCATTGACGGCAAAGAGATGCGTCGCACCTTTGACAGGGCCGCCAATCAATCCGGCCTGTGAACCGCCCCGTGTTTATCGGAGAGTAATTGGTTCAAATCTTAAGCTGCTTTTTGTATGGTTTTCAAGTCTTCATAATAATTTTCCTCTGCTTCATTGGGCGTGATGTATCCGATTGGTTCGAGCAAGCGCTGATTGTTGTACCAGTCGACCCATTTCAGGGTTTCCCATTCGACCTGGTCAACAGATTTCCACGGCCCTGATTGCTTGATGACTTCGGTCTTGAACAGGCCAATTATGCTTTCTGCCATGGCGTTGTCATAGCTGTCACCGACACTGCCAACAGATGGATCGATCCCGGCCTCTACTAGCCGTTCGGTGTATTTGATCGACAGATATTGACTGCCGCGGTCCGAATGGTGGATTAATCCACCATTCGGACCGCGCTGACATATAGCCTGGTTCAGAGCGTCGAGAACAAAGCTTGTTGTCATAGAAGTTGATACCCGCCAGCCGACAATCTTGCGAGCAAATACATCAATGACAAATGCCACATAAACCATTGCTTGCCAGCTGGATACATAGGTGAAGTCAGATACCCACAGCTGGTTTGGGCGCTGTGCGCTGAACACCCGATTGACCTTGTCATCTGGACATGGCTGACTGGCATCAGGGTTGGTGGTGATGACTTTCTTGCCTCGCACAACACCTTGTATTTTCATTACTTTCATGAGTCTCTCCACGCTACAACGGGCAATTTGTTTTCCCTCACGGCGTAAACCGTGCCAAACTTTACGGGCACCGTAAAGTTGATGATTATCATCCCAAACACGCTCAATATCTTCACAATGGCGAGCATCACATTTGGCTCGCTCAGATGCCAGATCGGGATTGCGGGCAATCGCCTGACGGGCATAATATGTCGAAGGGGCGATCGGTAAAACACGGCAGATCGGCTCGACCCCAAAAGCATCTCGATGCTCTTTAACAAAGCTCGTCATTTGCGAAACGGGCGGTCGAGCACCGCCTGGGCAAAATATGCAGAGGCCTTCTTTAATATCGGGTCTATCCCAACAAAGGTACGTGAAGTCCCACAGAATGAACCGCCCCGGGTTTACCGGAGGCTCCAAAGATAGGATAATTTGGAGCTATGGAAAAGAACAAGAGATCGAAGAGATATTCACCTGAAGTGCGTGCGCGTGCCGTTCGGATGGTGTTGGAACATCAACAAAATTATGACAGTCAGTGGGCGACGATTTCTGCAATTGCACCCAAAATTGGCTGCACGGCAGAAACGCTTCGCAAATGGCTTCGTCAGGAAGAGACGGACACTGGCTTGCGCGATGGGGTGACGAGTGACGAGCGTGAGCGCATCAAAGCGTTGGAGCGCGAAGTCCGGGAATTGCGTCAGGCCAATGAAATTCTCAGGAAAGCGTCTCGCGTTGACCTTGTCACTCGAACCAATGGCGTTTTGGCGGTCAACTTTGCCCAGGCGGAGCGAGCCATGATTGTGGGCGCCCACTGAGAAGATGAAGATGTTTATCGATGATCATCGTGATGATCACGGGCCACTGTTATATTCTGGCCAATCTGCAAGGTTTTGCCGATTGCCCCTTCAACATATCATTCCCATGCAGCTATTGCCCGTGATCCCAGTCTGGCCAGTGATCGCGCCAAACGAGATGCAGAATTACGCCCTGAGATCCAACGTGTTTGGGATGACAATCATGAAGTTTACGGGGTGCGCAAAGTCTGGCGACAGATGCAGCGAGAGGATTTTGATGTCGCGCGTTGTACTGTGGAGCGGTTGATGAAACAGCTTGGAATACAGGGCGTTATCAGAGGAAAGGCGATAAAAACCACCTTCAGCAATCCGGTTGCCCCGTGCCCACGCGACCATGTGAACAGAGAATTCAACGCGCCTGCACCCAATATGCTGTGGGTGAGTGATTTTACCTTTGTCTCCACCTGGCAGGGATTTGCCTATGTCGCTTTCATCATCGATGTATTTGCCCGCCGGATTGTTGGCTGGCGGGTATCCCGTTCTGCCAAAACGGACTTCGTTCTGGATGCTCTGGAACAGACTCTTTATGATCGACGGCCGGTTCAACAAGACGGGCTGATCCATCACAGTGACCGGGGCGTTCAGTATGTCTCGATCCGCTACACCGAGCGGTTGGCCGAGGCCGGGATTGAGCCATCCGTTGGCAGTGTCGGCGACTCATATGACAACGCCTTGGCCGAAACCATCAATGGACTTTACAAGGCCGAAGTCATTCATCGAAAGAGTTCATGGCGCAGCATTGATGATGTTGAAATGGCGACCCTCAAATGGGTTGACTGGTTCAACAACCGTCGCCTGCTGGAACCAATCGGAAATATTCCGCCCGCTGAAGCAGAGGAGCTGTACTATGCACAGATAAACCAGTTAGAATTAGTCGCATAAACAAACTAATCAGCCTCCGGTAAACCCGGGGCGGTTCAGAATTATTGCTGATCCCTGACACGCATGATGGTCTGTCTGCTGGTTTCGAATTCCCGTGCAATCGCTGAGATTGTCTCTCCTTTTTGGATTTTATCTTTCACTAGTATCTGTTGGTCGTCCGATAGTGCCGATGGGCGTCCTAACGGTTTTCCTTCTGCTTTTGCCCGCGCCAACCCGGATTGAGTGCGTTCGATAAGCAGGTCGCGTTCGAATTGTGCGACTGCATTGATTACGCCCATGGTCATCTTTCCGGCAGAGCTGGTCAGGTCTACGCCACCGAGGGCGAGGCAGTGTACGCGGATGCCGATCTCTTCGAGTTTAGCCACGGTGGTGCTGACATCGATGGCATCACGACCTAGCCGGTCGAGTTTGGTGACGATTAGCACATCGCCCATTTCCATTTTACCGAGAAGCTTTGAGAAGCCTTCACGTTGCGCGATAGCCATTGATCCCGAGATTGTTTCAGAGATGATCCGGTGAGGTTCGATAGCGAACCCTGCGGCCTCGATTTCCCGGATTTGGTTTTCTGGGGTTTGATCGAGAGTTGATACTCGTGCGTAGGCGAAGGTGCGTGACATGGGCCTATTTGTTACGAAATGGCTGTACGGAATTCTACCTGCGTCCTATAATATTGCAAGCTAATTTACGGACGGGTTTTTAAGCCCTGTCCGCAATCGTCCCTTTTAGGACATCAGATATAGGGTCGCCCATGGCAAGAATGCATATTCTCACCAAGAACGAAAAGGAGGTTTTCGATCAACCACCACTGTTTGACCATCGTATGCGCAAACAGTTTTTCGATTTTCCCAGGAAGTTGCTAAATATCGCCACTGGCTTGCGTACCCCAGGTGGCCAGATTGGTTTTCTGCTGATGTGCGGGTATTTCAAAGCAACCAGGCGTTTTTACCAGCCGCAAGATTTTCATGGGCGTGACATTGAAGCCGTCGCTAAAGTTGTTGGTTTAGGAGACATAGATTTCTCGCAGGAGACATATGCCAAGCAAACACGCGCCCGCCACCAAAAGCTTATTCTGGATTTCTATGGGTTCCGGCCTTTTGATGAAAAAGCCAAACATGCTTTGACTCTTGAGATTGCGACGATGGCGCGGATGCATCTTAAGCCACGGCTGATTTTTGATCGTTGCGTTGACTTTCTTATGCAGAACCGGATGCAAGTTCCCCAGTCAGGAACACTTTTGGAACTGATCCGGTTGGGGCTTCAGGAACGGAAAGAAGAATTGATAGCACTGATGTCTAGCCACCTTGGAGACGAGCCACGTAGTTTGCTTGATATGCTGTTCACGGCCCCTGAAGATCAGAACCGCTACCGGCTGACACTTCTGAAAAAGCTGTCACAATCGACCAAGCCCACCAAGATCAAAGAAGCCATTTCTGATTTTGAAGTGCTGTCAGAACTTCACGATCAGCTGAGAGACATTCTTTCAAAACTTAACCTTGGGATTGCTGGCATTCGCTACTTTTCTGGCAGCGTCCTTCGATCTGAAATCTTTCAGATTCAGCGTCGGGATCAGAACGACCGCTATATCCATGCCACAGCTTTTGTGGCCCATCAGTTCTACCGCTGCCAAGATAACATGATCGATCTGTGGCTGAGCGTCATGGCGAGTTTTAAATCAGCGGCAACACGGGAATATCAAGAAAAACTGGTTCAGGATCGCAAGGATCAGCAACGCCGAATTGAGATTATTGTCGATGGCTTAGAGGTCTCGGTTTTCGGCGTACTGCGCGGAATCGATAGTGTCATGGAAGCGGCTAATCTGTCGGATGCGGAAAAGGTCACTGCCATAAAGGCGCTTCTGGATCAGCGAAAAACGCGTGATTTTGACCAGCTAAAAGACGATCTCGAAAACACGGCCAAGGATGCCAGCTGGAATGACATTTTGGAAGCCCGTTCCCTTAGGCTACAAAACCGTCTCAGCTCTGTATTGCGGGCGCTGACTTTCATGCCCAACAAACGTGCTGCAGCGTTGCTGGAAGCAATTGATCACTTCAAAAACGATGGGGAACTTTCCATTACCCGTGCACCGCTGGGATTTCTTGATGCCGATCAAAAGCTGGCCGTCATCAGGGCCGACGACACCTTCAGGGTTTCATTGTACAAAGTATTCTTGTTCCACGCTGTCACAATAGCCATCAAATCTGGCGACCTGAACGTTGAGCAGTCTTACAAATATCGCCCCATGGACGCCTATTTGATCAATAAGGAACGCTGGCAACGGGAAAAGCCCCTTCTGTTGGAACGAGCTGGCCTTTCTGAATTTGCTAACTCCGAACCCGTTCTCGAAAAATTGAGTGTAGCGCTGTCTACCCAGTATCAAGCGACGAATACCCATGCAGCAGCCAACCCACATCTGAAGATCCGCAAAGACGGCACGTTCCACATTGCCACCCCGGCACTTGATGATAGAGAGAGCGATCCGCTTGGCGATCTGTTTCCCCAGCGGCACGATGTGCCGCTCGCCCAAGTTTTGGAAACCGTCAACAACCACTGTAATATGCTAACTGCCTTTGAACATTGGCAGCAAACCCATGCCCGGCAAGCAACATCGCACCCTGCTTTGTTGGCGGGGATCATGGGACTGGGCTGCGGGATCGGTGTGCGCAAGATGGCACGTATTTCCTCAAGCGTCACGGAAAGCGAATTGGATCATACCGTCAACTGGCGCTTCTCAATCGACAACATACGTGCCGCCAATGACGCCGTGGTTAAAGCCATGGACGCAATGGAACTGCCCAATCTTTATCGCCAAAATCAGGAACAGCTACACACCGCCAGTGATGGCCAGAAATTCGAAGTGCGTGGTGACAGCCTGCACGCCAGCCGGTCATTCAAGTACTTCGGCCAGGGACAGGGTATCAGCGCTTACACCTTTGTCGATGAACGCAACTTCCTCTGGCATTCGCTGATGATCAGTGCGGCAGATCGCGAAAGCGCCTATGTCATTGACGGCTTGATGCACAACGACGTCGTCAAAAGTGACATTCATTCCACCGACACCCACGGCTACACCGAAGCCGTCTTTGGCTTAACCCATCTGCTAGGATTTTCCTTCGCACCACGTATCAAGGGGGTCGGCAAACAGACCCTCTATATCTTCAAACCGAAAAGGCAGACGCGCGAAGACTGGTCAATTCAACCTGACAAAACCATCAACGAAACCGTCATTCGTGAAAACTGGGACGATATGCTCAGGTTGGTTGCCACCATCAAGCTCAAGGAAAACACGGCTTCCGATGTCTTTCGGCGGCTCAATTCATACTCGCGACAGCACGCCCTTTATCAGACACTCAAGGCTTTCGGTCAGATCGTCAAATCCCTGTTCATCTTGCGCTACATTGACGACTTGGCATTGCGTCAAGCCATCGAAAAACAGCTCAACAAGGTTGAGTTGGCCAACCGCTTTACCCGCGCCGTGGCCGTAGGAAGCCCTCGCGAATTTGCCCAGACAGAAAAGGAAGAACAGGAAATCGCAGAGACCTGCAACCGGCTGATCAAAAACAGTATCATCTGCTGGAATTATCTTTATCTCGCCCGACAGATAGAAAAAGCGCCAAACGCGGAAGCCAAAGAAAACCTGCTGCGACTGACCGCAATCCACTCACCCATGTCATGGGCTCACATCAACATGCTTGGAGAATACGATTTCTCAGAAGAAAAACTCCGCGACAAACTCGGAATCCTACCCCTGAAATCAGCAGCGTAAAACACCAACCAAAACGCGGGAACAAAATCAGCAAAAACCTAAAAAGATCAGATCAGTACATCAAATCCCGTGGGACTTCACGTACCTTTGTTGGGACGAACCCATATCTCATTGGCTTGGCGAAGTTCACGAACTTCTCGCTCCAATTCCTTGATCCGGGCTTTCTCCTGGCTGGTCGGGCCAGCCAGTTTACCAGCATCGCGTTCAGCCTGAAGACACCAGGCGCGAAGACTGTCGGGAGAGCAGCCCAGCTTGGATGCTATCGCCTTATAGGCAGCGTTATTGCTGGCGTAATCTGCGCGATGATCGTTGAAAAGACGAACGCCGCGTGTGCGGAATTCAGGGCTATATGTAGGGGTGTGTTTTTCCTGTTTCATAGGGTCTACCTTTAGAGAGTTTTACTCTCCGGTAAACACAGGGCGGTTCACTGAACGTGGTGACCGCCTTTGCGCATGGGGCTCGTTTGAGCCTCGGTATTATCGAAAGTGCCAAGGGTGGTGGCGAGATTTTGGCCCTACGTGAGTTGATCAAAATGCTCGACATCAAGGGCATGACGATCACTGCTGACGCGCTGCATTGCCAACGCGAGACCTGTGAGTTGATCGTGCGTGAAGGCGGCGATTACTGTGTGCAACTGAAGGGCAATCAGGGCGATATGCAGGCGGATGTGCGGGCCTTCATTGATGATCAAGAGACTGATTATATTGAGAATATATCTCAACTGACGCCAACCATGGCCGCATTGAAGAGCGATGTTACCATGTCTACAGCACTACGCAATATCTTGACGACACACACAAATGGCCAAGCCTCAAGACCTTCGTCCATGTCACTTCAACACGTGAAATGAACGGAAAATCAAGCCGCTGCGAACGCGTTTATCTCATGTCAAAACCCCCACAAGCGCAGGAAGCTGCAACCATTATTCGGGGGCATTGGCAAATTGAAAACAGCCTTCACTGGTCGCTTGATGTCATTATGAATGATGATCTCCATCGCGCTCGCAAAGACAACGCACCGATCAATTTTGCAGCCCTCAGACGTATCGCACTAAACATCATAAAGGCAAATCAGGACAAGGGATCAAACCGCGTAAAATTCAAACGCGCTGGCTGGAATGATGATTTCCTGCTTTCACTCCTAAACAACTTTTGAAATGCGATTGCCCTGCCCTAAACCTAGGACACCATTGACAACAAATAACTAGAGGGCGCTCTCCATATCGTTTTCCAATGAATGTTTCGCCACAGATTTATTTTTGAACTTCGTTGGCAATAGTTCTTGCAAGTGAACAAGCGTTGTCAAACCCAATTGGTTTCCCAACATTATGGATTGTATAAATTGGGAGATAGCTTCCAGTGTCCGCGTTATTATAGAATTGAACATGATATGGTGTGATCCTAAGTCTCGGAAAAGAGGCTTCTTCGAACACCTTAGATTGATCGATAATTCCGCTAAGTGTATTTCTTATCTCTGGCCTCAACCAGTATGCAGCCAAGCTGGAAATGATTCCCACAAACCCCCTTCCACCACCCTCAACAGTCAGGGCTGTTCAACGCTAATTACTTGTATTGGTAATCGAGCACTCTGGTGAAGTCGAGGGCGTTGCGCCACAGGGCGTCTGCGATGTTTTGTTCGCCGTTGGCACGCAGGATATTAAGGGCGAAACTGCGCGCTCTGGCGAAGATGCCAGGGTTGGTGCGAATGCGGCTGGCGTCCTCCAGCATCGTGACATCGCGGACATAGTGATTTCTGTTCTCGATACCCCAGTGGTTGCGAATGGCTTGCGCCACTTTCTTCGCGCTGACGGGTGCGGAGCAGACGTAAAAGCAGGTCTCCTCGCGACAGTTCCACATCCCGGTTTTGGCGCTGCGGAGAAATGTCACTCTCGTCACACGGATGATACGCACGATGAGCCCGTTCCAGCCGGTTTGTTTAAGCGCCTGAGCGGCATCGAAAACCTCGACAATGCGGGTCTCGACGCGCATGCGCTTGCCTCTGTCGATGGTTTCATGACGAGCCAGCGGCAGTTCTCTTTCGCCGACAGCCTCGATTATTCGCAGCAGACCGGGCTGATTTTCCTTAAGTTGAACAATGAGATGGCTTTTCGCCTCCCGGGCCGCCCGGAAAGTTTTTTTTAACAGTGCATGGCGTCCATCGTAAACAGCCGGCCGGTAAGCGCCAGCGCTTTGATCATCGCTTGCGCGGCGGGGATTTCGTTGCTCTTCTCGTCCACCTCCAGGTGTCCCAGGATCAGCGCGTCATCGACCGCAAAAGCGCTCAGAACATGGGCCGCCTTGCGGTCGTTAAAGGCATCGAAACTGTGCCGCAGCGTCTTGCCGTCAATCGCCACGACCGGCATCGCTTCCACGTCTTCACCCCGTTCGCTACCGCACAATTCCACCGCATGGCGGCGGAAAACCAGCTCCACCTCGCCACCATCAAGCCCGTGCAGGATGGTTCGCACGGCACTATAAGCCGGCGCGCGCTCCCAGCCGAAGCCGAATGCCCCATTGAGGTGCTCGCGATGAGCCTCGATGAAGCGATGGACCTTGCGATAGGACGTCGCCCCGGACAAAATCGCCAGGATCGTCGCCAGCATCACCGGACCAAGCTGCCATTTCTTGCCCTGCGCCCGGCGTGGGTCAGGGATCGTCGATAAAAGTTCCAGGAATTTCAATGTCATGAGTGCATCCTCCGAATCAAATACACTCCTATAGATTCAGACAAATACCGCTTTGGGAATCCCCCAGACAACCATCAAGCATTTAGCGTTGAACAGCCCTGCCTCAACAGTGGAGCTAATCAATTTGCTGTTAAACAGAATATTGTTGTCCTCGATGGACAGGGTCAAGTCATGTTCAAATCCGCCAGTTAATCGAAGCAATCTTGTTTTGAAAGTGGTGATCCAAACATTCTCACATGCCCATTTTTGAAATTCAAAGCGAGTACTTAACCTGATTGTATTTGGAGACTGCATAGTAGAATGCGTTTCAATTGCTGGTCGGTCTTCACAGGTTTTGGGAGGAAGCAACGAGTTTAGATATCTTGTGTAAAATGAGGCAATCCCCGTTCCTCCAAATTCAATTCCAATGTTGCTGATTAACAGCAATTGATATTTCCCATCGGGTAATTTGTTTAATTCGAGCCGAAAAGCGGCATCGACAGGAAGGCTTACCCCTCCAATACTGGCATTGTCTTTAATTCTCAATATTTCATTGCCAAGTATTTCGCAATCTTTGGGTTCGAGAAGTTCGGAAACCGCCTCTTGGTTGTTTGAAAATTTTGAGAGATATAGCAATATATCTTCATGATCTCTTAGATCTCCTATCGATCCAAAATCTCCAACATACCCATTGCGATAGTTGTGAGGATTCCTCATATATGAAATTAGACGGCCACTATCCCAAACTCTCCCCTGTGACAATTTCCGTAGGCGTTCCCCATAATCGAAATTTTGAGACCCAATTCCTGAACCAATAATGTTGTTTAGAGGAGGCCCAATTTTCTTGTCTGCAACCTGACCAATAGCATGACAATTTGAACATTTACGCTCAAACAAAAATCTTCCCGCCGCTTCGTCTGAATAAGCTGGGGTGCAAAACGAAATTAAAAATGAGGACACTAAAAATACGGCAGCGGAATATGTAAAAATAGTCAAAACAAATTCTCCTATACTTCCTATTAATCGTAAGCGTCCTGCTGATCACTCGCCCGCAGGATAATTCCAGGGCAGCAGTTCGTCAATACGGTTGATTTTGTGATCTGCAATGCGACCAAGAACATCGGTGAGCCAAGCCTGGGGATCAACGCCGTTGAGCTTGGCGGTCTCGATCAAGGTGAAGGCGATGGCCATGGCTTTGCCACCACGCTGTGAACCGGCGAACATCCAATTCTTGCGGCCTATGGCCACCGGCTTAACTGCCCGCTCACAAGTATTGTTGTCCAATTCCAGAAAGCCATTATCGAGATAGGGGCGGGTCTTCGGCATTCGGGAGAGTGTATAGCGGATGGCTCTGGCCAGTGGCGACTTGCCGGAGATTTTAGGCAACTGCGCATGTAGCCATGTTTCCAGATCATCGAATACCGGTTTGGCCTTTTCCTGACGAATAGTTACCCGCTCTGTTGGGGAACAACCTCGCGCTTCATTCTCAACACCGTATAGTTTGGCAATGCGTTTGATCGCCTCCTCGGCAATAGCTGAGCCTTGGGATTTGAACCGCCCCGGGTTTACCGGAGGCTGATTAGTTTGTTTATGCGACTAATTCTAACCCGAATTATTCACCACACATATCCGGTTTCATCCTGGCGTGAGGGATTAGCCGTGTTGACGGCGGTGACTTGATTTGAACTTGGAATACGCGTTGAGGGTTGTTGTTGGGGGGTAATCATCGGCTCATGCCGCGTTGATTACGGGCTCTGGGCGTTGATGCGTTTCATCAGCAATATGAGCATTGGCCGGTGCGGGTAAGCTGAAGGCAGGGCAATTTTAATCCTCGATTTCAACTGTTCAATACGCACCGCGATTTTCAGGAATGTGCGCCGGATGGTCTCGAAGGTGGCGGTTCTAAACCGCGAACGTTTTGGGGCTGCCCCGCGCAATAATAATAACAGCCAGTAAGCACCGGTGTGCAGAAACAACCGGAACTGATTGGCTTCCCAGCGGTGGCAGGAGGTTCTGTTGGTGTAGAGTTTGTGTTCCTTGATCAGGTTTTCCATTTTTCCGCGTGCACAATAGACCTTCTCATAAAGATGCTTGGCCCGCCCTGGCAGATTGGTGACGATGAAGCGGGTATCGCTGCCCAATTTGGTTGCCTCAACACGGGCGATGACCTTGCGCTCCTTTGACCAGCTTTTGGCACCGTAACGAATTTGGAAGAAACGACGCACCTTGTCTTTGCCGCTCAATGCCCGACGAACAGCAACATCCTCACTCCATGGATGGGAGAGCGTCTTTAGCCTGTTGTTGCCCGGCAGGCCGAAGATGTAGAAACAACCGTGTTGCTCCAGAAGATCCATGACCTCTGGTGTTCCGTAGTGCCCGTCACCGCGCACGGTGATGACAGTGCGGGGCCAGTTGTGCCGGATACGACGAATGACATGGCGTAAAATCCGGGCTGCTTCCTCGCCCGAAGGCCGTTTGCCGGGCCGCAATAAAAAGCACACCGGCTTGCCCGATGCAGCATCATAAATATGAATAGGCTGAAAGCAGTATCCTTGCGCATGGGTGTTGAACAGGCAAAGCTGCTGATCGCCATATGTGCGGTCCGTGGTATCATCAATATCCAGAACAATATGACCAGGCACGGCGCTAAAACTGTCGCAGAACAGGTCAATCAGGGCCAACCCCATGCGGCCAAGCTCCCGCCAGGACGGCGTGTTTTCCAGCCGCGACAAGGTTGGCTGGGATGCTAACGCGCATCCACTTTCCGGCAGTCGCTCGCAGGCAATCTTCAGTGCCGGATCATGGCGCAACTCATCAAGGTCATCACAGTCTTCATAGCCGCAAGCTATTGCAAACATGCGGGTGCGGATCATGGTGGTCTGGGAATGGATGGTGCGCCCCGCATCGCGCTCGTCATGCAAGCAGGAAGCAATCATACCGGCAAAGTTCAGCTTTCGCTCGATCTCGCGCAGTATCAACACACCGCCATCAGATGACAAAGCGCCACCATCAAACCGGGCAGATATTTCGTGCCGCCCTAAAGGTGACAAACCGGGGAGAAACAGGTTATCTTCTTGCATGGCGGGCCGGATTTTCTGCTGAGGGTGAATGATCTTGTTCAAACACCGAAATCACACGCTATTTCAACAGCTTGATCCATGCCCGCCAGCTATATTAGGCACCCAGGGCTGTTCAACGCTAAATGCTTGATGGTTGTCTGGGGGATTCCCAAAGCGGTATTTGTCTGAATCTATAGGAGTGTATTTGATTCGGAGGATGCACTCATGACATTGAAATTCCTGGAACTTTTATCGACGATCCCTGACCCACGCCGGGCGCAGGGCAAGAAATGGCAGCTTGGTCCGGTGATGCTGGCGACGATCCTGGCGATTTTGTCCGGGGCGACGTCCTATCGCAAGGTCCATCGCTTCATCGAGGCTCATCGCGAGCACCTCAATGGGGCATTCGGCTTCGGCTGGGAGCGCGCGCCGGCTTATAGTGCCGTGCGAACCATCCTGCACGGGCTTGATGGTGGCAAGGTGGAGCTGGTTTTCCGCCAGCATGCTGCGCAATTGTGCGGTAGCGAACGGGGTGAAGACGTGGAAGCGATGCCGGTTGTCGCGATTGACGGCAAGACGCTGCGGCACAGTTTCGATGCCTTTAACGACCGCAAGGCGGCCCATGTTCTAAGCGCTTTTGCGGTCGATGACGCGCTGATATTGGGGCACCTGGAGGTGGACGAGAAGAGCAATGAAATCCCCGCCGCGCAAGCGATGATCAAAGCGCTGGCGCTTACCGGCCGGCTGTTTACGATGGACGCCATGCACTGTTAAAAAAAACTTTCCGGGCGGCCCGGGAGGCGAAAAGCCATCTCATTGTTCAACTTAAGGAAAATCAGCCCGGTCTGCTGCGAATAATCGAGGCTGTCGGCGAAAGAGAACTGCCGCTGGCTCGTCATGAAACCATCGACAGAGGCAAGCGCATGCGCGTCGAGACCCGCATTGTCGAGGTTTTCGATGCCGCTCAGGCGCTTAAACAAACCGGCTGGAACGGGCTCATCGTGCGTATCATCCGTGTGACGAGAGTGACATTTCTCCGCAGCGCCAAAACCGGGATGTGGAACTGTCGCGAGGAGACCTGCTTTTACGTCTGCTCCGCGCCCGTCAGCGCGAAGAAAGCGGCGCAAGCCATTCGCAGCCACTGGAGTATCGAGAACAGAAATCATTATGTCCGCGATGTCTCGATGCTGGAGGACGCCAGCCGCATTCGCACCAACCCCGGCATCTTCGCCAGAGCGCGCAGTTTCGCACTTAATATCCTGCGTGCCAACGGCGAACAAAACATCGCAGACGCCCTGTGGCGCAACGCCCTCGACTTCACCAGAGTGCTCGATTACCGATACAAGTAATTAGCGTTGAACAGCCCTGATTAGGCACCCTGATGAATAATCCGGGCTAGCTGGTTTATCTGTGCATAGTACAGCTCCTCTGCTTCAGCGGGTGGAATATTTCCGATTGGCTCCAGCAGGCGACGATTGTTGAACCAGTCAACCCATTTGAGGGTTGCCATTTCAACGTCGTCAATGCTGCGCCATGAACTCTTTCGATGAATGACTTCGGCCTTGTAAAGTCCATTAATGGTTTCAGCCAAGGCGTTGTCATATGAGTCGCCGACACTGCCAACGGATGGCTCAATCCCGGCCTCGGCCAACCGCTCGGTGTAGCGGATCGAGACATACTGAACACCCCGGTCACTGTGATGGATCAGCCCGTCTTGTTGAACCGGCCGTCGATCATAAAGAGCCTGTTCCAAAGCATCCAAGACGAAATCGGTTTTGGCAGAGCGTGACACGCGCCAGCCAACAATCCGGCGGGCAAATACATCGATGATAAAAGCAACATAGGCAAATCCCTGCCAGGTTGAGACAAAGGTAAAATCACTCACCCACAGCATATTGGGTGCAGGAGCGTTGAATTTTCTGTTCACATGGTCGCGTGGACACGGGGCGGAAGGATTGCTGTGGGTTGTCTTGAGGATTTTTCCTCTGATAACGCCCTGTATTCCAAGCTGTTTCATCAACCGCTCCACAGTACAACGCGCGACATCAAAATCCTCTCGCTGCATCTGTCGCCAGACTTTGCGCACCCCGTAAACTTCATGATTGTCATCCCAAACACGCTGGACCTCAGGGCGCAACTCTGCATCACGTTTGGCGCGATCACTGGCCAGACCGGGATCACGGGCAATAGCTGCATGGGAATGATATGTTGAAGGGGCAATCGGCAAAACCTTGCAGATTGGCCAGAATATAACAGTGGCCCGTGATCATCACGATGATCATCGATAAACATCTTCATCTTCTCAGTGGGCGCCCACAATCATGGCTCGCTCCGCCTGGGCAAAGTTGACCGCCAAAACGCCATTGGTTCGAGTGACAAGGTCAACGCGAGACGCTTTCCTGAGAATTTCATTGGCCTGACGTAATTCCCGGACTTCGCGCTCCAGCGCTTTGATGCGCTCACGCTCATCGCTTGTAACGCCATCACGCAAGCCAGTGTCCGTCTCTTCCTGACGAAGCCATTTGCGAAGCGTTTCTGCCGTGCAGCCAATTTTGGGTGCAATAGCAGAAATCGCCGACCACTGACTGTCATAATTTTGTTGATGTTCCAACACCATCCGAACGGCACGCGCACGCACTTCAGGTGAATATCTCTTCGATCTCTTGTTCTTTTCCATAGCTCCAAGTCATCCTATCTTTGGAGCCTCCGGTAAAACCGGGGCGGTTCACATTGTCTCATTATCGATGGTGAGGCGGGTAAAGCAAACATGGACGGGACCCATGTTTGTCCGCCGAACGGGCTATATTCCATTCCCCAAGTCAGGTGGAGCACTGCTCTCTCATCTGATTAGCAAGCTCTATGAAAATACCAGTGTCATTATTACCACCAATCTGGAGTTCGGCGAATAGGTCTCCGTCTTTGGTGATGCCAAGATGACAACCGCGCTGCTTGACCAGATTACCAATCATTGCTCGATCTGTGAGACCGGCAACAACTCATACCGGTTCTCTCAAAGTCGTAACAAGAAAATGCATAAAACCACGAACATTCAAAGCCCGGCTTGACCACAGGCCCGCACTGCTGCGTCTGCCATGTGGGAGCCACTCCGCAGCGCAACCCTCCAAGACATCAATGAGACAATATTACCCGGTTTTGGCACAAGCTGGGCGGGTCAATTTTAAATGCAAAACCCGGGTCAGTTTTAAATGCTCATTGACAGCCGGGCCCGGAGATCAGCAGGACAGGCACCATGGTTGATCTCCCATAAGAGAAATTTACCAAACTCCTGATGAATACTGAGTAAAAATTTGGACTAAGCGGACCAGCCTATTTGCCGATACGATCGGCAAACCCGGCCCCAAAAAAGGTTTGTAAGATGATTTTTAGATCCAGCCCGAGTGTGCGGATTGCAAGGTACTTGGCATCGGCTTCAGCCAGTTTCAGTGGATCACTCATATCGATATCTCGTATCTGGGAGAGGCCTGTAAGGCCACATTTTACGTCAAGAACGCCAAATCCGGTCCGAGCTTCAATCAATTCCTGCTGTACAGGCAAGCATGGGCGTGGCCCCACAAGGCTCATCTCGTTTCGCAGAATGTTCCAAATTTGTGGCAGCTCGTCGATCTTGAATTTTCGAATGACTTTTCCAACTCCGGTCAGGTTGGAGGCAGGGACCTCATGTGTGCCAGCAAGTTTTGTACCCTGAAGCATTGTCCGAAACTTGTAGCAAGTGAAGATTTCTCCATTTTTACCTATGCGTTTTTGCGCCAAGAGACCGGGTCCTGATGATGTGAATGCTACCAATAACCAAACCGCAACTAGGAGCCACCAGAACAAGAAAATGACACCAGCACAGAACGACAAATCGATGGCTCGGATGACAAATGCAAATATCTGGTTGTTCATTTGCCGATCGCTAACGTAATAACGACCATATTTTTGACAGCGCAGACTGTCCAAAACAGTCTTTACAACCAGATCTTTGTGAACTAATGGTGAGAACATTGCCAGTATTTTAAAAGCAATTCCTCGCAGTAATTTGGGAACGAACAAAAGTTTCTTCAAATTTCCTGAATAAGTTTTTTCATCATATACATCTGGTAATATTAATGTTGTAATATTTACATTGCCAGATTGTTTGGTTAACATATCCGAGGCACGTTTATTGTGAACAACATAGTCTGATTCTATGTCACGCTCTATTTGCAGAGATTTTACAAACACTAGTTGCTCTATTTTTGAACGCTGACACGTTTTCAACACCAAGTCAAATTGGTGAACGTTAACTTTCTTGAATTCTTCAAGTGAGTCAGAGCCATCGCTATTTACAACAGCCAGATGCAGGACTGCATCAACCTGAGCAAGAGCAACGTCGAGTTCGTCATATGAGTGTACAATGTAACCGTGCTCAAAAACACTTGAAATTTCGCTTTTTTCTTGGCTGATCAGGATCAGATCTATGTCCGCATCTCGAAGCAATGGAATCAAAAGAGGCCCCAAAAAACCCAGGGCACCGCTAATTGCTAATCGCATCTAATTTGCTCTTTGCTACTGAGATAGGACAAAATCAATATTAACTTCTCTTGGTATTAGGTCACTGAATCGAAAAGTGAGCCCCGTTTATGGTAATTTATTGAAACACGCAATGAAAACCAGGCCTTGTTTCAGAATACTTCAGCACTCCCACGCCATTCAACGAAAATGACTTGAAAGAACCGCACCCTGCTTGTGATGTCTCTTGCACCTCATACCAAATGCAGCCGGTATTAAGTGCGTTGGAATAATTGTTGAAGTAGCTATCTATCGGAATTTTTGGAGACACTTAACCAAATATAGACAGGAAGATTTGCTGATATTTTTCAAAGCCTTGGTCTTTATAAAGGTGGTGGAAAGGGGTCAGTGAACTGTCAACCATGTGGCGGCTGCGCAAGGTAACTTTTGATCTTCGGCGAAACCGGGCAAGGTGGTGGCGGATGCTGGAATTGTTCTGTTCGATGGGAAAGTCAGGTCTTTGCCTGTGAACAGTTGCTGTTTTGAGATCACCCGGTGACAGCCCTCCCAGTCGTCGGTGACGAAGGTTTTACCTTCGATGCCGACTTTATCGAGAAGTTTTCGGGCCGTTTCAGCATCACGCCGACCCAGTTCCCGGGCCAGAGTTCGCCCTGAACAAGGATCATGGGTTCGCCAGACCCCAAAGCCGTTCTTGACATAGTGAAAGCAGCCACACTTCTTGCAATGCATATCAGACATGGTAATCTCCTGTTAACCAAATTCCATGTCTGGCAGAACCAATTCATCTATAATTAGTTAACAGTCTCCTTAATCCATAGGTAGTGGGACCACGATTGCCCAATATGGCAATGCCTTTCTTGACAAAATTATCAATTTGACACAACAGGGTGCAGACTAGAATTTCCGCCAGGATATGACATCGTCTCAATCTCAAATAACCGATCACCCAAATATAACAAGGGAAGTTGATATTGACTCATTTGACCGGAGTTTCCAAAGGATTTGGTTTGGCGCTGTTGACGTTTTGATACCTGCGGTACGCTCACGCGGCGATGCGCAGACTTTGGTGCAAAAAACGCCCGTGCCTTTGGGTTTCCGATTGGCTGGCATCCACCATCGAACCGCGCTTGCCCAATGCACCACAGCACCCCGCGCGCGTTTCAACTGTGGTCATTCTAGTGGTTCTGTGCCAACATTTGCATCCGCCAGCGGCTCGTACTTATGGCAAATGCTGGAATCGTAAGAACCACTAGAATTCAATAAGTTGCTAGTGGTCTTTGTGGCCAAAACGCTTGAAAAAGAACGTGCTGAAAAGGGATTCAAGCGTTTCGGCCAGACCACTAGTTAGTCAAGGAACAGAATTGACTCAGAATTTATCAACAGATCCCAGAGCGCGTAGGGGCAAGGGTTTGAATGCAGAGCGGCAAAAATGAACCGAGATGAGACAACGTATATTCGTTTTATTGGTATGTATATACTAATCAGTTTCGGCTGATTACATCAGGAAAATTAGTTAATGCTTCGTGAAGTTAAGACATTTTTTCATATTAAATTATATAAATACACCAACTTTGATGATTTATTTACTTTGGTATTTTATATAAGCTTGGGATTATTGCCCGGTTGCATAACGTTATTTAGCGACAAGGCTTTGCAAATTCCATTTTTCGCAACAGCATTAGCTGCCGCCATTTTGCTAATTAGTAAATCTTCGGCTCGGAAATCCATTAGCGCTGTTGTTGGACAAAACATATTTCATCTTTTAGCATTATTAATATTAGTAATCTTCGTAGGAAGTTTAAATACTATTTTTTCAAATCAATACGAAGCAAGGATATTAGTAAAACCTTTTATATTTATATTGTTTACATT
The DNA here is from genome assembly GCA_965248135.1 of Rhizobiaceae bacterium. Lineage (GTDB taxonomy): Bacteria > Pseudomonadota > Alphaproteobacteria > Rhizobiales > Rhizobiaceae > SZUA-100. The sequence continues at coordinate 81,520 of CBDFIN010000008.1, read as the reverse complement.
TTTAATTTGTTTTTTTGTTACAAATTGTCATTATATAAACATAAACACACTTACAAAAATCTTATTTGTGGGAATTGTTATTTCGTTAAGTTTCTTATTGCTCGAGACAATATTGGGTTATTATTATGAAGACCAACCATTTCCACCAAAAAGAGTATTCATTCACCTGTATATATATAAACTTACCAGAAATCTCGAGATAATATCAATTCTTCTATTTGTTGCAGGCTTCAGCATAGATCGAAAAAAATTGACATTTTACCTGACAACTTCGCTGGCCGCATTCACATGGTTTTTAAGTCTGATTATTCTTGGATCGTGGCGCCAGAAAGATGGCTGGCATTTTGCTGTCAAACACGTTGATAGCGAAACGGTGCAATATGGTCTGCTAGTTGCAATGCTTGTGTTTGTGCTTGCGCACAAACTACCGAGACTAGTTACAAACGTGACCTTTGGCTCAATTTGTGTTGTTTTGCTATCCGCGCCCTGGATTTTTCAGCTGTGGTATGTGGTTGCTCCAAATTTTAGGCTAACCAATACGCCCATTTTTTTAATCAGGGCTGAGATATGGGATGGCATTTCAAGAAAAATACTTGAATCCCCACTTCTTGGATACGGCATTGATAGCTCAAGGTACCTTAATCATATAGAAATCGCTAATGCACACTACACTCCATCCAGTATTTGGCACCCGCACAATATGTACCTTCAGCTATGGCTTGATCTGGGGTTGCCAGGGGTATTAACTGTGTTTGGTTTGCTTATTTTCGCGTGGCGAAAATTTAGAAGTATGAGCCCGACGATGATTCCTTCTGCTATTGCAGGTGTCGCCATGTTAGAACTGTATATCTTGGCGACCCATTCAATGTGGCAAACCTGGAATATGGCACTTATATCGATATTTGTTGTATTAATCACTATAATGACAAATTCCGCTGCGATGAACTCTCATCCCAGCTAGTGGAATGAATTTGACATTTGGTACCCACTTACAGCTTCATTCATTTTCAAATGTCAAATTCGAAAATTCCACTAGATTCAATATCTTGCTAGTGGTTCTTTTGATTCCAACATTTGTAAATAAGGGTGCTGCAAAGGGATGCAAATGTTGGCACCGAACCACTAGCAGCTTTTCATACCTCCGGCCCATTTTGATATGTCGTTTTGAATCCTGATGCCGTTTATTGTGTCTAGCAGCGGGCCGAATGTGGCGACACCCGATACCCCGGCGCTTCGCTCGGCCTGAACCACCAGCTGTGGCAACCCGGTCGGATTGCCCTTTGGCACGATGAGAATACGGGGTCTGCCGGCATGCGAATTCAATTCGGTCGCCATCTGGAAACTGGCAAATACCGGGTCACCCTGTTTGAACCAGCATAATTGGACCTGTGAGGCGACGCGCACCATTATCGTCTTAGGGCCCTCACTTGCCACTTGGCGATTGACTGTCTGCTGGCAGGCGGAAAGAGAGGCGAGGCCAATAAGGCTGGCGAAAATGAATATTGTCTTCATGCAGCCAATCCCAGCGCGCTTTCAAACAGTCCACGGCCATCATCGCCGCCATGGGCATCTTCTATGAGGTTTTCGGGATGCGGCATCATACCCAATACATTACCTTCCTTGTTTATGATCCCGGCGATGTCATTGACGGAACCGTTGGGGTTGGAGCCTGAAGCATAGCGAAAGACCACCTGGCCACTGTCTTCAAGCCGTGACAGGGTTGCCGTATCGGCGAAATAATTGCCGTCATGATGGGCAACGGGACAGCGGATAATCTGGTCTTGCCGATAGGCGGAGGTAAAGCGGGTATTGTTGTTGGTCACCTCAAGCCGCACCTGGCGACAAACAAATGTCAGGCCAGCATTGCGCATTAACGCACCCGCGAGCAGACCCGCTTCGGTGAGAATTTGGAAGCCGTTGCAAATGCCGATAATGGTGATGCCTTTTTTGGCAGCATCACCAATGGCACTCATGATCGGTGAACGGGCGGCAATAGCACCGGCACGCAGATAATCGCCGTAGGAAAAACCGCCGGGCACAATAATGATGTCGCTTAGCGGCAGCTCGCTATCAGCATGCCACACGGTTTGTGGTGCCTTGCCGCTGATTTTAGTCAACGCCGCTATCATGTCGCGGTCGCGATTCGAGCCCGGAAAGAGGACAACAGTTGCGTTCACTCAATGATCCTCACGCGATAGTCCTCTATCACCGTATTGGCCAGCAGTTTTTCACACATGGCCTCCAACGATGCGATGGCGGCCCGCACAGACTGCGCATCCAGTTCGATGTCGAAGGTTTTCCCCTGACGAACCGAGCTGACGCCGCTGAAACTGAGTGCAGCGAGCGAATGTTCAATCGCCTTTCCCTGCGGGTCGAGCACCCCGTTTTTGAGAGTAACGGTCACCCGCGCCTGAATTGTTGTCATAAAGTCAGTCCGATTTCACCAGCACCGGGCCAGCGCTGCGTTTGGGCTCGTTTTCGTTGAGAATACCAAGACGTGAGGCAACTTCGCGATAGGCCTCAAGCAGGCCGCCAAGGTCCTGACGAAAGCGATCCTTGTCCATTTTGTTCTTTGTATTGATATCCCAAAGCCGGCAGGAATCGGGCGAAATCTCGTCGGCGATAACGATGCGCATGGTGTCGTTTTCAAACAATCTGCCACACTCGATCTTGAAATCCACCAGCTGGATGCCGACGCCCAGAAAAAGTCCAGAGACGAAATCATTGACCCTGATTGCCAGCGCCATCATGTCGTCAATCTCTTGCGGTGAGGCCCAGCCAAAGGCGGTGATGTGCTCCTCTGACACCATGGGATCGTCGAGTTCGTCGGATTTGTAATAGAACTCGATAATCGAGCGCGGTAGCACGGTTCCCTCCTCGACCCCAAGACGCTTTGACAGCGAACCGGCGGCAATATTGCGCACCACGACTTCGACCGGAATGATTTCCACCTCTTTGATCAGCTGCTCACGCATATTGATCCGTTTGATAAAGTGGGTTGGAATGCCGATGCGGTTAAGGTGGCTAAAAACGAATTCCGAAATCCGGTTGTTGAGCACACCTTTACCATCGACAATTTCATGCTTCTTGGCATTGAAAGCGGTGGTGTCGTCTTTAAAAAACTGGATGAGAGTGCCAGCTTCCGGTCCCTCATAGAGGACTTTTGCCTTGCCTTCATAAATCCGCCGGCGTCGCGACATGTGGTTCACCAATTTTTGCTGTTTGCGATGCACGCCGATGTAGGACAGAATCGCAAAGGCGCTGCCACATTCATTACTGCAATCGACGTCCGGTTACAATTATTCCACCGCAGAAGGGCTTGTTAAGCACAGAAAACCCCTCCAAAGCAATAATTGTTACACGGACGCGACGATTGCTACAATGGATCGTTGATTTGCGCCATTCCGCATCCTAAGTAGATAATAGAAAGGGCGAAACCGCACCGGTCCGCCCGCAAACAAGATATTCTATTTGGAGAATCTCATGGCAGGGTTGAAGGATCGCGAAGAGGGCTTTGAAAAGAAGTTCGCGCATGATGAGGAACTGAAATTCAAAGCGGAAGCCCGCCGCAACAAGCTGCTTGGCCTGTGGGCTGCTGAAAAGCTTGGAAAAACCGGCGGCGATGCTGACGACTATGCAAAAATGGTGGTGCTTGCTGATTTTGAGGAGCCCGGTGATGAAGATGTTTTCCGCAAAGTTCGCGGTGATCTGGACGAAGGCACCAGCGACGATGAAATCCGCAAGGCAATGGAGCTATTTCTGGCCGAGGCGATCGAGCAGGTTCAGTCCGATTAGCTTGCGGGACGAAATTCCGGAAAACAGTACATGAATGGCCTTGGCAGAATTCTGCAAGATGATGGAACGCTGATTACCGCCTGGTGCGGTTTTGGCGGGCGGTCCTATATTGAAACTATCGCCGAGAGTGGGTTTGATGCGGTTACGCTGGACATGCAACACGGGTTGCACAGCGATGGCAGCATTGTCGACGGGGTGGCTGGTGTTGCCTCTTGTGGCAAGCCGGCATTCGTGCGTATTGCCGTCAAGCGTTTTGGTTTTGCCAGTCGTGCGCTTGATTTTGGTGCCCATGGCATTGTCGCGCCGATGATCAACAGCGTTGAGGATGCGCGTGATTTTGTCGCATTCACGAAGTATCCGCCGATTGGCGAACGTTCATTTGGGCCATCTCCAGCAATTCGCGCGCTGAATTGCAAAACCGTCGAAGATTATGTTTCTCAAGCCAATCAGAAGACCATGACGCTGGCGATGATCGAAACGAAGATGGCTGTAAAAAACGCCGAAGCGATCATCCAGCAAGATGGCATTGACGCCATCTTCATTGGTCCGTCCGATCTATCGATATCTTTTGCGCAGTCGGTCAAATTGGACCCGTTTGGCAAAGAAACTCTGCCGATCATCCGCGATCTTGCGGCGTTAGCCAGAGAATATGACAAGGTCGCGGCGATTTATTGCTCAAACGCCGATCATGCCAATTTGGCGCAGGAGTTGGGATATCGGATCATCGCGCTCGGTATGGATAGTCTATATATCAATACCGGAACCGCAACATTGTTGTCCCGGCTGAATTTCCGTTGATTGACCGCAAGGAAACTAAGCCTCACTGTGAAATGCAGCTTGTGGCATAGCAAGCAAAAAACAGCACTCTTTTTGCGCGTCGCACGGCAAATCTCACCATAGAGAACTGTGGTGATACGAGCCGTGCTGATGTGTACACAATTGTTGGGGTGAAAATTGCGACTACTACTTTAGGGGGTAGCGGTTGAATTCTCTCCATCACCGTTGTATCGATAAATGAAACGGGATATTACTAGTGCCAACTGGATTTTTAGTCAGTAGCAGACTGTTATTTTTTTTATTTCTCTGCGCAATCTTTGCGCCGAATTCTGTCAATGCGCAGCTTTTTGATACGCAGGCGAAACAGGCATTCCTGATGGATGCCGAAAGCGGTTCAATCCTTTTTCAAAAACAAGCCGATGCACTTATACCGCCGGCATCGCTGGCCAAGTTGATGACCATGGAAGTGGTCTTTCATGCGTTGACGACGGGTGAATTGTCACTTGAAGATACTTTTGCCATCAGCGAGAACGCCTGGCGCAAGGGGGGCAGCAACTCGGGCGGCTCAACCATGTTTGCCAAATTGAATTCACAAATACGGTTGGAAGATCTCATTCGCGGCGTTATTATCCAGTCGGCCAATGACGCCTGCATTGCCATCGCTGAGGGCATGGCGGGTTCGGAACGCGCCTTCGCCGGATTAATGAACGAAAGAGCGCGGAAAATTGGGTTGACACTATCCACATTTCGAAATTCAAGCGGTTTGTCGGATCCAGAACAACGGGTAACGGCGAAGGAATTGGCTATGCTGACCCGCCACATCCAGACCAGTTATCCGGAATATTACCGTTATTACTCGGAAACCGAATTTTTGTGGAACCGCATACGCCAGCGAAATCGAAATCCACTTTTATCGGCCAACATGGGAGCCGATGGATTGAAAACCGGCTATACCGAAGCATCGGGTTACAGCCTGGTGGGCTCGGCGGTGCAGGATGGCCAACGGCTAATATTGGTGCTAGGTGGCATGGAGAGCAAAAAGCAACGCCGCCGCGAAGCCCGCAACATGATGCAGTGGGGATTTCGGGCCTTTAAATCGATCGATTTGTTTGCGGACGATGAGGTGGTTGGCGAAGCCCGGATGTTCGGTGGGGCGAAGATGCATGTTTCGCTGAAAGCCAAGGGGCCATTGAAGATATTTGTCCCGGTCGGCAATCGCGACCGGCTTCTGGCGCGCATTGTCTATCGGGGTCCGATTGAGGCACCGGTCGAGGAGGGGGCACTTGTGGCAAAATTGCAGGTCGAAGTCGGTGGTGTTTTGAGCCAGGAAACACCGCTTTATGCGGCTGAGACGGTGGCTGTGGGATCGATCCGACAGCGAGCTGTCGATGCACTGGGTGAATTGCTGCTTGGGTGGATGTAGCATCGTTTTGCGTGGAGTTTTCATTACATTGGAGGGCGGTGAAGGGGCTGGCAAGACAACCCAGATCAAACGGCTTGCCAATCGATTGAAGGCAGGCGGTGAAAAAGTTTTGATCACACGTGAGCCGGGTGGTTCGCCAGGAGCCGAAGCGGTGCGTCACGTGCTGCTTTCAGGTGCGGCCGAACCATTGGGCACCGATATGGAGGCCGTGTTATTCGCGGCCGCTAGAAGTGATCATGTAGAACAGATAATCAAACCGGCAATTCAGCACGGCATAACGGTGTTGAGCGACCGCTATTTTGATTCATCACGCGTCTATCAGGGCGTAACAGGTAATGTCGGCAAAGAAATGATGGGTGCTTTGGTCAGGGTCGCTTGCGAAGATGCCTTTCCGGACCTGACAATTATTCTCGATCTTTCGGTAGAAGAAGGCTTAAAGCGGGCCGAAAAGCGCCGGGGAGACCGCGAAGTTGATCGCTATGAGAAGGAAGATGTTAAAATGCAGGAGGCGCGACGCCAGGCTTTTCTTAAGATAGCAGAGCTTGAGCCTGAGCGCTGCGCGGTTATAGATGCCGGTGGTAGCGAGAAAGAGATCGCAAACAAAATCTGGGCGGTTGTGTCAAGCCGGTTGATCGAGGCGCGCCAACCGATGGCCAAAATGAAATCCGAAAAGTAAGCCAAATGAGCGTCACAGAAAATCACCGCCAGATCTACGACGATATTGAGGGACTGCCCGACCCGTCCGCCAATCTCGTGTTGTTTGGTCATCAAAGTGTTGAGGACGAATTGGCGGCGGCCTACCGGTCGGGACGCATGCACCATGCCTGGCTGATCAGTGGTAATCGCGGTATCGGTAAGGCCACGCTTGCCTACCGCTTTGCCAATCATATCTTTCACCACCCGGACCCGGCAAAAGCACCACGACAGCTATATGCACCGTCGCCAGACGGCCGTGATCATCATCAACTTGCAGCAGGTTCCCATCCCAACCTACTTCACCTGACCCGGCCTTGGGATCAAAGGGCAAAGGCTTTTAAGTCGACATTGAGCGTTGATGAAATTCGCCGAACCCAGGCATTTTTCGGTCTGACCGCGGCTGGCGGTGGCTGGCGTATCGCCATTGTTGATCCGGCCGAGGACATGAACATCAGCGCGGCTAACGCCCTATTGAAAACACTTGAGGAACCGCCACAAAAATCGCTTCTTTTGCTGGTGTGCAATGCCCCTGGAAAGTTGCTTCCAACGATCCGCTCACGCTGTCGTAAAATCTCGCTCAAACCGCTTGATACATCGGATTTAGCAATGGCGCTCGGCTCGCTTTATGGCTCCACTGATCGGTTTGAGAAAGAGATGAATTTGATTTGTGCTCTGGCCGAGGGTTCGGTGCGCAAGGCCATACAACTGATTGAGGGTGGCGGGCTGAAAAATTATCGCAGCTTTCTTTCCCTGCTTGACAACCCCGCCAGCCAGCCGACCAACTGGCCGGCAATACACAATTTTGCCGAAAAACTGTCGACCAAGGCTGCAAGCGAGACCTATCTCATGTTTCTCGATCAACTGAGTGGTTTTTTAGCTCGCCGGGTGCGCGGTCAGGATGAGCCAGTGAGGCTCAATAATTGGACCTATAACACTGTCCCGCTTGCCCGCTGGGCCGAAATATGGGAGAAGATCGAAAATTCTTCCAGCCTTGCAGATACCTATAATCTGGATAAAAAGCAGGTTGTTTTGACCATCTTCCGCTGCATAATCGAGGCGAAGATATAGATCTGTGCGGGACCAAAATACGATGAGTGACAAGGCAAAGTACTATGTAACGACGCCGATATTCTACCCCAACGGGGTGCCCCATATCGGCCATGCCTACACGGCAATCGCCACCGATGTTCTGGCACGGTTTCAGCGGCTTGATGGCAAAGATGTGATGTTTTTGACCGGCACCGACGAGCACGGGCAAAAAATGCAACAAACGGCGGAACAGGAGGGCATTGCGACCATTGAACTTGCCGACCGGAATTCCACTGTCTTCCGCCAAATGGTCGAAAAACTCAATTGTTCGCATGATGATTTCATCCGCACCACCGAGGAACGTCACAAAAAGACCTGCCAGGAATTATGGCGACGCATGGAAACCAATGGCGACATCTATCTAGGCAAATATAACGGCTGGTATTCGGTACGTCAGGAGGCGTTTTTCGAGGAGAAAGAAACCACCGTTGGTGATGATGGGGTGCGGCGTGAGCCGCTTGGGTCGCCGGTAGAGTGGGTCGAGGAAGAAAGCTATTTCTTTCGACTCTCGGCCTATCAGGAACCACTATTGGCGCTTTATCGCGATCAACCCGATTTTGTCGGGCCAAATACCCGCCGCAACGAGGTCACAAGTTTCGTCAAATCGGGGTTGCGTGACTTGTCGGTTTCGCGCACCACCTTTGACTGGGGCATAAAGGTGCCCGGCGATGAAGCCCACGTAATGTATGTTTGGGTTGATGCGCTGACCAACTATGTTTCAGCCACCGGCTGGCCCGATACAAACGAACGCAATGATTTTTGGCCAGCCAATGTTCACGTTATCGGCAAGGACATTGTACGATTTCACGCGGTTTATTGGCCAGCATTCTTGATGTCAGCCGGATTGGAACTGCCAAAGCGTGTTTTTGCCCACGGGTTTTTGTTCAACAAGGGCGAAAAAATGTCGAAATCGGTCGGCAATGTGGTCGACCCGTTCCAGATGATAGAGCATTATGGTTGCGATCAGGTGCGCTATTTCTTCATGCGCGAAGTGCCGTTTGGACAGGATGGCAGCTACAGTCACCAATCGATAGTCAATCGTATCAACGCGGATCTTGCCAATGATCTGGGCAATCTGGCCCAGCGCTCGCTTTCGATGGTTTATAAAAACCTTGAAGGCCGGGTGGAGGCACCGGCAAATTTGTTGCCGCAAGACGAGGCACTGCTTGCGCAGACTGACAGCCTGCTGACTAATGTGCGCGAGGCGATGGACCGCCAGCGAATACATATTGCGCTCAACGCAATTTGGGATGTGGTCGGCAATGCCAATCGCTATTTTGCCGGTGAAGAACCCTGGGTTTTGAAAAAAACTGATCCGGCACGCATGGCAGCCGTGCTTTATGTCACCGGTGAAGTTGTCCGCCAGGTCGCCATATTGACGCAACCATTTATGCCGCAAAGCGCCGAAAAGCTGCTCGACTTGTTGCAAATACCAGCCGATGACCGCAGCTTCGCAAGTCTCGGCGACAGCAACCGCTGGCCCTCCGGTACGGTAATTTCGAAACCCGAAGCAATATTTCCCCGTCATGTCGAAGTTGAAACCTGAACCGTCAGCAAACGCCAATATGGTTGCATTCCCAGCCGGCATTGTAGTGCTGATCGGTGCCGTCGTTTTGTCCGGTTGTATCAATGAGATGAAAACAGATAATGTGCTGCGCCACCCTGTCGCTACCCCGGCAGCGATAACAAAGGCGCGCATGGCCGGCATTCCCTACGTTGCTCTCGGCAACGGCGAATATCGTCTTATTGCCGATATAAGCTTTATCACGCGTCATTTCGGCAAAGTCATTTTGACCAAGGGTTTTGTATCGGACGGCTCGTCCTCACCGCTCGACGATGTTGATGGTTCCCGCCGTGCCGGTTTTCTCCATGATGCGCTATATCGGGGATCACCTCACCTGACCTTTGTCGATGGCTTTCCCGGTCAATGGAGCAAGCAACAGGCTGACGATGAATATTGTTTTCAGATGAAACGGATGGGTGTGGTGCAAAGATTAAGGCGCGCCAATTGCTCGGGACCCAAAGTGCTGCCATCATTTTTCTCTCCCTGGGATCACCATCGCAGCCGGCGTAAAAAGTTTTGGGAAAGGCAAAGTGGTTGATCGCAGGCGGAACACCGCTATGCTGCCGCGTTGCAACGATATGAGCTAAATATAATGCACTCAAACCCTCCCTATTTGGTCGATTCACACTGCCATCTGGATTTTCCGGATTTTGCCGACGAACTGGACACAATTGTCGAACGCGCAATGGATGCAGGCGTCAGGCGCATGGTCACCATCAGTACAAGAGTGAAAAAATTTCATCAGGTGTTGGCCATCGCCGAGCAATTTGAGCCGGTTTATTGTTCCGTAGGCACTCATCCGCATAATGCCGATGAGGAACTGGATGTTACGGTCGATCAACTGGTTCAATTGGCAAGCCATCCAAAGGTTGTGGCGATAGGTGAAGCAGGGCTTGACTATCATTACGACAAGTCGCCACGCGAAGCGCAGCAGACAGGTTTTCGCAATCACATTGCCGCCGCGCGTATCACCGGGTTGCCGCTGGTTATTCATGCCCGTAGCGCTGATGCGGATATGATGCAGATTCTGCGGGAGGAGACCCAAAGAGGCGCTTTTCCCGCCATCCTGCACTGTTTTTCCTCAAGCCGGCAACTGGCTGAGTGTGGATTGGAGTCGGGAATGATGGTTTCGTTTTCCGGTATCCTGACGTTCAAGAACAGCCAGGAGATACGCGATATCGCCCGCGATGTGCCGCTCGACCGTTTGCTGGTTGAGACGGATGCGCCTTATCTCGCCCCGGTGCCGATGCGCGGTAAACGCAATGAACCTTCATTTGTCACTCACACCGCCAGTGTACTGGCCGATGTCAAGGGTATAAGCGAGAGCGATATTAGCCGCATCACCAGTGAAAATTTCTTTCAAACCTTTGCCAAAATTCCGCACCTCGATGGCGATGGCGCGGTGGAGACCACCGGATGAACGAGGGTGAGCCGGTCGACCGGCTGCGATTTACCATTTTGGGCTGCGGATCGTCGCCCGGTGTACCGCGGATTGGCGGGGACTGGGGGGCATGCGATCCGGCAAATCCCAAAAACCGTCGCCGGCGTTCTTCCATACTGGTGGAGAGGATCGCCGGCCAGGGCAAAACCACGATTGTTGTCGACACCTCGCCGGATTTCCGTGAACAGATGATCGATGCCAATGTGGATTTTGCCGAAGGGGTGTTTTATACCCATGGTCATGCCGATCATATTCACGGAATTGACGATCTAAGGGGGTTTGCCATCAACCGCCGGCAACGGGTGGAAATATATGTGGACGAGGAGACCTCTCACCGGCTGCGCCAGGGATTCAGCTATTGTTTCAAAACCCCAAAGGGCGGGTTCTATCCGCCGATACTGAGCGAAAACCGTCTCGTGGATGGCCAAGCAGCCATTGTCGATGGTGATGGCGGACCGATTTCGGTATTGCCGTTTCGGCAGGCCCATGGTGATTTCACCTCGCTGGGATTTCGATTTGGCGATGTTGCCTATTCCAGCGATATCAGTGGTTTGACGGAAAATTCTATTGAACTGTTGCAAAATCTGGATGTCTGGATTGTCGACGCGCTTCAATACCGGGAACATCCCAGCCACTTTTCCCTTGATCAGGCACTGCACTGGATCGGCAAGTTAAAGCCAAAACGGGCAATTCTGACCCATATGCACACGCCACTCGACTATGAAACCGTCAAGGCTCTAACACCCGTTCACGTCGAGCCGGCCTATGATGGCATGCAGTTTGAGACCGGTTTATAATCACCGGTTAGGTTCGGCACACCCAGGGGACCGGCAGCGCGCACCAGTGTTTTGCACCGCCCCGCGGAGGCCCGGGCAGAGCCCGCCATGAGCGAAGAGACTACTGATCGAATCATTTTGAAGGTGACCAGCTACATACATGATTAAAGCAGTCGAATTTCAGGCAATTTTGAAAACAGTCATTAACCAAATTACTCGATTTGAGTGTTGGTCTTGAGATTCATATACGCCAGTTAACCGTTGGCAGATTGGATGCATGTAGGTTGCTGTCCAATAAACATTACAAAAACAACGGAAAAATCATGCAAACAGGAGCCGTCGCAATCGCCGAACCTGCTAAAGATAGACGAGAAGAGGTACTGCCGCCTCCAATCAGCATGATAGAGCTTGCCTATTCGGATTCGTTGACCGGCTTGCCAAATCGCCGCCGGTTGGAAGAGTGCATCAATGATCTCATTAGAGACCGTGCTGAGGACCCTGCACCCTTTACCGTCGGCATTCTTGATCTTGATGGCTTCAAACCGATCAACGATCTGTTCGGCCATTCGGCCGGCGATGAGATTCTAAAGCAGATTGCCCACCGACTAAAAACCTGCCTGCCTGTTGGCGCACTTGCTGCAAGGCTGGGCGGTGATGAGTTTGCCCTCGTTTTGCCGTTGGTATTTAGTGAGCGCGATGCAATTGCTACTGCTGAGGCGATACGCGATGTGATCTCCGCGCCCTATGATCTTGGCGACCATACAGTGAGGCTTTCGGGTTCGTTCGGCCTGGCGGTTCACCCTTTTGGTGGCGATACATTTGCTGAAATTATGGGTAGCGCAGACACCGCGCTCTATCGTTCCAAAAATCGCGGTCGCAACGAGATCACTGTATATTCATCCGCCGTGGCCGATGAGATGAAACGGGCCACCCAGATCGAACAGGCGCTGCGACAGGCAATTATTACTCGCCAGGTGAAGCCGCATTTTCAACCAATAGTTCACATTGACTCCGGCAAGGTCGTTGGCTTTGAAGCGCTGGCGCGCTGGACCGATTCCGAACTTGGTTTCGTTCCACCTGATGTATTCATTCTAATTGCCGAAGAACGTGGATTTATCGCGTCCTTGAGTGAGTTGCTGCTTACTCAGGCGGCAAAAGTGGCGCTACAATGGCCGGATGAATTATTCCTCTCTTTCAATTTATCTACCACGCAATTGATGGACCCAACCACCGGTGACAAGGTTTTGGAGATTATCAAACGGGTTGGGCTGCCAGCTGACCGGCTGGAGCTGGAGATCACCGAAACGGCGATTATGGGCGATCCTGATATAGCCCGGGAAATAGTCGAGCAACTGCGCGCCAATGGTATCAGAATGTCTCTCGACGATTTCGGCACTGGCCAGTCAAGTCTGGGCCGCTTGCGGGATTTCAATTTTGACAAAGTCAAAATCGATCGCTCATTCATTTCGTCGATCCAGCACGACCGACCTGCCGAACACATTATCAAGGCGATAATAGCCATGTGCGCTGGTTTGAATCTAAAGGTCATAGCTGAAGGTATCGAAGAGGGCGAGCAGGCTGACATGCTGCTTGATCTCGGCTGCCGGTCAGGACAAGGATACCTCTACGCCAAGGCCATGGGGGTTGAAGAAACCTTGTTGTTTTTGAAAGACAATGCGGCTTGAGCCATTTGTTGAATAGTCACAACATTGATCCGGTTTTTGTTCCCGACGCTGATGGCTGATCGGCCAATTCGGTTTAACACCGTGATGAAAATGCAAAAATACTTATCGCCGAAACTTGATTTTGAGTAATTGCTTGAGGCCGCCCGACGTCGCGCGTTGCGCAACCCATGAATGCGAGCGTCTTCCGGTGACGTTAATGCTCAGCCAACCATTTACTTTTGCTTCCGGTATCTTCAAACCGAAGCGAACGCCTTTTGAACGGGCGCGTCCGCCGGATAACCTTAGTGTCCAGCCGGTGCCGCTATCCTCAAGCACACCGTGAAACATGCCCGAGGTCTTGGAAAATGAAACTCTTCCTCTCGCATTTATCTTGAAATCGACGGCAGAACAGCGAATCATGGAGCTGACATACCTGTCCGATATCCGCGCATAGCTGACCCGACAGGAAATTTTCTCCGCCGGTTTGTCCTTTGACGGAACAATTATTCCTCTTCCCCGCCACTCGCCATAGAGTGAGCCGAATGTCCGATCCGCGCCGCTGGCAGCCAATGCGGGCGCGAGGAATTGGCCCGCCACGGTGAACGACAGGGCGCAGGTGAGCAAAATATTACCAAGCGATTTATGCATGAGGTATCTTTCTGATTCAAATTTGTACAATGCGCAGGCTGTTTCCGGTTCATGATGGTGTTCAAAATTTGGCTTTATTTAGACATTCGCCTACCTAAAGTTATCGTTGCGGGCAAAATGATCAATTGGGCTATAAGCGCGGCTACTAGTGTCACACCGCTAAGTTGCCCAAAAATTCGCAAAGACGGCAGATCGGACAGAATTGTCACTCCAAGCCCAAGGGCTAGCACAGCTGTGGTCAAAATCAAAACCGGGCCGATCATGACTGCTGTGCGGGCCAGCACCGCTTCGGTTCCGCCATCGGTTTCCGGCTGTTTTCTTGCCTCAAGATAATAGCGGTTGAGAAAATGTATCGTGCTGTCCAGAGACAGCCCAAATGCCACCGTAAGCGCAATCATCGATGCGAAATGCAATCCTTGACCGGTAACATAGAGCAGCGCGCCAGTCGCCAGAATGGGAATCAGGCTAGGTAACAGACTTACGGCACTGGCAAAAAACGAACGAAATGCCAATCCAAGCAAAACAATAACGATAACCATATCGCTGACAAGTCCAACATTCAGCTCCCAGATCATCTGCCCGCTGTTTCGAGCAGCAATTGCAGGCAGACCGGTCACCGAGATACGATATTCAGGATGCACCTCACGCACCTTGTTCAGCGCCTCATCGAGCGCGTTGATCACCGGAAGAATTTTTCCAGCATCAGCGTCCGGCAAACGACCAGTAACAAGCGCCGAGGAGGTGTCGGGCGAATGGAATCGCTGGCGCAGATGTTCCGGCAGATAGCCAACATATTTCTCCAGCTTTTCGGCATTTACCTTGCCATCGGGCTCAAGCCAACGCTGCATCGTGGTGATCGACCAGACATTTCCGATGCCGGCTATTTGCTCAACCCGATCGTGCACCTTGGCAATCACATCCATTACCTGAGGGGTAAATAGCCGTTCACTTTTTGGCCATTCCACCATCACATGTACCGGGTTGGCGCCAGTCAGCTTTTCATCCAGACGGCTGGTTGCCACCAGCGCCTGCTCCTTGTCCGGAACCTGGTCCGCCAGGCGATAATGCGGCTTTAAATTGACATAGGCAGTGCCGGCAACACCGACAAGCACTATCCCCATCACCACAAAAACAATCGCATTTCGGCCAACCACACCAAACAGCCAGACAGAAAATCGCGCCAACAGATTTAGTCCGTCCTTGCGCTCGCTTTCCACTGGCACAGGTTTGTTGATATTGTCTTTTCTCAACAAAAATACCGCCAATGTCGGCACCACAAATACCACCGCGAAATAAGCCAACAGAACCGCAATTGTTGAAGCCACACCGAAGGTGCGAATGAGAGCCGATTCAGCGAACATAAAAGAACCGACTGCAATGGCCGCGGTCAAAGCAGTGAGAAAACACGCCGGAGCAACATTGATCAGGGCATTGCGGGTGGCGGTAATGCGGTCACTGCCTGCCAGCACTTCGCACCGGATGTTGTAGACAAGGTGCATTGAGTCCGAAAAACCGTTGACCATGATCAACGGGGTGATGACGTTGACAAACAGATTAAGGCGGAAATCCAGCAGACCGATCGCGCCAAGCGACCACAATATCGCCGCTGCGGGTCCTGCGGCAGCCACGATGGTCATTGAGATACTTCTGAAAAATGCAAATGCGATTAGCGCGCCAAGCGCAAATCCAAGGCCGTTGTAAATAATTCGGTCACGCTGGACCGCATTGCGGATCTCCAATTGCATGACCGGGGCCCCGGTCAGCTTCCATGACAGTCCGCTGCCGTCCAGTCCTTCTGCAGCCAGTTGCCGCAATTCATCAACCGAAGATTCCAAGCCGATTGATTCGACGATTTTCTGATCGAGCGCGATGACCGCCAACGCCAATGTGCCGTCATCCGACAGAAGCTTACCTTGGACGATTTCATTGCCGCGAAGTTCTTTCAATACCTGGGTGTAGGCTTTGCCTTGTGGAAACTCGGCCGGAAACAACGGCGCCGCGTAGCCTTCTGCATCAAGTTTATGCCGGGCAGAAAACAGCGACACAATGCCCCTGACCGCTTCACCCAATCCCAGTTCCAGTATGGTCGAATGCAGTGCAATGAGCTTATCTCGTTTAAGCAGACTGGGCCCTTCGGCTACCAGCAATACGTCATATTCAGACGAGGGAAAGCGCTCTGCGACGCGTTCGTACCGTTTGAACTCATCGCTGTTGCTGCGAAACAGTTCGCTGAGTGAATCGTCAACCGATATTCGCAAGACTCCAAAAACGGCAATGGCTGAAACCACAACAATGGCGATGGCCGACACGGCCGGCCTTTTCAGGACCAATAGTCCGAGTCTCTCCATACCGAAGGAAAACCACAATGAATTTCCCTGTTGCTGCTGAGCCATTTACCGGTGGTCTTTCCTGAGTATTTTGCCGCACTTGCTACAACTGGCATTGACAAATATGCCAGATTTATGAGTGGAAGATGAAATTCGCCACTAAATGAACAAAAAATGACCAAATTTATCACGGCTCCGACAAAGTTCTGTTCGCAAGTCCAATGATATCGCTCTTCCGGGCTGATTTCACCTACGCCTGGCTCGTGGCACCGGTACCAGGTCGCCAATCGCGCCTCGCCAAAACCGTGGAGGCTCCGGTCAGATGAGTCGATATTGATTTCCCCTGGGATAATGTCAAGAGTGGCTTTTTCCCTCCAGGGTCGGGTTAATTCGCAATTCTTCCGGTTCCAAACACGGGTTGCCTGCCGACAAGGGTTACCCGGCAATCACAATAAGTCCATCACGGCGAGCATCGCCAACGCCTGACAATTGCCCGTCCCCAGCCCGGCGAACCGCGTGAACACCACCGAAAAACATATTTCTTTCGGGCCAGGCCCGATGATCGGCAAAATCCGCGCATAACGCCTGGCGATGTTTGGCGGAAAAGAAATCTTCAAAATCCAGATGGTCGCCCTCGACATGAAGCCTGGGGGCGGTGACGGCCTGGGCAAGATCCATATGCTCAAGGCAATGACGCATCACGACCTGGGCAATGGCCGAGCGAATGCGGTTGGAGCCGCCAGTGCCCAACGCGACTATACTGCCATCCGCATGCTCAATGATCGATGGGCACATCATCGAGGAAAGACGGATATCTTCAGGCCAACCCGTCGCTCCTGCCGGATTGACGTCTTCCTCACCCAGAATATTGTTCAACATGAAACCGAATTCCCCGACCAGCTCGCCATTGCCCTCACCGTTGGAAGTGGTGAGAGCACAGGCATTGCCATGATGGTCGATGACCGAAATATGGGTTGTACCCTTGGCGCGTATAGGTTGGACAAGAATCTTGTGCAAATCACTTCCTGCCCGATGCCGCGCCCGCCCGGTGGTCCGCAATGCGCCAGCCAGTTCGACAGCGCCCGGCCTTTCCAATCGATCTAAACTATGTGCAACGAGAGCACCGCTGGCCGCCGGCAAGGGGTTCAAATGGACGGTAGATGCTCCCAGCTTCAATGCCAACGGCCGGCGTTCAATGGCCCGGTAAGCGCTTAGGTCGACGCTGGTTAGATGGCCGGATTGTTCTTGTAGGTCGATGATCGCCCGGGCGACTTTGTTGTCAAACGTACCGCTATGCGCCAACAGTTCAAGGGCGTCGGCCAATCCGGGGTTCTTGAATACATTGCCAACGGCCAACATTTCGCCTTGCGATGTAAACAGTTTCGATGCTGATGGCGTGGCGGTGAGGATCGGCTGCACGACAGTGGCCAGATAGTGTTGAAACGGGGTGATTTTTATGCCGTCGCGTGCCGCCTTGATCGCCGGTAAAAACAAATCGGCCAATTTTATTGACCCGCCCTTTTGGTGCAGCATAGCTATACCGCTACTAAAGCCGGGTGTTGCTGAGGTGGCGGGACCGATGTGAAAGGCCTGGGTCGCGGCGCCGAAATCGGCAATGATCTTATAAACACCGGTTTTACCGGACTGACGGCGCTGCAGCGGGGTTTGAGGAAAAAAGTCAATCAGCGATATGTCGCCGGTCGATCCATCGCGCACCATGGCAAAACCGCCGCCACCAGGGGAGGCTAGCACGGGTTCACAAACGCAGGCCATAACAAGCGCCGCAATGGCTGCATCAACGGCAGTGCCGCCGGCGTGAAGGATTTCTTCTGCGGCTTCTGCGGTTCGCCGGTGTCCGGCGGCGACAACGCCTTTGATTGCAGGTTTGCTCATAGTGCGGGTTTAATACCAAGGGAAGTAAATTTTAGCCCATATAATGCCGCGCCACTCCCAAAAATCACATCGTTTCTTCGGCCTCTTTGGCGGGTTTTTGCGGTCTGGTTGAGCGCAGCATGAAGGCCGGCACGTGATCGCCCATGCCCTCGGGTGTAGCGCTCGTCTTGGTTTGGCGGCGGGACGGGCGGGGTTTTGATGATGCAGAGGGCTTGGCAAAGACCGGCGGCGTTATGGCGCTATTGGCGATTTCTTCACTTGCTGCAACGGGCTCTTTGGCGGCGGTTTTTTTCGGCGATGCGGTTTTTGCTTTTTCAACCGGCTTGCGCGACCCTTTCTTGCGTGGCGCCTCTTTACTCGATTGTTCCTCGCTTGATTGCGCCTTGCC
This sequence comes from Rhizobiaceae bacterium, assembly GCA_965248135.1. GTDB lineage: Bacteria > Pseudomonadota > Alphaproteobacteria > Rhizobiales > Rhizobiaceae > SZUA-100. The sequence continues at coordinate 63,039 of CBDFIN010000008.1, read as the reverse complement.
CTGCCACTCAATCGCCCTGCCAATCAGCTTTTCGATATCCTGGATATAGCGCTTCTCGGCCGCAGTAACGATGGTCAAGGCGTCGCCCTGGCGTCCGGCCCGGCCGGTGCGGCCAATACGGTGGATATAATCCTCCGCATGGGTCGGCACATCATAGTTAAACACGTGGCTGACATCGGGAATATCAAGCCCCCGCGCTGCCACGTCGCTCGCCACCAATATGGCAACCTCGCCATCGCGAAACCGGCCCAACATGGTGGTGCGCGAACGCTGGTCCATGTCACCATGCAGCGCGCCAGCCGAATATTGGTGCTTTTCCAGCGAGCGAAACAGCGTCGCCACATCGCGCTTGCGATTGCAGAATATAATGGCGTTCTTCATCTTTGGCGCATTGTCGATCAAGCCGCGCAACACGGCGCGCTTTTCAAACGGCTTGTTCGGTGAAGAGACCAACCGCTGGGTCACCGTTTCTGCCGCCATTGCCGCCGCATCGACCGAAATCTCGACCGGGTTCTGCAAAAACTGGTCCGCCAGCTTCTGGATCTCCGCCGGCATGGTGGCGGAGAAAAACAAGGTCTGGCGGGTGAACGGAATAAGCCTGGCAATGCGTTCGATATCGGGAATGAAACCCATATCCAGCATCCGGTCGGCCTCGTCGATAACCAGGATTTCCACCCCGTTCATCAAGATGCGGCCACGTTCAAACAGATCAAGCAACCGGCCCGGCGTGGCAATCAGCACATCGGCGCCACGGTCAAGTTTGCGCATTTGCTCGTCAAACGATACCCCGCCAATCAAAAGCGCCACATTCAATTTGTGATTAATACCGTATTTGTTGAAATTTTCCTCCACCTGGGCGGCCAGTTCCCGCGTCGGCTCCAAGATCAGCGTGCGCGGCATACGGGCCCGCGCCCGGCCCTTTTCCGTCAGCGTCAACATCGGCAAGACAAAGCCGGCCGTCTTGCCGGTGCCGGTCTGGGCAATGCCCAAAACATCACGGTGCTCAAGTACGTGGGGGATGGCTTGCGCCTGGATCGGGGTGGGTTCTAGATATCCTGCCGCTTCAACCGCGGCCAGTACTTTCGGGCTCAGGCCCAGGTCGGTAAATTTCATCTAAAATTGAGGCTCTATCAGTAGGTCCGCATAAATGCCCGTTTTGGGCGGCGTCTCGGCAATCAAGGCGAAAGCAAGTTGATCGCAAGGCGCTGGCGGTACGTGTGGCGTTGCGATAAGCAATCAAACCGCAAAAGTCAACAATTCACCGCCAAAACCAGCACCAAATCGCCGTTTTGATGACCCAAGGGTTCAATAATATGGTTGCCCCGGCCAGGCTAGTGCGTGTCGCGCCTAATCAGAATCATTTGACCGAATTTTCGCGTTTGCTGGCGAGGCACGGTTCACGCCGTGGTCTGGCCGACCACAAGTGGAGCGTAACAACGTCCAGAAAGCGCGAAAAACCGGCCTTCGGTGGGTCAGATCAGCCCATCTGCTTTGTTGCGAAACTTGACCGATACCGGTATCGCTCTGCTATTCGCGCCTAGCAGAGTGAACTGATTTGACTCCATCAAATGAACCTGATTAGGCGCGACACGCACTAGGTCTTCTATAGGGGAACCGTCATGCCAACCTTGGTTCGGTCCAACACTACTGAAGTACGAAATCTCTTGATATTGGTATCTTCAAAAAACAATCGCTGTGTCAACAACTGGTAATCATGCATATCCTTGGCGATCGCAACCAGGGCAAAATCGGCTTCGCCGGTAATGTAATAACATTGTTGAACCTGTGCCTCTGAGCGGGCTTTTCGGCGAAAAGCGTCAAGCTGGTCGAGCCGTTCACGCTCCAGTTCGACAAGAATAATAAAGCTCATGGCGAAGTCGACCTCATCTGGCGCGACCACCAGCATTTCTTTCAAAATCACACCGGAATCTTTCATCGCCTTGATCCGGCGTTGAACGGTGGCGACTGATGAGCCTATTTCAGCGGCCAGGACCTCCAGCCGTAAACGGGAATTTTCCTGCAGTAAGCGCAGGATCGATCGGTCGATTGTGTCAAGGTTGTTCATGAGCTGATTATATCAAATTTTCCTCGAATTTGCAAAATACACTCATATTTTGATAAAAAACGATATACATGGCTTGATTTTTAGCTGTATGCTGATTATCGAAAGCTGGTACAATGGCCAGTTTTCTGGCCGCAACACCGTGTGCGAAAGCGTCGACCAACCAGGGTTGAACCTTGTCGCAAGAGCCTGGTTGGAAGCGCAGCAGGATGTTTGCTGGCAATCGGGGATAATCATTTCTTATGTGATCGGGCATGACTGACACTACCGCTGACAATATTGTGGAATTACAGGCCGTCTCAAAGTCGTTTGGCGACTTGAAGGTACTCGATCAACTTAACTTGCAGGTCAGGGCGGGGGAAAAGCTGGCTCTTATCGGGCCAAGTGGTTCGGGCAAAACCACCATCTTGCGTATTTTATTGATACTGGAGACCATAGACAGCGGCGTTGCCAATATCGTTCAGCCGCAGGTGCTGATCAACAAAACCAGCAAACCGGACGCCCGGCAAAAAGCCGACGAATTGATGGCGCTTGTTGGATTGCAAGACAAAAAGGATCATTACCATGTTCCAGGAAACGTCGCCGCTTTCGGCCATCACCACGGTGGAGCTGTTTAACGCCGCAAATATTTATAGCGACAGTCACTACAAGTACCTCGAACCGAAGACACTGGTCGGTTTTTTCTTCCTCCTCGTTTCTATTCCTGCAGCAATGATTGCAGTGAGGCTGAAGAATAAGTACAAGCCTGAATACTAACCAAAATCCGAAGTTAAAATCGGTTTCCGAATTTCCAGATGGCAAACCGCAGAGACAAAAACAGCGCATCGTCACGAGTGCCGGCAATAAAGGGAAATCGCATGACACCAGGCCTGGAACGCGAGATTGTAGATCACGACGCCTATCAGCGAAATGTCGAAAAACTGCGCCAGGCCGGCGTGGTTCTGCCGCGTATTGCAGAACTTGCCGATCCGCCAGCGCGTCTTGCTGCCAAGGCGGAAGAAATTGCCGCTGCCGATCCGAATTTGCCGGATGCAAGAAATCTCTTTCGGGTGCACTGGCATAATGGTGCTGACCGCCGCACCCTGGTCGCAACGCCACAACACATTGTTCTGGGCGAGGAACTGACCGGTGTTAGGGCAAAGATCGTGGTGGCGCTGGGCAATACCTTCCCGATGATCAATGCCCACAAGGTTCTGGCTGCCTATGGCTGCCTGATACCCAGGCTTATGTCTGGCCGCTTCGATGCAAGCCGGCATCGGGCGATTTGGCCTTCGACCGGAAATTATTGCCGTGGCGGTGTCGCGATTGCCAATTTGCTCGGTTGCCGGTCGATGGCGGTATTGCCACAAGGCATGAGCCAGGAGCGCTTCAATTGGCTGGAACAATGGTTGAGCGATCCTGCTGATATTTATCGGACGCCGGGAACCGAAAGCAATGTCAAGGAGATCTATGACGCATGTCACGAGTTGGCCAAGGACCCGGAAAATCTGATCCTCAACCAGTTTGCCGAGTATGGTAACTACATAACCCACCGTGCTGTCACCGGGCCGGCGATGGCGCGAATATTCGATGCGGTAAATGCCGGGCGAAATCTCCATGCCAGAGCCTTTGTCTCAGCCTCCGGCTCGGCCGGCACGCTTGCTGCTGGCGACCATCTTAAGCAATTGCATGGCACCCACACCTGTGTGGTTGAGGCGACCGAGTGCCCGACACTGCTCTATAACGGCTACGGCGAGCACAATATTCAGGGCATCGGCGACAAACACGTGCCGTTGATCCATAACGTCATGGGCAGCGATTTTGTCATTGGCGTTTCCGATGCCGCATGTGATGGTCTCAACCTGGTGTTCAACACCACAACCGGTCGAAATTATCTGCGAAATAACCGTGGTTTCGGCCAACAGCTAATTGCCGGTCTGGGTGAATTCGGCCTTTCATCGATTGCCAATATTCTGGGCGCGATCAAATATGCCAAATATATGGATCTGACTTCAAATGACGTGGTACTCACGGTTGCGACCGATGGCGCTAATCTTTATCAGACCGAGCTGGCCTTGGCCGAAAAGAAATATTTTTCCGGCAATTTTGATGAGATTTCCGCCGCCGAAGCCTTTGGGCGATACCTGCTTGGCACCGCCACCGATCATATGATCGAGCTTGACCGAATCCAGCGCCAGCGCATATTCAATCTCGGCTATTATACCTGGGTCGAGCAGCAGGGAATTCCGCTTGAAGATTTTGATCGCCGCAGCGACCAGTCATTTTGGGATGGGCTTATGGATCTCGTTGCGGTCTGGGATGCTATGATTGATGATTTTAACGGCTAACAGAGAAAATCAATATTGAAAAGCCGAAATCCTTCGGCATGCTATCGACGCCCCTCATTTCGAGGGCACCAGCTTTATTCTGCCTTTGAACAGAATTCTATGGCTCGTTGGTCATCCAAGTCTGAATTAGCCGGCAGCTTGGAGTAAAAACCTGCTGCCGGATTTCCTTATGCATTCTGAAACACGATAATGTCCTATTTGCCACACTTTGCAGCGGTGCTATAGATCATTATGTCAATATCCCTGCCGCGCGCTCGTCAAGTGGCCCTCTAGTTTCAACCAAAACCGTTCAAAGGTAACACCCATGCAAAAAATCAAGGTCACCAATCCTGTCGTCGAACTCGACGGCGATGAGATGACACGGATCATATGGCAACTAATCAAGGATAAGCTGATCTATCCATTCCTTGATATCGACCTTGAATATTATGATCTCGGTATTGAATCGCGCGACTCCACCGACGACCAGATCACCATAGATGCGGCCAATGCCATCAAGAATCATGGGGTCGGAATCAAGTGTGCCACCATCACTCCGGACGAGGCTCGGGTTGAAGAGTTCGGTCTGAAGAAGATGTGGCGCTCGCCCAATGGCACCATTCGTAATATTCTGGGTGGTGTTATTTTCCGCGAACCAATCATCATGAAAAACGTGCCGCGGCTGGTGCCGGGCTGGACCAAACCGATCATCGTCGGCCGTCACGCCTTTGGCGACCAGTATCGCGCCACCGATTTCCGCTTTCCCGGCAAGGGCAAGCTGACCATGAAATTTGTCGGCGAGGACGGCGAGACACAGGAATTCGATGTGTTTGACACCCCCTCGGCCGGCATCGCCATGGGCATGTATAATCTCGACGCCTCGATCTACGACTTCGCCCGTGCCTCGTTTCATTATGGTCTGCAGCGCAAGGTGCCGGTCTATCTGTCGACCAAAAACACCATCATGAAGATCTATGATGGCCGCTTTAAGGATATTTTCGAAGAGGTTTATGAGAACGAATTCAAGGCGCAGTTTGAAGAAAACAAACTGTGGTATGAGCATCGGCTGATCGACGATATGGTCGCTGCCGCGCTCAAATGGTCGGGTGGTTATGTGTGGGCCTGTAAAAACTACGATGGTGATGTGCAGTCGGATATTGTGGCCCAGGGTTTCGGCTCGCTCGGCCTGATGACTTCGGTGCTTGCAACCCCTGATGGCAAGACGGTCGAGTCGGAAGCAGCCCACGGCACCGTGACCCGCCATTATCGGCAGCATCAAAAAGGTGAAAAGACTTCGACCAATTCAATCGCATCGATATTTGCCTGGTCCCGCGGCCTTACCCATCGCGCTAAACTGGATGGTAATGATGCCCTGGCGGCGTTTGCCGACACGTTGGAAAGGGTCTGTATCGAGACCGTTGAGTCTGGCCATATGACCAAGGATTTGGCACTGTTGATCGGACCAGACCAAAAATGGCTGTCGACTACCGGGTTCCTCAATAAGGTTGAAGAAAACCTGCAAAAAGCCATGGGATAATTGATACCGTTGCAGCCGCCGGTTTTTATCCAATCCATATTGGCAAGGTTGAAGCAAATGATTGGATGGCCGGCCGATATAGCCAAGTAACGAGGAGGCACTTATGCCAATACCTGCCGGCCGCCCTGCGCTACCGGGAAATGCGGCGGACCCGGATTTGACGCAGGGATTCTTATTGGGTCAAACCGTGTAACGCAAATGCAATTGTCCGGTTCAACCGACATCTACATGCGGCTGATTGGACAAAAACGCAACTCAAACAAGCTGCTGAGTAAGAAATTGACCTTTGTTAGTAAATCGTTAACCTAAACAAACAGTCTTAACGCCAAAACCATCAGGGCTCATGCGAACGACTATAAGTGTGATATAGCTGGATACCTTCAAAATGAACCGATCAGTACTTTTTTCGCTCACGGCCATTTTTGGGCTACACCCGGGCCTCCGCGGGGGCGGCGCAAAGGCGCCGGTCGCTGTCCGCTCCTGATGAGCCATGATCACTTTAAAGTAATCATGCTATACATAATATCGCCGGTCGAATGGAAAACCGACAAAATTGTAACCCTGCAATTACACTCGGGCATGGCTTGCCAGAGCGGTTCGTCCTGCCAACCATCGGTAAACAGCTCAACGGTGGCAAGACTTACGGACTGGTGTCAACATCGCGACCGAAGTTCGGTGCATCGATTTCCTGTCCGGCAGCGATAATGTCTCTTCTGATCTGACGCGTTCGGGTGAAGATTTTGAATAATGTCTCACCGTCACCCCAACGAATGGCGCGTTGTATGGCGGTCAGGTCTTCAGAAAACCGCGCCAGTGTTTCCAGCACAGCATCCTTGTTGTGCAGATAGACATCGCGCCACATGGTAGGATCAGAGGCTGCAAGCCGGGTAAAATCGCGAAAACCACCGGCTGAATATTTCATCACCTCAGACTGGGTAACTGTCTCCAGATTGGCTGCGGTATCAACGATATTGTAGGAGATCAACTGTGGAATATGCGAGGTAATGGCCAATACAAGATCATGATGGCTTGCATCCATCAACTCGACATTGGCACCACAACTTCGCCAAAAAGCGGTCAGCCGCGACAAAGCCTGCGGGTCAACGTCGTCATCTGGCGTCAAAATTACCCAACGATTTTCAAACAGGGAGGCAAAACCCGCATCCGGTCCTGAATATTCGGTGCCCGCCACCGGGTGCCCGGCGATAAAATGGACGTTTTGTGGCAAGTGCGGCTTCATCTGTTTGATAACGGAAACCTTGACCGAGCCGACATCGGTGACAATGGCGCCGGGTTTTAACACCGGTGCAATTTCCCTGGCTATTGCTTCACCGGCGCCCACGGGTGCACAATGGATAATGAGGTCGGCATGACGCGCCGCATCGGCTGCGCTGGTGGAATAGCTTTCGGCCAGGCCCAGTTCCTTGGCCCGGGCAAGCGTCGCCTCGCTGCGCGATGAGGCCGCGATTGAACCCGCCAGACCTTCGCGCCTTGCCACATGGGAGATCGACGAGCCTATCAGGCCGATGCCGATCAACGCCACCCGGTTGAACATGGGTTGTTCGCTCAATTGCCTGCTCCCAAAAATTCTTTCAGCGCAGCAATTACACCAAGGTTGGCCTCTTTCGATCCTATTGACATCCTCAAGGCGTTCGGCAGCCCATAACCGCCAACACCGCGTAACACATATCCTCTTGCTGTCAGAAAATGTTCAGCCTCGGCGGCGGTCTGCCCTTTTTTGGATGAAAAATGGACAAGAATGAAGTTACCGATGCTCGGTGTCACTTCCAGTCCCAGTTGCCGAAGGGCTGTGCTGGTCTTTTCCAGCCATTGGTCATTATGGGCGATAGCGGTTTCGATATGATCGCGGTCGCGGATGGCCGCCGATGCAGCCGCAATAGCCGCAGCATTAACGTTGAATGGCCCGCGAATCCGATTAATCGTATCGACCACATGCGATGGCCCGTAGAGCCAGCCGATACGTAAGGCCGCAAGACCATAAAGTTTCGAAAAAGTGCGGGTCATGACCACATTTTGATTGGCTGATACCAGCTCCACACCCGCCTCATAGTCATGGCGATGGACATATTCGGCATAAGCCGCATCAAGCACCAAAAGCACATTGGAGGGCAGACCAGCGTGAAGCCGACGCACTTCTTCTATCGGCAAATAGGTGCCGGTGGGATTGTTAGGATTAGCCAGAAAGATCATTTTGGTGCGCGGTGTCACCAGTTTCAGTATCGCATCGACATCGGCGCGATATTGCTGTTCCGGCGCGACAACAGGTTCGGCACCAGCCGTCAGTATGCTTATGCGATAGACCAGAAAGCCGTGTTCGGTATAAATCGCCTCGTCACCTGGAGCAAGATAGGCGGTTGCCAGCAATGACAGGATCTCATCGGAGCCGGAACCGCAGACAATATGGTCCGGGCTAAGCCCGTGCACATCGCCAATTGCCTCACGCAAGGCGGTGGCGCTGCCATCGGGGTAGTCTTCCAACTGCCCTGCGGTTTGGGCATAGGCATCCAGCGCCATTTTGCTCGGGCCGATTGGCGATTCATTGGAGGAAAGCTTGTGCAGGCGAACGCCTTCGGGCACAGCCGACTTGCCGGGCACATAAATTGAAATCTTTTCAATACTGTCCCGGGCTTTCGGGATGTTGCTGTTCATGGCTAGACCCTTGATCGAGATTGGATGGTCGCAAGGCTCGACTATTTAGCGAAATTCGCCCATGGGTCCACTTTTTTCTTGAACACAGACCCGGCCGGCAGAACGGGCGCCTATGCCTTGAGGTGCCAGCACTGGCACAAAGACCCGGCGCGACTGTCGCACATTTGCCGGCACGCCCTGGTAAAGCCGCTTTGTTGCCTCGACCATAATGACGCCGGGAAAGGCTGCCCAAAAATGTCGTCCGCTTCGTTCCAGAAAACCCGAAGCACGCAACAACCACTGACGCTTGGACGGTGGAAAGTGCAATGCATCAGACCAGCACGAGGGTGAAAACATCGCGTGTCGCAGCAGCGTTAGTAATTGCTGGCGTGAAAATGGTCGACCGGAGCCAAAGGGCGTGTGCTCAAATCTGGCCCAAACGCCACGCCTGTTGGGCACAACGACGACCAGTCTGCCACCTGGCGCCAGGACGCGCCACATCTCCCGCAGGCTTTCGAGCGGATTTTCCGAGTGTTCCAGGGAATGCATCATCAAAATCCGGTCGATCGATGAATCCGGCAGCGGCAGTTCCTCGTCAAACACCAATGAAGTGGCTGACGGCTCACCATGTGGCCAGTTGACGGCACCCTGTGCCGCCGGCATGAAGGCAAATGTGCGCTCGGCATCTTTCCTGAATTTATCGAGATAAGGAAGCGCGTAGCCCAAACCCACCAACCGTTCGCCTGGAAGTTGCGGCCATACCGGGCTAAGACCCATGGTGATTGCATTGGAGGCAAGCTTGCCAAGCGGGCTTGCATAAAACTCTCGTAAATCAACAATATCCATATACATGGCAATTCCCGCAGCGATGGCATCTATATAGCTACTTCTTACCGTCAAGCAAAACCGGTTGGTGATGATTGAAAATCCATACCCAGCAATATCGCTGCTAAGCCTTGATCCTTGCCATTTTCGGATCATAAAGCGGGCTCATGTGGACCTTGCATGCAACCCGTTCGGTTGCCACTTCGAGCTCATAGTCTCCCGAAAGTACATAGTCGCGGTCGACGCCAGCACTGTTGCGCACATAGCCATAGCCGATGGACTTGCCAATGGTGTGACCGAAGCCGCCACTGGTCAGCCAGCCGGCATGTTTGCCGTTCCGGTAGATGGTTTCACGGCCAGGTAGAACAATTTCCGCGTTATCGACGGTAAAACAGGCCAGCAGCTTGGTGACACCTTTTTGCTGCTGGCGGGCGATGGCCGCACGGCCTTTAAAGTCGATATTCTTGTGCATTTTTACGGCCCAGCCGAGGCCTGCCTCCAGTGGTGTATGGTCGGGACCGATGTCGCTGCTCCAGGCGCGATAACCCTTTTCAAGCCGGCATGATTCGATCGCCCGGTAGCCGGCATTGGTCAGGCCCAGGTCCTGGCCGGCCGCCATCAGCGCATCGTACACGCTGACCGCATATTCGACCGGCAGGTGCAACTCGAAACCAAGCTCTCCCACATAGGTCACCCGCAACGCCAGCACCGGGCAACCGGCGATGCTGATGGTCTTTGCCGCACCAAAGCCGAATGTCCCATTGGAGACGTCTTGACGGGTGACCCGCTGCAACACTTTTCGCGCATTTGGCCCCATCAGTGACAACACCGCGTTGGATGAAGTGATATCAAATAGTTGCGCGTTCAAGCCGTCTGGAATTTGGCGTCTTATCCAGTCGAAGTCATGGGTAGCAAAGCCGGTGCCGGTGACGATATAAAACTCATCGTCGGCAATCCGCGCTACGGTCACATCGCATTGAATGCCGCCGTTGTCGTCAAGCATCTGGGTATAGGTGAGCGAACCCGGCGGTTTGGCGATATCGTTGGCGGCAATCCACGAGAGGCTGGCTTCGGCATCCGGCCCTTTAAGGGCGAATTTTGCAAACGAGGTCTGGTCGAATATCACCGCTCTTTCACGTACTGCACGGTGCTCACGCGCCACCGCCTCAAACCAGTTCTGGCGGCCAAAACTGTAATGGTCCTCCGGCTCTTCGCCCTGCGCACCATCGGCAAACCAGTTTGGTCTCTCCCAACCCAGTTTCTCGCCAAAACAGGCACCCTGCTGTTCCAACTTTTCATAAAGCGGCGATTTGCGGCACGGGCGGCCAGACGAATGTTCCTCATGCGGCCATGCAATGGTATAGTGTTTGCCATAAGCCTCCATGGTGCGGGTGCGCACCCAGTCGGTGTCAAAATGCGGCCGGCCAAAGCGGCGAATATCGACGCTCCAAAGATCGTAGGGCGGCTCGCCCTTGTGCACCCATTCACCAAGCGCCATTCCCGCCCCGCCACCGGCAGCTATGCCGAAGGCGTTGAAGCCGGCGCCAACGAAAAAATTCGCCAGTTCCGGCGCTTCACCGAGGATGAAATTGCCATCGGGGGTAAAACTCTCCGGGCCGTTGATCAGTTCCTTGATCCCGGCATTATTAAGCGCCGGCACCCGGCCAAGCGCCAGTTCCATCATCGGTTCAAAATGATCAAGATCGGAATCAAGCAAAGTGTAATGAAAATCTTCCGGTATGCCCTCTACGGCCCATGGTTCGGGGTTGGGCTCATAGCCACCCATCACCAGCCCGCCAACCTCTTCCTTATAGTAAGTCAGTCGGTCGGGGTCGCGCAGGGTCGGCAAATTGCTGTCTACCCCGTCGATCCTATCGGTGATCATGTATTGATGCTGCATCGAAGCAAGCGGCACATTCACCCCAAACCGTGCGGCAAATTCGCGGCTCCACTGACCGGCACAGCAAATTACCTTCTCGCATTCAATCCGGCCCCTGGTGGTGATCGCGGCCACAATCCGGCCATTGTCGATCTCAAGGTCTGTCACCTTGGTGTCTTCAATGATCGTCGCACCCGCCATGCGCGCACCCTTGGCCAGCGCCTGGGTAATATCGGAAGGATTGGCCTGGCCATCGCTTGGAAGAAATGCCGCACCGACCACATCATCAACGCGCATTAACGGCCAGATCTCCAGCGCTTCGGCCGGAGTAAGCAATTGCATATCCAGACCGAATGAACGGGCAGTGGTCGCCTGGCGCCGGACCTCGCTCCAGCGCTCCTTGTTGCAGGCCAGACGAAGGCCGCCATTCATCTTCCAGCCGGTGCCAAGGCCGGTTTCTTCCTCTAGCCGCTGATAAAGATCGACCGAATAGCCCAGCAATTGGGTGATGTTGGCGCTGGAGCGCAACTGACCGACAAGGCCGGCGGCATGAAATGTGGTGCCGGAGGTCAGTTTCTTGCGCTCAAGCAGCACCGTATCGGTCCAGCCCAGCCTGGCCAGATGATAGGCGGTCGAGCAGCCGACTATGCCGCCGCCGATAATGACAGCCTTTGCGGTGGACGGAAGATTGTTCATCGCCGCCTTTTTCTTTCTCGAAGGATGGTGGAACCTGATTAATATCACCCACTATCGCTGACAAGCCACCAACACGACAAACATTAAATAAGCGACACAACCTTCATTTCAACGACTTATAGGCCTGTTCAAACCGACTGAGATTATCGGACGTATAGCCGGGAAAATCAAAATCAATTTTAGAGTGAATTTCAGATACCATGCTCCACATGGTTTCCCGCAACAGCGAGGCACATTTCATCGCGCCATAGCGTTGCAGCAGTTCATCGCTAACAGGCTTCTCGAAATAGTTTTCCAATAGCCAGGTTTCCTGCTTTTCATCAAGTTTGCAATTGGACGACAAGCCACCAAGATCAAATAACGGCGTGTTATAACCTGCATAATCCCAATCGATCAGCCACAGCCGTTGACCATCATCGAGTATATTGGCGGGAAGAAGATCATTGTGGCTAAAAACCATGTCGAATGGCCCGGCTTTGGCCTCCAGGCGTTGCGCCTGGTCAAGCAGCTCGGGAAGTTTCTTTAGCCATTGGCTTTTGCCATCACGCAGGGTCTTAGCATAGTTCCGTAATATATGGAAAACCCAAAAAACCAGTACCGGACCCTGAAGGTGCTTAGCTGCTGTCCTGTGGCAAGTTTTTGTCAGTTCCAGTATGCGGGAGAGATTTCCCTGATCCCGCGCATCAGCCGCTTCCAAGGGGCGCGAGCGAATGTATTGCAACACCAGAACTCCCTTTTGGTGATAGACAACTGCCGGCGAAATACCGGCTGCGTGGGCTGCTTTGCTTGCCGCCAGCTCATTGAACCGCATCACATGATGTTCGGCAATATCACTGCCGAGCCGCACCAGATATGTTCCTTCGGGGTCGCTTACCCGGTAGTTGAAATTGGTAATACCACCGGAAATTGGCTCGCACACCACTGGGCCCTTCCACAATGGCAAAAATTCTATCACGTCAAAATCATCGGTCATCCCTTGTCCCCCCCAAGAACCAAACAGCTGATATGTAACAGGTTTTTCCGGTGACGCGAAGAGTATTTTCGCCAAGGTGACAAAAAAAAGAAACAATTTGACACCCATTGCAACTTCAGGCGATCTAATCCGACAAAATCAACCCGGATAATCGTTGGGGTTGGGAGTTGTGCAGTTGCCAGTTTTCAATCAAATGAACCAGGCAAATTCTGGCATGATTGGCCGTCCGATTGATTGATTATACCAAGGGAAGTTAATATTGACCAATATGATGGTAGAAAAATCGTTTGCTGACGCGGCGCAATACGTGCCTTGGCCTTAACGGCCACAAGCCGATTGCAACAATGTCAGCAGACAATTTTTCACCACCGAAGGCCGGATTTCCAGGAGTTTTGGACGTTGTTGCGCCTGGCTCGTGGTGCCAGTACCAAGTCGCCAATCGGACCTCGCCAAAACCCATGGAAGCTCCGGTCATATGGACCAATATTAATTTCCCTTGGTATAAGCTGTGGTTGCTATATTGTTTGAACGGCACAAGCGGGAAGGACTGATAATATGGACTTCATCCCTTCGCTGCCGGTAATTGCTGCATTTACGGTGGCGGGGTTGCTATTAAATCTGACACCTGGCCCTGATATGACGCTTTATTTGGGCCGCGCACTGTTGCAAGGACAAAGAGCTGGGCTGGTTACCCTTTGTGGCACGGTAACCGGCATCGTCGTCCATATCTTGCTGGCGGCTTTTGGCCTTTCTGCATTGCTGGCAGCTTCACCGGCAGCATTCACTACGGTCAAGATAGCCGGCGCGATTTATCTTCTATGGCTGGCCTGTCAGTCATTGCGCCATGGCTCGGTTTTGAAAATCAAGGGTAGGCCGCAACGACCACACTCGGATTTCGAGAACTGGTTGGCCGGTATCAGCATCAATCTTCTTAATCCCAAGATTGTGCTGTTTTTCGTCACCTTCCTTCCGCAGTTTGTCGCGGCAAGCGATCCCCATGCCACGGGCAAGCTGGTTTTTCTGGGTTTCCTGTTTCTTTCCTATGCGATACCAATCTCTGTTGTAACTATCATCGCAGTGAACCGGGTTGCCGGGTTGATGCAAGACAATCGAAGGGTTCTGCGCCTGATCGATTGGCTTTTTGCCGGCATCTTCAGCACGTTTGCAATCAGAATATTGCTGACACGTGCTAGCTAACCGGCTCAAAGTTTGCCGGGTCAAGCCCGCCCATGCGGCACACTTCGTTCCATTCATCCTGCAGCACCGGCTGAACCGAAAGACGGGTGAATTTTGCCAGCGGCATATTGACGAGTTCGGGATTGGTCTTGACAGATTTGAGCGAAACCGGATCGGGCATATCGGCGACGGCTTTGACATGCACACAGTCCCAGCGTTCGTCATCGGTGGTCGAATCGGGTACGCTTTCGGCCGAAACCTCAACAATGCCGACGACCTCAAGCCCCTCTCTGGAATGATAGAAGAAACCCTTATCACCAATCCGCATCAGGCGCATATTGTTGCGTGCCTGATAATTGCGGATACCGTCCCATTCTTCGCCTGCCTCGCCTTTGGCCTTTTGCATTTCCCAGGACCATTTGTCTGGTTCAGATTTGAACAACCAATAGTTCATGCCGGTTTCTCCTTTGAAGATGACGATAGTTCAGCCGGCCGGCGGGTCAACCGGATTCGCTCTTGAGTGGGCGGGAAAGCAATATCTCCACAGCTTGCTGTGGCGACAGGCGGTTATCGACTACCTGCGCAACTGTCTGGATAATCGGCGCATCGATTGAAAGCCGTTCGGCCAATTGCGCCGCAGTCCTGGCCGTATGCACCCCTTCAGCCAGGGCAACATCTTTTGGTGAACTGTTCTTGCCAAGCATAAAGCCATAGGAAAAATTGCGCGATTGGGGTGAACTGCACGTCAAAACAAGATCGCCCAACCCCGACAGACCCATGAGCGTTTCATCTCTGGCGCCCATGGCAAGACCGAGCCGCCGCAACTCGGCAAAACCACGGGCGATTAACGCTGCCTCCGCACTGGCGCCCAGCGCCATACCGCGCACCGCACCAACCGCGATGGCCAGCACGTTTTTAAGGGCACCGCCGGTTTCAACACCGGCAACATCATCGCTGGCATAAAGGCGGAGATGGGGGGTCGATATTTTCCGGGCCATTTGTTGCGCATTGTTCAACCGTGCCGAGGCCAGGGTCAGCGCGGTCGGCAGGCTATTGGCGATGTCGGTGGCAAATCCCGGTCCCGAAAGTCCGAAAACCGTTGATTGCAGCAGGTTTTCCTCCAGAATCTGATGTTGGAAACGGCCACTATCGCGCTCCAGCCCCTTGGCGCAAGCAAAGGCATTGCTGGCCTTGCCCAAATATGGTGCAAGCGCCTTTGCCACGGCTGCTGTTTGCTGGGCGGGGACGGCAAATAATACGATGGTCCGATCCACCAGTGCGGCCGGCTCACAACTTGCTCTCAGTTTCTCCGGCAATTTAACCCCGGGCAGTCGCTTCGGGTTTTCATGGGTCTCATTAATCGCCGTCGCGGTCTCAGCATCGCGTAAAAACAACAGCGTATCATGGCCGGCCCGGTTGGTAACGCTGGCAAGTGCTGTGCCGAAGGCGCCGCCGCCAATGATGGCTATTTTGTTGTTCATACCTTGACCCCGCGTCTGCCCGAACCGAGTAGAGCTGGCGCCGTTTCATCCAACGGCCAGCGCGGCCGGGCAGCAAACTCCGGCCCGTCGTGTTGTCCAAGGGCAAATCTTTCGGCCCCCGCCCAGGCGATCATCGCCGCATTATCCGTGCACAAATGGGTTGGCGGCGCGACAAACCGCCATTTGGCCTGTTGGGCACTTTGTTCAAGTGCGGCGCGGATCGACTTATTGGCTGCAACGCCACCTGCCGCCACCAGTACCTTTGTTCCCGCGAGTTCCGGCATGGCCATCGCCCGCACCACCCGGTCTTGCAGCACATCCACCACGGCGGCCTGAAAAGAGGCACAGATATCGCTAATGTCTTTGTCACCAAGCGGCATTAGTGCCAATGCCTGTTGGCGTATCGCGGTTTTGAGGCCGGAGAAGGAAAAATCAAGCCGTCCCCGCAACGGTCGCGGAAAGAAAAATCTCTCCGGATTGCCGGTTGCCGCATGGGCCTCGACCGCCGGGCCGCCGGGATAGGAAAGGTCCAGCAGTTTGGCGGTTTTGTCGAACGCTTCACCCAGCGCATCGTCGATAGTGGTGGCCAACCGGCGGTATCGCCCAACCGCCTCGACCAAAAGCAACTGGGTATGGCCACCGGAGGCCAACAACAGCAGATAGGGGAATTCAAGCCCTTCCGTCAGCCGCGGGGTCAGGGCATGACCTTCCAGATGGTTGATCGCAATCATCGGCTTGCCGGTGGTCGCCGACAGGGCTTTCGCCGTCATCAACCCAACCATCAGGCCGCCGACAAGCCCCGGCCCAGCGGTAACTGCAATGGCGTCGACTTCGCCAAGTGTTGCGCCCGCCTGTTCCAGCGCCAGCCTAATGACGGCATCCAGCCCCTCCAGATGAGCACGCGCCGCAATCTCCGGCACCACACCGCCAAAAGCCGCATGTTGCTCAACCTGGCTGAGCACGATATTCGATAATATATCGCCCGGCCCGCCCTGGCACCATTCAACCAGTGATGCGGCGGTCTCATCGCAACTGGTTTCGATGCCAAGCACCTTCATAACCGGAGCCTTTCGTCAGTTTGCCGCAACAGCAAGTGGATTGTGTGAAGTGTTCAAACCCTGTAGGCAGAAGCGCAATTTACGATGTAATAAATAGATGGCCTGCCATGCAATTGAAACCGGAAGAGAAAATTAATATCGGCACCCGAGGAAGTATGCTGGCGCTGGCGCAGGCCAACGAGGTGCGTAATCGTCTGATGGCCATGCATGGGCTTGTGGAAGACGCCTTCGAAATAAAGGTGATCTCCACTGCCGGTGATCGTGTTCAGGACCGGCCATTGGCCGAAATTGGCGGCAAGGGGCTGTTTTCCAAGGAAATCGAGGCCGCACTGAGCGATGGTCGTATTGATCTTGCGGTACATTCTTCCAAGGATATGGCGACGGTTCTTCCCAAGGGCCTTGAACTTTCCGCATATTTGCCGCGAGAGGACGTGCGGGATGCATTTTTGTCGCCAAAGGCTGGAAGTTTGCTGCAACTGCCCCATGGTGCAGTGGTCGGCTCCTCCTCGATGCGGCGCCAGGCGTTGATCAAGCGGCTGCGGCCGGATATCGATGTCGTAATGTTTCGCGGCAATGTTCAAACCAGGCTGAAAAAGCTTGCTTCCGGCGATGTCGACGCCACTCTGCTTGCCTTTGCCGGGCTCAAGCGGTTGTCGTTGCAACACCAGGCCACATCGCTGCTTGATACTGGCGAATTCCCACCGGCGCCGGGCCAGGGCGCCATTTGCATGGAAAGCCGTATAGGTGACAAGACGACAGGACAATTGGTCGCGCCGCTAAATGATGCAGACACCGAGGCAGCGCTGCTGCTTGAACGGGCATTTCTTAAAGCACTTGATGGTTCATGCCGCACGCCGATTGCCGGTGTTGCAGAGGTTTCCGGCACGGTGATCGCTTTTACCGGCTTGGTTTTAAGTCCGGATGGACAACAAACCTTTCAGTCGACGTGCAGCGGTGATGTCAAAGACAGCGAAAATCTGGGTCGTCGGTGCGGTGAAGACATCCGCCATCAGGCCGGAGCCGACTTCTTTGCTGAATGGGCCGAACTTTGAGGCTGATTGTCACAAGACCTGAGCCGGCAGCCTCAAAAACCGCGACTAAGCTGCGTTCACTTGGCCATCAGGTTGTTGTCTCGCCAGTGCTTGAGATAATAGACACCGGAGAGGCCATGCCGGATGGTTCTTTTGGCGGTCTGATCGTGACCAGCGCAAACGCGCTGATGGTTCTGGAAGATCGGGAAATTTCACCGGATATTCTTGCTTTGCCGCTTTTCCTGGTCGGGCAAAAAAGCGCAGTTCGAGCCAGAAATCTTGGCTTCACCAACATTTACCTCGTTGCCTCATCGGCGCACGGGCTGGCGCAGATGATGTCCGACCAGGCGATGGGGAAGAAAGTGGTATCACCATTGCTCTATATTTGCGGTGTTGATGTCAGTCCCGGGCTGGTGAATGAACTGACCGAAAATGGATATGGCGTGGCTTCTTGGGTGCTCTATAGGGCAAAATCAGTTAATCAACTAACTAAAAAAACCGCAGATTTCCTGTCCGACGATGGAATAGTTGGCATACCACTTTATTCGGCCCGTTCAGCGCACCAGGTCACAACACTGATTAGTCGGGTTATTGAAGATCAACATCTTGAAAAAATTCGGTTTTTCGCGATATCCGATGGGGCTCGAAATGCTCTTCCTGCGGCCTGGAGAAAGTCTTGCTGTGTGGCGGAATCACCCGACGAGTGCGGTGTATTCGCGCTGATTCCGCTTCCCTAGATTACTGTGCGTCATTTCAAATGTTGAAGTATGGAAAAAAAACTGTGAAACAGACCTGACAGCTCAGTTTCGTACAGCAGCAGTCATCGAGACGAATAATTCACGCGGATATCAAGGGTAATGGCCAATGGTTTCCAGAGACAAAAGCGCTGGTGACAACAAACCAGTCACAAGACCACAACCAGAGCGTGCTTCGGGCAGAAAACGAAAGCCGGTCACAATTGATCTCGAGCCTAAGGCGGTGAGAGATAAAACGGCCACGAACGCGGCTAAGCCGGCGGCAAAGGCTACCGTCAAGCCGACGGTTGCTGCAAAGGCGCAAGATAAGTCAACAATGGCTAAACCGACGACGGCAAAGACAGCGGAAAGCACCGCCACCAAGGCAACGCCCAAACCGACAACCGCCGCGACAGCACAAATAAAGCCAACACCTGACAAGCCAGGAGGGCAGGTGGATGCCGCCGCAAGAAGTGCTGTTGGTCCAAAAAAGGTTGATAAAAGTACTGCAAAGTCGCCAGCGGACACGCGCAAGCATGAGACCGTTTCTCCCCCGCCTACCAGCCAGGGCGGCAATGGGCTGGCATTTGCCGGCGCGGGCATTGTGGGCGGCGTAATTGCACTTTTGGGCGCCTATGGCTTGCATCTTGCCGGCATGATACCCGTGACCGGCGATAACCGGTCTGCAGCGCTGCAGACCGAGGTGGGTGACCTTAAAACTCAGCTGGAGGCTAT
Organism: Rhizobiaceae bacterium; assembly: GCA_965248135.1. Lineage (GTDB taxonomy): Bacteria > Pseudomonadota > Alphaproteobacteria > Rhizobiales > Rhizobiaceae > SZUA-100. The sequence goes on along the minus strand of CBDFIN010000008.1, from coordinate 43,897 downwards.
GTCGGCAAAGGTGATAGCGCCGCCGGATCTGGCGCCTGTTCAAGAAAGACTGGAACAAATCTCCGGCCAGTTTGAAAAACAGCAGCAGGGCTTTACCGCGATTCAACAGGCCCAGGGAGCTTCCGGCAAGGAAATTTCGGCCCTTGGTGCGAGTATCAAAAGCTTGCAGACGAAGACCGCCGGACTTGAACAATCAATTAATGCCGGTGAGGCGGGTGAAAATCCGGCGCTTGCAGCCCTGGGTGATCGGCTGACAAAAATCGAGCAGTCAAGCGATGCTGCCGATAGCGCCAAAGAGCTTACGGCGAAACTTGGCGAACTCGAAAACAGCCTGGCTGCCCTTGCCAGCAGTGTGCCGTCCAGCCAGGCACTGGCAAGCCAGGTACTGGCGGAAATCGGAACCAGCATTACGGGCGTATCAGATCGTGTAGGTGATCTGGAAAGCCGGATTACGGCATCTGCCAAGGCGACCGAGGATCAACTGGCGGCTTTAGAAAAGGGCCAGGGAAACTCAGCGGCGGAAATAAGCGCAATGGGCGAACAGCTGAGCGCGTTTGATGAAAAGCTCGCTTCCCCCGATGAGGAAGAAAGCCGCGTTGCCCAGGTTGTGGCGCTTACGTCATTGAAATCGGCAATTGACAATGGCGGCGGTTTTGGCGAGGCGTTGGCGCTGGCGTCGAGCCTTGGCGATGATCCACAAGGATATGCGTCCTTAGAACCGTTTGCTGAAAAGGGCATCCCCACCGTCTCAATGCTGGAGACATCCTTTTCTGCCCTGGCGCAAGATGTTATTGCCGCCACTGCGCCAAAGGATGATGGCATGATGGGCAAGCTCTTTTCCAATGCCCGTTCACTGGTCAAGGTAAAAGCCATTGGTGGCGGTGAAGGCGATGGTGTTGAGGCCATTGTCTCACGCCTGGAGGCGAGGTTGAAAAAGGGTGATCTTGCCTCGGCAATCGGCGAATGGGATGCCCTTCCCAAAGTGGCCAAGAATGTCTCCGCCGGTTGGCACAGTGCCGCCACGGCTCGCCTTACCGCCAACAAGCTTATCGATGACTTGTTGAATAAATTTGTGGCCGGCCTTTCCGGCGCTGGCAATTGAGGGTAGCGGCATGTTTCGAATTTTCCTCTTTCTGGGTGTGGTATTTGTTCTCGGCATTGGCTTCGCCTGGATTGCCGACAATCCAGGATTAGTCACCATCACGCTGCCGAAACAAGGTACCGAAGGCTTTGGCCGGGAAGTCGAAGTTTCCCTCATGGTGGCGGTTGTCGCGCTAGTCAGTATTGTTGCGGTGATCCTGATTACCTGGTCAATCATCAATACCATATGGCGGTCGCCCGAGATTTTCTCCCGCTGGCGCCGGGGTCGTCGCCGCGACAAGGGATATGATGCTCTATCAAAGGGCATGATCGCCGCCGCAGCAGGTGACGCCGGCAATGCACGTAAACAGGTGCGGGATGCCGAAAAGCTCATCAACAAGGAACCACTGGTAGCGCTTCTTGATGCCCAGACGGCGCTATTGGAAGAGCGACGTGAAGTGGCGCAATCAAAGTTTGAAACCATGCTTGAGACCCCGGAAACCAGGCTTTTGGGCCTGCGCGGTCTCTACGTGGAGGCGGAGCGCCAAGGTGAGGCGGAGGCTGCATCGCATTATGCCGAGCGGGCAATGGAACTGGCGCCCGAAGCCTCCTGGGCGAGCACGGCCCTATTGCGCCATCAGTCCACAAGCGGCGACTGGGAAGGTGCCTTAAAGACCCTTGAGACCGTCGGCTGGACCAACAAACAAGGCAAACAGGAAAGCAAACGTCTAAAGGCCGTGTTGCTGACCGCACAGGCGATGGCGCTGGAGAACTCGGCCCCAGAAAAGGCGCGAACGCTGGCGCAATCGGCCCACAAACTTGCTCCCGCGCTGGTGCCGGCTGCTGTAATTGCGGCGCGCATTTCGAGCCGGCTTGGCGATTATCGCAAGGCGTCCAAGGTTTTGGAGGCGACTTGGAAACTGCAACCTCATCCCGAAATTGCCGAAGCCTATGTGCACGTGCGCTCTGGCGACGCCGCAACAGACCGGCTAAAACGGGCACGAACCCTGGCGGCCAAGCGTCAAAACCATGTGGAAGGCAATTTCGCTATCGCTGATGCAGCTATTGATGCGCGCGACTGGCAGGCGGCGCGTGAGGCGCTTGCCGCAATCTTGCGGACCAAGCCGACCGAGCGGGCCTGTCTGCTGATGGCCGATATCGAAGAGGCCGAACATGGCGACCGGGGCCGTATGCGCGATTGGTTGTCAAGGGCGGTGCGGGCGCCCCGTGACCCGGCCTGGACGGCCGATGGCTATATATCACAGAACTGGGCACCAATTTCACCAATTTCCGGCAAGCTTGACGCCTTCGAGTGGAAAGTTCCCCTTGAATCGCTGGAAGGACCGGCGGAAGAAGCAGACTATTCCGCCCATGCAACCGAACCGTTGGCGCCCAAACCGGTGGCGGAGTTGCCGGTGATTGCCGCGGTGGCAGCGACAAGTGTGCCAGTTGACGCCGAACCGGCCGAAACCGCAGCTGACAATGAGGCTGCTGCCGATACCGACAGCGCAGCCGAGGATGGGGCGACCGACCAGCCCGCCGCAAGCGTGCCGGTAGCGGCTGCCGACCAAATCGATGCTGGGGATGGTGATACGCCACAGGAAGCCGCCGATATTGCCGCGGTCGATAAGACTGAGGCGAAAAGCCCGCAAGCCGAGGAAGTTTCGACCGACAAACCAAATGAGGCAAAACCGCCTATCGTGCCTGATGATCCCGGCATTGCCGAGGACGTGGCGCTCGAGCCTGAACCCCGGCGTTTCAAACTTTTTTAGTTTACTGGTCGGCGGGTTCAAGTTTGTCCTGTGTCCTGGTCTCAAAGTCCGCTGCATCATGGCGTTCGCGTAACTGCTCCTCGGGCGGACCATAGGCGCTATTGACCATTTTGCCGCGCTTTACCGCCTGCCGGTCACCAATTTCCGTCGCCCATCTAACGACATTGGTGTAGGATTTGACATCGAGAAACTCGGCCGCATCATAAATGTTAAACAATACCAATGCCCCATACCATGGCCAAATCGCGATATCGGCGATGGTGTATTGATCGCCGCACATAAACTGATTTTCAGTCAGGTGACGATCAAGAACATCCAGCTGACGTTTTACTTCCATTGCAAAGCGGTTAATGCCGTACTCAATTTTTTCCGGTGCGTAGGCATAAAAATGGCCAAAGCCGCCGCCCAGGTAAGGCGCGCTGCCCATTTGCCAAAACAGCCAGGAAAGGCATTCGCTGCGGTTTTCAACATCGGTGGGCAACAGCACATCAAACTTTTCTGCAAGATGAAGCAATATGGCGCCTGATTCGAAAATGCGGATCGGCTTGGCGCCGCTATGGTCCATCAATGCAGGAATTTTGGAGTTCGGGTTGACCCCGACAAACCCGCTGCCAAATTGATCGCCATCTCCGATACTTATGAACCAGGCATCATATTCGGCCCCGGCAAATCCCAGCGCCAGGAGTTCCTCCAGCATCACCGTGACTTTCACCCCGTTGGGCGTTCCCAACGAATATAATTGCAGTGGATGTTTGCCGACGGGCAGCTCTTTGTCATGGGTTGGGCCAGCGATTGGCCGATTGATACTGGCAAATCTTCCGCCGCTTTCAGCTTCCCATTTCCAGACCTTTGGCGGTGTATAGGGTGTTGGTGCGTTCATGGGTGAACTCCGTAACGTTGGTGGACGGCTAATGAGTGGTTTGAGACAAAGCGCGGCTTTATGGATTCTCCAACAGCCCTTATTCACCGCTCTGCAATAATTGACAATCAAAAATTAGTTACTCCGCGGATAACGCCTGAAAACGATTTTTCATGAATTGCTTTGCTTGAGGCTGGATACTACAAAAATAGCTATTTCGGCGGCAAAGCGCCAACAAAACGGGTGGCAAAGGCGATCCAGTAACGCAGGCCTTGTTCATCTTTCACCCCATCGGGTGCAACATAGACAAAACCCTTCATTGGTTTGCCAGTAAAATCCATTTCACGGGTATGGGCTTTGCCAAGCGCCTCCTCTTCCAGCTCCTTGCCGACCCGCACCATCAGGTCGCCGGATTTTGTCGGCCCACACAGCATGTTGCCATTGAGCATGAAGCAGACACCACCAAACATTTTGCGCTCTGAAATGTTGGGATCATCGACAAGCAAATGGCGTATTCTATCAGCAAGTTCTTCCATTTTTCCTATCCGCGTTGATATTTGCATCGTCCGGGACTATTGCAGGTTTTATTGAAAGCAAATGAAACTGGATTGTCAATAAATGGCCGGCACGGACCACAGGCGCACCACCATCACCAACGGGCCGGTAATTGTGCTGGTTAATCCGCAATTGGGCGAGAATATCGGCACGGCGGTCCGGGCGATGGCAAATTTTGGCCTGCATGAATTACGTCTTGTCGCGCCACGAGATGGTTGGCCAAGCGACAGCGCCCGGGCAGCAGCAGCTGGAGCTGACCATGTGGTCGATAGCGCCCGGGTTTTTGACCGGCTGGAGGATGCGCTTTTCGACCTTAATTTTGTCTATGCCACCACTGCCCGCCATCGCGATATGTTAAAACCGGTGCGTGGACCGGACGAAGCCGTTGCAACGCTGAGGGCGCGTCATCAACGTGGTGAAAAAACCGGCATATTGTTCGGGCGGGAAAGGGCAGGGCTTTCCAATGAAGAGGTGGCACTGGCCGATGAGATCGTCACCTTTCCGGTCAATCCGGCCTTTGCGTCGCTAAATATCGCCCAGGCGGTGCTGTTGATGGGTTATGAATGGCTGAAGGGGGAGGATGCCAAACTGCCGTTTAATGTGCCGCAAAGCGTGCCCGCCAGCAAAGAGGAACTTTTTGCCCTTTTTGCCCATCTGGAGACAGCGCTTGATCGGGAGAACTATTTCTATCCCCCCCACAAACGGGCGACCAAGGTGGAGAACCTGCGTAATATTTTTCACAAGGCGCAATTATCCAAGCAAGAGGTGCACGCATTGCGCGGCATGGTGTCGGCACTGGAAGGCCTCGACCGGCGTATCGGCAGGAAAAAATGAGCATCCTGGTTCTTGATTCAGGTATTGGTGGCCTATCAGTTTTGCGCGAGCTACGAGTGTTAATGCCTCATCGGCGCATCATCTATGCCGCCGACGATGCGGCATTTCCCTATGGCGACTGGCAAGAAGCGGATTTGGTCGATCACATGCGCCAGGTGTTTTCGCGATTGATCGAAAACTACCGGCCGGAACTTGCCGTCATCGCCTGTAACACTGCATCAACGTTGATCCTGCCGGTGCTGCGTGAATTGTTCGATATCCCTTTTGTTGGCACGGTTCCGGCGATCAAACCGGCGGCGGGGCGCACTTTTACGGGACAGATTTCAGTGCTGGCGACGCCCGGCACCGTGCAACGGGACTACACCAGAAACCTGATTGGCGAATTTGCCTCCAAGGTCAATGTGCGGTTGGTCGGTGCGACCAGGCTTGCAACAATGGCAGAGGCCTACATGCTACGCCAGCCAATCGATGAAAATATCATACGCGAGGAGATTGCCGATTGTTTTGTCGACCGCTATGGCGCCCGCACCGATGTGGTGGTGCTGGCCTGCACCCATTATCCGTTTTTGGCCAATGTGTTTCGCCGGTTGGCACCGTGGCCGGTTGACTGGCTTGACCCGGCCGAGGCGATCGCAAGAAGAGCGCTCAGTCTGGCCGGTGCTGCGCCACAGATGAAGGACGGGGTAATTGATGATATCGCCATCTTTACCGGCGGGGTTCCGGGGGCGGCGAAAAGAAGATTGCTGGCAGGCTTTGGGCTGAAATGCGTTTAACTGAAGGACTGGGTAATTCACCCAACACACAGCCAATCGCGGTTTGACATTTGCCAGGTTTACGATTACTACACCGGCGATTAGCGGATCGATTTGGTCGGCTTTTCTATGTCCCGTGAAATCAACCGCCTTGCCGTGCGATTTCTGTCGGTCGACCCAATGACAACGGGAAGACAAAGGAGGGCGTATTCCAATCTTAGCGCAGGGCCGCAAAATGGTCGTGCCGAAACTCATGGGAACTACGATGAGCAAGCGTATCTCTACCAAATATAAAATAGACCGCCGTATGGGCGAAAACATCTGGGGTCGGCCAAAAAGCCCGGTCAATCGCCGTAATTACGGACCGGGTGAACACGGCCAGCGCCGCAAGAGTAAATTATCAGACTTTGGTACCCAGCTTCGGGCCAAGCAAAAGCTCAAGGGCTATTACGGCAATATCTCGGAAAAACAATTTCGCCGCATCTACGCCGAAGCCGGCCGGATCAAGGGCGATACCTCTGAAAACCTGATCGGTCTGCTGGAAACCCGGTTGGACGCGATCGTTTACCGCGCCAAGTTTGTCGCCACAGTGTTCGCCGCCCGCCAGTTCATCAATCACGGCCATATCAAGGTCAATGGCAAAAAGGTTGATATTCCAAGCTACCGCTGCAAGCCCGGTGATATGATCGAAGTGCGTGAAAAATCAAAACAGCTGGCGTTTGTGCTTGAGGCAAGCCAGTTGGCCGAACGCGATGTGCCGGAATACATCAATGCCGACCACAACAAGATGACAGCAAGCCTGGTTTCCATTCCGGCCTTCAGCGACGTGCCCTATCCGGTGCAGATGGAACCTAATCTGGTGATCGAATTCTATTCACGCTGACGGACGAGTAGGCACTTTTCAAAAAGGGCCGCCAATCAAGCGGCCTTTTTTATTACGCCTATCTGGACTACACACTTGCTATAGCTGGACACCTTCAAGCTGATTCGATCAGTACTCTCTTCGCTCACGGCCAATCCGGGCGCTGCCCGGGCCTCCGCTGGGTGGCACAAAGGCGCCGGTCGGTTCCGCCCGCAAATTGATTTCATCAATTTGTACATCGGGCTTCAATCGCTCCTGATGAGCCATGATCACTTGAAAATAATCATGCTATGAACAATAGTTTGAACTGACATTGCGGAGCCCCCCATGTTGAACGTGACAAACCATATTCAGCCCGCAGATGACGGTTCGTGTCCCAAACTATTTCGCCATGCGCCATCGAGCGTTGAGTTTAACAAGCTGCGCAAGCGATTGCTGCGGCTGACCAGACAGGCCATCGAGGATTATTCGATGCTGCCGACGTTGGCCGAAAAACGCCCGCGCTGGTTGGTCGGGCTTTCCGGCGGCAAGGATTCCTACTCTCTAATGGCGATCCTGCTTGATCTTCAATGGCGCGGGTTGCTGCCGGTCGATCTTGTTGCTTGTAATCTTGACCAGGGGCAACCTGGTTTTCCCCAACAGGTACTGCCCGAATGGCTGGCGTCAAACGGCATTACCCATCGTATTGAATATGAGGACACCTACTCCATCGTCACGGCCAAATTGCCGCAAAGCGCTACCTATTGCTCGCTTTGTTCACGCTTGCGCCGCGGTAATCTTTACCGTGTGGCGCGTGAGGAAGGCTGCCAGGCGCTGATCTTGGGTCATCACCGTGAGGATTTGCTGGAAACGCTGTTTATCAACATGCTGCATGGTGGGCGCATGGCGTCGATGGCGCCGAAACTGATCAATGACGAGGGTGATGTGATGGTCATGCGCCCGTTGAGCCTTTGCGCCGAGGCCGATCTTGAAAAGTTCGCCAGGCTGATGAATTTTCCAATCATTCCCTGCAATCTTTGTGGTTCACAGGATGGTTTGCAGCGCAATTTGATCAAGCAGATGTTGAACGACATTGAAAGCCGTATGCCTGGCCGCAAGGATTCAATGATCAGGGCGCTCGCCAATGTACGGCCCAGCCATTTGCTGGATCCCAAATTATTCGATTTTTCAAACTTGAAAACGCCCGTCCAAAACCCTGACATGGCGCAGGCTCCTAGTGGATAGAACGAAACATTTGAGCCTGTCGGTGCAAAGAGGAATTCTTCAATAACACACTCAAATGTATCGACAATTCTATCCATCACCAAAGAATCTAGCGGTTCGAAGCGTTAGATTCGAACCACTAGCGGAGCCCTACCCGGTGAAGAAGGTTTTTAACCGACCGCTTGGCGTATTGAAAACGCTCCAGTGAACGGACGACCTGGTTAACTTCATTTTTCTTGGCCGAGCTTGTGCCAATAAGCATATCGCCCATTGGTTGGCGCTCCCGCCACACCCGGTTTATCAACGGGTGATTGGCAGTGGCGAGCGAATCGACCAATCGTATATCAGACAGGTCAAGCCAGTGCTCGCTTGCGTGCATCAGCAATTGAACACCGGGAGAATAGTGCTTGAACTCCTCATCGAAGGCCATTTTCCAGGCGAAAAGTTCATCGCCGCTCTTAAAACAGACAAGGGCTGCGATCATTTGTTTGTTAAAGCTCATTGTGTGTATTTCGCAACGCTTTATTTCTGCCAACGACGATATCGCCTGCCGGGAAAAGGCAGCAAGCTGCTTGTGCGAACTAAGCGCGGTTCCGCTGCGGCCTTTCCAGCCGCTGGCCTCGATGGTGAGAAACGTCTCAAACGCATCCAATACGGCTCTTTGCGTGTTGACAACCTCAAAGCACACGTCGCCGGTTCCTTTCAGCCGACGCAACAACCGCCGGTACTCACGATGGCGCTTTGGTGTCATTGCTTGGCGAAGATAGCTCACGCCGGTCAGTTGATTATCTGCAGGTGCCAGAACACCACGCCGGTGACGGGACAAATAAGCCGTGGGTAAACCAAGCGTTCGAGCTGCCCGTTCAAACAGCTGGATGGTTTCGCCGGCTGTTCTTTGCTGGTCAAGGCACAGCACCGAAGAGAGCTTTAGCACGGGGTCGGCCAACATTCGAAGCAGGGTTTCCACCGATTCACCGGCGTTTTCCCGGTGCAACAAAGGCGTTCCCAACGGTGCAAAATGGTGGGTGAAGCAGCGGGTAAACCGGCGTTGGGGAATGCCTGCCCGTTGATTGATGATTGGCATAAACACACGCAGCATGCGGCGGGCCGAAACCGTTTCCCACAGGCACAACAACATCACCCCTTCCAGTTCCAGTCGTTGCAGCCCGGCGAGGGCGAATTCCGGCTCAAAGAAAACATTGTTTTCTACGGAATGGTGAGCAAGGTCGCTGATTTGCTCCGCCAATTCGGCGTAGCTTTCGAGCGGCATCAGGCAGAGTTCCCACTTCGCACTGGTGAGGTTCGATATTGCAAATCGCATCGGCTTTGGCCCGGGTTGATCTTTCACATCAATCCAAAACGGTCCAAAGCTTTGCCGGTCCCGGTCCGGTTTAGTCACCATGTCCTTCAGAAAACCCATTATTTTGCCCCTATATTTTCGACGGGGTCAGGCTTGGCCCTGATTATAAACATATGAATGCCCAAAAAGCGCAGGGCTGTGGCGTAAAGGGCGAAGGCTTCAAATATAAGCGCAATTGTTGTAGCAACTGCAGCACCGGCAAGGCCGAATCTTGGGATCAAGGTAAAATTCAGTGCGATGTTGATGAACAATGTGCAGGTATAGAGCATGGCACAAATATTTTGCGCCCCCGACATGGTAAGAACACTTTCAGCCGGCCCGACAGATGCTCGCGCAACCAGCCCAATGACCAAAATGAACAACAGCGGATAGCCTTCGGTAAAAGAGGGTCCGAACAGCATCAACAGGTATTTTCCGGTAATAAGCAACAGCACACACATGGCAACCGACGGCCAGAATGTCCAGCGCAGGGTATCATCGATAAAACTGGCATAGCGCAGATGGTCGCCGGAGGCCTTGTATTGGGCGAAACGGTGGGCCGCACTTGCTTTGACGGCGAAATAGACAAAATGCACCAGAGCCAGCGTTTTAACCGAGGCGAAATAGATCGCTGTTTTTTCAGGCGGCATAAACATGCCGACGACCAGAATATCAACATTGGTGAGCAGATTGAAAAAGCCTTCAACCAGAAAAATCGGTATTGCAATGGAAATCCAGGACAGTGCGTGAGCACTCGCCGGGCCCGGTGGCACTTCCTGCTTCAAGCTCGAATTCAGGCTGATCAACTGGCCAACCGAAACAAGCCAGGTTGCGACAATAGCCGCCCCAAGCGCTGTTGCTGCAGTTGGTTGAAAACCGATGATAATCGCCACCGTCATAAACAACAAGATCAGTGTTGGCCTGAGCAAAAAGGTTGGTGAAAGCGCTGTAGATGGCCAATTATAGGCGCGCGCGATGCCGTCTTGAACTTCTGAAAGCGCTAGCATCGGAAGACAGATGGCGCCAAGATAGAATGGGAAGATGTAGTAGCTTTGAAGTGCCTCGGGGAAATAATATACGCCAGCGACGCCGACCGCGGCAATTGCTGTGGCGGCAGCTACCGGCAAGGCACGGCTGGTAAATAGCAGGCCACGAAGAGAGTTCAAGTGGCCGCTTGACTGATATTGCGGGATGAGGCGGACCACGGCGCTCTGGAATCCAAGGCAGGCAACCCCGCCAAGAATAACAGCGCCAACCCAGACAACGACAAAAATGCCATACTCATAGTCGCCCATCGCACGGGCCAGCAACACCTGCGAGACATAGGCAATGAAAGCACCAACGACGCGGACTGCAAAAGCAAAAAGGGCAACCCGCTGAGATATCGCCCGATCATCCTCACCTTCAAGGATAATCCTCAAATGAGCGAACATGGGGTCTAACACATGCCCGTAGCGTAGCCTTATTCTGTCAGGAACCATCCGTTCCATCTTGCTGACTACAGAAACTGTCACCCGTTGCTCCTATTTTCCCTGATGGGTATATAGGCACACAGGGCTTAATTTTCCGTGTGAGCAGCAGCCAGGGTTAACAGCATCGGCAAAATTAAATAATTGAATTATATCGACTTTTCACGGACATTAGTTGGTTCTGGAAAGGCTTGATTTACCATATCAAGCAGAAAATCCACCATCGTCGAGGAACCGCTGTTCGGCCGGCGAGGTCGGCCGGCCGATTGCCTGGTTGCGATGCGGGAAGTGGCCAAAGCGGGCGATGACATGGTGATGGATAATTGCGTAGGTCATGTTATCGGACTTGTTTGCCGCATGAAACAGTCGAATGCAACTACGCTGGTCGAGAATTGATTCTGAATGCATGTAGGGCATGTAAAAAAACACAAAGACAGCGGGATCGACCTTTTTGTCGAAGCCCCTGTCGAGTGCGTCTTTCGCTATTTTCAGGGCATGGCCATCCTGGGCGAAGGCACGGGCGTCGTCACGAAAAAGATTGCGCGAAAACTGGTCGAGGACCAACACCAATGCCAGTGCGCCATCGGGACTGTCGGCCCAATCGTCGTGCTGGCCCTGGCTTGCTTCCTCGTGCAAGCTAGCGAACCGGTTGCGCATGGCCGCATCGAAATCGTCGTCCCGGGCAAACCAGCTTTTCGGGCCGGCTTGCAGCCAGAATTCCAATACCGCGGCGGCATCTTTGTCTATTATCATGATCTGATATCCCGTTGCCTTCTATTCATCCCGAAGTTCGCGCCGCAAAATCTTGCCAACATTGGTTTTGGGCAGTTCGTCGCGAAACTCCACATGGCGGGGCCGCTTATAGTTGGTCAGATTTTTAGCACACCAGTCGCGAACATCTTTCTCGGTCAGGTTGCGGTCATTCTTGACGACAAAAAGTTTCACCACTTCGCCAGATTTTTCGTCGGCAACGCCAATGGCTGCCGCCTCCAAAATACCATCATGGGCTGCCGCCACTTCCTCGATTTCGTTGGGATAGACATTGAAGCCGGAGACCAGGATCATGTCCTTTTTGCGATCAACAATCTTGGTCTGGCCTGCTTCATTCATGAAACCCATGTCGCCGGACTTGAAGAAACCATCCTTGGTCATGACATTGGCGGTCTCATCAGGCCGGTTCCAGTAACCGGCCATGACCTGAGGACCACGAATACAGATCTCGCCGACTTCGCCAAGGGCGACATCTTTTCCGTCGTCGTCACGAATGGCGATGTCGGTTGAGGGAACGGGCAGACCAATGGTACCGGAAAACTCTGCCGCGTCCAACCGGTTAGTGGTTGCAACGGGCGAGGTCTCTGAAAGGCCATAGCCCTCGGAAATATTGCAGCCGGTCAGCTTCTTCCATCGCTCGGCCACGGGTTGTTGCACGGCCATGCCGCCGCCGAGGGTCAGTTGCAGGTGAGAGAAATCAAGCTGCTTGAAATCGTCATCATTGAGGAGTGCGTTAAACAGCGTGTTGAGGCCGGGAAAGACATTGAACTGCCAGTTGCCCAGCTCCTTGACAAAACCTGGAATATCCCGCGGGTTGGGAATGAGCACGTTGGTTGCGCCCTGATCCATGCCCATAATGGCATTCACGGTCAGAGCAAAGATATGATAGAGTGGCAAGGCGCAAATATAAACCAACTGCTCTCCAGGGCCCTTGCCGTGATTAAGCGCATTTTGCCAGAGATTTATTTGCGCCGCATTGGAAAGCACGTTGGCGTTGGTCAGTGCCGCGCCTTTGGAAACGCCCGTGGTGCCGCCGGTATATTGTAAAAATGCGTAGTCATTGTGGAATGATTCAACTGTTTCAAAATCAGCAGCACCGCCAATAGCAAGCGCCTGCTTGAAACTTGTATGGCCGGGTATCGACCATGAAGGCACCATCTTCTTGACGCGCTTGACGACAAAATTGACAATTGCACCCTTTAAGCCGCCAAGCAGATCGCCCATTTTGGTGACGACCACATGCTCCGTCGGCACCTTGCCGCTGACCTGTTCAAAGGTGTTGGCGAAGTTCTCCAGGACGAAGATCGCCTTGGCACCTGAATCCTTAAGCTGATGCTCAAGTTCGCGCGGCGTGTAGAGCGGGTTAACATTGACCACCGTCAGTCCGGCTCGCAGGATACCGGCCAAGACAACCGGATATTGCAAGATATTCGGCATCATGATGGCGACTCTGTCGCCTTTGACAAGGCCCCTTGACTGCAGCCATGCCGCAATATTCGTGGAATTCTCCAGCAGTTCTTCATAACTCAGGCTTTTACCCATGCATGAAAAGGCAACCCGGTCGGAATATGTCTCGCAGGCCTGCTCTATGAGGTTTGCGACCGACAGGTGCTTAAGCTCGGGAACCTCGTGTGGCACGTGTTCGGGATAGGATTTCAGCCATGGTCGCTCCATGCCGGCCTTCTTTTTCTTTTTCTTTTCTTTTGTCATGCTTGTTCTTCAACCTCCGATGTTTGGGTGTTCACACCATCATGGTTTCCAGTAAGGGTTTGGTCAATCCCCGGCTGCAATTCCGGCCAATGATGTACACTATTGCCGGAAATTAGAGCCGGGAATGGCGAGCGGGTTTTGTTCCAGCGCCATGCGGTCCGGTGTGTCCGGTGCAATCTTGCCGGTAAAAGCGTCAAATAGCCGCTGAACAAACACCTCTGGCAAATCTCGGGTGATCACCACCAGCCTTGTGCGGTGATCATCATCGGGCCATGCCGCCAGGCTGACGGGAGGATGAAACACTTGCTGCACCGCGTGAACGACAATCGGCTGGTCCGGATTTTCCGCCATTTGAATTATTCCCTTGACGCGCAGCAATTGTGGCCCATGGGTTGATCGCAAGAGATCGAAAAACATCTGCAATGCATCTGCTTCGATCGGCCGGTCATGGATAAGCGTAAAGGCTCGAATGGCGTTATCATGGCGATTAGTATCATGGTGATTATGGGTGGCCTTGGGCACAGCCTCTTCGCGCAGCCAGCGACTAACATCAAGCGTTTTATTTGCAGGATTATAAAGACCGCAATCGAATAGGTTGGAAATATCAACGTCGTAGACCATGATCACCGTTGCTGAAGGGTTGAGAGCGAAAAGACGCCGGGTGAGTTGTTGCAGGGCTTCATTGGCCAATACCAAATCGGTTTTGGAAATAACAATACGGTCGGCCATTGCAGCCTGCTTGACCGCCTCCTTATGGGTATTGAGCGTCTCGTCACCATTGACTGCATCAACCAGCGTTATAATGCCATCAAGCCTGATTTTCTCGATCAATATCGGGTGGGCCATCACCGCGTGCAAAATAGGGGCCGGATCGGCAAGCCCGGTAGTCTCGACAATTATCCGCTCGATTGCCGTGCCACGATTATCCAGCCGTTGTTGCAGCAGCTTTGTCAGCGTGTCGACCAGATCGCCACGAACGGTGCAACAAAGGCAGCCATCGCTGAGTTCAATAATATCCTCGTCGGCGGACTCCACCAAAAAATGATCAATGCCCACGTCGCCAAATTCATTGACAATGATCGCCGTGTTTTTAAGCCGCGGGTCTTTTAAAAGCGCATTAAGCAGCGTTGTTTTGCCGCTGCCCAAAAAACCGGTGATCAGGCTCATAGGAACGGGTTCATGCCGCATCACTGGCCTTTAGGCTGTGGCCGGAACTGCGGCAGTGGAATTGAACCGCGCAACAGGGCATTTTTTGGCGGTGGCTGATCATCGATGCGGGCAAGACGAAAGTCTGGCCGTGGCTTGGGAATTGGCACATAGGGCGGCGGCGTATTGCCATTAAAAACCCTGATGTTGGTAGGGCTCGGGCCATCGGCCATGCCTAAAAATACCGGTGCGGGCATGAAAGGCAGCCGGGGAGAAAAGTATTCTGCATTTTCGGCCTTGCGTTGTTCTGCTTCCGCTTTCCAGCGAGCCCGGCGCTGTTTTTTCGTTTCCTTGATCCCGTTCCTTTTGCGCCGGCAAATTTCATCACGCATATTATGCGCAACATAGCGTGCCGAACCGTAAGGCTCAAGCGCGTCAATCGTCCCGGCGGAAACGCCGGTGTTGCTATTGAAACCGGCGTTGAACAATTTGGCCGCGCGAATGCCCCTTTGGTGGGCACTTTTTGCACCAAAAACAACCGCAATCAATCGGCGGCCGGAACGCGTGGCACTGGCGGCTATGTTGTAGCCCGATGCACACACGTAACCGGTCTTGATGCCGTCGGCGCCATGATAGCGGCCAAGCAACGAGTTATGAGATTTCAGCTTTATCTTGCCAAAGCGTAACGCCGGAATGCTCATCATATGGGTGTATTGAGGATAGTTCCGATAGATCGCTCTGGCCAGCAAGGCAAAGTCCCGGGCGATAGTATACTGGCGAAGGTCATGCAAACCGTGGGGATTGACAAAGTTGCTGTGGTGCATGCCCAGTTTTGCTGCCGTCTGGTTCATCCGGCCGGCAAATGCGGCTTCGCTTCCGGCCAATGATTCGGCGATTGAAACGGCAATGTCATTGGCCGATTTGACCAGTATGATCTTCAGCGCATTTTCAAAATTCAGGATCGTGCCGACGGGAAGCCCCATTTTGCTGGGCGGTTTGCTCAGTGCGTATTTCGACACCCGAACCGGAGATTTCAAAGTAATTTCACCAGCGCTGATTGCCTCAAATACAACATAGGCTGTCATCATCTTGGTCAATGACGCCGGATGCCACCGGTCAAAGGCTTGCTCATGAGAAAGAACATCGCCAGTGCGGGCGTCTATCAGGATGTGAGGCATAGCCTTTGCCAACCCTGGGGCAATGGCAAGCGAATGCAATAACAGCAAAATGGCAACAAGTGCACGCATGGGGTCAAACGGTTCCGTTTCAGCTTTTACAACGCATCGGAGCGAAGTGGATCAATTTCGCCTGCAATAATGTCGATGGAGGTTATATGCAACCGCGTTCGGCGATTATCAAGCTCACTCCTGCTATGCCGAACGGCGATTGCTACGGCTCTTTTCCAGGTATTCGCGCGATTGCATTTCGATCAAACGCGATACGGTGCGGTTGAACTCGAAATACTCGGTACCCGATGTGGCGGTATAAAGTTCATTCGGTTCGACCGCTGCAGTGCACAACAGATTGATATGGTGGTCATAGAGCGTGTCGATGAGCATAATGAAACGCTTTGCCTGGTTGCGCATCTCGCGGCTCATCTTAGGGATATTATCAACAAACAATGTGTGATAGCGGCGGGCTAACGCTAGATAGTCACCTGCTGCCAGGGGTCTGTTGCACAATTCTTCAAAGGAAAAGCGTGCAGCGCCACGGGCTGCTTGGGGGACAGTCAATTGACGACCCTTGATGGTGAGCCTGTCTTCTTCTCCCTCGACCGTGCCGGTCATTTCCTGCCAGATCTGGTCGAGCTGTTTGCCCCCGGCATCGCCGGTAATATAAATCTTGCCGGCTGTGAGTTTTTCAAGTCTGAAATCAACCCGTGCGTCTAGGCGGAACACCTCGACATTTTTTTTGAGCAAGGTGACGAAGGATAGAAAATAGTTGCGGTTCAGCCCGTTTGGATAAAGTGCGTCCGGTGCAATATTAGAGGTTGCCACCACCGTAACCCCGTGTTCGAACATGGTGGTAAACAGCCGCGACAAGATCATCGCATCGGCAACATCGGTAATTGAGAATTCATCGAAGCAAAGCAGCCGGGCCTGGCGCGCCAACGCCCGGGCCACAGGTGGGACAGGGTCTGTTTCGATGGTTTTTCCGGCGGCTAGTAATTTGCGGTGGGCGTGGATTCTCTCATGCGCATCAAGCATGAAATCATAAAAATGCACCCGTCGTTTGGTTATACCCGCGACATGATAATAAAATTCATCCATCAGCATGGTCTTGCCGCGCCCCACTGCACCCCAGATATAGAGCCCACGGCTGTTTGGTATGACCGATTGTTTTTTCGAAAACAGCCAGCCAAGGGCGCTTTGCTTGGAGGCCAGTCTGGTGTCCTCCAGATCCAGCAATAATTTGTCGAGTTTGTGGACCAGCTGCAATTGTGATGCATCGCCCTTGAATTCGCCGGCGTCTACGCGGGCCTGATAGGCGGCATGCAAAACATTGCCGTCGGCAATGGTGACGATTGGCTCATCGACCGTCATTTGGCGCACTTCCGCCACAGATCATCGACGCTAGTGGTTCTGTACCAACATTTGCATCCCGTTGCAGCACCCATATTTGCAAATGTTGGAATCAAAAGAACCACTAGCAAAATATTGAATCTAGTGGAATTTTTGAATTTGACATTTGAAAATGAATGAAGCTGCAAGTGGGTACCAAATGTCAAATTCATTCCACTAGCGGGTAAAGGAGATAGCGCCACCTGACGCGGTGGAACCATCATACCGGGTACCACCTGTCCGGTACAGGCGAGCCGCGGTGCCACCACCGGAATTGACCAGCACGACCTGTTTGCCCTTGACATCCCATGCCTGGACGTCCGTTATCGCTCGAGCCGCACAGCCGCGGGAAGCGGCGCGATAGCCGCCGGACCATTTGGTCAGTGCCAGGAATATCTGACAGTTACTGCCACCGGTTGAAACCTGCCAGGCACCTACCAGCGCTTCCCTGGTTACGGCCTGGCCGCCGCCAGCAGGCGCCTTTGGTGGCTGAACGACCGCTACTTCGGTATCGGGCTCAAGGCCCGGTTTAAGTTCGGCGGGATTTTCTGCCGATGGCTGAATAGGATTGGTCGGCTCCAGATTCTGTGATTTAACCACACCGACAGGCGCCGGGGTCAGCGGTGTGGGTCTGGACGATGCACGGTCGATCCGTGGTGTTTGGGTGCAACCCGGGAGCGTAAGGCCAGTTGCAAGAAGCAGAGAAATTGCAAAAAAGGATTTCAAAGCAGCCATATCCAGCCTCGGTGATTACATCGGGTAAGCGCCACTAAAAGTGTACCAACACGGCCACAATGCGGCCTTAAGATAAACCAAGCGTGAATATGCCCCAAATAATGACGAAATGTCCACATATAGCTCAACAACCCCAGGGCAATCGCATTTCAAAAGTTGTTTAGGAGTGAAAGCAGGAAATCATCATTCCAGCCAGCGCGTTTGAATTTTACGCGGTTTGATCCCTTGTCCTGATTTGCCTTTATGATGTTTAGTGCGATACGTCTGAGGGCTGCAAAATTGATCGGTGCGTTGTCTTTGCGAGCGCGATGGAGATCATCATTCATAATGACATCAAGCGACCAGTGAAGGCTGTTTTCAATTTGCCAATGCCCCCGAATAATGGTTGCAGCTTCCTGCGCTTGTGGGGGTTTTGACATGAGATAAACGCGTTCGCAGCGGCTTGATTTTCCGTTCATTTCACGTGTTGAAGTGACATGGACGAAGGTCTTGAGGCTTGGCCATTTGTGTGTGTCGTCAAGATATTGCGTAGTGCTGTAGACATGGTAACATCGCTCTTCAATGCGGCCATGGTTGGCGTCAGTTGAGATATATTCGTCAATATAATCAGTCTCTTGATCATCAATGAAGGCCCGCACATCCGCCTGCATATCGCCCTGATTGCCCTTCAGTTGCACACAGTAATCGCCGCCTTCACGCACGATCAACTCACAGGTCTCGCGTTGGCAATGCAGCGCGTCAGCAGTGATCGTCATGCCCTTGATGTCGAGCATTTTGATCAACTCACGTAGGGCCAAAATCTCGCCACCACCCTTGGCACTTTCGATAATACCGAGGCTCAAACGAGCCCCATGCGCAAAGGCGGTCACCACGTTCAGGCCGGATTGATTGGCGGCCCTGTCAAAGGTGCGACGCATCTCTTTGCCGTCAATGGCGATGGCGGGTTGGGCATCGCGTGCCTGGGCAAAATCAGCACGGAACTTCTCAAACAGGCGTTGAAAGCTTGCGGGCTTAAGCAACCGAAACAGCCGTGAAAACGTGTCGTGACACGGCGTGCCATTCGGCAATTCGAGAAAATCGCGCAGAAATTCTTCCTTCGCATGGCCAAAATCGGCCATATCCACCGCAGTTTCGCCGCCACACAAGGCACATAAAAGGCTGATTGTCATGATGTCACAAAACTTGTGACGGCAGGCATTGCCCGTGCGTGGATCGTCTATATCATTGAAATAGCTTATGATTGTTGACATCTTGAGGCTCCATATCGTGATGGAACCTCAAGAATCTATTCAGGCATATTTGTCAAACCCCAAATGCGATTCCCCTGTCAACAACCCACGGCAATCGCTTGAAAGCGATTTGCACGTATTTTTTTAGTTCGCTCCGCTGCGGGCGCTTCTTTGCGGCGCTTTCAGCGCCTCAATCACCGTCCTCACATGAGCAATGCTCAGCGCTGACCCGAATTCCCGAGATTTTTCTTTGAAAAATCCCTCCATTCGGGCGCCGCGTGGATAATTTCTCTTTCAAGCGATCGCCGTGTACTTCTGCACTTACCACCTGACAATATTTTGAACGCGACAAAACCTGCAGTTTTTGAAGTACATTTTCGGGAAAGCAGCACGAAAATTGAATGAAATAATGGGAAAATGTGTGCTGTTTCTCGCTTCAAAATTATTCCGTCAGGTGGCAAGAATTCTGCAAGACCGGCATCGACCAGCAGCAGAGCAGCAAATAAATAGCAGCATGGCCGTCTTGTTTTGCCTGCTTGATCAGGCTATTTGAGGCGTTGGTGGATTTTGCACAATACCACCTGAGCGGAGAGGTGCCGGAGTGGTCGAACGGGGCGGTCTCGAAAACCGTTGAGCTGGCAACAGTTCCCAGGGTTCGAATCCCTGTCTCTCCGCCATTTTGTTTCATAACTATTTGATTTTATTGGTAATTAATTGGCTTTCATGAAGCTAAGTTCAAGGCTCTGGACAAGCCAAATCCACTCATTTAGACTTACACACCCCTTACACAAATTTGCAAATTTTAAGGATTGTCGGCCATGACCGAAAAACATTCGATTCTTGGAGGTAAAGTCCACGTTTATAAGCGAACCAAAAGCCCAATTTGGCAATGTTCGGTCTATCTTTCTGGCAAAAATCATCGGGTAAGCACCAAGGAAGAAAGCTTGGCAATGGCTAAGGATTTCGCCGAAGATTGGTTTTTCACACTCCGGGATAAAAATCGTCGAGGTGAACTACTGACAGAGAAAACCTTCAAGCATGCTGCCGAACGCTTCAAGCTTGAATATGAAGTTCTCACAGAAGGTGAACGTAATACCGTTTGGGTAAAAGATCACTACCGGCGGGTGGATAAGTACCTTGTTCCGTTTTTTGGAAAAATGGGGCTTTCAACCATTACGTCTGGCACGGTACAGGATTACCGAATTCATCGGCTTAGACAGGAAGAAGGAAAAAAGGTTCCCTCCAGAAGCACACTCCATCATGAGATGGTAACGCTACGGCTAGTGATGAAAACCGCCGTGAGGCACCGGTGGCTTCAGCATCTACCAGACCTCTCTGAACCATACCGTGCTTCAAATAAAGTGGTTCATCGTGCGTGGTTTTCCTGGGAAGAATACAAGCTGCTATATGAGACCACTCGAAAGAAAGCCCGAGAGAAAAAAGACCATCAGTATGGGCATGTCTGGGCAAACCTTCACGACAAAGTGCTATTCATGGCCAATACCGGTATTCGACCTGATGAGGCTAACTGGCTTGAATACCGGGATATCGAGATCGTTGAAGATGACGCCACCGGCGAGACGATTCTCGAAATTCAAGTCCGCGGTAAACGCGGTGTGGGATACTGCAAAAGCACCACCGGTGCTGTTCGGCCTTTTGAGAGATTGGTAAAAAGAAATCAGCCGGAACCGACCGACCGTCTCTTTCCGACTGATCATTACAAACAGTTCAATGAGGTATTGGAAGCGCTTGATTTGAAGTTCGACCGGCAAGGAAACCGACGAACCCTCTATTCTCTTAGACACAGCTATATCTCATTCCGGCTTCTGGAAGGTGCCGATATTTACCAGATCGCCAAAAACTGCCGCACCAGTGTGGAAATGATCGAGAAGCATTATGCCGTGCATCTCAAAAACAGCCTGGATGCGGCAGCGATTAATGTGCGGAAACCTAAAACTCAAAATATCAAGTTTTAGGCTTGCGGTTACTGATATTCAGTCACACCAGTTTATTTTCAAAGCTTGATCTAAACCGCCTTCGTAAAGCACTTCTAAAGTGCCTGACAAGCTTCTTGTCTCGGTGACACGAATGATCCACTGATGGTTTTTCACTCCAAGCACGTCATAATGGAATTCACGATCCCAATGATTTGCTGCATCCTGGGTGAGGTAGATGTTACCGCCTCTTTTTGATTTCATGCCGCAAACAATAGCAGCAGCGATGTCTCCGGCTTCAAACCGAGGTAAAGGCCATGCATAAGGTAGAGATTTTTTCAAATCCGGCACTACAGCAGAGGGATAACCATCCCAGTGGCGATAAATATGAAAGGCATCATCCTGATCGATAACGGTAATTGTTGAGCGCGTAGCCATGTTAAATGGATTAGGAAATACGAACACGTCGAGCTGTTATCCGTCGATTAAGCAAAAAATTCAATGGAGGAACCCAGAGGGGCAAATCCTTGAATTTATTGTGCGTCGGGTAGGTTCCAAACGGTTTTATTTCTCTAATACATTGCTATGAGCTACTAGTCGATAAATCTGGATGCGACAGCAATTAATGTGCTGATGCCGGTAAAATCAAAAGCGTTGGAATCTAAAAAGTTATTCTATCATCTCGTACACTCCGGCAAGGCTAAAGCCTGCTCCACGATGTTTCTCCCCTTCGGGTGTCTAACGTGTGCTTGAGACGATATTTCTGAAATTGTTGGCTCCGAAGGAATGTTGAGCTTGCCTCCGGCGGATTTTCCAAAGGAATGAAAACTGAAAAGAGTCAGTATAAGCTAAATAGCTGCTTGTGCTGTCGTTCCGGCGGTGGTTTGAAAATAAACCTTACCGGTTTCAGGTATTCGAAAACGCTTTCCAGATATACCCACTAGTATCTCTGCACAGAGGTTATGACGGTTTGGATTAATGCTGTTCCTGTTTTAGCATGGGAAGTTTTTCCTGGTCGATCTGCAATTTTATGCTCCTTGCAATTCCGGGCTGTTTTTTTATCAATCCTGCTCGCTCCAGTGTGATGAGCATTTGATGGACGGATGGTGGTGTGACCTGAAAATATCGCTGCATGTCGACCTCGGCGGGAGCATAACGATTTATCTGCGTATAAGCGTGGATAAAGGCCAGGTACTGGCCCTGTTTGGGGGTGAATTTTTCTCACTGCCGCGGTGATCAACAGCGTTTGCGAAAGTGTTTTTTTGATTCATCAGGCTATCCAACCAAATGGAGAACCTAATGAATATACGATACCGCGTTGAATTAAGCCAATCCGAACGTAGCGAATTAACCACCTTGTTGAGTGGGGGTAAACATCCGGCCCGCAAACTGAAACGGGCGCAGATATTATTGGCCGCCGACAGCGGTGCCAGCGATGATGAGATTGCCATGCGGGTGGTGGTTGGCGGCTCCACAGTCACCCGCACCAAGCGGCATTTTGTTGAAGGTAATCTGGAACATGCGCTGGCCGAGCAACCGCGCCCCGGCGCAAAACGCAAGCTCACCGGCAGGCAGGAAGCCCTTCTGATTGCCACCGCCTGCTCGACAGCACCTGTGGGACGCAGGCGCTGGACACTGGAACTCCTCAGCGAGGCGTTGGTTGAGTTGACAGAACATGACAGCCTGTCACGCGAAACTGTACGTCGGCGGCTGGCTGAGAACGATCTGAAACCCTGGCGCAAGAACATGTGGTGTATCCCCAAGGTTGATGCCGCCTATGTCGCGGCCATGGAAGATGTTCTGGATTTGTATGCCACCGCAGCCGACCCTGACCAGCCAGTGATTTGCTTCGATGAAAGCCCGACCCAGCTGATCGGCGAAGTGCGCCAGCCAATCCCGGCCAAACCTGGCCAGCACGAACGCTACGACTGCGAATACCGGCGAATGGTACGGCCAATCTGTTTGTCTTCCTTGATGTTCATCAGCCCTGGCGCAAGGTGAAGGTCACCGAGCGGCGCACGGCTGTGGATTTTGCCATCTGCATGCGTGATCTCACAGACATTCACTTCCCCAAGGCCTCGAAAATCCGTGTTGTACTCGATAATTTGTCAACCCACAGCCCGGCATCGCTTTACAAGGCTTTCCCCGCTGCCGAGGCCAGACGGGTGCTCAAACAACTGCAGTTCCACTTCACCCCCAAGCACGCCAGTTGGCTCAACATGGTGGAAATCGAAATCGGTGTTTTGCGTGGCCAATGCCTGAACAGGCGGATCAGTGAAATCGCCGCCTGGGAGCACCAACGCAACCAGAGTGGCGCAGAAATCAAATGGATGTTCACTGCAGAAAAAGCCAGAACAAAAATGGACCGCGCATATCCCAAACCCGAAAGACAAATATGATCTCGATTCAAAGAGTCATAATCTCTGTGCAGAGGTACTAGAACAGCATTCTGACCTTGTAACCACATGTAACCTTTCCCAAGTTCGGCACCATGAAGTTGGGATGATCCGTCAAGATTATCCTTATTGGTGACTGAGAGCACGTTTTCGGGTTCGACCACACCTTGGTTTTTGGGTAGATTTGGTTGGACGAATGCAAAGAAAACGGTGATTTTCAGTTCATCCTCTGCGTCTTGGACTTCCACTTTCTTGACGCAGATTTTGACCAGCAGGCATTTCTGCTCATAGGTCAATTGTTCGATATTTTTCTCAAAATTCTTGGCGAAATATTCAATCGCTTTTTGCGATGTTAGCTGTTCTGCCAGTTGAGATATTAGTTGCTCGGTCTGCACCAACTCCTTTTCAGCTTTGCCTATAGAGCGATCTATCTGTTGGATGTGATTATCTCGGTCGGTTTGTGCAATTTGCCCTTCAAAGAAGCTGTCATTGACCTTGAACGCCTTGCGTTTTAGCTGGTCTATTCTTTGTTGAAGCAAGTCTGCAGTTTCTTTGAGACGAGTGAGTTCCGTATCATCCATATTTTGGCGTTGGTACAGTCGGTAGAAGTCTTCTGGTTTGTCAATTGCTAGAAGGATCAGTTCCCAAACATAGTCTTCTAATGCCGCCGCCGGAATATCCTGATTGCGGTGTTTTATGCCATCTGAATCCATAAAGCTCTTTCGGCGATAGCCATATGATCCGTTTTGGCGGGTGTACCCCACGAAATTCCGACCCGTGGTGATGTCTGTGATCAGGCGGGATAACATATATTTCTTTCCGCCACCGCGATTGAGGGTGTCGGACTCAATTTCACGGACAATATTCTGAGATTGGAAGAACGTTACATCATCGATAATTCGTGGCGTGGGAACGACAACTTTCTGTATATCACCATCGCTGTCAGTGATGTTTTCCTGACGAGCTCCGACATAGGTGGGGTTGGTCAGCATCTTCTTGATGGCGTGGTCATTCCACTTTGTTTTCTTGCCTTTGATTTTGGCGCCGATTCCCTTTGGCAAATCCAGATCATTGAGCCGAGCCGCGATCTGCAAGTAATTAATCCGGTCGTAAACGAACCAGTCAAACATCTGCTTGACCCACTTGGCTTCGTTGTAAACCAGAACCAGCTCACTTCCTTTGTCAGGTGATTTTTGTCGGTCATAGCCGTAAGGAATATTTCCACCGGTGTATTTCCCAGCCCTGGCGGCCGCTAATCTGCCCTCTGCTGATCGGGCACGTATGGTTTCTCGTTCAAATTCCGCCAAAGCTCCAAAAATCTGGAATGTCAGACGCCCGATAGGCCCTGAAAAATCCACATTCTCTTTGAGGGAATAGAAGCTGACTCCGAACTGCTTCAGTTGTTCAAAGGTCTTGAGCAGATGCGAAAGATCACGGGATAAGCGATCAATTTTCCAGACGGCAATCAGATCAAATGCCCCTTTTTTTGCTTGCTCCATCATCTTCTGGTAGGCAGGGCGGTTGAGATCGGTTCCGGTACATCCGGGATCGGTGAAGTGCCATTTGGGATCAGTGATCCAGTTGTTATGCCTAGATTTATGCTGCACTAAATCAAGCAGGTCTTGAGTCTGGTACTCAATACCGTATCCCTTCTTCACTTGCTCCTCACTGGATACCCGGATGTAGAATGCTACCCTTAGCGGTGGTTCCTCATTTTTTTCATGCATATTTCAAGGGTAGTAACTGCCACACATTTTGCAAATCGAACTCAAGAAATTGTGGTCGCCTAAATTTAAATATTGCACTACGAGAATAGTAACCCATTACCTAAAGAAACCAAACCGTATCAAATGACGGCAAATAGACTGGTCAATCTCTTCATTCTCTCTCGTTCCAGCTTCAAACTTAGCAGTAAAGCGAATGGGGGTTTTTGAACCGCCCCGTGTTTATCGGAGAGTAATTGGTTCAAATCTTAAGCTGCTTTTTGTATGGTTTTCAAGTCTTCATAATAATTTTCCTCTGCTTCATTGGGCGTGATGTATCCGATTGGTTCGAGCAAGCGCTGATTGTTGTACCAGTCGACCCATTTCAGGGTTTCCCATTCGACCTGGTCAACAGATTTCCACGGCCCTGATTGCTTGATGACTTCGGTCTTGAACAGGCCAATTATGCTTTCTGCCATGGCGTTGTCATAGCTGTCACCGACACTGCCAACAGATGGATCGATCCCGGCCTCTACTAGCCGTTCGGTGTATTTGATCGACAGATATTGACTGCCGCGATCCGAATGGTGGATTAATCCACCATTCGGACCGCGCTGACATATAGCCTGGTTCAGAGCGTCGAGAACAAAGCTTGTTGTCATAGAAGTTGATACCCGCCAGCCGACAATCTTGCGAGCAAATACATCAATGACAAATGCCACATAAACCATTGCTTGCCAGCTGGATACATAGGTGAAGTCAGATACCCACAGCTGGTTTGGGCGCTGTGCGCTGAACACCCGATTGACCTTGTCATCTGGACATGGCTGACTGGCATCAGGGTTGGTGGTGATGACTTTCTTGCCTCGCACAACACCTTGTATTTTCATTACTTTCATGAGTCTCTCCACGCTACAACGGGCAATTTGTTTTCCCTCACGGCGTAAACCGTGCCAAACTTTACGGGCACCGTAAAGTTGATGATTATCATCCCAAACACGCTCAATATCTTCACAATGGCGAGCATCACATTTGGCTCGCTCAGATGCCAGATCGGGATTGCGGGCAATCGCCTGACGGGCATAATATGTCGAAGGGGCGATCGGTAAAACACGGCAGATCGGCTCGACCCCAAAAGCATCTCGATGCTCTTTAACAAAGCTCGTCATTTGCGAAACGGGCGGTCGAGCACCGCCTGGGCAAAGTTGACCGCCAAAACGCCATTGGTCTGAGTGACAAGGTCAACGCGAGAGGCCTTCTTTAATATCTCATTGGCTTGGCGAAGTTCACGAACTTCTCGCTCCAATTCCTTGATCCGGGCTTTCTCCTGGCTGGTCGGGCCAGCCAGTTTACCAGCATCGCGTTCAGCCTGAAGACACCAGGCGCGAAGACTGTCGGGAGAGCAGCCCAGCTTGGATGCTATCGCCTTATAGGCAGCGTTATTGCTGGCGTAATCTGCGCGATGATCGTTGAAAAGACGAACGCCGCGTGTGCGGAATTCAGGGCTATATGTAGGGGTGTGTTTTTCCTGTTTCATAGGGTCTACCTTTAGAGAGTTTTACTCTCCGGTAAACACAGGGCGGTTCATTTTCGTCTTCCCACGGGAGGCAAAATCTCGTCATAATTTGACTCGCCAGTGCCCACTCTGTCTGAACTGGTTCCATTAGTTTTGAACGTGAAAGAATTGCTGGGTTTCATTTCATGTCGGTTTTAGGAAGCGGAAATGGATTAGCCGGTTTGTCATCAGCGAAATGCCAACCGGTCGAGAAATTGGAATTCAGATCATCCAATGAATGAAACACAATATTATGCCGGAAGGGAGCAAAACCCTGATGAGCATTCAGACGGGCTTTGACGCTCGTAAGAACGGATGCCTGGTGGTGAACCGAACAAATAATGGGATGAACCGAGTATCCGTATTTCTGCTGTATCACTCCGCTTTTAATCACCTCGAAATACCGGTTCAGCTGTTCGGTAACCGCCTTACTCTGAGTGGAGCGGTGTACTTCTACTAAGTAGACAGCGGCTTTGCCGGTAGTCAGACCAACGACAAAAGTCCCATCCGGGATGACGGTATTTACCAAACCCGTGACCACCAACTCTGTGGATGGCTTTGGTTGCCCGTTCCCGGTTTTCTGTTGGCGAGTAAAATCCTGAAGCTCAAGCAATATCTCTGCATCTCCGCGTTGTTCAATCCATTGTCTCAAACCGATTTGAAAGTCCACCTGCGCAAACCGGTGGCGTGCAAAAACCGCAGAAAACGGCACTTTCTTTTTCGATGGGATCGGCACTGGCTCACATCCCTCAATCTCACAAAGAAGCTGTTGGCCGTTTTTTGTGAGATGATGCACGTCCGGCAAAAACGACCCGATTTTTTCCGAATGGATGCATTTCTGGTGCCTGAGTGCAAAGAGCGTTTTGTCTCTGAGAGATTTTGCGTTTTTGGAAATACCCAATCTCAGTATTTGCTCCACCGTCAGGAAACGATAGGTGTTCAAGGCTTGGAGGACTCGCCATTGCTGGGGGCTGAAAACCGAAAATGTGGCACTCATCAATTGGGATTAAAAGAAGTCAGGATTCCAGGATGCACTTGCACCTGGAGTAGATGAGGGGCTTTCAGGGGTTGAGGATTTTCTGTAATATTTTTGAGATTGCTGTTTTAGGATATTTTGCCAAAGTTTTGGTGACATGCAGTACCGGTTCCCGATATATCGAAGATGCTGACGTTTGGTAGGTTCGCTCGTTGCCACTTGAAAAAACTGAAGGTTTTGTAATTTTCTAATTTTCTCCGCATCGATATCGGTTTCTCGGGATAATTTTTCGGCTGTCGTGTGCCTGGAGTTTCCCACCCAGATATTGCCAACATTCCCCAAGATCGCGTCTTGAAGGTCTGAATTAAGACGTTCAATCCGTTGGGTAGCCACGGTGATATACAAACCGAATTTCCGGCTTTCTCCCAAAATCTCGGACATGGTTGGACTGACGAAATACTGACACTCATCAATGAACAAGTGGATGGGGTATCTTTTGTATGGCGGTCTTCCGAGTACGTGGCTCATGATGGCCGCATTGAGTGTAGATCGACATGCAAGATTGCCCCCTTAAACGGGGAGATCGGCGTTCAATTTTGACCCCCTCCCTTGGTTGTGCATTGTACCCGTCATTTGGATCAAAATGTCGGGGTTATACAGGGGATGATTGTTGTGGTTGCGAAGGTCAGACGGGATCATTTTGTTCATAAGAAAGGCATTAAAGAGATTTGCCGGGATCGCGGCATCTCGCGGAATTCTGTACGGAAGATTTTGCGCTCCAAAGTAACGGAGTTTCGCTATGACCGATCCACCCAACCGCTGCCAAAGTTGGGCCTTTTCACAGAACAGCTTGATACGATGTTGAAGGCGAACGAAAGATGTTCGCGCAAAGAACGGCTCACTCTGACGCGTATCCATGATGATCTGCGGCGTGTTGGCTATGACGGCAGTTACGATAGTGTGCGGCGATATGCAAAGCGCTGGAGGAATGAACGCAGCACCGGTTTGGAGCATGCATTTGTACCGTTGAGTTTTGCTCATTGTGTAATATTGGGGAGAAGCCTGCCAGTTCGACTGGAGCCACGAGACTGGAGCCATGAGATTGTCGTGACGGGCGCCAGCAAGGTAAAGGTTGCCACTTCAGGCTTTGCTACAGCCGCATGCCGTTTTTGGTAGCGTATCCGCGTGAGAAACAGGAGATGGTTTTTGACGCCCATGACAGGGCATTCGCCTTTTTCGGCGGTGCCTGTGCACGGGGCATATACGACAATATGTCAACGGCAGTGGATGCGATCCTCAAGGGCAAGGATCGAAAGTTCAATAAAAGGTTCGAACAGATGTGCTCGCACCACCTTGTGGAGCCTGTCGCCTGTTCTCCTGCCGCAGGCTGGGAGAAAGGACAGGTTGAGATACCTGAGTGAAGGTATCGCGCGGGCGGCATTTTGCACCGCGATTGAAGGTGGCAAATAATGATGACCAAATGAGATACTGTATGAACAGGTTATCGAACATGCCAAGGTAACCAGGCATCCAGAGTTCAAAGATCGAATGATTTACGATGTTTTTCTGGAACAGCAGAATGCGTTGGTACCGTGCCAGGGCTCCTTCAATGGGTTCCATGAGACAATCGTCGCCGTCTCCAAAACCTGTCTTGTGAACTTTGAGCGCAATCGTTACAGCGTTTCGGCCAGACCACTAGCTGCCGGCAAACCGGTACAGCTTCGCGCAACAGCAACCAAGATCATTTTGCTACAGAACGAGCAGATTGTTGGTGAGCATGACCGCCGCTTTGGCCGGGACAAAACAATATATGATCCGCCAAATATTCAGGTGCATTATGTACCCATTCTTGAACGCAAACCCGGTGCCATTCGTAATGGCGCACCTTTCAAGGAACTGGTCTTGCCCCAAAATTCAACCCGATGGCACTGACGACTATCCGTAAAAGGTTATCAGGAACCCCGGATGGTGATAGACAGATGGTCGATTTGCTTCTGGCCGCCCATGAACAGGGCGTGGATGCTGTTGAGGCCGCTTGCCAAACAGCCCTGAATGCAGGATTGCGCAGCGCCGATGCGGTACTGAATATACTGTCACGCCAAAATGAGCCGGATAATCTGCCTGATTGTGTCCCCATTCCGCCGCATCTGCAGCTTCATGAAGATCCAGTCGCCGATTGTGCACGATATGACCGGATCACAGTGGAGGTTCATCATGGAGCGTCATGGCATCGTCGATATGAGGCTGAGCACCGGGATGGAAAGGCCGGGCGTATGACAGATCGGTTGACCCGCGTTGATCTGTTGATCATTGACGAACTCGGTTACCTGCCATTCGCACAATCAGGTGGCCAGCTCTTGTTCCATCTGATCAGCCAGCTCTACGAGCGCACATCAATCATTGTCACTACTAATCTTACCTTCGCTGAATGGCCAACCGTATTCGGTGATGCCAAAATGACAACCGCACTACTCGACCGCCTCACGCATCATCGCGACATCATTGAGATCGGCAATGAAAGCTGGCGTCTCAAACATCGTAACTGATCAAACCAGAAGGGATCAAAGCGCTGCGATAATTGAAGTCTCCGCGCTCCGATCCCTTCTTACCTTCGCAACCAGAACGATAACCTCAATCCAAAATGCAGAACAGCAAGGGGCCAAAATTGCACGCCGATAAGGGGTTAAACTTCAATGCTGATTGACAAATGCCCCAATTCAGGCATGGCAATATGCTCCTGAATTCCTCTAGCATAATAGGCTCGGTCTGACGGACGAACCGAAAGTTGCTCGGCTTCTGTATAACTGGTGACAGAGCTTTCAGCCTTAGTAATCGGATCATGGGATTTGAGCTTGTTTTTGAATTTCTGCTCTGCATTCCGCGCATAATCGCCTTCAACTTGAGCGGAATTAAATACCCTGAAATAGCGGGTCATCACTACTCTTGTTTTGCCAGTGCTTTGTCCTTCGTCATCAATTTCATCAAAAAATTTCCACAAGACGACAATCCGTGACTTTTCACCTTTTTTGACATGGCAATCATGCTCACTCCATTGTTTGAAGGTCGCCCAGATATTCGAGTCAAAGCCAGAATGAGACAACAAAACATGATTGATGCCACGATAGACTGTGCCTCGTAAATTGACCGGGGAATGACCGACACAAAACCAAGGCTTTGAGAAATCCTTCGCATCGACCTGTTCCAGTTGCTGGATAATTCAGTCTGTGACCATCTGATAAATATCACTCATGATTAATTGGATTAAGAAATATTGAGCACACAGAACCAGACCCGGTGAAACACGAAAAAGTCAAAGGAGGAACCCCACTAAGCGGGGGGAAATCCTTGACTTTGGAGTGCACCGGGTAGGTTTCAGTGAACGCGAAATTGCTAATCCATCATCTGAGATTTGGATTCTAGAGCGATTAACAGGAAAATCGAATGCAGAGCCTCAATGATTGTTTTTCAAGATCTTCACAAAAATCACGATATGTGGTCAATTGGGACTGCGGTTGCAAAATCCTTTTCCAACGTTTCAAAACGCAAAAGGGAATTTTCAGTCGTGTATTTTCTAACCCCATTTACTATGAGTGAGGGTAACAACCGACCACGGTTCACCATGTCGTCCAAGACGAAAGGTGATAACGGCAAAGATATCTGGAATGATATTGGAGCCATCTTTGTTAGTCGTGACGGGAAAGGCTACAATGTTCTTGTCAAAGAGAACTTTGCGGACATTCTCGCAAACGATGTGATCTATCTTCGGCCACCAAGACCGAGGAAAATATCAACCGACACAAGCTCTGCTGAGAAACCAGTAGAGCCGACTGTCAGCGAAGAACCAAAGTCATGAGATGGGAATCTCGTTAATCCATCTGAAAAGCCAATTCTTCGGAATTGGCTTTTCCCCACTTTCATACATAAAACCCAATTCATCAGAACCGATCTTCTAATCCTTGATGATTGGGGGCCCGATCGTCTGAATGCAAACCAGCGCCGGGATCTGATGGAGATCATTGAAGACAGATATGAGGCCAAATCAACCCTGATCACCAGCCAGCTACCCGTTGATACCTGGCATGAGGTGATCGGCGAGCCAACCTTCGCCGATGCCATCCTCGACCGGATCGTTCACAACGCCTATCGCCTCAAACTCGATGGTGGGTCCATGCGCAAAATGAAAACCAAATCCCTTGACGAAACACCAATCAACTGACACAAAAACCAGGCGCCTCAATGCAGCGTGCCACAGGTGGCCGGATACCCCGGTTTAGGTGGCCGGATGTTGTTGGAATGGGTGGCCGTATACTCCGGAATGCGCATTCAGCCAAATAGATTGAGCTGTTGGCTAATAATTTCCGGCTGAGAAACAGCATTTGAATCCTTGGTCTTTTTTGGTTTACGGCTTTTTCTCATACGTTCGATTTGTGCTCGGACCACCCGATGGCGAATGTCTGACGTTAATTCAGAATATTCGTAATGATAGATTCCAGATGGTTTGATCACCTGATCATCACGGACAATTTCACCGCCTATCATTTCCCAAATTTCGGAGACAAGTTTGACGGTATGGATCGCATTTGCCTTAGTGGAAGCCCAAAGATAAATGCTGCAATGTTCATGACTCAATGGTGCATCACATGATGCCGGGTACATGACGGTGGCCATTTCAACCGGCCCGACATTCGAGCTGACAATTCCCTTTCGATGTTCGTCAATGATTATCTGAAGACGCTCCGGAATAATGGCTTTGTACATCCATTCTGGAGTCGTATCCATCCAAGGTGACCGATGCTGAATAATTGGGCCACAAAGAAAATGGATATGTGCTTTCTTGAAGCCCTGCATCTCCAGCAATACGGCAAGCACCTCTTTGTTCAAGTTCAGCTCGGCTAAAACCTGAAGAGCTTTGAGGCTGTCGAATTTTCCGTTACCGGTATTTTGATCACTCATTGAAAAATTGATTATGAAACGCCCCTTCAACATTGAAATGCAACATTTTGCTCACATTCCTTTGAAAAGGCCTCATATGGGGTTTTGTATTCGAGACATTTTCTTGGACGTTGGTTCAGCTTGTCTTCGACGATCTGAACTTCGGCTTTTGTCAGCTTAGTGAAATCGGTACCCTTTGGGAAGTATTGGCGAACAAGACCGTTGGTATGTTCGTTGAGGCCGCGCTGCCATGAGTGATAGGGCTTGGCGAAATAGATGTCGCATTGCAATATTTTGGCGATCTTTTTGTGCCCGGCGAATTCTTTGCCATTGTCATACGTGATGGTTTTGATGAACGCTTTGAGCTTTGAAAGCGTCTTGCCGCAGGCCTTTTGCACGCTGTCCTTTGATTTGTCGCGCAACAGAACCAGCTTGGTGTATTTTGATTTTCGATCGACATGAGAAAGAATGGCACCCTTGTGGTTTTTGCCGATGATAGTATCGCCCTCCCAGTCGCCAACACGGCTTTTGGTTTCGACGATTTCGGGACGTTCCTCAATGTCAACCCGCCCTGGAATGAGGCCGCGACCGGCTGTTTTCGTGCCGCGTCGATTGTATTTTTTGCCGCGATGGCGCAGGCAAGTCCATAATTTGCCACCCTTTTTTTTGTCCGCCCAGATGTGGCGGTAAATCCACTCGTGTGAGACGAAGAGCCCGTTTCGAGCCAGCCAGCCGCTGATCTGATCGGGGCTCCACTGCCATTTCGTCAGCAGGCTTTCAATGAGTTCGACGCGCTCAACGGTCATTTTACGCGGCACACAAGAGGCCTTTTTGCGCCGCTCACACGCCTTGTCATGCGCTTGTTTAAAGCGATAACCACATTTGCCCTTGTTGCGCTGCAACTCTCGGGTGATAGTCGAACGCTCAACGCCAATCTGGCGGGCAATTTGGGCGCGGCAGAGACCGGTTTGCAAAAGTGTGTAAATCTGGCATCTTTGATCATAGGCCAGATGGTGATGTCCTTTGGGCATAATATCCTCCGTGAGATGTGGTGTCCCATACGAGGATTGCAGCCATCTGGCTAAATAATCAAAGGCATAATGGAATGGTTTGACGAGTTTTGCGGATTTTCCGGTCGGCCTCAAGGGTGCTGCGCATCGCTACGCGACAATGCCCTTGACCCCGCCCACCAAATCCGCAAACAAAAATCATATTCCATCAGCAAACAAATGTTGCGTTTCGGAGTTGAACCGGGGAAAATAAAAAATCGGCTTTTGAAAAAAAGCCACCAAAAAAGTGATGGCTGTTGATCGCTGGCTAGCATTTTTTGCCACTCAGGACTTTTGAAAGCTGAATAAAGCCAGGCAATAATGTATTTCTCTACACCATTAGCTTTGGTAATTTCATCTGGATGGACGAAATGAGAACGATAACCAGTTTCTGTAATTGGTATTAGCTCATCACAAAAAATTTCAATGTGGTCACGAGTGTATTCTGGATAGAGAGCTCCAAATTCCTCTGGAGTAAATTTCACATTGATTGAAGTGCCATGCCATTGAAAGACAAACTGTGTTGCAGTTGGAGCATTGATCGAAGTCGGTAATGTTGTAGTACTCATGATGATTGGGTTATAAAAATTGAGCACCTTGGACACGACCTGTCGTAATAGCAGAGCCGTCAAGCAGAAATCCCCCGCTCAGCGGGGGTTCAAATCCTTGACTTTGGAGCACGGCAGGTATCGTCCAATGGTACTTTTTTCCGAAACCCAGAGCTATGAGTTAGAAACTTTCAGCATCTGAAAATGCCCTAAATGCGATTTGCAAATCGGCTACTAATCGGCTACTATTTGGCTATATGTGGAATCCTAAATACACCATTCGAAACCGGCTACTCCGAACCATCAGGGAGATCGGTGAAACCCTTGGAACAATCAGAAGCTACTCATTATCTGAAGCTGGATTTACCAAACTAGCCGTCGAAGCTCGGGCACTATCAAGTTATGCCTCTACCAGCATTGAGGGGAACCCTCTGTCACTGACTGATGTCAAGCGGCTTCTGAAAAATACGCCAAACCAAATTCGTGATACCGAACGTGAGGTGTTGAATTACAATCGGGCATTAGAATGGGTACAAGCTCAAATCAATTCAGGGGACTTTGATCTATCCACCAAAACCTTCGAAACCGTTCAAGGAATGGTAGTGGAAGGGTTGATGGAGAACCCCTACGACATCGGGCACATCAGAAAAAAACCAGTCGTGATCCGCGATCCTCGCGTGGTGGATAGTGTTGTTTTCATCCCCCCCAATCATGAGGAAGTGGTGTCACTCTGTGATGAACTTTTCGCGTTCGTCCAGCAAAATCTAAGCGAACTTGATCCAGTGCTACTGGCTGGACTGTTTCACAAACAGTCCGTGATCATCCATCCGTTTATGGATGGAAATGGTCGCTCAACCCGTCTAATGACCAGTGCCATCTTGGGACTGGCGGGACTTGATTTCTGGTCGGTGTTTTCCTTCGAAGCATACTACAATCGTAACGTCACCCGGTATTTCCAGATGGTAGGGGAACAAGGCGACTTTTATGACCTCAAAGGTAAATTCGATTTCACAATTTGGCTTGAATATTTCGCTGAAGGGATTTTAGATGAACTGAAGCGGGTTCAAAAATCCCTGCCCGAACAATCTCCAAGGATGGAGCCTCATCATCAAAAAATTCTGCAATTCATTGATGAAAACGGTTCAATCACACAACGAGAATATGGAGCGGTTTCCAACCGAAGTCTGGCTTCGAGAAAACAGGATTTTGCAAAGCTTCTGGAATTGGGTCTCATCGATCGGGAAGGTGGCGGTCGGAGCGTGTACTATGTAAAGGCGTGAAGCTCATGCTTTTGAGGGGATTCCCACATTCACACCAGCCCAATTTCTCACTGAAATTGGCATATCATAATCCTAATCCTCTATTGTATCTTTTGGTGGTCTTATGAGCTTTGCTCAGAAGGGAGTTCCCACACACTCAATCCAATCCGAGATGGGAACGATGGGCTGTCAGGACCGCAACCCTGACCCCGACCCCAGAGTGCCGGACAAGGCAATTCACCCCCCTTCCAGTCGCACTCTAGCGAACACTTTGTGTAAGGGGGTCGGGGTCAGGGTTCATTTGAACCATTTGATTTCTGATTTTAACCATTCACCACTGGTTGGGAGTGAGTAAAAAGCACTGAAATCATTGGAAAAATTGAGACCCTGACAACCCTCCGCCAAATGCCCACGGCTTTGCAGGGTATAACCCTGGAAAATATACCGAAGTGTAGATCGACATGCAAGATTGCCCCCTTAAACGGGGAGATCGGCGTTCAATTTTGACCCCCTCCCTTGGTTGTGCATTGTACCCGTCATTTGGATCAAAATGTCGGGGTTATACAGGGGATGATTGTTGTGGTTGCGAAGGTCAGACGGGATCATTTTGTTCATAAGAAAGGCATTAAAGAGATTTGCCGGGATCGCGGCATCTCGCGGAATTCTGTACGGAAGATTTTGCGCTCCAAAGTAACGGAGTTTCGCTATGACCGATCCACCCAACCGCTGCCAAAGTTGGGCCTTTTCACAGAACAGCTTGATACGATGTTGAAGGCGAACGAAAGATGTTCGCGCAAAGAACGGCTCACTCTGACGCGTATCCATGATGATCTGCGGCGTGTTGGCTATGACGGCAGTTACGATAGTGTGCGGCGATATGCAAAGCGCTGGAGGAATGAACGCAGCACCGGTTTGGAGCATGCATTTGTACCGTTGAGTTTTGCTCATTGTGTAATATTGGGGAGAAGCCTGCCAGTTCGACTGGAGCCACGAGACTGGAGCCATGAGATTGTCGTGATGGACGCCAGCAAGGTAAAGGTTGCCCACTTCAGGCTTTGCTACAGCCGCATGCCGTTTTTGGTAGCGTATCCGCGTGAGAAACAGGAGATGGTTTTTGACGCCCATGACAGGGCATTCGCCTTTTTCGGCGGTGCCTGTGCACGGGGCATATACGACAATATGTCAACGGCAGTGGATGCGATCCTCAAGGGCAAGGATCGAAAGTTCAATAAAAGGTTCGAACAGATGTGCTCGCACCACCTTGTGGAGCCTGTCGCCTGTTCTCCTGCCGCAGGCTGGGAGAAAGGGCAGGTTGAGATACCTGAGTGAAGGTATCGCGCGGGCGGCATTTTGCACCGCGATTGAAGGTGGCAAATAATGATGACCAAATGAGATACTGTATGAACAGGTTATCGAACATGCCAAAGTGACCAGGCATCCAGTGTTCAAAGATCGAATGATTTACGATGTTTTTCTGGAACAGCAAAATGCGTTGGTACCGTGCCAGGGCTCCTTCAATGGGTTCCATGAGACAATCGTCGCCGTCTCCAAAACCTGTCTTGTGAACTTTGAGCGCAATCGTTACAGCGTTTCGGTCCTAGTGGTTCTGTACCAACATTTGCATCCGCCAGCGGCTCGTACTTATGGCAAATGTTGGAATCATAAGAACCACTAGAATTCAATAAGTTGCTAGTGGTCTTTGTGGCCAAAACGCTTGAAAAAGAACGTGCTGAAAAAGGATTCAAGCGTTTCGGCCAGACCACTAGCTGCCGGCAAACCGGTACAGCTTCGCGCAACAGCAACCAAGATCATTTTGCTACAGAACGAGCAGATTGTTGGTGAGCATGACCGCCGCTTTGGCCGGGACAAAACAATATATGATCCGCCAAATATTCAGGTGCATTATGTACCCATTCTTGAACGCAAACCCGGTGCCATTCGTAATGGCGCACCTTTCAAGGAACTGGTCTTGCCCCAAAATTCAACCCGATGGCACTGACGACTATCCGTAAAAGGTTATCAGCAACCCCGGATGGTGATAGACAGATGGTCGATTTGCTTCTGGCCGCCCATGAACGAGAGCGTGGATGCTGTTGAGGCCGCTTGCCAAACAGCCCTGAATGCAGGATTGCGCAGCGCCGATGCGGTACTGAATATACTGTCACGCCAGAATGAACCGGATAATCTGCCTGATTGTGTCCCCATTCCGCCGCATCTGCAGCTTCATGAAGATCCAGTCGCCGATTGTGCACGATATGACCGGATCACAGTGGAGGTTCATCATGGAGCGTCATGGCATCGTCGATATGATGCGGCAGTTGCAATTGTCGGGTATGCGGTTAGCCTATGATGATGTCATGCGCTCGGGCATTCAACATAAACGAAGTGCTGCAGAGATTTTGGGTGATTTGTTAAAAGCCGAGATCATAGAGAAAACGGCGCGGTCAATCCGTTATCAAATGAGTGCGGCCAAATTCCCGGTCATGAAGACACTTGAGGAGTTCAACTTTGATGCCAGCCCGCTCAATGAGGAACTTGTGCGCGGTTTGCATGGTGGCTCATTCCTTGATCAAACAAGAAACGCCGTTTTCGTCGGAGGAACCGGCACTGGAAAAACACACCTGGCAACTGCTATCGGTTCCAACACAGTAAAGACCCGCCATCGTGTCAGATTCTTCAGCGCCGTTGATCTGGTCAATCGCCTTGAGGCTGAGCACCGTGATGGAAAGGCCGGGCGTATGACAGATCGGTTGACCCGCGTTGATCTGTTGATCATTGACGAACTCGGTTACCTGCCATTCGCACAATCAGGTGGCCAGCTCTTGTTCCATCTGATCAGCCAGCTCTACGAGCGCACATCAATCATTGTCACTACTAATCTTACCTTCGCTGAATGGCCAACCGTATTCGGTGATGCCAAAATGACAACCGCACTACTCGACCGCCTCACGCATCATTGCGACATCATTGAGACCGGCAATGAAAGCTGGCGTCTCAAACATCGTAACTGATCAAACCAGAAGGGATCAAAGCGCTGCGATAATTGAAGTCTCCGCGCTCCGATCCCTTCTTGCCTTCGCAACCAGAATGATAACCTCAATCCAAAATGCAGAACAGCAAGGAGCCAAAATTGCACGCCGATAAGGGGTCAAACTTCAATGCTGATTGACACCTTGTGACGAGGCAATCATTTCCACAGTTTGTCGCCAGTTTTGGTGCGGGAATAAATCCAGGCGTAAATGGTCTCGTGACAAACATAGCCAATGTTCTCAACACCACGGCGCAACCAGCCGGCGATTTGTTCCAGTGTCCAGCCGAAGGACAACTGATCACGCACAAATTGGGCAAGACCGGTGCGGCAATCGAGCATTAAAGGGCGTTGGCGTCTGGCTTGATAACGCCGGTCAGCGGTCACAGGACGATAGCCGCCATCCTTGTAGCGATTGCGGCGTATCTCGCGGCTGATCGTCGAGGGATTGCGCTCCAAATGAGAGGCAATGAATTTTCCAGATTTCCCTTGGGCCAGCCGGGGCAATCTCATCCCTTTCCCACGAGGAAAGATGACTATAGCGTGACATGGCAGCGGCTCCTTTGTGGCGATGTTATCCAATGCCTTCATAGCACAGGATGCCGTTGCACTCAGGGCTGTTCAACGCTAAATACTTGATGGTTGTCTGTGGTATTCCCAAAGCGGTATTTGTCTGAATCTATAGGAGTGTATTTGATTCGAAGGGGCGCACTCATGGCATTGAAATTCCTGGAACTTTTGTGCGAAATCCCCACGCCGGGCGCAGGGCAAGAAATGGCAGCTTGGTCCGGTGATGCTGGCGACGATCCTGGCGATTTTGTCCGGGGCGACGTCCTATCGCAAGGTCCATCGCTTCATCGAGGCTCATCGCGAGCACCTCAATGGGGCATTCGGCTTCGGCTGGGAGCGCGCGCCGGCTTATAGTGCCGTGCGAACCATCCTGCGCGGGCTTGATGGTGGCGAGGTGGAGCTGGTTTTCCGCCGCCATGCGGTGGAATTGTGCGGTAGCGAACGGGGTGAAGACGTGGAAGCGATGCCGGTTGTCGCTATCGACGGCAAGACGCTGCGGCACAGTTTCGATGCCTTTAACGACCGCAAGGCGGCCCATGTTCTAAGCGCTTTTGCGGTCGATGACGCGCTGATCCTGGGACACCTGGAGGTGGACGAGAAGAGCAACGAAAT
Organism: Rhizobiaceae bacterium; assembly: GCA_965248135.1. GTDB lineage: Bacteria > Pseudomonadota > Alphaproteobacteria > Rhizobiales > Rhizobiaceae > SZUA-100. The sequence goes on along the minus strand of CBDFIN010000008.1, from coordinate 4,458 downwards.
CCCCGCCGCGCAAGCGATGATCAAAGCGCTGGCGCTTACCGGCCGGCTGTTTACGATGGACGCCATGCACTGTCAAAAAAAACTTTCCGGGCGGCCCGGGCGGCGAAAAGCCATCTCATTGTTCAACTTAAGGAAAATCAGCCCGGTCTGCTGCGAATAATCGAGGCTGTCGGCGAAAGAAAACTGCCGCTGGCTCGTCATGAAACCATCGACAGAGGCAAGCGCATGCGCGTCGAGACCCGCATTGTCGAGGTTTTCGATGCCGCTCAGGCGCTTAAACAAACCGGCTGGAACGGGCTCATCGTGCGTATCATCCGTGTGACGAGAGTGACATTTCTCCGCAGCGCCAAAACCGGGATGTGGAACTGTCGCGAGGAGACCTGCTTTTATGCCTGCTCCGCACCCGTCAGCGCGAAGAAAGCGGCGCAAGCCATTCGCAACCACTGGGGTATCGAGAACAGAAATCATTATGTCCGCGATGTTACGATGCTGGAGGACGCCAGCCGCATTCGCACCAACCCTGGCATCTTCGCCAGAGCGCGCAGTTTCGCACTTAATATCCTGCGTGCCAACGGCGAACAAAACATCGCAGACGCCCTGTGGCGCAACGCCCTCGACTTCACCAAAGTGCTCGATTACCGATACAAGTAATTAGCGTTGAACAGCCCTGCCGTTGCACTTCACTCTTGAATTTTCCGATGCCAGTACCAGAAGGGTATACATGTCGGTTATTGCAGCTTAGAATAGAAATTACATGAAATATACGCATGTCAACATCATATTTTCACAGTATATAGGTGTTGGTTGTTTAAGCAAGGCACGTCTACATAAAATACAGGGGAATCGCATTTGGGGTTTGACAAATATGCCTGAATAGATTCTTGAGGTTCCATCACGATATGGAGCCTCAAGATGTCAACAATCATAAGCTATTTCAATGATATAGACGATCCACGCACGGGCAATGCCTGCCGTCACAAGTTTTGTGACATCATGACAATCAGCCTTTTATGTGCCTTGTGTGGCGGCGAAACTGCGGTGGATATGGCCGATTTTGGCCATGCGAAGGAAGAATTTCTGCGCGATTTTCTCGAATTGCCGAATGGCACGCCGTGTCACGACACGTTTTCACGGCTGTTTCGGTTGCTTAAGCCCGCAAGCTTTCAACGCCTGTTTGAGAAGTTCCGTGCTGATTTTGCCCAGGCACGCGATGCCCAACCCGCCATCGCCATTGACGGCAAAGAGATGCGTCGCACCTTTGACAGGGCCGCCAATCAATCCGGCCTGAACGTGGTGACCGCCTTTGCGCATGGGGCTCGTTTGAGCCTCGGTATTATCGAAAGTGCCAAGGGTGGTGGCGAGATTTTGGCCCTACGTGAGTTGATCAAAATGCTCGACATCAAGGGCATGACGATCACTGCTGACGCGCTGCATTGCCAACGCGAGACCTGTGAGTTGATCGTGCGTGAAGGCGGCGATTACTGTGTGCAACTGAAGGGCAATCAGGGCGATATGCAGGCGGATGTGCGGGCCTTCATTGATGATCAAGAGACTGATTATATTGACGAATATATCTCAACTGACGCCAACCATGGCCGCATTGAAGAGCGATGTTACCATGTCTACAGCACTACGCAATATCTTGACGACACACACAAATGGCCAAGCCTCAAGACCTTCGTCCATGTCACTTCAACACGTGAAATGAACGGAAAATCAAGCCGCTGCGAACGCGTTTATCTCATGTCAAAACCCCCACAAGCGCAGGAAGCTGCAACCATTATTCGGGGGCATTGGCAAATTGAAAACAGCCTTCACTGGTCGCTTGATGTCATTATGAATGATGATCTCCATCGCGCTCGCAAAGACAACGCACCGATCAATTTTGCAGCCCTCAGACGTATCGCACTAAACATCATAAAGGCAAATCAGGACAAGGGATCAAACCGCGTAAAATTCAAACGCGCTGGCTGGAATGATGATTTCCTGCTTTCACTCCTAAACAACTTTTGAAATGCGATTGCCCTGACATAAAATATTCGTGGGACGCTTTAGGATCGCAGAATTTGGGAGACAGAAAAATGTTTTACAGCAACGTCAAGAAAACAAGCGACGCTGGGCGCACCGCCAGTAAACTATTGGAGTTAAAAGAAACCATGGCCGCGCAGGTGCCAACAAAATGTGATGACAAAGTTCTCTTGGCCACTTGGAATATCAGAGAGTTTGACTCCAACGCATATGGAGATAGATCGCTGGAGTGCCTATATTACATCGCTGAAATTATTTCTCATTTTGATTTAATTGCCGTCCAAGAAGTTCGAGAGGATCTTGATGCGCTCGACAAGGTCCTCAACATTTTAGGCAAGAGTGACTGGGATTATATCGTCTCAGATGTGACTGAGGGAAAACCTGGAAATCGGGAGCGCATGGCCTTCGTCTACAACAAGAATGCTGTTTCGTTTAATCGTGTCGCCGGAGAGATTGTTATTCCACCCAAGCGGGTCAAAACAGCGACCGGTGAGAGAGTTTATGAGCCATCCGATCAGCTTTATCGCACACCCTATATATGTGGATTTCGGGTTGGCTGGTCGTATTTGTTACTTTCAACTGTTCATATCATTTACGGCAAGAGCACAGCGGACAACCCAGACCGTGTGGAAGAAATCGAAACCGTGGCGGAGTTCTTAGCCAAGCGATCCCGCGAGCGCCGGGATTACGACCGCAACAATCTCGTACTGCTTGGTGATTTCAATATCTTCTCGCCCGACGATGTTACAATGGCCGCAATCAAGCGGGCCGGGTTTGAGGTGCCCAAAGAATTGCAGCACGTTCCTCCAACCAATGTTGGCAAAAAGCCGCGGCACTATGACCAAATCGCATTCAAACCCAAAACGAAACGGTTTGAAACGACTGGCCAGGCCGGTGTGTTCGATTTCTTTGACGTTGTTTACACCGATAGTGATGAGGCTACCTATGCCGCGGAAATGGGGCCTGCCTATCTGAAGACTTCCAGGGGAAAAGTTCGTGATGCCAAGAGTAAGACCAGCTATTACAGGACCTATTGGCGAACTCACCAGATGTCAGATCATCTTCCCATGTGGATTCAGCTAAGGACAAATTTCGCGGAAGAATATTTGCAGGCGATTGTCCATGACAACGCCAATAACTAGTGGTCTAGTGGAATGAATTTGACATTTGGTACCCACTTGCAGCTTCGTTCATTTTCAAATGCCAAATTCGAAAATTCCACTAGATTCAATATCTTGCTAGTACCCTGATTCATCTATATTACTGGGTACAGGCTTTTGAGTTTATTCCGTGCGGCATCTGTTGAAAAGTGCCAATCGGCCCTTGCGTTGTGTTTGTTGCGGTGATTTTGCCATGCGGCGCTTTCGGTTTCAAGCAAAGCTTTATCCGAGATACGGCGATCCAGACATTGCGATGTGAGCACACTCAATTCAGTTTCGGCCATATTGAGCCATGAGCCGTGCTTTGGCGTAAAATGCCATTCAAACCGCTCAACCAGACGACGTGCTTCGCTCGGTTCGAAGGCCTGATAAAGCGAGGCGGGGCAATGGGTGTTGAGATTATCCTGCACAAGGATGATTTTCCCGGCCCCTGCAAAATGGGTATCGGCCAGATCTTTCAGAACATGGGCATAATCAATGGCTGTGCGGCGCTTTGTTACCTTGATGTGCCGCCAGCCCTCGAGCGGAGCGAACAGCATGAACAGATTGGCGGTGCCATTGCGTTCATACTCATAATCGAAACGCTGGACCTGACCTGGCTTCATTGGAACCGGTGTGCGGGTTTCCTTGACAAGCTGTTTTGATGTCTCGTCGAGGCAGACCAGCGGGCGTTTGGGGTCATGGGGGCGGGTATAAACCTCTAAAACATCCTCCATCGCGGCGACAAAGGCGGCGTTTTGTTTGGGGGGGATGACCCAATACTTACACCGATGGGGTTTGAGAGTGTTTTTTTAAAACCCGACCGATTGTTGAATCGCTGGCTTTCTCAACAATGCCAAGCTCCACCACCTTTTCTTCCAGAAGCCGCAACGACCAGCGAGCATGGCCGACTGGCGGTTCAGAGCAGGCCAACTGGATAAGGCGAGCCTCCTTTTCACCATCAAATATCGGTTCAATCGGTGGCTTTTCGCGCTTCTTGCGATTGATCGCCGCCTCAAGCCCATGCTCTATCAAACGCCGACGGATACGACAAACCGTCGAAACGCTGGTCTCAAGCGCTTCGCCAATCCGTTCATCACTCCAGCCCTCACCATCCGTCGAAACATCGGCCTTCAGCAAAATCCGCGCCTTCAAAAGACGCCCGGCCGCATCGCGCCCGGTGTTGATTATGGTTTTAAGTGAACTTCTTTCCTCACTGCTCAACCGAACAACATATTTCTTTACCCCACCCGCACCAGTCACCATAATAGCCTCAATCAGAAAAACAAAA
>CBDFIN010000007.1:0-212803 GCA_965248135.1 Rhizobiaceae bacterium | reverse complement strand
CTAATGGCAAACGGTGGTCAAAAGGAGATGTCTGGTTCTATGAAAATGGGTTGGTTTACTCTGGGACGAAAAGTGGTGGCGTTAAATATTCTGGTGCTTTATTATTTGAGCACTTAATTGGAAACTTCTATTTTGAAGTAAACTTCACTATATTTGATCATGGTAGTCTTAACATCAGAACAAAGAACGGAAAGACAGTTTCTGTTGTTATGATGAATAGCGGAATATTCGCTTTCTTTGAAGCTCTGGCACTTAAGGCTATAAAGAAAGAAGGAAACCTGTGGGAAAAGGAATTCAATTTTCATCTTGATGCTTGGCGCGAGAAACGTTGTAAACTAATTGAGAAGTTGGCTAAAGGGAAAGCTATATACAGTCCGAATTATGATGGTTGTCTATCAAGAATAAATAGAAATGTGAAAGAAAACAAGAAACTGGGGAGCAAATATACGCCCATTGTAAAGCCGAAACAGGCTGTGCAGCAACTTGCAAAGAGATCAAGAAAAGAAAAGAAATTCGATCAACTATCAGAAATAAAAAGATTGAAGCAAGAATATGAAAGTATTACCTCAGAATTAAGAACGGTAAATCAATGGTTGGACCAGAATAAGCTTATCTATCGCACATCGTTTTACACAGAGTTTTGGGGACAAACAGCTGGCGGTCACATAGAAATCTATAAGAACTTAGTAGCATTTGATATTAGTAGAGGCAACTCGTTGAAAAACCTGAGTATAACATTTGATGAAATTAGGAAAATTGAATGTAAAGGTGAGGTGGTTAAATTTTATACAGATGAAAGAAATAAAGTATTTTATATCGCGGAAATAAGGGGAGGAGCACCGCAACTATTTGCCAATTTTACACGAGCAGTACAAGATTGGCGGTCCAAGAATTGCAAAGCAGCATCCTGCGGCTTTCTTGTCATTGATGATCATACACCTAGGAAAAGAAGAGAGCGTTCGGGGAATAGTATGGAGCCACCTAACATTAGTGGCTGGAAGGATCTGCCGGCATTCGGTGGAGGAAAATGCCGCTAGAGCTGCCAGCAAACATACAGGTGCATTCAATTTAATTGCCACCGGTATAAGTCGAGTGTGTTACATTTTGGGCAGAAAATATTGGCTAGACATATTCGCAATAGTTTTACCAAAATCATCTGGATTGGAATACTCGGCTAATTCTTTACGCGAAGCAATTTGTTTTAGAAACTCATGGTCGGCGGCCTCGGTGCCGATACACATAATATCAAATCCCTCACTTTTAGCGCTGTCCGCTTGAGTGATAGTTTCGTGGACATCGTTAGCCAGTCCGTCCGTTGCGATACAAATAACACCTTGCTGCACTTCTTCCTGACGCAACATCTGCCTTCCAAGATTTATGGCACCAGCCATATCGGTTGTTGCCCCGAGCACTAGATCATCTATCGCTGTTTTCAGCAAACCGTTATTGTTACCAATTGCGGCTTGTTTCCAAGATGTATCGGCAAACCCAACAATACCCACCTTATAATTCTTACCAATAGCAATATCGACAAATTGTTTTGCGCCTTTCTTAGCCTCTAAAATGCACTTCCCGGACATACTGCCAGAACAATCAATAAGCAGTACTGCATGACCCCGGCGCAACATAGCACGCGCATTATCCATCATTCCTTTAGTCGTTAATCCAGGTTTTTTCCGAATCGTACCTCGCCCAGGTTTTTTCTTGAGTTTTGCAATTAGTTCGCTGGTTGACAAGTTTTTGTTCTCTATATCATTGCCCATTTGCACCTCTTGAGAAATTGTACTTTTTCAAAATTATAGCATAAGCAGCATTGATCTTTTTCATCATTTCCTCTTTTGCAGCGTAGTCCTTATCATTTAACTTTCGCGGATGAAATCTCTTCGCTAAAGCTCTTTTTGCTTTTTTAGCCCGTGCTTTGGTAAAATATGGCACCAACCCCAACAAATCAAAAGCTTCTTGAAGTTCTGGATCAGCTAGAAGTTGATTTAAGCTGTTCTCTAAAATATCTATTTCCTCATTTGCCTCTTCCCACTCATTATTATCAAGCAACAACATGAATTCATCAGAGTCAATATACTCTACAATAGAGCGCCCATCTTCCTCATGGTCTGTATTCAGTAAACTCGCAATCTTGATTGTCAGTTGGTCAATACGCTCCATCACGGCCTGCAAATGCTGCTCGCCTTGGGAAATATTCACTACCATTGAATCAAACTTGCTTTTCAGAGCTGCTTGATTCTTTGTTTCAACCTTCGCCAAATCAAGCAACATATTTTGAAGGAGTCCCTTGCAAATTTCGTCTTTATTGATTGTGCGACTTATTCTTACGGCTTGCAATTGTTGATATTTTTCAATTAGATCAAGCAAATCAACACCAATTTTGTAGCTGTTTCTTGCCATACGTTGTTCTATTGTCTCTATTGTCTCTGCTTTCCCTTCAAGTCGTTCATATAATTTTCTGTACCAAGGACGGTCTGCAACCTCCTCCAAATTCAATACGAAAAAAGGTAAGCAAGTTATCGCCCCAGCGATCAAAATTACGATCATATTGTTTTGGAACGACAGACTATCGGGTGCCAAATTTAGTACAAACATACCAAGCAGAATCCCGAGGAGTTTAAAAAACACCGGGGGAAATGCTCTGTGTTGATCAAATCTCTGTTGATAGTCATCCTGCACGAGCGGTATCTTTTGGCCGTTCGGCCTGAGCAACTCCCATGACAAATTATTACTCTTAGCACTCATTGCCCACATGATTTGTGTGGCCATTTGCAATGCCTCATCGAGGTTTTTTACATTCAAATTTTGGCTCACCACTCCTCCAATCTCATGCCACATATTTCTCGTGAACAAATTTACGAGACAGGGGCTACTCCAGCATACGAACCATCGACTTGCGTCTCTGTTCTCAATCACCAACGAGCATTGCCACCACCGGTAATGGTATTGAACCACAAACAGACTGAATTGAAAAGGAGTGAAAAAACTAAGATATTACAATATGATAGGCTGTTAGTAGCTAATAGAGTTGGCCGGTTTTGGTAGCACACTAATTGTCCGCTTCTGTTTTAAGCATTGATGGGCAAGCTGTAAGGAGCCGGAGGCGACTGGAGGCTTGTTCATCAATGCTTTCGCGCCGAAAAGGTTCACGCTGCTTTTTGGGTTTTCTGCCTGGTGATAATCTCTCCTTGTTTTGAATATGTAGCAATTTTGCCGGGGCCATGGAAGATAGCCATTGTGTCATCTGAGTATTCATGCACCCGCACCCTGGCCTTGACATAGTGATGACGGATGAGGCTCTGCGGCAGTTGCAGGACCAAATTGTTGTACGAAACTGTATTGTCCCTGCGCACGATGCGCCCGCTCTGCACGCACATAATATCGCGTAAGACTGCCGGGACAGCGACCGGCACAAAAGCACTTGTCTCGTCTTCAGCCGCAACGCTAAAGCGAGCATTGTGATCCGGCAGGTAGATTTCCGTGATATAGCGGTTGGCCACGGCCATATCGGTGATGTCATGGAGCTTCAATTCATTGACGAGGCGATCCTGGAAGGTCTGAAAGGCGCGCTCCGATCGGCCACGGGCTTCCGGCGAATAGGCGGCGATATGCTCAATGCCCAACTGATGAAAGGCGCGGCCCACTTGGGTAAGCCGGGTTTTATCGACCTTCTCACCGGCCTTGGGCGTGTGAAAATAGTGACTGCCGCGATCCGTATAGATTGAACAGGGCAGGCCGTGACACTCAAACACATCCAAAAACCCGCGAAAGCTGGACATTGTTCCTTCTTCCTCAACCAGAAAGGCCGAATAAACCTTTGATGTCGCATCATCCATGGTCACAATCAGGTCAAGCTTAGGTTTGCCCTCAAGCCATTCATGGGTCGAACCATCCTGATGCAACATCATACCGGTACATGGCCTGCGCGGCCTCTTGCGCCGGTGAATGCCGCGCCCGCAGACCGCAATCACCAACCCTGAGCGCTGCAACCGGGTCTTCGTCCAGGTGTAACCCCAGTTGAAATTATGATGCTTGACCAGATGATCATGAAAATGCTTCACATTCCAGCCCATATAGCGCGTCTCATATTGCTCAAGCATCCATGAGGTTTCGTCGGCAGGCACCGCACGCACCGACTTCTTGCCCAACCGGCGGTCATTGAGCCCATCAGAACCGCAATCCTCATAGCGCCTGCGATAACGGCGGAATGTCCGCTCCGACATCCCTAAAATCTCTGCCGCATCATGTCCCGAAAGCCGCTTTTCTTCATATCGAGATAACACATCAATAAACTTCTCCATCCGTCTTTCCTGTAACCATGAAGTCCGGTTCATCAAACACCCTCCTTTTGAGAGCATCCTAAAACCGGACAAATCACGTGCTACATAAAGCGGACAACTGATGTGCTACTGACATTACAATATGATAGGCTATTTGAATTGGTATTTTGTATGATATAATTGTAGCGTGATTGAAAGACCACAAACACAAAAAGAGGAGGAATACAATGTTAGGGCAGATATAGCCGATGGTTATCGCGAGTCCATTGAGATGGACTCCGAACCATACGAAAGCACTGTCCATTTTGACAAGAATGGTTTGGTTATCCCTGACCCCTTAGGTTTAGGGTTTGAAAACGATTTTACAGTTTGCCTATTTGGTCCAGATGGTGACTGTTCGATTCGAACAATAGAAGACATGTATAAACAGCTGGCTAAAATCCAAGAAGAACATGATGATCTTATGATTTCAGTATCTACAGATAATAAGCGCAGGAATTTAACCTACAAGGTATCACTAAAATCACGGTCCAATTAAGCCCATTGAAAATCGGATATGAAAATTTTCGACAAAGTCAATGATTTCATTTTCTATATCTTTACTATCATCATGTGTCATCCGCATCGATAGGCCATCTATTAATTGGTCAAGGTGTAGATTTTTTTGTGCTCCTTTCAAATAAGCCCAATTATATAAATATTGCATAACATTTCCACTGAAGCTATCTGGTCGAATAGTCACCAGTTCGCCTTTTTCTTTGACACCTTCAACGACGGTTCCTGTAGAACCCCGTGATAAATGCGAAAACAGCATTTGTAGTATGGGACCTGGCTGCGGTATTAGTATTGCTACCACTTCTCGATTCATATTATTTGAATTGATGTAAGCAATTTCTTCATCACTACAAATAATTTTCATTGACAGTACTGTATTTTTTACAGTTGGATTACTTCTAAAGCAGTGAAAATCCAAATTATGCTCACTTTCTAGGAAGCGTCTTTCCTTGATAGAATCTTTAGCAATCACCATAGCAGATACACGCCATTGTCGTAAGAGTGACATCCCTCTTCAATGCCTGCCTGCATTTTTCTTGGGGACAACTCACAGGCATTTCTTATCATATTTGCTATAATTCCATCATGAGCGACCAATCACATCAAAACCCATTCTTTGGCCAAACGAACAACCCTGCCACACCGCGCCCAGCCATGGCCAATGAGCCGGGTGACATTCTTGATACCTCATTGCGACCTGTCGCGACTAAGCATGACAATGACATGCGTCATGCCGCGTCAGAGCGCGACAAGGTAGAAACCTCTATCGAACTTGAGCCTTTTGTTGAGCCAAACGACCAACCGCGTCCGGTCGCGACTGAGCATGGCGAAAGGTTGCGGTCTGTCGCGCTTGAGCATGACGAAGGGGGAAATTTTGATTCTTTTATTGAGAGCACTCCGGCTGGTGACACCTCGCGACCGGTCATGCCAGAGGCGGAAGAGCAGGAGGTCGTGGAAGTTGAGCCGGAAGTAATTGAGCCTGAGGTTCCGCCGGAACATACCGATCTTGTTACAGTGGAAGAGGCCGTCGAGATATTTCAGCAGCGCGGCCTGCCGCGACATATGCGAACCATCCAAAGATACTGCTCTGGACAGAAAGGAAAGGCACTGGTCAGCTATCAGGTACCGACAGAGAATGGCATTCGCTACATGATCGAGCGATCTTCGATTGACCGGTTTATTGATGACGCAGCCCATCAGGCACCGACCGGCAAGCTGGAGGATGAACCTGTTGTTGATCATGTGGACAGGGAACCGGCAAAGCCCACAATTGATCAGGGTGAAATTTTCGACCATCCGGTTGTGCAACGGCTTGAGGCGCGTATTGAGAAGCTGGAAAGCCGCAATGAAGAGATGCAAGGCCGTATTGAGACTGTGCTGATTAATGCCAATAATAGCCTTGTTGAGCTGCAAAAGGCCAATGCGGTGGCGCAATCAAAGAGCTTGGGAGCCTACTTGCTTGAATCAGCGCGCATCCGGCAGCAAGACGGCGATCCCGCACCTGTCAACAGGGAGGGTGTTAGTAGCTAATAGAGTTGGCCGGTTTTGGTAGCACACTAATTGTCCGCTTCTGTTTTAAGCATTGATGGGCAAGCTGTAAGGAGCCGGAGGCGACTGGAGGCTTGTTCATCAATGCTTTCGCGCCGAAAAGGTTCACGCTGCTTTTTGGGTTTTCTGCCTGGTGATAATCTCTCCTTGTTTTGAATATGTAGCAATTTTGCCGGGGCCATGGAAGATAGCCATTGTGTCATCTGAGTATTCATGCACCCGCACCCTGGCCTTGACATAGTGATGACGGATGAGGCTCTGCGGCAGTTGCAGGACCAAATTGTTGTACGAAACTGTATTGTCCCTGCGCACGATGCGCCCGCTCTGCACGCACATAATATCGCGTAAGACTGCCGGGACAGCGACCGGCACAAAAGCACTTGTCTCGTCTTCAGCCGCAACGCTAAAGCGAGCATTGTGATCCGGCAGGTAGATTTCCGTGATATAGCGGTTGGCCACGGCCATATCGGTGATGTCATGGAGCTTCAATTCATTGACGAGGCGATCCTGGAAGGTCTGAAAGGCGCGCTCCGATCGGCCACGGGCTTCCGGCGAATAGGCGGCGATATGCTCAATGCCCAACTGATGAAAGGCGCGGCCCACTTGGGTAAGCCGGGTTTTATCGACCTTCTCACCGGCCTTGGGCGTGTGAAAATAGTGACTGCCGCGATCCGTATAGATTGAACAGGGCAGGCCGTGACACTCAAACACATCCAAAAAACCGCGAAAGCTGGACATTGTTCCTTCTTCCTCAACCAGAAAGGCCGAATAAACCTTTGATGTCGCATCATCCATGGTCACAATCAGGTCAAGCTTAGGTTTGCCCTCAAGCCATTCATGGGTCGAACCATCCTGATGCAACATCATACCGGTACATGGCCTGCGCGGCCTCTTGCGCCGGTGAATGCCGCGCCCGCAGACCGCAATCACCAACCCTGAGCGCTGCAACCGGGTCTTCGTCCAGGTGTAACCCCAGTTGAAATTATGATGCTTGACCAGATGATCATGAAAATGCTTCACATTCCAGCCCATATAGCGCGTCTCATATTGCTCAAGCATCCATGAGGTTTCGTCGGCAGGCACCGCACGCACCGACTTCTTGCCCAACCGGCGGTCATTGAGCCCATCAGAACCGCAATCCTCATAGCGCCTGCGATAACGGCGGAATGTCCGCTCCGACATCCCTAAAATCTCTGCCGCATCATGTCCCGAAAGCCGCTTTTCTTCATATCGAGATAACACATCAATAAACTTCTCCATCCGTCTTTCCTGTAACCATGAAGTCCGGTTCATCAAACACCCTCCTTTTGAGAGCATCCTAAAACCGGACAAATCACGTGCTACATAAAGCGGACAACTGATGTGCTACTGACACTGTCAACAGGGAGGGGGAGCACTTTGGCGGAATTGATGTATAATAAACCCATATGCGGCATATCAGCGGACAACTTCAACGGCATCAGAACATCATTCTTGAGGGTTTTGATCCGGTGTCGGCACAGGGCTTCACGCAGGTACCAAATTTCATCTTGAAATCAAAAGACCTGTCCGTTGGCGCTAAGCTGACCTATTCGATGCTTTTGAGCTATGCATGGCACCATGATTACTGCTTTCCGGGGCAGGAAACGCTGGCTGTAGATATGGGGGCTGGAAAGCGCAGCGTTGTGCGCTATGTCGACGAACTGGAAAAAGCAGATTGCATTTCAATCAAACGTCAAGGACTTGGAAAGCCCAACATTTACACCCTGCACCAGAAAATCAAACCGAAGAGATGATTGACTGCAACCCCAGAGGTGCCAAATTGGCACTTCAAGAAATGCCATATTTTCCTATCAGGTGATGCCAAATTGGCACTTCCCTCTATATAAGAATACACAGTTAAGAATACTCATATTAAAAATATTCAGGAAACGCCGGTTTTGAATTTACTTTGAAATGGAGTGTCAAACTGCGCCACACATCAAGCACACTGTCAAGTCGACTGATTTTTCAAAGTTTTGGGTGGAAAACGCCGGTGTGGTAGCAAACATATAATGTGCGACCCTTGATTGCATTATCCACATACACTCGCCTTTTCCGGTTCTCTATGGTAAAATTCATCGTATAAATAACTGCTTATGTTTGAGGTTCAAATCATGCCAATGTTCAGGAAAGTCATCAAGGCTGCGGAGTTGCCTTCCGGCTGGGCTGGTGATTTCAATCCCGAGCAGCTTGTCGTCGTGACGATTAGTGATGATGTGCAAAACCCTGCGATTTCCGGGCGGCAACGGCTTGGCCACCAGATCAATCTGGCTGCCCCATCCCCCGCCGACAAGGCTGCACTTTCTGCCATGGGCAGAGACGGGCAAAAGGCACTTTATGAGGATGCAATTTTAAGGGCATCGGCACAGCCTGGACACAAGATCAGCAAAGAACAGATCAAAGCCGCCGCTCTTAAACTTCCCTTCAATGGCTAACTATTTTCTAACCGATGATGCCGCCGAGGATTTGGCTTTTCTTTATCGTGAAGGAATGGATCGTTTTGGTGACCATCAGGCTGATCAATATCTTGACGAGTTCTATCACCTGTTTGATCTACTGGCTGACAACCCGATGATGGGCATTGATTTTGATGTACTGGGCAAAAGGATGCAGCGCCATCCCCACAAAGCTCATGTGATTGTCTTTGAGCCGGTTGAGGCCGGTGTGAAAATCCTGCGGGTGTTTTATGGCGGGTCTGACTATTTCAAGGAATTGTAAACGACCGCAATTTCTTTCAACCACTCCCCCATCCTGTAGAGGGGTAGTACCTTCTAGACAGATCAGCATGCAGCAAAAATACCAGCAACAATGGTCTAAAATTCGGATTGATACTTGCGCTTGTGACCTTGAGCCGCCATTCGTAATTTTGGGTCAAGACCGGTCCGAGCCGTTTTGGTCAACACTTCACCCTGTGTCGAATGCCTCCTTTCGCGAAGATGCGACTCGTATTGTGGCATCCAAAAGTATATATTTATCAGAAGAACTCAATTTGGAGTAGATTTGTGCGGGTAGCGGCAGGGGAATCGCATTTGGGGTTTGACAAATATGCCTGAATAGATTCTTGAGGTTCCATCACGATATGGAGCCTCAAGATGTCAACAATCATAAGCTATTTCAATGATATAGACGATCCACGCACGGGCAATGCCTGCCGTCACAAGTTTTGTGACATCATGACAATCAGCCTTTTATGTGCCTTGTGTGGCGGCGAAGCTGCGGTGGATATGGCCGATTTTGGCCATGCGAAGGAAGAATTTCTGCGCGATTTTCTCGAATTGCCGAATGGCACGCCGTGTCACGACACGTTTTCACGGCTGTTTCGGTTGCTTAAGCCCGCAAGCTTTCAACGCCTGTTTGAGAAGTTCCGTGCTGATTTTGCCCAGGCACGCGATGCCCAACCCGCCATCGCCATTGACGGCAAAGAGATGCGTCGCACCTTTGACAGGGCCGCCAATCAATCCGGCCTGAACGTGGTGACCGCCTTTGCGCATGGGGCTCGTTTGAGCCTCGGTATTATCGAAAGTGCCAAGGGTGGTGGCGAGATTTTGGCCCTACGTGAGTTGATCAAAATGCTCGACATCAAGGGCATGACGATCACTGCTGACGCGCTGCATTGCCAACGCGAGACCTGTGAGTTGATCGTGCGTGAAGGCGGCGATTACTGTGTGCAACTGAAGGGCAATCAGGGCGATATGCAGGCGGATGTGCGGGCCTTCATTGATGATCAAGAGACTGATTATATTGACGAATATATCTCAACTGACGCCAACCATGGCCGCATTGAAGAGCGATGTTACCATGTCTACAGCACTACGCAATATCTTGACGACACACACAAATGGCCAAGCCTCAAGACCTTCGTCCATGTCACTTCAACACGTGAAATGAACGGAAAATCAAGCCGCTGCGAACGCGTTTATCTCATGTCAAAACCCCCACAAGCGCAGGAAGCTGCAACCATTATTCGGGGGCATTGGCAAATTGAAAACAGCCTTCACTGGTCGCTTGATGTCATTATGAATGATGATCTCCATCGCGCTCGCAAAGACAACGCACCGATCAATTTTGCAGCCCTCAGACGTATCGCACTAAACATCATAAAGGCAAATCAGGACAAGGGATCAAACCGCGTAAAATTCAAACGCGCTGGCTGGAATGATGATTTCCTGCTTTCACTCCTAAACAACTTTTGAAATGCGATTGCCCTGGGGTAGCGGAATTTTCAATCACGAACTTTCGAAACATTATTGACTCTGGTTGGATCAAAACGACCGATGTGACTGCGATCGTGGGGCAGAATGAGGCGGGTAAGAGCAACCTTTTCGAAGCGCTGTATTGTCTGCACTCATATGTCGAGACACGGTATGATCCAGATGAAGACTGGCCGGTAGATGATTGGAAAGGCAAGAAGGACGCCGAAGGAAAGAGTGTAGCGCGGGCCTATTTTGATTTTGAAGGCGACGAGGCAATTGCGCTGTTTAACTACGCAACCGAACAGCAGACCGCGGCTGATGAGGAAGGCACAAAGGAGGAGGTGATCGCGACACCCCCGGAAGGATTGCGTATTTTCGCCACCCGCAGCTATGGGCGCAAGACTAACTTTTGCCTGAACGATGAAAACAGGAAATTTGTCGATCCGGCTACTTATGGGCTGTCAGCCGAAATGCTCAGTGCGTGGGCTTTCGAGCACATCCCTCGTTTTGTGTTGATTCAGGACTATGAATTTTCAGGGGCGCAGGTTGAGCTAAACGAGCTTAAGGCTCGTTTGGATGCTGTAGGCGGTGACGACCATCGATATGAGCTTTCGACTGATGACCAGACAATTTTGATTGTGCTTGATTTAGCCGAAATCGACCTTGATGATTTCGTGGAGAAGGGAAACACAAAAGAAGGGCGGACTTTACGCCAGTTCGATAAACGAGCTGCGTCTGCTTATTTAACCCTACAGTTTCAAAAACTATGGAAGCAAAAGAAGGTCAAATTCGATATCGACGTTGATGGCCCGACTCTCAACGTCTTCGCCGAAGATGAAGCGATTGGTTTTCCAGTCCGCCTCAATCGACGGTCAACCGGCTTCCGTTGGTATGTATCGTTCGCTTGGAAGTTCACACATGCCTCCGAGGGAGAATTTGAAAACTGCACGCTTCTGTTGGAAGAACCTGGCATCCATCTGCACTATAGCGGTCAACGCGACCTTTTGGGTGTGTTTGAGGACCTGTCCAAAACCAACACGGTGATGTACACCACCCACCTGTCTTCGATGGTTGACCAAGAGAACCCAGAGCGGGTGCGCATTATCGAAACTGACCAAGAACACCACTTACGGGTTACGCACGGTGTGGTGAGCAGCCAGTCGGCCCCGATGGCGGTCATTGAGAGTGCCCTTGGTCTCACCTCTGACCTATCGGGTATGCTTGGCAACCGTAAGGTGTTGATCGTTGAAGGCGGCACTGACGTACTTATATTAAACAAACTCTCTGGTTTGCTTAGCAAAAGTGGGAAAGTTGGTCTATCCGATAGTGTATATTTGTGGCCTGCGCAAACTTCGACCAAGGCGCCGATGTATGCGGCATTTGCGATTGGCCAAAGGTGGGACGCAGGCGTATTGTTAGATACTGACGAGGCAGGGCATCAGGCACACGACAAGATCAAGGATATGGACCTGAAAGTTTACGCTGATGAAACCGGTCATGACTTTCGGGTGCTGATGCTTGGAAACGCAGCCGGAGTGAAGAAGACCGATGTGGCAATCGAAGACCTGTTTCCGGATGAGTGGTTTCTTGGGTGTGTGAATCGTGCCTACGGCATAGCACTCAGGTCGGAAGACTTGCCACAAGATGGCTCCACCTTAATCGCCAAGCGCGTTGAGATCGCGCTGAAACAGCGTCACGGGCGTGAGCTGAAAAAGAAAGATGTGCTTACTGAGATGCTGACGGCTTTTGATAGTTGGAAGAAGCTCACAGACTTGCCGAAGGGTACGGCGGCAAATGCTGAGCGGCTTTTCAAGAAGATCAACGCGGCTTTTGAATTGGAGGGTTAAAATGTATGAGTTCAGATGAGATCTGACACAATTACACTTAATGGCAATAGGGTCAGCTATCGATGGGTTCTTCCAACAATTCCAAGTACAAGCAGTTCCGATACGCGGAGAAGCGGTGACATATCAATTTTTATCCCACCGAGATCCACAATGAGCTTCTTTTGTGAAGGTTGTATTTCTCCAACAACCTCTGCAATCAATTCAGCGCGATTGCTTTGGGAGATTTGTCCGTTAATTTCGGTAACGCTTTCCTTCGTCTTCTGGTACTCTACGAGCCAATCAGAAAGGGTTGAATCTGAGAGAACTCGGTTTTCAATTTCGTCCGAAAGTTGTTTTAATTTCTCTTCCAAAAAGACTTTTACACTTGCTTGCCGCACCAGTAGTTCTATTTCCAACTTATCCCGCTCCAGCTTCTCAAGCTCTTCTTTGTTTTCCGAAATCTTGCCTTCGTATTCTTTGAGTGAACTCGTTGCATCGGCGAGGCGCTGAACCAACTGATTCTCAACAGAAAGCACGTCTCGATCAGTAAGAGTCGGAGAAGCGAATGCGAGTAGTCCAAATGTCGAAGCAACACCGCCAACGATGCCTCCTATTAACGCATACGTCCCAATGTCAAGAGCACCTTGCCAAGTCGCTATTCCCCCACCCACAAAGAAAAGTATGGCTGAAATCACCAAAATAAAGAGAAATATTCTTCGCATGCGAGTTCCGTTCAAATTGCCAGTATTTTTATTGATAGCCGAAATGTTGTTGAGCACAAAACATGACGTTTTACATCCTCAAATGCAATAGTTTTCCCTCGAGGTTTATTCGACTAAATACCAATAGTATACTTTACGCAATAAAAGCAGTCATTCCCGACATCAAAGTGAACTGGGAATTTGGGCTCCAGCAGTCAAACTCAAAGATCAACCAGTGACCGCATCTGGTACAGAACGCCGATGGCTGGCATGTCGCCGACAGGTCATCAGCCCGAGTTGAAAACGGCAAAGTCCGCATAGCCGCTAATTGGCAATGAAAGCCGAATGACTGCTATCGGCGCATTTTCCCCTGATGGCCAATTTCTGCAATAACCCGAATGTTATGCGATGGAGAATTCACTACATTTGGAGAATACACACGCTTGCATATTGAATCTCGCCTCTTTTTTTGAGTAAAAAAAGTCACGCCGCGCCACATATCCGTGAGGCTATGGTGAGGCTAAGATTATAAGAGCATCTGCTAAGTCTTTGATTTTATGGTGCCCGGGGGCGGATTTGAACCACCGACACGCGGATTTTCAGTAAACGGATGAATATTCTAATACATTGAAAATAATAATGAATAGTTTGATGGTCACAATTGTGCGTAAGAAAGTGCGTAAAATACGATATATCTCAATAATTACAGCATGTTATGCGGATTATAAATTAAGGCAAGTTGCTAACATGCTGAAATAACTAATTTATTTAGGTGGCCGTATTCCCAGTTGTGCTTCAAAAGAAAATTATGGACTGTTCCTACCAAAATTGGCCTCAGGGTGTCAATTCCAAGTGGTGGTGGAATATCAGGAAGTGAAAACTTCAGTTTAATCTCCAGATCAGCCTGTACCGCCTGCAGCCAGTCTTCCAGACGATCTTACCGCATCGGCCGCAACGCGCTCACCCACCGATCCAGCCCGTCGAAACAGGTGCTCAAGCTTCGCAAGCCTGGCTCGGTGGGTGAGCGTGATGGCAACAGGATGATGGTTAACGTCAATTCGGGATAAGGGCCGACTTTTCGATTGTTTTAAGATTGATTGAAGGTTTTCTTGGTTTGAAAGTATATGCGGTCAGTGTTGCGAGCAGGTTGACGAGAAAATTGTCTGGGTTTCGATGCCGTGAGTGTTCGATCTGGCAGATTTCTTTCAATTGGCCGTTCACAGCTTCGACGATTGCCCGTTTGCCGTGCACCGGACAATGTCACCAAATAGATAGGCATCGCTTCGCCAAAATACCCAGGGTTGGGGCATCAAAATCAACACGAAGTTCAATAGCAGCAGGCATGTCAAATCTCCTTTGCCACTGTGATTCAGATATCAACTGATTTAGAAACCCCGTTGAGTCAAATTCAAATCCATTTGGTATCAGACACTGCACGCGCCAAAAGTACCACTATATCAGCTTACTCTTCAGTATTAATATCTTCAGACATTATTTGCTCCCGATGCAGGTACTTCCTCACCCGAAGCAACTGCTCCATTCACCAATGCGCAGCCTAAAGACATGGCTTCACCTACATTGTCATTTCCCTGTTAATCAGGGTGACCAATTGGTCCGGGATCCTAAAAAGAGAAGTCGCTCCGACATTTCCCAAATAGGAATATCCCCGATAGCCGTTGTTGCTGAGTTTGTAAATTGCTGTTTCCCCCAACGAAAACAACCAATGGTGGGGACTATTCAATTTGTGAATTGTGATATTTTCATGGGATTTTTTTGCATTTTCGAGATACTCCAGAGCGGCTATAGCCGTTGAAGGCAGTACATAAGAGTATGGTTTTCCGCTACTCCAGTTTATTTTGACGGCATCTGCGATCGTTTTGTTGTTTTGTTCCTGAAAAAGGTCCTTGGTTATGATCATGATTGTTTCCGCAGCAGCTTCAAGTTCGACCAAGTTGTCTTCTGTAACGATGCCAAGATCGAGGATGTGGTCAGAACCCTCTGGGTTAGAATTATTTTGCGCTGCAACTGCCTTATGCAATAAAGCCAGATGCTTCAGGAATGCGTTGCTGGTTTTTAGTTGAGGTATTCGTTCTGTTTTGTTTGTCAGAATCCGAAAATTATCCAGTTCCGTGATGGTGTCGGAATTGTCGTTGACAAGTAATATGCGATCGCTGCAATAAAGCGCTTCCTCCAAATCGTGGGTAACCAAAACGACAACCAAGTTTTGTGATTTGGCAAGGTCCAGCAGCAAATCCTGTAATTGTTGGCGGGTTGAAATGTCAAGGGCACCGAATGGTTCGTCCATTAACAGAACCCCCGCATTCATTGCCAGAGCTTGGGCTATGGCAACACGTTGACGTTGGCCACCGGACAATTGTGATGGCAGGCGATCAGATTCGTTTGTAAGGCCCACTTCCCCAAGGAGGTCATATACTTTGTTGTCTATTTTTGTGTAGTTGAAAAACCGCGAACTGATAGGCTCATGTCGTCGCAAGACCAGTTCTACATTTTTGCGTATAGAGAGGTGAGGGAACAACGTATAATTTTGCGCAACCAATGCTATTTCGGTGTTTCTTGTAACACGACCGCGTTTTGGCTGAAAATCTCCGGCGAGCAGCCGCAGGATGGTCGTTTTTCCTACACCGCTGGCGCCGACGATTGACGCAATCTCGCCGGCATATAGCGAGAGAGACAGATCGGTAATCAGCTTGTGGCCATTTGGACCAAAGCCAAAAGTCACATCCTCCATTGTCACAATGGGTGATCGGTCGGCGAAACCAATTTGGGGTGGGGCAATTACCATTTCCATGCCCATGCCTGTTTTGCCCATTCCAGCAGATAGTGGAGCACAATCGCAATCAAGGCAATCCAAAGCACATAGATAATAATTATGTCAGTCCACAGACGCGCACGCAGGATGAATATCCGGTATCCCAGCCCTTGATTTGTGCCAAAAGTCTCAGCGATCAACAAAAACAACCATGCTGCACCCAGCGCTGACTGGATTATGCTTGCAAAGTAGGTACGCGACATCGGAATCCATATGAATATCCACTGCTGCCAGACAGGCATCTTTAGGGTGTTCATCTTGGTTTCCAGTGCCACAGACTGGGAATCGAGATATTCCACCATTTGGGTTACCATGACAGGAACAATCCCCAATGCCACCAACCAGATTTTCACACCTTCTCCAAACCCCATCCAGACCAGCATGAGTGGCAGCAGGACAATTACTGGTATTTTGGCGACGACAACAAATGTAGGGTGGAATGTATTCCTGATCGCCGGGAATGAGAAAATCAGCAATGCCATACTCAATGTTAGCAAAACGGACAGGACCAACGCCAGCAAAAGGCGCTGCAAACTGGCTATGGTGTCGACCACAAGAGCGATGTCACCGCTGACCGGCAACGGTCTGAACGTCCACAGTAACCCTTGCCAAAGTGTCCCTGGTGTCGGAATAACCCGATTACCAGCCACCTGATTGTCGTACCAGATCGAAACCAGAACATAGACAAAAACCAGTGCAACAACCGGGATCAGTCCGGCTGCAACACCCAATGGTGCCTTCCATTTGCTACCCTGAAGTTGCGGGGAGTACTTGTCCGTCATTTTTCTGTCTCGCCACCAGGAACTTATCGGTATAGTGAAGAATTCCCCGATCGCCGCCTGGAAAACTGATCCAATTATCCGGCATTTGATTCACGAGATTATTTCTAAGCGAAAACTCGCTAATAAAGCGTGAAGCGGTTTGAATTTTGCCGTCGCCAATTACCGCAATGGTGCTTTGCGGTGTGTCATTGAGTATCGTGTGATCCAGTTGTCGACGATAGCCGGCCTGATCTGTTCCGGACAGATTGCCAAGGTTTTTTTCCATGTCCTCTGGATTCTTGCGCAACTGGCTTGTGACTTCAAACCATATCTCCAGAAGGGCATCTCCAAATTCAGGGGTATCATCAATGGTTTTTCGATTGACAACCAGAAGATCAGCAATCTCGTGGAGAATTTCGCTACTATCGGCAATCCTGGTGGCAAAATTGCGACGTTCCAGTTCATCGACGATGGGATTCCAGGTGACTACACCATCAATCTCGTTTTTGTTGTTTGTCATTGACGCAATCATGGCGGAATCTGCGATGTTCAGTCGACTGACAGCATCAAATGCAAGGCCCCTTTTCTGGAGCACCCGATCGAGCAGATAATGACTAACGGAAAATTCAACTAGGCCGAGGGTTTTTCCGGCGAGCTCTCCGCCACGATCAGGGCGCATCATGATGGCGTCATTGCCGTTGGAAAAGCTGCCGACAAGGATCGCATCCGCCTCAATTTTTGCTGATATCAGGGCGGGTATTGCGTCGATATTTGTCATGGTGACAGCATCAACAGCCCTGGCGCCAAAAAGGGAAATCGTATCGGCATAGTCGGCGCGAACAAACTCGATTTCGACATTGTGACTTTGGGCTATTTTCTCAATCAAGCCACTTTCAGCGGCGTAAAACCACGGCATCCAGCCAACATAGATTGAACTTGCCAGTTTCAACTTTGGCAGGGATTTGCCGGGTTGAAGATAGGGGATTGCCAGCAATGACAATCCGGCGGTCGTAACTGCACTGCCAACCAATATTTGTCGTCGTGTAACCATTATTAGCTACTCCGGGATATTACCATTCGGGTTTTGGCCAAATTATTGCTGCTTTTCTCGCGTCCAGAGCTTTTTCCATCAGTTGTTCTGTCACGGGCATGGGACGTGACCGCTCAAGTGCATCGTCGTATGGACTATTCCTCCCTTTTTTTTTGTGTTGCAAATCGCGCGGGCCATACTCAACTAGATGCTTTGAGATATCATAAGGCGGCAACATGCCTTTGGTCAATTTGTCTGCCTGCATGAACCGCATTTTGACAACAAATTTTTCAATAGACCCCAGACCGGCCTGCAGTCGCATTGCAGGATGCAACAAAAGCCAGGCTACCGGTTTGTCAATCCAGGAATTAGTCCATGAATCTTTATATGCTTTCAATTTATCTTTTTCCCATTTTGGATACATGTCGAACATATGGCTACGATCCGAGTTGTCTTTGCTGTTTTTATGCTCAATCTGGAAACGAAACGCCAGGGCGCGCTTCAACATGGCAAATAGCACTTCCTTGTTCAAGTGCTGCACGGCATGATCAGATGTGAGGTTTTCAGTTTCCCAGATACCAGCTTCAACTTCGAAGAATTCGGAGGCTTCTTTCTTCTTATTGACAGGCTGGCTCCTGAATTTGTTCCTGCGGCGGTAAGTGTCTTTGCGCGGAATAAGCTGCCTTGTATCGTCATCCCAGAAAAGATCGATATTGCGTTGCAAAACCTCTAGTTTGCCGCTCCAATAATTCACCCTTATCCTCGCCTTGTCCAGTTCTTCATGATGGGTTGGCATATAAAGGGAGGCGTGGTTCTCTTGAGGGTGCTCCCAGCAGAACGCGGCCGGCAAAAGGTCGATATAGCCATCCATACGCCGCATAAAATCCGCCAGTTTGTCATAACGGTCAATATTGGCTTCCAGCTTCAACCGGGATTCAAAAACACCACCTCCGAAGATAAATACCACTTTGTTGCCAAAATTTTTCTGATATGGTTCGAAAGTAGCTCCGTCATTGGCAGGGGCAAGAAAATGGCCAATCCACTTGCAATGGGCCACGTCAAACTCGTCAATAAAACACAATACGGGGTGTTTGTTGGATTCAAGACGGACCGTATTCCACACCTCACGGAAGTGATCAACGGTTTCGTATTGCGAAGCATTGAATGTCATTAACTTTAGGCGTTTTTTTGCCGGGTTGCTATGTTCCGTAATAGACTTGCATAATTTGTCTACTATTGTCGATTTACCGCCACCGGGCGGCGCAAGCAGGCAGATATTGAATGGCTTCTTTTTGTGGTCATCATCCAGATATTCAACAATAACATTTCTCGTATTGGCGATGTTTTTGACTTCTTCGGACTGAACGATCTTAAATTCGGGCAATCGGGTCCCCAAATGAATACCGGCATCCAACAAAGGATCTTCGCCATATTTAAAAACCAGGGTTGCAAAACGCATAAAGAGTTCCGGATCTTTTGTCTTGGCTTCATTTCCTCTACGGACGAAATTACTCGCCAGAGGAGAAAAAATTCTGGCAATTTCCTCCGTTATTGAAAAAAGCGAACTATCATCGTAATTATTATAAGTGGGCAACTAGTTTCCTCCGGTAACATTCCAATTTTGTATTTGGTTTCGCAATTATCTGCATGTGCTACTGATCGTTGCGCCGGGCACTGTTGGACGGATGGAAATTTCCTCCAATCGGCCTAACGTCAAAATCCTCGGCTAACAATATTTTTTACCGCTTGATCCACACCTCTTTGCCCCACCCTCGACTGAATTTTTATCGTCGCATTCATAGCGTGCATTTTTATATCGTCGTTGTCTTCGCCATCGCCGCATTTTTTCATTGTTTTGGAACTGATAAACTGAATGCAATCGCTTCGGTATTGCCGGAAGTATCTGGCATCCTCTTTATCGGGATCCCTTCCAGGATCATCCTGTTCAACTATATCAAGCTTCCTCAAGCCACTTAATTCAAGAACCCCTTCCAGATCAAACCGTATGATCAGTTTTTTTGAGGCTGCCAGCATGAGGGCGAGTTGTTTGTCACCTGTATCCGCTACATAAGCGGTGTCTTTTTTCAGATTTTCAAGGCCAGTATCCAGCGCTTTGGTGATGTCTTCGATGGCTTTTTCATAACTGTATTGAGAGATTTCAACGCCCATTTTTCGAAGGGTCCTCACTTTAACGATCAGGATTGGACTATCCTTGCTTCTCTGAATTGCTTCTTCGAAAACCTCACTGTTCACGCCAAGGGAACTAATGCGCACGAAAATCGGCCCTTCGATATCTTCGTTGTCATATCTAAAGTCACTCCATTCTTCCTTGCCGTAATCGGCAATATAGGTAAACTCAGGATCATCAAAGACAAATAAACTTCCAGCAGATAATCGCCAATCCAAAATATGACTACCATTGCCTTCAAAAGTTGCCCTGACATAGCATTGTGGTGAATTCTCCTGTAACTTGTCAATCAATGACTCGGCAACTTTAGGAGGATGCTCCTCACTGCTGTCCGCATTAAGCCATTCGCGACGGTAAAAACGGGCCATAGCAAGAGCGGTAAAATATTTTGCCCCCCGTGCATCAGCGAATAATCTTGAAAGACCATCCGTCGCATCTGAAATGCATTTTGAGAGTTTCTTAACTTTGTCAATATTTTCCGTCAATTCTGATGGGGTAAGATTTGTTGCTTTTGTCCAATGGTCATTTAGGATGGCTTTTTTCACCCTCAACTTCTCTAATATATTGTTAGCAGTCTCTGCCCTTTCTTCACAGTTTCTGGTACGATTCTCAGCTTCTAGAAGACATTCCTTCGATGAATTGGCAGCTCTTTTTAACCTGAGGTATCTTCTTTTAGCCGTGGTTGTCGCTCGTTTTAGTTTGGTGGTAATTCTACTCAACTCATCCTCTAACTCAACCACCAGTTCTTTTTGTTTGTTGTTGCCACTACAGACCATCACGGCTATATTTTCTGCGGCAGTCTCAGATGCTTTGTCGAACGTGTCAATTGCTCTCTTTACATCGCAGGTGCAATCAACAATTCTCCCTAGAATATCGTCAATTTTATGCCCCCCCAATTCTTCCGCCACGTATGTTGCGGAAAAGACTGCACCGACACCGGGAATCCGTTTTCCCTCCAGACGGGATTCAAATTGACTTTCACCGCATCGCGGGCAATAGGCCCATACAGCTTCAAATTGAAAAGAAAGGCCCTTCTCCGGTGTGCCCAGCAAGTCTTGCAAACCAGGAAATGTGTCAATATCGAACGACACATTCCGGTCATTGGCGATTGTTACGCCAGCACTTTTGAGTGCTTTGACCTTTTTTGCAAATATCTGCCATCGCTTCTTCTTCTTTTTTGGGAGGCCTAGTTCCAGTGTTTTTCCGAGAAGTTTTGGATCGAAGTCTGAATATTTGCCAACAGGTAATCCTGTATAGGCATGATAGGCGCTGCGGAAGAGGTCTTTTCCAGCATAGGTGAAGGTAAAGGCGGAGAAACGACCACCATCAAAAATCAATTGATCGGCATATATTTTTCCAAGAATAGTTGCTCCACCATGCACGGTACTGTCCGACATTAATCCCTACAACCCCGAAACTATTACAAACTATATACAACAAGGAATAAAAAGCATATGTGTTCTAAATTGACAAGCGTTTGTTGGAATATTCTTTGTTATCAGATACATCCATTATCCTACCCGAAAGAGAAAGTTGCTTTTTAAGATCAAATCTGGTCAACGCATTTTCTTCACCGGCGGATATTTCCAGAAGATATTTGCCTTTCATCAGATCCAGCGCTTTTTGGGGGGCAATAAATTGGTCGATAGTTAATTTGTCGAGTACCTTCAGCTTTCCATTACATGCAATCGTCCAGCGTTTCTTTTGAATCAGCCGGCCAACAAGTTTTCCCACTAATTCTTCATAAGTCAATGAATCAAGTGTATCGGAAAACTCCCTACGCGTACCGGCGGAAACAACCCGGCGGGTCCGCACGTATTTAAATTGGCCATCCTTGACAACACGCCTGATGCGATCTTCATCGATGCCCGGATCAGGTGCCAAATATCCCTGTTCGATCTCCACAATATCCGCTTGCAGTTCGGGCAATTTGTCGATTACAAATTTGTGTTGGACAATCTGGGGAATTTCCGCACCACCAATACCCCCCTGGACAAGCATATTGGTAACATTTTCGATGCGGCCAAGGATTCTGTCCGTGTCTGCAAGCTTCGCCCTTTCAACAAGGAGTTGCAAGACCAGCAAGTTATTTTCGTTTTCTGTTATACGGGCAAAGTTTTCCATCAGCTCAGGCCAATCGTTCATGATTGTGCGCATAAAGGAGGAAGGTAAAACCGCCATGCTGCCGGGTGTGAGCGGGTGTAATTTCGATTTCAAGGCCTTGATCCATATCGAACCGAAATGGCCACCGGTGCCGATTTGACTGGCCCGAACAAGGGTGGCAGGGTCTTCTCCTGATGCGGGTACAACCTCGACGTCACCCTCAATAATGAAGCAAAAATATGCTCCGGTGATGTCTATTTGCTGGGCCCGTTTAAAGCGAAAAAGTTGCGCCCGTTCGGCAATTATGTTCAGTTGTTCAGGGAGCAGATCGGAGAGCAAATCCATTTGTTCCAGACTGCTTATCTTTACTTTTGTACTGCCTCTGCTTCCAGCAAGTGTTGCCATTGATCGTGCTCCGGTTTTATTACGCAGTTGTGGAAATTCTGTTCGCTAGTTCTCTGATATCCTGGGTGAGAACGGTTGCTTCAATGCGGGACATCAATTGCTCAAGACGTGCCTGAATCCGGTCAGCCTGGCTTCCGCCCGAATACAGTTGCACGGCAAGCTCCGGAACGTCCGGAAGGTCGCGAAATGCCTCGTGGTTTTTCAGCCCTTCCAAATATATTCTGGCTCTGGTTAGGTATTTTTTCCCGATGTTCGATTGAGGTTTTGCGGCTTCGCTACGCCAACGGTCCAATCCAGTGTTAAAGTCAATTGCTGATATTTGCTGTTTTGCCTGCTGGTCACACAACATGCTGAGTGCGTTCGCGAATAAAACCGGGTCGGCTGCCAATTTATCATTAGATATCAATATACTGTATGCACCTTCGCCCCGAAAATCATCTACATCCTCCAATTTGCTTATTGTGGTGATAAATTTTTGGATTTCGTTCGGGCGACCTTTTTCTGTTGGTCGTGCTTTCTCTCGATTTTCAACAATAGTCGCATTTTTTGAGGCATAATCAATCTTGCCAGCTGTCTTTTGACTGTGAATTTTTGCCAACACTAATGGAGACATAAGTCGGGCGGTTTTGAACATTGACGGGACATGTTCAGCAGGGACAAACAGCAAGCGAAGCAGAAATTCTCTCAACCAGATATTTTCGGTTGCCATTTTTGAACATGCTTCAATCATTGCGCTACGCTCGGATGAAAGACGGGCAAGACCAATCAAAAACAGGTCAAACTGCAGGGCGGGCTCCGAGAATTTTAGAGCTGACAAGCGCGCCGGATTGGTAATTGAACTGATAATATCGGGGTAATCTTTTTCTTCCCAAAAACCATCAATAGCGGCTTTGCCCCATTTCTCGCTGCCCAATAATGCAGAACACTCGAGCAATTTTGCACGACTCAGCTTTAATCCGGAACTTGCCTGACGGTTCAACAAAGATTCATGAATAATAATTCCCCCGTCAAACCCCGAGGGAACCAGTATCTGGGCAATACTGACAAAATTCTCTTCTGTTGTATTCTCCAGCCATCGGGTCAGGGGTTCGCCGAGCCTTTCCAAAACCCCCAAGCGGGTGGCAATGATACAGATTTCTTCCAGTTCGTTTTCGGTTGGTGTTGACAGACTATGGAGCTCAGTGACAAATGTTGCCGATAGACCCGGGTCATCAAGGTTCTCTTTCAACAAATCCGACAAAATTTTCGATTGAAATTTATTCGGGACTGTTGGTCTGCCAATTGTCTCGGCTGTGCGGCGCAAGCTGTTGATAAGCTGCATGGATCGCTTGTCCAGCCCAGAAATCACCTCGCCGGAGGTCAACCTTTCAAGCAGAACCTGTTTATATTCACCTATCATATAGATTGACCAAATAAACATGATGATTGCAAACACGATTGCCAGCAGCGCCATAAAATCAAACATCATGACGGCACTTCCATCCGAGCTTGTTGCTTTGCCATCAA
The DNA here is from genome assembly GCA_965248135.1 of Rhizobiaceae bacterium. Classification (GTDB taxonomy): domain Bacteria; phylum Pseudomonadota; class Alphaproteobacteria; order Rhizobiales; family Rhizobiaceae; genus SZUA-100. The sequence continues at coordinate 188,853 of CBDFIN010000007.1, read as the reverse complement.
AAATCCAGACATAAAGCAAGAGTAGCGCCCCGATTGCCCCATTGGTTATTGCCGTTATAGGGCCTTCAACAACCAGCCGACCGCGATTTTCCACGTCAGATGGCAAGGCGCCGTAAATATAGGGCAACAAGGACTGGTTGAACAAAAACTCGGCGATCCAGCCAAAAACCCTCGCGGTCACAGCGAACCACAAAATTCGTTCCATTGGCGGCAAATTTCCAGTCAACCAACCGGTCAAACCGACCGCCGAAATTAGCGCCCCGATAATCATAGATGAAGGTGCGCCCAGATTTAATTTCTCTGCGCCAAATCTGTCCAACCACCTCCTAAATCCTGTAAATTGAACAATAGCTGCAATTGTCGCAAAAAGCCCGGTGGCGCCGATGAGGTAAAATAACAGGTCCTTTGAATTTATTTTCATGGCAGATGCAGAACTTGCAAGCGCCTGATCAAATATCGCCAGCAGACTGAAATTCATAATCGTGGTAAGAATGAACAATCGCAAGTACCTGTTACGCCAGGCCCAAGCCAAATTATCGCCCAGACTCAAACTTTCATCATCGTTGTCGGGAGATTGCGCTATTGAAAATTCATCATCATTCTCTGAGATCAAAGGGTATGATTTGATGAGCGGCAACAGCAGGATTGCCAGCAATGTTAACAGTGCGGAAAAATAGAATAGATGGGAAGCATTGGCGATTTCTAACAACACGAGTTCCATGCCTCCCAGCAGAACGGGAAGCAGTATGCCGATATATCCCCAGCCGGATATTTTTGGAAAAACCGAGCGCTGGGCAACCTCTGTAAATCTTGGTCCTGCAAATATCCAGATCATATTCATGAACAAAAATATGGCAATTTCCGACAGAACAAAAATAGCAAGCGCAAGCCATGGTAACCGGCCCCATCCGGCAACAAGATCAAGCGAAACGCCGAACAGGAGTGCTGCAACAGCAACGAGAACAAGCAGAAAAGTCGATATGGTTTCGGGTGCTGTTGTCTCAATCCAACTTTCGAATTTTCCGGCGAACCAGGTCATCAGAAATGCGTTGATGACAAAACTGATGCCCAATATGGCAGCCCCCCCTTTCAGACCTAACTCTTGCTCCCAAATTCCGTACGCAAACAGAGAAGTAAACAGGGCAATATCCCTGCCAATGCGTAGGGAAAATGCGGCGGCAAATGAAAGAAACGCAAACAGGTTAAACAACCGATTTCCAGTAAAAATGCTGCTAAATATGCTGATTCTCATTAAATCAGGCATAACATAATCCGGTAAATGACGCTTGCATTTGCAGTATCTTGACCTTTATCGCGGGGCAGGTCTAATCCGTGGCAGATTAAGTTCAAATTATAGTTAACATTGAGGGGGGTAGCGGACAAGAGCTCGTCAATCGGCAACACAATGGTCCTCCAACAAATTCCGAGCCTGCTTTGCAATAATTTCGTCAATTTTTTCTCCGTCAGCCACAAATTCTTTCGCTCCTAGAAAAGACTTGCAAATCGGCATCAATGCGAGCTTCTTTTCGAGGGAGCCGATTGCATAAATGGGGTTTGGTAGTATTTTGACTACATCCACGGGATCGAAATAAAAACCCAAAGGCTTTTCACCACTTCTTGCTTCTTTCAAATTACAGACTTTCCCGTCACCCGCAATTTGGACATCATCACAACCTTCAATAATATCTTCAAGAAACTGATCGATAAAATGTTCCAGTCTGTAAAAAGCCTGACGCTTTCGAGCATGATAGGCGTATAGTTTCTCCCAGTCTTCGGCGGAACGGAATTTGAAATGGGATTGAATTTCCTGCGTTGCTAGAAGCAAGAAATGGGTCAGGGCACCATATAGATAGGCGGGGCCGGCCCGTTCACCCGCCAGTCGCGCATCGTCAAAGGCAGCGGCTGCCTCTTCAAGCTTTGTTATGTAATCACGACTTGATCCGCCACCGGCTTTCAGTTTGATGGCAATAATCAAAGTACACAGGCCCTGTCCCATCTTTCCATCGGAAAGTGAGGAATCTCTTTCATGCATTCTTTCAAATACATCGATGGCTTTTTCCAGTTCACCGAGAGCAGTGCTTGCTTCAACCTCGCCTTCGGCATTGATTTGTCTTGCTTCGTTTTGCGAACAAACAATGAATGGTATTTCATTCCGGAGCGGATAGTGAGCCAGAAACCATTTGTTATCCGATTGGTCACTACTATTACCGGCGCGCCATAAAAATGCCAGACCCCGGGCAACAAACGAATAGGCGCGATCCTTGAGCAGGTCATAGTCCAGTGGATTTTGCTCCAGCGCATCCTTCAATCGATCATGAAGCGGTTGGTTCTTGGCAATAAATTCTTTATGTTCGCAAATAGGAAATGCCATCTCCCTCAATCTTTCTTTCTGAAAGTGATCAAGCTTTCGGCACTGGACCGGGTGCGGGACATTTTTGCCAGTGATTTGGCGAATTTTGCATTTTGCTTGTCCAGATCAAATGCCATTTGGCTCATATTTTCGGCAGCTATGGCATAGCAGCCCAGTCGTTCAAAATTATCGTTCGACTGGCTTCCTGAATCGGAATCGTAAATTTTCTTGCCAGACGGCGCTATTGTTTGTTGCAGCCTGCAAGCCTTGAGGTGAAACATCAGCGCCAGAGCGTGCATAAGTTCGGTTTCTCCCTTTTTCAAATTGTCGGTTTCCAAAACTTCATCGCCAGTCTCCTGGGTAGCAGTATCATCGAGTTTTTTACGAAAAACATCGTCACTCCATCTTTTTGCCACGCGATCAGAAAACTCTTCAACCGATTTATCGCCACAGCTTGGGTCGAATGTGAAAACGGTATCGAAATCCGGATACTCTCCGTCAGTTTTCGCAAATTCTCCTGAACCTTTTCTGTCACTAATAATCTTTTTATGGAGGCAAATTATGTCACACGTGGTTTTGAGCTCTAGTGTTTTGGGCTTCAGTTCTGAATCCTCTGGTTCGGGTTTATCGCCTTCCTCTGATTTCTTGTGGAATACCTCGGCAAGATTAATTCGAATTTCGGCGGTAAATCCTGAATTCCAAATTTCTGACTCATCATCCGCAGAACGGCTATCCGTAAGTTCCCCAATTTTAATATTCTCGCGCTCACCGGCTATGCAAAGTGAATCAATGCTATCATTATAGTCCGCGCCATCCATTTGTAATTTGGCCAGTTCCAAAGCGACGATGGGGCTGTTCAAGTTTAATGACGCCAGTACCTTTAGTTGTTCTATTTGTTCCTGTTTATTTTGATGACCGGAAAGTACGCGCTGAACGATGTTTTGCACATCACCGGTGTTTTCTGCGATAATCAGGTCAGCCAACTCACTGTAAGCTGTGTTTGCCAGATCTGACTGATCGTAATCAAAAATAATTATGTCACGCAGCAACAAAATATCTGAAAAAGGCACCTCAACGACGCTGCCACCCTTGCCTTGAATATTCTTGGCATAACTCATTGTGTTGTTCACATTTTGTATCTGGCCCGCATAGAGGTCTGAATTTTTGGCATAACGGGGAACAGGTGACGCAGCGAGCAAAATCCGAATTTCAGGATGGGCACCGGAGTATTTTTTCGGATCTTTCTTAATTTCCTTGTGAAATTTAACCAACTCGCTGTAAGTGGTCTGGATGCCACTGAAATTCCAGGGATTAAGGTTAAACATCAATACATTGATCTCAGCCAGATAATTGACGCAAAACTGGGTTATAATGTCCCGGCCAGGTCGGCAATCGATCAGAACATAGTCAGCTTTAATCTTGTCATTAACTTCCTGATGAAATTCCCTGGCCAGTTTAATTAGGTTTTTGCTGATGCCGCTATCATCATCGCGGTCTTCTGCCAATTCATTCAGCCGCGTTATCAACTCATTTTGGATTTTTTCATACTCTTTGTTGTCCTCATAAGCGCCGGCACGCATCATCTTGATATCGGCGTGCATAACCGTTTTTGCAGCGATGTTTTTTATACAACTTAAATCCGGATCATTACCTCCGCTCAATGTATTAAGATACTCAACAAATCCGGTATTTTCCTCTTTCAAGGCCAACAATTTAGCGGGCTTGCTGTTGGCTTCGACAAATTTATCAACCTCCATCCAGTTTACCGGCTGGGAACTTTCAGAATGATTGGCAGGCTTGGAATTTTCATCGGCAATTCCAAGAATTTTTTGAATAAGTTCTCTGTTAGTAAGTTCTTCATTCTCGCTTTTTTCGTCCAGTTTTTCTAAAACCCCGGTCTTCCAGATATGTTGGTCATTTGCATTATCGGTACCTTGAGCAAGCTCATTTAGCTGATGATAAATTTCCCGCCGGTAGGGGCTGTAACTAGGAAAATCAACCATTGAACGGTCCAGAATTTCGAATACATCAATACCCGGCGCGGCAACGTCCGCATCGACCACCAGTACTTTCTTTTTTCGTTCCGCCAGATGGCGTGCGACATTCATCATCGCGCTGGTGCGACCGACACCACCCTTAAAAGAGTAAAACGAAATAAAAAGCGTCACTTTAAGTTCTTAACCTCCATTGGACCATTTTCTTGGCCAGTGAATATGCGCTCATGGTGCCAATTCATTCCCCGTCTTTTTCCAGCCCCAGTTTTAGATAAACTTTCAAATGCCCTTTCACTTCTTTGGCATATCCAAGAGCTGTATTTCTATTCCAGTGCTCATTACCACTGCCATCAAGAACTTGTATTAGATACTCACTCAATTTCTCATCAAGTTCGCCTGCCTCGCTTCCTTGATAATACCGATCTAGGCCACCAATGGTTGAGATTAATCCAGGCCTGATCATGACGGTCTTGTCATTGTCCATACCCAAATTTGTATCATCTTGAACCTCTACATCTTCACCAAACAAGGCTAATGCAGTTTTATTTGATTTTGCCTTCCCTTCATCTAGGAACTTCATTGTGCATTTTTCGGGATTGAAATGATCTTGATTATCGTCTCGGGTTACATCTGCAGATGCCAGGGCGTGCCATTGTTCGTAGGCATAAAACGCATCCCGTCGTACGATCAATATCCTCTTTAACAATATTTCTTTGTCTTTTGAGTCCGCTGAATTGCCGACTCTTTCTTCTAGGCACCTGCGTGTCACTGTTCTTGCGATTGCCAGTAAAAACCAGGCGGAAATATCATGGTCGTTAATAGCTGAACGCAAAAGAAGGGATGCCGCCCGCCGCGAAAACTCAGTTGCCGCATCAATGGAATTGTCTAAAAACATTACCTTTGCCAATTCCAGATTGGCAATTCCTGCCCAGTTTTGCAGTTTGGCCCGATTTTTCAATCCACCAAACGCATTGGTTTGACGGTAAATATCGTCCAAACGGCGGGATAATACGTCGTTTGGCTTATCCCTGCTGAATGCCAAACCGGCCCAGGCATTGTGTAAATAGCAGGGTAACATATGGGCTCTTATTGAAAATTGAAGGGTCGCCCAGTTATTGTCGAGTGCCGAAGTCAAGGCTTTGAACAGTTTGTCTGAAAGGTTCTTCAAGGGCGTAGAACCGGTCGCGGCTAGAAAAAATGCAATATCAGAAAGATTATAATCTTCGATCCATATTTCCAACCTTTTGGGTACTGAATCCGGTTTACTCCATAGTTTCAGAAGTGGCTCAAACCAATCGACCAATGAGATTACGAGAGAATTATCGGTCTTGCCCATCAATTCCGTAGCCTTGGCTTCATTCTCAGTGATAAAGTAATTAAGAAAAAACAACACGTTTTCAGTGTCCGCATCTTTCCGCAGGTTCTCATACTTGTCTGCGTCCAGCTTCAGAAGCGAATCCCCGCTGGTATTTGAAATCTCCCTGACTTCGGTAAAGAGCTTCAACCCTCTCTTAAAGTGATCGCGAGCATTGTTCAGTTCGTACAAGTCAAATTCAATGGTCGCCAATTTGAAATAGGTATTCGCCTGAAGTATCTTGAGATTTATTTTCAGGCCGTCATATTTCAAATGGCTTTCGCGGCATTCAAAAGCGCTAATTGCAGCATCACATAGTTGCAATATTGTTTCATATTCAGATTTTTCATTTGAATCCTGCGCAATTAAATTAACCAATTTTCCAAGTACGAAATAATACGAATCAAGAACTGCACCGGAGCTCAACTCCCCATCGAGTTCTTTTATAGATTGAGGCGCCTTGTCCAACACACTCATTATTTTTTTCGCGGTGTCGCCGGATTCATTTCCATCTGTACATTTGAGGCCCAGCGCATTCGCCATTCGCCAGATCCAGTCGCCCTTAAAATCCCCCTGGAAATATCTAATTGGTACGGTCTGTGGATCTGAGAAACTATCGCGATATTCGGCTGATACGAGCGCTATGCAATTGGCACCCGCTCCAATCGGATCATTTTGAAGAACGGAATTGTCACTCCAGAACGCAACACGCTTCGACCAGTCCGTCAATTCAAAGGTGCGTTCCTGGACGGTCAACGTATAGTTATCCAAAGGCAGCGGTAGTAAACTTGCAGGCCGGAATTTTTTTAGCCCGAGAGTGGACCAAATAGTATCGACCGAACCAACGACATCGAAAGCCTTGTCTTTTGTATCGGCATTGTTCCATGGAAATAGCGGGATCTGGTTTAGCGTTCCATATGCATGATGGCACGCAACCTGCATGGTTCTACCAATAGAATCAATTTTTCCGATATTTTTCAGGCAATCATCTTTTTCACTAACAATATCAAAAACATCGGGGTAGCCAAGATCGTCAACATTTTCTTGCGCATAATTTCTGGAATCTTTCCGGGCCTCAAAAGAGAGTTTATCAATAAAGCAGCCGAATATTTTTGGTACTCGATCATTTCTTTCCCCCTCTTTTTGTGGTAAATAAGCATCTTTATGAATTTTAATATCTTCTATTATCCCGTTCATGGCCCCCCGGGACGCCGCGCTGGTATAGGTTACACCATCAGAAGCACTGAAATTTGCACCTGTGACCACATCATCTCCCGGGCGAAGGTCAATAATTACGTAATCAACAGACGCATTTATCTTGTCAAGTTGGTAAACTGCGGCGTTGACCAGCGTCGCCGTCAAATTTACGCCATTGAAAACAAATTCTCGCGGCAACCATGGCTGCGCGATCTTACTGCGCGCCGTCTCGTCAGAACTCATGCTATCTAGGATGTAATAATTGGTTCCAGAATATTCCCAACGGATGGTTTCTTTCGATTTTCTAAAATAACATCCACCCGACGGGAGTAAAAATATTCGGGCAGGCAGTTTCGTTGGTTGACTTCCAGAAATTTCTTTTTTTGAGTTGGGAATATACTCATAGATGTAATCCCTCATTTGTTTCTGTACCTGGACTTCAATTTTCCCAATACTGTCGTTTTCTCGGAATGTTTGTAAGATATCAGAAACGACGCTTTGATTCCATTTGATGTTGGCATCTGAAATATCCGGCAACCCCTCCCTGATATGTTCTAAAGTCATCTGCAGGCAGTCCACACTGCCTGGAATCCGGCAACGAGTCGATCCAACATTGTTTTTTTCGGATATCGGTTTTTGCCCGGGTTTAGCAGGCGAAATATCGGCAATACAGACAAGGTTTTCTGGCTGAAAATCCATGATGGATTTAAGTTTTTCCGTGTTCCACCGATTGGTAAACAATGGAATGCCCGGAGCTTCAAAATCCATGTCTATCAGGAGGACGTTTTTGCCTTGGACAGCCAAAATTTCCGCAAGTGAGACCGCGACGGTCGTTCTCCCGCCACCGCCTTTGTGTGAAACCAGATTTACAACAAAGGGTCTTTGCATTAGTCCCTCAAATCAACCAATCAATTTATGCAGCAACTTTACAACAAAGGGCAATAAAAACAAGGCACTCCTGTTAACTATTTGGTAGAATTCCTTGAAGATTTTACTTTAGGCGGTGGCGTTCCATATGATGGAAAAATACCTTCTGGTCCCACTCCCCCGCTTCCTTGATTTTCGCTAAATGCTCCAATATCTCAACCACTCCCATTCCTGTATCCTTTAAGTATTCCAAGTCAATACTTGTGCCAATTGGATTGGCTTCTGCATGTTTTGCGATCTGTTCAATTTCAGAGTCAGTCATATAAGCCAGAATCGGAATCGGATCGATATCGGGGAATGAATTTTTAAGTATCTGAAAAGATAACTCGTATTGAACCTCAAGAGTTTGCCAAAATATTTTACTGTGCACATTATCATACACAATTTTCCTTGCAGCCTCGTAGGCTTTAAAAACCTTTCCCGATTTTTCAGAGAATGTTACACTAAACTCCTGCTGACTTTCATCAACAATTGCGTCGATCATTGTAATAATCCAATCGGGTGGCTCAGAGCCCAATTCATCATAAATCCATTGGGGAACATCACCCTTTTTCAAGAAATTATTCTTGATCGAATCGTGAATATCCCAAGGTACATAGGAAATTTTGTCGGCAATTCTGACAACACCAAACTCTTGGGGACAATTGGCGGGAGCAGTGAGTTTTTTGCCACCGGACTTGTGATAAAACGCGCCAATTTGCACTTCTCTCTGCAGGTTAAAATCAAATATTTCTGCCAGTGAAAGAGAATAAATGTGGTGTTTAAACAAGATGGATGTTCCATCGCCAGACTGCCTGCTCAATTTTGACAGGAATTCTTCGCCCTTGTGCCCTCCGGCGGGATGCCCCAAATCGTGCAATGCGGCTATTGCCGCAGCGAGGTGATCGTTTAACCCGGTTTGATTGGCAATATTTTGTGCGCTTGATATTACATCCAGCGTGTGCTGTCCTCTGGTCGTGGTGGTATTGTTTCCCAGCCCTGGTCTAAATATTTGCGGTTTGGAAAATAGTCTGAGAAATGGATCTGAAGAAACAATTTTTTGAAAGTCACGCAACCAGCCATAGCCGTGATTGTCGGCAATATTGAATTTCTCGGGAACTCGTGCCGACCGGCCATAAGTATCTCCCACGTCAAAACGCAATTCCGCGAGCGGCGGTTTAGCACTTGCGCTGGATTTGAGTTCTGATTTCCCAATTTGATTACGTTGCTCTAGTGTCAACATAACATGCCCTATTTCCTTGGGGTCTGCTTTACATATCATTTGTTGAAATTCGCGAGTACAAGCGTTTTGCACCCATGCATTTACTTTATGAAATGTCTCTGCCGGAAATCCGTATTCAGCAAGCCAAGCATTTTTAAATTCTCTAAATCTGGTGACCTCCAAGCCGACAACAAATGTTTCCAATGCCCCAATGCTGACCAGCCCACTTTGAATTGATCTTGCCAGTGGTTTGCTTTTCAGTTCCAACTCGCAATAAACGAAATCCAGATTCACGGGATTCCCTGCCACCTCTTTGAAATTATCGACCTCAACCAAAATCGTTTCTTTTCCAACGGTCAATTCGAAAGATTGCCTGATTTTCTTGACCGATTTTGTATTCTTGTTCTTACCTGTTGTTTTTATTATGGAATTATACATTTCTGTGCTGATTGGCCTTTGAAATTCATTGCGAGTGATACTTGTAGCGGTTTCAGATTTTCCGGTCACAAAATACTCGTCATTATTTCGCCTGACACGCCATTCGGTATAAGTATCGCAGTTGTCCGGCAATATATTTACTGCGGTCTCTTTTAATACATTTATATCAATATAGATCTGTTCAATATTCTGTATTCTGGGGTTGTTTTTTTTCACTGCGGTGAGGCAGTTATTTTTCGGAAGAATGAATTTAATCTCAATTTCTTCGCGCACCTCTTCGTCAGATGTGGAATCAATTCGATCCAGGAGCCATCCCGGTAAATCGCCGCGTATTGCTGTATTCACAATGAACCCTTTAAAACCCAATTATCTATTTTTTGAGTTATATGCAAGTTTTCACTGAATTGCATGGCAATCGCTTGAAAATCTGACGGTTCCCTTTTTTGCTGAACTGTGATTCACAGGACAGCTCAAAATCAAAGAGGTGAGCCGTGACCAATATAAACATACTCGACTATTTTGTAGATATGCCGGTATTCGCGGGACATTTTCTTTAAACTCCCAGATTTGGGAAGAAGGAGATTTTAATGAACAAGGATCAACGCGAAATTCATCGCAAACTAAGCATTCTTCTATATGCTGAAAAGATTGGTCATGTCGCCAAAACCTGTCGGTATTTTGGGGTCGGCAGATCCAGCTTCTACAGATGGCGAGAAGCTTATCAAAAGCATGGTGAAGCCGGGTTGATTAATGCCAAACCAATTACAAAGCGGCACGCAAATAGAACGGACCCTGTAATTGAGGAAGGGTTCAACCTCTTCGCCGCAAATACCATCTCGGCCCAATGAGGATCGTGTGGTATATGGCGAGATATCATGGCCTCAATTTATCAGATGCCACAGTCTATCGAATCCTCAGGCGCAATGGTCTGAACCGTCTCTCTCGCGGCACCCGAATGCGGAAAATACACACCAAGCGCTACAACAAACAAGTTCCTGGTCACCAGATTCAAATGGATGTTAAGTTTCTGACATTCAAAGGCAAAAGAGGTCAGAATATCCGCCGGTTCCAATATACCGCCATCGACAGTAATAAAGTGCGTAAAACACGACATACATCAATAATTGCAGCATGTTAGATGGACGGTCAAATAAGGCAAGCCGCTAACATACTGAAATAACTAATGTTATTTGATGACTATCGCCCTAACTAATTCCTAAAGAAGATTATAGATTTCGTCTACCAAAATTCGCCTTAGAACGCTAGTTCTTGGCTGGGGCGGTGAAGTGACACTAAAGCCTAACACGGGCATCTGTGGCACACGTCAGGACTTCCCAGCAATCATTTGGTTGTCTGTTAGGCTGGCAGCTGCCAAACTCTCATTTCCATGCCAAGCTATTCTTGTAGGCCATCTCGAAGAGATGGGGCGAAGTGAGCATAGCGAACGTAGGGTAGGTGCAAAAAAATTGTCTGCGTATGCAGACGCTATTTAATGTAATATTTATTGGCCGACTGAGGCCGATACTTTCTGTATTTTGGTTTCTGTCGCTACATCGACATTATCACCATTGCAGTTGCAATTGCGTTCTATGGTGGGACGCAGTACGTGACGGTTGGTGAAAGAAGATATAGGAATAAGAAAAAGGGGGTGATCTAACATATTGAATAAGAACAAAAGTGCGGTGTGCATGGTACGAACGATAGTGGGGCACGGTACGAGTGATGGTGGGGCATGGTACGTGTTTGGTGTAGCATAGTCCGGTAAATGGTGGGGTAAGGTACGAGAAATCAACAGGTTTGCCGACACTTATGAAAGTCAAGTTGAGACCACCAAAACTGCAATAATAGTCAGCATCTGGCTAAATTCTGTTTGATGGTGGGGCATGGTACGAGATTTTATTTGTTTCGAGTTGAGGAGATTGTCCCATAGTGGGGCATAGTACGAACAGAAAATGCTGACAACTGATACGACCTGCCCTTGTTATGGCTCTTCAGAGGCTGGTACCCTTGTTGTGACCACCAATTTGCGTTGCCTCGCATTGCCTTGGATTGATAAACTCCAATCAAAGAATCCTTGTTTCTCCGTCTCATCAACGCGTTCTATAAGTGTTCGGTTAAATTCTTTCAGGGGTTGACGTGATCCGCTACGACGATGCAGATCCTCCAAATAAAATTCTTTATGATTATCGGTCACTTTGGAACGCAAGACCCGGTAAAGAAACATCATAATTGGCTGTTTTAGCAGTTCATAATCATCGTCATATGTAAGAATAGTAGGCCTGACAGCCTCAACAATCCCGGCATAAATCCAGTCAGGATACTCAATTTCTACCTGCTCTATATTGCCTGTTTCTGTTTCCGAAACCACGCGCCAATCGCCAATATAACTAAATGTTCCAACGCGTTTTCGGCGATTTCCGGTTTGGCGAATTTTAGCATTGGTGTTCTTAAGTCTATCCAGCCTTAGCTCAAGGACAGATGCCTGTTTACCTCCATATCGTTTACCAAGTTTGGTGTCGTGATCGCGTGTGAATTCCATGATCTCTTTAACTGTGGGGCGAAACACCCTTGGTGGCGGGTTAGGTTTCTCGATAGTTCGACCAGTTTTTTTCATGGTTTGATAGTAGTTCAGCGCTCTTCGGTAGTGATTGGCACTCGCCGCCAAATGGCTCTCCATCATTAGAACGATGTTAAAGTCCATCGGGGTGGGAAGCCCATAATCCGGGTGCGCTTTAATATCGATGTCCATGCCGTCAATATTTCTGTAACAAAGCCTGGTACGGGTGTCGCCGCGCGGTTGGAGAGTGAATGGTGCAATTCCCATAAGATGCACGTCATCTTTTATCGATACTTCCGAGATGGTTGGGACAAACATATTATATTGCTCATCGGCCTCGAATAGCTGTTGGGTTTCTGGCTGCCCGCAGTGTGAATTTGCCTCAATCTCCAGACTGATCGATTTCCCGAACACCTGTGAAATGACATTCTGGATATCGAACTTGTGGTGTTCGTTAAGTCGATCGGCCCTGAATTTTGATGAAACTATCAATTGTACATTGGTGCAGGCGACATCCGCTACAAAATTAGCATCCGAAAGATAGGATCGAAATGTGGCGCATCCCAATTTTTCTTCCATTCGGTCGCGAAGAATAGACAATTGCTCTTGGGAAATTGTCACGAATCAAAACTCTGCATATTGTTTGGAGAGAATGCTGCGTGAATTTGACGGAAATCAGAATTGCTATGTAAAATATAACCCATATAGTCGCGCATACTGATTGGATTGGTGAATAGCGTCAAACAAAAGTGGATTTCTATCCCAAGCAATCAGCTTCGTGCGCACTTACAGCAAAATTCACACTATTTCATTTACTATCGGTCAACCGATTGGTTGATGTCTTTCAATGCCTTGTCACGGCGGGAAAATATTTCGCCAAGTGTTTCGGCTGAAGGCTTTGCCGTTTTGCTGATACGCGTTTGGAATTTATTTGCAGGCTTGGGTTTGATTCTCGGATGTGATTTTGGCTCTTCACCTGAATCGAAAAACCGCAGTCTGCCGTTGTTAAAAGTGATATCAATGACAAGCAAACCATAGATGGTGGCAATGAAGATGGCTGCATCATCAATCTGATGCGGTGGCAGAGCTACCGCGATGTCCAGAATAGTCATTGGTGGCAGTGGAACACCTAATGGCAATATGTAGGCAAGCGCCACCAAACCGATGAAATCGAATGGAAAGGTTCGGCGTGATGCCGGCCAAAGCAAAAACGATCCCGCAAACGCGGGATGAGATCGCCACATGCGAGAAATTGTAATCGCCGTAATTTGCAAGACAATAATTACGAGTTGAATTCCAAACCCCAGGATTATTATAGAAGTAGACCAATCTAACCAATGCTCAAGCTGTTTCGCAGTATCCTCAAAATCCAATGTATCTAACAGCATCGAAAACCAAAGCAAGGCGAATGGATGCGTCAAGGAGGCAATCAAAAGTATGAAATAAAGCCGTGGGCCATACCAAGATCGCAACAACAACCATAATGGTGCGGAAAAAGACAACAGCACGAAGTACACGATACGTGGGAGAATCCGTGGCCTACGTGATTTCATGGCAACCGACGGTCAAATTGTGCAAGTAAATGCATATTGCCATCCGCCCATGGCCTTCCGGTGCGAAACACCCAGGCTTGCGAGATGCCGCGTAAATGTTTGCGTGATTGATCAACCTGATCGGTTCCGGTTGCTAATCCGGCAAAATCAGACGCCTGCAATATTTCTTCCATTGTGGTAGTAGTGGAATGACCGACTGTATCTGATTGATTTCCTCCTTCGCCGTCAGACCAATTCGAACCCCCACCACTCGCTGAACCCCAGCTACCATCTGAATTACTGTGTCCGCTGTAGGTCGTTTGGCCACCACTGGAATGCGACCAGTTGGTGCCTTGCACCGATGATCGTTGCTGATTGAACCGTGTGATTTCTCCTTTACCAAATAATTTTTGCGCGTGATCGACTGTTGCCGGATCCGCCTGAGCATGAAACAGATGGGTCTGGAAGAATGACATTAAAGCGCGTGTCGTGTGTTCAGGGTTTTTGCCTCCAAGACGGTGGACGTAACTGCTCAGGGATTGTGTTAGCCAGCAAGAACACGTTCTTGAAGTGCGAGCCAAACTTTGAAATGTTGTGTCAAAATCGGATGCAAAGAGGTGACTTTCGTCTATCCATAAGAAGATTGGTCGTGTTTGTTCATTGACATGCTCCATGCGCCTGAGTGCGGCCATTTGCCAGACGACCTTGAACAGTGTTTGCGCGGTTGCATAAGAGCGTTTGATTGCTGCTGGCATCGCCAATATAATGATGGCTCCTTCATGGGTGTCCTCCGGAAAAAAATTACACCCCGTGGTCAATAATTCTCGGGTGGCACCAACCAATAAATCCTGCAAAGTAGCCGACAAAGTAAATGTCACGGAAGACCGTGTTCGGGCTGCAAGTGACGGAAATTGCACTGTGAGGTAATGGTGGATTGCTTCATAATCTGCGATGCGATTCGCATTCTCATATGCAGCCTTCGCGTCAATCAGATATTTAGCCGTGTCGGTATTTTTCCAGCTTGATGTTTTGGTTTCCTGTACGGTTTGTGGAATGGCATCGATGAATTTTTGAATATCGAGAAGACTGAATTCTTTGCGCGCTGTTACCAATATCATCAACACATTGCGCAATAACTGCTCAGCTGCCTGTTGCCAGATGCGATCGTCACCACCGCTTTGTCTGCCGGTCTGCTCAAGCAGGTTCATCAAAACGGTGACCAGATTATCAACCCGGCTGGCTGGATCACCTGGTCGGTTCAACTCATACTGAATAAAATCGCCCCTTCAACATTGAAATGCAACATTTTGCTCACATTCCTTTGAAAAGGCCTCATATGGGGTTTTGTATTCGAGACATTTTCTTGGACGTTGGTTCAGCTTGTCTTCGACGATCTGAACTTCGGCTTTTGTCAGCTTAGTGAAATCGGTACCCTTTGGGAAGTATTGGCGAACAAGACCGTTGGTATGTTCGTTGAGGCCGCGCTGCCATGAGTGATAGGGCTTGGCGAAATAGATGTCGCATTGCAATATTTTGGCGATCTTTTTGTGCCCGGCGAATTCTTTGCCATTGTCATACGTGATGGTTTTGATGAACGCTTTGAGCTTTGAAAGCGTCTTGCCGCAGGCCTTTTGCACGCTGTCCTTTGATTTGTCGCGCAACAGAACCAGCTTGGTGTATTTTGATTTTCGATCGACATGAGAAAGAATGGCACCCTTGTGGTTTTTGCCGATGATAGTATCGCCCTCCCAGTCGCCAACACGGCTTTTGGTTTCGACGATTTCGGGACGTTCCTCAATGTCAACCCGCCCTGGAATGAGGCCGCGACCGGCTGTTTTCGTGCCGCGTCGATTGTATTTTTTGCCGCGATGGCGCAGGCAAGTCCATAATTTGCCACCCTTTTTTTTGTCCGCCCAGATGTGGCGGTAAATCCACTCGTGTGAGACGAAGAGCCCGTTTCGAGCCAGCCAGCCGCTGATCTGATCGGGGCTCCACTGCCATTTCGTCAGCAGGCTTTCAATGAGTTCGACGCGCTCAACGGTCATTTTACGCGGCACACAAGAGGCCTTTTTGCGCCGCTCACACGCCTTGTCATGCGCTTGTTTAAAGCGATAACCACATTTGCCCTTGTTGCGCTGCAACTCTCGGGTGATAGTCGAACGCTCAACGCCAATCTGGCGGGCAATTTGGGCGCGGCAGAGACCGGTTTGCAAAAGTGTGTAAATCTGGCATCTTTGATCATAGGCCAGATGGTGATGTCCTTTGGGCATAATATCCTCCGTGAGATGTGGTGTCCCATACAAGGATTGCAGCCATCTGGCTAAATAATCAAAGGCATAATGGAATGGTTTGACGAGTTTTGCGGATTTTCCGGTCGGCCTCAAGGGTGCTGCGCATCGCTACGCGACAATGCCCTTGACCCCGCCCACCAAATCCGCAAACAAAAATCATATTCCATCAGCAAACAAATGTTGCGTTTCGGAGTTGAACCGGGGAATTAAAACGCCACGGTTCATCCTCAGCCAAGACTATCAAATGTTGGGAGCGCCCGCACGCCTTTGCATAATTTTGCCAGTTCACCAATTCATCGGGCTTGGCGCAAAGAACCAGTCCTCCAAAACCTGCTCTCAGAAACGCCTTGGCAATGGTTTGTCCGGATCCCGTGGTTTTTCCAGATCCATTCCCACCAAAAATATGGGTGCCGCACACGGCATCTTCAACTGTCCAATAATCGTGTTTTGACAGTCTCAACAAAGGTGCTTTTCTATCGGACAAATAAGTCGATTGCCTTACCTTTTTGGCACGGGATCTTATGGCAACCGGCTGTGGTATGGAAAGAAGTGCCGGTGATGAAACAACGGGTGCTGGTGGCAATATGTCGTCATCAGTGGTTGGTGAAGGTGGTTGAGACGACTTGGAGGCTGTATCAATGCCGGACAATCGGCTAAGTATGGAATCAATGAGTGTCATTGCAGCTATTTGACCTTTTCTAGCGATAGCGCCACCGGAATTTCGAGGACTATAACATGGCGAACGAACAATATCGTATATCGAGTGAGCAACGCAAACTGCGCGCAGAATTAGAATCAAAAAAATCGATTACAAAAGCACTGGGGAGAAATAAGGCCCAATGCTCTGGCTGCAGCGGTGGACGATGTTCGCGCACGAGTGGTGGAAGAGGGATGGTTCGGCAAACCATTGCAGGAAGTCGGCTGCGCGTTAACAGATCGCGTGAAATACCATGAACTTTATGGGCAGCGACAGGAGTTGGAAGCGGCAAGCGAGCAGCTCCATTCTGTACAAATGGGCGACTTATATGGTAATCAGGAGCAAGAATTTGATCATGATCGGGATGATGCGGCGGAGCTTTAATATCGGTTTGAAAGCCACAATGCTGCTCCTCCGATCAAGAGCAGGTTGAGCAAGAATGTTATTACAAACGCCCGCTTCCAAATTCGACGTAATGGTGGAACCATTCGTTGAGTATTATCAACCAATGGTGGAGTTGAATTATTCGCAACGGAGTGGCCTGCGGCATTGCCATTGCCCTGTGCTGGATCTGATGTTGGCTTTTTCGCAACCTCTATTTTAAGTTCGTCAATAGCATAGGTAAGGTTGCGCAGCTGGCCATCTTGCTGCTCAATTACGGCACGCAATTCTTGTTTGGTACTGACAATCTCTGTCATGATTTCGATTTGCATGGCAAGAGTGTCAATGGCTTCATGTTCACTCTGCGTCGGATCACGAACGGCTTTGTCCGGTGCTATTTGTTTAAGGTAGCGTGACAATGTTCCGATTGAGGTATTTACCTGATGTTCTTCGCGCATTGTATCGACAATCTGAGCCAATGATCGCCGATTGCTACCTGGTTCACGAAGTGATAAAATTATGTCCTGATATGGAGCAAGGTTCTCAAATGCCATGATCAAAACCCCTGTTTACAGCCTCTTTGCATAAATCGATAAAATTCAGTATGTTGAAAATGTTTCAGCTTCCTAAGCACTGCTTAGGGGACACGCCTGGGACTAACCATTTTTAATGGCTTCTTAACTGTTTTTTCAGCTTTTGCAGGCACTATATCAGCAATGTTACGACTTACAAAGAGCCGTTCAGCAACTGGAGCAAAGCAATATTTTGACGATGCCCTACAGATAGCTGACTATTATCAATCTGGTGATAAAATCATCGGGCAATGGTTTGGCATATTTGCCGGACATTTGGGGCTTTTCGGCGGTGTAAAGCGCTCCGATTTTCATGCAGTAGTGGACAATCGTCATCCGGTCACCGGTGCAACATTGACCGGTCGACAACGGGCTGATCGAATTCCGGGGTTCGATCTGACAGCCAGTGCACCAAAGTCAATATCAATTCTGTATGCAAAAACACACGACCCGCGATTGCTGGAAATTCATCATCGTGCCAACGACCAAATGTTGCAGGAAGTTGAAAAGGACATGAAAACACGGGTACGTGTTGGTGTTGCTAATCGCCATGACAACCGAACCACGGGAAATCTCGTAGCCGCGCAATTTACTCATCATTTCGCCCGCCCGGTAGATAATGTGGCAGATCCACACTTGCATACCCATAATTATTGTTTGTCACTTTCATGGGACGAAATTGAGGGGAAAGTGAAGGCGGTTCAAATTGGAGATATCACCGCACACCGAGAATATTATGAAGCGATTTACCACAGTGAATTGGCATTAGCTGCAAGAGAGCTTGGATATGAAATTGAAGGTCAGGGTAAATACTGGGAAGTTGACGGGATTGATAAGGAACTGCGTGATCACTATTCGCGACGCACCAAAGAGATAGAGGCATCGGCCAAAGCAAAGGGTATCACCGACGCCCGCAACAAAGCACAAGAAGGGGTTCGCACCCGAGCGGAAAAAGATGTCGATGCCAGTGATGCGGAAATGTTCGAAATGGCAATGGCAAGGCTGCTGCCCAGCCATGGGCATTCTTTGAATAAAGTCATCAACAATGCCCGCCACCGAGTTTCCGGCAAGCGCGAGCAGGTAACACCGGAGAAGGCTTGGCAATATGCATTGGATCACTGTTTTGACAAGCAATCGGTGATTGATGAGACCAAGCTGTTTAGCCACGCTTTATGGCGTGGATTTGGTGATGTCACACTCGAACAGCTTCAAGAGCAAGCCACGAAATCCGATTTGGTTCGCAAAGAAATATCAACCAAGGTCAATGGCCAATTGTCCACACGCATGATGGCATCACGGCAATCATCGCTGGCTGCGGAAGAATGCATGATCGATTTTGTGCTTTCAGGCCGCGTGAGTTGTCGGCAACTGGGGCATGGCGATTATCTGATTAAAAATGACATACTTAATGTCGGACAACGCGCAGCTGTAATGCATGTGCTGACTTCGCCAGATCGTGTGATGATGATACGCGGTGGTGGTGGTGTTGGTAAAACGACGGCACTGCGGGAATTGAGGGATGCATTAGTGGACAGCAGGCGCAAGGTATTTGCATTTGCCACGCGTACATCCAGTCGCGACACTCTCGCAAATGAAGGTTTCAAAGGTGCTTCCACTACGCAAATGTTGTTGATGAATGATCGGATGCAGCAAGAACTTGGACCCGGCGCTATTGTGCTTGTGGATGAGGCAGGCATGTTAAGCATTCCTGAGATGAATCAACTGTTCGATCTTGTGCTTAAGAATGACTGGCGTCTGGTGTTGGTTGGTGACAGCTCGCAGCATCAATCAGTTGAATGGGGTGATGCGATGCGCCTGATCGAATCTCGTGGTGCACTGCGACCGGCAGAAATTACAAATATCATGCGCCAGACGGGAACCTACAAAGAGGCCGTGGAATGGATTAGAATTGGTGATATGGCAGAAGCCTGGAAACGGCTTGATGCAATGGGTGCGGTTAATCAAAGCGACGATTTCATAGCCAAGGCAGCCGATGCTTATCTTGAGGCGCGCAAGACCAATCAGTCTGTTTTGGTAGCTGACCCGGTGCATTCAGAGAAAGACCTGATATCCACCCGGATACGCGCGGGATTGAAGGAACAAGGTATCCTGTCCAAACGAGATAAGTCAGTATTCGGACTTCGCCCATTG
The DNA here is from genome assembly GCA_965248135.1 of Rhizobiaceae bacterium. Classification (GTDB taxonomy): domain Bacteria; phylum Pseudomonadota; class Alphaproteobacteria; order Rhizobiales; family Rhizobiaceae; genus SZUA-100. Next base: position 169,211 of record CBDFIN010000007.1, on the reverse strand, counting down.
CATTGGACAGAATCGCAGAAAGGTATTGCGCTGCGATATGAGGTTGGATTTCTCATACGTTTTGATCAACACACTCCCGGTGCTGCTCGTGGCTCATTGTGGGAAGTAACTGGGGTAAATAGAAATCAGGTTTTGCTCGAATCCAGCGAAGGAAAAGTATTTGCTCTGCCGCTTGAGTTGAGCAAACGCTTCTCCGTGTACATGCAACAGAATATCGCGTTAAGTGCCGGTGATGATATTCGTATCACTCGCGGCGGAACAACTATTAGTGGAAAGCGGTTGACCGCTGGCAATACCTACAGCGTCAATGCAATTACTAAAACCGGAGATATTGTGGTGGACAATGGCGAAGTAATTGACAATCAATTTGGACATATTGACCATGCATATTGCTGGACGTCTCATGCCGCTCAAAGCAAGACGATCGATAAGGTGATCGTAGCTATGGGAGCAGAAGCACTTCCAGCAGTTAACATGAACCAATTTCTGGTGTCGGCTACTCGTGGGGCTAAGCAAGTGGCGGTTTACAGTGACAAGATTGATGCAGTGCGGGTTGCGACACAACAAGTTGCTGATCGGGCTAGCACACGGGAATTATTTCAGGGCAAAACTGATGTATTTGGCCGCTCTACATCTCGACCAGAACGAATTGCCAATTACCGCATGCGTATCGAGAAAACTGCTCGCAGACTTGCAGTGGAACGGGGTAGAGATTTTGTAGTTGATGCTGATCTGATGAACCAGGCGCGTCAAGTAGTAATGGCTGAATATCAAGGCAGGTTAGGAGATCAAGGTGCAGATATCGGGCGTTGATAAGCGGGTCATGGCGATGCGGCTTCCGCACAATCTGAAGACCGAACTCGACGAGGAAAGTGGGTTTCCGCGCAAGGAGGCATTTTACCGTTTTGCGGAACGTACAAGAGCATTTTCTATCATCTGGCGTCTGAAAAATGGCGAGCAGCGAATTTCCAGTTGGAGTAATTTTGTCAACGCGCATGATCATCCTGATTTGGGTGGAATTATTCTGGACTTTGTCGACGGGCGCGTTACGGTTACAGGACGAAACCTCTCGGAGCTGGTATTTCTCATCGCTGAAAATGATGTTGGGCTGGTGTGGGAGCAACACACAAACGATATGGCGATTGATGAATCAGAGCCATATATCAGCAAGGTAACATGGGAACCGAGGTGATTGGGTTGAATGACCGATCATAAATTGTACTACGCTAGAATATCATAATTGAATGTCATGCTTATATGGTATTGAATAGCCGTATCACAGTAATATTAGTGAATTGACGCAGGATAGAGGTCACTGCAGGAGCAATCTACTCAACCTCAATGTTCCATTTGGTTTGCAGCTTACAGCATTGGATTGGGTTAAAACTGCGTCAAAGGCACCGCTGGGTGCGTATGTAGCCAGCCTCCACAAAGGAAGACCGCGAATGATCCAGCATCACAGCGATCGGACTGACTGGGAAAGTGATACAGGATTGATTCAATCTGGGTTTCGATTGTGGCCGAGTCAGCAATTGTAACAAAAACTTAATACTACTCACAGGGCGATTCGCATATAATCATTTCATGCAGGAAAATAGTATTATGCGAGATTCACCAGCGATAACAACGGGATCAGTGGTTGCGTATGCAGCAGTTCAACATTTGTTGCCTTCATTTGCAGGTAAATCGATAGCCGCGGTCGCAGCAGGTTTTGTTGGTGGCGGTGTCGCTGCGCACGCAATCTTTAAAAAACGTCACATAGTCTCTGCTGCCTCATACGAAGGAAAAGCCTTAGACTCCCAATTGGAGCGCTAGCAACCTAACTTCCTGTAATTTTCCAGAGTGCTTTGACAGTAGCTTTTAACCACGAACTTTTTGAATACAGCGAATTCCTAATGCCTTCGAGAATAGCTTCAGCGGCTTCATCATCCGATATTTCTTCGTCTTGCTTGTCTGTATTTTTGGCTTTATTCATAGCTAAATCTTATAAAAAATTTCGCCATCGGGCGTAACATATTCCGGGCCGGTGTCGTTTTCATACAACGCACCGTAGAACTCACCATCACCAACGGAATTTAGGTTACCAAGATGATCTTTATGAAGATAGGATACAAATTTCAGATAAACTGGTTTACCGGCAACAGTTAGTGTAACTACTTTGGCAAAATGAGTGGCCTCCTCACTAAATTTCACGATGGAAGCTCGAGCAGCTTTTCGAGAAGTATCCTTACCCAAAATTCTAAGTGCTGTTTTTGCTGCCTGACCGATAAATCTCATAATACCACCCTTTTGGTTAGCAGACCACCCCATTTCTTAACACACACTTTGCTATACTGCCATAGTATTAATCTCCAGCCTCCCAACAGCTTCAATCCAAGTAGTTTGGGGCCTTGGCTGCAGGTTTCCGCGGTACCATATATTAATGCAGGAAGTGCCATGAGCCTCTTGATGAGTTGTAATTTGACTTCATTTGGCCTCAAAGTTGTTGGTGCGAAAAGGCGCGGTTGTTAGCCAGCGAAAAACGCATTCTTCCATACTAATCTGGCGCCAGGCCAACCAACAATAGCGGCGATCGCGAGCACAACGGGTGGCCTGTGCTGAATCACCATTTGGCCAGCATACACACTCTCCAGTGCATAGCTGACTGATTACGGTATTTTGAAATTGGAATAATACCGAAAGCGACCACATTGGAGCGCTTCCAATATTATCATATCCGGCTCAATCAGACGGCGTTCTTATTATCGTCGTTAGCTGGAACTTTCTCAGCCTGTCGCAGCTCGATCATACGATTGTAGGCAATTTCTGCCAAATTCTGAATTTGCAGTAGCTGTGTACCAGAGAAATTTTGGCTGTCGTGATATTTGCCATCGGCATCTTGCCAGGTTCGCGAGAATTTGGCCGTAAAGAATACGCCTTTTTCGCTTTGGTTTCGCCAGATAGTAACTTTCACAGCTGCGTCACGCAGGGTTTCAATTGGCTTGTTGGTGTTGGTTTTTTTGGTAGTCATGGTATTTCCTTTCAGTTATTGGCTCGGATCATTCCGGCCATGACCGGCTGCAGCAGGAAGTTCTATAGCGTTTTCAATGATCTTTTTTGGGGGAGACCTATAGGGGGAACCGAAAAAGTAATTGAGAAGGATTTGGGTTTTCATGCAATTTGAGGTGATGGTTGGTTGTGATCAGTGCCGGTAGAAGAAAGGCCGGGAACCAGACGAAACAATTCCACCAGAATCAAGATAACTGAAAAACCGTGATGATCTGTCCTTATGATCGCTGATCCAGCAGTGAGACGTCCTTTTGACCAAGCTACTGTAACCAGATTTCTACAGGAATTAGTGGAGATGGGTGCCCTCACCTAAATTGGCCAGCAGCAACATTCTCGTTATTAGATTAATGTTAGCACTAACTGCTGACGCAATAGATCACACAGGCAGTTCTTGGTTTTTGAACAGGCAAAACGATTTTGATAGATTTCTTGACAAAGTACGGGTATCCCGTAGTATTATGAATGATAGTAATTTTGACTGGCACGACAGGAAAGCTGTTTTAAACCTCTATAAACACGGGGTGAGTTTTGAGCAGGCGCGGCAAGCGTTCCGTGATCCCTTTGCTATCGAATTTGAAGACGATCGGTTCGATTACGGGGAAGAGCGCTATATCCTTATCGGGATGGCCGCCGATAATATTCTTGTTGTTGTGCATACAGAACGACATGACAAGGTGTGGATTATTTCTGCACGAAAGGCAGAAGCGCATGAACGACGATATTACCACGAAAGCAATGGCTGAAATGGAAAAACCTGACCCTGATAATTTACCGCTTTCCGTCGCGGACATGAAACGTATGAAGCGCACGCCACAGGCAAAGATTATCCGGCGGGCGCTTGGTTTTAGTCAGGAAGAATTTGCAAAACGGTTTCATATTCCTATTGGCACATTGCGGGACTGGGAACAAAACCGCTGCGTCCCTGATGAGGCGGCACGTGCATATCTTAAAGTTATCGCGCAGGAACCCGATATTGTTCACAAAGCGCTGGAAATGCAGCACTGATTTTTGGCGGAAATTTCTCTTGTTTTTTGCTGAAGCAAATGGGGGGCGGATTCAAATTTGAAGTGCAACACCTCTGTGAAATGAGAGTTTGGCATTGATACCGAGATTGGACAAGAGGGCTTGCAGTGGCGTCTTGTATCCCAGGCATTTTCGCGGTGTCAGATTGTGCATGAGGTTTATGTCGGCGAAGTCCACATCATTCATTGCGTCAATATCAAGATGCCTCGGCAGATCGCGGCGCAGCCTGCCATTGATGTTTTCCACACCACCCTTTTGCCATGAGGCATAGAGCCCCGCCTTCGACGCGCCTCGTAACGCCGCTGCGCTGTATCGGCATTGTACGTGCCGTCCTTGTTGCCATTGCGCGCAATCTCGCGATCAATGCTGGAACGCGGGCGGCCAAGGCATTGCCCAATGGCAACCTTTGGGACCTTCTCGTGTATCATTCGGGCCAGCTCAACCCTTTCCTGGTAGCTGAAATGCTTGTATTGTGACATGTGCAACACCTCTTTTTGATCGCAAAATCGACGGACTATCATGATAGCCCGTGAGGTGTTGCACTTCCCTTTCAACAGGCCGCTCAAGCCCACCAAAAAGATGGCCCGCCATCCTTCCTCCACCGCTGCCGCTCACCCTGATCGGGTGAGGCGAGCGACAGCGGCTCCGAAAGGATGGCTAGTCAGGCCCGAAACATGCGCACTTCAATCTTGAGAGCGCCGGGGATCACTCATAGTCATGTAACCGGCTGGTCAGTCTGAGCAAATCTGTCATAACATCAATAGCAGTCGCGTTGTCGGTTTCGCTGAGTAGGCCGGTTTCTGCCAACCTGTACAAAGAGCCAATAGCCCCTTCACAGGCGAATATTGCAGCATATAGCCAAACGACGTTAAATTGATTATATTTATTCATGACCTATTCAGTTGACTTTCGCCGCCATGTTCTTTCGGTTCGCAAGAAGGAAGGGCTGACCTTTGCTCGGGCTTCGCAACGTTTCAGCGTTGGCATTGCCAGCCTGACGCGCTGGAGCAAGCAAATTGAGCCCAAGGCGACGCGCGATAACCGTCCGCGCAAGATTGACATGGCTGCACTGGCCCGCGATGTGGAGAAATATCCTGACGCCTATCAGTACGAACGGGCAGCACGTTTTGGCGTTACGCCAAAGGCGATCTGGCAGGCATTGCGCAAGCTTGGGGTGACATATAAAAAAAGCCCTGTCCCATCCGAAGGCGGACGCGGCCAGGCGTACAGTCTTCCGCGAGACGATCAGCGGGCATGAGAAGGCCGGCCAACCTATTGTCTATGTTGACGAATCAGGTTTTGCCCATGATATGCCCCGCACCCATGGCTATGCGCCCAAAGGCCAGCGCTGTTGTGGCGCCCATAACTGGCACGCGCGGGGAAGAACAAATGTCATCGGGGCGTTGCTGGGAGGCTCCTTGCTGACAACCTGCCTGTTTCCATGCAATATCGACAGTGACGTCTTCCATGGCTGGCTGACAGGCGATCTCATTCCAAAGCTGCCTCCCGGCGCCGTTGTTGTGATGGATAATGCAAGTTTTCACAAACGCCAGGACATGAAAAAGGCCATCAAGGATGCCGGTCATATACTCCAATACCTTCCGCCTTATTCCCCGGACCTCAATCCGATCGAGCATAAATGGGCACAGGCAAAGGCCATCAGACGAAAACACAAATGCGATATCGAAACACTGTTCAAGGACTACAATATTTGAATCAAAGCAGAGTCGCTTGGCTATACAAGGCAGTTTGATTATTATGCTTGCTCATTCTGTTTCCCATATGGCGCGGGCATGATCGCGTAATTCGTAGCCGACAAGTTCACCATAGTGATCATTGGCGCGCTGGGTGCGATGACCAAGCAGGCACCGACGTATCCGGTCAGGTGTTCCAGAACGAATGCCGCGGGCGTTGTAGCTGTGTCTGAGCGCCTTGCTGTTTGCAGCAACACCGGTAATGCCGGCAGCAAGCATGACCGGTTTGATGCGTCGTTGCGCTGTCCAGCGGCTATAGGGCCAGAAACGTCCATTCTCAGCGGCGGGTAAAGCCAGTAACAGTGAAATGAATGATCTGGGAACCGGAACTGCACGCAAGCTGTCATTGCGGCGCTGTTTGAGGGTGCGCAGTACAACGAATGCCAACTGACTATCAACATAATCACGTCGTAATGCCAACGCCTCGGAAATACGACATCCCGTCCAGTACAGCAGTTCGCACAGGACACGAGTATCTGCGGGAAACTGGCGAGCAACCTCAAGAAAACGCTGTTCCTGCGCTGTGGTAAGGGTTTTGCGATCTGCATGCAGTGCTGTCCAGATATCGGGTGAAAGCGGGTTTTCCATGATTCCCCTCCGATCTGCACCCGATTGTGCTATTCGGGTGCAACCCTTTATTATCCAAACACTTACAGAATGTACGGCAACCATTATCCACGATGTTACAGAGCTCATTCATCAATTCTATCAGTTAGTTATAGGTATCTGCACCCGAATAGCACATATTGTAGCATCTTCCGGCACGATTAATCTCTGGGTGTGCCGCCGATGTCACATTTTTCCTACTCTATTCGATCGTCTTTCTATCGCACAGTATTGGCTACACCAATATTGTTGAGCCTTGGTAACAGCGCACAGGCGCAATCCGTCCGTTGCGGCGAACTGGATGCTGAAGACCGGCTGATCAGCAATGAAATTCTGAGGATACTCAAGGATAATCCCGGTACCAATATCGCGCTTGGATTATGCGTTGCGGCAAGTGGCTCGGTGTATGAGGAAAAGCAGGATGCGGTGGCGGCTGGTATAACCTTTGCGGGTTGCGCCATAATCGCCTGCGGATTTGCCGGTTTGGACAATTGCCAGCAAGTGGGTAGCAAATGGTTGGCACTGGCGTTGCGCCAGATTGAAATCAAACGGCAGAGAAGCACATATGGATGCCCGCAATGAGACAGATTGCGGGCTGTTTGTGCATCGGTTTTTTAATGTCGGCCAATGCAGCTAGCGCCGAGCTGCCTGATGATTTTGCGATCAAAACACTGCATATCAAATCTGATAACAATCTGAACGCCAAACGCATTGGATGCGCATTTGGTGATATGCCGAAAATTCTCGGTAATCTGGCTGCTGATGGTTATCCCACACCCGATGTAACAGATTATTGCGTGGCGGTAATGCAGGAAGCAGCAAAGCGGGGAAATTTGGGTGATCTTTACACTCGTATGCAGCCAGATGCATTTAACCAGGAAATTAAAAAACTGTTTACGGCGGCGCGAAACAATCAGATCAGCTATGTGAATGTCGAAAATGTCACCAAGGACTTAAATTGTGAGCTAGCTTTCGATGTCGGTTATGGTTGGGGAAATAATAGCCCCAACCAGGCCATAGCTCCCAATATTTCCAATCACAAGATTGATGAGATTACCCGCGACTGCTTCGACAAAACAACTCAGACTTCGACACGCGACGGACTGATCGCCGGAGCGCGGGTTGCACAGGCTCATGCAAACGGAAAACGGATATTGCATTCTGATATATCGCAGTGACTCAAATATTGTGAGTAAATGACGATAGAATAATGTTGTTTAAACGCCGAGTATTTTGTCGATACCCACCAGCACCGCAACAGCGACACCACCAACTGTCCAGACGGTGGCAATGAGTTTTTGGGTCATGGTATCCAGCTTGGCATCCAGTACTTCAAATCTGCTGTCAAACTTGATTTCCAGGGCTTCAAATTTGGTAGTGAATTCCCGCCGCAGATTTATTTCCAGCCGGTCACCATCTGCTTTGGTCATTGCCCGAGCATCACCACTATTGATAGCTTGCAGAATGACTCTGGCATGTCCATGTTGAATGCCTGCTTCTTCAAATCGTTGTTCATGTTCAAAAATGTCCATATATTGACAAGTATAGGATAATATTCCTTTTTCGGCAAGTATTATTGCATTTTCTATACTATAGACTTGCCATCGGTTTTATCGGATATGGCTGGTGTGTTTGGTCGCTCGACCTGATTATGATCAACATCTGCAACGGCCAGTTTCTTGACCGTCACAGCGCCGGATGCCGGTTTCTCATTCACAATATCAACTCCAAGACCCGCAAAAGTGCTATCGGCAGATTTCCGGTCTGATAATTTCTGATTATTGCCTCGATCACGGGCAGATTTGATGCTCTGCTCGCCCTCGATGACGGTCTCAGACGTGCGGTTATTCATATTTTTGAATTCCTCTACACTGGAGGCGGCATTGGTTTCCTTTGCCCGCTCAACCAGTTCACTGGAAGGAAGCCCACTAGTGGATCGCTGTGGATCAACGCCGTTGGATTGCGCAAGTTTACGTTCCTCTTCGGCCAGATCATTTGAAGCGGAGATACGGGCATTGGCAATATGTTCAATGGTTTGCTGTTCTGACATTCCGGCAGATATTGCGCTTTTGCGCGCCTGAAATTCAACTTCGCGCAAATATCGCTCGCGGGCTTTGGCAGATTCTTGTTGCGAGCGCTCAATCTCCTGATCTGCAGCACCGGATTTCACCAGACCATGTGTGTTATTGACGGAGAGCAGGACATCAGCCCTGAAAGTACCAAGGCGATCACCTTTGGCTTTGGCTTCTTCCTTTTCTTTTAGCAATTGTTGGCGATTATCGCGATAAGCAGCAATATCAACGCCATTGGCTGCGGCCAGCTGCTCGATATGTCCAGAACTGCGTTGTTCGTAAGATGCGAAGGCAATTGCCTGCCTGTCATGCTGCGCATGATAGTAACTGACCTGATCCTCTGTCATTTCAAAGACGATTATCGCGCTTTGGTACGCCGCTTCAGTGTGTGCCAGAGCGCTGACACGGGCGTTATTGGCAACCATGTTGGGCATGGTGCGGCTGAGTGCCATCAATGCGGCAATGGAACCGGTTGAGGCAGCAAGCGCCTGACTGCTCAAATGTCTGAGTTGATTTTCCAGTTGGGAAATCACGTCTTCCATCTCAAAATCCTGTTGAGTGGAACGCAGTAAATCGATCTGCTGGTTTATGATGCTTTTGGCTATCTCAATTTCATCGAGGATGGATTTCCTGACGGCTTCGATCTGCGAATCCGTATCCAGACCTTTGCCGCCAACAGAGCGGTTGATTGGAAACATACTACCAGTAGATGAGTCATTCTGTTCTGACCCTGTCATAAACCTCCGAATATTGTTTTGTCGGTATAGCATAACAAGGGAGAATTAAGATTTCGTTAACCATTGTGGCAAGACGCGAAATCTCATCACCAACCCAGTCACATCAAAGCCGGTATTTGGACATCTGAGCTGCCAGATTCAAAATCTTCTCCATAGTGAGTAGCGCATTGGAATATCTCTTTAAGCACTGCCCACGCTGCCTTTTGACGCTTTTTTTAGACCAACCACATCCTTGTATTGGCGCAAACTTTGGAAAAGTTCGTCCTCTGCGTTCCCGCCAGCTAGCTGATGCCCAGCCAGCTGGTGCACCCGGATGTGCCCGGTCTTTTTTGGCGTATTACAAGGCTTCGATGGGTCGGAGCGAAAACAGCCCAAGGGCTACTCACTATGGAGAAGAACTATGAACCAGATCACAGATATCGAACTAACCGGCAAAGACGAACCAGAATTGATGAATTTATTTTCACATATTGCTGCCGAGTTAGCGCAAATCAATCCGAATTCACCCGGCTTCCGCGTCATTGAAGCTTCGCTGGATACGGTAAGAACCCAATTATACCGCGTCCAATCCCGCGCGCATCTCACGCATCCATTAGTTAAGCAAGGTATGTCCCGCTCCCGTTAGCGGGGCGGGCAGGCTTTTACATTCGAGCAAGATCAATAATTCAAAAACCACTTTTACTTGCTGGCTAATTTTCTGGCAATTACTGGGTGAGTTTTGTATACTAACTTAGCTTACTAACGGGGGATTTATTTCATCATCAACTAGATTGACACGCACAGAAATGTTCAAAAGCGTTTTGAACATTTCGCTTGGTGCTGTATTTGATTCCGCGCAATTGGACAATGCCAAACGCGCAGATTTAGTGGATGAAATTGCCAGCCAGCTTGAAACAATCGAAAAAGAAAAAGGCGGTCGATGGGCTGATCGCGTTGCAAATGACACGGTCAACAGCCCATTTAGGCGAACGATTCCTGACAAAGCCCCTGCCATTTGGAAGAAGGACAAACTCAAAGGCGATAAGCCGCCTGATTTCATCAAGCGGCATTATAGCAATTTTTTGAAGGTCGATGGCAGTGGATTGATTTTATCTGATATACGAAAGCTCGACTTCACCTTGTATCAGGCGATTAGTCATTGGACGATTGCGGGCAATTCGTTGCCCGGAGATTGTCCGCTTCCTACACGCCAGAAAGCCTGTGACTTGGAGTTGGAGCGCCTAGAAAATATCATCGGAAAATTCACCGCCCATGAAATTACCAGAGCTGCACATAACGCTTTGTCCAGGGAAAATTGATACGAATTGTACATTGCACCTTAACATTGCCATTCCCAAAACCTAACTAATTAGTAGAGGGGGAGTACCCTCCATTGCTGAGACTTACGCCAAACACCTGGTTTTTGGCAGATGATGTTGTGTGTTCAAAAGAAAGGCTGACAATGACTTTTACCGATCCTTTTTCCGCCATTCCAACCATGACCCATATTCCAGTCGGTCGAATGGTCAACAATAGTCAGTTTGTAAACTATGCTTATCCGGTATGGCATGGCAATCAACATCTTGCAGTCGCTCCGCAGAACATGACGTTGGCGACCGACGATACAGTAGATAACATTGGTGAGGTTGGCTACTGCGTCGATCTGACCAATCCAACCATGGCTTATATCCCTGCAGGTCGACCAATAGTCTCCGTCCAGCATACTAACTACAGATATCCAGTATGGTATGGGCATGAGCATCTCGTCTCTGGTCAGCCCCTAATGGATTCTGGAAACACGCAGCCTTGTGCAGTTACCCCATTCAATGTGGGCGGGTCAGGTGGCGCACGTTGGGAACAACGCGTCAGATTTGGCAATCTTTGGACGCAGCAAGGTACTATCTGCCAGAATTTTGGCAAAATTCGCTATGATGATCTTGAAGCTATCAATGCCTTGATTGCGGTGCCGCCAATTTTCTCAATGGCTGGCTGGACAGACTTAGCCTTTGGCCTGGCAGGTTTGGGAGTTGCGCTCTGCCTTGCAGCAAGACGCCCTCTTACTCATTGGGAAGCTGTCACCTTATATAGCATGTGGATGCATCATGATGGACGCCGCAACATAGATGGTGACAAGGCGTTGCGAGAGGCGCAACGATATTTAGTGTGCTATGCGCGCGACAAACTCACCGAAGACAGGATTAAAATGATACTGGGGCAATTGGAGCAGTATGGCTGCATTGAAATGCGCAAAGGTCGTTGGTATCTGCGCGAAGATGTATCAGACTTTGGAATCCACAACCGGCGTATAGATGCTGACCGGCCATGTGCTGTCGGATTGATGTGAAATGTTCTTTGGAAAATTCAATAGTAAATTCTATTTCATTGTGGTTGTTCGTCCTCATGGACGCAAAGGAGGCTGACCATCGGTTTCAGCCGCTCGGTCACAGGGTCATCATGGCCTGAACCCACTAATGGGGAAAGGTGGTGCGGGCAGACCCTTGATCCGCTGGAGGGTTCCCACTAGCGGTTTCTGAACGGCGCGGATGGTCATAAAGGGCGTTTCATCAAGAGGAGAGAAACGACAATTGCCAGAATTTAATTATGAGAAAAAGACAAATTCCGAACGGCGAATACTGCCGCTCGGAATTTGCGAGGCTACTATTTCACCTCTTGGAAACCCACTAATGGGAATACCCTTTGACTTCCTGCCATCCATCCATGGCAGCAATGCCGCCTTTGTTGGTGTAGGCTTTCATCGGGAATTGCATATAGCGCGGTTGCCAGTTTTCAACTTCGGCTTTGCGGGTACCATTCAGGCAGTCTTTTATAATGCCCTTTTGCACCTTGGCTGTAGCCTTCAGATTCGCATCTGCTGCTGATTTTCCCGCAAGCTCGGCGACTATTGCATTAATGGCCTGCTTGTCTCGCAATAGATCAAAAAACACATCACCACTGGCAGAACTTACTTGCCAATGATCGGCCATGTTGACATTGAGTAATTGCCCTAAACCTTCAACCATGCTGGTTGCTGATTGCAGACTTTCTGCCATGACAAAGGTTAGAATACGCATTACCTCATCGTTGTCCAGCCGCGTCAGGCGAGCAAAGGTTTCAGCAAGATCATGACCATGCCAACTATGATCAATAATATCCTGATCCGCTTCTAAACTTAATATATCACGGATATCTCTGGTTTCATCGTGGAACCGATGATCACATGGGCTAATTGATATGCTTTCACGGATGGCCTCGGTATTGCCCCGTTGTGGCTCTGCTTCCACTTTCCATAGACCAGAACCGCAAATCATATGCGCCACGCTAAGGCGTAGCGCGATGTCTGGATGCTTCAACAATTCTATTTTGACTGCACAATGGCGATGCAAATCAAGGTAATTCTGCATGGCTTTGGTTATTTCAGGTCGCACAACTGATTTCTTATTACCGCTATTTTGTCGCTCTAGGCGCTCGGCCTCTTTACGGGTTAAGAACCCTTCATGAAAACAAACCTCACCATCAGAGCTACAAGAGACATAAATGCGGCCTCCGTCTTCCTTTGCGGTTTCAACATATTCCCAACTGCACCAATGTTCGCCTGTTTCCTCCAAGACAATTTCAGTCCAGCCTTCGGCCATGTATTTTTCCTTTGCCAGAGCAATCGACTTGCCTTGCAACGTCCAGAACTTTTCGCTGTCAGTGAAATATTTTTCCTCTCCGAAAAGATCAGACACGATGCCTCCGGTGTAATCATCGAGATTAAACAGGGCATTTTCTGTTGGAATATGCTGACCTCCAAACAACCAGCTTTTAAGTGAATTTCCAAGCGGCGCATAAGATTGCTCATCCTTGTGTAATTTCCACCAAGCCTTTTGCTGGCGCGTAGTTGCCATAGTCAAAATACGCAATGTTGACGGTTTAATATCTTCGTTGCGATAAGCTTTGAGAATTGGATTGAACAAATTGGAGATTGCCAGACGTTGTTGCACCAGTCTCTGCGTTACCCCAAAATGAGATGCAATATCATCAATGCTGCGGCCTTGTTCTAGGAGTGCTGAAAATGCCTGATACTGGTCAATTTCATCCATTGGCAATCTTGCAATATTCTCTGCAAGCGAGGCTTCAATAGCTGCTGCGTCATCACCATCCTGCATTATGATACAGGGTACAGCACCGATGCCGTTACCTTCTGCCTCTAAGGTTTGACAGGCATTAAAACGCCTTTGTCCGGCAATGATTTCAAAATCCTCTCCGCTACTTCCTGAATCATTGGCGCGTACCAAAAGCGGTTGCAGCAAGCCCATATTGGCGATGCTTACCACCAGATTGTCAGAATGTTTGATTCCGTTTTTGCGTACATTCAGAGGTGAGAGTCTAAGGTTGGTTAGTTCGATATGATCTAAATTCATGATAATTGTCTCCGTAAAATTGTTGTTGTTAAAAGTTGTGTCTTTGTGTGGGGGAGGAGTGCTATTTGTTAGGGTGGCGCTTTATCAGCGCGAACCATTGCTGCGATCTGTACGGCTAATTCCATGCTCAATGAGGTAAGCGTTAATTTGACCTCGTCGGAATGGTGGTAAATCTCCGCTTGACCACCAGTGAAATAGATCGTCCGTATTCGGCTGTCGCAGGAATGATGGGAAACGCGGCCACCTGTGACCGTGACCAGCGCCTGCGCCTTGTGGTCAAGCTGCTCTTGCTCTAACCGTTGTTGGTCAAACCGCACTTTTGCAGTCTCAAATGTGTACAGATAACTGGGAAGCAGACGACGAATAATGTCGGCTGCGATGTCTTTTGGTGGTCGGGTAATACTCACCCCGATTGACTTATGGTCGCCATGGACAGTCTCGGTTTGTCGGTGATCAAACATGCCACAAATGCTGAATTTCCGGCTGTTATACTGTTGGCTGATAAGCAGACCACGCCCTGTGCCGTCTATAATCTCCCGCTGCCAGTATGATTGCTGTTGCAGATGGTTCACCTTCCACGGCGCGCCCAAATAAAGTGCAATTTGTTCTATGATGGCTGAATGCTCCTGCATCACATCACCCCCCAATCCGTGCAAAGCCCTGACCCGTTGGGCGCTTGCTTCCATATTTGGTGCGAATGTCATCGAGGGTAGTTTTTCCTCTGGAACGGCTGCGAAATTGTTCGGGGCGAAAGTGCCAAGCTTTCTTTTTGGAAGCCCATATAAAACCGGATTGTTTCAGTGTGTCTTTATGGGATCGTGTGTCACCTGTTACCCATATCCAGACCCCGCAAATTTCAATGATGAGGCCATGCAGTGATATTATCGTATTAAGCGCATCATTAAGCAGCTCGCCATACTCCGATTGCTTCTCTTGAATTGTGCCAGAAAAATCCTGCAACACTTCATGGGCGGCATTAACGACTTTCATCATTTCTTCACCCGCCGGATTAATATCAGGATGGTATTTCTTACAAGCGCTGACATAGGCGCGTTTGACATGATCCTGTGTGATGTCTCCCGACAATCCAAGTATTTTAGCCGCATCAAATATATTCATTTCTTTTCCTTCCTTAGAACTGGGTTTCGCATGAAACCCTGCATTCCGGCGAGGATGGGTTGGAAGGGAAAAGCCAAATCGTGACAATGGTGCGGGCGCAACGAAACCGAAGGCGTAGTGAGCCACGGTTGGCACTATTTTGCTTTTGGGTAGAGAAGGGCAAAGCCCTCGGACACATCAATTGGACAATTCATACTCTCTGAAAACAGAGAGTATGCCAGTTTCTTCTGTGCATTAGCGATGAAAGCCGGATGGCCAGGACAAGTTGACCTGTGTCAGGCTGGCCTGGTTCACGACAGCGCGGCCCTGTTGCTTGCCACGGGGAATGTCTACTTGAAGATGCCCATTGTTACATATTCCGGATGTTAAACTAAACGTCAAATTTCTAGTAGGTACTGAACACTCGCGAGTTCTCAATACATTCAAATTGACCTGCGCCCCAAATTCCCTCCATATTTTTGTAGAGTCCTTGGTTTTGATTTGATGACCTTACGCGGCCAGTTTGTCCATTGATATTTTACTCACAAATTCATTCGGCGTCATATATCCGAGTGATGAGTGCGGTCTGTGATGGTTGTAATCCTCCTTCCAATATTCCAGCTCATGTTTGGCTTCCGCCAGTGAACTGAACAGCGTTTCGTTCAAGCCTTCATCGCGCAGCTTTCCGTTGAAGCTCTCGATGAAGGCGTTTTGTGTGGGCTTTCCAGGTTGGATGTAATGCCAGTCAATACCGTTTCCCTGTACCCATTCCAGGATTGCCATGCTGGTGAACTCGGTACCATTGTCCGAAACAATGGTCTTTGGCATGCCTCGCTCAGCAATTGCCTTGTTCAATTCACGCGTCACCCGCAAGCCGGAAATGGATGTATCAGGAACCAGAGCAACACACTCCTTGGTAAAGTCATCGACAACCGTTAAAATGCGAAACCGACGGCCATCGGTGAATGCATCACTAACAAAATCCAGGCTCCAACGCTGGTTTGCGCCGTTTGCTACCTCCATAGGCCTTCTGGTGCCCAAGGCGCGCTTTCTGCCGCCTCTGCGCCGCACTTGCAGCTTTTCCTCGGCATAGATGCGTCGCAGTTTCTTGTGGTTCATATGGATGCCTTCACGTTGCAGCATGACATTGATCCGGCGATAGCCAAACCGTCTGCGTTCTTTCGCAACCCGTTTGATGGCCTCGCGTTGCTCAAGGTCATCAATTCGTTTCGATCGATACCGGATGGTCGAACGATCTACCTCCAAAACTTCACACGCCCGCCGCTGGCTCACCTGATGCTTATCCATCAAATGAGCCACAGCCTCTCGCTTTGCCACGGGCGTCACCACTTTTTTGAATTGACATCCCGAAGCATGGCAACATCCAGCATGGTCTCGGCCAACAGCTTCTTAAGCTTGGCATTCTCAGCTTCCAAGGCCTTCAGCTTCTTGGCATCAGATGCTTCCATGCCGCCATACTTCGATTTGTATTTGTAAAACGTGCCCTGGCTGATCCCATAGCGCCGACAAATATCCGCCGCTCCCTCACCAGCCTCATGTTCCTTCAGCAGCTTGATAATCTGCTCATCCGTAAATCGTGCCTTCATGCGTCCGTCCTTTTTGATGGCCGGACTCTACATCATTTTGGAGGAGTTTTAGGGGCGCAGGTCAAAATCCGCACTGTTTTGCCAAGAACGGAAATTCGAAATTGTAATAGAACACCATGAGTATATAAATCACTCTATTCTTAGCCAGTGCCCCTAAATATGAGTATCAAATAAATGTCACAATATGATTTCTCTCAGCTTTCACCATTTGATTTCGAGATGATGGTTGCAGGTCTGCTTCAGAAGGAGTGGGAATGCCGACTTGAGGCGTTCAAATCAGGAAGGGATCAGGGGATTGATCTCAGATACGCACACCCATTTTCGGACCAAACAATAATCGTCCAGTGTAAACATTATGCAAATTCCGGATTTAGCAAACTTCTCTCCAACCTGAAGCTGGAAGAAAAACCAAAGATTGAGGCGCTTACGCCGGATAGGTATGTGCTTGTCACTTCGGTTGGACTAACACCTGCTAACAAGGCCGACATCATGGCAGTACTCTCGTCGTATATTCAAACGACCGATGATATTATTGGACAGACTGAATTAAATCTTCTTCTGGAAAAACATCCAGAAATTGAACAAAAAAACTTCAAGCTTTGGCTCACCAGCAAGGCGGTTCTTGATCGAGTGCTGCACAATGCGGAACTCAGCAGAACCGAATTTATTATCGAGAAGATTACGCGAAAGCTGCCACTCTATGTTCAAAATTCGTGCTTTCCGCGTGCACGACAAATTCTAGCTGATACAAATATCGTAGTTATCTCCGGTGAGCCGGGTGTCGGCAAGACGACTTTGGCCGAATTACTGCTTTTTTCCTATGTGGAGGAAGGTCACGTTCCAGTCGTCATAAAGGGGGATTTGCGCGAAGGGCTATCATTGTTCAACAGAAGAGAAAGTCAGGTGTTTTATTATGACGACTTCCTGGGGCAGACTTTTCTTAGAGAGCGACATGGTTTCCTGCTTCGCAACGAAGATCAATCCTTAGTCGAATTTATGGAAATGGTTCAATCATCGCCAAATTCGAAATTGGTGATGACAACGCGTGAACATATTCTATCGAACGCACTGATTGGTTCAGACCGGCTGAAACGCAGTCCCATTGTGGACTACAGATGCATACTTCAAATCGCCGATTATTCAAAAGCAGAACGTGCCAAAATTTTGTATAATCATATCTACTTTAGTGAGCTTCCAGTTGAGTATCGTAGCAAGCTTATCGAGGATAATTTCTATGAATCTATCCTATTGCACCGAAACTTTAATCCGCGTCTGATCGAATGGTTGTCTACATATCGGCGCATAAAGAAAGTATCAGTTGAAAAATACCGCACCTTTGTTGCAGGCATATTGGAGAATCCTCGGGAAATATGGAATGAGGCTTTCCAACGGCAGATTTCAGACTCGGCACGCAGCCTACTGCTATCGCTGTTTGCCATGGGCGGTAAGGAGCATATTCATATTTGCGAACCGGCATGGCAATCGCTTCATATGCTGCAAGCCAAGAAATACAATTACCCGATTTCTACTGACGGTTTCTCTGCGGCGCTTCGTGAAGTTGAAGGCAGTTTTGTTTCCATTGAAAGGAATTCGGTCGAATACATAAACCCGTCGGTGAAAGATTTTGTAAGCGGTGTCGTTTCCCCATCGTCGGATATTATCGAAGATTTGATTCGAGGGGCATCGAATTTTGATCAAGTTTCCAGGTTGTATCAATGGTCCAATCAGCAGGAAACGGGTCCCGCTCAAAGCATTATAAATACATCGAACAAATACTTTCTTGAAGCAATCAAGCGTACGCTTGCTCTGCCCTATAGGCTAATGATTCAAAATAGTCAGTTCACAGCGGAAAGAGCGCTTGATCTCTATCCAGAAGCACGTTTACGCGCCATATTGTTAATGGCAGATCATTTTGAATCCGAGCACCTTCTCCAGTTGACTTCGTTACTTGTAAAAGCCGTTTTCGAACGATGGGATGAGACAACGCCGGATTTCAAGGATACCGTTGACATTTTGGATTGCATTGAGAAGTCGGATTGGGAACCGATCCGTGACATTGACATCTACGATCAGGTTAGAAAAAGAATGTTTGCTGAATTGAGCAATGCCATAACCTACGACGAATTTTGGCAAGTTGATGAGTATGTTTCAAGCAGTAAAACGCCTATCAGCGACGATGAAGTTGATCTGTTTGCAACTGGAATTAAGAAATACGCTCGCTCCCATTTCAGAGGTGATTTGAGAGATATTTGTGATAATCGTGATGAGCTCGAATCATTCGCCGGATTCATGTTCAAAATGGTGGACGAGTATGGTTACGCAGTTTCAATGCAATATGACGAAATTAACGATGCCCTCGCCGAGTTGGACGAGCGTGAGGAGCAACGAGCCGACCACGATGTTAGTGAGTGGAAGGATCGGCGAGGCATGGAACGTGCGAGTAATGAAGAAATAACGAACATGTTCGACAGTCTCAAAGGGTAGATTGGGTATTTTTACTCGCAATTGACCCTCCGAACAACGGGAGTCATCAAATTGGGGGATTTTGCTTGCAAATTGCATATTTGTTTCATATAATGGTTTTGTGAAACATAAATTTAAAGGATTGCCGATATGTCGGCCAATGTAATCGAATTTAAGAGCCCTATTAAGCCAATCTCCCAGTTTATCCGGATTGGAGATGCCCATCGGAAATTGGGAGAGTTGCACGCGGCAGGCCGTTTGCCGGTTAGGCGCGCCGTATTCGATGCATCTCGCTTGAGACGACAAATCGATCTGGTAAATGCGTTTCGACGGGATAGTGTTGAGATTGTTCTTGACCCTGAAATTGCGGAGCTCGCAGCGAAAGAAAAATTTCTGGGGCAGGTAAGAAATGCGCCATGGGCGGCATCCGGTGACGGAAAGCCTCTTGGGCCTTCCTTTTTCCACCCTAATGAAAAATCTGACGTAATCGGACAAATTGCAAGATTTGCCGTGCAGTTTGCAGTTGATACAGTTCTTACCCCCACTCATTTTCTGGCGGACCCGAGTTTTGCAGACTGGTTTGGTGTTGATGTTGCTGCCTGTATAGCATTGCGGCGGGCTCTCGATCAGGAAGGCGGGCAAGCAATTGCAATTGATTACCCAATTATCCACTCACATGTCCCTTTAAATGACAGCAATGTACGAAGTGATCTTGTTAGCAGAATTGCCGGTTTGCCAATCGACAATGTATGGATACGAGCCTCAGGTCTTGGCAATGACCCCAAGCCTCAAACTACCAAACAGTTTATCACGGCATTACATGGCCTGCATAATCTAGGTAAACCTATTGTTATTGACCATCTGGGTGGCCTAATGGGACAGGCGGCACTTGCATTTGGCGGCGCTTCGGGCTTGGCTCATGGCATTGCAGAACGCGAGCAATTTAACGCCCGTTCCTGGCATAAGGAACCAAAAAAACGCGATGAAAATGATGGCTTTGGCCGCACTACCTATATACCGGTTCCTGGACTCGGTCGATCATTCAAAAGCAAAGAACTGGATTTGCTAGCCAGCGCAAAAGGTGGCAAGCGTGCTGTGGCTTGTCAGGATTCTTGTTGCGCTCATGGCATTCAGGATACGAAAAATGATCCGCGCCAACACGCAACACGGCAGGCATTTGCGCCAATTGATGCGCTTGGAGCTGTTCCTGATCATAATCGTGAAAGCTTTTTCCTTGATAAACCTTTGCGTGACGCTGAAAGGCTTGCACGTATAATCAAGGACTTGAAACCATCGCAAAAAGATGCTGAACGACTGGATGTGGATATGGTGAGTTTGAAAAAACGAACAGATGATCATCATCGTAAGATTGGCAAACTCAGTGATGCTCTCGGATTGATGCATGATGAACGTGGCGCAGGTGCTCCAAGAGCGCCAGCATGTGCAATTCGTAGTAGACACCAATCGAGTGACAAACGGGAAGAACAATAATTATGATGTTGAGTACAGTACCAAGATATCTGGATGAATTAGGCAAGCTTGGAGGCCTCAGAGGCACGGATATTGCCAATATTACCGAAGTTTCCAAAGCGACCGTGTCACGTTGGAAATCAGGCGATATCAAACCGCAGCCGCGTAATGAGCTCGTCCTATCAGACCTTTATTATGTGGTTGGGCGTTTGCAGGATTATTATACCGCCGAAGAAATTCGCAGCTGGCTCTATGCACGTCATCCGCAACTTGGTGGGGAACGGGCAATTGACCTCATTCATCAGGAACGAACTCTGGACATATTGAAAGTCATCGACCGACTGGATAACGAGGTGTTTATCTAGCCTATGGCTCATATACACCGCAGCCGCGATAACTTACTCATTGACGCAATAGAAGCAACTGATCCGGTGATTTTTACCGACACAGTCTGGCGTGTTGTACGTGAAGGGCGTGACCCTACCCAATGCGCGAGATCCGGTGGCCGGTGGGATGATGGCACATTTGATGTGCTATATACTGCGCAGGAGCGCGATGGAGCGATAGGCGAAATGTATTTTCATCTGGCTCGCGGTCATCCAGTGTTTCCTTCCCAAGTCAAATACCGGCTGCACGAACTCAATGTAGCGCTTGACCGCGCATTGAAATTGATTGACCTGGATGCGCTTGCAGCATTGGGAATGGATACATCGCGCTTTGGGCAATTATCATATCAGGAACGCGAGATGGAATATCCGCGTTCTCAGGATATTGCTGAAGTGGCACATTTTCTGGATTTCGATGGGTTGATAGTTCCAAGTGCACGTGCGAATTGCCTCAATATTGTTCTGTTTTGCGATATGGTACCGCCATCTTCCATGGAAGCCGTGAAAGATCATGGGTTTGTTGATTGGTCCAATTGTGTGGGATAATTATCTCATTTGAGCACCCTGGGCTAACCTTGCCTGATTTCCAGCTTGCGTACATCCCCGTCCAAAAATCGTTTTTCATCGTAGTTGATCAATACAGATTTGCTGAATATAGCGCTCCTAAAAACGACCGTTTTTCGGAGTAACTGAAATATCGCTCTAAACAGGGGGGGTTCGGTCAACTGACCTGTTTCCCGGCCAATGGTGCGAAATAGCGGTGATTTTGGGTTCTCTCGCAGTCCGGAAGCCTCCAGATAGGCATCAAGGTAGTTTTCAAGGGCGTGATGGCACGGCATTTCATGGCGTTTGCCGCCTTTTTCCTGCAATCGTACCCACAGGCGGCGGTTTTGAATATAAACATCCCGCACTTCCATTTTAAGGGCAGCACCAATACGGGCAAAGGTATAGGTCATCAGCCCGATCAGTGCTCGGTCACGCAATCCGGATACCCTGTCAGGCGCAGCCCCATAGCCGAACGCAAATGATGCTCGCATTCGATTAGTAAGCCTGTAATCGGTAGGTATAGGGGTCCACAGATGCATATCTTTGAACTGCTTGTAGTTTCCTCAACCAGTTTTCGCTTTTGATGCCATAGAAATTCGGAAAGATGGTTGGGTACTTTCGAACGAGGTTCCAGACTTCTCGGGCAACCATGTCGTCCTTAAATGGAATCAAGTAAGGCTGAAACTCTTCGATCAATTCGAGCTGATCGCGATGCATCTGGTAGATCGGCGCGTTAGCACAAGGGTTGAGAGGAACAAATCGAACGGAAACAGATTCACTTTTTTTTCGCTCGATAAAACTCACAGTTTCTTCAAAATCAAACATGGATTCGAAAGGAAATCCCCAAATAAAGCCAAGCGCGACCCGAAACCCAAGCCGTGAAATCAAATCGATGCTCTCTTCCGCCTGCTCAATTGTGATTCCCTTTGAAATCTGCTTCAGAACACGATTACTACCGGACTCAACCCCCAAGAAGATATTCGTGCAGCCCGCTTGACGAAGATCACAAAGAAAGTCTTCATCAACTTCATCGACCCGCCCATAAATGCTAAAAGTAGCCGAAACAGAGGCTCTTTGTTTTTCAGCACAAAATTGCAATGCGCGACGACGTCCAACGGTGAAAGTATCGTCCCACAGAAACAGATGATCAATGCCATATCGTCCCTCCAGCAGCGCCATCTCCGACAAAACAGAATCGATAGAGCGTTTGCGGAAAGTATTCCCCCAAAACGAGGGAGAATCACAAAAAGAACAAGAATAGGGACAGCCCCGCGCGGTTGTTAACCCCACCGCAGTGTAACGCGAGAGTGAGACAAGATCATATGCGGGAAAAGGTAACTGGTCTAACTCCCGGACTAATCCGTTTGTATACTTCACTCTTTCAAGAAACTCCTGACATTGGCGCTTAAACTCGGTTGAACGCCCTGAATCTGTCGAAATCAAGGGAGCTAAGACACCCAATATCTTGCCCTCGCCTTCACCCTCCACAACAAAGTCAATAAACTTAAAATACTTACATATATCCCCACTGACACCTGTTGGGCCAGGACCTGCCAATACAATTCGACAATCGGGAAAGCGGTGCTTTATTTCTCTCGCAGCTAGTATGGCTAAGTGCAACAGGTTGTTCATACAACTCAGGCAAACGACTTGATGCTCTTTCCCAACTCGCGAAACGATCAACTCCAAGTCGATTTCCGAAAGGTCAGCAATCTCACACGAGATATCGACATATTCCGTGTCAATACCAACTTGATTGAGCACTGCAGCTACCAACAGCGGACCTGAAGCAAGCGCGCGAGAAACCTTGGTAGGGTCCTTCATTGGGATGCCCAAGCCACCGACGATAAGGTTAATTTGCAATAGGTTAATCAACGCCAGAGAACTCTACTTCCAACGACCGGCCAAGGTTCAAAAAAAGTGGCAACCAATAGTCTTCAAATTCAGAGAAACCCATTACTCATTCTCAATGCTTACAACAACAGAATAGATAGAAGGTCGGCTTTTTGATATGGGTAGGTATTTTTTAAAATCACCACTGCACTTGTTCAAAGACACAGTTTCTTTATACTTCATCCAACGTTTTTAAAATACTCGAGGTTGTTATGGCAGTTAATCCCCAATTGATTATAGCTGGCGTTAGTTTAATGGCGACTGTTGCTCGGTCACAGGCGCTCACACAAGGTCAGTCATCTAAATCCGCCATTGAGATTGAACGGTTACGATTGGAGGCTCATTCTTTCGATACGCAAAAGACACATGAAAAAGATATTCTATTGCGTATGATTGACGCAGCAGAAAACATGTATAGCCAGAAGATTGATGCAGTTGTCGAGATGTTCAGTCAGGCTCGTGAAATTCTACTCAATCATCAAAGAATTTTGAGCGAAGAAAAACAAAGGCTGAATGAACAGACCACCACCGGGGAGGTAAGTGAGCAACGATTTATTTTGATTAATAAACGTCACAGGGAGATCGATTCAGAACTTACTGAAATCAACGTCGCCGTCGAAGAAATGAGAAACAGGGCAACAGCCGTTGTTGCAGCTATTGAACCTTCTTTATCTAATGCATCGATCGCAAAAAAAGTCAAGCAACTCACTGGCTGATATTATTATGGAATACGCCTACAATATTACGGCAACCTCTTGGGAATGGTGGTGCCGATGGTCGACGGAATACAATACTTGTGCAGAAAGGGATGTAGCTATCGCGGCAAAGGATGCCGCCAATGCCATTTGGTGGGAAAATTTATGGACTGGTGTAGGTATAATCGCTGCCTTTTTCCTGATAGTTGGTTATCTATATGCAGGGGAATCGCATTTGGGGTTTGACAAATATGCCTGAATAGATTCTTGAGGTTCCATCACGATATGGAGCCTCAAGATGTCAACAATCATAAGCTATTTCAATGATATAGACGATCCACGCACGGGCAATGCCTGCCGTCACAAGTTTTGTGACATCATGACAATCAGCCTTTTATGTGCCTTGTGTGGCGGCGAAACTGCGGTGGATATGGCCGATTTTGGCCATGCGAAGGAAGAATTTCTGCGCGATTTTCTCGAATTGCCGAATGGCACGCCGTGTCACGACACGTTTTCACGGCTGTTTCGGTTGCTTAAGCCCGCAAGCTTTCAACGCCTGTTTGAGAAGTTCCGTGCTGATTTTGCCCAGGCACGCGATGCCCAACCCGCCATCGCCATTGACGGCAAAGAGATGCGTCGCACCTTTGACAGGGCCGCCAATCAATCCGGCCTGAACGTGGTGACCGCCTTTGCGCATGGGGCTCGTTTGAGCCTCGGTATTATCGAAAGTGCCAAGGGTGGTGGCGAGATTTTGGCCCTACGTGAGTTGATCAAAATGCTCGACATCAAGGGCATGACGATCACTGCTGACGCGCTGCATTGCCAACGCGAGACCTGTGAGTTGATCGTGCGTGAAGGCGGCGATTACTGTGTGCAACTGAAGGGCAATCAGGGCGATATGCAGGCGGATGTGCGGGCCTTCATTGATGATCAAGAGACTGATTATATTGACGAATATATCTCAACTGACGCCAACCATGGCCGCATTGAAGAGCGATGTTACCATGTCTACAGCACTACGCAATATCTTGACGACACACACAAATGGCCAAGCCTCAAGACCTTCGTCCATGTCACTTCAACACGTGAAATGAACGGAAAATCAAGCCGCTGCGAACGCGTTTATCTCATGTCAAAACCCCCACAAGCGCAGGAAGCTGCAACCATTATTCGGGGGCATTGGCAAATTGAAAACAGCCTTCACTGGTCGCTTGATGTCATTATGAATGATGATCTCCATCGCGCTCGCAAAGACAACGCACCGATCAATTTTGCAGCCCTCAGACGTATCGCACTAAACATCATAAAGGCAAATCAGGACAAGGGATCAAACCGCGTAAAATTCAAACGCGCTGGCTGGAATGATGATTTCCTGCTTTCACTCCTAAACAACTTTTGAAATGCGATTGCCCTGTATCTATATGGCTCATACTTGGAAGACGAAGATGAATATGCGATAATTGAAGAAATTTTGTATTTTGCCATTCTTGGATTCATTTGTTATCTGGCTGGGGGAATTCTGATCGCGATTGGCGTTGTAGTCACCTGTCTTGGCGCTGGGAAGTATCTAGCACACCAACGGAGACAGATATCTAACGAAGAGCAGGAGCAAAAGAAAATAGAGCTGACAAAGAAAAAACAGAAAGCGCTAGACCAAAAAAACGAGAGATTGCGGCAAAAAAGGGAAAAAGAAAAACAAGAAGCGACGGAAATAGAAAGAGAGCTCGCCGCTGTTGAGGAAGTCAGGAATGCAGCTATTCGTGAAAAATCTCAAAAAGAACTCAGCACTCATATTGAGAATATCACCGATGCGCTTAGGTTGCTGCGCAAAGATAGCTCCAATCTCGTCATGTTGAATATCGTAAGCTCAGAATTGCTCAAAATAACACAGAATCAATATATTGACAGAGAAATGATTGATGAAAAAGACAACAATGACGAAATTAACGCTATAATTCATATGTATAAATCCGCAAATATTGATGATAAACAAATTGAGTTACGCCTCAGCAAAGCCTTTGGTGTGTGATCTTCATAAATTTGTAACAATCTTACGAGTAGATATGTGTTAATATTCACAAGTTGATTAATTATACTTATGGGAGTTATGAAAATGGAAAATAGAATAAAGATGGAAGGTATAGAAGCTGTTGGTATCACCGGGTATATAGTGGAGAAATTGTCAAAATATGTATCGATCCTTCCCCCTCCCTCTTTTTTTGCTCCGGCCAAACTCTCAGATAGTCATGGTAATCTCCAAGTGAAAGAATCTCTCTATTGCTCTGATGGTAAGGTGATTACCTTAACCGCAGTCCAGCGCTCACACGATTTCGAACAAATTGTCTTGGGAGGCGAGATCAAAGGTGCTGTTGTAACGAAGGGGAAAACTGTTCAGGAGAATGTGGCTGATGTGAATTTGGGTAATCTGCCGAGCCCATTGAATGTACGATGCCTGACAGCAGAAAAAACCGAGCCAAGACATCGTTAAACCATCCGATTTGTCAGCTTTTGTTGCGGGTATTGTGCATTGTGCAGCACTGCCTTTTTCAATCATCACGCCTTTCACCACCCCTCATGTTAGCCTGACAGATTTAAATACCGTTACAGCACATTCTCAGGAAATAGCGATCAGTATGCCGGAGCATCAAAGCTCAGTTGTCAGACCGCAGAACCGTTGGTCCTGTCCAATTCGAATGTCTGTATTAAGTTATCGGCTAGACTTCACCCGTTGCGCATAACTGGCTGGTCGAGCCGGTGAATTGCCGCCAGCACAAGGTTTTTGGGCAGTCGTAAATCGCCCAATACCGATGGCATGGCTGATTGCATCTATAAAGATTTTGTCACTGGTAATTTTCAATTGTCTGGCAGGTGCATGCGGCAATGCGGATTTTGCGGCATAGACTGCATCTTTGTGCATTACTGCAAGCATGTGGTCATGATGTGATTGAGTTGATGTTGTCATAGCGTCTCCCTATATTTATTATAATATTACCATAACAATTTATTGGTTAAAATATCATTAAAGCACAGCCATAGGTCAATAACCATTGAATTAAGACTATTTTTTACTTGCTATGTTCCAAAGATCGGCGACGATCATCTGTTCGAACTCGATCAAATGTATGACCTATACGTTGATTATCGTCGGGACATAATTGTACGGCAATGCGAACCGCTTCACTCATTCCAATACGTTTCCCCCTTGTTTGTCTCACACTGTCCATGATGCGCTCAACAATCTGGAATTCACCTGGGTAAAGACTGATGGAGACCTTTTGACGGTCGTTCTTTGCATGGCGATTGTCGCTGATTGGTGGCTCCGGAATGGACCGCGTGGCATCAGACCCGCGTTGAGGTCGTTTTTCTTTAACTGATTTTGGCTTTGGTTTGGCATCAAGGCTTTTTTTTAGTAGCTCTTGCAGATCATCGGTCATAGCGCCCTCTTTTGTTGCGCCCCTTCAACATTGAAATGCAACATTTTGCTCACATTCCTTTGAAAAGGCCTCATATGGGGTTTTGTATTCGAGACATTTTCTTGGACGTTGGTTCAGCTTGTCTTCGACGATCTGAACTTCGGCTTTTGTCAGCTTAGTGAAATCGGTACCCTTTGGGAAGTATTGGCGAACAAGACCGTTGGTATGTTCGTTGAGGCCGCGCTGCCATGAGTGATAGGGCTTGGCGAAATAGATGTCGCATTGCAATATTTTGGCGATCTTTTTGTGCCCGGCGAATTCTTTGCCATTGTCATACGTGATGGTTTTGATGAACGCTTTGAGCTTTGAAAGCGTCTTGCCGCAGGCCTTTTGCACGCTGTCCTTTGATTTGTCGCGCAACAGAACCAGCTTGGTGTATTTTGATTTTCGATCGACATGAGAAAGAATGGCACCCTTGTGGTTTTTGCCGATGATAGTATCGCCCTCCCAGTCGCCAACACGGCTTTTGGTTTCGACGATTTCGGGACGTTCCTCAATGTCAACCCGCCCTGGAATGAGGCCGCGACCGGCTGTTTTCGTGCCGCGTCGATTGTATTTTTTGCCGCGATGGCGCAGGCAAGTCCATAATTTGCCACCCTTTTTTTTGTCCGCCCAGATGTGGCGGTAAATCCACTCGTGTGAGACGAAGAGCCCGTTTCGAGCCAGCCAGCCGCTGATCTGATCGGGGCTCCACTGCCATTTCGTCAGCAGGCTTTCAATGAGTTCGACGCGCTCAACGGTCATTTTACGCGGCACACAAGAGGCCTTTTTGCGCCGCTCACACGCCTTGTCATGCGCTTGTTTAAAGCGATAACCACATTTGCCCTTGTTGCGCTGCAACTCTCGGGTGATAGTCGAACGCTCAACGCCAATCTGGCGGGCAATTTGGGCGCGGCAGAGACCGGTTTGCAAAAGTGTGTAAATCTGGCATCTTTGATCATAGGCCAGATGGTGATGTCCTTTGGGCATAATATCCTCCGTGAGATGTGGTGTCCCATACGAGGATTGCAGCCATCTGGCTAAATAATCAAAGGCATAATGGAATGGTTTGACGAGTTTTGCGGATTTTCCGGTCGGCCTCAAGGGTGCTGCGCATCGCTACGCGACAATGCCCTTGACCCCGCCCACCAAATCCGCAAACAAAAATCATATTCCATCAGCAAACAAATGTTGCGTTTCGGAGTTGAACCGGGGTTGTTTAGATAAAATATATTCCGCTTTTCCTATTTTCGGAAAGTAAGAAGTTCATATTGCCGGAAATTCGGATCATTATTTAACTCAGTGTGGTAATTTCGATAGCGAGTTTCAAAATTTCGTTTCGTTCAATTGGTTTAAGGGCGGACCATCCTTGCAGGATGGCATATTGATAGGCCTGCCTTCTGCCTAAGACATTGTGAAGCGGCAGAAAACCGATGCTCTTTGCCAAGGAAGGCAAATCACGTGAGGTTCTTGCGACCTGCACCACGCTGTTGAACAAAACCCGCGTCGGCACGCCTTTGCGCCGGTGATCTTTGATGAATTCGACGCTTTCCTGCGAACTCCACAAATCAGCAGGTGAAGGCGATGACACGAGCATGACGCGATCGCTGATACTGATTGCCTCCCCTACCGTATCGTTGAGAGCGGGTGGTGTATCAATAAAAATATAGTCAAATTCATCGGCGATGTTACCGACGATTGCTATATCTGTACGGCCAATTTTACGAAGATTGTTGATGGCACGACTTGCTGTCTGTTGCGGGTCTTTGTCCAAAATGGCAATTTTCTTACCCACAATTTCCAACGCCAGTGCCAACAGAATTATCAATGTTGTCTTCCCTGCTCCGCCCTTCTGATTGCAAATTGTGATAATCCTAAATTCTGACATTCCAGTTTTCTGATTACATTACACTATCATAATGGTACGCAATCAGTAGGAAATGGCCAGCAGCAATTGATGCATTGTGGGCAACTCATTGCCCTATTTTCTGGTTTTCGGAAATTCTGATTTTCATAATGTCGGGAATTCGAGTATTTCGAATATCAGAATTTCCGATAGTCTGCCAATATAGTTTAGCGGTGTGCTGAAACCAAATTTAGCTAATCAGTCAAGTATTCTCGCGCTGCTAACTGAACAGGTAAAGCACGAAATTGAAGACCGCTGCAACCGCGAATGCAATCGAGAGAAATATGTAGGCTACCGCCTTGTAATATGGTTCTACAAGCGGTGGGTACCACCATTGTATCACAGCGGGAATTCCGCCAAAAATTACTGCCACCCAAAGCAACCACTTGCCTATTGGAAGTCTTTTAACCTCATTGCCCGCCATTTCGAGGATTGGGTCAAATTCCGGTGATTTTAATTTGTCGAGTCTTATACCTTCGCTCATGGTACCCTATTGTATTTAAAGGCTCCAAAATAATCAATAGTGGCCGATATTGCTCAATACCAAATTCAAACTGTGTTTTTGTTAATTCTATTACGCGGTTTGCGAACATTGATTGCAGCGGCATCAAGGTTCGACTTAATGTGAGATGCATAATATTTTTCAATCATCTCGACACTTGTTCGGCAATTCTTGGCGATCTGATAAATGTCAGCCCCTTCCAGTAATCGCAGGCATATATAGGTGTGACGCAAGCTGTAGGCGGTGCGCCTATTTTCGTCACGATCAAATTTCAACCCTTCCGTATTTAGGATACGGTTAAACTGCTTCTTGTGGTTGGCTGGAAAGACCCGGTCGGTAGGGTTGGGGTTGTTACGTTTCGCGAGCCGCTCAAAAGGGCGTACAGCCCCCCTTGTGCTTTTGCAGTAACCAACGCCACGCTTACCCCGAACTTCAATCTCCAGAATGGTTTCATCTGTGGCCTCGTCATGGATAATCTCGACATCACGGTATTCCAGGTTATTGGCCTCGTCAGGCCTGATTCCTGTATTGGCCATGAACAGCACATAGTCGTGTAACTGCTCTGCTGCCCATTTCCAGGGCTTGTTCTGCGCCTCTTTGGCCCTGCGGCGGGTGGCTTCGTACAGCTGTTTGTATTCATCAGGTGAGAACCATGCGCGATGGCTCACCTTGGCTGATGTTTTGTAGGGCATCGAAAGGTCTGGCAAGTGCTCAAGCCAACCGTGGCGGATGGCTGTTTTCAGAACTTGCCGCAAAGTTACAATCTCGTGATGCATGGTGCTGCGAGAAGGTGGTTTGAATTCATCGTCAGGCTTTAGTCGGGCAATTCGATATTCCTGAACCGCTCCGGCTGTTACTCCAGATAGCCCCATGTCACCAAAATACGGAATAAGGTGGTTTCGCAGTCGCGCTTCATGATCCTTGACGTATTTTTCGTTTCGTTGCCCCTCTGTGATTACTTCATACTCACGCAAGAACTGTAGAGCGGCCTGTTTGAAAGGTTTTTCGTTGCTCAGTTCGCCCCGCCGAAGTTTCCCTCGCATTTCAAGATACCAGTCTTCGGCAAAATCCTTTGCATTGGAAAGGCCTCGTTCTTTGGAACTTATGCGGTGATTTTTACCATTAATATAAGCCATGCACTGCCAATAGGAACTTCGGTCGCGCTGGAATAAATGGACTTTCCCGCCCAGAATCGTGTGTTTGCCCAAGGATCACCCCCAAAACCGAAAAATAGCCAAAAGTGCGTAAGGAGTGCGCATGCTATTTTCAGGTAGTGGCGAAAATGTGGCAAGTCGTATCTATTTGTTTTTATTGGTTTTTGTGGTGCCCGGGGGCGGATTTGAACCACCGACACGCGGATTTTCAGTCCGCTGCTCTACCCCTGAGCTACCCGGGCATTCGACAGCGCCTTTGTTAATAATCAGCCAAGCCAGCCAGTACCTGTCGAAAATTCTTATTCGCTCTTCCGCAGGCACGCCAACAGAAAATATGCGACCGAAAGCCAGCGGGTTATAGGCATTCCCTCCGGCCATGTCCAGCCTGATTTCCGCCAATGTCATTAGCACATCAGTTGTCCGTTTTATGTAGCAGATGATTTGTCCGGTTTAAGATGCTCTCAAAAGGAAGGTGTTTGATGAACCGGACTTCATGGTTATCCTGTCATGCCTGGTGGCCTGTTGCTTCAAGAAAAACAATCCAAAAATAAATTTTGCACAATATCAAAGCCTGGCGACTTATCCATAATTGGGGTTTGGTATTTACATAAAAAGACATATCGATAACAATGTTTGATAGAAGTCAATTTTTTATCAACCCAAGATTTGTCAAATTAAATGCGCTATCCATCCACCCCTTTATCCGCTTCAGAGATTAAACTTTTCCGAGGGCGGCAAAAACAGCTTAAAATATTTTCAGATGCAACCGAGAATGCAATGTTGAGCACTCACCACCATGTGCTGGCTTTTGATGGTATTGGCGGTATTGGCAAATCCGCTTTGGCGCGGCGGTTTGTTAGACACTTGAAGGAAAGAAAACAGGAAGCAGGGCAAAAATACGGCTGTGCACATGTTGACCTAACCAACGCCAAGGACAGCCCTGTCCAAACACTATTACAAATTAGATTGCAACTTGGAGCAACAACCAAGGATATTGGCTTTCCAATATTTGATATGGCATTTGCCCGATATCACAATGCTATTGCTCCTTCCAGCAACGTTCGAGAGCAATATGGGTTGATGGATACAGGTGGTTCAATTGTCACTTCCATTTCACGCGTTGTTACAGCACCACAGTCTGATAGTGAATTGTTAAATGACATCGTTGACGGGATTGATAACCTCGCCAAAGATACTCCTCTAATTGGTCTGGGCTATCGCTTGGCTAATAAGTTTTTTGCATGGGGGCAGGAAGAATGGGCGACGCGTGCAGAGGCACTTCTTGAAGATCTAAATCAAGCTGGGTTTAATCTGATTGCTGATCGACTGCCGTTGTGTCTTGCTGCTGATATTTCCCATTATCTGGCTAATAAATCTGAAAAAGGAATACATGACCGCCCCCTGATTATCATTGGAGATACGCTTGAAGCTCTAACTGGCGCATCTGCCGACAATTGGTTGCGCGAACTCATCTTCAATACCAAAGGGGTACTGTTTGTTCTGCTCGGGCGTGACAAGATTAATTGGGCGGCACATGAAGGTAACCCGCGTCGAACCTGGGGAGAATATATAAATCAATATTCTTTGGAAGCATTGGAAGATGCGGAGATGGAAAAAATTCTTGTTGCCTGTCATGTCAAGGAACCTGAAATTCGCACGCAGATGATTGAAGGGGCGGAGGGCATTCCCTTCTATCTAGGTCTTCAACTTGATATATATCGCGACACCTTGGCGGATGGTGCCATCCCCGAGGTTGGTGATTATGGAGGACGGCTTGATGAGGTCGTTAATCGCTTCATGGATCACTTGAGTGAACAATATCGAACCAGTCTTGAGACATTGGCGCATGCCAACAGTATCAACGCAGACCTCGACTGGTTTTTACGGGAGCAGTACCCTGCTTTGGCACGTGATCTAACATTTGAGGTATTGAGAAATTACTCGTTTACAGAAGATATAGACGCAAACA
This sequence comes from Rhizobiaceae bacterium, assembly GCA_965248135.1. GTDB lineage: Bacteria > Pseudomonadota > Alphaproteobacteria > Rhizobiales > Rhizobiaceae > SZUA-100. Next base: position 136,448 of record CBDFIN010000007.1, on the reverse strand, counting down.
ATATTCGGCTACACCAACACATGAGGGATATCCTGCAGGCACGTGTTGAAAAAAACGACCCTCGCCGAACAATGGCAACTCATAGCGCACTCTTCTCTTTTTATGACCCATTATGCACACCGGAAAACGTCAAAGCGGTTACTGAACACCACGGGATTTCATTTATACAAGCCCATCATCATCGATCACAATACGATATTGAAAACTCCATTGGATGGTCGTTAGAAAGATCATCTATTTTCCAACAAGCTGCCCGTTATCACGTGGTCGAACAGGTCTTGTCTCGCACCTTGAAGTTGGCGCAAAATACCCTCGGTGAAGAGCATCCTGATACCGCCTCAAGCTACAACAATGTGGCTTACAACCTTGATAATCAAGGTCGCCTGCAGGAAGCCGAGCCATTGTTACGCAAGGCTCTGGAAATCAGGGAGAAGGTGCTCGGTGAAGAGCATCCTGATACCGCTACAAGCTACAACAATGTGGCTTCCAACCTCAATGCTCAAGGTCGCCTGCAGGAAGCCGAGCCATTGTTACGCAAGGCACTGGAAATCTGCGAGAGGATGCTCGGTGAAGAGCATCCAACTACCGCTACAAGCTACAACAATGTGGCTTCCAACCTCAAGGCTCAAGGTCGCCTGCAGGAAGCCGAGCCATTGTATCGCAAGGCACTGGAAATCTGCGAGAGGGTGCTCGGTGAAGAGCATCCTGATACCGCCTTAAGCTACAACAATGTGGCTTCCAACCTTGATGCTCAAGGTCGCCTGCAGGAAGCCGAGCCATTGTTACGCAAGGCTCTGGAAATCTGGGAGAGGGTGCTCGGTGAAGAGCATCCTGATACCGCCTCAAGCTACAACAATGTGGCTTACAACCTCAATGCTCAAGGTCGCCTGCAGGAAGCCGAGCCATTGTTTCGCAAGGCACTGGAAATCAGGGAGAGGGTGCTCGGCAAAGAGCATCCATCTACCGCTACAAGCTACAACAATGTGGCTTCCAACCTCAATGCTCAAGGTCGCCTGCAGGAAACCGAGCCATTGTTTCGCAAGGCTCTGGAAATCAGGGAGAGGGTGCTCGGTGAAGAGCATCCTGATACCGCCTCAAGCTACAACAATGTGGCTTACAACCTCAATGCTCAAGGTCGCCTGCAGGAAGCCGAGCCATTGTATCGCAAGGCTCTGGAAATCTGCGAGAGGGTGCTCGGCAAAGAGCATCCATCTACCGCTACAAGCTACAACAATGTGGCTTACAACCTCAATGCTCAAGGTCGCCTGCAGGAAGCCGAGCCATTGTTTCGCAAGGCTCTGGAAATCAGGGAGAAGGTGCTCGGTGAAGAGCATCCATCTACCGCTACAAGCTACAACAATGTGGCTTCCAACCTCAATGCTCAAGGTCGCCTGCAGGAAGCCGAGCCATTGTATCGCAAGGCACTGGAAATCAGGGAGAAGGTGCTCGGTGAAGAGCATCCTGATACCGCCTCAAGCTACAACAATGTGGCTTCCAACCTCAAGGCTCAAGGTCGCCTGCAGGAAGCCGAGCCATTGTATCGCAAGGCACTGGAAATCAGGGAGAAGGTGCTCGGTGAAGAGCATCCTGATACCGCCTCAAGCTACAACAATGTGGCTTCCAACCTCAATGCTCAAGGTCGCCTGCAGGAAGCCGAGCCATTGTATCGCAAGGCTCTGGAAATCTGCGAGAGGATGCTCGGTGAAGAACATCCAACGACAGAGCGAATTCGATCAAATTTGCAGACGCTAAAGTAAGAGATTAAAGCGTGATTGGCACTTTCTGCATTGAAACAAAATGAACAGGCCATTTTGTTTCAAAGTTTCATAATGGACATATCATGTCACAGAAAATTGTCATGGCTTTGACCTCCTGAAATTCCTTTGGCAAAACTGAACCGCCCCGGGTTTGCCGGAGGCTCCAAAGATAGGATAATTTGGAGCTATGGAAAAGAATAAGTGAACCGCCCCGGGTTTGCCGGAGAGTAAAACTCTCATAAAGGTGAACCTATGACACAGAAAAAATATACCCCGAAGCATCGCTCGGATACTTCCTGATCGTATTGCGGGACAGGCCCGTATCTCGACTGACCGACTGGATCGAATGGCCATCTCGCAAAACCAAGCGACCAATCTTTACTGCACTTTCCATAAATAACACCTGTTCATTCTCCGCGCTTAAAACGCGGATGTTACCAAAACAGGCGGGTCAATTTTAAATGCCTATTCACAGTTATGGGGTCATTCGACATCATCAACTATTGGGGTGAGGCGCCTGGCACCTTCCGTACTTAGTTGGCGATAAGCTCGATATTTGTCAGACGACGCACAATCGAGAAGGTTATTATTTTTTGTTCGTGTTGGGCTTAGACCTTACGCCAATCGATTCGAAATTCTCAAAGTTAAAATCATCAAAATAGCCGGCTCGCATGAAATTCAAAAAGCGGTCGTGAAACTGTCTTGTATGAGCATGGGCGAGTCTGTCGGCCAACTCAACGTCTTGATTTTGAATGGCCTTCGTGATTTCAAAATGTTCTGATGTCAACAAATGATCACTCTCCGATGATTGAATGAATTCAAAATGCATATGCAAAATGCGGCGGCCTTCATCAAGTAATTGACCATAAGCCCGGCCGAGATACGTGTTTCTCCCTGCCTTTGCAACGGTCATGTGAAAGTCGCGATTTTTTGCAGACATTTTTAGATAGTCTCCGTCCTTGCAAGCTTCATCGAAGGCAACTGCCTCATTAGTCATACCTTCTATATCGTGGTCAGTTCGAAATTTCGCGGCAAGCCTAGTATTGATGCGTTGCAAAAAATCCAGGGCCTCGACGTAGCGCGGAAAATTTGCGAGATCGATGGGGGCGACCAACGTCGACCTGTTGGACAGCATTTCAACCAGCCCATCTGCCGAAAGCCGGACAAGCGCTTCTCTTATAGGTGAACGGGACATTGCGAATCGATTTGCAAGAGACGTTTCGTCCAAAGGCTGTCCTGGTTCCAGTTCCAAAGACAGAATTTCTTTGCGAAGTTCTTGATAGACAAACATTGCGCCGCCACCTTTTGCTTGTTTGCGAATTTCCATTTTTTCTTTACTTTTTGACGCCATAGCAAAACTCATCGCGATAAACTTGTGTTTTTCAATCTAGTGGAACGACCGAGACATTTAAACCCGCGTGGCGTTTTTGCGATGTAGCCTAACGTACTCAAATGTTTCGATAAGTTGATCCATGAAAAAAGCCTAGGGGTTCGAAGCGTTGGATTCGATCCACCAAAATCGAATTCTCATAAAAACTGTATTGACTTGTCGGCATTATGTCGACATAAATATTTTGGATACACATTGTCGACACCATTTCTGGGAGGAATCTATGATAAAATCAATTCTTAATTTGACCGCAGCAGTTGGCTTAGTTGTCGCTGCCAGCGCTGCACAGGCGCAGGACAGCCGCCTAAAGACCGTTCTGGACCGCGGCTCACTATTGTGTAGCGGTCACAACGGCAGCTTTCTTGGCTTTGCCGAAGTAGATGACAAAGGTGGATGGAAAGGCATCGACATAGATATATGTCGTGCATTGACCGCAGGTCTTTTCGGCACCTACAAAGACAAACTTGAAATCGTTCCAATCAGCTGGGCGCAACGCTGGCCGGCGCTGCAATCAGGCGATATTGATGTGGTAATCAAAGTTTCAGGCTGGACCCAAAGCCGTGATACGGAGTTGAATCTGGCGTACTCACGACCCTATTTTATTGGTGCATTTCAGATAATGGCGCACGCCAAGACCGAAGCGAAATCTGTGGCAGATCTGGACGGTGGTGCCATTTGTGTGAGTGCTGGCACGTCGACCCAAAGGGTTTTAGCTGCATTTCTTGAAACCAACAAGATCAATGCTGAAACCGTGGTGTTTGAAAAAGGCGATGAGGTACGTTCATCTTATCTGAGCGGTCGTTGTGATGGAATAATTGAATGGGCGCCATCACTTGCCGCAATGCGGGTAACTGTTGACAGTCCGGCTGAGCACATAATTTTGCCTGACGTTTTGGACCTTGAAGCAGAAGGTATCATTGTGCGCGAGGGCGACCCTGACTGGCTGGACGTGCAAAACTGGATGCTGTCATCACTTTGGTTTGCAGAACTGCATGGCATCACCCAGGAAAATGTCGAGAAAATCCGCGCCAATCCTCCCTCTACCACTATCGGTAAATTCCTGGGCGTGACACCCGGTTACGGTACCCGGCTCGGCCTGAAGGACGATTGGGCTTTCAATATGATCAAAGCAGTTGGTAATTTTGGCGAGATTTATGAGCGCAACATTGGCTCTGGGTCTGCTTACAAATTGCCGCGCGGCATTAACGCACTCTACAATGCCGGTGGCGTTTTCTACCCGATGATCATCGACTAATATTATTTTTAGATAACCAGATGAGGCCGATTTCAAACAGCGGCCTCATCTCTCTACCTCACCGGATCAATCAGCCCGCAAATTTCCCAGGGAGATTGCATGTTATCTCTGTTAAAAAACAGGAAATTCCGGAACACTGGCCTTCAATTTGCCTTCGTTGGCTTTCTGGCGTTGATTGTCGTTACGTTTATTCTTACCGCACGCAACAATTTGGAAGCACAAGGCCTCACATCCGGGTTTGATTTTCTGAATCGGGCCACAGGCTGGAGCATCAATTTCTCACTGGTGGAATACAGCACTGGTTCGACCTATTCACGCGCAATTCTGGTCGGTTTTTTAAACTCGATGTTTGTTGGCGCAATATCGCTGACGCTGGCTACGGTGATCGGAGTTACCGTTGGAGTGATGCGTACATCCGGCAATGCGATGGCAGAGATGGTTGGCACAATGTATGTTGAGCTGTTCCGTAATGTACCGCTCTTGCTGCAATTGTTTGCTTGGTATGCAATCTTGACTGCTTTGCCCAATCCCAAACAAGCGACAGTGATTTTTAATTCTATTTATCTGACCGGGCGTGGGACCTATTTCCCTGGGCTAAATATTAGTTCTGCGATGGTTTTTTTGGCGATTGTCGCTCTGATAGTCGCCGCTACTATTGTTTTGTGGCTAAACTCCGCGCGATATGTTGCGGGTATGCCAGCAGTCCAAAAAACCAAATACAAACGCTTGATCTGGAGCACCGGTCTGGTTGCCATTGTAATTTTGATGGTTGTGGGCCGCATTCCCAATACCGAACTGACGAATATGCCTTATCCAAAGGGGTTGAGTATTCGCGGTGGGATTCGTGTTTCCCCTGAACTGCTGGCGTGTATTATCGCTATTTCAATCTACGGCGGAGCGTATATCGCCGAGATTGTACGTGCCGGATTCAATTCGGTTGCCAAAGGGCAGGGAGAGGCTGCCCATGCACTGGGGCTAAGTCGCTGGCACACCTTTAGCCGGATCATGCTGCCGCTGGCGATCCGCGCTGTTATGCCTACGATGATCAACCAATATGTCTGGTTGTTAAAAGCTACAACCATAGGCATTGCGATCGGTTTCGTCGATTTCTTCATGGTCATTTCAACGTCGATCAATCAATCGGGTCAAACACTGGAATTGATCGGCATTTTGATGGGCGGATTTCTGGCAGTAAACTATGCAATGGCCTGGCTGCTTAATCGTGTAAATGACGCGATCAAGCTGAAAGGTTCGCAGGCGAGGTGATGAATATAACAAATGCCAATCAAACACCGGGTCTTTTTGTGACAGTTCGAAAGCGTTATTTTTCGACCAAATTCAACACTGCCGTGACATTGATATTCGCGATCTTTAGTGCCTGGGTAATGTGGGGGGTACTAAACTGGGCACTACTGGACGCTGTATTCGGTGCGGATAACCGGGATATGTGCCTGGACCACGCCAAACATACTGGTGCATGTTGGTCTGTAGTGGCGGCGCGCTGGCGTTTGATATTGTTCGGACTGTTCCCGTTTGACGAGCAGTGGAGATCAGCGATTGCCTGTGGTGCGATAATCGTCGTCGCTATCCTGTCTTGTGTGCCGTATTTTTGGTCGGCCAAACGGTTGTCGATCCTGTGGCTTGGCGGATTTACAATATTTTATGTGCTGATGCACGGCGGTATATTCGGCATGACACTGGTATCGGAGCGAAACTGGGGTGGTTTGTCGCTGACCATATTTATCTTTTCAATGGTAGCAATCATGGGGATGCCGATGGCCGTAATATTTGCGCTATTACGCCGGTCGGAATTGCCGTGGATTTCGTACGCCATGGGACTGGTCATAGATACAATCCGTTCCCTTCCCTTGCTTTCTATCATGTTCACTTTTGCGATTGTGTTGCCATTTGTTTTGCCAGGCTGGTTGATTGGAGATAAACTGTACCGAGTCATTTTCGGATATTCGCTGTTCTTTGCCTGTTATCAGGCTGAGATCATTCGTGGTGGTATGCAGTCATTGCCTTCCGGGCAGGAAGAGGCGGCAAAAGCGCTGGGCCTTGGCTACTGGCATCGCATAAGCAGAATCATTCTGCCGCAAGCCTTCCACCGCGCATTACCTCCCACTATCAACCAGTTCGTGATCACATTCAAAGAAACCACACTTGTGGTGATCATAGGGTTTTTTGATGTGATGGCCTCGGGCAATGCCGCGTTTGGTACCGCTGAATGGAGCTTTGCTCACAACGAAGTTTATGCCTTTGTCGCCGCAGTATTCTTTGTATTTGTATTTGCGTTATCGCGTTATGGCGCCTATCTGGAGCGCCGTTTGAGTATGGCCGAGCGCTAGGGGAAACACATGAGCAACCAAGATCTAGCTATAGATATAGCCAATGTAGATAAGTATTATGGCAACTTTCATGCGCTTAAGAATATCAATCTAAAAATAAAAAAAGGTGAACGAATTGTAATCTGCGGCCCGTCTGGGTCGGGAAAATCCACATTAATCCGGTGCGTTAACAAGCTGGAAGATTTCCAGACTGGAATGATAACGGTACTGGATACTGATCTGAACGATAACGTGGATAATATTGATGCAATCCGGCGCGAAACCGGCATGGTGTTTCAACACTTTAACCTGTTTCCACATCTGACTATTTTGGAAAACTGCACCCTTGCGCCTTTGCTAGTGCGCAAAAAGCCACAATCTGAAGCCGACAATATTGCAATGAAATTTCTGGAAAAGGTGAAAATTCCCGAGCAAGCCGACAAATTTCCCGGCCAACTTTCTGGCGGACAGCAGCAACGGGTGGCAATTGCACGCGCATTGTGTATGGAGCCTGAGATCATGCTGTTTGACGAGCCAACTTCAGCGCTCGACCCGGAGATGATTTCTGAAGTGTTAGACGTGATGATCAGCCTGGCAAATGAGGGGATGACCATGATTTGCGTCACTCACGAAATGGGATTTGCGCGGCAAGTTGCGGACCGTGTTATATTTATGGCTGATGGTGAAATTGTTGAGGAAAACGAGCCGGAACAATTCTTCACCAATCCACAAAACGAACGTACCCAAGACTTTCTTTCCCAAATCATAGGCCATTGAATTGTGACGACCAAACCAAACATCATCCTATTTATGGTCGATCAATTGACCTCTTTCGTGCTGAATACCTATGGTGGAACAGTCTGTAACACACCTAACATTGATGGATTGGCAGCACGTGGCACCGTGTTCGAAAACGCCTATTGCAACTATCCACTGTGCGCACCATCAAGATTTTCCATGATGTCCGGGCGTTTGCCATCACGAATTGGTGCTTATGACAATGGTGCGGAGTTTGCTGCATCCATCCCGACTTTTGCGCATTATCTACGTCTTGGCGGATATTACACATGCATATCCGGTAAAATGCATTTTGTCGGACCGGATCAATATCACGGCTTCGAAGAACGCCTGACCACGGAAATATACCCGGCTGATATGTCGTGGACACCTGTTGCGCAATTCAATGACATTAACAAGGATCAGGAACGGGCGTACACCTTTGGCGTATCGACTATTGATACGGTACGCGATGCTGCACCAGTCGCAAGGTCGATGCAGATTGATTACGATGAAGATGTGCTACACCACGCTGTACGCGAGCTATATACGCGAGCTCGATCAGACGATGATCGACCGTTTATGATGACGGTATCCCTTACGCACCCCCACGACCCGTATGTTACGCTTCAAAAATACTGGGATATGTACCCCGACGCTTCCATTGATGAACCCGGGACGCCGTACATTCCGGTTGAAGAACGCGACGAGCACTCGCAATCACTTTTCTATCACTATGGGCAAGATAAAATTGATATTACTGACGGGGATTACCGCAATGCGCGTCGTGGGTATTACGGGATGATATCCTATGTCGATGATCTGTTTGGCCGCTTGTTGGATGCGTTGAAAGATAGCGGATACAGCAACAACACCACGATCATCTTTGCGTCTGATCATGGTGACATGATGGGGGAACGGGGTATGTGGTTCAAAAAAACCTTATTTGATCCGGCCATTCAAGTTCCTCTCATCATTGCGCATCCTGATCTCGAGCAAAACAGAGTAGCAACACCAGTGTCGCTGTTAGATCTGTTTCCAACCATTCTCGATATTGCAGGCATTGACGCAGATGACATACAAACACCTATTGAAGGCAAGAACCTTTTTCCTGCATTGAAAGGAGAAAAGATCGACGGGCCGGTGTTTGTTGAACACATTGATGGTGGAACTGCGGCCCCACGTGTAATGGTGCGTGACGGTGATAAAAAACTGACACTCTCGCGCGGATACCCACCGCAGTTGTTTGATCTCAAATCTGACCCCCGAGAGTTGCACAATCTGGCAGGTGGAGATGACAGTGACGAAGCGCGACTGACTGAAATGGCAGAAGCAAATTGGCAACTGGATACGCTTGCTGACAAAGTCCTGGCCAATCAAACCGCTCGTAAATTGATCGACAGCGCTCTTTCGATCGGGCGGCAGGAAATCTGGGATTTCACACCCCGCCCTTTAACTCAAAATACAAACTATGTCCGTCGTGGGGATGCTTTTCCGGCGGTTGAGCGTCGCGGCTATCTTGCATACAAAACTAAACTATACGAAAGAGAATATTATGAAACTTACAGGTGTAATGCCCGCACTCGTCACGCCTTTTGACGAGAACAACAAAGTGAATTTTAACGCTTTCGAGAAACTTCTGACGAGCCTGCGCGAAGCAGGTGTGTCTGGCTGGGTACCCAACGGTTCAACAGGCGAATACTATTCGCAAAGCTTTGAAGAGCGACTGGAGGTTCTGAAATTCGTTAAAGATTTTGCAACTGACGGCGAAATCTTGATTGCTGGCACCAACGCGCCTGCTACTCGAGAAGTTATCGAAAATACCGTTGCTGCCAAAGAAATCGGCTATGATTGCGTATTGCTGGCCGCTCCTTTTTATACACGCCCATCAGATGAAGAACTGGTGAACCATTTCAACACTGTTTTGGACGCTGTCGACATCAATGTTGTACTTTACAGTTATCCGGCCAAAGATGGTTTTGATATTTCTTTTGATGTTTTGGATGGGTTGGCTGATCATCCGCGGATCATAGGTATCAAGGATTCCAGTGGTGAACTGCAGCGTGCCATGGATATTCATATCCGTTATAAAGACCGCATTGCACTGGTTAGCGGGTCGGATGACATCGCACTTGATTTCATGGTCTGGGGTGCGGATAGCTGGATCTGTGGCCCGGCGAACTGCATGGCAAAAGCCTGTTGTGACTTAGACCGGACATTCCGCTCTGGTGATTTGGACAAAGCCCGCGATCAGATGGCAACGCTTTATCAAGCAATGAGCATGCTGGAAAGTGGCAAGTTTGTTCAAAAAGTCAAATATGGCTGCGAATTGCAAGGCGTACCTGTCGGTGAAGGTCGTGCGCCACTTGGCCCACTTTCGGATACGGAAAAAGCCGATTTTCGAGCCGCAATGGAACCAATCCTGAATTGGTAACTACCAACAGGGCGGTAGTTTCAACACTTATTGTCAGCTTTTTATGAATTGAAAATAAATATGGCAAACATAATTGTCATCGGTGCGGGTGTCGTGGGCATAAGTTGCGCGTTGGAACTTCAATCTGATGGGCATGATGTGACAGTGATTGACCGCGACCCCGCAGGAGAAAATGCCTGCTGGGCGAGTTGTGGGTCAATTGCAGTGAGTGAAGTCATTCCGCTGTCAAAACCTGGTACTTTGTTGCGTGCGCCAAAATGGTTGATAGACCCAACCGGACCACTGACTTTACGTGCCGGATCAATTCTGTCGGTGCTGCCGTGGTTCCTGCGGTTTGCCGCCAATTCGCGCATGTTGCGGATTGAGTCGATCAGTGCTGACATCTCCGCATTGACGCTTACCGCCCTTGCAGACACCGAGCATTTTTTAGCGAAGTATAAGTTGGAAAGCCTGCTACGTAAAACGCCGGTGATCGAGGTTTATGACAGCCAAAAAGAATTAGAGCATGAACGCGAATTTCATAATCTGCGCCGTGCACACGGATTTAAAATTGAAGAAATTTCAGGTGATGAAGCTGCTGAGATGGAGCCGTCAATCGCCAAAGATTTTGCCGCTGCAACGGTGTTTCATGATTGGCGGTCTGTTGTAGATACCAAACGCTATGTCCTGGAACTGTACAAGGCATTCCGCCAAAACGGAGGGCAAGTGCTGCGCGGCGAAGTTGTTGATTTTAGCCGCGAGGACGACACAATAACCGGCGTAATAACCAAAACTGGTGATACATTCTCTGGAGATCAGATTGTTGTGGCAGCTGGTGCCTGGTCTAAAAAATTGGCCAAAGCTGTTGGTCTAAATATTTTGTTGGAAGGTGTAATCGGGTACCAGACCAGCCTCGAAACACCTGGTGTCGATGTGACCCATGGGTTGGTATACGCTAAGGGTGGTTTTGGAATTACACCTTATGAAAGCGGACTGGCAATAGCAGGCAGCATTGAATTTGCCAGCCTAACTGCACAACCAAACTGGAAACGCGCTGATATTCTGGTGGAAAAAGCTAAACGGGTGTTGCCGGGCTTGCAAACTACAAGTGCCCGAAAGATCATGGGTCGAAGACCTCTGACACCAGATACCAAACCAATTATCGGGCGGGCGCCGAATGCACAAAATGTGATCTTAGCAACCGGGCACGGCCAATTGGGTTTAACGCTGGGCGCCACGACCGCACGCATAGTGAGCGATATAGCTGTAAACCGCGAACCAGATGTTGATTTGACCGCGTACCGACCAGATCGTTTTTAAGAAAGGATAATCCATGACCGAAAAAGTTGCCTTGATAACTGGTGGCGGCCGAGGCATGGGTGCCGCAGTTGCCCGTGAGATGTCTAAACGCGGCTATAAGCTGGCGCTGATGTCGCCTTCTGAAAGCTGCGAAAAACTGGCTGCGGAACTTGGTGGCGTAGCCTATCGTGGACGAGCCGAGAGCGCTGAAGATATCCAGGCGATATTTGATTTGACTATGAACACTTACGGCCGGGTTGATGCTGTGCTCAATCACACAGGCCACCCGCCCAAAGGTGATCTACTGGAAATCGAAGATGATAAGTGGGCGCTTGGCAACGACATGATGCTACTTAGCGTTGTGCGTATGGCACGGCTTGTGGCCCCCGTGATGGAAAAACAAGGTGGCGGGGCAATTGTAAACATTACAACCTATGCCACGTTTGAACCCAGCCTATGGTTCCCCGTCTCATGCGCTTACCGTGCAGCGGTGGCGTCTTTTGCCAAACTGTTTTCTGATCGTTATGGCCCGGCCAACATTCGTATGAATTGCATGTTGCCAGGGTTTATCGATAGCCTCGATCATCCTGAAACGCTTGCCGAACCTGTGCCGTTGAAACGCATCGGTAAGGCCGAAGAAGCAGCAAAAGCCGTGGCTTTTCTCTTAACAGACGATTCTAGCTATATCACCGGCCAAAGCCTGCGTGTTGACGGTGGCTTGACCCGACATATGTAAGGAAAAACATGCGAACAAAACTGTTTATTGACGGTCAATGGATTGCCCCAAAATCAGGCAGGACATTTGATGTTATTGACCCGTCAAATAATGAAGTATTTCATCAGGCTCCTGCGGGTGGCGCGGAAGATATCGATGCTGCTGTTCAGGCCGCACGGCGCGCATTTGATGATGGGCCATGGCCAAAAATGAGCGGGGCCGATCGCGCTGCCGTATTGCACAAAATGGGCGACGAAATTGACGCGCGCATTGATGTTTTGGCGCGGCTTGAGGTTCGAGACAACGGTAAACCTCTGCCAGAGGCGATTTGGGACATAGAAGACACCGCCGCATGTTTCCATTTCTATGCGGATCTGGCCGTGAAATTGGAAGAAGACGGATCAAGCGTTGTTGCATTACCCGAGCCGCGTTTCACGTCCAAAGTTGTGCGTGAACCCGTCGGCGTTGCCGGTGCGATCATCCCGTGGAACTTCCCTATGCTGATGGCCGCATGGAAAATTGCCCCGGCATTGGCTGCGGGTTGTTCAATGGTGTTAAAACCGTCCGAATTAACACCACTAACGGCACTTGAGTACGGCGATATTGCAATTGCGGCAGGTTTGCCCAATGGCGTTTTGAATATTGTTACCGGTTTTGGCCCACACGCAGGTCAGCCGCTGACAGAGCATGCCGACGTGGATAAATTGGCTTTTACCGGTTCTGTTCCCACAGGATCAAAAGTCATGCAAACTGCTGCCCGGGATATCAAGTCAATCAGCCTGGAACTTGGCGGAAAATCCCCGTTTGTGGTTTTCGCGGACTGCGATATCGAAGAGGCAGTCGAATGGATTCTCTTTGGGATTTTCTGGAACCAGGGTGAGGTCTGTTCCGCGACTTCACGTGTGTTGATTGAAGAGACTATTTATCCCAAACTTATGGAACGTTTGGTTGAAGAAACTAAAAAAATACCCATAGGGCATGGTATGAAAGACGGCGCTTTGCTTGGCCCACTTGTCAGCAAGGGACAGCATGAAAAGGTCCTTGCGGCTATTGCGCGCGGCAAGGCTGAAGGTGCCACGGTTCTAACAGGGGGCAAAATACCAAAAGGCTTAGAGCAAGGCTTTTATGTGGAACCGACTGTTTTCGCGGATATGGATACCGATAGCTGGATTTGGCGGGAGGAAATCTTTGGGCCAGTGGTGTGCGTAAAAACATTCAAAACCGAGGTTGAGGCATTGACGCTTGCCAATGACAGTCGTTTTGGACTGGCGGCCGCTGTTATGACGGCAGATAACGCACGCGCTGATCGTATAGCACGTGGTTTTCGTGCCGGGATCGTTTGGATCAATTGTTCCCAACCTACTTTTGTTGAAGCACCCTGGGGTGGTTACAAACAGTCAGGTATCGGGCGCGAGTTGGGCGAATGGGGGCTAAATAATTATCTCGAGACCAAACAGATCACCACTTATGATCGATCAGAACCTTGGGGCTGGTATTTAAAGGATTAAATGCATGCGCTGGAAACGAACTTTGCAACTTGTTGATGTGCATTGTGCGGGAGAGATCGGCCGCGTGGTAACAGCTGGCATTCTGGATATTCCAGGAGCCACAATGGCGGCGAAACTTCATCATATCAACACTGTGGATGACAGTTTACGCAGATTACTCTGTTCTGAACCTCGCGGTGGTCCTGCGGGTTCCGTGGTGTTGTTGACACCTGCCACACGACCTGATGCAGATACTGGCATGATTGTTTTGCAACCTGATCAGGCTCATGCCATGTCGGGGTCCAATGCCATGTGCGCGGTTACAGCCCTGCTGGAAACGGGCATGGTTGAAATGATAGAGCCCGAAACGACGGTTTCAATCGACACGGCGGCTGGACTTGTCTCTGCGATTGCTTGTTGTTTGGACGGGAAAGTGACGCAGGTTAGCCTTGAAATGCCGCCTGCTTTTGTCGCAAAAAAGTCGGCAACGGTTCTGACAGAGAAATGGGGTGAGATTACCTATGACCTTTGTTATGGTGGTATATTTTATGGATTGGTTGATGTTGACCAGATTGGCTTGACAATTGCCCCTGAAAACGCGCGTAATTTGGCAACAACAGGGGTTATCCTGCGTGATTTGATAGCCGATGATTTAGCAACAAAAGGTATTGAGATCATCCATCCGGAAACGCCCGAGATTAACGGCATTGCCTATGTGATGTTTCGAGCCGACGAGCCAGATGGGGCAATCCGCACTTGTACGACACTTAAACCAGGCCGGGTTGATCGATCTCCCTGCGGCACAGGCAGCAGCGCCAACTTGGCTGTGCGCCATGCTGAAGGACGCATTGCGCAAGGTGAGGTTTTACGTTCGTGCTCGATAATTGGTGGTGAATTTACAGCTGAGATTTTGGGCACTCAATCTGTTGGCCCATACGAAGCCACAAAGTCCCGGGTATCGGGCCAGTGCTGGATTTATGGGATTAGCCAGGTTGGCCTTGACCCAACCGATCCGTTTCCATTGGGGTTTACTCTTTCTGATACCTGGGGCGCATAGCCTCCATAAAATCTGGAAACAAAATATGAAGCGATTTGAAAACAAAACCGCAATTGTCACTGGTGGTAGTGGCGGAATTGGGGTTGCTATTTGTGAAAGGTTCGCGCGTGAAGGCGCCCATGTTGTCATTTGTGATATGAATGCCGAAGCCTCCGGCGTCTTGGCAGAAGAATTGCATGGCATGGGATATGCGGCTTCGGTCCAGGTGATTAATATATCTGACCCTGAGGCCTGTCGGACAATGATCGCGGATGTTGTGGCCGAACAAGGTGGCGTTGACATATTGTGTAATAATGCAGGTATCAACCGGCGCGGAGATTTACTGAGCTTGTCTGAAGAGGATTGGTCAGCGACGTTTTCCGTCAATCTGGACGCTATGTTCTATCTCTGCCGCGCAGTCCTGCCCCTTATGATCGATGCGGGTGGTGGTGCGATTGTTAACACCGCATCACAGTGGGGTCTGCATCCCGCACCTGGTCATATTGCCTATAACGTATCTAAAGCCGCTGTTGCATCCTTTACGCAAAACCTGGCTCGGGATTACGCGCCACACAAAATCCGTGTAAATGCCATTTGCCCCGGCGAGGTGCGCACACCTATGTTAGAAAGCAACCTTGCCCGTACAGGTAGATCGATTGATGATCTAAACGCTTTGGTGCCTTTTGGTCGAGTAGGTGAACCTTCGGAGATAGCAGCATTAATTGCTTTTCTTGCATCCGACGAGGCCCTTTATATGTGCGGCTCCGTAATAGAAATAACCGGTGCGCAAGCCGTCGCTTAGGGAATTTGGATATGATGATCAAAGCTCCACTAGAAGGTAAAACCGTTCTCGTAACAGGTGCCGCTCGCGGTATTGGTGCTGCAATCGTTGCGGTAATGCACAGCGATGGCGCACATGTCATTGGCCACTATGGTCATGACCAGGAAGCGGCCAATGCAATGCTGGCAAAATTTCCGGAAAGATTGGACTTACTGCAAGCCAATCTGATGGATAGACCTGCGATTGAAGTGCTTTGGGCTGAAGCACAAGCGGTTTCCGGTAAGATTGATGTATTGGTCAACAATGCTGGTATCTATGTAGGATCACCTATTGGCGATGAAAGTGAATGGATCAAAGGCTGGGTCGATAATATTCAGGTCAACCTGCAAGCTCCTGCAGATCTTTGTCGTCTTGCGATTCGGCATTTTCAAACGCAAAGTGGCGGTATCATTGTTAACATGGCCAGTCGTTCGTCGCATCGCGGCGATGGGCCTGAACACTTGGCTTATGGCGCAGCAAAGGGAGGCTTGCTTGCCCTGACCAAAGGTATAGCCCGTGGCTACGCGCATGAGAACATTCTGGCCTATGCGATTGCGCCGGGTTGGGTGCGTACAGCGATGGCAGAAAACCACATCGCAACTGTCGGCGAAGACACTGTCAATGCGAGCCTTCCAATGCGTGAAGTAACCCCGCCAGGTGATGTCGCCAACATGGTTGCTTTTTGTGCCTCGGGCAAATGCCGCCACGCAACCGGCAGTACAATTGATATAACAGGCGCGGACTATGTCAGATAGTAAATATAACTAATGGCGATTTTTGGCAATAAGTATGAGGTATTGATACGATGGCATCAAAAAATCAAATATATTGTTAATAATGCACAGCAATCGCTTAAAAGCGATTTGCACGTATTTTGTTAGTTTGCTCCGCTGCGGGCGGTTCTTTGCGGCGCTTTTTTGCGCCTCAATCACCGTCCTCACATGAGCAGTGCTCAGGGCTGACCCAAATTCCCGAGATTTTTCTTTGAAAAAATCCCTCCATTCGGGCGCCATGCGGACAAACTTTCTTTCAAGCGATCGCCGTGGTTAATAATGGCGTTGTCAATCAGCATTGAAGTTTGACCCCTTATCGGCGAGCAATTTTGGCCCCTTGCTGTTCTGCATTTTGGATTGAGGTTATCGTTCTGGTTGCGAAGGTAAGAAGGGATCGGAGCGCGGAGACTTCAATTATCGCAGCGCTTTGATCCCTTCTGGTTTGATCAGTTACGATGTTTGAGACGCCAGCTTTCATTGCCGGTCTCAATGATGTCGCAATGATGCGTGAGGCGGTCGAGTAGTGCGGTTGTCATTTTGGCATCACCGAATACGGTTGGCCATTCAGCGAAGGTAAGATTAGTAGTGACAATGATTGATGTGCGCTCGTAGAGCTGGCTGATCAGATGGAACAAGAGCTGGCCACCTGATTGTGCGAATGGCAGGTAACCGAGTTCGTCAATGATCAACAGATCAACGCGGGTCAACCGATCTGTCATACGCCCGGCCTTTCCATCCCGGTGCTCAGCCTCAAGGCGATTGACCAGATCAACGGCGCTGAAGAATCTGACACGATGGCGGGTCTTTACTATGTTGGAACCGATAGCAGTTGCCAGGTGGGTTTTTCCAGTGCCGGTTCCTCCGACGAAAACGGCGTTTCTTGTTTGATCAAGGAATGAGCCACCATGCAAACCGCGCACAAGTTCCTCATTGAGCGGGCTGGCATCAAAGTTGAACTCCTCAAGTGTCTTCATGACCGGGAATTTGGCCGCACTCATTTGATAACGGATTGACCGCGCCGTTTTCTCTATGATCTCGGCTTTTAACAAATCACCCAAAATCTCTGCAGCACTTCGTTTATGTTGAATGCCCGAGCGCATGACATCATCATAGGCTAACCGCATACCCGACAATTGCAACTGCCGCATCATATCGACGATGTCATGACGCTCCATGATGAACCTCCACTGTGATCCGGTCATATCGTGCACAATCGGCGACTGGATCTTCATGAAGCTGCAGATGCGGCGGAATGGGGACACAATCAGGCAGATTATCCGGTTCATTCTGGCGTGACAGTATATTCAGTACCGCATCGGCGCTGCGCAATCCTGCATTCAGGGCTGTTTGGCAAGCGGCCTCAACAGCATCCACGCCCTGTTCATGGGCGGCCAGAAGCAAATCGACCATCTGTCTATCACCATCCGGGGTTCCTGATAACCTTTTACGGATAGTCGTCAGTGCCATCGGGTTGAATTTTGGGGCAAGACCAGTTCCTTGAAAGGTGCGCCATTACGAATGGCACCGGGTTTGCGTTCAAGAATGGGTACATAATGCACCTGAATATTTGGCGGATCATATATTGTTTTGTCCCGGCCAAAGCGGCGGTCATGCTCACCAACAATCTGCTCGTTCTGTAGCAAAATGATCTTGGTTGCTGTTGCGCGAAGCTGTACCGGTTTGCCGGCAGCTAGTGGTCTGGCCGAAACGCTTGAATCCTTTTTCAGCACGTTCTTTTTCAAGCGTTTTGGCCACAAAGACCACTAGCAACTTATTGAATTCTAGTGGTTCTTATGATTCCAACATTTGCCATAAGTACGAGCCGCTGGCGGATGCAAATGTTGGTACAGAACCACTAGGACCGAAACGCTGTAACGATTGCGCTCAAAGTTCACAAGACAGGTTTTGGAGACGGCGACGATTGTCTCATGGAACCCATTGAAGGAGCCCTGGCACGGTACCAACGCATTTTGCTGTTCCAGAAAAACATCGTAAATCATTCGATCTTTGAACACTGGATGCCTGGTCACTTTGGCATGTTCGATAACCTGTTCATACAGTATCTCATTTGGTCATCATTATTTGCCACCTTCAATCGCGGTGCAAAATGCCGCCCGCGCGATACCTTCACTCAGGTATCTCAACCTGTCCTTTCTCCCAGCCTGCGGCAGGAGAACAGGCGACAGGCTCCACAAGGTGGTGCGAGCACATCTGTTCGAACCTTTTATTGAACTTTCGATCCTTGCCCTTGAGGATCGCATCCACTGCCGTTGACATATTGTCGTATATGCCCCGTGCACAGGCACCGCCGAAAAAGGCGAATGCCCTGTCATGGGCGTCAAAAACCATCTCCTGTTTCTCACGCGGATACGCTACCAAAAACGGCATGCGGCTGTGGCAAAGCCTGAAGTGGGCAACCTTTACCTTGCTGGCGCCCGTCACGACAATCTCATGGCTCCAGTCTCGTGGCTCCAGTCGAACTGGCAGGCTTCTCCCCAATATTACACAATGAGCAAAACTCAACGGTACAAATGCATGCTCCAAACCGGTGCTGCGTTCATTCCTCCAGCGCTTTGCATATCGCCGCACACTATCGTAACTGCCGTCATAGCCAACACGCCGCAGATCATCATGGATACGCGTCAGAGTGAGCCGTTCTTTGCGCGAACATCTTTCGTTCGCCTTCAACATCGTATCAAGCTGTTCTGTGAAAAGGCCCAACTTTGGCAGCGGTTGGGTGGATCGGTCATAGCGAAACTCCGTTACTTTGGAGCGCAAAATCTTCCGTACAGAATTCCGCGAGATGCCGCGATCCCGGCAAATCTCTTTAATGCCTTTCTTATGAACAAAATGATCCCGTCTGACCTTCGCAACCACAACAATCATCCCCTGTATAACCCCGACATTTTGATCCAAATGACGGGTACAATGCACAACCAAGGGAGGGGGTCAAAATCGAACGCCGATCTCCCCGTTTAAGGGGTCAATCTTGCATGTCGATCTACACGCTCCAAATAAATTTCAAAATTCTAGCGTTAGAGTGTGTTCCCACTACACAACCACTAACGTTTTGGTGTCTAAAAGATTGCGCCTATTTGTGCAAAAGATCGCGCCTAGCTACAGTTTTGGTGTGCAAAAGATCGCGCCTGGCTACACTACACACGCATCCCTCCACGTCAAAAAAGGGTATTTTTGGGTACGTTTTGGGTGCGCTATATTTTGAGTATGGCAAAATTATGCCATATTGTATATCTTTGATTTTATTGATGTTTCTGGCAGGGGCAGAAGGACTTGAACCCTCGACCTACGGTTTTGGAGACCGTCGCTCTACCAACTGAGCTATACCCCTTTGCGCATCACCGTCTGTTCAGCGGAAATTGCGTGACTTGCAAGAATGTTGCCCGGATATACGACATATATCCAATCTTGCAATCAGTTTTTTTGCTTTTTGCTGGTCTTTGGCTTGCGTCGATGTTTATGCACACAAGACTTGTTGGCCCCGGTGCCGGGAGCATTTTCAAACACACAAGGCGCGCCGGGCGGCTTGCCACAAATTCTGTTGATATTGCTAAATCCAACACACCGGCCATTCTTTCCATTGGCGCGTGGCGGACCGCGCCAGCCAGGACCGCCCTTGCAACCACACCCTCGGCAACTCGGCCTGTCGGGGCATTTTTTGTGGGCAAACGCAAATTGTGATGGCGGCACCAAGCCTATCAGAAGCGCAAATAGGATCACCAAGACGAAGTTTCGTCTCCAGCCCCTTGGAGCCATGAATACACATCCGATAATATTACAATCAATAGTTGTATATTAGTATCGCGCCAACCGCTCAGTCAACAGGGCGAAAAACCGCCCGTCATCCACCTCGTGAGCCCAAAGGGCATTGGCCGGTTTTCCCGTAACGCCCCAGAAATCAACCGCGGTGTGTCCCATGGTGAGTTCGCTTTTGGTTTCCACATCAATGGCACAGGATTTCAACTTGAACACATCCGGTTCCAGCAACCATGCAATGGTGCATGGATCGTGCAAGGGGCCGCCTTCGGCTGAATATTTCGCGCTATCGAATTTGCCAAAGAAATTGAGCATATCGGCGCTGGCCGAAGCAACGGGATTGTCAATCGCCCTGATTGCCGCGACGCGTACCGGATTGGTCATCACCTGGTGGGTGACATCAAGGCCGAACAAAATTACCGGGCGGCCGCAGCGCAGCACCACCTGGGCCGCATGCGGGTCGACATAGATGTTGAATTCCGCCGAAGGTGTGACGTTGCCCCCTTCCCGCATCGCCCCGCCCATTATCACAATCTGCTTGATTTTCGTAGCAATATCCGGCGCTTTAACCAGTGCCATGGCTATATTGGTGAGCGGCCCGGTCGGCACCAGGGTGATTTCATCGTCGTCCGCCGCCCTGAGCGCTTCTACCAGATAGTCAACCCCGTGCCGGTGCTGTAATTCGATATTCGGTGCAAAAACATCCAGCCCGTTAATGCCGGTTTCACCGTGCACATATTCCGCTGTCACCAGCTTGCGCACCATCGGCCCGGCACATCCGGCATAAAGCGGTATATCGCCGCGTCCGGCAATTTCTACAATCATTGCCAGATTGCGGGCAGTTTTGATAAGCGGCACATTGCCACCAACCGCGATGATACCACGGATGTCCAGTTCCGGCGCATTCAGCGCCAAAAACAACATAAGCGCGTCGTCCTGACCCGGATCGCAATCAATTATCACCGGTAAAGCCATATTCGCCATCAATCTCCCTCAACGGGGGCACACCATCCCCGGTCTTTGACCCCGGACAGATAGTCGTAAAACGCACCGGTCTGCAAGTTGAACCAGACAATCGAGTGGTTGTCGGTGGCAGAAGGTTTCAGTGCCGCAATTATTGGAGGCCTGCAATCGCGGATTTTAAGATGGCTGTCGATTTCGCGCCAATAGACGGAGCAAGGGTCGATGCCAAGGCGAAAGGTGTAGCGGCCGGTATGACTGGAGGCCTTGGCGATACAGGCATACCAGCGCGGTTTTGCCGCTTCTGCTGCCGTCGCGACAAACACGCCGCCTGCAAGGCAAAGTTCCAGCGTAACCAAGCGGAGAAAGGGCACTATTCAGCATCCTTTTTGCCTGAAAAAACCGGTTGCCGCTTTTCAAGAAAGGCCGATACGCCTTCTTTGTAGTCAGATGATTTTGCCACTTCGCGCTGCATGGCACATTCGACATCAAGCTGCTGGTCAAGCGAGTTGGTGGCGGCTGCATGAATGGCCTTTTTGGCCAGCGCCAATGAGTGGGTGGGACCGCGAGCAAGCATTTCTGCCAGATCAGTCGCTTCATTGATCAGTTGGTCATCGTCGACGGCCCGCCAGATCATGCCCCATTTTTCGGCCCTTTTGGCCTTCAACGGCATGGCGGTAAACGCCAGACCCTTGGCTCTTGCTTCGCCAACAAGGTTCGGCAGTGTCCAGGTGCCACCGCTATCCGGCACCAGGCCAATCTTCGAAAATGCCTGAATGAACCGGGCGGATTTTGCGGCAATTACGATGTCGCAGGCGAGCGCCACATTGGCTCCTGCCCCGGCGGCGACACCGTTGACGGCGCAGACAACCGGCATTTCGAGCGCCCTGATTTGTCTTACCAGCGGATTATACCAATCCTCGATTGCCGAACCTGGATCATGATCGTTTTCGATCAATGATGGACGGCGATCGCTGAGGTCTTGACCGGCACAAAACCCCCGCCCTGCACCGGTTATTAATATGGCACGGCAATGCTCGTCTTCGCCAGCTTCATCAAGAGCCTTGCGCAAAGCCATATGCAGCGCGATATTGAAAGCGTTGAGCTTTTCCGGCCTATTAAGCGTCAATATCCGCAAGCCTGGCCTCTTTTCCACCAACAACACATCACTGCTCATGATCAACTCCGTCAATTTGCTAAAAAATTGTTGCACAGGCGATAATCGCGTTCAATCGAAACATGCAGAAGGCACGGGAATCGGGTAGAGGTAAACGAACGCTCCGAATTATGCCTTTCCATTGTGCTGGCTACAATCCACAATGGCCGCAGAACCATTCAACGCAGACAAAAGACCATGCAAGACGACAGTCAAATCACCATCACCGCCGCCATGCTGGTCATCGGCGACGAATTGCTTTCCGGCCGCACCAAAGACAAAAATATCGGATTTGTCGCCGAATACCTGACCGCGCTGGGCATCGAACTTGCCGAAGTCCGCATTGTGCCTGATGAAGAAGACCGCATCATTGCGGCGGTCAATGCCCTTCGCCGCCGTTACGCTTATGTTTTCACATCCGGCGGCATCGGCCCGACCCATGACGACATTACTGCTGAAGCAATATCAAAGGCGTTTGACCTGCCCTGCGAGATCAATCAGGAGGCGCTGGCGTTGATGACATCACACTATCAGGGCCGGCGGATGGAGTTTACCGAAGCCCGCAAGCGTATGGCCCGCACCCCGCGAGGCGCCACGCTGATCGACAACCCGATTTCGATTGCGCCCGGATTTCGAATTGAAAATGTTCACGTCATGGCAGGCGTACCGGTGATCATGCAAAAAATGATGGACGCTATCGCGCCGACACTGAAAACCGGCACCAAAATTCTGTCACAGGCCGTCGATTGCCCGTTTGGCGAAGGCACCATCGGCGGGCCGTTGGGCGAAATTCAAACCCGCCACCCCAACACCATGATCGGTTCTTATCCGCGTTTCCAAAATGGCAAATACTCGACCCAGATCGTTATCCGGTCAAAACACCAAAGTGCCATCGATGATGCAAAAAAAGAGGTCGAGACAATGTTGGAGCAGCGTATCGCCGACAAGAAGCCGCTGCTGTAAGCGGTATTCAAACAACATCGACCTAAATCAGCGATACGCCTTCATTTTGGTTATTTTGCCGCCGGTAAGCCCACCACAACGCCTTCACGCAGCACTTGCGGATCGAACACGTTGCGGGCGAAAACCTCGCGCACCATTGGCTCGAAAGCCCCAAGCGGCTCATAATCATAATCCGGATCAAAGGAAATCTGATCCCAGCGCTCGCAAAAATCAGCGCATGACGAGAAGCACGGGTGATCCTTGTGCGTATCGCGGGCATTGCGGTCCCAGCCATAGTGGTGACCATAATAATAGGACTGGAAGATGCCGTGATGTTCTACCACCCAACTCACCTCCTCGCGCACAAACGGGCGGATTATTTCTGCGGCCAGCCGGTCATGGTTTTGCGGTGCCAGACCATCGCCTATGTCGTGCAACAGTGCGCCAACAACCCAGTCTATGTCGGCACCATCGCGCTTCGCCCTGGTTGCCGACTGAAGACCGTGTTCAAGCCGGGTAATGCGATAGCCTGGAAGTGTTTCATCCTGTTGTTTACGCAATTCGGCCAAAACCCGGTCCGCGGTCAAGGCGTGAAACGGTTTTTCAAGTCCGGCCAGAAGCTCATATTCTTCCTTGGTGCCGTCTTTCATCTGGGTAAAATTGACTATTTCCATTGGTCCATCCTCCAACTTGACGCGCAATTGCCGATAAAAGCGCAGATCAATTTTCGACACTCAAAAACGCGGCGCCATGGTCACATGGTGCCGATCCATGAGGCCCCGCCGATCAGCAGTATCTCTGATACCAGTATACCGGTAATTACGCTCTTGCCTGCCAGTTGAAATGCGGCAAACCCTGCACCGGCTGCGGCAAGACGTAGCTCAACCGGTGTCAGGGCCAGACTGCCTGCCGGAAAAATGATCAGTTTGGCGATCACCGCCGCCACAAAAGCGGTCGCAATAGCCCGCACAAAAATCAGTGATTTGGAATCTTCATTAATGCCGCCGGAAAGCACAACGCCCAATACCCGCCAGATATCTGTCGGCAACCAGCCGACCAGCAAAATGAAGACATAGGGCCACCACCACATGTCGAATGATCCAAAATTCGGGATCATCGCCCCGACATCCTGCGTGTTGCCGCCATTTGGCCGAAAACAAATGCCGCCAGACCACCAACCAGGCCGGCAATCAGCACGTCCACCTGGGGCACGACGAAATGAAGCAGCGGTCCAAGGACCAGGCCAAAAACCATCGCCAGTTTGTCGGAGGAAAGATTGGCGGCACCCCAAAGCGAGGTCAGAAAATAGATTGGCGTGAGGAAAAACAATCCGGCTGCAATAACCGGTGGAAACACCGCTGCCAGCGCGTGGGTCAGACCAACCAGAATGGTGCAAATTGCCATGATGGTAATGCCGAAACCGGCAAAGAATGAGGTTCTCGCATCGCGTGGCACATTTTCGTAACGCGTTTGCAAAAACACCCAGGACGTGATGGCGATAAAATGGGCCAGAAAAAACAGCGTCCAGCGTGAGGTGTTACTGCCGCGCAATATTGGCATCTGTGCCATTACCATCGGCATCAGCCGCACCGAGGCGAGCGACACGCCAACAATAATCGTGAGCGTCGACGCACCGGCTATCACGCCACCGACCAGCACCAGATGGGAGGGAAGCGCCCAAATGGTGCCGACCATGAACACCGTTTCACCCCAACCGAAGCCGGCCTCGCGGGCAAAGCCTGCAAAGCCGATAAATGAACTCATCAGCACAAGTGCCGGAATGGAAATAACGCCCCTTGCGCCTTTGATGAACCAGCGGCGGCGGTCTATTTCGGCGTCGGTTGAATCTTCGGGCTGAGAAATGCCCCGGTTATCATCGGGACCAGAAGGGATATCGCTCATCCAGCTTCAATAGCGCGGGCAGCTAGCTCTGCAAAGCAAATTCGGTCCGGTAGCTGAACCTGACATCATCAATCCGGTGGGTCGCAAAATTGCCCCTCCCCCGGACACTCCGGAGGAAGGATGGGTTGTTGGCGACTAGCCGTAGCGATAGGGTTTGCCGGCCTTGGCCATAACACCTGAATATTCCTTTAAAATATTCACAACTCTGGCGCTGCGGTCGCTCTTTTTGGCGATTTCGTCCCAGTAAGCCAGACTGGCGTTTTCAACCTGCGCCCATTCCTCGTCGGGAATGGTGGTCAGTTCAAGCTTGGTACCGCTGGTGCGCAATTTGGCTTCACCGCCCCAGTACCAGTGCTGGCGGTAATAATGGGATGAATCCATGCACAGGCGGAACAGTTCCTGCAGGTGCGGCGGAACGGCATTCCATTTCTCGCTATTGGCGAAGAACGAGCCGATCCAGGCACCGGTGATGTTGTTGGTGAGGAAATATTTGGTCACATCTGCCCAACCGACGGTATAGTCTTCGGTAATGCCCGACCAGGCCATGCCATCGAGCTCGCCGGTCTGTACCGCAACCTCAGCATCTTCGTAAGGAATTTCCACCGGAATAACCCCGAACTGTGATAAAAACTTACCGGCGGTCGGAAAGGTGTAAACCCGAATGCCCTTAAGATCGGCTAAACTGCGGATCGGCTTGGAAGTGTTGAAATGGCACGGGTCCCACGAACCGGCGGAAAGCCAGGTGACGTTCTCAACCTCGCTATAGGCCTCTTCCCAGATTTCCTTCAGACCATATTGATTAAACAGCACCGGCACATCGAGACTGTAACGGGTGGCAAGCGGGAAATAGCCGCCGAATACCGATACATCGACCGGTGCGGCCATGGAATCCTCATCGCTCTGCACCGCGTCGATGGTGCCTTTTTGCATAGCGCGGAACAATTCGCCGGTCGGCACCAACTGGTCGGCGGTATAAAGTTCGATGACCATTTCGCCATTGGCGACTTTGTTGAATGAGTCAATTGCCGGCTTGATCACATGCGCGGCCAGTGCTGCACCAGCATAGGTCTGTAATCGCCATTTTATCGGCGACTGACCGTGTACCGCAGGAGCTGCAAGCGTGGTCGCAGCCGCAGCGCCAGTCGTCACCATGCCCGCTTTCTTTAAGAAATCACGTCTGTTACTCATTGTCTTCTCCCTTGGTTATCAATGGTTTGCTTGATCGATCCGTGTCCAAAATATTTAGAGCAGCGGGACGTCGGATCGTATGGTGCTGCTGGAAATTGGTGGCTCAACTCTCCTCGATTATCTGATGCGAATTTGCTGTGGCAGCCAAAGTGCCAACTGCGGAAATAGCATCACCAGCGCAAGACCAAGCATCATGATCAATACAAACGGTGTCACCGAACGGTAGATATCGCTTAGCGACACTTCCTTCGGCGCCATCGCTTTCATCAAAAACAGATTATAACCAAACGGTGGCGTCATGTAAGCGATCTGGCAAGTAATGGTATAGAGCACTCCGTACCAAATCAAGTCGAAGCCAAGATGGCGCACCAGCGGTACATAAAGCGGCGCGACGATGACCAGCATGGCGGTATCGTCCAAAAACATGCCCATCAGGATAAACGATAATTGCATCATGATCAGCACGGTCCATGGATCCAGCCCGAGCTGGCCAAGGAAGAATGTCTCTATCGCCTTGACCGCACCAAGCCCGTCGAAAACCGCGCCGAAAGTCAGCGCCGCCATGATAATCCACATGAACATGCAGGAGATGGCGAGGGTTTTTTCAACGCTCCGATGCATCACGGGGAAACTCATCTTGCCCCGCACAATAGCGGCCAGCACGGCGGCCATGGCGCCAACTGCGGCACTTTCCACCAGGCTGGTCTTGCCCATGATAAACAGCCCGGTCATGGAAAAGAAAATAAACAGCGGAATAATGCCGGCAGAAAGCAGGCGGAACTTTTCGCCCCAGCCAATCGAAGCGCGTTCCTCTTGCGAAAGTGCCGGGCCGAGATGCGGTTGAATCTTACAGCGGATGGCGATGTAGATGATGAACAGACCCGCCATCATGAACCCCGGTATCGCACCGGCCAGCCACAATTGCCCCACCGGTTGGCGGGCAATCATGCCGTAGAGCACCAGCACGACACTCGGTGGCACTAAAATGCCCAGCGAAGAGCCTGCCTGGATAACCCCGGTTACCATGATCTTGTCGTAACCGCGACGCAGCAGCTCGGGCAGCGCAATGCTGGCACCGATGGCCATGCCCGCCACACTCAAACCATTCATGGCCGAAATCACCACCATCAGACCTATGGTGCCGATGGCAAGACCACCGTCCAGCGGTCCCATCCAGACATGAAACATCTTGTAGAGGTCGTCTGCTATGCCGGATTCTGAAAGAATGTAGCCCATGAAGATGAACAGCGGCAGGGTGAGAAGCGGATACCACTTCATCACTTTCATATTGGCGCCAAAGGCAATTTCCGAGCCGCCATCACCCCAAAGAAACAGGGCAAATATCACCGCGACAAAACCGATGGCGCCAAAAACCCGCTGACCGGTGATCAAGAGCACCATCATTGAGAGGAACATCAGCAGGGCGATATATTCATAACTCATGAAATGTCTTTATCCAAAGCCGTCGCCAGGCTCTTAAAAAACATCGCGATCGCCTGCAGCAGGGTTAAAAAGATGCCGACAACCATTATGATTTTAATCGGTGCCATGGGAGGTGACCAGATCGAGCGGCTTTTTTCACCATATTGCAGCGCATAAGAGGTGCTGGAGAAGCCGCCATAAAGCAGAATAATGAGAAAAAATATCAAACAGAAAATGGTGACAGTATCCATAATAGCCCGGGCACGCGGCGACCAGTGGCTATAGGCTAAATCCATGCGCACATGGGCACCGGTCTGAATGGCGTAGCCACCGCCAAGAAGGAAATAGGCCATCATGACGAACTGTGCGACTTCTAGGGTCCACAGCGACGGGGTAAAGAAAGATTTTGAGATAGAAGACCACATCAACACGCCAACCATGGCGAATATCAGGTACATGGCAAACAGCCCTACCCCCCGGTTCAGCGCATCCACATAGCGTACATACGCCCTGACTATTTTCGGCATATTTTCGTATCCACGAAGGTACACACTCGCAATATTGCTTTTCGACAAGGTGGACTGTGTTGGGGGGATGGTCAAGGATCAAACAGCCTCTATCAAAAATTGCTGTCATGACAGGTGAAAATTCGAACATGTCTTGCAATGTTTCGTGATGGCAAAATCAACAAGCTTTCAAAAGTGGAAGGAATGCGTTAACCATTAAATCGGATATTGGAATCGAGCTGCGTATTATCGCTCGTGAACCGGGAAGATCACATGTTTCATTTCTCCAGTCCGTTTCGTCTGGCCGCTATTATTTTGGCGGCAACATTTGCCCTGCCCGCTTCGGCCAGCGAGACCCGCTATTTCAAAAACATTCAAGGCCAGTGGTCGGGGCCCGGCAGCATTGTCGCCGGAAAATACAAGGGCACCAAGTTCACCTGTAACTTTGATGGTAAGAAACCCGCTTCTGTCAATGGCATGAAGATTGAGGGCTCCTGCCGCGTCGGACTGTTTTCGCAACCGATGTCGATTGAGATCAAAAAGGTAGGCCGGTCCTATCGAGGCCGGTTTCTAGACGGCGCCAAGGGCAAGGGTCTTGATATAGTTTACGGTCGCTTGCGCGGCAAACGGCTGATTGTAGGCATCAACCGCAAGAGGCTCAACGGCGCCATGGTCGCCAATATGCGCAATAATAACCGCATGCAGATCACCGTTTCCGTCAAGGTTGCGAAGAGGATGATTCCCGTCATCGGTCTGACACTTGAGCGCAAGGCAGCGGCTGCAAACAAATCCGGAATAATCAAAGCAGCGCTCAAATAAATTCAGATTTTGCCAACCACCACGGCATCTCAATATCCAGCTTTTCAATACCCGCTTGATCTGAACACTCAAGCCATTCGGCAATAGTCTTGGCGGAAATCTTAAGCGCAGGTGCGATGTCGGCCAGCGGTTTGAGCACAAAAGCCCGCTCAAGCATGCGCGGATGCGGCACGGTGAGAACCTCATCGTCGCTGGCAAAACCATCGTAAATCAAAACGTCGATGTCGATTGTACGCGGGCCCCATCGCACGGTTCGCACCCGGTGCAAATGGGCTTCAGCCGCCAGACAAGCTTCAAGCAACGCCATCGGCGGCAAAGTGCATGACACTGAAACGCATCCGTTAACAAACCAATCCTGATCTTCAAAACCCCATGGCGGTGTTTTATAAAGCGGCGAAATATTGACAACGGCAAAACCTTGCTGGCCATGCAGATAGTCCAGCGCGCCACGCATGGTTGCGACCACATCGCCAATATTGCCACCAAGGCCCAAAAATGCGGTTTTTGCTTTCGCGGCCCGGGGAGGGGTGCCGCTCATGCCGGTGGCCACATCACAGTCACCTCCACAGTATCCAGAATGCCAGGAACAGGCGCATTGGGTTTGCGGATGGTTATTTTGGCCGCGACCACCTGGTCAAATTCCCGGCACATCGATTTTGCCACTTCAAGCGCCAGCGATTCAATCAGATAACGGCGTTTGCCGGTGACAATATTTTTGATCAACAAAAACGCCGCGCCATAATCAACGGTGCCGCTGATTTCATCCCGTTCGAGCGCACCATCGTGGACGACCTTTAAATCCGCATCGACAAAAAACCGCTGCCCCAGCACTTCTTCTTCCGAAAGCACGCCGTGGCGGGCAAAGAAGGCGCAGTTTTTCAGTTTGATACTATAGGAATTGGGAATTACAGCCATTGTCCGCCTCTCTCGCATTCACCAACGCGTCTGCTACTTTTAGCGCATCCAGGTTTGTCGCCACATCATGAACGCGGAACACAGCCGCCCCCTTCAAGCGTGCGACAACACTTGTCGCAGCTGTCGCAATATCTCTCATTTCTGCATCCTGATGACCGGTTATAGCGCCAAGGAAGCGTTTTCTCGATGTCCCGACAAGCAGCGGATACCCAAAACCCGTCAGTTCTTCAAACCGGCCAAGAAGAACAATATCTTGATCATATTGCTTGGCGAAACCGATACCCGGGTCAAGCACAATCGATGCTTCAGCTATTCCCGCCTTGTAGGCGATCTCAAGCGAGCGGTTCAAGAAAAATTTTTGATCCTCGATAGCATCTTGAAGCACATTGCGTCCTCTCCCCGTCCGCATTATCACTACGCCGGCGCCGGTTTTTGCTGCCACTTCGGCCATGCCCTCATTCTTTTGCAATCCCCTGACATCATTTATAATGTGAGCACCCGCCTCAATTGCCTCACGCGCCGTATCGGCCCGGTAGGTATCTACGGAGATGAGGCAATCGCTCTTGGCCGCAAGAGAGCGGATAACCGGCATAATCCGCGCTTGCTCGGTATCAATGTCAATGGATGCGCCGCCCGGGCGGGTGGATTCACCACCAATGTCAATGATCACCGCGCCCTGCCCTATCATTTCAAGCGCGGCATTTACCGCCCTTTGCGGGTCCACATGTTTGCCACCATCAGAAAACGAATCAGGTGTAACATTGACCACCCCCATGATGGCCGAAGCGCTGCCCAGCACCAGCGAGCGGCCATGGGCCACCTTCCAGTTGCGATTTACGAATGGATTATTGGTCATTTATTCATTTGCAGCCCATCAATGCAGTCCTGCGGCGTTTAGCACAAAGCGCTGGAACATTGCCACGACGTTTTAAGGTGTTGCCGGATCTATCTTCAATTGCCCCCTTAGCGACGTGCTGATACAGGTGATCAATGGACACCCCTTCAACTCAGCCGAAACAGACCGCCGCAATAGAAGATACCCCCTCGGGTGACTGGCGCACGCCGGCGCTTTTGTTGATGTTGATGGCTGCCACCATGCAGATGGGGTTCGCCTCTTGGAACAGCTTGATGAACAATTTTGCCTATGATGCCATTGGCTTCACAGGCAGGGAAATCGGTATCCAACAGTCGATCCGGGAAATTCCAGGGTTTTTATCGTTTGCGGCGGTATTTTTATTGTTTGCCCTGCGCGAACAAACACTTGCCATGCTTTCCCTTTTGCTGCTCGGTGGCGGTGTCGCGGCGACCGGCTATTTCCCGACCGCAATGGGCTTCTACATCACCACCTTCATTGGCTCAGTCGGATTTCACTACTATGAAACGATGCATCAGTCTTTGACCCTTCAATGGCTGCCAAAAGCCACCGCCCCGATCACCATGGGGAAAATTATCAAGGTTGCGGCATTTGCCCAGTTGGTCGCCTACGGACTGGTCTATTTTACCTCAAAATTCCTGCAATTGCCCTTCACCACAGTATTTTTGATATTTGGTATCACCACCGCCGCCATGGTGTTTGCCATGTGGGTGCTGTTTCCCACCTATCCGGAAGGTGTTCCCCAACACAAGAAACTGGTAGTGCGCAAGCGCTACTGGCTCTATTACGCGCTTACCTTTATGGGCGGTGCCCGCCGGCAGATATTTATTGTGTTCGCCAGTTTCATGATGGTCCAGCGTTTTGGCTATGCGGTCCATGAAGTTGCCTCGTTATTTATTATCAACGGCATCGTTTCAATGTGGGTGGCGCCAAGAATCGGTGTACTGATCACCCGGATAGGCGAGAGAAAAACTCTGATTATCGAATACTCGGGCCTGATCATCGTGTTCACGGCCTATGCATTCGTTCAAAATGCCTGGCTTGCCGCATCGCTCTTTGTGATAGATCACGCGTTTTTCGCCATGGCGATTGCCCAGAAAACCTATTTTCAGAAAATCGCCGACCCCGCCGATATTGCGCCGACAACCGGTGTCGCCTTCACCATCAACCACATTGCAGCAGTGTTTCTTCCCGCAGCTTTCGGCCTGTTGTGGCTGATCAGCCCATCGGCTGTCTTTTTGGCCGGTGCCGGTATGGCGGTGATATCATTGGTGTTGGCTTTTCTTGTGCCGCGCGCTCCCGATGCGATGCGCGAATTGATTTGGCATGAGAAGACGACAAGCTGAGCATTTCTGACCCTTGAGCTTCCGCCGGTTTTCGCTATCATATCTGAAAATTGGGAGGAAAGATGGGCGCGTCCAGACCGACATTTGTCCAACTTGTGTTTTTCGGCATTATCTTGCCGGTGGCAGCAGGCTGTACCGTTGCATCGAAATCGGGCGTCTCTGTCGATTATTATCAAATAGGCGGTCGCTCGCTGGAGCAACTCGATCAGGAGATCAAGGAAAAGGGACCACGCATCAATGGCAACGAACACGCGGTTGCTGTCTCCAATATACGCATGATCCCGGATATTGCGCTGCTGCCCGGCCCAAAGGGCTGCATCGTCAGTCGCGCCAACATCAATGTGCAGGCGAAGATAACCCTTCCACGGTGGATAAATCGAAAGGATGCCGAGCGCCGGCTTGCACGCGCCTGGGACAATCTTGACCGGTATACAAGACTGCATGAAGCCGTTCACGTGACGATTGCCCATAAATATGCCAAACAATTGGAAATGGAACTTAAAACCCTGCGCACAGGTCGGTCTTGTTCAACCACCAAAAAAATCGTCCGCGCAACGATAAAAAGAACTCTGAGAGATCACGAACGTGAGCAATTGGCCTTTGATGCATCTGAAAAGAAGCGTTTCGCCAAGTTGGCCGGGCGTCGAGGCCGGAGCTGAAACTGGTGCACACGAAACGACACCATCCGCCAACGCGGTGGTTTATTGGCTTTTTTCTAGTGGTATCGACTATCCTAAGCGTGCAGTTTGTTAGTGATGTTACTCTCGCCCAAACCGCCAACCGGGTCGATCTGACCATCAAAACCAAGACCAAGCACTACGGTATCACAGCACGTAAATTCAGCGACGTTGCCCGCAAAATGCTGCAAAGGGGTCCGCGGTTCGGTGGATTTGGCCGTCGCGTCTGGGCCCAGGCTTTTCGCCAATATGACTGGCATTTGAACTATCACAGAGCCCGCGGCAAATGCTCGGTGAAGAAAGCCAAGATCCGCATGAAAATAACCTATACATTGCCGCGACTGGAGAACGAAAAACGCCAGTCCCGCACGTTCCGCGCCAAATGGCGCAGAATTTATCGCATTTTGACCAAACACGAGCACGTACACGGTCGCAATTATCGCCTGTTGGCCAAGCGCTTTAAGGCGGCGTTGCGCAAGTTGCGGCCACAAGCTACTTGCCGGGCCGTGAAACGCGCCATCCAGAGCATCGACGATAGGTTACACAAACAGGATTTACGACGCAATCGACGGTTCGAATCGCGCGAACGGGGACGTTTTACCCGGCTTAAACGGCAGATCGAGCGGGGTTAAGGCCCAATACCCCCGGCTCAAACACCAAGTTTCTTTTGCAGACTGGTGGATGAAGTTGTGTACTGAAAAATAATCCGCTCATCGGGCGAGATATGGTGTTTTGCCGCCTGTGCCATCAGGGCACCTTCGTGAAAACCCGACAGGATGAGTTTCAGCTTACCGGGATAGGTGTTGATGTCACCGATGGCAAAAATGCCTGACTCGGATGTTTCGAACTTCTCCGTATCCACTGCAATCAGGTTCTCATGCAAATTAAGACCCCATTCAGCCACCGGACCCAATTTCATCGTCAAGCCGAAAAACGGCAGGATGCGGTCGATTTTAACTTCGGAGATCTCGCCTTCCTTGTCCTTGATCGACACTTTTTCCAATACACCGTCGGTGCCATGGAGTTGTGAGACCTGGCCGACCCTCAGATCGATCTTGCCGGCGTCCGCCAGCGCGTGCATCTTTTTGACGCTATCTGGCGCACCACGAAAAGCCTCACGGCGATGCACCAGAGTTATTGATCCGGCCAAAGGTTGCAGATTGAGCGTCCAGTCGAGTGCGCTGTCGCCTCCGCCGGCAATGAGCAAATCCAGATCGCGGAATTCCTCCATCCGGCGGACAGAATAATATACCGATTTTTCCTCAAACGCATCAATGCCGGGTACCGGTGGACGTTTGGGCTGAAACGAGCCACCACCGGCGGCAATGACAACTACCTGGCAATGAATCCGCTCGTTTTCGTCCGTCACTACGATGAAAGAACCATCATCCTGCTTATCCAGCATTGTCACCATGCGATTATAGTGGAACTGCGGATCAAATGGCTCGATCTGCTGCATCAGCTTTTCGGTCAATTCCTGACCAGAAATTACTGGCCAGGCCGGAATGTCATAAATCGGTTTTTCAGGATAAAGTTCAGCGCATTGGCCGCCCGGTCGATCGAGAATGTCAATCAAATGACATTTCAGGTCGAGAAGCCCAAGTTCGAACACTGCAAACAGTCCGACCGGTCCTGCTCCGACTATCACAACATCGGTTTCGATCATTTCGCTGGATGAAGGCATTGACGGCTCCCGTTAGCATTATCTAGTCCGACGTCATGCCTGCCGTTCGGGTACGCGCACAATCAGACCGTCAAGTTCGTCGGTTACTTTGATCTGGCACGAAAGGCGGGAATTGGGCTGAACCTCATAGGCAAAATCCAGCATGTCTTCTTCCATTGCTTCCGGTTCGCCGGTCACCGCTTTCCAAGCATCACCGACATAGACGTGGCAGGTCGCGCAGGCACAAGCACCACCGCATTCAGCCTCGATACCGGCAACAGAATTCTTGATGCCGTTTTCCATCACGGTCGATCCGATTTCAGCTTCAACTTCAACGGGCTTGCCGTCGAAACTGACAAAAGTGATTTTTGGCATTGCTGGCTGACCCCGGTATCGAATCTGGATAGTGCTGTGGGATGTAGCGGTCCTGCGCAAAGAGTCAAGTATTCTGTTGGATTTGGACGGGTTTGGATTTTCGCCAGATCAGTTCATCAATTCGCGAATGTAGTCATTTGCAGTGCTGACGGCGTCGCACAAACGTTCCGAATCGGACGATCTGGCGCAGGTCTCCTCAAACATGGCCGCCTCTTCTGCCACTTTCCAGGCGCCCAATCCGCGCGCCGAGCCGAGTATAGTATGTGCTGCATTTTTCTTTTCCTGGACCGATTTCGCCACTTCGAGGCGCTGCAAATAGAGCCGGGATTGATTGACGAAAAGTTCAAGAACCTCTCTTTCAAGATCCCTGTCTCCAAGTGTCTGCCTCGAAAGATGAACCAAATCAATCGGTGAACGGTGTTTGAACTCGGTCGATTTCATTGCCATTATCAAATTCCCTTTCGTGGAGGCCATGCAGATTTGGCTCAGAGCACACCATGTTGCCAGGATCATCCAATAACGATGATATCCAGTTAATATTCAGGCAATTGCTAGACAGGGTAAACGGGGGATAAATCCGATTGTGACGTGGATTTTCGGTCCACAGAAGGTCCGTTAACTTTATTTTAACTTTTACAGAAATCACAATGCAAATCGGTTCCATTATATTGACACAAGAGCTAACCTGTGGACGCTGCAATTGCGTGGATATCATGGAATCTTACGGTTTTGTGGTGAAAACCCCGCGTAAAAGCGGCAGAAATGCGGTGGGAGCCACTATGTTTCCACAATTTCATGCGTGGTGTTTGTGAGCGGAAACCATATTGGCGATCCGTAAAAAATTGGCAGTTAGGTACGAGGGTTTATTATCATGGCGAAACGCGCCGTAAAGAAGATTGATCCGGCAAATGAAGCACTGAATGCGGTCGAAGAGGCACTTAAGATCGATTTCGATCTGGCCGATGATACCGACGGTGAAGTAGCACCTGAGCCAGCGAAATCCGCCAGCGCAAGTATCGATGCAAATGCTGATGCGTTGGAAGCGCGTCTGGCCGATGCAACGTCCGATCTGGTTCAACAATCCACACCGGCGCCGGCAACGACAATTGCCCAACCCGGTACTGCCCCGACCAAGGCAAAGGCTACTCCGCTTCCAGTAGCCCGGGCCGCCAATGATGACGGTGCGGGGGGTGCCCACCGTTTTGTTTATAATCTACAACGCAGGCCATCACGAGCTATCTACATTACCACCACGATTCTCAGTATAGTATGGATTGCCGGCGCACTGTTTGCCGGCGTTCGATATTTCAGCGGCGACATCACTCGTTTTTCCGCCTGGCAAAATATCGCTGAAAATCCCGGGCTGATTTATTTTCTCGGCAGTCTGATTATTCCAGTACTCCTTATGTGGGGCTTCGCCATCATGTCCCGCCGGGCACAGGAAATGCGTATAGCTGCCCGCTCCATGACAGAAGCAGCCTATCGACTTATCGAACCGGAAATCACCGCGCACCAGTCTGTAGCAACGGTTGGTCAAGCTGTTCATCGCGAAGTTGCCGCTATGACTGATGGTATTGAAAGAGCAATGACACGGGCCGGTGAACTTGAAACCCTTATGCACAAGGAGGTCGAGTCGCTTGAGCGCTCCTATACGGACAACGAGATGCGTATGCGCGACCTGGTCGAGAGTCTTTCTGGAGAGCGCGATGCGATCATCAATCACTCCGAACGGGTTCGCTCATCGATATCCGGCGCCCATAAGGCACTAAAAGAAGATCTTGATACTGCAGCAACAGAGATTGCCGGTTCGGTCAATGAGGCATCAAATAGCCTGAAGAGTGATATCAACGCTTGTGGCGATGAGATTTCGGCGACACTTGGGTTTTCCAGTGAAAGCCTGATTGAGCGGCTTAGTAGCCGCACAGACAGTCTGGTTGAACAGCTATCCACGGCAGGCACGCAACTTATCACCAAGATCGAAGAAGGCAGCACATCAACGGTTGAAAATTTCTCGGCGAAATCCAAGGAACTTGGCGACCAAATGACAACTTTGACCGATACACTGCATTCCAGCATGGATGAGAAGTTCTCTCGCATTGGCAGTGAGCTAAGTGCACGCAGCAACACGTTGATTGAGGATCTAAACGCCAAGACCGAAACACTCGATCAGGTTCTGGGCGAGAAATCCGGTGCTATTTCCAGCACATTGGATGAGCATCTATCGGCATTTGGTCTGTCCGTAACGACAAAAATTGACACTGTTGTGGATCAAATGCGCGAACGTTCAGATGCGTTTGACCAAAATATCGAGAAAATTGATTCTGCGCTGGATGGCCGCACCAAACAATTCAACGAAGTACTGATTGAACGTACACGAGAGCTGACCAGCACAATTGCCGAAAAACAGACTGCATTGCAGACAAATCTGGAATCCCAAATAGCCGCCACAAGTGACAAGCTGGAAACTAAGGCCAATGAGTTGAGCGCCGCTGTTGCCTCTCAAATCGATGCGATTGACAGTACCGTGGGAGGCAGAATTAACGCCTTTTCCGAAACTATTGACACGCGAACCAAGGCCATTGATTCGACCCTTGGCAGTCACTTTGAGGCGATTTCCACCGGCCTCACAGGCAAGCTGGATCAGATCAACTCGGTATTGGGCGGCACTGTTCAACAGATCGACGCCACACTTGATGACAAGGTTTCCGCTGTTAGCGCAGTATTTGACGACCGGTTCCAGACTATGGGATTGAAACTTGGCGGACACCTTGAGACCATCGAGACAACCATCGGTGGCAGGATCGGTGATATCGACAATGCTCTTGGTTCGAAAGTAGACCTGGTTACGAATGTGCTGAATGATGCCGCGGCAATGATTGACCTTGGCATAGGAACTCGCATCGACCAAATCAACGATGTGCTTGAAGGCAAGGTTGATCAGATTAATATTTCGCTTGATGAAAAGACCGGCGAAGTCGGAGCGGCCTTCGACAACCGGCTGGCGGGACTTGACACCACACTTGGTGGCCACGTCGATACCATCAACTCGACATTCGGCCACAGCGTCGACACATTGCGGGAGGTTCTTGCCAGCAAGGCTGATGGCTTTGTTAGCACGCTTGAACAACGCACAGATCATCTGGGTGAAATCATCGGCAGTGGCACCGCTCGCATTGAAGCGACGGTTAGCGCAAGGGCCAATGAGATTTCCGCCAGCCTCCATGACGGCGTCAACGATATCACCCGCGTTTTGACCTCCGAGGCCGATACGGCGCACGAGCGCCTGACAAGTTCGGTAAGCAAGCTGGAGACCCAGATTGCTTCAACGCTCGAAAACGCAGAAAACGCAATTTCCCTGCGAGCCGAGAACGTCACCTCGGTGTTGGCGGAAAACGCGGCCGAATTGAACACCATGCTGGCACTTCGTTCCAAAGAACTGACCAAACTGTTGAATACCGAGACCAAGCCACTGATCGAAAATTTTGCTAATCACAGTGAAAAAGTTGCTGTGACGTTGGCTCGTTCGTCCAAGGAAATAGCCGAGAACCTGGCCCAACGCACGCAAACAACGCTGGCGCAGCTTGGTGAAGCGGGCGACAATGTGGCGCGGCTGTTGGACTCTGCAACAGGCGCAATCGAAGTGACCTTCGTCGATTCAGCCAACCGGCTTGAAAATACGCTCAGCGAGGCGACAGACAGTATTCACAACTTGCTGGTGGAACGGCACAACGCGCTTGAATCGACAAGCAAAGAACTGGTGGAAAGGGTGGCAAGCTCCGGTCAATACACCGGTGACAGACTTGAACAGACAACCGGCAAGTTGGAGGAAATTCTTTCCGGCCAGCAATCGATCATCGAAACTGCGAGCAGTCAGATGGCCGGCAGCATTACCAAAGTCGGTAACCTGACGACCAGACAGTTGCAAGAGACCACCGAAAAACTTGAACACGCGCTGCTGGAGCAAAAAGCGACGTTGGAATCGACCGGCGACAATTTGGTTGGGCACCTGACCACAATCAATGAAAATACCAATTCAAAGCTTTCTGAATCCACCGGTCGGCTTGAAACGATTTTATCCGATCAAAAGCAGGCTCTGGAAAATACCAGCGTGCAAATGGCGGGCCGGCTTGAAAATGCTTCAAGAGCGATCAACCAGATGGTTGACGAAAAAGTGTCTTCCTTGATGGATGGCAGCGACGAGCTGGCAGCACGGATGGTCGATGCTGCCGGGCAAGCGGCGGTAAAACTGCATGGCGAAAAGGATGCGCTGGTTAATGGATTGGCTGCGCAAGCAAATGAAATTATCACCGCCTTGTCTGGAACCAATCAGCAACTGCGGAACGAACTTGGTGATCTGCTGACCAGACTGGCTCAATCCAGCGATGTTCTGGGCTCTTTGGTGTCCGGTGCCAGCAAGAACCTGACCGGCGTGCAGGACGCGCTTGGCGCACAAACAGCATCTTTCCAGAATGCGGTAACCAAGGCAGCCGAAGAACTTCAGTTGTCCAATCGCGTTATCGAGAGCAACTACGTCAATCTCAAAGACGTTTCGACCAACATTCTTGGTGAGATTTCGGCAATCGCCAACCGGTTCGAAGATCAGGCCAATTCGATCACCGGCATGACCAGGCTGATCGATGCAACACGGACAAACCTTGCAGGAGGCCTGGAAGAACGTAGCGAAGAATTGGACAAAATGACCAACGGTCTGGTTGCCCGATCAGGTGAATTGCAGGATCTCATGGGCTCCTTCACCAAAATTGTCGGCGATTCGGTCTCCTTGGCGGAATCCCGGGCTCAAGAACTTGGCTCCACTCTGGCAGATAATGTATCGGCGGCGGCCCAAGAGGCGACCGAACGTTTTGCCGATGCAACCAAGGCAATGAGCGAAGCAGCAAATACCGTGCGGTACGAACTGGCCTCCACCCGTTCTGAACTGCAAAAGGGCGTCAGCGGTCTTCCCGATGAAACCAAAGAGAGCACCGCTGCCATGCGTCGTGTGGTCTCTGATCAGATCAAAGCACTGAAAGACCTGACGGATCTTGTGGCCAAGTCGGAAAAGAGGCTTGATGTCTCTGCTCCTCGTGAGCCGGCCTATTCGACGGCTCAGGTAGATGCAGCTCCTCGATTGTCGAGCGCGACTTTGGCCCCGCCGCCAAGCCGCGTTTCGCGGCCTTCACCTGGTGTTGTCGAACAGCTGAGCGAACCAACCATCCGTAGCTCACTTGACTTCGAACATGGCAATCCGGCACCGGTCAAGAACGGTGGTTGGGTACAGGATCTTCTCAGACGCGCTTCGGACGAGGAGGACCACCGCCGCCCTGCCCCAACACCACAGCCAGACGCCCGAACACCCGGTCATATGGTTGAGTCGCTGAATTCTCTTTCGGTTGACATAGCCAAAGCCATTGATCACGAGGCTTCAGTGGAATTGTGGCAGCGCTATCAGCGCGGCGAACGTGATGTATTTACCAGGCGGCTCTACACCTTGAAGGGACAGCAAACATTTGAAGATATTAAGTCCAAATACGCTAGAGAACCGGACTTCAAAACCGCGGTCGACCGTTATATAGCTGACTTTGAACGGCTTATTGCGGATGTGTCAAAAAAGACCCAGAGCGCCGAAGAAACGCAGAAATATCTGACCTCGGACACGGGTAAAGTCTATACCATGCTGGCACACGCTTCTGGTCGGTTTTAAAGCGCCTCGCGCCTAATACCAGGGCAAATCGATACAACATGATTACTTTAGAGTGATCATGCTATAGCTGGGACGCTTCATTTCGTAGATTTCGTCGACGGTGGTAAAATCGAAATAACCCAAACGGGCAACCGGTCGGGTCAAGGTGACATCAAACCTGCCGTCTTTAACCGCCTGCTCGGCGATATAGATGCCCACGACCTGGCCGATGAACAGGTGGTTGTTCGACGGATTGCCGTCAATATCGTCGGGATTGAGCATCTGGACGAGCTTGCATTCCAGCGCTGCATAGGCATTGGCGACGCGCGGGCATTTGACCAGCTTCCCAGCCGCCTTTTCAATGCCCGTGTAGTCGAACTCATCGATCTCTGGCGGACAATCGACCGAACTCAAATTCATCAGTTCTTTCAAATTGTCGCTGACAAAATTACAGGTAAACTCACCTGTGTCCGCGATATTTTGTGCATTGTCCTTAATGCCGGCGGAACCGAATATCACCATCTTGGGATTGTCGCCCACGGCATTGAAAAAACTATAGGGCGCAAGATTGGCAACGCCATCCTTCGACACGGTCGAAATCCACCCGATGGGCCGCGGCGAGACAATCGCCTTGAACGGATCGTGGGCAAGATTGTGCTGATTTTCTGAAGTCTCGTAGAACATGCTAGAGTTCCTGTCCTGTGTGACGGGTAAAAATATCGGCAATTTCGGGCCGGGTCCGGTCGGTTGGCGTTGCAGGTGCGGTGCCAATGTGGACCATTGCAGCAATGCGTTCGCCATCTCTAACGCCGAGTAGCTCACACGCCTTGGGGTTACTGACGTAAAATCCGGTCAGCCACTGCGCCCCGAAGCACATTGCATTGGCCGCCACCAGCAATTGCATCGAGGCAGCGCCGGCAGAAAGAACTTGCTCCCATTCAGGCACTTTTGGGTGCTCGACCGGTTTCGAGATGACGGCAATCACCATCGGAGCCTGACGAAAACGTTCTATCTGTGTTTTGCGGGATTCTTTGCCAGTAACATCACTGTCTTCATCGGAAAGCTGTAAAAAACTGGCAGCAAGCTTTTCGCGTAGTTCCTTTGGATATTCGACAAACCGCCATGGTGCGAGCTTGCAATGGTCGGGGACACGCGAGGCGATAGTGATCATCTGCTTGAGTTGTTCGGCGTCCGGTGCAGGCGGCGTTAATGTCAGCGCCAGTGCCGAGCGACGGGTTTTCAAATAATGCAAAAGTTCCTGCATCGGCTCAATTCACTTCCCTTGGCAGGTGGGCAAAATGCATGTATTAACCAATTTTGACACGCACACAACTGCGGCAATCATCAAATGGCCATCAACTCCCTATTATGTTGGGTTTGATCCATTAGCCGAAAATGAATGGAATATTGATCGGCCATGAACAGCCTCCACCTATCACGGATCGTCGTTGTGGCGATATTGTTAAATGCTGCTTCGCCGCTCCATTCAGGCGATTTGCTGGCCCAGCAGAAAAGCTCGTCCGCCACCAGTTACGCGCCGGCGGTTGAAGACAAAAAGAAACACACCTCCACCCACGAACTCATTCTTGAGGCACGACTGACCAATAAGGGAGCATCTGTCGAAAGCGGCCTCGTGTGGCGGGTCTTCTCACCAGTGCAGGACAAGGATGGAAAACTTCCGGTAATCGGCGTTGCGCAAGGTGGCACCAGCGCGCTTGAGCTTGCCGCAGGAACCTACCTTGTCCATGTTGCATATGGACAGGCCGGCGCAACCAAAAAAGTCGTCCTGGCGAAAGGTGGTGTGCGTGAAACATTTGTCATGGAAGCGGGTGGATTGCGGCTGAGCGCAACTACGGGCGATTCTATAATTAAAAACCGGGAACTCATGTTCTCGGTCTTATCGGGTGAAAAGGGCAGCAATAATAAACGCAAGGTAATTGCACGCAATGTTCCGGCAAATCGCATTGTTCGGCTGAATGCGGGAACCTATCATGTGATTTCCAAATATGGCGGCATCAATGCAGCGGTTCGGGCCGAACTTCGGGTTCACGCGGGGAAACTGACTGAGGCAACTTTGCAGCATCGCGCGGCGCAGATCACCCTGAAACTGGTCAGCTCGAAAGGTGGTGAAGCCATTGCTGATACGGCCTGGTCGATCGTATCGGGTCAGGGGGCGGTGGTAAAAGAATCGAGCAGCACATTTCCTACTATGGTGTTAGCTTCCGGTGACTATACGGCTGTCGCCCGCAATGGTGGAACGGTGTTTTCCAGGGACTTCAAGGTCGCTGCCGGCAAAAATGGTGGTGTGGAAGTGTTGGCGAAGAAATAGCAATTTGCTCTTAAACCCTCAACATTCAACGCTGTTGACCGCCAATCCACCCTGGCTGGTTTCTTTGTAATGTTCATGCATATCCAGGCCGGTCTGACGCATCGTCTCAATGCAGGCGTCAAGCGAAATGAAATGGGTTCCATCGCCATGCATGGCCAACGAGGCGGCGGTTACCGCCTTCACCGCGCCTAGTGCATTGCGCTCGATACAAGGCACCTGAACCAGGCCGCCGACGGGATCGCAGGTCATGCCGAGATGGTGTTCAAGGGCAATTTCTGCGGCATTTTCAACCTGCTCAGCCGTGCCGCCCATCACCGCCGCAAGTCCTGCCGCCGCCATGGCTGAGGCCGAACCCACCTCGCCCTGACAGCCAACCTCGGCGCCTGAAATTGAAGCATTGTGCTTGATCAGACCGCCCACCGCGGCGGCGGTTAAAAGAAATTCCTCAATACCCTTTTCATCCGCGCCCTCGCTGAACCCCAGATAGTAGCGGATGACAGCAGGTATCACCCCTGCCGCACCATTGGTCGGGGCCGTAACAACCTTGCCACCGGCGGCGTTTTCCTCATTCACCGCCATGGCATAAAGGCTCAGCCAATCATTGGCAGCCAGCGGATTGGCACGATTGCTCTTCCACAATTGGTCGACACGGTGGTGGAGGTCCTTGGCCCGCCGCTTTACCTTCAAGCCGCCGGGTAATATGCCATCTTTGGCAAGACCTCGCTCGACACAGGCGTTCATCGCCCGCCAGGTGTTCTGCAGCCCGTTCGATAGTGCCTCCTCGCCAATCGCCGCCTCTTCATTGGCCCGCTTCATTTCAGCAATCGAGAGGCCCGATTGACCGGCCATATCCAACATCTGCACCGCGTTTTCAAACGGATAAGGAATTGAATGCAGAATTTCATCGTCACCATTATCAAGATTTTCGATCTCCTGCTCGTCGACCACAAATCCGCCGCCGATGGAATAATAAACCTTGCGCAGCAGCATGATGCCGAGATCGTTGTAGGCATAAAAACACATGCCGTTGGCGTGACCGGATAATTTGGTGTCATAATCGAACACCAGATCTTTTTCGGGATCAAAACGCAGCGCT
This sequence comes from Rhizobiaceae bacterium, assembly GCA_965248135.1. GTDB lineage: Bacteria > Pseudomonadota > Alphaproteobacteria > Rhizobiales > Rhizobiaceae > SZUA-100. Next base: position 92,775 of record CBDFIN010000007.1, on the reverse strand, counting down.
GGATCGCCTGGAAGTCGTTTTCGATGCAAACACTCATCCATGATGGCATCAACCGCGTCAGGATCAATGCTATCCGGTGTCTCCCCCATTAATCCCAAAATTACCGCCCGGTCGCTGGCATGGCCCTTGCCGGTAAAGGCCAGCGATCCATGCAGCGATACCGAAACGCGGTCGACCACGGCATTGGCAGGACGCGGCCAGTCACCGTGGCGGACAAAATCCAGAAACCGCCTGGCAGCCACCATCGGCCCCATGGTATGAGAAGACGATGGCCCGATACCGATCTTGAACAGGTCAAATACCGACAAAAACATGGCTTAGAGCCTTTCAAACAAGCAACCGGCATTTCTTATGCAAGCCGGTGTTACTGGTCAAGCACTTGAATAGTTGCGTTTCATCCTGACCAGCACTTCATCCAATGACGACAGAAATCTTGACCGGGCTTGCCTGGAAAAGGGAGGCGGACCTCCGCTTTGATCAAGGCCGGCGCGAAGATCAGCCATGATTGCCCGCGTTGCAATCGCGCCACCAATCGAATTTTCGGTAAACGGTTTGCCGTTGGGCGCCACAACTAAAGCGCCACATTTCAAGCAACGGTCGGCCAGCAGAATATCGGCGGTCACCACCACACTGGTTTGGCCTGCCTGTTCGGCGATATAGTCATCTGCCGCATCGAAGCCGCTGCCAACCACTATCAGCTCAATCATCGGATCACGCGGAATGCGGAAATAGCTGTTGGCGACAACAATAACCGCAACGCAATAGCGCGCTGCCACCTTATAGATCTCGTCCTTGACGGGGCAGGCGTCACCATCGACCAAAACCTGCAATTTGTCGCTCATATCAAAATACCAGTCTGGGGCCTGTTCGCCCCTTTACCAATCACTCCAAGGGGTGGGAGCATCATCACAAGAACAATTACCAGTTCGGGCAAAAACAACCAATAGCTGCGGAGGAATGCCTCAAATGCAAAATTGAAACGGTAACACTGAACGAGCAGCTCAAACCAACTGCAACAAAGATCAACCTGTGCCATCGTCATCCGCCGACTTGATCGGCGGACCTTGAGCAGAACAATTGGGACTTGGGGCCTGGGGTTGGCCGGTCAAGCCGGCCAATGACGCTCGGCTTTTTTTGGTGAATAGAAATCTAATCCGTCACGGCAGCTGATCAATCATCACCATTGCTGCCATAATTGGCGCCTTCTTTCCGCCATCCACGTTTGCGCTATTGGTATCCATCGGCAATAGGGCTATGGCTGGTCATTCAGAAAAAATCTTCAGGTCTTTAGCCCATGAAACCTTCAAAAAACATCAACCGGCTGATCGAGATTATGGCCGCTCTGCGCCATCCAGAGACCGGTTGCCCCTGGGATATCGAGCAGGACTTTCGCTCAATCGCCCCTTATACAATTGAAGAAGCTTTCGAGGTGGCCGATGCTATTGAACGGGAGGATCATGAGGACCTACGCGATGAACTTGGCGATCTTTTGCTGCAAGTCATCTATCACGCACGCATGGCCCAGGAACAGGTTCTGTTTGAATTTGGCGATGTGGTCAATGCCATATGCGAGAAAATGATCCGCCGACATCCCCATGTGTTTGGCGACGAGGAAGCACGCGCGGCCGGCATGGCCAAGGGTGCATGGGAACGCATCAAGCAGAAGGAAAAACGCCTAAAGGCTGAAAAACATCGTGAAGCTGGACTATCGTTGCCGCTGACCACCAGCGCCCTTGATGGTGTTCCCCCTTCCCTGCCGGCGCTTACCAAAGCACTGAAGCTGCAGCAAAAAGCTGCACGAGTTGGATTTGACTGGGACAATACGCGCGATGTTATTGCCAAAATACGCGAGGAACTGGACGAGGTGGAAGAGGAACTGGATCGTTGTGACAGTGCAACACTGGCGAACGAAATCGGCGACGCCCTGTTCGCCATTACTAATCTTGCCCGGCACTATGATATTGAAGCGGAATCTGCCCTGCGTAGTACAAATCAGAAGTTCATCAACCGGTTCCGCCATATTGAGGCGGGACTGGAGAGCCGTGGTATAGCACTCGAAGATGCAAGCCTTGCGCAAATGGAGGAGCTCTGGCAGGAGGCCAAGATCACCACACACAGCGCTGATCGCGATTAATGTCGGTTGTTCATAAAATCAGGATGCGACGGCTTCAGTCTCGGCCTCTTCAAGCGCTTCCAGTTCTTCCATACGGGCACGATCTTCAGCGCCCTTGGCCTCAAAATTGCGCTCGACCAACTCGATAACAGCCATTGGCGCGTTGTCACCGTGGCGGAAGCCGGCCTTTAACACCCTTGTGTAGCCGCCATTGCGATCTTTATAGCGCGGCGCCAGTTCATCAAACAGCTTGCGCACGACGGCCACATCCTGGATTTGAGCGATGGCCTGACGGCGAGCATGCAGACCACCCTTTTTGCCCAGCGTAATCAGCTTGTCGGCAATCGAGCGCATCTCCTTGGCCTTCGGCAAGGTGGTGACGATCTGCTCATGCAATAGCAAGGACGTGGCCATATTGGCGAACATAGCCTTGCGATGGCTTCTCGTCCGGTTTAATTTCCGGCCCTGTTTACGATGGCGCATGGCGCTCTCCTCGGTATTCTTCCGGCAGCGTTGCTGCCAAGTTCAAACTTAGTACTGGTCTTCGTATCGTTTGGCGAGTTCTTCGATGTTCTCAGGCGGCCAGGTCGGCACTTCCATGCCAAGATGCAGCCCCATTGAGGCAAGAACTTCCTTGATCTCGTTCAGTGATTTGCGCCCGAAATTTGGTGTGCGCAGCATTTCGGCTTCGGTTTTCTGGATCAGATCGCCAATATAAACGATATTGTCGTTTTTCAGGCAGTTGGCCGAACGTACCGATAGCTCCAGTTCGTCAACCTTTTTCAGCAGCGCCGGATTAAAGGCCAGTTCAGTGACCTGCTCCTGCTCGACTTCACGTTCCGGCTCTTCGAAGTTGACAAAAATGGTCAACTGATCCTGCAAAATGCGGGCGGCATAGGCAACCGCATCTTCAGGGCTGACCGAGCCGTCGGTTTCCAGCGACATGGTCAGCTTGTCATAGTCGAGCACCTGGCCTTCGCGGGTTTTGTCGACCTTGTAAGATACTTTCCGAACCGGCGAAAACAGACTGTCTACCGGGATCATGCCAATCGGCGAATCTTCCGGCCGATTGCGTTCAGCGGCAATATACCCCTTGCCCGTATCGACGGTGAATTCGATGCGGATCTCGGTGTCCTCATCAAGCGTGCACAACACCAGATCGGGATTGAGTATTTCGATATCGCCAACGGTCTGAATATCACCGGCGGTGACAACGCCCGGACCTTCCTTGCGCACGACCATGCGTTTGGAACCTTCGCTTTCCATACGGATAGCGATTTCCTTGATGTTGAGAATGATGTCGGTAACGTCTTCGCGGACACCAGAAATCGAAGAAAATTCGTGCAAAACGCCGTCGATTTGAACAGCGGTAACGGCGGCCCCCTGCAGTGACGACAACAATACCCGACGCAGGGCATTTCCCAATGTCAAGCCAAATCCGCGTTCCAGCGGTTCTGCAGTGATCTTCCCGATATTGCCTTCAGAAGAGACGTCAAGCTTATTCGGTTTGATCAGTTCCTGCCAATTTTTGTGGATCATTTATGAAATCCTTTCGATTGCTTTGCCACCATCCAATCGTGACCCAGACTGTCGATACCCCGCCGGATGAGCGCGGAGCCGGATATATGCGCCTCATACGGCAAAATCGTTCAGACGCGGCGACGCTTGCGCGGACGGCATCCATTGTGTGGAATTGAAGTCACATCACGAATTGCAGTAATGACAAAGCCAACAGCCTGCAGGGCCCGCAACGCCGATTCGCGCCCCGACCCGGGGCCACGCACCTCAACCTCCAGCGTCTTCATCCCATGCTCGGCTGCCTTGCGGCCTGCATCTTCTGCTGCGATCTGGGCAGCATATGGGGTCGACTTACGCGACCCCTTGAAGCCCTGTGCGCCGGCTGAAGACCAGGAAATAGTGTTTCCCTGCGCATCAGTGATGGTAATCATCGTATTGTTGAATGTTGAATTAACGTGCGCCACACCTGATGAAATGTTCTTGCGGGCGCGTCTTTTAACGCGTGCGGCATCCTTTGCCATTTTTATATTCCTTGATCTCTACACCGCCGTAACACCGGCAGCTCCACCTTGCACCAACCCTTGGGGCCGGTAGTTATTTCTTCTTGCCGGCAATTGCCCTTGAAGGGCCTTTGCGGGTACGCGCATTAGTATGTGTACGTTGCCCACGCACCGGCAGATTTCGCCGATGACGCAAGCCCCGGTAACAGCCAAGATCCATCAAACGTTTGATGTTCATCGACTTTTCACGGCGAAGATCACCTTCCACCATAAATTCACGGTCGATAATTTCACGAATCTGAGAAACTTCCGAATCTGACAATGCATTTACCCTGCGATCCAGCGGGATATTCGCCTTCTCCATGATCACATTGGCATTCTTTTTGCCGATGCCATGGATATACTGCAGCGCAATGACAGCGCGTTTGTTTGTCGGGATATTGACGCCAGCGATACGAGCCACGTCCACTCTCCTTGTCTGCCGGGTAATACCCGATTTTTACTAGATCGACGCCACTATTGACGCGACCATGGATTGATGCCGAACATTGTGTCGCAAAGATATTTGCCCACAACACCAGCGACCGGTTTCAGCCTTCCTGCCCTGCCGACTCCGATCGCATAAAATTTGCGGATTGAGCAGGTATTAGCGGGTTTATCCCGCTGCCGTCAACCACTATAAAAGACTTTATTGCGCTACGGATTCTCCAGCGCTTTTTCGATATTTGATGCCACTTCTTCGATGCCACCCATGCCGTCCAGACTGATCAGTTTTTTCTTGGCGTAATAGTAACCCAGCAGTGGCGCTGTTTCCTTATAATAGTTAAACAACCGCACCCGAACCGTCTCTTCATTGTCATCTGCGCGGCGCTTGAATTCACTGGAGCCGCACTTGTCGCAAACGCCTTCCCGGGCAGGCTGTTTGAAAGTGTCGTGATAGCCTTCCCCACAATCACGACAGGTAAAACGGCCCGTGATACGGCCGATCAGCGCATCATCATCGACCTGCAATTCAACCACCGTATCGAGATCAATGCCCTTTTCGCCGAGCATTTTTGCCAGGGCATCAGCCTGGCCAAGGGTTCGTGGATAACCATCCAGGATAAATCCCGTCGCACAATCATCTTCATCAATGCGGTCTGATACGATAGCATCAACGATTTCGTCGGACACCAAATCGCCGGCTTCCATAATCGCCTTGGCGCGGATACCCACTTCGCTTTCAGCCGCCACGGCAGCACGCAGCATATCGCCGGTGGAAAGCTGGGGAATTTTCTGGCTCTCTACCAGCAGCTGGGCCTGCGTTCCTTTGCCTGCACCTGGCGGCCCTATCAGGATCATTCTCATCGTCGTCGTTTGCCTCCCCGCAATTTTGATTTCTTGATCAGCCCTTCATATTGCTGCGCAAACAGGTGGCCTTGCACCTGGGAGACCGTATCCATGGTCACACTGACCATAATCAGCAGAGAAGTCCCGCCAAGGAAAACCGAGATGCCCATGTTCGACATAAACATTTCAGGGATCAGACAGACAAAGACAAGATACAGCGCACCTGCCACGGTAATCCGGGTCAACACATAGTCAATATAGCTGGCTGTCCGCTCACCAGGCCGAATGCCCGGAATAAAGCCCCCGTGTTTCTTCAAGTTGTCAGCCGTATCCTTCGGGCTGAACACAATGGCAGTATAAAAGAACGCAAAAAATGCGATCAACGCGGCGTACATCGCCAGATACAGCGGCTGTCCGCGACCAAGCGAAGCGGTGACAATGCTCAACCAGCCGGGAAGATCGGATGTCGCTGCGAAATTGGCAACCGTCACCGGCAACAGCAGCAGTGAGGAAGCAAAGATCGGTGGGATAACGCCGGCTGTGTTCAATTTCAATGGCAGGTGCGAGGAATCGCCCTGGAACATTTTGTTGCCGACCTGGCGCTTCGGATACTGGATCAGTAGCCGGCGCTGGGCCCGCTCGATGAATACCACCATGGCAATAAGCGCCAGTGCGATTATCAATACGGCAAGCAACAACAAGGTGGTGATTGAGCCGGTTCGTGCGGCTTCAAGCAATTGGGCCAATGCGGTTGGCAGAGCTGCCACAATGCCCGCGAAAATAATCAATGATATGCCGTTGCCGATGCCGCGGGCGGTAATCTGCTCGCCCAGCCACATCAAGAACATCGTTCCACCCACCAGGGTTACCACCGCCGAAAGGGTGAAAAACCAGCCCGGATCGGTGACAATTCCTTCTGATGAGGACAGCCCGGCCGAGATGCCATAGGCCTGAAGCGTTGCCAGGATGACAGTACCGTAGCGGGTGTATTGATTGATCACCTTGCGGCCCTGCTCGCCCTCTTTTTTGAGCTGTTCGAGCGTCGGCACAACCGAGGTCATCAACTGAATAATAATCGACGACGAGATATAGGGCATGATGCCGAGAGCGAAAATCGCCAGCCGCTCGACCGCACCACCGGAAAACATGTTGAACAGACCCAGCACGCCCTGGCTCTGCTGGGCAAAAGCGCGCGCGAATGCCTCGGGATTAATGCCCGGAAGCGGAATATAGGTGCCAAGCCGGTAGACAATCAGTGCGCCGAGCGTAAACCAGATGCGCTTCTTAAGATCTTCAGCCTTGGCAAAAGCCGAAAAGTTCAGGTTTGCTGCAAGTTGCTCTGCGGCCGATGCCATGCATGCCTCCGGTCAGTGTACCATTTACAAGAAAATTTTAACCGATCACGCTTCGGTCTTGTCTTCACGTGCCGGCACATTCACCTTGCCGCCAGCCTTTTCAATCTTTTCGATCGCAGTCTTCGACGCGCCCGCGATATCAAATGTCAGCTTGCTCTTTGTCTCTCCACCGCTAAGCAGCCGTACCCCATCCTTAATGCGACGGATAACCCCCGCCTCCTTAAGCACTTCGGCAGTTACCGGTTTACTGGCATCAAGTTTACCTGCCTCAATTGCCTGTTCAATGCGGGCAATTGACACAATGTTGAAGTCCTTCGAAAAGATATTGGAGAACCCGCGTTTGGGTAGACGCCGATAGATCGGCATTTGACCGCCTTCAAAACCCTTTATCGCCACGCCGGAGCGTGATTTCTGGCCCTTGACGCCCCGGCCACCGGTTTTGCCCTTACCTGAGCCGATGCCACGGGCCAGTCGCTTGCGCGCATGCCTGGAGCCATCATTGTCGCTGATTTCATTGAGTTTCATTGTCAATTCTCCTGGCAGGTCTCAGGCTTCGTCTACAACCCGCACCATGTGCGAGACTTTGCGTATCATGCCGCGGATAGCAGGAGTATCCTCCAGTGTCCGCCGGCGGTTGATCTTGTTTAATCCCAACCCGACAAGTGTCGCGCGCTGGTCTGACCTGCGGCGCAACGGGCTTCCGGTTTGTTCGACGGTTACCGTCTTACCTGATTTTTTGTCAGCCATAACAGGCTCCCTGGTCTTCATCTGCGCACCCGGCCATCAGCCTGATATAGGATGCAATACCAAACATTCAAACGTCCACTGCGCCGGGCGCATTGTGGATCAGTCCTCGGCTCCCACAAGGTCGCGACGTCGCGCCTGAAGGGTTGAGAATTTCAATCCCCTTTGGGCGGCGATTTCACGCGGGTGCATCTGCTGCTTGAGCGCGTCAAACGTCGCCCGCACCATATTGTAAGGATTTGATGTGCCAATCGACTTTGCAACGACATCCGACATGCCAACGGTCTCAAACACAGCACGCATAGGACCACCGGCAATAATGCCGGTTCCAGGAGGTGCGGCACGCAACACAACCTTGCCGGCACCATGACGGCCCCTAAGATCGTGATGAAGCGTCCGCCCGTCGCGCAACGGCACAAAAATCATATCCCGCTTTGCAGCTTCCGAAGCTTTGCGGATAGCCTCCGGTACCTCGCGCGCCTTGCCATGGCCAAAACCAACCCGGCCCTTTTGGTCGCCAACGACAACCAGGGCAGCAAAACCGAAACGGCGTCCACCTTTAACCACCTTGGCCACACGGTTGATGTGAACCAGCTTGTCTACAAACTCGCTGTCGCGTTCTTCGCGATCGTCGCGTTGCTGTCTTGGCGCCATATCCTGTACCTTTGTTTTTTTCCGGAGCACCCGAACGGTTCTTATGACGAACCGCTGTTACTATTAAGTCGCGTTAAAAATCCAGCCCGCCTTCACGTGCCGCCTCTGCCAGTGCCTTGACACGGCCATGATAGAGATAGGAACCACGATCAAAAATCACTTGCTTTACACCTGCCTTGGCAGCGCGTTCAGCTATCAACTTGCCGACCACAGTTGCCGCTGCGACATCGCCACCCTTGCCTTTCTTGACCAAACCTTTTTCCAGCGTTGATGCTGCTGCCAAGGTGTTGCCATTCTCATCATCAATGAGTTGGGCATAGATGTTTTGTAACGACCGGTGAACACTTAAACGCATCCTGCCGTTGGCTGCCCTTTTCAGATCGCGGCGAACGCGGGCAACGCGGCGCTGAGTTTTTTTTGCAGAACTTGCCATAATGCTGGTGCCTTATTTCTTCTTGCCTTCCTTGCGGAAAATATATTCATCGGCATATTTCACACCCTTGCCCTTATAGGGCTCCGGTGGCCGGTATTTGCGAATTTCCGCAGCCACCTGACCGACTTTCTGCTTGTCAAACCCGCTGACCACAATTTCGGTCGGTTTGGGAACCTCGATCGAAATGCCTTCCGGCAGGTCGTAGAGAACCGGATGGGAAAAGCCTAGCGATAATTGCAACTTGTTACCCTGCATCGCGGCACGATAACCGACACCATTGATTTCCAATCGCTTCACAAAACCGTCTTTGACGCCCGTAACAGTGTTAAAAATCATGGTGCGCGACATGCCCCATTGGGCTTGTGCCCGTTTCGAACTATCCCTTGGATCAACCTTGATCTCACGGTTTTCAAGTTTGACCAGCACGTCGTCATTGACCACAAAGGACAATTCTCCCTTGGGACCCTTGGCGACCAACTTCTGGCCTTCCAGCGTCGCCGTCACCCCTTCGGGGACCACGACTGGTTGTTTTCCTATCCGCGACATATCTTTTTCTGCCCGTCCGCTTGTTGGGTCATTGCCTGCAAAACCTAGAAGATCTGGCAGAGAACCTCGCCACCTACATTGTTTTCCCGCGCATCATGATCGGCCATGACACCTTTGGGGGTCGAAAGAATCGATACGCCAAGGCCATTAGCGACCCGCGGAATCGATTTGACCGAGGAATAAACCCGCCGGCCCGGTTTTGAAATGCGGGTAATTTCACGTATTACCGGCGTTCCTTCGTAATATTTAAGCTCGATATCCAGTTCGGCCTTACCATTATCGTAATCGGTACGGGTGTAGCCGCGGATATAACCTTCCGCTTTCAACACGTCCAGTACGTGGGCGCGCAGCGATGAGGCGGGCGTCGATACATTCGCTTTACCCCGCATCACGGCATTACGAATGCGGGTCAGCATATCTCCGAGAGGGTCAGTCATAGACATGTTGCTATTCTCCTACCAGCTTGACTTGACGATACCAGGAATCTTTCCCTGGGAGCCAAGCTCTCGCAAAGCAATTCGCGACATTTTTAGCTTGCGATAAAATCCGCGTGGCCTGCCTGAAACTTCGCAACGGTTTCGAATACGAACCTTGCTGGAGCTTCGCGGCAGTTCATTGAGTTTAAGTTGTGCCTGAAAACGTTCGTCCATCGGCAGTTTCTTGTCGCTGATGATCGCCTTCAATGCGGCACGCTTGGCGGCATGCCGTTTGACCGACCTGCGCACTTTCTTGACTTTTTCGACCGCGCTTACTTTCGCCATCTTATCTTCCTTTTATTCGTCTGCCGTTACCACTAATGCGGACACCATTCCCTATTTGGGGAACGGAAAATTAAAGGCGGTCAATAGTGCCCGCGCTTCATCGTCCGACTTAGCGGTCGTACATACGACGATGTCCATACCCCAGATTTCATCGACCTTGTCATAGTCAATCTCCGGAAATACAATGTGTTCCTTGAGGCCCATGGCAAAATTACCGCGGCCATCAAAGCTCTTGGGGTTCAGTCCACGAAAGTCTCTCACCCGCGGTAGCGCGATATTGATGAGACGGTCGAGGAAATCATACATTCTTGAACCGCGCAGTGTTACCTTGGCACCCAGCGGCATGTCCTCACGTACCTTGAAACTGGCAATCGATTTCTTTGCCCGCGTAACCACGGCCTTTTGACCGGCAATCAACGTCAAGTCCGCAGCCGCGGTGGCAGCCTTTTTGGAATCAGCCGTCGATTCACCGATACCCATGTTGAGCACGATCTTGTCGATGCGCGGCATCTCCATCGGATTTTTATAACCAAACTGTTCCAGCATCTTTGGCTGAACAACAGCCACAAAGTGCTTTTTCAGCCGTGGCTCATAACTTGCCTCAGCCATCGATCAGGTCTCCAGAACGTTTTGCAAACCGCACTTTGCGGCCATTTTCGGTTGTCTTGAAGCCGACCCGGGTCGGCTTGCCATCTTTCGGGTCGGCAATTGCGATATTGGACATCTGCATTGCCGCTTCCTTGGTAATAATACCGGCTTCCACAGTCTGGCTCTGGCGCTGGTGGCGCTTGACCAGATTGATGCCCTGCACAATAACTTTGCCTTCTTTCGGCATGATCTTGACAACATTGCCCTTGCGGCCCTTGTCCTTGCCGGTCAGCACAACGACTTCGTCGCCTTTTTTGATCTTCTGCATCGATCCGCTCCTTACAGCACTTCGGGTGCCAAAGAGATGATTTTCATGTGCCGTTTGGCCCGCAATTCGCGTGGCACAGGCCCGAAAATGCGGGTACCAACGGGTTCCTGCTTGGCATCGACCAGCACCGCCGCATTGCCATCGAACCGGATGACACTGCCATCGGCGCGTTGGATATCTTTAGCCGTGCGCACCACAACCGCCTTGGCCACGTCACCCTTTTTCACCCGGCCACGCGGAATAGCCTCCTTGATCGAGACCACTATGGTGTCGCCCACGGAAGCATATTTTCGTTTTGAGCCACCGAGCACTTTTATACACATGACCCGACGAGCACCTGAATTATCGGCGATATCGAGACTTGACTGCATCTGAATCATGTCATCTCTTCTCTTCTACTTGTGCAACCGGTTCTGGTTGTCACATAAATCCGTTTTTGCCCGGCACCAAATGAACCCAGCTGGCCTAGGCGCTCTTTTGTTCGTCGATCACAATCCAGCACTTGTCCTTTGAAATTGGCCGGCTTTCTTCAATCGAAACCCGATCACCAACCTTTTTCGAATTGGCTTCATCATGGGCCTTGTAGTTTTTTGACCGGCGTACCGTTTTCTTAAACAGCGGATGGGTAAAGCGGCGCTCTACCTTGACGACGACGGTTTTGTCGTTCTTGTCGCTGACGACTGTACCCTGCAATATGCGTTTTGGCATGGTTATTGATCCTGTCTACGCCTGCGCGGCTTCGGCCTGCTTGACGCGGGCGATGGTCTGAATCCGCGCGATGTCACGGCGGACCTGACGAACGCGGGAAGTGTTTTCAAGCTGGCCTGTGGCGCGCTGAAAACGCAGATTAAACTGTTCTTTTTTCAGCTTGATCAACTCATCTTTGAGTTCATCATCGCTCATTGCGCGAATGTCGCTGGGCTTCATTGCCTCAACCTTTCTCGTCACTCATCTTTTCCGCTCAGTCAGCAATACGCTGAATGAAACGGGTCTTAATCGGCAGTTTGCGGGCACCGAGACGAAGCGCTTCACGCGCAGTCTTCTCATTGACGCCGTCGATTTCGAACACAATGCGGCCCGGTGCCACGCGAGCAGCCCAAAATTCCGGCGTGCCCTTGCCCTTGCCCATGCGGACTTCGGTCGGTTTGGACGAAATCGGCACATCGGGAAAAATCCGGATCCACACCCGTCCTGCACGCTTCATGTGGCGGGTAATCGCCCGCCGGGCGGCTTCAATCTGACGGGCGGTAACGCGCTCGGGTTCCTGGGCCTTCAGACCGTAAGAACCGAATGTCAAGCTCGTACCACCCTTGGAATTGCCATGGATGCGGCCCTTGTGCTGTTTGCGAAATTTGGTGCGCTTTGGTTGCAGCATCTTAATTCAGTCCTCAAATTACCTGCGTGGTCCGCCGGCGCCCTCACGACGACGACCACCAGAACCCTGTTCCTGGCCTTCAATCGAACGGCGTTCTGATGCCATAGGATCATGTTCCAGAATTTCGCCCTTGAATATCCACACCTTGACGCCACAAATACCGTAAGCAGTCACCGCTTCCGCGGTACCGTAGTCGATATCGGAACGCATGGTCTGAAGCGGCACACGTCCTTCACGATACCATTCCATGCGGGCAATTTCAGCGCCGCCCAACCGGCCACCGCAATTGATCCGGATACCGCCAGCCCCAAGCCGCATGGCCGACTGAACCGCCCTTTTCATCGCCCGACGAAACGCCACCCGGCGCTCCAGTTGCTGGGCAATCGACTGGGCCACAATGGTTGCATCGATCTCTGGTTTGCGGATCTCAACGATGTTCAGATGCACCTCGGAATCGGTCATCTTGGTGATTTTTTGTTTCAGCTTTTCAATATCGGCGCCCTTTTTACCGATAATGATGCCGGGCCGGGCCGAATGGATGGTGATACGGCACTTTTTGTGCGGTCGCTCGATTACAACCTTGGAAATCGATGCAGCTTTCAATTCGCGCTCGATAAATTCACGAATCTTGATGTCCTGATGAAGCAGAACACCATATTCTCCCTTGCCAGCGAACCAACGCGAATCCCACGTGCGGTTAATGCCCAGACGGAAGCTGATTGGATTAATTTTCTGGCCCATTATGCAGCCTCCCCGGCGGTTTCGTCATCGACTTCGCGAACAATAATTGTCAAATGGGAAAACGGTTTGAGAATCTGGCTTGAACGGCCACGGCCACGCGCCATGAAACGCTTCATAACCAGAGCCTTGCCGACATGCGCTTCGGCGACAACCAGGCTGTCAACGTCAAGATCATGGTTGTTGTCGGCGTTAGAAATGGCCGAAAGCAGACACTTGCGCACCGTCTCGGCAATCCGTTTGCGCGAGAACTCCAATTCCGCCAGCGCCGTTTTGGCTTTCTTGCCACGGATAGTCGCTACCACAAGATTGAGCTTCTGCGGGCTGACGCGAATGGTACGGTGAACCGCCTTCGCCTCGTTGTCTTCGAGTGTACGTTGGCGCTTTGGCTTGCCCATGATTACTTCCTCTTAGCCTTCTTGTCGGCGGCATGGCCGTAGTATGTACGGGTCGGTGAAAACTCGCCGAATTTGTGGCCGACCATGTCTTCTGACACAGACACCGGGATATGCTTTTGACCGTTGTAGACGCCGAATGTCAGGCCGACGAATTGCGGCAGGATAGTCGAGCGTCTGCTCCAGGTCTTGATCACTTCATTGCGGCCTGATTCACGAACCTTGTCTGCTTTCTTGAGCAGATAACCGTCAACAAAAGGGCCTTTCCAAACAGAACGGGACACGTGTCGTTTTCCTTACTTCTTGCGCTTGTGACGTGAGCGCATGATAAATTTATCGGTAGATCTATTTGACCGGGTACGCTTGCCTTTGGTCGGCTTGCCCCAGGGCGAAACCGGATGACGGCCCCCTGAGGAACGGCCCTCGCCACCACCATGGGGATGGTCGACCGGGTTCATTGCAACACCGCGAACACCGGGTCTGCGGCCAAGCCAGCGCGAGCGACCGGCTTTACCGAGACTGGTGTTGGAATTGTCGGGATTTGAAACAGCACCCACAGTCGCCATGCAACTGGCCAAAATCAACCGTTGTTCGCCTGAATTGAGCCGCAAGATGGCATAGGTGCCATCACGGCCCACTAACTGGGCATAGGTGCCGGCAGAACGAGCAATCTGACCACCCTTGCCCGGCTTCATTTCCACATTGTGAATAATCGTACCCACCGGAACAGCCGAAAGCGGCATGGCATTGCCCGGCTTCACATCAGCCGACTTGGCGGCAATCACAGTATCGCCGGCGGCAAGCCGCTGAGGCGCCAGAATATAGGACAGTTCGCCATCATCATATTTGATCAGCGCGATGAATGCGGTGCGATTGGGATCATATTCAATCCGCTCGACAACTGCCGCAACGTCCAGCTTGTTACGTTTGAAATCGATCATGCGATAGGTCCGCTTGTGGCCACCGCCGCGGTGACGCCCGGTCATGCGCCCAAGGTTGTTTCGGCCACCGCTCCTGGTAAGACCTTCGGTCAATGACTTGACCGGCTTGCCTTTCCATAGACCGGAACGATCAACGGTCACAAGTTGACGCTGACCCGGGGTCGTCGGATTGTATTTCTTCAATGCCATGGTTCTACTTCCAGTATTCCCGCAAGGTCATACTGGACCCTTGTCCTATAATCCCGTTGTCACGTCGATCGACTGACCTTCAGCCAAAGTCACTACCGCTTTTTTTACATTGCTTTGTTTGCCCAAATGCCCACGAAAGCGTTTGATTTTGCCCTTGCGAACAAGGGTGTTGACGCTCTTTACCTTGACGCCGAACAGCCCCTCGACCGCACGCTTAATCTCCGGCTTGGTCGCGTCCGGTGCAACGTTGAAGACGACCTGATCATTCTCACTTGCCACCGTTGCTTTTTCGGTAATCGCCGGCGAGCGGATCACGTCGTAATTATGAATCTCGCTCATTTAAAACGCTCCTCAAGGGCTTCGACGGCAGTCTTTGTCAGCACCAGTTTCTCACGACGCAAAATGTCATATACATTGATACCCTGAATAGGCAGCACATCGATTTGCGGAATATTTCTGGCAGCCAGCTTGAAATTTTCATCAATCTCGGCACCACCGATAACCAGAGCATTGGTCCAGCCGAGTTTTGCCAACTGATCACGCAGGGCAGCCGTTTTCGCCTCCTTGGCAACCGCGTCGTCCAAAACCACCAGCGTTTCATCCTTTACCTTGCTTGACAAAGCGTGCCGCAAGGCCAGGGCACGGAATTTCTTCGGCAAATCATGGGCATGGTCACGCGTCTTTGGTCCATGCGCCTTGCCACCGCCACGAAAAATCGGTGCAGCAGCAGAATGATGGCGGGCATTACCGGTGCCTTTTTGGCGGTAGATTTTGGCGCCGGTCCGGTTTACGTCGGAACGACCCTTGGTGTGATGGTTGCCAGATCGGCGCTTAGCCAGTTGATAACGGATCATGCGCTGCAAGATATCCGAGCGCGGATCAAGGCCGAATACGGCATCAGTCAATTCGACCGAACCAGCCTTGGCACCGTCCAATTTGATCACATTGAGTTTCATGCCTCATCGCCCTTCATTTCGGCCCCAGCTTCATCGGCCGCCGTCTGCGCTGTTGCAGCAGCTGAACGAAGCGCCCCGGGCAGAACAACATTTTCCGGCACCGCCTTTTTGACAGCGTCTTTGATCGTAACCCAGCCACCCTTGGAACCGGGAACCGCTCCCTTGATGAGGATCAGACCCCGGTCGACATCGGTGCGAACAACCTGCAGGTTTTGCGTTGTCACGCGCGTTGCGCCCATGTGGCCGGCCATCTTCTTTCCCTTAAACACCTTGCCAGGATCCTGGCATTGTCCGGTTGAACCATGCGAACGATGCGAAATGGAAACACCATGCGAGGCACGCAAACCGCGAAAGTTGTGACGCTTCATGGCGCCGGCAAAGCCCTTGCCGATCGAAACACCTGAAACATCGACATACTGGCCATCGAAATAGTGATCAGCGGTAATTTCCTCACCAACATCAATCATGTTTTCCGGAGAAACCCGGAATTCCGCCAGCTTGCGTTTTGGCTCCACCTTGGCGACGGCAAAATGTCCGCGCATCGGCTTGGTCACATTCTTGACCTTAGCAGCGCCAACGCCGAGTTGCACCGCCGTATAGCCGTTCTTGTCAGCCGTTTTCTGCGAAACGACCTGACAGTTCTCCATCTTGAGCACTGTCACCGGCACATTAACACCTTCATCGGTGTAAATGCGGGTCATTCCCATCTTCTGTGCTATCACACCTGAACGCATTGGTTCATTCCTCTAGTGAGACGTCGCCTGAACTATTCAGCAAGTCCCCGTTGTTTCATTTTGCAGGTTCAGGAAACCGATCCGGAACCCTCCACCAGTTCTTCCGGTCACTGCCGACATCAGCGGCGACCGGTCGGCTGGTGTTATAGTTTGATCTCCACATCAACACCGGCAGCCAGATCGAGCTTCATCAGCGCGTCGACCGTTTGCGGTGTTGGATCAACAATATCCAGCAAACGCTTATGGGTCCGTATTTCGAACTGTTCGCGGCTTTTCTTGTCAATGTGAGGAGAACGGTTGACCGTGTATTTTTCAATCCGTGTCGGCAGCGGTACGGGACCACGCACCTGCGCACCCGTACGCTTCGCCGTTGAGACAATCTCCTTGGTCGAAGTATCCAGGATACGATGATCAAACGCCTTTAGGCGAATGCGGATGTTTTGGCCATTCATTGGTTTTTCCTTCGGAAAATGGAAATCAGAAGTCGGCAACCGGAAGCCATAACGAAACCGTTATGGGAACCATCCAATCACTAGCGATCGAAAGCTTTTCTTCTGATTTTCTCCTTCTGATTTCTGATTTCTGACTTTCCGATTTCGGTTGAGGCAGTTATTCGACGATCTGGCTGACAATGCCCGAGCCAACGGTGCGCCCGCCTTCGCGGATAGCGAAGCGAAGACGATCTTCCATGGCGATCGGGACGATCAGTTCGACTGACATTTCAACATTGTCACCGGGCATTACCATTTCTGTACCTTCAGGAAGGCTCACCACACCGGTGACATCAGTTGTACGAAAATAAAACTGCGGCCGATAGTTGGTGAAGAACGGCGTATGGCGGCCACCTTCATCTTTGGTAAGAATGTAGGCCTCGGCGGTAAACTTGGTGTGCGGGGTAACCGAACCAGGCTTACAAAGCACCTGTCCGCGCTCCACTTCCTTGCGGTCCACGCCACGGATCAGCGCGCCGATATTGTCACCGGCTTCACCACGGTCGAGGATCTTGCGGAACATTTCCACACCGGTACAAGTGGTCTTTCTGGTGTCCTTGATACCAACGATTTCAACTTCATCACCGGTATTGATGACACCACGCTCTACCCTGCCGGTAACAACCGTACCACGCCCGGAAATCGAGAATACGTCTTCGATTGGCATCAGGAATGCCTGGTCAATGGGACGCTCCGGCTGCGGTATATATTCATCAACCGCCGCCATCAGCTCACGCACCGAATTCTCGCCGATTTCCGGGTTGTTACCTTCCATGGCAGCAAGGGCCGAACCCTTGATAATCGGAATATCGTCGCCTGGGAACTCATAGTCGCTCAAAAGCTCACGTACTTCCATATCGACCAGTTCCAAGAGCTCTTCATCGTCGACCTGGTCAACCTTGTTGAGGTACACCACCAGTGCGGGTACACCAACCTGGCGGGCCAACAAAATGTGCTCGCGGGTCTGTGGCATGGGGCCATCAGCAGCGGAAACCACCAAAATGCCACCATCCATCTGAGCCGCACCGGTAATCATGTTCTTGACATAGTCAGCGTGACCGGGGCAGTCCACATGGGCATAGTGACGGGCGTCGGTTTCATATTCAACGTGAGCCGTCGAAATGGTGATGCCGCGGGCTTTTTCTTCCGGCGCACCATCAATTTCCTCATAAGCTTTAAAGTCGCCAAAATATTTTGTAATGGCCGCGGTCAACGTCGTCTTGCCATGGTCAACATGGCCGATAGTACCGATATTGCAGTGCGGCTTGTTGCGTTCAAACTTTGCTTTTGCCATTTTGGCTCTCCATCTTTCGCGAGTCTGTTGCGACAGTTTTGGTTGTTATGCGTATTTTTGAATCACTTCATCAGCAACCGCCTGCGGTACCTGATTATAGTGATCAAACGTCATGGTATATTGTGCCCGTCCCTGACTCATAGAACGCAGCGAGTTGACATAGCCAAACATGTTGGCCAATGGCACCATCGCGTTGACAATCTGGTCAATGCCACGGGCCTCGGTGCCGGAAATCTGGCCCCGCCGGGAATTCAAATCACCAATGACATCACCCATATAGTGTTCTGGCGTTACCACCTCAACCTTCATGATCGGTTCCAGCAGTTTGGCGCCAGCCTTTTGGGCGCCTTCGCGGAAGGCCGCCCGGGCAGCGATTTCGAAAGCCAGTACCGATGAATCGACATCGTGATAAGCGCCATCATAAAGTGTGGCTTTCACACCCAGCATCGGGAAGCCTGCAATCGGCCCGGAATCCAAAACCGACTTGATGCCCTTTTCCACTCCCGGAATATATTCCTTCGGCACATTGCCACCAACAACACTGGAGATAAATTCGAATTCTTCACTTTCCTTATTCGGAGTAAAGATGATTTTCACCCGGGCAAACTGGCCAGAACCGCCAGACTGCTTTTTGTGAGTGTAATCGATATCCGCCTCGCGGGTAATGGTTTCGCGATAGGCCACTTGCGGCGCACCGATATTTGCTTCAACCTTAAATTCGCGTTTCATCCGGTCGACCAGGATATCAAGGTGCAATTCGCCCATGCCGGCAATGATGGTCTGGCCCGATTCCTCATCTGACTTGACGCGGAAGGAAGGATCCTCGGCTGCAAGCCGATTGAGCGCAATGCCCATTTTTTCCTGATCCACTTTGGTTTTAGGTTCAATGGCAATTTCAATCACCGGCTCGGGGAACACCATGCGTTCCAGAATGACCGGATTGAGCAGATCACACAGTGTATCGCCGGTCGTGGTTTCCTTCAAACCGGCAATCGCAACGATATCACCGGCAAATGCCTCTTTGATATCCTCACGGTGATTGGAATGCATCTCCAGCATGCGGCCAATGCGTTCTTTCTTTTCCTTGACCGAATTCAACAATGTCGATCCCGCCGCAAGCTTGCCCGAATAAATCCGGCAAAAGGTCAGCGATCCAACAAACGGGTCGTTCATGATTTTAAAGGCAAGCAGGGACAGGGGCTCATCATCGGATGACTTGCGATCGGTTTCGCTTTCGTCCTTGGGATCAATACCCTTGATCGCCGGCACGTCGAGCGGGCTTGGAAGGAAGTCGCCCACCGCATCAAGAAGCGGCTGCACACCTTTATTCTTAAAAGCAGTACCGCACAATACCGGGAAGAACTGAACAGCAATGGTTCCCTGGCGAATGAGCTCTCGCAGACGATCATTGTCGGGCATTTCCCCCTCAAGATAAGCCTCCATCGCGTCGTCATCAATTTCGACGGCGGTCTCGATCATTTTTTCACGATACTCTTCGGCCTGATCTTGCAGATTTTCAGGAATGTCCATCACATCCCATTCAGCGCCAAGATTTTCCGATTTCCAGACCAAAGCCTTCATCTCGATAAGGTCAACGACACCGGCAAAGTGGTTTTCCGCACCAATCGGCAGCTGAACAACCATTGGCACTGCACCGAGGCGTTCTTCGATCATTTCAACCGAGCGAAAGAAATCGGCCCCAATCTTGTCCATCTTGTTGACAAAAATCATCCTTGGAACGTTGTAGCGATTGGCCTGCCGCCAGACTGTCTCGGTCTGCGGCTCAACGCCTGCATTGGCGTCCAACAAAGCAATCGCGCCGTCAAGCACACGCAACGACCGCTCGACTTCAATAGTAAAGTCAACATGGCCGGGCGTGTCAATAATGTTGAACCGACGCTTTTTGCCATCGCGGCCCTCCCACGAGGTTGTCGTGGCTGCAGAGGTGATGGTGATGCCGCGTTCCTGCTCCTGCTCCATCCAGTCCATTGTGGCCGCGCCGTCGTGTACTTCGCCGATTTTGTGGCTCTTGCCCGTATAGAACAAGATGCGCTCAGTCGTCGTCGTCTTGCCAGCATCAATGTGCGCCATGATGCCAAAGTTACGATAGTCTTCGAGTTTGTGTGTGCGTGCCATTTTGTTGTCTTTTCGACCTTGCGAACTGTAATTCGATCTTTACCAGCGATAGTGTGAGAATGCCTTGTTGGCATCTGCCATGCGATGAGTGTCTTCCCGCTTTTTGACCGCTGCGCCGCGATTGTTTGCAGCATCCATGAGTTCACCGGAAAGGCGCTCGATCATGGTTGATTCATTGCGATTGCGGGCAGCTATTATTACCCAGCGAATGGCCAGTGCCTGGCGGCGTTCAACACGAACCTCGACAGGCACCTGATAGGTGGCGCCACCAACCCGGCGGGAACGAACTTCCAGCTGTGGGCTGACATTTTCAAGCGCCGTGTGAAACATTGGCACCGGATCCTGCTTGGCTTTGTCCTGCATAATATCCAACGCGCCATAAACAATGCGCTCCGCGATGGACTTTTTGCCATCCAGCATAATTGAGTTCATGAATTTGCTTAAAACCACGTCGCCATATTTTGGATCCGGGTTTACTTCGCGTTTTTCTGCACGGTGACGACGTGACATTCTTTATTATCTCTCTTCTGGCGCTATTTCGGACGCTTGGCGCCGTATTTCGAGCGGCGCTGCTTGCGGTCTTTAACGCCCTGGGTATCCAGCACACCACGGATAACATGATAGCGGACACCAGGAAGGTCTTTTACCCGGCCACCACGGATCATAACGACCGAGTGCTCCTGCAGATTGTGCCCCTCGCCCGGAATATAACCGATGACCTCAAAACCATTAGTCAGCCTTATCTTGGCCACTTTACGCAGAGCAGAGTTCGGTTTTTTCGGCGTCGTTGTGTAAACGCGCGTGCAAACGCCCCGCTTCTGCGGACAGGCCTCCATGGCCGGAACCTTGTTGCGCTTGACCGGCGCCTTGCGCGGCTTGCGAACCAGTTGGTTGATGGTTGGCATCGAGTTGAAACCTTTTATTTACTTCCAAACGCCATCCGGATATCTCCATTTGGCACCCAAATTGCGGCCCTGCGAGCAGCTCAACGGCATTAACGCAATAACCATGCACGAAAGGCCCCGTCCCACAAAAACACCTTCGTGGAGGAAACCTTCAAAACGCAGAGGACCGAATATCGGTCGTGCTTATCGTTCATTAGCTCTCTAGATCAGGCCTTGTTTGAGCAACATCTTCCAAAGCGAGCCGCTTCGGAGGCTAATCAACTCACATCGGCCTCAATGGCGGCTATCTACTGTCTTGAACCCTTGCAGTCAACCCTAATGTGGTGAAAATTACACCATTTCAATCAATTGGACAAACAATCCGATATCATCGGGCGGCCCGCATCAATTCCCGCGATCAGACCGACAATTCATGACTGTAAGCAAACTGCGAAAAGTCGCGCTGGTAGGCTTTTTGCACCAGTCTTACCAGTCGTTCGTCGTAATAGTCGGCCAATGTGTCATTATTTGGTGTGGCATTGAGCGATTTGGCCGGAATCAGGTCACTTTTTGTGCTTTCGCCGATGGCCTCGAGCACTGTCCCCATATCTGCCCGGTAGTTTTCCAGCTTGCCCAGAAAATCAAAGCGGCAAAGATCGGGTCTGAGCCGGTCATATTGCGGCACCCAATGCTGATCGATGTAAAGATCCGTGGTGCAGATATCTTCGACAAACCGGCTGAAAGGTATCTCTTTCATCAACTCGTACTGGAAGATTTTTTTTGAGTTTCCCGATCCGGCGCGCCTGGCAATTGACGCCACCAACTCTGGCAAGCGGACCTCCGCAAATCTCTTCAGCTTGTCCTTGTAGGCCGATTTCAGCCGGGTGAACGGATTGCGGGTAAAACTGAACGAATAGTAGTTCTGGACGGCCTTAAGAAAGTCACTGCAATTAGCCGTATTAAGGTCGATGGCGCGCAAACCATGAGCAGCGAGCTGGTCGGCCCGGCGCGACGTGCGGTGAGGATTGCGCATCGCCTCTTCATCAAGACCGGCAAGCAGATAAAGCACCGCTAGTGTGGTGTTGGAGCCGACCTTGGGGTTCATGTGATACACATATTGATGAGTATCGCTGATAAGCACCCGCATTTGCAATGGTGGTGGTGTCATGGGGAGCGTTTACAGGCAGTTTAACATCTGTTCAACCGAAACTCTTTTTAATTAATGACTGTGCCCGCCTCTTGACAGAGACTGAATTGTCGCGAAATTAACCAAACACAAATCTGCCGGGTTTAGGATATTCTCTCCGACCCTGTGAGGAGTATGATGACCAAACTTGGCGGTATTGAAACAAAAAGCGAGCACATCGCCGATGGTGTTGTTCACACTACGGGTGTGGTCGCCAGTCTGGTAGCATCCGGATTGCTGGTCTGGTATTCAGCGGCAAACTCACCCGGCAGTCACATTCCGCCTTTGGTTATTTACAGCATCGGACTAATCGCCTGCTTTGTATTTTCCGCCGCCTACAACATGACCATGCATCCCGGCACCAAAGCGCTGTTGAGGCGGCTTGATCATTCGGCTATCTTCATCATGATCGCCGGTACTTATACACCTCTAGCGCTGATCGGAATCGGTGGAACGGCCGGCAATATGCTTGCCATGTCGGTGTGGGCCATTGCCGCAGTGGGCGTTTTTATCAAATTGTTCTTTCCAGGCTCGGTCGAGCGCATTTCACTGGTGCTGTATCTGGGTCAGGGCTGGCTCGCAATCGTTGCCATTAAGCCGCTTTATGAGGCGCTCAGCCCGTTCGCACTTTTTATGGTTGTGGCCGGCGGCCTGATCTATTCTGTTGGCACATTAATTTATGCGCGTGATGACTGGCGCTACAATCGCGCCATCTGGCACGGGCTGGTGCTGTGTGCCGCTGCAATTCACTATGTGGCGATATTGGACATTGCCAATCTTGCCTGAGCTAATCCACGAGGCGGGTCTTGACGTTTTGCCGTTTGGACACCTAACCTTGTGCCAGATTGTCGCATTGCGCCCGTTAAAACACTTTTATGGATTGGTATGCTGAATGGCAGACCATTTTGAAGAGCTTGCCCTGCGGATTGACTCCGCCCGAAGTGATCTGGTCGCTCTGACCGTTGATCTGATTCGTTTTGCCACCATTAATCCACCCGGTGAGGACTATACACCCTGCGCAGAATATCTCGGCAACCGGCTGAAGCGGCAAGGATTTCAAGTCAATTATTTTCGCGGCGAAGGTGCTCCGGGCGACACTGACCGCTATCCCCGCACTAATGTGATTGCCCGTCGCGAAGGCTGCGGCCCCGGACCAACCGTCCATTTCAATTCCCATATCGATGTGGTTGAGGTCGGCAGCGACTGGACGGTTGAGCCGTTTGCCGGTGTGGTGCGTGACGGCAAGGTCTTTGGCCGTGGCGCTTGCGATATGAAGGGAGGGCTTGCAGCATCGCTAATAGCGGTGGAAGCCTATCTTGCCGCCAGACCTGACTTTTATGGCGCTGTGGAAATTTCCGGCACGGTGGATGAGGAGTCAGGCGGCTATGGCGGCGTCGCCTGGCTCGCTGAAAAGGGTCTCTTTTCCAAACCGCGCGTTGATCATGTGATTATTCCCGAGCCGTTGAACAAGGACCGCATCTGCCTTGGACATCGTGGTGTGTGGTGGGCAGAGATAGAAACCCGGGGTATTCAGGCTCACGGTTCAATGCCTTTCCTGGGCGATTGTGCCGTGCGCCACATGGGGGCGATTATTTCCGCCTTTGAGGACCGGTTGTTTCCGCTGCTGTCGTCGAAGAAGACGGAAATGCCGGTAGTACCGCCTGGCGCGCGAAAATCGACGATGAACATCAATTCGATCCACGGTGGTGGCCTCGAAGACCATGCCGGCTTTCCCAGCGCCAATGTGCCAGAAAGCTGCCGCATGGTGATCGACCGCCGTTACCTGCTTGAAGAAGACCTTGCCACGGTGAAATCTGAAGTCACGGGCATTCTTGAGGAATTAAAACAGGACCGGCCTAATTTTGACTATGCCATCCGCGATCTTTGGGATGTGTTGCCGACCATGACTGAACGCGATGCCCCGGTGGTTCGCGCAGTTGCAGAAGCAATAAATTCTGTCCTGCACAAAGAGCCAGAATATGTGATTTCGCCAGGCACCTATGACCAAAAACATATCGCCCGCATTGGCCATCTGCATGATTGCATCGCCTATGGGCCGGGCATTCTTGATCTCGCTCATCGGGCAGATGAATATGTCGTCATCGACGATATGGTCGAATCGGCAATGGTGATGGCGTTTGCGACCCATCATTTGCTGACAGGGCGGCAATAAACTGTCTATAGTGATCCAAACCATCCGAGGGAGAAAAACGGAATGAGAATTTTGAGAAAACTGGCGAGTAATGCGGCTCTGGCAGCCGCACTTTCTATTGGCGCTTCGATTAGCGGTATCAACGCTTACGCGGCAAAGACGGAACTGACACTGGGTGCGGTGCTGGAACCACCTCATCTCGACCCGACCGCAGGTGCTGCTGCGGCAATCGATGAAGTGGTCTATGCCAATGTGTTTGAGGGCCTCACGCGTATCGGTTCCAAGGGCGAAGTTCTGCCGGCGCTGGCTGAAAGCTGGACAGTTTCCGGCGATGGCAAGAGCTATACATTCAAGCTGCATACCGGAGTGAAATTTCACGATGGTACGGATTTCGATGCCGACGATGTGAAATTCTCGCTCGACCGTGCCAGAGGTGCTGATTCTACCAATGCGCAAAAGGCGCTGTTTAAGGCCATTGAAAGCGTTGATGTCGTCGACCCGGCGACCGTTAAAATCACTCTTTCCACACCGGCTGGCAGCTTTACCTTCAACATGGGTTGGGGTGATGCGGTGATCGTGGCGCCGGAATCGGCGGCTGGCAACAAATCCAATCCCATTGGCACCGGTCCGTTCAAATTTTCCAAATGGTCCAAGGGCTCGTCGATTGAATTGGTCAGGAGTGATAGTTATTGGGGGAACCCGGTGGCGCTGACCAGGGCTACGATACGCTATATTCCTGATCCGGCTGCCGCGGTTTCAGCAATGCTGGCCGGCGATGTGGATGGTTTTGCCAATTTCCCGGCACCTGAATCCCTGCCTCAATTGCGGGCGGACCCGCGGTTTCAAGTGGTAATCGGTTCGACCGAGGGCGAGACCATTCTTTCAACCAACAACAAAAAACCACCATTTGACGATGTCAGGGTACGTCGTGCCGTTGCCCATGCGATTGATCGCCAGGCGATAATCGACGGCGCCATGTTTGGTCTCGGCACACCCATCGGCACCCATTTTGCCCCGCATCACCCGGCCTATGTTGATATGGTCAACAAATATCCGCTTGATATCGAAGCCGCCAAAATACTGCTGGCTGAAGCCGGTCACCCAAATGGCTTTAAGGCGACCATCAAACTGCCACCGCCATCTTATGCCCGCCGTGGTGGTGAAGTGGTTGCCGCCTCCTTGCGCAAGATCGGTATCGAATTGGAAATCATCCCGGTCGAGTGGGCCCAATGGCTTGATCAGGTGTTCAAGAAAAGGGACTATGATTTGACCATCGTGTCCCACACCGAGCCGCAGGACATCAACATATATGCCCGCGACGATTATTATTTCCAGTATTCAAGCGATGCATTCAAAAAAGTGATGGCCGACCTTAATCAAGAAACCGAAACCCAAGCGCGCTACAAACTGATGGGTGACGCGCAGAAAATCATCAGTGAGGATGCGGTCAACGGCTTCATGTTTCAGCTTGCCAAACCAGGTGTCTGGAACGCCAAGCTGCGGGGCATGTGGGCAAACTCTCCCGTTCAGGCCAATGATCTGACCGGTGTCAGCTGGGCCGAATAGTCGCCCCATAATCGACAACCAAGGCGGCGCGACATGGCTTGCGCCGCCTTTTGGCCGCCCCACACATTGCCGATTGAGGCTAGTGGAGTGAATTCATAAGATTTCATGCTT
Organism: Rhizobiaceae bacterium; assembly: GCA_965248135.1. Classification (GTDB taxonomy): domain Bacteria; phylum Pseudomonadota; class Alphaproteobacteria; order Rhizobiales; family Rhizobiaceae; genus SZUA-100. Next base: position 66,758 of record CBDFIN010000007.1, on the reverse strand, counting down.
CATTTTCTATTTAAAAAGCTGGGTTTTACCGCCGTCACACTGATCGCATCGTCGATCGTGATATTTGCCTTGCTCGAAATTGTCCCAGGTGATCCGGCGCAATTGATGCTGGGGATCAACGCAACACCTGAGGCCGTCGAAGCGCTGCGCGAGCAAATGGGGTTGAACCAGCCAATGCTCATACGGTATTTTTCCTGGATCGGGGGGCTGCTCATCGGTGATTTTGGCATCAGTTATACCTATTCGGTCCCGGTGAGTGAACTGGTTGGCGAAAGGCTTTGGGTTTCTCTACCGCTGGCGTTGCTGGCGCTCTCTCTTTCCACCATCATCGCCATCCCGGTCGGCTTGTTTTCCGCCAGCCGCCGCGGCACCCGCACCGACACATCGATCATGGCACTCACTCAATTAGGCATCGCCGTGCCCAATTTCTGGTTTGCGCTGTTGATGGTTTATCTGTTCGCCATCTGGCTGCAACTGGTTCCGGCGGGAGGATTCCCTGGCTGGGATGCCGGCATCATAACCGGTCTCAGATCGCTGATCCTGCCGGCGATTGCCCTTGCCCTGCCCCAGGCGGCAATCTTGTCGCGCGTCACCCGCTCGGCCTTGCTGGATGTGATGGGAGAAGACTATATCCGCACCGCCCGTGCCAAGGGATTGACAGCACAAGCGGTGTTGTGGCGGCACGCGTTGCGCAATGCATTGATCCCCGTGCTGACCATCATGGGGCTGCAATTTGCCTTCCTGCTGGCCGGTACAATCATTATCGAGAACGTCTTTTATCTTCCGGGCCTTGGGCGGTTGATCTTTCAGGCAATCACCCAACGCGATCTGATTGTCGTTGAAAGCGTGGTTGTTTTGCTCGTTGCCACAGTGATATTCGTCAATCTTTTGGTCGATCTGACCTATGCGGTGGTCGACCCGCGCCTGCGGCAGGCGAGCGGCCCGAGATCCTGATGGCTGATCAACCACGCATCGACGGACCGGAGACCTGGCAGGATATTCTTGCCCAGGCCTTTCATAACCGCTCATTTTCAACCGGCCTCACCGTCACATTCGTCATCTTGGTGATGGCATTACTGTCTTATTTATGGACGCCGTGGTCGGTGATTGAACTCGACATTTTATCGAAACTACAGGCCCCTTCCCTTTCTCACTGGTTTGGCACCGACCATTTTGGCCGCGACATCTTTTCCATGGTGATGGTCGGCGCCCGAAATTCGATAGCCGTGGCGCTGGTGGCGGTGGGTATCGGTGTATTGTTTGGCGTGCCAATCGGCTGTTGGGCGGCAGCCAAGGGCGGTATTGCCGATGAGGTGCTAATGCGCACCAACGACGTCATATTTGCCTTTCCTGCCCTGTTGTCGGCGGTAATGATAACGGCGATTATTGGTCCCGGCGCGGTCAACGCGATTGTCGCCATCGGCATTTTCAACATTCCGGTTTTTGCCCGGGTTGCGCGCGGTGCGGCGCTCGCCATCTGGCCACGCGAATTCATTTTGGCCGCCCGGGTGGCGGGCAAGGACAAGATAGCTATTACTGCTGAACATATTCTCCCCAATATGATCAATCTCCTGCTGGTCCAGGGTACCATCCAGTTTTCGCTCGGGATTCTCGCCGAAGCGGGCCTTTCCTATGTCGGCCTTGGTGTCCAGCCGCCGATGCCGAGTTGGGGCCGCATGTTGAACGAAGCACAAACAATGATGAGCTTTGCGCCGCATATGGCAATTTTTCCCGGTCTGGCAATCGTCATTACCGTGCTTGGTCTCAATCTCTTGGGCGACGGCTTGCGCGATATTTTGGACCCTCGCCTGCGGCGGGAGCGTTGAATATGGCGCTTCTCGACATCAATGGGCTTGATCTTTCCATTGGCGATACAAAAATTCTGAAAAATGTCTCCTTCACCATAGATGCGGGCGAGATTGTTGGTCTGGTGGGCGAATCCGGCTCCGGAAAATCGATGACTGCACTGGCTGTCATGCAGCTATTGCCCCGTGCGAGCCTTGCATCGGGTTCAATTGGTTTTGCCGGTGAACAATTGCTTGCGGCGGGTGAACAACGCATGTGCGGCTTGCGCGGTGATGATATCGGCATGGTTTTTCAAGAACCGATGACCGCGCTCAACCCGGTCAAGACCATTGGCGAACAGGTGGCCGAGGGTATTCGTTTGCACCGGGGTGAAAACCGGGCAGACGCCGAAGCGCACGCGGCAAAAATGCTGGATCGGGTCGGCCTTTCCAGCGCCCGCTTTCCGCTTTCGCGCTATCCGCACGAGCTTTCCGGTGGTCAGCGGCAGCGGGTGGTGATCGCCATTGCCTGCGCTCTGCACCCGAAATTGCTGATTGCCGATGAGCCGACAACAGCGCTGGATGTCACGCTGCAGGCCCAGATTCTGGCATTGCTCAACGAGCTGGTGACGGAAAATAATATGGGGCTGCTGTTAATCAGCCACGATCTTGCGGTAGTCACCGAAATGGCCTCCAGCATTGTCGTCATGCGACATGGCGAGATCATGGAGAGCGGTCCGACGGCATCTGTCCTGAAAGAGCAGAAACACCCTTATACCCGGCAACTGGCAGAAGCTTCCTCCCATGTTCCCGTGCGCAAGAGAATTCCAGTCACAATCGCAAATGCTGAAGCCAGCAAGACCGCACCACTGCTTGAGGTCGACGCTCTGGTGCGCGAATATCCAACGCCGCGCAAATCGCTATTTGTCACCGGCACACCATTTCGGGCAGTAGACCGGTTGAGTTTCAAGCTATATCCGGGCCATTCGCTCGGGCTTGTGGGCGAATCCGGTTGTGGTAAATCCACCCTTGCACGCGCCATCCTGGGCCTGGAACGTCCCAACGGTGGCCACATCAATTTTACCGGTACTGATTTTGCCATTGCCTCGAAGGAAGAAATCAACAAGGCAAGACGCTATATTCAAGTGGTATTTCAAGACCCCTATGGCTCGTTTAACCCCCGCCACAAGGTGGCGCGCCTGGTGAGCGAACCATTGCATTTGTTTGATGATATCGATGCGGAACAAAAGCGCCAGCGGGTCGCAGCAGTGCTTGGCGAAGTCGGTCTCCTGTCAGCCGACATGGACAAGTATGCGCACGAATTTTCCGGCGGTCAGCGCCAGCGCATCGCCATTGCCCGTGCGCTGATAACCGCACCCAAGCTGATAATAGCGGACGAGCCCGTGTCAGCGCTCGACGTTTCTATCCGCGCCCAGGTGCTTGACTTGCTGGCCGATTTGCGCGATCGGCTGGGGCTGGCATTCTTGTTCATCAGTCACGATCTGTCTGTCGTTCGTGCCATCACCGAAGACGTATTGGTGATGAATGAGGGCAAGATTGTCGAGCGCGGGCCGACCGCTGAAGTTTTTGACAATCCGCAGCACGACTATACAAAAAAACTAGTCTACGCAGCCCCTAACCTTGACCGCGCCATAATGGCGCGTTTGAAATCAACCTGAATTTAACTTCCTTTGGCATAAATGGTGGCCAATTTGCGCATTGCCGACATTCATTTGGCAATCCATAGTAGGAGTTTCAGCCGGCTGTACGACAAAACACCGCCGCATCGCGAAAATGAGAGTTTGCGGTTTTTGCTCCTGAGTTGCGGAGATGTGTTCTGAAATATTCCACCGGCAAGCTGGGAGCAGGCAATTTGACCAACGGGAGCGTAGTCGACATGGAGGCCGAATATGATAATTCGGCTTTGGTGGAAGATTCGACTGAATTGATCAACGCCTATGTGTCTGATGCTTTGGAATATCGCCTTGAGAGGGCGGAATTTGCCATATTCGATCAGACCTACGGCCCAAAAGACCGCAATAAGCTTGATATTTTCTGGCCCGGCAAAAATCGCAATGTGCCGATGGCGATGTTCGTTCATGGCGGTTATTGGCAAATGCTGGATCGCCCGGTCTTTAGCCATATGGCAAAAGGGTTGAACCAACGCGGTGTTGCTGTGGCCGTTCCATCCTATACTTTATGTCCTGAAACCTCCATCAGCGGTATCATTGATGAATTACGCCGCGCCTGCGCCGTCCTTTGGAAAACCTATGACCGGCCGATCACGGTTTTCGGCCATTCGGCCGGTGGCCATCTTGCCGCCTGCATGATTGCCACCAAATGGAACCGCCTTCACAAAATGCTGCCCGAGCAGCTGGTGCGATCGGCGCTTTCTATTTCGGGCGTGTTTGACCTGGCACCGTTGATTGAAACCAAGCGCAACGAGGTATTAAAACTCGACGCTGAAGAGGCAAAGAGCGCCAGCCCCTATAACTGGTTGATTGAGCCAGGGCAAAGGTTCGATGCCTGGGTTGGCAGCGAAGAAAGCAGCGAGTTCTTGCGTCAATCGAAATCAATGGCGCAGCGCTGGCAAATGATGGGCGCGGCAACCCGGTATGAGGAAATAACAGGCGCTAATCATTTTACCGCAATTGACCCTCTTACCGACCCGCGAAGCCCGATGGTCGAGCGCTTGAGGGAGCTGATCGAACCAGCGCAAGAACCGACGCTTGCAATGCTAAGTCTGCCTGAAGTTGAGATCAAGCCGACTGTGCTGGCCGATGAAGAACAACCAGATAAATTGCCGGAAATAAAGGCCGATGGCGACAAGGAAACCGATCAACCCTCACCGAACGCGCCGGAGGCCACCGATGCTGATAGAGCCGAAGCCGCAATATTGCCTGTTGCCGAAGAAACGCCTGACGACGATGAGCCGCGTGAAGAAGTTTTGGTAAAAGGTGCGGAACCGCGCGAATCCAAATCACCGGACACTGGAGAAACCGAACAACCGCAGACCGATCTGGATGAAGGCTCCCATGGCAGTGGTGCTGCTGGTGCTTTATCGGAACCTTTGGAACAAGATCAGCCAGATGCTTCGACGCCATCTGTGGAAGAACACGGGACAATCCGCGTTGTTGACGAACAAGTTTCCAGCAGCGAAAAGGCGCCGGTTGCAGACGTCCCTTCGGCAAATGATGACCTGACGAAAATCAGCGGTATTGGCGGCGTGCTGACGCAACGTCTCAACGATCTTGGGTTTACCCAGTTCAGTCAAATAGCCGAGTTGACCGAAAGCGACCGGGAAATGATTGAGAATGTGCTCAAATTCAAGGGACGTGTCGACCGCGAACACTGGATCACCCAGGCTCGTCATCTCGTTGCGATCAAGGAATTGGCGGGGCTATCATGATGTTCGCGTACTGAAAGCACAAACCGGCTTCAGCTATAAAGCGCCATCGTCTGGCGCTATTTCTCCGCAGCCTTTTTCCGCGCTTTAACCGCTGCATTACGGCTTCTTATCTTGATGGCGTAGTCATCCTTGTTGACATGGGTGCCCCTGCCGATGCCCAGCGCATCAGCGGGCACGTTTTTGGTGATCACGCTACCGGACGCGATGTAGGCGCCGTCGCCCAGATTTACCGGCGCAACCAGTGAAGAGTTGGTGCCGACAAAGACATTGTCGCCGATTTCGGTGTGATGCTTGTTCACACCATCATAATTGCAGGTGATGGTCCCAGCACCGATATTAGAGCCGGTACCGACATTGGCATCACCGATATAGCTGAGATGATTGACCTTGGCCCCCTTGCCGATCACCGCTTTTTTGACTTCGCAGAAATTGCCGACCTTTGAGCCTTCCAGCAATCGGGCATCGGGCCGAAGCCGAGCATAGGGTCCAACGACGGCCGCACTGGCAACGTCTGCGCCTTCAATATGTGAGAATGCTCTGATCTGTACATCTTCGGCAATGGTCACGCCCGGTCCGAATACCACGTTGGGTTCGATCACACTGTCCCTTCCGATCTCGGTATCATGACAGAAAAACACGGTGTCGGGTGCCATCAAAGTGACTCCGTTCAGCATCATCTCCAGACGTTTGCGTTGTTGCCAAAGGTCTTCGACGTCGGCCAATTGCGCCCGATTGTTCACTCCCGACAACTCGCTTTCCAAAACCGGCATTGCGACGACCTTGTTGCCGGCTTTATGCAATATCTCGACCACATCGGTGAGGTAAAACTCGGATTGAGCATTGTTGTTGTCAACCGCCTCAAGCGTTGCAAGAGCTATTTTGCCGTTAAAGGCCATTATACCGCCATTACAAAAGCTTATTTCCTTTTCCTCAGCCGATGCATCCTTGTGTTCCCGAATGGCCTGCAACTGCCCGTTTTCGACAATCATGCGGCCATAGCCTTGCGGATCATCAGCATCAAAGCCAAGAACAACCAGATCCGCTCCCGCTGCTATGTGTTGCCGCATTTTAGTCAGGCTATCGGGTCGCAACATGGGTACATCGCCGTAAAGAACAAGCACATCGTCGAAACTTCGAGCGAGCCAATCTTTGCCAGCCAGCACGGCGTCGGCGGTTCCGTTTTGCTCTTGCTGGATGGCAATGGCACAGTTTTTATCGATCAAGCCAATCTCGCGTTGCACCCGTTCAGCTTCAGCTCCCACAACCACCAGGTTCTGGCTTCCCCCTGCCAGTCTTGCAGTGCTGAGGACATGCCCGATCATCGGCATGCCGCCAATATGGTGCAAAACTTTTGGTGTGGACGACTTCATTCTGGTGCCTTCACCGGCGGCAAGAATGATAGTCAGACAGGTTCGTGGCATGATTTCTTCCATTTACAATTGTTGAGCAGGAGACTACTGATTTTCCATTGGACTAGTGGCGATACCGTCAATGCACGGTAAAGTCTATATGATTCGCCAGACCCGCGTTACGTAATGGTGTATCTATTGGCAATCGACCGGCCCATAACAAGGAATAAATCCGCAAGGCACCGGATGGTTGATGTGATTTTTTGGGGGGGATTGGCCGTGGCTGCTGTGGCATACGCCACCGTTCCGATTTTTTTCGCCAGTCCGTTTAACATTACAACAACGCATGCCTCGACTGATAATAATACGCAAAGCAATGCAATCGACACAATTCATACGGGCTCTGCTACCCGCCAGGTGACGGCTGAAGCCGGCGTTGATGCGCTAAGAAAGCAGGCCGCATCCGAAGAAGGAACCACTGTGGCGTTCAAATTGTCGGCAGCACAAGAAGATGACCAGCCCCGAGATAACAAGGTGAAACAACCGCCCACCGAAAAACCAAAACCGATAGGCATTGATCTTGGTGTCGGACGTTCATTTTCTGCCCTTGGCAAGCGCTTTAGCACCTATTATGACGCAGTGCCGGCGCTGTTTTCGACGCTTTTGCCGCGTGGTATCATCGTCGATACCGACAGCGGTTTGGAAGCACACCTGATTGCTGGTCCGGTCGAGAGTCTGGCTGCCGCGATAGTACTTTGTCAAAATATCCGCAAGCGTATTGATACCAGTTGCAAGCCGGGTGTCTTTTCAGGAAAACCACTAACGCGGGTTGTGTCCAATTGAGTTTATTTGCGGGAACCAATTGGAATTATCGCTCGCCAAATCAATATACGGGTGAAAGCCCATCAACTAAGGAATATAAAAATGCAAATATTGCACCCGGAAGGTTGGGCACCTGCCATCGGCTACTCCAATGGAATAAAAGTAGCTGATGGCGAATTGATTTTCATTGCCGGTCAGGTCGGTTGGAATGCCGATCAGGTTTTTGAGAGCGAAGACCTGGTACCACAATTCGAGCAGGCGCTGAAAAACATTTTGACAGTTCTGGCCAGTGGCGGCGGCAAGCCCCATCACATTTGTCGGATAACCGCCTATTGCACCGACAAGGCCGAATATCTTGCCGTGCGTCGGCAATTGGGAAAAATCTGGCAACAACAGATGGGCAAGCACTTTCCAGCGATGAGCATGATTTTTGTTTCTGATCTTTTAGATCATCCCGGCAAGATCGAACTGGAGGCGACGGCTGTTGTGCCCAAAGCCTGACTAGATTCACGTCCGGTTTTTCGGCAGCGGTTTGCCGGTAAATTCTATCTCGCCATCGGGAAGCAGGTACAATATCAGCGCTTTGCCGCCGCGCACCGTGGGGAAGTGGGCCGACCCTGACGGATTTACGCACCAACCTGTGCCATTGCCATCGAAGGTAGCGCTCTCATCTTGCGGCATAATCATGCAAATTTCGCCTTTGGGATGGGCATGATGTGGCCCGGCGACACTGTCCAGCTCAACCACATCAACTGACAGATTGCCGGTTTCAGCCGATGGTTCAATAACCCGGCCAAAGCGCCTGCCCTCACCGCCCTTGGCGCACATCCAGCCTTCCGCAATGCCTTGGTGGCAAGCCGATTCAATTTGTTTAAACAATGTACCGTCGCCGGGAATGTTGCTGTTCAAATGGTTTTCTAGCGCCGCATCGACCCTAACCCCGGCTATTGCTTTGGTAACCGGTTGCAGCAGTTTTCTAAATTCTTGCATTTTTGCCTCCCTTATAAGCTCTCACTTGCTTGCAGGTTCGCGCATTGATGCCAAAACCGCATCAACCGGTTGTTTAACCGCGCCTTCACGGCGTGAAATCTGCTTAAGCATGGTAGAAAGAGTGATCGCTCCCAGCGTCGCCTGGGCGATATCGTCAATCTCAAACAGCACCTGACTCAATGCCCATTCAGCCGGTGTGGCTTCGGCATCTGCCAAGGCGCTTTCACTTGAGGAGGTTTCCTCAAACAGGCGGATAACGTCAAGCAGGGTGGTACGGCGGGCGTTGCCGGAAAAACTGTATCCCCCGCCAACCCCGCGAATGGAACGCACCAACCCGACCCGGCCAAGAGTATGCATGACTTTCGCCAGGTGGTGGGATGAAACCCCATATTTCTGCCCGATTTCAGATACCGAGACCTGCCGCTTTGGGTCGGCGGCAAGTTCAAGCAGGGCAAAAATCGCCAACCGGCTGGAAATTTGTAGCTTCATCGGCGCTTTCTCATCGCTTTAATCATCCAAATCTTTTTCAAGTTGCAAATACGGTCCGGCGGTCATGCCTTCGCTGCGAAAAAATGCCATGTGAAGCTGGTTTTGCCGCGCAACCATGGTTCTCATTGTACCTATTCCCGCCGCTTTAAATCTTTCTGACATGGCATCGAAAAGCTGCTCGCCAATGCCCTGAAGTCTGGTGTCCGGCTCAACCGAAAAGGCAAAAACCCAGCCACAGGGCTCAGAGCCGAACTCCCAGGTGCGAACCTCGCCGACGATATAGCCGAGCACCGGTGTTTCGCTGGCATCATTTGCCGCTTCGGCAATCAGGAAAAACCGTTCTTCCGGCCGCCGCTCGGCATAGCGCTCAAATATATCCTGCCAGTAATCAGGTTTGGCGAGCGAAGTGACCCGCTGGTCGAGCTGCACCACATGTTCAAGGTCGCCCATTTTCACACGCCTGATGATAATCTGCCGGCTGTCGGCGTGTTTGGTCGTGGACATCGGGGCTTCCGTACGTTGTTCCGGCATCGGTGTTTGTTCGTTCCTTTGCATCTACAGGATACCGGCGCAAATGCCAAACTTCGACTTGACCACTTTAAGGTCCAATTAATCGAGAGCATCAACGACAAGCCCCACGGCTTGCAATTGCACAAAAAACCCCGCCGTTTGGGCAATCAATCGCGCAAGAATTCAGTTTATCCTGTACCATCTCCTTAAAATAGGTATAATGGTACTTCAATATGTCTTTCATGTACACAGCTGATACAAGGAACGGTTTTTGAAGCGAATTGTCGGTCTCAACATTAATGGTCACAATTGTGAGGATGCGGTTGAAGACAACCTCTTGCTGGTCGACTATCTGCGCGGTGACAAGGGGTTAACGGGCGCAAAAAAGGGCTGCGACGGTGGCGAATGCGGTGCTTGCACGGTATTGGTTGATGGTAGACCACGGCTTTCGTGCATCACACTGGTATCGGCCTTGGATGGCGCTCGGATCGAGACCATAGAGGGCCAGGCAAAAGAAGGACGGCTATCGGCCCTGCAACGCGCGTTCCACGAGAAACTTGGCGCCCAGTGTGGCTATTGCACGCCGGGGATGATCATGGCGGCGGAGGCACTGTTGCGTCGAACGCCCAAGCCCGACGACCAGCAAATACGGACAGCACTGGGCGGCAATTTGTGCCGTTGCACCGGCTACACCAAAATTGTCGCATCAGTTAAAGCGGCGGCGGAGACGATGAAATGAACCGCCAGGTTAAAGGAAATATGGCGGGCCGGCCGGTTCCGCTGATTGACGGTATCGAGAAAGTTACAGGCAAGGCGCGTTATACCGATGATCTTGCAACCGACGACTGTTTGACCGGGCGGATATTGCGTAGTCCGGTCAGCCATGGTCGCATTATCAGGCTGGACATTTCCCGTGCCGCAGCGCTTGACGGTGTGGTGGCGATAGTCACTGGCGCAGATTGTCCCCACTCCTATGGCGTTATCCCGATTGCCATGAACGAATATCCAATGGCGCGCGACAAGGTGCGGTATCGCGGCGAACCCATTGCCGCCGTCGCGGCGACAAATGCGACCACTGCTGCTGAAGCACTGGAACTGATCGAATTGCAGATTGAGGAACTTCCCGCTTGCTATTCGTTCAAGGACGCACAGGCCGAAGACGCGACGCTTTTGCATGACAATAAACCCAACAATATCGAGCGCGAGGTTCATCACACGTTTGGCGATGTTGAAGACGGTTTTGCCGAAGCTGATCTCGTCACCGAGGAGACATTCGAACTTGCAGAAGTCAATCATGCCCAGATGGAACCCCATGCGGCACTGGGCGAATATGACGTAGAGCGCAACCGGCTGACATTACATTCGGTTTCGCAGGTTCCTTTCTATGTGCATCTCATGCTGGCGCGTTGCCTGGAAATGGATACTTCTCAAATCCGCGTCGTAAAGCCCTTTGTCGGCGGCGGCTTCGGCGCCCGCACCGAAACGCTCAACTTTGAAATCATCACCGGACTGTTGGCGCGCGCCGCCGGTGGAAAAGTGATGATGCGACTATCGCGTGAGGAAAGTTTTATTACTCATCGCGGTCGCCCGGAAAGCCGGGTCCGGCTGAAGATCGGCATGAGCAAGGATGGCAGGATAACAGCGGTTGAATGCGAGACCAGCCAATTGGGTGGCGCCTATGCCGGCTATGGCCTGGTAACCATCCTGTACGCCGGCGCTCTTTTGCACGGGCTTTATGACATTCCCGCGGTCAAATATGATGGCTATCGCCTTTATACCAACCGTCCTCCCTGTGGTGCCATGCGCGGCCATGGCACGGTCAATGTGCGCCACGCCTTTGAAGTTGTTGTTGACCGCATGGCCCGCAAGCTGAGGCTTGATCCCTTTGATGTCCGCCGGGCCAACCTGCTTGTTGCACCGACGCGCACCTTGAACGATTTGCTGGTCAATTCCTATGGCCTGGAAGAATGCATGGCAAAAGTTGAGCGGGCTTCCAATTGGCACGAGCGTCGGGGAAAACTGGGTGCTGGTCGTGGTATCGGCATGGCCTGTTCACACTATGTCAGCGGGGCGGCAAAACCGGTTCACTGGACCGGCGAACCCCATGCGGTCGTCGCCATGAAGCTCGATTTCGATGGCAGCATTACGGTGCTTACCGGTGCCTCCGACATCGGTCAGGGTTCGACCACCATTGTAGCACTTGCGGCGGCAGAAGTGCTTGGCATCGATTTAAGCCGCGTTCGTGTGGTGACCAATGACAGTGTGATTACCCCCAAGGACAATGGCTCCTATTCGTCTCGTGTGACGTTCATGGTGGGTAATGCGGCAATTGAAGCGGCCAATCGGTTGCGAGAGCTGTTGGTCAAGGCTGCGGCGGAAAAGCTCGACGCCGATCCGCAAGATATCGAATGCGAGGGTGAGACATTTCTGGTTCCCGGCAGCGAACAATCGGCCTTGAGTTTTGGTGAGGTTGCACTGGCCGCCCTTGCGGTTGACGGAACAATTACGGTCAAGGGCACGTTTTCCTGTCCGCCCGAGGCGCAAGGCGGCAAGCATCGCGGCGGCGCTGTCGGCTCGACCATGGGTTTTAGCTATGCAGCCCAGGTGGTCGAAGTGAGCGTTGAGGAAGCTACAGGCCTCGTCTCGGTCGAGAAAGTCTGGGCGGCGCTAGATTGTGGATTTGCCATCAATCCGCTGGCGGTTGAAGGTCAAATCGAAGGTTCCGTGTGGATGGGCATGGGCCAGGCGCTGAGCGAGGAAACCCGCTTTGAAAATGGCCTGCCGGTGCACGCAAATCTGCTCGACTATAGAGTACCGACAATTGTCGAATCCCCCGATATCGATGTGTCTATCGTTGAATCGATTGACCCGCTGGGGCCGTTTGGTGCCAAGGAAGCCGGCGAAGGGGCCTTGTCCGGATTTCCACCGGCGCTGGCCAACGCGGTGGCCGATGCAATCGGGCTTGATGTCAATTTCCTACCGCTCACTCCCGACCGGCTTGTTGAAGCCAGAACCAGGGCAGACAGGCTTGCCAGACGGAAGCGGAAATCATGAGCGAATTCCTTCCTCCATTTGAATTGGCCAGACCCAGGACGATTGACGAAGCTGTCGCTTTGATTTCTGACAATGCGGACGCGAGGGTTTTTGCCGGTGGAACCGACCTGATGGTCAATATGCGCCGGGGTCTGGTGGAGACAGGTTTATTGCTTGATCTCCAAGCCATCGATTCGATGAAAGAAATACAACAGCTGGACGGTGGTCAGACTATTGGTGCCGGGGCAACCCTGCGGGAGATTGCCGAAAACCCGTTGATTGGCAATGACTATCCAGCCATTCAACAGGCGGCACTTGCCATTGCCGGTCCAACCCACCGGGAAACGGCAACACTTGGGGGCAATCTATGTCTCGATACAAGGTGCCTGTTTTATAACCAAAGCCACTGGTGGCGAAAGGCCAATGATTTTTGCCTCAAATTCCAGGGCGACATTTGCCATGTGGCACCCAAGGGCATTCGCTGCCGGGCGGCGTTTTGCGGCGATCTTGCCCCGGCGTTGATGGTTCACAATGCGACCGTCGAAATAGCTGGTCAAACGGGCACCAGAGATGTGCCCATTGCTGAGTTCTATCATGAAGACGGCGCAGAATTCCTCACCCTGAAGCCGGGCGAAATTGTCACCGCTGTGCGACTTGCCAAAACCGCCGCGGTTTCTGGTTATGTCAAAGTACGCATTCGTGGCGCTATCGATTTTCCGCTTGCCGGTGCCGCTATCGCACTTGAACGGGTAAGCGAGGATCAGTTTTTATTTTCGGTTGCACTGACCGGTACTAATTCCTGCCCGGTAATGGTTTTGGGACTGGAGAAAATCGCTGAAAACGACGATCTGGAACCGTTTTTTACCGGCCTTGAAAAAGCCATCCAAAAAACCGTCTCGCCCCAACGCACAACCACAGTCGCTGCCCATTATCGCCGGCTTTCCATCGCCGCAATATCGGTTCAGTTGGCGCGGCAATTGTGGCAACAGAGGCATGAAATAGCCAACGGAGAAATAATTTGACCGGCCAACACACCATCAATCCGCTTGCTAATGATGATCTTGAAGCGGTTATTGCGATTGATAAAAAGATTGCCGGCATATCGCGCCGCGGGTTTTTTGAAAAGCGGCTTGCCTCGACGCTGGCGCGACCGGAAGATTATGTCTATGTCGGGCTGCGCGACAACGGCACACTGGCGGGATATGCGTTGGCCAAATTGGTCAGTGGCGAATTCGGCAAAGCTGGCGCGCGCGCATCATTGGACGCGCTCGGGGTCGATCCCGCCTATCGACATCACGGCGCCGGTCATGCCCTGATGGCGGCAATTGAGGCGGTCCTGCAAAAAAAGCGAGTCAGCGAGATTGCCAGCCAGGTTGGCTGGTCTGAAAGCGCCATGTTAAGTTTTTTTGCAGAACTTGGATTTTCGCTGGCCCCGCGTCTGGTGCTTGATCGCGACACCAGCCCGCTTAAGGTGCCGGAAGAGCATAGCGATGAAGAAGATCCAATCGAGGTTAATTATAGTTCACCTGACGGAGATGACCCGTCAGCACTTTCAACCGACAAGGTTCCGATCCGCTCGATGACCGCTGAAGATCTTGCGGCTATCATTTCAATCGACAAAAAGAACACCGGGACCGACCGCTCAGCCTATTTCACCCGCCTGCAATATGAGGCGCTGCATAGATCGGGTGTACGCGTTTCTTTGATTGCTGAAATGGACGGCTATGCGGTCGGGTTTATCATGGCTCGGGTCGACTTTGGCGAGTTTGGCCGCACCAGCTCTGAGGCCGTTATGGATGCAATTGGTGTCAATCCCGGTTATCAGGGCCAAGGCGTTGGATTGGCTTTGATGGCCAAACTAATGAATAATCTCGCCATCTTGCGGGTTGACCATGTACGGACCGAAATCGACTGGAATGATTTTGCTCTTGCGGCCTATCTGGATGCTACCGGATTTGCCCCGGCGCAAACCGTGGTTCTTTCACGCCGGCTGGCGCAATGAAATGCGGGTGCCCAGGGGACACCCGTCAATTTTCTCCGTAATTCTTGCCATGTTCAACTGTTGAGCATGTCGTGTTTTTCCTGCAACTCTTCCTCGGTTTCCTCCCAATCCGGGTTGGCGACGATACACGCTTCCGGGCAAACCAGCTTGCATTGAGGTTCGTCCTCCTCGCCAACACATTCGGTGCACTTCATCGGATCAATGATATATAGCGGATCGCCCACGGCGATCGCCTCATTGGGGCAGACCGGTTCGCAAGCATCGCAAGCCGTACATGGTTCGACAATCATCAGTGCCATTTTGTCATTCTCCCGTTAATTTATGAAGCCTTGAGAAGTTGCCCGCTGGCAGCCAGTTTATCTGCCCTGAATGCACCCCACAGGGCAGCGCCAATAGCGCCGGCATAGATTGAATCCTGGTGAGACATGACCCTGGCTTCAACACCCTTGATCTTGCCGAGTTCTTCGGCCATGGCTGCAACCAGGCCGCTGTCTTGTGCCAGTCCACCGGTCATCAGCACCAGATTATCGGTAACACCGATCGATTTTAGCAGCCGCGCCAAGCGGCTCGCCATCGAAAGGTGAATTCCCTTGAGAATATTTGGCGTGGTGATGCCGCGAGAAACCATGTTGATCACATCGGTTTCTGCCAACACCGCGCAGATGCTCGACACGGTTTCGGGATCGTCGGCCTTAACCGACAGAGTGCCGATTTCATCTTGTGCTATGCCCAGATAGCGCGCGATATTTTCCAAAAACTGCCCTGAACCCGAGGCGCACTGGCTGGTCATCTTATAATTCAGCACCTTGCCATGCTCGTTGGCGACAATGGCACGACCGTGTAGCGCGCCACAGTCAAGCACCGCGCGGGCATTGGGTTGCAAAAAGATGGCGCCGCGGGCATGGGTGGTCATCGAGTAAAAATGACCGGTGTGGAAGGGAATAGCCTCCCCCTCTCCGGTTGTCGCGACATAGTCAAGTTCGTCCTCACCGATGCCGGCCTCTTCAAGTGCGGCGTCAAATGCCTCTCGCGCCAATTCCATCGGATTGCGTTGGCGAATACGCATTACGGCACGCGAGTGCCATTTTTCCTGGCCATTTTCGCATTCAAATACCGCCGCCTTAACCGCGCCAGTGCCGACATCAATTCCAGCTGCAAGTGTCATGCTTCTACACCCTCCATGTGTCCTTCGGCAGCACGGCGGGCAAATTCTGCCCCTCCCAGCGCACCGGTATAGATCGAATCCGGATCGATATTGATCGTCACTTCGCCATAGTTTTCAAACACCAGTTTCTTCAATTCACGCACCGCCGCCTGGTTCTTTGCAACCCCACCGGTAAAGGTGAATTGATCGGCGATGCCGCCGGAGCGCGAAATAATCGACATCGCACGCAGAACAATCGCCCGGTGCAATCCGGCCAGAATATCCTCCCGCGCCTCACCCAGCGCCAGCCGGTCACGCAATTCGGCCCCGGCAAACACCGTACAGGTCGAATTGATCCGTGCCGGTTTGGAAGATTTCATCGCCAGCGGGCCCAATTCGTGCAGTCCCATATTCATTTCGTCGGCAATATAGCCAAGATAGCGTCCGCAGCCGGCCGCACAGCGGTCGTTCATCTGGAAATTCTCGACAATGCCGCTGGCATCTACCTGAATGCCCTTGGTGTCCTGCCCGCCGATATCAAGCACGGTGCGGGTATCGGGATACATCATGTGGGCACCAAGGCCGTGGCACAAGATTTCAGAGCGGATATGTTCCTTCGAAAATGGCAGTGTAACCCGGCCATAACCGGTGCCGACCAGATAGGTCTCTTCCAGCTCGATATCGAGCGTCCTTTCCACCGCCTGTTGTAATTCAGCGCTTACACCGCCGGAGGAAACCCGCTCAAGTGCGGCACGAAACTTGTCGGCCAATGTACCGGCGGGTGGCCGGTTTTCTACCGCGATGATCGACTTGTCATAGACATTCAGCAACAACTCATAGGCAAAGCCCGCATCTTTTGCCACTTCCTCGGCAATATTGAGATAACGTGAGCCGGCAATATCGCGAAAAAAGTCGGACTTGCGTGTCGCCTCCGGGGCAAACAGCGCCGGCGCTTCACCGCGAAGGCGGCGAAAAACTTCGACAAGCGCCTGTTTCACCCCATCGCTGTCTTTGGCAAAGCGTTCGCCCTTGACCTGATCGCGACAGGTGCTTTCCAGATCGTCCAGCTGTTCAAGAAACTGCTCCAGGCGAAAGGCACGCTCGAGACTGGAAAGAAATTCCTCAGCAGCAGCATCGATCTCATCGACACCGCCAAAACCGCGCCGAAACAGCGAAAAGCGTGCGTCGACCGCGGCTTCCTGGCTCGCCACCCTGCAGGCCGTGTCATAATTGGAGCGCGAATTGGTTATGCCGCGTCCGATGATGTTTTCATCCTCATCCAGCAACACCGCCTTGGTGGTGGTTGACCCGAGATCAATACCGACAAACGTTCTCATGCCGCCACTCCCTTTCTTGCGCCGCTTCTTTTTTGTTCGACCATCTGGAAATAGCTCTCCAGCCGGTTCTTTACATTGGCGGCAGAAAAGTAACGTGGATCAACCAGATCAGTCTCAATGAAGGCGGCCGGCTTGCCGGTGCGCTTTTCAACTTCGCGCATGATCAGCAATTGGCCGGCAGAAAAACTGTTGCAGCTCTTGATCGAATTGACCAGCAGGCCATCGGCTTCATATTCGTTGATATAATTGACCAGCATGTCGATGCGCATCGGCAGCGAGCGGTTGGTATAGACGCCAAGACAATATTCAGCCAGCGTTTCCAGCGGCCTGTCGGGGTCATGACGGAAGCCGAAATCATAGGTACCGCCGACCTTGGTGTAGCTTGAGGCGACGACCACCGCCCCTTCCTCGTAGAACATTTTCCAGAACTGGCGGAAATTGGTGTAATTCGGCGGCCCTTCGACCACGAGACGGTATTTTTCTTCACCCATGGGGCCGTCCGGCGTCACCGGGCCAAGACCCTTCGCCACCCGCTCGTCGACCTCCTGGCGCAAGAAACGATAATAATCGATAGCGTCATCCGTGCCACGGAAAGCGCCGAAGATCGGGCCAATGTAATATATGCCGCCGAAATAGGCGTCGATAGGCGACGGCTTGTTCTTGCCACTTTGCAGGATATGAACCAGATCGTCCTCGGCTTTTGCCGATTTGCGCAGATATTCCCGCAGCCGATCGATATCAAATTTAACGCCCGAGACCTTTTCAAGCTTGGGAATAACATCTTCCTTGAACTGCCTGACCATATATTCGACCATGTTGGGGGTGAAATGCCCGTCGGCCATATAGGGGGTCTGCAGGAAGATGGTCTCGCATTGATACTGTTCGCGTAGCAGCTCAAACCACTTCATGAAGGTGAAACAGCCGGTATAGGAAAGCAGCAGCACATCCGGCGACGGCAATTCCTTGCCATGCGGCCCGATATTGCCCTTGGCCATCATGCCGATATCCGATTTCACATAGGTGCAGACATCTTCCGAGTGACCGGCCTTTTCCGCCTCCATCACATAAGCGCCGCTTTTGCGCCTGAGCCCCGACTGGATGGCGTTGACCTCGGGCAAATTGTTGACCAGATCAAAGCACATCAGCAATTCATTGAGATTGCCCGGCACAAAGGTCGAGGCAACCTTGGCACCGTTTTCCCTGGCGCTCGACAGCCGCTCGAAATGCGTTGCCATCATCTCTTTCTGCTTGATCATCGATGCGTCTTTGGCAACTTCTTTCGGCTGCGCCCGGCTGGTTGTAACTCTCATGCTGCGCTCCATAGTTTGATCGAATCGGCAAATGTGCCCGCCTGCTCACGAATGGGCTGCATCTGGCCGGAATTTTCGGCATATTTGAAAGCAATGTGGGGGATGCCGGCTTTCTTCAGCACGTTTTGCAACATCGGACGATCAAGCAGCGCCGGATCGCAAAAACTGGGTGAGGCAAATATTACACCCTCAGCCCCGGTGCGCTGCACCGCCCTGACCAGGTATTGGCCTTTTTCTTCCTGACTGGGCTCATATTTTGCTGCCGTCGATTCCGAGTGATGCAAAAACGCCTGCGAGAGATTGGTCAGCGGATCGCCCTTGAGCGGCACATCACCGATGAGCCAACGGGTGACCAGCATTAAATCATCGTCGACCACATAACAGCCGGCAAGTTCGAGCGATTTGATTAAATTTAGCGGTGGCTGTTCGCAAAAGAAGCCCGTCACCACCACCCGGCTGTTGTCGCGGATTGGTCGGGTTTCCTGTTTTGCGGCGGCTAGATATTCGCCAATCAGCCTGGTGTGCTCTTCCACCGGCAGCACCAGACCGGCACGAACCACCAGATAGACTTCGAAAGCCGGCACCTGCCACGGTTTTTCGGCCCTGAATGCGTAGAGATCACGGATAAGTCTGCGGTTTTCGTTGTAGAGCTTGATCGAATGCCGCAGCGCGTCATCGGTTATTTTTCGCCCTGAAAGCCTCTCTAACTCTTCGACAAGATCCTTCATCTCGTTGATATAAAAGGATCCTCCTATTTCATCCTCATAGGTTTGCGGCACATCGAAATATTTCGAAAACACCCCGGGAAACATCATTTTCCACATGCCGGATAGATTGCGAATGACATCACAGATCGATGGAAACAACATGCCGTCGACAAAATCGAGTTTTCCGGAGACCCCAAGTTCAATGGTCGAGCGTGGAATTCGGCAGATATAACTCTGGTAATATGCATCTCCATGGATCACTTCCATCTGGTCGCCACCACCCAGAATGCCCAGCGGCAACATGCCGGCGGCATGGATGATTTCGCGAGGAACATAAACCGGCATATAGCCAATCACCTTGCGACCTTCTTCGGCGTTTTTCCATTCTCGTGCCGCGTTAAAATCGAGATCTTCATATAGAGTCTGGCAGTGCTCAATAATTTCCTGCGTTTTGGCCATGGTTCATCTGTTCTCCCAATTTGCCGGGCGTTTGGCGATAAATGCCTCAAGCCCCTCCACCGCATCATGGGTGGCCATCAATTGTTCAAGGTAGAGTTTCTCAACATATTCCAGCTTGGCGCTCATCCGTTCGGCGTATCCATGTCTGGCGGCACCAACCGCCAGCCGCAGCGAGCTGGCGCTCTTTTTAGCCAGGTGCCTGTCGAAATAGGCCATCGCGGCTTGCGACGGGTCGTCATTAAGTGCATCAACCAGATTGACCGCCAGCGCCTCGTCGCCGTTGAGCGAACGGCCCGAATAAAGCAGGTCCTCGGCTTTCGACTGACCAATTCGCTCCGGCAACAAACAAGAAGCCGCCGGCGCAAAAACTCCCAATTGCATTTCCGGCTGACCGAGACTGGCATCCGGCGTGGCAAACAGCATTGTGCCTGCTGCCGCCACTTCCAGTCCGCCGCCCAGGCACTGACCTTTAATAGCGACCAAAATGGGCACGGGATAATTGATCATAGTGCGCACCAGCGCATGAAGCGCTGCAAGCATCGCAGCACACTGACCAGGCAAATGTTCTTCAACACTGGCGCCGAAGCTGAAATGCGGACCTTTCGCATCAAGCAACACGGCTTTGATGCCGGAATTTTGTTGCGTATCTTGAAGCGCGTCATCAAGTGCGGCAATCATTGCAGCATCGATGATATTCGCCTTGGGCCGGTCGAGCCGCAGCCGCAACAATGCGCCGTCCTGTTCCAGCCAGATTTTCAGCGGCTTGCTCACTTACCCGCTCCAGGCATCATGGCGTCGGTAAATTCCTCGGTCCATCTGGTGCCGGAGGCAAGTTCCTGACGCAGGCGGATGAAGTCAACCTCGCGTCCAACCTCGCGATTGCCTTCGTTAAAGGCGCGGAACCCGGCGCGCGCTTCTGTCATCATGTTGAGCGACAGCCAGGCGCGCGACCCTTCCTTGTTGATGTTCCAAACATTCAGTTTCGATTTCCGCAGTTCCTCGATGGTTTTGGTGGTGCAGTCCGGGAAGGTGAGCAACAGTTTGGTGCACAATTCCTCGACCTTTTTGTCCAGCAGGCTTAAATCCAACTCGCCGGTCTTTAATACAGCCTTGCCTTCAGCCGCCGCCTCTCCGGTTTTGAATTCGCCGTGGATCATCCGGCCATATTCGTCGACCATAGCTTGCGTTTCGACCAACGGATTAGCGATAAATTTGCCGGCTACCCTAAGTGCCGGGACAATATCGGTAACAATGCCTAACCGCATCGCCTTGTGGGCGGAAAACGGTTCGCACAGGACACCGGAAATCATCGCCTGTTCACAGCCGATCATCACCGGCAGGAAATCGGTCGAACCACCAATCGGCGCCGAGCCGTGCTTGGGGCCCGCCTGGCCAAAGCGTGCCATATCATGGGCGACGGAGAAATCGCAGGCCATGCCGATTTCCTGACCACCGCCAATTCTCATGCCGTTGACCCGGCAGATCACCGGCTTGTCACAACCCAAAATGGCGGAAACCATGTCGTTGAAAAGACGCATATACTGGCGGTATTCGTGCGGCCGGCCGGCGTAGTATTCGGCGTATTCCTTGGTATTGCCACCAGTACAGAACGCCTTGTCGCCGGCACCGGTGAACACTACGGCGTTAACACGCCGATTGTTTGAAGCGGCCCGGAAGGCCAAAATGACCGATTTCGCCATATCTGTTGTATAGGAGTTGAACTGCGCCGGATTATTAAGTGTTATCCAGGCATTATAGAGCCCGTCGATCTCGCTGCCGCCGCCATCAAGCGCTGGCTTCAGTTCATATAATACCTTGTCAGAAATCGCCTCACGCGCCTCGTCCGGCACCAGATCGTGTGGCAGAAACTCAAAATCACCCATCGTTTTATCTCTCCCTTAAGCCGAAGGCACCAAAATCGCACGCCGGATAAATTTGCCATTGTGGACGGCTGCAAAAATTTCGTTGATTTGGTCGAGCGGATGCTGCTCGACAAACGGTGCCACCTTGACCTTGCCATCAAGCACCAGTTTGAGCGCCCCTGGATATAGTTCCGGCGGACACCCCCAATTGCCAAGCAGCCGGGCGTGATATGCCATCAAATTGGAAAGCCGCACCTCAAGCTTGTCCATGGTGAAACCGACCACACACATGGTCGCGCCGTGGTTGATCAAACCAAATGCGGCCTGTTGTCCGGCGGCAGTGCCCGAACATTCCATGATAATCCATTCGCTCTGGCGCAAGCCCTGCCCTTTGGCAAAAGCGGCGATTTCCTTCTTCAGCGAACGGCTATCGAAATTCTTGGCGTTCAAGGTAAGGGCGGCGCCATAATCTGCCACGGCGGCCAGTTTTTCGTCGACCACGTCGATGGCAACCACGGTAGCGCCCATCGCAGCCGCCACCTGTACGGCATAACCGCCAACCCCGCCAACGCCGTTGACAATAACCAGATCGCCAGCGCTTATGCCTGCCTGCACTGCAGCCTGATAGGGCGTAGTAACCGCATCGGCGACCACCGAAACATCGGCAAGCGTCAACCCGGCACTTTCAAGCTTATCGACATCGACCGGACAAAGCCCCAATGCTGGTACGGTAATATGGCTGGCAAACCCGCCCTGAATATCATTGCCCGGCATTTTTTGCGCCCGGCAGATGGTGCCCTTGCCCCGTTTACACGCATCGCACTCGCCACAGGGCATAACCGCCGGCACGATGACCGTCTGCCCAAGCCATATTTCAGACCCTGGTCCGACCATTTCAACCCGACCGCTGATCTCGTGACCAAGGGCCAATGGAAGTGGGTGATTGGTGCGCACACCGTCATAATAATAGCCGAGATCAGTGTGACACACGCCGCAGCCGGCAATTTTCACCACCACTTCGCCCTCACCCGGTTGGCCCGGGTCGAAGTTTTCGCTGCTTAAAGGCTCGTTCGGCGCGTTCATCACCCATCTTTGCGCCATCGACATTCCTCCAACCCGGTATTACCGGCGATTTTGCCTGCTGCTTTTTATCAAGCCATCATCTGTGGTTGACAGCAGCGCAATTCCTCATTACCGTAAAATGGTACTCCAATACTTATTTAACGTCAACGGCAAATCGCCAACGATGTGAAAGAAGCCGGTGAGAGGAGCAAAAATGCCATGAGCACCAGGAAATCAGCCCTTGAGTCGGTCTCTCTGGCAATCGTCGGCAGTGGAGGCGCGGGGGCGCTTACGGCCGGAGGAATTTTGCTTGAAGCAGCAGGTAAGGCCGGCCTCTATGGCATGATGAATCGCTCGGTCGGGCCGCAGATTCGCGGTGGCGAGGCCGCCTCTCTCGTACGGCTTTCGCCACGTTCGGTGGACTGTATGAGCGAGACCTTCAATTTGTTGATCGCTATCGACTGGAACAACGCTGAGCGATTTGCCGCCGAAATGCCGCTGGCAGCCGGCGCACTGGTAATAGCCGACCCGGCCAAAGGTGAAGTACCGGCAGCAGTCGCCAGGGCCGACATGATTGTCCATGATGTTGCGCTCAAGGCGCTGGCGGACGAAATTCCCGGCGGCAGGGAAAACATGATTGCCGTCGGACTGGCGGCGGCGATTACCGGCCTTTCGCAAGCACATATCATGAAAGTTGTCGAGACCAAGATTTCGGGCAAGGGTGAAGCGGCTGTAGAGGCAAGCAGAAAATGTGTTGAGGCCGGCATCTTGGCTGCCGCCGGTCTGGCCGGAAAACTGAAACTGGAGCAAGGTGCAACCAATCCAAATGATCGCTGGATGATAACCGGCAATGAAGCGGTCGGCCTCGGCGCGGTTCGCGGCGGCGTGCGCTTTGCCGCCGCCTACCCTATTACGCCTGCTACCGAAGTGCTGGAATGGCTTTCTCCGGCCCTGCCAAAGGTCGGTGGTGCGCTGGTGCAGGCGGAAGACGAGCTTTCGTCAATCAACATGATTATCGGCGCCTCCTATGGCGGGCGGGCCTCGATAACGGCCACATCCGGGCCGGGCCTGTCGCTGATGAGCGAGGCGATTGGTCTTGCGGCCGCTTCCGAAGTGCCGGTTGTGGTGGTCAATGTGATGCGCGGTGGTCCTTCGACCGGCATTCCGACCAAATCGGAGCAATCGGACCTCAATATCGCGGTCTATGGCTGTCATGGTGATGCGCCTCATCTGGTCACCGCGCCGCTGAGTGTTGCTGATTGCGTGTTTACCGGTCAGTGGACGGTCTATCTCGCCGAAGCCATGCAAACCCCCGCCATCATTTTGTCGGATCAGTCTTTGGGCCAGGCGCAGGTGCTGACCGACCGCCCGGCAAATGTCACCTTTCTCGCCAAACGTAAATTGCACGACGCGCAGCAGTCAGACACCTATAACCGCTATGCGCTAACCGCAGATGGCATATCGCCGATGGCCATCCCTGGAACCGCTGGCGGGCAATATACCGCTGACGGGTTGACCCACTCGCCGCGGGGAACACCATCTACCAAAGCCGCAGACCATCTCGACCAGCACGATAAGAGAGAACGCAAAATCACTGAATTCGACTATGGTGATCATTGGGCCGAGGTTGAGGGCGATGCCGATATCGCCATTCTTACCTGGGGTTCGATGACCGGACCGGCGCGTGAGGCGGTGCACATTCTTAAGGGCGAAGGCATTAAGGTGAAGCTGATCGCCATGCGGCTGATTTCACCATTTCTCAAACAGAAATTTCTTTCAGCCCTTGAAGGCTCGAGCCGTATTCTGGTGCTGGAACAAACCCATTCCGGCCAGTTTTTTAGGTATCTAAGAGCCCAGTGTGATCTTCCCGCAGAACTACGCCATTTCCACCGGCCAGGGCCAAAAAATATCAACTCCAGTGAAATTTGCAGCCAAATTCGCGATTGGACAACCAAATGAACGCCCCTCAAGCCATGCCGCACAAGGCGGCCGATTTCAGATCTGATATCACCCCGGTCTGGTGCCCGGGCTGTGGTGATTTTCACGTGTTGTTGTCGATTACCAAAGCCCTTGCAGCACTTGGCCGCGCACCGGAAGATATTGCCGTTGTTTCCGGCATCGGCTGTTCATCACGCATACCCGCCTACACCAATTGTTATGGTTTTCATGGTGTCCATGGCCGCTCTTTGGCGTTGGCATCGGGCCTGAAAGTGGCGCGGCCCGAACTCACCGTGATGGTCATGAGCGGCGATGGTGACGGGTTTTCCATCGGTGGCAATCATTTTTTGCACGCCTGCCGGCGCAATATCGACATGACCTATGTGGTGATGGACAATCGCGTTTATGGCATGACCAAGGGTCAGCCCTCACCCACAACCGAGCCGGACTGGGATAGCGCGCTCTCTCCCGGTGGCACCGGGCTCAACCCGTTTCACCCCCTGGTGATAGCGCTTGCATCTGGTGCAAACTTCGTTGCCCGCACTTTTTCCGGCGATATCAAAGGCACCACCAACACCATTTTGGAGGCGATCAGACATCCCGGTTTTTCATTCGTAGAAATCCTTTCGCCCTGTGTCACCTTTCGACCCGATGAAAAAGAGTGGAAAAATCAAACCCACGCGGCTCCGGTGGAAGCAACAGACGACCCGGCCCGTGCCGCAAGACGCATCATGACCGATGACGGGTTCAATGTCGGCATCCTATATCGCGGCAACCGCAAGCCTTACGCAACCCATGTGCGCGGCACGGTGGCCGACCCTTCGGTGCTGGAAGCGGAATTCTGTATCTAGTGGTTCTGCACCAACATTTGCATCCCGTTGCAGCACCCATATTTGTAAATGGTGGAATCAAAAGAACCACTAGCAAGTTGTTGAATCTAGTGGAATTTTTGAATTTGACATTTGAAAATGAACGAAGCTGCAAGTGGGTACCAAATGTCAAATTCATTCCACTGGCGTCCGCGGTGCGCAGAAATCATGAAAAAGCCTTTTGGGTTGAAGCGTAGCGTGTTTTAATATCGATGAAATGCATCAGTAGTGATGTTTCAGATGGCCGGGGCCTTGACCAAGTTTACTGTTAGAAATGAGGATTTTGCTGAACGGGTACGGCGAAGCTTTGCCCGACAGGGTTTCATGGCCATGCTCGGTGCCAATTTGACCAAGGTTGCGCCGGGTCAGGTCGAAATAACCATCGCGCATGATGCAGCCTTGACCCAGCAACACGGATTTTTCCATGGCGGGGTTGTCGGTGCTATTGCAGACAATGCCGGCGGATACGCTTCTTTTTCGTTATTGGCAGACACAGCCTCGATTTTGACCGTTGAATATAAAGTGAACCTAATGGCCCCTGCCCGTGGCGAGTTGCTGATTGCGCGGGGCAAGGTTGTTCGACCCGGCCGCACATTGACGGTCGCAAAAGCGGATATTTTCGTGCTCCAGGGTAAAAACGAGGTTTTGTGCGCAACGATGCTTGGAACCTTTATGGCGCTTGAAAACACGGCGGACGAACCGACCAAAACCGATTGATGAACAGGAGAATACGATTTGCCAAATGGTCGATTAACCTACAAGGGTGCGGTCTATCCCTGGCACTGCGATCACATGGGCCACATGAATGTCATGTGGTATGTCGGGAAATTTGATGAGGCCACATGGCAGTTTTTTACCGAAAACGGCCTGTCTCCCAAAATGCTTCGCGACGAGCAACGCGGCATGGCAGCGCTGGAGCAGCATCTAACTTATCAACGCGAAGCCTTGCCGGGTGATGTGTTGGAAATCTATACACGACCGGTGGAGGTGCGGGATAAAACCATCAGGTTTGCGCATGAGATG
Source organism: Rhizobiaceae bacterium (assembly GCA_965248135.1). Taxonomy (GTDB): domain Bacteria; phylum Pseudomonadota; class Alphaproteobacteria; order Rhizobiales; family Rhizobiaceae; genus SZUA-100. The sequence continues at coordinate 40,659 of CBDFIN010000007.1, read as the reverse complement.
CGGGACAGTGCCACCGGCGAGTTAATCGCCACCAGTGAACTCGTTGCCATTCACCTTGATGTTGCAGCGCGCGAGGGCGTGCCCCTGCCAAACGAAGTGAGAACGAAACTGGAGACATTGCTGACATCTGCTGCTGAATCCAGTTGAGCCAACCGGCTTGCGCGAATGACAATTCCTGAATAATAATAACATCGATCACTGATCGGAACCAAGTTCCGCTATCCGTTCAAGGCATGCCTGTTCCACCAGTTCCAGCTCGCTCAGGGTTTCCTCGATATCGCGTTTCTTCTGATCAAGCTCTTGCCGGCGATTGTTGACCTTTTCTATTAACAGCCGCATTTGCCCGGTTTCTCCGGTGGGCGTTTTGTACATTTCAATGATTTCGCGAATTTCGGCGATAGAAAAGCCAAGCCGCTTACCGCGCAATATCAATTGCAGCAAACGGCGGTCAGAGGGACGAAACAAACGTGTGCGACCACGGCGCACCGGTTTTATCAGACCTTCGTCCTCGTAAAACCGCACGGTGCGGGTCGAAATACCAAATTCCCTGGTCAATTCAGTGATCGAATAATATTCTTGCATTGTTGAATTCCGGCCTGTTCGGCAGCGGCAGACCAACCGACTTGCTCGCCTGTTCCCCAACAAGTTGTCATGAATACAATTTACGTAAAAGTCAATTACTGTCCGCGATTATCAAACCAGCCAAATTGCCGCAAGTCCGAGAAAAGCAAAGAACCCGATCACATCGGTGACTGTCGTAAGGAAGACGCTTGAGGCGATAGCCGGATCTATTTTCAGCTTCTGCAGGCCAAGCGGGATCAAGATGCCCGCGACTGCAGCACTTACCATGTTTACGATCATTGCTGCGGCTATCACCAGACCAAGCAAGGGTTGCGAAAACCACACCACAGTAACGCCGCCAACCAAAGCGGCGAACACCACGCCGTTGACCAGCCCGACCATAGTTTCTCGTCTTATGATGCGCTTGGCGTTGTAACTGTCGATATCACGGGTGGCGAGCGCCCTCACCGCCACGGTCATTGTCTGGGTGCCGGCATTACCGCCCATCGACGCAACAATCGGCATCAAAATGGCCAGCGCCACCATCTGTTCAATCGTCGCATCAAACAGCCCGATGACCAACGAAGCAGCTATCGCAGTCACCAGATTGGCAAATAGCCAGATGAAACGGGAACGAGCGGTTTCCATGACCTTGTCGGAAAGCTCTTCATCGCCCACGCCAGCCAAAAACTTGATATCTTCTTCCGCCTCCTCGTGGATAACATCGACCACATCATCAATGGTCAGCACACCCACCAGACGTTCATTTTCATCAACGACGGCAGCGGAAAGCAGATCATATTGCTCAAACACCAACGCCGCTTCTTCCTGATCGACCGTAGCCTTGATGGAATGCAGTGTTTCATTGAGAATATCCTCGATTCTAGCATCTCTTCCGGTACGCAACAACCGGTCGAGTTCAACCGTCCCGGCAAGTTTGAAAGTCGGTTCAATGGCAAAAATCTCTGAAAACCGGTCCGGAAGATCGTCGGTCTCGCGCAAATAATCGATTGTCTGGCCTACCGACCAAAATGGCGGAACCGCGATAAATTCGGTCTGCATGCGTCGACCGGCAGAATCCTCGGGATAGTCGAGCGCGCGCCGCAGGCCCATTCGCTCCTGCACCGGAATCCGGTCAAGAATTTCCCTTTGATCCGCCTCCTCCATGTCTTCCAGAATGAAGACCGCATCGTCGGAATCGAGATCGCGAAAAGCTTCCGCAATCTGAATATTGGGAACCGCATCGACAATTTCGAGGCGAATAGCCTCGTCAACCTCGGTCAACGAGGCAAAGTCGAATGCATCGCCGGACAAAACAACCAGTTCTTTGCGCCGCCCGGGATCGAGCGCCTCCAGAAGATCGCCCAGTTCCGATTCATGCAAATCGGCAATTTCATCGCTCAAAAGCTGTGCATTGCCGGCATCTATCGCGGTGATAATCTGTTCTAGAAAAGAGGCTTTTAGCGCACCGTCGCGCTGATAAATCTCGGGCGCTTCGGCGGCCGCGAATTTTTCGGAGGATTGATTCAAGATGTTGTCCCGCCATGGCCGGCCGGATCGATTGCCGGCGCTGCGTTTCAATACCACTATTTGTATAACACAGGATAGATATCAAACAATGGTGCGAACACCATGCAGCGTGCGGCGCTTGGTCTTAGCGAACACCCGGTAAATGGGAAAGAACAATCAACGCCGCTTTTTCTCCAGGTGGCTGATCAACTTGCATTTTTTGTGCCACAAGCGCCAGACCCTCGATTTGCGCCCGACGTTCTGGCGTGTCAACAAGCAGTCGTTCCAAGCGTCGAGCGAGCCTCTCCTTGACCGCAGCTTCATTGAGCTCTTCAGGCACAATTATGTAGTCGGCGACCAGATTGGGTAGCGCTGGAGACCAGGCCTTGACCACGAACATTAGCGGCCGCGCGATCAGATCTAGCTTATAGGCCAGCACCATCGGCACTCCGGCTAAAGCCAATTCCAGCGATATCGTCCCCGATACGGCCAAGGCTGCGGTTGCTTTTCCAAATGCTGCAAATTTAGCCTCGCTGCCAATGACAACCTCAGGGCGGACCGCCCAGTGACGGGTCTTTTGACTAATTTCATCAGCCAGTGCGTTGACCGCGGGGATGATGCAGGTAAACTGCATACCCCTTTGATGAAGGAACTCAACCGTTTCGCCGAAGGTGTTGAGAAGACTCTTGATTTCGCCGCGCCGCGAACCGGGCAACACCAGCAAAACCGGCTTTGATGTCGGATCTTCCACCGGCAGTTGATGGTTTGGCGGGTGAATAAGATCGGCCATCTCGTTGACCAGTTGATGCCCCACATAGGTGGCCGGCGGCCCCTTCAGTTCGGCCAGTACCGCAGGTTCAAACGGCAAGAGCGCCAACACATGATCCACATATGCAGCCATCCTTCGCGCCCGGCCCTGCCGCCACGCCCACACACTGGGGCAAACATAATTGATGATCGGCATATGCGGGCACTTTTTCCGCACCCGTTTTGCCACCGCATGGGTGAAATCCGGACTATCGATCAGCACGACAATGTCGGGTTTTTGTTCGACAATCGCTGAAACCGTGGCCAGAACACGCTTGATAAGAGTTGGCAGGCGGCCGAGCACCGCGGTGATGCCCATTACAGCAATATCAGAAATATCAAAGAGCGAATTCATACCCCTTGCACGCATGTGCTCGCCGGCAAGCCCGATCGGTTTTATGCTAATTCCTGCTTCTGCCGCTTTTTTTTCAAGCGCATCAATCAGGTCGGCGCCCAATACATCGCCCGACTCCTCGCCGATGACAAAAAATATCCGCTTTTCCTCTACAGCGCTCAAACTCTACCTCTTTAGCCAGCGGTACCATGAATAAAGACACCAGCGCCATTTGCCCGCTTCAGCGTCTCTTCACGCGAGATTATCAGCGTCGAGTTTGCCTCAACACCTATGCCGGAAAGCCCGGCTTCGACGATCTTGCCAATCGTGTTCGGGCCGATACTGGGCAAATCAGCGCGTAAATCCTGACCTGGTTTAAGGCATTTGATCAGCACACCGCCCTGTTTGCGTGGCAGCCTGCGAATACCGCGCAAATCGCGAACTCTCTCCAGCATAGCGTCGGTTCCCTCGACCCCCTCAAGTGCGACAACCCGCTTTTCAACAACCACCACAGCCTGTCCGACATCATATTGTCCGAGCGAGCGGGCAACTTTCAAGCCGAGCTGAATGCGCTCCAAATCAGCACCGGAGGGTCGCTTTCTGGTGTTGGCGCCCGGCTGCACCAGCAGCGATGGCACAAGCTCGTGGGCACCACGAACAATGAAGCCCTTGTCGTTAAACTCATCAATAATGCCGACAAGCACCGCATTATCGCCGCCCAACATCCACGTCAAAACCCGTGGTAAGGTAAGGTAGGCGCCAATATCCAGCTTCAATTCGCGCAGCGCCGGTCTTTTGGCGATGCCACCAACCAGCGTTACTTCACTCACCTGTTTTTCGCGCAGCAATTTAAACAGACGAGACACCTGACCCATGCCGATATAGTCGTGATCGAATTGTTCGATTATCGGTTCCGCCTCGCCCTCAATGCCAAGGACATATACCCTTCTTCCACTTCGCTGCAGCTCGGTGGCAATCTCAACTGGCAAGGAGCCATAGCCGGCAAATATCGCTATGGTACCCTGCCCCGCAATATCTTTTCGTGCTGGCATATTCAGGATTGCTGAGGACTGGGTTTGCAAAGCTGGCGATCCTTTGCAGCCTCTATGAAATCGAGTATTTCGCTGACAAGCTTATCGGGATTGCCCTGACGCAAGCCTGCGGCAATGTCCCGAATAGGCAAATCTCCAGCAAAAAGTTGCTTGAAGGCCTGGCTTGCTGCGCGAATGCTCGTCCGATCAAATCCGTTTCTCTTCATGCCAATAATATTGAGCCCCACGAGGCGACCATGGGCACCACGCATCATGCCAAACGGAATTACATCGCCTTCAATACCTGTCATGCCGCCAATGAAAGCATTGCGGCCAATTCGGGAAAACTGATGGACCGCTGAGCCACCACCACAAATGACATTGTCAGCGATCTGGCAGTGACCGGCAAGCATCACATTATTCGAAAGGATTATATTGTCGCCCAAAATACAGTCATGGGCGACATGGGCGTTGGCAAGAAATGTTCCACGGTCTCCGACTACGGTTTTGGAGCCGCCGCCTTCGGTGCCAGGATTCATGGTGACACCTTCGCGTATGGTGCAATCAGATCCAATGATGAGGCTCGATTTCTCACCTTTGAACTTAAGGTCCTGCGGTTCGTGGCCAATTGAAGCAAACGGAAATATTCTGGTGTTGGTACCGATATCCGTATCACCCACAACAACAGCATGGCTGACTATATTTACCCCGTTGCCCAGTTTAACCCCAGGCCCAATTTGACAGAACGGGCCGATGGTCACGTCCTTTCCAAGGACAGCACTGTCATCAACAACGCTGCTTGCGTGTACGCCCATAATCTATCTCCCTACGCACCGACCGGTACAATCATCGCACCGATAATCGCCTCAGCAACTTTACGACCATTCACCAGCGCAATCCCCTCATATTTGAACACGCCCCGTCGTTGTTTCAGTTTTGTCATGTGATACTCGAGCACGTCGCCAGGCCTAACCGGCTGGCGGAATTTTGCCTGATCGATTGTCATGAACAAAACCGAGCTGTCCTGGCCACTGAAATTGACGTGATTGCACACCGCGCCGGCAGTTTGCGCCATTCCTTCGATGATCAAAACACCGGGCATGATCGGATTGCCCGGAAAATGACCGGTAAAATGCAGTTCGTTAAAAGTGACGTTCTTGATACCTATGGCAAATTCATCGCCTCTATATTCAATGATCTTATCAACCAGTAGAAAAGGAAAGCGATGGGGCAGCAACTTCATGATTTTCAGACAATCGAGTTCCTGCGGATGATTTGTCTCGCTGCTCATGATTTCGTTCCTTTTTCCATCCTGCGTGCGCCCGCACGCGCTGCTGCCAGCTCCCGCATCCAATGTTTGATTGGCCTTGCCGGAGTACCGCCCCATATTGCCCCGGGAGGAACATTATCCGCAACAGTGCTGTTGCCGGCTATCTGGGCTCCATTGCCAACATTAATATGCCCAATTACGCCGACGCGGGCGCCCAAAACAACATAGTCGCCCAAAGTCGCACTGCCGGCCAAACCGACCTGAGCGACAAGTACGCAGTGACAGCCAATAACAACATTGTGGCCGATCACCACCTGATTATCAATCTTGGTGCCTTCGCCAATGACTGTGTCCCGATTGAGACCGCGATCGATTGTCGTATTGGCACCAACTTCCACATTATCCTGAATTACAACCCGTCCGACCTGAGCGACTTTCAAATGTCCGCCCATCCCCATGGCGAAGCCAAAACCATCTTGCCCGATCCGTACACCGGGATGGACAATCACATTGTTGCCGATCAGCGCGCAAATCACCGATGCACCGCTGCAAATGGTCGTGTTGCGCCCAACCTGAACACCAGGTCCGACAATCGCACCAGGTCCAATCAGGCTACCGCTGCCAACAACTGCATCGGCACCAATGGTCGCGCCGAATTCAATTACCGCACCAGTTTCGATCCGGGCATCGCGATGTACGAATGCGCCTGCAGAAACGCCCTCTTCACCGGTAATTGAAGCCGGACGCAAGGCCCCGGGAAACATCAGTGCCAAAGCCTGGGCAAATGAACGATAAGGCAAGGGCGACACCAAAACGGCAATGCCCTTTGGCACCCTATCGACATATTTTTTTGCACATATCAGCACATCCGCCTTGGTGTCCTTAAGGGCGCTGACATACTTTTCGTTGTCAAGGAAACTCAGACTATTGGGTGGGGAGTTTTCAATCGGCCCGATTGACGTGATGGTTCTGTCTGAATCACCGGGATCATCAAGCGTACAGCCCGTATGGGCTGCAATCACGCCAAGACTCAGTGGATCCGGCAGGTTGAAAAATGAAAACTCTTGCATGATTTACCTAGAGCAATCTGCGCTCATATTGAGTCAATTCTGTTTCTCGAATGGCGAGATAGATCGAAGTTGAGGCGGGCGCAGTGCGATACGGGCAAGCCCGGATCGACTTTGAATATCGGCCAGTCGCAAACCCCCGTCAAATCCCGACAATCCCAACCGGGAAACATCCCGCTTGGGGGGGCGGATGTACTTGCGCCAATATCGGCGCGAAGCTTCTCGACCGTATCCGGATACGGCCATCGAAACTTCACTTGATCTAGTCACAAATTCACTCCGTCAGAATGGCTCAATATGAACGCAGGTTGCTCTGGTACGCCGGGCGCCATGCTAACCACCTTGCAACCTTCTTCACCCGAATTTGGGAAAAACGGCTCTGGTTATCGAAATCAGGTTAGAACTTCGTGCTGACTCCAAACCGGAACAGTTGTGTTCTGTCGTAGGATTCTTTTAAGAACGCATGAGACAAATCAACCCGAAGCGGTCCAAACGGCGAATCCCAGATAATCGACGCGCCAACCGATGCACGTAACGCATCGTTGTTCAGCGTTGCAGCACTTGCAGCATTTTCAGCCGCCGTGCCACCAAATGCACCACTGAAATCATTGCCGTACAAGGTTCCTGCTTCGGCGAATATTGCGCCACGCAGTCCAAGCGATTGGGAAAGCACGGGCAGAGGGAACTGCAGTTCGACAGTGGCACTCGCATAGGTGTCGCCGCCTAAAGGCTCACCTGTTTGAATGTCACGTGGACCAAGCCCATATGGCGCAAAACCTCTGATAAACCGAGATTTGAAGAAGTAAGATCTCCTGTCGTTAAAATTCTCGACATAGCCACCGGTGAGCTGCAGCATACCAACCAGATCCAACTCCTCGGACAAAGTATAGTAGCCGGTCGCCTTGGCTTCGGTCTTAAGATACTCAAAATCCCCGCCAAGCCCGGCATATTCCTGGCTCCAGACCGCGTAGATGCCCTCGTGAGGAATCTTGGCATTGTCGATAGTATTGTATTTCAATTCATAGTTGATCGCCGAGGTTACCTGGTCGCCACCTGGTCCGTAGACCGGAATGAGTGCTGGAGAAGTTACAGCACCCGGGGAAATCGAATAATTGTCTATTTTGTAGGAATAGGCGGTCTGAATGCTCACATATTCGGTCAAAGGAGCCGCAAATCTAATTCTACCCAAGGTGGTTTCCCGGTCATAGATGACTGAATTCGCCGCATTGGATTCCTGCCGCGACAGGTCGAAACCGGCAGCTATACGCCTGCCGAGGAAATAGGGCTCGGTAAATGACAGTTCATATTTGGTATCTTGCTCGCCCAAACCACCAGCTATGCGAATAAACTGTCCGCGACCCAAAAAGTTCTTTTCGGAAAATGAAATCTCGGCAATCGCACCCTGATCGGTCGAATAGCCACCACCAATCGAAAACTCTCCAGTTGGATTGTCGATCACATCGACATAGACCACGATCCGGTCTGGTGAAGAGCCAGCTCCGGTAGTTATATTGACGCTCTTGAAGAATCCGAGCCGGTCAAGTCGCTGTTTGGCCTTTTGAATCATTACCCGATTATAGGCGTCGCCCTCAGAGATATCGAATTCCCGCCGAATGACATAGCCGCGCGTACGGGTGTTTCCCCTTATCTCGATCGCTTCCACATAAACCCGTGGTCCCTCGTCGACATAATAGACAATCGAAATCGTACGGTCGGCGTAATTGCGGTCACCACGCGGGCTTACCTCAGCGAATGCATATCCGCCTTTGGCAATCTTGGTGGTCATGCCAACAAGAGTTTTTTCAATGGACTTCGCGCTGTAAACCTTGCCCGACTTGGATTTGAGGGTCCGATACAAGCCGTCGGTATCAATATTGGGCAGAGAGTTTTCAATCGTCACCTCGCCAAACCGATAACGATCGCCCTCTTCCACCGTGATAGTTACGATATATTGATTCTTAACCTCATCAAGATCAGCCGTGGTCGAGATGATGTGAAAATCGGCATAACCGCGATTAAAATAAAACCGGCGCAACTTTTCTTCATCAGCACGCATCTTATCCCGGTCGTAGATATCATCCTTCCGCAACCAGCTTAAGAAATTGCTTTCATTGATCGATAACACATCTGTCAGCCGACGGTCGCTGTAGGCATTGTTGCCGACGAAATTGATTTCAGCGATTTTGGTCCGGTCACCCTCGGCAATGTCAAAAACAACATTTACCCGGTTATTGTCCAGCCGCACGACACGTCCCTCGACCGAAGCCGCGCTCCTGCCGGTGCGCCGATAAGCCTCGCGAATACGCGCCACATCACTTTCAAGCTTGTCTTCGGTAAAAATGGAACGCCCGGAAAGTTGGGTAATACTCTTCAGCCGATCATCCTTCATGCGCCTGCTATTGCCTTTGAAAATTACCACATTGACCGTGGGATTTTCGACAACTTTGACAACCAAAACGCGGCTGGCCTGGAAAACCTGAACATCGGCAAACAATCCAGTGCCAAAAAGCTGTTTCAAAGATTTATCGATCTCGAAATTTGAAAACCGGCGACCCGGCTTGACAGTAACATAAGAACGGATGGTGTCGGCATCGACACGCTGGTTGCCCCGCACTGATATGGCGCTGACAACAGCAGACTGCGCTGCACCGAGAGTGGCAACAAGAGCCATCCCGCCAACAGCCATTTGGACTGCTACTAAAGAAATCGCAAGCGCGAGCGAGTAAACCGAGTTACGAATTATCTGCATCGAATACCAAGTCCCTGACTCTCTTTCGTTGCACATAGCAACACCCATGGAAGACTCATCTTCATTCCCCGGTTTCACGTTAACTGTTTTTACAGTGTTTTCCCGTGTGTGCAACCATTCTCAGACAAAGAATCCACCAAATTTGTTAAAACTGTAGCCAACTGGTATGCAAAGTTAATATTTGGTTAAATTTCAGCGCCATATCGCTACCCGGGCAACAACCGTAAAATATCATTTCTGGTGGCAAATATCATCAAAGCAAGCATACAAATCATACCGAAACGATAGCCCATTTCCTGCGCTTTTGCGCTCAAAGGGGCACCTTTTGCCGCTTCAAAGGCATAAAACAGCAAATGGCCGCCATCCAGCATCGGGATCGGAAACAGATTGAGCAGGCCGATACTGATCGACAATACGGCTGTCAATGTGATCAACCGGTCGTAACCCAGTGTAGCAACTTGTGAAGAGATTTGGGCTATTCCTACCGGCCCGCGAAGCTGTGTTGCGTCCTGTCTGCCGACAATCACCTGCCACAGGAACTTAAGGGTACGGCTCACAACTGACCAGGTTTGCTCAATCGCCAGACTGAATGCCGAAACTGGTCCATGTTCAATGCGCCTGAATGCCGATTTATCGGATGAACTGGTTACTCCCAGTATACCAACTGAAAAATCGTTGCCAAAACGGTCTTTTTGTTGGGTCATCCGGGGTGTTGCGTTCAGCGTCAGTTCCCGGCCATCGCGGTTTACGACGATAGCAAGCGATTCACCTGCGCTCAGGCTTATGGCGTCCTGCAAATCCCTGAACGAGTGTATGGCCACCCCATCCACGCTGACAAATTTGTCTCCGGGCGCAAATCCCGCTTCTTCCGCCGCGGTTCCAGGCTTCACTTCACCGACAATCGGGTCAATCACAAAGCTGCCGCTATAAAGGAAGGTGGCCGTGAAAATCACGATCGCCAAGATGAAATTGGCGGCGGGTCCAGCAGCGGCGATCGCCGCGCGTTGCCACACCTTTTTGTTTTCATAAGCACCATCGGCCTGTGTCTTGCTCATGCCCGCAAGCTTTTCATGATCCGGCGTGCTGGCAACACCAGCATCACCTAAAAACTTGACATACCCGCCAAGCGGAATGGCACAAATTTTCCATCTGGTGCCGTGACGGTCTGTCAGGCCCGTCAACTCAGGCCCAAAGCCAACGGCGAACACCTCGATCTTGACCCGGTTCCAGCGGCCGATCAGATAGTGTCCGAGTTCGTGGAAAAATACAACGACAGTTAGCACCACCAAAAATGGTACGACGGTTCCCAACACCCAGGAACCAAATAGCGATATACTGTTCATCAGTTAGGCCAGATCTCGAATTTGATATTGTTCAAGTTTTACATTGGCGACGACTAAATGACCGCCAATCCAGTTATTCATTGCGAAGATAACAAGTCGATTTAATGGCAACAGGTGAATATTCCGTTCTTCGCAAATTTTGTCGTGCTCGCACCTTGCGATCAATATATCCGTTTTCACGACAGTTTGAAACTTCCCAACCCACCACATTGCCGAGACAGCCAATACCGCCGCGCACTTATTCCAAGGAATCAGTCACCATTCAGACCAGCTTGACAAATAAGGCAAGAGAAAAAGCAATCGCGACAAAAATCAATCCGTCCACCCGGTCCATGATACCGCCGTGCCCCGGAATGAGATTACTTGAATCTTTGGCATCGAACAGTCTTTTTACAAATGATTCCACCAAATCTCCGGCCTGCGCCAAAATAGCCAAAGCCAGCGTCGCAATCAACGGAATGGGGTGCGAATAACCGAGCTTTACGATCACAATTGAGCTAAGCATAGCGGCAACAATGCCGCCCAGAAAACCCGACCAGGTTTTATTGGGAGAAACTGATGGCATCAGCTTTGGACCGCCAATGGCCCTGCCGGCAAAATACGCGCCAATATCCATCGACCAAACTATAGCGAACAACAACAACACATATCCAAGACCGTTCGGCAATTCGCGCATATAAACCACCGCAACCGCCGGTAACATCGCATACATCAATCCAGTAGCCAGCCACAGGTTTTTCCTGCTGTACCAACTCAAGATAGCCAGAACCGCAAATGCCGCCAGGCTGATCGCCAATACCGCCGCTATATCAAGCCAAAGCAGCAAGAGCGCTGAAAAGATGGCAATAATCAATCCTGCATTTCTCAGGTTTGGCGGGTCGTTTGCCGCCGTCATTGCTGTCCATTCATGAAATATCAACACAGCACCAGCTGCCAGCAAAAACCGGAACGGCATGCCGCCATACCATGTCACAACCAGAACAATGACTGCCAATACCAAGGCCGAAGCGATGCGTAACGGCAACTCAGCGTTTTTTGCAGCACTCACGAAGCGACGCCATGCTTAAGACGACCAAATCGACGGTCGCGTGACTGATAGAGCGCCAGCGCGCGCGCAAATTCTTCACGATCAAAATCCGGCCAGTGGCAGTCGGCAAATACAAATTCAGCGTAGGCCGCCTGCCACAGCAGAAAATTGGACAATCGCATTTCACCAGAAGTCCTGATGATCAAATCCGGATCAGGAAATGCCGCAGTATCCAGGCTATCGGAAATTTTGGCGCTGTCGATATCGTGAGGCTGCAGCTGTCCATCGCCAGCCATTGTGGCAAGTTTTTGCACCGCACGCACAATTTCGTCCCGCGCCCCGTAGTTGAAAGCAATGATCAATTGCAGTCCGTTATTTTTGCGGGTCAGGTTTTCTGCCTCCTCAATGAGGTGGCGAATATCACTAGCAAGATCATCGCGTCCGCCGATGACGCAGACCCGCACATTCTCGCGATGCAAATCGGCCAGGTCTTTACGAATAAACAGCTTCAGCAGATTTAAAAGATCACTCACCTCGCTTTGCGGTCGTGACCAATTTTCCGAAGAGAATGAAAAAAGGGTCAGATATCTAATGCCGAATTCCGCCGCACAACGCACCGTATCGCGCAGGGTTTCGATACCCTTGCGGTGGCCCTGGCCACGTGACAGGCCGCGGGTGGCGGCCCAGCGGCCATTACCGTCCATAATGATCGCCACATGACGCGGCGGTGGTGTTTCCTCAAACAAGTTTTGTGACATTGATCAGGTACCCCCCGTAGAAATTGCAAGTTGGAGCCCGGTCAGACTTGCATGATCTCCACTTCTTTTTGTTCCAAAAGCTCATCTATTTCAACGATTGTCTCGTCAGTCAGCTTTTGAACACTATCGGATTTTACGCGGGCGTCATCCTGACCCATGTTCCCGTCCTTTTCCAGTTTCTTAAGGCATTCCATGCCATCGCGGCGCACGTGGCGTGCCGCGACCCGCGCCTGCTCGGCATATTGATGGCCCACTTTCACCAGCTCACGTCGGCGCTCCTCGTTCAGTTCAGGCATTGGCAGCCGCAAATTAGTCCCGTCAACCACGGGGTTGATGCCGATATTGGATTCTCTGATCGCCCGTTCGACGGCCGACACCAGCGCTTTATCCCACACCTGGACCGAAATCATCCGTGGCTCGGGCACATTGACCGTGGCAACCTGATTAAGCGGCATCGATTGGCCATAGGCATCCACCGTAATCGGATCGAGCAGGGATGCAGAGGCCCGCCCGGTGCGCAGACCACCAAGATCGTTTCGAAAAGACGCAACTGCGCCATCCATACGCCTTTTTAGATTGTCGTAATCATAATCATCCATTGCCAATTCTCACTTCTGTTATCGGTCCACCGGCATTTTCCGGCTCATTTTAATGCGACACTCTAGGGTCTGTTGCGTCGTATCAATAATTTTGACGCTTCTTAGGTTCGATATAGCAATGCCGTTAATAGGCCTCTAGCTCAGTACAGTCGAGCGACCCAGGCCTTGTAACACCTTTGCCAACCCGCCGCCTTCAGCGATTGAGAATACCACAATCGGCATCTTATTGTCGCGGGCCAGACTGATCGCCGCCGCATCCATGACCATCAGCCCTTTCTCCAGTACGTCCGAATGGCTCAATTGATCATATCTAACGGCATTTTTGTCTATTTTTGGATCGGCTGAATAAACTCCATCAACCTGGGTCCCTTTGAAAATCGCCTCCGCGCCAAATTCGGCGGCGCGAAGGGCGGCACCTGTATCGGTGGTAAAGTAAGGATTACCGGTGCCGCCAGCAAAAATAATAACATCGCCCCTGTCCCGTCGCTCAATCATTGTTCGTTGGGAAAAGGTCTCACAAACCGCCGGAATATCAAGACCGGAAAGCACCGAAGCACCGACCCCTTGCGCTTCCAGCGCCATGCGCAGCGATAGCGCGTTCATCACCGTCGCCATCATGCCCATATGATCGCCCGTAACCCGGTCGGCACCTTTGGCGACAAGCGAAACACCACGAAAAATATTGCCGCCGCCAACCACGATCGCCAATTCGACGCCGAGCGAACGGGCCTCGGCGATATCCCGGGCGATTCTTGTCAACGCATCAGTTTTGATGCCAAATTCTTGATCTCCCATCAAGGCTTCACCAGAAACCTTGAAGAGTATTCGGCGATACATGAGTTTGCTGGTCATCGAATCCCGCTAATGAAGAACTTGTGTCCCGATACACCAAGGGCGCCACATTGTCACGCAGCGCCCCGGTTAAATTCTGCCGTTATTGGTGCGGCATCGAAGACGATCAGGATTGACCTGCCATGGCCGCAACCTCGGCGGCAAAATTATCTTCCTTCTTGGTGATACCTTCACCCAGCTGATAGCGGATGAAACCCTTGAGTACGATAGCTGCACCAGCATCTTTTTCGGCGTTTTTGAGCGCCTGTTCAACGGTATTTTCACCATCAATGACAAAGGTTTGCGATAGCAACACAACTTCCTCAAAGAACTTTCGCAGTCGTCCTTCCACCATCTTCTCAACGATGTTTTCCGGTTTACCGGATTGACGGGCCGAATCGGAGAAAATCGCTTTTTCCCGTTCCACTACCGCCGGGTCGACCTCGTCTTTAGTCGCCGCCAAAGGACTTGTGGCAGCCACGTGCATGGCGACTTGCCGGCCAATATTGTCCAGCGCAGCCTTATCACCGGTTGATTCGAGCGCCACCAGCACACCGATTTTACCCAGGCTATCAGCAGCGGCATTGTGCACATAGGAAGAAACCACACCGTTGCTGACTTCCATTGAGTTGGTACGACGCAACGACATATGTTCGCCAATCTTGGCAATCGCATCGGTGATCGAATCCTCGACATTCTTGCCGCCAAGGTCAGCCGCCCTAACACTATCAACTGCGCCATCTGTCGCCAGCGTCGCGTTGGCGATGCCGCGTACAAGGGCCTGGAATTCTTCATTGCGGGCCACAAAATCGGTCTCGGAATTGACCTCGACGATGGATGATTTTGCGCCTTGTGTGGCCACACCTATCAATCCTTCGGCCGCCGTGCGCCCGGATTTCTTGTCGGCCTTTGAAATACCCTTTTTTCGCAGCCAGTCGGTGGCGGCTTCGATATCGCCACCATTTTCTTTTAACGCTGTCTTACAGTCCATCATGCCGGCGCCGGTTTTGTCGCGCAGCTGTTTGACCATCGATGCGGTAATCGTCATTTCAACCTCTCTTTTGTTGCCGGGCGATTTCGGCTTTTGCCGCCACCCGGTGCAACTGATGTGTTAGATCATGTCTTTTTGTGCCTGCTTGCACCGGCTCAAAAAAGCGGCCAATGGCCTCTAGCCTTTGGCTAATTCGGCTGCCTGTTTCAACCAGTCATCACGCTCAATGCGACCTTTAAATGACAGGCGTTCATCAACACGATCAATGTCTTCCTTGGTGAACTTAGCAATTTGCTCGAACTTGGTAATGCCCAATTCAACGAGCTTTTTCTGCAATACCGGGCCAACACCTGAGATTTTGGTTAAATCGTCGCCATCACCGTTTGGAGCGGTAAACAGCGGTGCGCTATCGTCGACTACTGCTGCCGGTTCGGGGGTAGCAGACTTGTCGCTCTTGTCGTCCGCATCACCTGCTTCCGCCGTCACCTGATCAGCGGCATCAGGCTCTGGCTCAGCTGCCGCAGGTTCAACCACTTCGCCGGTAATCGCTTCCGCATTTTCTGCATCAAGAGCCGCTTCAACAGGTGCCTCAACGCTGGCACCGCGATCTACACCGCCGGTATCCTGTTGACGGCGAATACCATCTAGTGCCGCTTTCGAAACCAGATCGCAATAAAGTGCAATGGCACGTGCGGCATCGTCATTGCCGGGAATTGGAAAATCCACGCATTCCGGATCGCAATTGGAATCAAGAACGGCTACCACTGGAATATCCAGCCGACGCGCCTCCTGAATTGCTATCATCTCCTTATTGGTATCAACAACAAAAATCAGATCAGGCTTACCGCCCATGTCTTTGATACCACCCAGTGCACGCTCCAGTTTATCGCGTTCGCGGGTCAGGTTCAGCAGTTCTTTTTTGGTAAAGCCGGCGCCGCCTTCGCTGAGCATTTCCTCCAGTTTACGTAACCGCTTGATCGAGTTAGAGATGGTTTTCCAATTGGTCAGCATGCCGCCGAGCCAGCGCGCGTTGACATAATATTGGGCCGAGCGCTTGGCCGCATCGGCAATGATATCGGATGCCTGACGTTTGGTGCCAACAAAAAGTACCCGGCCATTGCCGGCAACCGTGTCGCTGACCTGTTGAAGAGCACGGTGTAAAAGCGGCACCGTCTGAGCCAAATCGAGAATATGGATGTTGTTTCTTTTACCGAAAATGAAATGTTGCATCTTCGGGTTCCAGCGGTGGGTTTGGTGTCCAAAGTGAACACCGGCTTCCAACAGCTGGCGCATGCTGAATTCGGGCAAAGCCATGGCTTGCATCTCCTGGTTCGGTTAATCCTCCGCGGAATATTAACGACCGGGTTAGGGTCATCACCGAAATTGCCTGTCAATGCCATGTCTTGAGAGACCGGAGGCTGTGGACAAACAGGATTCCGCGTGTGTGATGGCGGGCGCTTACAGCAGTTTTGCGCCCATGACAAGTGCCTATAACAAAGAACGGCTGATCAAGCCTATAACCCCGGTCAAAAACACCGATTACCGACGATCAGACGAATTATACCAGTTCCACATCAACCACGCCGGGAATGCCCTTTACCGCGTTTGCAAGTGGCGGCGATATTGCCTTGCCACCCGGTAGACGGAGCTCGATTTCTCTTGCTCCTTCGCCCTCAAGAACCACTATGCTCACCTGTCCCTCGCCCGGTTTTGCCAGCTGGCCGGCGATATGGTCCAGCGGTTTTGCATCACGCACGAATATCGTCAGTCTTTTTTGCAGTTTTTCAGCCGCCGCATCAAGCGACGAGACGCTCTGGATGCGGGCGGATATGCCCTCTGGTCGCTGTTCTGCTGAAACCAGCAATATTACTGAATTTCCGGTCTCCAGCAGATCACGGTATTGCGACAGCGTTTCGGAAAATACCACCGCCTCATATTGGCCGGTGGGATCAGACAATTGTACAATTCCCATTCTGTTGCCGTTGCGGGTTTTGCGCTCCTGTTTCTGGGTGATGGTACCGGCCAGCCGTCCAGCGGTTGCGCCATTCTTGACCGCATACTGAAAATCCGCCCAATTCTGCACTCGCATTTTGAAAAGCAGGTTTTCATACTCATCGAGAGGATGAGCGCTGAAATAGAAACCGAGTGAAAGAAACTCGCGATTAAGCCGTTCGGAAGGCAACCATGTTTCGGCCAGTGGCAGTTGAATTGCCTCGCCAGCGGCATCGCCACCAAACATGTCCGTCATGCCAATGGCGTCATTATCGGCTATGCGGGTGGCATGTCCGATCATTCGGCCAATGCCGGCTATCATTTGCTCCCGCGGTGCGCCAAACAAATCAAAGGCGCCAGCCGCAATCAGGTTTTCGAGCGTCCTGCGGTTAATTTGTGCTGGTTCAATGCGAGAGAAAAAATTGGTCAAACTGGTAAAAGGACCATTGGACCGGCGTTCATCGACAATGTGCTGCACCGCCTGGGTGCCAACCCCTTTTATTGCTGACAAGGCGTAGTGGACCTTGTCGTCGCCAACCTCAAATCCAGCACATGAAGTAGCAACACACGGAGCCGCTACTTCAATGCCGGTGCGTTTTGCTTCGCGAAAAAAATCGCTCAATTTGTCGGTATTGCCAATATCAAGGGTCATCGAAGCGGCGAGAAACTCGGTCGGATAGTTCGCCTTCAGCCAGGCGGTATGATAGGACACCAGCGCATAGGCTGCAGCATGAGATTTGTTGAAGCCATACTCGGCAAATTTCGCCAACAGATCAAAGATCTGACTGGCGATATTCTTGGCAACACCGCGTTCCACCGCGCCACTGATGAATGGCTTGCGCTGCTGGTCCATTTCGGCGCGAATTTTCTTCCCCATGGCGCGACGCAGCAAATCGGCCTGGCCGAGCGTGTAGCCAGCCAAAATTTGTGCGATCTGCATTACCTGTTCCTGGTAGATGATTACCCCATAGGTCTCTTCAAGAACCGGCCTGATGGAATCATGTAGATAATCAGGTTCCTCTTCACCATGCTTGCGGGCATTATAGGTCGGGATATTGTCCATCGGTCCTGGCCGATACAAAGCCACCAGGGCAATAATATCTTCAAACCGGTCTGGCCCCATGCCAATCAGCGCCTTGCGCATGCCCTGGCTTTCAAGCTGGAACACGCCAACCGTTTCACCGCGCTGCAGCATCTGGTAAGTCTTCTCGTCATCCAGCGGGATAGCGTTGAAATCCACCTCAATGCCGCGGTTGGCGAGCAATTTTCTTGCCGTTTCCAGCACAGTCAGGGTTTTAAGGCCAAGGAAATCGAACTTGACCAGTCCCGCCTGCTCGACCCATTTCATGTTGTATTGGGTCACCGGCATGTTCGAGCGTGGATCACGATAGAGCGGTATCAGTTGATCCAGCGGCCGGTCGGCAATAACAATGCCAGCAGCATGGGTTGAAGCGTGGCGAAAAAGGCCCTCAAGCTTCAGTGAAATTGACAACAACTTGTCAACAATGGCCTCATCTTTGCGGGCCTGCAACAATCCCGCCTCGCTTTCGATCGCCTCGGCAAGCGAGGTTGGATTTGCCGGATTGTTTGGTACCATCTTGCACAGCCGATCAACCTGCCCATAGGGCATTTGCAAGACACGACCAACATCACGCAAAACCGCCCGCGCCTGAAGCGACCCGAAAGTGATAATCTGGGCCACCTGATCACGACCGTATTTCGATTGCACGTAAAGGATTACTTCCTCTCGCCGGTCTTGACAAAAATCGATATCGAAGTCCGGCATCGAGACACGTTCGGGATTCAGGAACCGCTCAAACAACAGTGAAAAGCGAATTGGGTCGAGATCGGTAATTGTCAATGCCCAGGCGACCAGAGAGCCGGCACCCGATCCGCGCCCCGGGCCAACAGGAATTCCCTCTCCCTTGGCCCATTTGATAAAATCGGCAACAATCAGAAAATAGCCAGGAAATCCCATGTCATTGATAACGCCGAGTTCGTAATTCAGTCTTTTATCATAGTCCTGGCGACTGTAATCTTCAGCCATACCTTCTCTGGCGATCCGCACTTCAAGCCCGGCCTCGGCCTGCCGCCGTAATTCGGCAATTTCCGCCGCCGGTTTAATGTCGGATTGCCCGGCTCCGGTGTAAGATGGCAATATCGGATCCCGGGTGTGCATTTTGACCGCACAGCGCTTGGCGATTTCGACAGTGTTTTCAATTGCCTCCGGCAGATCGGCGAACAGGCTCACCATTTCATCCTGGGTCTTGAAGTAGTGACCCGGTGTCAGCCGACGCCGGTCATCCTCGATCACCATGCGGCCTTCAGCAATACAAATCAACGCGTCGTGCGCCTCGAAGTCCTCCTCCATCGCAAAGAACGGCTCGTTTGTTGCGACCAGCGGAATGGACAAATCATAGGCAAGCAAGACCAGCGCATCCTCTGTTTTGCGGCTGTAACCTGGATGGCGCTGAAGCTCGACATAAAATCGGTCAGAAAATACCATTTTGAGGGTTTCCAGCCGACTGCGTGCTTTATCGACGTGATCTTCACCAAGCAGCCGGTCAACCGGACCATCATGCCCGCCGCTCAACACAATCAACCCCTCATTTTGCTGCCGCAATGCCGACAGGGTAATGTGAGGCCGCGCGCCGTCTTCGACCTCCAGATAGGCGCTCGAAACCAGTTTCAAAAGCGCCTGACTGCCAACCTCATTCGCCGCCAGCAAGACTAGTAGCGGATATCCGCTCAAGGCCTCCTTCGACTGACCGGAAGAAGCAGACTGGTCGGTTCCCTGATCTTCAAAATCAATTTCAAGCGAACAACCGATAATCGGTTGCAGCCCTGCGGCTACCGCCTTTTTGGAAAATTCAAGCGCGGCAAACAGATTGTTGGTGTCGGTAAGCGCCAGAGCCGGTTGATTGTCATCGGTAGTCAGTTTGATCAACTTATCCAGCGGTAGCGCACCTTCCAAAAGCGAATAGGCGGAATGGCTGTGAAGATGGACAAATTGCGTACTGTCGCTGGCGCTGTTTGCAAGGGGCGATCCCGTCGCGTTGACCGCTGGTGCCCTGGACGGTGGATCGTCAATTTTATTGCTCACAAACACTCTCCCTAAACTAGTGGTTTTTTACCAAAATTCCCATCCCCTCGCAACATGCACAGTCGCAGTTGGCACCAAGTGCCAAATTCATTTCACCGGGGCTAGTGGTTCTGTACCAACATTTGCATCCCCCTGCAGCACCCTTCCTTACAAATGTTGGAATCAAAAGAACCACTAGAATTCAATAAGTTGCTAGTGGTCTTTGTGGCCAAAACGCTTGAAAAAGAACGTGCTGAAAAGGGATCCAAGCGTTTCGGCCAGACCACTAGTTTGAGTTCAAATTATATCATTGTCCACGCCCTATACATTGTTCCAACAAAAACAACACCGACTATTGGAGTTATTGTCAAATCTGGATGGGGCGGTAAAAAGTCGAGAATCGATTGTCCGATTTTATATTATTCAATGGGTTAGCGGTTGAGAATCAACATTGTTTGGACTTTTTACCGATCCGTCAAATCTGGTGTTTGAGGATTTTGGTCATGCAGCGCCGCCCTGGCCTTTGGCTGAGACAGCCTGGGCAGACAATTCAGCACATTTACCACCTTGTGCATGCAGCATCTTTACTGACCGCTTCCCGCGATCTGGCGGAAGGCCGTAGCGGTGATGCACTGAAATCCTATCAGGATCGAGGCTTTGTCACGGAAACAGCTGACACATCACAGGCCATTGCCAGACTGGTTGAAGATTATATGGCTGACCTTGAAGTGCATGGCGCCAAATCCTCCCGGCTGGCGCATCGCCGCAAGGATGTGCATGCGATCAATCAGATTATCCGCTCGGCACGAAAATCCAGCGGCGATTTATCAAACGAAACGCTGTTTCGCACCAATTTCGGTCCGCGTGCCTTTGCTGCAGGCGACAGAATGTTGTTCACCCGTAATGAACGCGATCTTGGCGTCAAGAACGGGTTACTTGGCACGGTGGAAACTATTGGTGACAAGCAATTGATGATCCGGCTTGACGGGCAAGACAAAAGTTCCAGCCTCATCACCATATCACCGCAGCGCTACACCGCCTTCGATCATGGCTATGCCACCACCATTCACAAAAGCCAGGGCGCAACCACCGAGCGTGCTTTCATTCTTGGTTCGACCACCATGGATCGACACCTAACCGACGTGGCGCACACCCGCCATCGCAACGAAGCCCACATTTACGGCAACCAAAGGACTTTGCGCAAACTGAACCAAAATCAAAAGCCAAAACATACCAGGCGCCAACCAAACCGCTACCGTCGCAATCGCGGCCCGACAATGCATTGAGGACAGCGCTTCCTACTCAACTATAGCTGGACACCTTTAGAATGATTCGATCGGTGCTCTCTTCGCTCCCGGCGGGCTCTGCCCGGGCCTCCGCTGGGGCGGCGCATCAGCGCCGGTCGCTCTGCGCTCCTGATGAGCCATGATCATTTTAAAATTATCATGCTATAACACCGCAAACCGCCCCAGCCCTTTTACCGCCCCACGACCAATATGGGTGGTTTGCCCAATTTGCAGAAACGGCCACAATGTCTTTAAATCTCCGGCAATGGTCAGCTCCAGCATGGAGGTTTCGCGAAACCCGCTTTGTCCGTTTCTGCTTGAATCGAGCCGCAGGCTAGCGGTTTGCACCGGGCCTTTGAAACCACATTCAAGTTTTTCCCACTCCTGATAAAGCCTATCAAGATTTTCCGACAAACGAACGCCCTGCCAGCGCGCCATCATCGCCACCCGCACCAGCAGTTTTTTCAATATCCGCTGCGGGGCATCGGCAATCTTGGTGCGCTCGCTGTCCAGCGGCGTGATGAGGGATAATGTGCATTCCTGCGGGCAAATTTGTGGCACATTCAATTGATGATTGATAATTCGAACCGCCTCAACATCAATTGTCGTTGGCACGAAATACACGCCTGCCGCCAGTCTTTGCCAGTGCACGCGGTTGCGCAGGGCGGCAACCAGCGCCTCACACGCAGCCTGACCCCAATATTGAGCCAGTCCAATCACTGTCATGCGGATGAGCAAATCCCGGCTGCCGTGTTTTTCCGCAGCCAGCACAAATGGTTTGGGAATTTGTGCCCTCAATCCGGCAAAACCGATATCAATGTCAGGTTTTGGCGCAAAGAACACCTCGGCGGCACAACAGGGGGTCGAACGGCAGACCTCACCCCGTCGCACCTCCGGGGAGGCTCCCGCCAGCAGCACATTGCCTAAGGCACCCCGCACCTTGTTGAGCAGACCAGGCAAATCAGTAAAGCCGCCAAGCCCAGCAAGACGCACTTCTATCGTCTGAAAATGCCATTTCTCGACAAGCGCTACACTATTGGCGCCCTCGGCAGGATCGCTCAACCGTGAATAGAGTTCACGCGCGCTCAAACCGGTCAATATGCTTTGCCTCCCGCTATTGCCCCGCCCAAATACTTTTTTGTACGATCGTCTGCCTGACGGCATCAAGACAGAAAAACATGGCGTGAGCAAAGGTTTTGACCAGCCATAACTTCGTCTGAACATTAGTCTTTTGAAAATTTGGAAGCCAGATTTTTCAATCATTTCTGCGCCTGGAAATTCTCTTTTTGCCTTGGAAATACTGTAATCATTTGATATATTTACGATATTATGGAAATTCTACATATTAGTTCTTATTATGTTCTTTTTAATATTCGCGACTATAGTTTTGCCTTGGATATATCATTTATTTTTTGTGTTGATTCAAACCATTATTTGGGGGTACCCTGATCAGGCATCCCCTGCACGGCAGGGATAGAAACACGACAGGAACATCTCCTTGAGTAGCCTGTGCCGCCTGATCAGGCATCCCCTGCACGGCAGGGATAGAAACTTGGTGGCCCACCAAGTATACCCGAGGGCATACCTGATCAGGCATCCCCTGCACGGCAGGGATAGAAACGCATTGCAATACCTCTATGAACTGTTTCGCCTGATCAGGCATCCCCTGCACGGCAGGGATAGAAACTTTTTTTGCCCCTCGCAGAGCCTTTATCTCTGCCCTGATCAGGCATCCCCTGCACGGCAGGGATAGAAACTTTTCAAGATCAGGCTCGCCGAATCATCGTCCCCTGATCAGGCATCCCCTGCACGGCAGGGATAGAAACCCGGTAATGTTGTAATCAGTGCCACGATCCGCCTGATCAGGCATCCCCTGCACGGCAGGGATAGAAACTTCTTCGCCTTGACGTTGAGTAGCTGCTTCACCTGATCAGGCATCCCCTGCACGGCAGGGATAGAAACGTTCGCCTTTCTCTTAGGTCTTACAACTTTCTGCTGATGACCTGATCAGGCATCCCCTGCACGGCAGGTGAGGCCCGTACGGCGTAGCCGGCGAAAAGCCAACGATTTGGCTTTTCGAGGGTTGAACGAGAACACAGGAATTAAAGGCGCCCTGCACGGCAGGGATAGAAACATAAACAAGATGCAAGAAGAGGTGCAATCGCTGCCGCTACCCTGATCAGGCATCCCCTGCACGGCAGGGATAGAAACGCGGGGCGATCCAAGTTGGATCTTCCCCTTAACCTGATCAGGCATCCCCTGCACGGCAGGGATAGGTGAGGCCCGTACGGCGTAGCCGGCGAAAAGCCAACGATTTGGCTTTTCGAGGGTTGAACGAGAACACAGGAATTGAAGGCACCCTGCACGGCAGGGATAGAAACGGATACATCGCGGCTGGTTGCTTCATTGGTGTTGCCTGATCAGGCATCCCCTGCACGGCAGGGATAGAAACGTGCCGGCAATTCCGACAACTTCGATGTTGTCCTGATCAGGCATCCCCTGCACGGCAGGGATAGAAACCTCCTTTCTATCAACATTCGTTGATTGATTTCCTGATCAGGCATCCCCTGCACGGCAGGTGAGGCCCGTACGGCGTAGCCGGCGAAAAGCCAACGATTTGGCTTTTCGAGGGTTGAACGAGAACACAGGAATTAAAGGCGCCCTGCACGGCAGGTGAGAAGTGAAACATCGCAGCGGAAACGCTTAACCGGCGATTTGGCTTTTTAAAAACCTTGCCGTTCAAACCAGCCAGAAAGCGCCATCTTCGGCCATTGGCGTGCCGCCTGCCGCACGGCTTTTTTCCAGCCCGCCTTTGGCCATCACATACATCCGCAGCCGGTCATCTTGTTCTATAACGGCCTCCAGATAGTCAAACATGTGATTGGCGGCCTCAAGATGCAACCGCGCCTCAAACACGCTTTTTTGCACCCGCACCATGCGCTCTTCCAAAAGTTTGGAAACCCGGCGGCGCAGCTTTGCGCGCGAAATGTCGTAACAAAAGACAATGGTGTGAAGGGTGCGGGCCATGGCTCAATAATCCATGATGTAGGGTTTATAGGTTTTTGCCCCTTCATAGTGAGAGGCCAGCGAAAACGCCTGTTCCACCATCAATTGCCGCCAGCTCACCTTTTTGCCGGTACGCGGGCTTTTCACCCGCCCGGTGACCCGGTTTTCATAGGCGCGGATCAGGCCGTTGCTTGCCTCGCGGTTCATCCGCAAACCGTTGGAGCGGGATGAAAACATTTTTGCCGTAATCATCTTTCGATTGGCGCAATAGACCGTCAGCCCGCCGATCAGATGGGCGCGAAATTCTTCCATCAGATCATAGACACAGGCATCGCGACGGTCGGATGGGGCATGCAGCGCACCAAAACCCGGGTGCAGGCCGGCGCGGACCACTGCCACCGAAATGTCACGCTCAAGCAGCCAGGCGAGAAAATTGAAGCAGCTATTGGCGCAGTCACGGGCCGGGCGCTGCCTGCCGGAAAACGTAAACTGTGCTGGCAGCAAAGCGGCCAGCGCCCGCCACCAGGCCGCCGTCGCCGCCCCCTCATTGCCCATCAGTTCGGCGATGCTTTTTGCCTTGTAGAGCGGCCCCTTGCCGGGACGCACGATGATCCGGTTCAACTGCACCAGCGCGTCGCTCACCGGTTTGGGCGGCTTGGCCCGGTTGACCAGCAGCCGGCGCAGAACCGCACGCTGATTGCGCAACCTTGCGTCAACAAGAAGCCGTGCCAGATCAACCCTTTTTGCCTCATCCAGACAAAGCGCTGCCTGCGCCAGGTGCCGCTTGGCGCGCGGCGCAAGTTCACCGGCCAGCCACCCGAGCGTCTCGCCATGGCCGTTGACAAAGGCGACCGGCGTATCGCTGGCCAGCGCGTGGCGCTCGGCATCATCTGAAATTTGCACCTGCGGCCCCAGTTCAATGCGATCGATGTCCTGGTGGGGAATGGCCAAAATTTCACGCCAGCAAGGCACATCATCGCCGCGCTGGTGATGTTGTTCGACGCAAAACGCCTGATTGCGGATGTTTAAGCGCCGGTTGGGTGTCAACACATAAAGAATGCGCATGCCCGGTGAATAACCACGCGCTTCCTTGGCCGCTTCTTCCATTTCTTGCTGGCGTGCTTCGGTCTCGGCGCTTGCATCATCGCTGGCGACAGCGCGCATCCATTGGGCGACCATGGCTTCGTCGGCCCGCTCGGGCGTTGTTTTCAGCACCAGCGATTTGACGAACATATGGCCCAGAAAGCGAAACCCCTGATCGAAGGAGCGAACCCTTGTCTTTTGTTCATTCAGCACCAGCCCGTGGCTCGCCAGCAGGCGTTTGATCCGTTCCAGCGCATTTTCCGCATTTTTTTCAGAGCCGCACAGCACAATAAAATCATCGGCAAAACGAACAATCCGCACACCCTTGCGGGAAAACGCCTCATCCAGCCGGTCGAGATAGAGATTGGCCAAAAGAGGAGAAAACGGCGAACCCTGTGCCACCCCGCGCCCCGAGGGGGAAGCACTGGTAATCCATGTCCACACCAGTTGCGTGAGCGGGCCATCCGATATTGACTGTGCCCATCGCTCCATCAGATCGACGTGGGGAATGGTGTCAAAATACTCCTCGATATCGGCATCCACCACCCATTCAAACCCGCTGCGCTGCGCCAGCGAAATCTGCGCTACCGCCTGCTGCACAGATTTCCCTGTTCTGTAACCATAGGAATGGGGTTCAAATTCCTCATCCAAAAGCGGTGACAAAATGTTTGCAGCGGCGGTTTGCACTATCCTGTCCTGTACACAGGGGATCGAAAGGCGCCGCAATCCTGGACCACCGGTTTTGGCAATATCAACCCGGCGCACCGGCCCGGGCCGGTATACACCCGCATTCAAATCATCGCGCAATTTGCCAATGCGCCGATGCAAGTCACGGACATAATAGCGCAAGTCCACCCGGTCGCCTCCCGCTGCGCCACCATTAGTCCAAACCTTGCTCCACGCCGCAGTTAAACAAGAGCGGCGAACAAGCTGATTAAACAGCTTTTCATCATCCAGCAGGACCTTGCGAGGTCCATGGGTTTGGGGCTTTTGACTGCTCACAGGCATGGTTTTGCCTTGGAAATTATATAACTTTCTGATATTTATATAGTATTGGTGTATTTTTGTAAAACTGTTTTGTATTTGTTCTTTTTCAAACAGGAAATATTTTACTTTGGCCTGGAAATTGCCACCAATATTTTAGTTGATTCAGCAGGCTATTTGGGGGTAACCTGATCAGGCATCCCCTGCACGGCAGGGATAGAAACTCGGCGTCACTTGCGGAGGCCCGTGCGGCGTCCCTGATCAGGCATCCCCTGCACGGCAGGGATAGAAACGTGTTTTCTTGTTCATAGATATGCAGCACGTGCCCTGATCAGGCATCCCCTGCACGGCAGGGATAGGTGAGGCCCGTACGGCGTAGCCGGCGAAAAGCCAACGATTTGGCTTTTCGAGGGTTGAACGAGAACACAGGAATTAAAGGCGCCCTGCACGGCAGGGATAGAAACTCTATATCCGCGTGTTTCCTCAAGGTCTGCCCTGATCAGGCATCCCCTGCACGGCAGGGATAGGTGAGGCCCGTACGGCGTAGCCGGCGAAAAGCCAACGATTTGGCTTTTCGAGGGTTGAACGAGAACACAGGAATTAAAGGCGCCCTGCACGGCAGGGATAGAAACCTACTCCCATTTCTCCTTTTGGCCCGCAACTGCCTGATCAGGCATCCCCCTGCACGGCAGGGATAGAAACTCTTGCATCCATGTGTTAATTTCTACATGCAACCCTGATCAGGCATCCCCTGCACGGCAGGGATAGAAACCCAGGCAATGAAATCAGCGTAATAGACCTTCCTGATCAGGCATCCCCTGCACGGCAGGGATAGAAACTCTACTCCGTCACTGTTGGACCCATTGGGCCAACCTGATCAGGCATCCCCTGCACGGCAGGGATAGAAACTTCTCATAATCGGTGATAATGAGAATAAGGCGGCGATTAGCCTGATCAGGCATCCCCTGCACGGCAGGGATAGAAACGCAACCTCTGTTACCACCCAAATTAATTGATCACCTGATCAGGCATCCCCCTGCACGGCAGGGATAGAAACGTGGCGAGTGCGGCGGCCAGGACGGCGGCCGACCTGATCAGGCATCCCCTGCACGGCAGGGATAGAAACGAGTGACGTCTCTGTTTGATTTGTTGTGTCACCCTGATCAGGCATCCCCTGCACGGCAGGGATAGAAACACACACGAGTGAATTATGGTCCTTTTCGGAGCCCTGATCAGGCATCCCCTGCACGGCAGGTGAAAGCCGGTCTGCCAAGGCGGTCGGTCGTCGAGTTCCCGGAGACTTGAACGCGGAAGCTAGTACTGATGGAGGTTAGCCTTGGCGGCGTCGCGCACAGGCGTTTGTTGCTCAAATCGATTTCATCGATTTGTTACTGCTCGCCCCTAATTTTGCTTTTTCGAAGTTGGCGGAATTTTTTCGATATCAAATTTGTATCGCTTTTTTTTCCTATCGATGAATACCCAGCCCTCGGGATCATCTGTAGAAAACTGCCCGGCAGAGAGCCAACTGCCTTCAGATGTTACGACTGATTGGATAAATCGCCGTTTCTCAACCGGACTTGCTTCATTCGCCTTTACTTCCTCCCAAGTCATATCGTAGTCGTAGCGTTTTCTGGCGGAGTCGCTCGGCAGCACTTCAACCTTCCATCCCCGATAGTTGAGGGTCCACAACCAGTTGAAAAATCTACGAAAAATTTCTACAAATCCGCCCAGGGACAAAAGTTGTGAACAGAAAGCTTGCGGTATTTTCGAACGCAAATTCCAGTAAATCAAAAGACCAATCCATTACACCTTCCTCACTTCAAATTCCTCAAGTTTTGCCCCAAATTCATCCATGTCTTGCACCGTTAGTTCCTTGCCGCGCATTTGTGGTGGTGTGTCCAAAGTAAGGTGCATGTAGCGGGCGCCACGCAAACAGACCTCGGCCACTACAGAGACCGGCAATGTGCCAAGCACGACATCGCCACGCGATAATTGTGAAGGGTCAAGATGCTCAAGGTGCTCGGCCTCAATCCCCCGCTGCCGCGCCCATTCAACGGCGCCCTTGTGGCGAGTTACGAAATAGCTGGTCATCAGGATTTTTCCGATGCAACCCGAACCAAATCGACAACAGCGATATAGCGTTCAGGTCGCCTGCCATTTTTGTCGGGATCACGCTTGACCTTCAACATGTCATTTATAGGCCGATTATCAAGAACCCTCGCCGACCGCGCCATGCCACTTTTTGTCTTTGTCAGTCTCCAGGACCCGCACCTTGTCGCCCGGTTTCGGCGGTGACGCCGCATCAATTTCCGCGACCTTTTCCTGGCTTATTGCCCGCCCAAAGCCGACCGAGGTTTTTTGCTCCCGCCCCGATCCACTCCAGCGCTTCTTCTATCAATTGATAGGCGTCTTTTACGTCGTTTTTGCCTGCGCTCGCGCGCGGTGCGATGGCGAACAGGAATTTCGCCCCTTCTTTGACCCCAAGAAAATGGATCGGAACGGGGCGGACCCAATCAGATGGCGTCACATTTTTTTTGATCCGCCAACCACCATCATGGGGTGTAATCACCTCCAGCGCCAGCTCCGGGGTGGTAACCGGCAGGGCGTCAAAGATAATGATCGATCCGGCACTTTGGGCGTTAGCATCATCTGAACCAAACAGGTGGACAACGAAATCTCGGTGCTCTTCGCGCCAGTCCCGCGTCCAGGCCCGCATCATGCCCTTAATTGACGAGGCCGGCAGATAAGGCACCCCCAGTGTGTGGTGCCACAAAAACCCGTTTTCGATCGGATGCGACAACCCCATACCAGTGAGGAAACGGGCTTTTGGTGTGAAAGATCATGGGCGGCGGATCATCACTGCGGCAGAGAATTTTGGCCAGATCGCAAACGCGCTTTGCAGCTTTCTCAAGCTCTTTCCCGTCGCCGGTGCCGCCGGTAAAATTCTTTACCCATTCCTTCTTCTGCTCGCCAAGGCCCTGGAATTCTTCCAGTGCCGCGTTTGGTGGCCATTTGTCTACAAATTTGTTGTAAATCAGCCCCCTGTTGGGACTAGCGCCAAAATCTGGTGCCTTTCTTTCGCCCGGTGCTGAAGAGCCGGCCTTGCTGGGTGGCAGCGGTAGCATGGTCATTCCAACTCCCCGTCTGGAGCCTTGTTTTTTTCCTGATCTTTATTATCGAGAAACGCCACTGCGAATTTTTTCAGCCATTCAAGATAGTCCATCGCCTCGGTTTGTGCGCGAATATAGTCGGCCTCGCAACCGTTGCAGATCGCCCCCAAAACATCTCCCTCGCCCTCGTAGACGCTGTTTTCCCAGCCCTTGATCAGCCACTCATCCATGTGTTTGTACAGCGCCAGGTGCCCAAGCTTGACGTCGCCATCCTTGGCTGCGCCGGCCTTTTCCATGGCCAGAGCCTGCCCCAGACCCGACATGATAATGGTGGCGGGGAAGGGCTTTTACATTAGGAAACGTAGTTGCTTTCCCATGTGAAATCGTGGCCGGATATTTTCTGAATTGCCCGCAAGGCATGTTTGGCGCGTTTTTGCGCCAGGCTGCGGTGAGCGGATTTGGTGGGCCTTTCGGGCACCGGATTTGTGGCAGTTTTTGGCGAACCATGTCTTGTATCAATATCTATTTTATCGGCCGCCTCCTGCTGAGCCTTTGCTTGCTGGACAAGGCGCTTTTCCTGTTCCGATATTTTTTTGTGCGAAGCCCGGTCACGATCTCTTCTGCCATTGGTCATATCAACTTCCCCCGGCAGATGGGGCAACGGGTTTCATTATGAACCAGCCCATTCCAACGGTTTCGTTGCCGCCGATTTGCACATAGGGTGCACCTTCCAGCTTTTGCCGGAAAGTCTTTACTGCATCTGCGGTTCGCTCACCAAACAGTACATACATGATGGTGTCCGGCGGCAGGGATTCCTCGTACCAAAGAGCTTTGCTTCTCTTTGTTTTCTCCTCAAGCGCATTATGCGCCATCACCGGCAGGGCATATTTGGCAAACCAGGTGAAGTCATCGTCATGGAGGATCACCAGGCGGCGTTCCAGATCTTCTTCCGTAACGCGCTCGGGCAGGACCGCCATTAGCGCGGTGACGATGGAGGAATGACAAGATTTTTGAAAACCAAATTCCCGCTCCTCCAGCCCCAACCAATTCTGCGAACCCTCTTCACCCAGATAATGTCCTCTCGCAGGCGACTGGATCGAGAAACTTGCTTCAGTTGCACCGTTTGCCGAGCGGGCCGTGTCACGTTGATAGCGGTTCAAAATACCCGGACAGGTCAGCCATTTATAAGCCCCTGAAAGCGAGCGCACCGGCAACAGCAGCAAGCGGGCATCGGAACAAAGCAACCGGCCTGCAGAACCGGAATCACCCCTGATCATTTTCGGCCTGCCCCTCGCGGCCAAACAGTTGGCTGATTTCACTCTCGCTCAATCTGGCCCGCTCGCACGCCCAGACCCTGAACGCACCCTTGACGCCTGATCCAGGAATAAAGGGGTACTGGCTCGCCCGCTCTCGCGCCACCGGCAGATCAAGCGCTCCGGTGGACTGACCTATGCCTGGGTGGATATGGGTTTCTGCCATCAGGCTCACAATGATGCTTTCTGTGGGGTTCACCATTTTTTCATCCGCCATTTTACCAACTCCCGATCATTATCTGGCCAAAGCCCCATTCTGTTGCCAGGCCGATCTTGCCAAGATGCCAATTGAGGGCCTCGGCGCGTTGCTCTTGGTTTTCCACGCCCATAAACCATACAGAACCGGCGGGTATTGCCTGGCGCATGGCGATTGGTCGGCATTTTTTAAAATCCCAACCGCCGATCATCAAAGGCTTACCCAGACAGGCGCTGACCAAATTCCCCGGCAAGTTTGGCAATACACCGCCGGGGTTGGGCATGGACTCCAAAATGAGAGGAGAAAGCTGGATAACGCAATATCGATTGTGGTTCAGCTGTTTAGGTCTTTTCGGCAAGTCCACCTTTGTGAGGGAAGCGATTTCGGCCATGCGGTGTTCGCCTGCAAGCGGTTGTAATCGACCCTTCAAACAGCTCCTGTCACATCCGCCCTATTTCCACATAAAGACTGGTCGCATCTGACATACGCACGTGGCTGGCCATATAAAGATTGCCGTCAACTGTGGTGCGGCTGTCG
Source organism: Rhizobiaceae bacterium (assembly GCA_965248135.1). GTDB lineage: Bacteria > Pseudomonadota > Alphaproteobacteria > Rhizobiales > Rhizobiaceae > SZUA-100. The sequence goes on along the minus strand of CBDFIN010000007.1, from coordinate 9,193 downwards.
CGTTCTATACCAATACCGACCCTTGGCTCGATCTGCCAAATTTCGGTTCTTTTTGATGAGATGCTCTTTGCTCGGAGGGTTTCCCGCCAGTATATTCTCCATGCCCTTCAGCGTCACCCAGCGGCTCTCGATGGTTTTTACACCTTCGCCGGAAATCGCCGGAAATCGCACCGGACCACCTGCCATATCACAGTCCAAGAAAATCTTTTCTGGTGAAAGTATTTTTGGCTCCGAACGGCCCTTTTCGCCCTCTTTGTCCTTTACCGTCACCACGTGCAACGGAACACGATAGACCGGACTATCATGCCACAATACACCCGGCGCGCTGAACTCCAGCTTGCCCAACACATTTTTTCTGCTTTGCCAATTGGTCCCATCTCCAAGCAGGGTTTTGTCCCAGTCTTCTTTTCTCCCTCCCAACGCACTCCAAATCGCGGCGCGCACCGCACCGGCTAATGTGGGCGGATAGGGCGGAAAAACACTGGCGGCAAGGCTTGCACCTGCATCCGCCTGGTTGAACGGTTTGCCATCGCGAAACATCACCGTATCTATCGCGGAAATTTTCAGGGACAAACGATCACTCATTACCCGCCCCCGAGACCGGAATTTTCAGCATGTGCCAGCGAGCTTCCACTGCCATGAACCGCGCAACCAGCGCGCCATCAAAATTATAGATCCCCGACTTGTTGATTTCCTTATTCTTGCGATAAAGCGGCTGGCCGATTTTCATCATACGGCCGATGACCAGTTCCACCTTTTCCCTTTCAACTTTGGTCTGACCCAATGATTTCAAATATTCCGCCTCCAGCACATTTTTCATGAACTGCGGATCGGCAAAATCGGCTTCAACATCAGGCTCATGATGCTCATCACCGTCATCCATTTCTTGATCGGCAAATAGCGGCAGGTAGCGTTCGCGGATGTTGTAAAAAAAGCTGGAAGAATAGTCATCGTCTGCGCCTAAACTGCTCTGTCCCAGGCCTTCCATTGCAATTTCTTCAAGCGCGGAGACTGGATCGCAATCTTTATCCTTCCAGCACGACGTCCAATCACAGGCGATGCCGCCGGGTTTCATCACTGCTATGGCCACACTGTCGCGGCCGTTTTTGGCTTTGGCGATTTCATCCAGATAAAAATGGGCGTTGGCCAATACTGCGGTCAGAGGAATCTTATATTGAGCGAAGGTGATCGAGGCGGACATGGTGAAAGGTTCTTCAACCTTCTCACAAAAAGATTCTTCATATTTTTTACGCAGATATTTGGCGGCCAGAACTGCACTATCCACCGGCACCAGCGCCAGCACATCATCGCCACCGGCATAGATCAACACCCCGTTGGGGGGATTGCCGCAATTTGGATCGAAATATTCTTTGACGGAATTGGTAAAAATCGCCAGGCTTTCAGAAATCAGTTCGGCATCGAATTTCATACGCGCGCCCACTTCGTCGCCGTCCATAGCCAAAACCGCGTAAAACTCACTGGCGTAGATGGCGGTTGAACCACCAACTTTTTTAGCCACATCGGCCAGCCCAGACGACAATTGCTTGCGAGTTTCCGCTGCCTCCTTGCTCGTCTTGAACTCCTTTTCATCCCAGGCTGCAATGCCATCTTGATGCAACAAGTGTCCATCAAGCTTAAAAAATTCCTCTTTCGGAAAATTGAACAACTCGGTTTCCGTTTCCCCCATGAAGCTGGATTTAAGGCTAGATTTGACAATGCTGGAATAGGTGCCTCTCTCCGTTTCCGGGGGATTTGGTTCCACCGCTTTCAGCCAGGGCACGGCACAGATATAACTGGTGGAGGGCCAGTTGATAATGTTGACCTTCTCTTTGCCTTTTGTCGTGCCCGGCACCCAGCCAATCACTGATTTAATCTTTTCGTCACCCAAAACCGGAAACAGCCGCTTGATCAGGGCGATGGCGCAAAGACGTTCATCGTCCTTTAGATCGAGATCGCGCATACCTTTTGAATTGCGCAAGTTATCCCAGAATTCAGTTTGTTTTCTCTTGGCTTCTCCAAAGCGGTGATAACCGGAAATCTCCTGATACTGGCCCATCAACCGGCAATGATCGCCTCCCTCATCAGTGCCTGGCCCAACATAGTGGCTGCGCCAGTTTTTGCGCTTGTCGAGCCATGTTCCGTCGCTATTGTCGGCGGGTGCTTGGCCGGATACCCAGTTTATTTCCCAAAAATTTTTGACCTGCTGTTGCCAGATTTCTTCTGTGTCAGGTGCTGAATTGCTTTCGATGAAGGTCTTGAAAACTTCATCGGCAAGGTTCATCCATGCATCCGTGACGGCCTGTTTGCATATTTCACCGGCATCGCCGGATACCTTTGAAATATCGGCCTTAAACCGGTTGGGCAGCGAACCGATATAAGGGCGGGTATCTGGAATTTCACCAGCCCGGGCAGCGACAATGGCCTCAAACAGCGCATCACCTTCAGTTTGGGGAAACTCAATCTTCCCACCTTTGTCCTTCAATGCCACCATCGCCTGACCCGACAGCCAGGACAATAAAAACGACCCGGCCCACAGATCCCGCACCCGTCGGGCCTCGGCAATAAACCCCTGTACCGGGCCGAGAGTGAAGTGGAGGACCGTCATCACAAAATCTTTTTGGACGGGAAATAGGGGTCGCCCGGGATTTAACTCCCGAAGGTGTTAAACCTATAAGCATGTTTGTGATTATCGTTTTTTCGAAGTGATAATCCTTTGTCTTACAGTCAACACCTATCTTGCCGTCAGGTAAAAATTTTGTTGGAAGGACGAAAAGAACACCAAAGCATTTTTGATCAAGTGTTTTATGCACATGAATGAACAGCGGACTGGCGCGGCGATCCATCACTTTTTTCTTTGGCCCTTCCACATTCATCGCAAGCGAAACGCCATTGTTTCTCGCCGCAGGTGAATAATAATTATGCGGTAAACCAAAAACTGCGCGTTGCGGTAGCTTGTTCGTATTAATTGTCTTGGGCTTACCAGCAACATCGTAAGGAAACTGCCCATCGCATTTCCGGCTGTCACCTTCCTTGAACCAGTGATGGTCGGCAACAAAATTTCCTTCATCAGGACTACTCCATCCACGATACCGCTTCAGTCCGGTCCCAACGCAGTCCAACACTTTGAGAGAATTGGAATCCTCCTTTGTACCAACATAGATGCTGCTGTCGCCGGCAAGACTGGTTACGCAATATTCCGCGCCACCGATCTTGGGATTCTTCGGAAGTTCTGAAATTTGGTGTTTATAAGCATCCCTGTCTTTCGCAGGTGCGCAGGCATCGGGCACTTCTCCGCAAATATCTAATGATGTCAGCGCCACCGATCCCCAACCACGGCGAACCCGTGCGCCCAATCCACCCAACAGGCAAAGACCTTGATCACCTCTAGTATAGTTTTTCTGTCTTCCGACGTTGCCTGAGGTGTGAACACAAGCTTTAATACAAAGGTTTTTCCTGACTTAAACCAGCTCCGCTTGAATTCGCCTTTGTCCAGCAAACCGTAGCCAAATAGGTGGTGCCGGCTCCGCTCTTGATTTGGGTGGAAGCGGAATTGGCATTTGTTTGTCCATCATGTTCTATATCATGCTCATCCTGCTTAACGATAAGCGAAAACGCTCCCTGCGCGGTCTCGCCGCCGAAAAGCGCAATCTCGCGCTTGCGCATATTATGCAGCGCTTTATCCTGATCCTCACCAGCCCGTTCAACAAAGTCAGAATATTTTAGCGCTCGCCACCAAAATGCCAGCGCGCCCTTGACGCTTGTTTCTCTGATCCTCCCAGCCTCATGTTCAGCGCCTCCCAAAAACATGGGAGTAACGATCTCAAATTCGGCCTTTATGTATTTGGTTGAAATACTTCCATCAGCGATTCCCCCAATTTGAATTTCTGATGATTGCGGGGCCATTATATTTTATATGATATGTGGTCATACTTTATGTCAAGCAATTGCTCATCCACCAGTGCAAAAAATCAATTTGAATTCATTCAATTTTAGTTTTCATTTGAGCATTCAAAAATTTTTGACAATAATAATAACTGATTATCAGATATTAATTTGTGAAATATCTTGAATTGAGATGCATATTGTACTTCCATAGTTCGGTCGTGTATCATAGTAGCTGGATTCACAAGTCAAGTGCACCATTTGTTGAAATGAGTTTTTGAATAAATGCCTCTTCAGGTGTTTTGAAATTGAGGCATTTTCTTGGGGTTGAATTCACCATGAGCTGGATCATCGTAATGTCCTTTCGTGAGTAATCGGTGATATCTGTTTTGCGTGGCATGTCTCTTCGCAGGATACCATTTGTGTTTTCGATTGTACCACGTTGCCATGGGGCGTGGGGATCGCAATACCAGATATCTGCGCCCAGCTTGTCCTTCATTGCCTCATGATCACGAAACTCGGTGCCACGATCAAAGGTGATGGATTGTCTTGCCGATGCAGGCAGGAGAAGCAGGGTGAACCGCCCCGGGTTTACCGAGGCTCCAAAGATAGGATGACTTGGAGCTATGGAAAAGAACAAGAGATCGAAGAGATATTCACCTGAAGTGCGTACGCGTGCCGTTCGGATGGTGTTGGAACATCAACAAAATTATGACAGTCAGTGGGCGACGATTTCTGCAATTGCACCCAAAATTGGCTGCACGGCAGAAACGCTTCGCAAATGGCTTCGTCAGGAAGAGACGGACACTGGCTTGCGTGATGGCGTTACAAGCGATGAGCGCGAGCGCATCAAAGCGCTGGAGCGCGAAGTCCGGGAATTGCGTCAGGCCAATGAAATTCTCAGGAAAGCGTCTCGCGTTGACCTTGTCACTCGAACCAATGGCGTTTTGGCGGTCAACTTTGCCCAGGCGGAGCGAGCCATGATTGTGGGCGCCCACTGAGAAGATGAAGATGTTTATCGATGATCATCGTGATGATCACGGGCCACTGTTATATTCTGGCCGATCTGCAAAGTGTTGCCGATCGCCCCTTCAACATATCATTCCCATGCAGCTATTGCCCGTGATCCCGGTCTGGCCAGTGATCGCGCCAAACGTGATGCAGAGTTGCGCCCTGAGGTCCAGCGTGTTTGGGATGACAATCATGAAGTCTACGGGGTGCGCAAAGTCTGGCGACAGATGCAGCGAGAGGATTTTGATGTCGCGCGTTGTACTGTGGAGCGGTTGATGAAACAGCTTGGAATACAGGGCGTTATCAGAGGAAAAATCCTCAAGACAACCCACAGCAATCCTTCCGCCCCGTGTCCACGCGACCATGTGAACAGAGAATTCAACGCTCCTGCACCCAATATGCTGTGGGTGAGTGATTTTACCTTTGTGTCAACGTGGCAGGGATTTGCCTATGTTACTTTTATCATCGATGTATTTGCCCGCCGGATTGTTGGCTGGCGCGTGTCACGCTCTGCCAAAACCGATTTCGTCTTGGATGCTTTGGAACAGGCCCTCTATGATCGGCAGCCGGTTCAACAAGACGGGCTGATCCATCACAGTGACCGGGGCGTTCAGTATGTCTCGATCCGCTACACCGAACGGCTGGCAGAGGCCGGGATTGAGCCATCCGTTGGCAGTGTCGGCGACTCATATGACAACGCCTTGGCCGAAACCATTAATGGACTTTACAAGGCGGAAGTCATTCATAGAAAAAGTTCATGGCGCAAGATTGACGACGTTGAAATGGCGACCCTCAAATGGGTTGACTGGTTCAACAACCGTCGCCTGCTGGAACCAATCGGAAATATTCCACCCGCTGAAGCAGAGGAGCTGTACTATAGCCAAGCGACACTGTTTTGATTCAAATATTGAAGTCCTTGAACAGTGTTTCGATATCGCATTTGTGTTTTCGTCTGATGGCCTTTGCCTGTGCCCATTTATGCTCGATCGGGTTGAGGTCTGGAGAATATGGCGGTAGATATTCGAGTGTGTGTCCGGCATCCTTGATAGCCTCCTTCATGTCCTGGCGCTTGTGAAAACTTGCATTGTCCATAACAACAACAGCACCGGGAGGCAGCTTTGGAATGAGATCGCCTGTCAACCAGCCATGGAAGACATCGCTGTCGATATTGCATGGAAACAGGCAGGTTGTCAGCAAGGTGCCGCCCAACAACGCCCCGATGACGTTTGTCCTTCCCCGCGCATGCCAGTCATGAACGCCAAAACAGCGCAGGCCCTTGGCCGCATAGCCGTGGGTGCGGGGCATATCATGGGCAAAGCCTGATTCATCAATATAGACGATGGGCTTGCCGGTTTTTTCATGCCCGCTAATCGTTTCCTGGAAGGCTGTACGCCTGGTCGCGTCCGCCTTCGGATGGCGAAACGCTTTTTTTATATGTCACCCCCAACTTGTGCAACGCCTGCCAGATTGCCTTAGGTGAAACATCAAAACGCACCGCACGTTCATACTGATAGGCATCGGGAAATTCCGCCACATCGCGGGCCAGTGCAGCCATGTCAATCTTGCGCATGCGGGGCTTGGATTGATCCGGCTCAAGCCGATTGGCCCAGCGAACAACCGAGGCAACCCCAACGCTAAACCGAAGTGCCGTTTGTTTTAATGTCAGCCCTTCCTTGTCTCGAACCTTAAGAACATGTTTGCGGAATTTAACAGGATAAGTCATGTACAAAACTATAATCAAAATTATGTCGCTTGGCTATATGCATTCTTGTATCGCTGATCAGCGGGCATTCGGGGGCGGGTGCCTTTCTTCGCCCAGATGCGTGTTTGCCCGTTCTTCTGGCCCAACCGGGCTTCATCCTGCCACCAAATCTCAACGGGAGTGTCTTCCGGCAGATCGGCTATGTGAGCTGCAAGCGTGTTGGCGAAGTTTTTTTGAAAGCCTCAATCACACGCTCATCCTGCTTTGGATGCTGCGGGCGGGTGCTCATGCGGGAAAAGCCAAGGACGGCAAGGAGTTCGGATATCGAGCGTTCGGCGTAGACGGCACCAAAGCGCTCTTCAATCACCCGCTTTAAATCAATCCGCCGCCAGCGCACAACCCCGTCCACCGCCGGATCAGGGCCAGCATTGACGATCTCGGACAGCTCATTCATTTGTTCATCGCTCAAAAGGCGTGGCCGTCCCGCCCCCTGACGATTGGTCAGGCCATCTGGACCTTCTGCGTTGAATCTCAAGGACCCAGTCGCGCAGCGTTTGACGATCCATCCCGCCAACCCTGGCAGCATCTGCCCGGCTCATGCCATCGTAAATGGCTGCAAGCGCCAGAAGACGGCGTACCTGTCTTGTGTCACTGCATCGTCGGGAAAATTGGCGAAGCGTGGGGGCATCAAAATCTCTTCGAAGTACAAGTCCTGTTGATGGCATGGCAAATCTCCTTCGCCACCCATTGAATCAGAACATCAGTGATTTGGGAATCCCATACGAGTCAGAAAATCATGCCATTGGTATTATATTGGAATGGATGTGGAACTATGCTTGAATTCGGGTGATGCGCATTTCAGGCGGCGCGGTTTTGAGTATCGTCCATCACTTCGATACCGTCATTGGATATGATTCCTTCGATGACTTTTGGCAACTGATTTCTGCCTTTGAGGCGCAACCATTTTTTCGATGCGGACTGAATGAGGGTAAATACCATTAGCTTTGCTGTCTTTTGCGACAGCGCTCCTTTGGTGCGGACCGTACTGTGTCGGACAGTGGCAAAAACGCTTTCGATTGGGCTTGAGGTGCGTAAATGGCCCCAATGTTCGGCGGGGAAGTCAAAGAATGCCAGCATCGCTTCTTTGTCTTTGTTCACACAGGCAACGCCCTTGTCGTATTTAGCGCCTTCGGAGAAAAGGGACAGCGCAGCTTCGGCTTGCGCGCGTCTCAGCATGCTGGATGTCGTCCAAATCCGACTTCACGCCAGGAGCCATTTGCTTTGGAAAACAGTTCAGCACATTCTTCACCTTATGAACCCAGCATCGCTGGTGTTTTGTGCTTGGAAAGACCTTATCGAGAGCGTTCCAGAACCCCATGGCTCCATCCCCAACGGCGATTTCTGGTGCTACCGACAACCCTCGGCCATTGATGTCGCTCAGCAGCCCCTACCAGCTCTTTGCGCTCTCCCGAAGGCCGACCTGAAAGCCGACGAGTTCTTTCTTGCCCTCCGGTGTAGCGCCAATAATTACCAGCATACATTCGGCATTCTCTTCCATCCGCGCGTGAAGGTAAACACCATCCGCACAATCCGTTGGCGTCCATCCTCTAATTGTTCATCGCAAAAACTGGCGACAAACGCATCAGCTTCAGCTTCAGCTTTCAAGGCTTCCGCCAGCATGCGCCGAGCGCCTTCCCGAGCAACCTCGCTCAAAGGAGCCACTAGCGTTTCCGATTGGTGGAATGGCAAGATGGTTGTATCGTTCTTCACAGGCGTGTTGCTCCTTGTGAGGTTCTGGCGGGCTTTCACACCCGTCACAATACGCCACCTATCAGATCATGCCATCAACCAATTTCGGCCTTAACTCTGCAAATGTTGGTACAGAACCATTAGTGGTCTGGCCGAAACGCTTGAATCCCTTTTCAGCACGTTCTTTTTCAAGCGTTTTGGCCACAAAGACCACTAGCAACTTATTGAATTCTAGTGGTTCTTATGATTCCAACATTTGCCATAAGTACGAGCCGCTGGCGGATGCAAATGTTGGTACAGAACCACTAGTCAGGAAAGCAGCCAGCCGCCATCCACATCGACCGTTGTGCCGGTGACAAACTCGTTTTCCACCAGATAGACGATGGCCATGGCCACTTCATCGGCGGTGCCAACACGGGGAATGACGTTGTTGGCGGTGAGCTTGCGATAATGGGCCACACGTTCCTCACCTTTGAGCGCTACCATTGGCGTGTCGATCAGTCCTGGAGAGACCACATTCAGGCGTCGCGGTGCGATTTCGGGCGCAACGGCCCTTGCCAGCGCTTCCACGGCGCCACCAACGGCCGAAATCGCCACCTGGCCGGTGCGGCATTTGCGCGCCGGCGCGCCGCTCACCAAAACAACTGTCCCGTCTTCGGCCATACGTTCGACACCGTAACGCACCACATTGGCATAGCCCCAGAGTTTGTCGAACGAGGTTGCAAATCCGGCCATATCCATGCGCATGAACGGACCAATGGCGCGGTCGCCACCGGTAGCAGCACTGATCAGGATATCAAAGGGCGCACATTCTTCAAACAATGCTGCAAGCGCTTCGCGGTCGCGGAC
>CBDFIN010000006.1:0-118674 GCA_965248135.1 Rhizobiaceae bacterium | reverse complement strand
ATAAAAACATCATGCTGATCTACCCGTTTTTCGTTCCCGCCGGATCAGGGGAGGAAGCTGTCACCATGCCGGAAAAAGCGAGAGATTTTCTCGCAGCCCGGATACATTTCAACCAGGTTGCACCGGTCGCTTTAGCATGATTACTTTCAAGTGATCATGGCTCATCAGGAACGCACAGCGACCGGCGCTTGTGCGCCGCCCCCGCGGAGGCCCGGGCAGCGCCCGCCGTGAGCAAAAAAACAAATGGTGGAATCATGTTTGGCTCGTTTAGCTATAGCATGATTATTTTCAAGTGATCATGCTATATGACCACCTGGGGGAGTGTATGCGTCTGCCAGGCCCGCCGCTTTTTGGACAACCGTTTTGAACTCACTTGATTTCCAAGCGCGAGCAGTTCTCAGATTTGTTACTGTGCCCGAAGCGACGGTGACCATGCTCCAAGCAACCGCAATTTCTTCATCAAGGGATTCTGAAACCAAAACGAAATCATGCTCCCCGGTCGTCATGTAAAGTTCAACAATCTGTCCACCTGCCTGTTCGACCATCGTTTTCAAAGCCGTAGCGCGATCTGTAGGATCCGCAAGCATGCCTTCAATTGCCGATGGCGTATATGTTCCGTGGGTAATGAACAATGGCATTTTAATTCCCCTTCGAATGTCATTGAAATCAAACACTAATCTCGTAACACATTAGTCCCGCTTTGTCGCATGATTTGATTCTTGGACAATTGAAAATCAGTGCCAAATAGCCGCCATCCCGGCTAAAACAGAGCAATTTCGCTGAGAGTTCTGATGCAAGCAATTAGTTTTTAAAAAATGAGACTTTGGAGCAGACGAAGATTAGTGGAAAAAACGCATACGGTGCATCTGCGAATCAGCAGGATGTTTGATCTTGGTGAAGCGTTATACCAAGGGAAGGTTGATCGGCGGGACAGTTTGTGGCCGCGCGAGAAACTCTGCGATATAGCATGATTACTTTAAAGTGATCATGGCTCATCAGGAGCTAGTGCCTCGCTTCTTTTAATTTGACATGTTTGCCGAGTACTGATTCAGCTTCATTGATTTTGTTTTTCTGATTGAGGCTATTATGGTGACTGGTGCGGGTGGGGTAAAGAAATATGTTGTTCGGTTGAGCAGTGAGGAAAGAAGTTCACTTAAAACCATAATCAACACCGGGCGCGATGCGGCCGGGCGTCTTTTGAAGGCGCGGATTTTGCTGAAGGCCGATGTTTCGACGGATGGTGAGGGCTGGAGTGATGAACGGATTGGCGAAGCGCTTGAGACCAGCGTTTCGACGGTTTGTCGTATCCGTCGGCGTTTGATAGAGCATGGGCTTGAGGCGGCGATCAATCGCAAGAAGCGCGAAAAGCCACCGATTGAACCGATATTTGATGGTGAAAAGGAGGCTCGCCTTATCCAGTTGGCCTGCTCTGAACCGCCAGTCGGCCATGCTCGCTGGTCGTTGCGGCTTCTGGAAGAAAAGGTGGTGGAGCTTGGCATTGTTGAGAAAGCCAGCGATTCAACAATCGGTCGGGTTTTAAAAAAACACTCTCAAACCCCATCGGTGTAAGTATTGGGTCATCCCCCCCAAACAAAACGCCGCCTTTGTCGCCGCGATGGAGGATGTTTTAGAGGTTTATACCCGCCCCCATGACCCCAAACGCCCGCTGGTCTGCCTCGACGAGACATCAAAACAGCTTGTCAAGGAAACCCGCACACCGGTTCCAATGAAGCCAGGTCAGGTCCAGCGTTTCGATTATGAGTATGAACGCAATGGCACCGCCAATCTGTTCATGCTGTTCGCTCCGCTCGAGGGCTGGCGGCACATCAAGGTAATAAAGCGCCGCACAGCCATTGATTATGCCCATGTTCTGAAAGATCTGGCCGATACCCATTTTGCAGGGGCCGGGAAAATCATCCTTGTGCAGGATAATCTCAACACCCATTGCCCCGCCTCGCTTTATCAGGCCTTCGAACCGAGCGAAGCACGTCGTCTGGTTGAGCGGTTTGAATGGCATTTTACGCCAAAGCACGGCTCATGGCTCAATATGGCCGAAACTGAATTGAGTGTGCTCACATCGCAATGTCTGGATCGCCGTATCTCGGATAAAGCTTTGCTTGAAACCGAAAGCGCCGCATGGCAAAATCACCGCAACAAACACAACGCAAAGGCCGATTGGCACTTTTCAACAGATGCCGCACGGAATAAACTCAAAAGCCTGTACCCAGTAATATAGATGAATCAGGGTACTAGCAGCGACCGGTGCCTTTGCGCCACCCCCGCGGAGGCCCGGGTAGAGCCCGCAGTGAGCGAAGAGTCTACTGATCGAATCATTTTGAAAGTGTCCAGCTATAACGCGGCGGTTTCGTGTGCCCTTGATGTGGGTGATGCTGGACAATGGCGGTACAAGCAGCACGGCTGAACGCATTGCCTTGATGCGGCGCTATCTGGCTGTGTTTGATGCATCATCGATAGAATTGTTGCTGGTGGATCGAAAGTTCAATAAAAGGTTCGAACAGATGTGCTCGCACCACCTTGTGGAGCCTGTCGCCTGTTCTCCTGCCGCAGGCTGGGAGAAAGGACAGGTTGAGATACCTGAGTGAAGGTATCGCGCGGGCGGCATTTTGCACCGCGATTGAAGGTGGCAAATAATGATGACCAAATGAGATACTGTATGAACAGGTTATCGAACATGCCAAGGTAACCAGGCATCCAGTGTTCAAGGAACGAATGATTTATGATGTTTTTCTGGAACAGCAAAATGCGTTGGTGCCGTGCCAGGGCTCCTTCAATGGTTTCCATGAGACAACTGTCGCCGTTTCCAAAACCTGTCTCGTGAACTTTGAGCGCAATCGTTACAGCGTTTCGGTCCTAGTGGTTCTGTACCAACATTTGCATCCGCCAGCGGCTCGTACTTATGGCAAATGTTGGAATCATAAGAACCACTAGAATTCAATAAGTTGCTAGTGGTCTTTGTGGCCAAAACGCTTGAAAAAGAACGTGCTGAAAAAGGATTCAAGCGTTTCGGCCAGACCACTAGCTGCCGGCAAACCGGTACAGCTTCGGGCAACAGCAACCAAGATCATTTTGCTACAGAACGAGCAGATTGCTGGTGAGCATGACCGCCGCATCTGGCAACTGCTATCGGTGTCAACATGATAAAGGCCCGCCATCGGGTCAGGTTCTTCAGCGCAGTTGATCTGGTCAATCGCCCTGAAGCCGACCACAGGGATTAAAAAGCCGGACGCATGACGGACCGGTTGACCCGCGTTGATCTGCTGATCATTGATGGTGAGGCGGGTAAAGCAAACATGGACAGGAGCCGTGTTTGTCCGCCGAACGGGCTTCGTGCCATTTGCACAATCCGGCGGCCAGCTTCTGTTCCATCTGATCAGCCAGCTCTGCGAGCACATCAATCAAGATACAGGTCACACCAACTGCGAGTTTCTTTCCTCCAGCACCTTCATTTTGCGACTGATGAACTCGCTCAAATGTTCAACCAGGGTGTTGAGTTCCGGCATGTTTTTGCGCTGGGTCGACTGGTGAATAGCAAGTTCAACCGGTGGCAGCGGGGCAAAACCCGGACGATCATCAATAATGGTCAGTTCGCTGGTGATTGCCCCGGCGGGAAAGGCCGATACTGCCAGACCGGCAACTACGGCGGTGCGAATTGTCGCAACGCTATCACTGACATATTCTTCGCGCCAAAGCCGCCCGAGCGAACCCAGATGACGGATTACGTGGTTTCTGAACGGGCAGGGCTCTGAAAACAGACCGACCGGCAACAATTCGCGCTTTAAACAGCGAAGATCCCGGTTGGCGACCCAATGCAGCGGTTCCCGCCAAATCTGTCCGGCCGGTTCAAGCCCGTCGCCGGTGATCGAAACACACACATCCAGTTCACCGGATATAATGTGCGCCCGTAACCGGTTGCTCGGCGCCGCCACCAGCTTGATCTGCACATCACGGTAAATTTCCTTGAACCGGGCCAACACCTCGTTCAAGCCCGATTCGGCAAACCACTCCGGAATGCCCACACGCACCTCGCCGGTAAGATCAGGCGAGGAAAGGTAGAGTGTCGCCTCATCATAAATCAGCAGAATACGCTTGGCATATTCGACCAGTCGCTCACCATGGCGTGAAAGCCGCACCGGTTTTCCCCGCCCGCCGGGTTTGAACAATGCGCGGCCAGAGCGTTCTTCCAGCCGTTTTAGCTGCAAGCTCATTGTCGGCTGGGGGATATTAAGTTTCTGGGCACCCTGACTGAGTGATTTTGATTCCGAAACCGCAATCAACGATTGTAACAGGCCGATCTCCAATCGGCCGACTTTGTGCTTTGGTTTCCATTTATGGGGTATTTCAAGATAGTCCATACAGCTCTCACCAATTGATTTCGTAAATACCACAATAAACTTATTTGGCGTTACAATACAATAGTAATTTTGGTAAATAACAAACAGAATACACAAAACAAGTTTACTTAACGTAAGCTTACTTAGCGTAAGTTTGCGTTGTTGATGGGAGGGGTACTATGAGCAAGAATACAATCACAGGAGATGTTTCAAATTCGAATCTTAATCATGCGGCGATCAGCGGTCTGACCAAGCATCTGGAGGAATTCGATGCAAATGTCGTTAAAATCGGCTCAATGGTTATTGGTTCGGCTACTAACGAGGAAAAATACAGCAACTATCAATTGCCTTACGGATCTCACTCAGATTTGGTTGAGGTGTTTGAATTGATGCGCAGTCTCAACTACCGGGGAATTACTGATGCTTCTGTTGGCGTTTCGGCTTCGGGGGGGTATTGTCTTGCTGACACATTCAACCAAACTTGCGATATTATCGCCGAGCGCTATTACGGCCAAACCATTGATTATGTAGAACTTGGCCCTGAGCCGGTTAAAACCGAACTGCTTGTCAGCGCGTTGAGAGCCCGCGGCGTTGATATAGCCGGCTATACTTCGGTCGATATTAACCCCTCTTCGGCCAAACCTATGCGAGAGGTAATATCACGCGTTTGGTCGAAAATTGAGATCAACCACCTGGCGATGAATTTCAACGACATTACTGCAACCCATCTCGGCAATACCAATCCTGTGGTATTTACCTCACTGGGTTTTCAGGAAGGCAATCATACACCATTGGAAACATATGATTTGCTCAAGCGTATAATGCGGCCTGGCGATGTCTATCTGGCGGAAATGCAAATCTATTCACCGCACGACCACGGCCCCATTGATGCTTTCTATCAGCTCGATGAAATGAAACGGTTTTCAAAAAACTGCCTGCGCCGGGCCTACGGTGATATTGGTTCTTGCTATGGTGCTTCAATCACCGACATCGATGTTGATGGGGCGGTTTATAAGGCTGCGATATGTCACGAACAATTTGTCGACGATGGCGGTCAGTCGGTCTATTTTGTAACCAATTACTGTCTAAAATATACCAAAGATGAATTACGGGAATTGAGGGAAGGGAAGGGCGAATTTGCAGTCATATCGGAGTTGACATCTGGCGATGGATCGCTTGAATTGCAGTTATGCGAACGCGTAGCCGACCCGAGGCCTAAATGACGTCAAAAATTCGTTCCGCAGGGACAGTCGTTCCACCCTGCATCCTGATTGTTGCTGTCACTTTTGGGTTTGCGCGATACTCCTTTGGTCTGTTTCTTCCCGAAATTCGCCAGGAAATGAACCTGACAATTGCCGAGGCCGGTGTTGCGGTCAGCATATCTTATCTTGGATACCTGTTCGCCAGTCTCATTTCTTCAACGCTGTCAGGCAGTGTGGGCCCACGTGTGCTGGTGGTAACCGGAGGCGTGCTTGCGACCGGCGGTATGCTGCTTGCTTCTCTCGCCCAGGACGAGATGATGCTCATCGTCGGCTTATTTGCCGCCGGCATGAGCCCCGGCTTCTCCTATCCACCACTTTCCGATGCCATCACCCGGCTTGTTGCCGAAAGGGATCGCGACCGGATTTACACGACCGTCAACTCCGGCACCTCAATCGGTATCATCATTTCAGCGCCGGCAGCACTGTTATTTCTCAATGACTGGCGGCTGTGTCTTTTGACATTTGCAACTATATCGGCAGTTGTAACCGTTTGGAATTGGATGATCCTGCCGAATGGGCCATTTACCAGAAACTCGCTCCATGACCGCTGGCCGATCACGTTTCGCTGGCTGGTCAACAAACACAGCGTTCCACTATTTGTTTCGGCCTTCCTGTTCGGCATATCAAGTTCTATATATTGGGTGTTTTCCCCCGATTTATTGGTTAATAATCAGGGCAGATCACAAGAATTTGTCACTCTGTTCTGGCTGTTGATTGGTCTGGCGGGACTGACCGGCGCCCTTACCGGTCAACTTGTTCACCGGCTTGGATTGTACCAAGCTAGTATAGTGGCAATTTCGGCCTACATTATTTCGCTTGTTATATTTGTCATGTTACCAAACAACGATGCGGCCATGCTGATATCCGCAGCCTATTTTGGTGGCGCATTTATCGCCGTAACCGGCATTTACGGTGTGTGGAGCATGAATGTATTCGCTGAGCGTCCATCGGCGGGCTTTGGTACGACGTTTTTGCTGATATCGGTGGGGCAGTTTGCCGGGCCATTTGCCGGTGGCCATTTGGCGAATTTGGTCGGAACGGATTTGCTGTTTGCGGCGGCTGCTGTTGTTGGACTGATCTGTCTGGGTTTTTTGCCGAAAAAGCTGCATATGGTAACGGTATGAGCAAAATTCCCACGGAAAATCCGCTGATACAAAGACACCGCCGCTTCGCCAAAGCGATGGCGAAGCGAAACAAGAGGCGATCCTCGCGTGAGCAGAACAGCCGTTGGCCGGTTGTCTATTCCGATCTACTTGTCTTGACACTGACACTGACGGTGCTGTCTTATTTTCTATTCGATGAGGCGGCCCATCAAGTGGCGGCCGCAGCGCCAACGGGAGTGATCAGATTTTTCCGAATGGTCACCGATATCGGCAAATCCGAATGGGTCCTGGTTCCTTCGGGCGTTCTTTGCCTGGTGCTAGTGTTTGTCAACTGGCAGTCGTTTCCGCCACGCCGCCAAGCCTGGCTCTCGAGCTTGCTGTTTGATGCCTGGTTTATTTTCGTATCGGTTGCCGGTAGTGGTATTTTGGTCAATTTCGTCAAACAAATTGCGAGCAGGGCGCGCCCGCGACATTCTGAAGCATTTGGCACCTTTTTCTTTGATCCCTTCCGCTTCGAGGCATCTTTCGCCAGTTTTCCATCCGGCCATTCGGCTACCATTGCCGCCCTTGCGACTGCGCTATCGCTAAGATTTCCAATGTATAGACCCTATTTTATCGGACTTGCCCTGCTGGTTGGTGCGAGCCGGGTATTTGTCGGTGTGCACTATCTTTCAGATGTGATTGTGGGAATTGCAATGGGTGCTTTGTTTACCCTGTTTGTCGCCCGCAGTTTCGCCATTCGAAAAATCGGCTTCCGTTTTGACGACAATCTTCCGCTTGAAGCGGCGCTACCGCGACGGCGAATTCTGCGCGGCATTCGTTAGCCGCTAACAAAAACTGCCGTTATCGCAGGGCCGCAAATCCGCGCTCCAGGTCCGCAATGATATCACCAGTATCCTCAAGCCCGATTTGCAGCCGGATAAGCGTGCCGTCTTCAGGGCCTCGGGCAATCAGCCGGTCGCCCAAATATGGCATCACCGCCAGACTTTCAAATCCGCCCCACGAATAGCCCAGGCCGAAAAGCTCCAACGCATCCAGAAAGGCGCGTGCCTGCAGTTGGGAAGCCTGGTTGAGAACAAATCCAAATAGCCCGGAAGCGCCCTTAAAATCCCGTTTCCACAGGGCGTGTCCCGGATCATCGCCAAGTGCGGGGTGCAACACACGAGCGACTTCGTCCCGCTGCTGCAGCCAGCGTGCGATCTCCAATGCGCTTGTTTGATGGCGTTGCAGCCGTACACCCATGGTTTTAAGGCCACGATAAGCCAAATAGCAATCATCAGGAGCGGCACAAACACCCAGCGCCAATTGTGT
Source organism: Rhizobiaceae bacterium (assembly GCA_965248135.1). Taxonomy (GTDB): domain Bacteria; phylum Pseudomonadota; class Alphaproteobacteria; order Rhizobiales; family Rhizobiaceae; genus SZUA-100. The sequence goes on along the minus strand of CBDFIN010000006.1, from coordinate 110,646 downwards.
TTTGAGCAATTTTTCCCAGCAGCGATGGTTAGCTGACACCGATCCCAATACCAGATCGGAATGACCGGCTGGATATTTGGTCAAGGCATGGATTGAAATGTCGACACCATGATCCAGCGGCTTAAAGTTGAGTGGTGTCGCCCATGTATTATCAATCATTACCACTGCATCTACCGTCTTCGCAGCTTCACAAATGGCTGGAACGTCCATCATCTCAAAAGTGTTCGAGCACGGAGCTTCTGCCAGCACGACGCTGGTGTTTGGTCGCAATAGAGATCTGATTTCGCCACCTATTTCAGGAGCGAAATATTCGATCTCCACACCCATGCGGGCAAGCAACGTATCACAAAACCGGCGCGTTGGAGAATAGCAGCTGTCGACCACAAGCACATGATCACCGGCACCGGCAAAGGCCAGCATCGGTACCGATACGGCCGCAAGGCCAGAGGGTACCAACACCGTACCAGCCGCCTCTTCCAGGGTGGTGAGCGCATCGGCAAGCGCATCGGATGTGGGCGTCCCGCTGGTGCCGTAAGTATATTTGGCCGACCGGTCGAGCATCACCTGGGTATCTGGAAACAATACCGTTGAAGCATGGACCACCGGTGGATTAACAAAGCCGTGATAGTCTGCCGGGCGGTAACCGGAACGGGTGAGTATCGTGTTGATCCCGGGTTGATGATTTTTGCTTTTCATGGCCACATTGCACTCCACAGATTGACAAATAATCATGGGCAAGTTGCGATTACGAAATTGAATGCAAACAAACCTCTTGACCAGCGCTCCATAATCGCATGTATTAAGAAGGTCAAAGGGCGATGTGCGTGATGGCGCCGGAAAAAGTCGAAAAAATACGATGGACCGCCGGAATCATGAATTAATCACATCGGCTCGAGTTGGCGTAGGGAGAGATTGCAATTGGTAATACCCAACGTTGTGTTCGAGTTAGTGAACAGACACGTAAGTGTGGCTGTGCGCGTTGTCCTGCGAATTCGCATTAATCAATAGGGCAACAGAAAAGGCTGCAACCTATGAAAATCAAACTACTTTCTTTCGCGCTCGGCGCCGTGGCTTATGGCGCGGCTTCTGCTGGCGCATCAGCTGCAACACTTGACGACATTAAAGCCAAGGGTTTTGTTCAATGTGGCGTTAGCCAGGGTCTGGCTGGGTTTTCTAATCCAGACGACAAGGGCAACTGGACCGGCATGGACGTTGACTTTTGTCGCGGTGTTGCCGCTGCCGTTTTCGGCTCGGGCGACAAGGTTAAATTTACCCCGCTTTCCGCTAAAGAGCGCTTTACCGCATTGCAATCAGGTGAAGTCGATATACTTTCGCGCAACACCACATGGACCATGAGCCGCGATACGCAGCTTGGTCTCAACTTTGCCGGCGTCAACTATTATGATGGTCAGGGCTTTATGGTTCGCAAAGAGCTGAAAGTTTCTTCGGCCAAAGAACTTTCGGGCGCATCGGTGTGCACTAACACTGGTACCACCACCGAATTGAACGTTGCTGACTATTTCCGCGCCAACAAGCTTGAGTATGAAATTGTTGCGTTTGAAAAAGCTGACGAAGTTGTTGGCGCTTACGATGCAGGACGGTGTGATGTTTACACCACCGACCAATCGGGCCTTGCTGCACAGCGTCTTAAGCTGACCAATCCGGATGATCACATGGTGCTGCCGGAAGTGATCTCAAAAGAGCCGCTTGGCCCAGTTGTTCGTCAGGGCGATGATCAGTGGTTCAATATTGTCAAGTGGACCCACAATGCGATGCTGAATGCCGAAGAAATGGGCATTACGCAGGGCAACATCGGCGAAATGATGGGTTCGGATAATCCAGCAGTAAAACGCTTGTTGGGCACGGAAGGCGCATTTGGCGAGAAACTTGGACTCGGAAATGACTGGGCTGCCAACGCTATCAAGGCCGTCGGCAACTATGGTGAAGTCTTTGACCGTAACGTCGGCCCCGACACGCAGTTGAAGATCCCGCGCGGCGTGAATGATTTGTGGACCAAAGGTGGTCTGCAATACGCACCACCGGTTCGCTAAAAACGTATAAAAGCAATGGTATCCGGCTGGATTTATCTAGCCGGTACCACTTGACGGATTGCCGGCTGGGAGAATTGCTGCAAAAGTGAGCAGGCCGGGAACCGCAATGTTGATGTATCATTTTAACAAACAGAAAATTGCCCCAAGGCAATTCAAGCAGGTGAGGGGAAATGGCTCTACAAGAAGTGGCTTCGGCAAATGATAAGCCGAAGGTGGCTCTGTTCAATGATCCAAAGATCCGAAGTTGGGTTTTTCAAGGAGCATTGATTCTATTTCTCGCCTGGCTGGTTTGGAGCATGGTGCAGAATGCGGCAGTCAATCTTGAGAAACAGGGTATTGCCGGAGGATTTGGATTTCTTTCCAACGAGGCTGGCTTTGCTGTAAACTTTTCACCCTTTATTGACTACAAAGAAACATCGAATTACGGCATCGTTTTTTGGGTAGGCCTGCAAAATACCCTGATCGTTGCGGTGATCGGCATATTTTTGTCAACCATTATCGGTTTTTTGGTCGGCGTCGCTCGCCTTTCTTCCAACTGGGTCATCAGCAAAATGGCCTATGTTTATGTCGAAGTTTTGAGAAATATTCCGCTCTTGCTGCAGATATTTATCTGGTACAAGGGTGTTTTAGCACTGCTGCCGAGAAAACGTGATACCATTGATCTTGGTGCTTTTGGGCAATTAAATGTGGCGGCCTATTCGGCACCCAAACCCGTATTCAGTGACGGCGCGGGCAATATACTGATTGCCTTTATTGTGGCATGCGTTGCCACCGTCTTGATATCAAAATGGGCGAACAAACGGCAGATGGCAACCGGACAGCGTTTTCCGGTGTTTTGGACCGCGCTTGGATTGATTATCGGTCTGCCGCTGATCGCTTATTTTCTATCCGGGCAACCCCTTTCGTTCGAATATCCAACACCTGGTAGATTCGGACCGCAGGGAGGACTGCGAGTTCCGCCGGAATTTACTGCGCTGGTGATTGCGCTGTCGACCTATACGGCCACCTTTATTGCCGAAATTGTCCGTGCCGGAATTCTTGCCGTTAACAAAGGACAGACCGAGGCATCATACGCGTTGGGTCTTCGGCCAGGCCAAACCTTGCGGCTCAATGTCATTCCACAGGCGATGCGGGTAATTATTCCTCCGCTAACCAGTCAATATCTAAATCTGACCAAGAACTCGTCGCTGGCGGTTGCTATTGCCTATCCGGACTTAACCTCGATATTTGCCGGAACCGCACTCAACCAAACAGGACAGGCGGTCGAAATATTGTTGGTAACCATGCTTACCTATTTGGCGCTTTCTTTGCTGACGTCGATGTTCATGAATTGGTACAATTCCAAGATGACCCTGGTCGAGCGATAGAAGTGGATGAAGGAAATGTCTGATACACACACTCCCGTCGCCGCCGACTTGCATTATGTTCGTCAAGAACTAGTGCCGACAATGCCTGCCCCGGCGACAGAAGTTGGGGTAATTGGCTGGGCCAAGAAGAACCTGTTTTCCAGCATAACCAACACCGTGATGACGTTGATCGCCTTGTATCTGATCTATCTGATCGTGCCAGGGTTTTTAAGCTGGTCGCTTTTCAGCGCGGTGTGGAGCGGCTCGGACCGGCTGGCCTGCGCCACGGTGGCACAGGGTGGTGAACTTCCAGATGGTTGGAGCGGCGCATGTTGGCCTTATATTGGGGCCTATCTGAAGCTGTTCATCTATGGCCGGTTTCCCTCTGACGAGTTGTGGCGCGCCAATGTGGTCTATTTCATGTTTGCAGTCGGCATTGTGCCACTATTGATGCCCGCGGTACCATACAAGCGTGAAAACCTGATTTTCATGCTTGGAATTTTTCCGTTGTTGTCTTTCATTCTGCTGACTGGCGGCAATTTATCCTACACTGGTTTTCTGCTTCCCAACTTCGTGATGGCGCCTTCAATAGTCAAATTCTGGATCGATTTCATTTTGTTGACCGCGATTGTTGTCGGCATAGTTATCGCCTTGATGCGAGCGACTGATTCCGATCCGCGTCCGGCCGTCAGGCAGACATTGATTACCATGGCGATATTGGGCCTGGTATTGCTTATCGCTTCGGTTAATTTCGGTCTCGCCACCATTGATACGCCGAAATGGGGCGGTTTGCTGTTGACCATGGTCATCGCGGTTACCGGCATTGTCGCCTCGCTGCCCATGGGCATAATATTGGCACTTGGCCGTCGTTCCGAGATGACCACGGTGCGTCTCGTGTCAGTGATATTCATCGAATTCTGGCGCGGTGTACCATTGATTACAGTGTTGTTCATGTCATCGGTGTTGTTGCCGCTGTTTTTGCCGGATGGCGTTTCATTCGACAAATTACTGCGTGCACTGATCGGCGTGGCGCTATTTTCCGCTGCTTATATGGCGGAAGTGGTGCGCGGCGGGTTGCAGGCCATTCCGAAGGGTCAGTATGAAGGGGCTATGGCGGTCGGGTTAAGCTACTGGCGGTCGATGCAGATGATCATCTTGCCTCAGGCGTTGAAAATCGTTATTCCCGGCATCGTCAATACCTTTATCGGTCTGTTCAAAGATACCACTTTGGTGTTGATTATCGGTCTGTTCGATCTGCTGGGCATCGCCAATCTTTCGCATGCTGATTCAAAATGGGCGACGCCGGTGCAGGCGCTGACCAGCTATTTGTTCTGTGCATTGGTATTCTGGTTTTTCTGTTTCATGATGTCGCGTTATTCCATATTCATGGAAAACAAGCTCGACACCGGTCATAAATCGTAAAGGGGCCTGATGATGGCGACCAAAGCTACTAAATTGAGTTCTACCGCTTCTGTTTCCGGAGTGGCACCGCCGAAGATAAATAAACCGGCGAAACCGGATGATCTGAAACGCATTAAAGGTGTCGGTCCGGTGCTGCAGAAAAAGCTGAATAGCATGGGTGTGTATAAATACTCCCAGATTGCGGTTTGGAAGAAAAATGAAGTGGAATGGGTTGACAATTTTTTGAATTTCAAAGGCCGCATTGACCGCGACGAGTGGATACCGCAGTGCAAGGCATACGCGAAAGAAGTGGACAAAGCGGCTGGAAAATCAAAATCTACCGCTGGCGGGAAATCCTCTGCCGCCAAAAAGGTATCAACAAAGAAAAGCGCTGGAAAGTCCAAGAAAGCAAGGACAACAGCTAGATCAACCACAGCGGCTGCATCAAGCCACGGGGCAGCAGAAATGGAATCGGAAGCAGCATCAACCGCAGTACCTTTAGTGTCTTCGGCAACACAAAGCTCAGCCTCCAACGGTGCCAATGAGGAACAAAGCTCGGCACCAGCAAGTTCGGGCGCACCCAAAATGCAGATTTCCGAGACAGATGTGGCGATCAATATCGACGACATGCACAAGTGGTACGGCGAATTCCATGTGTTGAAGGATATCAATCTGCGCGTTATGCGCGGTGAGCGTATCGTCGTTTGCGGCCCCTCGGGCTCCGGCAAGTCGACCATGATTCGTTGCATCAACCGACTGGAAGAGCATCAGAAGGGTAACATTGTTGTCGATGGCATTGAGCTGACCAATGATTTGAAAAAGATCGACGAGGTTCGGCGCGAGGTTGGCATGGTGTTCCAGCACTTCAACCTGTTTCCACATTTGACCATTTTGGAAAATTGTACCCTGGCACCAATCTGGGTGCGCAAGATGTCCAAGGCGGATGCTGAAGAAGTTGCCATGCATTATCTTGAGCGTGTGAAAATTCCTGAACAGGCATTGAAATATCCTGGCCAGCTTTCCGGTGGTCAACAACAGCGTGTGGCTATTGCCCGTTCGCTTTGTATGAAACCGCGCATCATGTTGTTTGATGAACCAACTTCAGCGCTTGACCCGGAAATGATCAAAGAAGTGCTGGAAACCATGGTCGGCCTGGCCGAAGATGGCATGACCATGATCTGCGTAACCCACGAAATGGGCTTTGCCCGCCAGGTCGCCAACCGCGTGATCTTCATGGACGAGGGGCAGATTGTTGAACAAAACGAACCTGAGCAGTTCTTCACCAATCCGCAACACGAGCGCACAAAACTTTTCCTGAGTCAGATCCTGCACTGATCCGGCTCATCAAACCCGGAACGCTGGGTGCAAGTGAATGTGATTACAGCGTTTCCGTCGCTTTCAAAGTCAGCGAGTGGTCGCCGTCCTGACGCGACTTAAACCAGCGCAATTTGTGGCGCAGCGTGACCACACTGCCCACGATGATCATTGCGGGACCTTCAAATTTGGCCTTGCGCACTTTGGCTGCAAGATTTTCAATGGTGCCGGTAACGATTTGCTGGTCGGGCCTGGTTCCCTTCTCGACAACTGCAGCCGGCGTATTCTTGTCGGCGCCGTGGGCGATAAGTCCGGCGGTGAGAGTTTCAATGCTGGAAAGCCCCATATAGAAGACTACCGTTTGGCCGGGTTGAACCAACAATTCCCAATCCAGCTCCAACACACCGTCCTTGCCGTGGGCGGTGACGAATACACAGGCCTGGGCGTGGTCGCGATGGGTAAGCGGAATGCCGGAATAGGTCGAACAGCCGGATGCCGCGGTAATGCCTGGCACAACCTGGAACGGAATGTTGTTTTCCGCCAACAGGTCCATTTCTTCACCACCACGGCCGAAAATGAAGGGGTCTCCACCCTTAAGCCGCAGCACATTCTTGCCTTGCCGGGCAAGATCCACCAGCAATTGGCTTATATCCTCCTGCAGCATGGTGTGTTGCTTGGGCATTTTTCCGACATAGATGCGCTCGGCATCACGCCGCACAAAGCTCATGATATCATCACCGATCAGCCGGTCATAGACCACCACATCGGCCCGTTGCATCAAGCGCAGTGCGCGGAAGGTCAAGAGATCCGGGTCGCCCGGCCCGGCACCAACTAAAAACACCGCACCGGTCTTGGGCCTTTCAGCGTCCGCCGCCGTTTCCTCCAATTCCTCAAGCAGCTGGGTTGCGGCTTTTTCCTCATCGCCAGTTAAAAACAGATCGCCCACCGGGCCTTCGATAACCTGCTCCCAGAAACTGCGGCGAATTTCAGGCTCCTTTAGATGTTTCATTACCTTGTCGCGAAACCCACCAGCAAATTGCGCCAGGTGTCCGTAGGTGGCCGGTAGTAGCGATTCTATCCGCGCCCGCAATATTCGCGCCAGGATGGGCGCGTTGCCGCCGGAGGATATCGCCACCACCAGTGGTGCCCGGTCGATAATCGAGGGCGTGATAAAGTCGCAAAACCTGGTCACATCGGCCACATTGGCGAGAACCCCGTGCTCCTTGGCCAGCTTGAAAAACCGCTCATTTTCCCCAGCATCAACGCTGGCACCATAGGCAATAATCGCCTCTTGCATATCATTGCCGGTTGCCTTCCGCCGGTGGTGGACCAGATTTTTGTTGTTTTCCAGACGGTGAAATTCGTCGCTGAGTTTTTGCGCGAACACGTGGACTTCAGCACCTGCCCGCAATGAAGCCTCGACCCTTCTTGCTGCCGTGGTGTCACCGCCGTAAACGACGATTTTGCGATCGCGAACGTTTAAAAAAATCGGTAACTGATCCATCGCCCGGGCGGTCTCCAATTAGGTTTTATTCATTGTCGGGCGAGCCGGTGGCGGCCGCCCAGTCGATCAGCATTTGTCCGAGGTTTTCCGCCCGCGCAGCGTCCAGATCAACAATAGTAAATCGACGGTTTTCGCGAAGGGTGAGGCGCAACAATGACATGCCGTTTTCGTATCTCACCTCCTTCAGACCGGCCTTTCTGCCATAGGGCAGGTCCAGCTGGCCGATTTCGGTGGTGGTTTCTTCATCCATCATGGGGTTGACCCTGTTTGTCGAACATCAGGCCGCGTGAAAATGCCCCCTCCAGCCGCCATTCCCATCGTGGTGGTGTATCGCGATAGTCGGGTTTGACATCATATTCAAGAAACATTTCGCCCGAACCACCAAGATGTGCCACCAGTTCCTCCAATTGTGGGAAACTGTCGACTTCCGGGTGCCGGATAACAAGATCAGAAAGTTTCATCAACCCGTCCTCCTCAGCTATCAAGCTGAATACTGTTACACTTAATACGTTGGTGAAAACGGATACGGTAAAATAACCGAACATCCCTTTTTGTCGCACCGTTGGTAAAACCACTGCGATTGTGCAGCACATTATTATTGATCAAACCCTGTCCTGGTTGCAGCTTGACGGTATGGATCATCGGTTCGCTACCTTTTAGCAGGTGGTTGAGAAAGGCCACAGCTTCTTGTGTCGTCTTATCGTCGCGCCAGGAAATGCTTCGAGTGCGGGCAGTATAGCGCATCGAAATGCCGCTGCCATCCGGCAAGATCTTGAACACCGGTCCGATGCTATCCGGCCTGATTGTGCCATTGTCCTCGATGTTAAATGGTATGGTCATCGCTTCCGGGTGTGACAGAGCCTCAATATACCCGGGATTTTTGTCTCTCAACCGGATATAGGCGATTTCAGGGTCGAGCAATTGATTGACACCGCCGCAAGGTGCGTTGCGGGCACAGTGCAGGATAAAAGTGCCGATATCTTCGCCAGACTGGTTGTAATAACCATCTGTGTGCCAGTTCAATGGTTTATTCGAATAGGGGATGTAGCCGCGTTTTCCAGCCTCAGCCGTCACCTCCAGGGCCACCAGTTCTTCCTCACCAGCCGAACGGTGAGCTTCGGTGAAGTCGAGCCTGAATCGTACGGCAAGACTACGGATCGCCACACGGGTTGAAGCCGCATCATGGGGCACCATCCGCGATGAATAGACTACCATGTTAGTTTTGTTCAAACAGCTGCACATCGCCTTAATTTCAACGTCGCTCAACGCCATCATATCACAAACTTCAACAATTAACTTTTCCGAATCGGATGGCTGATCCGTCAATTTTTGAGCGCGCCATTGGTTATAGGCTGAATGGTTCTCCAGCATGAACGGGCTTTCAGCCCGGTCGATCTCCTTCGTTTTTTCTGCTACATTGGCCATGATTTGTCTTGCTTTGCGGGGCACTGTTTGTTGACATTGTGTACGGTTAGAATGTTGGTCTTGTGCATACAACTCACTACCATTCAGCGGAATCCAAATTTTTTGTTGTACATATCAATATTTGAATGTAAGAATATAAACTGATAAATTGCAATACTTAATGTGAATTGGGTAACCGGGTGGTGGCGAGGCTTGGGTTTTTCATGATAATTAATGGTCTTGAGAAACGCAGTGAATAGGAAAACGATCGCAGTTGATGCGGCGGTCCGACGAAGGAATACCAAATGAGCAACGAAAAAATTTCCTACGGTGAGGTGGACAAGAACGGCAAGCACGTTACCCCGCTGCTTGACGAACTTGAGTCTGGCCCGTGGCCAAGCTTTGTCACCGGTTTGAAACGGCTCCGTGATACGCAAGACGCTCAATATGCGCCGATGATGAACGACTTGCTGGGCCAGCTTGAACATTCCTACGAAAGAAGGCTGGGTTTTTGGAAAGGCGGTGTGGTTAGCGTCTATGGTTATGGCGGCGGCATTATTCCGCGATTTTCTGCGGTGGCTGACAAATTTCCGGAATCCAAGGAATTCCATACCCTGCGTGTGATGCCACCCGCGGGCAATCACTACGACACCAAAGTTATGCGCCAGCTCTGTGATATCTGGGAGAAATACGGCTCCGGCCTGATCGCCTTTCATGGCCAGACCGGCAATATCATGTTCCAGGGCGCTACCACGGAAAACACCCAAAAGACCTTTGATGCGCTTAATGAAATAGGCTTCGATCTTGGTGGCGCGGGTGCTTGTGTGCGCACGGGCATGAGCTGCGTTGGTGCTGCTCGTTGCGAAATGTCTAATTATGACGAGCAGCGGGCCATGCGCTCGATTATCAACGAATATCTCGATGAAATGCATCGCCCGTCCTTACCTTATAAGATCAAATTCAAGTTTTCGGGCTGTGGAAATGACTGTGTTAACGCCATTCACCGGGCCGATTTTGCCGTTATTGGCACCTGGCGCGATGACATCAAGATCAACCAGGCGGAAGTCAAGGAATACATCAACGAGCATGGCCGTAAATACACCATCGACCACGTGGTTTCGATGTGTCCGACCCGTGCCGTCAGCCTTAATGATGATGATACGCTTGAAATAGACAACAGCTCCTGCGTGCGTTGCATGCACTGCCTCAATGTTATGAATAAAGCGCTTTCACCCGGCGACGACAAGGGTGTTTCGATCATGATCGGCGGCAAGCGGTCACTCAAGGTGGGTGATTTGATGGGCACCATGATCGTGCCGTTCAAAAAACTTGAGACCGATGACGACTATGAAGAACTGATGGAGTTTGCCGGCGAAGTAATCGAGTTCTTTGCCGATAATGCACTGGAGCACGAGCGGGTTGGTGAAACCATCGACCGGATAGGACTGCCGGCGTTTCTTGAGGCTCTCGATATCGATCCCGATCCAAACATGGTCAATCATCCGCGAACTTCGTCTTACGTGCGCACCGATGACTTTACCGAAGAAGCGGAAAAATATTTCGAACGCAAAAAGGCCAAAGAGACAGACCAGACTGCCGCGGCGGAATAGAACCGGCAACCAGTGCTTTAGGCGAAATAAGGCGCGGCAGTTTGACTGATAATGACAAGCAAAGCCGCATTCCTTTGGAGAAATAAATGAACGTTGCTACCAAACCACGTACGCCGATCGAGTCGGGAGTTCCCGATCCTTTCTTGTACATGCATCCGAAACTGAAGGCGAATTATGGCAATTGGGATTGGCATGATCGGCCGCGCCCGGGTGTATTGCGCCATGTGTCAAAAACCGGCGATATGGTGTGGACCGTGCGGGCCGGCACCCAGCGCCAGATGGACATCTACACAATTCGCCTGTTGTGCGACATCGCCGACGAATTTGCCGAGGGTCACTTCCGCTTTACCACGCGCTCCAATATCGAATATATGGTGAGCTCTGCAGACAAGGTCGATCCACTGATCGAAAAGCTGCAATCGCACGGCTTCCCCATCGGTGGAACAGGTAACTCGGTGTCAATGATCTCCCATACTCAGGGCTGGTTGCATTGCGACATACCGGGCACCGATGCCTCCGGTGTGGTCAAGAGCCTGATGGACAAGATGCACAAGGACTTCATCACCGAAGAAATGCCCAACCGTGTACGCATCACCACCTCTTGTTGTCAGGTCAACTGTGGCGGCCAGGGCGATATCGCCATCAATGTGCAATACACCAAACCGCCCAAGATCAATCACGATCTGGTCGCCAATGTGTGTGAACGCCCTGCCGTTGTTGCCCGCTGTCCGGTAGCAGCGATCCGGCCGGCCATGGTCAACGGCAAGCCATCGCTTGAGGTGGATGAAAAGAAATGCATCTGTTGTGGTGCCTGTTATCCGCCTTGTCCGCCGATGCAGATTAACGGCGACGATTCAACCAAGATTGCCATCTGGGTTGGCGGCAAGCACTCTAACGCGCGTTCCAAACCGACCTTCCACAAACTGGTGGTTGCCAACATTCCCAATAACCCGCCGCGCTGGCCGGAAGTTGAGGAAATTGTCATGAAGATACTCTACGCCTACAAGGATAATGCACGCGACTATGAGCGTATGGGTGAGTGGATTGAACGTATCGGCTGGCCGCGGTTCTTTGAAATGACCGAACTCGCCTTCACCAAGCATCACCTGGATACCTGGACAGGCGCGCGTCACCGCATGAACATGTCGGCCCATGTGCGTTTTTGATGCACAGCGCAACGAGTACAACTAATCGAATGTATGGAGCATTAAATTGAAGTTTGGAATTGTCATCAACGAGGGGCCTTATACCCATCAAGCCGCCGATACCGCCTATCAGTTTACCAAAGCGGTGTTGGAGAAAGGGCATGAGGTTTACCGGGTCTTCTTCTACCATGACGGGGTATATGTCGGAACCCGCATGAGTGTGCCACCGCAGGATGAGCGCCATATCCAGAAAAACTGGACCGCGCTGGGCAAGCAATACGACCTCGACATGGTTGTGTGTATCGCAGCAGCCCAGCGGCGCGGCATCATGGATGAAAACGAGGCCAAGCGACAGCAGATGGATGGCGACAATATCGCGCCCGGCTTTCGCATTTCGGGTCTGGGTCAATTAATTGAGGCCGGCATTCAGTCCGACCGGCTGATTACATTTGGCGATTGAGGGAAGGCTATAATTATGAACAATATGCCGGAAGAAAACGAAGTCAAAGTGGTCAAGAAGTTCCTTTATGTCAACCGCAAGGCCCCGCACGGGACGATCTATGCACTGGAATCGCTGGAAGTGGTATTGATTGGCGCTGCATTTGAACAGGATGTGTCAATTGCCTTTCTGGATGATGGCGTTTTCCAGTTGACCGGGGACCAGGATACAAAGGCCATTGGCGTGAAAAATTTCTCTCCGACTTATCGGGCGCTTGGCGATTTTGAAGTGACCAAGCTATATGTCGAAAAGGAATCGCTTGCCGAACGCGGTCTCACCCAGGATGACCTGATGGAAATCATGTACGAGGACGAGCATGACGGCTGGGAAGAAAAGCCGTCCATCCGGTTTGTCGACCGCACTAAAATGGCCGCTGTCATGGCCGGTCAAGATGTTATCTTAAGTTTTTGAGGCGATATCGAGATGTCCACTTTACACACAGTCAACAAATCACCTTTCGAAAGACGATCTCTTGCCAGTTGCATTTCACATGCCAGTGCAGGTGACGCCATATTAATGATAGAGGATGCGGTCTACGGCGCCATCGCCGGCACCGCATCAGCTGAGCAACTGGAAGAAAATCAAAATATTGCTATATATGCACTAGGGCCGGACCTTAGTGCGCGAGGCTTGGGAAAAGCTAAACTTGCAGATGGAATAAACATTGTAGACTATAACGGATTTGTGGACTTGGCCGTGGAGCACGACAAGATCCAATCCTGGCTTTGACGAGCTGGTCCGACTGCAATTGACCTGAACCCCACCGGGAAGAAAGTGCCGGTGGCAAAACGACAAAAGGAAATATCCATGTCATACGAACTAAACGGCGCATCGGTCGAACACGACGAAGAAGGCTACATCACCGATTTGAGTGTCTGGAATAGGGAACTGGCCGATCTTATCGCCAAGGACGAAAATATCGATATGACCGACGAGCATTGGGAAGTGGTCAATTTCCTGCGTGATTATTACGAAGAATACCAGATTGCGCCGGCCGTTCGTGTGCTTATCAAGGCCGTCAAAAAATCGATGGGCAATGACAAGGGCAACAACAAATATCTCTACACCCTGTTTCCCTATGGCCCCGCCAAACAGGCCTGTAAAATCGCCGGATTGCCGAAGCCGACTGGCTGCGTATAAACCGGGCATTTTTGTGAATCAACCAAACCGGCCATTTGTGGCCGACGACAGGAGAGGTGTGTCTGAATGACAACGCTTTATGCGCTGCTGTTTTATGTGGCGACAATCCTGATGGTTGCCGGTGTGGCCAGAAAGATATGGATCTACTGGCGCACGCCCACGCCGCTGAAAATAGCCGTTACTCCTGCGCCGATATCTGCCGGCGGGGTGGTGTTTCGCATGGCGCGGGAAGTGGTGTTGTTTGAGTCCCTGTTTAAATCGAACAAATGGATCTGGGTTCTTGGCTGGGCATTTCATTTTGGCCTGTTATTGGTTCTTTTGCGTCACTTCCGCTATTTCACCGAGCCGGTTTGGTGGTTTGTATCGCTGCTTCAGCCCTTCGGCATTTATGCCGGCTTTGTCATGATGGCCGGTCTGGCCGGTCTCTTGTTCCGCCGTATCTTTGTGCCCCGTATTCGTTATATTTCAGCACCTTCCGACTATTTGATGCTGTTATTGTTGATGATGATCGGTGTTAGCGGGCTGATGATGAAGTTTGTTAGCCACACCGATATCGTCGCGGTCAAGGCGTTCTTTCTCGGACTGATACGCTTTAGCTGGCAACCGCTGCCGATGGATGTTCCACTCTTGGTGCATCTTGGTCTGGTGCTGGTGTTGATGATTATTTTCCCGATTTCCAAATTGCTTCATGCGCCAGGACTGTTCTTCTCACCCGCCCGAACGATGATCGACAATCCGCGTGAGAAACGGCACATTTCTCAGCCGGTCGGTGGTCAATTGGAGCGGTCGAATGGTTGAATTGGCAATCGACAACAAAATTGCCCGCACCACGGTTGACGACCCGCTCGCACCACCCTGCATGACGCCCGACGCCATGGCAGGCAGTAAACCCTATTTTGCTGCACCAAAACACAATGAGAAGCTGGGATTTCCCGGTCAACTGGTCGATGGATGGGAGGAAAAAGCCATCGCCAGGATGGGCGAATTGGCTGAAACCAACCGGGCATTTAGGGTCTATCTTGATACCTGTGTCAAATGTGGCGCATGCACCGACAAATGTCACTACTACATGGGCTCGGGTGATCCCAAAAACATGCCGGTCGCACGGCAAGACCTGCTGCGCAGTGTCTATCGCCGCTATTTCACCTTCGCCGGTAAATATTTTCCAAAGCTGGTTGGCGCTGTCGATCTGACCAGGGAAGTGCTGGACGACTGGTATTCCTATTTTCACCAGTGTTCTCAATGCCGCCGTTGTTCGATTTTTTGTCCCTATGGCATTGATACTGCCGAGATTTCCATGGCCGCTCGCGAAATTATGGACAGTATTGGCATGGGGCAGAAATATTGCAACGAAATCATCGGCAAGGTGATGGATATCGGCAACAACCTTGGTCTCAATGAAAAGGCACTCAAGGCCACGATGGCCGATCTTGAAGAGGATATTGAAGACGAAACCGGCCTAGAAATCCGCATTCCGGTAGATGAAAAGGGTGCCGATATTCTGCTGATAACACCGAGTGCCGACTTTTTTGCCGAGCCGCATATCGACGGCCTGATCGGCTATGCCAAAGTGTTTCACGCCGCCGGCGCCAGCTGGACCGTCAGTTCCTATGCCTCGGAAGCGGCCAATTTCGGCCTGTTTATCGGGTCGCAGGAAAACATGGCCGTGCTCTGCAAGCGCATCCAAAAGGCCGCTAAAGACCTTGGCGTCAAGCGCATTATTTTTGGCGAATGCGGCCATGCCTGGCGGGTGGCTTATAATTTCCTCGACACGCTGGGTGGTCCATTCGATTTCCTTGATCAAGACTATCCCATTCCACAGCATATTCTCGAATATACCTGGGACCTGATCGAAAAAGGTGAACTCGAACTCGACAAATCGAAGAACGACGAATATCGCATCACCTTTCACGATTCATGCAATGTGGCGCGCGGTTCACGCATGGGTGACAGGCCGGGTGGCCAATTTGATATTCCACGCAATATTTTGCGCGCCGTGTGCAACAACTATTTCGACATGGCGGAAGATACCATCCGCGAAAAAACCCTGTGCTGCGGTGGCGGAGGCGGATTATTGACCGACGATTTGATGGATATCCGCAAAAAAGGCGCCAGCCCGCGCATGCATGCACTCAAACAGGTCGAAGAAGATTTTGACGTCAATCATCTGGTGGCAATCTGCGCCATCTGCAAAACCCAATTTGCCAAGATGATGCCGGAATTCGGCTTTGAAATGGACGCCATTCTTTCCGTTCATCAAGTGGTTTCCAACGCTATCGTGCTGAAGGGCCAACTAGATGAAGATGAAAACGACGAGATGGAAGAGGCTCCTGACCATACAGGCGCAAACCCCACAGGAGATCGATGATGAGCGACTTGTCTCAGGAAAAAAATCTCACTTTCAAGCGCTATCAGCAAGGTGAGAGGCCGGACGATTGGGATCTTGAAGAAAAGATATTCCAGCAGGACAAGAGCCACAAATGCCCGACCTATGTTCATAAAACCCCACCGTGCCAGGGTTCTTGTCCTTCAGGCCATGAAATCCGTGGCTGGCTGGCGATTGCCCGCGGTATGGACAGGCCCGCAAGCGAGGATATGAGCTGGCAGGAATATGCCTTCAACCGCATGGCGGAGGCCAACCCGTTTCCGGCCACCATGGGCCGCGTGTGCCCTGCACCGTGCGAAGCCGGCTGCAACCGCAACGAGGTCGATGATTTTGTCGGCATTAACGCGGTCGAACAATATGTCGGCGACTGGGCGAACGACAACGCGCTGAAGCTCGCCGGTAAGCCGGAAGCGGAAAGCGGCAAGAAGGTGGCGGTCATTGGCGGTGGCCCGGCCGGGTTGACCGCGGCGATGTTTTTGCGTCGTGCGGGTCATGGCGTTACCATTTTCGAAAGCCACGAAGAACTCGGCGGCATGATGCGCTATGGCATTCCCGGTTACCGTACACCGCGCGATATGCTGGATACGGAAATCCAGCGAATTCTCGATTTGGGCATCGAAACCCGAATTTCGACCAGGGTTGGCGAGGATATTTCCATTGCCGATCTGGAAAATCAGTTTGATGCTATCTTCTGGGGCATTGGCGCCCAGTCCGGGCGTGGGCTGCCTGTCCCCGGTTTTGATGGTACCCAAAACTGCATGAACGGCATTGAGTTTCTCGACGCCTTCAACCATGGCTGGGTCAAGGGAACAGCCCAGCGCGTGGTTGTGGTCGGCGGTGGTGATACCTCGGTTGATGTGGCATCTGTCGCACGCCGTCTGGGCCATATTACCCACACGGCCGATAAGGAGCGCAGCGATGGTGCGGTCATCGAATTTACCGCCCAGGATGTCGCTGGCAGTTTGCGCCGTGAGGGCATGCAGGCAACTTTGACATCGCTATTCCCCATTGAAGAGATGACCGCAGCCCAGCGTGAGCGCGAAGATGCCTTGCGGGAGGGCATCGACATCAAGGGCAGCGTTATGCCGCTTGAGGTGATCAGGAATGATGAAGGCCTGGCAACCGCGCTGAAGCTGTGCAAATGCACCATGGATGGCATGCGCCCGGTTCCAGTTGAAGGCACGGAATTTACCATTGAATGCGATATCATAATTTCCGCTATCGGCCAGTCCGGCAATTTCGACGGCATTGAAGATCTGGATGCCGGTAATGGTTCCATCCGCACCGATGGACTCTATTCGGTTGTTGACCGCGAAAAACACTTCGCTGGCGGCGACATCATTCGCCCGCATTTGCTGACAACGGCAATCGGCCATGGCCGAATTGCCGCCGAAAGCATTGACCATTTCCTTTCAGGCGAGCCGGCTGACAAGCGCCCGAAAATCGATGTCAATCACTTCAACCTGCTCGATGAATTGCAGCGCCGCGGCAAACAGCCCGAACAGTATGATCACCTGCAAAAGCGCGGTACCGACGAAGAAGGTTTCGCCGTTCACAACTACGAAGACCGCTCCGACAAGCAGATTGTTACCCACGAAGAATTGTACAAGGGACATTTCGGGTTTGATGCCCGTGACGCCCGTAACGAAATTCACATCGATGTCAGCGACGTGTTGGGTAATTTTAATGAGCGCATTGAAGGACTGAGTGAAGAACAGGCTATCCATGAAGGAACTCGCTGCATGAGTTGCGGCATGTGCTTTGAATGCGATAATTGCGTCATCTTCTGCCCGCAGGATGCGGTATTCAGGGTGAAGAAATCGGAGCGTACGGTTGGCCGCTATGTCGACACCGACTATGACCGCTGTATCGGCTGTCATATCTGTATGGATGTGTGTCCGACCGGCTATATCAAGATGGGTCTGGGCGAGTAGGGCACAATATGCGCGCGGTACTAACAGCTTTGGTCATGGTTCTGCCGGTCATAATGCCGGTATCAAATGCCAATACCGAACAGTTGCAGACAATGAGCAATATGCGGCTGGCCGGTGTGCCCCAACCCGATATTCCGAAAGCGATAAAGGGCGAAAGCTGTATCGCGCCAACCGATTTCATGCGTCGTAACCACATGGAACTGCTCAAGCATGACCGGATGGACGCAGTGCATTTCGGCAACCGCAAGATCAGGGCGAGTTTAAAACAGTGTATCGGGTGCCACGCGGTAAAGGATGCAGCAGGCGAACCGATGACGGCAAAAGACCCGAAACATTTTTGCCGGTCCTGCCATGATTATGTGGCCGTCAAAATCGACTGTTTTGAATGCCATGCATCGCGGCCTGATCAATCGCTGAAAAGCCGGCTGGACTTGCACGCGCCGGAGGCCGAAGCGCTTGCTGCATATGTCAAGGGGGCCGGGCAATGAGGATAATCAACAAGCCGCCTGGCAACAGCATTGCCAATACTTCCCCCGATGCATTGCCGATATCCCGCCGGGGTTTTCTGGGAGGGGCTGTCGCAATCGCCACTGTTACACTTGCGCCCGGTATCACGGTTACAGCATTCGGCAGTGGTGCCCAGGCGGCGGTAAACAATAATGTGCGCTGGGGTCTGCTGGTCGATGTCAACAAATGCACCGCTGACTGCAATGCTTGTGTGACGGCCTGTTCGGAAGAAAATGGCTGGGCGCTTGATGGCAACCCGGCCCATGACGCCCAGTGGATCCGCAAGATCAATGTCAAAAACCCCAAAAGCGGCTTTGCGCAATCACTTCCCGTTATGTGCCAACATTGTGGCGAACCGCCCTGTGTTGACGTTTGCCCGACAGGCGCTTCGTTCAAGCGCAGCGATGGTGTTGTGCTGGTCGACAAGCATATCTGCATCGGCTGCCGCTATTGCATGATGGCCTGTCCCTATAAGGCACGTTCTTTCATTCACCAGCCGCTGGAAGATCAAAAACCACACGCACCGCGTGGCAAGGGCACGGTTGAAAGCTGCACCATGTGCGTCCACCGGGTCGATGGTGGTGACCAGCCGGCCTGCGTGGAAAAATGCGGATCGCAAGGCAAGGGAGCGATGTTGTTTGGCGATCTCAACGATCCAAACAGCGAAATTGCCCAGCGTATCGCCACTTACGCAACCAAACAGATACGCGCCGATCTTGGCCTTGATCCAGGCGTACGATACCAGAGCCTTTAGTTTGGAGCACAGACACCATGGCAAGAACCGTATTCCAGAAGCTTGAAAACCGGGCCGGTTTTTTTGACTATCTGATGGTTGCCCACTTGGCGGTTATCGCCGGGGGTCTTGGCGCTTTCTGGTATATGGAACACTTCGGCCACATCGTTACCGGAATGAGCAACAAGATTGTCTGGGGAACGCCACATGTTTTCGCGATTTTTCTCATCGTCGCGGCCTCGGGCGCGCTAAACATAGCCTCCATTTCCTCGGTTTTTAACAAACATAGCTACAAGCCCTTTGCACGGCTTTCTGCACTTTTGGCGCTGTCGCTGCTGATTGGTGGACTTGCTGTGCTGGTGCTCGATCTTGGTCGGCCCGACCGACTGATTGTCGCCATGACGACCTATAATTTCAAATCGATATTCGCCTGGAATATCTACCTCTATGTCGGTTTTATGGTTATGGTGGCGGCCTATATCTACACCATGATGGAACGCGGCATGGGCCGTTACACCAAGCCGGTCGGTTTTCTGGCGCTGGTATGGCGGTTAATCCTGACCACCGGTACCGGCTCGATCTTCGGTTTCATTATCGCCAGGGAAGCGTTTGATTCCGCCCTGATGGCACCGCTATTCATCGCTTCTTCTTTCGTTTACGGGCTGTCGTTCACTGTTCTGGTTCTGGCCATCGTCAACAAGGCAAGCGGTCAGAATTTGTTGCCAGACGAGATGGTTGAAAAATTCCGTGGTCTGTTGATGATCTTTATCGCCACGGTGCTGTATTTCACCGCGGTATTCCATCTGACCAATCTCTATGCGTCTGGTCACCATGATGTTGAGGCCTTTATTCTCGTAGGCGGCAATATCTATACCGCGATTTTCTGGATTGGACAGATAGTCACAGGCAGTCTCATCCCGTTGGTGATTCTGGCAATGCCGCGGTCGGCAAATTCGATCCAGGTTCTCACGGTTGCCTCGGTGCTGTTTTTGCTCGGCGGACTGGCTCAGATTTATGTGATTGTCATCGGTGGTCAAGCATTTCCGCTCGACATGTTCCCCGGAATGGAAGTCTCGTCGACCTTCCAGGATGGTGAAATTGGCTCCTATTCGCCGTCATTACCGGAATTCGTGTTGGGCATTTCGGGCATCTCGATTGCCATGCTGCTTTGTGGTATTGTCATGCGCATCATGCCGTTTCTGCCGCGAGCGGCCAGTTCGAATTAACCGCGATTGCATGGCCGATTATCCTCCAACACTGGCGTTTTAAGCCGATGGCGCATTTATTAATTGCTGCCGCCCACAAGTCCTCTGGAAAGACAACCATTTCTCTTGGCCTTGCCGGTGCATTGTCGCGTCGTGGGATATTGGTCCAGACCTACAAGAAGGGTCCGGACTATATTGATCCAATGTGGCTCCACCACGCATCGGGCAGGCTGTGTTACAATCTTGATTTCAACACCATGAATAATGCGGAGATTGTGCAGCTTTTCACCAGCCGCTCCAAGGGCAGCGATCTTGCCATCGTCGAAAGCAATAAGGGTCTTTATGACGGTGTTGATCTTGAAGGCCGCGATTCAAACGCCGCGCTCGCCAAGTTGCTGGACGCTCCGGTAATATTGGTGATCGATACCACCGGAACGACCCGCGGCATCGCGCCATTGCTACGCGGCTATCAGGTATTTGACCCACAGATAAACATCGCCGGGGTGATCCTCAACAAGGTCGGTGGACCGCGTCACGAAGGGAAACTGCAGGCGGCAGTCGAGCGCTATACCGATTTGAACGTTGTTGGCGCCATTGGCCGCGATAGCGAGTTGACCATTAATGAGCGGCATCTGGGCTTGACAACGCCGAAGGAAATCGAACAACTGGAGCGACGGCTTGCAAGGATCTATGATGCAGTCGAAGCCGGGGTGAATGTTGAGGCGTTACTTGGTATTGCCCAAAGCGTCCCGATGCCGGCCTCATTGCCAGTGGATTCTCCTTTGCCCGCACGCCAAAACAGGGCACGTGATGTGCGCATCGCAATCGCCAGGGATTCGGCCTTTTCCTATTACTATCCTGATGATCTGGAGGCACTGGAAAATGCCGGTGCCGAGCTGGTCCATTTCAACACGCTGACGGATGACCAGCTGCCAAAGGCCGACGGCCTGATCATCGGTGGCGGCTTTCCCGAAACGCATATGCGGGCGTTGGAACGCAATGGCGCATTGCGCGAGGATATCAGGAACCGACTTGCGGCCGGAATGCCGGCCTATGCCGAATGCGGCGGGTTGATGTATTTGTGCAATGCGATTTCCTGGCGAGGCGAACGGTGCGAAATGGTTGGCTTTGTCGACGGCGAGGCGGTGGTAGGCCCCAAACCTCAGGGCAGGGGCTATACCAGGCTGATGGAAACGCTGAACCACCCCTGGAATCACCACAGTTTTGATCCGTCGACAAAAGAGCACACGGCGCACGAATTTCACTTCGCCAATATTGAAAACCTTGCTGCTGGAACCCGCTTTGCTTTTGATGTGACCCGCGGGCATGGCATTGACGGACGCTCGGATGGCATTGTCAAGGGCAATTTGCTCGCCGGTTTCTGTCACATGCGCCACACTGCTGCCAACCCGTGGGTTGACCGATTCGTCGATCACGTGCGGCGCTGCCGGAAAAACTGATTGCAATTTGACCGATTTTTTGTCTCCACATAAATATTGCCGGCTTGCCAATCGTTCCAAATTGCCGTTCTCTAGTCTCTGGTGGTTAGACTGACCATTTTGGAGTGACACTGATGAATATACCGGATTATCAAGATGTGCTGGCGGCGCAGGAGCGTATCGGCAAGGCGG
The DNA here is from genome assembly GCA_965248135.1 of Rhizobiaceae bacterium. Taxonomy (GTDB): domain Bacteria; phylum Pseudomonadota; class Alphaproteobacteria; order Rhizobiales; family Rhizobiaceae; genus SZUA-100. Next base: position 88,836 of record CBDFIN010000006.1, on the reverse strand, counting down.
TTGTACACACGCCACTATTGCGCAATGCGTTGCTTGACGAGCGGCTTGGCGGCCACATTTATTTCAAGCCAGAGTATCTGCAGCGCACCGGCAGTTTCAAGTTTCGCGGCGCCTATAACGCTATTTCGGCGCTTGGCAAAAGGGCGAAAGAGCACGGCGTGATAGGTTGTTCGTCGGGCAACCATGCCCAGGGTCTGGCCGAGGCTGCCAGGTTGTTTGGGGTGAAGGCGACAATTGTCATGCCGCTCGACGCACCGGCCATCAAGATCGAGCGGACCAGACGTTCAGGCGCTGAAATTGTCACCTATGATCGCAGCACGGGTGACCGTGAAGCTATTACCAATGATATCGCCGCCCGCACCGGTGCCTTACCAGTGCAGCCATTCGAAAATGAATTTGTCATCGCCGGACAGGGCACTTCCGGGCTGGAGCTGGTGAACGATCTGAAAGTCATTGATACCGGTCTTGATATGGTGCTGGTCCCCACGGGCGGTGGCGGACTTATTGCCGGGATATCGCTTGCCGTTGGCGAGCATTATCCCGATGCGGAAATTTATGCGGTCGAGCCGGAGGGATTTGACGATTACACCCGTTCCCTTCGGGCCGGCGGGTTAGTTGCAAACGAGAACCACAGAGGCTCGTTGTGCGATGCCTTGCTCTCAGAACAACCGGGCAAAACCGGCTTTTCGATCGCCCAGGAAAGGGTCAAGGACGGTATCGTCGTCTCCGACCGGGAAGCGCTAGATGCGGTCGCCTTCGCCTTTTATGAGATGAAGTGTGTCGTCGAACCTGGAGGTGCGGTCGCACTTGCCGCTCTTTTGTCGGGCAAAATGGATTGTGCCAACAAGACGGTCGCGGTGGTGCTTTCCGGCGGCAATATCGATCCGGCGGTGATGAGCCGGGCGGTGGCGGATTATCGCACCGCTTGATGCGTTTCGCGCTTTGATAAAATGCCTGTTCACTTCGGCATCAGCCCCACAGGGCCTGAAGGGGCGGATGAACCATTGAACCTTCATAGACCAGCCCGTTTTCACAGTCCCTTTCAAGAAGCAGCGGGCCATCGAGGTCGATGAAATCAGCGTCCTGCGCCAACAGAAGTGCTGGCGCCATGGACAACGACGTTGACACCATACATCCGACCATGATGCCCAGTCCTCGCGAGCGGGCAAGCTGGCGCAGTCGGAGTGCCTCGCTCAATCCGCCGGTCTTGTCGAGCTTGATGTTAATAACATCATAGAGCCCGATAAGAGCATCGATGTCCTGACAGGTATGGACGCTTTCATCGGCACAGATCGGCACATGGTGCGGCAGGTTTTTCAACATTGCATCACAACCGGCAGGTAAAGGTTGTTCGACCAAAGCTACGCCTGCGCGGGCAGCTGCCTCGAGATTTTCGGCAATGTTGGCAGCGTTCCAGCCCTCATTGGCATCAAGGATAATTTGGCTATTTGGTGCAGCAACGGCAACAGCTTGAATGCGCGATGCATCATCGTCGCCACCGACCTTGACCTTAAGAAGCCGACGGTCTGCTGCCTGCCTTGCCGATTCCGCCATTTTTTCGGGCGTATCGAGAGACAATGTGTAGGCGGTTGTCAGTGGCGCGGCACCGCCGGGGCAGAGCCGCTCGGCAATTGGGACACCGTTTTGTTTGGCCTCAAAATCCCAAAGAGCACAATCGAGCGCGTTGCGGGCGGCTCCGGCTGGCAGCAGGCCATCGAGTGTCGCTCGATCGATGCCTCTGTCAATGGCTGCACTACAGCTGTTAATTTGCGCTAAAACGCTCTCGTTGCTTTCGCCATAACGGGGGTAGGGGACGCACTCTCCACGCCCAATGGTGGTTTGACCATTCTCGTCCAATTCGCTGATTTGGCAGACGATGACATTAACCTTGGTACGGCTTCCACGCGCGATGGTAAAGCTATCCCTGATTGGCCATGATTGGGCAAATGCGGTCAGAGTTCGAGCGATAGCGGTTCCCCTCGGCCTATATCTTTTGCCCTTTCAAGCAGTGCCTCGGCGCGGCGCAAATGCGGGCGGTCGAGCATTTCGCCATCCAATCCGATTACACCGGGATTTCCAGCTTGTGAAAATGCTGCGACAATTGCCTCGGCTCGTTCGATCGCTTCGTCTGAGGGGGTGAATGCCTCGCTGATGATCGCGACCTGGGCCGGGTGAATGGCCATCTTGCCGGTAAAACCATCAACCATCGCCTCATCGCACTCGCGACGCAGCCCCTCCATATCGCGGAAATCAGTGAACACCGTATCTATCGGCGCCACATCAGCAGCAATTGCGCCAAAAAGGGTTACTACGCGGGCATGGCGGAACGCATCGCGATATTGACCTTTGGCGTCGCGTTTTTCCATCGCGCCAATGTTGGCGGAAAGATCCTCCGCGCCCCAGGTAACTGCCGTCAATCGTCTGCTGCAGTTGGCGTAGGTGCCGGCATTCAAAACGCCTTGTGCGGTTTCTGTGATAATGGCGGCAATTTTGGTCCGGCCCTCGACGATGTTGTTTTGTGCCTCATAGACATTTAACCGCGCATCAAGACGGGTGACATCGCGGCCGTGTTCGGCCTTAGGCAACAATATGCCGGCCGGGCAGGCCGCCATTACTGCACCAAGGTCATCTTCCAACAGGCCACTGTCGAAGCTGTTGACGCGCACATAAACCCTTGGTGTGAGGGCGCCGCGGCCGGTTGATTGTCTGACAAACTCAGTCGCAATCTGGCGGGCTGTATCCTTGTTGTCGAGCGCGATTGAATCTTCCAGATCGATCAGCAGTACATCCGCACCGCTGGTGAACGCCTTTGCAAGCTTGCGCTCGCTGTCACCCGGCACAAACAACAGCGAGCGCATTATGTGCTCCTCTTGCGCATCATCGCCTGGCGGGTGCAGATCGCGACCAGCACATTGTCCTGATTGAAGCCGCGATGTTCGAATGTGACGATACCCCGGTCGGGCTTCGATTTTGATTCCCGCATCGCGGTGACTTCGCTCACCACATGAATGGAATCTCCTTGAAACACCGGGGCCGGAAAACGCACATCGCTCATGCCAAGATTGCCGATGGTGGTGCCCAATGTGGTGTCGCCCACCGAAATGCCGATAACCAGCCCGAGCGTGAAGAGCGAATTGACCAATGGCTGGCCCCATTCGGTTGCCTCAGCAAAATGACGATCGATATGCAATGGTTGCGGGTTAAGTGTCATGGTTGAGAACAACATATTGTCGGTTTCGGTAACGGTTTTGGTCAGTTCGTGTTTGAACACCTGTCCAACTGAAAACTGCTCGAAATACAATCCCGCCATGTGTTTTTTCCGTTTGTGCGACTGCGGTTGGGCATTGCTTGAACCCGATACCAATCAGGCAGCTGCTAGTAGCGTTAAATGGTCAATCGAAGAGTAGCGAATTATCACAGCCCGGGAAAGCGGTGATCGAAAATTGCCGGTGAAAACGTTAAAAACCGTGATGAACAGATCATTAAGGCTTTTGCTCTATTTGATATCAACTGGCAATGTTGTTGCGACCAAACCACGGGAAGATCATGATTGTACAGCGGTTTCTTCACTGGCTCGAAACAGCGCCGAACTCCAGCCGGGCCGAGGCGGCGGAAACTCTTTCTCGCGCCATGCTCACATCTTCCCTGGCCGAGCAGGAGCGTGAGGCGGCGGAAGCGGTATTGACCAATTTGCTTGACGATCCCAGTTCAAAGGTGCGGTTGGTGATGGCCGATGCAATTGCCAGCCACAACCAGGCGCCACGGCACCTGATCATGGCGCTGGCGAAAGACCAGGCTGATATCGCCATGCTGGTCTTGTGTCGTTCGCCTCTGTTCCTTGATTCCGAACTTGAAGATATCGCCAGCAATGGGGAAGGGTTTTCCTTGATGGCGATTGCCTGTCGTCATCCATTGTCCAGTCGGGTTGCGGCTGCAATTATTGGCAGCGGCCATTTGGATGCCTGTCAGGCCTTGCTGCAAAACCCATCGGTTGATTTGTCTGCCGAAAATCTACGCGCCCTGGCGGCACGGTTCGGCAGTAACGCCGAAATTCGTGATCTGTTGCTTGCCAGACCCGGTCTACCCGCTGATATCCGCCAAATGCTGATCGCCAGCCTGTCATCTGCGTTGCAGGATTTTGTCGTACAAAGATCATGGTTGGCAGAGGCTCGCGCCAAAAAAGTGGTTCAACAAGCCCGCGATCATGCCACCGCGCGGCTGGCGGCAGATGTGGGGGGTGACGAAATTCCGCAATTGGTGCGGCACTTACGGCAATCGGGGCAACTGACGGCGGCCTTTTTGCTGCGCGCAGTTTGCGGCGGGAACATCCTGTTATTTTCAGCCGCCGTTGCTGAACTGAGCGGGATTCCCCAAAGCCGCATTTTATCGGTGCTTCAACAGGGCAGAACTGCCGCGTTTCGCGCCATCTATGACCGTGCGGGTTTACCCAGCTCAGCAATCGCCGCAATTACTGCTGCGGTCGATGCCTGGCTCGAACAGGCCGATACCGAAACCGGACAACAAGACCCGCAAACCCGCAAACAAATTATCACGCAAATTGTCGACGACTATTCCAATTCAGCAGAAAAACTGGACGAAACACTGCTGGCATTACTGCAACGCATATTGGCGGAAGTTACCCATGAGGCCGCTCTATTGCGTGCCCGCGAATTCGCCGATGCTGCCTGATAATTGCTACCTGAATGCATGGGTTATCGCACGTAAAGCCGGTATATTCTGGTATTCAGTAGCGGAATTGTTCCGCCAGGATGCGTTCATCCCAGGGATGTTCAGGATCAAACAGCAAAATACCGTATGATTTGCGATCTTCGCAAACATCGACCTGTGTTACCGACTTGATTTCCACATTATCAGCAACCGCATTGACAGGTCGTTTGTGGGCGGCCAGCACCTCTATGCGCACTTTCGCAGAATTTGGCAACAGGGCGCCGCGCCAGTTGCGGGGACGAAATGCGCTGACAGGCGTTAGCGCCAATAATGGTGCATTGAGCGGTAAAATCGGGCCGTGTGCCGACAGATTGTAGGCGGTCGAACCCTGTGGAGTGGCAACCATCACGCCATCGCATGAAAGTTGCTTGAGCCTGACCTGATCATCGACAATAATTTGCAATTTTGCCGCCTGATGCGACTGGCGGAATAGCGACACCTCGTTTATGGCCAACGCCCGGTGCTCCTGATCATGCCGGTCCAAGGCATACATTTGCAACGGATGAATGCTGCTGTGAATGGCGCCGTTTAACCTTTCTGGCAGGTTTTCAGCGCGAAATTCGTTCATCATGAAGCCGACCGAACCCTTGTTCATACCGAAAATGGGTTTACCGGAATTCATGAAACGATGCTGACTTTGAAGCATGAAGCCATCACCGCCCAGCGCCACAACAACGTCGGCGTCGTCCGCATCGCGTTGGCCATATCTGCCAATAAGGATGGCCTTGGCCTCCTCAGCTTCTTTAGCCGAACTTGCTATGAAGGCTATTTTCAAAGTGTCACCAGTCACTGCAGCACGAGATTACGTGGCGGTTCGTCGCTTGCAATTGTATCACTGGCAGAACTGCACCGCATACACAATGTTTTAAATAGTGATGCGACTTGCGCACTTCATAGCAAACAATGGGTCAGCTGCTGGATTTAGAGGTTTTCTTTTTCTTGGTTTTGCTGGTTGATTTCTTTTTCCCGGTCGTCTTTGATTTCTTTTTAGTCGTGCTTTTGCGAGCCGGCTTCTTTTTGGTGGAAGCCTTCTTTGCAGTTGTGGACCGCTTTTTGGCGGTAGTTTTGGTTTTAGCTGTCGATTTCTTTGCCGTAGCTTTCTTTTTCGCCGACGTCGCTTTCTTGGCAGCAGTCTTCTTTTTGGCGGAAGCCTTTTTCTTCACCGTGGACTTCTTATCTGCTGATTTGGTTTTTGCCGTTTTGCGGGTCTTGCTGGCGCTCGTCGATTTCGACTTTTCGGCATCAGTCTTTTTCTTGGCGGCTTTGCGAACGGTCTTTTTCTTTTTGTTTGAACTCGAAGATGAGTTGCTCGTGGAAGCATTTCTGCGACAGAATGGCTTGACGTTGATCCCGTCTGAACGTGTGTAGCCATTAACATGCGTACAGCCATCATTGCGAGTGCAAGCGGTTTTTGACAATCCCTTGCACTCACTGGTTTGCGCAACAGATCTGCCGGGCAGCGATGAAACCGCGATGACAAAAATGACCACGCCAAACAGCGCAACGAGATTTCTTATAATGGTAGCAGGCATGATCATCCTTTCGCGAAGTCTGCGGTTTAATCAAGTTATAGACCAGGATTCGCACAAGCACCATGGACGGCAGTCCAAAGTAGAAAAATGCAAAAATACACTCGTCAGCAAATCATTTATGCACGGCTGCTTCGGCCTGTTCGACCGAATATTTTTCTCGCCCCTTGCTTGCCGAACAGGCCTTTTAGCCAAGCTGCGACTTCCTTTGCATCAATCCCGGGGACCACTGGTAGCCGCCGTCTTTCCTCATTGGGGGAATCAGCCTATTCTAGGATGCACCAGATTAACCAGCATTGATTGATGCCGCCTCGCAGTTGAAGCCATGGCGAGACGGCGCAAAATGCTCTTGGGAAAGATCATGAGAAACTGGCCGAATATACTGCTCACAGTTATCGCGATCGCGCTATTTTTCAAAATCATTGCAGCCCTGATCGGGCTTGAAAATTATCGTTACGCAAACAGCCGTGGGATGTGCGCTGAATTCGACGTCAAAGATCCGGTTGCCAGGGTCATAAAAGATCAGTGTCTTCACGACACGATGGAAGCATCTTCGGCCCTGTGGCTTTTATACAAGGCGATTTTTTGACCGTGTGACCGCCGGTCTTTCAACCATAATGACCTGCAGAGCCAGCGTACGTGCTGCCGCAAGCTTGGCTTTGCCGCGCTTTCCACCCGAGTTGCGGCAAACGAGATGGCTGACACCGAACGTGCGAAACAGTTCGATTTCGCTTTTTGCATCCTTTCCCGCATGCCCCAAAACAAGTTCGAAACTGGCAAATTCTGGCGACTTGGCCGGTTCGTCTATCATTCGCACGATAAAGTGCATGTCCCGGCGTTCTGTAAACGCGTCAAGATGTTGATGGCCCAAGGCCAAAAACGGGGTGCTTGCCGGTGGCAGTGCCGATGCCGCTTCATCAAGATCGTTGACGCTTGTCCATAAATCACCGGCTTTTGGCTGCCAGCACGGGCGTGTTACAAGTTCGATCCTGACCCCGGCCAGTTCAGCCGCCTGCCACGCATTAGCTGAAATAGTTGTGGCGAATGGATGGGTGGCATCGATCAGTAAATCGATATTTTCACTAGCAAGAAACCCGGCCAGTCCTGCGGCGCCACCAAACCCGCCGGTGCGCATCTCGCCCACCAGTTGTAGCGGGCTTTTGGTGCGGCCGGCGTAAGATGTTATAACCCTGCGCTCCTTGTTTTGCCCCAACTGCCGCGCAAGATCAGCTGCTTCTTCCGTGCCACCCAAAATCAGAATGTTTTTGCAGTCTTCAACATGCATGAGCGAGCACTTTTCCCTTTCGGTCGAAAATCAGCACATCGACCTCAACCGGTGCATCCCGCAATACCGACTGTGCGGTACTGCGTGCCTGTTCGGCAACCATTGGAGCAATGTCGAAACCTGCGGCGTGGCACAGGTGCAAGACTTCCAGTGCCGTATTGGCAGCGATAATATCTTCCATGAGATGCCCACCACCCATAGTTTCCGCTATTTGTGCCAGTCGGGTGAAATCGACCTGATTTCTGGCCGAATGAAGATCAAGCGCGCCCTGCGCCAGTTTTGCCATCTTGGCGAAACCTCCGGCGATGGTGAGCCGGGGCAGGGGGTGGGCACGCAGATATTTGAGCACCCCGCCGGCGAAATCACCCATGTCGATAAGCCCGGTATCCTCGACCCCAAGCAGTTGCTGGGCAGCAGTTTCGGAAGTGGACCCCGTTGACGCGATGATGTGGTCCAGGCCGGCGGCTCTGGCGACATCGATGCCGCGATGGATAGAGTGTATCCAGGCTGAACAGGAAAACGGGTGCACCACACCGGTTGTGCCGAGGATGGACAAGCCACCGGTGATGCCGAGCCGTGGATTCCAGGTCTTTTTCGCCAGCACCTCACCACCCGGTATGGTGATGGTAATCTGCACATCTGCCGGCAAGCCATATTGACCGCAGATCTGGTCGACAATATCCCCCATCATCTTGCGTGGTACCGGGTTGATGGCCGGTTCACCGGGTTTGACTGGAAGTCCTGGCCTGGTGACGGTACCAACACCTTCACCCGCCGCAAAAACGATGCCTGACCCTGGCGGCAATGGCCGCACGGCAACAATGATGGTTGCGCCGTGGGTAACGTCGGGGTCGTCGCCTGCATCCTTGATAATGCCTGCATGGGCGCCCATTTCATTTATCGCCTCATAGCATAGGGCGAAATGCGTTGCATCGCCCCTGGGTAGGAGAATGGCCACCGGATCGGGAAATTCACCGGTTATCAGTGCTGTAAGAGCCGCCTTGGTAGCCGCTGTCGCGCAGGCGCCCGTGGTCCATCCGCGCCGCAATGGTGCTTGGCCACTTTTCCTTTCTGCCGTGCCGCGATCCGCTTTCATTCCCCACCTATAGGCGATTGTCGGCGAGGGGAAAAGCTGTTAGGCAGCCAACATGCCCGATGCCAATGATCGATTGACCGGAAAGGGATTGATTGTCGCCGCACCTTGCTCCGGCAGCGGCAAGACACTGGTCACATTGGGGTTGCTTCGGGCACTGCAAAGACGCGGCATAGCGGTGAAATCCGCCAAGGCGGGGCCTGACTATATCGATCCACAATTTCATGCAAAGGCCGGTGGGGGGGACTGTGTCAATCTCGACCCCTGGGCGATGCGCAGCGACCTGCTGCATCAACTGGCGATATCCCGGACCTTGTCGGGACCGTTGTTGATCGAGGGCATGATGGGTCTGTTCGATGGTGCCCTGGATGGTACCGGCTCTGCAGCCGATCTTGCATCGCTTTTGAATTGCCCGGTCTTGCTGGTGGTCGACGCGGCCAAACAATCGCATTCCATTGCCGCATTGATTGAAGGATTTTGCCAACACCGAAAAGACGTGCGCATTGGTGCAATCGTGTTGAACCGGGTTGGCAGCGACCGGCATGAACTTATGCTGCGCAATGCCCTGTCGAACACGGGAGTTCCGGTGATTGGCGCTTTGCGGCGGCAGGAGGGACTGGTTATGCCCGAGCGTCATCTGGGGTTGGTGCAGGCGGGTGAGCGCGCCGATCTGGAGGCATTTATTGAAAATGCCACCAATATCATCGACAAAACCATCGATTTCGAGCTGCTGTTGCAGCAGTTTTCACCGCTGACTGCGGGCCATCAAGGCGACCACACCGGCATCTGCCCGCCGGGACAACGCATTGCTGTTGCCCGCGATCTCGCCTTCGCGTTCAGTTACCCTCATATGTTGGATAATTGGCGTAGCCAGGGAGCCGAGTTACGGTTTTTCTCACCGTTGGCCGATGAAGCGCCGGATGAAAGCGCCGATGCCGTCTATCTTCCTGGCGGCTATCCCGAATTGCACGCCGCAACACTTTCTGCCAATGAAAAAATGATCGCCGGTCTTTTACGCCATCGCGACCGGGGGTCGTTTATCTACGGCGAATGCGGTGGCTACATGGTGCTGGGTGAGGGGCTTGTGGACGCCAAAGGCAAACGTCATAAAATGGCTGGACTGCTGCCGCTTGTTACCAGCTTCGAGCATCCTAAACTTCATCTTGGCTATCGGGTGGTCAGACCTGTTGGCCAATTTTCAATGGCAGGGGCGAATGACGTTTTGACTGCACATGAATTCCACTATGCTAGCGAGTTAAAAAAACCCGATGATGGTGCGCTATTTGAGGTTGCCGACGCGCTTGGAGAACCCAAAGGAATAGCTGGATTGCAGCACGGCAATGTGGCCGGTTCGTTTATCCATTTGATTGACCGGAAAGACACTTAACCGACTATAACTAAACGAGCAAAACATGATGCCACCATTTGTTTTTTCGCTCACGGCCAATTTGGGCTACGCCCCGGCCTCCGCGGGGGCGGCGCGCAAGCGCCGGCCATATCGGTCAATATTAACTCCCCCTGGTATAATCCCGCTATATAGATAAAAAAATTTGCTGATATTTTTCAAAGCCTTGGTCTTTATGAAGGTGGTAAAAAGGGGTCAGTGAACTGTCAACCATGTGACGGCTGCGCAAGGTAACTTTTAATTTTCGGCGAAACCGCGCAAGGTGGTGGCGGATGCTGGAATTGTTCTGCTCAATAGGGAAAGTCAGGTCTTTGCCTGTGAACAGTTGCTGTTCGGGGATCACCCGGTGACAGCCCTCCCAGTCGTCGGTGACGAAGGTTTTACCTTCGATGCCGACTTTATCGAGAAGTTTTCGGGCCGTTTCAGCATCACGCCGACCCAGTTCCCGGGCCAGAGTTCGCCCTGAACAAGGATCATGGGTTCGCCAGACCCAAACCTTGTTTTTTTCCCGTTAACAAAGTGCCACATCTCATCAAGTTGAACAATTTCAATCTCTTGTGGAATTTCAGGCCATCAAAGGCGCGATGCCTCGCCGCCAATCCACTTATACACTGCAACACCGCTGACACCAAACAACCGCCCGATTATGCCAAAAGAGATGTTGCCCATACCATAAAGCAGAACCGCCAGGACCTTCATCGCCCTGGGCTTGCCGCGCGGTTCTTAACGGCCGTTTCATCCCATTCATCCAAAGAGCCAATATCTGCGTTAACTTTCAACGGGCTCTCCTTAAAGCCGCCTTGCATATCGCGCTTAGCCGTGAAGGGCTTGTCGCCATACTCTGAATTATAACCAGTCAGTGTCAGGTTTCCAAGGGTGTGCAGCCACTCCTCTTGCACACGCTGCCAATTTGAACCCAGAGCTGTTTTCCAGGACGGAGACAATTCGGCGTTTTGTGGCATAATGTGTTCGATTGTGTACTCCTCGACAGATACTCGCTCCTTGCGCCCAAAGTTCTCCAGGCGGCGTAGCCAGTAGGATTTACTTCGGAAGTTGTAGAGATCGCGGGTTTGGATATCACGCTCGAATTCATCATCTTTTGGAAAACGTCTGTAGGATGGCAGCGTTATGAAATGAGCTTTTGTGCTTTCAAGGTAGCGATCTTTCTTGATCGCCTTGGTAAAGGTAGCGAACGTCTTGTTCATTGAATTGGTCGGGATCGTGCAGATGGCGCGACGGAACACATAGGACTCGATCAAGCGGACCGCTTCTGCGAATTCGTCTTTGCCCAAAACCTCGGTGACGTAGTCATGGTAAAGTTCCAGCAGGAACGGATAAGCAACATCAACTTTAATCTCACGCAAATCATGAAAGGCAAGTTTCAAATCAGCATCGGTCTCTGCCCCCAAAGCCATGGCGCAGAAATAGCGCGCATAATCGCGGATTTCTTGCACTAACGGTTCAATGCGTTCATCCGTTGCACCAATGCTCCGGGCATGCGCTTTAAAGGCGTCATAGACTTCATCAAGACGGGGAATTTCTCCTGTTTTGACAGTCAAGTAGTGACGCATGAACCCATCGAATTGAGTGTTGTAAGCTTCTTGTCCGAAGGCAACTTCCATCGGTCGCCAGAACTGTTCGTAAAGGCGGGTCTGTAGAACTGGCTCCAATCCCATAAGGATGAAGTTACGGATTAGGCCGGCTTGGCTCAGTTCGCGACCTGTCGAATTCATACTTTCAAAAATCAGTTGCGGATTGTCTTGGTCACGGTTGAGCGCGATACCGGTCATCGTTCATAATGATATCAAGCGACCAGTGGAGGCTGTTTTCGATTGCCCAATGACCTTGGATAATGGTTGCAGATTCCTGCGCTTGTGGGCGTTTTGGCATGAGACAAACGCGCTCGCAGCGGCTTGATTTTCCACCCATCTCGCGCGTCGAAATGACATGGACGAAGGCCTTGAGGCCTGGCCATTTGCGGGTGTCGTCAAGATATTGCGTAGTGCTGTAGACGCGATAGGAACGTTCTTCGATGCGACCATGGTCGACGTTTGTTGAGATATATTCGTCAATATAATCAATCTCTTGGTCGTCTATGAAGGCGCGCACATCCGCCTGCATGTCGCCCTGATTGCCCTTCAGCTGCACACAAGGCACATAAAAGGCTGATAACCATGATGTCACAAAGCCTGTGACGGCAGGCATTGCCCGTGCGCGGATCGTCTATATCATTGAAATAGCTTATGATTGTTTTCATCTTGAAGTTCCACAATCTGATGAAACTTCAACAATCTATTCAGGCATATTTGTCAAACTCCAGATGCGATTCCCCTGACTGTATCGGTTTGATGCTTCCATATTGGAGCAATGTCTGGCTCACTACACACCTGATTGTGATCAGGAGGTTGTGATAGGCTGGGCTTATGGAATTGATCTTCGTCAACGGGTTGTTGATGCAATTGAAGCTGGATTATCACATCGCCATGCAGCGGAGCGGTTTTGCCTTGCGGTGTCTACCGCCGGCAAACTGGCACAGGCGTTGGCGCGCGGGTGATCATTGCGCTGGTGGTGGCTCTCGCCGGGGCGGTTCATCATCTAAAATCGGATACAAATCACCTCCGCATTGTGTTCAATTCAGCAAAGGGAATCACACCCAAGTGATATTTCGAGGAAATTCTTGGGTATGCCACCTGGGATAATTGAGACCAATTACTTAAATTGGTATGCAAAAGGTGCAAAATTGTATACTAGTAGGTAAAAATTGGTTGCAATTTGGTCTGTTACGATTAACATTCAGTGAAAATCGCAAGCTGTGTGCCCGTTTCAGTACCAAGCATCCGAAACAGCAACGGATCGGTTGGAGCGGGAAACTGATTTGCAGGCATTGGAGTTTTTGAGCTGACAGGCATGTCCCGTCAGCATCGAGAAGGCTTCTCTATGAAGTCGAAAACAACCAATGAGAAGGAGGAGAAACGATGAAAGTACCGAAAATACTACTATGGAGGCTGATGGCCATTGTGCTTTTTGCAGCGTCTTTGACAACTTCGGCAACAAATGCTGCCGAATGGAAGGACCCGGTTCCGGGTGAAGCCGTCAATGTCGGCTTCCTTGGCGCGCTTTCCGGCCCTGACGCTGGCTGGGGCCTGCCGGGTCTGACCGGAAACCAGATGTTCATCGACGAGGTCAATGCCGAAGGCGGCCTGCTGGTCAATGGAAACCGCTATCCTTTGAAAATGTTCACATTTGACGATGAGGCAACCGGTAGCAAGGCGCTGCAGGGGGCAAAGGAGCTGGTGCTTCAACATAATGTTATATTCATCAGCGCTATTGGCGGCAATCCCGCAGATGCGGTCCATCCATACCTGACCAAGAAAAAGGTTATTTACGCAAGCCTGATCTCGACCGATATCAAGCCAGATCGGCCCTATCTGATCGCCGGCGGAGATGTAACCCCGCGTATCGATATGATGCGGCCATTCTATCACAAGATGCGTGATCCAAGCCTCAAACGGTGGGCTGTGATTTCGCAGGACGACACCATCGGGTTGACATCGCAATCCTGGGAAGTCGGCTCCGCCATCGCCGATGGCTGGGAAGTGGTTTACGACAAGCATTACTCGCTGGAAACAACCGATTTTGCACCAATTGTCACCGCTATGCTGGCGACCAAACCGGATGTTGTCAGTCTCAATCTTTCCTATCCAACCTTTGTGGCGCTGATCATCGAGCAGTTGCATGTGCAGGGTTACAAGGGGGTTATTTCGGCCAACTATCTTGATACTGAGTCCATTCTGCAAAAGGTGCCGGCTGAATATATGGAAGGTGCGGTTGACAGCTTTCCGCTGTTCGACGACCCATGGTGGAACGAGCCGTCATTCCAGCACAAGTTCTACCAGGATTGGCTTAAACGCTACGGGCCCGGTGGTGCCGATGATGTACACCGCGGAATTACCGGCATCGACTGGGACCATGTGATTATGCTGCGACTGTGGGCCAAAGGCGCGCAACTTGCCGGAACCTTCAATCCTGACAAGGTGTTAGAAGCATTGCGTGCACAGGAATCTATCCTGACCATTCTTGGACCCGGCAAAATGTCCGGCAAGGAGATGTGGGGCATCGACAACATGATCGCAACGCCGATACCATTCAATGAGCATCGTGATGGCATCAAGCGCATTCAGGCGGTGATTGATTTTTCGAACTGGTTTGCAGCACGCAAGGACCAGATCATTGCTGTTGTGCGGGAACGCGGACAAATGTTCGATCAACGTTAAACCACCAAATAGTCATCACTTTCGGAGGCAGTTGAGCTGCCTCCGAATACAAGGAAATTCACTGTAGCTGCATTTCAAGATGGTTGGTTAAGCCCGTGGCCTTTGGTATTCGGTGGAATTCCGGGCATACTGGCACTTACAGGCTGGCAAAAGGGTAAGGGGACAAGAATGGATTGGCCGACCTTCGTTCAAAGTGTCGCTAATGCCGTGATTTTGGGTTCGATATATGCAACAATTGCCGTCGGATTGGCGCTGGCTTTCGGCGTCATGCAGATGGCGAATTTTGCCCATGGTGAGTTCTATATGGCGGGAGCTTATGTGGTCTATGTCTTTTATGCGCTTGGTGGCATGCCATTTCCGGCGGCGGTTTTGTCGGCGTTTCCCATCGTCGCAGCGCTTGGCATAATAACCGAAAGATTTGTTTTTAGACCAACCCGTGGCAATGTGTTGGCCGGGTTCATGGCAACGGCCGGACTTGCGTTCATCCTGCAGGTTCTTGTCGGCCAGGTTTGGGGCGTTGGCTTGATGCGATCGGTCCCAACACCCTATATGGGCGCTGCAGACATGTTCGGCGCCAAGATTTCATGGCAACGACTGACAATCCTGCCGACCACCGCCCTCATGGTCGGGGGATTGTGGTACTTCCTTCATCGGGTAAAGCTTGGGAAAGCTTTGCGCGCCTGCGCCCAGGATGTGGAAGCAGCTTCCTTGCAAGGGATAAGCATCAACAAGATTACGATGCTGTCGATGGCGATTTCCGGAGGTTTTGCCGGCGTCGCAGGCGCCCTGATGGCGCCTATCAATGCAGTAACCCCCTATATGGGCCATTCGATCATTATTACAGCATTTATCGTCGTCATAGTCGGTGGCATGGCGAGCATTGAGGGCGCCATACTTGCGGCATTCCTGCTCGGATTTATCCATACATTCGTCACAACCATGTTTGATGCGGTTCTGGCCACCATGGTTGGCGTGGCCTTCATGGCACTGGTTTTGGTCATCAAACCAACCGGCCTGCTTGGCCGCGTCAAGATGTAGAGGGTCAGATGGCACGCAATTTGTTCATTCTGGCGGTTCTTGTTGGTTTCGCCTTTCTTCCGCAATTTGTTGGTGAATACTACATCGAATTGCTGATCTTGTTCATGATTAACCTGATCCTTGCATGCAGTTTTCGTCTGATCACCACAGCCGGAGACTGGTCCCTGTCGCATATCGTATTCATGGGAGTTGGCGCTTATGCAACCGCGATGATGGCCAAGTTTCTTGGTTGGCCGTTCTGGGGAACGGTACTTTTTGGCGGCCTTGCATCGGCGGTGATTGGCCTGGCTGTTGTTTTTCCCGTTGCTGCGCACCAAGGGTTTCGGTTTCTTTATTGGTTCCTTCGCGCTTGGCGAGTTCGTTCGCCTGATTTGGGTCAAGCTCCACTATCCCTTCGGTGGCCCCAGGGGAATGATCGGTATTCCGCCGATCGAACTGGGTGACATCGACTTCTTTGACGCCACGCCCTATTTCTATGTGGTGTTGATATTTACGGTGATGTGTCTGGCAATCCTATATCGCATCGATGTGTCGCGCACCGGCAGAGCTTTGAAGGCGATTTATGCCGATGAGGATTTGTCGAAATGCATCGGCATTAATGTCGCCAACTATCGGGCCATGGCCTTCAGCGTATCAGCATTTTTTGCCGGTATCGCCGGGGTGCTGCTGGCCCATCGTCTGGGTGCTATTGATCCGAAGAACTTTGATGCCAATGTTATGGTGTATCTGGTTATCTGGGTCGTCGTTGGCGGTGTGGGAACCTTCTGGGGGCCCATTCTGGGTGTCGCAGTGATGATGGTGATTGGTGAAGCCGCGCGCCCGCTGGCCGAATGGCGTCCGCTATTGTTCGGGGGCATTTTGATCGTCTTTTTGACCCTGTTGCCGGGTGGTCTGGAGAGCTTTGTTTCGAGAGCAAGGGAGATTTTTGACAGAATGCGGGGTGCGGACAATGAGATTTCGAAAAGGTAGACCTTGTGCTGCAAGGGGAAGCGATTGTGATGTTGAAAAGGGCTCTGGATGAGCATTCTTGAAGTCAAACAGCTGTGCAAATATTTTGGCGGGCTGAAAGCCAACCATAACCTGGATCTGAATGTCAATGCGGGAGAAATCCGCGGAATCATTGGTCCGAATGGCGCGGGAAAAACGACGTTTTTTAATGTCATCAGCGGGGTTAACAAACCTACCAGCGGAACGGTTGTGTTCGACGGCACAATAATTTCAGGCCTTTCACCTGAAAAAATTGCCCAACTTGGGGTCGTCCGGACTTTTCAGCGCGTGGCCATGTTTCCAGATTTTACGGTTCTGGAGAACGTCAATATCGGCTGCCACATTCACGCCTCTGGCACTTTCTTTGGCGGAGCATTCGGCCTGAACCGCAATCTGGAGCGCGAAAATCTTGAAAAGTCAAAGGAAATCGTCGACTTCCTGGGAATGACGGCCCACCGCGATGAGCTGGCGAGCAACCTGCCATATGGCTTGCAAAAAGCGCTGAATGTCGCCATCGCGCTGGCGACCAAGCCCCGGCTTTTGATGCTTGACGAACCGGTCGCCGGCATGAATCCGACCGAGACCGTGGAAATGACGCGGATAATCAGGCTGGTACGGGATGAACTCGGCATGACAGTGATGCTCGTTGAACATGATATGCGGACAGTCATGAATCTGTGTGACCACATCACCGTTATCAATTTTGGGACAAAACTGGCCGAAGGCCTGCCCGAAGAAATAATGTCGAACAAGGAAGTTATCGAAGCCTATCTGGGGGTCGAGGACATTGTTGATTAGTGTAAAACATGCAAGCGTCAATTTTGGCAAGGTCACCGCTATCCGGGATGTGTCGATCGATGTCGAGGAGGGGCACATCGTTGCGCTCATTGGTGCAAATGGCGCCGGAAAAAGCACGACATTGCGGGCGATTTCCGGATTGAAGCAGCCGTCCAGCGGCGAAATCTGGTTTGAAGGCCAGCGCATCGACCATTGCTCGCCCGAGGAAATTACCGCGATGGGCATTGCCCATGTACCAGAGGGGCGGCGCGTATTTCCTTATATGACCGTTATGGAAAATCTGGAAATGGGGGCCTTCACGCGCAACGACAAAGACGGCATTCAACGCGATCTCGATGGCGTATTCAAGCATTTTCCGCGTCTGCGCGAACGTTTGAAACAGGCGGCGGGAACAATGAGCGGCGGTGAACAACAGATGCTCGCGATGGGGCGGGCATTGATGTCCAATCCGAAGGTTGTGTTGATGGATGAGCCTTCGCTTGGACTTTCGCCTATTCTGTGTCAGGAGATCGCCAAGATCATCAAGGAAATCCACGCAGAAGGAAAAACGGTTGTTCTGGTTGAACAAAATGCCCGGCTGGCGCTTGCACTGTCGCAAAGGGCCTATGTGTTGGAGACCGGCTCAGTGGTGATGGAAGATGATGCGAAGGCCTTGCTCAATAACGACAAAGTTAGAGAAACTTATCTTGGAGGCTAGGTTTTCGTGACCATTTTGCTGCCAACACCCTCTCGAATCCTGCGTCCTGGTCAAAATGTTCTTCCTGCCGGTACCGAGCGATATGTTGTTGCCGGTGCGGGATCGGTAATTACCGAAGTGGAGCCTGGCGACACAATTGAGGTCATCGATATTGAAGGATGCCAGCCCTGCGAGATTATCTCTATCGGGTCAAACGGGCGAACCGATGCCGGGGTTCTCGACGCCGCAGCGGACGGTGAAGCCCAAGGTTTCAAAGCCATCTTGGAGGCCGGCGATGAAAGCGCCAGAAGAGCCCGCGCTTCGCTTGAGCGGCGTAACATCGAAATTTCCGGTGCCCGTTCACTAACTGTATTTGGGGTCGGCTCGCCAGCCGGAGACCGCGCCACATTTTCAGTTCTGCGCATCGGTACTTTGATTGTTGCAGCACCCGGCGGCGTGATGGACGCCGAAAGGCAGAATACGGCAACCGGGATTGAACTGCTTATTCACCGCGCGGACAAAAATCCGGAAAATGTGCTCAGACTTCCAGAACCTTTGGCAGACCCTGAACAGGATATCAGGATCAACAGGGCAACGGCCGAGAGTTTTACGGTAAAAGCCGGCGAGTATATCCAGATTATTGACGTCGAGGGCCGCCAGTGCTCGGACTTTCAGGCGTTTTCCAGACGCAAACTCGACAAGGGAAAGGAATTGGCGCTTGATGCGACAATAACACGGTCATTGCTTGGCGTAACCAGTCCGGTTCCCGGTCTTCCGGCAAAAGCGTTCGATCTGGAGATGGAACCACTTGTCGAGATTATTCAGGATACCTGTGGCCGTCATGATGCTTTTTTGACCGCCTGTAATTCGCGTTACTATGACGATATGGGTTATCCCGGCCACATCAATTGTTCGGAAAATTTCAATGCCACACTTGATCAGTATGGCATCAACCCGCGGGCGGGTTGGGAAGCGCTGAATTATTTCTACAACACCAATATCGACGCGCAAAATCAGATCTATTTTGATGAACCGTGGTCGCGTTCGGGCGACTATGTGTTGATGCGGGCGCTAACCGATCTGGTGTGTGTTGCATCGGCCTGTCCCTGCGACATCGATGCGGCCAATGGCTGGAACCCGACAGAAATCCATGTTCGCACCTATGCGGCAAAAGAAGAATTCAAAAAAGCAACGGCATTTCGCATGACCCCACAAGCAGACCCAGTTCTCACCAAAGAAACCGGATTTCATTCCTGTTTTTCAAAACTGACCCGGGATTTTGCCGAATATAACGGCTATTGGCTGGCCAACCGCTTCAATAATGAAGGGCCGATCGAAGAATATTGGGCATGCCGTGAGCGGGCGGTGATCATGGATTTGTCACCACTGCGGAAATTCGAGGTGACGGGACCGGATGCGGAGACCCTGCTGCAATACTGTTTGACCCGCAACATTAGAAGGTTGTCGCCGGGACAGGTGGTTTATACCGCCATGTGCTACGAGCACGGTGGCATGGTCGATGACGGCACGGTCTACCGGCTGGATCAGGACAATTTCCGCTGGATCGGTGGAAGCGATGTTTCGGGTATATGGATGCGGGAACAGGCCGCAATTCTGGGCCTGAAGGCTTGGGTTCGTTCGTCGACCGATCAAATGCACAACATTGCAGTGCAGGGACCGGCCAGCCGCGAGATCGTCAAGGAAATTATCTGGACGCCGCCAGTACGCGCAGAGGCAGGCGAACTTGACTGGTTCCGCTTTACGGTTGGCCGTATTGGAGACCGTCAGGGCGTTCCGGTTGTTGTTTCCAGAACCGGCTATTCAGGGGAACTGGGGTATGAGATATTTTGCCACCCAGGGGATGCGGCAACGGTGTTCGAGGCGGTATGGCAAGCCGGGCAAAAACACGGCCTGGCACCGCTCGGACTTGAGGCACTCGACATGGTGCGCACAGAGGCCGGGCTGATCTTCAAGGATTATGAATTCGATGAGACCGTCGATCCGTTCGAGGCCGGTATCGGATTTACCGTGCCACTGAAATCCAAGGAGGATGATTTCATCGGCAAGGCGGCGCTGACAGAGCGCAAGAACCATCCACAAAAGAGACTTGTGGGCCTTGAAATCGACAGCCGGGTACTCGTTGGCAACGGCGACTGCGTTCACATCGGCAGGCCGCAGATTGGCGAGGTCACCAGCAGTATGCGTTCGCCTTTGTTAAACGCGAACATTGCCCTGGCGCGGGTTGATGTGACCCATGCGGAAATTGGAACCAATGTGGAAATCGGCAAACTCGATGGCCAGATGAAACGGATACCGGCGCGGATCGTCCGTTTCCCGCACTATGATCCGGAAAAGAAAAGACCGCGCATGTGACGGGTCGACAATCTTTTGTAAATGCGGGCAATTCAGCGTTGGACGCCGTAACAGATAGTGTTTCCAGGCGCGCCGATCATACCATCATATGGACGGGCTTTGGCCACTCGCATCCCAATCGGGCTTGAACCCCAAAATCGTGACATCATCGGAAAGAGCGCTGCTGAATAAACGGTTGTGCCAAATCGTTGCCTGAAACAGGGCGTCGTCAAATAAGAGGTTGCGCACCTGACATGGCAATCTAAAAGATTGGTTGAATTGCTCAAACTCAAGAATACAGTTTTCCATTTCGATCAGTTTACGGGCAAAATCGGAACCGCCGGTAAACAAAGCGGTCAGTTCATCGCCAAATTCTGTAGCGCGATGGAAATGGGTTGCCTGCAAATAGGTGAGACCCTTTTTGAAGACATCTTGCGGGTCATTGTGTTTTTGCACCTGGAATTTGAAGAATTCGGTACTTTCAGCGGAATTTTCGCGGATTATCAGCGTGATGATACCTTCCGAAATTCGGCTGCCGTAGGCGTCCAGCACCCGCGGCCGCATGCCTTCGGTGGGTCTTCCCTCGTTTTCCCGCATGGCGATCTGCCTGATGCGACACTGCCAGTTGAGAAACTGGTCACGAAGCGCGGTCTGTAGCATTGTCCTGTTCCTGAATCTGGCGAGCTCTAGTGGAATGAATTTGACATTTGGTACCCACTTGCAGCCTCGTTCATTTTCAAATGTCAAATTCAAAAATTCCACTAGATTCAACAACTTGCTAGTGGTTCTTTTGATTCCAACATTTGCAAATATGGGTGCTGCAACGGGACGCAAATGTTGGTACAGAACCACTAGGAACCATATTGTTGCCCATTTGGAATAAATTGCAACCAGCCTGCTTGCCTATCTGTAAAAATATGTAAGGCCGGTAAAATCCCTCGGACAATCGCGCATTGGATGATTTTCAAGCGCGTCCCCGGTACTGATGTGGGGTGACACCAAAGTGAGACTTGAAATGCCCCGAAAGATGCGAACTGGATTGAAAACCGCAGCCAAGTGCTATTTCACCAGTGCTCAATTCGGTCTGGCGCAACAGCCCGGCGGCGCGGGCAAGGCGCATACCGCGGTAATACTGCCCTGGAGAAGTTTCCAAATACCGCTTGAACAATCTGTCAAGTTGGCGGTGTGATACATGCAGCCTTTTGGCAATATTGCTTATCGGCGATGGTGCTTCCAGTTCCGCATCCATGATCAAAAGCGCATCCGAGACAGTGCGGTTGCGGGCCGCAAACCGGTATCTGCTGGTCATCGGCTGCAGCTGCTCTTCATTGCGCACGACATCATGGAAGTAATTGTCTGCGATCCTGCCAACAAACTCATTGTCCTTTTCATGGGCGATAAAATGCAGCATCAGGTCGAGGCTCGCTGTTCCACCGGCGCACGAAAAGCGATTCCTGTCGATCTCCATGATCGAAGTTCGCACGTCGAGATCGGGAAAGCGCTCGCGGTAGGGGCTTTGACATTTCCAGTGAATGGTTGAGCGGTGGGCGTTGAACAGCCCGGCCGCGGCAACAACATATGCCCCGTCCGAAATTGAACCGATCATCATGTGCCTGCGCCCACAGATCTTAAGCCAGGAATCGACGGCACTACTGGCAAACAGATGAGAGCGTTCGCCCCCGCAAACCACCAGCACGTCGATGGAGCGGTCTTCAATGATTTCTATACAAGAAATGGAAATGCCGCTGGATGAGGCGACCTCGCCCACGTTCTCAGCCACCATTGTCCATTGAAACAACGTCTCGCCGGATTCCACATTCGCGGCCCTCAGCGCATCGACGGCGCAGGAAAGGGCCACAAGGGAAAAACCCGGTATCAACAAAAAAACGAAATGCTTGCTCTCATGATCTAGTTTCATCGGCTGGACCAGCGTTGTCTAAACGGGAATTGTCCAATTTATCGTCTTTTTTGTCCAGAACATTGTTTGACGCATATCATATTGGCTGCATTTTGTTGTTAGTCACAGGAGACAATGGCATGGCATTTCCACAAAGCAGCAAATATGTGATCATTGGCGCTGGCATTCATGGCCTTTCTTGCGCATGGCGTCTGGGAGAGCAACTTAAGGCAACCGGCAAGGGCAGCGGTGCTGATATTGTAGTGCTGGACAAAACGGCGATCGCAGCAGGCGCCAGCGGCATTGCCTGCGGCGTGGTCCGCAACAATTATTTCCAGCCAGCCATGCGTGAGTTAATGGCCCACAGCGTTGGTGTATGGGAGTCCGATCCTCAAGCATTCAGCTATCATGCCGTGGGATACATGCAGATAAGCCACGAGGGTATGCGCAAGGATATTACCTCCATTTATGAGCAGCAAAAGGCTATCGGCTATACGTCTGAATTCATTGAAGGTGAAAAGGACTGCACGGACTACATGAGGTCCCTGTTGTCAGACTGGCGGGCCCAAAACATCACTTCAGTTTTGCATGAAAAGAAGGGCGGTTACGCCAATAATACCAAGGCAATCTATGGTCTGGCCGATAAGGCGGAGGCAACCGGTGCCCGTATTATGACCGGTGTTGCCGTTACCGGTTTTACCCGGGCGAATGGTTCTGGCGCGATAACTGCAGTCGAAACCGACAAGGGCACAATCGAATGCGAAGAGGTGGTGGTTGCGGTCGGTCCCTGGGTCAAAACCATTTGGGACATGCTGGAACTACCGAGAGAAGTTTCGATCAAGGGCGCAGATGGCACGACCCATGATGGCATTCCCACCTGGCGTTACTGGTGCCTTGAGGAAGGCGTCATCGGGGTCGACCCGAACCTGCAGAAACTCAACGATGGTGGCATGCCGCCGGTCATTCACGTCGATACCGACGCTGTGTTACTGTCCGATGTCGATGGTTCGGTGGTGCGCGAGGAGCCCTGGGGCATCTACTACAAACCCGATTTTCACTTCGGTGGAGTACAGGGCGGCGCCATGCCCTATGAAGTGATGACACCGGCCGACGATGTGGCTATCGATCCTTATGGTCCTGAATCGCCGGAATTCATTGTTGGCGATGATTTTGCTCATATGTGGTGCTCGGCGCTTGCCCATTGCCAGGAGCGTTTTTCAGGCCAGATCGGGAAGTTCAAGAAAGAACCCTCCGGCGGTCTTGGTTGTTTCACCCCAGACAGTTTCCCGGTTTTCGACACGTTTTGCGAAAATGTCCATATCATTGCCGACAGCAATCACGGCTACAAAATGATTGGTGTTGGTCATTTGATGGCAGATGAAATTCTTGGCCGCAAACAGGCGTTGCTTGAACCCTTCCGTTTTGACCGCTACGCCAAGGGCGAACTGCACCCGGTCAGCAACAGCCCCTATCCCTGGAGCTGATTGCCAACAGGGCGGGAATTTCAATATGCACTATTCAGCACTATCGGTATTGTGGCAGGGCCTGACGGGACACAAGGGCTGGACCCGGATGTGGCGCGATCCACAACCTAAGGCCCGATATGATGTGGTAATTATCGGCGGAGGCGGCCATGGCCTTGCGACCGCCTATTATCTTGCAAAAGAACACGGCATAACCAATGTCGCGGTGCTTGAAAAGGGGTGGATCGGCGGCGGTAATGTCGGGCGCAACACGACCATTGTGCGTTCCAACTACATGTTGCCACCCAATACCCATTTCTACGAAAAATCGATGAAATTGTGGGAGGGGCTGGAACAGGACTTCAACTTCAACGCCATGGTTTCCCAGCGTGGTGTGATCAATCTGTTTCACTCCGACCCGCAACGTGATGCCTTTGCGCGGCGCGGCAATGCAATGCGTCTTGCCGGCATTGATGCCGATCTATTGTCGCCTGGCGAACTAAAGCAGATGGTGCCTATCCTCGATTTTGAAAACGCTCGCTTCCCGATTCAGGGCGGCCTGATCCAGCGCCGTGGCGGCACTGTGCGCCATGACGCGGTTGCCTGGGGTTATGCCCGGGGGGCAGACCAGCGTGGTGTCGATATTATTCAAAACTGTGAAGTAAAAGATATCCGGATTGAAGGCGGCAAGGCCACAGGGGTCGAAACCTCGCGCGGATTTATTGGCGCCGGCAAGGTCGCAATTGCAGTTGCCGGCCATACCTCCCGGGTGGCGCAGATGGCCGGAATTGAACTGCCGGTGGAAAGCCATGTGTTGCAGGCATTTGTTAGCGAAGGTATCAAACCGCTGATCGATACGGTTGTCACCTTCGGGGCAGGGCATTTTTATATCAGCCAGTCCGACAAGGGCGGGCTGGTCTATGGCGGCGATCTTGATGGTTACAATTCCTATGCCCAGCGCGGCAACCTGCCGATGATGGAACATGTGATGGCCGGCGGCATGGCGATAATGCCGGCGATTGGCCGGGTGCGACTGTTGCGCCACTGGGGCGGCATCATGGATATGAGCTTCGATGGCAGCCCATTCATCTGCAAGACCGGTATTGATGGGCTGTTTCTCAATGGTGGCTGGTGCTATGGCGGCTTCAAGGCAACGCCTGCCTCGGGCTGGTGTTATGCCCACACCATTGCAAAGGACGCGCCGCACAAGCTCAATGAGAAATTCACTATCGAGAGATTCCGCGAGGGCCGAATGCTTGATGAAAAGGGCGTCGGCCCCAACCCGTGGATTCAATAGGAGGCGGCGATGCACAGAATTGACTGCCCGTGGTGCGGTTTGCGCGATGAGGCCGAATACCAGTATCAGGGCGACGCGACGGTAAAACGTCCTGACCCCGATGGCGATGAAGAGGCATTTTTCCGCTATGTCTACATTCGCGACAATCCAAGAGGTTGGCATACAGAATGGTGGCATCATGTCGCCGGATGCCGGCAATGGGTCAAAGTTGCCCGCAACACTTTGACCCATGAAATTGCCGCGACCGGCGCTCCGCAGGACGAACTGCATTTACCGGACAAGGAGGCATAGGGTGAGCATGCAACCTCTAAGACTTGCCTCCGCCGGCTCGCGCATTGATCGCAGCAAACTTGTCCGTTTCACATTCGACGGCAAAAGCTATCAGGGATTTGCCGGTGACACGTTAGCCTCCGCGCTGATCGCCAATAATGTCAAACTTTTTGGTCGGTCGTTCAAGTATCACAGGCCAAGAGGATGCCTCACTGCCGGTTCTGAAGAGCCAAACGCACTGGTGGAATTACGCACCGGCTCCCGGCGTGAACCCAATAGCCGTGCCACCATGATCGAGGTTTTCGACGGGCTGGAAGCCAACAGCCAGAACCGGTTTCCCTCGCTGAAGTTCGATGTTCTTTCCGCCAACCAGTTGATTGCGCCGTTTTTGACCGCCGGGTTCTATTATAAAACCTTCATGTGGCCGGCATCGTTGTGGGAAAGCGTTTATGAAAAAATCATCCGCCGTTCTTCCGGCCTTGGCCGTGCTGCGCAAGACCCGGACCCGGATAGCTATGAGCACGCCCATGGCCATTGCGACGTGTTGATTGCCGGGGCCGGCCCTGCCGGCCTTTCAGCAGCACTTGCCGCTGCAAGATCGGGCCTGCGGGTCATTTTGGTGGAGGAGCAATCTTGCGCAGGTGGCGCCCTTTCACCGGATGGAACGACAATAAACGACGTCGACGGTTTCGAATGGCTGGAAAACACCATTGAGGAACTGGATCAACTGGAAAATGTCACGGTGATGATGCGTACCCAGTTGTTCGGTTACTACGATCACAATGTGTGTGCGGCGCTGGAGCGGGTGAGCGATCACCTTGGCGAACCGGCAAATGGTCAGCCGCGGCAGCGCATGTGGACCATTCGGGCAAAAGAAATTGTCCTTGCTTGCGGCAGCCACGAAAGGCCGATGACTTTCGACAATAATGACCGTCCAGGGGTTATGTTGTCGTCGGCGGTGCGACGATTTGTTGAACGTTATGGCGCAACCCCGGGTCAAAACATCATCATCTGCACCAACAATGATGATGCCTACGCGACCGCCATGGTGCTTCACAATAACGCTGTGAATGTCGCGATGATCGCCGATGCGCGATCTGGTTTGCCAGCTGCAGCACAGCCCGCGATAGATGCCGGCATACGTTGTGAAAAGAACATGTTGCCTGCAAAGGCCCATGGCAGCGCGGCGGTCAACGGTCTTTCGTTGCAGCGAGTTGATGGGACATTTGCCGAGAAAGTTGATTGCGATTGCATCGCCATGTCAGGCGGCTTTTCTCCCGATGTCAATCTCTTCAGCCAGACCGGGGCAACACCGGTCTGGCGCGAAGATATTTGTGGATTTGTACCTGACAAATCAACGAGACGGGAACGTTCTGCCGGTGCTGGCAATGGTGCTTTCGATCTGGCCACCTGTCTTGAAGAGGGCTTTGCCGCCGGTGTTGAGGCTGCCCGATCCGTCGGTGGAAATATTGATGATGCCGGCCAACCCCCGAAGGCCGACGCTAATGAAATTACACCGCCGGCTGCGGTCTGGCGCTGCCCGGGCAATGGCAAGGCTTTTGTTGATTTCCAAAATGATGTCACCGCGAAGGATATCACGCTTGCCCATCAGGAAGGCTTTGTATCTGTCGAACATTTAAAGCGCTACACCACATTGGGCATGGCGACCGATCAGGGCAAGACCTCGAATGTCAATGGTATCGCAATGCTGGCAGCCGCCCGTGGTGACGACATGGCATCCACGGGCACCACCCGATTTCGCCCGCCCTGTTCACCGGTCGCCATTGGCGCCTTTGCCGGCCATGAACGCGGCAAGCAGTTCCAGCCGACCCGCCGCACCGCCATGCATGAGGCCCATGAAAAGCTTGGCGCTGTGTTTGTCGAGACCGGCCAGTGGCTGCGCCCGCAATATTATCCCCGACCGGGCGAAGACATTATGAATGCGATCTGGCGTGAAAGCGAACAGGTGCGCAAGACTGCCGGTATCTGCGATGTTTCCAGTCTCGGCAAGATAGAGATTTTCGGCGATGATGCGGCCGAATTTCTCAACCGGCTCTATATCAATGGATGGAAACTGCTTGCCCCGGGCAAGGCGCGCTACGGGATAATGTTGCGCGAAGACGGGAATGTTTTTGACGATGGAACCACGTCGCGTCTGGCTGATGATCATTTTTTGATGACCACGACAACGGCCAATGCGGCACGCGTGCTAGCCCATATGGAGCATGGCGCGCAGGTGTTGTGGCCGGATCTTAAAGTGCATTTTTGCTCGGCAACCGAACAGTGGTGCGGCGTTGCAGTTGCCGGACCGAACGCCCGCAAGGTGCTGGCCGACGCCTTTGACGATGCAATAGATATCTCCAATGAAGCCCTGCCATTTATGGGCGTTGCAACCTTTAAGTGGCGGGGGGTGACTGCCCGTATTTTCAGGATCAGCTTTTCCGGTGAACTGGCCTTTGAGATCAACGTGCCATGGCGGTTCGGGGTGTCGATGTGGGAAGCGATCATGGATGCCGGTCGCCCGCACGACCTTATCCCCTATGGCAGCGAGGCGTTGGGTGTGTTGCGCATCGAAAAAGGCCATGTTGCAGGCAATGAGCTGGATGGCCGCACGACCGCTGCCGATATGGGACTTGGCCGGATGATGTCGTCCAAAAAAACCTATATTGGTCAGAAAATGACGGCGCGCCAGGGCATGACAACGCCGGAAAGGGCGACATTGGTTGGTATCAAGATCGCACAATCAAGTGGCAGGATTCGCGGTGGCGCCCATTTGGTGCGCGACAAGAACGACACCAACAGCGAAACAAGTCTTGGGTGGGTAACATCAGTTGCCAACAGCCCGGCCATGGGTTGCTGGATCGCGCTTGGCTATCTGCACGGCGGGCTTGGGGAATATCAAGGCAAGCGGCTCCATGCGGTCTATCCCATGCTGGACGAGGCGGTCGAGGTGGAAATCTGCTCTCCACATTTCTTTGATCCGAAAGGAGAGCGTCTCCATGTCTGATATTACAAGGAACTTGGTAGCCAACCCGGCCATACCCGTAAGTCTGGCTGACGCAATTGCCGGAGCCGCCGGGGACGATCTTGATATCGAGATTGTCGGCGAGCTGGCCCTGCTGCAACTATTTGCCAAAAAGGGCAAAGAACAGGAACTGGCAAAACTGATGAACATCGAAACCTCGGCGGGCAAGGCGGTCACCTGCGAAGGATTTGTGGCCCTGCCATTGGCGCCAGAACAGTGGATGCTGGTTGCAGATAGTGGTGCTGATGGCAGTTTTCATCAATTGATAGCCGAAAAGATCGCCGGTATTGGTTATGTTTCGGAGCAGAGCGACAGCCGGGTCTGTTTTCGCATCAGTGGCAAATATGCGCGTGATCTGATGTCCCGGGGTTGCCGGATTGATCTGCATCCGGACGCTGTTTCGCCAGGTTTTTGCGCACAAACCAACATGGCGCAGGTCGGTGTTTTGTTGCATCAGCTGGACGACAGCCCCACCTATGACCTTTATGTCTATTCCGGTTTTGCCCGTTCATTCCGTGATTGGTTGAGTCACACCGCATTGCAATTTTACCCCACTGGACAAACCGGTTGATATCAAGATTTGACAGTTTCTGTGGTCGGTTCATGCCTGGGCTATTCAACTCATGAAACCAGAACGGCTGCTATTTATTGATATCCAACACAGCGTCCAGTTCTCACGAAATTATGATCCAAATCAGCCAAATGGTATGAAATAGGTTGAGATCGGTATGCTTTTGGATTGATTTGGCGAGGAAACTGGTTGATAGTGCCATCGCAAGCCGCTCTCGATAGCGGCCCGGAGTTTATCCAGCAAACATAATTCTAGGGAGGAAAAGTATGTTTTCAAAGTTGAAGAAATTTGCAGCGGTCGGTTCGGTATCGGCGATGTTGGCTGTCGCCGCGGTTCCAGCGTCGGCAAAAGATTCAAGCAAGCCGATTGTGATTCCAACGCATAACTGGTCGAGCCAGGTTGTGATGGCTTATGTGATCGGTGGGATTTTCGAAAGCATGGGCAACAATGTTGAATACGTGCCTGCTGATTCACAGGCGGTTTATGAAGCTATCCGCATTGGCGATGTCACCATTTCGCATGAAGTGTGGCAGTCCACATTCGGCAAGTCGTTTTATAATGCGATGGAAAAAGGCGGTCTGATTGACGCTGGAACACATGCAGCCGCTACGCTGGAAGAACTGGGAGTTCCCCATTACGTCGTTGAGAAGAATCTGTGCCCTGGCCTTCCGAATTGGGAAGCGTTGAAAGATTGCGCAGAAGTTTTTGCAACCGCTGATTCCGGTGGCAAAGGCCGTATCTTGGAGGGACCGCAAAGTTGGCATGGTGACCTCATGCCCAACCGCATCAAGGCACTGGGACTGGATGACAAATATGTCGTCAAATTTGCCGGTGGCGCCGATGCTATCTGGGCTGAACTTTCTTCTGCCAAAAAAGAAGGTCGAGGCGTCATTACGTTCAACTGGACCCCGAACTTCACCGATGCCGATGGCTTCGACTTCATTCAGTTTCCTGCCTACAAAGATGGCTGCAGAATTGCAGATGGCGGCGATGGAAGTTGTGGTTCGCCAAAGGGCTGGCTGAAGAAAGCCGCCAACTACAAGTTCCCGAAAACACACCCCGCCGCTTACAAGACGTTCAGCAAATTGTCCTTCACCACCACACAGGTTGGTCAAATGGCAGCGCTGGTCGATGTTGACAAATTGAGCCATCAAGACGCCGCCAAGAAATGGCTGGCCGATAATGAAGCCGTTTGGATGCCGTTCACCAAATAGCGTCAATTCAGCGATGCTCAAATGCTTTCAGGAAGCAGTATCGTGGAATTTAAAAAAACCCTCCCCTGGCCCGCGTGGCCCGGGGAGGGTTTGGCTTGTTCTGCTGACCGTTTTTTTTGATCGATGATACGTTCTTTGAACTGTCTGATTTATCGGGTCGTTAAAGAATGATATTGTTTGCCTGTTCGTTTTGCGCATACACTCAATCAACTGGGGACCTGTTGCGCGGTTAACTGGAACAAATGGATCCGGGCTATTGGTGCTGTTAGCCTGTTGCAATTGCAAAGTTGCTGACGGCATTTGCCTTTTCGCGATGGAAGTTTCCAGCAAGCAGTGATCAAGCAGCAGCCCAATGAGATGATCGCAGGGATCGAAATATGACCGACAAGATATCCAATAACGACGATCGTCCCGTTATTAAGTGCGACTCGGTCTACAAGATATTTGGCGCTCATGCCGAACAGATGATGCGGAGTTCGAAAGGTGTCATCGATGTTGAAGCGTTTGAACAAGCAGGCTGTATATTCGGTGTTAACAACGCATCGTTTGAAGTTCGCCGCGGTGAAATGCTGGTGGTTATGGGTCTTTCGGGATCGGGAAAATCTACCCTTCTGCGCTGCATTTCGCGACTGACCGACCCAACATCGGGAAACATATATGTTGATGGCAAAGATTTGTTGGCTATGAGCCCCAAGCAATTGATCGAACTGCGCCGCAACAAGATGGGCATGGTCTTTCAAAGTTTTGCCCTGTTACCCCATAAAACCGTGCTGGAGAACATTGCCTTTCCGCTGCAGGTGAAAGGCATAAGCACGGATGACAGCATCGAACGGGCTGCGGCCATGATAGAACTTGTTGGACTGACGGGCCGCGAGAACTATTATCCAAGACAATTATCCGGCGGCCAACAACAGCGCGTCGGCATTGCAAGATCGCTTGCCGTTGAACCCGATATCTGGTTTCTCGACGAACCCTTTTCAGCCCTTGATCCGCTTATCAGAAAAGAAATGCAGGATGAATTTCTGCGGCTTCAGGCGATGCTTCACAAGACCATTTTATTTGTCACCCACGATTTTGATGAAGCCCTTCGGCTGGCCGACAGAATTGCCATCATGAAAAATGGTATTATCGAACAGATCGACGCGCCGGCAAACATAGTTCTCAATCCCTCGACTGAATACGTCGCCAAATTTACCAATGAGGTGCCCCGCGAAAAGGTGCTGAAATGCGCCGATGTGATGGAACAAGCCAATAGTGATTTGAAAATGAGTGATCTGAGAGTTCCCGGGAATGCCATCATTGAGACGGTTGCTGAAGCGGTTTTAAATCAGACCAGGCCGGTTCATGTCGTTGATGAAAATGACAAAATGATTGGTATTCTCAACAACAAGACGATTATTCACGTTTTATTTGGCGAGGAAGACGCGCCGCGGTCAAACGCCGGTTGAACAGGTGGAGAATAATCATGATTCAACTGGTTAAAAAGTCCAAATGGGTGCAGTTTGCCATTTTGCTTGGCGTTTTTATTGCCCTTTGCTATTTGATCGAACCGTCAAAAAACAATGTTTTGTGGCGGTTGCCGGCATTGATCGCTGGCGTGCCGGTAATGCTCAGCAATTCGGTTGAATACCTGATGTTCGACTGGATGCCGATCCAATTCTATAACGAAGAAATCGAGGATTTTGAAGAAACCGCTCTGTTGCGACAGATTACCAGGTCCATTTCCGGTGCGGTGCTGTTTTGTATCGTATTTATTCGCGAGGTTTTGTTGGGCGGGGTAAAAACCATCGTGGCTTTTACCAGCTGGGATTATGTCCAGGAAAACAGCTGGGCTAAATGGCCAGCCCTGCCTTGGACAGTGGTTGCTGGCATCGCGGTGATATTGGGATATGCCCTCAATGGCAGATGGCTGGCCCTGTTTGTCGGGTTGGCGACAATATATATAGCCGTCTTCGGCCAGTGGGAGCCCGCCATGGAAACGCTCTCATTTGTATTGATTGCGGCGCCGCTTTCGGTTTTGCTGGGTCTTGCCTTTGGTGTGTGGGCCTATAAGAGCGCGACGGTCAAAGCAATATTGATGCCGCTGCTTAATGTGGCGCAGACCATGCCGCATTTTTCCTATTTAGTGCCGGTTACGGTTTTTTTCGGCCTTGGTGATCATGCGGGCGCCATTGCAACGATAATTTTTGCAACACCGCCAATGATCCGTCTGACCCTGCTGGGTCTACAGGCGGTCTCTCCCGAAGTTATCGAAGCCGGCCTGATGAATGGCTGTAACAAGTTCCAGCTGATGTTCAAAGTGCTGATACCAACAGCCCGACATAACATACTGGTCGGCGTGAACCAGGTGATTATGCAATGTCTGGCTATGGCGGTTATCGCTTCTTTTATCGGCGCAAAGGGCCTCGGTTTTAACTTGTTGCTTGCGCTTAATCAGCTAAGAATTGGCCAGGCGCTGGAGCTGGGTATCTGCATCGTGCTAATTGCGGTCGTTCTGGACAAACTGTCGCTTGGATGGGCAAACAAGCAGATCGATTATTTTGCCGATCTGTCTTTCATTAAACGCCACAAATATACTCTCATCTTTCTGGGAATTTTACTGGCTGGCTTGGTGCTGGCCTATCTTGGATCGATCATCTTTGAAGGCGGCATCAACTATTTTTATCTCATCCCGCACAACAAGGGCATCACTACGGAACAGTTTTGGCAGTCGGGCGTCGATTGGATGGTGGAGAACTGGTACCAGGGGCTGCAGGTCTTCAATAAGGCGTTGATAATCAATGTGTTGTTGCCAATGAAAAACGCCTATCTGAGCATGCCCGTATTGGCCACCTTTGTGTTGACCATGGGCGTCGGTTACATCATTGGCGGCATCAGGTCAGCGCTCGTTGTTGGCGGGTTTCTGCTGTTTATCGCCCTTACAGAGTGGTGGGACAGAGCGCTGATTACCGCCTATATGACCACTTTCGCAGTCATCGTATCGGTGATCATTGGTGTCGTCATTGGCACACTGTGCGTCCAAAGAGAGCTTACCACGAAGCTCATATTGCTGGTATGCGATACCCTTCAAACATTCCCGTCGTTTATCTATCTGATCCCGGTGATTATGCTGTTCGGCGTGACCGATACTTCGGTACTGATCGCCGTCATCATCTACGCCACCATTCCCGCGATGCGATATACGGTAGAGGGCTTGCGCAATGTGCCGCAATCCTTGCAGGACGCCGGTTCGATGTCCGGTGTCAACCGTATGCAGAGATTGCTCAATATCGAGCTTCCACTGGCCTTTCCCCACATCATGCTGGGTATCAACCAGACTGTGGTTTTTGCACTGTTTATGGTGATTATCGGCGCCATGATCGGCACTGATGATCTGGGGCAGTATATTTTGAAAGCACTGTCAGACAAGCAGGGTATCGGCAATGGGCTGATGCTCGGCCTTTGCGTGGCCTTTATCGGTTTGGCGGTCGATCATCTGATTAATACCTGGGCCAAGGACAGAAGGGCTGTCCTGGGACTGAGCTGACAGAATTTTTAGAACACGCCGGCAAGGTGATGATATCGCCGGCTGTTGTGGCCTATGTCCGG
This sequence comes from Rhizobiaceae bacterium, assembly GCA_965248135.1. Lineage (GTDB taxonomy): Bacteria > Pseudomonadota > Alphaproteobacteria > Rhizobiales > Rhizobiaceae > SZUA-100. The sequence goes on along the minus strand of CBDFIN010000006.1, from coordinate 55,346 downwards.
GCCTCCGCGAGGGCGGCGCGTAATACCAAGAGAAATTAATATTAACTTCCCTTGGTATAAGGGCCGGTCGCTGTTGGCATCAATTCAGAATTTTCGGTAGGCTTTGTTCAACTGCACCATTGGATGATCCGGAGACATCTGGAATTTGATCAACAATTCCCGGGCAATCATATCGCGGTCCTGCTGGTTCGATGGCAGTTTATATTCCTCCGGAATTGCCACCCAGCCATTGATATTGCGGTCGAATACGGCGGCCTTGCCATCATCATAACCCATGTGAACATCTTCAAGCCAATTAAGGTCTTCCCATCCCATGAATTCGATATACCCTTTCAAAAAGGGCGTAATCCGGTCGTAATCCGGCACCAGATTCACATCATAGCGATAGCCGATATGCTGGCCGATTATCTGTTCGCGTTCGGAATCAATGCCACCGCCTTTGAGGAAATGATCGACGTCCTCGATGTCAGCGCCCTTATAGCCGGTTCCAGCCATTTTCCTGTTCCTCTTGGTCTAGATATGGTGATAGTCAGCAACGCCGACGGTGTGATCGGTGCCTGCCAACGGCACTTGTGCAATAGCCGAAGCCTCCATGGTCAGCGCCGCCAGATCCTCGGGCTCAAGACTGTGGATATTGGTCTTGCCACAGGCACGCGCCATCATCTGGGCTTCCATGGTCAGTGTATGCAGGAAGTTATAAACCCGTTCCGCAGCCTCGTCGGGATCGAGCCGGCTGCGCAATTGCGGATCCTGTGTGGCGACACCAACCGGGCAACGGCCGGTATGGCAATGATAGCATTCCCCGGCATGGACGCCCATTTCCGACGGGTAGTCAGCCTCCGGAATTTCCTTGTTGCAATTAAGCGCCATCATGGCCGAGTGGCCAATTGCAATCGCATCTGCACCGAGCGCCAGGGCCTTTGCCACATCACCACCATTGCGGATACCGCCGGCATAAACCAGCGAAATCTCGCCACTCATGCCAATGTCATCAATGGCACGGCGCGCCTGGCGGATGGCCGCCATACCGGGTACGCCGGTTTCCTCGGTGGCCAAATGAGGTCCAGCGCCTGTGGACCCTTCCATGCCGTCGATATAGATTGAATCGGGTCCGGTTTTAGCTGCCATGCGAACATCATCATAGACACGGGCGGCCCCTAGTTTAAGCTGTATCGGTATCTCGCCGTTGGTCGCTTCGCGAATTTCGTCGATCTTGAGCGCCAGATCGTCAGGTCCGAGCCAATCAGGGTGACGAGCTGGCGAGCGCTGGTCAATTCCCGCAGGTAGCGAGCGCATTTCTGCGACCTGATCAGTAACCTTCTGGCCCATCAAATGCCCGCCGAGGCCAACTTTACATCCCTGGCCAATGAAAAACTCACAGCCATCTGCCAGTTGCAAATGGTGGGGGTTGAAGCCGTATCGAGACTGAATGCACTGATAAAGCCATTTGTCCGAATAGCGCCGTTCATCGGGTATCATGCCACCTTCACCGGAGCATGTGGCTGTTCCCGCCATGGTAGCGCCGCGGGCCAGGGCGGTTTTGGCCTCAAACGAAAGCGCACCAAAGCTCATACCGGTGATGTAGATCGGGATATCAAGTTCGAGCGGGCGCTTTGCCTTGGGGCCGATGATTGTTTTCGTCAGGCATTTTTCACGATAACCCTCGATGACAAATCGCGTCAAAGTGCCGGGAAGAAATGTCAGATCGTCCCAGTGTGGAATCTTCTTAAACAATGAGAATCCACGCATCCGGTATCGGCCAAGTTCGGACTTGATATGGATATCATTGATAACTTCCGGGGTGAATATCTGGCTTTTACCAAGACTGTATTTCTTCTCGACCTGCAGTTTTGAATGGCCGGCACCTGATTTAGTCGATTTATCCAACATGTCCATTCCTTTGATGGGACCGCCCGTCCGGCGGGTCAAGATGTTACAGAACCAGCTTCTTTTCGGAGGGTTCGAGATTGTCGTAGCTCCACAGCTGCTTGCCAGCGACGATTTTGGTGAAATGATCGACACCCTTTTCGGGCATCAACTCATATTGAGTGAGTTTTCTGGTGAGCCAGGCCTTGTCCAGATCGGTCAATTCCGCCGGAACGGCATCAACCCCCAGGTTTTTGATCTTGCCGCCGATATAGATGGTGCCGTCATACATTGAATCGCCGAGGTTTTTGCCGGCGTCCCCGCAAACAACCATTCGACCGCGCTGCATCATGAAGCCTGAAAACGCTCCCGTGTCACCGCCAACGATAATTGTGCCGCCTTTCTGGTCAATGCCGGTTCTGGAACCGACCGAACCCCTGCAAACAAGATCGCCACCACGAATGGCCGCACCAAAAGTCGAACCCGCATTCTTTTCGACAACGATCACGCCGGCCATCATGTTTTCGCCGAACGACCAGCCGACCCGGCCCAAAACCCTGACAGTTGGTCCGTCAAGCAGGCCGCAACCGAAATAGCCGAGGCTTCCTTCGATGATGATGTTCATCCGGTTGAGAATACCAACGACCACAGAGTGCTTGGCGCCCGGGTTTTTGATGACGATCGAACCGTGACCGGATTTCATCAGATCCCTGATTTCCCGATTGATTTCGGGGGCTTCCTTGCCTTCCGCATCAACCTCGGCACGCTTGTTGAAATCCACATCAGACGCAAAATGATAGGCATAGCCACCTTCATTTTCGAGCGTGAACATGGTCTTGATGTCACGACCTTTCAGCGGCTCCGTGTGAAGCCCCATTTCGTGGGATGTGCTTACGCCTGCCATACCCGTACCTCCTCGTCATAGGGATCCCAGGTGTCGATCTCATGAGGAATGATGGCGCGGATTGCCACTTCCTCGGAAGCAAGTGCGACCAGATCATCGCTTTCATAGAGCACCATGGGTTTTGCAGCCATGGTGTCCTTGGCCATGCCCAGCTGGTCTTTGGTGGTGACCAGATAGGTGAAGACACCGTCGATATCCTGGATCGATTTTCGCAAGGATTCTTCCAGCGAAATACCCTTTTCCAGATTGCTGGCGGTGTAGACGGCCAAAAGCTCCGAATCACAATTTGATACAAAGCGCTGGCCTTCGCGCTCAAGTTTGCGGCGCATCAGCCAGTAATTGGTGATCTGGCCGTTGTGGACGACTGCGATATCATTATAGGGATAGGCCCAGTAAGGATGCGCTGAACGAATATCCACGTCCGATTCGGTTGCCATGCGGGTGTGGCCGATGCCGTGGGTTCCGGTGAAATCGTCAAGACCATAGGCGCCAGACACGACACCCGCATCACCAAGGTCTTTGATCAGCTCAAGGGCAGATCCAAGCGACAGGATTTCAACACCTTCGGTGTCCTCGACATGGTCAGCAAGGGTGCGCATATCGCCATCATACTGAATCACATATCGAAAGGCATATTCCGTTGCTTCATCAAGCTCGTCGACTTGGACACCAAGCGCTTTGAGGGTCTCGTCAACCTTCACCTTGCGCTGCTTGATTTCCTTGTGGATCTGCAACCCGGACCGCAAGTCCTCCTGTTCGGCGACCTTGAACCGCATAATATAAGTGTTTTCGCCAGGCTCTCCATAGACGGCAAACCCGGTTGAATCTGGCCCCCGGTGTTTCAGCGCCTGCAACATGTCGGTCATCTCCTGGCCGATATTGCCGGTGCCTTTCCGGTGTATAATTCCTGCTATTCCGCACATCGGCGATAATCTCCTGTTTGATAAATCGAATTTCCCTTTATTGCGACGCTTACGGCAAACATTCCATGTAGGTATCGTTGTCCCACTCGGTCACTGTCGACATGAAACGGGCAAACTCGTCTCGCTTGTATTCGTCGAACAACCGATGCATCTCGCCTGGCATGCCGCGCATCACAACCTCGCTGCCGGCCAGATGATCAAGCGCATCGCCCAGCGACATCGGCAGTTTCTTGACCTCTTTGCCCGCCTTGATCGCGTCGTAGATGTTGCGCTCCTCGGGCTCACCTGGATCCAGATTGTTGTCGATGCCGTCATCCATCGCCGCCAGCAAGGTGGAACCCATGAGATAGGGATTGACCATCGAATCGACCGAGCGGTATTCGAACCGACCGGGCGCTGAAACGCGCAGACCAGTTGTCCGGTTCTGGAAGCCCCAGTCGGCAAAGACCGGTGCCCAGAAACCCGTATCCCACAGCCGGCGATAGGAGTTCACGGTCGAACAGCCAATCGCGGTCAACGCCTGCAGGTGATGGACCACGCCACCAATGGCCTTAAGCCCTTCTTTTCCGGGCATCTGCGGGTCATCATCGTCTGGCATGAAGGTGTTTTCGCCACCCTTCACATACATGTAGTTGCCGGACATACCCGGCAAATCGTCGCGATCATTACCGCATTTGACAAATTCGTCGTCCCCACCGCGCCACAGACTCATATTGTGGTGGCAACCACTGGCAGAGACGCCCATGAACGGCTTGGTCATGAAGCAGGCGAAGATACCGTTTTCACGCGCCACCTGCGCACAGATCTGCCGGTAGGTGGTAAGACGGTCGGCATTACGCAATACGTCGTCGTACATCCAGTTGAGTTCGAGCTGGCCGGGCGCGTCTTCGTGGTCGCCCTGGATCATGTCGAGCCCCATCTTGCGGGCATAGCGAATGACTTGCATCGATACCGGACGAAGGCTTTCGAACTGGTCGATGTGATAGCAGTAGGGCTTTGAGTAGCCGTCGCGCGGCTTGCCGTCCTCGTCGAATTTCAGCCACATCATTTCGGGCTCGGTACCGATGCGCAACCGGGTGCCGTGCTTTGCAGTGAAATCCCTATGCATCCGGCGCAAATTGCCGCGGCAATCCGAGGTCAGATAGGCGCCTGGATCAACCTTTTCTTCGCGGTTGCGGAAAAGCGTGCAATAAAACCGCCCGATTTCTGGCGCCCAGGGCAGTTGCATGAAAGTTTCAGGCTCGGGGATACCAACCAGTTCGGCTGCTTCCGGCCCATAGCCAAGATATTCTCCGGCGCGGTTGGTAAACAGGTTCATAGTTGCGCCATAAACCAGCTGGAAACCTTTTTGGGCGACCATCTCCCAATGATCAGATGGTATTCCCTTGCCCATGATCTTGCCGGTGACAGAAACAAATTGCAGATAAAGATATTCAATACCCAGGGCATCAATCTTGTTGCGGACCTCCTTCACCAGTGCATCGCGGCCTTCGGCCTCAACAAATTTCTCAATGTCCGTTGTCACAATCTTTCCTCCCTGCAAGGCCGCAATTACTGGCTCAACCAATATTCTACCAATAGTATACCAATTTTGACAACTGGTTTTTGAGCAATATCGAAAATAAATTTGTTCAAATTGCAAAACCGGTTAGAAATTTGCGAATATGTGATAGGAAGCACTATCCGATCAGGTGGTTGCCATAGATCAAACATTGCTCTGACCGATATGATAGGATATCGGGAAAACACGCGATTTGATTTTCATCATTGGCAATTGGTCATGAAGACTGCGAAATGGTATACGCAATCATTTGAGCGTGTGACCAATTTTGACGAGGGTGAAAGACTGAGGCAGTATGATAGCGGATGTTAAAATCAACCCGATGGAAAAGTCGAGCGGCATGAGTGCACGCGCGATTTCTGCGCAGATCAGACGAGAGATCGAGATGGGATCGTATGTGAACGGGGATCAGCTTCCGGCGGAACGCCAGTTGTCCGAGCGGTACAAGGCCTCGCGCAGCACTATCCGAAAAGCCCTGACCAATCTCGAACAGGCCGGCTTTGTGGAGCGTAAGATCGGCAGCGGTACATTCGTCAAATACTTTGGACCAAACGAGTTTGAGGTGGAAAATGTCATCGAGAGTATTAGTCCGCTACAATTAATCGATGCCCGCATTGGCGTAGAGCGTCAAATGGCGCGTCTGGCGGTTATCAACGCGACATCGCGCGATATTGCGACCATGGAGGGGGTGTTAAAACAGCTTAAGGACTCCAAAGACGACAAGAACCGCTTTACTCGCTGGGATTCCGAATTTCATCTTCTGTTAGCGAAATGCTCGCGCAATCCGTTGATTTATCATTTATATGAGCAGATAAATGAGGTGAGGACCCATTCTCAATGGCGAGAGTCCAAGGATTTGATCCTCACCCCGGATAACATTAATGCCTACAATGTGTGCCACACTGCAATATTCGAGGCGCTCAAACAACGTGATCAGACCAGGGCAATCGAGGCACTCAATGATCATATGGAACTGGCGCGCGCGCATTTGATCGGCACCGAAGTGGAAATTTAAGCCGCTGACGCCGGAGCCTATTCAGCAATCGCATAGACCGAAGTATCGCGGATTTCACGGTCATGGGTGAGAGCGGGAATGCGCCTACGCGCCGTATCCACTTCATCAAGATTGAGTTTTGCTGTCACGAAGCCTTCATCATCGCCGCCATCACCAAGCACCTTACCCCACGGATCAACGATCAGTGAGTGACCATAACATGCTCCGCCGCCCTCAATAGTTCCGTATTGACAGGGCGCAATTACGAAACTGCCGGTTTCAATTGCCCGGGCGCGATTAAGCACATGCCAGTGTGCTTCGCCGGTTGCTTTGGTAAAGGCCGCCGGCACCGCCAACAGCGATGCACCCAACTGAGCCAGCTTGCGATAGAGGGCGGAAAAACGAAGATCGTAGCAGATCGAAAGCCCAAGGCCGCCCCACGGAAGACTTGCGACCACGGCCTGGTCTCCTGGCGCAATTGTTGCCGATTCACGGTAGCTGCCAGCTTCAAGATCAACATCAAACATATGAATTTTGTCATAGGTTGCGGCGATCCGCCCGTCTGGCTGAATTACGTAGGAGCGGTTTGAAATGCGCCCGTCATTATTAACGACACCAAGGGAGCCAAGAAGAAACCACACATTGAGAGTTTTTGCAGCTTTGGCAAAGGCCGGTATTACCGGATGGTCGTCCTCTTTAAAGGCGGTCGGCAAGAACAGGCCATTTTGGGTTGTCAGTCCCGAGAAATATTCAGGCGTGCATATCAATTGTGCGCCCGCATCTGCGGCCTGATGCGCCAGACGGAGGGACGTTTCAATATTCTCATCCACGCTAGGCGTTGCAGAATTTTGAACACAGGCTACTTGCAGTATTTGTGACATAGCTTCCCCGCAGGTTCAGTGCTTGTCATCCAGCAGATATCATAATTGACCGAATTACACACTAATTGTTCAATAAACGGATTTTGCGCACCCTGGAAGATTGATGCCGCTCCGCTCGGCGGGAAACCGAACTACGAGTACACCTCGGCGGAAGTTTTTAACTCACATAGCCATGCAGCCAATGGTTTTCCTTGATAGGTCCATGAAAATGGCTTTGCCATGAGTTCATTGAAATATGCGATAAAGGCTTCGATTTTGGCCTCAAGGTCGGCTTTGGATGTGAAGCTTGCGCGGCGCTGCAACTTGCGCACCAGGATTGAGAACCAGATTTCGATCTGATTGAGCCATGGCGCGGCGTGAAATGAAAGTTGATGCGGTGGCTTTTATCACCAAGGAAGGCTTCCCGTGTCTTTTTCGATTTCAAGATGCCGGTTTTGCCCTTTATTCCAAGCTCATCCTCAATAGCGCAATGGCGGGCAACCAGACGCACCACGCCTTCGCAAAGATGGGTGTTGAGATTGTCGCAGACAATGCACCACTTGCCTTTCTGGAGCCGATCAGGGGCGGTGTTCAAAAGGCCGTCGAGAAAGGCGGTGAAATCCTCCTCGGTGCGCGTATCGCCGACTGTCTGATACGGACGGGTTTTGGCATTGACCCATGTGCCTGTGAAACTGCTTCTTTCCCTCAACACGTTAGTGTTCTCAAGAAAGATCAAGTCCCTTTGGTCTCGACCAGCTTGCCGGGCCTCATCGAAACCGGCGATCAGGGTTTTCGTGCCGTGGCGCTTGAGAGTCTGGCATGAATTGCTTGATGAAGGCATCGAGGTCGGGCGTGATCACCTTCTTGCCCCGCACAACGCTCTGTATTGCCATTGTTTTCATCAATCTCTCCACCGTGCAGCGTGCGATATCCGTTCCTTCGCGGCCAAGCTGATGCCAGACCTTGCGGGCGCCATAGCGCTTGCCGCTTTGTTCATGGACGCGTTCGATTTCCGCGCTGTCACAGGCATCGCTTTTGGTGCGAATTGAATGCACCAGGCGCGCAGCGTATCATGGGAACAGCCAAGCTTGGACGCTATCGCCTTGTAGGCCGCGTTGTCGCTTTGATAATCAGCACGATGATGGTTGAAAAGCCGAACACCGCGAACGCGGAATTCAGCCGTGTAGGTCGGGGTATATTTTTTCCGTGTCACAGGTTCACCTTTATGAGAGTTTTACTCTCCGGCAAACCCGGGGCGGTTCATTGACATGGCGCTCAAGCGCTCACTGTGCATCCAGCAGCGCTGTTGGCGGGTCGGACCCGTAAGAAAATGGTGCCGCTTGCCAGACTTGAACTGGCGACCTCCGCATTACGAATGCGATGCTCTACCAACTGAGCTAAAGCGGCCGAATAAAAGGGCAGGGGACATGCGTCCAGCCTTTATTAACCCGACCTCTTTTCCACAACTTGGGCCGACAGGTCAAATGAGTTTTGGCTTTCCGGACCGCTAATTCGCTCGCGGTGTCTTGTAGGCGATGTAAAAACAGCACATTGAGGGCAGGGGGATGCGATGGTGGAAACAAAACACCTTGCTGTCTTGCATATTCGAAAAACAGATCAGCAACATCGTTACAACAACGTGGCAGACACCCACGGCAATCGCTTGCGAATACGATTATCTGCAAGACACCCAAACACAGGGTTTAGTGAACAAAAACCTCGGGAATTCGGGCGGCCGTTTCACCCCTTGTCACGTTGAAAAATCCAGTCATGATCCGGGTCGTTTTTAAACCGCCATTTGCGCAGCGGCCCGGCCATCACATTGAGATAGTACATCTCGTATCCATAGGGCGTGCCACACGGATGGTGACCCTTCGGGACCAGTACAACATCGCCGTCTTTTGCGGCCATCGTTTCATCCAGCGCACCGTCTTCGGTATAAACCCGCTGAATACCAAAACCTTGTTTCGGATTAAGCCGGTGGTAGTAGGTCTCTTCAAGATAAGTCATATTTGGATAATCATCTTCGTCGTGGCGATGCGAAGGATAAGATGACCAATTGCCTTGCGGTGTGAAAACCTCGGTGACCAGCAGACTATCAGCCACATTGCGGTCTTCCATCGCAATATTATTGATGTAGCGCGTATTTGTACCTTTGCCTCTTGGAACGGTTTCAATCCCGTCCGGGCCTAGTTTTTGAGCGCTGTGATTGCCCGATCCGGGTGCCGTGCAAACAGCAAGAACGCAATTGGTGGTGGCGACAGCGCGCCAGTCGCTGTCATTGGGCACATAAAGACAGTGTGGCGGTGTGCGTTCGAAAACATCCATCCGATCGCCCATTTCGCCAAAACTCACATTGCCTGCAGAAAGCCCGGCCTTGCCTTCGACCAGCACCAAAATGGCTTCCCGGTCGCCGGTCGGTTGATCGACGCTGTCGCCGGGTGCAAGTATGTGGACTTCAAAGCCAACATATTTCCAGCTGGCAATTTCGGGCGTGATTGCATGAACTTTGCCGTGCGCGCTTGTGGGTTTTCGAAGCAATTCAGCCATTGATTTATTCCTGGTCGGTGGAGCGAGACATCTGTTTTCATAGCCGGTGTGTTGATATCAGTACAAGATATTATGCGGGTTTTGTGAATGTGCAGGCAGCTTGGCATCGAGCTTTATTAAATACCAAATCAATGCCAAGTCCGGGTAATGATACAAAAACGCCGGGATTCCGGTAACTTGCCACACAAAAAAGTTCCATAATATATCTTATGCGACAAACTCATGTAGCGACAAAATATATAGATGCGGCTGTATCAGGTTTTCCCCCAATCATTTGGCAAACCAATTGTTCATCTATTTCCGCCACTCCATGACCATAAAATACGGCATCTTGTGATATTTTTCTATTTCGTCAGCAGGAACGTCTTTTGGCGACGGTTCGTCGAAATAGGTTAGCGTTAGCCCAGCAGACAAAAACCATTTCATGTAATGAGATAAAGGACGGTGCCAATTGCCGATACGCAACCCATCCCATTCAAACCAATCTTTTTGTTCTTGAAGATAAAAGCCTAATGGTCGAAATTTCTCGCCCGTATCCTTACAGGTCCTCCAGTTTACAGGACCGCAGGAAGTGGAAAAGCTGGTCAGATTCGCAACCAGAATATGCCCGCCCGGTTTGACCACCCGGGCCATTTCAGAAATAGCGGCATCGGCATTGTCGATATCAATCAGGCTTAGATAGCTCACAACCAGATCGAAGCTGGCTTCGTCAAATTGTAGTTTTTCCCCAAATCCTTGCAGATAATTGCCTGATTGGTGACAGCGTCTGGCCTCGGTAATCATCTCCGGCACCGGATCTACGCCGCAGGTTTCGATACCATTCTTCGTCAAAAATAGGCAAAACCGTCCCTCGCCGCAGCCAACATCCAGAGCTGACTTCGCACTGTGCGAAAGTGCTCGTTGCAGCATGATTTCATCGAGCACATACTTTCTGCCAAAATCGCCCTCATCACCGGTTCGCGCAATCCATGCTGCTGCCGATGATTGCCAACCATTTTCATCGAGATCACGATTTTCCATATGATAGCCTTCCAAATTCCGCACTGCTGCAGGAGCCTGCGCGCTATATTACGTCGGTTGTAAAGGCACCAATGGTATGCGGCAATTTCTGCTAGCCGTATGCCTTAATGTCGCCTTGCTGCCATTGATGTTTAACATTGGCGCGGAAATCTTCAAATGATCCAGCTTCGATTGCCTTGCGCATGCCGTCCATCAGTTGTTGATAATAGGCCAGATTATTCCAGCTCAACAACATGCCGCCAAGCGCCTCATTGGCGCGGACAAGATGGTGCAAATAGGCACGGCTATAGTCGCGCGAAGCCGGGCAATCGGAGCGTTCATCAAGTGGACGGGGGTCTTCGGCGTGGCGGGCATTGCGCAGATTGATCTTGCCGAAGCGTGTATAGGCGGTGCCGTGGCGCCCTGCCCTTGTTGGCATCACACAATCGAACATATCGATGCCGCGATAGACTGATTCAACAAGATCGTCGGGCGTGCCCACACCCATCAGATAGCGCGGCTTATGTTCCGGCAGCACCGGGCAAGTGATATCGAGCATTTTTAACATCACCTCTTGCGGCTCGCCAACCGCCAGACCGCCAATCGCATAGCCCTTAAGGTTCATGGCAGCAAGCGCTTCGGCAGAACGCACCCGCAGGGCCGCAATATCGCCTCCCTGAACGATGCCAAACATCGCACGACGATGGCGGTCGTCCTGCTGTTCGAAGGCCAAAGCCGAACGCTCGGCCCAGCGCAGCGAAAGTTCCATCGCGCGCTCAATCTCGTCCTTTGGGGCCGGTAACGCAATGCACTCATCCAGTTGCATCTGGATATCCGAATCCAGCAGCGCCTGAATTTCGATCGAACGCTCCGGGGTTAAACTGTGTTTCGCGCCATCGATATGAGACTTGAAGACTACCCCCTCCTCCGTCAGTTTGCGCAACTGGGCCAGTGACATGACCTGAAATCCGCCGGAATCAGTCAGGATCGGATGGTCCCAGCGGGCAAATTCATGCAGGCCACCAAGCCGGGCGATTCGCTCTGCACCCGGGCGCAGCATCAAGTGATAGGTATTGCCAAGGATGATATCGGCGCCCAGATCACGCACCTGGTCCATATACATGGCTTTTACGGTGCCAGCGGTTCCCACCGGCATGAAGGCAGGGGTTCGCACCACCCCGCGCGGCATAGATATTGCACCGCGCCGGGCCAAACCGTCCCGGGCTACAAGTTTGAACTGGAAACTATCGGAGCTCATGGTCATCCCGGATACAACAGGCTGGCATCACCATAGGAATAAAATCGGTATTTGTCTTTGATCGCATGCCGATAGGCCTTGTGCATGGTCTCAAGCCCGCTAAAGGCGGCAACCAGCATAAAAAGCGTTGAGCGCGGCAGATGGAAATTGGTCATCAACATGTCGACCGCCTTAAACCGGTAACCGGGGGTAATAAATATGTCGGTGGCGCCCGACCAGGGGTGAATGTGGCCATTATCGTCTGCAGCGCTTTCAAGCAGCCGCAGCGAAGTGGTGCCTACACTGACAATGCGGCCGCCATTGCGCTTTGTGTTGTTCAGCGCTTCGGCGGTTTCTGCACTCACATAACCTTGTTCCGCATGCATCTTGTGGGCGTCGGTATCATCGGTCTTGACCGGCAGGAAGGTCCCTGCCCCCACATGCAGGGTAACAAAGTGGGTGGCGACGCCCCCTGCCCTTAATTGCTGTAAAAGCCCATCGGTAAAATGTAGCCCGGCGGTGGGTGCGGCAACCGCGCCATCCTTTTCGGCATATATGGTTTGATAGTCGTGGCGATCATGTTCATCATCGGCTCTTTGGGCGGCAATATAAGGCGGTAACGGAATATGCCCGACACGAACCAGCGCCAGATCGAGCGCATGGCCGCTGACATCAAAGGCGATCTTGACCTCGCCGCCCTCGCCTTTTTCAACAATTTGCCCGGTGAGCGGCTCGCAAGCCCCTGATTTGGCATCTTCGTTGAAAAGAAGCCGGTCGCCGGGTGCAAGCTTTTTTGCCCCCTTAGCGAGGCCCAGCCAATGGTTTTCATCAAGCCGCATATGCAGCGTGATCGAAATCCCGGCCTCGCTTTTTGCCGGACCATTTTGCCGGATACGGACACCCTCCAATTGGGCCGGAATGACCCTTGTGTCGTTGAACACCAAAGCATCACCCGCACGAAGCAATTTCGGTAAATCGATCACGACTTCATCGTCAAGTCCGCCCCGACAACTTCGATTGACTACCAGCATGCGGGCACAATCACGCGGTGAGGCCGGGCGCAACGCGATACGTTCATTTGGTAATTCGAAATCAAATTGATCTACGCGCATTGTGCCTACCAAAGAAAAGCGGGCCCTGACTTAACAGAGCCCGCAAAACCATTTTGTCGATTAACGGGCGCTATGCGTCGTTAGCCTCGGCATCCGCAGCAACCTTGACCGAGATCATTTTGTCAGGCCCCTGAACCGGCTCGCCGCGCTTGAACTTGTCGACATTATCCATGCCTTCAGTTACCGCACCCCAAACGGTATACTGATTGTCGAGAAATCCAGCATCGGCAAAACAGACGAAAAATTGCGAGTTTGCACTGTTCGGGTTTTGCGACCGGGCCATCGAGCAGGTGCCACGCACGTGGGGTTCGCGCGAAAACTCTGCCGCCAGATCGGGTTTGTCAGACCCACCGGTGCCGGTGCCGGTTGGGTCACCGCCCTGGGCCATAAAGCCTTCAACCACCCGGTGAAAAACCACACCGTCGTAAAAACCTTCACGCGCCAGTTCCTTTATCCGTGCCACATGGTTGGGAGCAAGATCAGGCCTTAGCTGAATAATAACTTCGCCCTGACTGGTTTCCATCAACAAGGTGTTTTCGGCGTCTTGAGAGTCTGCCACATTCTATTCCTTCTATTGAGCGTCGACCGCCACTTGCAGTTTGATCATCTTGTCGGGTTTATCGACGATGCCATTGTTGGCTGGGGTTCCCATTTTGACGGCATCAATGTGTTCCATGCCTTCAGTTACCTCTCCGAATACCGTATATTCGCCATTCAGGAAAGAACCCTCTTCAAACATGATAAAAAACTGCGAGTTAGCACTGTCTGGGTTTTGTGCCCTTGCCATGCCCAACACGCCGCGGGCAAAATTTGTGTCGGTAAATTCGGCTTTCAGATCGTCATATTTTGAGCCACCGGTGCCGGTGCCGGTTGGATCGCCGGTCTGGGCCATAAATCCCGGAATGACCCGGTGAAAGACGACGCCGTTATAGAACCCGTCGCGCGCCAGGGTCTTGATCCGCGCAACATGGTTGGGTGCCAGATCGGGCCGTAGTTTGATTGTTACCCTGCCCGCCTTGACGTCAAGATAGAGTGTGTTTTCCAGTTCCTGTGCAAGTACCGGCGTTATCATTGTTGCGGCGATGAAGCCGGCAATGATCAACGCAAATTTGACCAATCGCATTCCTTGTCTCCGTTTTTAAGTTGATTGAAATCTCTGCTTCAGCATTTCGACCACATGATGCGGTACAAATTGTGACACATCCCCGCCAAGACCAGCGATTTGTCTGACCAGTGTGGCGGTAATGGGCCGTACCGGCGGTGAAGCCGGCAGATAGACGGTCTGAATTTCTGGCGCCATGGCGCCGTTCATACCGGCCAGTTGCATTTCATAGTCAAGATCGGTTCCATCCCGCAGCCCACGGACCATGAAACCGGCATCGGCATCACGTGCCGCCTTTACTGCCAGATTGTCAAACGAAACCACCCTCACCCGTTTACCGGCCTCACCGTCCAAATCAGCAATCGACCGGTCGATCATGGTGACTCTGTCTTTAAAGGAAAAAAGCGCTGATTTTTCTGAATGAACACCGATCGCAACGACAATCTCATCGGCAATGGCAAGGGCCTGCCGCAAGATGTCCAAATGCCCGAAAGTGACAGGATCAAAGGAGCCTGGATACAGGCCTGTTCGTTTGCTCATGGTTCGCAGCCGTAACCCTTTTTAACGTTGTTTGCAATTGCACTTTGTCACATCCCCAGGGCAATCGCATTTCAAAAGTTGTTTAGGAGTGAAAGCAGGAAATCATCATTCCAGCCAGCGCGTTTGAATTTTACGCGGTTTGATCCCTTGTCCTGATTTGCCTTTATGATGTTTAGTGCGATACGTCTGAGGGCTGCAAAATTGATCGGTGCGTTGTCTTTGCGAGCGCGATGGAGATCATCATTCATAATGACATCAAGCGACCAGTGAAGGCTGTTTTCAATTTGCCAATGCCCCCGAATAATGGTTGCAGCTTCCTGCGCTTGTGGGGGTTTTGACATGAGATAAACGCGTTCGCAGCGGCTTGATTTTCCGTTCATTTCACGTGTTGAAGTGACATGGACGAAGGTCTTGAGGCTTGGCCATTTGTGTGTGTCGTCAAGATATTGCGTAGTGCTGTAGACATGGTAACATCGCTCTTCAATGCGGCCATGGTTGGCGTCAGTTGAGATATATTCGTCAATATAATCAGTCTCTTGATCATCAATGAAGGCCCGCACATCCGCCTGCATATCGCCCTGATTGCCCTTCAGTTGCACACAGTAATCGCCGCCTTCACGCACGATCAACTCACAGGTCTCGCGTTGGCAATGCAGCGCGTCAGCAGTGATCGTCATGCCCTTGATGTCGAGCATTTTGATCAACTCACGTAGGGCCAAAATCTCGCCACCACCCTTGGCACTTTCGATAATACCGAGGCTCAAACGAGCCCCATGCGCAAAGGCGGTCACCACGTTCAGGCCGGATTGATTGGCGGCCCTGTCAAAGGTGCGACGCATCTCTTTGCCGTCAATGGCGATGGCGGGTTGGGCATCGCGTGCCTGGGCAAAATCAGCACGGAACTTCTCAAACAGGCGTTGAAAGCTTGCGGGCTTAAGCAACCGAAACAGCCGTGAAAACGTGTCGTGACACGGCGTGCCATTCGGCAATTCGAGAAAATCGCGCAGAAATTCTTCCTTCGCATGGCCAAAATCGGCCATATCCACCGCAGTTTCGCCGCCACACAAGGCACATAAAAGGCTGATTGTCATGATGTCACAAAACTTGTGACGGCAGGCATTGCCCGTGCGTGGATCGTCTATATCATTGAAATAGCTTATGATTGTTGACATCTTGAGGCTCCATATCGTGATGGAACCTCAAGAATCTATTCAGGCATATTTGTCAAACCCCAAATGCGATTCCCCTGGTCACATCCCTTCCCGATTCAATTTTGTATGAACGCCGCATGAACACGGCATCAAGCGTCAGTTCAGCGATGGGATGTCAATTTAACTGCACTTTCAAACGGAAAACGAGAAAAAAATGCTGTACTTCGCACTCACAATGACACTTTTGATGTTCATCGCCACCGCACGTTCTATCGTCAGCGACGCTTCATAAACGCCTTCCTGGTGTGCAAAATCACACATAATGATCCTTTAAACTGCGGCCTCTCTTTCCTATATGGGCTGCAAATGAAAGGACAGGACAGATGATTTTCGCCGGTATATTTTCAGTGGTTGGATTGAGTCTAGTAGTTGCAACAGTGTTTGATCTGGAAGATGAATCCAAGATCAGGGATATTAATGCGTTGCGCCGCATGTACCGCTAATCTTAGCATAGCTTTAGCGAATAACACCGCCGATGGGGCTATTCGCCCTCTTGATCCTCGTCGTCAACCTCGCTAATCCGCTCAACCGAGACCACTTTTTCACCTTCCGCCGTTTTAAACACCGTGACACCCTTGGTTGCCCGGCCCGCAAAGCGAATACCGTCAACCGGCACGCGAATAAGCTGGCCACCATCGGATACAAGCATTATCTGATCGCTGTCTTCCACGGGGAAAGCCGCAACAAGTTGACCAATGTCTTTTTCTTTCGATTGATCTGTCGCCTTGATGCCTTTGCCACCACGATTTGACGTGCGGAAATCAAAGCTTGAAGAGCGTTTGCCAAAGCCAAATTCCGTTAAAATGAGGATAAACTGCTCCGCAGCACCCATTGTCGCATAGCGCTCGGGGCTAACATTGCCTTCTTCTTCATCTTCCTCGCCATCATCGGTAATCTCTTCGTCAGCGCTGTCCTCACCAAGTGCGGCGCGGCGGATTGCAGAAGAACGCTTGAGATACGCCAGCCGCTCACTCGGCTCGGCCTCAAAATGACGCAGTATCGACATCGATATCACCCGGTCGGTCTTACCAAGTTTAATACCACGCACGCCAATAGAGTTGCGGCCGGTGAACACACGTACATCGCCGACAGCAAAGCGGATAGCCTGCCCGCTCGCCGAGGTCAGCAGCACATCATCATTTTCCGAACAGGTTTCAACCCCGGCGATACCATCATCGCCATCAAGTTTCATGGCAATCTTGCCGTTGCGGTTGACCTGGACGAAATCGGATAGTTTGTTGCGCCGCACAGTGCCCATAGTGGTGGCAAACATCACGCCAAGCGTTTCCCAGCTGTCCTCGTCTTCCGGCAGCGGCATAACGGTGGTGATCCGCTCGTCCTTTTCCAACGGCAACAGGTTGATCAGCGCCTTGCCACGCGATTGTGGTGCGGCGAGCGGCAGTTTCCATACCTTGAGCTTGTAGACAATGCCACGGGAGGAGAAGAACAACACCGGCGTGTGGGTGTTGACGACAAACAGTCGGGTAACAAAATCCTCATTCTTGGTCGACATGCCGGCGCGTCCCTTGCCGCCCCGCCGTTGGGCGCGATAGGTGGCAAGCGGCACCCGCTTGACATAGCCGCCATGGCTTACGGTCACCACCATATCCTCTCGGGCAATCAGGTCTTCATCATCAACATCAAACCCACCATCGAGAATTTCGGTACGGCGCGGTGTGGCAAACTCATCACGCACCGCCACAAGCTCTTCCTTGACCATATCCAGCACTCGCTGGCGGGAACCCAATATATCAAGATAGTCGCGTATCATAACGCCGATCTTGTTGAGTTCTTCGTCGATTTCGTCCCGACCGAGTGCCGTAAGGCGCTGCAAACGCAGTTCAAGGATGGCCCGCGCCTGCTCTTCGGAAAGGAAATAGGTGCCATCTTCATTGAGCTGGTGACGCGGATCGTCGATAAGAGCTACCAGCGGCGCCACATCTTTGGCCGGCCAACGGCGTTCCATCAATTGGCGTCTTGCGGTCGCCGGATCAGGCGCACTGCGGATCAGATGAATAACCTCGTCGATATTGGCAACCGCAATGGCCAGCCCGACCAACAAATGAGCCCGGTCGCGCGCCTTGTTGAGCAGAAATTTTGTCCGCCGGGTAACAACCTCTTCGCGAAATGCTGTGAAGGCCCGCAATAGATCCAACAGGTTCAATTGTTCCGGTCGGCCACCATTCAATGCTACAATGTTGCAGCCGAAAGAGGTTTGCAGCGGCGTGAAACGGTATAGCTGGTTGAGCACCACATCGGCGACCGCATCCCGCTTAATCTCAATTACCGCGCGATAACCGTTGCGGTCGGATTCATCGCGAATATCGCCAATACCCTCAATGCGTTTATCACGCACCAGTTCGGCAATTTTTTCAATCATCGTTGCCTTGTTGACCTGATAGGGCATCTCTGTGACTATCAGCGCTTCGCGGTCACCACGAATTGTCTCTGTTGTAACTTTAGCCCGCATGAGCACCGAACCACGGCCCGTTTCATAAGCCGATCGGATGCCGGAGCGGCCAAGAATGAGACCGCCGGTGGGAAAATCTGGTCCCGGAATGATCTCGATAATCTCATCAAGCGATATGGCCGGATTGTCGATCAGCGCCAGACAGCCATCAATCACCTCACCAAGATTATGCGGCGGGATATTGGTCGCCATACCAACGGCGATGCCCCCTGCCCCATTGACCAAAAGATTGGGAAACCGGGCCGGCAAAACAGCGGGTTCGTGTTCGCGACCATCGTAGTTTTCCTGAAACGCGACCGTATCCTTGTCGATGTCGTTCAATAATTCAGCGGTCAGCTTTTCCAGCCGGCATTCGGTGTAGCGCATGGCCGCAGCCTTGTCGCCATCAATAGAGCCGTAGTTGCCCTGACCATCGATCAGCGGCGCCCGCATCGAAAAGTCTTGCGCCAGTCGCACCAGCGCATCATAAATCGCCGCATCACCGTGAGGATGAAACTTGCCCATCACCTCACCGACAACACCGGCCGATTTGCGATAGCCCTTGTTGTGCTCAAGCCCCATCCCGTGCATGGCATAAAGAATACGCCGGTGAACCGGCTTGAGGCCGTCGCGGACATCCGGCAATGCACGGCTGACGATAACACTCATGGCATAGTCCAGATAGGACCTGCTCATTTCATCGACGATCGATACCGGTTCGATATCGGAAGGATCGTCACCATCGCCGGAAGGCGCGGAGGGGATGCGTGGTTGGTCTGACAATAGAGTAACTATCCCTTGTTTGGACGTGTTGTGTTTGTAGCCGATTCCCGATCATTTTGCCAATTTTGTCAGGCATCGAATTGGCAATTTTCAACAGCCTTTCATTGGCAGGTTGAATTTGGTGCTAATTTCTCGTGCGCAGGACAAAAAATTACAATTTATCTACATATTAAATAGCGTTATTTCAATGACTTGAAATAGTTTTATGAGAATGTACATTAATATTGTGCATCAACCAGAATCATGTCAACACCGATTGAGGCGCCAGCACTTAACATGTTTTGCATGGCACAATGGCCACAACGGTGGCATAAGCCGGATTGAAACTGATATCATCGCGCAATTCGGACGAAGCCCATGACATTCGATACCCTTTTGAGCGCATTCGTCACAATGTTTGTCACCATCGATCCACCGGGACTTGCGGCAATTTCCTTAGGCTTGACGGCAGGAATGGATTCGGCCCAGCGACGCCAGGTAGCGTTGCGCGGCGTCGGCATCGGCGTTCCGATAATCATCGTTTTCATGGTTGTCGGAGCCTCACTGTTGAGCACGTTAGGCATTACCATGGACGCCTTTCGGGTGGCGGGCGGCTTGTTGCTGTTTTCGATCGCCTTTGAAATGGTGTTTGAAAAGAGGCAGGAGCGGCACGAGAAAAGCGCCACGCGGGCGATCACCCGCGATGATATTCAAAATATCGCGGTATTTCCTCTGGCAATCCCTCTTATTGCCGGCCCGGGATCAATTTCAGCCGGCATCTTGCTGGCCTCCAAAACTACTGCCGTGCCACAGCTGTTGGCGCTTGTGGGAATTGTGCTGATTGTCGCAATTATATTGCTATTGGCGCTGATGCTTGCCGACAAGGTGGATGGTCTGATCGGCGATACCGGGCGGGTGATTATTACCAGGTTGCTTGGCATACTGCTTGCCGCACTGTCGGTTCAATATATCGCCGATGGCGTGCGCGGACTTGTATCGATGTGACAGTCTTTCCTTGATATTTGAAATTATCTGTCCGGCAGATCGACCATCATGGTCTTGCCTTTTTCGCCGTGCACCTTGTCATGCGCCACGATGACCACTTGGCTTATGCCTGATGGGATAGCCACCCCCGATTTACTGCGTGTGAATGGTTGCTCGTTCACATGAGGATGAGCCAGCACCCTTGATGCATAAACAGTGCCGTCCTTACCGACAACCTGCCAGCGATCGGCATAATGGTCCCAGCCCTCATCATCGTGGCGCAATGTTACATCAAATCGGTAAGTGCCCTCACCTTGTTGGCGCACCTTGACACCAACCACGTCGGCTCCACCGGCGAAAACCGGGCCTGTGATCGATATCGAACAAGCAAAACACACCAAAAATCTCCACATCACTTCGTCTCCATATAGCTAAACGACCTAAACATGATTCTACCATTTGTTTTTTTTGCTCACGGCCATTTTGGGCCACGCCCAGGCCTCCGCGGGGGCGGCGCGCAAGCGCCGGTCGCTGCTAGCTCCTGATAGCGGGATCATAATAAAGTAATCCCGCTATATTGCACATGAGGCAAATCTCTCTTAGCAATCGACTACGACGAAAGGAACAGACCAACAATGGCCTCTGGATCAAAAAAGGTAATTTATGCGGCATTGGGCGGTAATGCGCTGATTGCCGTTACCAAATTTATTGCCGCCAGCTTGACCGGGTCGGCGGCGATGCTTTCAGAAGGCATTCACTCGCTAGTCGATACCGGCAATCAGGGCTTGTTGCTGTTTGGCATTCGTCGCGCCAACCGGCCGGCGGATGAAAAGCACCCGTTCGGCTATGGCGCCGAGATTTATTTCTGGGCCTTTGTCGTCGCCATTTTGATCTTTGCTGTCGGCGCCGGGGTGTCGCTATATGAAGGCGTTCAAAAAATATACCACCCCCACCCGATTACCGATCCGACGATAAACTATGTGGTGCTGTTTCTTGCCATGTTATTTGAGGGTTTTGCCTGGGCCATCGCCTATCGGGAATTTGCTTCCACCAAGGGAAAGCGATCGTTCTTCCAGGCATTGCAGGAATCGAAGGATCCGACCGTTTTTACGGTGCTGTTTGAAGATACCGCTGCAATACTGGGTCTGATGGTGGCATTTATAGGCATATTCCTGGCAGACTATTTCGATCTGCCGGTAATGGATGGCGCGGCCTCGGTTGTTATCGGGCTTATTTTGGCCGGTGCAGCCATGGTGCTCGCCTATGAAACCAAAGGCCTGTTGATCGGCGAAGCCGCAGCACCGGAAATTGTTGAAGCGATAACCAACATTGTCGCGGCGACGCCGACCATTGATACGCTGAATGAAATTCGCACGCTCCACCGCGGCCCTAATGATGTTTTGCTGGCACTCTCCGTTGATTTTGAAGACAATGTCCCGGCCGGCAAGGTTGAGCAGGCGATCTATCAACTTGAAATCGCCATCAAGACCCGATTTCCGGTGGTGAAACGACTGTTTATCGAGGTGCAATCTGCTGCCCATCATGCCGAAGAACTGGCCCGCGCCCGCCATGATGATATCCATTGATACCAAAAGCGGTAATCTTTCACTCACTGTTTATTTAGGTTCTCGCTCACGGCGATTCTTCGCTTCGCTCAGGCCTGCGCGGGCGCAACGCATAAGCGCCGGTTCGCTCTTCGCGAACTATTCTCAGTCAACAGGCTGGAACCAAATGCAGCTGATATAAGCAAAACGCCGCACTGGCTGCACTATATTTAATCACGCAATTTATACCGCTGAACTTTGCCAGTGGCGGTCTTCGGCAGATCGTCGACAATTTCGATCCAGCGCGGATATTTCCACACGCCGATGGTTGCCTTCACGTGCTCTTTGAGAGTGATGAAAATATCCTCCTGCGAATATTGTTCATTTTGCACCACAAAGGCTTTGGGTTTTATCAGCCCCTCCCCGTCTTTCTTGGCCACTACTGCCGCTTCAATTACCGCAGGATGAGATACCAGCGCCTGCTCGACTTCAAACGGTGAAACCCACCTTCCCCCGACCTTGATCATATCGTCGGTGCGACCGCAATAATGATAATACCCCTCGTCGTCGCAAAAATATTTGTCGCCGGTAAAAACCCATTCACCAACAAAGGTTTTGCGGCTCTCATTCAGCCTGTTCCAATAACCTTCCGCCGCTGAACCGCCGCAAACCAGCAACTCGCCGATGACGCTTTCTGCAACATCATTGCCGTCCTCATCAACAAGCCGCAATTTATAGCCATCCACCGCCCTTCCCGAAGTGCCGTATCTATTGTCGTTGGGTCGATTTGAAAGGAAGGCGTTGAGCATCTCGGTAGAGCCGACACTGTCTAGAATGTCGACGCCAGTGCGCTTTTTCCATGTTTGACCAACATCTGCCGGGAGAGCTTCACCAGCGGAAACGCAAAGGCGTAAACTGTTCGAGGCGTTTTTCGGTTCGCAGGCCGGATCACCAAGCATCGATGCATAGAGCGTCGGCACGCCAAAAAACACCGTTGGATGATACCGCCTCAGGGTCTCCACAACCGATTTGGGGGTCGGCCGTCCGGGCAGCAGTACACTGGTTGCGCCAGCCAGCATGGGAATTGCCATCGCCGCCCCTTGCGCATAGGCGAAGAACAATTTTGCAGCTGAAAAACACACATCATCAGGCCCTACCCCCAACACGTCTTGGCCAAAATGCTCCGCCACATAGCGCAAACTTCGGTGCACGTGACGGACCCCTTTTGGCGGCCCGGTCGAGCCCGATGTATAAAGCCAGAATGCCGTCTCATCCGAGCTGGTAGAAGCCGTTTTCACATTGTCGCTTGCGGTAGAAAGCTGTTCTGCAAGACCGGGATAATTTGCGCCATCACCATCGGCGACAATAATATGGCGTACCGTAGAATGGCCGGCTATTGCCAATTCGAGCATGGCCAGCAAGTCGTTGGAAACCACCACAGCTTCAGCCCGGCAATCCTCAATCAAATAGCGGTACTGATCGGCGGTCATCAGCGTATTCAGGCATACCGGAATGATGCCAGCCCGGATCGCACCCCAATAGGCAATCGGGAAATCAACGCTATCCAACATCAACAGGGCAACGCGCGCTTCGCGGCGGATGTCAAGGTGGCGAAATACGTTTGCCATCTTGTTGGTTGCAATTTGCAAGTCGTGATAGGTCAGGCTGCGATCGGGGTCGACAAAGGCCAATTTGGCGGCGAAACCCTTGTCGATGGCGCCGTCGATAAAGTCATGGGCGGCGTTATAGTCGCATGCCCCGTCCATCGCCCTGCCTTTCAAGTCATGCTATTAAAACGTAATTAAGTACGATAATACACTTTTTAGGCTTGTAGACAATCACGCTATCGGGTGAGCGGAAAAACACCCGCTTTGGCGCGAATATTTTCTATCTAGCCAAAGCTTGAAAGGACCGGAAATTTTTCCAGCAGCCAATAGGACATAGTCTGCATGTCGTTGGTGAGAAACAGGATACCGGTCAATACCAAAAGCCCGCCCATGACTTTTTCCACCATTCCGAGATAGTGGCGAAAACGGCTGAGAAACCGCATGAATGGATTGACAAAAAACGCCGCCAACAGAAAGGGAATGCCAAGTCCGGCTGAATAAATTGCGAGCAGGACTGCGCCTTCACCAACGCTTTCGCGGGTTCCAGCAACAGCGAGCACCGCACCCAGGATCGGGCCGATGCACGGCGTCCAACCGAAGGCAAAGGCCAGGCCCATGACATAAGATCCGGCAGCCATGACGGCAGGCGATGTTGATTGTTCGCCGCCAGTGGCGACCGCGACACCACCGGTCTGAAAGCGCAATTCACGGTACAATAAGCCAATTTTAAGCAGGCCTAGAAAATGCATCCCCATCAAAATGATGACCAATCCCGCAATGGTGCTCAAAACATCGAGATGGGCCCGCACCAGATGGCCGATGGTGGAAGCGCCCGCGCCAAGGCTGACAAAAACAGTCGAAAAACCGAGCACAAACAACAACGCATTGAAAAATACCCTGAGCTGCAAACGCCGCTTTCCACCCGCTTCTTGAGCGGCAGCACCATCTCCGGACAACTGGTCGATCGACACCCCGGCGAGATAGCTCAAATAGGGTGGCACCAAAGGCAGCACGCAAGGGGATATAAAAGAACCCAATCCGGCCAGAAGAATAGTCAAATTGGTCAGGTTTTCGTTCATTTTGATTCTCGTCAGACCGTCGGGTCATTGCCCGTGTGGGTTATTATCTATAACAAAAACCGGTTGTTACCCAGACAAAACCGATCACTTGCGCGTCAGTTAGGCAGTCGCTGTAGCCAAGACAAGGGTTGTTGCCAACAACGCACCGCAAGAGAACGCCCCAGGGGCGACAAATATTGCCGATCGGGGCTTGACCACAACAATCAGCGGCCCTATTTTCCCGCCCAACCTGACCGGTGCTATCAAGCCGTTCCAGGAGCCCGTAGCTCAGTTGGTAGAGCGCTTGACTTTTAATCAGGATGTCCACGGTTCGAATCCGTGCGGGCTCACCATTAAAATCAAAGACTTAACACATTTATTAGAATTGCTCTAAAGAGCCATAGCTACATTTGGCATTAGTAAATAGCTAGAGAAATTCAAGCGTTCTGGGCTCCCGAACATATTTGTGATTGCTTGGTTTGCCGTTCATGCCAACGTCTCCCGCGTTGGTTGCCCGCGCCATTTTCGCCTTGGTTGTCGCAGGGTGGCATTCCTTGTCCAGCCCGCCAAGCCCCGCACGCGAGCGTGCGCCTTCGGTTTCAGGGCGGCAACCTGTCCTTTGTCTTGCCCCGTCTTCTGCGACAGGCCGCAATGGGCGGTCTCCAAATGAGCAGGAGACAAAACAATGACTGACGCAACAAAGCTCAACAACGAAACACAATACCTGATTACCCGAGAGGCGGCAGCAATCCTCCGGCTTTCTCCAAAAACCCTTGAGCGCATGCGTGTCGATGGCTCTGGTCCAACTTTCCTCAAGGCTGGTCCCGGTCTTCGTTCCCGTGTCCTTTATCGCCGAAGTGATCTCGTTGAATGGCTTGAAGGTTTTGCTTATGGTTCGACTTCTGAGATAGGTTTTGCAAATCAGTAATACCAAGCACCGTCCTTTTGCATTTGTCTTGTGTTTCAATGGCTGATTTTGTATTCTGTTCTCAACGCAAAATTATTGTTCAGTATATAATCAAAGAAAGACAAAACAAACTCGCTCACTACCAAAATTGTAGGAGAATAAGGATGGAGCGCCGTGAATTCCTGAAATATGGAGGAGCAACACTAGTGTGTACTGCTGCGCCTTCGGTTTTTTTCGTCAGAGATGCCAATGGTACTTGGATATCAATGCTTAGTATTGTTAGTCAGATTGTTGCGACATGGGGTGGGGCTGCAATTTCCGCATGGGCGGCAGAACAAAGGGAAAGGAAGCAGTTTGAAAATATAAAGTTTCTACTGAAAGAGGCGGGCTTTACAAAAGGTACCGGACATTTTCATGTTGATGGATTACCGGGTATTTCAGCCCATAAACCACATAAAGCTCAAACACAGTGCTTTGGAGTTGGAACGGATTCGGGTTCTCCTGCTATGTTAGAAGCGGGCGGCCTGATTTGCCTATACGATTTTATAGCGAAATATAGAGGACGTTTTTCAGAGGATTATCTTAAATCAGTCTCTCGCCCACTAGAGCCTGGGATAATGCAATTGGGAGATGTACTTGAAGGTTACAACAGACCTAGCCAATACGGCACAAGACATGGTGATAATACTCTTAACTGGGAAACTTGGAATGATGGTCAATTAACTAGAGCAAGGGGTGAATATCAAATCGTAGACAGCACAAACAGACGTAAATTTAAGGAAGTAACAAAAGTATTTATGTTCGATGCATAAATTTAACAGCATATTTGGTGCATGGCCTAATGAATCCTGGAGATGTTATGAATAAAATATGGATTACAGTTTGTTTTTTGTCTTTGATCTTGGTGTTTTCTACTGCGGCAATTTCTTTCGAAACAAGAGAGTGTAAGTATGTACTTGAAGAGATGGAGGTTGATCCACCTAGCAATAACCCATGTTATAGTGACATTATGCATCCTGACTGTGACCCAAGTAGAGTATATACAGCGATGAAAAAAGTAAGGAGATGTTATACCGTAACTATTGATTGTGAAAGTCAATGGGGAAAGGTGGACCCTCGGTGTCCGAAAGATGTTATGAGGGAATGAGTTGTAGTTTACACCAGGGCTGTTCAACGCTAATTACTTATAACGGTAATCGAGCGTAATTACTCAGGCCCACATTCGGGCATTTGGTGCACTGATTTCAGGATATTGTTGTCAAGATTGTCTGAAACGGGGTTTTTGCGGAGAGTTTGCCGGTGTCGACCACGGTTCTGACGGCGCAATCGCCTTGTGCTGCCCACATTGAACGGAAACCGTTGGTGACCTTTCGCTGGATGACTGCTGGTCGCAGCGCCCGCTCACATGCATTGTTGGTCACTTCAACTTCGCTCGGATAATCAACAAATGTCAGCAGTCGCGGGCTGGCTCTGGCCAGTTTGGCTTGCAGCGTCGCAGCAATCTCGCAGCTTGTACCGGAAGCCAGAATGTCGGCCAGTGTATTTTCCAATTGCCGTTTTTTGGCCTTCAGCGTGCTGATGGCGAAACTGGTTATGTTGCGGGCCAGTGCAAATACCTTGTCCAGCCACAGCTTGAGCCGAAGCGGCACCATGTCATCGCTCACCTCAACTGCATAAGCAATATCTCGCGCCAAATGGGCAAGGCAGGTCTGATGATCAGGGCTGTTCAACGCTAATTACTTGTATCGGTAATCGAGCACTCTGGTGAAGTCGAGGGCGTTGCGCCATAGGGCGTCTGCGATGTTTTGTTCGCCGTTGGCACGCAGGATATTAAGGGCGAAACTGCGCGCTCTGGCGAAGATGCCAGGGTTGGTGCGAATGCGGCTGGCGTCCTCCAGCATCGTAACATCGCGGACATAATGATTTCTGTTCTCGATACTCCAGTGGCTGCGAATGGCTTGCGCCGCTTTCTTCGCGCTGACGGGTGCGGAGCAGACATAAAAGCCGGTCTCCTCGCGACAGTTCCACATCCCGGTTTTGGCGCTGCGGAGAAATGTCACTCTCGTCACACGGATGATACGCACGATGAGCCCGTTCCAGCCGGTTTGTTTAAGCGCCTGAGCGGCATCGAAAACCTCGACAATGCGGGTCTCGACGCGCATGCGCTTGCCTCTGTCGATGGTTTCATGACGAGCCAGCGGCAGTTCTCTTTCGCCGACAGCCTCGATTATTCGCAGCAGACCGGGCTGGTTTTCCTTAAGTTGAACAATGAGATGGCTTTTCGCCGCCCGGGCCGCCCGGAAAGTTTTTTTTAACAGTGCATGGCGTCCATCGTAAACAGCCGGCCGGTAAGCGCCAGCGCTTTGATCATCGCTTGCGCGGCGGGGATTTCATTGCTCTTCTCGTCCACCTCCAGGTGTCCCAATATCAGCGCGTCATCGACCGCAAAAGCGCTTAGAACATGGGCCGCCTTGCGGTCGTTAAAGGCATCGAAACTGTGCCGCAGCGTCTTGCCGTCGATAGCGACAACCGGCATCGCTTCCACGTCTTCACCCCGTTCGCTACCGCACAATTCCACCGCATGGCGGCGGAAAACCAGCTCCACCTCGCCACCATCAAGCCCGTGCAGGATGGTTCGCACGGCACTATAAGCCGGCGCGCGCTCCCAGCCGAAGCCGAATGCCCCATTGAGGTGCTCGCGATGAGCCTCGATGAAGCGATGGACCTTGCGATAGGACGTCGCCCCGGATAAAATCGCCAGGATCGTCGCCAGCATCACCGGACCAAGCTGCCATTTCTTGCCCTGCGCCCGGCGTGGGTCAGGGATCGTCGATAAAAGTTCCAGGAATTTCAATGTCATGAGTGCATCCTCCGAATCAAATACACTCCTATAGATTCAGACAAATACCGCTTTGGGAATCCCCCAGACAACCATCAAGCATTTAGCGTTGAACAGCCCTGGTCTGATGATGGTGCCCGTGGCCCTGTTGTGCCGAATACCCGTCCGACAACCAGAGCTTTGGCCGGTGATCGCCCATCACATCGCGCACCACCTGGGCAGCCCGACTGAGTTGCGCCTCATGTACAACGGCATTTTGACCCATAAATACCCAGTGATAGCCGTTGAGGCCCTCAATGCGAATGCCGGTTTCATCTGAGGCCACCATGTCGGTACGGCGCAGGTCCTTCATGATGGCTGCTTTCCTGACTGCAAATGGCATATGCGAGCGCTTCAGCATGTTGTTGAGCGCACCCTGGCTGATTTTGACGCCGAACAGGTCGCTCAACATGCCTTCCAGCCGGACAAACGAAATCGCCTGAAAGGTCTTCAGATAAAGCACCAGCCCATGCAGCCGGGGACCGAACGGTGAACCGTGGGCGGCTACTGGCAATGGGGCTTTTACCTGTGATGAACAATGTGGGCAACATACGCACAGCCGCCGGTGGCGCCGTACAAATGGTTTGATTGGTGGAACCTCAATCTCATCGTATTCACCAATCACATCACCCGCCAGATCAGCATCCAAATGACCATGGCACTCAGGGCAGATATCTGGCCGGTGGTCGATGGTCTCGTCCGGGTTCTCATGCAAAGCGCGGTTATGGCCTTCATGTCCCGCCTTGGCACCCCCGGGTTTGGCGTGTTCCCGCCGCGCTTTCCTGTCAGTTGAGGGTGGCTTTGATGATGTCCGTGAGTCTTTCGGCGGGCGCTGCATCTTCAGCACCATCTCAATCAGCTCTCGCTTGCTCAGCTTTTGCAAATCATCCCGATTCATTCCCCCATAGATTCAGAAAAATCAAACCTTGGCAAGGGGCTGAGTAATTACCTTTCCATATCGTTGAAATCAGTAGGGGCCTGCCCTACAGTACGGAATATTCTGAAACTCACACCAGTTGGTGCCTTGAAACTATATTTAAGTGAAGGGTGTCTAGTTTCGCTGTCAGTGATAATGTTGTTTATCAAACATGAAGTGATTTCTGTATCTTTTTTCTTTTCGTTGAATTCTTCTATATCAGAATCGCGTTTTCCTTTGTTAAATGCGGGAGCCCACCGAAAATAACCGAAAAGAAAACAAAGCAGCGATACTACGGCCACCCGGCGGGGAAAATCCAAATATTTTCCATCAGGCGATGATGAGTCTACATTATTTATTAGTGGAATATCAAAAATAGAAATTAAAATAGAAACAATAAGGAGAGCAACGGAGATAATCATAACTCATTCAGCAAAATTCTCATTGCTGCGTTTTTTCTTCATTTCTATATTTTCCTCCTCACCAAGATTGTTAACATAACCTGTCAGTAGCACATCAGTTGTCCGCTTTATGTAGCACGTGATTTGTCCGGTTTTAGGATGCTCTCAAAAGGAGGGTGTTTGATGAACCGGACTTCATGGTTACAGGAAAGACGGATGGAGAAGTTTATTGATGCGCCCCTTCAACATTGAAATGCAACATTTTGCTCACATTCCTTTGAAAAGGCCTCATATGGGGTTTTGTATTCGAGACATTTTCTTGGACGTTGGTTCAGCTTGTCTTCGACGATCTGAACTTCGGCTTTTGTCAGCTTAGTGAAATCGGTACCCTTTGGGAAGTATTGGCGAACAAGACCGTTGGTATGTTCGTTGAGGCCGCGCTGCCATGAGTGATAGGGCTTGGCGAAATAGATGTCGCATTGCAATATTTTGGCGATCTTTTTGTGCCCGGCGAATTCTTTGCCATTGTCATACGTGATGGTTTTGATGAACGCTTTGAGCTTTGAAAGCGTCTTGCCGCAGGCCTTTTGCACGCTGTCCTTTGATTTGTCGCGCAACAGAACCAGCTTGGTGTATTTTGATTTTCGATCGACATGAGAAAGAATGGCACCCTTGTGGTTTTTGCCGATGATAGTATCGCCCTCCCAGTCGCCAACACGGCTTTTGGTTTCGACGATTTCGGGACGTTCCTCAATGTCAACCCGCCCTGGAATGAGGCCGCGACCGGCTGTTTTCGTGCCGCGTCGATTGTATTTTTTGCCGCGATGGCGCAGGCAAGTCCATAATTTGCCGCCTTTTTTCTTGTCCGCCCAGATGTGGCGGTAAATCCACTCGTGTGAGACGAAAAGCTCGTTTCGCGCCAGCCAGCCGCTGATCTGATCGGGGCTCCACTGCCATTTCGTCAGCAGGCTTTCAATGAGTTTGACGCACTCAACTGTCATTTTACGCGGCACACATGAGGCCTTTTTGCGCCGCTCACACGCCTTGTCATGCGCTTGTTTAAAGCGATAACCACATTTGCCCTTGTTGCGCTGCAACTCTCGGGTGATCGTCGAACGGTCAACGCCAATCTGGCGGGCAATTTGGGCGCGGCAGAGACCGGTTTGCAAAAGTGTGTAAATCTGGCATCTTTGATCATAGGTCAGATGGTGGTGTCCTTTGGGCATAATATCCTCCGTGAGATGTGGTGTCCCATACGAGGATTGCAGCCATCTGGCTGAATAATCAAAGGCATGATGGAATGGTTTGACGAGTTTTGCGGATTTCCCGGTCGGCTTCAAGGGTGCTGCGCATCGCTACGCGACAATGCCCTTGACCCCGCCCACCAAATCCGCAAACCAAAATCATATTCCATCAGCAAACAAATGTTGCGTTTCGGAGTTGAACCGGGGATGTGTTATCTCGATATGAAGAAAAGCGGCTTTCGGGGACATGATGCGGCAGAGATTTTAGGGATGTCGGAGCGGACATTCCGCCGTTATCGCAGGCGCTATGAGGATTGCGGTTCTGATGGGCTCAATGACCGCCGGTTGGGCAAGAAGTCGGTGCGTGCGGTGCCTGCCGACGAAACCTCATGGATGCTTGAGCAATATGAGACGCGCTATATGGGCTGGAATGTGAAGCATTTTCATGATCATCTGGTCAAGCATCATAATTTCAACTGGGGTTACACCTGGACGAAGACCCGGTTGCAGCGCTCAGGGTTGGTGATTGCGGTCTGCGGGCGCGGCATTCACCGGCGCAAGAGGCCGCGCAGGCCATGTACCGGTATGATGTTGCATCAGGATGGTTCGACCCATGAATGGCTTGAGGGCAAACCTAAGCTTGACCTGATTGTGACCATGGATGATGCGACATCAAAGGTTTATTCGGCCTTTCTGGTTGAGGAAGAAGGAACAATGTCCAGCTTTCGCGGGTTTTTGGATGTGTTTGAGTGTCACGGCCTGCCCTGTTCAATCTATACGGATCGCGGCAGTCACTATTTTCACACGCCCAAGGCCGGTGAGAAGGTCGATAAAACCCGGCTTACCCAAGTGGGGCCGCGCCTTTCATCAGTTTGGGCATTGAGCATATCGCCGCCTATTCGCCGGAAGCCCGTGGCCGATCGGAGCGCGCCTTTCAGACCTTCCAGGATCGCCTCGTCAATGAATTGAAGCTCCATGACATCACCGATATGGCCGTGGCCAACCGCTATATCACGGAAATCTACCTGCCGGATCACAATGCTCGCTTTAGCGTTGCGGCTGAAGACGAGACAAGTGCTTTTGTGCCGGTCGCTGTCCCGGCAGTCTTACGCGATATTATGTGCGTGCAGAGCGGGCGCATCGTGCGCAGGGACAATACAGTTTCGTACAACAATTTGGTCCTGCAACTGCCGCAGAGCCTCATCCGTCATCACTATGTCAAGGCCAGGGTGCGGGTGCATGAATACTCAGATGACACAATGGCTATCTTCCATGGCCCCGGCAAAATTGCTACATATTCAAAACAAGGAGAGATTATCACCAGGCAGAAAACCCAAAAAGCAGCGTGAACCTTTTCGGCGCGAAAGCATTGATGAACAAGCCTCCAGTCGCCTCCGGCTCCTTACAGCTTGCCCATCAATGCTTAAAACAGAAGCGGACAATTAGTGTGCTACCAAAACCGGCCAACTCTATTAGCTACTAACCAGGGGAATCGCATTTGGGGTTTGACAAATATGCCTGAATAGATTCTTGAGGTTCCATCACGATATGGAGCCTCAAGATGTCAACAATCATAAGCTATTTCAATGATATAGACGATCCACGCACGGGCAATGCCTGCCGTCACAAGTTTTGTGACATCATGACAATCAGCCTTTTATGTGCCTTGTGTGGCGGCGAAACTGCGGTGGATATGGCCGATTTTGGCCATGCGAAGGAAGAATTTCTGCGCGATTTTCTCGAATTGCCGAATGGCACGCCGTGTCACGACACGTTTTCACGGCTGTTTCGGTTGCTTAAGCCCGCAAGCTTTCAACGCCTGTTTGAGAAGTTCCGTGCTGATTTTGCCCAGGCACGCGATGCCCAACCCGCCATCGCCATTGACGGCAAAGAGATGCGTCGCACCTTTGACAGGGCCGCCAATCAATCCGGCCTGAACGTGGTGACCGCCTTTGCGCATGGGGCTCGTTTGAGCCTCGGTATTATCGAAAGTGCCAAGGGTGGTGGCGAGATTTTGGCCCTACGTGAGTTGATCAAAATGCTCGACATCAAGGGCATGACGATCACTGCTGACGCGCTGCATTGCCAACGCGAGACCTGTGAGTTGATCGTGCGTGAAGGCGGCGATTAC
Organism: Rhizobiaceae bacterium; assembly: GCA_965248135.1. Lineage (GTDB taxonomy): Bacteria > Pseudomonadota > Alphaproteobacteria > Rhizobiales > Rhizobiaceae > SZUA-100. Next base: position 22,606 of record CBDFIN010000006.1, on the reverse strand, counting down.
TGTGTGCAACTGAAGGGCAATCAGGGCGATATGCAGGCGGATGTGCGGGCCTTCATTGATGATCAAGAGACTGATTATATTGACGAATATATCTCAACTGACGCCAACCATGGCCGCATTGAAGAGCGATGTTACCATGTCTACAGCACTACGCAATATCTTGACGACACACACAAATGGCCAAGCCTCAAGACCTTCGTCCATGTCACTTCAACACGTGAAATGAACGGAAAATCAAGCCGCTGCGAACGCGTTTATCTCATGTCAAAACCCCCACAAGCGCAGGAAGCTGCAACCATTATTCGGGGGCATTGGCAAATTGAAAACAGCCTTCACTGGTCGCTTGATGTCATTATGAATGATGATCTCCATCGCGCTCGCAAAGACAACGCACCGATCAATTTTGCAGCCCTCAGACGTATCGCACTAAACATCATAAAGGCAAATCAGGACAAGGGATCAAACCGCGTAAAATTCAAACGCGCTGGCTGGAATGATGATTTCCTGCTTTCACTCCTAAACAACTTTTGAAATGCGATTGCCCTGAGCTACTAACAGAGCACCCTATTAGAAGCAATAGAATTATGCTTGAATTGCACTTTTCATGGCCGCCCGTTAGCTGGTGAATTGGCCGAGGAATTTTTTAACAATACGGCCATAAGTGAGTTTCTTGCTCTTAATGACGACGAGAAAACTTCCGACAAGTTGCCAGAGATTGTGATCGAGGCTCATTTGGCCGATGCGCCCGCTGAATTGCGCGGCATCAACAATAGCATCGGTGAAAATACCTCGGGAATTTCTGTCAAAATTAGACTTAATCCAGAGCTAGAGGCAGCATATGGTCAGTTGCTTGCAAGCGGAAAAGTGAGTTCTCTTCCTGTCGAATTATACGTGGTTGAGTGGTGTGATTTTGCTTGGAATAAATTGAATAAATTTGTGAAACCAGCAAAAAGCCTTTTTGTAGAACCTGACAGACTTCACCCAACATTTGGTAAGAATAGGTACATCAACAGCATTCTGAACGAGGCATTGGACGACGGCACCAGATCGACCTTAAATTTTGTGTTTCGACAGACCAAGGCGCAGTTTGATAGTGACGATAGCGTTCGCGAGATAAATGATAATCTTGATGTGGAACATAAGATCACGTCAAAAAATCTGAAAATAACTACCGAGGCAAAGTCTAATTCGACATGGGAGAACAACCTCCATATCGCGATGGATGAGGTGCCTTTCGCGCATATTGGTAAGGGTGAGCAAAGTCAAATTCAAATCAAACTATCATTGCATAATAATGCTGACTCGGTGGAGTTTGTCCTAATTGAGGAACCTGAGAACCACTTATCGCACATTAACCTCGTAATGCTAACCCGAATTATTCACCAGGCCTTTCAGGTTTCATCCGGGCGTGAAGGATTAACCGGGCTAACGGCGGGAGTTTGATTGGAACATTTAATACGCGTTTGGGGTTGTTGTTGGGGGGTAATCATCGGCTCATGCCGCGTTGATTACGGGCTCTGGGCGTTGATGCGTCCCATCAACAAGACGAGCAATTGACGGTGCGGGCAAGCCGTTGGCAGGGCAATTTTAATCCTCGATTTCAACTGTTCAATACGCACCGCGATTTTCAGGAATGTGCGCCGGATGGTCTCGAAGGTGGCGGTTCTAAACCGCGAACGTTTTGGGGCTGCCCCGCGCAATAATAATAACAGCCAGTAAGCACCGGTGTGCAGAAACAACCGGAACTGATTGGCTTCCCAGCGGTGGCAGGAGGTTCTGTTGGTGTAGAGTTTGTGTTCCTTGATCAGGTTTTCCATTTTTCCGCGTGCACAATAGACCTTCTCATAAAGATGCTTGGCCCGCCCTGGCAGATTGGTGACGATGAAGCGGGTATCGCTGCCCAATTTGGTTGCCTCAACACGGGCGATGACCTTGCGCTCCTTTGACCAGCTTTTGGCACCGTAACGAATTTGGAAGAAACGACGCACCTTGTCTTTGCCGCTCAATGCCCGACGAACAGCAACATCCTCACTCCATGGATGGGAGAGCGTCTTTAGCCTGTTGTTGCCCGGCAGGCCGAAGATGTAGAAACAACCGTGTTGCTCCAGAAGATCCATGACCTCTGGTGTTCCATAGTGTCCATCACCGCGCACGGTAATGACAGTGCGGGGCCAGTTGTGCCGGATACGGCGAATGACATGGCGTAAAATCCGGGCTGCTTCCTCGCCCGAAGGCCGTTTGCCGGGCCGCAATAAAAAGCAAACCGGCTTGCCCGATGCAGCATCATAAATATGAATAGGCTGAAAGCAGTATCCTTGCGCATGGGTGTTGAACAGGCAAAGCTGCTGATCGCCATATGTGCGGTCCGTGGTATCATCAATATCCAGAACAATATGACCAGGCACGGCGCTAAAACTGTCGCAGAACAGGTCAATCAGGGCCAACCCCATGCGGCCAAGCTCCCGCCAGGACGGCGTGTTTTCCAGCCGCGACAAGGTTGGCTGGGATGCTAACGCGCATCCACTTTCCGGCAGTCGCTCGCAGGCAATCTTCAGTGCCGGATCATGGCGCAACTCATCAAGGTCATCACAGTCTTCATAGCCGCAAGCTATTGCAAACATGCGGGTGCGGATCATGGTGGTCTGGGAATGGATGGTGCGCCCCGCATCGCGCTCGTCATGCAAGCAGGAAGCAATCATACCGGCAAAGTTCAGCTTTCGCTCGATCTCGCGCAGTATCAACACACCGCCATCAGATGACAAAGCGCCACCATCAAACCGGGCAGATATTTCGTGCCGCCCTAAAGGTGACAAACCGGGGAGAAACAGGTTATCTTCTTGCATGGCGGGCCGGATTTTCTGCTGAGGGTGAATGATCTTGTTCAAACACCGAAATCATACGCTATTTCAACAGCTTGATCCATGCCCGCCAGCTATATTAGGCACCCAGGGCTGTTCAACGCTAATTACTTGTATCGGTAATCGAGCACTTTGGTGAAGTCGAGGGCGTTGCGCCATAGGGCGTCTGCGATGTTTTGTTCGCCGTTGGCACGCAGGATATTAAGGGCGAAACTGCGCGCTCTGGCGAAGATGCCAGGGTTGGTGCGAATGCGGCTGGCGTCCTCCAGCATCGTAACATCGCGGACATAGTGATTTCTGTTCTCGATACCCCAGTGGTTGCGAATGGCTTGCGCCACTTTCTTCGCGCTGACGGGTGCGGAGCAGACGTAAAAGCAGGTCTCCTCGCGACAGTTCCACATCCCGGTTTTGGCGCTGCGGAGAAATGTCACTCTCGTCACACGGATGATACGCACGATGAGCCCGTTCCAGCCGGTTTGTTTAAGCGCCTGAGCGGCATCGAAAACCTCGACAATGCGGGTCTCGACGCGCATGCGCTTGCCTCTGTCGATGGTTTCATGACGAGCCAGCGGCAGTTCTCTTTCGCCGACAGCCTCGATTATTCGCAGCAGACCGGGCTGATTTTCCTTAAGTTGAACAATGAGATGGCTTTTCGCCTCCCGGGCCGCCCGGAAAGTTTTTTTAACAGTGCATGGCGTCCATCGTAAACAGCCGGCCGGTAAGCGCCAGCGCTTTGATCATCGCTTGCGCGGCGGGGATTTCATTGCTCTTCTCGTCCACCTCCAGGTGCCCCAATATCAGCGCGTCATCGACCGCAAAAGCGCTTAGAACATGGGCCGCCTTGCGGTCGTTAAAGGCATCGAAACTGTGCCGCAGCGTCTTGCCGTCGATAGCGACAACCGGCATCGCTTCCACGTCTTCACCCCGTTCGCTACCGCACAATTCCACCGCATGGCGGCGGAAAACCAGCTCCACCTCGCCACCATCAAGCCCGTGCAGGATGGTTCGCACGGCACTATAAGCCGGCGCGCGCTCCCAGCCGAAGCCGAATGCCCCATTGAGGTGCTCGCGATGAGCCTCGATGAAGCGATGGACCTTGCGATAGGACGTCGCCCCGGATAAAATCGCCAGGATCGTCGCCAGCATCACCGGACCAAGCTGCCATTTCTTGCCCTGCGCCCGGCGTGGGTCAGGGATCGTCGATAAAAGTTCCAGGAATTTCAATGTCATGAGTGCATCCTCCGAATCAAATACACTCCTATAGATTCAGACAAATACCGCTTTGGGAATCCCCCAGACAACCATCAAGCATTTAGCGTTGAACAGCCCTGATTAGGCACCCTGATGAATAATCCGGGCTAATCGACTACATCGAGCGTTATCACGAGGGAAAACAACTCTTCTTGACCACCCACAATTCCTACGTTCTCAACAAGTTGAGCATGGATAAGCTATGTCTCATTGGGGACGGATATATCCGACTAAATAACCTTGATCGCGATACAATTAAAAGGATTAAGCGTTTACCTGGCTATGACACCCTCCGAATTGTTCTCGCCCAAAAAGCAATACTAGTCGAAGGTCCATCCGATGAACTGATCATCAAGAAACTATTCAGGGATGTGCACAACAAGCTCCCTGAAGAAATGGGAATTGACGTAATTGTTGTAAGCGGCCTCGGATTTAAAAACTACCTCAACATCGCTAAAATTATTGGCACGAGCACCTTGGTAATCAGAGATAATGATGGCGACTATGGAGTTAACCGCAAATGTTGGTGATGGCGTAATTTGAAGGTGGCGTATCATGGATGTGATTCATGCATCCACACATTCCAGAAAAGGAAAGATACGCCATGACAGACACTACAATCACCACCCTTGTTCAGCCAGGGGAATTTATCGATCATTTGAGCGATGTGCTTCGTTCAGGGGCCCAGGCATTACTGGCTCAGGCTGTTGAAGCGGAAGTGGCTGGTTTTCTTGAACGCCATGAACAAGAACGCCTTGGTGACGGCAGGGCACGACTGGTGCGCCACGGCCATTTACCTGAGCGTGAGATCCAGACCGGGATTGGCGCTGTGACAGTCAAGCAGCCACGGGTGCGCGACCGCTGTGGAAAGGGCGCCGGTCAGCTTCGCTTTTCCCCATCTGTTGTGCCCAAATATGTACGCCGCAGTAAAAGTATGGAAGCCCTTATTCCCTGGCTCTATTTGAAAGGTATATCTTCCGGAGAGTTTCAACCGGCCCTTTCAGCCCTGCTTGGCGCAAAAGCCCCTAATCTTTCGGGCGACACCATCCTGCGCCTGCGAAAGGTTTGGCAGGAGGAACTCGATGTCTTTGAGAGGCACGATTTGTCGGCGCGCCATTATGCCTATATCTGGGCTGACGGCATCTATTTCCAGGCCCGCATGGAACAGGACAGCCAGTGCATGCTGGTAATCATTGGGGCAACGCCGGAAGGCAAGAAAGAGCTTGTGGGTTTTACAGATGGTTATCGCGAAAGCACCCAGAGCTGGCGAGAGTTGCTGCTTGATTTGAAGGCACGGGGACTTGCCTCTCTTCCCAAGCTCGCTGTGGGTGATGGTGCCATGGGCTTTTGGGCGGCATTGCGGGAGGTTTTTCCACAAACGCAGGAGCAACGCTGCTGGGTGCACAAGACAGCCAATGTGCTCAACAAGATGCCCAAATCCATTCTGGCCAAGGCAAAAGCCGATTTGCACAATGTCTGGATGGCCGAGACCCGGATTGATGCAGAAAAGGCCTTTGATCTGTTCACGGCAAAATATCAGCTTAAGTACGAGAAAGCTGTTCATTGTCTGACGAAAGACCGCGACGCTCTGCTTGCCTTTTATGATTTCCCGGCCGAGCACTGGGTGCATATCCGCACCACAAACCCCATTGAAAGCACGTTTGCAACCGTCCGCCACAGGACCAAAAAAGCCAAGGGCTGTATGAAACGGGATACGGCCAGAGTGATGGTATTCAAGCTGATCAGGGAAGCGGAGAAAAGCTGGCTCAGATTAAGGGGCAAAAACCAGTTGCCAAAAGTCATCGAAGGCATCACATTTATCGACGGATTGGAGAAAATTCCAAACCAAAACGCCGCCTGAAAACCGGCATCACCAACATTTGCGGTTAACTCTTGTTCCAGCACATTATAGCTACCCCAAACAGTGATATTGGCTATAGTATCGGTTGCTTCGAAGTTCCTTCCATCATCGTTGGCTGGTGCTGGGCCAAGTGTAAACAGGTGGGCCGGATAGCTAAATTCAAACCCAAATCGAGGATTTTTGTAAACGCGCCATTCTGCTTGTGCACTGTGGGTCACTGCTATCATTAGGATTGTGGTCAAAACAGCAAAAATTGGATATCTCATAGGGTGTTCCCAATTGTAATTAGCACTGCAAATTTAATATCTAGAACCATTTTGCTGTACCTTGCAACCAACCATTATGATAATCAATGTCATCAGCCGGTGCGCGTGTCTCGGTGATGATATGGGGTCATGTTCATTAAACGGCACTTGCATGTTTAGTGGAAATTGCCACTAATACCATCATCAGCAATAGCATTTCGGCTGTCGACTGATTGGCGGGTGTTAAGCTGGAACTGTTTCGCATTCTGGCCGTTTTGGAGACAATTATGATGAATAAAATCATCTTATCTGCAATGGAATTATTGCTGACATTTGCGGCAGGTTTTATCTTGCTGGTGATTATTGCTGTTTCCACTCAGGCTGAAAGTCGGGCAGAAAAATGCGCATTGTCTGTGGGGCCGGCCCAGTATTTTGATGACATGACGATTTGCGTTACCTCGGTGCTGCAATCTCAGGGCCGCAATCGCTATGGCCCGGAGCAATTCAATAATGAGCGGGCGGCATGGTGTGAAGGTGCTCCAGGTCACGGTGTTGGCGAAGAAATACGCTTTTATTTCTCTGGCGCAGCCTCGCCCTTGCGATTTTCCATAGAAAATGGCTACGGCAAGTCAGCCAGGGTTTTCCGCAACAATGGGCGCGTGGCGGTAATGCGAATGAGTGACGATGCTGGTGATTTCATGGATATCCATCTGAAAGATGTGTCAGATAAGCAGTATTTCAAGGTTCCGTGGCATGCGGATCGACCTGATGTAAGCTGGTTTCAGTTCACAATTCTGAAGGTCTATCCAGGCCGAAAATACAAAGACACCTGTATCAGTTTCATCGGCCCCGACTTTGAAGGGTTTTGATAAACTGTCATCAAAGTATGAATCTCGGATATCCATATTAGGCTGAATCAATCCGGCACTAGTTGAGATCATAGGGTTTTCATTGGCTGCCTTCGAAAATGAGATCTTTCTCACTGATAGAATTTTGATGAATTTCTATTCAAATCAATAGGGTAGTTGCGGTGCTAGAAATGGCGAATTTTGTTACGCCAGAACAAATGATCGTGAGCCAGAAGCCCTGCGACCAATTCGGAACGCTTTTACCATCTTGCACAATGGGCCATCTAAAAGCCGACAATATATGCCGCTCTGAGCTGAATACCGGCAGTCTTGAACAAAACCGTCATTCATGGCAGCATCTTGCATTTGCCAGATTTTGTTTAGTGGATTGAGCTTGAGAACCGGTGCCAGAGGTGAATAAGAAAGTCATGTATACTAAAAAAGCTCCGTTTTTGTTCCTCGCAATAATCTGGACAATCACCAGCCTGCTATTTCAACCTCACGCCGCAAATGCAGCACCGGATATTCGGGCACTTCGCTCAGGAGTCTGGACTGGCGCAGTTTGGGCAAACGACGATGGAAGTGCGAAAGCGTGTGCTTTAGCGGCCCGACACTCCTCTAAAGAGTATCACATGTTTCTGCTTTGGGACAAATCGGGTTTTCAACTCATGCTCTACGGAGAAAACTGGAAGCTCAACCAAGGCGAAGAATTTAAGGGCCGGGTTAAAGTCGATAAAAGGTATGATGCGCTGGTAGAGGCCAATATCCTCAATACCCAGGCAATCAATTATGTTTTCGGTTTTGAGAAATCCGCCTGGCAAGCTATTCAAGCTGGCAACAAAATTACCATGGAAGGGCCGGCTGGAAAGAAATCGTTTCGCTTGAATGGCACGAGCAAGGCGATAAATGTAATTCTTGAATGTGCGGATGAATATTTCTCTCCGAACGAAGAGCCTCAGCAAGATAAGGTCGCAGCCCGAACGGTATCACCAAATCCTGACTATAAGACCGGAATGAAGGCCTATAAGGCAAAGGATTACAAAGCTGCGCTTAAAGAATGGATGCCGTTGGCCGAGCAAGATGATCCCAAGGCTCAGAACAGCCTTGGATTTATGTACCTAAACGGCAGGGGCATTGCAAAGGACAAAGCGAAAGCCGTATTTTGGTTTCGCAAAGCCGCCGATCACGGGAATGCCAGAGCCCAGGGAAATCTTGGTATAATGTATGAAAATGGTTGGGGTGTCGCAAAGAATGACACCAAAGCTGTGTACTGGTACCGCAAAGCGGCAAAGCAGGGATACGCCAAAGCCGAAAAAAACCTCAAACGGATTGAGTTGGCAATGAAGCCGACACCCGTTGAGCCCGTATCTCAACAACCTGTGGCATCTGTTGTTCCAGGCATTAATCCAACGCAGCCGACATTTCAGCCAGACGTGGGCGTCGAGGTGCAGTTCAGTGGATTGCCTGCCTCAGGCCAGGACTGGCTGGCGATCTCCGGCAAGGGCCAGGGGCCAAAGCAATATTTTGATATCGTCATGTTGAAAAACCGACCACATGACGGAGTGCATAAATTCAAACCATTGCCTGAAGGAGAGTATGAAGTCCGACTTTATACGAATTGGCCGGATGGCGGCTATGAGATTGTTGCTTCTTCAGGGGTAGACGTTGCCTCTCTGCCCGTGCAACCGCAACCTGCCCAACCTCTGCCGGTTCCAGCACTGCCGCAGGCCTCACAACCCGCTGCACCGGTTGCCACAGTTCCTGCTCCCGTCATTACACCAAAAAGCACTGAGAAACCGGTTGAAACGGAACATTCCACACCTCAGGTTGAGCCAAAGAGCAACACGCTTCCGACAGTATTTGCCAAATCCCCTGAGAACACCCCAATAGTTCCTGAATCTGCAACGGAGGTCAAAAATGAAGAGCTTGCCGGTACCTGGGCAATAAGCCAGGGGATTTTCAAATTGATGGTGTTTCAACAGGTAATGGAACTGGTCGAAGGCAGAATGAGCGGACCCGACGGTCGCTTTTCGGGCGAAATTGCAGCTGGCCGAATGACCGGCTTATGGACAAGCGGTGATGGTTCGGTTGGTCAAGTCTGCTCAACCAAGCGGCTTGGTGCCAGCAACTGGGGAACAATTGAGGCTGTGCTTGACCCGGGCGGCACCATTTTGAGTGGCCTGTGGGGTGCTTGTGATCAGCCTGCCAGCCATGAATTCAAAGCCAATCGTGCGAGCAAGAATGTTTCGGCAAAAACTGATGCGCCCCAGGATTCGGCAGCTTCCGAGCCAACAAAGGTTGCAACTTTTGATGAAAATAAATCACCGGAAATTCCTGCGAAGACCACAACAACCACTCCAAATTCTGCTGAAATGCCAAAACCAACCGAAAAACAACCCATTTTGGGCAAATTAATCTGCATGCAGGAAGATTTGTCCGGCCTTTATTGCTCCGAACTCAAATCGAACCAAACCGTGAGAGCTGGCCGCAAAGGCCAACATAGAGTTGTTTGCAAGGCAGGAGAGCAAGCACAATTATATGAAAATGGCACGCTGGCACAATGCACTCAGGCTATTGAATCAACCATCCAAATGCCGGATGCAGACTTTGCATCGATAGTGTGTGCGGGTCAAAGGATCAGTTTCAACGAATACGATATTCAACATTGCGATGAAGCCGTTCTGAAAAATAATAAATATGAATACAAATGTGAAAATATCAGAATTAGATATGAATCGGGTGAGGTGGCAGAAGAGAGGATTGTTTCCAGGATTGACTGCGGCACCAATCCAAATAGTGACAATCTCATATCGGCAAAAACTACAATTGGCGCCTTGCAATGCAAAGAAATCGAGCTGCACAGGGATCTGTCGGTCGAAAAGTGCAATCAGGCCGTTGCTGCGACCATAATCTATCGTGGAGATGGTAAGAAATATCAGTGCCCCGACGAAGCCACATACGAGTTTGAGAAAAATGGCAAATTGGTCTCGTTGCCTTGGGGTTGCCGTTCCGACACGGCATTTGTCTGTGACACAAATTCACCCGTGAGCAAACTAGGTTGTGACAAATTAAAATCGGACCAGATTGCCAAGGCCGGCCGGGACGGTCTCCAAAGTGTCACTTGCAAGGCAGGTGAAAAAGGTGTGCTGCTGGAAAACGATACTTTGGCCTCTTGCACGCCTGCGGAGGCGGCAATTATCAATATTCAAGGGCTGGATGATGCAAGCGTAGCCTGCTCTGGAAAATTGATTAAATTTGACAATAATGGCTTTCGAAAATGCGAAAATGCGGTCCTGACAAATAGTCAAAACGAATACCGATGCGACGAATTCGAATTGTATCGCGAGCCCGGAAAAACGAAGGGGCAATGGAACGTTGCCAAAATCGAATGTCGAGCCAGTTCTGACGACGGTCATGATACTCGAATTGAAACTTCGGTTGGCTCTATGCGATGCGATTGGCTCAATTTGCGCAGCGATCTTTCTGTCATAGAATGCCGTACCGGTTCGCCAGTGCGCGTTACGGATAACCGCGATGGAGAAGAGTACCAATGCCCCGCTAAAAGCACATTCGCCTTTGCAAACGATGGCAAACTGAAATCCCTTGGCAAAAACTGCCGCTCAGATACTACATTGGTTTGCGATACGAGATGGCCAACCGGCAAAAGAGGGTGTGAGCGCCTGAAGCAAGACCAGATGGTCAAAGCAGGTCGAGACGGTCAATACACCGTTGTGTGCAAAGCGGGTCTACAAGCCTACATGAATAAAGACGGAACCCTGGAGCGATGCACTTTGGGATCGGAGCTAACCTTCAACATCCAGGATTTGAAAGATACAACGGCGACTTGTGCTGCGGGCTATATTTCGTTTAACGACAACGGTTTTAGCGCTTGCAACAGTTCCTCCCTGAAAAATATCTCCCATAATTACACCTGCGATAGCCTGTCAGTATCTCGCAGAACTGACAAAAAGACCGGCCATATTGTCGTTGATAGCATTCGCTGTGGGGTTAACCAGAGTTCCGGCGATAAGATATCTGTGAAGTCTTCCATCGGAACGCTGCAATGCAAAAAAGTCGGTTTGCGAAATGACCTGACCGTACAAAGCTGTGAAGGTACAGCAGCGACGTCTTTTGTATTTCATGGAGATGGCGATAAATATCGTTGCCCCGAAGGTGATAACTTCTCATTCAAAGAAAACGGTCAGCTGAGGTTTTTTGGCAAGAATTGCCGTACAGATGGAGCCAAAATTAAGACTCACCTCGTCAAGCTGGGAATGGTCGAACCGTTGTGCAACGAATGGTCGGTCGGCTCCACTTGCACCGAAAAGGGCATTCTCGATGAAATCAGTCTGCGTCCAGGTGATGACACCAAAATTGTTTGTGAAAGCAAATATGTCCTTCGCGCGGACGGAAGTGTGCGATATTGCAAACTTGCTGCTCCCGCGCTGATTCCTGTCCCTGGTCCCGACGGTGACAAGGCTGAATGCAAGGGGACAATCACGACTTCCAAAATGGGCTTTGTCACCCAATGTGAACAGGTCAAACCATCACCTATCAGAGTTACTCTGCCTGGCAAATTTGGAAATGCCGTCTGCATGTCGGAAGTCAACAAATTACGTTTCTTCAAGGACGGAAAACTAAAAACCTGCGAATTTCAGAAAGCTATCGCGATCAAGACGAAAAAGGCCGACCTTAATTGCAGGGCGGTTTATTTCGACGCGATCAAAGGCATGCCATACCTTCGCTATTGTGGGTTTCCGGGTGCAGGCGAAGTGAGCGATAGTGAAGGTAATACTTTGATCTGTGATCAGGCCAATGGAATGGAAGTCATTGCTCTCACTTCCGAAGGAGGCATCGACTTCAAGAAATATAAAAATGCGCCTAAAGATTTCTGTAAACTCAAACAATAATTGGAAATGCCGTAACCAGCTAATTGCAGTTGTTGGTTGACCCACTAGCAACCGCACTTTACAAAATTCAATCAATAGTTGGACACGCCTAATTTGGAGATAGTCTCAATGATTAAACATCCACAAAGACAAATCATTATTCTTGCAATAATGAGTATACTTATTGCGACCAGTGCACACGCGCAAACGATAACAACGAAATTCAGGGACAAATTTGACGCTCAGGATTATATCGATGATCATCAGCGTATGGCAGAAAGTTCAGAACAATTCATCCATATTGTTAAACGCTTCGATAACATCATGACCACGCATCAAGCACAATGGACAAAAGCCAATAATACGTCCGAAAATGACGCTGAAATCAAAGAAAAATTTTGGGTCAATGTTCGAGCATTTGATAAGCTGAAAGCAGAATTTGCAGTCGCAATTAAGTCCGCAGATGGGCTGGTTGCATCCGCGATTTACAAAGATACACGCGCGATGGCTAAAGATGTCAGCCGGGTTCTAAAAGAACATCGACGGTTGGTCGATGTATTGGAGAGGGCCTTTAACGATTTAGATATTGATGCGTTGGACGAAGCAAAAGAGGGCCGCGAATATTTGGTGAAGAGCTTTAATAACAGTTGGAATAATGCTGCAGAAGTAACTGATAAAAATATCCTCTCAGCAAAGATTGCTATTGGAAATCTTATTTTTCCGTACGGCTCTCGAGTGAAGAATAAAAAGGACGAACCTAAATGCGGTCCTGTTGGCTCCCGACAGCACGACATTGGCTGTATTCCCCACCTCTCTTTCTCTGATTAAGGGGGGTGGAATGATTACCCCATCAAATTTGACGATAACCAAATCAGTATTTCGAGAGTTGGCATGCCTTGCGCTGGCAATCGGCCTCTGTGTAGAGATATTCGGTTTGCAAATGGCCGGTGCCCATATTCTGCAGGAGCAAAAATTTGATCAGGCCAGGAGTTTTGCTGTTCCTTTTGAGCGGCTAAAGGAAATGCTGAAATACCTGCCACCCAAGACTGTAGGGGCGATGGGGGCAAACAAAAAACCGGAAGATTTGCTGAACACCTACAACAAGTCCTCCGCTCGAAACGGAACACCCGACCTGCCGCAATTTACGATCAGGTGGCCAATGCGTATCACCCATATGCAAACCTATCACTGGAACAATGGCAAGGGCACGCCTCAGCCCGGCCAAATTGGCATTGCGGGAAAAGGGTTTTGGCAAGCAAGCGGTCATTTTGGAGGTTCCAATACACCCAATGCTGAATGGATAGTCACGCCAAACCTAGTCTTGCAGCCCGGCACTTATTTTGTAATGGATAGCGATCTTCAGACCTGGTCGACAAATGGTGCCGCCAAAGGGATAGGTTTTGCCATTGTGCGCGGTGTTCCGGTGGGCTCAGCTAATCAAGCTATTCCAGCCTCACCAGCGGAGCAGAATGTTGCGAACAACACACCATCAGGATCGACTCGGCCTACGCCAACACAAAAACCAAAAGTAGTTGGTTTGGACAAAATGCCAGTATTAGGTGAGAGAACCTTCGATCAGGCAAAACGGTTCGCATCTCCATTTAATCGATTAAAGGAAATGTTAAAACGCAAACCACGTCGGTTAAATGAGGTAAATACTACCAACAATACGGGCCAAGTAAAAAAGCTTTCAGGAATAACAACCCCGTCAGACCAATCCCAAACAGTACCGGCGCGAAACCCGAATGTTGCTGGCGCCAGTAAAGCCCGTTTAACCATCTCTCCAGAGGATTCGGTTAGTCCCGCTACACCGGTTACTGTTGAATGGACAGCCCCTTCGAATTTGCATGCACGGTCCATTATCGCGCTGGTTAATCCCACGGAACCGCGCGCGGGAAATCCGCCCCGTTATTACAATTCTAAACGAATGGATGGCCAATCCACAGGGGTATGGAAGCTGAAGGCACCCAACAAGGTTGGACCCTATGAATTTCGTATTTATGATCCTTGGCAGCGAAAGACAATTGCATCGACAACCTTTTCAGTCGAGGCAAAACAACCTGTCGCCGCGATTGACAATGCAGATGGTTTGATAAAAACGCCAGTCAAGCTGGCCACAAAGGGCAATGGTTTTACTGCACCGCAGACAGCAAATGGTGGCAAAAGTTCGGTAAGTGTAGATGGCGGCACAGACGAAACCAAATTGCCAGAAGTGGAAAAGCCGGAAAAAGAAGAACCGAAAGACCTGATCAAATTTCTTCAGGCATCTCACCCGGAACTGTTCAAGGAAAAACTGCCGGGTCGGCTGGGAAGAAGGTTGGGAGAAGCGATTATTGACGCTGCCAATTCTTCCGGTAAATCGGTGGCAGAAATCACCCGGATTGTACAGAATGCTGCCAAAGGCAGTGTTGGTGACCTCGACAAAGTGCTGGCAGATGCGGAAAACAATCCGGGGCTTGCCTGGTTGATACCGGTATTGAAAAAACTCAAGACAGCCTATGACCGCTCACCGCAGGTCAAGGAAGCGCGGGGCTTTCAAAAATACCTGGAATCTTATCATGACGATAAAATCCTGCAGGCGCAAAACCGTATCAACAAGATCAGGAATCAGGCAAACGTATTTTTCCAGTGCGCGCAGGAAAAGTTTGCCGGTTACGAATCTGATGAACAATACATGCGCAAAATGGCTGCCGATTTCATTACCCAGACTGCAGTGGAAGAATCCAAGAGGAACGCTCAAGGGAAACCGGAAAAGGCCCGGTTTTGGAAAAGACAACGCGAAGATACGAAGAGAATGCTCGCTGATTTGTCCTTTCTTAAAATCAATTATTATCGACCGCGAAGCGGCCAAGGCTGTAACATCCTTTGCACTCGCAAAGCACGCGAGAAACTGCTTAAAAGAGCTCGAAAAACGGTTGCAATGCTGGCAGATGGCACCTTGTCTCGCGTGAATTGCTATCAGATGCAGCCCTTTGCCGGGCCGGACGGAACGCTAAACGATGCTCAAAAAGATATTGATTTCTACACAAAGCGAAGAAATAAACGCACGAAGATAATTCAATCACTCGGACTGGCTGCAGCGCCATTTCCAGAACTTCCGGAGCTCATTCCCGTCCCTAAACTGCCGGAGCAACTAAAACGTAAGAATTTTTAAGGGTAAAAAGATAGCAGGCAAGGAAAAATCGTTCGGAAAATCTGAACAGATGCGGTAGGCGAAATTTGGTCTGTGAAAGGCACTATTGTCGACAATAAAGGTGTTTTCTGTGGTACTTGGTCGCGGATGAATAAAACCCGTCCAGCCGATCATCGAAAAATTGTATAACCGCGGACCGTATTGCGGAGAGCGCCGCTATCACCCATCAGCCTCAGCACTAAACAGTCGTCGACTGTTGGTGGCGCAAATTGAACGGCGCTGCAAAGCTGTGACGTCCGCTTATCCCAGAATTTGATTACAAAGTTGGCCTTGGCTCAGGTCTCCTAAGGGCTGATTTTGATGAAAAAGGCGGGCCGTCGAAAATTGATGACAAAAATTGGATTTTCGTTTCAATTATAGGCATCAGATAGAATAGCATTTTGAACAATTGACCTATCTGAAATTCATTTCTACAAAATCACCGTCAAGAATAGATTGCCGCCTTTTTCATCAAAATCGGCTCCGAGCCGACATTTGGCTTGTCGGACAAATTTACACAGTACATTTTGCAAATAGGCATAATACCAATGGCATGATTTTCTGACTCGTATGGGATTCCCAAATCACTGATGTTCTGATTCAATGGGTGGCGAAGGAGATTTGCCATGCCATCAACAGGACTTGTACTTCGAAGAGATTTTGATGCCCCCACGCTTCGCCAATTTTCCCGACGATGCAGTGACACAAGACAGGTACGCCGTCTTCTGGCGCTTGCAGCCATTTACGATGGCATGAGCCGGACAGATGCTGCCAGGGTTGGCGGGATGGATCGTCAAACGCTGCGCGACTGGGTCTTGAGATTCAACGCAGAAGGTCCAGATGGCCTGACCAATCGTCAGGGGGCGGGACGGCCACGCCTTTTGAGCGATGAACAAATGAATGAGCTGTCCGAGATCGTCAATGCTGGCCCTGATCCGGCGGTGGACGGGGTTGTGCGCTGGCGGCGGATTGATTTAAAGCGGGTGATTGAAGAGCGCTTTGGTGCCGTCTACGCCGAACGCTCGATATCCGAACTCCTTGCCGTCCTTGGCTTTTCCCGCATGAGCACCCGCCCGCAGCATCCAAAGCAGGATGAGCGTGTGATTGAGGCTTTCAAAAAAACTTCGCCAACACGCTTGCAGCTCACATAGCCGATCTGCCGGAAGACACTCCCGTTGAGATTTGGTGGCAGGATGAAGCCCGGCTGGGCCAGAAGAACGGGCAAACACGCATCTGGGCGAAGAAAGGCACCCGCCCCCGAATGCCCGCTGATCAGCGATACAAGAATGCATATCTGTTCGGTGCCATATGCCCGGCCCATGGCAAAGGAGCCGCCCTGATGTTGCCGTGGGCCAACACTGAGACAATGCAAATGCATCTTGACGAAATCAGCAAATATGTAGCGCGAAAATCCCACGCTGTCATTCTCATGGATCGGGCAGGCTGGCATACAACAGGCAATCTCGATGTACCGAAAAACATCACCATCATCCTGCTGCCATCGCGTTCGCCAGAACTCAACCCGGTAGAAAACATCTGGCAATATCTACGCCAGAACTGGCTCTCTAACCGTATCTTTGAGGACTATAATGCTATCATTGATGCAGGATGCGATGCCTGGAACAAACTCCTTGCACAACCCGAAACTATCAAATCAATCGGAATGCGAGATTGGGCTCATGCAGGTCAGTAATAATTGCCGTTGGTATAACCTACAGGGGAATCGCATTTGGGGTTTGACAAATATGCCTGAATAGATTCTTGAGGTTCCATCACGATATGGAGCCTCAAGATGTCAACAATCATAAGCTATTTCAATGATATAGACGATCCACGCACGGGCAATGCCTGCCGTCACAAGTTTTGTGACATCATGACAATCAGCCTTTTATGTGCCTTGTGTGGCGGCGAAACTGCGGTGGATATGGCCGATTTTGGCCATGCGAAGGAAGAATTTCTGCGCGATTTTCTCGAATTGCCGAATGGCACGCCGTGTCACGACACGTTTTCACGGCTGTTTCGGTTGCTTAAGCCCGCAAGCTTTCAACGCCTGTTTGAGAAGTTCCGTGCTGATTTTGCCCAGGCACGCGATGCCCAACCCGCCATCGCCATTGACGGCAAAGAGATGCGTCGCACCTTTGACAGGGCCGCCAATCAATCCGGCCTGAACGTGGTGACCGCCTTTGCGCATGGGGCTCGTTTGAGCCTCGGTATTATCGAAAGTGCCAAGGGTGGTGGCGAGATTTTGGCCCTACGTGAGTTGATCAAAATGCTCGACATCAAGGGCATGACGATCACTGCTGACGCGCTGCATTGCCAACGCGAGACCTGTGAGTTGATCGTGCGTGAAGGCGGCGATTACTGTGTGCAACTGAAGGGCAATCAGGGCGATATGCAGGCGGATGTGCGGGCCTTCATTGATGATCAAGAGACTGATTATATTGACGAATATATCTCAACTGACGCCAACCATGGCCGCATTGAAGAGCGATGTTACCATGTCTACAGCACTACGCAATATCTTGACGACACACACAAATGGCCAAGCCTCAAGACCTTCGTCCATGTCACTTCAACACGTGAAATGAACGGAAAATCAAGCCGCTGCGAACGCGTTTATCTCATGTCAAAACCCCCACAAGCGCAGGAAGCTGCAACCATTATTCGGGGGCATTGGCAAATTGAAAACAGCCTTCACTGGTCGCTTGATGTCATTATGAATGATGATCTCCATCGCGCTCGCAAAGACAACGCACCGATCAATTTTGCAGCCCTCAGACGTATCGCACTAAACATCATAAAGGCAAATCAGGACAAGGGATCAAACCGCGTAAAATTCAAACGCGCTGGCTGGAATGATGATTTCCTGCTTTCACTCCTAAACAACTTTTGAAATGCGATTGCCCTGGTATAACCTACAGGGGAATCGCATTTGGGGTTTGACAAATATGCCTGAATAGATTCTTGAGGTTCCATCACGATATGGAGCCTCAAGATGTCAACAATCATAAGCTATTTCAATGATATAGACGATCCACGCACGGGCAATGCCTGCCGTCACAAGTTTTGTGACATCATGACAATCAGCCTTTTATGTGCCTTGTGTGGCGGCGAAACTGCGGTGGATATGGCCGATTTTGGCCATGCGAAGGAAGAATTTCTGCGCGATTTTCTCGAATTGCCGAATGGCACGCCGTGTCACGACACGTTTTCACGGCTGTTTCGGTTGCTTAAGCCCGCAAGCTTTCAACGCCTGTTTGAGAAGTTCCGTGCTGATTTTGCCCAGGCACGCGATGCCCAACCCGCCATCGCCATTGACGGCAAAGAGATGCGTCGCACCTTTGACA
Organism: Rhizobiaceae bacterium; assembly: GCA_965248135.1. GTDB lineage: Bacteria > Pseudomonadota > Alphaproteobacteria > Rhizobiales > Rhizobiaceae > SZUA-100. The sequence continues at coordinate 4,135 of CBDFIN010000006.1, read as the reverse complement.
GGGCCGCCAATCAATCCGGCCTGAACGTGGTGACCGCCTTTGCGCATGGGGCTCGTTTGAGCCTCGGTATTATCGAAAGTGCCAAGGGTGGTGGCGAGATTTTGGCCCTACGTGAGTTGATCAAAATGCTCGACATCAAGGGCATGACGATCACTGCTGACGCGCTGCATTGCCAACGCGAGACCTGTGAGTTGATCGTGCGTGATGAACCGCCCTGTGTTTACCGGAGAGTAAAACTCTCTAAAGGTAGACCCTATGAAACAGGAAAAACACACCCCTACATATAGCCCTGAATTCCGCACACGCGGCGTTCGTCTTTTCAACGATCATCGCGCAGATTACGCCAGCAATAACGCTGCCTATAAGGCGATAGCATCCAAGCTGGGCTGCTCTCCCGACAGTCTTCGCGCCTGGTGTCTTCAGGCTGAACGCGATGCTGGTAAACTGGCTGGCCCGACCAGCCAGGAGAAAGCCCGGATCAAGGAATTGGAGCGAGAAGTTCGTGAACTTCGCCAAGCCAATGAGATATTAAAGAAGGCCTCTCGCGTTGACCTTGTCACTCAGACCAATGGCGTTTTGGCGGTCAACTTTGCCCAGGCGGTGCTCGACCGCCCGTTTCGCAAATGACGAGCTTTGTTAAAGAGCATCGAGATGCTTTTGGGGTCGAGCCGATCTGCCGTGTTTTACCGATCGCCCCTTCGACATATTATGCCCGTCAGGCGATTGCCCGCAATCCCGATCTGGCATCTGAGCGAGCCAAATGTGATGCTCGCCATTGTGAAGATATTGAGCGTGTTTGGGATGATAATCATCAACTTTACGGTGCCCGTAAAGTTTGGCACGGTTTACGCCGTGAGGGAAAACAAATTGCCCGTTGTAGCGTGGAGAGACTCATGAAAGTAATGAAAATACAAGGTGTTGTGCGAGGCAAGAAAGTCATCACCACCAACCCTGATGCCAGTCAGCCATGTCCAGATGACAAGGTCAATCGGGTGTTCAGCGCACAGCGCCCAAACCAGCTGTGGGTATCTGACTTCACCTATGTATCCAGCTGGCAAGCAATGGTTTATGTGGCATTTGTCATTGATGTATTTGCTCGCAAGATTGTCGGCTGGCGGGTATCAACTTCTATGACAACAAGCTTTGTTCTCGACGCTCTGAACCAGGCTATATGTCAGCGCGGTCCGAATGGTGGATTAATCCACCATTCGGATCGCGGCAGTCAATATCTGTCGATCAAATACACCGAACGGCTAGTAGAGGCCGGGATCGATCCATCTGTTGGCAGTGTCGGTGACAGCTATGACAACGCCATGGCAGAAAGCATAATTGGCCTGTTCAAGACCGAAGTCATCAAGCAATCAGGGCCGTGGAAATCTGTTGACCAGGTCGAATGGGAAACCCTGAAATGGGTCGACTGGTACAACAATCAGCGCTTGCTCGAACCAATCGGATACATCACGCCCAATGAAGCAGAGGAAAATTATTATGAAGACTTGAAAACCATACAAAAAGCAGCTTAAGATTTGAACCAATTACTCTCCGATAAACACGGGGCGGTTCATGAAGGCGGCGATTACTGTGTGCAACTGAAGGGCAATCAGGGCGATATGCAGGCGGATGTGCGGGCCTTCATTGATGATCAAGAGACTGATTATATTGACGAATATATCTCAACTGACGCCAACCATGGCCGCATTGAAGAGCGATGTTACCATGTCTACAGCACTACGCAATATCTTGACGACACACACAAATGGCCAAGCCTCAAGACCTTCGTCCATGTCACTTCAACACGTGAAATGAACGGAAAATCAAGCCGCTGCGAACGCGTTTATCTCATGTCAAAACCCCCACAAGCGCAGGAAGCTGCAACCATTATTCGGGGGCATTGGCAAATTGAAAACAGCCTTCACTGGTCGCTTGATGTCATTATGAATGATGATCTCCATCGCGCTCGCAAAGACAACGCACCGATCAATTTTGCAGCCCTCAGACGTATCGCACTAAACATCATAAAGGCAAATCAGGACAAGGGATCAAACCGCGTAAAATTCAAACGCGCTGGCTGGAATGATGATTTCCTGCTTTCACTCCTAAACAACTTTTGAAATGCGATTGCCCTGGTATAACCTACAGGGGAATCGCATTTGGGGTTTGACAAATATGCCTGAATAGATTCTTGAGGTTCCATCACGATATGGAGCCTCAAGATGTCAACAATCATAAGCTATTTCAATGATATAGACGATCCACGCACGGGCAATGCCTGCCGTCACAAGTTTTGTGACATCATGACAATCAGCCTTTTATGTGCCTTGTGTGGCGGCGAAACTGCGGTGGATATGGCCGATTTTGGCCATGCGAAGGAAGAATTTCTGCGCGATTTTCTCGAATTGCCGAATGGCACGCCGTGTCACGACACGTTTTCACGGCTGTTTCGGTTGCTTAAGCCCGCAAGCTTTCAACGCCTGTTTGAGAAGTTCCGTGCTGATTTTGCCCAGGCACGCGATGCCCAACCCGCCATCGCCATTGACGGCAAAGAGATGCGTCGCACCTTTGACAGGGCCGCCAATCAATCCGGCCTGAACGTGGTGACCGCCTTTGCGCATGGGGCTCGTTTGAGCCTCGGTATTATCGAAAGTGCCAAGGGTGGTGGCGAGATTTTGGCCCTACGTGAGTTGATCAAAATGCTCGACATCAAGGGCATGACGATCACTGCTGACGCGCTGCATTGCCAACGCGAGACCTGTGAGTTGATCGTGCGTGAAGGCGGCGATTACTGTGTGCAACTGAAGGGCAATCAGGGCGATATGCAGGCGGATGTGCGGGCCTTCATTGATGATCAAGAGACTGATTATATTGACGAATATATCTCAACTGACGCCAACCATGGCCGCATTGAAGAGCGATGTTACCATGTCTACAGCACTACGCAATATCTTGACGACACACACAAATGGCCAAGCCTCAAGACCTTCGTCCATGTCACTTCAACACGTGAAATGAACGGAAAATCAAGCCGCTGCGAACGCGTTTATCTCATGTCAAAACCCCCACAAGCGCAGGAAGCTGCAACCATTATTCGGGGGCATTGGCAAATTGAAAACAGCCTTCACTGGTCGCTTGATGTCATTATGAATGATGATCTCCATCGCGCTCGCAAAGACAACGCACCGATCAATTTTGCAGCCCTCAGACGTATCGCACTAAACATCATAAAGGCAAATCAGGACAAGGGATCAAACCGCGTAAAATTCAAACGCGCTGGCTGGAATGATGATTTCCTGCTTTCACTCCTAAACAACTTTTGAAATGCGATTGCCCTGGTATAACCTATAACACAGCGTGCAAATTTGAGAATCTGTGGTATGCTGACAATATGACAACCGAAACAAAAACCATTGCAGATGTATTGCCAATCGTCCCTGTTGACGATGGAACACGCAACATGCTCGCCTACGCAGCAAGCCCTAAAGGTCGCTCTAAGATCGAACGGGCGCGAAAAGAAATTAGCGATGGCAAAGGCATTCCTGTTACCCCGGATTATTTCGCCGGGCTCAATCAGCGTATAGCTAATCGGGTACTTGCTAAAAACTCCAAGGCATGAGACGCATTGTTTTTGCTCCGTCCTTCGACAAAGAGGTCGAAGACATCGGTGTATACATCGAGGAGCAATTCGGCGTAGTCGTTCGCGAGCAATTCGTTTCTGACCTAATGGTGACCTGCTCACATATTGCCAATTTTCCAGGCGTTGGGTTGTCTGACCACGGATATCAGACATCGCTCACGGGCTTTGTATTTCGGACAGATTGGATTTTCTTTGACTATGATGAAGACACGGTAAGGTTCCTACATATTGTTGATGCCCGTCGTGATAAGGATAATATTGAATTTTGACCAAAATTATCAGCAAAGACACGCAAACACCCGCACTTGAAGAACATGGCAACGGCAGACGTTGCCCCCTATCTCATGAGCCAAATGCCGAAACAATTGCCGCGCTCAATGAGAACATAGAACACCTGAAAACCTACACCAGCGCCAGGGCAATGATTGCGGATATTCTGAACGAAGACGACGACCGAGAACTGCAAATCCCGCACCAAACATGCGGGATTTTCTAAAAGACATT
>CBDFIN010000005.1:0-60733 GCA_965248135.1 Rhizobiaceae bacterium | reverse complement strand
TCGAACCGCTGCTTCGAAGCCTCGATTGGACCGTTGACAACCGATGGGTAGCCTATCTGGTCGCCATTTGCACACCCTCAACCTTTTCGGCCGGTATCGGTGTACAAAGTGTTGTCCCGATGTTCATCATGTGGCTGGTAATGACCATCGCCATGATGCTGCCAACGGCAGCACCGATGTTGCGCACCTATGCCGATATTGCCGATGTGGCTGGTAAAAGGGGCAAGGCTGCGGTACCGTTGCTGGTGCTGGCCGGTGGATATTTGACGATCTGGCTGGGCTTTGCCGTATTGGCAACGGCGTTGCAAATGGCCCTGATGACCGCCGGTAAGATCAAGGAACCGACCGCCCCGCTCTCTGCTTTGATGGCTGGCGGGTTGTTGATGTTGGCGGGTCTCTATCAATTCAGTGCCTATAAAAACGCCTGTTTGGTGAAGTGCCGCAATCCATTTACCGTGATTTTTGCGCAATGGAGCATCCTACCGCGCGACATATTCAGACTTGGCATCCAACAGGGTCTCCATTGTCTTGGCTGTTGTTGGGCAATCATGTTGTTGATGTTGGCCGTTGGCACCATGAATCTGATCTGGATAGCCTTTTTGACGTTATTTACATTGATCGAGAAAACCTCGTCGGGTAACTCTGCCACACGGATTTTCGGTGTGGTTTTGCTTGCATGGGGATTGTTTTTAGTGCTCACTTCGACAAATCTGTCAGTCTAATAGAGTAGGAGAAAAATAATGGCGAAAGAACCCTGGCGGATGCAAGGCGAATTAGTGTTGTCTTGCAATTGCACGATATTTTGTCCCTGTGTGATATCGCTCGGCCAGCACCCGCCAACGGAGGGATATTGTCAGACCTGGGCTGGCTTCCGCATTGATGATGGCCACTTTGGCGATGTTGATCTTTCCGGTATCAATCTTGGCCTGATCATGGAGATTCCCGGTTATATGAGCCGCGGCAACTGGACCGTCGGCCTGTTTGTTGACGAGAGAGCGTCAATTTATGCAACCAAAGCGCTAACCCGCATATTCAGCGGCAAGGCCGGTGGCACAACGCATCTGCTTTCCATTTTGGTCGGCAACTTTCTTGGCGTGCAAAGCCATCCGATAAGCTACGAGGTTGTTGACAAGACCCGGGTAGTCAAAATTCCGAAAATCATCGATGGTGCGGTTACGCCGATCCCCGGTAATGAGCCAGGCGAGAATACGGTGATCCGCAATTCGCAATACTGGATTGCCGAGGATATCACCATCGCCAAGTCCGATCGCAGCCGCCTGCGCGCCTTTGGCAGAAACTGGGATTTTGGTGGCAAGTCAGCGGAGATCTGCAAGCTCGACTGGCGCGGGCCGTAATCAGTCAATGTCCGCAGTCTCCCGTCAGGCCCTGATAGCGTTTTCCGTTCACCTGTTTACAGCATCGGGAGCATTTTGGGCCTTTCTGGCGCTGGTGGCTGCAGCCGAATATCGTTTTAATATCATGTGGTGGTGGCTCGGCGTGGCTTTGTTGGTCGACGGTGTCGACGGCCCGCTGGCGCGGTACTTTAAAGTGAAATCGGTTTTGCCCAACTGGTCCGGCGAGATGCTCGACAGCATTATCGATTACGTGACCTTCGTGCTGATACCGGCTTTTGCGCTTTATCAAAGCGGCTTCCTACAGGAAATCACCTCTTTCATTGCCGCAGCCGTGATCGTCTGCACCAGCGCCATCTATTACGCTGACACGCGCATGAAAACGGTCGACAATTCCTTTCGCGGCTTTCCTGTCTGCTGGAACATGGTGGTTTTTACCTTGTTCGTTATTCAACCCGGCTGGACACTGGCGTTGAGTGTTGTCGTGCTTTCCGCCGTGTTGACCTTTATGCCCATCCACTTTGTCCACCCGGTGCGGGTCAAGACTTTTCGGCCGATTACGCTTGCCATGCTCGCCTTGTGGAGCATTTTCGGGCTGGTGGCGATCTATGAAAGCATGGATGCCTCGATGTGGGCAGCGCTTGGACTGGACAATACGCCCAAATCCCTGCAAACCGTCAAGGCCTTCGAGAACATGGATGTTTCGTCTGTTACCCGGATCGGCATCACACTTACCGGCATTTACCTTTATAGTATCGGTTTTGTGATACAGATGCTTGGAAGACGGGAACAACAGGGGCAAGCGTGAATTTTTCCAACGGACACCGATTTAAACCCAGCGACTGATCCAAGCCGACGACACCATGATTGAATTGCTTTACGATCCGGCCGTTTGGGCCAGTTTTGTCACCCTGACCTTTATGGAAATCGTGCTCGGTATCGACAATATCGTGTTCATTTCCGTCATTGTTGGCCGCTTGCCGGTTGAACAGGCCGATGCGGCGCGCAAGATCGGCATGAGCATGGCGCTGATCTTTAGAATTCTGCTGCTTGTCATCCTGTCGTGGATCATTGGCTTGAAGGAGGATGTGTTTTCGCTCTTCGGACAGGGGTTTTCCTGGCGGGATATTATTCTAATCGCCGGTGGTCTGTTTTTGATCTACAAGGGCACGTCCGAAATTCATGAGGAAATAGAGGGCGAGACCGAAGAGGCCGAGGCGGCGCGCAAATCGACCTCGACATTCGCCGCGATAATCACGCAGATCATCTTGATAGATATTGTCTTTTCCGTAGACAGCATCGTCACCGCCATCGGCATGGCCGATCATGTGGAAGTGATGATCGCGGCGGTGATTGTCTCGATGATCATCATGTATCTGGCTTCCGGCACGGTGGCAAAATTCATCCGCGATTACCCGACGACCAAAATGCTGGCATTGTCATTCTTGATGCTGATCGGCGTTTCTCTGGTGGCCGATGGCCTCGCCTTCCACATCCCGCGCGGCTACATCTATTTCGCCATGGCATTTTCAGTCATGGTCGAATTGTTCAACGTGCTGGTGCGACGCAAGCGGCAGAATTGATTGAGGCACGATATGAAGCCAGGAGCGTCGAAGCAAAAATCCTGGCACATATTTTACCACCAAAACCGGAATGTGAAATGGAGGTTTCCTATGAATAACACCGATGAAATAATGGCAACATTGGAAGAATATGCCAATGCCTATTGTGCTAAGGACCTTGAGCGATTGATGGGTATATTTATCGATGGTGAAGCCATCTCGCTTATCGGCACCGGCGGTGACGAGCTTTGTTCTGGCCGAGCAGCGGTCGCATCGGTTTTTGAACGCAATTTTGCCGATGCGACGGCCACTCGATTTGAATGGGACTGGAAAGATATTGCCATACATGGGCATGCCGCCACCGTTGCGATCGCGCTTAAGATTCACATAAGCATTGATAATGAAAATCTCGTGATACCCATTCGCTGGACCGTATCATTGGTCAAGGCCAATGGTCTTTGGAAATGGGTGCATCGGCATGCTTCCGCTGCAGCAGGCTCCCAGGACGAAGGCTCCGCTTATCCAACCGGACAAAGATAATTCAAGCTCGGCATTTTTGCGCAATGGGATAAACAGTTTGAATTGGCGTATGGTCGCCTGGCGTCCTTTCCCGCCACATTTCCAGCATCGCTGATCAATTGGTCGCGTGGAAATCTCATTTCCGTTTCGGCAAGTCAAATTCCAAACCAGGACCAGCGTGCTGTCGAAACCCTGGCTGCCACAGGTGCTAATTGTGGTTAGCGCATTTCCAAGGTTGCTTTGTGTCGATATTTGTTACACTTTTTACCTCGTTGTGTCCAAGCGGGGAAAAATTTGACCATTCAGCCAACAGCGCCAGATAACAATGAACTGTTGTCCGTTCACGGCATTACCAAGGTTTTTGGTACGCTGAGGGCCAACGACCATGTTGATCTGGAAATCAATTCCAATGAGATTCACGCCCTGTTGGGCGAAAACGGCGCCGGCAAATCAACGCTCGTAAAAATGCTGTTCGGCTCGCTGCAACCGACATCCGGTACAATCCGCTGGAAGGGCGATGAAATTGTCATTGCTAATCCTTCCATCGCCCGCCGGTTGGGCATTGGCATGGTTTTTCAGCATTTTTCACTGTTTGATGCTTTAACGGTGGCCGAAAATGTGGCTCTGTCGCTCGGTGGCGAGATCGAGATCCGCGATCTGGCGGAGAGGACCCGCACCATCTCGCAAGAATATGGTCTGCCGCTCGACCCCGATGCCCTGGTCGCCGATCTGTCGGTCGGCGAGCGTCAGCGCATCGAGATCATCCGGTGCCTATTACAGGACCCGGCGTTGATTATTCTCGACGAGCCGACCTCGGTGTTGACACCGCAGGAGGCCGACAAACTGTTTGTCACGCTGGAGCGGCTGGCCGCCGAGGGCCGTTCGATCCTTTATATCAGCCATCGGCTCGAAGAGGTGCAGCGGCTGTGCAGCCGGGCAACCATTCTGCGCCATGGCAAAGTTGTCGATGCCTGCGACCCGCGCCAGGAAACCGCCGCCAGTCTTGCCGGCAAAATGGTCGGCGCCGATATCGATGTGGTTCATCGCGATGCGACCGGCGAAACCGGGGACGTGTTGTTGGCGTTAAATGGCCTTTCCATGCCGGCGACGAGCCCCTTTGCCATGTCGCTAAAAAATATTTCACTGGAACTGCGGGCCGGCGAAGTTGTTTGTATTGCCGGTGTTGCCGGTAATGGCCAAAGCGAGCTGTTTGATGCGATCTCCGGCGAGACGATGCAAAAACAGGCCGATGATGTGGTGATTTGCGGCACACCGGCCGGCCATTTGGGCATTTCGTCCCGGCGGCAATTGGGTTCGGCCTTTGTGCCGGAAGAACGGCTTGGCCATGGCGCGGTGCCTGATTTCTCCTTGAGCGAAAATCTACTGTTGTCAAGGCATCAGTCTGATCGCGCTACCTTGCAGGATTTCGGCAGTCTGGGGGTGGTCAATTACCCTGCAACCCGAAAACTGGCGCAGAAAATAATTCAGGACATGGATGTTCGCATGTCGGGTGTCGACCCCGATGCTTCCGCCCTTTCCGGTGGTAATCTGCAAAAATTCATTGTCGGGCGTGAGCTTGATCGCCAGCCCAAAGTGTTAATCGTCAATCAGCCAACCTGGGGGGTGGATGCAGGCGCTGCCGCCCGCATACGCCAGGCACTGATTGATCTCGCCGTCAGCGGCTCTTCGGTGCTGGTCATTTCGCAGGACCTCGACGAGATATTCGAAATCGCCGACCGCATTGCGGTTATCTCCGATGGCGGGCTTTCCAAGCCGGCACCGGCAAAGGATCTAATCAGGGAAACCATTGGTATGTTGATGGGCGCAACCCATGCAGCAGATGTACAGCCGGTTAGCGAGGCGGGGGCGGCCCAATGAAGATATTCATCGAAAAAAGAGCGGAACATTCCAGACTGTTTGCCGCCCTGTCGCCGTTCATCGCCCTGGCGTTGACTGTGCTGTTTGGCGCAATTATGTTCATTGCCCTTGGCAAAGATCCGTTTGCAGCACTTTATGCCTATTTCATTGAGCCGCTGACCGAGGTCTGGTCGGTGCACGAATTGATTATCAAGGCGACGCCGCTGGTGTTGATCGCCGTCGGGCTATCGATCTGCTTTCGCTCCAACAACTGGAACATTGGCGCTGAGGGTCAGTTCATATTTGGCGCTATCGCCGGGTCCATTCTGCCGGTGATGTTTCACCAGTGGCACTCCTTCGCGGTGCTGCCGCTGATGGTCATCATGGGGATGGCGGGAGGGGCCTTATATGCGGCCATTCCGGCCCTGTTGAAAAATCGCTTCGGCACCAACGAAATTCTTACCAGCTTGATGCTGGTCTATGTGGCGCAGCTTTGTCTCGACTGGCTGGTGCGCGGGGTGTGGCGCAATCCTGAGGGCTTTAACTTCCCCGAAACGCGCGCCTTTCATGAATACGCTATCCTGCCGGAATTATTGTCTTCCGGCCGGGCCCATTGGGGTGCGATCTTTATGTTCGTTGTCGTGATTTTTACCTGGTTGATGATGAGCCGGACCATGAAGGGTTTTGAGATCAGGGTATTGGGCGAGAGCCCGCGCGCTGGCCAGTTCGCCGGTTTCAGTACCAAACGCATGACCCTTTTTGCCTTTCTGTTTTCCGGCGCCATGGCAGGCCTTGCCGGCATTTCAGAGGTTTCCGGCGCCATCCAGCAATTGCGACCGGTAATTTCGCCTGGCTACGGATTTATCGCTATTATCGTCGCCTTCCTTGGCCGGCTAAATCCCGCCGGCATTCTGGCTGCCGGGCTGGTGCTGGCATTATCCTATCTCGGTGGCGAGGCGGCACAGATTTCGCTTGGTGTTTCGGATAAAGTGGCGCGGGTATTTCAGGGTCTGTTGCTGTTTTTCGTGCTTGGCTGCGATACCCTCATTCATTACCGCATTCGGATCGGCGGCGCGCTGGCCCAACAGTCGAAAGGGGCTGCATAATGGGTGTTGCTGAAGCCATTTTGCTGACCATTATGACGGCCGCGACGCCGCTGTTGATCGCAGCACTTGGCGAACTGGTGGTCGAGCGTTCCGGCGTTCTCAATCTCGGTGTCGAGGGCATGATGATCATGGGCGCGGTCTCAGGCTTTGCCTTTGCTCAAGTGACCGGCAATGCCTATATTGGTGCGCTTGGCGGCGCTGCAACCGGCGCTGTGTTCTCGTTGTTATTTGCCTTTTTAACCCTGACACTTGCTGCCAATCAGGTGGCGACCGGGTTGGCATTGACCATCCTCGGGCTTGGCGTTTCGGGGCAGATTGGCGAAAGTTTTGTCGGCCAGCCGGGCATAAAACTTCAGGCCATTCTGATACCGGGCCTGAGCAGCCTGCCGCTTGTCGGCAAGCCATTATTCGGCCAGGACATTATTTTTTACATCTCGATCGCGCTTTTGTTTGGTGTTTCATGGTTCCTTTTCAAAACCAGAGCAGGGCTGACGCTACGCTCGGTCGGTGACAATCACAAATCGGCCCACGCACTGGGTATTCGGGTGATCCAGATGCGTTATCTGGCGGTGATGTTTGGCGGCGCTTGCGCCGGTCTTGCCGGTGCGCACCTGTCGCTTGTCTATGTGCCGCAGTGGGTCGAAAACATGACCGCAGGCAGGGGTTGGATCGCCCTTGCGCTGGTGGTGTTTGCTTCATGGCGACCGGCAAGGGTTATCATCGGGGCCTATCTGTTTGGTGCGGTCACCATCGCCCAATTCCATGCCCAGGCAATCGGCATAAATATTCCCTCGCAGTTTCTTTCGGCATTACCCTATGTCGCGACAATCGTGGTGTTGATTCTGATTTCGCGTAACCGCCGCACCACACTTGTTAATACTCCAGCATCGCTTGGACAGCCTTTCGTGCCGGATCGATAGATATTTGGCGGATCTAGTGCTAGTCTTGAATAAAAACACCATCAACCTTGCAACAGTGGAGAACAAAATGAAAAGAAGAACCGTATTGGCGCTCGCCGCCGCGATGACCATGACCATGGGAACAGGCGTTGCCTATTCCGCCGACAAGCTGAAGGTTGGCTTTATCTATGTCGGCCCGGTGGGTGATTTCGGCTGGTCTTATCAGCACGACCAGGGCCGCATCGACATGGAAAGGGCGCTTGGTGACAAGGTTGAGACAACCTATCTGGAAAGTGTGCCGGAAGGTTCCGACGCCGAGCGGGCAATTGAACGGCTTGCCCGCACCGGCCACAAGCTGATTTTCACCACATCGTTCGGTTATATGGACCCGACGGTCAAAATCGCCAAAAAATTCCCCGGCGTGAAATTTGAACATGCTACCGGTTACAAGCGGGTCGACAATGTCTCGACCTATTCGTCGCGGTTTTATGAGGGACGTTATGTAATTGGCCAGATTGCCGCCAAAATGTCGAAAACCGCGACTGCTGGCTATATCGCATCTTTTCCGATCCCCGAAGTGGTGCGTGGTATCAATGCCTTCCTGCTCGGCGCCCAGTCGATTAATCCTGATTTCAAGCTTAAGGTCGTTTGGGTGAACACCTGGTTTGACCCGGGCAAGGAATCGGATGCGGCCAAAACGCTGATCGACCAGGGTGTCGACATTGTTACCCAGCATACCGATTCGACCGCGCCGATGCAGGTGGCAGCAGAACGCGGCGCAATGGCCTTTGGCCAGGCTTCCGATATGATCAAGTTCGGCCCGAAAACCCAGATGACCGCGATCATCGACAATTGGGCCGATTATTATATCGCCCGCACCAGTGCGGTGCTTGACGGTTCGTGGAAATCGACCGACACTTGGGGTGGCATGGATGCCGAAATGGTGCATATGGCGCCGTTGACCAACCTGCCGGACGACGTGGTGGCAATGGCCAATGATACCATGGCCAAGATCAAGTCAGGCGAGTTGAAGCCGTTTACCGGTCCGATCACCAAACAGGATGGTTCCCATTGGCTGAAGGAAGGCGAAAGCGCCGATGATGGCACGCTCGCTGGCCTCAATTTCTACGTCAAGGGTGTCGACGACAAACTGCCGCAATAGGTTAGTTTGGGCCTGGTACCTAACGCCGTTAGATAAACTGGTTCGGCCTGCCAATTATGCCGGCCTCCACCTCCCCCTTGTGGGGAGGTCGAACATTGCGCAAGCAGTGTTCGGGTGGGGGTATTGTGTACAAACAATTGCTTGATATGATATTTGAGGGATTTACCCCCACCCGAAGAGGTCTAAAGACGCCTTCGATCTCCCCACAAGGGGGAGGTTTGGAGGAGGAAGAACGTCGGATTTACAAATCTGTTGGCGCGCGAAACGCCGGGGAATAGAAAACAAAAATGGGTGCCGATGGCGTCCCGTTTTTCGATGGGATAATTTGCCAGCGAAGATTTGGAATATAGGGTGAAGATAAGCCCCGTGTATTCCATCATCCCTGCACTCGTTGTAGGGATCCATGCCTCTCCACAATCAAGTAGTCTCGAAATTTGTGGTTTTAGGCGGGTTTTGAGGAATGGATTCCTGTGACAAGCACAAGAATGACGAATTGAGTTGGTGTTGATCCAAAGTTTTCAAGGTGAATGGCAACAACATCAATGTGTTAGCGTTAGCTTGCCTTAGATATGTATTCACTATTTCCTCAACTGCACCCGTTGGTCGCACCACAGGCGTCGCATTTAAGGCAGGTGCCATTGCGCACCATGGTGAAATTCGAACATTCGCCACAGGCATCACCGGTATAACCCTGCATGATCGATTTTGCCCGCCGCTCATGTTTGGTCTGAATATCGGTACTGGCGGCCTGTTCTTCGGCAAATTCCACCACCGCTTCCTGTGCTTCTTCCACATTGAGATCGCGCTTGAAGGCCAGCGCCTGGGCAGTTGCGGCCATATTGGTATTGGCGGCAATCGCTATCGCTCTAGTGGTCAATTCGCCCGATCCCTTCGGCGCCGGCCCGGTGGCAGAACCCGCCGGTTCGTCGCTTGGCACCACATAGGGTTTCTGGCTGCGCACCAGCCCGGTTGAATGGACCGGAACCTTGCCGTCCTTGACGCCCTTGCCAAGCGCGGTGCTGCTGAAATTCGAGATGTCCACATGCGCAAGGTCGTTGCGACCGAGATAGGAAATCGCCAGTTCGCGGAAGGTGTAGTCCAGTATCGAGTGAGCATTTTTGATCGCATCATTGCCCTGCACCAGACCGGCCGGTTCAAACTTGGTGAAAGTGAATGCCTCGACATATTCCTCCAGCGGCACACCATATTGCAGGCCAAGCGAAATGGATATGGCGAAATTATTCATCATGGCACGGAAGGCGGCACCTTCTTTGTGCATGTCGATGAAAATCTCGCCCAGTCTGCCGTCGTCATATTCGCCGGTTCTAAGATAGACCTTGTGGCCGCCGACAATGGCCTTTTGGGTGTAACCTTTGCGGCGATGGGAGAGCTTTTCACGCTCGCCCATGGTGCGCTCGACGATTTTTTCGACGATCTTTTCTGCCACCACGGGCACCCGCGCTGCAGCCGGTGCGGCGATCAGTTCTTCTATCACATCCTCGTCGTCCTCATCCTCGATAAGTGAGGAATTGAGCGGTTGGGATAGCTTTGAACCATCGCGGTAAAGCGCATTGGCCTTCACCCCGAGTTTCCAGGAAAGCATATAGGCATCGGTGCAATCGGTTACCGATGCGGTGTTCGGCATGTTGATGGTCTTTGAAATAGCACCTGAAATAAACGGCTGCGCCGCCGCCATCATGCGGATATGGCTTTCAGCCGACAGCGAACGTTTGCCAATGCGGCCGCATGGCGTGGCGCAGTCGAATACCGCCAGATGTTGCGGCTTTAGATTAGGCGCGCCCTCAAGCGTCATCGCACCGCAACAATAAAGATTGGCAGTTTCGATATCAGCCTTGAAAAAGCCGACGGCGGCCAGAAGATCAAAGCTGAAATCATCAAGACTGGCCGCGTCAAGCCCCAGGGTTTCGGTACAGAATTTCTCGCCAAGGGTAAACTTGTTGAACACAAACTTGATGTCAAAAGCCGAGATCAGACCGCTTTCGATTGCCTCGATCTTTTCGTCGGTAAAGCCTTTTTCCCTTAGTTTTTGATGATCGATACCGGGAGCGCTGTTAAGCGTGCCGCGACCGACCGCATAATCAATGATTTCGCCGATCTCGCCCTCATCATAACCAAGGTTTTTCAGCGCCTCGGGCACGGCCCGGTTGATGATCTTGAAATAGCCGCCGCCCGCAAGTTTCTTGAATTTCACCAGAGCAAAATCGGGTTCAATGCCGGTGGTGTCACAATCCATCACCAGACCAATGGTGCCGGTCGGTGCAATCACTGTCGTCTGGGCATTGCGATAACCATGTTTGCCGCCCAACTCCAGCGCCTTGTCCCAGGCGTCGCAGGCACGGGTCACCAGATCCTGTTGAGCAATCGCATCATGATCAAGCGGCACCGGATTGACGCTGAGTTCCTCATAATTATCATGTTCGCCATAGGCGGCGCGACGGTGATTACGCATCACCCGTGCCATGGCGTCGGCATTGGGCTCGTAGCCGAGGAAGGGGCCTTGCTCACCCGCCATCTCGGCCGAGGTCGCATAGCAAACGCCGGTCATGATAGCACTAATGGCGCCGCAAATAGCCCGGCCCTCGGCGGAATCATAGGCAATGCCGCTGGTCATCAGCAGACCGCCGATATTGGCAAAACCAAGACCAGTGGTGCGGTAGCGATACGACAATTTGGCAATTTGCCGCGACGGGAACTGGGCCATCAGAACCGAAATTTCAAGCACAATCATCCACAAGCGGGAGGCATGTTCGAAGGCGTCAATATTAAAACCGAGATCGCCGGGGCTGGCATTCTTGTGGCGGAACTGAAGCAGGTTCATCGAGGCTAAATTGCAGGCCGTATCATCAAGGAACATATATTCCGAGCAAGGATTAGAGGCGCGGATTGGCCCGGATGATGGGCAGGTATGCCACTCGTTCATAGTGGTATTGAAATGCAGGCCAGGATCGGCAGATGCCCACGCTGCGCTGCCGATCTGATCCCACAATTCTCGGGCCTTCAGCGATTTGGTCACCGAACGGTCCTTGCGGGCGATAAGTTGCCAATCGCCGTCCTCTTCAACCGCTTTCAAAAAACCATCGCTCACCGACACGGAATTGTTGGAGTTTTGTCCTGATACGGTGAGATAAGCTTCGGAATCCCAGTCGGTGTTGTAAACCGGAAATTTGATGTCGGTATAACCCTGGCGGGCCAGCTGGATTACCCGCTGGATGTAGTTTTCCAGTACTTGCGCCTTCTTGGCGGCGCGAATCTCGCGCTTCAGAGCCGGGTTTTTCGCCGGATCAAAACAATCATCGCCAGGGCCCTTGCAATTGACGCAGGCCTTCATGATCGCGGTCATGTGTTTGGACACAAGCTTCGAGCCGGTGACGATCGCCGCCACTTTCTGCTCTTCTCGCACCTTCCAGTTGATATAATCCTCGATATCGGGATGGTCGATATCAACCACCACCATTTTGGCGGCCCGCCTGGTGGTGCCGCCGGATTTGATGGCGCCGGCTGCGCGGTCGCCGATCTTGAGGAACGACATCAAACCGGAAGACTTGCCGCCACCGGAAAGTGGTTCGTTTTCACCGCGGATATGGGAGAAGTTCGTGCCGGTGCCCGAACCATATTTAAACAGCCGCGCCTCACGTACCCAAAGGTCCATGATGCCACCATCATTGACCAGATCGTCCTTGATCGACTGGATAAAACAGGCATGCGGTTGCGGGTGCTCGTAGGATGATTTTGATTTGGTCAGCTTGCCCGTGTTGAAATCGACATAATGGTGCCCCTGGGCAGGGCCGTCGATGCCATAGGCCCAATGCAGGCCGGTGTTAAACCACTGGGGCGAATTTGGCGCCGCTTTCTGGGTGCACAACATATAGCACAATTCATCATAGAAGGTGCGGGCATCCTGCTCGTCGCCGAAATAGCCACCCTTCCAGCCCCAGTATGTCCAGGTTCCGGCCAGTCGCGAAAACACCTGCTTGCCTGACATTTCGGAAATGTAGCGGTCATTCTTGGGCAACTCGCTTAAGGCTTCCCTGTCTGCTTCTGAGCGCCATAGCCACGAGGGGACCGAATTTTCTTCCACCCGTTTCAGCCGGGCAGGTACTCCCGCCTTGCGGAAATATTTCTGCGCCAGAATGTCACTTGCCACCTGGCTGTAATTCTTGGGTACTTCGATGTCCTGCAGTCGAAATACAACGGACCCATCGGGGTTCTTGATTTCGCTGGTGGTCGTGCGGAATTCGATGTCCGCGTAGGGAGATTGACCTTCTTTGGTGTAATGTCTGTCTATTTTCATGGCCGGTTGTCCCACGTGCCGATTATTATATTATTTGCTTGCTTGAGAAATCGGCATTTTGTGCAATTGATAGATACATCATACCACAAAACCCACCGATTTTCTTCTTCTGGTACCCAACTGCTACAATACGCTGATCCTACAGTCTCAAATCAGTCGCCTCTCATTGCGAGCAAGGCCGAAACCAACATATTGTATATCACCTCGACAAAGCTACAAGATATTGTGTTAACAATTCCTTACCAACAGGTTTATTGCACAACCGATATGCCCGAATTCAAACCACAAAACCCCGACCCGGTGATGACAGGCATCGACAAGTGATGGAGATGCAGTGCCCTTGGGGCAATTAAGAAGACTAAGCTTGGCCGGTCTCAAAACACGCCGGCAAGTACATATTAACAACAGGAATCAAATTACTCCAATTCGGTTTTTTTCGTCAAGGGATAGCGGCGGCAGTTTCGTCGCCCACTAGATGTTGAGCGGGTAAAAAAATTGCGATTTCACGTCGAAAATTGCAGGAAAACCTTGGGCAGTGATCAAATAATTGACCACCGTGTGCCTTTGAAACCGGTCACAAAAAAAATCTAAATAAATCATTTGACATGCAATTTACCTGAGTCGGGCTGGGGATAAAATGCCGGCACACCAAATCGAGATTTGTGCGGTTTCGGTTGTGTTGGCTGAAAATAAAACCGGGCAATCAAGCCGGCCGTTGAACGCAAGCGCGTGTTGACGTGGCGATGACTAATCGGCGGGTAGAAACCTGACCGGGTAGTTACCGGACCGACTAAACGTTGGGTGGTATTTTTCCATGTCAAACCGATTCGGCAACAACCATCGAACCCGTTCGCGATTTGCTCAATACAGCCGTCGTCGTTTAATAGTGTCGATGGCAATCACTAACATCGCCAGCATAAACAGCGCCGAGCCGACAAAATACCAGGCGCCTGGAAATCCGAGATGGGCAAATCTGCCGGTAAACAGGGCAAATACCTGCGATGCCAGCAGCGGGCCGACAATCAAACCGATGCTGTTGACGCTGGAAACCGTGCCTTGCAGCAGACCCTGCTGATCTTCCGGAACAGCCTTCGACATCAGCGCCTGCAAAGATGGCCCGGCAGTGCCCCAGCCGATGATATGAACAATGGTGCCGGCATAGACAACCCAACCCGAAGTGACGAATGGCAGATATAAGAACGCCAGCGCACTTAAAAAATATCCGAAAAAAATAACACGGCGCTCGCCGAATATTGGCACGATAATACGCACCAAAACCCCTTGCACAAAGACCATGGCGATGCCGACAACGGCCAGCGAATAGCCGGCTTCCGCCACCCCCCAACCCAGCTGTTCGCCGCTCCACAGCACCCAGATGCCTTGCAAGCCCGCCTGTGCCACACCGGCAAGAAACAGGGCGCTGATCAGCACAGCGACGGAACCGTATTGGCGAATTTGCAACAGTGCAGTCAATGGATTTGCTTCCTTGATCCGCATCGCACGACGCTTTTCGACCGGCAATGATTCCGGCAGAACAAAAAATCCAAACACCACATTCAGCAATGACAGCGTGGCTGCCAATACAAATGGATAGCGAAGATCGATATCGCCGAGCAATCCACCAATAAGCGGACCGATGACAAAGCCAACCCCGAATGCAGCACCTATCATGCCAAATGCAGAAGCGCGTTTTTCCCTTGGTGTGACATCGGCCATATAAGCATTTGCGGTGGCAACGGTTGCCCCCAAAATGCCGGCGACAATGCGCCCCACGGTCACCCAGGCGATGGTCGGCGCCAGAGTTAATATAATGTAGTCAATGCCAAGCCCGGTAAGCGCCACCAGCAACACCGGTCGGCGCCCAAACCGATCTGACAACATGCCTAATAACGGGCCAAAAACAAACTGCATCAGGGCGTAGCCGGATACCAGCAAACCATAAATCGCCGCTGCCTGTGACACCGGACCGGTGGTCATTTCCACAACCAGTTTCGGCAATATGGGCCACGCCAGGCCGATGCCCAGCATGTTGATTACCACCGTAATGAGAATAAACGTCACGGCTGGTTTAGGTGGTGTCATATAAGGCGACTGACTAATTTACGGTGGCAGAATTTCGGTCAGAATATCAGATTGCGGAGGGGTAAATAAAAGTCACAATACGTTCACTGCCGATTGCTTTCAAGCAATGGTTGTGATCCACAAAAAATGTGCCTGCTGCCATTCATCCACACCGACCCACTTTCGCCGGCGCGGTTAACGCTCAATGTGCTATTTCCGCAACAGATTATTGAGAAGTTTACCGCTATAGAAGGTCGGGGTCAATTCGCCATTTTTCGACCACAAATGACCATCAGGCGTGAAAGCTGATAATCTGAACCCTGGTTGCTTTCCTGGAAGTCAGAATATGGCTTTAAAAAACCGGTTTCAAAAATCGGTGCGCGATAGCATTACTGGGAAAAGGACAATATGGACGCTAAAACTTTCAACAAGGCCAAACTACCAAGTCGATATGTGACCGAAGGGGCGGCCCGGGCGCCGCACCGCTCTTATCTTTACGCTATGGGTTTGACCAAAGAGCAGATCCATCAGCCGCTGGTGGGCGTGGCCTCGTGCTGGAACGAAGCAGCGCCTTGCAATATCTCGTTGATGCGTCAGGCGCAGGCCGTGAAAAAAGGCGTATCAGCGGCCAATGGCACACCGCGCGAATTCACCACCATCACCGTGACCGATGGCATCGCCATGGGCCATCAGGGCATGAAGTCTTCGCTGGTTTCGCGCGAGGTTATTGCCGATTCGGTTGAATTGACCATGCGGGGTCACTGTTATGATGCGCTGGTGGGCCTGGCCGGTTGTGACAAAAGCCTGCCTGGCATGATGATGGCTATGGTGCGGCTTAATGTGCCATCGGTATTCATCTATGGCGGGTCGATCCTGCCGGGCAATTTTCATGGCCGGCCAGTGACCGTGCAAGACCTGTTTGAGGCCGTTGGTCAGCATTCGGTAGGTAAGATGTCGGATGAGGATCTCGACGAGCTTGAAATGGTGGCCTGTCCATCGGCGGGTGCCTGTGGTGCCCAGTTTACCGCCAATACCATGGCCACCGTATCGGAAGCCATTGGTCTGGCCTTGCCCTATTCCGCCGGCGCGCCGGCGCCTTACGAAATCCGCGACCGGTTTTGCATGACTGCCGGCGAAAAGGTTATGGACCTGATTGCCAGACAAATTCGCCCGCGTGATATCGTTACGCTCAAGGCATTGGAAAACGCTGCAACTGTGGTGGCAGCCTCCGGTGGTTCTACCAATGCAGCGCTGCACCTGCCGGCGATCGCTCACGAGGCAGGTATCAAATTCGACCTGTTCGATGTGGCGGAGATATTCCGCCGGACACCCTATATCGCTGATTTGAAGCCGGGCGGCAAATACGTTGCCAAGGACATGTTCGAAGTCGGCGGCATTCCGCTGTTGATGAAGACCCTGCTCGACAATGGATTTCTGCATGGAGACTGTATGACCGTTTCCGGTCGCACAATTGGCGAAAACATGGATTATGTTGAGTGGAATGATGATCAAGATGTGGTTTATCCGGCCTCCAGCCCGATCACCCCAACCGGCGGTGTTGTCGGTTTGAAGGGCAATCTGGCACCGGAAGGGGCCATTGTAAAAGTTGCCGGCATGAATAATCAAAAATTCCGCGGGCCGGCTCGTTGTTTCGACAGCGAGGAACTGGCTTTTGATGCTGTCAGCAATAAAGCCTACAAGGAAGGCGAGGTGCTGGTTATCCGCTATGAGGGGCCGCGCGGCGGGCCGGGCATGCGCGAGATGCTGTCAACGACGGCAGCTCTTTACGGCCAGGGCATGGGCGACAAGGTCGCTCTTATTACCGATGGCCGCTTTTCCGGTGCCACGCGAGGGTTCTGTATCGGCCATGTCGGACCGGAGGCCGCAGTCGGCGGTCCAATCGCGCTGCTGCAAGACGGCGACATGATCGATATCGACGCAGTTGAAGGCCTGATCGAGGTCGAATTGAGCGATGAGGAAATGGAAAGCCGTCGCAAACAATGGCAACCGCGGGAAACCGACTTTGGTTCCGGGGCTATTTGGAAATATGCGCAAGGCGTTGGTCCTGCCGTTGATGGCGCCGTGACCCATCCCGGCGGTTTTAAGGAAAAGTCCTGTTATGCGGATGTGTGAGTTGCAGTTTAATACGCGGTTTGGGCGCATCAGCGCTGCTTTTGTGGCGCTTGCCGGCATGATTTTGGTGTCGGCCGCTTCACCGTCCGTGGCGTTTGATCCAAGCAAGGTGTTTAAGGCGGATGAAAATCCGCTGGCGATTATGAAATTCGGCTTTCGCGCCTACAAGGACGGGCGCAAGAACGAGGCCGCCGACGTGTTTCGTTATGCGGCGACGAAAAATCAACTGGCAGCGAAATGGAAATTGGGCCGCATGTATGCGACCGGCGACGGCGTGCCACGCGACGACCTGACCGCCTTCAAACTGTACCGCGAGATCGCCGACGAATATGCCGAAATCCGCCCGCGCCAGCGTGATCGTACATTCGTTTCCAACGCTATTGTTTCGGTTGCCGACTATTATCGCAAAGGCATCGCCAAGGGTGGCATAAAGCCGGATATTTACCAGGCGACCGACTATTATTTTCGTGCCGCCGCCCTTTATGGCAATCCGGTTGCTCAGTATAGGTTGGGCCGCATCTATCTCGACGGCGAAATGGGGAAACCACAGCCCGTACAGGCGGCCCGTTGGCTGCGTGCGGCAAGCAAGAAACAACATCCAGCCGCCCAGGCGGTGCTTGGCCGCATGTTATTTGAAGGCGATGGCCTGCGCCGTCGCAGGGTGCATGGCCTGATGTTGATGACCCTGGCGGTCGGCAATTCGACCCGTGGCCGCATCAAGGGCCGGTTCCGCTGGATCAATGACTGGCGGGAAAACGCTTTCAGCCGCGCCAGTGTGGAAGAAAAGCTGGAGGCGATTGAGCTTGCCGGCAAAAAATTCGCCTCGACCACCGGTCTGTCAACCCTGGCGCCAAGACGAGAAAAACTCAGCGCCCCGGTATCTTTGCTGCCGAAGCAATAGGCTAAGATTCTC
The DNA here is from genome assembly GCA_965248135.1 of Rhizobiaceae bacterium. Classification (GTDB taxonomy): domain Bacteria; phylum Pseudomonadota; class Alphaproteobacteria; order Rhizobiales; family Rhizobiaceae; genus SZUA-100. Next base: position 42,857 of record CBDFIN010000005.1, on the reverse strand, counting down.
GAAGAATTTGACTGAGAAAATCAGTGTTGGCGGCGGATAGGAAATTGCCGCGCCACTCCCCAATTCACACTGTTTCTTCGGCCTCTTTGGCGGGTTTTTGCGGTCTGGTTGAGCGCAGCATGAAGGCCGGCACGTGATCGCCCATGCCCTCGGGTGTAGCGCTCGTCTTGGTTTGGCGGCGGGACGGGCGGGGTTTTGATGATGCAGAGGGCTTGGCAAAGACCGGCGGCGTTATGGCGCTATTGGCGATTTCTTCACTTGCTGCAACGGGCTCTTTGGCGGCGGTTTTTTTCGGCGATGCGGTTTTTGCTTTTTCAACCGGCTTGCGCGACCCTTTCTTGCGTGGCGCCTCTTTACTCGATTGTTCCTCGCTTGATTGCGCCTTGCCGGTCCACTCGATCGCCCTGCCAATCAGCTTTTCGATATCCTGGATATAGCGCTTCTCGGCCGCAGTAACGATGGTCAAGGCGTCGCCCTGGCGCCCGGCCCGGCCGGTGCGGCCAATACGGTGGATATAATCCTCCGCATGGGTCGGCACATCATAGTTAAACACATGGCTGACATCGGGAATATCAAGCCCCCGCGCTGCCACGTCGCTCGCCACCAATATGGCAACCTCGCCATCGCGAAACCGGCCCAACATGGTGGTGCGCGAACGCTGGTCCATGTCACCATGCAGCGCGCCAGCCGAATATTGGTGCTTTTCCAGCGAGCGAAACAGCGTCGCCACATCGCGCTTGCGATTGCAGAATATAATGGCGTTCTTCATCTTTGGCGCATTGTCGATCAAGCCGCGCAACACGGCGCGCTTTTCAAACGGCTTGTTCGGTGAAGAGACCAACCGCTGGGTCACCGTTTCTGCCGCCATTGCCGCCGCATCGACCGAAACCTCGACCGGGTTCTGCAAAAACTGGTCCGCCAGCTTCTGGATCTCCGCCGGCATGGTGGCGGAGAAAAACAAGGTCTGGCGGGTGAACGGAATAAGCCTGGCAATGCGTTCGATATCGGGAATGAAACCCATATCCAGCATCCGGTCGGCCTCGTCGATAACCAGGATTTCCACCCCGTTCATCAAGATGCGGCCACGTTCAAACAGATCAAGCAACCGGCCCGGCGTGGCAATCAGCACATCGGCGCCACGGTCAAGTTTGCGCATTTGCTCGTCAAACGATACCCCGCCAATCAAAAGCGCCACATTCAATTTGTGATTAATACCGTATTTGTTGAAATTTTCCTCCACCTGGGCGGCCAGTTCCCGCGTCGGCTCCAAGATCAGCGTGCGCGGCATACGGGCCCGCGCCCGGCCCTTTTCCGTCAGCGTCAACATCGGCAAGACAAAGCCGGCCGTCTTGCCGGTGCCGGTCTGGGCAATGCCCAAAACATCACGGTGCTCAAGTACGTGGGGGATGGCTTGCGCCTGGATCGGGGTGGGTTCTAGATATCCTGCCGCTTCAACCGCGGCCAGTACTTTCGGGCTCAGGCCCAGGTCGGTAAATTTCATCTAAAATTGAGGCTCTATCAGTAGGTCCGCATAAATGCCCGTTTTGGGCGGCGTCTTGGCAATCAAAGCGAAAGCAAGTTGATCGCAAGGCGCTGGCGGTACGTGTGGCGTTGCGATAAGCAATCAAACCGCAAAAGTCAACAATTCACCGCCAAAACCAGCGCCAAATCGCTGCTTATCTTATCACAGGGTTTATTAATATGGTTTATCGGCGTGACCGAACAGCATGCACAAGTTGAGGGGGTTAAAAAATCCCCCTCATTCTGTCTCCTTGTGGATCGAACGGCGGTTCGTGCTGAATTTCAGCCCGGCGCAATTCACCGATAATCTCGATCTCCACACCCTTTACCCGCGCTTCTGCAAGCAATTCGGTCGGCAAATAGCCGGTGGCGAGCGACTGATCGACAAAGTGGCCGTAGCCGCCCGATGTGGTCCAGCCGACCACCTTGCCATCCATCCAGATCGGTTCATCACCAAGACAGTCGGCATCGGTGGCGCCGGTGACATTAAGGCAGATGCGCGTCAGTGGCGGATTGTCCTTATGTGCAAAGGCGGCATCACGGCCAATGAAAGTGTTTTTCTTCTTCGACACGAAGCGATCAAGACCCGCTTCGAACGGCGTATAGATTGGCCGGAATTCGCGAAACCAGGTACCGAAATGCTTTTCAAGCCGCATCGCCAAAAGCGCCCGCATGCCAAATGGTTTGATGCCAAATTCCTCACCGGCCTCAAGGATGGCAGTGAACAGCCGGCGCTGATATTCCGGTTTGACCCAGATCTCGTAGCCAAGATCGCCGGAATAGGAAATCCGGTTGATCATCGCCGGCACGGTGGCCACCGGAAACTGGCGGAAATCCATAAAGCGGAAATTATCGTTGGAAACGTCCTCGTCGGTCAGTTTCGCCAACACTTTGTTCGATTGCGGCCCGGCGATTGAAAGCCCGACCATCCCAAGATCGATATTATTGATGACAACGCTGGCGTCTTGCGGCAAATGGGCTTCAAACCAGCGCATATGATAGATCTGCGCCATGGAAGAGCCCCACATGATAAACCGTTCATCACCCGCCCGTGCGATGGTGAAATCGCCGATGATCTTGCCGTGCTCGTTTAACATCGAAGTCAACACCAACCGACCTGCCTGGGGAATAAAGTTGGTCATGATATTGGCCAGCCAGCTTTCCGCGCCGGGGCCGGTGATCTCATATTTGGCAAAATTGGAGATATCGGTGACGCCAACCTTGGTGCGGCAATTGATTACCTCGTTCTTCACATGCTCGAAGTCGTTGGAGCGGTGGAAGGAGAAAACATCCTCCGCCGGAACACCCTTGGGCGCATACCATAGCGGTGTTTCAAGCCCCCACGAATCGCCCATTACGGCGCCGAGTTTAAGATGCATGTCATAGGTTGGTGTGGTCTGATGCGGCCGGCCGGCCGGCAGTTCCTCGTTGGGAAAGCGGATACGAAAGCGGCGCGAATAGTTCTCCCGCACCTTGGCGTTGGTATAATCGCGTGTTGCCCAAGGGCCAAAGCGAGCAACATCCATGCCCCAGATATCGTGGCCCGGATCGCCATTGACCATCCATTCAGAAAGGGTGAGGCCAACGCCGCCACCTTGGGAAAAACCGGCCATCACGCCGCAGGCACACCAGAAGCCCGGAATACCCTTGACCGGCCCAACCAGCGGATTGCCGTCAGGCGCAAAGGTGAAGGGGCCATTGATCATCTTGCGGATACCGGCATTTTGGAAGGCCGGAAAGTGTTTAAAGCCAATTTCCAGCGAAGGCGAAATCCGGTCAAGATCGGGTTCCAAAAGGTCCTGGCCGAAATCCCAGGGGGTATTCTTTGGCGACCAGGGGGTAGCGGCCTGTTCATAGGTGCCCAAAAGCATGCCACCGCGTTCTTGTCTGGTATAAATTTCACCACCGAAATCAATTGCACCCACCAGTTCCTTGCCGGTGGATTTGTTGAACTCGGCGACCTCGGGCATGTCCTCGGTTAACAGATAATGATGCTCCATCGCCAGCACCGGCAGTTCGACCCCGACCATGCGGCCGACTTCGCGGGCCCAAAGACCACCGGCATTGACCACATGTTCGCAATCAATATTGCCCTTGTCGCTAACAATGGTCCAGGTGCCGTTGTTGTTGCGATTGATTTCCTCGACCCTGGTCTGCAATTCGATTTCAGCCCCTTGAATACGGGCTGATTTGGCATAGGCCATGGTGGTGCCATAGGGGTCGAGGTGGCCTTCGACGGGATCGTACATGGCGCCTACAAAGCGGTTTTCGTCCATCAGCGGAAACATCTCCTTTGCTTCCTTCAGCGAAATCATTTCCGTATCGATGCCCAACAGCCGACCAACGCCTTGGGTCATTTTCAGCCATTCGATCCGCTCAGCCGTATCGGCCAGCGCCACGCCACCGGTAAGGTGCAGGCCGCATTTCTCGCCGGAAATCTTTTCCAGTTCATCATAGAGCCGCACCGTATAGGCCTGTAACTTGGCAACGTTCGGGTCGCCGTTAAGGGTGTGAAATCCACCCGCCGCATGCCAGGTCGAACCACAGGTCAACTGGTCACGCTCCAGCAATACCACATCCCCCCAGCCGGCCTTGGTGAGATGATAAAGCACCGAACATCCAACCACCCCGCCGCCAATGACTACAACTTGTGCGTGCGATTTCATTACCGCTCCCCTGTGTCTCACTATCGCTGTTCGACAGTGTGCCGGCAAACCCGGACATTGTTTGCATTTTGACGACACCATTTACGCAAAATCACGACAGGACAAGACAGAAAATAAGATCTTTATCGCCGATCGGGGCGAAGCTATAAAGAATTCGACAATCGTCACCACAAACCCTCTGGCAGAGATATTGCAATGTTCGAAATCTTACCATTAATCTTCGGTGTTTTTCTGGCCCAGGCGTCTCCGGGGCCCAACCTTGCCGCCGTTGCAACACGCTCGCTGGGTTGTGGTCGCCGCCACGGTATGGCCGCAGCCGCCGGCATTGCGAGCGGTGTGTTTATATGGGCAATTGCCTTCACATTTGGCATTGCGGCGCTGTTTCAGTCCTTTCCCGAGACCATTGTCTATATGAAAATATTGGGCGGTAGCTATCTGTTGTTTTTGACGCTGACGGCTTTGCGCTCGGCAATTACAAGTAAAGCAAACCTGCAACCCGACAAAATCACTGAGACCAAACTGGCCAGCTCCTATTTCGGTGGCTTGCTTGTAGTGCTCACCAATCCCAAGGCGGCGTTGATGTGGGTGGCAATTTCCGCGTTTCTTTCTTCTGGCAATCTTACCGACGGGCAATTTCTCATTATTGGCATGTGCGTATCATTGTCGGCAATGACCATATATGGTGTCTACGCGCTGATGTTTTCCACCGGAATGGCAATGCGTGCTCACCAGCGCTTTGCCCGCATAGTCGAAAGCATGTTTGCGGTGATATTTGGAGTATTTGGTGCAAAACTGATGATCAGTGGGTTTAGGGAGTTGCAACCATGACAAATGCGGTACCGACGGTGCAAGTTGACAATGAACGCACGCGGGTTACCCGGTGGCGGTTTTCACCAAGGGCGGAAACCGGTGAGCATATCCATGAATATGACTATGTCGTCGTTCCGGCGATGGATGGTTGGTTGGAGATCATCGCGCCTGATGGCGAAAAATCCAGGGCTGAACTGAAAGCGGGTGATTCCTATTTCCGCCAGAAAGGCGTTCACCATAATGTTGTCAATGCCAATGATTTCGAGTTTTCATTTGTCGAGGTGGAATTCAAGTGAAATCGAATGAGAAGGATTGCGCGACTATGATTGTTGCCAAGAAATTCATCGCAGCCGCGACCCCTATGGTTGCGCATATTCCTTCGTCCAATTCACGCCATTTTGAGCTACTGCGGCTTTGTGCGCGCATCGGTTATTCGCCCCAGATTGCTCGTTGAAATCGTCCGACCGACAGACCATCAAACGAGATTTTTTTCATGACCTGGCAAAACTATTCCACCGCCCAATTGCAGGCGCTTGATAACGCCCACCATCTTCACCCCGATACCGACCATCTGGAACTGCGCAGCGAAAATGCCCGTATCATCACCCGCGCGGAAGGGGCCTTCATCTACGATTCCGATGACAACGAGTTCCTCGACGGCATGGCCGGTCTTTGGTGTGTCAATATCGGCTATGGGCGCGAAGAACTGGCCAAGGCGGCCTATGACCAGATTTTGGAGCTGCCCTATTATAATTCGTTCTTCAAATGCACCGCGCCAACGCCGGTATTGCTGGCGGCCAAAATTGCCGAATTGGCGCCGGCCCATATGAATGAGGTTTTTTTCGGCTCATCAGGTTCAGACGCCAACGACACGGCAATCCGCATGGTGCGCCTATATTGGGCGCTTGAAGGAAAGCCCGAAAAGAGCGCCATTATCTCGCGACAGCACGCCTATCACGGCTCGACCATTGCCGGCGTATCGATGGGTGGCATGAGCGCCATGCAGGTGCAGGGTGGCCCGCTGCTCGCTGGCTTTTCTCATGTCATGGCGCCTTATGCGTTTGAAAACGCCAATCCTGGCGAGAGCGATGAGGAATTTGGCCTGCGGGCGGCGCGGGCCATCGAGGAAAAGATTGTGCGTCTTGGGGCCGACAAGGTGGCTGCTTTTGTCGGTGAACCGATACAAGGGGCAGGGGGTGTCAAAATCCCGCCCGCCAATTACTGGGCCGAGGTGCAACGGATCTGCGAAAAATATAACATTTTATTGATGCTGGACGAGGTGATCACCGGGTTCGGCCGCACCGGCGCGTGGTTTGCCGCTGAAAGCATGGATATCAGGCCGGACACGATGACTGTCGCCAAGGCGATCACTTCCGGTTATCAGCCGCTTTCAGCGGTTGTTGCCAGTGACCGGCTTGCTTCGGTTCTGGTCGAAAAGGGCGGTGAATTCTATCATGGCTACACCTATTCGGGCCACCCGGTAGCCTGTGCGGTGGCGCTGAAAAACATCGAAATTATCGAGCGGGAAGGGCTGGTGGAGCGGGTGCGCGATGATACCGGTCCCTATTTCGCCAAAATGCTGAAAAGGCGGATTGGCGACCACCCGATTGTTGGTGAGGTGCGTACTTTCGGCCTGCTGGCGGCGATTGAGATTGTTCGGGATAAGAAAACAAACGAGCGCTTCGACATAAAGCGCAATGCGGCGTTGACGATACGGGAAATTTCGACCCAAAACGGCTTGATTATGCGCGCGGTGGGTGATGCGATGATCCTGTCGCCACCGCTGATCTGGACCCGTGAGACTATCGATCTTGCGGTTGACCGCATCTTGGTTTCGCTTGATCAGGCTGAGACCCATTTGAAGCGATGATACTGCCGCGCATATCACAATGCCAGGCGAAGTTTGACGGCTTCAATCCTGTCCGTGCAGGCGGAAATAATTAGCGCCAGTAGGCGGTTTTTTCTCTCACACTTTTGGTGTAATCTCCGCTTGTCAGCAAGGACCAAAAAGATGGATCAGCACTTATCTGCCGAATCGGCTCCGTTCTCGCTCAATAGTGAGCAACGTGCCATCCAGGATATGACACGCGATTTTGCCCGCGAGCGGATCGAACCCTACGCCCTGCAATGGGACCGCGACAGCCATTTGCCGGTCGATACCATTCGCCAGACTGCCACACTCGGCATGGGGGGCATTTATGTGCGCGATGATGTCGGCGGCTCCGGCCTAAGCCGGCTTGATGCGGCAATTATATTCGAGGCATTGGCTGCTGGTTGTCCGGCGTTTTCCGCTTTCATATCAATCCACAATATGGCCGCATGGATGATCGATCAGTTCGGCAATCAGCGCCAGCGCGAGGAATTTCTGCCCAGACTTGCCTCGATGGAATGGATTGCCAGTTATTGTCTCACCGAGCCCGGGTCCGGTTCGGACGCGGCGGCGCTGAAAACCCGGGCCGTGCGCGATGGCGACGATTATATAGTAAACGGCGCCAAGCAGTTCATTTCCGGCGCCGGGGTTAACGAGATTTATGTGGTCATGGTGCGGACCGGAGAAGACGGCCCGCGTGGCATTTCCACCCTGGTTATAGCCAAAGACACGCCGGGGTTGGCATTTGGCGCGGCGGAAAAGAAGATGGGCTGGAATATGCAGCCCACCGCCCAGGTGATCTTTGAAGACTGCCGCGTGCCGGTGACCAACAGATTGGGTGAAGAGGGCACGGGCTTTAAAATCGCCATGGCGGGGCTAGATGGCGGCCGGCTGAATATCGGTGCGTGCTCGCTTGGCGGTGCCCAGCTGGCGCTTGACAGGGCGGTGGCCTATATGGCCGAGCGCCAGGCATTCGGCAAACCGCTCGACCAGTTTCAAGCACTGCAGTTCAAGCTCGCCGACATGGCGACGGAACTGGAGGCGGCACGTCTTTTGCTCTACACGGCTGCCGCTAAACTTGACCGCAAGGACGCCGATGCAACCAAATTTTGCGCCATGGCGAAACGCTTTGCCACCGACGCTGGATCAGCTATTGCCAATGATGCGCTGCAATTGCACGGTGGCTACGGCTATCTGGCAGAATATGGCATTGAAAAAATCGTCCGCGACCTGCGCGTGCACCAGATTCTGGAAGGTACCAATGAAATCATGCGCATGATCATTGCCCGCAAGATTATCCAGCCGTAGAGCGTATTCCCGAAAAGTGTGTGACGGTTTTCGGATAAGAATACGCGACAAAAGAAACAGATAGAGGGCGTTCGTCGGTTCAGTTTTCGCGAAACGTGCTCTATCAATAACAAAAACAATTACAGGAGGAAAACATGGCTTCGATCGGCTTTATCGGACTTGGAAATATGGGCAATCCGATGGCAAAAAACCTGGTTGAGGCCGGTCATCGGGTCAGCGGGTTTGATCTTTCCAGCGCCGCGCTTGAACAGGCGCGCGAAAATGGTCTGGAAATTGTCACCAATGTTGTCGAAGCCACCGCCGGCCAGGACGTGGTGATCACCATGTTGCCGGCAGGCGCTCATTTGTTGTCGGTCTATGGCGAGGTGCTTGACGAGGCGATGAAGGATACCTTGTTTATCGATTGTTCGACCATCGATGTCGCATCTGCCCGCAAGGCGCACCAGCTCGCCGGCGAGGCGGGCATGTTGTCGGTCGATTCGCCCGTCTCCGGCGGTGTCGGCGGGGCAGCGGCCGGAACCTTGACCTTTATGGCGGGCGGAGACGAGGCGGCTTTTGAAAAAGCCCAATCGGTGCTCGAACCAATGGCCGGTCGCATTATCCATTGCGGCGATGCCGGTGCCGGCCAGGCGGCCAAAATCTGCAACAATATGATTTTGGGCATTTCGATGATCGGCGCGGGTGAGGCATTTGCGCTGGCGGAAAAACTCGGCCTGTCGCATCAGGCATTGTTTGATGTTGTTTCCACCTCGTCCGGCCAGTGCTGGTCGGTCAACACCTATTGTCCGGTGCCGGGGCCTGTGCCCACCTCACCGGCCAACAACGGCTACAGGCCCGGATTTGCCGTCGATATGATGCTGAAAGATTTAAAACTCAGCCAGGAAGCCGCCCAGGCCAACGGCGCCATCACGCCGCTTGGGGCCGAGGCCGCCCAGCTCTACTCGCTGTTTTCAGCAGCCGGCAATGGCGGCATGGATTTTTCCGGAATTATCGAATTTATGCGCGGCAAAACAACCGACACTGCATAATATTTCCGTCGGCTTGCAAGTAATGTGACAACTGGCAAAACTTTCCGCCCTGATTATGTTTTGCTTAACCACTCATTAGCCGACTGTTAGGAAACAGCCTGTAGAACATGCAAGACGGACGGCGAATAAAGCCGACCGGCTCCCTGGATCAGGTTTTGCGTACCAGGAGAGAAATTTACCGGACATTAACCGGTCAAAATAGTGCTGTGTGAGACCGCGATTTTAGAGCCAAAAACTCTGAAATCGCGGTTTGCGTTTGGGCAAGTTTCAGCGTCTGGAATTTGGATCGTTGTCTCAGTGCCTCGTCGATGGGGTCGGACCACTATAGCTGGGCACCTTCAAAATGATTCGATCAGTATTTTCTTCGCTCTTGGCTGATCCGGGCGCAGTCCGGGCCGGCGCGGGCACGGCGCATAAGCATTGGTTCGCTCTTCGCTGATAATTTTCAGTCAATTGGTTGGAGTCAAACGCAGCAAATATTGTCGTCAAGGGTAACAACGTTGACTAAATTTTATTCGCGCATAAAATAAAATTTTGGAATTGCGTATCTCGATCTTGTTGAAAAGAGTATTACTGTTTATTGATATTGAAAAATCTGTTATCTTGATTTTTCTAAACCTCCATGAGATATTTGATTCATGGTTCATCGGAGAAAATCACATGCTTGAAATTGATTTGCCAATAGTTGAATCTGACACGTCACTGGTTGATGCGATTAAAAAAATGCACAGTCAAAACGTCTCAGGCATATATGTTCGTGATGACAAAAGCCCCAAGGTATTCGACATCGGTACTGTCGTTCACAGATTGCGCGTATTGGGAAACCGCAAGATTGGTTCGTTCAAACCCAGACTGAAAACGCTGAAATTATCCGACGATATTTTACCCGTCCCTTCAAATCTGACGGACGACAGACAAAAAGCCATTGAAGACCTTATGGACAAGGCCGGCGCATCGTTTGCCGTTACTATTTCCATATTGGGGGTTTCCAAAATTTTGTCCCGATATGAGGCTCTCGGCAATTCGGTAACACATGGTGCCAGTATGATATGGATGTGTAGCGATGAGTCGCCGCATTATCTCGATACGAACCAACTCAATGATGGAAACCTGTGTATGTACTGCGGAAAACCAGCGAGGAGGCTTTGATAAAGTATGCTAGACCAGATACTTACTTCGTTTCAGAAATTTTTCTCCCGCGCTTTTTGGTTTGGAAGTTTCCTGCCGGTCGTTATAGTGACCGGTTTGCACACTCTGATCTTCGAATTCAGCTTTCCAGGTAGTCTGCCGTGGGAAGCTGTCGTACAACTGGATATATCCGACAAGACAATTGCTGTCGCAGGATTGATAACTGTGTTTGTGGTCATCGCATATTTATTGACACCATTTACACAGCTTTTCAGAGACCTGCTGGATGGTCGCTCATTGCCTGAAGCAGTCCATCAGATGCTTCGTAATAGCCGATTTACAGATTGGCAAAAACTCAAGAAAGCAAGACAGGAAGCCAATGATGACTACGGCCAGATTCGCTCGCTAAAACACGACAAAATAAAAGCAATTCATGCGGCTAGCCAGTCAGCCGCCGGTAAAAGGGATTCAGGTCCAAATTCCGATGAGCTTAAGCGGGCAATAGATGCCGTTTCCGCAGCAAACAGCAGCGCAGATCTGGCGTCGCTGCCGGATAAGAATAAATTAGCCGATGCAATCAACCTTCTCATCGCAGCTTATAATAGTTGTGAGGAAAACTTTCCGCCTGAGGACAAAGCGAAACTCAACGAAAACCGCGACACGCTGGTAGAGATTATTGAAGATGCAGTGGTAGAGGCGCGATACCTCAAGTCTCGTACCATCGCTAACGCCAGCCGAATGGATTTATTGCCCACCAGGGTTGCAAGTGCCCGTTGGCAAACGGAAGAGTATTGCCTGGATACCTATGGTGCCGATTTCAGTTTTCTGTGGACTCGCGTGCAAATGCTGCTGCCAAAGAATTCTGATCCATTTGTAATGAAGTTACAGGATGCGCAGTCGCAACTCCATTTTTCGGCTTTGCTTCTGGGATTGGTTGGTACAGTCCCTCTAGTCTGGTTGCCAGTATTGCTATTTGTCTCAAAAGCTCCCTGGATTTTTCTGGCAATCGGGTTGGCAACGATTCCTGTGTTGCTGTTTCTGTACGAACTTGTGGTTCAAAGCGAACACGTCTTCGGTCAGATGGTCTGCGCAGCGATCGACAAATACCGCCTCACCGTCCTCACCGATATTCTGCACCAAACCCGTCCTCAGACACTGGCCACAGAACGAGCCCAGTGGTCAGGCCTCCGTGAGGCATCGAAGACGGGCAATCGCATCAATTTGTTCCTTGCTTCTGACCGGAATAAAGCATGACAAGAACCTTTCTCGGCGTCGGTTTTGTCGCCCTCATCCTAATGGGGGCCGCAATAATCTATTATCGACTGGATTATCCAAACGTCATGTTTCTTGCTCAACATGATCTCAGAGCAGGAGATGTTGTTGGCCCTGAAGAATTAAAACTCAAGGCCGATGGCTTGTTAAAGATCAAAAATCCGGTGTCAAAAGGCGATGGCGTTCGCGCTAGCGACCTGGAAGATGTGGGTTCATATCCAAGTCGCTTAGCAGGCGCTCCATATCCCGTTTTGCTGACGAAGCTGGATAAAAAGAGCGCTGAACTGAAGTCTGGAACCTCCGTAACGTTGTGCCCAGGAGAGATTGAAGCTGTTGCCCGTTCTCTTTCCTGCGATCGGGGCTTGGGCCGATGCGTCCTTATCGCTGAAATTGACAAAGCTGTCGTAAATCAACACGAAATCGATGAAGGAAAAATATTTACTTTGGCCAAAAATGGAAATTGCTGAGGAGCGCAATTATGACCTGGAAGCCTGTCAGCACAACATTCGAGCAACTGCCTTATACACTTGATGCAAATTGGATTAAGGTTGCAGATTCAATCTCGGGTGCGAACAAACTCAAGTTCTGCGCTATCGGGGAGTGGAATATTACCAACACGGTGTATCCTGACAGTGGTCCTGACGGTGCGCCTGGAGTTGCCGTGCCAGACAATGAGTTGATATTGCCCGGTGCACCCCTCGGCGCTCTTTTGGGAAAGATTGGGGGCAGTTCTGCATTCCAATCAATTCCCAAAAGAGAGAATGGTACTGAAATTGCAATACCCGCTGAGAATGAGCCTTTTGCGATCGGCACGTTTTGCGTACTAAACATACCGAATGGGCTCGCAGGCCCTCTTTTTATAGGAATTAATACACGGTTCCGTCCGGTTCAAATCACTAATTTTGAATTGACAGTAGATGGTGAGTGAAAGTTTCAAAATTAGGCTGGATCAATACGCCTGCACCGCCCCTGCGGAGGTCCGGGAAGAGCTCGGACCAACCGTGAGCGAAGAGAGCGCTGAGCGGAATCATTTTGAAGGTGACCAGCTATTTGGCAGGCGCAAAGGATTCCACTTAGCGAAAAAATGCTCTAAACCGGCCTGATGCGGCGAACCAGGGCAATCATGTTTCAGGGCACCGGTTCCGATGTCGGCAAAACCGTGATGGTCGCCGGGCTTTGCCGGCAAAAACCAATCGCGAGCTCAGTGTGGTGCTGTTCAAGCCGCAACCATGGACGCCCCCATTTACCTCGCTAAATAGATGTTAATCTGATGCCAAACGCAGTTGATCTCGACTAACTAAAAAAACCGAGCGTCATTGGCCCCGGCCAACCTTGAGCCACAAGTCCCAATTGGCGTGCTCAAGATCCGCCGATCAAACCGGCCAATGACGATGGCACAGGTTGATCCTTGTTGCAGTTAATATTAGCGCCGGTCGCTGTGCGCTTCTGATAGTATGATCAATTTAAAGCAATCACGCCACCGTTGGTATAACCCCCAATCCCGCCGAAATATCAGGGTTGTTTGGGACGTCCAGTTCACACTTTCTGGGTATATTTTTTTGTGATACCAAACTTCGTTCAATTCATTTGATCAACTAATCAATCATTTATTACAGTCAGCTCATCTAATCGGTTTTAGTCCAATAGCATTTGAAGACGTGTAAATCCACGAGGCGAAGAATGACATCATATCCAGATATCCAGCTATATATCGATGGAAAATGGCGGGCATCGAAGGAACATCTGCCAATTGTCAATCCGTCAGATGAAAAACAGATTGGCCTTCTGCCGATTGCTGATCAAAGCGATTTGGATGATGCAATTGATGCGGCTCAAAGAGGTTTTGCTGTCTGGAGCCGAACCGCGCCTTCAGAGCGGGGCCGAATAATCTTGAGAGCAGCACAGCTTTTGCGCGAGCGGCAGGAAGAAATTGCGCAATCGATAGCTCTGGAGGTCGGCAAACCCATAAAACAATCCAGGCTTGAGGTCATTCGCGGTTGCGAGTTTTTTGAATGGGATGCTGCGGAAGGCCGCAGATTATACGGCCGCGTCATACCCAGTGCGCCAGGCATTCGTTATGTTGTTGTTCGTCAACCGATTGGCAGCGTTGCCGCGTTTTCACCATGGAATTTTCCGATGAGCCAGCCCGCGCGAAAAGTTGCCGGTGCTTTGGCATCCGGGTGCTCGGTAATACTCAAACCTGCTGAGGAAACACCGGCCGGTGCGGTTCATATCGCGCAGGCCTTTGAGGATGCCGGATTGCCCCAAGGGGTGTTAAATGTGGTGTTTGGTCGTCCAGCAGAAATTTCGGCTTATCTTATTCCAAAAGAGTCGATCAGACTGGTGGCATTTACCGGTTCCACGGTTGTTGGCAAACATCTAACCATGCTGGCAGCGCAGAATATGACGCCGGTATTGATGGAACTGGGTGGACACGCCCCGGTAATTGTCTGTGATGACGTAGACCCGCAGGTTGCCGGAGTGATATCTGCTACCCGCAAATTCCGTAACGCCGGACAAGTTTGCACCTCGCCGACGCGGTTCTTTGTTCATGAAGAACTCTTCGGACCCTTTGTCGAGAGTTTTATGGAGAAGACAAAATCTGTAAAACTTGGAAATGCACTGGATGAAGATACTGATATGGGGCCGGTTGCCCATAAAGGTCGGCTTGAGGCGCTGCAAAAAATTGTAGATGATGCGGTGCAACGCGGCGCGAAGATTTTAACTGGCGGCTCCAGACGGCGCGGAAGCGGTTACTTTTTTGAACCAACGGTTTTGACTGAAGTGCCCGATGATGCACTCATACTAACAGAAGAACCTTTTGGTCCAATTGCCGTTGTCAATCCAATTGACGGTTTGCAGCAAGGAATCGAAAAAGCAAACAGCGTCGCCTATGGTTTGGCATCCTACGCATTTACCCATTCTGCCAGCAATGTTGACCAATTAGTCGACGGAATAGAAGCGGGAAATCTAGCCATCAATACGCTGGAGGCATCGGTGCCGGAAACACCATTTGGTGGCGTAAAATCAAGCGGTTATGGCCGTGAAGGTGGTGATGAAGGCTTGCACCATTACACGGTGGTTAAAAACATCTCGCACAGCATAAAACTGGTATGATTTCAACGTCGCTTTCAGCCTGAAGAAGCCACCGGTCAGCTTATCCCTCAAAGCTTCAAACCACAATTTTCGAACGCTTTTTTGGTAACGGCCTTTTCCTCGTCAGTAAGTTGAAGCAGTGGCGCGCGCACGGGCCCGCCAGCCTGGCCAATGAGTTCCTGCCAATACTTTTGATGGGCTTGAGGTTTGCCACCAGGACGTGTGTTTTTGAGCGCATCGCGAACCGGCTGGAGGCTATCACGAATGATGCGCGCTTTTTCAATTTCCCCGGCAAATGCCAGTTCGGTATATTCGTGCATGCGAAGATCGTTTTTGGTCTGGAGCAAATATGGCGGAGAGGAACAAAGATAGAGCTGCCAGTTCAATTTGGTAATATTATCAAACCATTCATCTTCAGAGGCGGTGCTGACAACGATCTTGTCTCCCGCAAGCTCGGTCAACTTAACGTACATTTCACTTGGTACCGAATATTTTATCGCCATGATATTTGGCAGTTCGGCAATGCGAACGCAAAGCTCCGGGCTCATCAAATATCCAGAATCCGGGTGGCTCCACATGGCAATACCGATGTCCACTCGATCACAGATCTCTTTGTAATAATTATATACCGTGTCGTCGCGATCATTGATAAAATGCAGGATCGGTGCGTGGACGACGATATAGTCGGCCCCAACATTTTGGGCGTGTATTGCAAGTTCAATCACCGTATCAAAATTCTGGTCTGAGCACGACATGATTGTGCCTGCACGGCCACCACATGCCTCCACCGCAATCTCAAAATTGCGTTTACGCTCATCTAGGGACATTGAGAAGAATTCTCCCTGCTTGCCAGCGATGAAGAAGCCTTGAATTTTCAGATCTTCAATCCAGTGATTGATGTTGCCACGCAAACCATTTTCATCAATTGCGAAATCAGGGGTCATCGGGTTCAAGGCTGCGGCCCAAATACCCTTCATGTATTCTCTGGAATATTCCTTGGCCTGGTTCTTTTTGTAATTCATCGTGTGCCCTCCGGTTTTTCATTTGGTTCTATTTGGCTCAAAAACGGTATTTTTTTTGATAGAACAATCTGATCAAAAAAAGCACTTTGTGCAGTTATACTTCTTGCCGGAGCAAACGGGAGTAATTCCGCAATTCGCTGGTGGATGTTATCCCAGGGGAAGTTACTATTGACCGATAAGATGGAAGAAAAATCGTTTGCTGACGCGGCGCAATACATGCCCTGGCATTAACGGCCACAAGCCGATTGCAACAATGCCAGCAGGCGATTTTTCACCACCGAAGGCCGGATTTCCAAGGGTTTTGGACGTTGTTGCACTTGGCGATTGAATCTACCCTCGTGGTACCAGGTCACCAATCGCGCCTCGCCAAAACCCATGGAAGCTCCGGTCATATGGACCAATATCAATTTCCCCTGGTATTAGCGTGAGAATCGTTCAATTCCGTTTGAAGCTCAATTCGAAAAACGTAAACCAGATATATGAAAAATGGATAACAATGCCTTTTGATATAGCATGATTTCTTTAAAGTGATCCCGCTATTTTGCCTCGACTAGTGGTTCTGTACCAACATTTGCATCCGCCAGCGGCTCGTACTTATGGCAAATGTTGGAATCATAAGAACCACTAGAATTCAATAAGTTGCTCGTGGTCTTTGTGGCCAAAACGCTTGAAAAAGAACGTGCTGAAAAGGGATTCAAGCGTTTCGGCCAAACCACTAGGATACTCAACAGGCCCTAATGGTTCGATTTTCAATTATGGTCGCTTGCCAGTTCATGCGCGGTGGATCTGATTTGAGCAAGAAAAGCGGTGGCCGCTGGCGAAAGTGCATCTTCATTTCGATACGACACACCCACCGGGCTTTTGGTGATGTTCAATTTGCAATTCACAACCGCGAGTTCCCCATTTGTGATTTCCCGCTGGACCACATGAAGCGGAAACACCCCGATCATGTCTGTTTCCAGCAATATTGAGCGATTGGTCAGGAAAGATACACATTCAACGGGGTTAGATGGCGTTGGAAGGCCACGGTCAAAAAATTCCTTGTCTATCTGCCTTCTAAGTGTTGTCTGGGTCGGAGGAAGTATCCAGTTATTTTGCACCAATTCTTCAAGTGGCACATTTTTACGAGCGACTAGCGAGTGTTCCTTTCGACAAACAACCACAATTTCTTCGTGGTACAAAATTTCTTGGGTGAGTTCTTCACGATAGCGGTATTCCGCCAGCCGTCCAACCACCATGTCCAGATCGCCGGTGTGCAGCAAAGGCATAAGAAAATCATTTGTCCCGTCGCGAACCACTATGCTGACATTGGGACGCTTTTCTTGGAGATACCTGATGACCTGGGGGAGTAATTGGGCGGATGCGGTCAACAATGTGCCGACAACGACTCTGCCTCCCAAGCCCTCATTGAGATCATCCAATTCCTGGGCAGCGTGTGAAATTTGCGCAAGAATAAGCTTGCCGTGTCTGACCAGGGCATCACCAAATACAGTGGGAACCACACCGCGATTGGTCCGATTGAAAAGGAGGACGTTGAAATCTGTTTCCAGATCCTTCAAAAGCTTGGTCGCAGCGGGCTGGGAGATAAAAATCTCTTCCGAAGCACGCAAAATACTGGAATGCTCGGCGATGGCTACCAGCAACCTGAGCTGCTTGAGTTTGAGGCGCGTTGATACGCGCTCCACAATTTTTACATGACTGGCCTGACCGTTCATTTTGCTATTCCATTTTTATATAGCAAATTCTACTTAATTCATTTGATTGAAATAGCAAACCCAAATCATATTGAACGAGATGGAAGGCAAGTCAACTACCATTGGCAGATGAGGCGAACAATGACACTCCACCCAAAATTCCAGCCGTTCAATTTCGAGAAATGGGTTGCGAACAATCGCGACAAGCTCAAGCCTCCGGTGAACAATCAGCTGTTGCATAGTGATTGTGGAATGATTGTGATGGTCGTCGGTGGACCGAACACTCGTGTGGACTTTCATGACGATCCGGTTGAGGAATGGTTTCATCAGATCAAGGGCGACATGATGTTAAAAATCGCCGAGGATGGTGAAATCTATGATGTGCCGATCCGCGAGGGCGAAGTTTTCATGATGCCGGCCCACACAATTCACGCGCCGCAGCGCCCACAAGAGGGTTCCATTGGCATCGTGGTAGAATCGCCACGTATGGCCGGAATGAAAGAAGGCTTTGAGTGGTATTGTTTTGAGTGCAGGCATCGCGTGCATAGGGCAGAAATTTCACTGATGGACCCAAGTGGAATTGTCACAGCGCTGCCCCAAATCTATGAGGCATTCCACAACGATGAGGAAGCGCGCACCTGTAAAAATTGTGGAACCCTGCATCCCGGCAAAGGCAAGCCGCCGCAGGGTTGGGTTGAATTGTAATCGAACAAGCTTGCTGCACAACGCAAGTATATAAATATTGAGGGAGAGACCAATGTCGAAATTTTCACGAACCATCAAAACTCTAATTTTTGCCACAGCCATTGGAGCGGTGTCCGTGGCATTCACACAGGCCAGGGACTTCAAAATTGGTCTGATCACACCTCCGCCCCATATTTGGACAAAGGCTGCCGGTGCTTTTGGCGAGGAACTAGAAAAAGAATCTGGAGGAAAACACACGGTCGCAATATTCCCTTCACGCCAGTTGGGCAATGAGGCACAGATGCTACAACAGCTCCAAACGGGCGGGCTGGACATGGCTTTTTTGACCGTCGCGGAAGTTTCCAACCGCGCACCTGACTTTGGTGCATTTTATGCTCCATATATGGTGAAAGATATTGCTGGCGCCGCCAAGCTGCTGAGAAGCGATGTGGCACGTGACATGCTGAACCAATTGCCCAAAAAAGTGGGGGTCGTCGGCTTGGGTTATGGTTCTGCCGGTCTCCGTCAGATTGTCACCCGTGATGCGGTCAGCGACATCGCTGGCCTGAATGGCAAAAAAATCCGCATCACGCCATTCGAACCGATCAAAGACTTCTATAATCTTGTTGGAACTGCCCCGACTCCAATGCCGTTACCTGCCGTTTATGATGCCCTGGCCAATGGACAAGTTGACGCGATCGACATGGATCTGGAATTGATCTGGAAACTGAAATACACTGAACATGCCAAAACGGTGATCCATTCTAACCACATGATGTTTCCAATGGTCGGCCTGGTTTCGGCAAAGGTCTGGGCTGGATTGAGCGAAGACGATCGGGCCATGATCTCCAAAATTATGGCCAAGCATCTTGACGGCACGATAGATTCCTATGTTGCCGGAGAGTCCAAATTCCTGGCGGAAGTGGAGAAAACAGGCATTGACATCAAAAGCGTGGATCAATCATTTTTTGGTGATAAAATAAAAGCCTGGAATGACATCTGGAGCAAGAAATCTTCTGCTTTGGAAGCTCTGCGCGCAGAGGCTGCAAAGTAAATCTTGATCTGATGGAAAATACCTGCCGCCGCCAGGATTTCATCTTGGCGGCGTTTTTTCTTGAATTTGAAGATTCAACAAACGCTCGTGAATTTGACATTTGGTGTCCACTTGCCGCATCGTTCTTTCTTAAGCGTCCAATCCGAAAATCCCACTAGAATCAACGTCTTGCTAGTGGTTCTTTTGATTTAAATATTTGTAAATTTGGGGCGCACCAAGAGGATGCAAATGTTGGTTCGGAGCCACTAGAGTAATAAAACCAGCTTAGGGAATTCTAATTGGGGAAGGCTATAATTGTTTACATTATTGACACGTATCTCAGCACAGATAGTAAAAATTGAGAAGTGGGCGCTGATATTACTTGCCGCTGCTGTGACGGGTTTGATCCTGCTAAATGTGGTGACCCGGTCGCTCGATTATGCAATTTACTGGATCGATGAACTGGCCATTTATGCAATGATCTGGCTGGTCATGATTGGGGCATCGACGAAAATCCGGGCGCGCAAAGGTATTGCCGTTACCCTGATGGAAGGCATGGTAAGCAATCAGATTTGGTCTGCGTTCCTTCTTCTGGTCGACGTAATAATTTTCTGTTTTGCCCTTTGGCTAGTCTGGCTTTCATGGATTTGGTTTGATCCATTTGCATTGACCAAGGCCGGCTTCGACATCACCAAATTTACTCAACAAACCTTCAACTTTATCTATCAAGAACCGACGACCACTCTATCGATGTCCAAATATCTGATCTGGTTGATCATGCCAATAACCGCGTTGAGCATGTCAATCCACGCACTGGTTAATTTGTGGGAACGGCTTACCGGTACAACCCCTCCAATCTTTGAACTGGACTAACATTATGGTTGCAGGGGTCTTTTTTATTCTACTTTTTGTCGGCGTTCCTATTGCTCTCGTATTGATGATTTCGACGTTGGTCTATATTTTTGTGTCTGGTCAAACCGTCCTGTTGCAATCATTTTCTCAACAGTTGTTTTCCGGCATGGAAAGCTATGGTTTGTTGGCTATTCCCTTGTTCATGCTGGCTGGCGAGCTCATGAATGAAGGCGGTATCACGCGGCGGCTGATTGATTTTGCAAGCGTTTTTGTTGGTCGGGTCCGCGGCGGGCTCGCCTATGTAAACCTGATCGTCAATATGATGATGGCCTCTATCATAGGTTCCGCAGCGGCTCAGATTGCTATAATGTCCCGTGCCATGGTGCCGGAGATGGAGCGACAAGGATACGAAAGGTCCTTTGCGGCTGCGACAACTGCTGCTGGCGGTTTGCTGTCTCCGATTATTCCGCCATCCATGTTGTTTGTAATTTATGGCGTTCTGGCACAAATAGCTATTGGTGACATGTTCATTGCAGGGATTATTCCCGGTCTGTTGATGGCTGGTGGATTTTTTGTAGCTTTGGCGTTGATCGGAGCCAGACGGGAGCTACCAATTGGAAATTCCGATCCGTGGCCCAAGAAGCTTCATTCGTTAAAACTGGGGTTGCCTACTTTGATAATCCCTTTGGTTATTGTCGGGGGTATTGTTGCTGGAATTGCAACTCCTACTGAATCTGCGGCTGTTGCCTCGGTTGCGGCTTTTGTTTTGGGCAAGTTTCTGTTTAGAGAACTTAAGATCTCTCGCATGCCAACCGTCCTCTACAGAACTGCGATAAACACCTCGGTCGTTGTCTTCATTGTAGCGGCCGCAAAAGTGTTCGGTTGGATCATTGTCTATGAGCAGGTTCCGCAAAATTTGGCTAAACAACTGACCGAATTGACCAAGGATCCATTTATTTTTCTCTTGATGATCAACGTCATACTTCTTGGGGTGGGAATGATCCTGGATGGTATTGCAGCATTGATTTTGGTGGTGCCTATTCTGCTTCCAATTGCACAATCACAGTACGGAATTGATCCCTTTCATTTTGGCGTCGTGGTTTGCATAAATCTTGTTCTTGGATTGCTAACCCCCCCGGTGGGAGCGGGGTTGTTCGTTACAACAGCAATGACAGGTGTCAAGCCGGGCAACCTGTTCAGACAATTGATGCCCTTCCTTGCCACAACATTGATTGTGCTGATTTTGCTCTGCTGGCAACCATGGTTGGTAACCGCATTGATTTAAGCAATCTGCGCTGTGCTGCCCTAGAGCATATTCCCGAAAAGTGTGTGCGGTTTTCGGATAAGAATATGCGTCAAAACAAAGTGATAGAGCATTTAGAGTGATTCCAATTAAACGAAAAAAAACTCTAGCAGGGAACATGAACCTGATATCCGGTGTAAAATCGCTGATGGAATTGATTCCATTTGACGAAAAAATACTCTAGACCGGCGTCATGCGGCGAACCAGGGCAATCATGTTTCAGGGCACCGGCTCCGATGTCGGCAAAACCGTGATGGTCGCAGGGCTTTGCCGGGCATTGGCCAATCGCGGGCTCAATGTGGTGCCGTTCAAGCCGCAAAACATGTCGAATAATGCGGCCGTTGCCGATATTCCAGGTGAGGCAGCGGGTGGCGAGATTGGCCGCGCCCAGTGGTTGCAGGCGCTGGCCTGCCGGGTGCCCGCATCGGTGCACATGAACCCGGTGCTGCTCAAACCCCAGTCCGAAACCGGCAGCCAGATTATCGTTCAGGGCAAGGTCTGGGGCGAGGCCAAGGGCCGGGACTACCAAAAAATAAAACCGCAGTTGCTTGGTTTTGTCATGCGGTCGTTTGATCAACTATCGGCAAAGGCTGATATTGTGCTGGTCGAAGGTGCCGGTTCGCCAGCGGAGATTAACCTGCGCACCAGCGATATCGCCAATATGGGTTTTGCGGAAAAAGCCAATGTGCCGGTGGTTCTGGTTGGTGATATCGACCGGGGCGGGGTGATTGCTTCACTGGTTGGCACCGATGTGCTGCTTGAGTCCGGTGACCGCCAGCGAATCGCAGGCTATATTATCAACAAGTTTCGCGGCGATCTTGCCCTGTTTGAAGACGGTTTGACGGTGATAGGAAGGCATACCGGCTGGAAGTGTTTTGGCGTTGTGCCCTGGCTTGACCAGGTGGCTAGACTGCCGGCCGAAGATTCAGTGGCGCTTGGCAAGCTGATTGATAACAGCCAGTCGAAAATCGCGCCGCATAAACGGGTCAAGATAGCCGTGCCACAGCTTGATCGTATCGCCAATTTTGACGATTTCGATCCGCTTAAAGGCGAGCCTTCGGTTGAACTGGTTATGGTCGCGCCAGGCACCCGTTTGCCGGATGACGCAGCGCTGGTTATCCTGCCCGGTTCAAAATCGACGATCTCAGATTTGAAAGCATTTGTGGCCAATGGTTGGGATGCTGATTTGACTGCCCATGTGGCCAAAGGCGGTTGGGTAAT
Source organism: Rhizobiaceae bacterium (assembly GCA_965248135.1). GTDB lineage: Bacteria > Pseudomonadota > Alphaproteobacteria > Rhizobiales > Rhizobiaceae > SZUA-100. Next base: position 20,349 of record CBDFIN010000005.1, on the reverse strand, counting down.
CGGCATTTGCGGCGGCCTTCAAATGCTGGGCAAGGCAATTCGCGATCCACAAGGGCTGGAGGGTGGTGACCGGCAGATAAACGGCCTTGGATATTTGGATATTGAAACCGATCTTGCGCCGCAAAAAACTGTGCAAAACACCGGGGGCAGGCATATTGAGTCTGATTCCTGTCTTGAAGGATATGAAATCCACGTCGGTATGACCAGCGGTGCTGGATGTGACAATCCGATGATTGAAATTGGTGGCAGACCAGACGGTGCCGTGTCCACCGATGGCCGTATCATGGGCTGTTATCTCCACGGATTGTTTAATGCCGACGGGTTTAAGCGATGGTTGCTTGACCAACTGGGCGTAGATGCCGGGGAAGAGCTGCAGCACAAAGAGACAATTGACCAAGCGCTTGAGCAACTTGCCGGCGCACTGGAAACCCACATTGACATCGATGCATTGTTGATGCTTGCCCGCTAACACAAGGATGCGTGTCTATAAGGCAACGGCCCCTCAGCAGGTGGGAAAGGAAAGGATAGCGGCTAACGAGGCTCTTACCAATCACCGGGTTAATACGTCATTCCCAGATGACTATCCTTGATACTTTCCAAACATCAGGCGAATGGAGGTGTCGCCTCATGCGCTCTCATTATCACCGTATTTGATTAACAAAGTCCAAATCAACGCGGGTTGAGTAGACAAAATTAAACCGTAGGTTGGTATAATCGAGGTTATATCAAACTGACAGATAGGCTTGCTTGATATCCGGATTCGATTCCAGTTCTTGAATTGTGCCGTCAAAACGGTTTGCTCCGCTTTCGAGAATAACCACACGATCAGCGACAAGTTTAGCAAAGTGAAGGTTTTGTTCTGACAGCAGAATAGTCAAACCCTGAGCTTTGATCTTAATAATGGTCTCGATCATTTGCTCCACAATTACCGGAGCGATACCCTCAGATGGTTCATCGAGCAACAATAATATCGGGTTTCCCATCAAAGTGCGAGCGATGGTAAGCATTTGCTGCTCGCCACCCGAAAGTGTTTTGCAACGGTTGCTACGACGTTCTTTTAGATTGGGAAATAACTCAAACAACATATCAGGTCTCCAGCAAGGAACTCCCATCCGTTCGGGTTGCCGGCCAACTTCGAGATTTTCCATGATGGTCAAATCGGTGAATATCCGTCGTTCTTCGGGCACATAGCCAAGGCCCATCTTTGCCACCTTGTGAGGTGCGAGACTGGTAATGTCTTGTCCTGAAAAAACCACCCTGCCGCTTTTTGGTTGCACCAATTGCATGATGGATTTCAAGGTTGTTGTCTTGCCAGCACCGTTGCGGCCAAGCAGTGCGGCGACTTCGCCTGCGTCGATTTTGAAGCTTAAATCGCGCAGAATATGGGCTTTGCCATAAAAACTATCGATGCCGGATACATCAAGCATCATCCTGTTCCTTCGCTTTCAAAGATCGTGCCACCACCAAGGTAAACTTCCTGTACGCGACTGTTTTTTCGAATTTCGGCAATCGAGCCGTTGGCGATCAACTTTCCACGGTTTAGCACCAGAATCCGGTGGGCGTATGCGAATACCACATCCATGTCGTGTTCAGTAAACAGGACGCTTATAGCCAAGCGACATAATTTTGATTATAGTTTTGTGCATGACTTATCCTGTTAAATTCCGCAAACATGTTCTTAAGGTTCGAGACAAGGAAGGGCTGACATTTAAACAAACGGCACTTCGGTTTAGCGTTGGGGTTGCCTCGGTTGTTCGCTGGGCCAATCGGCTTGAGCCGGATCAATCCAAGCCCCGCATGCGCAAGATTGACATGGCTGCACTGGCCCGCGATGTGGCGGAATTTCCCGATGCCTATCAGTACGAACGTGCGGTGCGTTTTGATGTTTCACCTAAGGCAATCTGGCAGGCGTTGCGCAAGTTGGGGGTGACATATAAAAAAAGCGTTTCGCCATCCGAAGGCGGACGCGACCAGGCGTACAGCCTTCCAGGAAACGATTAGCGGGCATGAAAAAACCGGCAAGCCCATCGTCTATATTGATGAATCAGGCTTTGCCCATGATATGCCCCGCACCCACGGCTATGCGGCCAAGGGCCTGCGCTGTTTTGGCGTTCATGACTGGCATGCGCGGGGAAGGACAAACGTCATCGGGGCGTTGTTGGGCGGCACCTTGCTGACAACCTGCCTGTTTCCATGCAATATCGACAGCGATGTCTTCCATGGCTGGCTGACAGGCGATCTCATTCCAAAGCTGCCTCCCGGCGCCGTTGTTGTGATGGATAATGCAAGTTTTCACAAACGCCAGGACATGAAAAAGGCTATCAAGGATGCCGGACACACACTCGAATATCTACCGCCATATTCTCCAGACCTCAACCCGATCGAGCATAAATGGGCACAGGCAAAGGCCATCAGACGAAAACACAAATGCGATATCGAAACACTGTTCAAGGACTTCAATATTTGAATCAAAACAGTGTCGCTTGGCTATAACAGCGTAAAAAAAGATGATCAGAGCTTCCATTCCTTTGGTGAGGCTGGAAAACGACATTCCTTCGGAGCCGACACTTTCCGCAATATCGTCAGGCTTGAACGCAAAGCACCCATGCTGGAGTTAACCGCAAATGTTGGTGATGGCGTAATTTGAAGGTGGCGTATCATGGATGTGATTCATGCATCCACACATTCCAGAAAAGGAAAGATACGCCATGACAGACACTACAATCACCACTCTTGTTCAGCCAGGGGAATTTATCGATCATTTGAGCGATGTGCTTCGTTCAGGGGCCCAGGCATTACTGGCTCAGGCTGTTGAAGCGGAAGTGGCTGGTTTTCTTGAACACCATGAACAAGAACGCCTTGGTGACGGCAGGGCACGACTGGTGCGCCACGGCCATTTACCTGAGCGTGAGATCCAGACCGGGATTGGCGCTGTGACAGTCAAGCAGCCACGGGTGCGCGACCGCTGTGGAAAGGGCGCCGGTCAGCTTCGCTTTTCCCCATCTGTTGTGCCCAAATATGTACGCCGCAGTAAAAGTATGGAAGCCCTTATTCCCTGGCTCTATTTGAAAGGTATATCTTCCGGAGAGTTTCAACCGGCCCTTTCAGCCCTGCTTGGCGCAAAAGCCCCTAATCTTTCGGGCGACACCATCCTGCGCCTGCGAAAGGTTTGGCAGGAGGAACTCGATGTCTTTGAGAGGCACGATTTGTCGGCGCGCCATTATGCCTATATCTGGGCTGACGGCATCTATTTCCAGGCCCGCATGGAACAGGACAGCCAGTGCATGCTGGTAATCATTGGGGCAACGCCGGAAGGCAAGAAAGAGCTTGTGGGTTTTACAGATGGTTATCGCGAAAGCACCCAGAGCTGGCGAGAGTTGCTGCTTGATTTGAAGGCACGGGGACTTGCCTCTCTTCCCAAGCTCGCTGTGGGTGATGGTGCCATGGGCTTTTGGGCGGCATTGCGGGAGGTTTTTCCACAAACGCAGGAGCAACGCTGCTGGGTGCACAAGACAGCCAATGTGCTCAACAAGATGCCCAAATCCATTCTGGCCAAGGCAAAAGCCGATTTGCACAATGTCTGGATGGCCGAGACCCGGATTGATGCAGAAAAGGCCTTTGATCTGTTCACGGCAAAATATCAGCTTAAGTACGAGAAAGCTGTTCATTGTCTGACGAAAGACCGCGACGCTCTGCTTGCCTTTTATGATTTCCCGGCCGAGCACTGGGTGCATATCCGCACCACAAACCCCATTGAAAGCACGTTTGCAACCGTCCGCCACAGGACCAAAAAAGCCAAGGGCTGTATGAAACGGGATACGGCCAGAGTGATGGTATTCAAGCTGATCAGGGAAGCGGAGAAAAGCTGGCTCAGATTAAGGGGCAAAAACCAGTTGCCAAAAGTCATCGAAGGCATCACATTTATCGACGGATTGGAGAAAATTCCAAACCAAAACGCCGCCTGAAAACCGGCATCACCAACATTTGCGGTTAACTCGCGACTATGCGACTAACATTACTAATTGGTTTCAGGATTACCAAGATAGTTATCATCTTGGCATTTCAGCGCCTGACAATGATGATTGGAACTCACTCGAACCTGCACTGATCGAAACAAATGGCGAAACGGTCGAGAATCTAGATGTGTTTGCAGCTATCATCTTATCAGCTCGAAAGAAAAATGAGTATGACCAGTTGCCAAATTTAGTAGAAAAAAAACCGTTTTTGAAAGACCTTTTTGATGGAGATGGCGGCAAGAAAGTGGATTCGGCAATTCGAGTTTTTGATAGTGCTGCCAACAGTATTATTTATCCAGAATATATTCGAGAGGCTTTGACACTTGCCGAATAAATTTGTCCTAGCAAGTGCCGGAGCAGGCAAAACTACCACACTAGTAAACGACGCGTTAAATGCAGTGCGTAACAATCAATCCGTTTTGTTTCTCACCTATACTCAGAATAACCAAACAGAAATTATAAAGAAATTTCGTAAGGTGAATGGCTGCATTCCAGACAATGTTCGAATTAAGGGCTGGTTTTCCTTTCTACTTGAAGACTTAATTCGTCCTTACCAACGCTGTATTTTTAACACAAGAATTCCGAATATTATCTTTGATCAAAGCGACCCTCACAAACGAAATGGTCGCAATATTGCGGGACGCTCTGAGAAGATAAACGATCACATAAATTCAAGATACTATTTGTCAAATAATAAAGCCCACACCACATACATATCCAAACTGGCCACAAGAATTTTCGAAGTCGAAAAATCTGGAAGAGGAAGAAATGCTTCATACGCTGTGATAGATAGGCTTGCCGCAATCTATGATTTAATCATTATCGACGAAGTGCAGGATTTGGTTGGCTGGGATTTCTCTATTCTCGAGTTTATTATCACAAAACCAAACATCACTCTTCAATGCGTTGGGGATTTTAGACAAACAATTTATCAAACTTCACATGCCAGCAAAAATCCTAACCCGAATTATTCACCAGGCCTTTCAGGTTTCATCCGGGCGTGAAGGATTAACCGGGCTAACGGCGGGAGTTTGATTGGAACATTTAATACGCGTTTGGGGTTGTTGTTGGGGGGTAATCATCGGCTCATGCCGCGTTGATTACGGGCTCTGGGCGTTGATGCGTCCCATCAACAAGACGAGCAATTGACGGTGCGGGCAAGCCGTTGGCAGGGCAATTTTAATCCTCCGCCCCTTCAACATTGAAATGCAACATTTTGCTCACATTCCTTTGAAAAGGCCTCATATGGGGTTTTGTATTCGAGACATTTTCTTGGACGTTGGTTCAGCTTGTCTTCGACGATCTGAACTTCGGCTTTTGTCAGCTTAGTGAAATCGGTACCCTTTGGGAAGTATTGGCGAACAAGACCGTTGGTATGTTCGTTGAGGCCGCGCTGCCATGAGTGATAGGGCTTGGCGAAATAGATGTCGCATTGCAATATTTTGGCGATCTTTTTGTGCCCGGCGAATTCTTTGCCATTGTCATACGTGATGGTTTTGATGAACGCTTTGAGCTTTGAAAGCGTCTTGCCGCAGGCCTTTTGCACGCTGTCCTTTGATTTGTCGCGCAACAGAACCAGCTTGGTGTATTTTGATTTTCGATCGACATGAGAAAGAATGGCACCCTTGTGGTTTTTGCCGATGATAGTATCGCCCTCCCAGTCGCCAACACGGCTTTTGGTTTCGACGATTTCGGGACGTTCCTCAATGTCAACCCGCCCTGGAATGAGGCCGCGACCGGCTGTTTTCGTGCCGCGTCGATTGTATTTTTTGCCGCGATGGCGCAGGCAAGTCCATAATTTGCCACCCTTTTTTTTGTCCGCCCAGATGTGGCGGTAAATCCACTCGTGTGAGACGAAGAGCCCGTTTCGAGCCAGCCAGCCGCTGATCTGATCGGGGCTCCACTGCCATTTCGTCAGCAGGCTTTCAATGAGTTCGACGCGCTCAACGGTCATTTTACGCGGCACACAAGAGGCCTTTTTGCGCCGCTCACACGCCTTGTCATGCGCTTGTTTAAAGCGATAACCACATTTGCCCTTGTTGCGCTGCAACTCTCGGGTGATAGTCGAACGCTCAACGCCAATCTGGCGGGCAATTTGGGCGCGGCAGAGACCGGTTTGCAAAAGTGTGTAAATCTGGCATCTTTGATCATAGGCCAGATGGTGATGTCCTTTGGGCATAATATCCTCCGTGAGATGTGGTGTCCCATACGAGGATTGCAGCCATCTGGCTAAATAATCAAAGGCATAATGGAATGGTTTGACGAGTTTTGCGGATTTTCCGGTCGGCCTCAAGGGTGCTGCGCATCGCTACGCGACAATGCCCTTGACCCCGCCCACCAAATCCGCAAACAAAAATCATATTCCATCAGCAAACAAATGTTGCGTTTCGGAGTTGAACCGGGGCTCGATTTCAACTGTTCAATACGCACCGCGATTTTCAGGAATGTGCGCCGGATGGTCTCGAAGGTGGCGGTTCTAAACCGCGAACGTTTTGGGGCTGCCCCGCGCAATAATAATAACAGCCAGTAAGCACCGGTGTGCAGAAACAACCGGAACTGATTGGCTTCCCAGCGGTGGCAGGAGGTTCTGTTGGTGTAGAGTTTGTGTTCCTTGATCAGGTTTTCCATTTTTCCGCGTGCACAATAGACCTTCTCATAAAGATGCTTGGCCCGCCCTGGCAGATTGGTGACGATGAAGCGGGTATCGCTGCCCAATTTGGTTGCCTCAACACGGGCGATGACCTTGCGCTCCTTTGACCAGCTTTTGGCACCGTAACGAATTTGGAAGAAACGACGCACCTTGTCTTTGCCGCTCAATGCCCGACGAACAGCAACATCCTCACTCCATGGATGGGAGAGCGTCTTTAGCCTGTTGTTGCCCGGCAGGCCGAAGATGTAGAAACAACCGTGTTGCTCCAGAAGATCCATGACCTCTGGTGTTCCATAGTGTCCATCACCGCGCACGGTAATGACAGTGCGGGGCCAGTTGTGCCGGATACGGCGAATGACATGGCGTAAAATCCGGGCTGCTTCCTCGCCCGAAGGCCGTTTGCCGGGCCGCAATAAAAAGCAAACCGGCTTGCCCGATGCAGCATCATAAATATGAATAGGCTGAAAGCAGTATCCTTGCGCATGGGTGTTGAACAGGCAAAGCTGCTGATCGCCATATGTGCGGTCCGTGGTATCATCAATATCCAGAACAATATGACCAGGCACGGCGCTAAAACTGTCGCAGAACAGGTCAATCAGGGCCAACCCCATGCGGCCAAGCTCCCGCCAGGACGGCGTGTTTTCCAGCCGCGACAAGGTTGGCTGGGATGCTAACGCGCATCCACTTTCCGGCAGTCGCTCGCAGGCAATCTTCAGTGCCGGATCATGGCGCAACTCATCAAGGTCATCACAGTCTTCATAGCCGCAAGCTATTGCAAACATGCGGGTGCGGATCATGGTGGTCTGGGAATGGATGGTGCGCCCCGCATCGCGCTCGTCATGCAAGCAGGAAGCAATCATACCGGCAAAGTTCAGCTTTCGCTCGATCTCGCGCAGTATCAACACACCGCCATCAGATGACAAAGCGCCACCATCAAACCGGGCAGATATTTTGTGCCGCCCTAAAGGTGACAAACCGGGGAGAAACAGGTTATCTTCTTGCATGGCGGGCCGGATTTTCTGCTGAGGGTGAATGATCTTGTTCGAACACCGAAATCATACGCTATTTCAACAGCTTGATCCATGCCCGCCAGCTATATTAGGCACCCTGATGAATAATCTGGGCTAAAACAAGCCAACAAAAACGTCAGTGGTTTGTGGGAAAAGGTTTTGAGTGCCTTAATCATAATCATAGTTGGCGTTGCGTAGAGCAGATATGTACGTTTTCTAATATCGTACACACACATCAGGGATACGAAGCAGCCACCTCAAATGTTGACAATATTCCTGTTGAATTTCAAGGGCATGTTGGAATATTCGCTATATCAGAGGAGCATGTTAGTACTTACTTGGCGCGATATAACCCAGTGATATTACGTCAAAGCAAGACTACTCAAGAGGACATTTGCAAGGGTTTTAATACGCAAAATTTTGGGGCGGCGAAAGGTTTGGGATTCAATCGTGTGCTCATTATACCTACAGATAATTATTTAAAATTTCTGCAAGGCGACCCAAATCCGCTTCGCACTGCAAAGACCGAGATGGCACTTAATAAGTTGTATGTCGCCATAACCAGAGCTAGGTACAGTGTGGCTTTTCTTTCTGATGAAGAACCTAGAATTGAAGGTGTTTCCGTTTGGATGCCATGAAGCACCCGATGATGAGCATTATCGTAGTTGTTGAAACATTCTTCAAAACCATCAAGGCCGAATTGAATTGGCGTCAGTCATTCACATGACATCCCAATTTCTGCAATGTGGGTAATCCGGAACAGTGAAAATCAAAATGGAATATCGTCATCAAGAAGTTTTTGAAATGATTTGCACTCTGCACTGAGCTGCTTTTGTTGCTCCAGTCTCATATCTCGCAGCGCATCGTACAAACATCGGCTGACCAAAATTGACATGACCTTGTTGCGGCTTTTGCCGGTTGCCGTAGCCAGAATACCAGCTACCTCCGCCAAGCCAGAATTTACCGCGATCTTGAGATTTGTTTTCCTACCCTTGGATATGCGTGATTTTCTCAGGCACTTGCCATTTGTATCATACAATCCGGTGGTATCCTGAAAGCGCTTATTTGCCTGTTCAAGAACATTATCAATTTCTGCGTAGTCCAAATCGACATCGGGCAATAAGCGTTGCCATGCCTTTAGTTGTCTGGGTTTGGTCATTGTGACTTTCCCTCATTGAATTGGAATTTGGAGTTAATGCACCGCCTGAGATTGATTTTCGTAATATTCGTACAACTCTCTCATTTCTAGAAATACCATAGTCACAAAGCCGGTATTTTCTGGCGCGTTGAGCCAGTTTTGCACTTGGTCATAGTAAAATCTGGCATGATCCAGTTTGTTGGAGTTAAACCATTGTTCGCGCTGTTCTGGATCATTTTGACAATCCCAATTGATGGCAATTGCCAAGCCTTCAGGCGAACCCATACTCAGTCCATGCTTTTTCATTATTTCCATTAGGGCGCGGACAAAGGGTTGCTTTCGTCTGTCCCAAGGTTTGCGCTTTTTTTTCATGACAGTTCCTTTTGTAGTAGTAATTGAATCAACTCATTGTCGGGTCGCGATCTCGGCGGTGGTGGCGCTTTTGCTCTCGGCGCTGTTGTTTTTGTTGGATTGCATCGCCCTGTTGTCCCAGCGAAAGGTTCAGGAATGACGCCATATCGCGATTTAGCTTTTTGATGCCAAGAACATGACGAAAACGCATGGTGCGCACTTCATGTTGAAGTTGTCCACGCTCGGCCTGCTGGCGATTTACCAAGGTCTGTAATTCGCTCCTATCGCGAATTCGTGCGGCGTGAGCCGCAGTTTCATTTTGGTTTTTGATCGATTTGTATTGACCTGTCAGGCGAAGCCAGAGGGCTTTGATACCGGTGGGTAAACGCTGGGAACGTTCCTTTGTTTCGACAATTCGGCGTTTTTCATGGGTAGCGTTTTGCTGTTCCCTAATATGGCGGTGTAGAAATGTTAGCGCTTGTTTGCGTTCGTTCATCACAACTGTTTCATTGGCCTGCTGTTGAGCAATCTCGTCGGAATATTCTGCCAATTTATCGGTGAAGTTTTCTGCCAGTTTGGCTTTGGTGCCATCAACACTTGGTAGGTCGTCACTATTTCCAAGCCTAGCGCGAACCTCTTTTGCCCTGATCCCAACCATTCGGGGGACGGAGTAAACTTCGCCGTGCCAGTCAACAACAACATGGCCGCATTTGTCGCCTTTTGCCAAATAATAGCCACGCTCTTTGAGAACGGAAGCAAAGGCAGCTCGTGAATCCGAAACCGCCCAACATTCCTGTATGGTTTGTTTGATCATACGCGGATCAAGATTATGCCGTTTGGCCTGTTGCATCTCGGCCATAGTGAAATTGAGGGGATCACGTTCCTCGCTGTTCATCAGGCCGCGCGGCATTTTCCAACCATGTTCGAAATAGAGTTCCCGTGACATGTCACGCAATTGAAGTTTGTCAAAGGATGGATCAATCGCCTTCATTTCCTGAATATCAATACGCGACCAGACACAATGCGCATGGCGGCGGCCTTCCTTTTCGTGAAAGACAATTGCACGGGGTTGATGGGCAAAGCCCAACTGTTTTTCAATTTGGTTGATGGCCTTCTCGAAAACCTCCACCGGAACGGATTCCGTTTCAGGCGGGCTGAGGCTGAGGGAATAGAGAAATTTCTTACACCGGGTTCCGCGACTGACCGCGTAGGCTTCCGTCAATGCCTCGCTCAGACTGTCAGAAATGAACCCCCGCATTTCATGGATAGTCACATGTTCATTGTCCTCTGCATTCAGAAGATGCAGGGCCATTTGCATGCCGCCGCCACGCCGATTGCCTTTGAGGATCATTGCTTGCCTCCACTCTTGAGGCCAAGCGCTTCAATCAGCTTTAGCCGCATCCAAGCGATGTGAGCACAGGCAAGCTTGATTTCCTGTTCCGTTTCCTCATCCAACAGAAGCGATCCGCAATTGGCATGATAGGCAATCTGGTTCAGATTATTGGCAATGCGGGATTGTCCAAAGCACCCAAAATTTGGGCTATTGCCTCACGATCCTTAGCAGGCATGTTTTTGCGCAAACCGCCTTTGTTTAGAACACGGGAACGAATATGTGCGCGCAGGCTCGTGCCGTCCGCGTCTCTTTTTACCTGCGTTTGTTCATCTTGAGTGAAACGAACGGTGATCCGGAAATCAGGTTTGTTCTTTTTCGGTTCGTCTCTCTGTTTGGCGGCTTTTTCAAAGGAACTGCCGATACCAGTTTTTGAAGCCAATGTGTCGGTTGACCTCATAGCGATGGCCCCCGAGGGCGGCGCGATGGGCGACCACGTTTAACTGTGTGGTTTTTAGACGACAATTGTTCAGGTTTCGGTTCATCGGGTGCAATATCCTTACATTCGCCAAAATGCTCCAGAATGTGGATATCTATGTTTTCAGCCTTGAGATATTGCTCCCATTCTTCTAATTCGTCTAGGATAGATAAGGCTGGTGGCAGGGCAATCGCATTTCAAAAGTTGTTTAGGAGTGAAAGCAGGAAATCATCATTCCAGCCAGCGCGTTTGAATTTTACGCGGTTTGATCCCTTGTCCTGATTTGCCTTTATGATGTTTAGTGCGATACGTCTGAGGGCTGCAAAATTGATCGGTGCGTTGTCTTTGCGAGCGCGATGGAGATCATCATTCATAATGACATCAAGCGACCAGTGAAGGCTGTTTTCAATTTGCCAATGCCCCCGAATAATGGTTGCAGCTTCCTGCGCTTGTGGGGGTTTTGACATGAGATAAACGCGTTCGCAGCGGCTTGATTTTCCGTTCATTTCACGTGTTGAAGTGACATGGACGAAGGTCTTGAGGCTTGGCCATTTGTGTGTGTCGTCAAGATATTGCGTAGTGCTGTAGACATGGTAACATCGCTCTTCAATGCGGCCATGGTTGGCGTCAGTTGAGATATATTCGTCAATATAATCAGTCTCTTGATCATCAATGAAGGCCCGCACATCCGCCTGCATATCGCCCTGATTGCCCTTCAGTTGCACACAGTAATCGCCGCCTTCACGCACGATCAACTCACAGGTCTCGCGTTGGCAATGCAGCGCGTCAGCAGTGATCGTCATGCCCTTGATGTCGAGCATTTTGATCAACTCACGTAGGGCCAAAATCTCGCCACCACCCTTGGCACTTTCGATAATACCGAGGCTCAAACGAGCCCCATGCGCAAAGGCGGTCACCACGTTCAGGCCGGATTGATTGGCGGCCCTGTCAAAGGTGCGACGCATCTCTTTGCCGTCAATGGCGATGGCGGGTTGGGCATCGCGTGCCTGGGCAAAATCAGCACGGAACTTCTCAAACAGGCGTTGAAAGCTTGCGGGCTTAAGCAACCGAAACAGCCGTGAAAACGTGTCGTGTCACGGCGTGCCATTCGGCAATTCGAGAAAATCGCGCAGAAATTCTTCCTTCGCATGGCCAAAATCGGCCATATCCACCGCAGTTTCGCCGCCACACAAGGCACATAAAAGGCTGATTGTCATGATGTCACAAAACTTGTGACGGCAGGCATTGCCCGTGCGTGGATCGTCTATATCATTGAAATAGCTTATGATTGTTGACATCTTGAGGCTCCATATCGTGATGGAACCTCAAGAATCTATTCAGGCATATTTGTCAAACCCCAAATGCGATTCCCCTGAGGCTGGTGGCAGTTCTAGGTTAGTCCTGTCAGCCGCACCAAAACAGACTCCCTTGGTTGATTCACCTGTTAACATCTTGAAAGGTAAGGATGTTTTGGCGGTTCTAGCACCCCCCATTTTGGTGGTAGGCAATGCGTTCTGCAAAGGCCAGTTTGAGGACTGCTCTTTGTAGGGTGATTTGGCCGCAAGTCCATAGTTTCCAGGGGTTTGCGAGAAACTGGAGTGCCGGTTCTAGTGGAATGAATTTGACATTTGGTACCCACTTGCAGCTTCATTCATTTTCAAATGTCAAATTCAAAAATTCCACTAGATTCAACAACTTGCTAGTGGTTCTTTTGATTCCAACATTTGCAAATATGGGTGCTGCAACGGGATGCAAATGTTGGAATCGAGCCACTAGTTTTTCTTCAAATGTGCCTTTTGGAGTGTCATGATTTGCCACTTGTTGGCGTAATTGGAGTTTTTTGTATTCAAGATCGGCAATCTTTGCCTCATAGGCGCAGATCACGCTTTCGTTGGTGGTTTCAATTATTCTGGTCATCAATGCTTCGCTCTGCTTTTCCAATGCCTTGATTTGATGCTTGCCGGATACTAGGGCTTCTTCGGCCTGGGCTTTGCGTGCATCCCATGCCTGGGCGAACATCGCCTTGGCAATGACGAACAGACCTTTGGTGGGCTGTAAGGCTTTGATAATATCGCCGACTTCATTTTCTAATCTGTCGCGGGGAATAGATTTGCCGTAAGCAGCACAGGTTTTGGTCTGGCATAGATAATAGGGATAATGTTTGGTGCGGCCCATCGACCAGGATGAGCGCAGCGGCACATGACAATTGCCACAGGTGACAAAGCCACGCAGGGCAAAGTCATTACCGATATTCTTGCGGGCGGGTGCCTTGGCAATTCCTTTGCGGCGTTTTTGCACTTTATCAAAGGTTTCAAGCAAGATCAGCGCTTCATGATGGCCTTGCAACCAGTCGATGCCATAGGTTTTTGAGCAGATGAACCCGGTATAAAGTGGGTTGGTCAGGATGTCGGTGACGCGTTGTTGTTTGACCTCGCCATGTTTGTTGCGTGGGAACTGGGGCAAGGATTGAAAAAACCGCTTCACTTCCGCTTGCGTTTGAAAGCGACCTAAAGAATAGCCTTCAATTGCCTCTGCTACAATAGTCGCCAGGGGTTCATCGCGCACCAGCATCTTGCCACGGCCTTTGACGGTTTCATATTTATAGCCCACCGGTGCATTGTGTATCCAGAAGCCCGATTGCATACGTGCCTTCATTTTCTGCGCCACTTGTCTCCCGTTTTGTTTGCGCTCCAATGCGCCCTGGGCTGCCATGATGGTTTCGATGAATTCGCCCTCCGGCGTCTCGTCGAACTTGAAGTTCAAACATTCTATCTTTGCCTTACGTTTGCGAAACGCATCGCGCAGATCAAGATGAAAGCGGGTATCGCGGGCAAAGCGTTTCAGATCATCGAAGATTACAACGTAATTCTCACCCGGTTGCGCATCAAGATAGGAAAGCAATGCCACCATGCCGGGGCGCTTCATAAAGTCCCCACCGCCAGTGATCGTATCTGGGAAAGCTGCTTCAACCAGATAGCCTTTTGATTTGGCGTATTCCCGGCATCTTGTTTCCTGAGATTGCAGACCGTGGCCTTCTTCTTCCTGAGATTTCGAAGATACACGACAGTAAATGACGGCCTTTTGAGCAAGGGGGATTTTTGTATTGGTTTGTTTTGTCATTTCTGGCTCCCTCTGCGTGCAGGTTTGTCTGATTGATGATTGTATTCTATCATGTCGCTGGGCTCGTTGGGAATGAATTCAGCGCGAATATCAAGTTGGCCACATTCGGCCTCCTTCCCATTATTTGCCCCATGAGCATCATCCACCTGCTGGAGAGGATGAACGCCAAAGCCCAGATCAACGAAAGAAACGATGATTAACCACAATGCATCAAGAAACTCACATTTGTGCGCGTCACTCATGTCGCTATTATCAAGGTATTTCTGATACAGAGCATAATCGATGGTGAGGCCGGGGGCTTTGTGACTGTGTGGCGGCCTGCCTTCGCACTCATCTTGAGTGGGTGTCGTATGATTTTCATTTTCCATCTGTTAGTCCCTATCTTCATTTCATTCCTTCCTGTTGGGTGCCCTCACACCGTGTGAGAACAGAGCCGGCAAGAATAGGACAGTATTCCTATTGTATCAAGCAAAATCGACGTAATATTGTTGCGTATTTCCATGGCTTTGGATCACAATATTTGCCTTGTCTGCCGATATTGTCTGCCAGTCTTGTCTGCCGGTATTGTCTGCAGGTATTGTCGGCAGGCATTGTCTGGCAAGAATTGTCTGGCAACAGGCCCGGATTATCGCTTGGCAATGATGCTGTTTGTTAAGCTTGGGATGGCTGGCGGGAGCGTGAGTAGGTTTTATTCTCGCTTTGCTGCTTTTGTTCGGCTTTTATCTGGGGGCGAAAATATTTTTCATCCAGTTCGTTTCCCCATTCACGCAATTTGGTGTTTTCTGTTTCTTCAAAGGCTTCACTCATTAACTTCCTGGCACCAATGTCAGTGATGTTAAATTCAGTTGCCAATTGTGAAGCTTCATAGGCATAGGCGCGATTAAAGGACATTTTGTTGCCTTCCTCGACCATCTTGCCAATGGCATTTGCTGCCCTATAGGCCTTTTGCTTTTCGGCTTCGGCAGGGTTGTTCTCACGGTCGAATAGTTTTTGTTCATTTTCCATCAAGGCTTCCCGCATCTGGTTCATGGTAACGCCGGTGCGGATTTTGAACAGATCACGAAGGGTGGAATCGGCCTTCATGATGTCGAAGCGCTCGGTGCGGGCGAGTGCATTGGAAAAATCGCCCAGGCAATCCTTGAAAGTGCCGGTTTCCTTGATGCGGCGCTCGATAATGCCGGTAATCGCCATGGCATCTTCAAACTGGCGTTCGGATAATAATCTGCCGCTAAAACTTTCGCGCGCTTCACCAATGCGTTTCATTTCATCAGGATTGTATAGGACATTCATGGAATTTCTCCTTTGGGGTTGCCGGGTTAGTCGCTCATTGTTTGGGAACGACGACGATCAGGGCTTTCGCGACGGGATTGTGTCCGTCGTCGCTGGGTTACCTGCTTGAAGCTCTCAAGGTATTTTTCGCGCTGGGAGGATTTTTCGAGGAAAGATTTGCTTTCCTTCAATTCCTGACGATCCAGCCGCGCAAGAGATTGCTGATGATCGAGCCGCACATTGAGTTGTGCCTGGCGACCCAGATCATGTTTATTGAAGCGATCAATGCCAAAAAACCTGGGCTTGAGTTCCACCGTTTTTGCTCCGGCCTTGTTGAGCAGATCACGATAGGCGATTTGAACACGGGTTTTATATTCGTGGGCGTAGAGTTGTTCTGACTTGGAGCGCTGGAGATCAAACTTCTCGCCTATTGTGCCAAAACCCGATTTCTCATGCCCTTTCAGTAAGGCGCGACCATCACGGCGAATTTGCTTTAATTGAAGTGCCAGATTGATCTTGTTGAGATTGTCGGTACTCATGGCTTATCTGTCGCCTCCCTCATTTAGATGGTCTTTGCGCAATATGATCCAGCCACACTTGCCGTTATTTGGATATGTGATGAACGACCCGTAGGGGCCGATGAAAGTACAGCGCGTGTAATATCGTTGCGCCCACGGATCATAGCCCTGACCCTCATCCACCCAGGAATAAGACCAGATAAAATGGGGAAGCCCAAAAATCAGATAGGCGGAGTAAACGCCGACCGGAATAATCATCCACCACAAGAAGCGCACCAATTTCATTGGACAGCCCCAATACTGGTCGGCAGTGTCACCTTGGGATCAGGCGGCAATCTTTGATTGTTTTCTTGCGGGTTTGGGCCCAGATCATGACATGTTGGGGCAAGCTGGTTTTGTCGTAGCTTGCGGCATTTGATCCACCCGAACCCCTTGATGAACAGGATCTGATAGGAGGGATCGAGATTGACCAGTTCCGTTGGCGTCATCACCGGCTGTTTACCGGTGCTGAGATTACCGGAGATACCAAGCTGTTTGGGATTAATGCTCAGCGATTGGGAAACGGTGATTTCTTCCCCCATCAGTTTGGAGATTTTTTCCGCATCATCCGGGCTGATGGCGAGATATTGAATGACAGCACAATTATCCATCAACACGGCCAGTTCCTGCTTGCCGTATCGGCGCTCAATATCCAAAAGTGTCTGGGTGATATAGATGCTGGAGGTTTGATAGCTTCTTTGGATTGTGACCAGATCAACGCTGTATTTCTGCGGAGAATTACACATCTCATCGATGATATTGACCAGCCTGCCGCCACGCCCTGACATCTGTGCATCCATGAAGGATTGTTGATGCAGGGCCGCATGAACGCCAACCTGTTTGGCGTAGAGTTGCGGTAGAATGTCGAAGACCTTCCAGCCATCCCGGCATAATTCCTCATGGGTGATGGTGGCGTTCGCACCGGCGTTATTCAAAACTGAGCCCGGCTCGTAAATCTGCAACGGCGTCAGGGCTGCCTGCATATGTTTGAAATAGGCTTCCGGTTCTTTATCCTCCATATCAAGGGATAGTTGTGCACGTGCCTTTAGGGCAGGACTGCCCTCATGGATGGCGTTCTCACGCATCAGCCGCCATGTTGCGGGATTGGCCATGGTTTCATACAGAACGCCCGGTGTCAGCCGATCACCTAAGAACTCAAGCCCGCCTAAAATACCAAGATGAATTTTCTGACGAGGGTTTTCCCTGAAATGCCAATTGCGTCCCCCGTCATTTACCTCAGGAATTATATTCAGCGTTGTGTTCTTGAGGGTGAATGTCAGCGTCCCCGGACTGTGTTTTGCCGCCGAGATAACCGCGCCCAGAGCATTGACTTCCAGCCGGTCTTCATTGTCAAAGCCATAGACGCCCATATCGTCGATACAGCCGAATTTTATATCGTACTTCTTGGCGACCGCGCGAAACTGTGCATAGACCTCTCCATCCTTGTGATCGACCGTTTTCACAGCCACATCGCCATAGGCCAATAGTGCCTGATTGGTCGGCATGACCACCGAGGTGGTCTTTCCCCCGCCACTGGGGCCAACCACCAGACGTGATAAATCGGGATGGGGATCGCTAACAAGCTTGCCGCTATCCATGAGCCCCAAAGGCAGAGTGATCTTATTCGACATCTTTGATCACTCCTTTTTCGCTCAGAAAATCATCAGTAAGCAGCGTGGAGGATTTAACCTTGTTGCCACCTTTCAGGAATTCTTGCTGATCATCTTCAAATTCACGGATGTCAGAGATTTGCCGAAGCGCATTGATGGCGAGGGCCGCACCCGCAATGCCTGCAAAGATACTGAGCAGACCAAAGCCGTAATACTTCATACTGGTCGGCCAGATCGCATACGCCACCACCGCCAGAAATACCGCGTAACAAAGCTTGGCGTTAATCTGGATAATCACGCTTTTGGCGGGTTTGAAGGTTTTCATACATCCCCCTTTTTGATCTCACGGCATTCGCTGTGCTCAAGCCTGCGATGGCGCGGTCTGTTCGACCGGCAGCGCTTGCGCTGCTTGAATGGTTCAAGCTCATCCGGCTGTGCATCCCCCTTGGATTGCTGTTGCAGCTTTCCCGCGATCTGCAATCTGATGGCATTTAACGCTGCATAGCGCCCCCAAATGACATCTGACAGTGGACTGCCACCCAGATCACGCGACAACAGTTTTAACTGTCCGACTTGAAACCCGGCAATCAGAGCCAATGCAGAAACACCGGTCATGATCAAAATCTCGGATGGATAGAGTAAATCCGAAAACGCCGCGCAGAATGCGCCAATCCCGGTTACGGTCAGGATTGAACCGGGTAAAAACACCCGGCGCACCGAGACAACAGAAATCCTGTCGAGCAGGTAACTGTCGCGGTGGGTTGAAACCGCCTTGTCGGTTAGGGTGATGGTGCCAATAATCATGACCTGCCACCTTTCGCGGCACAACGCGGTGAATTCAGCGCACTGACCAGTTCGCCTTTCAGATTATTCTTGATAGCAGTGGAAACGACCAATCCGGCGGAGCCTGCAAAAAGCGCAAGTGAAGTACGGTTGCGCTCAATGGCCAGTGATTGGGCGCAGGAGCATTGCGAACCTGATTGTGATACCGGCCCAAACACTGACAATGCCAGGCGCTTTTCCTGAAGTTCATTCTTGCTGCGCTGAATGTTGTTTAGCTGATCCAGCATTGGGAGATTAAATTCAGGATTGCCATGCTTGCGACAGACCGCCTCCATGCCTGGAAACAACACTCCAAGTGTTGATTGACAATCCAGCTTTGGCGTGAATACCGGTTCCGGTCTTTCCAGTTCCAGCCGTGCACTTATCAAGGCCTGACATTGAGTATCCCAATTGGAACGCTCAGTGATCCTTTCGCCGATTACCGGTGCCGCCACAAAAAACGCGGCAGCACCATATAACAAAAGTCCAACAGCCAATCCCCCGCCAATTGGCAGACCAGTTGCGTCAATCGACATGATGACCTCCATTCAGGTTCTTGGGCGTGTTATTTGAAGCTTTCGGCAACCGCCGACCACGACGCTTCGAAGCCTGGCCGGAATGATCGCGCCCAGTACCATTGAGCTTCGCCCTGGCTGGTGCAGGTTGCGGTGCAGGTTTTGCGGCCTGATCCTGCAGGCGGATTAAAAACCAGAAGGTGTAAAGCCATAATGCCAGTGGAAAAATACCCTCTGCCACCCAGATAACGCCTGCAAGCGCAATGAAATTGCCGATATAGGCAAAGGTCGTGGTAATCCCTGCCTTGGGCGGAAACTGCGGTTTCTTAGCTTCACTGATATCAAGCGTGGCAACAACGGTGGAAATGGCCTGACCATGTTTGGCCAGAAGCCGGTTCACCGCCTGGGTGGCCTTGGGGCGAGCGGGAATATTAATTCCTGATTTTAATTCCACGCCATAGGCTGATAACAACGAAACAGGCATCGCCTCATGAAGGGCAGTAATTGCCTGACCGATTTGCGCATCAATCCTGGCCAGTTCCTGGCGGCGCCTGGCAATGGTATTATCATTTTTGTCCAAAACCGTTTGGTAATCACCAACCAGTTTGTTGATCCTGGCAATGGTTGCGGTATGAAGCTCGCCACCTTCTTCCACCTGTTTGGCAATATCACCGCCACGGGCGGCCTTTTCTTCCAATATCCGCGTGATGGTGCCGCGCCCACCCTTGCCCTTGCCCGATAAACAGGAATTTTGAGCTTCACATTCAGCGTGATGAACGAGATCATCTTTCGTGGCGCGGATAACCGGCAGCAATCTTCTGGATTTTGACGCCTGTTTGTTTTGCGCATCAATATATTGAACCAGCCTCTGGCCGTAATTATCCAGTTGAAGATAACGCACATCGGGCAATACAATACCTGCATAGGTTATACCAAGGGAAGCTAATATTGGCCCATATGATGGTAGAAAAATCATTTGCTGTCGCGGCGCAATGCGTGCCGTGGTCTGGCCGACCACAATCGGATTGCAACAATGCCAGCAGGCGATTTTTCACCACCGAAGGTCGGATTTCCAAGGGTTTTGGACGTTGTTGTGCTTGGTTCGTGGTACCGGTACCAAGTCGCCAATCACGCCTAGCCAAACCCCTTGGAAATGCCGGTCATATGAGCCAATATTAGCTTCCCTTGGTATGAGGCCCACAGACAAGCGCCGACTGCGAACATCGATGCCACACTGAATATACCGGCACTGACAATACCGGAGGCCGCAAGCTCGCTTCCCCAGTCAATGGCAAAGCGGTTGATGGCATAGGAAACCATGCCGACAACCACACCGACCATGACAGCCTTGAAGATGTCGGCAAAACCGCTACCACTTTGCAGATTAAGCATCGCCCATATCGCCAACACACCGGCAAAGACCGGCAGGGTCGTCAGGAACATCCGGTAATAAGACGGCATCTGCCTTTTGGTCACTTTGCCC
>CBDFIN010000004.1:0-41623 GCA_965248135.1 Rhizobiaceae bacterium | reverse complement strand
ATGCCTATTAACATACAGATATAATTGAAAATACCATCAGAAATTGACCTCATCAGGTAAGCACAACCGATGCTCATCGCCGCTCCAAACTTTCCGGATTTCCCGGGCCTCCGCTGCTGGCAAATGTATAGCCAACGGCCGTGATTGCCCCAATTTCACTAGCGTACTACACCTACATGCAGTCAATTAAAAAAAATAAGGGGTGCGAGCAATGGGCAATAGTCAAAGCAGAAATGAAAGACGAATGGCGCGTAAGGCCGGAGAGCTGGATACGATGGGCTTCTTAAAGCTGGCGGACAAATTTATCGACGTGGCCAACAAGGAAAACAAGCGCATATCGGCAACCGATTTGCACATGGCGTTTTTGTTCGCCGCCG
This sequence comes from Rhizobiaceae bacterium, assembly GCA_965248135.1. Classification (GTDB taxonomy): domain Bacteria; phylum Pseudomonadota; class Alphaproteobacteria; order Rhizobiales; family Rhizobiaceae; genus SZUA-100. Next base: position 41,246 of record CBDFIN010000004.1, on the reverse strand, counting down.
CGCGCTATAATGCTTATGTAGCCAACGCAGTCATAAAGGTCGACAACCACGAGGAATTTGTTTCTCACATGGTTGAACAATATACCGAAATGCTTCGCCAGCACCTGGCCGACGGAGACATCGCGCGCGAAACAAAGTAGCTGCTACTTTTTCTTCAAGGTCTTGGCGAACGCGGCGATGTTGTCGACGTCCTTCAAGGTAATATGAACCGGCGCCGCATTGTAGGGCAAATCATCCAGCTTCTGAATTCCCTCAACCAGAATTACCGCGGGATGAGGTGGGCGGACATAGAAGGTATCAAAACGTTCTTGATAATCCTTAAGCGCATTCACCAGCAACTGAAACGAGGGGGTCGATGAAATGCCGCCATTGGGATTGTAGTCACCAATAACATGGCAACGGCTGCAGTGATTCTCGGCGAACGATTTACCCTCTTCAATAGATTGTGCCGATGCCGGAATTGCTGGAAGCAAAAACAGCTGACTGATAATGATGGCTTCACTTCGTCTCATTTTTTATTCCAGATGCGCAGTCTTGAAACCGGCGGTTTTGTGATTTCGCTCGCACGAAGTGCCACAATATCAGAATCTTGTTGTTGCCCATGCCCAAATCCGACGATCTGATAAACATCCTATACCGTATATTCCCTCCACCTACAAAATCGCCAATGCGATCGGCACGAAGCCGGCACAGTAAATATTCTTCAATATTGAGGATGGCTGTCGCATTGCCCGCGTGAACGAATGCAACTTGGTCCGATGGATTTGCAGCATTGTTTTGCAAAACCACCTTCACCTGTCAATTATTTGATTTGGCACCATTCTATTGCCTTTGAAAAATCCGTCCCGCAAAAAAGTGAACGGCTTCAACATTGCTATTTGTAAAAGGCAGTTGCATAATTTGTCAGCGCGAAATTTTTTGACTTCGTGATGCGGGGGAAGCTTTTGCAAGCTGTTGAAAATACAGAACATTCAATTGCGGAAAATACCGCGGGAGGAAAACTAGATTCTCCTGAAGATGCATTGCGCGGGCAAATTTATAGGTTGCTGGCTGGTTTTTTGACCCAATCACCCAACAAAATCAGCCTCAAAAATGCATCACGTCTTGAGGGAGATGAGGGGGATTTTGGCAGGTCATTAAATAACTTCGCCAAGATAGCCGCTCAAATCAGCCCAGAGGCCGCCGACACCGAATTCCATGATTTGTTTATCGGCGTTACACGAGGCGAGTTGCTGCCGTACGGCTCCTATTATCTAACCGGGTTTTTGAATGAAAAACCGCTTGCCAGCTTGCGTGCCGATTTGAGGAAACTGGGCATCGAACGGGTCGAGGGCCTGAACGAGCCGGAAGACCATATTGCCAGCGTGCTTGAAATTATGGCCGGGTTGATCGAGGGAAAATTCGGGCAATCGGCTTCACTGGCTGAGCAAAAACGTTTTTTTGACAGCCATGTCAATTCTTGGGCAACTCATTTCTTTACGGATCTGGAAAGCGCCAAACATTCCACATTGTATTTACCACTTGGTTCTATCGGCCGCCTGTTTATGGTGATCGAACAGGAAGCTTTTGAGATGAGTTGAGGGTGAAAAATATAGTGCGCAGATGTTGTAGCCGACGTCTGAATGAAACACAGCTGAGGAGGAGAAGACTAATGTCAAACAAACCAACTACCGACCGTCGATCATTTTTGAAAATGGCGAGTATCGGTTCTGCCGGTGCGGTAGCGAGCGCCGTCAGCACAAAAACTACCGAGGCTGCAGAAATAAAACCGAAAGAATCATCTGGATATTCGGAAACGGATTACGTCAAAAAAGTCTACGAACTGGCAAGATTCTAAGTCCCCGGTTCCACTATGAGCCGGTGAATTTCATTTTAAAAACCAAAAACGTAGCTCATGCGTAAATTGGGCTCAACGAAGTGAGGAGAAAATTCCATGTTAAGAAAGAAGATAGGCGAGGCTGCCAATGGCCCCCGACTGTCAACTGCTCTTAAAGGATTGACAAAAGGCGCGGTAAACAGACGAACATTCCTAAGACGCTCCGGCCTGGCTGTGGGAGGCCTGGGAGCAGCAGCGACATTTACCGGTGCGCGTGTGCAAAAGGCAAATGCACAGGCTTCCGACGCGAAGGTCGAGCTTAAGAAATCGGTATGCACCAACTGTTCAGTTGGTTGTACGGTTATGGCGGAAGTTCAAAACGGCGTGTGGATTGGGCAGGAGCCTGGTTTTGATTCGCCCTTCAATCTCGGTGCCCATTGTGCCAAGGGTGCAGCGGCCCGGGAGGCGGCACACGGTGACCGCCGGCTAAAATATCCAACCAAGCTTGTCAACGGCAAATGGGAGCGCATCAGCTGGGATGAGGCCATAAACGAAATCGGCGACAAGATGCTGGATATCAAAGCGACATCCGGTCCTGATTCAGTTTATTGGCTGGGTTCGGCCAAACACAACAACGAGCAGGCCTATCTGTTCCGTAAACTATATGCGTTCTGGGGTTCCAACAATGGCGACCACCAGGCCCGTATTTGTCATTCGACCACTGTTGCCGGTGTTGCCAACACCTGGGGCTACGGTGCGATGACCAATTCCTACAACGACATCCACAATTCCAGAAGCATGATACTGATCGGGTCCAACCCGACCGAGGCCCATCCTGTTGCCATGCAACATTTGATGAAAGCCAAGGAAGTCAACAATGCTCCTTTAATTGTCTGTGATCCACGCTTCACCCGTACGGCCGCGAAGGCGACTGAACATGTGCAGATGCGTCCGGGCACCGATGTCGCCCTTATCTGGGGTATTTTGTGGCACATCTTCGAGAACGGCTGGGAAGACAAGGAATATATCCGCCAACGCGTCTGGGGTCTCAACTATATCAAGGAAGAGGTGTCCAAATGGACGCCGGAGGAAACCGAAAAAGTTACCGGCGTTCCGGGCAGCCAGCTAAAACGGGTCGCCCGCACATTGGCCAACAATCGTCCCGGCACCTTGATCTGGTGCATGGGCGGCACCCAACACACAACCGGTAATAACAACACCCGCGCCTATTGCATTTTGCAGCTTGCGTTGGGCAATATCGGCAAATCGGGTGGTGGCGCCAACATTTTCCGCGGCCACGACAATGTGCAAGGCGCAACCGACTTTTGTGTTCTTTCCCATTCACTTCCCGGGTATTATGGGCTGGCCAAAGGCTCATGGCAGCATTGGGCACGTGTGTGGGATGTCGACTATGAGTATTTGTTGGGCAATTTCGCCGACGAAACCATGATGCAGTCGAAGGGCATTCCGGTGTCTCGCTGGATCGACGGGGTACTTGAAGACAAGGCCAATATCGATCAGCCCGACAATGTCCGCGGCATGGTCTTTTGGGGACATGCACCCAATTCGCAGACCCGCGGTGTGGAAATGAAAAAAGCGATGGAGAAACTCGATCTCCTGGTGGTCATTGATCCGTATCCGACGGTTTCTGCTGTTATGCATGACCGCAAGGATGGCGTCTATCTGCTACCTGCTACCACCCAGTACGAAACCTATGGCTCGGTAACAGCCTCAAACCGCTCTTTGCAGTGGCGTGAAAAGGTCATCGATCCGGTGTTTGAAGCCCTGCCTGATCACACGATCATGTATAAGTTCGCCAGCAAATTAGGATTTGCAGACCAGATGTTCAAACACATCGCGGTCAATAATGACGAACCCGTGATCGAAGATATTACCCGTGAGTTCAACAAGGGTATGTGGACGATTGGCTATACGGGTCAGACCCCGGAGCGGCTGAAAGCCCATATGAAATATCAACATACCTTCGATAAAACCACGCTTCAGGCGAGGGGTGGGCCGCTGGATGGTGAGTATTACGGATTGCCGTGGCCCTGTTGGGGTACTGGAGATATCAAGCATCCAGGAACGCCCAACCTTTATGATCCTTCAAAACCGGTGGCCGAAGGCGGGCTTTGTTTCCGCAACCGCTTTGGTCTTAAATCTCCGGACGACTGGGGTGGCGACAACCTGTTGGCTGATGGGTCCTACCCGGTTGATTCGGAAATCAAGGATGGTTATCCCGAATTCACCATGGCCATGTTGAAAAAGCTTGGCTGGGATGCGGATCTCACCGAGGAAGAGCGTACGTTCATCGAGGGATTGGCTGGTGACAAGACCAACTGGAAGGTTGATCTGACCGGCGGCATTCAGCGTGTTGCAATCAAACATGGGTGCGCGCCATTTGGCAATGCCAAGGCCCGCACCGTGGTATGGAACTTTCCTGATCCAATACCGCTGCATCGTGAGCCGCTTTACACCAATCGCCGTGATTTGCTTGATAAATACGCCACCTATTCGGACAGAAAAGCCTATCGCCTGCCGACCCGCTATGCGTCGATCCAGGCCAATGACTATTCCAGTGAATATCCGATCATTTTGACCTCGGGACGTCTGGTGGAATATGAGGGTGGGGGTGATGAAAGCCGCTCCAATCCGTGGCTTGCTGAACTTCAGCAAGACATGTTTGTCGAAATCAACACTTCTGATGCCAATAATATCGGCATCAGGGACGGTGAAATGGTCTGGGTGGAATCACCTGAAAAGAGCAAGATTAAAGTTAAGGCCATGCTGACCGAGCGTGTCGGCAGGGGTGTTGCGTTCTTGCCCTTCCATTTCGGCGGCCATTTCCAGGGCGAGGACTTGCGATCCAAATATCCCGAAGGCGCTGATCCATATGTGCTTGGTGAAGCGGCCAATACCGTGATGACATATGGCTATGATTCCGTCACGCAAATGCAGGAGTCAAAAGTGACTCTGTGCAACATAACCAAAGCTTAGAGGAGACACACAATGGCTAGAATGAAGTTCCTTTGTGATGCCGAGCGCTGCATAGAATGTAACGCGTGTGTCACAGCATGCAAAAACGAGCATGAGGTTCCGTGGGGGATCAATCGCAGAAGGGTTGTCACCCTAAGTGATGGCAAGCCTGGTGAGCGGTCGATTTCTGTTGCCTGTATGCACTGTTCCGATGCTCCCTGCATGGCGGTTTGTCCGGTCGATTGTTTCTACCAGACCTCCGATGGTATTGTGCTGCACAACAAGGATTTGTGCATCGGTTGCGGTTATTGCTTCTTTGCCTGCCCGTTTGGTGCGCCGCAATATCCGCAGGCCGGTAATTTCGGTTCGCGCGGCAAGATGGACAAATGTACATTTTGTGCCGGAGGGCCGGAAGAAAATCACACAGCAATCGAGTTCAAGAAGTATGGACGCAACAGAATCGCAGAAGGTAAATTGCCGATCTGTGCCGAGATGTGCTCAACCAAGGCCTTGCTGGCCGGCGATGGTGACATCGTTTCCAACATCTACCGTGAACGGGTGGTTGGCCGTGGCTTCGGCTCAGGTGCATGGGGTTGGGGTCGCGCCTATCCCGCCGGCAGTTCCGGTTGATGCAATCAAAGTCAGGGGAAGGCATGTGCAATGCCTTCCCGCTGAATAAATGGATTGCTGGATAGCTGATTTGGAACAGGTCCTGCTACTCATGGAATGGGTGGTTGGTCATTTTCGTTAGACATATGCTGACCAAGTTTTTGCGGGAGAGCGCAATGATTTCAATGAGACCGGCGGCGATCATCGTGCTGTTGATGATGGTGTTTCTGGCTCTTCCGGCAAGCGCCCAAAATGTCAGGCCGCCGGGTAATGCAGTTATTTCAGAAACCCCGCAAGGGGGCACTGCCAATACGTTGGGACTAAATTCTCAAAGTGAATTTTGGCGTGCGCTGAGACAAGGGGAAGGCGGCCTTGCCACTTCCGGCGCAAGTGGTGGACCGCTGATCCAGTCACAAGGTGAACAATGGCGTCTCATCCGAATTGGCTACCTCATCAAATATAGCGGTTGGGTGCTGGTTGCAGTCATCGGTCTGATTGCCCTGTTCTTTTTGGTCAGGGGGAGAATCAAGATTAAGTCGGGCCGCTCCGGCAGGGTCATTGCCAGATTTTCCCTGAGCGAACGGGTCGTTCACTGGTTCACCGCCTGTGTTTTTATTGTTCTTGCGATTTCCGGTCTTGTGTTGCTGATTGGCAAACCCGTGTTGATGCCATTAATCGGAAAGAATGCCTTTGGCATAATCGCCAGTGCCTCGATGCAGGGCCATAATCTGATTGGACCACTGTATATTGTCGCAGTGGTGCTTATGTTCTTTACCTTCATGCGTGGCAACATGCTGCAATTAGTGGATTTCAAGTGGTTACTGAAAGGTGGAGGTTTTTTTGGCGGCCATGTCAGTTCGCACCGGTACAATTTCGGTGAAAAGTCGTGGTTTTGGCTCGCGACAATGGTGGGGCTGTTGATGTCGGTTACCGGCGCTGTGCTGCTTTTGCCGGGATTGCTGCCGGAACTGTTCTATTTACAAGCAGCGTCTGTGTTGCACGCTGTTGGCGCAGTACTTTTGATCGCTTTCGCGCTTGGCCACATCTACATCGGTACGCTCGGTATTGAAGGTGCGCTCGAAAGCATGACACGGGGTACAGTCGATGAAAACTGGGCCCGTGAACATCACGATTTGTGGTATCAAGATCAAGTTGATAACGCGGTCTCTGACACAGTCGCGGCTGAAACACACACTGCTCAAAGTGAGACATGAAAAGATATCAGGCAAGAAGCCGGAAGAGCTTTCTGAAAGTTGCCGAGTGCTCGGCGAGCATCGCCAGCGCCATCAGCAAAATGGCTGATAATATTGTTGTGAATTTGAGCGCTTTCACAGCGCCGTTAAAGAGTTCGGGACCAATAACTCTCGGACTGGCCAATGCTGGTGTGCAGACTGGCTCCGGCAGATTGGCCAACAAACCGGTGCAGTTGGTTGTTGATGCAAATGATCCGCGGAATTGAACCACTTTCATTTCATGTCAATTGTACAAGGCTGGCGGCGGCCTTCCTGTTGACCTTGTATCTGGCAACCAAAACCCGCACTGAGCCGCGGCAAAACAGACTGGTTGGCCATGGCGGCCCGGTAAAATCAGTGATGATCAGCAGTGATGGGAAATATGCCTTGACCGGCAGTTTCGACTATTCCGCCATCGTCTGGAGTCTGACCGAAGACAATAGCAAACCAATCGCCCGACTGTCCGACCATGATGGCGCCATCAATGCAGCATGTTTCCGGCCCGGCGACCACCAGGTGGTCACTTCCGGCGACGATGGGGCGGTGTATTTGTGGGACATCGAAAAAAAACGGCAACTCCATCGCTTCAAAGGCCATGCGGCCAAGGTCACGGGTCTTGCCTGTGCTAAAAATGGCATCCTTGTCGCCTCGGCCGGTTGGGACCGTACGGTTCGGCTGTGGAACCTGGCCACACTTGAAGCCGGACCGGTTTTGAAAGGCCATCGCAGTCCGGCCAATGCGGTGCTTTTGTCAAGCGATGGTGCCTATGTTTATTCTTCCGCATCAGACGGTATTATCAACCAGTGGGATGCCCGTTCTGGCCGGTTGATCCGCCCGGTCCACCGCCATGGCTGGGGTATTAATGTCATGCACTGGATGCCGGGCGGAAAGCACATTCTTTTTGGCGCGGTGAATGGGGATGTGCAGATACTTGATCCGGAAACCGGCGATGTCTTCAAAATTCTAATTCCCCACAAAAATCCGGTTCTTGGATTGGCGGTGTCGCCGAAAGGCGACTGGATCGCCTCGGGAGGGGGTGATGGCGTAATACGCGTTTGGCGGATTTCAGACTGGTCTGTGGTTGAGGAACTCTACACTTCGATAGGCCCGGTATGGTCGATGGATTTTTCTGCCGATGGACGGTCGATATTTTATGGTGGCCTTGATGATTATGTTACCTCGTGGCGGGTAGAACCCAGGGATGTTGGTTCGGAAAAGCTCGGTGATTTTCCTCGCCGGTTTCAGCAATATTCCAATATGGGGTTGGGCGAACGCCAATTTTACCGCAAATGCAGTGTTTGTCACACGTTGAAAGCAGATGGCGCTAATCGGGCGGGCCCCACGCTGTATAAGATATTTGGCCGTCGCGCCGGTGGCCTGAAAGACTATCACTATTCTGAAGGTCTGAAGAATGCCGATATCATCTGGAACGAAAATACGATTGACCAGTTGTTTGCACTTGGTCCGCAGCATGTTACGCCAGGATCGAAAATGCCGCTTCAGAAAATCGCCGAGCGCAAAAAACGTATTGCGCTGATTGAGTTTCTGAAGGAAAGCACCAATGAAACTATCGGAGATACAAAATGAGCGGTGAAAACTTCAATATGTCGATGCGCAAATTTCTCAAACAGGTCGGCGTGACCTCGCAGCAGAAATTGGAGAAAACGGCAGAGAATATGCCCAAGGGAAGCACCAACATGAAGGCCAAAGTGGTGTTGAGTGTTGAAGGGACAGATCTGGAGCACGTGGTGGAGGGCACCATTGAACTCGATGATTGATGCGACAGTGGACGAACCGGTTTTACCCCCTCTGCTTAATGGAATATTTGCTGAAAATCCTTTTGGCGCAGCGGTAGATCAGGTTCGCGGGCGAAAGGCTGGCGCAGGTGATTTGTTTTGGTCGAATAATGCACACATTGCAAAAATTGCAATAGTTCTGGAGCCGGAAGTCGACCGGGCAACATCTCTGCAAATGGTGCCATTGGCGGTGGTGGCCTTGTGCGATTGCCTGGCGATTTTGTTGCCGCCGCAAGTCGCAGTGCAGATACGCGGTGGAGACGATGTTATTGTCAATGCCGGCAAGGTCGGAGGAGTTCGGGCCGCGATATCGAAAACCAACACTGAAAGCGAAGTTCCCGATTGGCTTGTTGTGGCGATAGAAGTGGCCATTAGCCGCCGGGAGACCGACCCCGAGCCCGGTTTGCAACCAGATGTTACAACCCTGGACGAGGAGGGTTGTGAGAACACTGACGTGGTGAATTTCATTCAGACCTTTGCCCGCCACTTCCTTTCCTGGCTTGCCGGCTGGCAAGACGATGGCTTTGCGCCCGTTGTGCGCGCCTGGAAATTCAAGGCGGAAGCGGAAACTGAGCCTGATATGAAGCAAATAGAGCGAGAGATTTCAGTGTTCGAGAGCGCTCTTTGACATGGCAAAATTGATAAAAACAATTCGTTTTGACAGTTCTGACGAGAATGTCTTTCACCACGCGGCGACCGAAGAGGAGTGGGCGATTTCCTGCGCTTTTCAATTTTGTGATCTGCAATGGGAAGAACTTGATGGCAAGACCCGCCAGGCCTTCAACAATGGTTTTTTGGGCTTGTCTTCGTTCGGATTTTCCACATTCGCAAGCGTTTGCACTATTGCCGATACCGATTTGACCGATGTCGAAATGACGCTCGCTAGGTACATTCTTGAAAATCATGGCGCGCCAAACTTGGGATCAGCTCTTGGTGCGGCAAAGGAGGAAATCGCTTATGCGGTGCAGCTTTGCCAGGATGTGCCGGAAAACACCGTTTTCGCGGTGAAACGCGAATTTTCGGTTGACGGCAGGATAAAAGAAGCCTTCCACACGGTCGATGTGGACAAAAGCGGCTGTTCAACCGGAAACATGTGGGCAAGTGTCGAAGACGATTAGTGTAAGGTCGGTTCGTCATCCTCTGGCGTGATGTCAGCGGCAGTCAGGGTTTTCGGCACCACGCCTAATGTCATCGGGTCTTTTTCCGATTCGGCCATTTTGGCCACCCGGCAATTCTCACACATTTTCAACAAATCCAACTGCTCGCTGGTTTGAAACATCGGATTTTTGCCCTGAAGCGTGGCGATTACCTTTTCGATCGCCGATTTGGAGCCAAATGGTTTGCCGCATCTAATGCAATCAAGCGGATCTTCGAAATTCAGAATAACGGGCGATATTGCGCCGCTACCAAAATTGTATCGTGCATTTAGGCTGATGGCATTTTCGGGACAGGTGGTCTGGCACAATCCACACTGAAGACATGCAGCCTCGATAAAAGATACCTGTGGCCGTGCCTCATTGTCGGACAAGGCATTGGCCGGGCAGGCCCCGACACAGGACAAACACAATGTGCAGCTTTCCTTGTTGATGAAAATCTGGCCGTACGGAGCCCCATCAGGGAGATCCAGAACATCCAATGCAACCGGCGACATGGCGTTGAGATTGGCCAGCGCCAGACGGGCCGTTTCGCGTTTGTTTTTACTGGCAACGAAATTTTTCGGTGCAGGCAATTTCGTTCCGGCAACTTCGCCGATCTCACTAAGAGCTGCAGCGACCGCGTCCGGGTCGTCTTCGTTGATCAGTTCGACGTGGATGCCCGGGTCAAATTCCATTGTCCTTGAAAACCGATTGGTCAATTCAATCTGGAAATTGAGGTTGTCCAGTTCATCACGCTTCTTCTTCGGTGCAAGCACAAACATGGTTTGAACACCGGTTGTAAAGAATGCGCACAGCGCTTCGTGCCCAAGATGGGTGATGGAATGAACGCCAAAAGGCAGTACATTTGCAGCAAGACCATCGCCAAATCTGGCCATGGCGGCAATAATTTCTCCACCGTGATTGTCCTCGTGCAAAAGGAGCACAGGATTGGCTCCACCGGCGCTAAGATAGGTTGATATAAGCGTCTGGCAGCGGCCGATAATGTCGGACCTGTGTGGAAAGACATAGGCGATTGCACCGGACGGGCAACTCGAGGCACAATGTCCGCACCCATCGCAAATCTTGTGATAGACAAAAACGCCATCGCCGTCCGACGAGATGGCGGAACTGGGGCAATTGTCGATGCAATTGCTGCATCCGGTAATGCCGTTTCGAGAATGGGCGCACTGGTTTTGGTCGTAGGAAACGAATATCGGCTTTTCAAATTCGCCGACCAGGCCGGCAATATCGTACATCGCTTCGGAAATTTTGGCCCTGTTATCCGGTTCAACCCGAACATAACCATCGCGGCCATTTGTTGAATTGATCAGCGGATTTTTGCCGGACAAGTCAAACACCAGATCAGTTTTGATCTCAACGGCGTTTTGGCTGGATTGAAACTTTAATTGGGATCTGGCCGACGGTCTGAGGGCTGCATAGCCGTCAATGGTCAGTTTGAAATCCCCCAATGCGCCTGAAAACTGTGTAATCGTGCCTTTCATGATCGGAAAAAAGGTACTGGACGGCAAAATAATACCGTCAGTATCGGTCAAAATCAGGGTAACGCTAAGCCGGTCTGAAAGTTTCTGCGCGACCTCAAGCGCCTCCTGTCCACCACCATAAATGACGCACTCGCCATTAGATGTGAGCGGGAGCAGGCCCGTGGGTGTTGATTCATAGAGGCTTTCGGCAATGAGCGCGGAGATTTTGGCACCGGCCTTTGCGCCTGATGCGCTCCAACCGGCCTGCTCGCGAATATTGGCGAATGAGATGTCGGTTGTGCCAGCATCGTTCGCCAGTTCCTCAAACAGCGGAGCTTCGTGGGTGCAGGCAACAACGGTGCTTTGATCTGGGCCTTGCGAAATCGATTGTTGAAAATCGGTCAGCTGTGAACGGCAAAGATCATTATAGACTTCCGGTGTCTCTGCCAGACCCAGGTCCTTGCCAAGCTTTTTGGCATCGATAGGGATGGTGCCTTCACAATTGCAGGCAAACAATTGACATTTAAACGGTTTTCTATCTTTGGTATTCTTCACCAAGGCCTGACTCCATTGCCTAATTTGTCGATCCCAGTATAGTGACTTACGGCACCAGGACACCAGGGATTTTATCGATGTCAGAACAAATTGAAGTGACCGGTGAAGTCGTCAGTAAAACCGAGACGGTCAGGCTTTGCGTCGTTGTGGCCCGGAAAAGTATTGAGTCAGCCTGGTCTGATTATGTCTGGCAACCGGTTGGGGTCATGCTTGATCCGCCGAATGGAATTCATGGCAAAATTCGGGAGGAGATAGACGGTCAAATCCATTATTTTATGGAGTGCGAGCCGTTGGAACTCCACCCAAAGGACGCACCGGCGTATCGGGAAAATCTGGAACTTGAGCAAGAAGGATCATTGTGGGTTGTGTTAGGGGAGGCCGACGATAGTGCTGAATCGCTACCTTATTATGTTCAGCTTGTCACCGCATCGCCCTATGAAGCGCAGGACTATCTTGATTCAGGAGAGCTTATTGTCGAGGCTGTGGAGATGCCGCATTTATTGCGCGATTTTCTGGCTGACTATGTGCTTCATTGTCCGGATGAGGAAAAATTTATCAAGCGAAAACAGAAGAAGATGTTCCACAAGGACCATAGATTTGGCCAGCAGTCTTTGCATGAAATTCGCGCGCTTGAAAAGAAGAGGCATTAGCCCATGACCAGCCAGGATAAGGAATTTATTTCGCGTTGGTCGAAGCGGAAGCTTGGGGCGCGAGAAGGTGAAGATTTGCCGGATGGGCCTCAGCCGGTAAATCTGAGCGAGCCGGTTGATGCGCAAATCGATGGCAAAAACCAGCCGGTTGAGGATGCCGAACTAACCGAGGCGGATTTTGAGGATGTCGATTTCGACACCCTGGACAAGTCATCAGACTATACCCGCTTTATTAAGGCGAATGTGCCGGCTGCTATTCAAAAAAAGGCGTTGCGGAAACTTTGGGCTTCAGACTCGGTATTTGAAGTGCTCGATGGCATGAATGATTATGACGAGGATTTCACCGGCGATGGGCTGGCGGGCAAGGTTTTTAAGACTGCCCACAAGGTTGGACGTGGTTTTTTGACCGACGAAGTTGAAGAGGAGACGGTTGAAGCGGATTCAGTCGAGATTGTTGATGCGGAAGAAGCCGGCGAAGAACCCATGCCCGTTGAGGCGGAGTTAACGGACGATGATGGCGAAGAAGAAGACACGCAAAATTTGAGCTGATCGAGGAATTCCTGGTTTGCCGCTGCCAAGCTGTTAGCGAGATCACTTCAAAGCAATCATGCTATAATCGGTGACCATAGGGCTGGCGATCATTGATTGCGCTGCTTGCAATTATGCCTTCCAGCCGTAAAGCCAGTCCATTCTGCGGTGCAAACGCTCATTGGTGAAGTTGCGAAACGGCTTTAAATTTGCAGTGCGCAAGAACACATTGCGCGAGAAGGCGCTAACATGCCTCATGTGATATATGCTGCGCTGGGAGCGGGCGGATGACCAGATCAAAGCTGCCCGGATCTTGCGATGTTCGGCGAAATTGGCAAGTGCCTGATCGATATCCTGGCTGTCCGGGGACAGAAATTTGGCCAAAACCGCAGCGTCTTCTATGGCAGCACCGCCACCTTGCGCCAGATAGGGTAGCATGGCATGGGCAGCATCACCGATGAGAACGGCACTTTGGCGTGCCCATACGCCGTTGGGATCAATTTCTCTCAGCGGCCATCCCGACCAGCTCTCGGCGGAATTCAACAGCAGTTTAAGGTCCATGCTCCAGTTGCGATAAAAATCGGTAATTGTCTTGGAATCAACATCGTAGTTGCGCCTGGTCAGGTCTGCGGTCACATTTCGAGGGGTGATTGCCACAATATTAAGGACCCTGGAATTGCGGACAGGGTAGGTGACCACATGCCCATTTGCACCAATCCATAGCCTTGTGTTGTGCAGATCGGCGCCCGAGGGAAGCCGGTCAACCGGTACCAGTGCACGCCACGCCACATCGCCCGCCGGCGATGCCGCATTTGCGCCAATGACGTTGGCACGGACGGCAGAACCAACACCGTCAGCGCCCACTAGCGCGCAGCCCGAGTATTCCGTCATACTCCCGTCTTTGTGCGCCAGCACCGTAACCCCATTGGCGTGCATCGCCGCATCTTGGAAGCTAGTGTCAAAATCCACGGCGATATCTGGATGTTTGTGGCAGGCGCCAAGAAGAATGTTGGCCAAATCCGCCCGGTGCAACACCAGATAGGGATGTCCATGACGCCGGCGCACGGTTTCGCCCAACGGCAGTTTAGAAAGAATGCGACCAGTTCTGCCGTTGGCTATGACAACATTTTCCGGCACGAAACTTGAGGCTGTCAACCGTCGCGATAATCCCAATTCATCCAATATACAGGTGGCGTTTGGTGAAAGCTGGATACCCACACCGGCGTCGTCGATCTTGGATGATTTTTCAATTATTTGAACGCGATACCCGGCTTTAACCAGCGTCAGCGCGGCAGTCAATCCGGCAACGCCAGCGCCTGCAATGACAATGTTTCGTCGACTAACCACCAGAATTCCACCAGTTGACCAAGAATATCAAACGGTCTCTAGCAGGCACCCTTCGGGGGTGGATTGATTTCCGTCAAGTTCACCGCTGAACACATAATGGGTCGAGCAATAGGGGCAGATTTTTTCCTTATCTGCGCCCATATCGAGAAACACATGCGGGTGGTCAAAGGGCGGATGGGCACCAACACACATAAATTCCTTCACGCCGATTTCTATGCGTGAAAAGCCCTTGCTGTTTTGGAAATGCGGCACACCATGCGTTGACATAATTTTTGCCTTTAATGTTAAAAAACCCGTTTTCCGTCGCGACCGCGGCGGCATATATTGGGACAATAGAACAAGTGGGCGGCGAAGGAAACTCCAGATAGAGCCTGGAAAGCGAAATTTCCCGATCAAATTTGCAGTAAAGTTCGATAAATACGCCATCGACCAAATCCATTGGCTGGGCACTGTGACTAACTATAGCTGGACACCTCCAAAATGATTCGATCGGTACTCTCTTCGCGCACGGTCAATCCGGGCTCTGTCCGAGCCTGCGCGGGGGCGGGGCAAAGGCGCCGTTCGCTGTGCGCTCCTGATGAGTCATGATCACTTTGAGTAATCATGCTATAAAAGGTTAGTCGATCACAGTTCGACATTGACGTGTTTTTGGCAATTTCACCAGGCCACGAGGGAGAGACTGGGAATGTAAACTCGCAATCGTCTCCAATTTCTCAGGCGCACAGGCCGTTATGCAATTATTACGCGCGCAAATTCTTCGCACATGTCAAATTGTGACTTTATTTGCCGATGATGTGCGGTTTTTCACAAAACAAGTCGACCATGCCGGATTTCTCTTTCAATTCCACTCTCTTTTACGTAAACGGAATAACGGTTTGCCGGCATTAACCTGTGGGGTCAGTTTGCCGGGTTAGGGAACAAACATGAAAATTGCGCGTCTAGGTGATGCGAAAATAGCTTTTCTGGATGAAGGGCAGGGCAATCCGGTTCTACTTATTCACGGATTTGGCTCTACGGCGATGGTCAACTGGTCCTATCCTGGATGGGTAAGGACACTCACCGATGCCGGCTACCGGGTTATTGCGCTTGATAATCGGGGGCACGGCGAAAGCAGCAAATACTATCATCCTGCCGATTATGACCCGGACAAAATGGCCGGGGATGCCTTGTCGCTGCTGGATCATCTGAAAATCGACAAAGTGCATGTGGTCGGTTATTCGATGGGCAGTCGTATAGCGGCATTTCTGGCATTTGGCGCAGCGGAGCGGGTAAATCGCCTGGTGTTCGGCGGCATGGGCGACAATATGGTCAAAGGCGTCGGTCGCTGGAGGCCGATTGCCGAGGCGCTCGAGGCCGACGACCCGGATAGTATTACCGATCCAACGGGATTGAAGTTCAGATTATTTGCCGACCAGACCGGCAGTGACCGCAGTGCACTTGCCGCCTGCATTCGGCCCTCCAGGCGCAAGATTACCGAAGCCGCGATAGCGGAACTGACCCATCCGGTTCTTGTTGCGGTGGGCGGTGATGATGATGTTGCCGGTTCTGGCGAGGCATTGGCGGATATGCTGCCAAACGGACAGCATCTCATAATTCCCGGCCGCGACCACATGAAGGCGGTTGGCGACAAGGTGTTTAAACAGGGCGTGGTCGATTTTTTTGCCGAGGATGAAAACTGATGAACAGCACACCGGTTTCCTTTTATGGTGCTGATGGCAACCTGCTTGCGGGTTCCCACTATGCCGGTGATGGCAAAGGTCAGTTGGCGCTGCTGATGCATGGTGGAGGTCAAACCCGCCACTCATGGAAACACACAGCCGCACGACTTGCAGCCCATGGGCTGACGGCAATTACAATCGATGCGCGTGGCCATGGGGCCAGTGAATGGCTGGCAGACAAATCCTACACATTTGAGCACTACGCGCGTGATATGATTGTGCTTGGGCGTGAAATCAGGAAAGAGTATGGTGTCAAGCCGGTATGCGTTGGCGCTTCTCTTGGAGGCATCTCGGCAATGATGGCCCATTCGATGGCGGATCAGGACCTTTTGGAAGCACTGGTTCTGGTTGACATTACGCCGCGGATGGACCTCAACGGCGTTGCCAAAATTCAAAACTTCATGGCGGCAAAAATGCATGATGGTTTTGATACGGTTGAAGATGTTGCCGATGCGATTGCCGTTTATTTGCCGCACCGAAAAAAGCCGAGATCGCTTGATGGATTGCGCAAAAATCTGCGCCAGTGCGAGGATGGCCGATGGCGCTGGCACTGGGACCCGGCTTTTATCGATGGCCCGATGAACATCAATACCGCTGCAGTGGATATTCAGACTAAATTGCTTGATGCTGCACGCGATCTCAATATCCCCACCATGCTGGTTCGCGGCGCACAGTCGGAACTGGTGAGCGAGGAGTATGCCCGCGAGTTCCTCAGCCTTGTGCCACATGCGCGTTATGTTGATGTGAGCGAGGCTGGGCACATGGTTGCCGGAGACAAAAACGACATATTTTCCGAAGCGGTTTCGGGATTCTTACTGGACCTTAAAGCCGAGCACGATCGCACGGTTGCCGGCTGAAGATCGCTTCACTTACCACTAAAATGCGGCTTGCGCTTTTGACGAAACGCCGCGCGGCCTTCGGCGTAATCCCGGCTCTCGAATGTGGCGGACGCCGCCTTGATTGCTGGTTCGAGGTCGCCATCGTTCAGGCCGCGAATCGTCAGTTTGGCCGTATTCAACGTTGCCGGCGCGTTGCTGCTTATTGTTGCCGCCAAATTATCCACCTTTTCTTCCAGTTCGCTGGCGTCGCAAACCTCAAGCAGAAAACCGTAAGACAACATTTGGGCCGCAGAATATTTGTTGGCGGTGTAGAGCAGCGACTTGGCGATCTGGGGCCCGACCGCGCTGACAATATCAAAAAGTGCCGCGATCGGATAGGCGAGACCGAGTTTGGCTGCTGGCACCGCGAAAGTTGCATCTTTGCTGGCAAGCCGCAGTTCCGCTGCTGCTGCGATGCCAAAACCACCGCCGAGACAGTGACCACGGATCATGGCAATCACCGGCTTGTTGCTGTCACGAATTGCGGCAAAGGCGCGGACATTATCTGCCTCATATTGCTTTGCCGTTACCGCATCTTTTCTGACCTGATCAAACTCGGAAATATCGGCGCCGGCACAAAATGCCTGATCGCCCGCACCGCGCAGGATAATCGCCCGCACCGACGCGCTTTCATCGAGCAGTTTCATCTTGTGCGGTAGATCACGCCACATCGCGTGCGTGAGCGCATTGTGTCTTGCCGGATTGTTAAAGGTCAGCCAGCCGGTATTTTCAACGACAGCAATGTCGATCGAACCATGTGCAGGCTCGCCCCCATCGTCCGGGCTTTCACACATTTTCTTGCCTCAATATTGGAATCATGGGCCACGGTACCTATACTTAAGAATCAGTACCAAGAAACAACACCGTGCTTGGGGGAAATTCTATGAGCCATAAGTCCAGTGAAAACAAGCAGTCAAACATCTCACCGTTTGATCCGGTATGGGCGGCGCTGAGGCAAGAGGCTGAGACGGTGATCGATGCTGATCCGATGATGTCGGCATTCATTTTCACAACCATCTTGAAACATTCCAGCCTTGAATCGGCGATTATACACCGTATTGCCGAGCGCTTGCATCACGCCGATTTTCCGCGCGACTTCATTCGCCAGATGTTTGATGAAATGCATGAGGCTGACGCGAAATGGTCAAAGATCCTGCGGGTCGACATCGCTGCGGTGCTGGATCGTGACCCGGCCTGCGATCGGCTGATTGAGCCGGTGCTTTACTTCAAGGGTTTCCACGCCATTCAGACCCACCGGCTGGCCCATTGGTGCTGGCACAACGGACACAAGGATTTGGCGCTCTATCTGCAGAGCCGATCATCGTCGGTATTCCAGACCGATATCAATCCTCAGGCGAAAATGGGCAGGGGTATCTTTATTGATCACGCCACCGGTCTGGTGGTTGGTGCGACAGCAGTGATTGGTGACGATGTTTCGATAATGCAAGGGGTTACGTTGGGCGGCACCGGCAAGGTGGGTGGCGATCGTCATCCCAAGGTGCGTAATGGTGTATTGATCGGGGCAGGAGCCAAGATTCTCGGCAATATAGAGATAGGCCAGTGCTCGCGGGTGGCGTCTGGATCGATGGTGCTGAAACCGGTTGCGCCGAAGACCACTGTTGCGGGCGTACCGGCCAAGGTGGTTGGTGTTGCTGGCTGTGCTGAACCGTCGCGGACCATGAACCAGATATTGGCGGATATCGGCTTTCAGGTCTGAGTGTTTGCCATAGGCTTTGATTTCCGCTGGCGGTTGTGTAAAAAACCCGTTGTAACGCGACTCGTTTTGCCCGGAGAACCCCGTGAGATCAGAAGAAATTTCCAAGCTTGAGGCCTATTTCAAGAAGACCTTTGGCAACAATTCCCTGCAGGTGCGTGGACGGCCGCGCAAGGACGATTCGGCCGAATTGTATAAGGGCGACGAGTTTCTCGGCGTGTTATATCGCGACGACGAGGACGGCGATCTTTCCTACAATTTCTCGATGGCCATTTTGGATATCGACCTATAATCAGGCCTGTTTGTTTTTCTTGCCTGATTGATGAACTCTTCCTATCCTCGTTGATTATATGTCGGCCAGGCTGCGGGATATTGATCAATGCGCACAAGTAAAACGGTTCACGTGATTTCCTGCCATGCGGAAGGCGAGGTGGGTGATGTTATTGTCGCAGGGGTCGCGCCGCCGCCGGGCGAAACCTTGTGGGAACAAAGCCGGTTTATCGCCAAAGATCAGCGCCTGCGCAATTTTGTGCTGAATGAACCGCGTGGCGGGGTGTTTCGCCATGTGAATCTCTTGGTTCCACCGAAAAATCCGGAAGTTCAGATGGGCTGGATAATTATGGAGCCGGAAGATACACCACCAATGTCGGGTTCCAATTCAATCTGTGTGGCGACGGTTTTGCTCGATAGCGGCATTATCGCCATGCAGGAGCCGATCACAGAAATGGTGCTGGAGGCGCCCGGAGGTCTGGTGCGGGTTAAGGCCGAATGCCGCAATGGCAAGGCCGAGCGGATTACGGTGACCAATCTGCCATCATTTGCCGATAAGCTTGATGCAAAGCTCGTCGTCCCTGGGTTTGGTGAACTGATTGTCGATACGGCCTATGGCGGCGACAGTTTCGTGGTGGTCGATGCGGCCTCTTTGGGCTTTGAGCTAAAGGCGACGGAGGCCGGTGATCTGGTCAAAGCGGGTATCGCCATCACTAATGCGGCAAATGAGCAACTTGGCTTCACCCATCCAGAAAATGCCGACTGGGACCATATTTCATTCTGTCTTTTTTGCGGGCCATTGGGTGAAAAGGAAAACGGCTTCTCCTTGCGCACCACTGTTGCCATTCAGCCGGGCAAGCTGGACCGCTCGCCTTGCGGAACCGGAGTTTCGGCAAAAATGGCCATTCTTCACGCCCGGGGCGCGATGAAGGCAGGCGAGGAGCTTGCGGCGGAATCAATCATCGGATCAAAATTTCTCGGACGGATTGTTTGTGAGACAAAAGTGGGTGGCCGTCAGGCAATTGTCCCCTCTATCACCGGCAGAGCCTGGATTACCGGCATGCATCAACACATGCTTGACCCGGACGACCCCTGGCCGCAAGGCTACCGGATTGGCGACACCTGGCCACAAAACATTACAAATTGGCCCAAGATCTCAATTCAATCTGGTACTAATCAGTAAACCGGTTTAGGTATTTAACGGGCGGGCTGGCCGAAATACAATCGGCGTGCGGCCCCCCAGTGGAAATATCGAATGAGGACGTGTTGACATGAGAATGAACACTGAAGAGGCATTTGTAAAAACCCTGCAAATGCACGGAATTGAACACGCTTTCGGCATTATCGGCTCGGCGTTCATGCCGATATCCGATTTGTTTCCACAGGCCGGCATTACCTTTTGGGATGTGGCCCATGAAACCAATGGTGGCCTGATTTGTGACGGCTACACCCGAACCACCGGCAAGATGGCCATGGCGATTGCCCAGAACGGTCCGGGCATTACCGGATTTGTTACCGCCATCAAGACCGCATACTGGAACCACTCGCCCATGTTGCTGGTCACCCCGCAGGCGGCAAACAAAACCATAGGGCAGGGCGGCTTTCAGGAAGTCGAGCAGATGAACCTGTTCAAAGACATGGTCTGCTACCAGGAAGAAGTGCGTGACCCGACCCGTGTCGCCGAAGTTCTTAACCGTGTTATCCAGAAGGCATGGCGCGGCTCCGCACCGGCGCAGATCAATATTCCACGCGACATGTGGACCCAGATCGTCGATATCGAATTGCCGCAGATTGTGCGCTTCGAACGGCCTGCCGGCGGCCCCAAGGCGGTGGCGGAAGCAGCAAAATTACTCTCGGAGGCGAAATTTCCGGTTATTTTGAATGGCGCCGGTGTGGTAATTGGTGGGGCGATTGCATCTTCGAAAGCGCTGGCAGAACGTCTTGGTTCTCCGGTCTGTTGCAATTATCAGCACAATGACGCTTTTCCAGGCTCTCACCCACTTGCTTGCGGACCGCTGGGATATAATGGCTCCAAGGCCGCCATGGAGCTGATTTCCAAGGCGGATGTGGTGCTGGCACTCGGCACCCGCCTCAATCCGTTTTCCACGCTTCCTGGCTATGGCATCGACTATTGGCCGAAAGAGGCAAAAATCATCCAGGTCGATATTAATGCCGACCGTATCGGATTGACCAAAAGGGTGGCAGTCGGCATCGAGGGCGATGCGCGGCAGGTGGCCGAACAAATCCTCGAGCAACTTTCGTCCACCGCCGGTGATGATGGCCGCGAAGAGCGCAAGGCGCTGATCCACCAGACCAAGTCGTCCTGGTTGCAGACCCTTTCCAGCATGGATCACGAGGATGATGATCCTGGCACCGAATGGAACAAAGCGAGCCGTGAGCGCGACCCGGACCGCATGTCGCCGCGACAGGCCTGGCGGGCTATCCAGGTCGCCTTGCCGAAGGATGCGATTATTTCCAGCGACATCGGCAACAATTGCGCCATTGGCAATGCCTATCCATCGTTCGAGGAAGGGCGGAAATATCTCGCGCCGGGGCTGTTTGGACCCTGCGGCTATGGTTTTCCGTCTATCATTGGCGCCAAGATCGGTTGTCCGGACGTGCCGGTTGTCGGTTTCGCCGGTGACGGCGCCTTTGGCATCTCGATGAATGAAATGACGTCGGTCGGGCGTGAAGAATGGCCTGCTATTACTATGGTAATATTCCGCAATTACCAGTGGGGAGCGGAAAAACGTAACACCACCTTGTGGTATGACAATAACTTTGTCGGCACTGAACTTGATCCGCATCTAAGTTACGCCAAGGTGGCACAAGGTTGCGAGTTGAAGGGTGTGCTTGTAACCACGCAGGAGGAATTGACTTCGGCCCTGCAGGAAGCTTGTGCCGCCCAAAATGATGGTGTCACCACGTTCATCGAAGTGCTTTTGAACCAGGAACTGGGCGAACCGTTCCGTCGCGATGCGATGAAAAGACCGGAGCCGGTTGCCGGTATCGACCCCAATGATATGCGACCGCAGCAGCAAGGTTAAGTTCGAGCCAGAACATAGACACCGTCAACATGCTTCATTCCCGTGCACACCACCGCAATGAAGTGGCAAGGTGAATGGAAACTATTACATCCCTGACCGGGCTTGATACCAATACGCTCATGCTGTGCCTGGGTGTGGTGTTTTTTGCCGGCATTGTGCGCGGCTTTTCCGGTTTTGCGTTATCGGCATTGATTATGGCCAGTCTGGCGAGTTTTCTGCCGCCGGTCGAAATCCTGCCGATGAACCATATACTTGAAGCTATCGCCGGTCTGTTGATGGTTCGCAGTGGTTTTCGCGAAGCCGATATGCGGGTTGTTATTGGTCTGGTGGTCGGTGCGGCAATTGGCACGCCCTGCGGTCTGGCGTTGACCGTTCAGGTGTCAGTGGAGATCACAAGGCTCCTTGCGCTGTCGACCATTTTGGTGCTGGCGGTGTTGTTGTTCGCCAATGTTCGGCCAAAAAACCTCGACAACACCTGGAAAATCCTTGCAGCGGGATTTTTGTCCGGCATTGCGACTGGTCTTGCTGGCGTCGGCGGCATGGTTGTGGTGATATTTGTGTTCAGCCTTGGCCGCGAGGCGCGTGTTATCCGCGCCAGTCTAGTGATGTATCTGTTCTTGTCGATCGTGGTATCGTTTTTCATGCTTCTGTTTTTCGGACTGTTTACCCCCACGGTGCTTGCAAGGGGGGCGATATTGAGTGTTCCAGCCATTGTTGGCGTATTGATTGGCGCCGCCCTGTTTTCGAAGTCGCATGAAGGGATTTACCGGATATTCTGCCTCGGCCTGTTGATTGTGATCGCGGTGACTGGACTTTTGCGCGTTATTATTTAATATTCGAATAGCAGAATAGGGTAATATATGAGCACCGACCCCTTGATAAATCTTGATCAGCCAATCGGCGACGAAGTGCGCAAAACCAGTTGTTACATGTGCGCCTGCCGGTGTGGCATTAATGTTCACCTGCGCAATGGCAAGGTGCGCTATATTGAAGGTAACCGTGATCACCCGGTCAATAAGGGTGTGTTGTGCGCCAAGGGTTCCGCCGGGATCATGCAACAATATTCTCCGGCCCGACTTAGGGCGCCAATGAAAAGAACCGGACCCCGTGGCTCCGGCGAATTTGAGGAAATCAGTTGGGAGGAGGCGTTTGGCATTGCCACGGACTGGTTAAAACCGCTTCGTCAAACCCCCGATAAGCTGGCATTTTTCACCGGGCGTGACCAGTCCCAGGCCTTGACCAGTTTTTGGGCCAAGCAGTTTGGTACGCCAAATTATGCCGCCCATGGCGGGTTTTGCTCGGTCAATATGGCCGCCGCCGGTATTTATACAATTGGTGGAGCGTTTTGGGAGTTCGGATCACCCGACTGGGATCGCACCAAGCTTTTTATCATGTTCGGGGTTGCTGAAGATCATGACAGCAACCCGATCAAGATAGGCATTGGCAAAATCAAGAAACGCGGTGCCCGTTTTGTCTCGGTTAACCCGATACGCACCGGCTATTCCGCCGTTGCCGATGACTGGCTGCCAATCAGACCCGGTCGGGATGGGCTGTTGATCATGGCTTTGATCCACGAATTGTTTCGCACCAAAAACATCGATCTCGACTATCTCAGGCGCTATTCCAACGCCGTCTGGCTGGTTATTGATGCACCTGGAACGCCGGATCATGGACTTTTTTTGCGTGACAAGAACGGCGATGAAATGATCATCGACACTGAGACCGGCAACCCGGTGTCGAAACATGCTGAAGGTGTTCGACCGGCACTGACCGGCAGCATCAAACTGTCCGGGGATGCCACAGCGCACCCGGTGCTTGAATTGATGGCTAAGGAATATCTCAAGCCGCAGCACGCGCCTGCTGCCATTGCGGAAGAAACCGGCATTAATGCCGATACGATTTGTGGCCTTGCGGCCGAAATTGCCCGCGTTGCCTTCAAAGAAGAGATTACTATTGAGCAGCCATGGACCGACATGAAGGGCGAGCGCCATGAACGGTTCATTGGCCGTCCGGTATCCATGCACGCAATGCGCGGTATTTCCGCCCATTCCAACGGTTTTCAGACCTGCCGGGCACTGCATGTTTTGCAGGTATTGATCGGCTCGGTCGATTGCCCAGGCGGTTTCCGCAACAAACCACCCTATCCAAAACCGATAGATGCGCACCCGAAACCCCACACCGTGATGCACCCGTTTTTACCGGGTCAGCCGCTTGCCGGACCGCATCTTGGCTATCCTTCCGGGCCGGAGGATTTGTTAGAGGATGTTGATGGTATCGCCAGCCGCATCGACAAAGCGTTTTCCTGGGAGGCGCCGATGGGCGTGCACGGGCAAATGCACATGGTGATTGCCAATGCCCATGCCGGCGATCCTTACAGGATCGATACACTTTTTCTCTATATGGCTAATATGGCCTGGAATTCCTCGATGAACACCAAGGGCACCATCGAGATGCTGGAAGACCGGGACGCCGACACCGGTGAATACAAGATACCGCGGATTATCTATTCTGACGCCTATGCCAGCGAAATGGTGGCCTATGCCGACCTGATCTTGCCGGATACCACCTATCTTGAGCGTCATGACTGCATTTCGTTACTCGACCGACCGATTTCGGAGCCTGATGCGGTGGGCGATTCTATCCGCTGGCCTGTGGTTGAAGCAGAACGCGGCAACGACGAGGGCGTTCGTGGTTTTCAATCAGTCTTGCTGGAACTGGGTGCAAGGTTGCAACTTGAAGACTTTGTTGATGCCGAAGGCGGGCCGCTTTATCGGGATTATGCGGACTATATTATCAATCACCAAAGAAGGCCGGGCGTCGGCCCGCTGGCCGGTTTTCGCGGCAAGAATGGTGACAAAGAAGGGCGGGGCGAACCCAACCCCGATCAGATTGAACGATACAAGGAAAATGGTTCGTTCTGGCAAAAACACATTCCGATGGATGCGCAGTTTTACAAACATGCCAACAAATCCTATCAGGAATTTGCTATTGCCATGGGATTTTTCGATGAGCCTTCGCCCGTGACATTTCAGCTTTATTCCGAAGAAATGCAGAAGTTTCAGTTGGCCGGTCTGGGTTTGCGGCAACCGCAACCACCCAAGCATCTGCGCCAACGCGTGGTCGACAGTTTTACGCCGCTGCCGGTTTGGTATCCGCCATTTGAAGAGATCGAAGTCGACCAGGATGAATATCCATTGCACGCCCTGACCCAGCGGCCAATGGAAATGTACCATTCCTGGGGTTCGCAAAATGCCTGGCTGCGGCAAATTCTGACGAAAAACCCGCTCTATGTGCCGGGGCCGGTTTGTGATGCGCATGGTTTAAAAGATGGCGACTGGGCCTGGGTGAGTTCGTGGCACGGCAAGATAAAAGTGCCTGTCGCGCGCATGGATGCGGTAAATAGCAAGACCGTTTGGACATGGAATGCGATTGGCAAGCGTGGTGGTGCCTGGTCGCTTGATCCCGATGCGCCGGAGGCAAATGAGGGTTTTCTGCTCAACCATTTGATCAGCGAATTGCTGCCACCGAAAGGCGATCAATATCGTAGGTCCAACAGTGATCCGATCACTGGGCAGGCGGCCTGGTTCGATCTTCGGGTCAAAATCGAAAAGGCCGAAGCAGGCGATGCTGTCAGTCAACCACATTTTAAACCGACAAAGCGTCCGGGCTCGGTGCCGAAAGGACCGAAAACCGTTCGTTTTGGGCAGGAGTGGACCAAATGACGGCGCTTCCTGCCAATACGGCGAAAAAGCTTGGCCTGGTGATCGATCTTGACACCTGTGTCGGCTGTCATGCCTGCGTGATAAATTGCAAGGAATGGAACACCGGCGGCTATGGTAATTCGCTGTCAGACAATGACGCCTATGGCGCCAATCCGGTTGGAACCTTTCTCAACCGCATCCACACATTCGAGATTACGCCGGATCAGGGTGAAATAATTGGCAAGGCCGGCGAAGCTCGGGTGGTGCATTTGCCGAAATCGTGTTTGCACTGTGAGGATGCGCCCTGTGTGACGGTGTGCCCTACAGGCGCATCCTACAAGCGTGGGGAAGACGGCGTTGTGCTGGTGGACGAAGATTTGTGCATGGGCTGTGGTCTGTGTGCCTGGTCTTGCGCTTATGGCGCGCGCGAGCTCGACGTCGCTGCCGGTGTGATGAAAAAATGCACCTTGTGTGTTGACCGCATCTACAACAACTCGCTGCCTGAAGAAGACCGTATTCCGGCCTGTGTGCGCACTTGTCCGGCGGGTGCGCGGCATTTTGGCGATCTGGGCGATCAGCATTCGGATGTCTCAAAACTTGTCGAAGAACGCGGTGGATTTGATCTAATGCCTGAGCAGGGTAACAAGCCGGTCAACAAATATCTTCCACCCAGAAAGCGCCAGCCGCTGGCTGCGATGGCCGATATCAATCGGCAGGCAAGCGCCGAAAAGGTCGATGGTTTCTTCGGCTGGGTTGACCGCGCATTGTCGAGTCTTGACCGTGATAACAGTGCAAAGGGAGACGGCTAATGCATCCGGCGTTTTCAGTTATCGTCTTTACAATGTTTTCCGGCGCCGGATACGGTCTTGCCGCGTGGTTGGGTGTTGGGTTGATCGATTATTCGTCCATCGTAGCGAAGGCGGGCTATATTCTGGCACTGACGCTGATTGTTGCTGGCCTGCTTTCGTCAACACTTCATCTGGGAAATCGTAGAAACGCCATACATGCTTTCTCCCAGTGGCGGACCAGTTGGCTGTCGCGCGAAGGTGTTTCCTCGATACTGGCTTTCATCCCGTTGTTTACCCAGGCGTTTTTGGTTCTATATTTCGATACAGGCTATCTGTGGATCGGGCTTCTTGGTGCAATTCTTAGCGTGATCACGGTGTTTTTCACTGCCATGATCTACGCCTCCTTGCGGACCATTAATCTGTGGCACACCTGGTTAACACCGGCAGTCTATTTGAGCTTCAGTATAGCCAGCGGCGGGTTGCTGCTTTCGGCATTGATGGCAATGTTTATTGGAATTTCGCTCGACATCGCTCAATTGGCATTGCTGGCGCTGTTGATCGCATGGCTGTTGAAATGGCGCTGGAATGCCCGACAAAATCTGGGTTTTGGCGGTTCTTCAATGGAGACAGCGACCGGCCTTGGCCATCTCGGCAAAGTACGATTGCTGGAACCGCCGCATATGATGGACAATTATCTCACGCACGAGATGGCTTATCGAGTAGCGCGCAAACACGCACAAAAATTATGGAGATTCGCTGTTGTTCTTGGCCTGGTGGTGCCGGTGATTGCCTATGCCTTCGCGATCGCCCTTGGTGCACCCACATCAGCGATCTTATTCACTTTGGCTTTCATGGCTCACATGGCCGGTTTGATGGTCGAGCGCTGGCTGTTTTTTGCCAATGCCAAACATTCTGCCTCTCTTTACTACGGTGGCGATGCACTGAAAAGGTTTGAACCTCGACGTGACGTGAGAAATTATTCGCATCGAGCGAAATTATTGAAAAAAAAACAGTGCCGATATGACGCCCGCCATGATATTTGCTAAATTAGCTGGTTAAAGGATTGTGATTCATTGGGGTGCACGCAAGATCAATATGCCGATGAAGGAGAGCAGAATGCACAGGCATTTACAGTTTAACAAGCTTGGGCGTGTGTTGTCGGACAAATTTGACGACGAGTTGCATTTTATCAAAACATGGGTCGGCAACCCCAAGACCACCGGTGCAATCGTACCGACGGGATCCAGACTTGCCAAAAGTATGGCTTCGCTGATCAGGCCCGAAAGCGGTTTGCCAGTACTGGAGCTGGGCCCCGGTACCGGCGCAATCACCCAAGCTATTTTGGCTACCGGTATTCCAGCCAACCAACTTTATTCGGTTGAGTATTCGCATGAATTCATGAAAAAGCTTCACATCGCTTACCCCGGTGTGCACTTCATTCATGGCGATGCCTTCGATCTTGACCGGGCTCTAGCGGGTGTCAATTTAGACCAGTTTGATACCGTTATATCTGCCCTGCCATTGTTGAATTTTCCTCAAGCGAGCCGGATCAGGCTGGTTGAATCACTGCTCGACCGATTGCCGGTTGGAAGGCCAGTGGTGCAATTCTCCTATGGGGCAATGTCGCCAATCATTGCCAATCGCGGCAGTTATTCGGTGCGCCATTACGACTGGATTGTTCGCAATGTTCCTCCGGCCAGGGTCTGGCTCTATCAGCGTACGGCTCCCCAATAGCGCTCAAGCGCGGTGATTTTTGATGCCAAATTGAAGCGGTGAGGCTCGGGGCTTCTTTATCGCAGGGCTTTGACCAGTGCCCGGTCTGGAAAACAGGTCTCTTTCTTGCCATGGGCGTGTTGCCACATGCCGATTGCGGTGCGGGTCTTGTAACCGATAAATCCATCGGCGCCGCCAACATCATAGCCTTTGGCGATCAGCTTTTTTTGCATTTGGCGCACAGTGCTGCGCGACAGAGCTTCAAGCCTGTGCCATTTGGTCTTGAAGGGTTTATTGGTGGCCATACGATCGGCCAGATGACCAACGAACATGGCGTAGACATCTGACTCATTATATTTTTTCAGCACGTAGAAATTGGGTGTAGTGACAAATGTCGGTCCGAATCGGCCAGCCGGAAACAGCAAGTAGCCGCGCCGCGGTTTCTCATGCGCCGGGAATGATTTTCGCGATACACGCATGACTTCCATTGAACGCCAATCTGCAATGGTCTTTTTGCTGTCCGGTCCCCCCAAAGAACACGGTACCGATGCCGGAATTCTAACCTCAAAACCCCAGTCGCGATCACGCTGCCAACCGTGCTTGGCCAGATAGTTGGCGATCGAGGCGAGGGCGT
Source organism: Rhizobiaceae bacterium (assembly GCA_965248135.1). GTDB lineage: Bacteria > Pseudomonadota > Alphaproteobacteria > Rhizobiales > Rhizobiaceae > SZUA-100. The sequence continues at coordinate 12,657 of CBDFIN010000004.1, read as the reverse complement.
CCGGAACGGAATTCCAAATGTCGCGACGGCCATCCCGATCGAAATCTACCGCGTATTGGTGAAACTTGGACGGGAGAAATTGTGGCTGACCCAATGCGCCCGCCCAGGAGCTTCCCATGCGTGTGGGCTGGATATCGCCACTGGCAATTATCTTGAGTGCGGCCAGAAGTTCGGATTGAAATAATGCCTTACGCCGGCCCATAAAGGCCTCTGTCGCCAGGGATCGGATGGCATTTTTTGGCATTTTCACCCGGCCGAAGCCTGATTCGCGACCCCATATCGCAACAATGATTCGGCGCGGCACCCTATATCGGCGCTCGATACGGCCGAGCGTGCGGTGCCATTTTTTCAACTGGGTGCGGCCGCGTTTAACCAGCGTGTTGATGGAGCGTTGATTGAAATAACGGGCCGGTGCGCGGAATTCAGCCTGCTTTTGTGAAATGGTTTTTTTTGCCCAGCCAGGCGGCGCCAGATCGGGCAATTTCCAGTCGAGGGTGAGGGGGGCAATTGCTTTATTGAAGGTGCCTGCGGCAATTCCGGCCTCTATCGCGGCAGCACGCAGATCACTGTGCAACCAGTGTTGAAATTTTTGTTCAACTGCGGCTTTCGAGGGCGCCGAAAATGCAGCTGGAAATATCTGAAAATTACTTAATAAAAACAATACTATAAAATATAAAACGCTTCCCCGGGAGTGCCAATCCCGGGGAGCGGTGGCCAAGCCTTGTGTCACTGGATGCATGCTCTTGCTCTGCTCCAAACCTGTGACACAGAACCAATCAGGCACTTACCATTATCGCCTGGTTGTTAGTTTTGTTTAAATTCCCTTCATCAAACACCCGGCGGCGAGCACGATATAGGCAATTGTGACCAGCCAAAACGCAGGGATAGGAATAATTGCAAGAATGCCAAGTCCGGCGAGAATGCCTATGACTGCAATCACCAGGGATATGATGAACACAAGATTGGTCGGTGCACTAAGATCCATGTAACTTCTCCTCATTTCATATATCCAGCTCCAATCTGTTGTCGATGTGGATAACCGGAATGATGCAATTTAAGATATCATCGTCAGATCGAGTTGCCCACGATTATTTTTATCTATTCTCCATGCACCCGGAGAGCGGTCACCGTTTTTCGGATAAATCTATGGAGTAATAAAACATTTATATCCAAAACACATATTTTTGAGTGCTTTGGGTATATATCCCAACGCGCGGATATGCGGGCACTTTTTGACACTTGAATTTTCTGGCCGGCAACAGATGACCGGACTGTGGATGGGGTTCCTTGCCAGATTATTTACCGGTGTTCTTCCTTGCTGGCATCGATTAACGCCTTGTTGAAGTAGCGCAATGCGACAACCTGGCTGGCCCAGCCACAAATCTTGCTTTGGTCTTCTTCGCCCACTACCGCAAGGCGGGCGTGGCCACCTTGATCGAAAATGCGAAGTGCGTGCTCCAGCGTATCGTCTTGTTGCAGCGCCGGGGGGTCTTCTGCCGGATCGTAAGTCGGTGGTTTTTCATCGGCCTGAAGGGGGGTCATGAAATCAATCACGCGTGTATTTCTGACCAAATACTGATGCGGCCCGTCCTGAAACAATAGTCCGCGTGCTTCCAGTTGCCATTGAAAGAACGATCGGCCGTGAAATGCCTGATTGAGACCAGCAGAAATCGACACGGTCAGCAACAATGCGATGGCCAACTCATAACCGCCGGTCAGTTCGAACATCATCACCGTAGTTGAAATTGGCGCCCCGATTACCGAGGCGGCAACGGCGCCCATGCCGATCAGCGAATAAATGCTCTGGCTGGAGGCAAGATCGGGGAATACCGATGCGGCGACAATGCCGAATGCACCACCGGCCATCGCTCCAAGGTAAAGCGACGGCGCAATTATGCCACCGCCAAATCGCGAAGCCAGCGTGATCGACGTAGCCACGGTTTTTGCCACCAAAAGTGATATCAGCACGGCTAGTGGTAGCTCACCATGCAATGCCAAATCGGTTGCCTCATACCCGACACCGAGAATTTCCGGGAAGTAGAGGGCCAACGCACCAATAAAAATGCCACCGATCGCCGGCCGTAACCAAATTGGTATTTCAATATTGCGCGCCACGTAATCACTGCCAATTAATGAAAACTGAAACATGATGCCGACTATCGCGCATATCAGGCCGAGCAGAACAAAAGCAGGAAACTCCCAATACGAAGTGACCCCAAGATGGGGAATAGCGAACGCAGCCGCTTCACCAAACCACTGACGTGATAAAATTGTTCCAGAAACCGAAGAGATAACAATCGGCACAAAAGAGCGCATTGCATAGTGTCCAAGGATCACTTCATGGGCAAACAGCGCTCCGGCAATAGGTGCGTTGAACGAGGCGGATACCGCGCCGGCAACACCACAAGCCAAAAGTGTGCGCTGACTCCAAGCAGGAATACGCAACGAATGACCAATTGACGAAGATATCGTCGCCCCAAGATGGACAATCGGGCCTTCGCGCCCGGCGCTGGCGCCAAATCCGAGCGAAGATGCCGTAACCAATGCCGACCACACTCCTGGCCAGAATGCAAGATTTCGGCCACCCATCGCACGTGCCTCGATCACATCTGCTGCGCCACCGGTACGTTTCGATTCAAGCAAGGAGAGCGCAAACCCGATCAATAATCCTCCAAGCGCAGGGGTCAATAAAACCACATACCACGGCACCTGTCGCGCCGCTGAGGCGACGCTTTCCGACCTGTCGGCTAGCCACACGAGTTGCACCAGGCCGATGGTTTCACGAAATACAATGGCGGCCACTGAAACCAGCAGACCAACCAGCAGTGACAATAGCCATAATTGCGGCTGCCGACTGGAGAGATAAATCGAAATATTGGGCCGCACCCATTGAATCATGAGCGACGATATGCGGCGGATTATTTCGGGCATGGTTCAAACACCATGGTTCAACACTTTTTTCAGCCGCGCCATAAATTTGAAGACTATCAGCATGTTACAGCGCAAAGCGAACATACTGATTCGCTCCGGCGCTGTAGTGTTTAGTTTTTGCATGTATTTGTGACAAAATCAGCACCCAATTTCGCCAAATGTCCACTAGTGGAATGAATTTGACATTTGGCACCCACCCACAGCTTCATTCATTTTCAAATGTCAAATTCAAAAATTCCACTAGATTCAATATCTTGCTAGTGGTTTTTTTGATTCCAACATTTGCAAATATGGGCGCTGCAATGGGAGGCAAATGTTGGTCGAGAACCACTAGGCCTCGGATTTCTTGCGCCTGATTTCAACTTTCCGACCAACCGCATCGGGGACCGCCAACGATGCCTGTTTGGCCGCCAGCGCCTCGATATTGGCATAGATATCATCTGGATAGGGAGTAACTTTTGGTCCACCCATGTCGACATGAAGCGAAATGCCCTCACATGTCGCCGCGACCCAGCCGTCCATATGCAATAACTGTTGATAAATATGCATAGATTTCTCGTTGAAATCAATCAGTTGAAAGGTTCCATAAACAGGATGATCGAGATGCAGTTCACGCAGATAGCGAAGATGGATTTCGCCGGTATAGGTGGTTAGGCCCCGTTTTTTTGCATAATCGGGTCCAAGGCCGATCAATTCGCAAACATCATCATAGGCCCGGTCGAACAGCACGTTGTAGTAGGCCATGTTCAAATGGCCATTGTAATCAATCCACGCCGGCTCAATTTGCATCAAAGGCGATTTAACCAACGCCTCGTCCACCAGGCCGGTGTTTTGTAAAGTTGTCATCAACAAACCCTCATTTTGGCTTTGGACCCCTTGCGCAATTCTGCTATCGTGCGTGCTCGCGCCGGTGTTGCATTCATGCAAACAATGCTTGCAGCAATTGTGGCGTGATTTCAAGGCATTGAACCCGACCTATGCAAAACATCGCGTGCAATACTGGAGTGGCAAATGGCGCTGGCCGATCTAAAACCGGAAAAGAAAAACGTTGCGGGCATTGCTACGGCGATAGATATTCTCAAACAGCGGTTTGGCGAAAGAATGCAGACCTCGCGGTACATTCGTCAACAGCACTCTCACACAACGACATATCTGCCATCGCAATTACCCGACGCGGTTGTATTTCCCCACTCTGCTGCCGAAGTGCAGGATATTGTGACGATTTGCGCGGCCCACAAGGTGCCCATTATCCCCTTCGGCACAGGCACGTCGCTTGAGGGCGGGGTTAATGCCCCGGCGGGCGGCATTAGCGTTGATCTGCAACAGATGGATCAGATTGTCGCGGTCAATGCGGAAGATCTTGATTGTGTGGTGCAGCCCGGCGTGACACGGCAACAGTTGAATGCGCATTTGCGTGATACCGGGTTGTTTTTTCCCATCGATCCGGGTGCCGATGCCAGCCTTGGAGGCATGGCGGCAACCAGGGCATCTGGAACCAACGCGGTGCGTTACGGTACGATGCGCGAGAATGTTGTCAATTTGACGGTGGTTTTGCCTGATGGTCGAATTGTCAAAACAGCCAACCGGGCGAAGAAGTCATCCGCCGGTTATGACTTGACCCGGCTGTTGGTTGGGGCGGAAGGTACCCTTGGTATTATCACCGAACTGACACTGAAGCTTTATGGTATTCCAGACGTCATTGCAGCGGCCATCTGCCGGTTTCCCTCGGTCGAGGCGGCTTGCAATACGACTATTATGGCAATGCAGAGTGGTATCCCGATGGCGCGCATCGAATTGCTGGATGCGCTGCAGGTCAAGGCCTGCAACAACTATTCTGACCTCGGCTTTGACGAAGTACCGACGTTGTTTCTGGAATTTCATGGAAGTGATGCTGGGGTGAGTGAGCAGGCCCAGATGTTTGGCGAGATTGCCGCCGATTTCGATGGTTCGGATTTTGATTGGGTAACGGCCACCGAAGACCGTAATCGCTTGTGGAAGGCGCGGCACGATGCGGCCTATGCGTCGCCGACCCTGCGGCCGGGAGCTCAGTCCATTGCCACCGATGTCTGTGTACCAATTTCGCGGCTGGCCGAATGCGTGGTGGCCACCCAAAGGGACGTCGAGGAGAGCGGACTGATAGCGCCGATTGTCGGCCATGTGGGGGATGGTAATTTCCATGTGCTGCCATTGATTGAAATGGATAATCCCAAAGAAGTTGCGGCGGCGGAGGCGTTTGTTGGCCGACTGAACCAGCGGGCCATTGCCATGGAGGGGACCTGCACCGGAGAGCATGGCGTCGGACAGGGAAAACGTCGCTTCATGCATGAAGAACACGGCGAGGGGGCAAATGTGATGGCCGCCATAAAAAAGACTATTGATCCAGACAATATAATGAACCCGGGAAAAGTAGTATCCTTGGATTGGTAAGTGATTCTGTTCGTATAACGGGTCGCCCGAATGTTTGTGGGCATACCAACGGAAACTTTTTGGAGCAAAACCACTGAATCGGCTGTTTGTATTTTTTGGCGGTATACTGGTGCTGGTGCTGATAACGGCGCTTGTGGCACCCAGTTTTATTGAATGGCGCAAATATCGCTCGGAGTTCGAGAAACAGGCCGGCGTGGTGCTGGGCCAGAAAGTTGAGGTTCTTGGCGAGGCGAAAGCCCGATTGCTGCCGCTGCCGCGAATAATTTTCACCAATGTGCGGGTCGGTGCCCGCGAAAATGGCGAGCCGATGATGAAGGTTGACCGGTTCCGGGTTGATGCGGAACTGGCGCCCCTGCTGAAGGGCGAAGTCGTCATAGTCGACATGGAATTGCAAAATCCCAGGGTCAACATCGCGATCGGTAAAAATGGCGTTGTGGACTGGACAGATCGAAAGACGGGTGGTTTTGATCCCGACGACGTGCTGCTCGAAAAAGTGACAATCCGCAATGGTTCTATTCGCCTGCACAATATTGAAACCAACCAGGCGTTTGAAGCTGACCAGATAAATGCCGATATATCAGCACGAACGCTGGCAGGTCCGTGGCGCGTTAACGGTGATCTGGTGTTGAACGGTGAAAAAGCCGGCATCAAAATCACCACCGGGCGTCTCCAGTCCGGCGGCACTATAAATTCACGGCTGAACGTACAGCCGATGCGACATCCCTATAATGTCGAATTCAGTGGTCCAGTGGGCATGGTCGACGGTGCGCTGAATTATAAGGGTGATTTTAAGCTAAAAGCGGTGCAGCCTGGTGCTCAGGTGCATGATGGCGAGCCTAAAGCATCGTTTCCCTACGCGGCCTTGCCGGTGGTAATCAGCGGCAGGTTCGATGCCCGTCCTGACGCATTAAAAGTCCAGGAATTCAACCTGTCAGTTGGTCCCAGGGACGATCCTTATGCGATAACCGGCAGCGCCCAGGCAGCATTTGGTGATCGCTCACTGTTCAAGATCGTCGCCGAAGGCCAGCAGATTGATGTTGACCGGCTCGGTAGATTAGAAAAAAACAACGGAAAAATTCCATCTCTTGGCCAACGTTTGACGGTGCTGAAACAGTTGGCAGAGCAGGTGCCCCTGCCGCCAGCTGAGGGTTTGATTTCGCTCTATCTGCCGGCGGTAGTGGCGGGAGATACAGTCATCCGCGAAGTTGGTGTTGACATATTGCCGAAAAAGGATGGCTGGCAATTATCCAATCTTGAGGCGGGACTGCCGGGAAGGACTAAACTCCAGGCCCATGGGCGGTTGAGCCTGGGCGATGATTTTGGTTTTAACGGCCGATTATTGCTTGCCTCCAAACAACCGTCGGGATTTGCCGGATGGTTGAAAGGCGATGTGGATGACGCCATCAGGCGCCTGCCAAATGCGGGTTTTTCCGCCAAGGTTTCGCTCAACGAAAAGCGGGCACTATTTGAGAAATTGGAAGTTGTGCTGGGGGAAACACGGCTTCAGGGCGCGCTTGAGCGGGTGCGTATAGCCGGGCGGCGACCCAAACTGACAACCAACCTTGAAGGCAATAATGTCGATTTCGAAACCCTTCAGGCGCTGTTCTTGCTATTCGTTTCTGACGACGAAGAACAACGGATTTTGGCCCACGACATGGATATCAAGCTGTTGGCTGAAAACGTTACCGCTTTCGGCGTCAAAGCCGGCTCGGTCGCTGCGGCGCTGAATATTCATGAGAAACTGCTGGCAATTGAGCAATTGAAGATCGGCAATCTGGCTGGTGCCGAGATTTCTGTCACCGGCGACGTGGTTGATGCCTTTAATTTACCGGATGGAAAATTAAGAATTTCGGTCGCTGCAAATCAGGCGCAAGGTTTGATCAAATTGGCGAAAAAATTCGCCGGCTCCCACCCCTTGCTGGATAATTTCCAGGAGGATCCGGCACTTCTTGATGACCTTACTCTTGAGGCGGACATCAAGGCGGTTGCAGGTGATGGTCAATCTACGCTGAATATGACGATACTTGGCGAAGCAGGTGGCACCGGTATTGATCTTGATCTTGCCCTTGAGGGTGATGTTGGGCATCTCGGCAAGGCGACGAATAAAATTGATCTTGCGCTGGTAAACGAACAACCGCAATTGCTATTGCGCCAACTGGCTATGCCGGTATTGCCGATAGATAGCGGTGGTGAGTTGCAGATTCGCGCCAAAAGCATCGGTACCTTCAGTGAGCGGCTGGAGACCGACTTTAGTGCCACCCTTGGATCCGCAACCCTTTCCGGCACCGGTGGCAGTGATGCGGTGAAGGGCGGTGGCGTGCGGCACCAGTTTGATGTGGCACTGCGCGCCGATGACATTGATCCACTACTGCTTTTGTCCGGCTTTTCCTTTCCCGGCCTGCAACACGGTGCGGCCGTTGATATTTCGGCCAGCGTCAACCTGCTTGGTTCGTGGCTATCGGTAAAAAACCTCAAAGGGATATTTGACGGACAAAATGTCGCTGGCAATCTGGTGTTGGATCAGCAAGCAACACCGCACCCGAAAATTACCGGAAATCTCGATTTGGATGTGCTGGCGCTGGACACCATAGCGGGACTTGTGATGGGCAATACCGCCATCCAACATGGTGAGCAATGGAGCCACGAGCCGTTCACGCCACCGGCGCTGATCGGACTTGATGGCGAAATCGATATAAAGGTCGGTTCGATTGATATGGCGACAGAAGGTTTCGGCTACCGTGCGCCCGGCGAGAAACTCACCGGCAGGCTTGAACTGAACAATGGCGACATTGCAATCCGCAATGCAAAGTTAAACTGGCTAGGGGGGAAGGTGAGCGGTGCAATCGCGCTTCTTTTTAATCAGCAAAATGTGTTGGTAAATTCCGCTTTCAACGTGACCAAAGGGGCACTCGGTGCGATCGTGTGGCAGCGGACGGAAGAACCAGTAGCAAATGGCCGATTTGACCTGCATTTGAACGCGGAAGGAAGTGGCACCACGATTGCCGAAATCGTGGCCAATCTGACCGGCGGTGGGATGATGTCGGTGAATGAAGGTTTGGTCCATAATATCGATCCATCCGCGCTACCGGGTATTTTGCGCAATGCCGATCAACAGGCCGATGAAAAACTTGACGTACTGGTGGACAATCTGGCCGAAGACGCGTGGTCAGGTAAGCCGTTTCGGTTCAAAACCATGGAGGCCGGGTTCTCCATCGCAGGCGGTAATGTGCGGTTTGGTGAGTTGCGGGCAAATGCGCCAGGTGCGGCGCTGAGCGGTGAGGCGCGTATAAATCTATCCGAACTTTCGCTTGATGGCACTGCAAGAGTGACATTCGATGCCGGTGAAGAGGCGCTGACCGGTGCCAGCCCGGAAGTTGATCTGGCGTTTTCGGGGCCATTGTCAAAACCGGTGATGAGGCGGAATTCTACCCAATTGGCAAATTTTCTCACCATGCGCGCCCGCGAACGCAAGGAACGGGCTTATGAAGCACAAAAGGAAGAAATTCTCGAAAACCAGAGATTGGTTCGCATGGTCCGACTGATCAAGGCCCGGGCAAAGTTGCGCGAATCTTCCTTTGGCGCGTCCAAGAATAATGGTCAAATTTCCGGCGAAGACGGTGCGGAGCAGCCCAAACAGGGGCTCGAACCAAAGTCCAGCGAACAAAAAAATAGCAAAAAAGCTGCAGCGGTGCAGGTGAAACGCCGCAGGAAAGAGCAGAAGCGGCAACCAAAATCAGTTGCCAAACAGAAACAGGCAAAAAAAGCTGCGACCAAAAGGAAGCGGCTAAAAAAGGCGACCGCTAGCGCAGCTCAAGTCGAAATTCTACCACTTCCGCCACCGCTACTGGATGTTCGGCCGACAGGTTCACTGAGCAATCTTCCCGGTGTTTTTGACAATGTTGAAGACAAAATCGGTGCGATTATCAAGAATTCACAATAATCGTTTATGTCGGCTTATACCAAGGGAAGTTGTTATCCTGAAAATCAGTTGACAGCGCCCTTAGGATATGGACTCGAATGGCCGATGACAGGTTTTCGTCCAATGAGCGCTGTGCGTCGATTTCGGTGATTATTCGAGCAATCGGAATGTCACGAAGAGCGGCTATTTTCCTTAGTTCCTCCCAGAATTCTGGCTCCAGGGAAATTGAAGTGCGATGGCCGCGAATGCTGATAGAATGTTTTTGCACTATTGGAACACCGGTCCTGATCAATCGCCAACATCTGGCCCGGGTCTTACGTCGCCCTAAATGCAGCGGAATTCATGGTTTTTTGCGAAACGAGTCCAGCGAAACCACGTCGGCGCCGGTTTCCTGCTTCTTGTCCGGGGGAGATTTACCTGTTTTTTTGGCGGATTTGGGTTTGGATTTTGATGCAGGTTTTAGTTTTTTCGGGGCAATTTCCACTGGATCCTGGACAACGGTGGTTGGCTGGACCACTGGAATTTCCGTGCCATCCTTTGCGCCAGCCGGTTCAATAGATTCTACATTGTCTTCTTCTTCCACGACATCAAATTGCAGACCGAACTGGACAGCGGGATCGAAGAAACCCTTAATCGCGGCAAAGGGTATGGACAATGATTCAGGAATTTCATCAAACGACAGACCAATTTCAAAACCATTGTCTGCGACCTTCATATCCCAGAATTGATGTTGTACGACAATGGTCATCTCATCGGGATAGCGCTCGCGCATGCGGCTTGATAAACGCACTCCTGGATAGTTGGTCAAAAATGAGATGAAGAAATGATGCTCGCCCTGCAGGCCGGCCCTGGCTGTTTCGGTTAATACCTTTTTAACAACACCGAGCATGGCTTCCTGAGTGAGGACGTCATAACGAATATAGTCTTTGCTCGGTTCTTCTGGCATGGCGTTAGGTTTTTCTCAGCAAATTATTGTTCCCAACATTGAGCGGCATCATGGCAGGACCGGCGTAATATTCAAACATAAAATGAATATAGTGAAGGCTTCTGTTGCCAGGTGCCTTCGAACCCCGCCTGACAGTGCGAACCGTCAGGAGTTAATGTGAAGCGTCACACCGCTTACGCAGCGAGACGTGCTTCCGCATAGTTGTCATTTGCAACTACTAAATTGGCCCGATATCGGTGGGTACCATGCCGAGCAAAAACGCAGTCTTTACACCCTCGTCGATCCTATTTCGCCCCCGCCACATATCATCCTGTTGATCAATTGATGACATCTGGTGGAGGCGCCGGGTACCGCCCCCGGGTCCGAATGGCTTATTACACAGGTCATTTATTGCCATAGCCGGCGAACCGGCAAAGCTAATATAGGCTTGGCAAAGTCGTCTGAAAAGGGCAGATTGGATTTATCACCGATTGACGTGGTTTTTATTCGCGTTAAAAGTGTATGATGTGTGGACTACTACATATAGAAACTATGAAATCTGACCTGAAACCGGTTAGCTAAATGTTGGGAGACTTTTTTTATGAGTGACTATCTTGCCGATGTTCGACGCTATGATGCGAAGGCCGATGCCGACATCGTTCAAAAAATTGTAAGACACCTGGGAATCGCATTGCGGAACAGAGATTCTTCCCTGGTTTCCTGCACCGATCCAAAAGAACTCGGCAGAGTGCGAGAAAAATGGTGCGGCAAGAAGCTTGGCCACACAGATGACGTCAAGTGTGATGCAATTATCGCCAAGGTGTGTGAGACCATGAAAGGCGATCGCAACAAGAGCCGGGTAACTTTCTACTATCTGGTAGCACAGCATCTGGGCCAGTTGGGCGACCTTTAAGCCCGACCAGCAAATCGGATTTTCTTAATATCCCCGAAAGGTGATTTCGGGGGTAATTTTTTGAGCCTTGATGGTGGGTAGTCATCGCAGGTCGGGTTTTGCAATTCATGTCGGCTGGCGTTATCGCCAAATAGCGCTAAACTTGATACGCGCGAATCGATGCTAGAGCATATTTCGTTTTGTTGGTGTCACTTTAAATGCTCTATCTCTTTGTTTTGACGCATATTCTTTTTGCCAAAACCGTACACACTTTTCGGGAATATGCTCCAGGTAAAATCCGAATGCAGCAATATCTTGATCTTTTAGCGCATGTCTATGCCAATGGTAGCGACCGCGGTGACCGCACCGGCACTGGCACCCGCTCGGTCTTCGGTTATCAAATGCGATTTGATTTAACCGACGGGTTTCCGCTGCTTACGACAAAAAAACTGCATGTGAAGTCGATAATTCACGAATTGTTGTGGTTTTTGAGTGGCGACACAAATATCCACTACCTGAAGCAAAATAATGTTCGGATCTGGGATGATTGGGCCGATGAAAATGGTGATCTTGGCCCGGTCTATGGGTATCAATGGCGCTCCTGGCCGGCACCGGACGGCAGTAGCGTTGATCAAATTGCCAATCTTGTCGATCAGATCAAAACCAATCCCAATTCGCGCCGGCTGATTGTTTCGGCATGGAATCCTGCGTTAGTTGACAAAATGGCGTTGCCGCCTTGCCATTGTCTATTCCAGTTCTATGTGGCGGATGGACGACTTTCCTGCCAGCTTTACCAACGCTCTGCCGACATTTTTCTGGGCGTACCGTTTAACATCGCATCCTATGGGCTGATGACCATGATGTTGGCGCAGGTCTGTGGTCTAAAGCCGGGAGAATTTGTCCACACCCTGGGCGATGCCCATCTCTATTCCAACCATTTCGAGCAGGCACAAACGCAATTGTCGCGCGCGCCTGGCAAATTGCCTCAGATGAATATCGATACCAGGGTCACCGACATTTTTTCTTTTAAATATGAAGACTTTGACCTGGTCGGCTATAGTCCCCAAGCGCATATAGGGGCATCGGTTGCGGTGTAAATTGAGCGCTTTTTTAGAATATTGCGGTTCGGTTTTAAACTGGGTTTTACAGGCTTTTGCTAAAAGCCGCTTTGATGGAAATGCGGGTACGGTACGCTGATGGACAATAAACCGACAATCGACCGGACTGCCAATCAACTACCGGTAGCGATCATCGTCGCAGTTGCGCAAAATGGTGTCATTGGCATCGATAGCGACATGCCGTGGCGGCTTTCCAGCGATCTGACGCGCTTTAAGGCCATCACCATGGGTAACCCGATTATCATGGGCCGGAAAACCTTTGAGAGCGTCGGCAAACTGCTTGCGGGAAGGCATACAATCATTATTTCCAGAAACGCGTCATACCGTTTTGAAGGCGCACAAGTTGTTGCGTCACTTGAACTTGCCTTGGCAGCGGCACGTGCATGGGCAATAGAAAATGGCGCAAAAGAAATCTGCATACTTGGCGGTGGTGAAATCTATCGAC
>CBDFIN010000003.1:0-6177 GCA_965248135.1 Rhizobiaceae bacterium | reverse complement strand
GGATCGCAGTTCGACCCAACGCCAACCGCAATATACCGGGCAACGGCGAAGGATGGCAGTGCCTGGCGGGTAGCGGTCACCTTTATCTCTGATCAGGGATCGGCAACTTCCAATGTCGCCGAAGCGATTTGGCACTGGCTCAAAAACCCCGGCAGCGAATGGCTCAGCGTTCAAAGAATAACCCCCTGGCTGCTGGATGATCCCACGCGCCAATCCTACGAACTGGCCGCTATTGCGGCCCTTGATTTACCCCCAATGAGACCCTGAGGAGGAACCCATGTTTGCTCTATTGCCCACAAAACCAGCCCGCGACCTGCTTGCGGTAATCGTGACAATTGCTGTTGCCGGCGGGATGTTAACAATGACCACACCGCAAGCAGGCGCCGGGATATTGAACACCATGCAGAACGCGGCAGATGAAGAACCAGCTGGAGAGGTGGTTGCTTTAGTCAATGGCCGTCACATATCCCTGCCGCTTTTGAAGGCGGATTATAATGTCGATGTTGAGGGAAATGTCGCAACGGTAGTGCTCACCCAGACATTTCTTAACACCAGTCCGGTGCCGCTTAACGCCCGCTATCTGTTTCCCCTGAACCAGAAATCGGCGGTTTTTGCTATGGAAATGAAGGTCGGTGAAGAGGTGATCAAGGCCATCATCAAGCGCAAGGAAGATGCAAAAAAGACCTTCAAGGCTGCAAAGCAGGCCGGCAAGACCGCCTCCCTGTTGACCCAGCACCGGCCTAATATGTTTACCCAGGATATTGCCAATCTTATGCCGGGCAAGCCGGTATCCATCAGGCTTAGCTATCTGCAGAAAATACCCAAAATTGACGATGCCTATGAGTTGGTAATCCCGATGGTCGTCGGCCCTCGATACGAAGGGCGCATCGAGCCACCGCTTGCGGACAGTCTGGGGATTGACGACCAAACACCGATTGAGAGTGATGAAAGTTCCGCGCGCAAGGTTGATGCAACCATAAACGTTTCCGGTTGGAACATCGACAAACTACCGGCCTATCCAGGCATTATCGGCCACAATGCGCCGGGCATCATTGACCCCAAAAGGGTGGCACTGTCCTTAAAGCTTGAAGCGGCAACACCGATCTCGGGCGTTTACAGTCACACCCATGCGCTGAAAATTGAAGGCGATGAGAAAAAGCGGGCGATCAAGTTCGAGCAGGGTAGGGTGATCGACAATCGTGATCTGATCCTGCGATACGAGCTATCGCAACAGCGCAAAGTCGCAGCCGGCATTCTTTCGCATCACGATGAGCGTGGCGGATTTCTTTCTCTCGCCATCGAACCACCCAAAATGGCGGCAGAAAAATCTATTACCCCTCGCGAATTGGTCTTCGTGCTTGATACTTCCGGTTCCATGGGCGGACAGCCGATCGATGCCAGTAAAGCCTTTATGGAGGCTGCGCTAAGTGCCATGCGTCCGACCGACTATTTTCGCATATTGCGATTTTCCAATAATACATCGCATTTTGCCACCGGCGCGGTGAGGGCGACACCGTCAAACGTTAAAAATGCGCAGCACTTTGTGAGCGGGTTGTCGGCAAGCGGCGGCACCGAACTCAACAATGCCATTAACGCGGCTTTTGATACGGTGCAACCGCAGGGAACAATGCGCATTGTGGTGTTTTTAACCGATGGATATATCGGGTCAGACCGACATGTCATCAAAACGGTGGCGAACCGAATAGGCGACGCGCGAATATACGCCTTTGGTGTTGGCAATTCGGTCAACCGCTTTCTGCTTGACGGCATGGCCAGGGAAGGCCGCGGTCGGGCCCGTTATGTTGGCATCGGTGAAACTGCGAGCGAGGCGGCACTGGCGCTTGCTGGCGATCTTAGATCCCCGCTGCTGACCGATATCGAAATCAACTGGAACGGGCTTACGGTCAGCCAGCAGACACCGGCCAGAATTCCGGATCTGTTTTCCGGCGGTGGTGTGAATGTCTATGCCCGGTATGACAAGCCCGGTCAGCACCGGATTTTTCTGGAAGGATTGGTAAATGGCCGCAAAGCCTCGCTTCCCATCGATATCAATCTTGCCGCCAGGGCCAATGACGAGCCCTCCCCAAAAGGCAATGCCATACCATTGCTTTGGGCTCGCGAAACCATTTTCAACAAAAACCGCGAATACACAATAGGCGGCGCCCACGACAGCAGCCTCAGCGAGGAGATAACACAGCTCGGACTGGAGTTTTCGCTACAATCACGCTTTACCTCTTTTGTTGCGGTATCGAAAAAGGTCTATAATAAAACGCCAGAACAGGCCAAATCAGCCATGGTGCCATTGCCAAAGGTCTTGGGCGTTTCCACCGGCGCCTATGCGAGCTTGAATCTGAGCGGCAGTTCAACGCCCGAACCCGAAGCCCTGTTTGGCCTGGCAATGGCCGTGATGATGGCGCTGTTGCGATATTGGAAAAAGATCACCCGCTATGTGTCGAGAAATTGGCCAAATCGAACAGCCAGCAACCAGACGGGTAAAAAACAACTGCCCCGCGGTCTGCTTCGCGATGGTTGGTGGATCGAACTCCAAAAGCCACCGGTTGAATAGCTTCCCTTGGTAATATTCCATCAAGATGTGGTAAGGAAACCGGCATGAAGAAAATACTTGTAGTTGAAGATGATGCTCAGATTTCCGACGTGGTTGGATATGCGCTCGAAAAGGCCAATTATGAGTTGAAAATTGCCTGTGACGGCAAGACTGCGCTTGATGTGTTTTTCCAGTGGCAACCCGATCTGGTAATTCTGGACATCGGGTTGCCGGAGATGGACGGGTTGGAGGTCTGCCGCGAGATTAGAAAAAAATTTGAAACCCCAATTCTCTTTTTATCTGCTCACAGCGATGAGATCGATCGGATATTGGGACTGGAAATGGGCGGTGATGATTATGTGACAAAGCCCTTCAGTCCACGCGAATTGGTTGCGCGTGTTGCAACGATACTCAAACGCACTGGCCACTCAGTCAGCGCAAGTGATCCAGATGCAGCGCTGCTGCAAAAAGGAGGACTAGACCTTGATCCGGCCCACCGGTCCGCCGGCTTCAATGGCAATTCCCTCGATTTCACGGCAACAGAATTTAACATCATGCAAGCCCTGATGACCCACCCGCGCATGGCATTTACGCGGCAAAATATTCTCACTTCCGCCTATCCTGACAATATCTATGTATCCGACCGTACGATTGACAGCCACATCCGTAATATCAGGGCAAAGCTGAACCAGGCCGGTTGTCCAGATGCGGTCGAAACTGTGCATGGGATAGGGTTTCGGTTAGGCAATTGCAGCAAAGTATGAACCAGCAAAACGAGCAAAAATGGCGCCCGTCGCTGGCCATGATCGTCGCCGGTGTCCTCGTTATCGTGCTCTCTTTGCCAGCGGCCAGCCTTGTTTTATTCCGGTTCTATGACAATCAATTGGTGCGGGAGACAGAAACCGAGCTGATTGCCCAGGGAGCTGCATTGGCAGCGGTATTTGCGCTATTTGTCACCGAAGAGGAAGTATCGCGGGAGCAATTGGGCGCCAGGGTGCCCAAGCCGTCGGCTGAGCCAATGATGGATAATCTTGCCCCCCAAACTGCCGAGCTCGATTTGGCGGCCGAAACGATCCTGCCGCCACGTCCAGATGCCGTTACTGGCTCGTACCGGAGCGTCCCGGCTTACCGAAAAATTGCAACCCGGTTGACAAAAATCATAAAAGACACCCAACGCAAGACACTGGCCGGGTTTCGGATTCTTGATCCGATGGGAACTGTGATTGCCGGGCGCGAAGAAATCGGCCTTTCGCTGGCCCATGTTGCTGAAATAGAAACGGCCCTTAATGGCGGCTACCAGTCAGTAGTGCGACAACGAATTTCCGACAAGCCGCTGCCGTCAATTGCGTCGGTCAGCCGTGGAACGGGCATACGCATCTTTGTCGCCATGCCGGTGATCGTGCAGGACCGGGTCGCCGGCGTCATTTATCTTTCCCGCACGCCAAGCAATGTTCTAAAGCAGCTTTATCAGCAACGCTGGAAAGTGCTGGCAGCGTTGGGCTTTGTTCTACTGGCAACCTTTGCAATTGCCTGGATTTTTGTCCGCACAATCAAAGTGCCCCTGACGGCACTGCAGGCCCGCTCAAAACTTATTGGCCAGGGTAACCGCGATGCGCTGGCCCCGCTGGAACAACACGGCAGCCGGGAAATCGCCGAGCTTTCTGGTAGCATGCTAAAAATGGCCGGAAAGTTGTTTGACCGCGGTGACTATATCAACACTTTCGCCACCCATGTCTCGCATGAATTAAAATCACCCCTGACGGCAATTAAGGGTGCCGCAGAATTGTTGCAGGATGAAGGTGACGCCATGAGCACTAAGCAGCGGCAGCGGTTTTCTGAAAATATCATCGATGCGGCCAACCGGCTTTCCGTGTTGCTCGACCGATTGCGCCAATTGGCCAAGGCAGATAATCCGCTTCGCCACGGCAGTATTGAAGTTGGTGAACTCATCGACAAACTGGCGCAAGCCCATAGCGAAATCTCGATTGGTTTTTCAGGAGACGGCCGCAGCCGGATCGCCATGGCTGAGGAAAATGCCATGATTGTATTTTCCAACCTGGTGGAGAACGCCATCAACCATCAGGCCAGTACGGTCGATATTGCGCTTACCCGGAAGGGTGATGTGGCATTCATTGTGGTTGGTGATAATGGCAATGGCATTTCGGCGGCAAACGCTGAAAAAATATTTGAACTGTTTTTTACGACAAGGCGGGAAGAAAACGGCACTGGCATGGGCCTTGGTATCATCCGCGCCATGTTACATGCCCACGGCGGCACCATCAGATTGGTCAAATCTGAAAGTCCCGGCGCGGCATTTGAGGTTGCCATTGCGTTGGCACCGAATGTTACCAAAGGAATTTGAAATAAGCGTCGTTTACGACACCCATCGGTTTGTCCAGCTTGAAATCGGCTAAGGGGCTCCCGGCTGCGCTGCCTTTCGGTAAAAAAGTGCGCGTGGGCTTTTGACAAACACCTTGAAAACGCCGGATATCCACGTAAACAACAGCGTCAGCGGAGCTGATGAGCGATAAAGATCGGCATTCCGGTCAAGTCAAGAGTGATATGGCGGATTATTAGAGGTGGCCACTATGGATGGTATTGTTTTCGAGCGCGATGTTAACCTGGAGTGCAAAGTAGTCCTGATCGACGGCATCGCGAGATGCGGAAAATCAATGATTTCTCCCATTTTATCGAGTTGCAAGGCAATTGAAATTGAGCGCCTTGACGGGATTTTTGATCAAATAGCTATTGGGCACTTCTTTGGTGGAATCAGTACCAACGCCGCCATATCAATGATTAAGTCGGCCGTTGATGAGAATATTTACAACTCATACCTTTCCCGAAATACGAATTTTCGCCCATCCGATCATTCAAGCGTATTCAAGTCCTCCAATGCTTGGACCTATCTTCGTCGCTTATTCCGGTCGGAGGGACAAGATGTTGTTCAGTCGATCCGAGAGTCTGGAGCGATATATCAACACATGGTACATGACAATATCCGCTTTATTGATCTACATTTCGAAGCTTTTGGCGAACGCCTGTTTTTCGTTGAGATTATCCGGCATCCTATTGAATTGATAGATGCGTGGTGGAGAAGGGGTTGGGGTGAACGATTTGGTTTAGATCCTCTTTCTCTGACGCCCTGTATCAAATCAAGCGATGGTAGTGTGCCATTCTATGCGGCGGGGTGGCAAGATGAGTATGAACAGATGCCTCCCATGGACCGGATTATCTATATGATGCATGATCTTTTTCGGTACAATCGGGAAGGATATGAGAGGCTGATTGATCACCAAAAAGAACAAGTTCTTGTAATCAGATTTGAGGATTTTGTTCAGAATAGTCGGTATTATGTTGACGAAATTTGCAAAAAGCTGGGTACTGAACCAACCTCCAGAACAAACAAAGCTATCCGTGCACAAAATTGCCCGCGTGACTATTCCGTTGATAGTCATGCAAAAATGTTGAGCAATATCAACGATAATGCCTCAACCTCATCTCAGGATCTGTTGCATTCTCTGATTGATGACTATTCCCGGGATTGGAAATAAGAAACTAGTGGAATGAATATGACATTTGGTACCCACTTGCAGCTTCATTCATTTTCAAATGTCAAATTCAAAAATTCCACT
>CBDFIN010000002.1:0-6460 GCA_965248135.1 Rhizobiaceae bacterium | reverse complement strand
TTACCAGATCGGGTTGCCACTGGAAAAAACCATCAAGCGCAGTCTTGCCGTCACAGACAATTTTCAACTCATAATTGGCCTTTTCGAGCGCATATCCAACCACGTCGGAAATCTGAGCATCATCTTCAACTACAAGTATTTTCTTCATGCCGGTTTCCTTACCACGTCTTGATGGAATATTACCAAGGGAAGCTATTCAACCGGTGGCTTTTGGAGTTCGATCCACCAACCATCGCGAAGCAGACCGCGGGGCAGTTTTTTTTACCCGTCTGGTTGCTGGCTGTTCGATTTGGCCAATTTCTCGACACATAGCGGGTGACCTTTTTCCAATATCGCAACAGCGCCATCATCAAGGCCATTGCCAGGCCAAACAGGGCTTCGGGTTCGGGCGTTGAACTGCCGCTCAGATTCAAGCTCGGATAGGCGCCGGTGGAAACGCCCAAGACCTTTGGCAGTGGCACCATGGCTGATTTGGCCTGTTCTGGCGTTTTATTATAGACCTTTTTCGATACCGCAACAAAAGAGGTAAAGCGTGATTGTAGCGAAAACTCCAGTCCGAGCTGTGTTATCTCCTCGCTGAGGCTGCTGTCGTGGGCGCCGCCTATTGTGTATTCGCGGTTTTTGTTGAAAATGGTTTCGCGAGCCCAAAGCAATGGTATGGCATTGCCTTTTGGGGAGGGCTCGTCATTGGCCCTGGCGGCAAGATTGATATCGATGGGAAGCGAGGCTTTGCGGCCATTTACCAATCCTTCCAGAAAAATCCGGTGCTGACCGGGCTTGTCATACCGGGCATAGACATTCACACCACCGCCGGAAAACAGATCCGGAATTCTGGCCGGTGTCTGCTGGCTGACCGTAAGCCCGTTCCAGTTGATTTCGATATCGGTCAGCAGCGGGGATCTAAGATCGCCAGCAAGCGCCAGTGCCGCCTCGCTCGCAGTTTCACCGATGCCAACATAACGGGCCCGACCGCGGCCTTCCCTGGCCATGCCGTCAAGCAGAAAGCGGTTGACCGAATTGCCAACACCAAAGGCGTATATGCGCGCGTCGCCTATTCGGTTCGCCACCGTTTTGATGACATGTCGGTCTGACCCGATATATCCATCGGTTAAAAACACCACAATGCGCATTGTTCCCTGCGGTTGCACCGTATCAAAAGCCGCGTTAATGGCATTGTTGAGTTCGGTGCCGCCGCTTGCCGACAACCCGCTCACAAAGTGCTGCGCATTTTTAACGTTTGACGGTGTCGCCCTCACCGCGCCGGTGGCAAAATGCGATGTATTATTGGAAAATCGCAATATGCGAAAATAGTCGGTCGGACGCATGGCACTTAGCGCAGCCTCCATAAAGGCTTTACTGGCATCGATCGGCTGTCCGCCCATGGAACCGGAAGTATCAAGCACGAAGACCAATTCGCGAGGGGTAATAGATTTTTCTGCCGCCATTTTGGGTGGTTCGATGGCGAGAGAAAGAAATCCGCCACGCTCATCGTGATGCGAAAGAATGCCGGCTGCGACTTTGCGCTGTTGCGATAGCTCGTATCGCAGGATCAGATCACGATTGTCGATCACCCTACCCTGCTCGAACTTGATCGCCCGCTTTTTCTCATCGCCTTCAATTTTCAGCGCATGGGTGTGACTGTAAACGCCCGAGATCGGTGTTGCCGCTTCAAGCTTTAAGGACAGTGCCACCCTTTTGGGGTCAATGATGCCCGGCGCATTGTGGCCGATAATGCCTGGATAGGCCGGTAGTTTGTTGATGCTCCAACCAGAAACGTTTATGGTTGCATCGACCTTGCGCACAGAACCTTCATCACTCTCAATCGGTGTTTGGTCGTCAATCCCCAGACTGTCCGCAAGCGGTGGCTCGATGCGCCCTTCGTATCGAGGGCCGACGACCATCGGGATTACCAACTCATAGGCATCGTCAATTTTGGGTATTTTCTGCAGATAGCTAAGCCTAATCGATACCGGCTTGCCCGGCATAAGATTGGCAATATCCTGGGTAAACATATTAGGCCGGTGCTGGGTCAACAGGGAGGCGGTCTTGCCGGCCTGCTTTGCAGCCTTAAATGTCTTGATGGCGTCTTCCTTGCGCTTGATGATGGCTTTGATCACCTCTTCACCGACCTTCATTTCCATAGCAAAAACCGTCGATTTCTGGTTCAGGGGAAACAGATAGCGGGCGTTAAGCGGCACCGGACTGGTGTTAAGAAATGTCTGGGTGAGCTCTACCGTTGCGACATTTCCCTCAACATCGACATTATAATCCGCCTTCAAAAGCGGCAGGGATATGCGACGGCCATTGACTAAAGCAACCACCTCTCCAGCTGGTTCTTCATCTGCCGCGTTCTGCATGGTGTTCAATATCCCGGCGCCTGCTTGCGGTGTGGTCATTGTTAACATCCCGCCGGCAACAGCAATTGTCACGATTACCGCAAGCAGGTCGCGGGCTGGTTTTGTGGGCAATAGAGCAAACATGGGTTCCTCCTCAGGGTCTCATTGGGGGTAAATCAAGGGCCGCAATAGCGGCCAGTTCATAGGATTGGCGCGTGGGATCATCCAGCAGCCAGGGGGTTATTCTTTGAACGCTGAGCCATTCGCTGCCGGGGTTTTTGAGCCAGTGCCAAATCGCTTCGGCGACATTGGAAGTTGCCGATCCCTGATCAGAGATAAAGGTGACCGCTACCCGCCAGGCACTGCCATCCTTCGCCGTTGCCCGGTATATTGCGGTTGGCGTTGGGTCGAACTGCGATCCCACAAATTCCACCGCATAGCCCAGGCCCCTCAGGCAATCGCTGGGCGAATGCAAATGGCGTATCGGTGAGGTGGTTTGCACCACAGTGAGCGCCATCGGGCCATAGACCGCCTTTTGCGCCGTGCCGCCATACTGGCTAAAGTAAGCGCCTTCGATGGATGTGAGGGGGCGAATTTGTCTTGGTGATCCGGAAAGGGGATTGCGGTAATTCTAAGCTGGCGAGATGGCGCGAGACATCAACGGCCTGGCGGGGCAACATCACAATTGTCAGCGCCAGTGCAACAAAGCCGGTCGATGCCAACGCCGCCGTCCAACCCCGCAGGCGCGGCACTACCTGTGGCAGCCGGGTGACGCAGGCACGGCCGCCAGGTTGGCGGTCGCTACGATAGCACCAAAATAGGGGGAAAAGCGTCAAAGCGATGGTGCCGTAACCAACCAGATCATGGCCAGGCCAGGCCATGACATCAATGCCGGTTTGGTGCTGATTAACAATACCAATCGCCAACAGAGTTATGCGCAAGGCATTGCCGATGATGCTGAGAGCAATTGTTGCAACCCCCCAGATTGCGGCCTGAAACAGCCGCGGACGATACAAGGCGCTAAGCCCGACAAATACCGCCAGGGAGAGCATCAGGCTCTGCGTGCCCGAACAGGGCAAATCAACAAGCACGTCCTGGCCACGAACCTGCAAACGCAAACCGAAGCAATTCAGATCATCAAAAATAACGCCCAGCATTTTGCAGGAGCCAAATGCTGAAATCTCCTGCATGGGGAAACCCAGAACCCGTTGGGCAATACGTTCAAACGGCAGACTGAAAAGAAACAGCACCGATACCCAAAGAGCAGATAAAGGCCTTGCTCTTTGTGCCAACCCCAACAGGCTGACAACCGCAAACACATCGAGCGCCAAAGCGATGCCGCCAAGAATGTTGATTGCCAAAACCTGGCTTGCCAACCGAAGCAGCGCCGATAGCACCAGCAGAACAACGGCCCCGATCTGTGGCCTACTCTTCGACCCGGTTTTTTTGCTGCTCGCGCTCCAGGCAATCAGCGCGATCACGAAAAGTGCGTAAACCGCTCCGGTTGATTGGTATGACGGGTCTTGCCAGGTGTTAATCAGCCAGACAATTGGTGCACAAGCTAATATGAGAGATGCTATTGCAAAGCCAATTGCTGGAATATTGAGCCGAAGTCCGGTGTGAGCACGATGTTTCATGGCTCGGCAGATAGCAACTCACCTTGCAGATCCATGTGGCGAAATGTGCATTTTTTCAGCAAAAGAACCGCATACACAAATAGCAACTGTTGAATGCCCAGGAATTTGACATTTGGTACCTGCTTGCAGCTTCGTTCATTTTCAAATATCAAATTCAAAAATTCCACTATATTCAATCACTTGCTAGCGCCTCTTTGAATCGGAAGCTCATTTTGAACTTCCAGAATAATGCGACAAACCACAGCTCGATGGTTCTTTGATGCAAATATTTGCGAATTAGGATGTTGCAGGGGATGCAAATGTTGGTACAGAACCACTAAAGGTATTATTACGCGATGCGATACGCGACGAAACATTATGGGCAGCGGGCATGAAGATAGCGATGATTGGCAGCGGTTATGTTGGCCTTGTCTCGGGAGTGTGTTTTTCGGATTTCGGCCATGAGGTGATTTGTGTCGACAAAGACGTTGCAAAGATTGCCATGCTTGCGTCCGGGAAAGTGCCGATATACGAGCCGGGACTGGAACAGCTGGTGGTTAAAAATGTGGCCGCGGGCAGACTGTCCTTCACCAGTATTTTGACCGATGCGCTTAACGGCGCCGATGCGGTTTTCATTGCTGTTGGCACCCCAACGCGCCGCGGCGATGGCCATGCGGATTTGAGTTATGTTTATGCTGCAGCAGAAGAAATAGCACGAGGTTTAAAAGACTACACGGTGGTGGTGACCAAATCCACGGTGCCGTTGGGCACCAATCGCAAGGTCAAGGAGATTTTGCGGAACGCTTCGCCTGATCTTGAAATTGATGTTGCTTCGAATCCAGAATTCCTGCGCGAGGGTGCTGCAATTGAAGATTTCATGAAGCCGGATCGTGTCATCATCGGCATTGACAGCACCCGGGCAAAAGCGGTGATGGCCGATCTGTACCGTCCACTTTATCTGCGCGAATATCCGCTGGTCTATACCGATCTGGAAAGCGCGGAAATGATCAAATATGCATCCAATGCGTTTCTTGCCACCAAAATCACCTTCATTAATGAAATAAGTCAGTTATGCGAAAAAGTCGGTGCTGACATTAAATCGGTGTCCAAAGGCATGGGGCTGGACCAGCGGATCGGCAACAAGTTTTTGCACGCCGGGCCCGGATATGGCGGATCATGTTTTCCAAAGGACACCAAGGCGCTGGCGCGCATTGGCCAGGAACATGCAACACCGCAGCAAATTACCGAGACGGTGATCAAGGTCAATGATGAGATCAAGCGCCACATGATCAGCAAGCTTGAGAACCTTTGTGACGGCTCATTCAACGGTAAAACCATTGCCGTTCTCGGCGTCACATTCAAGCCCAATACGGATGACATGCGCGAGGCCCCCAGTTTGACCATCGTACCAGCACTTGTGGGTAAAGGCGCCAGCGTCAGGGTTGCAGACCCCCAGGGCATCAAAGAAGGCGAAGCACTGTTGCCGGGGGTCAAGTGGGTCGAAAACGCCTATCTGGCAGCCGAGGGGGCGGATGCGGTGGTGATTTTGACCGAGTGGAATGAATTTCGCGCCTTGGACCTGCAAAAAATGGCCCGCTCAATGAAGACACCGCGGCTCGCTGATTTGCGTAATATCTATTCAAACGACGAAGCTACCAGGGCCGGTTTCGAGACCTATATTTCGGTTGGCAGGTAATCAATGCCAAAACCGGCATCTGTTATAGCATGATTACGGTGGCCCCTATTAATACAAAAAGAATTATGTTTAGGCTTTCAATTCTTTGAAACGGAAGAACTCTATCTATCAGTGTTTGAAATACGAACGGTTGGACAAGCCCGACAAGCCTAGCCACAAAAATCAGTAAAATCAGTTCGGCAATTATATGGGTATATCTAA
This sequence comes from Rhizobiaceae bacterium, assembly GCA_965248135.1. Classification (GTDB taxonomy): domain Bacteria; phylum Pseudomonadota; class Alphaproteobacteria; order Rhizobiales; family Rhizobiaceae; genus SZUA-100. The sequence goes on along the minus strand of CBDFIN010000002.1, from coordinate 611 downwards.
AAGTATGCCGAGTGAACCAAGAGAGTTTTGCTGGTGTTTGCTCGGGCACAATAGAAAAGCCGTTCTATTTGGTTTATAGAGTTTTAAATATTTGACTCAAATTGGGGCGACCGCGTTCGGTTTTTTCAGCATCTGAGGTGCCAATGTGGATTATTCCTGAAAAACGCTCATGATTCTCCAATCCAAACACCGGCTTCGAATTGTTGTCATAGCAATACCAACCTGTAAGCCACTGGGCATCAAATCCTAAGGAATTGGCGGCAATTAGCACATTCATGCAGGCAGCTCCATTCGAAAGGACTTGCTCCCATTTTGGAATTCCATGTCCATCTTGTGCTTTACAGATGACAGCAATGACACAAGGTGCATGAAGCAATTTATCTGTTTGCTTTTTAAGGTTGTCTGTTTTCCGTGGGTCATCTTTTTCATGTAGGATTGAGATAAGACTCTGGTGGTAGCGGTGTCTGGTAGACAAAGACCATGATTCCAAATCGCCAAGGCTCTAGTTTACCGTGGTCTGGAACCCTAGATTGCTATTTCCACAATCATTCGAGTTTGTTCTTCATCCGGCCCGGGTTGAATTAGAGTTCGAGACAGAGCGGATCTTCTGG
>CBDFIN010000001.1:0-25639 GCA_965248135.1 Rhizobiaceae bacterium | reverse complement strand
CATCGCCCGACGAAAAATCGGCCAAATGCTAATCAACTATTAACATCGCGGCCTGGTATTACGGTGTATTTGTCGAAAATCTGACTTCCACGCGTTAGGGTTAACATGTGTCGTCAAGTTCGTTTTGGCCGGATTTGGGCGATGGATTGATGCCGTTTTTTCGGAGATCGCCATGGCTTCCAACCAAATTCCTGTCAACCTAAAATTGAGTTGAATCCTGATAATTCTTTGATAATTTTAATAAATATCTTGTCATGTGAATCTCCAATTGATCAGATCACCTATGGCGCCGGTGCGCCGATTTCAAATCTGTCATCCCGGGCAGGCTCGGCCGGAAAGGCTAATTTCGATGGTTGCATCACTGTGAACAAGCTAGAATTTTAATGAATAAGTTCCCAATTCTTTAGATAATTCAGCCTATTGAAACACTACCGAATATTTCATGCTGGTCTAGCTGACCGCTTATCTTGTTCAATCTGGAGTCTACCATGAGCACGAATAAAGTTCTTGATATCAATGGCACCCAATACGTCAACGGCTTAGAGGACCCTGATGTTTCCAACATATTCGTCATCTCCGGAAATTCGATGAACTACAGCTGGTCCAAGACCGATGACGGTACCGGTATTGTTGTGTGGAACAATGATACCAAAGAACCTGACATTTTGTTGAACATCGATTATATCGCCTTTTCCGATGGCTATGTTACGGCCAATAATGATGGCACCTTCTCGTTCGTCAACGAAATCGATGAGGTGCCGAATGAGCCTGATGCCAACAAGATCCATAATGAGACGGGAACACAGTATGTTCACGGCACCGCCGGCAAGGATACTTTTATCATCGACGGCAATTCCAGCGACTATAACTGGGACAAGACCGAGGATGGCACGGGAACCGTGGTCTGGAATATTGCCTCTGGCGGACCTGACATTCTTTGTGATGTGGAGAACATTCAGTTCACCGACAGTCTGATTGATCTGGCCCAGCAACCCTGTTCCTATCAAGATCCTTCAGATGGGCATGATGCCAATTTGATCTATGACAAGCCCGGGACAGAGTTTGTTCACGGCACCACGGACAAAGACATCTTTGTTGTCGATGGCAATTCCAGCGACTATAACTGGGACAAGACCGAGGATGGCACGGGAACCGTGGTGTGGAATATCGCCTCCGGCGAACCTGATATTTTATGGGATATGGAGTGCATTCAGTTCAATGATGGTGTGATCGATCTGGCCTCACAGCCCAGTTCCCACCAGGACCCGTCGGGCGGTGATGATGCCAATTTGATTTATAATGAGGCGGGCACTCAATTTATTAATGGTACCACCGACAAGGACACCTTTGTCATCAATGGCAAGCAGGAGGAATATAACTGGAACCCGACCGAGGACGGCACGGGCACCGTGATCTGGAATGTCGCCACTGGCGAGCATGACATTTTATGGGGTGTTGAGTGTATCAAATTCACCGACAACACGATCGAGCTTGCCGAAACCCCCCATTATTGCCTTCCTGGTACGGAGAATAATTCCTCGATCGGCGACCGGGTATGGCTGGATGCCAATGGTAATGGTGTTCAGGATGCCGGCGAAAATGGCCTTGAAAATGTCACCGTACAGTTGAAAAATGAAAACGGCACCGTTGTTTCCACCCAGCAGACCGACGTCAGCGGCAATTATCTGTTCGACAATCTTGCCGCCGGCACCTATTCGATCGGTGTGGTTGCGCCTAATGGCTTCGAGTTCACCACCATGGATGCCAATGGTAATAGTGTTGACGGCAGCGATAGCGACATCAACGCCACTACCGGCATGAGCGCCAATGTGGTTTTAGGCGAAAACGAACACAATACCACCATCGATGCCGGTCTGGTGCCTGAAACGGCCGATCCGAAAAGTGCGCTCGGCGACCGGGTGTGGCTGGATGCTAACAACAACGGCCTGCAGGAAACCGGTGAAGCCGGTGTTAGCGGTGTTACCGTGCAGCTAAAAGACGCCAATGGTGCGGTCATTTCCACCCAGCAGACCGATGCTAACGGCGATTATCTATTCACCAATCTTGAAGCTGGCACCTATTCGGTCGGTGTGGTTGCGCCTGACGGGTTCGATTTTACCGGCCAGGACGCGCTCAATAATGGTATCGACACCCTCGACAGCGATATCAATGTGACCACCGGCATGAGCCAGAACGTCGTTCTGGGTGAGAATGAAACCAATCTTACCATCGACGCCGGCCTGGTAGAGGAACCGGGTCCGAAGAATTCACTTGGCGATTATATCTGGCTTGATGAAAACAAGAACGGTATTCAGGAGGCGGGTGAAGCCGGCATTGGCGGGGTTAGCGTCCAGTTGAAAGACCAAAACGGTATGGTGTTGGAAAACACTGTCACTGCGGCCGATGGCTCCTATCAGTTCGATAATCTCGACGATGGCACCTATTCGGTTGGTGTTGTTGCGCCGGACGGGTTCGATTTTACCGGCCAGGACGCGCTCAACAATGGTATCGACATCCTCGACAGTGATATCGACGCTACCACCGGCATGAGCCATCAGGTTTCGCTTGCCGGCGGCGAAAACGATCCGACCATCGATGGTGGTCTGGTCGAAATACCGGTTGCCACCAGTTCGCTGGGCGACAAGGTATGGTTTGATGCCAACAAGAATGGTGTCCAGGACGCCGATGAAATGGGCGTTGGCGATATCACCGTGCAATTGAAAGATGGTGACAACAACGTTCTTGACAGCCAGGTCACTGCGGTAGATGGCTCCTATCTGTTCGACAATCTTGAAGCCGGCGACTATTCGGTTGGTTTTGTAGCACCAGACGGGGCCCAGTTTACCGAGCAGAATGCATTTGGCAATAACGCCGACACCATCGACAGCGATGTCAATGTCACCACCGGCATGACCGATGTGATTACGCTTGGCGAAAACGAACAAAATCTCACGGTTGACGCCGGTCTGCTCGGCCCGATAGTTCATGCCGACGGCACTATATGGGGCGATCCCCATTTCGTCGGCGCCGATGGCGGCAAATTCGACGTCCATGGCGAGCATGGCAAATACTACAATATCTTGTCTGACTCAGGCCTGCAGGTGAATGCCAGATTTGGCAATTGGGGCAACAACGGCGCGACCATCATGAGCGAGTTCGGCCTTGTGGTTGATGGCGAAGAAATCGCGTTCAATCGTGCGGGTCAGCTTTATATTGACGGTGAAACGACCTCGAAAGACGGCAGCTATCTTGACGGCAGCGTGGTCAAGAAAGGCAATTCGGTTACGGTGTCCACCGACGAGTACGATATTACCATGTACATCAAGTCCGGTAGTATCGGCACCTATCTCAACTTCGACTTTGCAAGCGACAATGTTGCCGCCGATGGTGTCTTGCCACACGGTATCTGGGGCCAAACAGCCGATGGCGACGGCATCGCCCGCAACGGTGATACGGGCGCTTCAGCACAAGGCGGTGGTGCGATCGAAGACGCCGATGGCAACATTACCGCCAGAGGCGACAAGCAAGCGTATAAGATTTACGAAGTCGATGGACTTTTCGACACAACGTTTGCACATCACAATATCAACCTGCGGACCCCGATCGCGCTTGACCTCAATGGCGACGGCGAGATTGGTGTCACCGGTGAGACCTCATCGCATGAAAAGGATGCGAATGCCGAAATTGGCCAGACCGTCGAGTTTGACATCGATGCCGACGGAAAACTGGACAATATTGAGTGGTTTGACGGTTCCGGCGACGGCATTTTGATCGACAACCGCGATGGCAATGCGGCGACCGATATGGATGGTTCACGTCTGTTTGGTGATGAGGGCGGCAAATATGCCAATGGCTATGACAAGCTTGCTGCGCTCGATGAAAATGACGATGGCGTCCTTAATGGCGAAGAGCTTGTCGGCCTGGAACTTTGGGTCGATGATGGCGATGCAATTGTCGAGGAGGGCGAAATCCAGACCCTTGATGATCATGATATTGTCGAAATATCGACGCAGATGGAAATCCACCATGACAAAGAGGGTCGCGAATTGATGCAGTCTTCGGCGAAAACTTCTGATGGTGAAAAAATCCTCAGCGAGGATGTATGGTTCGCCGGCCAGGGCCAGTCGATCAACGACGAGGTCGAAGCCATCGAGCTGACCGTCGACCCGGCACTGGAACAGCAAGTCGAAAGCGCCTAATGGCTTGTACCGCCCAAAAGAACTTGTAGCGCTATTTTCTGAATTGTGATTCACTGTCAGCGGACTGATTTGGCAGGGGATTTGGATTATGGGTCGCAAGAAATATGTGGTTGAGCTTTCACACGAAGAGCGTTGTGAGTTGTTGGCGAAGATTTCGAAAGGAAAGAGCAGCGCGCGGGGGATTTTGAAGGCGCGAATTTTGCTTAAAGCCGATCAGGGTGAGGGCGGCGATGGCTGGACGGATGAGCGCATTTGCCGGGCGCTTGAGACCAATGTTTCCATGGTGAGTAAAACCCGCGCCAAATTTGTCACGGAAGGTCTTGAGGCGGTGTTTTCCCGCAAGCAGCGGGCAATGCCGGCAATCCAGCCGATCTTTGATGGTGAGGCACAGGCAAAATTGACCGCTCTGGTCTGCAGCACACCTCCCCAAGGCCATGCCCGCTGGACATTGCGGCTGTTGGCCGAGCAGGTTGTTGCGCTGGAGATTGTTGAAAAGGCTCATTTCAACACGGTCGGGCGGGCGCTTAAAAAAACAAGCTCAAGCCGCATTTGAGCAAATATTGGGTGATCCCGCCAAAACAAAATGCCGCTTTTGTTGCCGCCATGGAGGAGGTGCTTGAGGTTTACACCCGCCCGCACGATGCGGGTTTTCCGCTTGTTTGTCTGGATGAAACCTCCAAACAACTGATCAGCGAAACCCGCCAGCCCATCGCCATAAAACCGGGGCAGCCCGCCCGCTATGACTACGAATACACGCGCAACGGGACCGCCAGCCTGTTCATGTTGTTCGCGCCGCTTGAGGGCTTTCGCCATGTTGAAGTTAGCGAGCGGCGCACTGCCGTCGATTATGCCCGCATTCTGAAACAACTGAGCGATATCCATTTCCCCAATGCCAGGAAAATCTGCCTGGTTCAGGACAACCTCAATACCCACACCAAAGCCGCGCTCTATCAGACCTTCGCCCCGCAATCGTGACGCCAGCTTTGAACCGAAAATCATCAAGAAGGGTCAGCGGCGTTTTTATGGCTTCGATGACAAGATCATTTCGATGTATGCGCGTGGTATGCCGGTCAGGGAAATACAGGGTCATTTGTATGAGATTTACGGTGTTGATGTTTCGCCGGACCTGATCAGCCGCGTCACCGACGAGGTGATGGATGAGGTGCGCTCATGGCAAAGCCGTCCTCTGGATGAAGTTTATCAGATCATCATCTTCGATGCGCTGCGGGTTAAAATCCGCGATGAGGGCACGGTGCGCAACAAGGCGGTATATCTGGCCCTTGGCTTCACCATGGAGGGCCACAAGGAGGTATTGGGCCTGTGGATCGAACAGACGGAGGGTGCGAAATTCTGGCTGCGGGTGATGAATGAGATCAAGAACCGTGGCGTGAATGACGTGTTCATCACGGTAGTTGACGGGCTGAAGGGCTTTCCCGAGGCGATCAATGCGGTGTTCCCCGAGGCCCAGGTGCAGACCTGTATCGTTCACATGATCCGTCACTCGCTCAATTATGTGCCGTGGAATGACCGCAAGATGGTGGCCAGTGATCTTCGCCAAATCTACCGTGCCGCAACGGCTGATGATGCCGCCCTGCGGCTGGATGAATTTGAGCAAAAGTGGGGCGATAAATACCCGCCCATTGCCCAAAGCTGGCGGCGAAACTGGGAGCAGATTATCCCGTTCCTTGCCTATCCCGGGGCGGTGCGCAAAATCATCTACACAACCAACGCCATCGAAAGTTTGAACATGTCTTTGAGAAAAATCATCAAAAACCGTGGCCATTTCCCTTCCGATGATGCCGCTACCAGGCTGTTATATCCGGCCTTGCGAAACGCCGCCAAAAAGTGGACAATGCCAGCAAGAACATGGAAACAGGCCCTCAACCGGTTCGCGGTCCTGTTCCATAACCGCTTTCCTTCTTCAATGGGCTAAAAGGCTCTTGAAAAAGAAAAAATCAAACCGGTCATATGCACGGTTTATCGGATACTACCGTAAGCGCAGCCTGATCATAAGCCTATCACCAACTTTCGTGCATGTGGATGGCAATGGATGCACGCTAAATGCACAAAGCCCATTGGCAAGCAAAAAAGGAGGTCAGCCCTAACCAACCTCCTTAATCGTTACCAGCGGATTTTGGAATATCAATTGTAACAGAATACTATTGATTCCTCTGGTAATTCTGTTTCAACCAGCTGTTCGATTTTTCAAAATCTCTTCATCGTTGGGGCACTCGTACAAGTTTTCTGTCTTGTACAAGGTAATTATTTCTCTTGGAACTTTTAATCCATTACTTCTTAGATAGTCTGCAATCAGCAAAAAAAGAAATGAAGTCTTTCCTTTGTATAGGGCTTTCACAATAGTCCTGCCCTGCATTTCGTTAACTTCGATTCCATGCTCGTTTTTTTTCATTCGATCACCACCTTTTGCTTCAACTTCAAGTTGGCGCCTACCTTCCGCTAACTTCGACAAAACAATCTCTTGGTCCTGATCAGAAATCAATTCCCCTAAAAATGGGCGGTTATGTCCAGGAATTTTCCATTGATGTATTATTTATTTACTGATTTAGTGATTTGAGTAATCCACCACCAGAATTGAGCTTCCTGTGAAGCTGCATTTCGACATCTTTGCAACTGACGATCGCCATCACTGTAGTGGAATGAATTTGACATTTGGTACCCACTTGCAGCTTCATTCATTTTCAAATGTCAAATTCAAAAATTCCACTAGATTCAATATCTTGCTAGTGGTTCTTTTGATTCCTATCATTTGCGATAAGTACTAGCCGCCAGGGGATGCAAATGTTGAAATTAAACCACTGGCGGACTTAACCGGGATAGTCTTCAATTGCCGAAAAAACCCAAACAAGTCATCTTATTCGAAATGCTTCGTTCTTTTGTTACCTTGGCTGACACCCTCAATCTATCCAAAGCAGTCAAGGTTCTCGGCAGCACACGACAAACTGTCCGTCGTCATATTGATATTTTGGAAGGAATCAGAGGAAGGCGGCTTTTTGATATTATCGATCGCCAATATCGCCTCACTGAAACCGGCACTCGTTCCCTAATAGAAGCCACGGCACTCGTTGCTCGTGGTGACGCCTGGCTGGCCGGTAATATCCAAAACATCAGCGGATTGGAGCGAATTGGACATCAGTTTGAGCAAGATCAGTCATTTCACTCGCAACAACAGCACTTAAGTCGGCTTTGGACTGATGGTACTGCTCTCCTTCAAAACGGGTTTCTATGCTGGGCAAAAGCCGGTGGATTTATAGAAGACCCTGCCCTGGCACCAATTCGGCCACACCTCTTGGTCTATCGCCTCCATCGACATGGGTGGCAATGCGTAGAGCTTGGGGAAAAGTCCGTTTATGCATTTTGGTTCGGCTGGAAGTGGGTAAAAAGCAATGTGGGTCAAATAGTTGGTGATAATTTATTTGGAGCAAGATTCGCCGAATCGATCTTGCAAACTTATCAGGAAGTCTATGAAAGTGGTGGGGTCCGTTTAGATCATATTCATAGAGTCAGTTCTCGGGGGACAGCGGAACCAACGCTGGCATCTAGTTACCAAAGACTGTTGCTTGGAAGTACATTTCCAAATGGCGAATATGCGCTAATTGTTTTAACCGATTTAACCCAAAACGTTAAAATAACCGATCTCGATGGCAAAAAATTTGGTGTAATGTCAACGAGTTTGCTATCTGAATATCAATCAATGGCGGGAATACTGGAGAAATGACATAACTCTTATGTGAATGAAATTATCCATTGCGATACACTCCTGATTGCAATCCAACAACAGGAGTATCAAATGTTGAATCCACGCACTGACAATTCTCTATATTTCATTTCAAAAGCGACCCAGTTCGCCGAATCCCGTGGAATTACTCTGGAGATAGGATGCGATTTCAACTTCTATGAAGCGGTCATAAACAATCAACCTCATAGGAATTTTGTTGGGCCGAGATTTTCTCCCGATGCATTTCGTTCCGAAAACAAATTGGGCTTCTGGATTTTAGGCATGGATGCGTCAGGCGAACTGGTTCATACCCAGGCTGTGAGACTTGTCGAACTTGAAGGAAATTCCCTTGCATCACATATGGAGAAGAGGCTGACCGAATACATTTCCGATACCTTCGATCATAAAAAGTTACGCTTCCGAGCTGGTCCAGGCTCACGTGCTATCAAAGGAACGGTTTGTTACCATGGCGAATTTTGGCTAAAAGGCGGGGATGATGGATTTCGTGGTGCAGATCTGGCGGCACCTTTGACTTGTTTAGCGATGGTAATAAGTCTGCTGAAGTGGGAGCTTGACTATATTTTCTCAATAATTCGTTCAACCGTAATACTAAAGGGACTGGCGGCTAGGGCGGGTTTTCTTCACACTGAACCAGGCAGTATGTTTCTCCCCTACCACAATCAAGATGACGAGGTCGAAGCCTGGATTGCCTGGGTTGGGGTTGACGACATTCATCATCTCATAAACACTTTTCTGGACAGGAAACTCCATTCGCTTGAAAACTCCAAAACCCTTCAGCAAGGAGAATTGGTGGCTTAGGAGCTAACCCGAATTATTCACCAGGCCTTTCAGGTTTCATCCGGGCGTGAAGGATTAACCGGGCTAACGGCGGGAGTTTGATTGGAACATTTAATACGCGTTTGGGGTTGTTGTTGGGGGGTAATCATCGGCTCATGCCGCGTTGATTACGGGCTCTGGGCGTTGATGCGTCCCATCAACAAGACGAGCAATTGACGGTGCGGGCAAGCCGTTGGCAGGGCAATTTTAATCCTCGATTTCAACTGTTCAATACGCACCGCGATTTTCAGGAATGTGCGCCGGATGGTCTCGAAGGTGGCGGTTCTAAACCGCGAACGTTTTGGGGCTGCCCCGCGCAATAATAATAACAGCCAGTAAGCACCGGTGTGCAGAAACAACCGGAACTGATTGGCTTCCCAGCGGTGGCAGGAGGTTCTGTTGGTGTAGAGTTTGTGTTCCTTGATCAGGTTTTCCATTTTTCCGCGTGCACAATAGACCTTCTCATAAAGATGCTTGGCCCGCCCTGGCATATTGGTGACGATGAAGCGGGTATCGCTGCCCAATTTGGTTGCCTCAACACGGGCGATGACCTTGCGCTCCTTTGACCAGCTTTTGGCACCGTAACGGATTTGGAAGAAACGACGCACCTTGTCTTTGCCGCTCAATGCCCGACGAACAGCAACATCCTCACTCCATGGATGGGAGAGCGTCTTTAGCCTGTTGTTGCCCGGCAGGCCGAAGATGTAGAAACAACCGTGTTGCTCCAGAAGATCCATGACCTCTGGTGTTCCGTAGTGCCCGTCACCGCGCACGGTGATGACAGTGCGGGGCCAGTTGTGCCGGATACGACGAATGACATGGCGTAAAATCCGGGCTGCTTCCTCGCCCGAAGGCCGTTTGCCGGGCCGCAATAAAAAGCACACCGGCTTGCCCGATGCAGCATCATAAATATGAATAGGCTGAAAGCAGTATCCTTGCGCATGGGTGTTGAACAGGCAAAGCTGCTGATCGCCATATGTGCGGTCCGTGGTATCATCAATATCCAGAACAATATGACCAGGCACGGCGCTAAAACTGTCGCAGAACAGGTCAATCAGGGCCAACCCCATGCGGCCAAGCTCCCGCCAGGACGGCGTGTTTTCCAGCCGCGACAAGGTTGGCTGGGATGCTAACGCGCATCCACTTTCCGGCAGTCGCTCGCAGGCAATCTTCAGTGCCGGATCATGGCGCAACTCATCAAGGTCATCACAGTCTTCATAGCCGCAAGCTATTGCAAACATGCGGGTGCGGATCATGGTGGTCTGGGAATGGATGGTGCGCCCCGCATCGCGCTCGTCATGCAAGCAGGAAGCAATCATACCGGCAAAGTTCAGCTTTCGCTCGATCTCGCGCAGTATCAACACACCGCCATCAGATGACAAAGCGCCACCATCAAACCGGGCAGATATTTCGTGCCGCCCTAAAGGTGACAAACCGGGGAGAAACAGGTTATCTTCTTGCATGGCGGGCCGGATTTTCTGCTGAGGGTGAATGATCTTGTTCGAACACCGAAATCATACGCTATTTCAACAGCTTGATCCATGCCCGCCAGCTATATTAGGCACCCTGATGAATAATCCGGGCTAGAGGTGGGGCGGACTTTTCGGCTTTTTCCGGCTCAGATCGTCAATCACCAGATCGAGCGAAATTGGGGCACCTTAAAGTATTTCTGGCTTCAGGCAGAAAAGACAAGCGAACCTGGTTTTGAATACGAACTGCTCGGTATAACTACACGAACCGACATTAAAGAAGGTATCGTGTTTCGCTGGGGTTTATGGACAGGGCTGTTCAACGCTAATTACTTGTATTGGTAATCGAGCACTCTGGTGAAGTCGAGGGCGTTGCGCCACAGGGCGTCTGCGATGTTTTGTTCGCCGTTGGCACGCAGGATATTAAGGGCGAAACTGCGCGCTCTGGCGAAGATGCCAGGGTTGGTGCGAATGCGGCTGGCGTCCTCCAGCATCGTAACATCGCGGACATAATGATTTCTGTTCTCGATACCCCAGTGGTTGCGAATGGCTTGCGCCGCTTTCTTCGCGCTGACGGGTGCGGAGCAGGCATAAAAGCAGGTCTCCTCGCGACAGTTCCACATCCCGGTTTTGGCGCTGCGGAGAAATGTCACTCTCGTCACACGGATGATACGCACGATGAGCCCGTTCCAGCCGGTTTGTTTAAGCGCCTGAGCGGCATCGAAAACCTCGACAATGCGGGTCTCGACGCGCATGCGCTTGCCTCTGTCGATGGTTTCATGACGAGCCAGCGGCAGTTCTCTTTCGCCGACAGCCTCGATTATTCGCAGCAGACCGGGCTGATTTTCCTTAAGTTGAACAATGAGATGGCTTTTCGCCGCCCGGGCCGCCCGGAAAGTTTTTTTTGACAGTGCATGGCGTCCATCGTAAACAGCCGGCCGGTAAGCGCCAGCGCTTTGATCATCGCTTGCGCGGCGGGGATTTCGTTGCTCTTCTCGTCCACCTCCAGGTGTCCCAGGATCAGCGCGTCATCGACCGCAAAAGCGCTTAGAACATGGGCCGCCTTGCGGTCGTTAAAGGCATCGAAACTGTGCCGCAGCGTCTTGCCGTCGATAGCGACAACCGGCATCGCTTCCACGTCTTCACTCCGTTCGCTACCGCACAATTGCGCCGCATGGCGGCGGAAAACCCGCTCCACCTTGCCACCATCAAGCCCGCGCAGGATGGTTCGCACGGCACTATAAGCCGGCGCGCGCTCCCAGCCGAAGCCGAATGCCCCATTGAGGTGCTCGCGATGAGCCTCGATGAAGCGATGGACCTTGCGATAGGACGTCGCCCCGGATAAAATCGCCAGGATCGTCGCCAGCATCACCGGACCAAGCTGCCATTTCTTGCCCTGCGCCCGGCGTGGGTCAGGGATCGTCGATAAAAGTTCCAGGAATTTCAATGTCATGAGTGCATCCTCCGAATCAAATACACTCCTATAGATTCAGACAAATACCGCTTTGGGAATCCCCCAGACAACCATCAAGCATTTAGCGTTGAACAGCCCTGGGTTTATGGACCTTCAATGAAAACGAGGGCTTTATAAAAAAGCTAGAAGAACTTGCGGCTTCGAACAATAGTAGGATGATTTGCACCTATGGAGGAAAAATGCTGTGCTCTCTAGAAAGTAAAGTAATTTTGCAACAAGTATCCAAAATTATCGTCGAGACTAAATTCATGCCATTCCGTGTTTACGTACCTCGCTAATCGTATCGCTCATCGTCCCAAAATCGAATATTGGTAAGAAGCTTGCCTATTGGTCTTATATCCATCGACAAAAAAGTATCAGCAGCAGGCCTGCGATTGAGCAATGCGCTTGATAACCTGCTGGATATAATCGTCTTCTTGTTCTTGTTCTTGGGAATCGGGCTCATAAGCTTTGCATTCACTTTTTCCTTCAGTCTAGTGCCCATTTACCAGGCGGCATCTGCCGTAGGGCTCCACCCATTCGATTTTGTAACGAAGGAGTTTATTGTCGATTCGCAAACGGCTTCGATGAATACATTGCTCAATACTTCGCTCGTTGTTCTGCCACTTATTGCATTCGTATTGCTGCGCCGCCGAATATTGACACCGCTGACGTTGGGTGATCTTATTCTGCTTCTTATAGTGGCCAGCCCACTGCCGATTTGGCTCTTGGTTAATGCCTTCGACCTGCGGCTATGCATATTTCCACTTTCAAGTTTAATGAGCGATGGCGCAGTGATTTTCGGAAAATCAAAGGACAGTTTTCACTTCTGTGAACCCTTGATTGAGAGCGATAACCCAGCTGCGAATGTTTTTCGTGTGTTTAAGGCGCTATATACGATAGCTCTGGTTCCATTGAATATGGCAGTATTGTCCTCGATCGGATTGACAGGATTTGGGGGAAGCAGAGCGACAATATTTCGATTGCGCAACGTGGCATGGCCTTTGCACTGGCTTCGGAATCTCATACCTGCGGTGGTTGCAAGGATTTCGCGACAGGAGTTCCGTTCGGTCTTGTGGCTACTTCTTTTCGCGATAGCGGTACCAGCGGCAGCCTTATTCTCTTTGTTGCCATCGCTTTCAACCGTCGAAGTAAAGGCCGTTCTAACAGTGATTCCGATACAATACCGGGACGGCCCAGTAGCTGAGTTACTCGTTGGGTTTTATGCCGGTCCTGGTCGCCAGCTATTGTTGCTGGTGCTCATTTTGGTAATTTGGTTTCTTTTCGTGAGACGCTGGTTCGCAGCGCTGAGTCTTATTATGCTCACGTTGCTATTTCCGCTTTCGGTATATTACCTCCTCACCAATCACTATTTGCTTGTAACGACGTCTGGTCATTTTCTTGTGTTCGGGTTGTTCGTCTTATTGTCCGGCTGGGCCGGTTATGTAGCTTCACAGGGGAATCGCATTTGGGGTTTGACAAATATGCCTGAATAGATTCTTGAGGTTCCATCACGATATGGAGCCTCAAGATGTCAACAATCATAAGCTATTTCAATGATATAGACGATCCACGCACGGGCAATGCCTGCCGTCACAAGTTTTGTGACATCATGACAATCAGCCTTTTATGTGCCTTGTGTGGCGGCGAAACTGCGGTGGATATGGCCGATTTTGGCCATGCGAAGGAAGAATTTCTGCGCGATTTTCTCGAATTGCCGAATGGCACGCCGTGTCACGACACGTTTTCACGGCTGTTTCGGTTGCTTAAGCCCGCAAGCTTTCAACGCCTGTTTGAGAAGTTCCGTGCTGATTTTGCCCAGGCACGCGATGCCCAACCCGCCATCGCCATTGACGGCAAAGAGATGCGTCGCACCTTTGACAGGGCCGCCAATCAATCCGGCCTGAACGTGGTGACCGCCTTTGCGCATGGGGCTCGTTTGAGCCTCGGTATTATCGAAAGTGCCAAGGGTGGTGGCGAGATTTTGGCCCTACGTGAGTTGATCAAAATGCTCGACATCAAGGGCATGACGATCACTGCTGACGCGCTGCATTGCCAACGCGAGACCTGTGAGTTGATCGTGCGTGAAGGCGGCGATTACTGTGTGCAACTGAAGGGCAATCAGGGCGATATGCAGGCGGATGTGCGGGCCTTCATTGATGATCAAGAGACTGATTATATTGAGAATATATCTCAACTGACGCCAACCATGGCCGCATTGAAGAGCGATGTTACCATGTCTACAGCACTACGCAATATCTTGACGACACACACAAATGGCCAAGCCTCAAGACCTTCGTCCATGTCACTTCAACACGTGAAATGAACGGAAAATCAAGCCGCTGCGAACGCGTTTATCTCATGTCAAAACCCCCACAAGCGCAGGAAGCTGCAACCATTATTCGGGGGCATTGGCAAATTGAAAACAGCCTTCACTGGTCGCTTGATGTCATTATGAATGATGATCTCCATCGCGCTCGCAAAGACAACGCACCGATCAATTTTGCAGCCCTCAGACGTATCGCACTAAACATCATAAAGGCAAATCAGGACAAGGGATCAAACCGCGTAAAATTCAAACGCGCTGGCTGGAATGATGATTTCCTGCTTTCACTCCTAAACAACTTTTGAAATGCGATTGCCCTGTGTAGCTTCATTTCCGCACTGGCGTCGACTTCTGAATCTTCTGCTTTCTGTTCTCGCGTTGGCAGCCAAGCGAGCGTCAAAGGACGTCAGGTGGTTTGATGATCCAATTATATACCTCCGTCCATTCGCCCTGGACAGCTCGATGGTACCGACATTGCCATCGATTGCACTCCGCATGACTGCAACTCAAGCCAGCACTCGACCGATTGAGGCTTGTATTGCGGATGCAGCGTTCAAGTTCGCGCCATTGGTTGCACTTGGTGACAAAAACGTTGCGGTGGAACCGGTCGGGGCTGTCCGTGAGTACACTTCGAACAATCAGTGGCGGGAGCGGATTAGTGAATTGTTGACCCATCCGAGAGCCGTTCTTTTTCTAGTAGGAGCTACTTCTGCCACCAATTGGGAGGTTGAAACGATTGTCAGCAATGATCTATTGATGAAAACAATCTTCATTCTTCCACCGGACCCCGAGGTGGTTCGCCAGTTCTTTGCGGAGAATAACGTCTTGCTGAAACATTTTCAAATCGACGAGAGAGAATTAGTCGACGGTGTTGCTCGCGGTTGGGTAGCTTTGTGGACTGACAGGCGAAAGGTGAATAAAAGCTTCAGTTCGGGAAAGGTAGATGAGCTGTCATACAAACTCGCTGTGGCAAGGGCGCTGGCTGAAGTTGAATAGGACGATATCCGAGCGCAATCGGTAAAATTGGGTAGCGTACGGCTCACGAGCGTAATCTACAGTTCTTATCGGCTACAAATTTAGGGAATTTGAAAAAAGTAGGTCATCTGGGCGAAACTCGGGTAAATTGCGAGTGACGGGCCTAATAAAAGGAATAAATTATTGTAACTTCAATGGGTTGCCCGAAAAGATGCATCGTCGTCAAAATGGCACGTTTTCTGGCACGTTACAAAATAATAGCATTTATAATCCTTTTATATCAATAATTTACCAAAAACATCATCCGCATCATGATCTTCCAAATCTTCAACCGTGGCCATTCCAGATTTTACCACCTCGCGCTTTTCCTGAACCAGATCATGTGCCTTGTGAAGTTTGAGACGCTCTGCGTTCAGGCTGTCACGCATTTCAAGATCGTCACGTTTGAATTGAAGTTGCTCCAGATAGGCTTGTGCGGTAGGCCCTGTAACCAGATCAAAATCCACTTCATCGGGCGTAACTTCTTCTCCAAATTCATCAATGACAAATGATCCATCTTCGGATTTAAAAACCCGGCGACCATCTTCAATGATATATGCCTGTTCCAACATCACCTGTAACCGCAATTCTGTTTCAGCCAGACGCTTCTCGATAAAGTCCAATCTTTCCCGATTGTCCATCAAGGCTTCGGTGATGGCAGTATCATAAACATCAAGTTTGGCCTCAAACTCTGCAATCTGAATTTCAGAGGCTATGATTACAGATACGCCAATGGCGGTTACAGTGGCATTTTCCGCCGCTTCCTCGGCAATATTGTCACGGAGCTTTTGCTCTTGTCTTGCTTTGATAAACCACTGTTTGCGGCGCGCTTCCTCCGAATGGGAAAAGCGGCTGTCATTGCCAAAATGATGCATCAGTTGAATCAAGTTACGCTCCACACTCCTTCTTCATCAATACGTATAGCAGTACCCCCACTGGTTTATCGGGAGTAATTACTCACCCCTTGCCAAATCAGTGATGTTCTGAATCTATGGGGGTATGGATCGGGATGATTTGGCACGGTTGAGCAAGGCAGAGCTGGTTGAAGCGTATTTGGTGCTTCAGGCACAGCTGCAGCGCCCTGCCAAAACATCGCGGACCTCATCCAAACCACCCTCGACAGACAGGAAGGCGCGCCGCGAGCATGCCAAACCGGGCGGTGGGAAACCAGGACATGAAGGCCATAGCCGTTCCTTGCATGAGAACCCGGATGAGACCGTCGATCACTGGCCTGATGTTTGCCCGCAGTGTCACGGGCATCTGGATACTGATCTTGAGGGTGATGTGATTGGCGAATATGATGAGATTGAAGTGCCGCTGATCAAGCCGTTTGTGCGGCGCCACCAGCGGCTGTGCGTATGTTGCTCGCACTGCTCATCGAAGGTGAAAGCGCCTTTGCCACCACACGGAAAGCTTCGACAGATTGAACAACCCGTTGGGAGAAGCAAAGGGCAATCCGTTGTCGTAACGAATGGCATCGGGCAGGCCGTATTCCTCAAACAGCCGCTGGAAGGCGGTGAACCCATTGACTTGTCTGGTGGATTCATGCGCTTCACACATCAGGATCGTGCGTGAAACCTGTGAGCTATGCCCAAAAGTTGGTGACGGGCGATCAGGCGGCGGTTTTGGTTTGCGGTAGTCCGTCCTTGAATTCAACCCCGTTTATGATCTCCGGCAGGCCCTTCTTCCAGAGTTTTTCGAACCATTCGGCATAAATATAACCCTTGTCGGCAAGCAATATACCCTTCAGGCCAGCGGTCAGTTTGGCCAGTGGCACACGATCATCAACATTGCCAGGGGTGATGTGAGCGCCCGCAATCGCGCTTTTGTGGTTGATATAGCCAAGCGACACTGTTTTGATTCAAATATTGAAGTCCTTGAACAGTGTTTCGATTTCGCATTTGTGTTTTCGTCTGATGGCCTTTGCCTGTGCCCATTTATGCTCGATCGGGTTGAGGTCTGGAGAATATGGCGGTAGATATTCGAGTGTGTGTCCGGCATCCTTGATAGCCTTTTTCATGTCCTGGCGTTTGTGAAAACTTGCATTATCCATCACAACAACGGCGCCGGGAGGCAGCTTTGGAATGAGATCGCCTGTCAGCCAGCCATGGAAGACATCGCTGTCGATATTGCATGGAAACAGGCAGGTTGTCAGCAAGGTGCCGCCCAACAACGCCCCGATGACGTTTGTCCTTCCCCGCGCATGCCAGTCATGAACGCCAAAACAGCGCAGGCCCTTGGCCGCATAGCCGTGGGTGCGGGGCATATCATGGGCAAAGCCTGATTCATCAATATAGACGATGGGCTTGCCGGTTTTTTCATGCCCGCTAATCGTTTCCTGGAAGGCTGTACGCCTGGTCGCGTCCGCCTTCGGATGGCGAAACGCTTTTTTTATATGTCACCCCCAACTTGCGCAACGCCTGCCAGATTGCCTTAGGTGAAACATCAAAACGCACCGCACGTTCATACTGATAGGCATCGGGAAATTCCGCCACATCGCGGGCCAGTGCAGCCATGTCAATCTTGCGCATGCGGGGCTTGGATTGATCCGGCTCAAGCCGATTGGCCCAGCGAACAACCGAGGCAACCCCAACGCTAAACCGAAGTGCCGTTTGTTTAAATGTCAGCCCTTCCTTGTCTCGAACCTTAAGAACATGTTTGCGGAATTTAACAGGATAAGTCATGCACAAAACTATAATCAAAATTATGTCGCTTGGCTATAGACGAGCTGGTTTTCGGCTGCCGCGGAAATACTCAATAACAACACCGTGCAAACGACGAGGAATAAGCGAACGATCACCGAAAATCCTTGAACTTTGGCCGGTTGCAGCAGATTATATTGCGTTGGATGGTAATAAATTCGCCAATGACAGCCCTTCTGACGCCATCATTCAATGAAAATCCATAGATGACAAGTCCTCATATCAAGCAATCAAGGGAGAATGTTGTGCTAATACAATCACCAATGCAAACTGCGCACGTTTTATTCAATATCCTATTCGCCGCTTTCCTGCTGATGATAACAAATGTCGGCCATGTCCTGGCGGAAGAACCACTTCCGGCGATTTCGGTTTCAGCCACCGGCAGCGCCACTGTGGCGCCGGATACCGCTATAGTCTCGCTCGGTGTTCAGGCAGAGGCCAAAACAGCGCGTGATGCGCTAAGCCGGAATAATGAGGCGATGGCAACGGTTCTGCGCGAGTTGAAAGCCGCGGGCATCGAAGCAAGGGATTTACAAACCACCGGCTTCAATATCCAACCCCGCTATCATTATCCAAAGCAAAAAATGTCTGGTGAACAACGACCACCAATGATTGTCGGTTATCAGGTATTCAATCAGCTAAGCGTGCGTATACGCGATCTTTCCAAGCTTGGCGAAATTCTCGACAGGTCGGTTAGCCTCGGGATCAATTCCGGTGGTGGCATACGCTTCATCAACGAAAATCCAAAAGCCGCCAAACGCAAGGCGCGGGAAATAGCGATGGCTAACGCTTTCGCCAAGGCAAACGCCCTTGCTGTGGCTGCTAATGTCGGACTTGGTCGCATTTTGTCTATCAGTGAGCACGCCAACCAACCACCTCCGCGTCCCATTCGCGAAATGGCGATGGCCAGGGCTTCAGCACCTGGTGCGGTGCCGGTAGCGGTCGGCGAAAATTCCTACTCGGTTTCCGTTCAGGTTCGCTGGGAGATCAAACAGTAGATCCACCGACGCTCACGCCGGGTCTTGACTGACCGATACTCGATGCCCCTTCCGCAGGACCGCGAAAGGGGCATAATCTAGTGGCTTTGTACCAACATTTGCATCCCCCTGCAGCACCCTTATTTACAAATGTTGGAATCAAAAAAACCACTAGCAAGATATTGAATCTAGTGGAATTTTCGAATTTGACATTTGAAAATGAACGAAGCTGCAAGTGGGTACCAAATGTCAAATTCATTCCACTAGATGGAATCAGCGGGAGCGTACGGCGATTACAGGACAGTGCCGTGAGCGGCCAAATTTTATCTTGGTTGGCTCTCCGCGGTAATATCCTTTGACCACGATCGCGCGACGCTTGACACGGGCGATATATGCATCCCGCAGGCCCATGTGCCGTGCCTTGCGTTTTGCCCGGCGCGGCTTGCAACTGCGACCACGCCATCGCCGATCATTGCCATAGGAGCGATAGCTGCCGTGATCGGCATAGCCACCATGTTTGTGACGCCGATGGCCACCGAACATGTTTAGTCCGCCTCCGCCGAGGTAAATACCCACCTGGATCCCGCCAGCGTTGGCAGATGGCGCTGATGCGGCGATGCCGGCGACAGAAACGGCGATGGTCAAAAAGGCGGTTCGAATTGCTTGGCTGATCATGGTATTCATTCCTTGGTCTGGTTGTCATGAAGTAACCAAACAACAATGAACCATCCCGCTTGAACCGGAACGGAACGCCCGGTTCATGTTGGGTTCATTAATAGATACTACTAGTGCCTCGCTTCTTTTAATTTGACATGTTTTCCGAGTACTGATTCAGCTTCATTGATTTTGTTTTTCTGATTGAGGCTATTATGGTGACTGGTGCGGGTGGGGTAAAGAAATATGTTGTTCGGTTGAGCAGTGAGGAAAGAAGTTCACTTAAAACCATAATCAACACCGGGCGCGATGCGGCCGGGCGTCTTTTGAAGGCGCGGATTTTGCTGAAGGCCGATGTTTCGACGGATGGTGAGGGCTGGAGTGATGAACGGATTGGCGAAGCGCTTGAGACCAGCGTTTCGACGGTTTGTCGTATCCGTCGGCGTCTGATAGAGCATGGGCTTGAGGCGGCGATCAATCGCAAGAAGCGCGAAAAGCCACCGATTGAACCGATATTTGATGGTGAAAAGGAGGCTCGCCTTATCCAGTTGGCCTGCTCTGAACCGCCAGTCGGCCATGCTCGCTGGTCGTTGCGGCTTCTGGAAGAAAAGGTGGTGGAGCTTGGCATTGTTGAGAAAGCCAGCGATTCAACAATCGGTCGGGTTTTAAAAAAACACTCTCAAACCCCATCGGTGTAAGTATTGGGTCATCCCCCCCAAACAAAACGCCGCCTTTGTCGCCGCGATGGAGGATGTTTTAGAGGTTTATACCCGCCCCCATGACCCCAAACGCCCGCTGGTCTGCCTCGACGAGACATCAAAACAGCTTGTCAAGGAAACCCGCACACCGGTTCCAATGAAGCCAGGTCAGGTCCAGCGTTTCGATTATGAGTATGAACGCAATGGCACCGCCAATCTGTTCATGCTGTTCGCTCCGCTCGAGGGCTGGCGGCACATCAAGGTAACAAAGCGCCGCACAGCCATTGATTATGCCCATGTTCTGAAAGATCTGGCCGATACCCATTTTGCAGGGGCCGGGAAAATCATCCTTGTGCAG
Source organism: Rhizobiaceae bacterium (assembly GCA_965248135.1). Lineage (GTDB taxonomy): Bacteria > Pseudomonadota > Alphaproteobacteria > Rhizobiales > Rhizobiaceae > SZUA-100. The sequence continues at coordinate 5,216 of CBDFIN010000001.1, read as the reverse complement.
GATAATCTCAACACCCATTGCCCCGCCTCGCTTTATCAGGCCTTCGAACCGAGCGAAGCACGTCGTCTGGTTGAGCGGTTTGAATGGCATTTTACGCCAAAGCACGGCTCATGGCTCAATATGGCCGAAACTGAATTGAGTGTGCTCACATCGCAATGTCTGGATCGCCGTATCTCGGATAAAGCTTTGCTTGAAACCGAAAGCGCCGCATGGCAAAATCACCGCAACAAACACAACGCAAAGGCCGATTGGCACTTTTCAACAGATGCCGCACGGAATAAACTCAAAAGCCTGTACCCAGTAATATAGATGAATCAGGGTACTAGTGGTCTGACCGAAACGCTTGAATCCCTTTTCAGCACGTTCTTTTTCAAGCGTTTTGGCCACAAAGACCACTAGCAACTTATTGAATTCTAGTGGTTCTTATGATTCCAACATTTGCCATAAGTACGAGCCGCTGGCGGATGCAAATGTTGGCACAGAACCACTAGCCATGTATGTCTCGAAGGGTGGGCCGGATGCTGTTACCTCCGCCACACCAGTAATTGATTATTGGATGGCATGGCGTGATCGGCCTCAAGCACCAGTCCGATACCCTGCGCAAGCTGGTCCACCGCTTCAAAATCGCGAATGCCGCTTACGGGATCGCGGCTTTTCAGCCACAAATCGAACTGCCCATTGCTTTGGGTGGTGAAGCCGCCGCCATATTTATACGCGCCATAAAGCATCAACAGCCCGCCATCCTCAAGCACCCGGCCGATGCCGGCAAACATTGCCTCCACATGCGCCCACGACATGATGTGCACCGCGTTGGCCGCATAGACCGCGTCCACCTTGTCCACCGGCCATATCTCTTGAGCCACATCAAGTTGTAGCGGCATCAGCACGTTTTTGCCGGCCTTTGCCGTTAGCCGGGCGCTGATGACGTCGTGGTTTTCTACAAGGTCGCTGGTTTGCCAGATCAGGTCAGGCAACAGGCTCCCCATGTGGACAGCGTGCTGGCCGTCGCCGCTGGCGATTTCCAGCAAATTGCGGCTGGATGTCAGTATTTCGACCAGCTTGTCGCCAATCGGCAGCTTGTTAGCCTCGGCTGCTTTGGAATAGGTCAGCATTGTTATTTATCAACCTCACTGTAATTTTAGTTTTACTTCCAACGCTCTAACGAGCTCTAGTGGAATGAATTTGACATTTCGTACTCACTTGCAACTTCATTCATTTTCAAATGTCAAATTCAAGAATTCCACTAAATTCAATATCTTGCTAGTGGTTCGATTCCAACATTTGCAAACAATGGTGCTGCAACGGGATGCAAATGTTGGTACAGAACCACTGGAATTCGCGGCTTAGGTCTGTTTGGAGAGTGCCAGCCAGGCACCCCCGAGCACAAGTATTGAGCCGCTGAATATTTCAGCCATGCGCACCCGGCCTCGCGAAAGCAACATCCCTGCTTTACCCGCGATGATAGCATATATACTGTCAAAAACGGTCGCCACGGCCATAAATATCAGACCCAGGCTTGTGGTTTGCATGACGGCATTGCCCAATGGATCGACGAATTGCGGGATAAAGGCGCCAAAAAACAACAGCGCCTTCGGATTAGACCAGATGACAATAAAGCCCTGACGGATCAGCGCCGCATCGCCAATCGCTACCGCTGCAATATTGGCATTGACAAAGCCGCCATTGGAACGAAGCAGCCGATAGCCGAGATAAATCAGATAGGCGCCGCCGGCCAGTTTTAGCCAATAAAACACCCCGGCCAATTGGGTGGTGATGGTCTCCAGGCCAAAGGCGACGACCAGAACCATCGGCAATAGCCCCAGTTGGGTGCCGAGGACATTGAGCAGGCCAGCCCGCGGCCCTTGCCGCAGCGAATTGGCAATGATCACCGTAACCGATGGACCCGGCACAATGACCACGGCAAAACAGGCGATGACATAGGTCGCCAACAGCCAGGAGGCGTTTATTTCAAATGCCGTATTGATCATGGTTCTGGTTGCCAACCCTGCCTAGCTAGTGGTTCGATTCCAACATTTGCCATAAGTACGAGCCGCTGGCGGATGCAAATGTTGGTACAGAACCACTAGTTCAGATGCATCACCACGTGACGGGAATGCGGTCTTGCCCGGTGCTCAAACAAAAAGATGCCCTGCCAGGTGCCAAGCGCCATGTACCCGTCAACCACCGGTATTGAAAGCGACGTCGCCGTTAATGCCGACTTGATGTGGGCCGGCATATCGTCAGGCCCTTCGCTGGTGTGGCGCAACCAGCGCATGTTTTCGGGCACGATGCGGGCAAAAAACTCTTGCAGGTCGCGCATGACATCCGGGTCGGCATTTTCCTGAATAACCAGCGAGGCTGATGTATGCTGCACAAACAGCGTCAACAGCCCGCAGGCAATGCCACTGCCGCGCATAAAGTGGGTAGCCTTGTCGGTAATTTCGTATAGACCCTGTCCAGCGGTCTCAACCGATATGATTTCCTGCAGATGCATGGTCTCATCCAATTGCCCGTAAAACCTTGGTCGAGACCTGATCAAACACCTCGTCCGGCACAAAGAAGTCGGCTGCCAGCATCTCCACCCCTTCGCCCGCATAGGGTGCAAAATCGGTGACGCCCTCTTCCATCAAAAGCAGTTCGTCGATGAAGAAATTGCCAGTGCATTGGCTTGCATCACGGATCAGGATTGCGTGCGCCGCATCGGCCAGAATTTCCGGTTTCCGGCTCATTCTAGCAACCGCATCACCGCCAAGAAGATTGCGCACCGCAGCCGTATCGATGGCCGTTAATGGCCATAGCGAATTGACGGCGACACCTGCCTTCTTGAACTCTGCGCTCATGCCGAGCGTGCACATCGACATGCCATATTTAGCCATCGTATAGGCGACATGACCGGAAAACCACTTGGCCGACATATCAAGCGGCGGCGACAAATTGAGGATGTGGGCGTTTTGTGACTTCTTCAGATGCGGCAAGCAGGTTTTGGAAACCAGAAAAGTGCCACGCGCGTTAACCTGATGCATTAGATCATAGCGCTTCATGTCGGTCATCGGTGTCGGTGTAAGCTGGATGGCCGAGGCATTGTTGATGCAAATATCGATACCGCCGAATTTGCCGACCGCACGCGCCACCGCTTGTGATACCGCATCCTCGTGGCGAATGTCGCAAATCACCGGCAACGCTTGGCCGCCGGCTTTTTCGATTTCCTCTGCCGCAGTATAGATTGTGCCGGGCAGCTTGGGGTGCGGTTCGGCGGTCTTGGCTGCGATCACAACGTTGGCCCCGTCCTGGGCGGCCCGGAGCGCAACAGCAAGACCGATGCCACGTGATCCACCGGAAATAAACAAGGTCTGGTTGGCAAGCGACATGGCGCGTTCTCCTTAAGCCAAGGGATGCTGAGATTGGTGGCACTATCGCGGGGAAAAGCCCAAGGTTCAAGAAGATATCATCACAAACACGGCAATTGCTTGAAAGCGATTTGCACGTATTTTGTTAGTTCGCTCCGCTGCGGGCGCTTCTTTGCGGCGCTTTTTGCGCCTCAATCACCGTCCTCACATGAGCAATGCTCAGGGCTGACCCGAATTCCCGAGATTTTTCTTTGAAAAAATCCCTCCATTCGAGCGCCATGCGGATAAACTTTCTTTAAAGCGATCGCCGTGTCATCACAAACCGTTAAGATGCGACTTCCGCACCTTAATTGTCCGACAACTTTTGCCAAGTGCCCTAATTGATGATCAACACATCGTCGTGGTCGCCATATAGCCGTTCGATCATGCCGGCGCGGTTTTCGATCACCGCCCGTTGGTTGATATAGCCTTTGTCGGTTATTTCATTGGCGTCCATCTGTGGCATATCCTGCATTATCAACAAAAGTGCGATGCGCTGGCTGGAGGCCGGGTGGTCGCTATTATAGCGCGCCATTGCGGCGGCAAGTTCACCGCGTACCTGCGGGTGCGCTATCAGCTGTGCGACCGGTGTATCGGCGGGCAATTGAGAAACCTTTGCCATGCCGGCGGCATTGGGGAAAATCAGCAAGCCGATTTCGTCGCGGTCGTGGCCGGTGACCACCGCGTCCTGAATTAGCGGTTCTCCGGCAGCAATTGCCGCGACACGAATAGAACCGACGCTCACCCAGCTGCCGGTAAGAAGTTTGAAATCTTCTGCCACCCGGCCATCAAATATAACACCCTTTGTAGCATCGTTCGGATCGGCCAGTTTGGCCGCATCGCCAATGCAGTAAAAACCGTCTTCGTCGAAAGCTTGCGTGGTAAGATCGGGGCGCTGATAATAGCCCGGCATGACGTTTGGTCCGCGAACGCGAATTTCCTGCTTGCCGGCATTCGCCACCAGTATGATTTCGGTGCCCGGAACCGGCAGGCCGATAACCCCGGCCTTATCGATCGGAAAATGAACGCTGGTCGCCAGCGGTGCGGTTTCGGTCGACCCCCAGGCCGATGTCATGGTTATTTTTTCCCCGCGCGCGGCAATTGAAAGTTTCTCCAGCCGCTGCCAAAGGTTCTGCGGCAATGCGGCAGCGGCATAAAACACCGTGTCCAACTGCGAAAAGAAATGGTCGCGAAGCGCCGTATCAGCCTCAAGAAACGGGATCAGCTGATCGTAACCCCGTGGCACATTGAAATAAAGTGTCGGCGCGACATCTTTCAAGTTAGCGACCGTCGTCTCGATCAGCCCCGGCACCGGTTTGCCACCATCAATATATAACGTACCACCGTTTCGCAGCACCAGATTGAGATTGTGATTGCCGCCAAAAGTGTGGTTCCACGGCAGCCAGTCAACCAGTATCGGGGGCCTTTCCTCGACAAACGGCCAAACCTGAGCCAGCGCCTGTTGGTTGGAACAAAGCATGCGGTGGTTGTTGACCACACCTTTCGGCATGCCGGTCGATCCCGAAGTAAACAGAATTTTTGTTATCGTATCCGGCGTAAGAGCCGCCATCGCAGCATCAACTTGAGATGTCGCTTTGACCTGGCATAATTGCTCAAATGGTGTCGCCGGCTGGTCGCTCGATGGCCTTGCCGAGGCGACAAGTTCAACACCGGCAAGTTCCAAAGCGGTTAGGGCTGTGGCAAATATTTCGCCGTCCGGGACATAGACAATCGATGGATTGAGCACATCGAAAACATGTTTCAGTTTGCCAAAATCCGCAGACATCAAAGCATAGGCAGGTGAGATCGGAGAGACTGCAATGCCGGCAT